>MKSR01000029.1 GCA_001898145.1 Dyadobacter sp. 50-39
TTCATCAAATGGAAGTACCAGGCAGAAGATTTCGAAATCGGGAAGCTTGACTACGAATTCATATCACAATATGAATTCTGGCTTAAAGCAGTTAAGAAGGTCAGCCATAACACTACGATGAAGTATTTGGCCAACTTTAAGAAGATTGTGCTTCTGTGTGTTAAAAGAGGATGGCTCCTACGTGATCCGTTCTACGCTTTCAAATTTTCGAAGCGAGAGGTAGACCGACAAGCACTAACCGAAGCCGAGCTGAAGAAAGTATGGGACAAAGATATGGGAGACGGCCGTCTAGGTCTTGTCAAGGATATCTTTCTGTTCTGTTGCTACACAGGACTTGCCTACGCGGATATATATAAATTGAAGCGGACCGAGATTGCCGAGGGCATTGATGGAGGAAAGTGGATTACAACTAAACGTCAGAAGACTGACACTCCGTCGCGGATACCTATTCTGCCGATGGCTATGGAAATTATGGAGAAGTATGAGGATCATCCGCAGTGTGAGAATGAGAATCGCGTACTGCCGGTGCTTTCCAATCAGAAGATGAATTCCTATTTGAAGGAGATTGCGGATTTGTGTGGGATTAAGAAGAATATTACGTTTCACTTGGCTCGGCATACTTTTGCGACTACGGTGACTTTGACAAATGGGGTGCCGATTGAAAGCGTTTCTAAGATGCTAGGGCATCGGAATATTAAGACTACTCAGCAGTATGCGAAAATTGTCGATAGGAAAATAAGTGATGATATGGCAAGATTGAAAGAGATTCTCCGGCGTTAAAGTCGAAGCACTCGTTTTTAAAAGCCGAGGCGTCAACCGGGCCTCGGTTAATCTCCTTAGTGCTCAATACGTGATGATCTACTTGAGCTGTACGGTGTCTACTGGTACTTTGGCGTCTCACACTTTAGGAAATTCGTCTTTGGCCTCCCTAATAATGCGTCTTATGGCTGATCAAAATATAAAGGTTCATCCAGAACATATTCAAGACGTAAACCATTAAAGATACTAGCGATAAACGTCAAGAAACTGGGTTGCAGCGCTCCTACGACTAAACTTGTAAAACTGGACTTCCTCGATGCTATACAAATATGAGCGCTAATTTCGCAATGATCAGAATAACTAAGGAAAATAATGTCGATTTGCTTCTAGGTGACATACATAGATATTCATATATTTAGTGGATTATGTTTTCCTATCAGCCTCCCCTAATTAGCGAATGGAATATAGAAAGCTTGGAAGAACCGGTTTGGACTGCTCAGTCTTAGGCTTTGGTACATGGCAAATTGGTGGTGGCCGCTGGAAAGGCATGCATTTGGATGAATCGATTTCGCTTTTGACTAGCGCTTTTGCGAGTGGAGTAAATATCTTTGACGTAGCTGTGGTTTACGGTTTGTACCATGGAAAAATTAACGAGCGCCGAAGCCATTCACTTGAATTATTAGGTAAGGCTTTTAAAGGCTACGACCGCTCAAAAATAATAATAAATCTTAAAATAGGCCAAATTGATGAGTACTCGCATCGGGCTGCATATGACCCTCGAAACCTAATTTCTCAGGTCAAGGCAGCATTATCTCAACTCGAAACTGACTATATAGATATCTGCCTCATTCACGCACCGTCAATCGCGGAAATTAAGGATCGAATAGGCCTAACTGTTCTTGAGACGTTGCGGGAATTGGGGATAGTAAGGTTTATTGGGTACAGCTTTGAAGCACAACCAAGGCATGCAGAAATGGCCCTCACTCAAAACGTCGATGTGGTTATGCTTCAGTACAACCTTTTGGAGAATGATTGTGAGTCAATATTTAAGATGGCTGAAGAGCATGGTACTGGGATTCTTGTCGGGGGCCCATTTAAGAGAGGCTACTTAACAGGCAAATATGATACAATCCATGACCTACCGGCGGAAGATGATTACTGGGCCTGGAACCTACGGTATTGTACGCAGAAGGTCAATGAGACGTTAAAGAAGGTAGCTCTATTGAAAGAAAAAGTCGGCGGCGCATCTGAATTGCGGTATAACGCCATTGCACACATACTACAGCATCCAGCAGCTTCGTCAATCATTGTCGGGCACAGATCACTTGACGAAGTTATAGAAAATCAGACGGCAGCTTCTAAAATTTTGACCGAGAAAACTAATAGTCTTATTAATGATGAATAGCGCGAACAAAAGACTAGTAGTAATTTCATTCGCGGGACCCAGCGCTGCCGGGAAATCGACTGCCTTGCAAGAACTCGCTAATTCCTTCGTTGTTCTTGAAGAAAAGTACATGGAGTTAAACACAATGCAGCTTGACAATAGACTCCTTGTTTCCAAGTGGACTTACATATCCTATTGGACAAACGCCATCATCAAAGCCAAGTTGGATGGCCATTCATTGATACTTACCGATAGATGTCCGTTAGATAATTGTGCATATATTGGAGCTAAGGGCAAAGCGCTCCTTGATCTTGTGGAAATTTGCTTTTCAGAACTGAAGGAGCTTAATATCGAAATCGTACCCGTTTTGGTAACCGCAGATTTCAATACCCTCCAAAGCAGAATAGATAGACGTCTTGTAAATGAACCAGGCCGAGCGTTATACAATGAAAATGACATAGAGCATAATAGAAGTGCCTATGATTTTTTTCATTTGAACATGAGACTATGGAGTCAGGTGATAGACACCACTGAAAAGCATCCAGATGAAGTTATACGGCTTTTCGAGTCAGCGATAAAAAGATATGCAATATGACGATTCCACAACCTCTTCTTAATGCCGCAAAATCGCATCGTATTATTCCCTTTATTGGCGCGGGATTTTCGCGAGTATTTAATTTACCCTCCTGGTCGCAACTAATAGATGAGATATCAGGCCTCATGGGGTATGATCCAGAGATTGCGAACCTTTACGGGGATTTCCTTCAACTAGCAGAGTTTCTTTCTATTGAAAACAACGGCCTTAATGATCTAAAGAGCCAACTTGACCGGAGCTTTAACTCCTCTACCATAGATATATCGAAATCCGATGCGCACTTACTTCTTACACAACTTCATGCTAAAACCATCTATACTACTAATTGGGACAGTTTGATCGAAAGATCCTTTGCGCATCGCGGTATACAGATTAATAAAATTGTGACATTCAACGATTTCATCAATGCCGACCCTAAAAGAACTTCAGTAATTAAATTCCATGGCGATCTAACATCAAGCGAACAAACACTTATTTTCACTGAAAGTAGCTATTATGGTCGCCTGGATTTCGAATCACCAGTCGACATTAGGCTACGCTCCGATATGCTTGGAAACGTTCTCCTCTTTGTCGGATACAGCTTATCAGATTTTAATCTTCGGTATATGTGGTTCAAATTACAAAAGCTTATGGCTCGCGAAAAGCTGACAAAGAGGCAGGATCCCTTTGCTTATATTGTAATGGCAAAACCTAATCCAATATTTGAATCGATATGCAGGAATTCAAGAAATATCGAAGTAATTTCTCTCGATCCGATCGATACCCAAAATTCGCTAATTAGTCTAATGCAAGAGTTAGTCAACCAAGCAAATTAATTATGAAGACAATATTCTTAGCGACAAACAATATTTATAAAGTTGAGGAGGTCGCACAGATCGGCATAACTTTCGGATATAACATCGAACAGTTTAAATGCGATATAAGAGAGCTGCAGACGTTGGACAGAGACAGGCTTATACGACATAAAACTGTTGAAGCATTCTCGCAACTACGAGGTCCAGTATTAGTTGACCACGCTTCCCTCGAGATTGACTGCCTCAACTCAATGCCAGGAACACTTACGCAACTCTTCTGGGACAAGCTAGAAGGCACCATTTGCAATATAGTAACTGCCCTTGGACCTCGATCAGCGAAGGCAATCTGCACGGTAGGCTATTGTAATGGAAAGAAAATCTTTAGTGATGAGTGTTCTGTCACTGGACTCATAGCTGATAAGCCGGAAGGAAATCGTAATTTTCAGTGGGATACAATATTTATTCCTGATGGACAAACAAGAACATACGGCGAAATGACGATTACGGAAAAAAATGCAATCTCTCAGCGTAGACAGGCATTCGAAAATATGTTTGCCACAATTAACAAGTTATGACTGAACTTTGGGAGCTAGTTTCTAAGACTGAAGACGCTTTCCCAATCGACCCCGTTGGTTGCCGAGCAGTGCTGCGGCAGGCAAATTCTTCCACTGATGTCAGAAATTATCTAGTTGGAATACTACGGCAACTGGAAACCAATGACCTGGCCGTTATACCAGAAGTGTGGCGAGTTGCAATCCCATTAGCCTACCGGCTTGGACTTGATGACTCGTCCTCGGGTTTCCACATCGCATCTCGCTTGCGCGATGCCGCTATATGCCTTGCTTATCCTACTACGATGAAAAACTTTAAGGATGAGCTGGACTGGGTCTATGAGTCTGCGTGTGGCATCAAGTATTCGCAGCTAAATGTCCTTGATGTAGAGTTTAGCCAAACTATGAGTGATTTCCTGAGCGGATATAAGGAAAATTGGAAAATTTATAGCCGAATAAAAACTGCATCTTCGATTTTAAGTAAACTCGCAGCTTTTCATACAGGTAAGAAAAAGCCTAAGGCTCAAGAAAATTATAAAGTTTCCGACTCGGATATTCAAGCATTCTTGCACCAATTTTCCCGACAATTTCAATCCAGAATGAACGGAAGTCCAATCAGCGACCCTTATGACCTATCGGTTCTGAAATATATCCTACCTGACTGCATCGCCTTCACCATTCAGTTATCCGAATCTCGACAGATTCCGACAATTGCTAAGCAAAAATACGAACAAATCTTTAAGGACTTTAGCGTTATTCCATCTGAAATATATTTTGGCCCGGCCTACTCACAATCATGGCATATTAACCGATTAACTTCTCATTTTTTATGCACTTTTAGCGGAGGATTAAAAATACCTATCGAACTGTTTATTAGAACCGATTTGGATTATTATATCGGATATAGCAATTATTGGCTTTATAAGGGCATCCAACTATACTATTCCACGGATAGGCAGAAAAAGATTTATCAAACTAATTTCATTAGACAAGTCAGAAAATGCAGGTCATTTGAAGAAGTACAATCCCTAATTTTCAGGGATCTTGTTTCCGGTCAATTGGATATTTTTTGAAAGTACTGATAACAGTTATAAATAGCAGCTAAATAAATACAAACAAGTTGGCCGATTGGCGTGCGCATACGAATTACATAAGTATATGATATTTTTATTGGATCAACATGGCAAATCGGTGAAGTACCACTAACTAAGTTACACCGTCTACAACGTTGAGTCTTCAAGACGGTTGTATATTTTGTTTATGAGTTGCTACTGCTCATAGAGTATCAAAATTTCCTTTTTAGCATCTAGAAAGTTTTGTAAACCAAAATTGCTCCCAAGATTATTATCAGCCAATAGCGTCTAGTTAGCGCCAAAGGTTATTGCTCTATGCACAAGAAAATATTAAGCCAAACATTCAAAATTCCGTTTAAGCGATTTTGGTGTTCTTTTTCATTTTGGAACCTATCAAAAATGTTAGAAATATAAAAAAATAGCAAATATGCGGCGCCTTAGAATATTGTAAGCAACTTTTCCGAAATTGGGCTCCGGCTAACCAAATACTTTTCAAAGTCACAATCAAGGAGAAGGGGAAAATCTAAAAAGTGAGTTTGTTCCAAATTGTGGTTCTTGTAATACTTAATCTCTTCACCATCTAACTGATCTAAACATGTAATAACAAGACTCTTCGGAATATCGTTAGAAAAGGATTTGTCCGATGCCAAAGCATAATTGAGATTTGCCAAATCAAGATAACCCTTCCTAAATGCGCCTTGGTGCTCGTTGCAAACATTGCTTTCATTTGTGTCGTTTACAAGCACTAATTCCAAGCTTTCTCTGAAAGGACCGGCACCGTGCCTCGTCGCATAGCACCGTGTGATATAATATATTTCGATGTCAATCTCGGAGGGAATGTTACGACTAATGATTTCCAACGCATTTCTAGAAGTTGTGTTACTTCGGGTAACATTTGGATAGAGACCAAAATCCATATCCAGCATAATACCTTGCGCTCCTTCAAATATGAGAGTATCCCAAGAGCACTCCGAGCCGAAAACATCCTTTGCACTCGCGAATCGGAGCTGACCTGCCTTTTTTAGTTCGTCCAATGTAATTATGCTGTCGATAAACTCTCCATCTGCCGTATCGTGATCAAAGTCATCAAACAAGAAATGTGTTTCGAGATGGATCTTCTTTCTGTAATAACGTCGAATAGCAGCAAGTTTTGTCTGTACTTTTCTTATTGAAGCCAAATCTTGAACTTCAAATCTAAGGTCTTTGAAAGTTTGTCTTTCAAGAGTTGCACCAAATCCAAGACCACAGCTTCCATGCTTATCAGAACTTCGAAATGCCTCGACTGCCCTGTTGTATAAGATGTCATAATGTGTAGTGATCGGGCAAAGTAAATCGACTATTAGAGATGGGGTTATCGGCAGATGACTGATTTCTGTTAATACCCCTTCAGGAAAAAAAGTACAGAAATTAGACCAGTAAGTGGGAACACCTCTAAAGCTTCCAGCACCAAGGTTACAAAACACATGTGTCTTCCCATCCAAAGTGGATACAGTGTGACCAGCTTGATGCCCCCCGTTAAATCGGACTACTAATGGATTATTTGAATTTAGACACAGATAGTCTGTAGTCAAGCCTTTGCCTTCGTCTCCATAGCCTAAACCAAGGACAATATAGGCATGTTTTCTTTCAGTACTCATCTCACCAAGAAGTCTGATAGATCGCTGTAGAGAAATCGGTTGTAATCTCACAGTCGGAACCTATCATCATTAATAAGTCATCCTTATGAACACTCTCTGATAGTATTATCACTCTTTTATCTAGCGCCCTAGCGTATCCAATTTCGAAAAGTGTGCCTGCATCCAACCCATCTAAGATAGCCAAGATCACATCTGATTTTCGCAATCCTTCGAGATCTCTTGCCGCCACACTCTTCGTTTCGCCAAAGCCGACATCATGATAGGGTGAAAACACATCATTTCCAAACTCGAGCAAACAACGTCGCACTTCATCTATAAGCCATCTTTGAGCCATATTGAAAAAAGGCCCAGCTAAATAAATTCGTCGCTTTTGTTTTTTACTAATTGCCAAACGCTTTTCTGGCTCTCCTAGCGGCAGTACTCTACTTTCACAATATTGTGCAGTATATGTAGAAGCAGTGTAGGCTGCTTCATAGGCTCCGACTCTTTCAACAGCCCACTTACACGCGAAAACTGCAGAAAATATATCGCCGGATCCAATAGGCCATACAGAGGCGGTTTTGAAAATTGGAATCTCATAAATGTTAGCACTATCAAATACCAGCGCTCCATGTGCTCCATTTTTTATCACTACAACCTCAGCCCTCTGCGTCTCCTGCAACTGTCTACCAATTTCCAGTAGATTAGAACCTTCTTCACCACCAGAGATCATGAGTGCCTCGTTCTTATTTAGAACCAATGCAAGATGATTTGCTATTGACTTCGTGTCACCAAATGGTGCCCAATTTTGTGGATCGTAAATAACATAGTCTCCTTTCACAGACACATCTGCTTCTATCATCCCATAATAGAGGACATTATCGGATGACACATCTGTCAGATGAAGACTTTCGCTCGAGTCGGAATAAGAAGATATTGGCGTTGAAAGTGGATGGTGGTAGCTAAAAGAAACCGTGTCTTTAATTTGAGTAAAGTCAGGAATAATATTGAAAGATTTACAGATAGCAGTTGCATCCTTGGCCATATCCTCACCAATTACACTATATAATTTTATGTCCGAGACAAAATTCGAAATTGATGCAGCTCCTCGCAACCCAGATCCATATAATTCGAACCAGTACGGATCTGTACAAATTTCTAGATATGTTCCACCGACTACCGTCAAAGATCCGTTCATCTCCTGTAGGGTTGAATAAGAACAGTGCAGGAAACCCGGCTCACGAATTCAACAACGGCTTCAAAGACGACTCCATTCCGTATACAGTTTATCAAGGTGTCTAATCTTGGATGGATGACGAATCCACATACTTCTCCTTGCGAATTCAGCACCTCCACTCTATTACTGGATGCCGAAAACCTCACGAGGAGTAGATCGCCCTCATCAATAATTTGCAGCGCATTACTCTGAGGATCAGATAAAAGAACTTGAATTTGTACGTTTGCGCAATTATCCGAGGAACCTAACGATTCAGTTTTTTTTTGATTCGTTACCTTATTGGTGTAAGTCTTTTTGGCGCCACCACCGCCTTTCATGAATGTTGAATATGATTGGTACATATCTTTTAGTTAACTGATAGATTCACTTTCTTTCCTCCTTCCGATTCAGTGTGTTCAGTTGTCAAGTAAACTGGTTGCTTAATCCTTGAAAACAGATTATCTACCCAATTCTTACCAACAGAATTTACCCAACGTCCAAAACCAAATTCTGCATCCGAATCCAGGTAAATAAGAACAGCTCCGTCACATTCGAAACGCCGAACAAATTCCCTCAAAACCTGTTCGTCCGTTAACTCTGTAGCCACTTTTCGACGTATTTTCATCTACAATAAATTTTATAAATGTTAGAGTTTCAGTTTAATTATAATGATTTTTACTGAAAGCTCTAAAATTTGCATGTTTGTAATCTATACATCAAAAGAATGACTAGGCAGGCAGCTACCAAAAAATGTTATTTAACGGTAACACTCATGAATTAAGTTATTGAGATCAGCTCTTACATTATCTCTTGGTCATGACTAGATTTTTTGTTAACAAAGTCTGCTGCTACTTCCCTTCAATTTGCACTATTCCATCAAGCACTTTTCCCGCCAGAAGGATTATTGCTGCCCAGTAAATTCGCTCACCCATCTATATAGAGGGCATTTCAAGTAACTTGATATAATTAAAAATTGGGGAATATAATCTTTGTTTATAACTATTTCAATACTCCGGATGGACCTCAGACACGTAATGCATCAAAAACAGGAAGTATTATGCCGCAAGCATACTTAAACTAACGATGTCTTTCCTGAAGAACTCAGTACTATAAGAGGCCATTCCAACGAAGCGCTTCAAAAACGAGCACCCAAAGCAGCGATCGATAAACGGGGAGTATTACAGAATACTCTCAGAAGTATCCGCCCGGGGTAGTTTGACAGAATTTTGTTTTAAGGGCGGCTTGCAAAAATCAAGTTGCCATTAAAAATTATGTTTTCCCCAAAAGATCATTTTAAGAAAACTTAGAAAATGGCTCCTACCGGCTTTTCACTCTCAAAAGCCAAGCGCACAGGAAGCCTTTATGCTGCTCTCAGACTAAATAGGCTTAAATACTCCAAGCAAAGCCCAGACGGTCCTTCAAAGATGTGCCGTATAAACCCGAGCAGACCAACAGAATCGCCTAGCTAAGGCTGTGTTTCTAGCCAATAGCAGAGATTGTAAAATTTCCAACTATCTCATTGCAATGAAAGTGATCGGAAACTCGACAAAGCCTATCAAATTTTCTGATCTTCAAATCTCCTTGAAGCCGTCAACAACCGCCCTCCTTACAGCTCACTTTGTTTGTATTTATCCATATCAATATGTAACTTATGGTTAAAAACTATGCTACACTCCTATTTTAAAATCCGTGATCCGTGGAATTTCAAACCGCATCAATTTGAGATTGGTACGCCGCTCATCAGGAGCTCTTTTCACGACAATCATTTCTTTTTAAAGCTTTACGAGCTCAGAAAGGACGATTTCTCTGACTTTTACGATTTCCATCTTCGCCACTACCTTCAAAATGCCTCAGGCATTGAGAGTGATTTTCACAGCTACGTTTCTGATATCGTTTCAACGCGGATTGCACAACTAAAGCTCATCGATCCGTTTTCCCGGAAAGCACTACGCGCGAAACAACAGACTGAGCGACTAAGAACATTCCAGACCTTTCTCCACTCGATCGACCAGTGGAGCTCCTCACAAACCCTAGAAGCCATTATTGCAGAAAACAACAAAGAAATCGTTGGGCTTAGACAGCAAATCACCGAGCTCAAAGATCAACTCGACGCACTTCGTCGTTATGAGACAAAGACCAAGATCGATATTCGCGACAAGCACCTCCCCACTTTCGTTCACCTCATCCATCAACTACAAGAGTTGACGCTTCCTGACGAGCGCAGGCTTTTCAACTTTCAGGAACAGAGCGCCTGGTACAAGCTGGTAAGTAAATATTTCACGCATGACCGGAAGCCGATCCCTATAGAGACAGCTCGTAACTATTTTCCCGTCCAGAAAGAAAAGACAAGCAAAGAAATTGAGGTCCCGGAGCGTTTACAGCTCTTTAAAATTATCCTGACTAGTCCAGAGCCAGGCTGCTGATGACCAGCTGCTAAGTTTGGTCATTGGAATCAGCCTCCCCCAGTTCATTTTTGCAAGCAACCGGCAGACACTATGTCGGGACGTTTCACAATAAACTTGCAGGACAATGAACGTAGAGATGATCACCAGGGAGGATCTGCAAAATCTGAAAAATGAAATCATTGCAGAGCTCAAATCAATCCTTTCGCAGGATAAGCCAACGGATAGCACTTGGCTTAGGAGTGCCCAGGTAAGAAAGATGTTAAGCATTTCACCGGGCACCTTGCAGAACCTTCGCATCCAGGGACACCTTCGCTTTACAAAGATCGGTGGATGCTTCTTTTACAGTCAGCGCGACATCGCCGCCATGCTCAACAAAAACGGCTCTAAGCGATGAAAGGACTCCCCGATGCAAGTGCTGCCATGGACATGGCGGTACTTGAGGCCGTCAAATCCGATGACCGGCTGAACTCTTACCACATCAGCCTTTATACCGCGCTTCTATATTACAGCAAAGGCATCAGACAACTCCCGTTTCATGCAAGCCGCAGAAAGTTGATGGGCTTTTCCAGGATCAAATCCGGAGCGACTTATCACAAATGTTTGCGGGAGCTGGTCAGCTACGGCTACCTGGACTATCATCCTTCTTTTCACCCGCAACAGGGCAGTCGTATAGTGTTGACCGCAACTACGGTTTCTTCGGATGATGATCGATGAGAAGCTGTTAATCGAGCTCTTCGAACAGAGAGACCGAAAACGCAGAGAGGCCCTATTTGAGCTTTTCCGAGAAGACCTTTTTGCCAATCTGACACGCGCCAGGATCGCGGATATAATCAGCGCCAAATTGGGCAGGCCAGGGCTTATAACAGCAGAAGATGTGCGCTACTGCCGGTTTTATTTCAAGGACAAAAAGACTGAGCGGATTCACAGGGCTGTGGAAAAGGCAATACGTAAGCCGGATCAATCGCAATACGCAGAAAGCAATCAACCCGACGCTTTCAAGGTGACCGATCCGGATGAAATCAAACTAGAAGACCAATTTAAGTTCAAATCAAAGCATTCAACCAAACAATGAAGAAGCAATTTCATTTCATCGTGCAGGCCAAAGGCGGCGTAGGCAAAAGCCTGCATACCTATCTGAGGGCGCTTTCGGAAGCGGACAGTTTTTCCCTTTTTGTTGACCTTGACAGCTCAACAAAAACCTCATCCAGGCAACTCGCTTTTCTGGGACAAGATCGGTTTGAGGCTTTCTCCCTGCTTGACAATCGAGAAAGGTTAATGCGTGATCTATTCATTGGCTATGTGGAAAGTCTGGTAGAAAGCCCCTTCGAGAAAGTGTATATGGATTTCGGGGCTCCGGAAAGCGAGCAGTTGCCCGCACTGATCACTCGTGATATCGAGTTAAAGGAGTGGTGTGACGAGCTGGGCATTGAAGCCATATTCCATATCATCATCGGTGGTGGCGGAGCGTACCTGCCAAGCATACAGTTTCTGGAAAAGATGAGAGCAGCATTAAGGTCGAAATTTGAGATCGTGATATGGCAAAACCTCTTTGGCTTTAATCAGTTTCCAGGCTTGTCCAAAGAGCTCGAAGACAACTGCACCGCACTCGGACTTGACCTGAGACGCTTCGGCGACTTTGAGCCAGCATCACTTTTGGGAGGACAGATTCTCGACGGCATCCGCAATGGCTATTCGCTGAAAGACTATCCACCAGGCGCAAGGCTCAGACTGAGAAAGGAACTCAAAGAGAATTTCAGCGATGAATAGCCCGGAACCCAACCGTCTTACTCAGACCAGGGGTAAGTATGCGGCCAAGTATGGTCACGAGATCGATGACTGGTCAGCCCTGTTTCTGACTGAAACCCAGGAGCATTTTCAAAGCCTGGAAATCCGGGTGGGAAAATCCATCGCAGCCATCGACCGGGCCGCATTGGAGCTGAAAGGCAGGAAACGGTTCTTGCAGTTTCAAGACCGGGGCCAGGCCCTATTCTACGGTTTGGGTGTAAGCGCTCCTTATTCAATCGCAGGCATAGTCATATCTGTTTTGTTCTATGTATTGATACGCCATGGTCAGCAGTATGTAGAGCGGCAAAGAATTTTGGACGAGTACCAAAATGCGCCAGCTTACAGGATGATCATGGAGCAAGGAAAAATCGTCGAGTACAATAAGATGCTGTACCTGCAACTAACGCCTTTACCTAAAAAGGGGAAAGTCCAGATCGGTGAGCACTACATCTACGACTCCCAGGGCAAACGTGTGCTGGTTCCGCTAGGGGCCGAATAGGACAGCTTGTTTTTCAAACGATTTCGAACAAAAGCGAACAACTTCAAACGCTTTCTAACGAATTCAAACACTTTCAAACAAATCCGAATTTTTTAGAACGGAAGCGAACACTTTCGGACAGACTCGAACATGGGCTGTGGTTTTCTCCCTAGCCAGCTATCGCCGGTACGTCGCAAAATGCGACTCCCCGGCGGAGCTGGCCAGGAGAAACCCCTGGACCCCTGCTATTCGCCTCCGGCTCATAGCTAATCAAAAAAGACATATGGAAAATCAGAAAACGAAAGGCAGACCACCCAAACAGAAGGGGACTGTCAAAAGGGAACACTTTTCAGTCTGGGTGAGCGCTGACCAGAAAACCCAGATCAATCAGATCATAGAGAAAAGCGGGCTCTCTGCCAGTCAGTATTTCTTGACATTGGCGCTGGACGTTCCATTTAAAAAACCGCAAAAAAGATCGCTTCCAAAACAGGTCGCCGACACAGTCCGAATATTGGAACAGCTCTCGGGCATCTTGTCGCTGGCAGTTTTAAAGACTAAAGATCAACAGATGCTTTCTGCTCAATGGCAACAGAGCAGTCAGCGTGTCCGCTTACTCGCTGACCTTATTACCTTATGGGTATTTGAATCCTTTGAGATCCGCAGCATAAAGCAGACGCTTGGCAGCCTGCGTTCCTGGTTAAATGAGCTGACCAACTTTTTGTCGCTATTTCCTGACGAGCTCGAAAGCAAGCAGCAACTTATTGAAGAGTGCCGGTCGAACGCTCGGCTGGCAAGTGACCTGCGCGATAAATACGAAGCCTACTATCGAGCCCCACTATCAGAACTAGAACGGGCTTGGAAAGCAGTGAACGCAGACGCCAGCTCAGTGCATCACGAGATTGAAAGTGCGCTTGCCACATTACTTAAAATGATGAAGACATGATTGGGAAAGCAAGTTTGGGCAGTAGCGCCAAAAGGCTTATCGAGTACTGCTACTACGATAAACAGGTTTCGGCGAAAATGCAAAGAAAGCTGGATACGGAAGAAGTCCGTGGAGAACTGGTCTACATACAGAACCTGGGAATTAAAATACAGCCAGATGGAAAACTAGACCTGGACTACCTGATTAAACAATTTGAAGATAACCACTCGCGGAATACGCAGCTGACCAAATACGTCTGGCATCAATCGTTTAGCTTCGCGCCAGGTGAAAGCCCCAGCAGCGAGACCATAGCCAGCATTACTACTGAGTTTGCCAAGGAGTTTGGGTTTGAACAGAATCAAATGCTTGTTTTCAAGCATGAGGATACCGGTAATCGCCATTTCCATATCGTTGCAAACCGGCTCAACCACAATGGGAAAAATACAGCCGATCACTTTAAGAACTACGCCCGGATCGGGACTTTCTCTCGCAAAATGGAGCATAAACTGGGGTTAGTTCAAGCACCTGATATGCGCATCAATCAGCGAAGGACACAGGAACTATCAGTTACCGACCATGCACATTCGAAGCTAATACAGGCGATTGACAAGCTATTAGATAGTGTAAAATCTATTGCCGAGCTTAAAAAAGAACTCGTAAGTGTCGGATATAAATCTTACATCGGGCGCGGCATTGCATTCTTTAATATACAGAAGAAAATTAAGATCAAGGGCTCTGATTTAGGCCGTGACTATTCGCTTTCTTATCTTGAAAAGCGGTTGGCTCAAAATTTGGAAATTGGCCTTAAAAAAGAACTAAAACCGGATTTAAAAAAGCAGAAAAAACGCGGTTTGGGTTTATAGATGCAGGTTTTCGTAAAGAATAGCCTATTTTAGCCAAAAATAACCCATTACACCCATGAAATTGAAAGCAATTAAATTCTTTTCCCCGGAGGAAAACCTCTCTAAAACCAAAGTGGTCGAAAAGGCTCCACCGCTTCCGACAGGTTACATATCTAATTCCGGCAAGCTTGTTTTCCCAGCGTCAGCGCTACGCGACCTGGGGATTGATCCGGAATCTACCCATTTCAAAATTGGAACCCAGGAAGGCAAGCGAAAAATTAAATCCGTATATCTTGTTCCGGCAGCAGGTTCCGATCAAACTTTTTCCTTCGAGAAAAGTGGCAGAGGCCATGTAATTCCATTGGCGCTTATTCTGAAAAAAGGTAACGTCAACTTCAAAAGCGAAAAACTGATTTTCAAGATTTCCACCTTTGACTTTGATCAAACTACGAAAGGCTATGAACTCGCGATCGAAACTGAAGCGCCAAAACCTGAGTATACCGGAAAGCCCCGTGGCAGAAAGCCTAAGGATGCGGCTGATGCGGAATAAAAACACTAAAAAATGCAGGTAACCTGGACCGGTTACCTGCCTCAATATCGGGTCACGTTTGCTTACCGTTAATTAAGCTAACCCAGTTGTATGTGCCCCTTGGCACTTAGTGAAACCGCCAGTGGTTTCACCCTGCGGCTGTACAAGCAGCCTCTGTGAAAATTCATTCTACCAGCACAGCAATCCCAATCTTTACGGCTTTGCGCTCGATCTTTTGTTTGAGGCCGTAATATCCCCAGTTCCTGAAAAGGAAAGGATCTTCCTTTGCTTGCTGCTCCTTATCTGTCTGGTCTACGAGCAGCAAAGTCGCTGCTTTATTTTTAAGGCATATATCAATTAACCTCTTACTGTATACGTGCTGCTTGTGGGAGACATATCGCTTCTCTGATTGTATCAGCTGATCGATGCTCGTTTTTCGGAGCTGCCTTCGACCGTTTTGGTTCATGAAGGGCATTGCTTTTCTTTTCCGCCGGATGGCGGCCTGGATAGCGAGCCTCTTGTATAGATACTCGTCTTTGCTTCCGATCGTATAACGTTTGTTGCCGACTGAAACGATGATCGGGTAATCTAGCGACAAGCTTGCCTCAGCAATGATATCCTGGTCAAGCGGCTGCTCCTGCCGTTCTGTCTGAAAAACAGCAAGCATAAAAATCTTTCCTTTGTCAAGCACCAGTGAGCTGGTGCAAAGCTTTACCTGGCCAGCGAGTAATCTTTGGAGCATCTCGCGCTTGTCATGGCCTGTTTTTCCCAGGTATGTCCTGAACGGAAACTCGAATAACGAAAAGTGAAACACTGCCCCTTCTTTGCTGCTTCTTAGCTTCTTGACATCGGTTCCTTTAAACGGGATCGGGATTTCTTTTCTGAAACTGGGTAAGGCGCTTTCGCCAGTAGCAAGCGCCTTGCTCATCTTGTTGAAACTGGCAACCAGATTTCCATTCAAGGCGCTCATGACGTGCATTGGAACACTGCCCTTATAGTTTTGGGCAAGTACCTGATAGCTCGTGTTCATCCGTGACGTAGAAAGCATCCCGTATTCGTCCTTTTTGATGTCAGAAAGCTTGGCCTTTACACCCTCAGTCAGATAGAGCAATTCTCTGAGCTGCTGCTGGACGTAATGGTGGGTAAAGATTTGGTTGGCAGCTTTAAAACAGATGTATCGCCATTGGTAGAGCGTATCCAAAATAATATTCTTCTGATCGATGTCGTCCGAATCGATCAAGAGCCGGATCTTCCGGGTAGTGAAAAGCTTTTCCATGATCTATCGCCCATTTTGTTTCCAATGATTTTTGACAAGCTGATATGCTTTGATATAGTGCTGCTGTACCTTGGTTTGCGGATAGCCTAGCATAGAGGCGATGTCAGCAAAAGACTTCCTCTGATCTTGCCTGAGCTCGAACACCTCAGCTTGCTCGCTACTTAGAATATGATCGTAAGGGAACGGCTGCTTTGCTTGCCTTATAGGCACAGTCGCGCGGGGCGCTACCATTCTTTTAAGCTCCTCCACCGCTTTTTGGATTTCGCTAGTAACATGCAGCGTACTGGCTCCTATTCTTTTCGCCACCTCCCGTGGACTATGCCCATCCTGGAAGTGAAGGCTGGCTATCAACTGGCGTTGTTTGGGAAGAAATGTGATCGCTTTCGAGATTTCATTCCACCTTCTCCCCTCAGTGCCGTCCGCGAAGTAGCTGTCCAAATCTGGCTTTTCTCCCAGGAAAGGTTCTAAGTGGTCTATTTCAGTCATTTTCCGGTATATCTGGTATGAGGGCTTTTGGACCTGTTTCAAGAGTTGCCAACGGAGATTAAGGCGGATAAATCGGTATGCATGAGGCAGGCTTTCTATCTTGTCACGGTGTGCCCAAACTTTCAGGTAACATTCCTGCAGGATGCAGCTCACTAGGAACTCGTCGTTGACCAGACCTCTACCAAGGTAAAGCAGGCTA
Source organism: Dyadobacter sp. 50-39 (assembly GCA_001898145.1). Classification (GTDB taxonomy): domain Bacteria; phylum Bacteroidota; class Bacteroidia; order Cytophagales; family Spirosomataceae; genus Dyadobacter. Next base: position 16,911 of record MKSR01000029.1, read on the forward strand.
TCATAAGTCCGCTTGTAAAAATAACTGAGCGCACGCTCATCACCGCTGCGGAAAAGCAGCAGGTATTGCTCGTTGCGTGCCGACGTTCTAGCGAGTTCATGAAGTGCCATAGCATTGACAACAATTTGGACCAACAATACAAAATGGTGCTTACACTCTACGGATGCCGACAATCATTCCCCTGCAAATCGTTAGGTGGACGATTGTTGAAACAAATATATCGAAAGTTACCAAAAGACACACATGTGTGTACTGAAAATTTTTAGGCTTCCCGTACTTCGTCCCAAGCATGAAGGACCAAGAAAACATCGGCAGAATCGAACAGTATGTAATCGATTACGTAAGGGAACTACGTGTGAGTAACAATTTACTTCAAGAGGACATCGCCACCATCCTTGGAACCACGAAGGCATTTATAAGTAATGCGGAAAGCACCAATCATCGGGCCAAGTATAATCTCAAACACATTGATAAGCTAGCTCATTATTTCAATCTTTCTCCAAGGGATTTTTTACCAGAGAGGACCTTACAATAAACACGTTATGCTCGGCTCATAACTATAAATTACCTTGGCACGTCTTTCGTCGCGCCCATCAAAACCAACTGCTAACCGTCAGAACATATCGGCCTAAACGAAACTAATGTCGAGTCAGTTTTTCGTCGGGTAATCTTTATGGCACTCCCGCAACTTCGGAGTAAAAGTTGAAGAAGCCGAACAGCACCGGCAATCGTTTTGCAATCCCAAATCTGGCTAGGGGCGGAAGGCAGCGGCCTAGCAGTCATCGGTATTGACAGCGGCTTGGGCGACCAATTGCCATGCAATTGTGTGGATCCATCCCCAACGAATTCAGAACGAACCTCAGGCACAACTGAATAGATATGAGACAGCTTTACAAAGGGAATTTTCTTCGTCAAAAAACAGTTAAAAATCCTTGCTGGGAAAAACAATTGATCGCTTCTTTTTTGCTTATGGCTGATGTGCATACAACTGAAGTACGTAGTTATAATATGTCGCGAATTCGTGCAAAGGATACCAAGCCAGAGCTTATGGTGAGACGGTTTTTGTTTTCACAGGGCTTTCGCTATCGACTTCACGACAAGAAATTGAAAGGGAAGCCGGATATAGTATTGTCGAAGTATAAAACCGTAATTTTTATTCACGGTTGTTTTTGGCACGGCCATGAGGGATGCAGATACTTTGTTGTGCCTAAGACGCGCTCAGAATGGTGGGTGGATAAGATAAACACGAATAAAAGCAAGGACAAAGTGGCATTCAAGGAGTTGACAGATAAAGGATGGAAGGTGCTTACAATTTGGGAATGTGAGCTTAAGCAGAAGGCCTTGAAGGACACGTTCGGAAGGCTGCTGCAAAACTTGATTGACAACGAAGAAATTGCTAACAGTTAGTAATGTTCATATCTTAGCCCTCTGTTTTAATTACGATGCCGTTTCCAATTATAGATTTATTTGCAGGTCCTGGTGGACTAGCCGAAGGGTTCAGTTCAGTGACTGAGCAAGACAATCAGCGTGTTTTCAGCATTAAGCTGTCAATTGAAAAGGATGTCCATGCTCATCAGACTCTAAGACTCAGGTCCTTTGTACGGCAATTTCCCTTTCGCAGCCTGCCAAAGGAGTACTATGATTTCGTCAATGGTGAAATGACGATGGATGAGCTATTCAGTAGGTATCCATCGGAGTACAATGCGGCAGAAAACGAAGCCTGGAGAGCAACTCTGGGAGAGACGCCTGAAAATGAAATTGACGACAGGATCGAAGCTAATCTCAATGGTGAATCAAGCTGGGTCCTGATAGGAGGGCCTCCTTGTCAGGCATATTCCGTTGTTGGACGTTCGAGAATCGGAGGAGTATATGAAGATGATCATAGGGTCTACTTATATAAAGAGTATCTCCGTATAATTGCCCGCCATCAGCCCGCAGTATTTGTGATGGAAAACGTTAAAGGTTTGCTTTCAGCAAAGGTTAGGGGTGAAAAGATTTTTACGAAAATTTTACGTGACCTTCGAAGGCCATCAAGCGTTTTTCCACAATTTGAATCGCGCGGATACCGGATATACTCCCTTGTGAATGAGAACGTAAGAAATGATTCGGATTATCTCATAAAGTCAGAAAATTACGGAATCCCGCAAAAGCGGCATCGTGTAATTCTTCTCGGTGTCAGGGAGGATATAGATGTTCGTCCCGGTACACTTGATCTGGCTGTAAAAAGTAGTCTAAAATCTGTCATTGAAGACCTGCCACGTATTCGTAGCAGCGTTTTTAGAGAGTTTTCACATAGTGAACTGGTCTCCAAATTTTACGGCGTCGAGAAAAAGCGAAAATATATCAACCTGACTGATTCTTGGGAACTTTGGTATTCACGGATAGAAAAGTATGTCACTGAGTTGGCAGAGTCCTTTGCGTCTCATGGGCACAGCATTGACGTCGGACATACATACCCTGACTCACCTGGAAAAGAATCGGTTCAGCCCTCAGGTTCATTAGATGCCAATCATTCCCTCTACGATTGGTTTCATGATGAAAACCTTTCATCGGTACTTCACCATGTGTCCAGAAGCCATCTGACACACGATCTAAAGAGGTATATGTTCGCGTCTCTGTATACCCAGATCTTCAAAACCTTTCCTAGAATGGAAGATTATCGGAAATTCGGCGACGATCTCCTTCCAGATCATGAGAATGCAGAATCGGGAAACTTCAATGATCGGTTCCGGGTCCAGATACCAGACGAGCCTGCCACCACAGTAACCAGCCATATCTCAAAGGATGGGCACTACTTCATCCACTATGACCCATCGCAGTGTCGCAGTTTCACAGTCAGGGAGGCGGCAAGAGTGCAGACGTTTCCAGATAATTACTATTTCTGTGGTGGCCGAACTCATCAATTCCATCAGGTAGGGAATGCTGTGCCACCCTATCTGGCATATAAAATTGCCGAGATAGTTCATGAAATCCTTGTTCCTGAACGCGCACGTTTGAACAAAGAACCTCTGTTATTCTAGGTTGGTTGCTCGTAGAACTAATTTTGAGGCAATTTTTTTCTCATGACTTGAGATTTGGTATATTGCTAGGGTAAACCCTGTAATATTTTAATGTCTCAAAGTATAATCCTTAATCCACCCCCTGTCTTTTTTATTAAATCTATCTCCGAACAGGGGTATTCTCTTTCAACAGCGGTTGCTGATCTCATAGATAATTCCATTGCTGCGGGTGCGACACGTGTCGAGGTATTAATTAATTCAAATCAAGTTCCTCTCCGGTTGTTTATTGCAGACAATGGGGGCGGTATGGATGCAACTGCGCTGACTGAAAACATGCGATTTCCCAGTGCAGATCTCGATGCTACCCGAAATCCGAGTGACTTGGGAAGATTTGGATTAGGCTTAAAAACAGCCTCTTTTTCGCAATCACGAAAGTTCACTGTCCTCTCCAGGACGTCTGGTGCGCCATTTGAGGGGCGTACCTGGGATGTTGAGCATCTCAAAAAAACAGACAACTGGACTTTGATTATAGAAACAGCTGATGCAGCTGAATCTTTGAAGTCAGATTATATACAAACAAGCAAGAGTTTCCATGCTCATTCTCCTGATTTCCGTGTAAACACTTTGGTTGTTTGGAACAACTTGTACAAGTTAGAACGGCTTCCGGGCATAAATGAAATCGCAGGTGAATTGGAAGAGCTTAAAAGCCATCTGGGCCTCGTCTTTCACCGGTATATTCAATCGAAAAGGTTAGAGTTGCGTCTCAACAATTCTATTATCGAAGGCTTTGAGCCTTTCCCTAGTAAAGTCACGGGTGTACAGATTGTTGCTGACAGCTATTGGCGGACCGTCGAGTCGTACATTCAGTTTCAGGGTATAATTTTACCTAAACGCGCCGCAGCGGAATCAAAAGATCCCGGGTCAATATGGATACCGGCCCAGAGAACCCTCGAAGAAATGCAAGGCTTTTACGTGTATAGAAATGATCGACTTATTAGCTGGGGCGGATGGATGAGGACAATTCCCAAGTCGGCATTTCTTCAATTTGGTAGAATAAAAATCGACATAACTAACATCAACGACAGCGATTTCCATCTGAATGTTGCAAAGTCTTCCTTAAAGATTCCTTTCGGATTGAAACGTGCAATGAATGAGATGATTCAGGATGTCGCAGCGCGAGCATCAAATGAGTATCGGGAGAGGACTGCATCAAATGTTATCAGGCCGCGGGAGACAAGGGGAGGTCTGTCACTAATTGTAAAAGAGATGCGTGGCAAAGGCCCATATCTTCGGATTAACGAAGATTTTGAAATCTTCCGGAGATTAAGTAACCAGTTGAATCCTGAGCAACGTGATTTATTGGGGAGTTTTACAGGATTGATTGAAAGGAAGTTGAATGAGATATGGAATGAAGATTCCCCATCAGGACAAGCATCTTCTGCAATCTCAGAGGATGAAAGGCAGAAAATTCACAGGATCATGCGATACTATCAGGATGCTGATTATTCATGGGAAGAGATAATGTCTTTGTTGCTGGACAGCTTTGGTCGACGCAAAGAAATTGAATTATTTATAGAATCCATAAAAGAGCAATAATGGAGTGGGATTTACTTTCTGAACATATCCGGCGTAAGATCGAAAAGCTTAAAAAGCAGCAAGGTTACATCACTCCGAGGCAATTAGATCAAGAGATTGAAAGGAACTTCTATGACATGAAACGTACTGAAATTTTCTCGGATTTTTTCGAGGGTTCGGAAGAGTTGCATTCGGAATGGCTTGCTAGTATCAAGTTAAGATTGAAATCCATCATTGTTACAAGTATAGATCCTGACACCGTAATTGATGATCAGTTGGACTATGAACGCTGGATCGAAGCAAGAGAGGTGCCAATTAGGTGGAATTATTTTGATCGATATGTAACATATTTAAGACGATTAGGTCGCCCTTCTGAGGTGATTAGTAGTACTGAGAGAAGTACTAAGGCTATCATTGAGCGTCTTGGAGATCCTCTCAAACCAATCAGCGTACTTCAGAAAGGGTTGGTTCTGGGATCTGTCCAGTCGGGGAAAACGGCGAACTTCAATGGTGTGATTAATCGTGGAGTCGATGCTGGATATGATTTGATTATAGTTTTTTCGGGCATTATGGAGGATTTGCGTTCGCAAACTCAAAAAAGGATCAATACCGACGTGGTAGGAATTGGTGAGGATGGGAATCAGATTAATCAGAGGATAGGTGTTGGGAAAGTCCAGGCTTTTGGAGTTGACGGAATTCACCAGCTCACATCCTTGACATCGATGTCTGCAGATTTCCGTAAGTCAATGGTAGATTCCAACTTTGGCTTCACCAATCAAAAAATCCTCGTATGCAAGAAAAATGTGGGAGTGCTCACAAATTTAGTCTACTGGTTTAAATCTTCAATTTCTCATGGTGAGGTAAATCTGGCAAAGTCGTTGCTAGTTATTGATGATGAAGCAGATAATGCTTCTTTGAATAATCTGGGGCACAAGGGTGAAAAGTACGCAAGTAAAGTGAATGGTCATATTAGGGCATTGCTTAACCTCTTCAAGCGAAGATCTTATCTCGGATATACTGCTACGCCATTCGCAAACATCTTGCAAGATCAGAATGGTGGACAAGAAGAAGAAGGTTCGTGGACCATAGATTACAGATATAACAACAGTATACAAAAGCTTGAATGTAGTTTGTCGCCGAGCCTTTTTCCAGACAAATTCATTTACAAACTTGCAACACCGTCGTCATACCTCGGGCCTAAGCGATTTTTTTCTAACGGGAGAGAGTCGGAAGGTGATCGTAAAATTCCTCTAATCGAGACTATTCCAAACCCGGACAGCGAGACGTACGTGCGAGTAGAAGGTATGGAAAGCGATCTTCCAAAGTCCTTAACTGATTCGATTGACTGTTTTATTATTTCCATAGCTCTACGCGACTCGAGGAAGCATATTTTGCAGCATCTTCCTGGCTTCACTGACCATCATACAATGCTTGTTCACATATCTCGTCTAATTGCAGAGCAGAATACCATAGCTGCCGCGATAAAGAAGTATGTTGATCATTTAACTATAAGGATAAGTACAGACAGTTTATCCGACCCGGCTGGGATATACGAGCGTTTACGATTGCAGTGGAATAGGTTTTTTGCTTATAAGGTGGCAAATATCAAGTCCTATCTGCCTCTTGACTACAACACTGACGGCTTGGACTCGAAGACTTGGGAAGAGGTATCAAGCCTTGTTCCTCATGCAGTAAACAATATCTCTGTCAAGGCGATTAATTCTATGACCGGTGATAAATTAATTTATCCTGATGGTGGTAGCAAGAAGTACATCGCAGTTGGTGGTAATCGCCTCTCACGGGGTTTTACCCTTGAAGGATTAACGATAAACTACTTTTTAAGAGACACTAATTATTATGATGCACTGCTTCAGATGGGCAGATGGTTTGGGTACCGACCGGGTTATATTGATGCTTGCCGGCTTTTTATTGATTTTCCGACTGAAGAGAAATACGATTTTATTACAACAGCATTGACTGAACTCGAGGAACAAGTTGAAGCGATGGAAATCCAAAAAAAGACTCCGCGGCAATTTGAGCTATTGATTAAGCAACATCCAGACGTACTCAAAATCACTAGAGCAACTATCCTGAAAAATGCGAGAGAAGTCCGGCTGTCGTTTCAAAATATGCTTCATCAGACAGTAACGTTTAAAATTGAAAAAGAAGCAGTCGAAGATGCTTATAAATCATTCAGATCTTTATTCTCTGAGCTCGATTTTAAACCAATTGCTGGTAAAAATAGCTTTTACCTATTGAATACCGGAATAGCAACTCTCTTCAGATTTCTTGATTCACCGGCATCGTATATGGCGCAACCGTTCATGAAGGACATCTTAAAGGCCTATATCGAGAAATGCTCAGCTTCCAACAAGTTGGTTAATTGGAAGATAGCTGTAAAGAGAACTGGCAGTGGTTATGAAATTAAGGACTCTGACTTTCAAATTCAAACAACGGTCAGAAGACTTCCCGATTCCGAGAATATAGATAAGAGCCATTACTACCAAGACTTGTTACATGAGCAGAAATTTACTGCATCAGGCAAATCCATGAACATTGTTACGTCCGGGGCTGACGAAGCTGTGGGATTGGATAGTCTGGCTGTTGCGAAAGTAAAGGAAGAGTTTCGGGCGAATAAAATGAAAGAATATCTTGAAAAAAATGGTTGTAGTCAGGCCGAAGCAGAGCGTAGAGCTAAAAAAGTAACAATACCTGGCTGGATTTATCGAAAGATCAGGCGTGAATCAGAAGGGTTGTTAATTATATATTTGATTGATCAGACCGAAATTTTTAATGACTCAAAATTGAAGGAAGTTGCGCGGAGTAAGGAAATTGATACGAAGATTCCATTGATAGGTTATGCGATTAGCTTTCCCCCTATTGTTGATGATCCAGGAGGGATCTACCTGGCTAACGAAATCATGGAGCTGCCAGTTGACCTTGACAATGTTAACGAGAGTGATGAGCTGCCGGAGGATATCGATAATGAAGTAAATGACATAGTATAATGCAGTTATTCTGGGAAGTACTCTACAACGATGGGGGCCCGTTCCCTCGGCTACTTGAGTTCGGCGAATTTTCGGACTCAAGATTTAGATATGGAATAGATGAGGAAGGAAGGCATTGCTTGTTCTTTCAGTTTTCTCAACGTTCTCATAACGTTCCGATAGATCCGGTTGTCAAGGCAAATCTCTCACTTATCGAAAAGGGCATTAACGGCAGGCAGACACTGATACTAGCGCTATCGAACCAGAAATTGGAGAATCTTTTCAATGACTTGATTGGGAGTGTGGTATCTGCTGTGAGAAAGGAGAGTGGTGGATCCGATAAGTTATCCTTTATTGCTGTTTGCAATGATTGGTTCGATCTTTTTGACTCGCTTACCGGTGAGCTAAGTATGGCTGATCTTCGGGGGATTTTTGGGGAACTTTACTTCCTGAAGTCTCTTCTAAATAGCACCAGACATTCCCCTGAGGACGTTGTTTCCGCCTGGAAAGGACCTTTTGGGAAAGGTCACGACTTCGAGCTCGGCGACAAACATTTTGAAATCAAGAGTATCAGTGAGGGAAAAAGCATAGTAAAAATTTCCAGTGAGTATCAGCTTGGATTCCTTGGGGGAGAGAAATTATTCCTGGTAGTCTATGAATTTCACCGGCCCGAAGAGTCACACACGACACTGGCCTCCCTGATAGATGATATTACGAAGATTTTGAAAGGAGCTTCGGTGGGCAGGATAAGTGGCTTTTGGACTGCCTTAGCCAAGGCAGGCATTAGCCACGGCAATCTGGATAAATACGGTGATATAGGATTTGGGATAAAGGCTGTTTTCGTTTTCAATTGCAGTAAAGAATCGTTTCCGGCAATAACACGTACTTCACTTCCGGACGCCGTAAAAAATGTAACATACGATTTGGCTCTGGGAGGTTTAACACCATTCCTGGTTGAAGATTTGGCTAGTCAGATATGACCTTAAATGAACTTGGATCATTTTTTACCACGCTGGTAAACAATATCACGTCAGAAGACAATAAGATTGACAGAATCGCTCTCCTTAACTATGTGTTGCCAGGTCTAAACCTGGCCAGGATGATTGATTCGGACGAAATTACATTTGCATACTTTACGCGCAATACCGAAAATATTGAGATTGACGGCTACCTGATTAATGACACAGGCGAGCGTCTCCAACTCTTCTTATCGAACCTTGTTCTGCCCGGGAGTGGCGAAGTTAATATTTCAAGAAAGGAGTATTACGAATCATTGTTTTTGAAGGCAAAGAATTTTCTGACAAAGGCATTGAAAAATCACCTTTCGGACGTTCAGGCGGGAGATCCAGCTGCACCTCTCATCAAATGGTTGGAGAACCCTGATTTTCAAGATAAGGTTGATGTTATAGAGATCTTTCTAATTTCAAATACGACATCAGTTGAGCCGAGGGGAACAGGTTCTCCCAAGAGTTTTACATTTCAAAAAGACGAATTTGTTACCAACTATACCCTGAACAAGCTACGAAAGTCGAAAAAACTGTCTATACAGTATCAACTTATCGACTTGAACAGGATTTACAATTTCGAAATATCGGCTGGCGGAGCAGAGCCAATAATAATCAATCTTAATCCCCCTCTGACTGCGATACAGGCTGCGGATGATTCGGGTTTGTTCAAATCTTACCTTGCGGTGATTCCAGCAAGATTGCTGGTCGAATTCTACCATGATTACAGCTCTCGGCTATTGGAGCGCAACGTCAGGTCCTTCCTGCAGTTTAAGGGTGTAAATCAAAAATTGCGTGAAACATTGATTAAGGAACCGGAGAAATTCATTGCATATAATAATGGTGTGACCATAACGGCGACAGCCTCTGAAATCGTGCATAAGGACGGGGTTGCCCTCATTCACTCACTTACGGACTTTCAGATTGTGAATGGTGGGCAGACAACAGCTTCGATATACTTCACCGCAAAGGATGGAGTAGATCTGTCAAAAGTCAGTGTTGCGGCAAAAATCAATGTCGCAGAGTCAAGTAATCCGGAAGACCTCGATGATCTGATTTCAAAAATTTCCCAATACTCAAACTCGCAGAACAAAGTTTCAAGCGTCGATTTGAATTCTCGCAGCGCCCATCTTCTAAAAATTAAGAAGCTGTCGGAAAGTATTACCGATAACTCAGGCTCGAAATGGTTCTTTGAGCGCATTCGTGGAGAGTTTAACACCATGCTCAGGGTTTATCCGAGCCAGCGGACGCAGATCGAGAAAAATTATCCCAAGAATAAGCGGTTAAGTAAGGAGCAGATGGCAAAATACTATGTTGCCTGGGGGATCACGCCGCATCTAGTGCGAAAGGGAGGGGAAAAAGTTTTCAGAGACTTTATGCAATTCATCCAGGTAGATCACAACGATAAGCCGATTAAGCCAGAGAACCTTGGCAGGCCATTTTACGAGGATCTTATTGCTAAAGCTATCGTGTTTAAAGAATTTGAGCAGATTTATGGGAGCGGACCTAATGCAATTGGGCAAATCCGATCAACGGTTGTACCTTACAGTATATCAGCTTTGTACAAAATCACTTCGGATAGAAAAGTAAATTATTTTGATCTGGGTTCCATTTGGACAAACCAGGCGCTACCCGAAGATTTGAAAATTTTGGCGAGGCACCTTCTGGAATCAATGCATGAGTGGTGTAAAACTTATAGCAAAAGCGATGACGTCGGCGAGTATGCAAAAAAAGAGGATCTGTGGAAGGAAATCTTGAAGAGCACCGAGTTCTCAGCATTTGAGAATGATGCCGATACTAAACGAATCATAGCAAAGTATCGCCTGTCAGACTCAGCTTTCAAAAAGAGATATGCAGTGGATGACTCGTTCGACTTCTCACTGATCAATGAAACATGCCGCATTCATTCGAATGGTGCCCCATTCTACAATGCGCTAAAAATACGTTTTTACGATGTGCTGTCCGCTAACGAAAAACGCAAGCTAGAAGAAATTGTTCAGAAGATTCAAGTCAGGGAGAATCTTACGCAAGCAAATGTTGAAATAGAAAATAGTATTGTAAAAAGTGCACAAGAAGTAGATCCTGACTGGTTTCTTATTCAACAGAATGAGAGTCTGAATCTTATTAATGTCATTGGGAAAGTCGCTGCTGTGTACAACCGAAACTTAACTCGAGTCCGGGAGGCTTTCGAAGCAGAGTCTGTCAAATACCAGAGAAGGGGCGCAAATGAATCTCAGGTCAATGCTTGGAAGCAAGTCGGTGTGAAATTAGCAAAGAAAGAAGAGCCTAGAATTACAGATCTGGTTAAGATCAGTCAATTACTTCTTGGTTGATAGTCCCTTATTAGTGGCATCGGCTTTGTCATAGCTACTAGAACTGTTAAACTACAAATCACCGCAGACCATTTGGGACGGAACGGTCACTAGGCCTCGTTTTAGGAAGTATTCCATTATGGTAAGATTTGTGTAGGTTTAAGAACAGCTAAATGAAAAGTACCCGGCAGGGACAATGCAATAGAATCTTTGCAAACTAACTGACAAATAAGATGATAGATCTTCCCTCAAAACAGCTGAATATCTATCCGAAAACGGAAGAAAATTTAAAAGCATTATTCGGCTTTTATTTTGATGAATTTGACCTCCCGACAGGCACTGCAGTCGATGACTGTTTGGCCAAAAAGAGTTTGTCCCTTAATCAGATTGAATTTATCGTTGGCAAGCTCGCGAAAGCGTATCCGATTGTCTTCAAAGGTACTTTCAACTCACAAGCAGATGTCTCATTACTTTTGCTATATGGGTTTTGTGCCTTTACTAAATCTGAGACCGAATGGCCCTTCGGCCCAACCAGTTCCGCTAGGCCAAAATTGCATGAATTAATTAGGTTTTGTAGAGACGCTCAGGAAGCCTAGAGAGTGATGGTGTCATCGGCGCCTACGGATTTTTGCTGAGAGTACTGAGTAATTTCAATTATCTTCCTAAGGTGTCTCGAGTAATATAATTTTTGGCGCTTATCTTTCTTGACACAACAACAACAACCTGTTGATACAGTTATGACTCACTTGTATCTCAACCAAGAACTACGGGAAATCTATAAGCCCTACCTGGAATCTTTAAAGAAGCAGACTTGGGATAGTTTTGTTTCTGCCCCATTACTGAACCCAACAATCAACGTAATCGAGGATGTGCATTTTCGTTTATTTAGAATTTTCAGCATTGAATATATAGTGATTGTAGGATAAAACCGCAGGACGCGGGAAGGACATCGGTAGATCGTGATCAGTGCAAACGAAAGTTACAAAGTAAAAAATGACGGTTGCAAGCCTACACTCCGTCATCCGGCTTTTTTAGCTTAACCCGCATTAGCCAGCCGCACCTTAAACCGCCGGATGGGCTTGCAACCAAGGGGACGAGCCCCGTCATTTTTTCATTGAGTGGAAGGCAGCGATTGCCCTGAGCACAAAGCCGGGCCTTAGCTCCTTAAACGCCTTTCAATCATGAGAAATCTCGAAAATGCTCCAAGAATCTATGTGGGAACCTATGGTCAGTACAACAATGGATCGCTGTTTGGTAAATGGTTTGACCTTACAGACTACTCAGATCTAAAAGATTTCCTGCAAGACTGCCACGAGTTTCATCGTAATGAATTCGATCCGGAGCTTATGTTTCAAGACTGGGAAAACATCCCGGATTTTTTGATATCGGAATGCAGCCTTCACAAAGAAGCGTTCACCTACTTTAAGGCCACATATGATATGGACGGTGAGACTGCCGAAGCACTCGACATTTACTGCAAACAGATTAACTATTGGCCATCCAACGGGTACGAATTAGATGACCAACTTGAAGGATTCCGAGAAAGCTACCAGGGGTTCTTTGGAGGCTCTGGGAAAGATGCTACACTTGAATACACTTACCAATATGTCGAAGAGACGGGACTGCTGTCAGACGTGCCGTCCACGCTCGAAAAATACTTCGACTATGAAGCCTTCGCCAGAGACCTGTTTTTAGGTGGATACAGCGAATATGAAGGTCATGTTTTCATAGACTACTAATAATTTCTTCGATGGAATGACAGTTATTCCATCGATTTTCAGTTGACAAGCGGCTTTCTGTTCGCAAATCGCGAACAGAAATGTCAAGTTTTTTGATCAAAAAACTTGACACCCGCGGCATTCCGGTATTGCTCCAGGTTTGCCACCATAATGTCCAGTTTTGTTGATAAAAACTGGACATCTAATTAGGTTTTCAAGGTGATTAAACGGTAGCCAACAACACTCCGGAAATGAGCCGTCCTTTAAGATTAGAGCCGTAACGTGACCGATTTCAGGATCAACGCCCAATCGGCCTCGCCGATGAGGTTTCTGAATTTAGAAGCGAATCTCTCAAATTATCAAAATAAATTACTACCTATTGACATTCAGTTAGTTAAAAAATAAACAGATATCAGAAATTTCGGCTAATACGTTCACCATGGAAGGGAGTTTCAAACAATAAGCATCAGACTGATTTTCAAAACATTAAATAGACCACTCGAATCCCTCGCTATGCAAAAACACGCAGCGAAGCAGATCTAGCTATTCGCCTGTTCGAAAGTTTCTTCTTAAGTGTGTGTGCTATGCCATTTAGATACCGTAGTCCTAATCATGTGTAGAATTGTGATTCGTTGATCTTGGTGTTTGCGGCACAACTAGGCAACCGTAATCTCTGCAAGCAGAGCTTCCGTCCAGATCAGGAGCCACCGTTTAGGCGTAAAACGCTCTCTGATACTGAGGCGTACATCCATAACGTAATTTTCAGGTGTAGGTTTCTTTGCTTTCCCATTTAAACTAATCATTTTACCAAACACACTTTCTTCACTTATTTAAAATTGTCTACTTTTTGATGACATTTTACATGCACGGTTTATAAACCAAAATTAAAGTGATAAATACTGACTAAATATATTTATAATATAGAAACAAGTTCCATAATTGTCTCGCTGAAGGTTATCGAAGAACTTATTATTCGGTAAACAAAATATATGTAAAGAGGTGTAAATTGGTGCAACCATAAACTACCTCGCCTTATGAAACCCTTCCTTTTAGTCGCCCTCACAATGCTCTCTATCGAAAGCTATGCGCAATCAATAACCCCATCGATAATTACAAAAAGAGTTTCTGGCTTGACGCCAGCAGGAAAAACCAAGTGGGAGTTTATCCCCAGCCGGCAAGGAGACAATGCACTGGCCAAATTCTACGATAGTGACAACGCTAGCACTTTGGCTGGCTTATCGGTAGCTTCCATTAGACCCGGGCTTGACGGCTCTAAAACAAATTCGGTCTACGTGGAGTTGCTCTCAGTAATTCCGGAAAATTGGTTCAGACTGAGCGTAGGTACCAACATTGCTCAATCTGCGCTGAAAGATTCGACGCGCTCTCAGGAAGAAATCGCGCTTCAAAAGCTGACAAATGGCGGCGGCAATTTATCCCTTAACCTCAATAGACCTCTCTTGTTTAAAGGAATTGGAAAGGGATTTTTACTTGGAACCATCGACCTAACTGGGTATGCAGATATAGAACAATTCAATCAATCTATCTATAATCCTGGATGGGGAATGCAAATAAATCCAAGTTTAGACTTTCGATTAATCAATCAGGATGGGGGAAAGAAGTTCAGATTTGGTCTAATGACTAGGTATCAATACAACCTCTTCAACGATAAATACAAAGCGTCTAATTCAATTGATGAAGATTTTAAAAACTTAGGAATCTATTCCGCCGGAATCTACCTAGGGTTAGCCATGTTCAATATTCAAGTAAACTACAATGCTTATAATAAGAATACCGAATTTTTCAAGGATAAGACTTGGCTGCTTAGAGTAGAGCTTATTCCGGTAAAATTTTAGAACGACTTAATTCATGCCGAAATATTTAAAACTGATCGTTGCATTTTGTATAATGCAGCATTTCTTTTCGGAGACATTTTCGCAAGAAGCAATATCAATTGAGTCATTCGAAAAGGAATTTGATGAAGCTAACTTCAAATGTGGGTTTGTTAACACTGAGAATAGCCAATTCCCTCATTCGGTTGCTGGCGGCGACCCTACACATGAATTTCAAAAGCTTTTTGTCCAGACAACGCGGAAACACTTCCGTTTGGATCCGGCCGACTATATCTTAGAACGCACAAGCGAACAAACTTATGTTCAGGTATATAGCGCCGGAAATGTTAGATATGTTCAGTACAATCCTGAAAAAATGACGGACTTCGACACCAAGTGTGGAAGTAAATGGGCATCTGTATCCGTTATCTTCCATGAGATGAGTCATTTCGACTTACAGCATGACACGAGAAGAAACAAAGACAAGTACAAGACTGAAAATGAAAAAAGGGCGGATGATCAAGCAGGATTTAAAATGAGAAAATTAAAATATGAAAAGCCTGAAGTTACTCTTGAAGACGCGTTGGCTGCCATTTTAACAGTTGCAGATGAAAAACCGAGAAACGGCTACCCAAGTAGGGAAGACAGGGTAAAACAAATTAAGCAAGGTTGGCAAGCAGCGGAAGATGAGCATCTCAGCCCGCTAGCATTTATAGAAAAAAACGCACTAGGCAAGAATAGTCTACCATCGGCAATCGTTCGATCCGCCGAAATTGCATTGGTCAACGATCCGGTAAAGGTGGACTACACGCTTGGTGGATATGCACATTTAGTAACAAAGGGAATCTTAGAAAAAAGCGAAAAAATATCTAACAGATATCTGAAAGCTTTTGATTCTGACCTAACGGTCGAAATTGTTAGGAATTTGGACTCTACTTTCTTTTCACAGTCTTTAACCATTCTGCCAGACGAGGCTAAATTAAATACGACACCAGCTAATAAAACGTTGTCTCTACCAATGAAAGCGATCTTCGTCGCGTCTGACTCAACCTTACTGTATCAAGATATTGAAATAGTTCAAGGAAATGGAGAAAATGGCATTCAGTATAGCATAATTGAGAATTTGGACATGTCTCCATATAAAGGATTTGAAAATGTCTTAAAAACCGTCCCATTAAACTCTACCAACACTGCAGCAGATCTGAGCAACTTACGTCGATTAAACACCAGTAAAATTATCACAAAAAAGGGAATTCCTTATTATATTAGTCTTAATAAGGGGTTTTCAAATTCAATTTACTTTAATGAAGACGGAGAATTAATTTACGAAAATAATAGAAAATCAATAAAGATAGGAACTTTAAGTGTCTCTAATAAAAAGGAATATTCTTACATGATTTATGATAGGTACTACCGATTTTGGTACATAGATCCGAGCGGATATATTTACAGTGAAAAAAATGAAAAACTAGGCGAAATACCTCCGGCGGTAATGCTCAATTTATATAAGTTATAAATTTTTTAGCCGTGTAATTATTTATCAATAAGTTATTGTACACAATTTATTCAAGGTAATGGTATCACTATCAAGATCTCTAAATTATTAAATAGTTTCTACATAATTTGGTAATATGAGCGGTTTATTCTGCCATTAATTCAACCGCTAGATCGGAAGAAACGCTCTAAAATTTTTCCAGATCACCAATGCTTTCAACCTTGTCAACAAATCCAGTCTCAATCAATTTTTCAATAAGCGCGTCGCGTTTCTCCTTACCCAGGATGCCCAAAAGATCGCTTTCGTAAGTTCAGAAATAGCAACTTGCCTGTTTTTCTTCAGCTCGAAAAGGTCATTCAGGCACCCCTTAGCACTCAAAATGTTCGTGGTCAACTTTTGTTCGGATTCCTCTAGCTTTGTTAGCTCCTGTTCAAATCGCGAAATTTTGGCAACGACATCTCATTGCTTATCTTCAAAGCTCGATACCAAGTTTATGTTGGGCATTTCGGTATAGTACCAGTAAAATGCAACCGAGCTTTCAAACTGTCGATTTTTGCAGTCTCACCACCGCGTAATCCCGGTAAAAAAAAAGAATATTAGTAAAAGTCTTTTCATATCGGAGCGTTTAGCAGACTTAACTACTCCACAGGTATTTATGAAAAAATTTGTAATGATAATCTGACTTTAAATGGTTTGAAGAATCTCCGCTCTGATCACGTTCCGTATGACCCCGTTTATCCTAGAATTTAGGGGCGCAAAATTCTGGTAAGCGAGGATTTTTCGAGGTAAAAGCGATCACGACTAGCAGTTACCGTACTATTTTGTACCGATTGGGAACAATTTCGTAGCTGTAAAACAAACGAGAATACCTCGGAAGCGCCATCATCTAGATCTTTATTCAGGAATTTTTATTGACCACTCAACTGTCCCCAAACGCTTCTTTATTTCACCCAGCGTCTGCACTACTTCCGCCTCACCGGGAAGATCGGCATATACGAGATTTTTAAAATCTCCGCTATAAACTTCACGCAATTCTTTCCAGACCACTTCAATATCCTGGAACATCAGAGCATCCTTCGGATGGTTTGTAAGCCAACCATTATTGTTCTTAAAGCTGGCAACGTCGTCTTGACCAACTCGTAAAAGCATTTGATCAAATTCTCCGGAATTGAAGAAAGCAGAGTACTCCGCTTGTTGCAGGAGCTGGTGCAAGTCATAGATGTGTCTGATTTTTTTCCTCAAATCAGAAATTGGCTCTTCTCCGTAGGAAAATCTCACCAAACTCATTATTTTCTCGCAAATTGTTCTGATTGGCTCCAATACACGAACTTCGAAAGGAGTCAATCCCAAATCCTCTGCAAGTTTCTCCTGCCCATTGGACAGCATCATTGACCCGACAAATGAATTAATGAACGTGGTGGTGTAGGGTTCAAAATATCCTAGCCAGGTGGCCTCCACAATAATAACATCTCTTACCTGGCCATATGCTCCGGTAAATTTTCTATTGTAAGTATGTGCCGTTTTGCGACTCATACCCATTTTGTGGGTTAAACCGTCTATCTGGACCTCTGGCAAAGCGGCTTCTATCACTGCGCCAATCGTTCTGATTTTCGTTCTCAGTCGGTTGTTTGAATCACCTTCTCTGCGAAGTACCACAAGGTCAATATCTTCCGAAAAACGATTTATCATCGAATAACACTTTGACAGTGCCGTCCCTCCCTTGAACACCGTATCGGCACCGATACCGCTTTCAAAGATGGTCCTCAGAGCGTACGTCACCCAATAATCCTTTTCCACATAGATGGCTGGAATTCGCATCTGATCAGCTGTAAACTGAGCCGCCTGCCTGAAAAGGCGTGGGTCTTCGTGTAATCTCATCCGATGTTCCAGTTTTTTGCTGAGCTAATCAGATTCCCTATCCCGGAAAGCTTATAGCGGGTAATTGGGTTCAACGTTTTGCGGATCGGCGTTGTCAGCGCTCCTTTATCCAAATCCTCTAGAAGAGCTCCGAGCAGTGCCCTTGTTGCTGGTGGATACTTCATAGCCAGGCGAATTAGCTTCGTATAATCAGCCTCCGCTAGATCTCTTAGTATGGCGAGCAACCTTCGCAAAGAGGATTCCAGAGTCGCATCCGGTATTTTTTTGATGTTTTTGACGGCATCTAGAATCTGCAAAAATGGAATATTATCTTTCGTGATCGTGTTTTTCTGCTTTACAAAAGTAATCGTATATCGCTCCCTCTTAAAGGTTGGCCGCACCTGATTTTTACCAATTTCAATGGTGTTACTCACCTGGGTGGAGAACCCTAACTGATTATAGATGCTGTATCCTGTAAGGTAACCCGTGATCTTGCCATTGTCTTCCAGCAGGTCTTTTACGACCTGGGCCTTATCTGGTGCCAAGCTTCCAAAGACGGTGCTTTCAGGCTTATAATATTTCCCTTTGGCCAGTTTCGTGATCTTTCCTGATTGGGCCAGGCGGTTTAACGCCTTGATCACGGCCTCTTTCATTTCCACATCATCAGACACATCCACATATGTGAAGACATATCCTTTGGGAAGTCTATTTATTCTAGTTGCAACGATACCAGACACTTTCATATCTCAATGTTATACATTTATTCCCAAAATGTCCAGTTTTATATTTAAAAAACTGGACATTTTATAACGTTAAGCAAGCATCGAATCCCAACAAGCAGCGCTATTAATCCATGCTTTCTGTTGAAGATCTGACTGGAACAAGGCCTAAACACTAATACCCCAGCGTTGACCTAATTGACATGTCTTAGCCTTTCCTATTACAGCCATATTAACTCCCGACGGACTTGGGAGCTTCCAAATGCTGTCGAAGCGATTCGAACCCTCGGAGATGAGGGATTCGAACCTAAAATACTAAAGAAATTAAACCATTTTTTGCCCGTAAGCAGGGAATTTCTAACTTTGTATAAAATACGACTTGTTATTTATTGATAATCAGCTAGTTAGGAAAGTTTTTGCGAGGTATTTTGGGCTGATATCGTGAATCGTGGAAGTAATTTTCGAAACCATGTAACTCGCTCATCAACAGCTAGTTAATTAAAAGGTTTCAAATCCTCTCTCATCAGCTAAACTTTCCAATTTTTCGCTGAATTTCTACTTAACTGGAATTCTGCCCAAAATGTGAAGCAGGTTGCTGATTATTCGGATCTTGATTTGTCGATCTTCGCAGATATTGGTCTGCCTATACATTTAACAGTTTTCCCACTGCAATAACACCATCCCATCCAACAATCAAATACTAAATCAAAACCCGTCGACCCCCATCGCTTGCATATCAGCCACTATTCTGGAAATACGAATGCCTTCATTCTTTTTTACGGGAGGTTGGCCGGCTACTTCTTGAGGTCTGCCGCCGGCATGGTGTAATGCGATCAGCATACCGTCGCTATCGAACACGGCAGAGCCGGATGCGCCCTGCTGCGTATCTGTCAGGTAATGTATCACCCGGTCGTCAACGGAAGTGATGAGGTTGCGCACAAATCCCAGGCGTTTGCGGTCTCCCATAGGGTGTTGAATAATAAAGGCCTGTGTTTTTATTTGGGGTGTCACATTGTTTTTAATAGGAACAATTTCCCATTCAGGGTCGAGAAGTTCTGTGACATTAATGATCGCCCAATCGTTTTCTTTATTGGTTATAATGCTATTTACGTCACACACAAAATTTCTGGAATTCAAATAGCCGCCTTTACCATCATCCTCGTACCTGAACTCGGCAGTAACGGTATCGGCACGCGTGCCATTGTCTTTGCTAAACAATACGTGCCAGTTTGTAAGCAAGGTCTGTTCTCCAATGCGAAAGGCTGTTCCATTCATGCCCCGCCCACTGAAATCGGCAGTGATGCGGCATACGGAGGAAGAACGCCTTGAAAGGACTTCCAACGTTTTAATCAACTGTGGGACAAGGCCGATCTTAATGGTAAGATCATCATGATACAGCAAAGACTCCGGTTCGCTGACGTCGTCCGTGTCGTGGATGAAGAATGGCTTGCCATCTTGGGTGCGAGGTTCGGCGGGGATGGCAACAATCGTGTCGTCCAGTAGCTCTTTCAAAAAGACAGCGCCCACACTTGCAGGTGGAAGCATGTCCTTTCCTGCTTCCAGCAATTCCCTCAGCCGATTCCATTGTGCTGCTATATTTAGTACGCTGGTCCAGACGTAAAATATAGGCTGGTCCCAATATATTTGGGCTGGGTCCACCTCTGCTCTCTGAGCAAGCAGCATAGCAGTCTTCGAATTTGGAAACAGTTCGCTTAATGTCCTAAGCAGCTGCATTCCTTCCGGTATATGGTATGGAAATGTCTTGCTATTGAAAATAGATTCCATGGTTAGAATTCAGGAGATTTGACGTCAACAGGAAATTCCAGGTAACTTTTATAGAGAACATCCAACGGATCCGGACTCAGCAGGTACAGCAGGACACTCCTCAAACTTTTATCCACCAATCCGGCAAGCATTTTGTATAACCTGCTTTCCACAACAACCTCATCATCGTCAAAAGACAGATCAAGCATTGACAGTATACTGCTATTCACCTTACCAGACAACCACTTCGATTGGAGCAAATCCTTGATCAAATCCAAAGTTTTACCTGAAACCAACGTACCGGGCGGTATACGCCGCTTCTCACGATCCAGATATTCATCAATTGAATAGTAAATGCGCTCTCCCTTGTGATAGCTGATCTTCTGGCCCCGTAGCGCAGCAATGGTCGTGTCCGTGTGGTAAATAGCCCTACCTGAAAGCTCCTGGTTTCCCGCAAGCTCAAACGCCTGCTTCAGATAAAGCCCTTGCATGGCAAGATGCCATTTCTTACAGCCGCTCTTTACCATTTGAACGATTTGCTCTACGAGTGAGATGCTATCTGGTATGTCATTCAACAATTCTTGCAATTGTTCACGGAGGGCGGGAGGAATATAGGTGTCTTTAACAAGCGGATCGAAACGTCCGATCAGTTCCCCACGTCTGTCGTTCAGCCATTTGCATACCTGCTGTGAATCCCTCCTATTTTCGGGTACGAAAGGCTGCTCCCCCTGTGTTTCCGACCCAAATTCGCCGGACAAAAAACCCGAAAAATGTGGTATCATCACATCCTGGCTACTCAGGATCTGGCGGAGCTTATGCTTAATGTCCGGGTCTTTTGCAAATATGGGTTGCAATTGATTGTAAATACTGATCTCATTGGCGATATCAACGGACAACCGTATACGTGCGGCATGGATCAGCATCTGCTCCACGGACAACATCTGAGCGGTCTTAACGGAATTGCCTTCCAAAGCCAATAGGATGTCGTCCGCGCGACCTGTGTCGCCGGTGTGGGCAGCGATTGCGGCAGCGAGGAATTTACGACCTTTGCCAACCGGACCGGCAACAAATGGTGCTTCATCCAGCATCCGCAAAGCTTCTGCCGGGTTACCGCTTCTCCACATTACCCAAGCGTCATAAATAGTCAGGGGACTTTGCAGACTTCGTTTTGCCTCCTCCTTTAAAGTACCCGGAATAATGCGGTACAACTTGCGTGATATAGCTCCTCTAATCCTTTCAACCGCTTCTCGTTCCCATTCTGTCAACTGTTTGTCAGGCGTCCTTTGCTTTTCCAGCATATTGCCGAGCCATTCTCTTGCCTCGCCAAACCGTTCGGGGATCTCCGCTACGGCCTCATTCAGGTAGTGGGCGCATGCATCCTGCCAGCGCCTCTGAGCGTCGGTTACGTTTCCAATGCAGAGGTAATGATAAATCAGCTCCGCAATCTCTCTGGGATACGTCAGGGTCCGCTGCTGATACCACTCGATCGCCCGCTGATGAATGACGTGCACGCGATCGGGGTCCTTCTTTTCCAGCAAAAACAAAGTGGTTCCCCGTACTTCGGGCCGTACGTGCAGCAATTGCCGTTCGCCTGTAAGTGCCGAGACGCCCTCCGTTTCAGCATACACAAGGCCCATTTCCCGTTTCAACTGTTCAAACAGGGTATCCTCCGAAACATCGCTGCGCATTCTGTCGTGCAGCACCGAGTGGAGCATTGTCGGCTGTAATGTCCGTAGTACCAGTACGTCCTCTGCAATTTCTTTCAATTGCGGGTTGACAATCCGGTTAAGAATGCGTTTGTAAAGGTAGCCTTCAATCATGGATTGCGGCAATTCCACCGGAATATCCGACAGTCCCCCACCTTTTCGGACCAGCTCCACGGCAAGCTTCAAGATTAGCGGTACTGCGCCGGAAACAGCCAGAATTTGTTGGATCACCGCTTCATCCGTAATGCCATTACTTTTCAACCACTCCTTCGCACTCTCTTGGTCCATACCGCTCAAATGAATGTGCTCGCCCTCCGCACGACCATTTAACTCCAGTCCGGATACGGGTGCACGACCGCTCACAATCACATGGAGCGAAGGAAGTTCCTGCATCAGGATGTTCAGGACCGCCCATATTTCCTGGTACCGTCTGGCGTGTTGAGCCACTTCAAATCCATCCAAAATCATCAGAGGTATATGGGTCTCTGGCACGGCGGCTGCAATCATCTGGCGGAGCACGGCCGCAGAATCCTGCCAGTTATCTCTCATGAATGCCGGCGGCCGGAACCCGGGAATCTGTAAGCTCGCCTGCTCGCTGATTGCACGAAGTACAGAGACGGCATCATCCGGGGCAAGGTCAGGACGGTCGAAATCAAGCCAGAAGATCACGTTGTTTTCTGGGAGATCCAGCACAAACTTCGCGATGAGTGCCGACTTTCCTACGCCGCCGATGCCGGATACCATTTTAGGTCCGGCCTCCGCTGTTTGAAACCACTCCCGTAATTTCTTCAGATCATCTTCTCTTCCCCGGAAATCCGGCCCTGCAATCACACTCAGACTGCTGCGAATACGCCGTTTGTCCAGGTTCTGCTGAATTTCCTCTGGCGTGGGTAAGTCAGGAATTACGTCCGGGAACCACTGTACGGCCTGTTTCCAGTACGGAAGCACTTTCTCATCCAGTTTATTGAGGTCAATTTCGCCATCCAGTATCTGGTCGATCGCGACTTGCATTGGATCGCCATCAACGCCCGTAGATTTGCTCTCTTGCAATTTCTGAAGATTACCTGCGGTACGGAATATTTGTCGGCGCTCCTCCGGCTCCATGATCCATTCTCCCTCGTCGTCGGGGTCTATTACCAGCGGTTCCAGCATATCGCGCTGTTCACTGCTGAGTACGCCCGGATCAACCCTCCACTGTAGCGCGGCACCGATCAAAAAGCGCTCGTCGGTCTTTTTCGCCACGGCAATGCCTTCTGGTTGACTGGATGAAACTGTATCCACCAATTTATGAAACATTGCAATAGCCTCCCATTCCGGAGTATTCTGCAGGTCTGTGATCAATTGCCGCAACAAGATTCCTTCGTTGGCATTATATGGCTGGCTCTCGTTTTGCGGAGCGCTGCCTATATGCATACCAATAACCGCACCTGTCACATTAATCACCGGCGCACCGCCCGATCCGCTCGTGGTATCTGCCGAATATTGAAAGTTCCTTTCACCCGTATTTAATACCCGCCCGATACTGAGTTGTTGCTTATCCAGCCCCTGGGGATATTGAAATATCAAAACCTGGTCGTTCTCTTTAACGGTTTGAAATTCGAGCCTCAATACATGACCAGGCGCACGGCCTGCCAGTTTCAGAAGCAGCGGTTTTTTCAGCTCATCCGGATCATTGTGAATCGAGGGCGGCCTGGTGGGCTCTGCCTGAAATGCAATGGGCGGGCCTTCCGGTGAAAAGAAATGGCAAAAGTAGCTAGGCTCCTTGAAGTTCTTCGGAATGGCTGAATCAGGTACCACCACGAGCTCAGGGGTAATGAGCCAGCCCGTGCAAAATCCCTGTTTCTGCCCATCTTTCTCCATGCCGATCAAAGCCACCGCAGATGCGGCGTGCTGCATGATTTTCACGAACTCGGTCGTATCCACTAACCTGCTTGTGTTTCCAATGATCATGCTGATGGATTATTTAAAAGTTTACTAAAATTCTCAATAATTCCACGGTGTATACGTCTGAGCCGACTGGACGGAGTCTTACCATCTTCAAGAGGGGCATCCGCATTTCCAATCACCTCCTGCGCAATCTCGTGGATCCGATCTTCCAGCATGTTAACTCCCTTTTTCTCGCACCATTCTTTAAATGCTTCCTTAACTTCGTTCACCGCGATGGAATCCGCTTTCAGAGTAACCTCCTGAAAGTGTGCATCATTCCAGCTTGTGGGTATGGCATTCGGGTAATGCAGCAATATGAGCCGGAAGTGTTCCCTGAAAATCTGGTCTTCCATCATCGCTACAAACTGATCGATGAAGCCTTTGATACGGGTGTCCATCCGCTCTACATCATCTATTACAATCCAATAAAGGGCATCTAACTTTTTTTTCGTGCTCAACAGCTCCATACAAACCTTACTATACCACGCCGAGTCGGTCGTATCCTGCCCTGTGGGCTCAACCGAGTCCAGCGATAAGAAGAGCCTTTCCAGCAAGCCTTCCAGCGTGAAAATAGTTTTACCAGACAGGTATGACACCTTTTCATTATTTGCATTGGCATATAGCTCAAACAAATGCTTTCCGTGGCTTTTACCACTTTGCGTGTCACCTCTCACCAGCAATACGCTGGTTGAGTTGTCGGCCGCGCACAATGTAGTGTGAATGGAATCCCGGATGTCATTTCTGTCGAGTACTAGCGTTTTATCCGAGATGATGATCTGCCGCATCTTCGGGCTTACTCCCGGACCAGCTATTCCGGCAGGTGTGCAGTATGCTTCTGCTTTCTGTAATATCAATTCCAATGCCGGGTCCGCCCCCTTATTTCGGAGCGCAGAGGGCAGATTTTTAAGCCGGTTATATTTGGCCAGCTTATCCAAAGCGTCTCTCCATACGTCGCTGCTTTGTGCACCTTGTATAAGAGGTTCGTAGGGATCATTGTAACATATCCGATAAATAAGGTCGATGGTACCCGCTTGGTAGTGGTACCGGAAGAGCTCTGTATATAAGTCAAAGGCCTCCTGAATGCCGAATGGATATCGTTTCGCGTCGAATATCGGGTGGGACATATGCTTGATGTTGAATTATAAAAACCTTATTTGCGAAACATTTTCGAGAGACATAGCCAGTGACTCTTCCTGTTCCCTCAGCGGATCAATGGAAGATAGATTGCCAAATGAAAGCCCGGTCAATTTTTCAATGGAGGCAATAGGCGTCTGGGCGGCTTTGTAAGCACCGAAAACAAATTCCTCCTCGGGCAAATGCTCCTCCTGTGACATCAAATACCCTGTTGCGCAAGCCTTTCCCGTTTCATCGTGAATGAATATGATAATCTTCCAGGTAGCCAACGGGATCTTGACGCCGTACATGATGGGATCGTTTACATTCAATACGGGGCCGGTGAATACGGAAATCTTCATACCATCTTCCCTCGCATGCTGCAACGCATAATCTTCCAGACCGAGCCAGACGGGTGCATTGAAAGATTGCATCTGCGGCACGGCATTCGTTACGCACATCGAGTCGGCATTCCCGCGAAGTGCGGCGGTCTCAGTACCCCATATCGGATTTTCGCGACGGGTCATATGACCGCGGCTGAATTTAGGTGGATTGCCATAGCATTCTTTCAGGATCTGAGATTGGCCCGGTATCCGCGGATCTATCCGCCAACCTGTACGATCGGCCTTACGGGATTTCGCGCCGTTGATGTTCACCGCACTGAAAAAGCATAGGCGCCTGCTCTTGCTCATGACCACAGAGAAGTGTTCATAGCGTAACTCTGCTTCCTGCCTGCCATCGCGGTCGTAATACAGGACATCCTTTTGCTTGCGGTGATCAGCAATTGCAGGTAATGGAACCTCAAAATCCTCTCCTAGAAATGAGGGATCGTAACCCTTCCTGTCATCATAGTCTTCCGGCACACCCTCTGTGTAAAACGCATCAGGTTCCTCTTCCTTCTGAACGGCAGGTTGTGTGGTACCATTGGCAGCTACTAGCGTCGGCGAGCCGACAGATACGGTGATCTGCAGCGGGATATTGAAATTAAAGGTCTGTGCATTCACCGAAGGAACCGGATCGGCGGCGACAACCTCTTTTTCAGGAACATCTGGAACAGCCGGTGGCGTGTACAAGCTCACCGGCTTCCGGACCGATTGCTGAACAGCTTGCAGGCGTTTCGCCACTACGGAAGCAGGCACGGCATAATTGGATTCCAGGAACCTTCCTGCGAAATGCAGTCCGGCAGCTTCGCCGCGTTGAAGATTCAAAACGAGCGCGCCTGAGCAGCCGCCCGACGTGGAACAATCGTGATACAAACGGTTTGAGGACACGCCGGTAATCTTGCCGGGAGCCAGCCTTTTAACATTGTACACATCGCCGAAGATCTTTTGCATCAAATCCTGCTCGGGTATGCGGCTATCCTTTGCGGGATAACCAATCACTGCGACGTCGGCTTTGTCGTCACCGATGCCAGCACTTAGCCTGACTGGTGAAGGCAGCCTTGTTCCGCTGACAGGTCTTACTTCCAGAAATGCGATATCCGGCCCCTGATCGTCTTCAATATGCATTATTTTTATCAGCTCAAACTCAAACTTTGCTGGGTTGTGCTGTTCTTTCAGAAAGTCAATAGCTGAGGTGACGGGCGTATCCAGCAACTGGCGGAACACAAAGCCCTGACCGTTCCTGCGGCCGAATACTTTTGCCACATGCCGGTTGGTAACCACAATATTTTCGGCCACGAGCCATCCCGTACCGACCCATTCATAGTTTGGGTGATTTTGCAATTCAATACGCCCGACAGCAGAAATGGTACTAACGAGCATGTCTTGTACATTTTCGAGCTTTTGTTCCCAAAAACGACTTTCGACCTCATTGATCTCTAACAATGGCTTACTGGCATCGATCGTCAGAACCGGTCTTCCCACGCGGAGGACGATGGTCTCCAGTTCCAGGCCGGCGTCCATCGCTTCTTCGATCCCCTCTTCCACTGCTGGTCTGAGGATGGGACGCAGTTTATCGGCTTCTTCCAGGTAGCGGGAAGACTCCCGGATACCCCGGAGTTCTTCTGCAAGTTCCGGATCGAGCTCTTCGATTTGTGCTACTGCTTTGTGAAGTTGGTTCGGTTTGATCATGGTTTATCAATCATTCAGGTTATCAGTCATATCTTTTGAGAGCTGTTGGTGTTCAAAGGAGGTATTCTTGCGATCCACACCTTTAATAGAAATGCTTACACTTTCACCGTAAAGTGTTGCCTTGTCGAAAATGAGCATCGTATCCAGGATATCACCTGCCGCAGAGAACCTTTCCCGTATATTACCGATAGACTTCGGCTTATCTGAGTTAATGGAATAGACAAATGGAGGCTCCCCACCTGTGATTCTGCCGCTGACAATGATCCTGTCGGGTCGTCTTGAAACCCTAAGCGTGTCAACCGACACGGAGCGATTCGAGACTTCCAGTTCCCCCTTGTCGGAAGTGCCGAAGTAAAAGCCGACGATCGTTCCAAGCACGCCAACCAGCATGGTAAAAATCTCCTTTCCCAGGGCAAATCGCTTATCCAGGTCTTTGCCGCCTGTCATGATGACGGCCAACATCAACAAGGCTGCCATGGAGAGTGTCGTCACCGTAATAAGGTAAGTAATGGCGCCTCTGGCAGTTTCAATGTCATTTAGCTTTTGTAATGACAAAAATGGGAGCCGCTCGGCAACGAGCTGGTCGAAGAAAAACCAGCCGATAATACCCAGGAATATATATTGCCCATACTTTAACAGAATAAATCTATCCCAGCCTACATAACCCAGGAAACCCCACGTAAATGGGAGGGCAGCCACGCGCAGCAGGATCACTACATGCGTGGTGAGTTCTGGGATATCCACATCTCTTACATCCACGGAATCGTGATCAGTGACTGACAATTTATATCTGCCCGTTGTTTCAACTTCAAAAAAGAAGCCCCCTTCCCTATCCGTTTTTGCGGTTTGAAGGACCATATCTTCTCCAATGAGTAAAACAGAGGCATTTGAGACTGAGCGATTCCTGGTGTCACTAACAATACCGGAAATTGTTGCCATATGAATGGTTTCAAGAATTATTAAATCAGTTTACCAAAGTTGTAATGCGGCAAAATCCAGGATGTATTTGCCGGGGCTTGAATGGTCTGCGGTCAGGGGCACAAATGCCTCCCCCAGACAATGCAGAATATTTTCGAATGGAGCTAAGATGCTATACAATTCGTGCTGGGACCTTTGTCATGCCGGTGCCGACATCGAAAGGGTCGAACCCCGCTGCCATATTAGCCGTATCGCCCGATGCAATCAGCATGGCTGCTAAACTAGTCGGATTCAGGCCGCCGGAATTACGAAGTTTCTCTGCCCAAAGTGCCGCTACCCCGGCAACATGAGGTGTAGCCATGCTGGTCCCGCTCATGCTCGTCAACCCGCCACCCGGCTTTGCGGAAATGATATTTACTCCCGGGCCCGATACCATGGCACCCGTATTGGAAAACGGAGCAACTTTAAATTGGCCGTTCGGCTCCTCTCCCAGGGCTGCAACAGATATGAATCCATCTGAGACCGCAGGAGGGCTTACGCCGATTTCGAAGTCCGCGTTTACATTCCGCCTGCTTTCATTTCCGGCAGCGGCCACTAATATCATGGTCTGAAAAAATGGACTACCCGCTTTGATAAGCTGAGCCATCTTCTCGAATAACTGCACATTTGCCCGGTACGCTTCAAGTGCCTTCGCCGTCGCGAGCTCCGGAGGTGTCCCCCGCGCTACAAGTTGCGCGACAAAGCCTGGAAAGTCGATCCCCAGGGACATGGAAACGACATTGGCACCGTTTTGAGACGCCCACTGTATTGCTTCGACTATGTTTGCACTCGATCCGCTGTTTTGACCAAGCACCTTTCCGATTAACGCTTTGGTCACTCCTTTGGCCACACCGATTCGTGTGTTATTCACATCCCTGCCGAAGATCGTTCCGGCGCAATGTGTCCCATGCCCGTGCCGGTCTCCGTTACCTTCGCCGGTAAAATCCTTCTGTACCAGCTCCACGCCCGCAAATGCCGCGTGATCCGGGTCAATTCCGGTGTCCAGAACGGCCACAACGATCCCGCTGCCGGTCAAAGTTGTCTGATCCGCGCCAACAGCCTTTATTCCCCAGGCGACACTAGCAGCATCTGCAGGAGCAACGTCTGTCACGTCAAATGGCTCAATAAGCTTCATGGGCATCATCGGAGCAAATGCGACAACGTCATTACTACGTGCCATCGCGGAAATACTTCCTCTGTCCAAGTTATCGACATCGACTATCCATTCCGATGTCAATGATTGTAGCTCCGGTGAAAATGATTCAAGATCCCTGACGGAAGCGCCGCCAAGAAAAATATCCCTGCTGATAGGCTTTCTTAATCTGAGAATAACATGTTCGTCTTTCATGATTGTAATTCGTAGTTGTTAAGAATTCTTTAAAATTTAGCAAGCCAACATCTTCAACACCCATAGCTCACAAAGGCCGGGATAGATGTCGATACCGGCACCTCCGATGTCTTCAAGGACATCACATTTCTACGCCACCTTAGCGGGTCCCAGGTCCGAAAAAATAATCAGCTGTTGCAGATTGAAATCTTCCCCAAGCGACGGTTTCCAATTCTCCTCGTTCAGAATAGAATCCGTACTGCGGCGGATCAATCCAATGATCGTCTCCGCCACAATTTTACTTCCGAGCTTGCCCAAATGCGCACCCTTCGCTTTCCATGACGCTTCCGCCAGAATGTAATACCAAAGCGGAGTCTTACATTGAAGTCCCGCCGATATAAGCGCGCTCTTCTCCGCAGCCGTCGCGTTTTCCAGGATATCTTCTGAGCTCAGCATATCCTCTTCATTTTCCAATACGGCTCTGGCCACTGCCTGGCCGGTCGGCAGGGAGAAAAGGTAGCCTCGTAGCAGATTGATTTTCGCGAGGATCTGGAACACGCCAATGCCGGGTCCCGCAAGATGTTGCAAGGCGCCGCTTAACCGGGTGTTAACTTTCCTTGCTCTGTTGTGATTATCTCCGCTGAAGGGAAGAAAGCGATCCCACTCGATGATCCAATCCCGCTGAAGAGTAGGCATTCCTCCCAAATCCCCGCTGGATCCCGAGAAGCGAAACAGTTGCGCAAGATTGGAGCCCTCGTGCGCCCGGTTGAAATTGTACGACTCCCTCACCATACTATGCCCGAAGCGATATGCAGCAGCGCTAAACTCGACCGGCATAAAAAAATTGTCGTCTGTGGGTTTGTAAAGCTTATTGCCATTTAAAAGGATGTCATTAACGACTTCCGTGTCACAGATTTTTTTCAGAAAATCGTGGATCACAATCCATTGGTAATGCTGTCTGACTATTTTTTGGGCCTCTTTGAATCCGATGTTCAATTTTTGCATTACGGCGTTATGAAATTTGAGCATAGCCACATGCAGCTGGGCAATGATTGTATTCTCGTCATTTCTGGAATCCCCAATGGCAGCCAGTCTGCTGCCATCCGGAATTCTCGGAAGGTCATTCCTGATATCCTTGCCGGGTATCTGCTGAATGGCGTAGGACACTTCTCCTATCTCAAACATTTCATGCTTATCCAAAGGCGGATTTCCCCCGTATACACTATCCAGGTCAAAAGTCCCGGATCGAACATTTTTAAGTTCTGTTCTCAATCTTCCCGAGGGTATCGGTTCAAACCATGTTGTATCAAAAGGTGCTCTCCTGATATCATCCGACGCCGCATCACGAGAAATATCATGATCGATAAATTGACCCAGGTAGGTATACGCAGCGGGAATCTCTGAATCCGGCTCAAAGGCGTCCGCGTTCTCTTTCATGGCTAAACCGAGATCTTTCAAAGCTTTGATCACCTCCGGCGTATTATCCAATAAATTGTCGGGATTTGCGACAAGGTCTTTAAAAAGGTAATCGTACGCGTTAAGGTTTACAACACATTCCCCCGGAGCTGCCTCCCCGACTGACTCGAAATTATCGGCACCATTATCATGTAGGTGTATTAAATCTTCAAGCCTGATAAAGCCTCCGTGCGTTGGGCGGGCTGTCATAATATAAGAAGGGTTTGGGTTGTTATTAAACAAATTTAGCGAACAGGGGCTCTTGCCTGCATACCACTCACTACCTCCTTTACTTGCCGCGACGCGCGCTAAACACAAACCAAAGTTCAGCATTCCTTCTAACCGGAAAAATCCCGTTTATCCATGATTTTATATCCTCAGATTTAAGGATAGGAAATAATAGAAATCAGGTATTTTTCTAAATCACCCTAATCTTGAAATTTGTCTAACCAACTGAACGAATTGTACCTCAATACACAAAAGGAGCGGCAATAGATTGGTTGGTCTAATTGCTTTTGATTACTAAACATATCTAAGCAAAAATTTCAATTTACGATGCGCATACTAGTTGCTGATGATCACAGGATTTTGTTGGAAAGTCTCGCATTGCTTTTATCAGGGATGGATAATATCGAGGTAATATCCAAGCACACCAATGGGAAACAAGTACTGGCCGCACTTGAAACAGATCCGGATATCGACCTGGTGGTTTCCGACGT
This sequence comes from Dyadobacter sp. 50-39, assembly GCA_001898145.1. Classification (GTDB taxonomy): domain Bacteria; phylum Bacteroidota; class Bacteroidia; order Cytophagales; family Spirosomataceae; genus Dyadobacter. Next base: position 48,445 of record MKSR01000029.1, read on the forward strand.
CCAGATGCCGGTGATGGGTGGGATCGAACTCACGCTTCAAATGCGGGTGCTGTTCCCGGATGTGAAAATATGCCTGCTCACGGTAGCCGACCAACCCGAGGCTATTAAGGAGGCAATTCGTGCGGGCGCGGACGGATATGTGCTGAAAAGCGCGGAACGGGCGGAGTTGGAGTCTGCGCTGAATATCATCGTCAAGGGAAATAAATTTTACAGTGAACAGGTAATGATGCAGTTGGCCAACAACACGGGGCTTGAATTTACCCCGGATATAGACAAGCCGCAGAAAATCGCCATTACGCAGCGTGAACTGGAAATATTGAAACTAATCGCGATGGAGTTTTCGGGCACGCAGATCGCCGAGAAACTATTTATCAGCCCCACCACGGTAGAAACCCATCGCAAGCATCTGATGCAAAAGCTGGGGGTTCAGACAACCGTCGGACTGGTGAAATATGCTATCAAATTTCAGATTATTTAAATAAATCGTTTCACCTTCCCCCTTTATCAAATATGGCAGATACACCTACGAAGTACTTTCAGATAGGTCGCGCTTCTGAAATAAGACTTAACTCCCGCAATGAATTGGAAGTTTATTTTTACGACAAAGACGGCCTCGAAATCGAAAACCTGAACGATCCGTTTATTTTCAATGTAAAGCCTGGCGAGGGACGTATCCGATTTCTATCAGCTGTTTTATTAGTCGAAGCGAACAGGGAAAGTTACGAATTGAATCAGGCAAAGCTAACTGCGCTTACTTCCGGAATTACGTGGGAAACGGCCGAAAGTCCGAATCCGGAAACCATGATTGCCATGAACCCCATTAAACATCCGCCGGGCGGCTGATTTAGCCCTCGTTCCCTTCTATGACCAGATTCCCATTGAAACGCACAACTTCAATGGGAATTTCTATCAATACCAGCGTTCCTGATCCAGCCGTTTCGGGTATGTCGAATGTACCACCAAGTGTTTCGAGGCGGTTATGGATATTCTGAAGACCGACCCCTCTTTTCGTACTACTATTTCCCAGCCCAATTCCATTATCTCCCACGCTCAGGCTAACGCCGAATTCAGAACGCACTAAGCTGATCAGTACCTCAGTGGCTTGTGAATGCCGGATAGCATTGTTAATCAGTTCCCATACAATGCTGTACAAGTTGAATTCTATTTCAATCGGCAATCGGTTTGTCAGATTCTGAATTGATAATGAAAACTGGATTCCCGAGTTTTTGTTCAACCGCCCGATTAAAGTTTCCAGTGTTTTTGCGAGCCCTTCTTTTTCTAATTCCGCCGGCAATATATTGTGTGAAATATTACGGACCTCCGCATACGCATTTTGAATAAGATGAATCAGGCTTTGGTAAATGGCCTGGTGTGGTTCGGAGAGGCGCCGGGGATCGATGGACTGAATGCTCATGTTGACCGCGCTGAGCAAACTACTCAGGTTATCGTGCAGCTCGATCGCGACACGCTTCCGCTCGATTTTTTGTCCTTTAAAAAGCGCCTTTTTGATCTCTTCATTTTTTTCCGTCAATTCCCGGTTGGCGGTAAGCAATTCTTCTGTGCGTTGGGCAACCCTGCCTTCCAGCGTTTTGTTGATATCCGCGAGTTCCGCCTGCGCGACTTCCAGCAGGTTTTTTTGCCGGTCGATCTCCCGATTTTTGATCCGAAGCTGCCGCACATTCCAAAACAGCATCACCGCAATGACGATTATCGAAAGAGTCGCCATGAAGAGGCCGTTCGCAGTTCTTCCCAACTGCTGGTTCTTGACCTCCCCTGCCAATCTCCTGACCCGTTCACTTTGTAAAGCATTCGTTTTCTGAACATTATCATACTGCGCTTGCAAAGCCTCGATCCGATGCTGGTTCTTTTCCCGGGAAAGACTGTCTTTCAGAAAAACGAAGCTCTCGTAAGCCCTGAGCGCATCATCGGGACGGCCTGTTTCTTTGAAAACCGTGTACAGCATCTCCTCGGCCTCCATGATAATGCTGCTGTTTTTGACCGGCATGGCAATTTGCTTGGCAAGCATGCAGTACTTATATGCTTCCTTCCAATTTCTTTGTTTGATATACAAATGGGCTGTGTTCAACAAAATGTTACCCTGAAGTTCGGTACTACCTGTTTTTTCAGAAAGTGTCAATGCTTTCCGGTAAAAATCCATCGCCTTTGTTTCATCACCCATGTCGTTGAATACGCGGCCCACGGCATGCAATCCGTAAGACTCGTACCATGGATCGTTTTCGGCCCGCGCGAGGGTATAAAGTTGCGAATTCACTTTCAATGCTTCTTTCAATTGTCCCTGCTCGCGATAAACTGAACCCAGCACATTCAAAATGGACATTTCCGTTTCCTTATCCGGATGTTTTGAAAGGACCGCAAGGCCTTGCAGACATAAAGCCAGCGCCTTTTTATACGATTTCAGGCTGGTGTACGCATGCGCAAGCGCCCCGTGCGAAAAGGCCACGCGTTTAAATTGCTTCAGCTTTTCTGCGAGTATGAGTGCTTTGTATTGAAAACTTATACTTTGATGATGATCGCCTTTAATTTGAAACAGGTAGCCCGCATAATGATAGGCATAAATCAATTCGTCCTCTAATTTCCTTTTCAGGCAGAAGTCAATGAGCATCGCATTGTAACGTGCCGACGAATCAATATTTACATTGCCGTAGGCTTTCATAGTAGCCTTGATCAACTGGCTGTGTGCTGTATCGCTGGCGAAGTCCGGTCGACGAATGGATTGCGACAACAGCTGTTTCAGACTGTCTATCTGAGCAGTTTGTGAAAAACCAGGAAAGGCAAGCAGAATCAAAAGGAGAATTTTTTTCATACTTGGAGGATTTACACAAACTTACACAGACAGTGCCTATCTTAAAAGCACAAATCCTTTGATTATTAGCAATATAATAGCACAGGAAAAGCAAAATAAATTTGCTATCTCCTGTGCTATCGCTATTAAATTCCGTGTAAGCCCGGTATGTAATTCCTCAGGCCGGAATACCTCTGCCAGAAGTATATCCGAAAATTCGATTTAACGAGATATCAACCTCATCAAACAGCTACCAGTTCTTCATGCTCCGCCTTCGTAAATGAAACTACCCGGACGTCAGAATGAGCAGGATAAAATTCCTCGTAAGATTGAATTAAAAATTCTTCGGAAACCGGTTGGGACAGATCGAAATTGTAGGAATTGTACACAGTTTGTCCGTTAGAACAGGCTGAGATGGTAAGTGCAAAATGGGGCATAACCGTTGTTATTTATACAATTAACGTTTTTTGACAATTTGATAGAGATAAAATCGGACTGTCAATAGTACAATTGCAATAATTATGCCATACTTCATGACAAATGTCATTTTTCCATTAAGCATTCCTTGCTTTCTTGCGACCGATAGAGCTAACCGAATCTTCGTTAGGATAGAAATTCGTGGAAAAATGGTCGGGTTTTTAACCCGGCCGTTTTTGTTTTCAGGGATTCAGAGATATCATCAGTGAAGTGCCCGTGGCGACCGTCACTTTGAAACGCTCGTCAGCACGGATTCCCACCACCCAGATAATCTCACCATTTCCATTGAGTAACACTGCGGTTTTTTCTTTTCGGAGGCGGTCAATTTTATTGTCGATCAGCAAGTCACTTACTTTTTTACGTTTTCCATTCATTCCAAACGGTTGGAAAACGTCTCCCTGCTGCCACTTCCGGATTGTCAACGGAAAAGTGAGCAAGCTTAAATCCACCACGATCGCCGGCTGGTCAAAATCGTATGAACTTTCCTCTGTCAATATACGCAGCGCCAGCGTTGTTCCATTCCAGTCCACGGTCTCATCCGGCCGTTCGATTATGATCGCTGCATTTTTTGAATTACTGGAAGACGGTTCAATGATAAGCTGGGCACGATCAATTAACAATGTGTACGCCGACGAAAAAAAATGTTTGCCGGGGATTCCGTTGAGGGCAGCCATAATGCCGTGCATCTGACTATACTGAAAGCCGAATTCCTGTAAAATAGCCCACAGCCGATAAAGAGGCTCATTTGCGCCGGCTATTTCAGCAACTGAAATGCACACCCTGTCCGGACCGGTGCGAACAACGCTTGACTTCCATTCCTGCAAATGCGCTTCGAGCAATGCATTTGACGCCCTCAGGCGCTCGGATGAGGCGTTGAATGTTGTTTCCAGCGACGGGTTCAACTCCGACAATACCGGGATCACATGGTGACGGATCTTGTTCCGATAATAATCGTCGGTCTGGTTCGTGCGATCTTCCCGCCAACCAATACCGTTTTCTGCCGCATAGCGACTGATTTCCGTACGGCTCGAATAGAGTAAAGGCCGGATCAGGTTGCCATTCACAGGTGCAATGCCCGTAAGCCCGGCAAGTCCGGTTCCGCGGGTAAGATTGAGCAACAGGGTTTCCAGCGAATCGTTGGCATGATGCGCGGTAGCAATCCATTGGTAGTCAGACTCCATTCTGATTTTTTCGAACCAATCATACCGCAGCGTCCTGGCCGCCATTTGAGTTGACACGGACGCACTTTTCGCAAATCCTTTCACGTCGGGGCCGGTTACGAAAAACGGAAAATTGTACCGTACAGCAAGTTCTCGCACGAAGGCTTCGTCACCATCAGACTCCTCCCCTCTCAAACCAAAATTACAATGTGCTATGCCGGCAGGAAGTCGCAGACTATGAAAGAGATGGGCCATCACCACGGAGTCGATGCCCCCGCTTACGGCGAGTAAAGTCGGATGCTGTTTCAGATCCGGCGTGTGTTGGTTAATAAAAGTTAAAAACGAATCCAACATGAACCTGCGAATCGTATTTGATGTACTTTTGAATAAATGAGAATGATTTAATCTCTTCGTCCGGACGGTAAATGGGACACGATCCAGCCAAAGGTAAGAGAAAGAAAAGCAACATGAAGAAAAAAAATAGTGCAGAAAACTGCAACCCTTTTAAACTTTTCGGCGTCATCAATATCGAAAGAAATATATTTCAACTGTCGTTCTTTGCCTTACTGATTTTTTCGCCTTATCTGTTCGCACAGAAAGCATTACCTCAAACACAGACTCCCCAAGGCGAGGACCTGGTTGAGATCCTAAAATCCGACGAGCTGGAAATTATCAATCAGCCCGGAGACGATTCCCGTAGAGTTACCAATGGCGTTTTCAAGCATAAAGGTGCGCTTTTGTATAGCAACCTTGCCATTCAGCATATCAATTCCAACATCATCGAGGCATTTGGCAATGTGAGGATTGTCCAGGGCGACACCATTACCGTCACGGGCGACACGCTACTTTACTACGGAAATACGAGGCTCGCCATTGTAAGTGGCAGAAAAACCGTTCTTAAAGACACCAAAAAAACGCTTACGACCCGGAAAATCGAGTATGATATGGCCAATGGGATCGCTTATTACAAACAACCCGGCCGGACTGTTGACGAGGAGAATGTGCTCACCAGCAAGGAAGGTTTTTATAACACAGCGTCCAAGGAATTTACCTATTACAAAAACGTGAAGCTGGTCAACAAAAAGTACACGCTCACAACCGACACGCTGCTCTACAACTCGATTACCAAATGGTCGTATTTTAATGGAAAGAGCAAGATTGTGAACAAAGACGGTACCGTGGTCGGAACCAAAGGCCAATACAATACCGAATCGACACAGTCCTCATTTCATACCCGCACGACGGTTGATAACGAAACGTATACACTCACCGCCGATTCGCTCGTAGTCGATGGCAAATCCAACGACGGCAAGGGAAAAGGGAATGTGGTAATCATTGCTAAAAAGGACAGAACGGTGCTTAATGGTGACGAGGGATATTACTGGAAGACAAAAGGTTACTCGAAAATTTTCGGGCACGCCTATGTCAGAAATATCGTATCCGAAGATACGCTCTACATCCGGGCGGACACGCTTTACTCATTTGAAAACGCGCGTGACAGCACCCGGAAGCTGATCGGAGACCGGAATGTATTCATTTACAAATCTGATTTCCAGGGCAAATGCGACTCCATCACCTACAACACCGCAGACTCGGTCATTCGTTTTTTCCGAAAACCGATCCTCTGGAGTGACCAGCACTACCAGATGGAAGCCGATTCGATTACTGCGTTTCTCGTGAGCAACGAAATCAACAGAATGTTGCTCAAAGGCAAGTCATTCGTTATCACCGAAGACACGCTCGTGAAGCAGTTTAACCAGGTGAAGGGCCGGACCATCAACGCCTATTTCCAGACGGGCAATAAGCTGAAACAGGTACTGGTAGACGGGAATGGGGAAAGTGCCTACTATGCAGTGGATGATAAGCAGAAAAATATCGGTTTGAACAGGGTCGAATGCGGCAGAATGAACCTGCTTTTTGAAGACAACCGGGTCCAGCGGATCGCGTTCATCGGGAAACCGGACGGAAAACTGATTCCGCCCTCTAAAATAAAACCCGCGGAGAGGCAACTGGACGGCTTCAATTGGCGTATTTCTGAGAAGCCGACGAAGGCTAAGACGACCTGGCAGGAAAAATAAGTTTCGTGAAAAATATGTCCGGATTAGCTGTCGGCACGATTTTTTACCATTGAAAAATAAAGTTACCCGTTCGCACAATATATTTTGAATATACAATTATTTCTCTATATTTTTGTAGCGTACTTTTCAGCTAAAAACACATAACGCATTAGTCAAAAGTATTCGATTGCAGCTATGAAAAGAACTATACGTTTTATATATATGACCTTAGCCTTAGCCCTGAGTATTCAAGGGTTACAGGCCCAAAGTGTCTCGGGGGGTAGCCGCCTGAATATGGTCGGCAAAAAGAAGGCCCCCGCATCACAGAATATCAAATTCTCCAACTTTTCGAGCGGCGTAAGTTACAAACCGCTGACTTTGCAAAATCCAAAAGCGCTGAATAGATTCTACACTTCGTTTCTTTTTGCTTCTGCAAACCCGTCAGACAATAACTCCCTGGTTGTGGAAGTTGCCGAAAAGGGCAGCGAAAAGAAAACCCCTGCCATGGAAGCTCAGTTGAGGGCAGAAGAGTTGCTGTTTGTCAGCGACAAGATTTCGGTCTCTAACGTCTATCCCAATCCAGCAAGTGAATATGCCGAAATTGATTTCACGATCAATCCGGGCCTGCGTGACGCAAGATTGACTTTTTACAATGTTCTCGGTTCGCAAATGCAGGAGTTCACGCTCAATAAAAATGAGCGCAAGTTGCGGATCAACACCAGGGACATGGCTACCGGCCTTTATTTCTATCAGTTGTCCGTCGATGGCAAAAAGGTGGCTACCAAGAAAATGCTCGTTCGCCATCAGCAATAGGCTAACTTTTAACACTATATCAGCTACGCATTCGTTATGGATGGTGTAGCTTTTTTTATTAACTTTGCAGTTAATATGCGAAAAAACAGTCCGGCAAGCTATTTCTTGCTATTCATTGCAATCCTTGTTGTTACTTCCTGCAGTAAGTTCTCCAAGTTACAGAAGACAGGTACGGATCAGCAGAAATACGATGCTGCCATGGCCTATTACAAAAAGGCGGACTATTACCGCGCAGGGCTTTTGTTTGAGGAGCTGATTCCGTTGCTGAAGGGAAGTACCGAATCGGAGCTCGCACAGTTCTATTACGCCTACTCGCAATACCATCAGAGCCAGTATAATACGAGCCAGTTTCTGTTCAAGAAATTTTACGATACCTACGCTCGCAGCGACTATGCGCAGGAAGCGTTGTATATGCACGCGTTTTCTCTGTACAAAGACTCATCGCCTTACAACCTCGATCAGACGAGCACTTTCACGGCGATTTCTGCCATGCAGGATTTCATTAACACCTATCCGGACAGCCCTTTCCGCGAAGAGTGTACCCGCTACATTCTCGAATTGCGGTCCAAGCTGGAAAGAAAGGCCTATGAGCGTGCGAGGTTGTATCACAAGATCAGTGATTTTAACCCGATGTCGCTTAAATCAGCGGTTATTTCGATTGAAAACTTCCGAAAAGATTTCCCGGATTCACAATACAATGAAGAACTTGCCTTCCTGAAAGTAGAATCCCAGTATAACCTGGCTGCCAACAGTTTCAGCGACAAGCAAAAAGAAAGATTCCAGGATGTTGTCAAATTCTACCAGGAACTTGTAGACAAATATCCAACCGGCAAATACAACCGCGACGCCGAAAAAATGTACGACGACAGCCAGAAGCAGATCGAAACGATTGCCAAGGTAGAAGCGGAACGTCAGAAACTGAAAGAGTCTCAACCCGACCCGGCTACCAAACCGGCCAAGGTTACCACGCCGGCTGTTAGTACACCGAACGGTCAATAAGCAGGCACCATTTATATCGTTTTAAAATTTTAACTATATCAGACCATTATGGCAACGAATCCATCGATCATTACCCGTGATACAGACAAGATAGCGGCGGTAACAGGTAACCTGTATGAATCCGTATCGGTCATTTCCAAAAGGGCACGCCAGATTTCCAGCAAAATGAAAGAAGAGCTGAACAACAAACTGGCCGAATTTGCTTCCGGTGTGGATAACCTTGAAGAAGTGTTTGAAAACAGAGAGCAAATTGAAATCTCGAAATTTTATGAGCGTATGCCTAAGGCGGGAAGTATTTCCATCGACGAGTTCATCGAAGGTAAAACTTACCACAGCTACCGCGATACAACCGAAGAATAATACGACTGCATTTCCAGGAGCCCGCCATGAATCTGATTGATGGCGGGCTTTTTTTGTTTTAACTTTACATTCAAATCCTTATAAATTGAATCTGAAAGGTAAAAAAATACTGCTGGGCGTTTCGGGTAGCATTGCAGCCTACAAATCAGCACTGCTGGTGCGACTGCTTGTCAAGGCAGAAGCGGAAGTGAGGGTAATTATGACCCAATCGGCCACTGACTTCATCACGCCGCTTACATTATCGACTCTTTCTAAGAATCCGGTCCTTACCTCGTTCACTAAAATGGAAACTGGTGAATGGAACAACCATGTCGAACTCGGGCTTTGGGCCGATCTGATCATTATTGTACCCGCAACGGCGAAAACGCTTTCCAAATGCGCTACCGGCCATTGCGACGATTTGCTCACTGCCATTTACCTCTCTGCCAGATGCCCGGTGTACTTTGCCCCGGCTATGGATGTGGACATGTTCAAACATCCTTCCACCCGGCATAATATTGAAAAACTGGTCAGCTATGGCAACATCTTCATTTCCCCTGAACACGGCGAGCTGGCCAGCGGTCTGATAGGTGACGGCCGGTTGGCCGAGCCGGAGCACATTTTAAAAATCCTCTACGACCATTTTGCGAAACGGCCGACAACTTTGGGTAAACGTGTCCTCATTACCGCCGGTCCGACAGTGGAACCAATAGATCCTGTCCGGTTTATCAGCAACCGTTCGTCGGGTAAGATGGGTTACGCGATCGCAGATGCCTTCGCAGCCGCGGGCGCGCACGTAACGCTTGTGAGCGGGCCCACGCATCTGAAGGCAGCCAATGCCGATATCCATTCGATTCCCGTGGAAACTGCCAGCCAGATGTTTGAGGCAGCGACCGATCACTTCGAAGGCAATGACCTGATCATCTTCGCAGCAGCAGTGGCTGACTACACGCCCCGGTATGTTGCGGAACAGAAAATAAAGAAGCAAGGTGATAGCATGGTCCTCGACCTTGCCAAAACAACCGATATTGCAGGTACCCTTGGTGCAATGAAAAAACCAGGGCAACTAATCATCGGTTTTGCGCTCGAAACCGAGAATGAACTGAGCCACGCACAGGACAAGCTCGCCCGCAAGAATTTTGACTACATCGTGCTCAATTCCCTGAATGATGCGGGAGCAGGTTTTGCACACGATACCAACAAAATAACCGTTATTGACAAGGACAAAAATGTGCAGCATTTCGACCTCAAAACCAAAGAAGAAGTCGCGCAGGACATTCTTAATATCGTACTAGCCAAATGGAGCGAAGCATAAAACTACTGATACTGACAATCCCGCTGCTTTGGGGCGCATTAACACAACGTGCATGCGCACAGGAATTTCAGTTTACAGTCAACCTGAATTATGAGCAGTTGGTAGCGCAGCAAAAAACCGACCCTCAGTCGATGAACCAGCTGCAAACTTACATGAACGATTTCCTCAATAACACGCGCTGGACCAACGACCAGTTCGCCAAGGAGGAAAAGATCAAATGTAAGCTCAACGTGAACCTTACCCGCTCGCTCGCACAGGGAAGCTATGAGGGCAACGCACAGCTGATTGTTTCCAGGCCGGTATACGGCTCTACCTATGAAACTGTGCTTTTCACTTACGTAGACAAGAATTTCACATTTACCTATCTCCCCAGTACGCAGCTGTATTTCAATGAAAACAGCTACACCGAAGAGCTTCCTTATATTCTTGCATTTTATGCCAATATCGCGCTGATTTTCGATTACGATTCATTCAGTAAAATGGGGGGATCGCCTTACGTCCAAAAGGCGTTCAACCTCGTGAACCTGGCCAGGAACTCTTCCCCGAATAAGCGCGGCTGGGACTCGAATGGCGATTCAAAAAACCGGTATTGGTTGATTGAAAACCTGCAAAGTCAACAATTCACACCGTTTCGGGAAGGAATGTACAAATACTACCGGCAGGGACTGGATGTAGCCACGCAGAATCCGGCCGAAACCCGTGCAAAAGTCCTGGAATTCCTCAATACCATGAAGGAAGTCAACCAACTCCGCCCGGCAAGCGTCGTGGTAAATTCATTTTTCGATGCGAAATCAGATGAGTTGTATAAAATCATGATCGAAGGGCTCCCGGAGCAGCGGGTACAAGCCTATACTTTGCTGGTTAATCTTGACCCTTCGAAAACTCAACTGTACCAGCGGCTATCGATGTAGCGAATCAAAATCAATGAGTAAACGATTGATACGGGTTCAGCCCGACGAAATAATGCGGAAGCAAGGCCAGTTGCAAAAACAACCGCTCAGCGCTGTCCTATCCAACGGAAATACCATTTTCGGCAGATTATTGACCATCGACGCCAGTCATTTGGTGCTGAAAGACACACGGGACCATCAGCACCATATCGCCCTTTCCGACTTGTATGAAGTGGTTTATGACGATGGCAAAGGCGTTGTCCCGCCCAGCAGGCATACCACCTTATAAAATCAGGGTTACTTGCTGTTATATTTCTTAATTGGGCAGATCATGCCTATATTCGTATCGGAGACGACCTTGATCCCCTTCATCACAGCCAGGTTGCTTCATCTCCGGCAACCTGCTTCCTAAATTAGACATGCTTTCTAATTTATTGATCAAAAACTATGCGCTGATAAAGCACCTAGAAATGTCCCCCGATCCCGGCCTGAACATCATTACAGGCGAAACGGGTGCTGGTAAATCCATTATGCTAGGGGCAATAGGCCTGCTGCTCGGCAACAGGGCGGACGCCAAATCTTTGTATGACAGCAGCGAAAAGTGTGTTATAGAAGGCACGTTCAATCTGAGAGGCTACGACCTCGCCCCGAATTTTGAGGACGAGAATCTTGATTTTTCGGAGGAATGCATCGTCCGGCGCGAAATCTCCGCAGCGGGCAAATCGAGGGCATTTATCAACGACACCCCCGTAAATCTCGAAACGCTCCGAAAAATAGGGATGCAGCTGCTCGACGTCCATTCGCAGCATGATTCGATTTTGCTGGGTAACAATGAATTTCAGCTACGCGTGGTCGATTCCTACGCCGAAAACGCCGATTTACTCAAAACGTATCAAGCCGATTTCAATGCTTACCGGGAGGCCGTAAAAGCCTTCGACGAGCTGAAACGGCAGGCGCAGCAGCTTCGAAAAGAATTCGACTATGACCAGTTCCTGTTTCAGGAGTTGAATAATGCCGGATTGAAAGCCGACGAGCAGGAAAAGCTCGAACAGGAGCTCACTATTCTGGAAAATGCGGTCGAGATCAAAGAACGGCTTCAACTGGCGCACGCTTACCTGGATAACCCCGAAAATTCCGCGCTCGATCTGCTGAAAAGTGCTGTAAGCTCACTCGCCCAGGCTTCACGTCTTGTGAATGAATACGACATTCTGCGCCAGCGCGCGCAAAGTGCATTAATCGAGCTTAGGGACCTAGCCGATGAAATCGATCAGGTTAACGCGAATGTGGAACTGGATTCTACCCGAACCGAAGTAGTGCAGGAACGACTGGATCTGATTTACTCATTGCTCAAAAAACACCAGGCGTCAGCCGTCGCGCAACTGCTGGATATCGAAGCTGATTTACAAGGCAAGCTGAGCATTGTGATGAACCTGGATGAAGATCTCGCCTCGGCGGAGAAAAAAGTCGCGCAGACGCACGGCAAAATGCTTGCAGGTGCTAAAAAGCTTTCCGAGAGACGCCAAAAGGTAACCAAAGCCATTGAAAAGCTGATCCTGGATCGATTGTACGAGCTGGGTATTCCCAATGCGTCACTCAGTATTCAGATCAACGAAACGGCGCCAACCCACTCCGGTATCGACTCGGTGACGTTCCTTTTCAGCGGTAACAAAGGCATTGTGCCCCAGGAATTGAAATTAGTGGCCTCCGGCGGGGAATTTTCCCGGCTGATGATGGTTATTAAATATATACTCGCCGACAAGCGAAAACTGCCTACCATTATTTTCGATGAAATCGATACCGGAGTTTCCGGCGAGATTGCCAAGAAAATGGGAAAAATGATGCAGAATATGGCTGTAAATCACCAAATTATCGCCATTACGCATTTGCACCAGATTGCCAGCAGCGGCGATGCGCACTATTTCGTTTATAAAGATCACTCCTCCGACAGAACTGTCAGCAGGATCAAAAAACTCACCATCGATGAACGTGTACAGGAGATCGCCCAGATGATCGGCGGGCATAATCCGTCAGAAGCCGTGCTGCACAATGCACGTGAAATGATCCTGAGGGATTGACATACACCTACTCAGCTAACCCAACTTTACATGAAAAACCTCATCCTCCTATCGTTCCTGACTACGCTTTGCTTCGCTTGTGGAAAAAACAAAGACCAGGAAAAAATCACCGGTCTCGAAACCGAAGTCCTGGCCATTCATGACGAGGTAATGCCTCAGCAGGAAGACATTGTGAGCCTGAAAACGCAGCTTTCGAAGAAAGTCCAGGAAATCGACAGCCTCCAAAATCTGGGCGTCAGCAGTAATACAATGGCCGAGCAACGCATTAAGGCCGCCGATTTGAACCAGAAACTCTCCGATGCCGATAAGCTTATGATGGACTGGATGCATGCATACCGTGGCGATTCGGCCAAGAAACTGGATCCGAAGCAAGCTGTGCTCTATTTCGAAGGTGAAAAAGAAAGAATATTGCTCGTTAAGCAAGCTACCCTGAAATCGATTCAGGAGGCAAAAACATTTTTAGAATAACCTGTTTATGAAATCGAAAGTAAAATCAATTCTTTTCCATTCCCTTTTTGTTTCAGTATCCCTTGCCCTGATTACCGCTTGTGGCGATTCGGAAAAGAAGCTACCCATCCTGGGAGAACGCGATTGGGTGAAGAAGACTGTGGATGGAAAAGAAGTCGTTGACACCATTTATAACACGATTCCCAAATTTGCTTTTGTCAACCAATACGGCGACACGATTACCGAAAAGATTGTCGAAAATAAAATTTATGTGACCGACTTTTTTTTCACCACTTGCCCCACGATTTGTCCGGTGATGAAAAAGCAAATGGTGAAAGTTTACGAGGCATACAAGGGCAATCCCGACGTGATGATCCTCTCCCACTCTATCGATCCTGAGCACGATACGCCGGCAGTTTTGAATCAGTTTGCGAAGGATCTTGGCGTAGATGGACAGCAATGGCAATTCCTCACCGGAGATAAAGCCAGGATTTACGAAATAGGCCAGAAGAACTATATGTCAACCGCGAAAGAAGACACCACGGTGCAGGGTGGCTACATCCACAGCGGGGCTTTTATTCTTGTCGATAAGGATAAGCATGTGCGTGGAATGTACGATGGTACCACCGAAGAAGGAACCAAGAAATTGCTCAACGACATGGAGCGGTTACTCGCTGAATATAAGAAATGAAACAGCGATCTTACCGTTCCTTTACGGCCCGCATTCTGGTGTTCACCGTGTTGGGCCTGACTTCCTGCCGCAGTTCGGAAGAGCTGAAAAGCGAGCAGTACTTTGTCACCGGGCAGCAATTGTACATGACGCATTGTGCCAACTGCCACCAGATGGAAGGCAAAGGGATGTCCAATCTTTACCCCCCTATCGTCGGTTCGGCGACCATTTCGGACAAGGCACGACTAGCTCGCATTATCCAGCATGGGATGAGCGATACGATCATCGTGAACGGCAAAAAGTTCAGCCGTCCGATGCCTCCCAATCCGAAGCTAACCGAAATTGAAATCGCAGAAATTGTAAGCTTTGTGACTATGAAATGGGGAAAAGACAGCGTCTACACGCCGATCGAGTTTGTTCACAAAGCCCTTGCCGTGTCCGGCGCCGACTGAGGCCCGTCAACTCCTTTGAATTTGTAAATACCCGTAGCTTTCCGGAATTTGATGCGTGAGAAATCCTGCTCCGCATCCATTCCGATTGCATTCGTAATTTCCGAAGTGCGGATATTCTTAACCGACAATGCCTTGTCCGTCGACACCTTGCGTGTGCCCGGGCTCCAATTGAGTTCGGATGTCGTCAGGATTTCCTTCGTTTCGGATTTTACGACCCTCACATTCCCTTTTACAATGTAGAGATCCGCATTGCGGTCATACCTGCCCGAATCGGAGCGGAGCGTCGTCACAACCGTTCCTAATGAGTCAAAGAAGCTGATATTGACCGAATCCGGGAACACACGCGTCTCGTTCTGGTAAGTCAGGGATTTCGGTGTTTTAACATAAACCTTCATATTACCCTGCTCACTGTATTTGACCACCAGGTCGTTCACGATTTCAAGCGGACCGTTATAAACCGCCCCGATTTTGTCCTTTTTGGATTCGCAGGCGGTTAGAAGCAGCGCGCAAACTGCCATAATACAAAAAGGAGATAAGTGACTATCTCCTTTTGACAAAAATCTTTGAATACAATTTTTAAGCATAAAACTGCCGTTAATCGATTCTTCTCTTTTCAAACCATCTTTCCATGAGCGTTACACCCAAAACCACACGTCCGTAACGTTCGCGGATCGCACCTCCGGAGTTGGTACCACGCTGCCCTCCCACCAATGCCACCGAAAGGAAGTTGGCAAAACCACGGCCCATGGGGAATGTAAAGCCCAGACTCACGTTCGTGTCGTTCACCTTGGTATTTCCGATCATATAAGGTGTGTTACCCGTGCTGACACCCACGCGGTAACGAACATTGTCGAAGTAGTTGAGCGATCCGAATTTCGGGATATATTCTGCGCCGACATGGAGACGGCTAACATCCCTGAGCTCGTCGTTCACGTTTCCGAAGCCCCTGTATTGCGACCACGACTGATGGCTGTAATCCACCGACAATGTCATTTTGAACGGCCATTCGAGGCTTGCTCCTACCTGATATTGTTCTGGCACCTTCATGGAACCTCCCAGGTTGTTTTCCAATGTATCGGGTGCTGCTACGGGAAATGAGCCTTGTGTTAGCTCAAAAGAGGTCGTTTTGGTAGCATTCAGCGAGGTACTGAAACTATATGCGCCGCCCAGGGCGAGGTTCAGCTTGTTTTCCTTTTTGATGGGGATGCGAACCGTACCACCGGCGCGGAAAGCGATATCCGAATAGGTGTTGCGTTCATTGAGGCTTACGATGTAATCGGAAGGAACGCCATTCGCATACAGCAACACATCCGACGATCGCCGCACGTTGCCAAAAAAGTAGCTGCTTTCCAGACCCAGACTTACGTAACGGCCGATTTGAAATGAATTGACGACAGAAGCCTTATTGACGCCGCCTTTTCCGGAAACGGTGTACTGTGCAATGCCCGGAGAGCCTGCTACCGGACGGGTGAATGTGTTTTCGAAGTCAATGAAGCTGTAAGGTTTCAGATTCGCACCGATGACCCATCTGGGTGTAATCGGGAACGACAATGAAAGATACGCGAGGTTTCCGCCCGCATTTCCCTGCTTCAAATTACCGGAAGCAATGTCTTTGTATTGTCCTACCAGCCCCACATCCAGCGTTGTGAACCGGTTGCGCACCCAGAGTGCCGGGTTGAGGTTATTGACCTGGAAACCGGATGCCGAGGCAACGCCGGCCCCTCCCATACCAGTATTATCGGAATATGCATCTCCGTAGAACTCACCCATTCCCAAGGATGAATACGGAGAATTGCCCAATCCTTGTGCTTCTGCAAGATTTGTACAACCCCAACCGAGTGAAATGGCAAGCGCGACTATTCCTATTCTACTGTAAAGAGACATTATATGTTAAAATTCTGTTCAATCCTATTAAAACCAGTTCCGGCACCGCAAAGATGGGTGGTTTCAGGCTACTTTCAAAAAAAGCAGCATCGCCACCGCATAATACTACGCGTAAAGTCGGGTAATTGTGTCGGTATCGTTCAATAATTCCTTCAATTTCAGCAAGGGTGCCGTTCATCACACCGCTTTGCATAGCCTGTCGGGTACTTTTTCCGATCAAATCAGGCTCTATTTCAGGCTCGAAAAGTGGAAGTCTTTTAGTAAACGTATGCATTGCCTGGAATCGCATTCTCACACCGGGAGAAATTAACCCACCCTGGAAGGCCGCATTACGATCGATAAGGTCATATGTAATGCAGGTACCCATGTCAATTACCACGAGATCTTCACCGGGGAACAGGTAATTCGCGCCGGCGGCGGCGGCGATGCGGTCTGCGCCGAGCGTTTGGGGCGTATCATAATTTTTCGTGATCGGCAGCGGCGTTCCGGGCGTTAAGCCCATGACTTTTACAGAGCCGCCCAGTGCTTCCTCGAACTCTTCCTGCGTGCGGCCGACGGAAGAAAAAAAGAGATATTCCGGCAGCTCAGCCCTGACATTCCGGATCAATTCCGGGAATTCCAGGTGCGTCGTATATCGTATAAGTTTTTCCCCTTCAAACCATCCGATTTTCGAAAAGGTATTTCCCGAATCCACTACAATGTTCATAGTCCGGCAAAATTCCGATTTTCCTGTCATAAAAACTAAGGTCGGAAAAAGTTACTATGCGTTAAATCACCCACTTCGGCACGTTGTCAGAGATTTTTTGTCGTAGGAAAGCAATAAGAATGCGGTTGGCACGGTTTTTAAGCTAAATGTTTGGAAATTAAACGATAGATAATTACCTTCGTCCATCCAAGTCAGTATCGACTTTTAAATCCAAAATCCATCTCGCGGTAATTCTAATCTCAGTGTTATCGAGATTCAAAATCTTGCCGATTTATTGTCAATACTTCCTGTTTGTACCTGTTACAATTGTCTGATTTGATCCATCAAAGTTTTGCAGTCAGTAAAGCCTTTCGCGCAGGCTTTCGCAACTAAATGCTTATCAACCCTATCAATGACCATCACGTGACCTCAGGGCGCGCAGTCCTGTTATATCCAATTACATTCACAACCTTATTTTTTCAATTGGTAAAGCGACCCTTTACTTTCCATTTTCTGTATGCCTACAATTGATGATTTAAACATTAAGCTTTTATCAGAGCTACGAGAAATAGCGGGTGCTCTGGGAATACCCGATCATACCAAACTTCCTAAAAAAGAACTGATTAACCGGATCGTGTCGCAGCAGCAAGCACCTGCCCCTGTTGCCACACCCGCTGCTGTGGAAGCTCCCGAACTGGAAGCCGTTACCACTGATTCCGGAGAACCCAAGAAAAAACGCACCAGAAGGCCCATTGAGCCTACTCCCGTGCCTGTGAAAGGCGGAAATAACCGTCCCGCACGGAACAAAAAAGATAGCAATTCACCAATCCCTTCCGCGGCGCCATTATTCGATACTCTTGCCCGTCAGGAGTTTCCGAAACGCCAGGAAGAACGTCCGAAAAATATAGATACATCGCTGGAAATCGACGAGGACAATGACACACTCAACGATCTGGGCAGAGAAGAAATCCCGGCGGCAGCGGAAGTAACAACCGAGCCGGAGGTATCAGCCCCGGAAATCCAGGCTGACGACCAGGAAGAGAAACCTGCGGAAGTATCCCATGAAGCGGCACCCCAGCCACGTGAGGAACGCCAGCAGCGCCCCCAGCAAGAAGGCCAGGAAAGGCATCAGCAGCCTCAGGCACAGCGTGAGGATCCATCTTCGAAAATCAAACGCAACTACAACAACTACGTAAGAGAGTTTGATGGTCTGATTGTCAATGAAGGTGTATTGGAAATCATGCAGGATGGCGGCTACGGCTTCCTTCGCTCGGCGGATTACAACTACCTGGCAAGCCCAGATGACATTTACGTGTCGCCTTCGCAAATCAAACTGTTCGGCTTGAAAACCGGTGACACCGTAAAAGGTCAGATCCGCCCGCCGAAAGAAGGAGAAAAATACTTTGCATTGCTGCGCGTGGAAACGGTTAATGGCAAAACCACCGAAGAAATCCGCGACCGTATCCCGTTTGAATACCTTACCCCATTGTTCCCCGATGAATGCCTGCGTCTGAGCTCGCGCCCGGAACAATATTCTACCCGTATTCTCGATCTCTTTGCACCCATCGGAAAAGGCCAGCGCGGTATGATCGTAGCACAGCCTAAAACCGGTAAAACCGTGCTTTTGAAAGAAATCGCGAATGCCATTACCCGCAACCACCCCGAAGTGTTCCTGCTGATCCTGCTGATCGACGAACGCCCGGAAGAAGTTACGGATATGCAGCGCAGCGTGCGTGCGGAGGTTATCGCCTCTACATTTGACGAGCAAGCCGACCGCCACGTGAAAGTAGCGAGCATTGTTTTGGAGAAAGCCAAAAGAATGGTGGAATGCGGTCACGACGTGGTGATTCTGCTCGATTCGATCACGCGTCTGGCCCGTGCGTATAACACGGTAGTTCCTTCTTCCGGTAAGATCCTTTCCGGTGGTGTGGATGCCAATGCATTGCACAAGCCGAAACGCTTCTTCGGTGCGGCACGTAATGTGGAAAACGGCGGCTCGCTGACCATTATCGCAACCGCATTGATCGATACCGGTTCTAAAATGGACGAAGTAATCTTCGAAGAATTCAAAGGTACCGGTAATATGGAATTGCAACTCGACCGCAAGCTGTCCAACAAACGCGTATTCCCGGCTATCGATGTAATGGCTTCCGGTACCCGCCGCGAGGATTTGCTGCTCGACAAGGAAACGCTCAAAAAAGTATGGATCCTCCGCAAGCACATGTCCGACATGAATGCGATGGAATCGATGGACTTCCTTTTGGAACATATGAAAGGGACACGGAACAACGAAGAGTTCCTGATCTCGATGAACCGATAAATAATAAAGCCCGGGCTAATGTCCGGGCTTTTTCATGTTATAATCCCTCCTATTGCATCTTGTTTGCCGGAATCTTATTTTTAGGTAGTTAAGCACACATCTCCTACCGTTAAACTTCCGTTCCTCATGTTCAATAGTAAGGCGCTCTGGTGGACCTTCCTGGGATTTTGGCTGGCAGGCTCTATTTACTGGCATGTATGTAAAATCGAACAATTCTGCGACATGCTGTCCGATTCCCAGGCACTCCTGCCTGAAATGCCTGCACAAAGCGGCCTGCTCCGTTTTTCCCTTCGGAATGTAGGCCTTCCCTACCGCATCGAGCTCACACATTTCTGGCAACACGCGATCATGATCGGCGTTGCGCTGCTGCTTGGTTTCGTACTGGGCACGACCTATGAAATGAAGAAAACGAGGGATTTGCGTTACAGGCTGAACCGCATTCGCCGCGAACTGGCCTATTATCAATCGAAACAATGAATATCCCGGCTATTTCCTTGGATTTGGACGGCTTCCCCGTCGCGGTTGCAGAAATTGCATTGATGCTGGTCGGTGCCACGATGGCCGGTTGGTTTCTGGCAAAAGTGATTATCAGAAAGAGAATCGGTAACTTGCAGGAATTAATAGAGGAGAAAAAATACGAACTAGCTCAAATCCGGACTTTAACAGACACCACAGTGGATTACCCCATCGCTACCAATGCCCACAAAACCGTTTACCCCACCATCAGCCCCGATCACGCGCCGGACGATCTCAAAATCATTGAAGGAATTGGGCCCAAAATCGAGGAGATCCTGAACCGGGAGGGCATTCATACCTACGAACAACTCATGGAAACATCGTTGCTGCGCATTGCAGGCTTCCTCAAAAAAGCCGGCCCGCGATACCAGCTCCATGACCCTTCGACCTGGCCTGAGCAAGCGGCACTGGCCAAGCAGCAGAAATGGGAAGAACTGGAAAGGTTGAAACTCAAGATGATTTCAGGAAGGTCATAAAAAACGAAAAGCCGCTTTACAGCGGCTTTTCTACTAATATAGCGTCCTGTTACAGGGTACTAACCGTTCTTTGAATAAACTGGGTCAGATCGCTGCCTGAAAGCATTCCCTGCGAAAGCAAGGCGAGGTCGTAAACCTGCTTCGCCAGCGCCTTCTGTTCGTCCTCATTCTCCGAACCGGCGATCTTGCCGATCAGCGGGTGGTTCGAGTTCAGCGAAACGGTGTACATCAAAGGCATATCGCCAAACATCGACCGTTGGCCCGAACTTGCCTGCATGTCCGTCATACGGCGCATGAATTCGGGGAATGTGATCACCACCGGCAGCTCGTCTACTGGCATGGCTTCCACGGTAATGTGCGCGGTTTTGTTTTCGGAAATACCTTCGAATACCTTCTTCACCTTTTCCTGGTCATCAGCAGAAAGAATGCTTTCCAGCTTCACTTCCTTTTCAACGAGCTTGTCCAACGTATCCGCATCCACACGCTTCACCTGCACTTTTTCCAGCTTCTGTTCCAACGCGTTGATAAAGTGTGAATCGATCACGCTATTCAGCACGAGCACATCGTAGCTGCGCTTTTTGGCGGACTGGATAAATGCGTCCTGTTTCTTTTCATCGGTGGTGTAAAGCCACACCAGCGACTCGTTTTTGTCGGTCTGGTTTTCCTTGACATGCTCGCGGTACTCTTCAAAAGTGAAGTATTTGCCGTCGGTGTTTTTCAACAGACAGAAATCTTTTGCTTTTTCATAGAATTTATCATCACTGATAATGCCGTATTTCACGAACAAGCCGATATCATCAAATTTCTTCTCAAAGCCCTCGCGGTCGTTTTTGAAGATTTCAAGCAACTTATCTGCCACTTTGCGGGTAATGTAGCCGTTAATTTTCTTCACATTACCATCCGCTTGCAGGTAGCTGCGCGATACGTTCAAAGGAATATCCGGCGAGTCGATTACACCGTGCAGTAATTGCAGGAAGTCCGGAACAATGTCCTTCACTTCGTCGGTAATGAACACCTGGCGGCTGTAAAGCTGGATTTTCTCACGCTGTCCTGAGAAATCGTTGCGCAGTTTCGGGAAGTAGAGTACGCCGGTCAGGTTGAACGGGTAATCCACATTCAAATGGATCCAGAAAAGCGGGTCTTCGCCGAATGGGTAAAGTTCTTTATAGAATGCGAGGTAATCTTCGTCATTCAGATCGGAAGGGCTCTTGGTCCAGATCGGGCTTGGATTGTTAATTACCTTGTCTTCGAATTCAATTTCAATGGGCAGGAATTTGCCGTATTTTTCCAAAATACCACGCAGACGGTGCGCATCCAGGAATTCTTCGGAATCTTCGGCAATGTGCAGGATAATGTCGGTACCGCGCTCTTCTTTTTCTACGGATGAAATTTCAAACTCCGTCGACCCGTCGCACTCCCAGCGCACGGGCTCGGAACCCTCCTTGTAGGACTTTGTAATGATCTCTACATTCTGCGCCACCATGTAAGCCGAGTAGAAACCCAGACCGAAGTGACCGATAATGCCCTTGTCACCTTCACCTTTGTCCTTATACTTTTCAACAAACTCGGTAGCACCGGAGAATGCGATCTGGTTAATGTATTTTTTGATCTCGTCGGCTGTCATACCGATACCATTGTCACTGATCGTGATCGTTTTGGCATCTTTGTCCAACCTGACAACTACTTTCAGATCGCCCAGCTCGCCGTTGTATTCGCCGTAGGAAGCCAGCTTTTTGATCTTTTGCGAAGCGTCTACCGCATTGGAAACAAGCTCCCTCAAAAAGATTTCGTGGTCCGAATAAAGGAATTTCTTGATAATCGGAAAGATATTCTCGGTATGAATGCTCAAATTCCCTTTTTCCTGAATCACTGATTCCATAGTTATGTTATCGTTTGTTTTATATTTTAAGAATGTAATTTCGCTTTGCAATACGCGCCAGAAATATGCGTTCCAATAACAATCAAAATGCTTACCGGCTGACACATTGTCATGTACTATACTATCCTTCGGTACCGAAATGCAATCGGCTGGTATCTGAAAGGCTTTTTTACTAATATTGCGACCGGTAAACAACTCAACTAAAATCACCAAACCAGTTCCGCCGAACACCAATTTCCGACATGAATCTGATTAAAAAACTTTTTGTAGGAGTCTTCTTTCTCAGCGGGTTCTCTGCCTGCACAACCATGAACTCCGTTCCTCTTTCGAATTACACCGTCTTTACCGAAGACCTTCGCCGTGACCTGGAAGCTGCCAATATTTCCCTTACGAAAGTTCAGTTCTTCAACGACAAGTCGATCAACATCCGCCGCGAAGTGACCGACCCGAACGACATCAAGGTAAATCCGGAAGGACAGATTACCATGAGCAACGGTAAGAGCATTCAGACCATCAACGTGCTGCCATTCACGCCGGGCGTCGCATTGAGCACTGGAGACGGCACGATCAACGTGTCATGGGACGATACCCAGCAGGATACGAAAGGGATGAAATTCAACCTGAGCGGTCAGAACTACTTCCTCGACGTGCTTCCCAACAATAAATTTGACTACAAGGAGCGCACATTCGACCTGCAAAGCGGCAATGGCGCACGTCTTTTTGTAAAAAAGGATTTGTTGAAGCAGGTTAAAAACCAGCGGGAGACATTGAAAGGACGCAAGGTGAACCAGTAATTCACTCGCTTTCATACAAAATAAAAGGTCGGGAAACCCCGACCTTTTATTTTTTGAGTGTTCCTTTTATCAGTTTAGGTTAAAATATTGGCTTTTATTGCTGTTCGTCCGGGGCTTATGGATGATCTGCGAGTTGCGGATCAGCACAATCACCACCAGGCCGGTAATAATCGCAAGGGAGATTTGCAGAAAGGAAATGACACCAAAACTCGCCACATTCATTTTCGAAGCCTTCACCAGGTCCTTCCCGATCGTCGACTGAATTCCTGCCAGCTCATTCAGGTTTAAAATCGTGCTTTCGAACGTGGTGCTGCCCGGCGCGGAAAACAATTGCCTGGCTTCCACAAACGATCCGGCAGCACATAGCGCCAGGACCCGGCTTTCCAGGCTGGCATACTGGCCGATCTGGCCTTTGAATCCATGCAGGCTTTTCGCTTCCTCGTCCACCAGGTAAGTTTTTTCAAAGATCCGGATCAGCGAATCGATGCTCCGGTCGTGCGCGCTCAGCTGCGCCCTCACATGTGCGGGGGATGGCTGCTCCTCCGAGTACAGGTAATTTTCAAGCGAAAGGCGCTTGCGGTACAGATTCTCGGTGAGATACAGGATAGTAGTGGCGGGAACGAGGCGATCTTTATAGATGGATGAAAACGACTCGTCGATACCCTCCACATTGTAGCGTGAAATTAACGTTCCGCCAACGATCAATGCCATGATCCCTCCCAACAAAATTGCAGCTTTAAACTTCTGCTGAATAACAAATGACCACCTCATGAATTGATAATTAACTTTTGCCAAGGTATCAATGTATTTACAAAATACAAAAATATCTTTCTATATTAACGAAAAAGTACACTGTGTAATATCTGTTTTACAATGTACACACAAAAAAAGCGCAGAGGCAAATGCCTCTGCGCCATGACGTGCCCGGCAAAAATCAGTTTTGCTGCCCGCCTCCTACAACATCCGTATTGTTAACCGACTTCGTTTTCTTCTTCGGTGCATTGAAGCTCATCTTTCCGATCGAATAGCTGAATGTCACTTTGAAGTTCCGGTTGTAAAGCTGCGTCGCGCCGGTTTGCACGAACTGCGGCGAGTTCAGGTTCGAAGTAAAACGCACCCCCTTGGTCAGGAAGTTCTCCGCACCGAAACCAATGCTGCCCTTTTTGTTGGCAAAATCCTTTTTGAACCCTAATGAATATAGGTAGAACCCGGTACGCGTGCCTTGCAGCTGGATTTCCTTTCCACGGTAAAACCCGAATGCCTGCAATCCCCAGCCGTTCTGCAATGAAATTTGCGACATCAACCGGCCACCGTAGTTGAAACCGGAATTACTGATCCCCACCGAAGTACCATCCAGGCCGGTCGTCTGGCCTTCCAGATAGGAATGCAGAATATCGATACTACCATTCAGGGTCCATTTCGGCGTCAGGTACACGTTGGCAAACACATTGGCACCGTAGGCCCGCTGCTTGCCGATGTTCTCAAACGTCGTCACGATCGCGCCTTGCAGCGTATCGACGGCCATACGAACCTGCGTAATCGAATTATTGGTCTGGCGGGCGAAAACCGAGGCATTAATGTAAGTTTTCTTGATGTTGGTACTCAATGCAAGTTCAAAATTGTCTGTCAGCTCAGGGCTCAATGCCGGGTTACCGGTACTAATGCTCTGCGGGTTGGCCAGGTTCACGTTCGGGTTGAGTTGCTGAATACCCGGGCGCTGAATGCGGCGGTTGTAGGCCGCTTTCAAAGTTGTACTACCGGAAAGCGCTTTCGACACGTTGATGCTAGGCACGAGGTTTCCGTAAGCCGGAATGTCGATGGCCTTATCAGCCCCCATATCGGCGGTAATGCCGGTGTATTCGTAGCGCGTCCCGAGTTTGAATGTGTATTTGCTTTTGGTTGAAAGTGTATAGGAAAAATAACCGGCCGCCACATTCTGCTTGTAATTCAAAGCACCTGACGGGTTGGTCGTGCTCAATACAAAATCGCCCGATTCTCCGGCAGCAAGGTATTTAAAATCACTGTTCACAGTCCTGAAAATCCCTTTTGCACCGAATTCCAATAACTGGTTCTTGCCCAGCGGCGTCTGGTAATCGGTTTGCAGGGTCAATTCCGAATTCTCGTTTTTGTTTTCATTTTTCAGCTTGCTATCCACCGCGCCGGATTCGTTGAGCAGGTCGGTATTGAAATTATTGGTCAGGCCGGTGCGGCTGTACAGCGTGGAAATGCTCCACTCCTGCTGCGGCTTGAAGGTGCGGATGTAGTCAATATTAAAATCCACCGTCCCGGAAAGGTCCTTGCGATCAACCTTACGTAATGAGCTGTTGCTAAGACTGCTATTTTCATATTGATTAATGGTCAGATCCTGCTTCTGGATAAAATTCCGCGTTCCGTAGCGCAAACCCGCTGATAATGCCTGGTTTTTGCCCAAATCATAATCCCAACCCAATGAATACTGCCCGAACAAACCGCGGTCTTTCGCGGTAGAGCTCTGGTTGGTAAGGAACGAACTCCCGCCGGAATAGGTCGTCTGATCGAGAACGGAAGTCGCTTTGTTATAGAATGCACGGCCGAACCCGCCGAGCGTGAAGCCCATTTTACCTTTGCGATAGCTCCCGTTCAAGCCCAGGTTGGAACCGCGGTTACCCACACCGGAATCGATGTTCAGCGTCAGGCCTTGCAGGTTATTTTTCTTAGTGATGATGTTGATAATCCCTCCCGAGCCTTCTGCGTCATATTTGGCCGAAGGAGAGGTGATCACTTCTACCGATTTGATCATATCCGCTGGAATCTGCTTCAAGGCATCCGCCACATTTGCGGCAATGATGGTAGAAGGTTTGTTATTAATCAAAACCTTGATATTATTGCTTCCCCGCAGCGACACATTGCCATCCAGGTCCACCGACAGCATAGGCACCTTCCGCAGCAGGTCCGAAGCATCACCACCTTTGGAAGTAATGTCCTTTTCTGCATTGAAAACCATCCTGTCCACCTTCTCTTCGATCAGCGATTTCTCGCCGGTAATGGTCACTTCCTGCAAGTTTTGCACACTGGAAGCGAGCTGAATAGACCCCAGTTCCACATCCTTGCCTTTTTCCACCTTCACAGTGATAGCCTTATCTTTATAGCCAATGAAAGAAATCATCAGCTTGTAAGCACCGGGCGCCACTTTCGAAATGGCAAACTTACCGGACTCATCGGCGGTGGTACCGTCAATCGCTTTGTTATCAGCGACATTGAATAATGCAATACTGGCAAATTCCACGCCCTTTGCGGCGGCTGAATCCAGTACAATTCCTGAAATCTTCGAATTTCCCTGCGCAGGAGCCTGTGCGAAGGATAGGTTAGCGGCAATAGCCAGGATAAGGGTCAAAATGCCAAATCTGACGGCTGACAGTAAGAGGTTGTTCATACTTTCCATAAGTTAATCAAAGAGGGTGCTTTCGCCACTGTCCTACTTAAATGCAATTCTCAATACAAAAGAAAAACATCTTTCATATTTATTATTTGATAATAGATAGCCACCCCGAATTCATCTGCGAATCGGCGCTTTCGGGATACCAATCCATAATCAGGCAAATGGCGCGGCCCGCACGGCTACGAGTACCCGGAGCGTGGTACAGTTTTGGTGAAGACGCAATACAAGCTTACTTTTGAAACTCCAATGCAATGCGGCGAAGTCCGCTGAGCACTAACTTACTCTTCTGTTCATGAATGATGCTGTCATAGATTTCAGTAAAGTCCACCAGATACAAATTTTTGGAATAACCATTATGGAGCCATCGACGGTATTGTCGAGCCTGATGATGACCGCCGTATGCATTTACGCGTTTTTCCATCTCAATAAACTGGGACGCGCGCACCGCATGTACAAGCAGATCCAGTACTTCTTTCTCTTCATGGCGATTGCCACGGCTATCGGCGGGATATTGGGGCATGGCTTCTTGTATATGACCGGCAAAGTCGGTAAGATTCCGGGCTGGTTCGCGAGCATGATCGCCGTCGCATTGTTCGAAAGAGCGGCCATATGGCATATCAAACCACTCTTGCACCGTCGTAATGGCCTGCTGCTGGGCTGGCTGAACTATGTCGAATTGACCGTTTTTTTCGTGCTAACCTTCATCACGCTCGATTTCCGGATCGTGGAAGTGCATGCATTCTACGGGCTGTTCCTGATGCTCTTCATGATCGAAATCTATGTGTATAAGAAGAGAAAAGACCCGGGCAGCAAAAATATCTTCCTCGCAACACTGATGGGCGCGATCGCTGCGGGCTTTCATGCTCTGAAATTCAGCTTCGGCGACTGGTTCAATTACAATGATATTGCGCACATTCCGATGTCGCTGTCCATCTGGTTCTATTACCAGGGCGCGCGGCATATGACCTATTATGGCGACGAGATGATCGTGCCGGAGGAAGTGATTGAAAGCGAAAGCAATGGCTAATAAAAAAACGGATGCCTCTCAGACATCCGTTTTTTTTTACTAGCCGAAAAGAATTACTTGTTCGGCTGTGGCGTGTAGCGCAGGTATGGCTTCACAATATTCAATCCTTTGGTAAACTTCTTCTGCGCATCTTCCGTGCTCACAGCGGGCACTACAATTACATCGTCGCCTTCTTTCCAGTCGGCTGGCGTAGCTACGGAATAGTTGGCTGTCAGCTGAAGTGAATCTATGACGCGGAGAATTTCATTGAAGTTACGGCCGGTCGATGCGGGATAAGTAAGCGTCAGTTTGATCTTTTTGTCCGGGCCGATCACAAATACCGAGCGCACCGTTGCCTTTTCACTCGCATTCGGGTGGATCATATCATATAGGTGCGCTACCTGGCGGCCTTCGTCTGCGATGATCGGGAAGTTCACTTCGGTATTGTTCACCTCATTGATATCCGGAATCCAGCGGTGGTGCGAATCGAGGTCGTCGACGCTCACGGCGAGCACTTTCACATTGCGTTTCTCAAACTCACCTTTCAAAAGGGCTGTTTTACCCAATTCAGTTGTACAAACGGGAGTAAAGTCAGCGGGGTGAGAGAACAACAATCCCCAGCTATCTCCCAGCCATTCGTGGAATTTGATGGGTCCCTGGGTGGTATTTGCTTCAAAATCCGGTGCGATATCTCCTAATCGAAGTGACATAATGGTGAAGGTTTAAAGAATGAAACATTAATCTACTAACATTGTAGAGTAAAACACAAAATTAAAGAAATAGTTTCATTAAATACCCCATTTCTTCCATTAATAAATACAACGGTAAACTGCCCTTACAGGAACGCCATTACAAGCTGATAATCTTCACTTTAACCAATTTTAACCGCATTTTAAGGCTCGTTTAATTGCGTTTTAATTGCTGTTTGGCTCCTTTGAGAAACAAAAGCCGGAGGTGGTTTCTGCACCCGGCCGGTCGGCAAAAATACATCATAAAACGCTATCAGCTTACCCAATGACGGCCCGGAACAACTCTTTCGATGAAAACGCGGTACTGGATGAGCTGAGGCAATTTCTGCCGGCATTGTCGACGGGCAGGACATTTACCCACCGGAATCCTTTGCAGGCCTTTCAGCACCTGCGCTTTCACGACGCGCTGCGGCATGCGTCGGAAATGCTCGGTTACCGTACATGGCTCTCGCTGGATGAATACCGCTCACTGTATAACTCCAAAAGGGTAAAACCAGGAGTTTTGGAAAAAGTACTGGTCGGGCAAAAAGGAACAGCCCGGACTTTCGAATGGCAGGATAAGGTTTTAATGAAAAAGTTTCCTGCGGATGCTACGGCGCCACGGATCGGCCAATTGAGGGCCAACTGGCAAAAACAGTACAAAACCGACCCGGATGCACGCATTCATCCGAGATTGTTCCGCATTTTAGGCAACTATCTCGACCACGGCGTCTCCGATTGGAAATTCCCGGTGCACGGGCAGGGCTTCTTCGACTCCATGCGCGAAATGGAATCGAACAGCTTCGTCAGTGTATTCAATACGCCCCGGGCGCGGAACCTGCTTTTGCATACCAGCCCTTCCATCGAGGATTTACTGACGGTCATCGTCGGCGACGAAACGCTTTTCAAACAATACCTTTTCGACCAGCAGTTCGCACATCGCGGGTGGTCGGGGCTGGTGGCCTGGTTGGAGCGCAACGGAGAAATTCTGCCCAATGGCAGCAGCATTACCCTGTACGAACTCATTGTGTTCGAGTTACTGCTTGAAATCGATGTGCTGGACGATCGCCTCGGAACGCACTGGGAGCCGCTGGCCTCGGGGCTCGCGAATCGGCCGAAGGACCTGTTCGCCCCGGTACCTGCTGATGAAAAAAGCGAGGTGCTTGGCATTTGGCAGGAGGCTTTTGAATGGAGCTATTATGAAGGAATACTTGCCGGATTCAGCCGCGACCGGCAAAATTTCACGGAAGGGCGTACTTTGACCCGCATCGTTACAAACGCGCCGGATTCCCTCTGCATTGTCGGAAGGCCGTCGGTACTCCGGAACCTGCCGAACGGCCACCGCGCGTTTCTGCACAGCTACGATTTTGCCGTCGATAGGGACGGAGAACTGCTGAAAAGCACGCTGGAAACCGTAATACCCTCGCTGGGAGCTGCTAGCCTGGAATATTTCTTCGCGCGAACCGCATGGACCGCCGTGGAAAGCAACGCTGCGCTGACCGACCAGATTATCGGGCTTTTTGGCATAGCCGACAGCGTAAGTGGCGATTTGCGAACGGGATTGCCCGCTTCGCTGATCGAAGATTTGGAACCAACGCGCCTGCTATGTGTTGTGGAACAGTTTCCGGAAACCGTGCTGAAAGTAATTGACCGGCTCGATGCGGCCGTCGCAAGATGGCTGGCGAATGAATGGGTACACATGGTGGTAACGGATCCTGCTTCAGGTGAACTCCGGGTGTTGAAGAACGGCGAGCTGGCCGCCTATAAATCCGACAGACGGCCCGTTGAGGATGCCGTCCATTAAAATATTCGCTATCGATGGCTGGTGGTTGGTAAAGCCGCATTGCTGATTTACCGGTCGTCGATGGCTTTTTTAAACGAGTATATGTTTTGGAATGATTTCCATTTTGATGGTTTGACACTAGCCTATCTGACTACCGGATTCGCTATGACACTCCTGGCCGTGTGGAATGGCAGCAGCATCTTCCGCGGTCGCAGGCAATGGTCCTTGTTCGTTTGCACGGTTATGCTTTTTGGTGTTGGTTATGGGTTGGCCGTTTTTTCAGGTGATTGGAAAACGTTACTGCTTGGCTGGGAGATAATGGGCGCCGCTTCATTTCTGCTCATCATTCTCCATCGTGACTTTTCGGGCGGCATTCCGGCGAAAGCCTTTTTTATATATCGCATGGGTGATACGGGCTTGCTCCTTGCCATGTGGGCAAGCCTCCACCCGTGGCGGCACGATACGACGATCATTTCACTCCTGCTGCTGGCAACCGCGTCCCTGCAAGCGTCGCAGTTACCGTTCTCTTCGTGGCTGCCCCAGGCACTGGAGAATACCACCACGGCGAGCGCTGTGCTGCTTACGACGCTCACCATGCAGATGGGTGCATTCCTGCTGCTGCGGACCTATCCGTATTGGGAACACCAGCTTTCGGTCCGCATACTCATGGCATTGCTCGGCCTGGTCGCCGCCGCGATGGCAGCAGGCTTTGCCCGTGTTCAATCGTCCGTAAAGCGGCGCGTTGCCTACGTTTCCATGGCCCACAACGGACTCATTTTTATCGAAGTGGCCGCTGGCTTCAAAAGCCTGGCACTCATACATATCGCAGCAAATGCATTCCTGGGTGCGTACCGGTTACTCGTTCAGCCTTCGGTTGTGGTTTCCGGCGCGGGAGCGCGTACTATTTCCAATCGTAAAACCTGGGAAGACAGGCTTCCCAAGAAATTGAAATACACCATTTATATGCTCGATACCAGGGAATGGGGCCTGTATGCGCGCTTTTCCAGATACCTGAGATCATAATGTCATTGCTATTAACCCACTGATTAAATCAGCAAACCGAATACCGATTTTCATAATTATAGTTAACCTGTTCGTTTAAGTTTCGGAAACCATCTCATGTTTAAAATGAGATGGTTTTTTGTTTATTTTGAACTAAGCCCGTTTGTTTTGCTTTTTAAGATTAAAACCGACCTTAACCCTTGAAACTGCCTGTCTATTTGGATCATAACGCGACCACCCCTGTGGACCCGAGGGTTTTGCAGGAGATGCTTCCCTATTTTTCGGACAGGTTCGGAAACGCGGCAAGCCGTACGCATTCGTATGGCTGGGAAGCGGAAGAATCTGTGGACATAGCCAGGGAACAGATCGCCAACCTCATAGGCGCGCACCCGCACGAGATTGTCTTCACTTCCGGCGCGACCGAGGCCGTAAATCTCGCTATCAAAGGTGTTTTTGAAAGTTCCGACCGACAGGAGAAGCACATCATCACGGTATGTACTGAACACAAGGCAGTGCTCGATACCTGCAAGCATATCGAACGCCTGGGCGGCAGGGTTACCTACCTGCCCGTCGATGCGAGCGGGCTGGTCAGCCTCACCGACCTCGAAAATGCCGTCACACCGGATACGATCCTCATTGCGGTCATGTATGCCAATAATGAGACCGGCGTGATCCAACCCATTCGTGAAATAGCCGCTATCGCGAAACAGCACCATA
This sequence comes from Dyadobacter sp. 50-39, assembly GCA_001898145.1. Taxonomy (GTDB): domain Bacteria; phylum Bacteroidota; class Bacteroidia; order Cytophagales; family Spirosomataceae; genus Dyadobacter. Next base: position 80,150 of record MKSR01000029.1, read on the forward strand.
TTACTTTCCTTTCGGACGCCACACAGGCCGTGGGTAAAATCCCCGTGAATGTCCAGAATGAGGGCATCGACCTGCTTGCATTGAGCGCACATAAAATATATGGCCCCAAAGGTGTGGGTGCATTGTATGTACGCAAAAAGAACCCGGCCGTGACTCTAACCGCCCAGATCGACGGCGGCGGACACGAGCGGAATATGCGCAGCGGGACCCTGAATGTCCCCGGCATCGTGGGCCTTGGCTGGGCTTGCGAGATAGCAGGTGCCGAGATGGCCCGCGAAAGCAAACACATTGCTGCATTGCGCAATACATTCGAAGTGGAGCTGCTCGTACTGCAAGATATTGAGATCAACGCGGCAGATGCGCGAAGACTGCCGCATTGCACCAACATTTCATTCGGGCAGGTGGATGGCGAAAAACTGATATTCGAAGCCGGCAGCGACCTGGCATTTTCGCGCAGCTCGGCGTGCACGTCGGCCACACTGGAACCCAGCTATGTGCTGAAAGCCATGGGCTTTTCGGATGAGCGGATCCATAACTCCTTCCGGTTCAGCTTCGGGCGGTTTTCTACCGAGGAACATGTGAATCACGCGGTTTCCGTTATTTCAAAGATCGTAAAACAACATCGCCATGAAAGAGATCACGGACATTATCCGGTCGTATGAGCAGGCATTGACCTCGGGTAAGCGCATGGCGCTCGCGACGGTCGTGCACGTGGAGGGCTCGTCTTACAGGCGCCCAGGCGCACGGATGCTCGTAACCGACGACGGCCAGCTTACAGGCGCGATAAGCGGTGGCTGCCTGGAAGGTGATGCCCTGCGAAAAGCACTACTGGCCATTTCCCAACAGAAAAACAAGCTGGTAACTTACGATACGACGGATGAAAACGACACTACGCTCGGCGTTCAGCTCGGGTGCAATGGAATCGTGCACATTCTTTTTGAACCTATTAAAACCGATGACGCCGAAAATCCGGTAGAGCTGCTGAAAAAAGTGACAGCCAAACGGCAAAATGCGGTATTGGTAACGCTCTTTTCGCTGCATTCCCGCACCGGCGCGCAGCCTGGCACCTGTTTCCTGCATTTGCAGAGCGACGACCAGGTTACCTGCAACTGTACCGAACCAGCCATGCACGATCGGCTGCTTGCGGAAACGCAGACCGCCTACCTCCGAAACGATTCGTTTTTCAAGGCATTCGAAAGCGTTTCGCTAACCGGCTTCGTCGAATATTTCAATACCCCTCCTTCCATTGTCATCGCCGGAGCAGGTAATGACACCATTCCGCTGACCGAAATGGCGGGTGTACTGGGCTGGGACGTGACCGTGGTCGATGGCCGCGCCGGACATGCTACCCGCCAGCGGTTTCCCAAGGCTGGAAAAGTGCTGGTATCGCGTGCAGACGACGTTTTGAAGCACATTGTCGTGGATGAGCGGACTTTTGTGCTACTCATGACCCACAACTACAATTATGACCTCGCACTGCTGAAACAGCTGCTTACTGTGGATGCTTGCCGGTATGTGGGTGCATTAGGACCGAAGAAGAAGCTCGAACGCATGTACTCGGAGCTGGAAAATGAGGGAATGGCGATTACCGACGCCCAAAAAGCAAAGGTATTCGGACCGGTAGGGCTCGATATCGGCGCGGAGACTTCTGAGGAAATTGCATTGGCGGTACTGTCGGAAATTAAGGCCGTACTGAGCGGCCGCACCGGCCTTTCGCTCCGTGAAAAACTTGAACCGATCCATAACCGGTCCCATCAGCATGTGGATTACACCCGTGATGAGAAAGAAGATTTCCTTTGTGCCGTTCAGACTACATTAACGGAGCGGGCATGATAGCTGACGAATATGGCATTATTATCCTCGCCGCCGGCAATTCTTCACGGCTCGGCGAACCGAAGCAGCTACTGCCATTTCGAGGAAAGAGCCTGATCCGCCATATCTGCGGCTCAGCGCTGGAAGTTGCCGGCGATCAGGTGATTGTCGTAACCGGTTCCAATGCGCAGCTGATTGAGCGGGAACTGGAAGGCCTGCCGTGCCGCTTCGCGTTCAATCCCGACTGGCAGGAAGGGATGTCGGCTTCCATCAAAACCGGTATTCATGTGTTGCAATCGTTCAATCCGCAGGTCAAAGGATGCATTCTGGCCGTCAGCGACCAGCCATTTGTCTCTGCGGGAATTTTCAATGCATTGATTCAATCTTTTGAAACCGAAGGAAAACCCATCGTAGCGTCTCAATACAGCGGGTCGCTGGGCACACCCGCATTTTTCGCTGCTTCCTACTTCCCTGCCCTGCTCCAACTTACCGGTGCCGAAGGGGCTAAAAAACTGTTCAATCGCTATGCAAATGACGTTTCGTCTTACCCATTTCCGCAAGGCAGCATCGATATCGACACCCGGGAAGACTATAAGCGGCTGATATCCGGCAGCTAAGCATCGCCATCTCTTTCAGGTCCTTTGAAAATTAATTTTCGCTCCCCTATTGCGAATGTAAAATCATCATCTACATTTGCAGTGTACTATTTCACTAATACACTAAAACAATTGAGCCATGATCCACCTTAACCAGGTTTCTTTTGGGTACGGAAAGCGTAAGAAATTGTTTGAAAACCTCGACCTGCACCTCGACGCGGGCCATATCTACGGGCTTCTCGGGAAGAATGGTGCGGGGAAGTCTAGTTTGCTGCGCAATATGGCGGGACTGCTCTTCCCCACCGACGGGCGTATTGAAGTAGCCGGCTTCGAGCCCCGCAAACGGCAGCCCGCTTTTTTGCAGGACATTTTCTTCCTGCCCGAGGAAATTTACCTCCCTCCCGTAACGGTTGACAAGTACCTGAGCCTTATGGCCCCTTTTTACCCAAAGTTCGACGAGCAGCTATTCCGGGCCTACATCGCGGAACTCGACATTCCGGAAGGCAACAAGCTGACGGGCATGTCGTACGGCCAGAAAAAAAAGGTACTGATCGCCTTCGCATTGGCGACCAACACCCGCGTGCTGATCATGGACGAACCTACCAATGGACTCGATATCCCATCCAAAAGCCAGTTTCGCAGATTAGTATCCTCAGCGCTGGACAAACACCGGCTCATTCTGATCTCCACGCACCAGGTACGTGACCTGGACAACCTCATCGATGCCATTATCATCCTCGAAGACAGCAAGATACTTATCCAACACAGTCTCGAAACCGTCGCGGAGCGCCTGTATTTCGGCGAGCTGCCGAGCATCGAGCTGGACGAGCGCGTGATTTATTCAGAGCCATCGTTACGCGGGTACAAAGCCGTGTTCGAAAATTCGACGCAGGAAGATAGCCGTGTGGATTTAGAGTATTTGTTTAATGCGGTATTGGAAAACCCAGGCCGTATCCGCCAAATATTCGCCTATTAGCCATGAAAATTATCATCATCCTGCTGATTGCGTTAGCAGCGGCAACGCTTCGGTACATTCCGCCATTCCTAGTCCCAGCCCTTTTGTCCCCCATCGCTATCCTATGAACCAGACATTCGACATTCACCGCTTCGTGCTCATGCTGCGATTCGACGCCGCCGAGAAAGGCCGAAACTACCTGATGATGGCAGGCGTACTCGTTTTTTGCATCCTGGCAATGACGCTACCCATCACGCAAACCAGCGAACCCAGCGAATTCCTCAGAATCCTGCATTTCGGGGCATTGTTTATGATTACGCTTTTTGGCGCAAGCCTTTTTACCAGCACGGCTTTCTCGCAGTATTCCGACCAGAGTAACGGCATCGCGGCACTCATGATCCCGGCGTCGCGTCTGGAAAAGTATTTCAGTTCGTTATTGCTTAATCTGGCGTTCGTCATTCCGTTCCTGATCTTCTTTTGGCAACTTCATTACTGGACCATCGACTTCGCGAATACCTTGCTCCCTACCGGCGGTGGCAGCTATGCTTACATTCCCAAGGACTTGTTTGAGTATACCACTTGCTCTTACATAGTCATTCAGGCTTCCATATTCCTCGGTTCAATCTATTTCAAAAAGTTTGCTTATATCAAAACCGCCGTTGTAGCTATCGCATTCGGCTCTCTGCTATCCTATTTCAACTATTCAATGGCCATAAAATTCGCTTCCAAACCAAGCAAATTTCTGGCATACCCGCTATCCGGCTGGAAAGTATGGTTCTATACCGAAGAAGGGATGGAAAGGCCGAAGTACTTTGCCGGTTTTTATCACATCCAATTTTCTGAAACCATGGAGTACGCAGCACAGGGATTTGCGGTATGGCTTGCTATCATGCTGTGGATTTGCGCCTACTATCAGATGAAGGAGCGGGAAATTTAACTAGCACCAATTATGGAATTTAAAGATAAACAAGCCATTTACCTGCAAATCGCCGATTACATCTGCGAGCAGATTCTACTGGGTAAATGGCCGCCCGGTGAGCGCATTCCTTCGGTACGTGACCTCGCTTCGATGATGGAAGTGAATCCGAATACAGTGATGCGGACTTATGACTTTCTTCAAAACAAAGAAATCATATTTAACAAACGCGGCATTGGTTACTCGGCCGATGAACAGGCGAATGGCAAAATCCTCGCATACCGTAAGGAACGCTTCCTGACTACTGAACTGCCCGAGGTTTTCAAGAACCTATATTTACTCGACATTGGTATCGATGAGCTGCACAGCCTCTACCAGAAATTCATTGAAGAAATGTACCCGTTAACCAAATAGCCATGAAAACCAGCAACATCCTGTTAGCAATTACATTATCGGTGTTCTTTGTGGTGACATTGTCATCCAACTTCGTATTGAAAAAGCAGTTTGAGAAAATAGATAAGGACGACAAATATTACGGATTTTCGAAACATCAGGTAGGGGCATTCAAGTACCTGCATTTGAAAGGAAACGGATTTGCATTAACTGAAATACAGCAGGGTCCGACAGCGGAAATCCGGATGATCACCCTACCCCAATACCTGGAATGGGTGCATTCCGGTGATACTTTGGTAGTTACCTACAAACCCGACTGGAAACCGGGCTATCAGTCACGCGACGCATTTGGTTCGCTACCTTCGATTTACATTATTGCTCCAAAACTGGAAGGCATTGTTTCGGACAGTATCCGCACAAAAATACAGGGTTACAAATTCGGAGATCTGGTCCTGGAACAGAAAGGTAATTCTGTAATGCTCTCCAACTCCACCGTCCGCAACTTCAAAGCCACCATTTCCCGCAGTGGTTATGTGCTGCTGAACCCGCAAAGCCGCATTGAAACGGCAGACATCGACATCCGCGACAACAGCACCTTTAACGCGGAAAAAGATATTTTCGGGGATATCAACACGCTGATCGACAGCTCTGCCTACATCAGCTTGCCGGGCAGTATGCTCAAAAAAATCATGAAGCAAAACAAAATAACCCCGAGGTAATCCCCGGGGTTCTGATAAGTTAATTCAATGAAGCACTACTTAATCCCCAGCATTAAACTCGTGCTCCCGCCTGCATTCGTCGTCGGCAGTATACCGTTCCATTTGGCGACCCATTCCTGCTGGATCAGCAATGGTGTCAATGTCTTTTGTCTCAACTGGTTGGCCTCTGCTTCTGCCCTGGCTTTGATCAATGTGGCCTTCGCCTGCCCTTCTGCTCGGGCGATGAGTACTTTGGCTTCGGCTTCCGCTTGTTTTGCCTGGTTTTCCGCTTTCAGACGGGCCTGTATGGACGTATTCTTCTCGTCGATCATCTGGCGTAACGATGGCGGCGGGGTGATGGCCGAAGTAAGCTGATCGTAAATGAAACCGTCTTTGCCCAGGGTCTTCGTCAATACATTTTGCACCCGGTCTTCGAATACTTCCCGGTTGGACATTACGCTATCCGATGTGAACGAGTTGGCGACAATGCGGTAGGCATCATAGATTGTATTTTTCATAAAACCCTGCTGGATTTCCCCTAACGGTCGTCTGTATTGGCGGTAAATCTGCGGTACCTTGTCGGGGTTGATGTGATAGTTCAATTTCGGGTCTACCTTGAACTCGGCGGCGTCTTTGGTAGTGATCACAAAAGAGTCGTAGTCGACACTTTGCGTGTAGGTTGGAAACTCGATGATCTTCGTAGTCCACGCATTATACCACACCCGGCCGGTGACCATGGTAATATTGTCGACGCCCTTATCGCTACCGTAGAGGTTAATACGGATACCAACGTTACCCGCATCGATATTTTCGAACGAAAACGGCTGTATCGCCAGGGCCATGATAAGTACGATGAAAGTTACAATTCCGATAATAATTTTCTTGGTCATATTCGATTACAGTTTAGATTTTAATTGGTTTATAAATTGGCCCAGAACGACATACAGGACGTAAAGCGCCAGTCCGATGATGGCCAGACCCGCAAAAACGAGCCAGTCAGACTGTGCATTGACGAGCCGCAGCGCGTAGGTTACTACGATGATAACTGCGGCGATTTTCAGAATGTGTATCATGTGAGAGAGGTTTGTTTTGCGTAAAATTAACACGCGGGCGGATGAGCAACCGTTAGATTTTATCCAATGGTGCAGCGGATTGTTGAACGCTTCAAAAACCCTATAAACAGCACGAAGCGCGCCGGCATACCGACGCGCTTCGCAGCATTTAAAACCAATAATGGAGATTTTACAGCAATGCAGCCGCGGCTTCGTCCACAAACCAATGCAGTTGCCCTTTTACAGGTTGAATGATTTGAGAAGGATAAAGATCAATGTTCTTTTCTCCTTTCAAAACCTGCTTTAGAACCTCGGCTTTACCAGCGCCGGCAGCCAGGAAAGCTACGCAAGCGGCATCATTCACAACCGGCGCCGTGAGGGTAATGCGATACATGTCCTGGGCTTGCAGGAAAAACGAGGTGGCAAGCGCATTCTGCTCGTGGATCACTTCCGTCCCCGGAAACAGCGACAGTGTATGGCCATCATCCCCCATGCCCAGCAATACGAAATCAAAAGTAGTCTCAGAGCCTTCAAAATAGGTTTTCACTATTTTTTCGTACTCCGCCGCCGATTCTTCAGGTGAAATGTCCGTGCGCATGATGTGGATGTTTTCAGCCTTTACAGGCACTTTATCCAGCAATTCATCATAACACATTTTAGCATTGTTCCTCGAATCCTCAAACGGAACGGCGCGCTCGTCGCCCCAGAAAAAATGAAGTTTTTCCCAGGGAATCGACTCTTTATAAGGCGATTCCGCCAGCAATGCATACAATGCCTTCGGCGTACTTCCGCCCGACAATACGAACGTGAAGCGGTCCTGTTTTGCAAGCACTTGCTGAATGTAGTTGTTAATCCATTCAGCAAGGCTGGCACTTAATGCTTTGGTATCCTTCTCGATATGCAACTCCATAGCTTACGGGGTTGGAGGCAGATTGAGCCAGGTATGTCCGTCGCGGGCGATGAGTGCATCGGCAGCGTCCGGGCCCCAAGAGTCGGGTGCATAATTCGGGAAGTCCTGCGGTGGGCGGTTTTCCCATGCTTCGAGGATCGGCATGATCACTCTCCACGCGGCATCCACCTGATCGTTACGCATGAACAGCGTCGCGTCGCCTTCCATCACATCGAGCAGCAATGTCTCGTACGCCTCGGGAGCGTGCTCGCCTGCTACCGCATCGTAATCGAAAGTCATATCCACCGGATCGAGCATCATCGTCTGCCCCGGGCGTTTGGCCTGGAAGCGGATGCTGATGTCCATATTCGGTTGAATGCTGATCGTCAGACGGTTGGAGCGCCAGGTTTCAGCAGACTCAGGCGGGAATGCATAATGCGGTGCCTGTTTGAAATGCAATGTAATGTGGGTCGCTTTCTGGTTCAGGTATTTACCTGTACGAACGTAGAAAGGAACTCCCTGCCAGCGCCAGTTGTCGATATAGAACTTCACCGCCGCGAACGTATCGATGTTCGATTGCGGGTTCACGCCTTCCTCCTGGCGGTAACCGACTACTTTCTCGCCTTTTTTCCAGCCACCCGAATATTGACCGCGAACGGCGAAATCGTGCACCTGTTCTTTGGTAATGCGGCGGATCGCATTCAGCACATCCACTTTTTTGTTACGGATCTCGTTGGCATCGAACGATACCGGCGGCTCCATAGCGATCATACACAGGATTTGCAGGATGTGGTTCTGCACCATGTCGCGCAATGCGCCTGCGTGCTCGAAGTAGCCTCCGCGGCCTTCCAGACCTACCGCTTCGGCAGCTGTGATCTGGATGTGGTCGATGTAATTCCGGTTCCAGAGCGGCTCAAACAGTGCATTGGCAAAGCGCAATGCAAGGATATTCTGAACGGTTTCTTTGCCGAGGTAGTGATCAATGCGGAAGATCTGCTCTTCTGCGAACATGCTCGAAAGCAGCAGGTTCAGCTCGTGAGCACTTTCCAGATCGTGACCGAAAGGTTTCTCCACTACAATGCGGGTAGTGCTTTTCTCCCCGCAGATTTGCAATGCACCCAGTTTTTGGGCAATGGAAGGAACGAGCTGGGGGGCTACGGCGAGGTAGAATATGACATTGGGATGAACACCCCATTCTTCTTCTTTTTCTTTGACAAGGTCGGTGATCTTGTGGTACGCTGCAGCGTCGTCGCCGTCCATTTGCAGGTAGGAAACGTGCTGCGTAAACTCCGTCCAGTGTCCGTTTTGTTTGCCCTTGCGGCGCGAGAATTTAGTTACGCCGTCGAGCAGGTGCTCATGGTATTTTTCATTGGAATAATCACTCCGGCCAATACCCGCGATCGCAAACTGATCGGGCATCCAATTGTCCAGAAACAAGTTATAGAGAGCGGGTGTGAGCTTCCGATAGTTGAGGTCACCGCTTCCTCCGAAAATAAATACGACCGAGGCAGGGGGACGTTTATTGGTTTGCATAAAATTTCTGATTTATTGTTGACCCCATTCAGTATGGAAAGTACCTGGGATATCGGTACGTTGGTACGTATGCGCTCCGAAATAGTCGCGCTGCGCCTGGATCAGGTTGGTCGGCATGTACGCTGTTTTGTAGGCGTCGAAATAAGCCAGCGACGACATCAATGCAGCAGCCGGAATGCCCGATTGGGCGGCAAAAGCGATCAATGAACGCGTATTACCTTCCACAGACTTAACCAATGCAGCTACCTCTTGGTTCAACAGAATGTTGGACAAATCCGGGGTTTGCTTGTATGCGTCTGTAAACACGCTGAGCAGCGACGAACGGATAATGCACCCCCCTCTCCAAACGCTCACTACGTCGGTCAGCGGGATCTCCATCTGCAAGTCTTTCGACGCCTGGAACAACATCGCGAGACCTTGCGCATAAGCCAGAATGGTGGCAAAATACAAGGCATCGTGGACCTGCTGGATGAGCTCCTGCGTTTCGACTGAAATGGGCTCGCTGGCGCCATACAGTCCGGCAGCAATTACCCTTTCGTCTTTGTAACCCGAAAGCGTACGCATAGCCACCGCGGTGTCGATTACCGGAACGGCTACGGGCAATTCCATCGAATCCTGCGAAGTCCATTTGCCGGTCCCTTTCGAACCTGCTTTATCAGAAATCACGTCTACCAGGTGCTCGTCGGTTTTGTCGTCCTTTTGCAGGAAAATATCGGCGGTAATTTCCACCAGGAACGATTGCAGATCGCCTTCGTTCCAGCTTTTGAATACTTCATGAAGCTGCTGGTTGCTCAAACCGGCCTTTTTCAGGATCGCGTACGATTCGCTGATGAGCTGCATGATCGCATACTCGATACCGTTATGCACCATTTTCACGTAATGGCCGGCGCCTTCCTTGCCCAAGTAAGCCACGCAGGGCTCGCTGTTCACTTTGGCTGCAATCGCTTCCAGCATCGGCTGTACATGCGCATAAGCTTCCTTGTCGCCGCCAGGCATAATGCTCGGGCCTGTACGGGCGCCTTTTTCTCCACCCGAAACACCTATTCCCATGAAATGGATATCTTTTTCACGAAGGTATTTCACGCGGCGGAGCGTATCTGTATAATGGGAGTTTCCTCCGTCTATGATAACGTCGCCTTTTTCAAGAAGCGGTAACAGGGATGCGATCACATCGTCTACCGGCTGACCGGCCGGGACCAGCATCATTACCTTGCGGGGGCGTTGCAACAGCTGGATCATTTGGGCTAGTTCCGAAACGCCCTTAACAGTGGTGCCCGGGGTGGCACTGGATTCCAACGCAGAATTTTTGGTTTCGTCCTTATCGAAACCGATAACAGAGAAACCATGATCGGCCATGTTCAGTAACAGGTTTCTTCCCATTACGCCCAGTCCGATCATTCCAAAATCGAATAAGTTCTGTGACATATATTAAACGTCTTGAATTAAGAAGCTGCAATATCAGGGTTTTTCAAAGACCAGCTTACATCTTTGTTTACATTCCATTTAAAATTTAAATTCTTCTCGATATTTTATTAAATTCGGGCACACTATGGCTATTTTATAGTTAGACAAATAGTTACTATTCGCTATACACAATACTATGTACTATAAATTTACCCGGGTCGTCATGCTGGCGATCCTTGTTTCGTTTCATGCATTTTCGCAAGATTCGCTTGTTATTAAAAACCGCTTCCTGGAAAGAAAATTCACCATTGGTGATAATTCTTTCTACACTTCCCGCTTCCAGCATACTCTGACGAACAAAGATTACAGCCGCCCTGGCTCGGAAGAGTTTTATTTTACAATTAACGGTACACCAGCAAGTAGCAACGGCGCGAATGGTTTGTTCCGATACAGCAAGCACTCCTCAGCCAGCACCGGCAATGGGACACAGCAAATAACCATCCAACTCACTGGTAAAGAAGGCTCTGCCGCCGAGAACCTGGCAGTGAGTTTAACCTACGAAGTGTACGATGAGCTGCCGGTTGTACGAAAACAGCTTAGCATTACGAACAACGGCCCTAATGCGGTGGCCATCGCAGACCTCGAAGTGGAGCGGATCAACCTCGTTCCGGTTTCTTCTCAGCAAAGCGAGCTTTATACCAACTATGGATCCCGTTTCGCATGGCGCCCCTACCACGGCGACCATCACGATGCCGCAATTTTTGTATATAACAACTACGTGAAAGAAGGTTTTATCCTTGGAAATGAAGCACCGAGTATCCTCAAAAAAACCGAAGTGTACACCGACCACCACCGTATCTCGATCGGAATGACGAGCCTTACCGATCATTATCCGTTTAAAAAATGGATTGAACCGGGAGAAAAGTTTGCGAGTCCCAAAACCTTCATTTGCCTCGTACAGTCGCAAAAGTGGGAAGATGCATTCGAAGGTTATTTCGCCGATTTCATACGTACACGGCTTGGCGTTCGGCTTTTCGAACGGAAAGAGATCCCGTTCACATTCTTCAATACCTGGCGGCCATTTTATACCAATATCAACGATACCCTCGTCACGCAGCTAGCCGACGGCCTGGAAGGCACCGGTACCGACCTTTTTATCATGGATGCAGGCTGGGAAAACAACTACGGTGACTGGGAGCCTCACCCGACCCGCTTTCCGAACGGCCTGAAACCCATTACCGATCACATCCGGAAACGCGGCATGAAAGCCGGCCTCTGGATGAGCCTTGGCTCCGTCGACAAGAGCAGCAAGCTGTATAAAGAACATCCGGAATGGTCGGTATTCGACAAAAATGGAGAACCGGCCTACCTGCACGAAGAAATGAACTGGCGCGTCACCATGTCGCTGGCATCGGGATATTATGATTACATTCTGGAAAAAATAAAACGGCACGTACGCGAGAATGATCTTGCCTATATCAAACTCGACCTGGCGATTGCCAACTCGGCCTATGTGCTTGATTATGCTAAAAAAGGGGATTACAAATCAGAGGGCAAAGGCTATAAGGACCGCGAAAGCTCCTATTATGGCATTTATGAAAAGGCACTACAGCTTTTCGACGACCTGCATAAGGAGTTTCCCGACTTGCTTGTAGATTGTACTTATGAAGTTTGGGGCGAATATTACATTAACGACTACGCATTGATCGAGCATGCAGATTATGACTGGCTCACAAATTACGATGACGACGCACCCGTCGGGCCGGTCAACATACGCCAAATGGCCTTCGACCGGAGCCGGGCTATCCCCACGGCCACCAACCTGATCGGCAACCAGTATATGGACTCGCCCTATTCCAAATACACATTCCTGTCTCTGGCGTCTGTCAAACCGATCCTCGTAGGAGATAGCCGCAAACTCCCTTCCGAGCTAAAACCCTGGTATTTAAAATGGAACACCTGGTTCAAAATGATGGACAAGAAATACCAGTTCACGCGGTTTTCCTACGTTTCAGACATATTTCAGCGGCCGACTATGAGTAACTGGGACGGCGTCTACAAATTCAACAAAGAGAAACAGGGCGGTGTATTGTTCTTTTTCCGAAATGGATCGGTCGAAAATGCGCGGACATTTGCATTCCCCTTTGCAGAGCCTGGCAGCCGGTACCGCCTGTTTTCGCCCGAAGAAGGGAAGGATTGGGGTACTTACAGCGGAAAAGAACTAATTGAAAAAGGAATTCGCGTGGAGCTCGGCAGCCAGTTTGAAGCGAAGGTTTTGGGAATTGAGAGTGTTGAATGATGTGGTAAATCTATATTGAAAGGTTAAAGAAGTTCCAATTTTCAGAACATGCTCCTGAGCTTTCATTACGCACTATGCGATCAAAGAAGTAGTGGAATCTAACGTTTTACGGCGCGTCAGTGAGGTTTTCACTCCAACATACAGTCCCCCCATTCGTACAATCAACTGGAAAACAATATTCTATATTTTTAAAATTTGTTTTTAAAATCAAAATTTTGTTCTAAATTTAGAAAATATTTTAAAATAATGTTATGAACAAAGGTACAGTTAAGTTTTTCAATGAGACCAAGGGTTTTGGTTTTATTTCTCCGGAAGATGGCGGAGACGACATTTTTGTGCACGTGTCAGGTCTTACAGACCAAATTCGCGAGAATGACAGTGTATCGTACGAAGTTGAAAATGGAAGAAAAGGATTGAATGCAGTCAATGTAGCTGTCATTTAAGGCCTCTATACTACTTTGAAAAACAAAAAAATTCCCTTCTTCCGGAGGGAATTTTTGTTTTGTCTTATCTGATGCCCCGCTAGACCATATTTATTACTGCCCAAAAAACTTTCGCCCGGATCGACCAAGGACATACCGATCTCGGTGAGCTACACGTTCTATCAGTACAACCCAATCAACTTCATAGTTAGCATTTTGCATCAGAAAATTAAGTTCACTAATCCTACGGCGAATAACTTCTTCCCCACATTACGCAAACGTGTCGACGGCTATTTTGCTGAAAACGGAATTCGAAAATCGGGTGGTAAACAGCTGCTTTTTAAAGCTGCGTTTATGCTAAGCCTCTACCTGATACCTTATTTTCTAATCCTTAGCAATCAATTCTCAGGCAACGTGCTGATAATGCTGTGCATCGTTATGGGCTTGGGCGTTGCTGGCGTAGGAATGTCGGTTATGCATGATGCTATTCATGGATCACTGGCCGGCTCAGCGCTTCTCAACCGCATTTTAGGTGCATCCATTTATTTATTGGGAGGGAACGCCTACAATTGGGAAGTACAGCATAACCGCCTGCATCATACTTTCACCAACATCCATGATGTCGACGAAGACATTACCGGCAAATTTCTGCTGCGCCTTTCTTATGGCGATAAGCGGCAGAGGTTTCATCGCTTTCAACATATTTATGCGTTTGGGCTGTATGGACTAATGACCCTCTCATTTCTATGGAAAGATTTCAAAGAAATTTCCCTGTTTAACAGACTTGCCAAAACGGGGCTGACAAAACCGTTCCCGAAAAGCGAGCTCATACGGTTGCTGTGCACAAAGATGGCGTACGTCGCATTTATTATGGCAGCCCCACTGTTGTTGACAGATATCAGTTTTACCCAATGGTTGACCGGCTTTTTGATAATGCACATTACGGCCGGCACGATCCTTAGTACTATATTTCAAATGGCCCATATCGTGGAAGGCGCGGAGCAGCCGGCAGTGAATGAGGACGGCAACATCGAAAATGCATGGGCTATCCACCAACTGCAAACAACTTCCAATTTTGCAGGGAGAAACAGGGCTCTTTCATGGTTTATAGGCGGCCTGGATTATCAGATCGAGCATCATCTTTTCCCCGCAATTTCCCACATACACTATCATGCAATTTCCCCTATCGTGCGAGATACTGCGATCGAGTTTGGATTGCCTTACAACGCCAAAGAGAATTTCAATCATGCGCTCGGCTCTCACATACGCGCGCTGAGAAAACTCGGATCCCATTGAAAGTCAATGGGTGCATTTTCAAAAACAGGCAATCCAGGAATCCATTTTATGACTTTTATTGACATTGTGCTTCGTCGTCCGTCATACGGATGGCAGGATAAATCCGGAAAATTGGTCAAACCCAGTCACCGGCAGATCTTTTCCGAATTTTTTAAACGACTTAATGTTGTCAGCGACAAAAGAAACTGGCTGCCTTTTATGAGTTGGTTAAAGGTTCTTTGCATGGTACCATTCTTAGGGCTTTTTATCGGCAAGTTCTTCACCATCCCCTTGCTATGTGCTGCATTTATTTACAGTATGTTCATTATGGGCACTCATGGTACAATCTGGCACCACCGTTACTGCACTCACGGCGCGTATAAGTTCCGCAATCATTTTTGGCGGTTTGTTACGCAAAACCTGACTATCAGCATGATCCCGGAGGAGATATACGTCATTTCACATCACGTTCATCATGCTAAATCCGACAAACCCGGTGACCCGTACAATGCGGAAGGGGGATTTCTGTATTGCTTTCTCGCCGATGTGAATCACCAGCCTATTGCAACAGACCTGAGCGAAAGTCAATATGGACGGGTAAAATCACTCATGGCCCACACAGGCATTAAAGCCAATACCTACGAACAATACCTGACCTGGGGATCTTATCAACATCCGGCAAGGGCAACACTTAGCTGGATCCTCAATTGGGGATTTTGGTATGGAACTTTCTTTTTGCTCGGAGGACATGCATTGGCATGCGCTATGTTTGGCGCCGCAGGCTTCTGGGCGGTAGGTGTCCGCACATTCAATTATGAAGGGCACGCGAAAGGAAAAGAGAAGCAGCGGGTAGGCGTCGACTACAACCATAAGGACAAATCCATCAATCAACTATGGCCGGGCATTGTGGCCGGTGAATGGCATAACAACCACCACTTATATCCCAAAAGTGCCAGAAGCGGCTTTAAGCCCTACCAGTTGGACTCGGCCTGGTACTACATCAAATTGTTAAGTATGGTTGGGGCCGTTTCCTCTTATCATGACTCCAAAGAGCTATTTTACAAGCGGTACGAAAAGCCTCACCGACTTGCAAACGAGAAAATGTCGTAGTGTGCGAATCCTGCGGGTCCATCCAGCTGATGGAATTGTTCAGCAATTCGCCTTTGAAAGGAAATGGATTGGCTGATAGGAAGCAACCGCAATCGAAAGAATTTCCCGACCTGTATCCGATCTAAACAATCAGCCGCTTACGACAAAATTGTAAGCGGCTGATTCCATATGGAGAATATCGGATTGGAACCGACGACCTTGGCCAGCGCAGCAAGAAAAAAATACGTTCTACTGACTCGGCTGTCGCATTGCCCGGAAGCAAATTTGCTGAAAGATTTAATGCATCGGTATATCAGCACGACACAATGTGGATAGACTGGTCAAATTCCGCCGCAGTTGCATTCCTGGTTAGGAATGGAGGCGATAAGGTTTGGACAAACGGGATAACCCATGTTGCTGCCTAATGATTTGTTAGCTCAAACTGATAGGTCATTGAAACTGAGCAGAGCTCGGTTAATCCTTCTACGGGTGCCACTTGCTCGGGACCAGGACCAATTGCGAGTGCAATATGGCCTTCACTGGTAAACAGGCCCGAAGTCGTGTCCAAACCAATCCAGCTAGCACCTGGTATGAAAACTTCTGCCCAGGCATGCAATTCAACAGAGTCGCCGGAAACTGTGCCCAATTGGACCAAATAGCCTGATACGAACCTGCTCGCGAGTCCTAACCGACGCAGCACCTGAACCATTAACCAGGCAGAATCTCGGCAGGAGCCAGTCCGCGCCTTCAAAGTCATCTCCGATGATTGAACCCCTTCTTCAAACCGGCGAACATATCGGATGTGATTGCAAACATACATGTTGAGCTTCACCAGGAAAGAGAGGGTGTCGCCATGAAACTTCTCCGTACCGCCAACAAATGCGGAGAGCGCAGCACTCCTATCTACGATTTGCAAGTAAGGTAGCAGCGCATTTTTGACGATAGCAGGATACAGAAATGGAAAGCACCGAGACTCATCGTCCAATAATACATCGAAGGGGTTGAAACTGGTCTGTTTAATGTCCAGGTTGACTTCCACAGACATAAAGTCTGTCATGTCGGCGAAGTCGGCCCGAGCTATTTTATTGCCGTAAACATCATGTTGCCAGTATAATCGATTGGCAGGCCGCAGCACAAAACTATATTGTTCTATGATCGAATAAGTATCGGGCTGAGGCGCGAGACGGAATCTGTGGGGAGACAGAAGCACCTTGTGATCGTAGGCGTAATCTATCCTATGTTTGACTGAAACGCGCGTCATCTAGTCGCACTTTGAGTTACTATCCCGCTCGTCCTTTTTGTCCGCGCGCTTTTCCATCAGGTTTTTGGCGGGCTTCTTTTTGTCGCTTTTTCGTGGGCTTTTTTCTTTTGACATGGTTTCTAGTTTTGTTGTAAGGTAGATCCTTTTGCTTGATATTCAACATGTTTTAGTAATTCATGGAGATTCTGTGAAGTATTTGGTGGTGGCTGAAATATTCCCGGGTAATGCCGTTTAATTAGGTTACCTTACAATAAATCAACAAACGGCCGAAATGAAAATTGCTTTTATAGGAACCTACCCTCCGAGGGAGTGTGGAATTGGCACCTTCACCCAAAATTTATACCATTCTACGGTCGGAGACGAAGCCCTGGCCGGTGGCTCGCATGGCTTTGTGATCGCGATTGACGACAATGGTCTGCATTATGATTATCCCAAAGAGGTGAAGCTTACTATCCGGCAGGAAGAGCAGACCGATTACCTGGAAGCGGCCAACGTCATTAACCTGAACGGGGCTGATGTCTGCATCCTCGAACACGAATTCGGGATATTCGGTGGGCAGAACGGCATCTACATCCTGCCGCTATTGCACCGGCTCAGGATTCCGCTCATCGTGACGCTTCACACCGTCCTGAAAACACCTTCCTACAATCAGAAGGCTGTCATGACAGAGATATGTAAAATTGCGCAGTCGGTGGTAGTCATGAGTCAGACCGCGGTCGATATGCTATCGGATGTTTACCAGGTGCCCGCAGAGAAGATCGCCCTGATAGCACATGGTGTGCCGGACATACACTTCGGTCAACTTCTGGCCAAGAAAGAGTTCAAACTTTCCTCCAAACAGGTCCTGTTGACCTTCGGGTTTATCGGGCGCAATAAAGGAATCGAGACAGTGTTGAGGGCCTTGCCCGAGGTTGTGAAGAAGTACCCGCAACTTGTCTACATTGTGCTGGGAAAAACACATCCCAACGTTGTAAGGCACGCCGGGGAAGAATACCGTGTCTTCCTTGCAGGCCTGGTCAAGCAGCTGGGCATTGATAAGCATGTCGTGTTTCTGAACGAGTTTATAAGTCAGTCCGAGCTTTTCAAATACCTTTCAGCCTCCGATATCTACATCACCCCTTACACCAGCGAGGCCCAAATCACCAGCGGGACGCTTTCCTATGCGATCGGCGCCGGCAATGCGGTGATCTCTACGCCCTATTGGCATGCAGCAGAACTGCTCGCCGATGGCAGGGGCCGTCTTTTCAATTTCCACGACTCGCCGGCACTTACCGAGATACTTCTGGAACTATTGGATCATCCCGAGCAGATGCGGCAGCTCCGGAAAAATGCATTTGATTATGGCCGCGAAATAACGTGGCCGAAAATCGGGGAGAAATATCTGGAATTGGCGGAATCAATAGCGAAAATCGGACTGGATATTGAATCGGGCAATCCGATGATTCTCGACCCGCTTGCGCTTCCGCCGTTCCTGCTCGACCACGTGCAGCGCCTCACCGACGACACCGGCATTATCCAGCATGCCAAATACGGGATCCCCAATCTGAAAGAAGGCTATTGCCTGGATGATAATGCAAGAGCCTTGTTGATGGTGCTAATGACTTACAAAAGAAACAAGCATCCGCTTGCTTTGAAGCTGTCACCTACCTATTTAAGCTACGTCAATTACATGCAAACTCAGGACGGCATGTTCAGAAACTTCCTGAGTTTCAACCGGAATTTCCTGGATGAAGTGGGTTCGGAGGACTCTTTTGGTCGTACAATTTGGTCATTGGGCTATCTGCTCGGCAATGCGCCCAATGACGCCTATTACCAGACCGGCCGCGAGATTTTCTTCGACGCCGTGCCGAATTTTACAAGTCTGAGGTCTATCCGAAGTATCGCCAACACCATTGTTGGGATATGCCATTATCTGAAAAGCAATCCTACTGATGAAGGAATGCTCAAAATACTGGGGACCCTGACCGGCAGGCTTCTTACGGAATATGACATCCACCGGAGCAGTGATTGGCTATGGTTTGAATCGCTGCTGGCCTACGACAATGCATTTCTGCCTTTGGCGCTCCTTCATTCAGCTGAGTTTCTGCATGATGCCCGAATTTCTGAGGTAGCGATTGAAAGTATGGATTTTCTTTCGGATGTGACGCTTCGGAACGGTTACCTGTCGGTTGTCGGCAACGAGAACTGGTACGGCAGAGACCGCGAGCAATCGATGTTCGCCCAGCAGCCACTAGATGCGCTTGCTATGGTATTGATGTTCCATCAAGCTTTCCGCCTTACCAAAGACCAGTCTTACCTTCAGAAGCTATACACCTGTTTCATGTGGTTTTTGGGAGAAAATGACCTGCGGGTAAGCCTTTATGATTTTGAGACAAAAGGCTGCTGCGATGGGCTGGAAAGCACAGGCGTGAACCGAAACCAGGGAGCTGAAAGCACATTGGCCTATTTGATCTCCCATTTGAGCGTGCTTGAAGCATTTGAAGAAGTCACCAAAATGGAAGCTGAACTGGTATGAGAGTGGCTATACTGTCCTCTATCGCCTGGCGTACGCCACCCCGGCAATACGGCCCGTGGGAGCAGGTGGCTTCCTATCTGACGGAGGGGCTTATTGAGAAGGGGGTAGATGTTACGCTTTTTGCCACGACAGATTCGGTGACCACCGCAAAACTGGAAGGAACCTGCCATACTCCCTATTCGGAGGACAGGGACATCGACCCGAAGGTGGCCGAATGTTTGCATATCAGCCATTTAATGGAAAATGCCTCTCGGTTTGATCTGATCCACAATCATTTCGATTTTCTCCCATTAACCTACTCAAAGCTGATCCATATTCCCATGCTGACGACGATCCATGGGTTTTCTTCTCCGAAAATCTTGGATGTCTACCGGAAGTATAACGGCTCATGCTTTTACGCATCCATAAGCAATGCCGATCGTAGCAATGAACTGGATTATATTGCAACAGTATACAACGGTGTCGACGGGAAGGATTTCCCATTCGAGAGGAGCCCGCAAGACTATCTGCTGTTTTTCGGGCGTATACATCCAGAAAAGGGAACGCTGGAAGCGATTCAAATAGCCCGGGAGTCAGGGAAAGTCCTGCTGATCGCGGGGCTGATTCAGGACGATGCTTATTTTGAACAAAAGATCAAGCCCTGCATCGACGAACGAGCAGTTTTTTATATTGGGAATGTCGGGCCGTCCGAGCGGAGAACGTTACTGGGAAAGGCGCTCGCCCTGCTTCACCCGATTCAGTTTGACGAACCTTTCGGTTTAAGTGTCGCTGAATCGATGTTCTGTGGCACGCCGGTAATCGCCTTCAATCGAGGCTCGATGTGCGAGCTGATTGTCGACGGAAAAACCGGGTTCCTGGTGCATACAATTGGTGAGGCCGTTCAGGCTGTTAAAAAGGTTGCGCAGCTTGACAGACAAGAATGCCGCCAGTGGGCTAAAGCGATGTTTTCCAAAGAAAAAATGGTGGACAATTACATAAAAGTGTATGAAGAGATTCTTCGTTAACGCTTGTCCAAAAGAAGGCCTTCTAATAATTCTTCCAAATCGACCACCGCGTAGGTAGAAGCATAGTCGGAAGTAGCATAAGGAATAATCAGGCTCTGATTGTGCACAAACGCGCCGCAGGAATAAACTACGTTCGGAACATAACCATCACGCTCGCTTGCATTGGGGATCAGCAGGGGGGTGGTCAGGCGTCCGATTTCATGTTCAGGATTTTCCAATTCGAACAGCGATGCTCCCAGCACGTACTCGCGCATCGGGCCGACGCCATGGGTCAATACCAGCCATCCGGCCCGGGTTTCAATGGGTGATCCGCAATTTCCGATTTGAACAAATTCCCAAGGAAATTTGGGTGATTGGATCAAAGTGGCCTTCCGCCAAACGCTGATATTATCCGAATAGGCAAGGTAATTGTTGACGCCGTCGATGCGGCAGAGCATGGCATATTTACCCTTGATCTTACGGGGGAAAAGCGCCATTCCCTTATTCTGCGCAATCTCTCCGTGAAGCGGCAGTACTTTAAAATGATAGAAGTCACGGGTAGTCAATAGCTTGGGAAGGATGTTAACGCCATCGTATGCGGTGTAAGTGGCATAGTAGGTTTGCTCTTGCTTCTCATCGGTGAAACAGACAAACCTAGCATCTTCGATACCCCGTTTTTCTGTATCGGCAATAGGAAAGATCACACGTTCTGAGATATCGGTGTCCAGGGAGAAATCCATTTCGTAATGCGACGACGCCAGCCACATTACTTCGCGTAGAAACACGGCGCCCGCAATGTCCATTTCCGGCAACCTGCTGGTTTCTTCCACATATCGTTTGAGTTCTTCATATGTAAATGTTTCGGTCAGCTTCCCCTCCAGGGCCGGGTACGCAAGGTTGTCTAAATCCTGCATTTCGCCCAATTTTGCCAGAAACGACTTTTTCTTGTATATATGGTTGCGCACATGCTCGGGAGAGTCGAGTAAGCGACCGGGAGTATCTATGACGATATCATTGTTTTGGTCAATGAGTGCTGAACGGAATACAATAGACGATATATGCCCTTCCCCAGTAGCGCGAAAGCTCAGGATTACCCGGGTTTCGCCGGGCTCGACGCCGGACTGGTCGGGATCGGCCACAATGGACGGATTGAAAAAGGCGGCTGCTTCAATGGAATACTCCATCGTGAAGTAGGCTCCAATCAGCAGGCGCTGGCTGGTTTCCATGTCTTGCGGCTCTATTTGCATGGCGTTGAGCAAGACTTCTAGTTTTCGAAAATGCCGCTCAAATACTTTAAGGATATTCCGGTGCCGTTTGGCATATTTCCTCAGGACATTGTTCAGCTGTCGTACCTGCGTGTCCGCATCAAGAGCTTGAATGCTCGATATCAGCTCTTTACTTCGATCCTCACCGTTGTATAAGAATCGTGCGATGACACGGCTCGAATCAGGTTGAAAAACGGTGTCTTTCCGAATAAGAAGAGGGGCCATGATAAGAATTTAAGATGAGTGGATAGCGCCCAGTGACGGAATTTTCCACCGGTTATGTGACCATAACCAGTAAGACGGCGCGCGACTGATGCTATTTTCAAGAAAATTATAGTAGGATTTTGTAATGCTCAGGGGCGTTGATCGGTCGGGGTGCTCCATCAGTCGGAATGTAAACTCGTAACTGAAACGAGACATTTTTTGAGATTCAACGTAAACGAACGCCGCCTGCGACGAGGCCGCCATCCGTTCTCCTCCCGTTTGAACGGCAGTGTCCTGGTCCAGAAAAGAAATATGAAACTTGTCGCTACCGGGCGCGGGCCGCTGATCTGCAATCACCACCAGCAGGAAGGAAAGTAAACTGGCAAGGAGCGAGGTAAGGCGAAGTAGCGCTTCACCAAAAAGCCTAGCTGGCAAATCTGTCAGTAGCGATCTTACAATCCACCATAACGTTCCCGGAAATTGTTGGATACTGGATTTCATCTGTATGGTTTAAAACAAAAAAATCCTCCGCAACGGGAGGATTCTATTGCTTTGTATGTTTTGGCAGCCTAGATAATGGTTACATTAACTGCGTTCAGGCCTTTTCTACCTTCTTCTACATCGTAAGACACACTGTCATTTTCGCCGATATCATCATTGAGACCAGTAGTGTGTACAAAAACATCAGCTCCGCCATGTTCCGGAGCAATGAAACCAAAACCTTTGGTGCCATTAAAAAACTTAACCGTTCCTCTATTCATAACTTTATTTTAAAATATTTATCAAATGTAAAATAAAATTCTGATAATAAAAACTATTTTAGAAGTATTTAGAATAATATTTTATTGTAACCAAAACCTACTACCGTCAGCAGGCGTTTTATTGGACATAACTTGTAAGAAACGGCAAGGCGATCCGCTTAACAATACCTCCCCAAGCGCTGGTAATTTATAGTTGACCAGTAGCTGGGTATGGATTCGATACGAAACAGCCATCATCACGTCGATCGATGGAATTCAGGACGGGATAGCACATACCAGCCAATAATCCATAATGGCTTTTAGCGTCGAAACAAGCTCCTTGGGCGAATTGGGTTTAATGAAGAAACCCTGCGCCAATTTGCTATACGCATCCATGACATGCTTGTGAGTTGATCCGTCCGTCAGATAAAGGTATGGAATACCCGTTCGCCTTATTTCAATGTCGGTACTTAGCTGGGCGTTAAGGTCGACACCATCCATATATGGAAGATCAATGTCGGATAGGATCAGGAAAGGTTCGGCATATGGGGCTTCCAGATATGCTAATACCGATGCTCCGTTCTTGAAATAAGCCCTTCTGTTAGAATAACCTAGCTTTTCAAATACGTATTCAAGCACATTTCTGTCTTCTTCGTTATCTTCAATTATAATGATTTCCCCGTCTCGACTCATTGTGGCTGGTGGCATATGGGTTGCCTCTTAAAGCAAAAACCAAACCACAGATTAAGATTTGCGAAAGGCCGGCTCATAGGCAGATGGCCAGCAGGAAATAAAAAAGCAAGCCCTAACACATTGCATTTGGACTCGCAGGACACCGACTTATTAAATCGATTAGTTCAATGGAACAGGGATTAACTCCCTTTCAAAAAAGGCCGACATCTTTTGATCGCTGTCGCCAATTTCTTCACAATAGTAAATACGCTTCAAATACTTTTTGACCGTCAACCGCTTCCTGGGGTCCGTTAACAACGAAACCACCGTCCCTACTAGATGTTTGTTTTCCATTCAGGAAGATAGGGAACTAAAATGGTTATAGCTAGGGCTACACCAATTAAATAACTGTTTTTCAGCGTTTTATTTTTGATGGACTGATATGGCAATTTCGTCGGCATAGAGAGAGAAACAATGACGATATCCACGCCGTCTACAAGTGACTAATGGCAAAATCTAAAAATCAGTAATTGTCATACCTCGAATTCTCAAAAAACTCGCCAAATCCTGGAAAAATGTTCGACCTAAAGAAAAAAGCCACTTACAAATGATTTGTAAGTGGCTGATTATCAAGTGGAGAATATCGGATTCGAACCGACGACCTCTTGCATGCCATCCAGATTTTGGCCTTCACTCTTCCTAAGTAAATTTATTTCAAAATATTGAAAATCAATATTTTATGTCCAAGTGAAAAATTTTTATTAAGTTTACATAAGTACACTTAGGCACCAAATGTTCGACCTATGTTCGACCTAAATCAGTAGATATGTCGCTCACAACCAAGTTCATTCTAGCAATCAAAGATAAGGAAGACAACGCGGAACACCCAATTATGCTACGAATCATAATTGATCGTAAGAATCAGTTAGTCAGCACTAAAAAGGCCAGCAAACAGGAATATTGGCTTAACAAAGAGCAGCAAGTTGCCAGGAGCCATCCCAAACACAAAGAAATCAATCTGCTTCTCCGCACTATCGTTTCCGAGCTAGATTTCCTTGTAATTTCTGAGGGGAAGAAAGGTAAACGTCCCACATTTGATGAGATAAAGGCGCTCGTACGAAATCTGACAGGAGGTAATTCCGAGCCCGAAAGGAAGTCTCTGTATAACCTTTTTGAAGATCTTCTTCTGAATAGCCTAAGTTAAAAAAAGTCCCGTCTCCTTGTACTAATCGAAGAACTTCCACAAAACAGCTGCCGCCCTCTTGCTCTGTGTTTTTTCATTTAACATAAAAAGAGTTATCAGAACGGTTGTAGTTGGCGCAGCAGCAACTGCTCTAGTATTTGAATTTTTCTGGCTGGCTGTCGCTGCATCCACAATCTCAGCAGGCATGGCGGTAGTTCAAAATTTACAATAAATGGTAATTAACTTTCTGATCAAACTACGCAATCTATTTTATACACGTTCGAGTAGAGTTCCGAACGAAAGGCGTTTTGGACACAAATTATCCATTTCGGCAATGCTATTGCCGTATTATTTTACGATTTTATCAATTTTAAAAGTAGTATTCAAAGATTTTGATTTTTCTCTTATTCATACAAATCAAAAAGATGGGTTTTTAGACGGATTAATTAAATCAAGTGTTTTTTTTCTCCCATTTGTTATTTTTTTAATATTTCTATTTTCGTTTTTAGATCGATATGAAAAAGAGAAATTAAGTAAAAAAGAAGAACAGAAGTGGTTAATTATTGCATCAGTTATTTTCTTTGGCGGAATAGTTATTTTATTTACAGTTCCTAAGTTCTTGATAAGTATATTATAATATTGCTTAGCAAAAAATCCTCCAATTGGAGGATTTTTTGCTTGTCATAAACAAAGTTGGTGCTTTACGAATGTTGGCGGCCCCCGATGAAGGGTCACATGCCCAAACTCATTCCCCTGTCTTTCCCGATATCTAGTCCCTGCTGACGTAGCTGCTGCCGGTACCCAGCCAGCTCCATGGCATTTTCCGTGTCCCTTTCCAGCCATTTACGCGCAAGATCCGCGCCGACCGGCCCGCTGTCCTGGGCAACGCTCCGGCAGATTAGCCCGATATCGTCTTCCCCCAGACTTTTCAGGTATGTTGATACCTGGGGCGCACTACCTTTGAATTTATCGAAGATCCCGGCCATGATCCGCTCATAGCTCTGCCGGCTGCTTTGCTCGACCTGGTTGCTACGGATCTGCTCTGAAAGCCCGCCGGCACTGTACCGCTCACCCAGCTTCTGGGACGATATTGCCTTCCCTTTGCCGTCTTGGTAGTAGATATCCCCTTCCCCCTGCTCGATCCGGATGCCCCGCTTTGCCAGTTCCTGGAAAGAATTTTGCTCCGAGGTCGTACCCTGCAGAAAGTGTCCGACCGTTTTCTTAATGGCTTCGCTCCACTAGACCTCGCTGTTGATCAGTTGACCGTGTCGGTCTAGCAGTAAAGATAAAGTTTTGATCTCCCGGCCCTACTCGTTCTTAACATTCCACAAACGCGGATCGATATTAAATGGTTGGCTGCTCAAAATTTCGATATTGCCAAAATCCCTATGAAGTGGATGAAGCAGAAAATTATGCGATTCAGCGACTACTGCCGAAGGCACCTTTATTGACATGACATCGGGTTGGTTCAACCAATCTTTTAATAGCCGATGGTTTTGATGATAGTTTGCCGGATCCCGCCAATTTTCAGGTAAATCCTTTACGGGCGTTGGGATTCCAGGTAAAATCATGGTAATCAAGAACAATTTTGGAAGATCCTCGTAGGCTAAGGCTGGCAGGTGAACCAACTGTTCCAGCAATGCTAGCTCCGGGCTCGACGACGTGTAAAGAATCCCAATTCCCACAGGATTCCATCTGCCACCATATCTACGAGCTCCCTCAGATGATAATGGTGTATCAGCAAATCGTTCTTTTACGAGGCGGTACGCTAGCGTGTGAGTATTTGACGAAGGATCTGACAAGCGAAACTCATGCATAAATACCATGCTCGATGCGCCCTAACACAGTGTGTACCATAGCAAAGCCTGTTGTTGTATCAAGCAGTGTAAGTGGTGATTGCCCGTGAAGTTCTGATAAAGGGGTTCTAAACCATCTTCCCAGAACATCCGCCCTGTGATCAAAAACGTCCAACCCGTGATGGATTAGCTGATCCATTAACAGTAGCCTCTCGGAAGAATTGTTGTCCAGTAGCGCATCCGGACGAAGCCGATGCAGGGTACGCTCTGATAGATTCAAAATACGTGCAAGCTCCTTGTCAGATAAGGCGATCGCATGAGCAACTTCATCAGCTTTCCCACGCTCCACGCCAGACCGGGCTTGCTGAATGACTTCGAAGCCGTCATGTGAGAAACCAGTATCCAAGACCAAATCCATACAGTAGCTTTTTGTCATAAAGATAACTGCCATTTGGCATTTTTACAAGGTATTCGGTTAGCTACTATCCTGAACTAACTTAATATTAATTGCTGGCGCGCGAAATGGTGAGCTAAAAAAACATAGAATCAGTGGTGGCTGAGTTCGTCAAAGCAGACAAAAACTGAACCAAAGCGACCAAAAATGTTCGACCTATGTTCGATCTAAAGAAAAAAGCCACTTACAAGTGTTTTGTAAGTGGCTGATTATCAAGTGGAGAATATCGGATTCGAACCGACGACCTCTTGCATGCCATGCAAGCGCTCTAGCCAACTGAGCTAATCCCCCATTTCAAGCATTTCCGGCGTCCCGATAGGCCCCGGCCCTCATTTGAGGAGTGCAAAGATGAAACGGAGAATTTTCAGATGCAAGCGCCCGAACGATTTTTATATTTCAAACGGGATCTTTTTCTAAACCATCACCGCGAGCCGCCGCCGAATGCCTTGGCCAGCAGCCAGATCACAATAGCGATGACTCCCACTACGAGAATCACGCCTGTCCACACGCCGGTTTTGAAAATATCACCGATCAGTTCGCAGCTGGTGAGTGTGAATGAAAGAAGGAGGATTATCAGAAGATTGATGTAAGCTTTCATGAGAAGGTACATTTAGGTTAGTGATGTTAAGTCAACTTCAAAAACCATTCCATGAAGCATTCTGATGATTTATTGATACAAATCTATCGGAATGAGATTCTGCCGGTCGTTCAGCAGCAACTTCTCAAAAAGACGTACAGTCGCTTCTGCATCACCATGGGCACGGTGGCGGTTTTCAATCATGATTTCCAGGCTTTCGCAAAGATTACCCAGGCTGTAAGATTTCAGGCCTGGAAAAATTTTCCGGCTGAGCTGCACGGTACAAAGCAGGTCCCGCTGAAAATATTCGTCCAACGCCCCAAACTCACGCCTAATAAAACCGTAATCAAATTTTGCATTATGTGCCACAAACCAGGCGTCACGCGTCATGGCCCGCACTGCATCCTGTACATCGTAAAAGGTAGGTGCGTCTTTGACCATTTCATTGTCGATCCCCGTAAGGCGGGTGATAAACGGCGGAATATATATTTCGGGATTCACGAGAGAATGAAAGAAATCGACGATCTGATTACCATCGTGCCTGAAAACAGCAATCTCTGTAATGCGTGAAGTTCCTCCCCCGCCTGTGGTCTCAATATCAACTATCGCATACATTAATTACGCACACTGAAATGGTTACTCGCTACTATTATAATCGTCCGGGTCGGGATCGCAAAAATTTGAATAGTACAAAAAAACGAAAAAATCCCCGCCGAAGCGAGGATTTTCTTCAATAACAGGGAGGCATCTACGCAAGTGGCCGACGAGTCAGTCCAATTGAAATGCGATCGGCAGTGTGAACCTGACCCTCACCGGAACGCCAGCTTGTTTGCCCGGCATCCAGTCTTTCATCATTTTCACCACCCTCACCGCTTCTTCATCGCAACCAAACCCAATGCCTTTCACTGCGGTCGCATTCTCTATTTTTCCATCAGAACCTACTGTAAATTGTACAAATACCTTTCCTTGTACACCGGCCTGCGAGGCTGGTCTGGGGTATTTAAGGTTTTTGCGAAGAAAAGCCGCCATCGCTTCATTCCCGCCTGTATATTGGGGCGACTGTTCTACGTGCAGGAACTCTTTCTCTTCCCGCTTTTCCACACCCACCGCAGTTTCCTTCGCCACAGGCGCATTCACCACAGGAGGGGCAATTGTTTCGATATTTTCCAACCCATCTACCGTTTCGGTCGAAGGCTGTGCATTTTCCAGATCTTCCAACACCGGTGGCAGCTCCTCAATTTCCACCTTATTATCCGGAAGCACCTCGGGAGTCATCGATTTCACGGTTTTCGGAGCAGGAGCAACCTCCTCCTTCGCGGGAGGGACCGGCGTTTCTTCCACCTTGATATCTACCGGTTTCACTTCTACGATATACGCAATGTCGTCCGGTTTGGGATCCGGAATCAGCTTCGCGTAGAGTTGCGGAAACATCACCAGCAGCAGAAAGAATGCTACACCGATGATCACTGCTCGCTGGACGTTCTGTCCGTAGCTCTTTCTCAGGTCGTACGCGCCGTAAGATTTATTACGGTTCTCGAAGACGATGTCATTGAGGGATTTTTCCATGGCTAATAGATTTTGATGATCAACACTCAGATTCAGGAGGGTTTGCACATCGGCCGTCTTCACCATATCATGGTAAATCTGCTCGAATGGCTTGCCATCCCAAAGACTCTCCTCCGCTTCACAAGCCAGGTGATCGAGAATTTCCGGAATTAGCTCCGGGTCCAGCTTGCTTGCCTGCAAATACTTGCTTATTTGGTCAATGCGATTTTCCTGAAGGCGTTTCATAGATCGATCTGTTTAGAGATTAGCCATGTACCTATTCTTTATTCTGTTGCCAGGTTTTTAGGGGCTAGCAGCAATTTCACTGCCTCTATAAAACGCTCTAAGTCATTGGTTTTAGTACGCGCGGTTTCATTTCCGCGGTGAGTAAGGGAATAATATTTCCGAAGACGGCCGTCCACCTCCACCGACTCGGTCAGCAGCAGTCCCTCCTGTTCCAATTTATGGAGCACAGGATACAGCGCACCGAATGTGAGAGCGATCGCTCCGCCCGTTCTATCCTTTACTTCCTGGGTAATTTCATAACCATACATCCGGTCGTGCTCTGCCAGTAAATTCAACACGATGGTTTTCAATGTACCCCGTACATACTCATTACTCGTTGTGTTATTCTCCATGAGTGAAATTTTTATATAGCAAACATATATAAGTTTTTTATATATACAACACAAATCTACAAATTTCTTTTAATGAGATCAAGAGAAATTTCCAACTAGCTCTCAGCCAATGGAATGGAGCGGTTGATCCGTTCCTCCAGTGATATGAAGGTCTCCGTCCGTTGAATGCCGTTTACCTTTTGGATCTTGTCGTGAAGGATTTCGCGGAGGTGTCCGGTGTCCCTGCAAACGATTTTAAGAAAGATACTATAAATGCCCGTGGTGTAATGGATATTTACAACTTCCGGAATCCCTTCCAGCTCGGTGGCAACCTGCTCATATAACGAGCTTTTATCGAGGTAGATTCCCAGAAAAGCACTGATATCCCAGCCGAGCTTGGTGGGGTCGATCACGAGCTGAGAGCCCTTGACGATGCCCATTTGTTCCATTTTTTTCATGCGCACATGCACTGTCCCACCCGAGACAAATACACGCTTCCCGATTTCCGTGTACGGTAACGCTGCGTTCTCGATCAGCAGCGAAAGGATGCGCAGATCCGTATTATCAATATCTGAATATTTTTGCATTTCGTGTTAAAAGTTTGAATTCTTTGCAACAATTAGGTTCAATTTATGAAAGAATCGTAAATTTTAACAATTTTAAATGAAAATATTTTATAATTCAGATCAGAAGTTTTAGTTTTGCAGAACCAAATTATAAAAAAGCCGGTGTTCGTACCGGTTCTACTTAGTTTGAGATCACATTGTAGGGTGATGAAATTGGCAGCCATGCCCTCCTGTCTCGGGGGTGGTGAATAAGGGATAAACGCGGCATAATGCCGACGCAAGTCGACTGGGGTGGACCACCAACAGTATTTGTACCGTAGCTAACCGCACCGTGGGTGGTTCGAATCCCCCTCCTACAGCAAAAAAACTTGACAAGCGATTTTTTTCGTATTAGTTTTATTTGGTTTTTAGTTTGTTGATGAAGTGTAATTTGACACGCGGGTTCATTTTGAAACCTGCGTGTTTTTTTTACGCTTGTATCAAACGGGCGTGGCCATGGTTTCACAGTTGGCCGCACAGAGCCGGCACGCTTCCGCGCAAATTCGGCAATGATCCATGCCCATTTTCGCATGTTGCTCACATTCAGTTGCACAGGCGTTGCAAGCATCCGCGCATACCCTGCACAAATGAGCACTAAAATCGCTTTCCAACGTCATTAATTTTACTGCCGCCCGGCAAATGGCAGCACATTCCAGATTCAGCCGAATGCATTTACGGAGATGGGTGACATTTTCCTCCTGAAGACAAGAAGTGGCGCAGTAGGTACACGCACGTGCACAAGCCTCACACGAGGCAATACATTCTTCAAATTTGTGATTGGCCATTAGTTTTGTTTGTTAGGTGAAAATTTAAAGATCTTCCACCTGCACGAAAACCGTACCATAAGCTTTACTACCAGAGTCGGGAAATCAACAAAACTCGCAGGGATCAGTTCCACTTGCCGCCGGCGAGTATCGCGGTAACAATAACCATCAGTAAAAGGACACCGAGAAGGATCAAAGGCAGCAATGCAACGAACGTCGCGGAAGTGCCGGAGCGAAAAAAGTATTTGCAGACCAGGCTGACAATTATCAGAAGCGCAAGAACGATCATAGGATAAAACACCTGCCGGTACTGCTCCGGATAGACGTAGCTTTGATTTTCGCGTGTTAGCAACCAAAACTTACGGATATAATACATCAGCGCCGCGAATTCACACAAGACAGCCGCCCAGAAGATCGTAGTCATATTTTCCGAAGGATTAAACAGGCAAAAGTAAAATGCAGCCGACTCCCGCTGAATTTTACCTATTCTTCGGTCGGAAAACTTATTCTTCGGATCACTCGTGAGTATTACCTTATTACCCGCAGGACTCGAACCGGCGACAACTCGCCCGAAAACGAAAAAAGCCCGGATTTCTCCGAGCTTTCTGCGGTCTGGACGGGACTCGAACCCGCGACCCCATGCGTGACAGGCATGTATTCTAACCAACTGAACTACCAAACCAAAAAATAAAGAACATCAAACTAATCGGCGGTCTGGACGGGACTCGAACCCGCGACCCCATGCGTGACAGGCATGTATTCTAACCAACTGAACTACCAAACCGATTCGTTTCACAATCATTTTTGTAAAACGTGGTGCAAAACTACTACTAATATTTACGTTTGCAACACCCTACACAGCAATTTAGTTATTTTATTTGCAAAACCAACAACCCTTCCTCTAAGAATATTCTGAAAATGAAACAGTTGAATCCCAAGAAAAATTTATGACTTTCATCAAAGAAATTTTAACCGAACTCGAAAAGCTCGCTCCTCTCCCCTACCAGGAGGATTACGACAATGCCGGATTACTCGCAGGGTCGCCGGATACCGAAGTGACGGGCATCCTTTTCACCCTCGATATTACCGAAGAGATCGTCAGCGAGGCTATTAGCAGACAATGCAATCTCATCGTGGCCCACCACCCCATCATTTTTAAAGGTCTCAAAAAGCTTAACGGTAAAAATTACGTGGAGCGTACCTTGATCAAAGCCATTAAAAACGACATTGCCCTGTACGCGACGCACACGAACCTAGACCATGTAAAAGGCGGCGTTAACTGGCAAATCGCCCAGCGGCTCGGCCTCCAGAACGTCAAAGTGCTGGCCCCAAAAAAACAGACATTGACGAAGCTTGCCTTTTTCTGTCCGGTAGAGCACACGCAGAAGGTGATGACTGCATTGTTCGAAGCAGGTGCCGGCGAAATCGGGGATTACCGCAATTGCAGCTTCCGCAGCGAAGGCTTCGGCACGTTCCTCCCCGGTGAAAACGCCCATCCGGTGATCGGCGAACGCGGCGAACTCGAAACCGTGAAAGAGCACCGCGTGGAGGTAATGCTGCCGTCGCATTTGCAAGGGCGCGTATTGAACGCGCTCAGGCTTGCCCATCCGTATGAGGAAGTGGCCTATTACATGTCGGCATTGGAAAACGAAAACCAGGAAGTAGGCGCCGGGGCGATCGGCGAACTACCTACACCTATGGAAGCAAAGGATTTCCTGACGCACTTAAAGCACAATATGGAGGCGTCCGTATTCAAGTATACCGAGCCGACCGGTCGCATGATTAGCCGTGTGGCGGTATGCGGCGGTGCGGGCAGCTTTCTGCTGCGCGATGCCTTATCCGCAGGAGCCGACGTATTCATGACAGCCGATTACAAGTATCACGAATTTTTCGATGCCGAAGGCCGTATTATGATCTGTGACATAGGACATTACGAAAGCGAGGTATTCACGAAAAATTTATTGCATGACTATTTATCAGGAAAATTTAGTAATTTCGCACTCTGTTTGTCAGAAATCAGTACTAATCCGGTGCGATATTTTTCCTGAAAACCGGTTTTGACAACGAATTCTGCCGATAATCTGTTTAAATTAGGGCTGACTACCTCACATTTCCAAGCATTGAAACAAGTCCATAAAAGACATACATGGAAAACACAATCGCACAAAAACTAGATGCTCTCCTGAAACTTCAGGAAATCGATTCAAGCCTTGACGAAATACTAAAAACCCGCGGGGACCTTCCGGAAGAAGTTAGGGACCTGGAAGATGAAATCGTAGGAATCGAAACGCGTCTGGGAAAGTTCAAATCTGAAATTGCCAATCTGAATACGGAAATCGACAATTTCAAAAATGCGCAGAAAGAGGGGGAAAAACTGATCAAAAAATACAAAGATCAGCAGATGAACGTTCGCAACAACCGCGAATACGACGCCATCACCAAAGAAATAGAATTGCAGGAGCTTGATATGCAACTGGCCGACAAGAAGATCAACGAAGCCAGAGCCCGCATCCGCCTCATCGAAGAAGATGCGAACCGCGCGGAATCTGTCCTGAATGAAAGAAACGAAGACCTGAAAGTGAAGAAAAACGAACTTTCAGTGATCACCTCTGAAAGCCAGGCCGAAGAACAGGCACTGATCGCTGAAAGAGAAAAGCATGTGAAGAAAATAGAAGAGCGCCTGCTGAAATCTTACCAGAAAATCCGCGACAACTCACTCAATGGCCTGGCTGTCGTACACGTACAGCGTGGAGCCTGCGGCGGATGTTTCAGCATTGTTCCTCCTCAGCGCCAAGCTGATATCCGCGAACGCAAGAAACTGATCGTTTGCGAGCATTGCGGACGTATCCTGGCCGATGTGGAAAGCGTGCAACCTGTTCACCAGCGTCGCTAGAACTTTAAATATTAAATTGAAAGGTTGTCTTATCCGGACAACCTTTTTTTATGTGCATTACCATGAGCAGGAGTCGTTGGGAGGTTAGATATGCCGGTTTCAGGTTACTAATGTTCCTGTTGCTGTGCCTACTTTTCCCACGGGCCGTATCGGCGAACGACGAGCAGGGCGACGTCGTTTTTTCACCACGACTGCAAAAGGCTTATTTTGAAATACAGAAACTGAGACTACCCGCAGCCCGTGAGCTGATCGACGACGAAAGGGCGCTCAATGCAGACAATCCCTTTATCGCATACCTCGACAGCTATGCGGACCTGCATTACCTGCTGATCTCAGAAGATCGTTCACGTTACAAAATTTTCGTGCAACAGCAGGACAACCGGCTGGAACGAGTGGGAAGATTACCGGAGAAATCTCCCTACAAGCGACTTTTCCAGGCTGATATCCGGCTGCATTCCGCATTTGCGAAACTTAAATTCGGCAACGAGGTAAGCGGCTCCTGGGAAATCATCAAGGCCTACCGGCTTTTGGAGGACAATCATAAAAAGTTTCCCGCATTCACCCCTAGCCTCAAATCGCTCGGCCTGCTGCACGTGCTCATCGGATCGATTCCAGAGAACTATACCTGGATTGCCAAAATCCTCGGCTTGAAAGGCAATATTGCACAAGGCATCCGCGAGCTCCGCGAGGTGGTCAAAGAAGAACCATTTTTCAGGCAGGAAGCCGAATTGATTGATTTGCTCTTGCACGCATACACATTGCAACTTAGCCCCGAGCAGCAAGTAAGGATCCGGCAATGGCCGAAAGAGCAGCCCGACAACCTGCTCCTGCATTTCTTCGCTACCACAGTTTTGATGAAAGAAAACCGGAGCGAGGAAGCTTCGCATTTCCTGGCCGATGCCCCCGCAGGCAAAGAATATATGCCTTTCCCATTTCTCCTTTACCTGCGCGGAGAAATTGCATTGCAACACGGCGACTATGACGATTCCTTCACATTTTACAGCCGGTTCCTGAAACAATACATTGGATTTAACTACATCAAGGACAGCTACTTTAAAATGTTTATGTGCCGGTGGCTTGCAGGACGCGAACAGGAAGGCACCGGTTATCTTCAAAAGGTAACCCAGACCGGCAGCACGATCGTAGAGGCCGATCAGTTTGCGGAAAGATTTGCAAAAGAATTCGGTGAAGGGAAAATTAGTCCGACGCAAAAGGTGCTGTACAGCGCAAGATACGCCACCGACGGCGGCTATTTCCAGAAAGCCTGGGAGCTGATAAAAACAGTTTCTGAAAAAAGTTTTGGTACAACTTATGAAAAGGCCGAGTTCAATTATCGTATGGCACGTATACTTCAAAAATCAGGCCGTACCAATGAGTCTGTGCCATTTTACGACCGATCCATCGCACTGGGACAAACCGATGCAGGTGCCGGTGGTTTTGCAGCTTCGTCTGCACTGCAAATGGGTTATATTTCAAAGAAAAATGCTGATAATCAGAAAGCTGCAATGTATTTCAAAAAAGCCATGAGCTTTAAGAAACATGAATACAAGAACAGTATCGACAACAAGGCCCGCGCCGCGCTGACGGAATTGGGACAGTAGTATTCGTTACCAAAACGCAAATGCTGCGTATCAAGGATGCAAGTACTAATGCGACCTTTGATATGCCCAGAAAAAAGACCGACAATCCGAAAGTGATCATCAACTGGCACGATGACGACAAACCCCGCGAGAAATTTATGAATAAAGGTCGGGCCGCCTGCTCCGATTCTGAACTGATGGCGATCCTTATCCGGTCGGGCACCACGGAAATGACTGCCGTCGATCTGGCCAAAACACTGATGTCTTCCGTGGGCAACAATATCAATGAACTCGCCAAACTAAACGTCCGGGACCTGACCAAAATTAAAGGGATCGGCGAAGCGAAGGCGCTCACCATCCTGGCTGCATTGGAGCTGGGCCGGCGGCGCAAGGACAGTGTTTCCGATAAAAAAAGGAAGATCATTAGTTCCCAGCCGGTATATGAAGCCATGCGGCCCTACCTGATGGACAAAACCCATGAAGAATTCTGGATTTTACTGTTGAATCGCGGCAACTACATCATGCGCGCGATACAGGGGAGTGTAGGCGGGATTTCGGGCACCGCTACCGACATCAAAATGATATTTAAAATAGCACTTGATCATATGGCCAGTTCGCTGATCCTGGTGCATAATCATCCGTCGGGACAGCTGATACCCAGCCTGGCCGACAAAGTGCTCACCGAGCAAATAAAAGAAGCAGGCCGATTGCTCGACCTGCCTGTTCAGGATCATATCATATTTACCGATGATGGCTATTACAGCTTTAAAGATTCCGGCGATATGTGATCAGAACACCGCATCTTTCCTGATAATCCCTTTCAGCTCGTCGTAGGGTATTGTAAGCTCTATCGGCCCTCTGGCGTAGGCAGCAATTTCATAGGGATTATAGAAGAACAGAACGCCATCCGGGGTAAATACGTAATTGGCGGGAATGAAAAACTTGTGGTTGGCAAGAAAGTAACCCGCGTCTTCCAGGTCGACTCCGGGAGCCAGCTTTTCCAGTTCGCGAAACTTCTTCTCAACCAGGTTCAGCAATGCAACCGAATCGGCTACGAAACGCTTCATCTCAATCTCTTCGCCCGTTTTGCCATCAAATGCATGGTATGACGTGAAACTGTTGGGATGTGCGCCACCCGTGAATGCGTAATGATCCAGCTGGTAGAAAACCACTTTAGGCGTGGTCATAACGGTATCCCCGTGCAATTCCACTTCCCAGCAACCGGGCGAGTCGGGAAATTCCTTTTTAAAATCATTGTAATCCTTTTCAAAAACCTCGAATGCGGCTTTCGGGCTTTTGTTTGCTTCGAGGCGTGCCGCTACACTGGCCGGATCACCATACGAATTCAATCGCTTGATGGTCTTATCCGTCAGTATTTCCCGGATTTTCGAGGCTACTGCTCCGGAATCTGTGGGCTGCCAGAGGCTGATAATGACAGAAACCCCTTTGTTCGTGCTTGTATCGCAACCTCCGAACTGCTCCTTCTTCACTGCCCCCTTGTGGTAATCCAGCTTACTCGTATCCTCCGTCTTTTTCGACGATTGATCACACGCCCAGAGCATCAAGGCCCCGAGCGACAGGGCAGCCATTTGCTTCAAACCCATATGTATTGGTTTAATGGTTCAGGGAGATATTAAAGACTCATCAGTTCCTTGAAACGGATGGCCTGACGGCGCGAGATCTCGATTTTATCCCCGCCCTGCAATGTTACCAGCAAACCGCCGCTGAACCATGGCTCTATTTTCTCGATCCAATGCAGGTTAATAATGTGTTTGCGGTTGGCACGGAAGTAAGTATTCGGGTCAAGACGCTCTTCGAGGTTGTTCAGTGATTTCAACACCAAAGGCTTCTGGTCGTCGAAATGCAGGCGGACATAGTTACCCATTGACTCGAACAAACGGATTTTGCCCAGTTTAACAAACCAGCATTTTTCTCCATCCTTCACAAACACCTGGTCATTTTCACCAAGTACCTTCTCAGCACGTTCGCTAGCATGGGCGGGAGCTTCTGGCTGGGCCTGGTTTTCCTCGATCCGGTGTATGGTTTCTTTCAGTCGCTCGGTATCGATCGGTTTAAGGAGGTAATCCAATGCATTGAATTCGAATGCCTTGATCGCATACTCATCGAATGCGGTCGTAAAAATCACTTCCGGACTCTTCCCCTCGATGGACGAAAGCAGCTCGAAACCGTTCTTACCCGGCATCTGGATGTCGAGAAAAAGGAGCTCGGGCTGCTGTTCCTCGATAAGTTTCAGCGCTTCTTCTGCATTCGCGGCCTCCCCTACTATTTCTATTCTAGTGTATGGTTCAAGCAATCTCTTCAACTCGTTGCGTGCTAGTCGCTCATCATCTACAATTAAGGTCCTCATGGCGGATGGATCAGTTAGGAATAATAAATAGACAGTATATTGATTTGGTCATTAGTTTTCTTTTTCGGACCCCTCTCCCACCATCATCACCCCCTCGGAAAGCATCGGGATTTTTATTTCCGAGCACACCACATTCTCCTTCTCCTGAAATATCCGGAATGTGGCCCCCTTGCCGTACAAAATCGATAGCCGCTCCGCTGTATTTTTAAGGCCAACCCCGCCGGATTCGGTGTTGCCCAAATTACCTGCATTCACCTCCGTATTGCCCAGGTTGCCCGAGTTATGAATCGTGATCACCAGCAACTCATTGGCAATTTCCGATTTTAGGCCGATAAATCCACCCCCCATCTGCTTCGCTACCCCGTGCTTGATCCCATTTTCGACAAGCGTTTGCAGCATCATCGGCGGTACCTGCCAGTAAATAGCCTGAGGATTAGTGGTAATGCTGTAAGAAAGGCGGTCTTCATAGCGCACTTTTTCCAGCTCAAGATAGTCTTCTACCGTGCGCAGTTCTTCCTGTAAATCCACCGTTTTGCGGCGATCGGCCAGCAATGAGTTCCTTAATATATTGGATAACTGTGTAATACTAAGCTGCGCGCGTTTCGGATCTTCGTACACCAGCGCGCGGATGCTGTTCAATGCATTGAATGTAAAATGCGGGTTCAGCTGCGAGCGGAGCACCTTGGCTTCCGCCTCCCGCATCGACATTTTCAGCATGATCTTTTCATAGCTCGCGAGGCGGTTCTGCTCCACATAATGGTAAACCGTGTAGGACAGTATCCAGGCCAGCAGGTTTTTGCACCAGTTAGCATAATAGCCCCAGAATATCAGCGGCTGGTTCAGAAGGTTCTGTTCGAGAATTTCGCGGTCCATCGGCTGATTGATCATCGTCATGATGAGCCCCAGCCACAATACCGAACCAATCACACGCAATGCAAGCCTGGGCAGGGGCAGCGACGACCAGTTCCAGCGCCTGATCACCAGGCGATACGCATGGGTAAGGCCAATGCCTAACAGGATATTTGCGAGCGCAGCATAAAATTCCGTCAGTTTAAAACCATATTCCAACACATAAGGAATGTATTCGAACATGATTATCAATGTCCATCCAAGAATTTGCAGAGTCCAATAGATGCGCTTTTTGGACATGAACATAGGAACGCTGATAATGTATTGAAAAGCCACAAATGTATTAATGCCCCCTCAGGGGAGGTACATTAATACACCAATGGAAACGAATCTACACAAACGGCTGCTATATCGTTTGCGGGATTTCGATCGAAAGAAGATGCGTGATATCGTTGCGGACTTCCAGCTCGAACTGCTGGGTATCGTAGGAATAATTGATCTTGTAGAGGCAAAGATTGCTGTGCTCGTATTCATCCATGCGGACCAGGGGCTCGTTGAAAAGCGTAGTCAGCAACACGCGCATGGCACGGCCGTGCATCGCGATGAGGATGTTCCTTTCGTGGGGACGGGACAGGATCGCCTCAATCACCGGAATCTGG
The DNA here is from genome assembly GCA_001898145.1 of Dyadobacter sp. 50-39. Lineage (GTDB taxonomy): Bacteria > Bacteroidota > Bacteroidia > Cytophagales > Spirosomataceae > Dyadobacter. The sequence continues at coordinate 119,013 of MKSR01000029.1, forward strand.
CGCTCGCGCACGTCGACAGGGCTCTCTCCACCCTCAGCGGCAAGGTTCACTTCGCCTGCCTTCCAGGCATTTACCAGTTCGCGGTAGTAGTTATTGTCACCGGTATTCGGCTCGCGGCCTTCGCGGTCGCCCCACGATATTTCGTTCAACCCGGAATAGCTTTCATGCGGTATACCGAGCCTGATGAACCCGCGGACGGTTTGATGTGTTCGCTTTAAATCAGAGGTATAAATTTTGTCAAACGGAACATGTTGGTAAGCATTAAAAAAAGCTTCGGCCTGAGCTTCTCCCCATTCATTCAGCAAGGAATCAACACCACTTCCCTGGACAACTCCCCTGCGGTTCAAATCCGTTTCACCGTGGCGAATGAGGTAAATCGATTTTCTTTTCAAGTTAATAGGATAATTTAAATATAAAATTTACAAAAATCTTGTTTTTTATCCGCAAAGCCAATACAAATTTATACATTTTTTAGATATGTTCGTTAAAACCGTCACCGTTGATTCACTACAATCTTTTGGTAAAAACAGTATCGCTCATCACATCGGAATAGAGTTTACGGAAATCGGAAAAGATTATGTGTCAGCCAGAATGCCGGTGGATAAGCGGACGCATCAGCCGTTCGGCATTTTGCATGGCGGGGCGTCGGTGGTGCTGGCCGAAACATTGGGAAGCATTGCTTCGTTTTTGTGTATCCCTGAAAACGAAAACAAGCACGCAGTAGGGCTTGAAATCAATGCGAACCACCTCAGGCCCGTTAAAGAAGGTTATGTGTACGGCACCGTGCGGCCCATCCACATAGGCAAAACCACACACATCTGGGACATCAGGATTACCAATGAAGAAAACAAGCTGGTTTGCATCAGCAGACTCACCGTAGCTATTGTGAATGCAGACCGCTGACATTATTTTGCAGAAAATTGACCTAACGGGATATTGCCCATTCGTTATAAATGCTATCAGTACAGACCGACACCGGGATTTCGATATTTGAAGGATTACAGATCGAGGAGCTTTGGCATGCATCCAAAATGATGGGTTTTCCATCCGCATTATGGCGCTTGCCGCACACCAACGAAATCAAGCTGCTCATTTCCGTCCAGGACGGCACCCGGAAGTGCCTCCCGGATCTTGAAAAAATGAGCCCGGGCTTTGTAATCAGCACATTTTATTGGGAAAGCGATCATGAAGTATTGTTTCTGGAAGGAGACATCATCCTTACCTTCTCGGAAGACAACCGGATTACGAACGTCGGTAACCAGCTCGGCGAGGAACACCCGGATGTGCGAAGGCTCGTACAGCTTGCCGCCGTTGCGGGTATCACCGAAAGCACCCATCAGGCTCCGGCAAGCCAGCTGTTGCCGCTAAACGATCATCTGGATGCCAAATCCCGGTTCGAGCGTACGGTTGAACTGGCCGTAGCAGCCATTCGCCAGAACCAATTCAAGAAGGTGGTGCTCTCCCGTACCAAGGATCTCCGCTATACCGATGTATTCCAGCCGGCGCAGGCGTTTCAACGGCTTGTCAAAGCTTATCCGCATGCATTTGTTTCCCTGGTCAATCTGCCGGAAGAAAACGAGATGTGGCTCGGAGCGAGCCCCGAGCTGCTGGTCGAGCAGCTGTCCGGCGGCACTTTCAAAACAATGTCCCTCGCTGGTACGCAGGGCGCACGCGACGTGTCGGGCGCGCTCATACCCAGGTACGACATCCGCTGGGGCGAGAAAGAGATTGAGGAGCAAGCGCTGGTGAGCCGGTATATTATTGAATGCTTTAAAAAAATACGCTTGCGCGAATACCTGGAAACGGGGCCTAAAACCCTACTCGCTGGCAACTTGTACCACCTCAGAACGGTCTTCGAAGTAGATACGGTAGCACTCCATTTCCCCGAGCTTGCTTCTGTAATGCTCAAATTACTGCATCCGACGTCGGCTATTTGCGGCGTGCCCAAAGCACCGAGCCTGCAATTTATCAATGAGGTGGAAGGGTATAACCGCTCCTATTACAGTGGCTTCCTCGGCCCTGCGCAGGTGGGCGGCGATACCAACTTGTTCGTAAATCTCCGCACTGTGCGGTTCAAAGACGGCATTGCGACTTTTTTTGCCGGTGCGGGAATTACGGAAGACTCTGTGCCTGAGCAGGAATGGCTGGAAACCGAGCTCAAATGTGACACATTACTGAAAGTGATCGGGAGTTCCTTATAAAAAAATTAGCTGGCATTAAACTTTTATAGCGTCGAAAAGTCTAATCGGTTCGAGATTAATCTCTAATTTTGAACAAACCTCTGAATAGGACGTATTTAGTCCGTTAGACTCCTAAACCATTTAAGCCCAGGTTAACAGACCCTATGAATGTTATCGCCAGATCTGCCCTAGCACAAGGACTACCCAATTTAACCAAACCTCTGTCTTCCCTTTTCATTGCCGGTTCGCTCTTTATTACGCTTTCGTGTGGAGAAAAAAAGGATACTTTTCAACAAAAAGGCGGCGGCGGCCCTACTGTCGTAGACGTCATTGTTGCGAAATCCGAAAAGGTGAGCGACAAGGTGGAAGTGAACGGTACCATCGTGGCCAACGAATTCGCTGAATTGCGGCCGGAAGTAAGCGGACTGCTCACCTTCCTGGACGTCCCCGAAGGCAAAACCATACAAAAAGGCACGGTAGTTGCAAGGATCAACAATGCCGATCTCCTCGCGCAGCTCAACCGTTCGAAAATACAGCTCGATCTCGCCGAAACAACCGAAAAAAGGCTCAAACAGCTGATCGCGGTCAATGGTATCAACCAGGCGGACTATGATCTGGCCGTGAATAATGTCAATACCCTCAAAGCAGACATGGCTTACACGCAGGCGCTGATCGACAAGACGATCATCAAAGCGCCTTTCACTGGCGTGGTAGGATTGCGCAAGGTGAGCGCAGGCTCATATGTGACCCCCCAGAGCGTGATTGCCACCATGCAGCAGCTCTCCAATCTGCGGATTGATTTCACTGTTCCTGAAAGCTACCAGCAATATGTGAACAAAGGCGGTACAGTAGAAGTAATGCTCGACCAGGCATCAGGCAAATACGAAACGGCGCGCATACTGGCTATCGAACCACAGGTGAACCAAACCACCCGCAACCTCACCGTCCGGGCAGTGCTCAGCTCCGGCAATACCAGCCCCGGCTCATTTGCGAAGGTATATATTACCGCCAGCAATAATAAAAATAGCATACTCATCCCCTCCAACAGCATTATTCCCGAAGCACGCAGTAAAAAAGTCGTGACGGTGAAGGGTGGCAAGGCGGTTTTCGCACAAATCGAAACGGGCGATCGCAGGGAAGATGTAGTGGAAGTGACCAAAGGCCTCAATGTCGGCGATACGGTGGTTGTTTCGGGCGTACTTTTTGCCCGTCCCGATGCTCCTGTGAAAGTGAGAAGTGTTAGAAACCTGAATGTAGCGAGTAAGTAGCAAACGCCTTCGAAGCGCTTGTTGCAATGACCATTCCTTTGAACCCCATGCTATGAATATTTCAGAACTATCCCTGAAACGGCCCGTTTTGGCGGTCGTGATGAACCTGCTCATCATCCTTTTTGGTGTTGTGGGATATAACTTCCTTTCACTGAGGGATTACCCGGCGATTGACCCTCCGATCGTCAATGTGCGGACGAGTTATACCGGTGCAAATGCCGACATTATCGAGAGCCAGATCACCGAACCACTCGAAAAGAGCATCAATGGTATCCCCGGCATCAAGAGTATCAGCTCTTCGAGCCAGATCGGTTCCAGCAATATTACCGTCGAGTTCAACCTGAAATCCGACCTGGAAGGCGCCGCCAACGACGTGCGCGACAAGGTGAGCCAGGCAGTCCGCAACCTTCCGCAGGACATCGACGCCCCGCCGGTAGTAAGCAAGGCCGATGCCAACTCCGATTTCATCCTCCTGCTAGCCGTACAAAGCCCGTCGAAAGGCTTGCTCGAACTGAGCGAGTATGCCGAAAACGTGCTCCAACAGAGCTTGCAGACCATTGACGGCGTGAGTGCGATCAATATTTTTGGTCAAAAACGGTATGCGATGCGCATCTGGCTCAATCCCGACCAGATGAGTTCGTATAACATTTCATTCAATGATATTACCACCACCCTCGCGGCAGAAAATGTGGAATTACCGGCCGGTAAAATTTACGGCGACAATACGGAATTGACGATCCGGACCATGGGCCGTTTGAAAAGCGAGAAGGATTTCCACGATCTGGTCATCCGTAACGACAGCTCGGGCATTGTGAGGTTGGGGAACGTAGCCAAAATCGAGCTAGGGCCTGAGAATGAGGAACAAAGTTGGAAATATAACGGTATGTACGCGGTAGGTCTGGCGGTGATCCCGCAGCCCGGCGCGAACTATGTTCAGATTTCCGATGAATTCAACAAGCGCCTGGCCGAGATCCAGAAATCCAATAAATCCGACATTACATTCAACGTCCTGATCGACAACACGCGCCTTGTGCGCCAGTCGATCAAAGAGGTGGAAGAAACGCTGATCATCGCATTCTCGCTCGTGGTCATCGTGATCCTGTTCTTCTTCCGCAACCTGCTGGTGGCGGTACGTCCGTTGATCGATATTCCCATATCGCTCGTCGCGACGTTCTTCGTCATGTACATGTGCGGCTTTTCAATCAACATCCTCACGTTGTTAGGGATTGTTCTCGCAACGGGTCTGGTGGTGGATGATGGTATTGTGGTCACGGAAAACATATTCCGGAAACTGGAAAGCGGCCTGCCGATCCGACAGGCGGCATTGGAAGGCAGCCGGGAGATTTTCTTCGCAGTTATTTCCACATCATTAACGCTCGCCGTTGTATTCCTTCCGGTCATCTTCCTCGAAGGTTTTGTGGGAAGCCTCTTCCGCGAATTCGGTATTGTGGTGGCTTCGGCGGTATTGATATCGGCCTTCGTTTCGCTGACGATCACGCCGGTGCTGAACGTCGTGTTGAACCGTAAAGACGCCGGGCATGGCTGGTTTTATAACAAAACAGAGCCATTCTTCACCGGTATGGAAGATGGCTATAACCGGATGCTGCGCGGATTTATGAAAGCACGCTGGGTTTCCTGGGTGCTGGTAGTTGCCTGCGGTGTGCTGATCTGGTTCACCTACACGCATTTGCAAAGCGAGCTCGCCCCTATGGAAGACCGGAACAGTATCCGATTCAACCTGTCGGCACCGGAGGGTACCAGCTTCGACCAGATGCAGCAGGTTTCCGATCAGCTCAGCAACTTTCTGAACGACTCTATTCCTGAAAAAGCATTTACCTTCTCCGCCACGCCGGGCTTCGGCGGCGGTGGCGTGAACAGCGGTACCGGGCGTATCGGGCTCGTGGATGCGAGCGAGCGCAGGAGAAGCCAGAACGAAATCGCGCAGGACATCAATAAAAAACTGTCGAGGTTCAACGACGCGCGGATTTTTGCGACGCAGGAACAGACTATTTCCGTGGGTATCGGTTCAAGGGGGTCGCTTCCGGTTCAGTTTGTATTGCAAAACCTTGATTTTGATAAGCTCAGCGAGGTGCTGCCCAAGTTCCTCGATGAGGCACGGCAAGATCCGACTTTCCAGAACGTCGATGTGAACCTCAAATTCAATAAACCCGAGGTACGTCTTACCATCGACCGCCTTAAAGCCCGTGACCTGGGCCTCTCCACCACCGATGTGGCGGCTACCATTCAGGCTGCATTCAGCGGCCGCCGGCTTGCATATTTTATCATGAATGGGCAGCAATACCAGGTAATAGGCCAGGTAGAGCGCTCGGAACGCAACAAACCTGCGGACATTGAAAAACTGTACGTGCGGAACAACCGCGGCGAGAGCATTCCGCTCACTGCGGTGGTGCATATGGAGGAAGAAAGCGGCCCGCCGACTATTTACCACTACAACCGGTATAAAAGCGCGACAATCTCCGCATCTCTCGTAGAAGGAAAAACAATCGGCGACGGCGTGGAGGCCATGCGCAGAATCGGTACCAAACTGCTCGACGAATCGTTCCAGACCTCGCTGACGGGCCCTTCCCGCGATTTTGAAGAAAGCTCTTCCAACACCAGCTTTGCGTTCGGGTTGGCGCTTTTACTGGTATATCTGGTACTCGCAGGCCAGTTTGAAAGCTTCACGGACCCTTTCATTATCATGATCACCGTTCCATTGGCATTAGCTGGTGCATTGCTCAGTCTTTATTTGTTTGGATTAACCATCAATATCTTTTCCCAAATAGGGATGATCATGCTCATCGGGCTGGTAACGAAGAATGGTATCCTCATTGTGGAGTTTGCCAACCAGAAGCGGGAGCAGGGAATGGGGCGGACGGCAGCGGCGATCGAATCGGCTACGCAGCGTTTGCGTCCGATCCTGATGACGAGCCTGGCAACGGCATTCGGCGCATTGCCCATTGCATTGAGCCTTGGCGCTGCGGCAACCAGCCGGGTACCGCTCGGGGTGGTGATCGTCGGTGGTCTGATGTTCTCGCTGATCCTTACGCTGTTTGTGATCCCGGCGATTTACACATTCATTTCACCTAAGAAACACAAGGTGACGGAAGAACAAAAGATGGCGGAGGAGCTTGTGGCTTAAAGGATATTTTTCATACAAATCAACTATTGTTTTTTACATGGGCTCGCTCACCTTTCTTAAAAAATACCAATACGCAGTCATTCTCACTTTGCTATGCCCTGGTGCCGCCTGGGCTGGCTTGCCGGGAGCCGGCCTCCCGCGGGCGGGCTACCCCGCCGATACACTCGCCCTCACGCTCGAACAGGCCGTAGCTACCGCCCTTAAAAACAGCTACGAAATAGAGATCGCCAAGAATAATGTGGATGCGAATACTATTCTGAACAATTATGGTGTAGCAGGCGGCTTGCCGACGGTATCCCTCAACGCTTCCAATACGGAGCAGATCACGCAGGTAAACCAGAAACTGAACACCGGCGTCGAGATCAGTCGTAACGCCGCCGCGGGTAATAACACGCAGGCAAACCTGGCGGTGGGAATGCTCCTGTACAATGGCAAACGTGTGGTAGCAACCAAAAAACGCCTCGCCGAGCTGCAATACCAGAGTTCCGAAGTGCTCAATTCGCAGATCCAGAACACGATCGCGTTGGTGATGACGAGCTATTACGATGTCGTGCGGCAGCTCAGCTATATCAATACGATCCGCACGTCCATCATTGCCTCCGAAAAGCGTCTCGAAATCCTGCGGGTAAGGAAAGAAGCGGGTATGGCCAATAATGCAGATATTTTCCAGGCCGAAATAGACCTGAACACCCTCAACCAGACGCTGCTGAACCAGCAGATGGTAGCTCAGGTAGCCAAAACAGAACTCCTCCGGACGCTGACGCTCGACCCTAAGTCGGCAGTGACCATCAAGGATACGATTACGGTCGACAACAGTATGCAGCTCGCGCCGATAATGGACAAGCTGGCTTCCAATGCGGATATCAAAGCGGCGGATCACCAGATCCAGATCAACGAACTGATCGTGAGGGAAACGGCCGCGCTTCGCTATCCGACCGTCCGCTTCAATGCCGCTTACAATTTTAGCCGTAACCAGACCGCTGCCGGTCTTACATTGCTCAACCGCGTAGCGGGTCCGCAGGCGGGGTTGTCGCTGGCGATACCCATTTACAACGGTTCGTCATTCAAACGCCAGAAACAAGTCGCCGAAATCGATGTGAAAACTGCGGAATTACAGAAAAATACATTGTTACGCGACTACGGCGCCAATGCGGTGAAGATGTACCAGACCTATCAAAGTTCTATCGAGCAGCTGGAAAACCAGAAAAAAAACTACGCCCTCAGCAAGCAATTGCTGAACCTGACACTCCAACGCTTCGAGCTGATCCAGGCTACGATCATCGATGTGCGTGAGGCGCAACGCAGTTTCGAAGAGGCCGGATACCGGCTCATCAACCTGAACTACGCCGCCAAAGCCGCTGAAATTGAGCTGAAAAGAATCAGCAATTCCCTTCAATAATGCCATAGCCGCGGTCCGGGGTTAAAAAATTTCCCCGGACCGTGCATTGATTTCAGAATCCGTCCTGTCCAAAGTATTAAGCAATACTTTGGCCCGACTGAAAATAGAAATCAATGAAAATACTGGCTATTCACAATATCCTCTGGTCGCACTACAAGGCCAGGATTTTCACGGAACTCCACCAACGACTTCAAAAGCAGGGTACGGAGTTCTTTGTGTTGCAGCTTGCTTTCAGCGAACAGAGCCGGTTGGGCCTTAAAACCGACCTGAGCATCCATACCTACCCCTACCAGGTCCTCTTTCCCGACAAAGCCATCGAGCAAATCGGCCACGCCGAAAAAACACGAAAGCTTCTCGCCGCCCTTCGCAGGCACCGTCCCGATATTGTTTACCTCAACGGCTACTACGACCCCTCCTACTGGTTTGTAATGGGTTATTGCAAAACACATCGCATCAGGATAGTCCTTGATTTCGAGAGCAGTGAGATCAGCAGACGACGGATCTGGTGGAAGGAGAGTTTAAAGAGAATATTCCTCGGCCAATGCGATGGGCTCGTCTGCCTCGGGCAAAAAGCGGCCGAATATGCGCTGAAACTGGGCGTGAACCGGGAGCGTATTATGAGTACCAAGAATGTGGGCGTAGACAATGACGCCTTACAAAGCATCTTCAAACGGGAATTACCGCTCCGTGAAGAGCGGAAAGCAGAATCCGGACTTCCCCGTTACAATTTCCTGTATGCGGGCCGGTTCGTCGAGCGTAAAAACCTCGCCATGCTGATCACCGCTTTTCATGAAGCCAGGCAGACCTCTCCGCACGGGAATGAATGGGGGCTTATCCTTAGCGGAGAAGGCAACCAGAAACAGAGACTGCAAGAACTCGTCCGATCGCTGGGTTGCGAAGCGGTGCATTGGATGGATCCATGCGAATGGTACGAGGTGCCCATCCGGTATACGCTGGCCGATGTCGCAGTCCTGCCCAGTACTTTCGAACCATTCGGCTTTGTCACCAACGAGGCGATGGTGTATTCCATGCCGGTACTCGTTTCAGAACGCTGCGGAAGCGCCCACGATCTGGTGGTCGACGGACTGACCGGTTTCCGCTTTGACCCCCACAATCAATCGGATTTTACAAGCAAGTTACTGTGGTTTATGGACCACCCCGGGCAGTTCAGTCAAATGGGTCGCAATGGTAAAGCGATCATCGACCAATGGTCGCCGGACATCATTACAGAAGAACTTATCCAATCTTTTCAAAAAGTATCCCTTCATGGTTAACGAACAGAACAAAACGGTCCTCGTGACCGGTGGCGCGGGCTACATCGGCTCGGAGCTGGTGCGGATTTTGTTGCAGGACAATTTCCGGGTTGTGGCGCTCGACAATCTTTCATTTGGCGGCGAATCGCTGCTCAGCTTTTGGGGCAATCCCGCATTCACATTTATCAAAGGAGACATCCGGAATGACGACGATCTCCGGGCTGCATTGAAAGATGTCGATTACGTATGCCACCTCGCGGCCATCGTAGGCGAGCCTCCCTGTAAGAAATACCCAGAGCTCGCCCTGGAAGTGAACTGGAATGCGTCCGTGCGGCTGTATGAGCTTTGCGAGGAAGCGGGAGTCGAGCGGTTTGTGTTTGCTTCCACGTGCAGCAACTACGGCAAAATGGCAGTAGCCAACTCGCTGCTCGACGAAACGGCTGAGCTGAACCCCATTTCGCTGTATTCCGAAACCAAGGTAAATTTTGAAAAATACCTGCTTAGCCATACAAACAGCACTATTACACGCACTATTCTCCGCTTTTCCACAGTTTACGGCATCTCGCCCAGGCCGCGTTTCGACCTCACGGTGAACGAGTTCACACGAGACGCCGCTTTGGGAAAACCACTGCTGATCTATGGCGAGCATTTCTGGCGCCCCTATTGCCACGTGAGTGACCTGGCACGCTCTGTGAAAATTGCGCTGACGGCGGACAAGGGAAAGGTCAATGGCGAGGCGTTCAATGTCGGGGATACTGCGCAGAACTACACCAAGAAAATGCTGGCAGCGGAAATAGGAAGGGAGATTCCCTCGCTGGAAGTAAATTACCATCCGGCAGTCACCGATCCCCGCGATTACAAAGTCAATTGTGATAAAATCAGGGATGTACTCGGTTTCAAAATATCTAAAACCGTCCCGAACGGCATCCGGGAAATAGCGTCTCTTTTCCGCGAAAAAGTAATCAGCGAACCGATGAATGCGCGCTATGGAAACGTGTAAGCCATCCCCTATCCCACTTTGCGAGCCCAATTTGAATGGCCGCGAGAAGCAATACATGGCCGAAGCCGTCGACTCCAACTGGTTGTCCGGCGGGAGCTTCCTCCGAAGATTCGAACAGCAACTGGCTGACTACACGGGCGCCGCCCACGTCATAGGCGTAAGCAACGGCACGAGCGCTTTACAGGTCGCGCTCACGCTCGCGGGTGTAGAGAAAGGTGACCTCGTTCTGGTCCCCGACCTGACATTCGTGGCCACCGCCAATGCGGTCAAATACCTTGGAGCAGACCCGTTAATGATCGATATCGACTCCCGGACGTGGCTGATGGACCTGGATCTATTGCAGGATTTTTTGGAAAACCAGACTTACCAGAATAGCGGCGGATGCTTCTACTGTGGAAATCATCGGCGTATCAGCGCGATAATTCCGGTGCATTTGCTGGGTAATGTATGCGAAATGGAACGGCTCAACACATTGGCAGCGCGGTTTGCTTTGGAGGTAGTCGAAGATGCCGCCTGTTCGCTGGGCTCGTTCAGGAATGGACGGCATTCGGGAACGTCGGGATTGCTGGGAACGATGAGCTTCAATAGCAATAAAATCATCACCACGGCCGGCGGCGGGGCGATACTGACCAACGATGACCGGTTGGCAAAACGGGCCCGGCACCTGATCACCCAGGCTAAAAGCCACGCTACCGAGTACCTTCACGACGAGCTTGGCTACAATTTTCGGCTGGTTAACCCGCTCGCTGCAATGGGCTGTGGGCAAATGGAGCAGCTTTCCGGTTTTGTGCAGAGAAAAAAACAGATTGCCGCCTATTACCAGAGCGAGTTCTCCGACTATGAGCTGTCATTCCAGCAACTGACACCCGGCACGGATTCCAACCACTGGCATTCCGCCATGCTGATAAGCGAAAGCCGCGAGCTGATTGCAGCGTTGGCAGCAGAGAACATCGAAACCAGGCCGCTATGGACGCCTATTCATGCATTACCGCTCTTCAGTCAGGATTTGTATATCAGCTTGGAAGACGTCTCCTCGGATGTGTCGCAGCGAGGCATAATGCTTCCCTGTTCTACTTCCATATCTGACGAACAGCTGCTGCGGGTATCCCAAACCATTGGAAAGTTTTTGGGCATAAAAGTATAGGCATTATGCATTCGAATACGAAACCGGGCCGGAGGCCTGTGAATGTCGTCATTATGGCTGGGGGTAAAGGTACACGCCTGAAACCGCTCACCGACAATACCCATAAGTCGCTGATCACGGTGGGCGGCAAGCCCATTATCCTGCACCTGCTGAACCACCTCGCGGCATCCGGTTTTCGGGAAATAGATATTTCCGTCGGGCATCTGGCCGACCAGCTCACGGGCTACCTGGGTGACGGACGTGAGTTGGGCGTGTGCATCCGCTACCTGCATGAGCCCAGTCCGATGGGCAGCATCGGTGCTATTACATTGAATCCACACTGGCCTCACGACGATTTCCTCGTGATCAATGGAGATGTATATTCCAATTTCGATATTACACATTTATGCTCCGAATATTTTTCCAGGAAGGCTGATATGGCGGTGCTCACGGTTTCCAACACCGTCGAGGTACCCTACGGCGTGCTGGAAATGGACGTTAACGGTCAAATCTGCAAGTTCGCCGAGAAACCCGGATGGGAATTCATGGTGAATGCCGGAGTTTATCTTTTTAACAAAAATGTTTTCAACCTGCTTCCCAAGGGGATTGCATTCGAAGGCTGGCAACTGATCCAGTCGGCACTGCATGCCAGGCTGCATGTCGCGGGAGTACCTCAGACAACGGGGTACTGGGTCGACATCGGAAGTTTGGAAACACTTCAAAGGGCCCGGGAGATGAGCCAGATAGCGCTCGCACAGGAATAGCAGTGCTGGCACGCAATTTTTTTCATGGGAGATTAAAAAGTCATTAAACCTTTTACCGACTTTTCAATCCAACTGGCTCACCTTCAACCCACATCTGTCGCGCGGCGCACGGCAGGGTGCCAATGCCGACATGAAAAAAATACTACTGATCGCTTCGCTCCTAAATTTTCTGTGTTTGCAGCTCCATGCACAGGATGAACCTTCAACAACTTATCCCATTACCGGCAAACTCGAAGATTCGGATAAAAAACCCGTCCCCTTCGCCAATGTGGCGCTTCTGGCCGCCAGGGACTCTGCCTTGATCGGCGGCGGCACTGCCGATGAAAACGGCCTTTTCAATATACCGGCCGAACCCGGCAGCTATCTGGTCAAAATTACTTTTCTGGCCATGGACGAGAAAATCGTCCCGAATGTGCGGGTTGCAGCCCAGCCGGTCGAACTGGGCACGATCACGCTCACTTCCAATTCACGGCTACTCGACGAACTGGTGGTCCAGGGCGAAAAGAGCCAGATGGATCTGCAATTGGACAAGCGGGTATTTAATGTCGGAAAAGACCTGGCCAATATCGGCGGCAATGCTTCCGATATCCTGAACAATATGCCCTCGGTGACGGTGGATGTGGAGGGTAATGTGGCCCTTCGCGGAAGTGGCAATGTCCGAATTCTCATCGACGGCAAACAATCCGGGATGGTAGGGCTCAACCCCGCCGAGGCATTGCGTCAGATCCCGGCCGACCTGATCGAAAGCGTGGAGATTATCACAAATCCTTCTTCCCGCTACGATGCCGAGGGGGAGGTGGGGATTCTCAATATTGTGATGAAGAAAAATATCCGATATGGCTTGAATGGCGCTTTTACGGGCACAGCAGGCTATCCATCCAATTTCGGCGCCTCCTTCAATGTTAATTACCGTAAGAAGAAAGTGAACCTCATCGCCAATTACGGCTGGATGTACCGCGACGGCCCCGGCCGCGGGCATTCCAGGCAGGAGTACAACAGCGCCGACACCAGTTTCGTGTACGAACAGACCAACCGGCGCAACCGCGCGGGGTATTCGAATAACGTGCGTGTGGGACTCGACTATTTTTTGAACAATTACAACACCATTACCGCCACGGTTTCCGTCCGGAAATCGCAGAATGACAACAAATCGCTGCTGGAATACCGCGATTTCGACATGAATAATGTGCTCACACGGACCGTGACGCGCAGCGAGGACGAGACGGAACCGAGGACTAATATCGAGGCCGCATTGAATTACAGAAAAACCTTCGAAAGAAAAGGACAGAGCCTGTCGTTCGATGCGAAATACATTCTCAGCGACGAAACCGAGTCTTCAAAATACCACGAGGTGGCCGACAACAACTCGGTGGACATACGTCAGCGGTCCTACAACACCGAGGATGAGAAGAATTTTCTCGCCCAACTGGACTACATTCATCCATTCGGGAAGGACGGCAAACTGGAAGCCGGACTGAAAACTTCCATCCGGCAGCTGGACAATGATTTCTCGGTACGCCAGCAGCAGGAGCCCAATTACTGGGTCATTCTGCCGGATTATGACAACCGGCTCGCTTACGACGAGAAAATCCACGCGGCCTACCTCATGGCCAGCAACCAGTTCGGGAAGGTTTTTGTACAGGCTGGCTTGCGCGGCGAGTACACCGACATTCTCACCGAATTGAAAAAAACAGCGAAAACCAATCACCGGCAATATTTCAATCTTTTCCCCAGCATTCATTTATCCTACAAACTGGCAGATGCCCAGACTTTGCAGCTCAGTTACAGCTACCGGCTGAGCCGGCCCAACTTCCGGGACCTGCTTCCATTCTCTAATTTCAGCGATTCGCGCGTGTTCCGTGCGGGTAACCCGCTGCTGAACCCAGAATTCACACATTCCTTCGAAGCCGGGCATTTGCTGAACATGAACAAGGGAACGCTGCTTTCCAGCATTTACTACCGGCATAGGCTTGGCGTTGTGGAGAATATTACTTCGGTCGATTCTACGGGTTTTACCACCATTACCCCCATTAACCTCTCGACCGGCGATTCGTATGGCTTTGAATTTAACCTGACCTACGATCCGGCGCCCTGGTGGAAACTGACTGCGAACGCCAATATTTTCAGAGCTATGAATGAGGGTTATTACAATGACAAGCTTTATCAAAGTGACACTTATTCCTGGACCAGCCGGCTTTCATCCCGTGTTACATTGTTCGGTGCGGTAGATTTCCAGTCCTCATTTAACTACCGTGCGCCCCGGCGCACTACCCAGGGCAAGGACTTGTCTATTTATTTCATCGACCTGGGCTTGTCCAAAGACATCCTGAAAGGCCGGGGTACCATTACCGCCAGCGTCCGCGATTTGCTCAACTCGCAAAAGCGCCGGAGCATTACCGAAAACGCCGGCTACTACTCCTACTCTGTATTCCAATGGCGCCCGCGGCAGTTTTTGGTCACACTTTCCTATCGTCTGAACCGTTCGAAAGAGAGACAGAATATGGATAAGCAAGGCGAAATGAATGACGACGAGTAAATCGGCCCGAAAGCACTACCTTTGTACCCGAACCTCGTTATTTGAATAATGCTATTTATCGGAAAATACAATTACCTGACCATTGAGCGGGTTACCAGCGTAGGGATGTTCCTGAGCGATGTGGAGGGTGAAGAAGTACTGCTTCCCAACCAATATATTACGGACGACATGCAAGTCGGCGACCAGATCAGGGTGTTTGTGTACCTCGACTCGGAAGACCGGCCCGTAGCGACCACCCAGACGCCAAAAATCATCCGCAACGAATTTGCCTACCTCGAAGTGACGGATGTATCCGAATACGGTGCATTTCTCGACTGGGGGCTCATCAAAGACCTTTTCGTGCCATTCCGTGAACAGCCCAAGCCCATGGAAATCGGTGAATGGCACGTGGTGTTCCTTTACCTCGATCAAAAGTCTCAGCGCCTGCTGGCTTCTGCCAAAATCGACAGGTTTCTGGAAAATGAGAGATTGACTGTGAATGAAGGGGACGAAGTGGATTTATTGGTTTGGCAAAAGACCGATCTGGGCTACAACGTCGTCGTAAACCAGTACCACAAAGGCCTCATTTATGCGAACGAAGTGTTCCAGCCGCTGCAAATCGGGGATGCACTGAAAGGCTATGTCAAAAAGATCCGCGAAGAAAACAAGCTGGATATCAGCCTGCAAAAGACCGGCTATGAAGTGGTAGAACCGGTAGCGAAGCAGATTCTGGAAGAAGTAGAAAAAGGAAAAGGCTTTTTGAATCTTTCCGACAACTCTTCCCCCGAGGATATTTATAATAGGTTAAAAATTAGTAAAAAAGTATTCAAAAAAGCGATTGGTGGCTTATACAAGCAGGGGATTATCCGCATTACGGAGGATGGGATTTACCTGATTGGGCAAGATTGATTGGATATTTTTGTAGATTAAGATCAAATAAACCTGTCAAAACATGAAAACCATTGAAATAGAAATCACTGATGATAAAGCCATGAAGCTTCTATTGGATATGGAAGAAATGCATTTGATCAAGGTGATTCGAAACCGGCAACCGCTTTCGGAGTTGCGAAAACAAATCAAATCTCCGATGACGAACCAGGAAATTGATTCTCAATTAAACACACTTAGAAATGAATGGAGGAGAGATATCTAATCGACACCAGTGCTGTTATTAAGTATCTGAATGCCACATTACCTCCGTCCGGACTAGTACTGATGGACGGGATTTTGGATAACGAGTCGATCATATCGCTAATTACAGAGATCGAGTTGCGCGTTTGGGAACCTAGCGACACCACGGATAAGGCTATCTATGAGTCATTCATCACAGGCTCGATAGTACTTGATCTAAACCGCGATATTGTAGATCAAACCATCGCAATTCGAAAAAAGTACAGGTTAAAGCTTCCGGACGCATTTATCGCCGCAACCGCCATTATCAACAATTATACATTGGTAGCGGACAACGATAAGGATTTCAGGAAAGTTGAAATTTTGAAATACATCAATCCAAATAAAAACTAAAAGCCATCCGCTACAAAACGGATGGCTTTTCAATTCCTGACCTATCGGCATTCAGGTTACTTACTTCTTGCCATACTTGTCTTTATACTTCTCGTAAAGCCGCTTCTGCTTATCATCCAGGTTGACTTTTCCCCCGCGGATGTAGGCCATTTGGACCATATTGCCCCGCATGTCGAGGATATCGCCGTCGGAAACCAGCAATGAGGCCTGTTTGCCTTTTTCGAGCGTTCCTACCTGCTGGCCGGCTCCGATGATCTCCGCTGCATTGCGGGTCACAAATTGCAACGCTTCCTCAGGGCCAACGCCGCTGAAACCGGACGCAGTACCTGCCAGGAAACCGAGGTTTCGCGTACGCCACCATTCATCCGCATAAGTAATCGCGACTTTCACTCCTGCTTTATGAAGCAATCCGGGCAGTTCGTACGGAAGGTAAACGTTTTCATCCACACCGTCGGGGAGCCGGTGTGTGGTATTGATAATGACCGGCACCTGGTTTTCTTTCAAAAATGAAGCCACTTTATAGGCTTCATTTCCCCCGGCGATTACGATCTTTTTCACGCCTGCTTCCTGAGCAAAACGAATGGATTCGATGATGTCCTTGGCATAATCTGCGCGGATATAAAGATTAGCAGTGCCGGTAAAAAGCGGCTTCATCGCTTCCAGCCTAAGATTCACCGGGCTGGGATTCGCAACTTCCGCGTAAGCCTTTGCCTCAGCGAATGTCTTTTTGAAGAGGTCTACCGTTTCCTGGCGCTTGTCGTTTCGCTTGATCGCGTAGGTAAAGGTTTCATTATCAAAATTCCCCGTCAAAAACGGAGGCCAGCTGAGCCAAATGCCGTCGTCCTTTTTTAGAACTGCGTCTTCCCAATTCCAGCCATCGCTGTAAAATACGGACGACGAACCGGAGATCGCTCCGCCTTGCGGAACGGACTGCGATAACAGGATACCGTTGCCCCGCAAAGTCGGGATCACTTCCGAGTCGGTATTGTAAGCCACAAGTGCGCGTACGTGCGGGTTTATTTCACCTACTTCACGGTAATCGAGCGTAGCGCGCACGGATGCGATCTCCTGCAACCCGACGGTTGTATTGAGGGAGATCAATCCCGGAAAAATGTGTTTCCCTTTCACATCCACCGTTTCCGCGCCGGCCGGGCCTGTGACCGAAGCTGCCGGGCCTACCTGCGTGATAATGCCTTTATCGAATGCGATCGCCCCGTTCTGGATTACCTGTCCGTTTCCGATGTGGATCGTGGCACCTGTAAGCACTACCGGCCTGGCCTGCGGCTTGGCGGGCGCCGGATTCTGCGCCTGTACTCCCGCCGTCAGTCCGAGGAGAAGGCCGGCAATCAGTTTATATTTTTTCATAAAATCAATTTGAAAGTCCTGAATCAGAATCACTTGCTGGTCTCGGCATGAACATGCTCGGCATGGATACCAACCACGTCCTCGCAATGCCACATATGCGGCTTGGTAGCTTCCGGTTTTTGTGTGGGCTTGCCTTCTGCCTTTTCACCCAGCATTTTCTGGATCAACCGTTCACGTTCTGCTGCCATGGATTTCTGCTTCTCCTCATCCTTTTTACGATCGAAATAAATAGCGCCTTCGACCATGGTAAATTCAGGTCTCGCATAAACTGAAAGCGGGCTTGCATTCCAAAGTACCAGATCGGCATCCTTGCCAGTCTTGACGCTTCCCATCCGATCGTCCACATGCAGCAGTTTGGCGGGGTTCAATGTCACCATTTTCCAGGCTTCTTCTTCCGGTACACCGCCGTATTCCACCGTTTTGGCAGCTTCCTGGTTAAGACGGCGAGCCATTTCAGCATCGTCGGAGTTGATCGCCACCGTCACTCCTTCGTGGTACATCAAGGCTGCATTGTAGGGGATCGCCTCTTTCACTTCCATTTTATAGGCCCACCAGTCGGCAAACGTCGAGCCGCCGATCCCGCGCTTCTGCATGCCGTCGGCCAGCTTGTACCCTTCCAGGATGTGGGTAAATGTGTTGATTTTGAATTTCAGTGAATCTGCTACGTGCATCAGCATATTGATCTCCGACTGCACATAGGAATGGCAGGTGATGAAACGCTCATTACCGAGAATTTCGGCCAGTGCATCGAGTTCGATATCGCGGCGTGGCGGGGCCACATTCTGCTTTTTGCTATTGGCATTGTAGCTTTTCCAGCTCGCAGCATAGTCTTTCGCACGCAGGAAATGGTCAAAGTAGATCTGCTCCACGCCCATGCGTGTCTGCGGGAAGCGTACGCGCTGCACATCCCCCCAGTTCGACTGTTTCACGTTTTCGCCCAATGCAAACTTGATCGTCTTTACCTGCGGCATCAGCATTTCCGACTGGCTTGCTCCCCATTTCAATTTGATCATCGCACTTTGGCCGCCGATCGAGTTTGCTGAGCCGTGCAGCAAATGGGAGGCGGTCACCCCACCTGCAAGCTGCCGGTATATATTGATGTCATCCGGGTTGATCACATCGCTCATCCGTACTTCCGCCGAACTGGATTGTCCGCCTTCGTTGATACTGAAAAGCGCGATATGCGAATGTTCGTCAATGATCCCGCTCGTCAGGTGCTTGCCTGTGCCGTCGATCGTTCTGGCGCCCGACGGTGCAGCCAGCCCCTTTCCTACTTTGGAAATCTTACCATTCTGGACAACCACATCTGCATTTTGCAGGATACCTTCCTTTTCGTTTGTCCAGACGGTCGCATTTTTGATCAGCACGGTTTCCTTCGCCGGCAATGCTTCATTTCCATATCCTACAAATGGATATACAATCGGCCCGGTTTCTTTGCTTTTCGGCTTTGTGGTGTCCGCCGGGGATACAGCTGCCAATGGCTTCTCTGTAAGCGTAGCAGCCCAGGGAATAACGGTACCGTCAGGCAACACTCCTTCTCCATTCAGCCCGTTCCCACTCAGCCAACCGGTGAGGCGGGTGGTCCCGCCTGCTTTTTTGTCCTGCTGGTAGCTCAATGTCAGCAATGCATTTGCCAGTATCGCCTTTGGAGTGATCTTGATTGTGTCCTGAACGACTATCTTATACTCGGGTTTTTCCGGCGATCCGGTGATCTGCAACTTTCCGGAGGGCTGGTTGTTCAGCGACAAAGAATAAGTACCCCTGATATCCGGTGCATCCAGCGCCGTCAGCACGAACTTCTTACCCTGGACCCAGTTTTCATAGATCACATTATCCTTTGAAAACAAGTCGCCCGAAGTGATGATAAAATTGGCAAGCATGCCAGGTTTCAGGCTTCCGATCTTACTGTCTGCTTTGATGAGGGAAGCCGGAAGGGTTGTCAGTGCGGCCAGCGCCCGCTCTTTCGGCAGCCCATATTCAATGGCGGTCCGCAGGTTTTTCCAGAAATCTGCCTTATTCCGTAACCCTACGGTGGTCAATGCAAATGAAATCTCCGCTTTTGCGACCTCCGACGCATTGCGGGGTGCAAGTTCCCAATGTTTCAGCTGGCTCATGGTAACCACCTCTGCATCCCAGGGGTCGGTCACCTCATAAGCATCGGGGAATACGAGTGGGAGCAGCAATGTTGCCTTGCTCTCTTTAATCTCCCGAATGCGCTGATATTCATCGCCTCCGCCGCGGATAATGTACTGTATACCAAATTCATCCCCGATCTTGTCGGCCCGCAGTACGCTGTACTTGTCGCCGGTTTCGAAAAACGACGGCAATGTTTTAATCTGGTTGAATGCTTCGAGCGACAGGTTGGTTTCCTTTTTATTACCGCCTTTGGCGTACCAGTCGGCATCGTAGTAATTTTGCCTTAAAAGTGCCACCACACCCATTCCCGACGATGGATATGTCTGCGATGAGCTGCCCTTGCCAAATGAAAAGTGGGCCGAGGCTTTGCTGTTGAGCATTGCTTTGTTCGCGGGCTCGTCAGTCAGCGTCACGAGTGCGCCGCTTCCGCGTACGATGCCGTCATGTGCATGTACGAGCACCGTACCGAACCCCAGCTTCCGCAAATCACCCGCCTTTTTGGCATCCGGTGTGAAGAGGATACTGGCATCCGTTTCGGGCTGAATGGCCTGGTTCCAGCCAAATGCCCCTTTCTTGTTCGATTCCAATTGCGGGGTTTGCCGTCCGCCACCGCCCTGCGCCCGCCTTACCTCCGGCATTCCATAGTCCGAATCCAGCTCGATGAGCGACGCATAAATGAACTTCCCCTTCAAATCTACCGTAACTGTGCCGGCCGGGATTTTCACCTGCTTCCCTGCTTCCCGGATCACGCCATCTTCGATCAGCATGGTGGCTTGCTCGATCGTGGTTTTGGGGTCTACGACAATCGTGGCGTTCGTGAAAGCGTAGCAGCCGCTCCTTTCGTCGTAGGCGCCATTCCGGGGGAAGGTTTCCTGCGCATGGCAACACACCGCCAGGGTCATGCAGCCTAATATCGTTGATAATTGTTTAAACATATATTGTTGTCTTAATTACAATTGTGCCTTACAATATACAAGTAAAATCGGTAAATCAGGGCTCTGAGGCTTATATTGCAGCTCGTTTCACCGTTTATTCATCATCTTTTCTACGCATCATGACATTCGAAGAATTTCAGCAATCCATTTCGCTGTCCGCCCCTCCAAAGGGCCTTTCGCCTATTCTGGAAGCACTTTGGCACGATGCCAACGGCGACTGGGAAGCAGCTCACAACATTGCCCAAAGCAAAGAGGGAACACAAACCTACGATAGATTACATGCCTATCTTCACCGCGTAGAAGGCGACACTTTCAACGCCGGGTACTGGTACAGACGTGCTGGTTCAGAAGTATTTAAGGGAAGTTTAAAAGAAGAATGGGCCTACCTGACCCATATTTTCATCCAAAAAGCATAAGGCTTTTTACTTATATTCTTAAAATATAAGGTTTTTAGCTTATATATTCGAAATATAAGGCTTTTACCTTATATTTGGCAATTATAAGCAAAAAGCCTTATGCTCATGAAATCGCTCCGGGCGGTTATAACCGCTGATATGGTAAATTATACGCAGTTTTCACGCGAGGAAGCCACTATATGGCTCGAAGAACTGCTGTCACTTCTACACCAAAACAAGGCATTTAAATGGGCCTTAAAGCCCGAAATATACCGTGGTGACAGCTTCCAGGCAGTATTGAAGAACACCGACGAAGCCATGCGTATGGCTATCCTTGCACGTGCATGCATACGCAAGCACGCGCCCAATGCAGATATGCGCATAGCGATCGGTATCGGCCATACGGAGCTCCTCACCGACCGCCCCGGCACCTCCGATGGAGAAGCGTTCAGGCTTTCGGGGCACCTCGCCGATAAAATCCGGCAACAGAAAGCAAGGATCGGCATTGCATTGCCCAGGCCGTCCGAACCATTGTCGGCGACGCTGGATTTGCTGGAAACGGTGATCGAAAGCTGGACGGCGGCCCAAAGCCAGGTGGTTGAAGCATTATTGCAAGGAAAGAATGTAACGCAAATCGCCGAAATGTTCTCCATCAGCCAATCGGCTGCAAGCCAGCGGGTCGCGGCATCGAAGTGGTGGGCAATTGACAGTTTTATTACTACCTTTCCAAAGCAATTATCACTATACACCAAACGCTAAACTACTATGACAGAATTTCTGCTTCTCCTCCTGGCGCATGTTCTCGTAGATTTTTACTGGCAACCTTCCAGATGGGTGGCCGACAAAAAGGAGAAAAAATACAAATCACGCTACCTTTATTTCCACGTACTACTGGTCATAATCGTATCATACATTGCCCTGCATCAATGGAACAACCCCTTTCCCGCCATTGCACTAGGCATCGCGCACGGCATCATTGATCTTGTTAAAATATCATTCGACAAGAAAGGCTCCCTTACCTGGTTTATCGCCGATCAGGCGGCACACCTGGTCACCATTGCATTGACAGCATTGATGCTCACCAGCAATGTAGCTACCGGCTTCGAGGCGCTTACCAGCTTGTTCAACACGCCCAAAACGCTCGCAGCCCTCTCCGGAGCATTGCTTTCACTGTCACCCGTATCATTTCTGGTGGGTATCCTCACCAAACCCTGGCGGGAGGAGCTCAGCAGACTGGCACCAGAGGCCGACGACAATCTCGCGAGCGCCGGCCGTTGGATAGGTATGTCAGAGCGGCTGCTCATTTTTGTTTTTGTATTGGTCAACCAGTATTCTGCGATCGGCTTCCTCATTGCCGCCAAATCGCTGCTGAGGTACAACGACAAGTCAACCGAGCCCGGCATTCCGCCGGCCTACATCAGCAAAAAATCGGAATATGTATTGGTAGGCACGCTCATGAGCTACACCTGTGCCATTGCAGTAGCGCTGGCCGTTCAGCTGCTCAGCCAAAAATTTAAATAACCCGTTAAACTTGCCGCCGGTTTTTTCATCTAACCCGGGTATCTAAACTTTTGTGACCATGAGGAAATCATTGTTGGCCATTTTACTGGCTTTTGCAAGCTTCACAGCCTTCGCGCAACGCGGCGGCAATGCCACCCCCGAACAACGCGCCGAGAACCAGACTAAAACTTTAACCGAAAATCTGAAACTTTCGGACGACCAGCAGAAAAAGGTGTACGACCTAAGCCTGGCCCGCGCCAAAAAAATGCAGGAATTAAGGGATTCGCAAAACATGGACCGCGAACAAATGCGGGCTTCCATGGAGACATTCAATACCGAAATCTCCAAAATCCTGACGGTTGAGCAGCAGGATAAATACAAAACCATGCTGGAAGATCGGAGAAACAACCGCGGTGGCGGCGGAGGAGGCGGCGGACCGAGGAACTAACCCTAATTTTAATCGAAACAGGCTGCTTCATGTGTTTGAAGCAGCCTGTTTCGATTAAACGATATCCAAATCAGCATTTAAAGTGCCATTTCAGTCTTAAACTCCGACGTGAAATGGAAGTGAATGGCAGGGTTATTTTCCCGGTTCATACGGATCATCCATTCGGACTCGGCAAGGAAAACAGGATTACGGTCTTTATCATAGGCAATCTGATTGCCTTTCAGTCGGATAAACTGATCCATAGCCGGCTTCTCATCCGCCGTGAGCCAGCAAGCACGGGAGATATTCATCGGTACCCAGCGGCATTTGGCGCCGTACTCGTGTTCCAGGCGGTACTGGATTACATCGAATTGAAGTTCTCCAACGGTACCTACCACTTTCCTATTGCCCAGGTCCAGGGTAAAAAGCTGTGCCACCCCTTCGTCGGTAAGCTGCTGAATGCCTTTTTCCAATTGCTTGGATTTCATCGGATCCATATTGATCAATTCCTTGAAAATCTCGGGCGAGAAGCTTGGGATGCCGGAGAATTGCAGATTTTCACCTTCGGTCAACGTGTCGCCGATTTTGAAGTTACCCGTATCGTACAAACCCACCACATCTCCCGGGAAACCTTCGTCCATCACGCTCTTATCCGAAGCCATGAATGTGAACGGGCTCGAAAAGCGCACATCCTTGCCCAACCGCACATGTTTATAAAATTTATTCCGCTCGAACTTACCCGAGCAAATGCGCAGGAACGCAATGCGGTCGCGGTGACGGGGATCGAGGTTGGCGTGGATTTTAAATACAAAACCCGTGAACTTAGGCTCGGTAGGCTCCACCTCGCGTACGTCGGTCGGACGCGGCTGCGGGATCGGCGAAATATCGCAGAATGTGTCGAGCAATTCCTTGATGCCGAAGTTATTGATCGCACTTCCGAAAAACACCGGTGCCAGCTGGCCTTTTTGGTAAGCTTCTTCCGAGAATGCGTCGTAAACGCCTTCCACGAGTTCAACATCTTCGGTCAGTTGGCTGGCGTCCCTTTCACCAAGCAGCTCTCCCAGCTTTTCATCTTCCAGGTTCACCTTGGCGACGTCGTTCTCGATTTTAGTTTTATTGATTTTAAAGAAATACAGCATTTGCTCGTACAAGCTGTAAACTCCTTTAAAATTGGCACCCATATTGATCGGCCAGGTAAGCGGTCGAACACGGATATTCAGCTTGCTTTCCAGCTCGTCGAGCAGTTCAAACGGATTTTGGCCTTCACGGTCGAGCTTGTTGATGAACACGATCACCGGCGTATTCCGCATACGGCAAACTTCCATCAAACGCTCGGTCTGCTCCTCGACGCCCTTCACACAGTCCACCACCAGGATTACGCTATCCACGGCAGTCAATGTACGGTAAGTATCTTCGGCAAAGTCCTTGTGACCCGGTGTATCGAGGATATTGATGAGCAAATCCTTGTATTCAAATGTCATCACCGACGTCGCTACCGAGATACCACGCTGCTTCTCGATCTCCATAAAGTCGGAAGTTGCAGTCTTCTTGATTTTATTGGACTTTACCGCACCCGCCGTCTGGATAGCACCACCGAAAAGGAGCAACTTCTCCGTCAATGTGGTTTTCCCCGCATCGGGGTGGCTGATAATCGCGAACGTGCGTCGCTTCTTAATCTCTTGTAAATTACTCATATATGCCTGGCAGCGAGTGCCAAATGGTTGGTCAAAATTTCCGCAAAGATACGAATTAAAAAAAGCCGCCCCTAACCGGAGCGGCTCTAAATTCCGACGCATTAACGGACCTTCATCCGATAACCGGCGTTATAATGCTTCGTCGATTCAATAATAGGAATGCTTGTAATCTTCTACCGAGGTAAGGATCACTTCATGCGCCTCTTCTTTACCGTACACATTGGTAATTTCGATATGCGCCTTCTCGCCTGGCAGGTTTTTGTAAGTCAGGAAGTAGTGCTTCAAACGTTCCACGATACCTTCCGGTAATTGACTCAGGTCATCGAACTGGCCGTAAACCTCGTCACCTTTCAGCACGGCGATGATCTTGTCGTCCGCCTCGCCGCCGTCGATCAGACGAATACCGCCGATCGGCTTCGCCTCGCACATGATATTACCGTGCGAAATGATTTTTTCGCACAATACAATGATATCCAGCGGGTCACCATCACCCTCGGTCACATCGCGACCGGAGCGTTCCCGTGCCAATGCCGCGATTTTGTCCGCGCAATAGGTTTTGGGAATGAAGCCGTACAATGCAGGGACGATGTTGGAATATTTCTGAGGGCGGTCAATTTTGAGATAACCGGTGGCCTTATCAATTTCGTATTTTACGGTATCGGTAGGAACAATCTCAATAAATGCAGTCACTAGTTCGGGTGCCTTGTCACCCATTGGGATTCCGTGCCACGGATGTGCTTTGTGTACGTTAGCGATCATTAGTTGTGTAATAGGTAATAACTTTAAACTTAAATTTCGTTGAATACTGATCTTGATTGTTACAATCCTGCCTTGTCGGCAACAGTGTAATCCCCTGTTTTTGAAACAGATTGCTTTACAAACAATTCACCCAAAAATCCTGCGAGAAATAATTGAGAGCCTACCATTATCGCTACGAGTGCCAGAAAAAACAGCGGGTTTTCCGTAACATTCCGATAGGGCAATAAATTGTAAATGTTATATATCTTTTTCCCGATAAGCCACACAGCTATAAGGCTTCCAAGAAAAAACATAAGGGTTCCCAGACTGCCGAACAAATGCATCGGTCTCCGTCCAAACTTATTCACAAAGGCGATCGAAAGCAAATCCAGGAAGCCAAAAATGAAGCGTTCGAGCCCGAATTTTGTGTAACCGTATTTGCGCGCACGGTGCTGTACCACCTTCTCCCCGATCTTCGCAAAGCCGTTCCATTTTGCGATCACCGGAATGTAGCGGTGCATCTCTCCGTAAATAGTGATATTTTTCACAACCTCCCTCCGGTAAGCTTTCAGCCCGCAATTGAAGTCATGCAAATAAACCCCTGAAATACTGCGCGTAGCGGCGTTGAAGAGCTTTGTGGGTATCGTTTTGGTGATCGGGTCGTAACGCTTTTTCTTCCAGCCCGAGATCAGATCGTAACGGTCGTTAACGATCATGTTGTACAATTCCGGGATTTCGTCCGGACTATCCTGCAAATCGGCGTCCATGGTAATGACCACATTGCCTTTTGCAGCCTGAAAACCGGTTTGTAACGCGGCGGTTTTGCCATAGTTACGCACAAAGCTGATCCCGCGCACATTTGCATTCTCCCTTGAAAGCCGCTGGATCACTTCCCAGGAACGGTCCTTACTGCCGTCGTCCATGAAAAGCACTTCATAGGTGTAATGGTTTTCATCCATTACCCTCGCAATCCACTCGCAGAGCTCAGGAAGCGACTCTTCTTCATTATAAAGCGGGATAACAACGGAAATCTGGATAGCCTGGTCGGTCATGTAC
Organism: Dyadobacter sp. 50-39; assembly: GCA_001898145.1. Taxonomy (GTDB): domain Bacteria; phylum Bacteroidota; class Bacteroidia; order Cytophagales; family Spirosomataceae; genus Dyadobacter. The sequence continues at coordinate 145,427 of MKSR01000029.1, forward strand.
GGTTTCAGTGACAATGCTTTGCCGGTAATTTGCCGCAAAGTTCGTGTTTTTCCTGATCAAAATTTCAAATAAAAAGCTTTTAACAACTCCCTGAAACGCGGATTATAGGTAATGCCGTCCTTTTCATAAATATACAAATCCGCTTCAACCGCCACATTATGAACCAATTCTGCACGCTGGAACAGCATCAGCACGCGAAAGGCTTTCTTGTCTTCCTGGTGAAACAATGTCAGCTTACGTACCAGTTTCCATCCCGCGTAGGCTGCCTTTTCCGCAAAACGCTCGCCTTCGTCGACAGGAAACAGGATGTTGAATTTACCCTCCGGTTTCAGAAGCCGCTCGATCGCTGCGAGCAGCTCGCCGAAATCGAGGGATTTGGCGTGGTGTGCGATGTTCTTCTTATCGATCGGCGAAAGCAGGTCCGACTGGAAGAACGGCGGATTGGTAATGATGACGTCGTACAGGTGATCTGAGACAAACTCCTGCACCGCTGAATGGAACAGGGTAATGCGGTCGTGAAACGGACTTTGCTCCACATTTTCACCCGCCTGGTAAAACGCCTCCGCGTCGATTTCCACCGCGTCGATCATAGCGTAGGAGTTGCGCTGCGCCACCATGAGCGACAACAGCCCCGTTCCCGCGCCGATATCCAGGATGCGGTCGGCATCTTCCACATCCGCCCATGCGCCTAGCACGCAGGCATCTGTACATACTTTCATCGCGCACTGGTCCTGCCGGACAGTGAACTGCTTGAACCGGAAATGGGCGTTACGGGGCATAATATGGTCTATTTTCTTCCAAAATCAGCCGGATTCTCTCCCCAATATTCCGTCTCCCACTTCAATATCCTGTTGGGGTAAGTATTTGTAGCGAGCCATCGCTCGGCGCGTTGCAGCATTTCAAACAACGGCTTATTACGCGGCGTCAGTTCCAGTTTGGTATTCGCATGCTTCTTCTTGATCCAAGCCATTGCCGTTTTTGAATCGGTGTAGATCGGCAGGTCACTTTCCTTTTTTTGCAAATAGGCCAATGCATGCACGATCGCCAGAAACTCGCCGATGTTATTGGTACCATCCTTGAACGGCCCTTGCAGGAAGATCCGATCACCGGTGGCATAATACACGCCCTGATATTCCATATCACCGGTAGCTGTGTTCCAGGCGGCATCTACCGCAATGCTGTTTTTAATCGGCCTTCCTACGTTTGCAGGCGGCTCCTGCACGGCGGGTTTGGAATCCTTTTTAGCCACGAATTCCCAATAATTGCGCTGAATGGCGGCCTCTGCTTCCTGCAAAGAGTCAAAAGACTTATAGCGTGCATCCTCGAAGCCCTTGATCTGCGCCTCGCATTCCTTCCAATCCGTAAAAACGCCGGTTTTCCGGCCCTGCCAGACGACGTAGAACTTGGTCTTTTTCAATGTTGAATGATTGAATATGCTAATGATTGAATGACCGAATGATTGAATGATTGAATGATTGAATAAAGCTATTCGGTCATTCAATCATTCAGTCATTCAAAATTATTCCGCCCAAACCCCCGCCAACTCCACAATCACCTCAACAGCTTTTTCCATATCCTGCACCGACACCCATTCCAGTTTGGAGTGAAATGCGTGTTCGCCGGCAAAGATATTCGGGCAGGGCAAGCCCATGAAAGAGAGCCGGGAGCCATCGGTGCCGCCGCGAATGCTGCGCTGAACAGGTTTCAAACCGACGCGTTCCATGGCTGTCAATGCATTTTTGATCACTTCCGGGTGCTGATCCAGCACTTCCTTCATGTTCCGATATTGTTCCTGTACTTTGAATTCGGCGGAAGAATTGGGATAATCCTTCAAAACTTCTTCCATAATACTTTGCAGGAGAGCTTCTTTTTCGTGCAGGCCCGCAACGTTGAAATCGCGGATGATGAAGCTCAAAACGGCTTTTTCCTGAATGCCTTCCATTTGCACGGGGTGGATAAAACCTTCCTTATCCTGTGTAGTTTCGGGCGAAAGTTTGTCTTTGGGAAGTCGTGCAAGTATTTCCGCTGCGATTTTCAATGCATTTTCCAGCTTGCCGATCGCATAACCCGGGTGCGTGCTCACACCGTGAATGGTGATTTTCACGCCGTCGGCCGAAAACGTTTCGTCTTCCAATGTACCGATCGCCTCTCCGTCGACCGTATAGCCAAAATCAGCTCCCAGCTTTTGCAAATCGACCTTTTCAGTTCCTCTTCCTACTTCCTCGTCCGGCGTGAACAGAATTTTGATAGCACCATGTCTGATTTGCGGATTAGCCAGCAAATACTCCGCCGCAGCCATTATTTCGGCAACACCGGCCTTATTATCGGCGCCGAGCAACGTAGTACCGCTGGCCGTGACAATGTCGTTCCCGATCTGCTGATCAAGGTCGTGCAGCTCTCCTATCCGCAAAACCTGCGAATGATCGTCGGGCAGGATAATGTCCGAGCCGTCCCAGTTGCGGTGAACGATCGGCTTCACGTTTTCGCCCGTCACATCAGGCGATGTATCCACGTGCGAGCAGAAGCAGATCACAGGAATGTCCGCCTTTTCCGAATTCGATGGGATTGTCGCGTACACATATCCGTGCTCATCCACATGCGCGTCCGCCACGCCCAGCGCGCGAAGCTCTTCCGCCAGCAGGTTGCTCAGGTTACGTTGTTTGGCCGTGCTGGGAAATGTTTCCGAGTTAGGGTCCGATTGCGTATCGATCTGCACATAACGCAGGAATCGTTCGAGAACAGAGCTCATAATGAATCGATTGGTTTTGGAAATACGATTAGCCGATAATCGACGCCAGATCCGCAGGCGAATAATTGATATTCTTCAAAGTCTTGTCGTCGGCCGTGCGGTACACCAGGTACTTGCCATTATCCTCTTTGTAGTAGCATTCGGTGCCTTTGGCCTGGTAATGTGCCACGGTCGCTTCGGCTTCTTCCACCGAATTGCACGCTTTCGACATATTCGAGCGTTGCACCTCGTCGAACAATGTGCGGAACTTCTCGCCTAGTCCGAATTCCAGCACCGCGCCAGCCAACACATATTGCAGGTCGCAAAGCGCGTCGGCCACTTCCACGATGTCCTTTTCGAGGATCGCAACTTCCAGCTCCTTCAACTCCTCGGCCAGCAATGCCACGCGCAGGCGGCTTCTTTCTTCGGAGGGGATCGTCGGGGTTTCCAGGATAGGGTGTTTGAAAGTTCTGTGAAAATCCGCGACTTGATTAAGGCTATCCAGTTGTTGCATTGTTATATGGTTTTAAAAATTGGTCTTACTTAAATGTAGCATTGGGGCGCCACTTACATTGAAAGGTTGGTTTTGAAGAGCTTGATGGCGATCGCGAGCAGGATAATGCCGAAAACCTTCCGGAGAATGTCCGTACCGCCCTGCCCCAGCTTCCTTTCAAGCCAGTTGGATGATTTTAATACGAGGTAAATAAAAAAGAGGTTCAGCACGATACCGACCAGAATGTTCTGGATCTGATAGGTCGAGCGGAGCGATAGCAACGTAGTCATGGTAGCCGCTCCCGCGATCATCGGGAATGCGATCGGTACGATGGACGCAACGCCCACATCGATATTGCCATGCTTGAAAATGTCACGCCCCAGGATCATTTCCAGCCCGAGCAGGAAGAGAATGATAGCCCCGGCAATGGCGAATGAGGCGATATCGACCCCGAAAAGGCTCAGCAGCCTTTCGCCCAAAAACAGGAATATCACCATGATCGCCCCGGCCACGATGGTCGTTTTCTCCGACTCTATCTTGCCCAGTCTCCGCCGGAAATCGACAATAATAGGCAGAGAGCCAAGCACATCGATCACCGAAAAGAGGATCAGCGTGACGGATATGATTTCCTTGAAATTGAACATGGGCTTACACTTTGGGGCGTTTTGGTCCCGCAAAGTTGCTCAAAACCGACTGCTTACACAACCTTAAAAACCGATGATCGTGAAATAGCCCCGGCTACGAAGCGCTTCCCGGCAGGAAGTTCAGGAATGTGTTGAACTGCTTTTTGTACTTCTCCTCGTCGATCTTATAAAAGAATGCGCCTTTTTTGGAATACCCCTTCTGTTTTTCGTCCAGCTTAACCAGCAAATTGGTAGACAACAGCTTGCGGCTGAAATTGCGTTTGTCAAGTTCGGTACCGAAAATCGCTTCGTACAGTTTCTGCAACTGCGGAATCGTGAATTTTTCGGGTAACAATTCAAAGCCGATCGGATGTTGCGAGGCCTTGTAGCGCAAATGCTGGATCGCCATATCGACCATCAAACCGTGATCAAAGAGCAGTTTGGGCAGCTCCTGCATTGAAAACCACTGTGCCTCGTAGTTTTTGGAAATCTTGTGATCGTAATCCTCGACGTTAATCAATGCGAAATAGGCAACGGACACCGTGCGTTCCACCGGGTCACGCTGCGGGCTTCCGAAAGTGTAAAGTTGTTCGAGGTAAATGTCCGTCAGGCTGGTAAGCTCGAAAAGAATGCGGGACGACGCCCCTTCGAGGCTTTCGTCGGGCTGTACCCATCCGCCCATCAGAGACCATGTGTGGTGCTCGTCTTCAATGCCCCTTTTAACCAGCAACAGTTTCAGCTCCTCGCCATCAAAACCAAAAATTATCGAATCCAACGCCACCAGACATTTGGTCTGGGCCTGGTATTGCTTTAAAATATCTAATCGCACAATCTAAAAATCCGCAAGTGAGTAGATTTGTTTTTAGTTATAAATACAAGTAGCGCCATTTACTACTCATTCCGCTAATGGATCGCCATTTTCACTAAAAATGCCTTCAATATGGCTATATCCTCGTCGGTAATGGCCGGGAAGTTGGCAATGCGGAAACTGGTATCTTTCTCCTTGCCGTACCCGTTGCCGAGTGTGATCCCTTCTTGCTTTGCCGCATTTTTGAGGAATGTAATACGCTCTTTCTCCGCCCGCACCGCAATCACTGTGTCCGAACGGACTGCTATATTCTCCACTACCAGTTCATAGCCGTTTTCAAGCAGGAACGCGTACCAGTCGTGCGCGCGCCGGCGGGTTTGGGCATCCACCTCTTCGATCGGCTGAACCTGCTCCATCACCTTCCCAAGAAGGTAAATACCCAGGATATTGGGCGTAAAAGGCGTCTGAAATTTCAAAAAATTATCCCGGATGAACAGGAGGCTATTGTAATGCTTCCGCTCGCCGACCTGAATCGCACGCTCGATGGCTTTGGGTGAAACGATCATTACGGCCAGGCCCGCAGGCAAGCCGAAGCATTTCTGCACAGAAGCGTACCAGATATCCGCATTCTCCCAGGGCATCACAACCCCTGCCATGGCGGAAGTGGCATCCACGGCAATGAGGTTATCCACTTTTTTACGAATATCGAGCAGAAAACCGTCCGGAATTTTGGTACCGTTCGAGGTCTCATTGTAAGTCACGCAAACGAGCTCGTTGCGCGAAAAAACCGCAGAACGGTCCATCAGCAACGTCTCGTTCAACCCGAATGCCGCATCGGTGGCGCGGTGCGAAATGCGTTGGGTGTATTCCATCCATTTCTCACCAAATGCGCCATTGTAAATATGCAGGCTGGAATCAATCACCAGCGACTGCGCAATGATTTCCCAGCATTCCGTCGCAGAGGACACAAAATACACTTCATACCCGGCCGGAACATCCAGCTTGGATTTCAGATCTGCAATGGTCTTTTCCAAAAGCTGCATGAAGCCGGCACTACGGTGGTTGGAGCTGATCAGCCCGCTCGCGAAAGCTTCGGAGATATATTGTTCGACCTGAGGATAAACCTTACTAGGCCCTGGGTAAAACGTGATCATAGCATTTCGTTTTTGATTTAAACAAAAACATCACAGGCCGGAATTAAATCCCCAAACCTGTGATGCCTGAAATTATATTTAATGAGCCGGAACGTCAGTCACGAAACCCGCCAACACATCACCACACCGCAATGCCTGACTATCCTTGACTACACTCACCTCATTTAAAATCACATAAAACCCTCTCGGATCATCGCTTTCTCCAACTTCTCGCCCAGCTCTTTCGAAGCTCTCAGCAATGGTAACCGTACGTCCGCACTGCAAATACCTTTAATTTCGAGGCACTTCTTAATGCCTACCGGGTTCGACTCGATGTACAGCAACGTATCGAATTCCAGGAATGCGAGCTGCAACTTTGCCGCATCCTTGAAACGGCCTTCCAACGCTGCCCAGGTAAGATCATGAAATTCTTTCGGGAATGCATTGGCGATCACCGAGATGACCCCATGCCAGCCTACGCTTACCATGGTCGTGACCAGGTTATCATCGCCTGAAAGCAGCAAAAAATCCTCCGGCGCACGTGCCGCGAGTTCCATGCTTTGTTCCAGACTGCCGCCAGCGTCCTTGATACCGATGATATTCGGATGCTCCGCAAGCTTGATAATGGTGTCCGCTTTCATGTTAATCACGGTACGTCCCGGAACATTATACAGCAGCACCGGCACCGGCGAAGCGTCGGCGATAGCGGTAAAATGCGCGATAATGCCCTCCTGGGTGGGTTTGTTATAGTAAGGGCAAACCGACAGGATCGCATCTACGCCTGTAAAGTCAGTTTCCTGGATCGTATTCAGTACCGACTGGGTATTGTTGCTTCCGATACCATAAACGATCGGCAGCTTTTTATAGTTGTTCTTTATTGTAAATGCCAGGATATCACGCTTTTCCTTGGAAGTAACTGTCGGCGACTCGCCAGTTGTTCCTTGTACTACGAGGTAGTCGGTACCACCTTCCGTCACCAGGTCGATCAGTCTTTTCAGACCCGGATAATCAATCTCATTCTGTTCATCAAAAGGTGTGATCAGCGCGGCCCCTACCCCTTTGAAACGTTGGTCCAATGGCATTATTTACTTATATAATTGTTAGATTTTAAAACACAAAGTTAGCCTTCCGGGGCTATTTTCTTTACTTAATTTCCAATCATTGCTAAAAATTCTTCCTCGGAGATGATCGTAACGCCCAGTTTACGTGCCTTTTCAAGCTTGGAGGGCCCCATATTCGCGCCGGCGAGCAGGTAATTCAGCTTACCCGACACCCCGCTGAGCACCTTCCCGCCATTCGCTTCGATCTTCTCTTTCAGCTCGTCCCGCTCGAAATTTTCGAAAACGCCGGATATCACAAATGTCTTACCTTCCAGCAGATCACTTTCGATTTCAACCGGTTTTTCATCGCTTTCCATCTGCAAACCGGCCCGCTCCAGGCGCTCCACCAGCAACTGGTTTTCCGGCACGCTGAAAAACGATTCAATGCTCAATGCAATGCGCCCGCCGATTTCGGGAACTGCCGTCAGCTGCTCGTAGGTGGCAGCGCGGAGCGCCCGCATGGACTTGAAGTAGGCCGCCAGTTTTTCGGCCACAGTCTGTCCAACAAAGCGGATACCCAATGCAAAAAGCACATTCTTGAAAGGCACGGTCCTTGACAGATCAATGCCTTTCAGGATATTATCAACAGTCTTTTCACGGAAGCTGATCTTTTTAACCTTCCCGGTTTCCTCGTTGAGCAGGTTTTTTTCGAGGCCCAGCAATTTGTCGTAATTCAGATCGTACAGGTCTGCCGGCGTAAGTACCAGACCGAGGTCGAACAGCAGTTCAATTTTTCCTTCTCCCAGGCTTTCGATATTCATCGCCTTGCGGTGAATGAAATGCTCGATACGTCCTTTGAGCTGCGGCGGGCAATGGCTGTCATTCGGGCAGAAGAATGCCACTTCGCCTTCATTGCGTTGCAGCTCATGGCCGCATTCAGGGCAATGCGTTGGGAAAACGATCGGCTCGGTTTCGTACTTTTCACGCTGGGAAACATCTACCCCGGTAATTTTCGGGATTATTTCGCCGCTTTTCTCCACAAACACCGTGTCGTGCAGGCGAATGCCCAGTCTTTCCAGCTCATTGGCGTTGTGGAGCGTCGCACGCTTGACGCGGGTACCCGACAAATGCACGCCTTTCACCTGATTGTAGGGTAAAGTGCGTTCCGAAAGATCGCAAAGGTTGGCCACCGGCGTCACGGCACCTGTCCGGCCCACCTGGTACGTCACCATCCGCAGCACTGCCGGTTTATTTTCGGCTTTGTATTTATAAGAAATTGCCCAACGCGGACTTTTGGCCGTAAATCCGAGCTCTCTCTGCTGTTCAAAAGAATTGATTTTGATAACAATGCCATCGGTAGCCAGCGGCAAATGCGCCCGCTTTTCTTCCCATTCATGAATGTATTCGATTACCTCATCGATGTTGGATACCTTTTTCCATCCCGGCGACACATTGAAGCCCCAGGATTTCAAGGCCAGCAGACTTTCCTCATGGCTTTTGAAAAATTCATTATCCGAGAGAAAGGAATAAATGTAGCTATCGAGCCCCCGGCGTGCCGCCTCGCCGGAATCCTGCAATTTGAACGACCCGGAAGCCGCATTACGGGGATTCGCATATTGGTTTTCGCCCAGCGTTTCCATTTCCTCATTCAGTTTCTGAAAGGAAGAAATAGGCATAAACCCCTCGCCGCGAATTTCAAAAACCGGCGGTATCCCTTCGGCCTTCACACGCAGCGGCAGTGAGCGGATGGTTTTGACATTGTTCGTGATCTCATCCCCGCGCGTACCATCGCCACGCGTTACGCCGCGTGCGAGGACGCCATTTTCGTAGGTAAAGCTGAGGGAAATCCCGTCAAATTTCAGCTCGCAGATATATTCATAAGCTTCTCCATCGAGCCCGCGACGAACGCGGTCGTCGAAAGCCCGAAGCTCGTCCTCATTATAAGTGTTATCCAGTGACAGCATCGGATATCGGTGGTACACTGCATTGAAACTCTTGGTAACCGTTCCGCCGACCCGCTGCGTGGGTGAATCATCCTGCCGGAACTGCGGGTACTCATTTTCCAGGGCCTGTAATTCTTTGAGCAGCTGGTCAAATTCGAAATCGGATATTTCCGACACGCTGTCCTGATAATAGCGGTCATTGTAATAATGTAGCTTTTCGGAAAGCTCCTGAATGCGTTGTTCGGGATTCATAGTAGTCACGGCGGCTTGATGATTCGGCCCAAATTTAAGATTTAATTCAATTTTTGGGCATTGGATAACTGATCTGTTACCAATCATGGATCGGCTCGTATCAATAGGACATTCACCTATCCGTCACACAATCAGTATATCGCACATTTTTTGTATTTTCGTTCAAAACGGCCGAGCTTATGAAAACCCTGGAAACGCCCATTTACTACAATCCGGACCTGACGCAGATCATCAACGGGGAGGAAGTCATGTCGCCTAGCCCGAAAATGCCGCACCAGAGAGCGTCGTCCCGGTTATTGCGAACGCTTATGAATTTCGTAGGCGACAATCAGCTCGGCGAAATTTATCACGCACCATTCGACGTGATCTTTGAAGAAGATTTCAATCATCTTCAACCGGACATCTTCTTTGTATCCGTTCAAAACCAGAATATCGTAGTGGATTGGGTGCGCGGCGTGCCCGATCTGGTGATCGAAATCGTATCGCCTGGCTCAAAGAAGGTGGATACATTAATTAAAAAGCAGATTTACGAACGCTATGGCGTGAATGAATGCTGGATAGTATTTCCTGAGAATCTTCGGATTGAAGTGTATACGCTGGCCGACAACCATTACGTCTTGTATGGATCGTTTTCAGACCATGAGCTAGTCAGATCACGCGTGTTCGAAAGGCTGTCATTTCCAGCGAATGTGATTGCTCCATAACCCGCATTGCCCATAAATTCACTAATTTCGGCCCCATTAATCATTACTAGCTTCCGATTTCATGGCTGAAATTGCCCCTTCCATACTGGCTGCGGATTTTGCGAACCTGCAACGCGACGTCGAAATGATCAACAGTAGTTCCGCAGGATACATTCATGTCGACATTATGGACGGCATGTTCGTCCCCAATATCTCGTTCGGGCTTCCCGTCTGCGAAGCAGTTCACCGGCACGCCAAAAAGCCCCTGGACGTCCATTTGATGATCGAGCAACCCGACCGCTACCTGGAAGCGTTCCGTAATGCGGGCGCGGCTGGTATCACGGTGCATTACGAGGCTTGCCCCCATTTACACCGCACAATCCAGCACATTAAAGAGCTCGGCGCAGAACCTGGCGTGGCGCTGAATCCGCACACACCCGTGGATGTTTTGAGTGAAATAATGGGTGATGTTTCACTGATCCTTATCATGTCGGTCAACCCAGGTTTTGGTGGCCAGAAATTCATCGAAAACACCTACCGGAAAATTGCAGCACTCGATAGCTACCGGAAAAAATTCGGATACAACTTCAAGATAGAAGTCGACGGCGGCGTTAATCTCAGCAATGCACCCCGGCTTGTGCGCGAAGGCGTGGACATACTCGTGGCGGGAAGCTTCGTTTTCACCTCGCCCGACCCGGCGCAGACGATCGCCGAGCTGGGAAATAGCTAGCATTCATTGAGCTGACACCCATGAATATCTTTAAATCATTCGCCGGCATCGTCATGCTGCTGGCCTGCCTGCTCTCGCTGGGGTTTGTATTTCAAAAGGAAGATCAGGCGCCGCCGAGGTTCCCGCTGAAAATCAGTCCGAACGGGAGGCACCTTATGGATAACCACGGTACGCCGTTCCTGATGGTGGCCGATGTAGCCTGGCAGATGTTACGCAGACTGAGCTATGCCGAGGCCGTTCACTACATGGACATTCGCAAGTCGCAGTCATTTAATACATTCCTGGTGCATTTACTTCCTGCTCAGCCGAATCAGCGTAACTTCAATAAGGTAGCGCCGTTTCTGGATAACAATGACCTGACCAGGCCGAACAAAGCCTATTTTGACTATCTTGAAAAGATCGTGATTGCGGCGCGGGAGCGGAATCTGGTAGTAGGTATTGTGGTGTCAAGACAGAGCTGGAACACCGTTTTTGACACACAAAAAGAGGAAGCCTGGAAAAAGTATGGAACCTATGTAGGGAGGCATTTTGCGAAGTACCCGAACATTATCTGGATCATCAGCGAGGAAGAATACCAGAGCGCCTCGCAGTTTAAGGCCATTTCGGAAGGTATCCGGTCGGAATCCGACGGGCAGATCGTGGCCTCGCTCAATACCTGCTCGCCGACAAGCGTAAATGATAATTCCCCAAACCATTCGCAGCTCAAATTCATTATCCCCGACTCCACAGTCACCCCTGCCGAATATGCCGCATTGGCCAACTGGCAAAAAAACTCGGCTGAGGCTGCATTGCGGCCTTTCCTGATCGCCAATTCTGAATTTCCCAAGGAAATTACCGACCAATCGACGCTTATCCGCAATCAGGCATACCAGTCCATTCTGAGCTCGGCGGCAGGCTTCTGCCATATGAGCACGATTAAGAATTTCAATCCCACCTGGAAAGTCAACATCACCAAAGACGGCGCGGAGTACATTCACCAGCTGGTGAAAATCCTGAAAGGCATTCCCTGGGAATACATGCAGCCCGACACGCCGGATTTGCTCGTAGATTCCATCGACAAGGCTGATATTGGCATTGTTTCGCTCTCGAACAAAAAGATGGCCATGCTTTACCTTCCTACCTCACGGGCCGTGCGCCTGAACCTTAAACATCTGGAAGGGAATGTCTTCGGGGCGGTATGGTACAGCCCGCGGACCGGCAAGCGATGGAACGGCAAAGACCTCAAACTGGACGAAGAAGCCATTGTGCAGCCGCCCGAATTGCAACCGGAATGGGACTGGATACTCCTCATCGGCTCCAAGCAGTAGGATTGACATTTTTTTGCATTTTGACTATATTACCAGATATTGAATAGCCCGGCCGGTATCTGATCACCCCATGCGTTTGAGATTAAAAAACACCCTTCTTGGTATTCTAACAGCGATTCTTCCGCTTTCGGCGCACTGCCAGCAGGTGTTTTGGGCCAATAAGGTTTTAGGCTATTCTTCGGAGTACCGCCCGTCGCAGATCGGCCACGGATACCGCTCCAAACAGATCCTGGGCATTCCTAACAAGCTTCCCGATTTTGGGGACAGTCCCTGCGCCTGGTCACCGGCGGACGCCGACGGGCGCAATGAAGAGTGGATCAAAGTGGGCTTTGAAAAGCCAATTCCGTTGAAGCAGGTCGCCATTGCCGAGAATTTCAACCCCGGCGCAGTGGTGCGGGTGTATGCCTACGACGAAGCGGGCCGTGAATTCCTCGTTTCGGAAACGCCGGCTGCCCAGCAACCCGTGAAAGGCCGGATGCTCCGCATTTTTCCGAAACAGAATATCCAAGCCAACGCCGTGAAAGTGGTAATGCAGCCGGGAAAGGTTTCGGGCTTTAACCAGATCGACGCGATCGGCATTTCTCCGGAGACCGTGCCTGTGGAAGCCAAAATCAATTTTGCAGCCTCGCCGCTGAAAGCGCAAAAGGAGAATATGGGCAAGGCCATCAATTCGAAAGGTCAGGAAATAGCGCCCATCATTTCCCCGGATGGCAAGACGCTATATTTTACCCGGAATAATTTTGAAGGGAATATGGGCTCCGCCAGCCGGCAGGACGTTTGGTACTCCACACTCAACGAGCAGGGACAATGGACGGATGCGGCCAATATCGGCCCGCCGATCAATAACACGGGTGAGAATGCGGCTACCAGCATCTCGGCCGATGGCAAAACGCTTTACCTGATCAACGAGTACCGGCCCGACGGCAGCATGTATTTCGGATTCTCCAATTCATTTAAAACAAAATCGGGCTGGGGGTTTCCCCGTACACTGCGGATCAACAACCTGATCAAAACGGCCAAGACCCTGGAAGTTACGGTGTCGCCGTTTGAGAATGTACTTATTATGTCGGTTGAAGGGTTAGATTCGGAGGGGAACAAAGACCTTTACATTTCTTTTTTGCAAAAAGACAAAAGCTGGTCGGAGCCGCGGAACCTCGGAAACGTGATCAATACTGCCGATACCGAGGCTACTCCCTTCCTGGCGTTGGACAATAAAACGCTATATTTCTCTTCACAGGGACATGCCGGCTACGGCGAGGGCGACCTGTTTCTCACCCGCCGCCTCGACGATACGTGGCTTAACTGGTCGACACCCGAAAACCTGGGACCGGCGGTGAACTCGCCGCTGTGGGATGCATTCATCAATATCCCCGCAACCGGCGACTACGCCTATTTCAGTGCCAGCGACAAAGTCTTGGGGCAGGAGGACATATTCCGGATCCGCATGACGCCGGAAATCAAGCCCGATCCGGTGGCGGTGGTCAGCGGGAGCGTTTTGGAGGCGGAGACCAACAAACCGGTTAAATCCGACATTGCCGCCGACATTAAAAATACCAACGCCTCTTTTGCTACGGCAAGTTTCGACCCGGAAACCGGCGATTACCGGCTCATACTTCCATTGAAGGAAATATACCGCATTACCGCGTCGGGTGAGGGCTTTTTCCCTGCTTCGGAAGACATGGACCTGAGCGCGGAAACCGGCTTCCGTACCATCCGGAAAAACATTTACCTGCAACCCATCAAAGCCGGCCAGCAGATCAGGCTGAGTAACACGATGTTTTCCCAAAGCAGCGCGGAAGTGATCCCTTCTTCATTTGCCGAACTCGACAAAGTGGCGGAAACCATGAAGAGCTACCCCACCATGGAAATATTGCTGGAAGGCCATACCGACAACCAGGGCGAAGTGCAAAAGAATGTCAAGCTTTCCGCCGACCGGGTGGAGCAGGTCAAAAAGTACCTTTTATCCAAAGGTATCGACGCCAAACGCATTCAAACCAAGGCCTGGGGACCGGCACGCCCTATTGCCAGCAACCTCACCGAACAGACGCGGCAGAAAAACCGACGGGTAGAGTTTACGATTCTTAAAATCTAAAAAATATCCTATAACGGGAAATTTCCTTATTTTCGCGGCGTCCATCAGCGAACGCACTAATGTCTCTCAACCATACCAAAGAAACCCTGCGGTCAAGGCTAATACTCTCCCTCATTCTCATCGCGGGCCTTGCATTAAGGCTCTACAACCTCGATCGTTACAGTATTTTCTTCGATGAGGTAAGCACATTGCTCGTCAGCCAGGGTATAGTATTGGAAGGGGCCAATCAGAAGGAGGTTTTTGCGGTCCGTGAACTGGCCGATTCGCGTTTCTGGACAACCCCGGCACACCCCCAAAAGCAGGTGCTGCGCACATTTACGGCAAACGAAATTTACACCCCCAAGGCATTTACACCTGCCGAGTTCTGGTCGCCGAAATCCATCGGCGATTACTACGAGGCCATGACGCGGAGCGACATCGGCAACAGCCCCTTCTACTACGCGCTGCTGCATCCGTGGATTGATATTTTCGGCTTTTCCGACTTTTCGATCCGCTTCTTTTCCGTCATTTTCAGTGTGCTGATCATCGGACTAACCTATCTTTTCGCAAAACGCTTCTTCGGAATCAAGACGGCGTTGATCGCGGCGGGTATCACGGCCATCGAGCCGTTTTTTATTGCCTACAGCCACCAGGCGCGGAACTACTCGCTTACGTTCTTCCTCACACTGGCAGCGACTTATTTCTTTTTACAAATCATTGAAAAAAAGGCTAATAAAAGAGGAATACTATGGCTTTACGCCGGTTACGTCCTCTCCGCGGGACTAGGACTGCTAAGCCATTTCCTCGTTATTTCCGTGCTGCTGGCGCATGCCATTTATGCGCTGTTTTTCCTCCGCACATTTAAGGGCTGGGTACGAATGGCCATTGCGGCAGTATTTGCACTTTCGGGTGTGGCGTGGTGGCTGCTGTTTGGCGGTGGGGTATACACGCTATCGTCCCTGCAATACCAGGCAGATCTGTACCGCAGAATGGCCGAAACCGGCGGACAAGCGTTTGGCAATATCCTTCCGGCGACGCCGCTGAATGTGTTTAACAAGTCTTTGCCCATTTTCTCCGATCTTGTCCTCTTTACCAATGGCCTCACCGATGCGCTGGGAGGGAAGAAGAACGTTTTCATCGCATTGCTGGTGGCACTGATCCTGATCTGCTGGTACCGTTTCAAAGACAGGATCAACACGCCGGCGTGGCTTACACCCCGTTTCCCCTATTTGCTGATCATTTTCACCGCTTTTTTTTACAATAATCACAAACTGCAATTCTGCATTCTCAGCGTCAGTTTGTTCGCACTGTCTTTCATTCCCGATTTGCACAAAAGTGCCTCGCGCGAGCAGCGTGCGCGCCTGTGGCTGCTGTACATTGTGGCGCTGGTACCGACATTGTTCCTGATCCTGATGTCGTTCAAGAATGGGCATACCTATGGCATTATGCAGCGCTACTCCGGCTTTTCATTCCCTTACGTGATTATTCTGCTGAGTCTGCTGCTCCAATTTTATACAACTCTTAAGGTGGAGTTCCGCGTACTTATTTTCGTATTCCTTGCCGCCCAGCTCTACTTTGTGGGGTTGAGGTTAAAAGAGTTTTACGAAGACCGCTCGCCAAAATATGGCTATTTCGCGGTGCCGCGCGTACCTAATCCGTACATGGAAGCTGCCAAAAAAATCGAAGCCAACTACCAGCCCGGCGACACCATCTTTTACCCGGCCCCGCGTTATGAAGTGCTTTCCGAAATGGACCGGACATTCCTGCCCTATTCGATCCATGACGCGCAAATTACCAACCTCTATTTTCCCAAAGACGCACAATATGTCCAGGTTATGGACATGAACCAGACGCAGCGGATCTGGATCAAAAAGCAAGGGCGCGCCGAGCCGCTGGAAATCATGACGCTGACGGGCAAACGTTACGGTTTTGAGTAACCGGCAAGGTTGTTTTGACTGAGCCGTCTAATAACATTTCGTATATTGCGGACTTAAAACCGGAGATCTGGCCGTTATTTTGCAGGCAATTCCTTACATCGACATACAACATCAGGCATGACAGCACACGAGATATTAAAAGACCCGAAACAGCTGAGCGGCGAACTTCGTCTGAAAATACTGGGGCTTTATCACCAGGCCAACGCCGGCCATATTGGTTGCTCCCTCAGCTGTATCGACCTGATGATCGCGATTTTATTTCTTCAAAAATCGGCCGATGATACTTTTATTCTTTCCAAAGGCCATGCGGCGGCGGCGCTTTACGCTTGCCTGAATACCCTTGGGGAAATTACCGACGAAGAACTCAGTACTTTCTATCTCGACGGCACCACATTGCCCGCTCACCCGGCACCGAGGCAGTACAAAGGCATTCCTTTTGCTACCGGTTCACTTGGGCACGGATTGCCCATTGCGACCGGAATCGCCCACGCGGCGAAAGTTTCGGGCGATGCAACATATTCGTTCGCGCTGCTGTCTGATGGGGAAACCAACGAAGGTACCACCTGGGAAGCGGCGCATTATGCGATCCAGAATCAGCTCGACAACCTGATCATGCTCATCGACAAGAATGGTTTGCAGGGGTTCGGGTTCACAGACAAAGTTCTGGGCGAAACCGCATCTGTGGAAAAATGGAAAGCCATCGGCTTCGAAACTGTGGAAGTAGATGGGCATGACATTGCAGCCATCGCGGCGGCCATCGCCGAACTGAAAAAGCGCCAGAACGGCTTACCCAAAGCGATTATCGCCAATACGGTCAAAGGAAAAGGGGTTTCCTACATGGAGAATAAATTGGAATGGCATTACCTGCCGATGAATAAGGACCAGTATGAGCAAGCTACACTGGAAGTAAAGGAACGTTATCTTAATGAATTGACGAATGCTTGATCATTTACCGGTTTACCGCGATAAAATACAGAAATTAAAAGGGCCAGTTTTCGTTTTCGGTGCCAGCGGCTTCATCGGCGCCAATCTCTTCAATGATATATTTAAAATCCGGAAGGACTGCTACGCGGTAACACACGACGCTACCAAAGCATGGCGCCTGAAACTGCTGAATGTGCCATTTGAAAACATCATCCACTGCGACATTCTCTCGGACAATTCCATCAAGGAGGTATTTGAAAAGTACAAACCGCAAACGATCTTCAATCTTGCGGCCTACGGTGCATACAGCAAACAAAGCAATGTAAACCTGACGTACGAGACGAACGTGCTCGGCACGGTGAATATCCTTCAAAACTGCACGAAAGATATGGTTTACATCCATGCCGGAAGCAGTTCCGAGTATGGTTTCAATTGTACCTCGCCCAAAGAAACAGACCGTGTGGAGCCCAACAGCCATTATGCTGTTTCCAAAGTTTCGGCAGCCTATTTGCTTGAATATTATGCTAAAGTTGCAGGCCTGAAAACGCTCAACCTGCGCCTTTACTCCATTTACGGGTATTGGGAAGAGCCGGACCGGCTCATTCCCCGCCTGATCGAACATGCGCGCAGGAGAAGCCTGCCTTCCCTGGTATCACCCGATATCAGCCGCGATTTTGTGTTTGTGGAAGACTGCGTCGAGGCATTCCTGGACGCGGCGCTGAAAATCGATGATGAGAAGTCGGGGCGCTCTTATAACATTGCCACCGGCCGTAAGACCACGATGGGCGACCTCGTGGACGTGACCCGCAAAGCTTTCAACATTGCCAAAGAACCCGAATGGGGCAGCATGTCGAACCGCAAATGGGACCTGGCCGAATGGTTTGGTGACCCTACCGCATTCGAAAACGACTTCGGATGGAAGGCGAGAACTTCCCTGGAAGACGGTCTGACGCGTTACAGCCAGTGGCAGGATGCCGTGCAATACGAGTCACGCCTGATCCCGGCTTTTGAAAATCCGAAGCTCAACCCGGTCATCACCGCCATTATCGCATGTTATAAAGACGCTCAGGCTATTCCGTTCATGTACGAGCGGCTTGTAAAGACTTTCAACGAACTGAAAGTGCGCTACGAAATCATCTTCGTCAACGACAGTTCGCCTGATAACCAGGAGGAAGTCATCAATGCCATTTGTGATAAAGATCCCAATGTGGTCGGTATCAGCCACTCGCGTAACTTTGGTTCACAGTCGGCTTTCCTGAGCGGGATGGAGATCGCCACGGGCGACTGCGTGGTACTGATGGACGGCGACTTGCAAGACCCGCCTGAAATTATCCCGGCATTTTACGAGAAATGGATGGAAGGCTACGACGTCGTGTACGGTGTACGCGTACAGCGTGAGATGAAACCGCATATCCATTTCTTCTATAAAACATTCTACAAGGTATTCCAGGGACTAAGCTACATTCCTATCCCACGCGACGCGGGCGACTTCTCGATGATCGATCGTAAAGTGGTGAAAGAACTCGTAGACTTACCCGAGACGGAGCAGTTCCTGCGCGGTTTGCGGGCATGGGTTGGTTTCAGACAAACCGGCGTACCGTACGTTCGTCCGGAAAGGATGTTTGGGGTATCGACCAACAACTGGACAAAAAACATCTGGTGGGCTAAAAAAGCCATATTCTCGTTCAGTTTTGCTCCGCTGGAACTGATGAGCTATGCGGGTTTCGGCCTCACGGGCCTCTCCATTCTGGGTATTATCTGGCAAATCCTGGCCAAAATCTTTTTCTTCCCGGATACGCCAAGAGGCCTCAGTACCGTAATTATCCTGATCGTATTCTTTGGCGGGCTCACCATCCTGGGCATTTCATTTTTAGGAGAATATATTACCAAGATATTCGAAGAGACTAAAAAGCGGCCCAAATATATCCGCACCAGAATACGCCGCGGTCCGAAGGCCTATAAAACCGCCGACGAGATCCGGGCGCTGGTAAAACAGTTGAGAAAGTAATAAATTGCATGGTATCAGCCCATTAGGCGACCAAACCATTTAAGTTAAGCAACCAATCGGCCTGGCGCCCACTTAACGATGAGAAAAGAATTTTCAACAGCCATAGAAGAGCTTGCGACAGCAGACGACTCCGTTATTTTCATCACAGGTGATCTTGGCTATAATGCATTGGAAAACCTGCAGGCCAAAATGGGCAAGCGTTTCATCAATGCCGGTGTGGCGGAGCAGAATATGGTGGGTGTAGCTGCCGGCTTTGCGCATAAAGGTTATAAAGTTTTCTGTTACAGCATCGCGCCGTTTATCGTATACAGATGCCTCGAACAATTCCGTAACGATGTATGCTTCAACAACTTGCCGGTATTTCTGGTGGGGAATGGAGGCGGATACGGCTACGGCATCATGGGGAGCAGCCATCATACCATCGAAGACCTGGCCTGTTTGAGCGGTCAGCAGAATGCCCAGGTGTGGGTACCCGCCTTTGCCGACGAGGTCATTCCGGTCGTACAGCAAATTGCCGCCGACGCGCGTCCTGCATACCTGCGCCTGGGAGCCGGTAAAACCACTCCTGCAAACAGCTATTTAGCGGGTTCTTTTAAAGTAATACACCAGCCGGCCCATGCCGAAATCACGGTTTTTGCATTGGGCCCGATCGCCAATAATGTACTCTCCGCACTGGGACTTGCGCCGGAGCTGGCCGAAAAAGTGAACGTGGTTACTGCCTTGCATTTCCCGCTTGAACTAACGGACGAGCTGATGGCAATGGTAAAAAAAGCGCCGGCGATCCTGGTCGCAGAAGAGCATATCAGTACCGGCGGCCTTGCACAGCAACTTTCAGTGCAGCTGCTCGAAAAGGGCATTTTCCCTTCGGTATTCAAGAGTCTCAAAGCCGAGGGCTATCCCAATAGCCGCTACGGCAGCCAAAGCTATCACCAGAAACTTTCCGGACTGGACGCGGATTCGATCTTGTCGAGCATCAGCCAACTAATGATCACGGCATGACGAAAAAGGCTTTCACCATTATCCTGAGCCTGATCCTGCTGTTACCCGTCGCCATTTACTTCACGGTTTGGGATTACTATGCCATTAATATCCCCAAGTGGGACGACCATGCATTGAAGACGTTCATCGCCGAATATGCACAGGCTGGCAACTGGCAGGAGAAGATCCAGGCGCTTTTTAAGCAGCATAACGAGCACCGAATCGCGCTTACCCGCCTTTTTGCATGGCTCGACTATGCCGTTTTCGGGCACCTCAATTACCGGCACCTGATGACGGCCGGCAACGTGCTGCTGCTGGCGGCGATTCCGTTGTTTTACGACCTGCTTAAAAAGAACAAAAAGCCGCTTTTTGCGCTGGTACCCATTCCGTTCCTGTGGATGACACTGGCGTTTTGGGAGAACATGTATTGGGGAATGGCAGCGGTGCAAAACCTCGGTGTGGTAACGCTCGTGCTCTGGACCCTATACCTGGTCATTAATCCCAAAGTATTGCCTTTCTCCATTGCCGTACTGCTCAGTCTGGTCACCGTTCTCACGAGCGGAAACGGGCTGATGGTGCTCCCGCTCGGTGCCTTTCTGCTCTTCCTAGCGGGTAACAGAAAGCGGTTTGCGCTCTGGATCATTGTCAGCATAGGCGAGATCTTCTGCTATTTCTACTGGTATACCAAACCGGAATCCAATCCGGAATCGAAAGCGGGTATTTTGAAACTCGCCAAAGGCTATATGGCATTCCTGGGCTCATTTGCCGAATCCATACCGGTACTGGATCATTTCAAGGTCTGTCTTTTTCTGGGGATCGTCCTGTTCCTGGTGGCGGTTTCAATTGCCTCCACTACCCTTTTCAGGATTGTACGGAATAAGTATTCGGTCAAATTCGAGCGGACGACCGACCTTTTCTGCCTTGGCGCAATCCTGTTTATCCTTGGGACTGCATTGATCGTGGTGTACACCCGCGCAGGCTTCGGCCTGGAAGGGTTGATTACGAGCCGATACAAAATCTATTCGGTACTGCTGCTGATCGTGGCTTACCTGTACGTGGTGGTTCCCATTCGCGGCAGTTTCCTTTCGCCTTACATTACCGCCATCATCGCATTGGCGGTGACATTTAACGTGTTCAGCTACCATTACCACCTCGTGGATGCCTACAACCTGAGGAAACAGCTCGTAACCTCCCAGTTCAACTGGACATTTACGGATAAGTCTCTGAAGTACCCGGCCGATACTTCGTTTGCCGCCAATATCGTTGAAAAAACACCTGTTATTTACGATAAATGGCTGCCGCTCATAGCCATCGCCGATCGCCAGAACTATGCCGGCAGCTCGCGGGGAATGGTGGATTTGTATGATAAAACCACATTTACGACCGACACTGCCTCCATTAGGGTTACCAACACCTCGTTCACCAGCCAGCGCTTGCAGGACAGCGGTGTGTACGTGCTGCTCAGTTCGGATGAATGCTATTATATTTTCCCGGCTTTGCGCACACGTAACACGAGCCGCAAGCAGCTGTTTCTCAAACAATACTATTTCGCGCCCGGCTTTTATGCAGATATTCCTTTCTCGGAAATGGATAAGGGCACTTACAGGGTGGCGCTGCTCCATCAGCAGGGGAACGAAACCGGCATTCTGTTCAAGGACCAGCGGGTAACGGTCAAAGAATCGCATAAAAAAGAAGTGAAAGTTAACTGGTAACCATGCGCACCAATTCAGAAGGACACATTATTCAACTTGACGGCGTGCGCTTTATTGCAGTGGGACTGGTTCTGCTCGACCACCTCATCGTAGAGATCAATATCATCCCGTTCGGTGCCCTCGGCGTGACCATTTTTTTCGTACTCAGCGGCTTCCTGATCTCCCGCATTCTGCTCAAAAGCAAGGAGAAAACGTACGGAACACCCGGGGGATTCAAGAAGTACCTGCGCAAGTTCCTGATCCGCAGGACGATCCGGATTTTTCCGGTATACTACCTCATCATCGCATTGCTGTTCATTTTCAATGTGCCGCCGGTCCGCGATAAGCTGGCCTGGCTCGCATTGTACGGCACCAACATTTACATTGCCCTGCACAAAACATGGATGGGCTCGGTGGACCATTTGTGGTCGCTGGCGGTAGAAGAGCAGGTGTATCTTTTCTTCCCGTTCCTGATATTCTTCATTCCTAAAAACAGACTGGTGCCCGTGCTGGGCCTGATGGGCATTTTCAGCATTGTCCTGCGGGCATACATTTTTTACACGGGCAGGATACCAGGCACCAACTTCGTTACAATGGGCGAGTGGACAGTCGCGTACGTATCTACGCCCGCGTGCTTCGACTCTTTCGCATTGGGCGGGCTCATGGCCTGGACACAGCTTTACAAAAATGATCTGTTTGTTAAATTCTTCGGTAAATCGTGGCCGGTACTGCTTGGGTTACTGGGCTGGGTGCTGGTACAATGGTGGGCCAAATCGCTGGCGCAGCCTTTCAACTTTCCGTACGTGGTGCTCGACAGAACCATGTCATCTATTTTCGGGTTTATGCTCATAGGACGCGCAGTGATGGGTTTCAAGGGTTGGATGGCCGCGTTCCTGGAAAATCCGGTGTGTATTTATCTTGGCAAAATCAGCTATGGCCTGTACCTGTACCACAATTTTGTATACAACCACTTTCACAGCGGCCCCATGCACCCGACGGTCAGGCTTTTCCGGAAAATCTATCAGTATATCCCCAGCCTGGAAGGCAATATCGCATTCGAAGCAACGGTGGTAGTGGCACTTACTGTCTTAGTGGCGTCGGTTTCCTGGCACTTTTTCGAGAAACCGATTAACGCACTGAAAGACAAGTACGCTTACTAAATAATGAACCCCCATAGCCCGGTTACAGGCTTTATTTATTAATTTCGCGCAACCATACCAAATACGCTTTTGCATGTCATATCTTCTGAGTATAGTAATGCCCGCATACAATGAGCAGGATTGTATCGAAAAAGTAGTTTATAATTGGACCTCCTTCCTCAAAACCAAATTCCCCAACGATAACACTACCCTGATCGTCATCAACGACGGATCGAAAGACAATACCAAGGTATTACTGGACAAACTGGACGCCGAGATCGACAATCTCACGGTGGTTAACCAGAAGAACGGCGGGCATGGCAACGCGGTCGTAAACGGCTACCGCAAGGCGCTGGAACTGGGCTCGGAATATGTGTTCCAGACCGACAGCGACGATCAATTTGTTTCCGACGATTTTGACAAGCTCTGGGCCAAACGTACCCAGTCGCAATTCATACTCGGCTACCGCCAGGTAAGGCATGATGCCGGCGTACGCCTTTTTATCACGAAATTCCTCCGCGGTACGATCTCCGCTGTGTATGGTACCTTCATCATGGACAGCAACATCCCGTTCCGTCTCATCAAAGGAACATTCCTGCAAAAACTGATGAACCAGCTGCCCAACCCGGAACCGTTCGCACCGAACATTTTCCTGGCTGTAATGGCTAAAAAATCGGGGCAGGAACTGTTCGACATCCCTATCACTCACAAAGACCGGGAAACCGGCACCGTTTCGATCGTGAAATGGAACCTTTGGAAAGTTTGTATTCGAAGCTTTAAAGAACTCCTGCGGTTTCGCCTCGAACTGAATGATAAAGTGAAAGCGATCCGCGCTTAAAAAACAGGCTTGTGTCGAAAAAAAAACTGATTGCTATCCTGCTGGTCGTGCTTATCGCATCAGCAGGATATTTCCTGTTCAAATGGTCGAGGGGCTCTGCGGCAGCCTGGCAATTCATTCCGTCCAATGCCGTTGTGGTAATCACCAGCGAGCATTTGCAGGATTCGGCTTACACAGCCACCGAGGCCGCGCTTGATCTGAAACGCCTTCCACTCCTCGACATCGCCAGCGATAACCTGACGTTGCTCAACCTGCTGACGAAAGACCCTAAAAAGCTCAAAACATTCCTGAAAGGCAAAGCCCTTTCGTATTCATACCACCCGCGCACCAGCACCGAATGGGGGGTGATCATGTACATCCCGGTTACGGAAGAAGAAACGAAATGGCTCGCCAGCCCGCAGCATGCCAACATCCGGCTGCTGCATCACAACTTCCAGGACCACCGCATTACCGATGCCATCGACGCCAATTCGCGTCCCATGTTTTCCTACCTCGTGAAGGACCATTTCCTGATCGTGAGCTACTATGGCGACCTGATCGAAGACGCCGTACGCGCCTCGTCGCTGAATATCGGCTCGTTCAGGCTGCGTTCACGTTTTTCCAATATCAATGATTCCGACTACGGCACGAGCATTTACCTGCGCACTGATGCATGGAAATCGGTGATGTCCATGGACAATGCGGCTACGCTGGCAGAGTTTGGAAAAAGCTTTCCCTCCTACCAGGATTTTCACATCGAAAAAGCAGAAAACAAGGGAAACCTGGTTGTCGGATCGGACGGGGCCGATGCGCCGGACTACTACCTCGCGGAAATCCTGAAAGACAACCCCGGTACGCCATTTATCGGTCACAAGCATGTTTCGCAGCAAACTTCCTTCCTGTACCGGGCGGCGGCATCCGACAGGGCGGCATTCAAGGAAGCGTTCTCGAAATGGCATAAAAAATACAAATCGGCGGCCTGGGATAAGCTGAACTATTACATTGCCGGCGAAAGCAATGTGCTGGTGGATAACATCGGGTCCGAGTTCGTATTATGCCAATTGGAAGAAAACAACAGTATTACCGATGGCAAAATCCTGCTTGCCGAGTTCTCCAACTACGATAAAGTGAGGCCGGTGCTTCAAAAACTGGCACAGCTGGCCAACCAGGAAAGCAATGCCTCGGTGGACCAATACCAGGGTTACGACATTTACTCGGTGCCCATTCCCGAGCTGCCGACGGGTCTGTACGGGCCAATGTTTACCGGCTTCCCCCGCAGCTACATTACTTATATTGCTCCGTATCTCGTGATCAGCAACAACTCACAGGTCCTGCAAAACTATATTGTCGATTACGAAAACCAGATCACCTGGAAACAGTCGCCGGAATATGACAGCGTGCTAACCAATGTGAACAACGAAGCGCAGCTTTCGATGATCGTCAACCTGCGGAAAGCCCAGTCCGGTGAAGAGACGCAGGTAAGTAAAAAGTACAGCGACCTGACGGCTAAAATGGAGTCCATTACGCTGCAATGCCGTTTCGCAGGCAGCGAAGCATTTCCCGAACTCACGTTCCATCCCAAAAAACGGCAAACCGCCAGCAAGGTACTGAACCGTACTTTCCTGAATATCGATATCGAATGGCCGGACATTTTCGATGCACAGCTCGCCGCATTGCAAAACCCGATCGATGGAAGCTCTGAAATACTGCTGACCGACAAGGAACACAACCTGCTCAGAACGAACAACCTCCGCGAAGGTAAAACGGAGACTATCGCTAAACTGAACGGCGCTATCGGCACAGCAGCCTACAAGGTCGATTTCCTCAACATTGGCCGCCAGCAGCGCATCTTCGCCACCGATCGCACCGTGTATGCGCTGGATGAAGACGATTCTACGAACGTTTCCACATTCCAGGCACATTTGCCCGGCCCCGATCCTATTTCGGCCCTGTACCTCATCGATGGCGGGGAGGACGGGAGTAACCGGTTCATCGTTAAAAGTGCGGCGGAAGAACTATTTGTGTGGGAAGGCGTGACGCGGCCGCTCAAAAGGCTCAACCATTCGGTCCGTTTCGACAAGATCGTAGGCCCTGTGGTGGCACTGAACCAGATCGGCAACAGGGGCTTCATCGTGACGCAGCAGAATGGCAAGATTTACCTGCTCAAAGAAAACGGCACCGTCAAACCCGGCTTCCCTGTTGATATCCTGACCCGGACCGAAAGTCCGTTCACCTGGGCGCAAAATCCGCAGACCGGCCAGCCCGAATTGGCAGGCGTGAGTGTTTCGGGAGAGCTCATCCGCATTAACCTGGATGGTAAGATTACATCAAGGCGGCAGCTCCTGCGCCCTGAACCAGGCTCGCGTTTCCGGATCCTTTTCGATCGCAATTCGCTGGACTGGATATTGATGCGGTCGGTTAACTCCAAAACAGCTATTATTACCAAAGACGGGCGTGACCTGTTCGAGATTAAGGATATTTTGCCGAATGCGGTGATCCAGTACCATTTCTTTGGGGTCGATAACCGGTTTATTACAATCAAATCGGGCAGCTACACCACTGTTTTCGATATGAACGGAAAACGTCTGGGCGACAAAGCGATACCATCTGAAATGCCGGTGCAGCTCACCTATCAGCCAGGTTATTACAAATTATTGATATTCAGCCGGTCGGAAAAGAAAATACAGGTCTGGTCGATCAAGTTGAGATAATACTATGAAAATTTTAAGATACATCGTGCTGGCCATTGGCTGCCTCATCTGGACGGTGGGGCTCAGCCCGACCATTCTGCCCTGGTTATGGAAAGTAGGGGCTGTGGAAGACGGTTACCAGTACGGCGATTTATACAAACTTTCCACCCTGTCGGAATTCCGCGATCCGCGCCATCAATGCACCGGATATGTGCCGCCAGCCCGGCCGAAATCGGCTAAAAAAGTGCATTTGTACATTATCGGCGATAGTTTTACAGAAAAAGGAAGGCTGGAAAAGGAATACTTCCCGGTGGACGAGTACACCTGGGTAAAATGGTCCGATTTCCTGCACATCAAGCTCGATACCTCTAAGCATAACATCCTGCTGATGGAAAGCGTGGAGCGGCATTTCCGACAGAAATTTGCCGCATCGGCGATTACTGTACTCGTCCCCGACACCGCCACTTTCGTGCAGAACGGTGCCTCTACCAAATTCATGCATCAGCTGGATGAGGCTTTCCGGGGCTCGCATACCGCCGGCAGGCTCGACGGGTTCTTGTTCCAGGGTGATCTCGCATTGCGCGTCAAGGAATGGAAATCCGACTTCAATCACCACATCTTTGACCGAGTCGGTTCAGGCGTTTCGCTCGTGAACAATGATCGCGACATCGTGTATTACATGGATACCGATACGCCGCAAGTAACGTCGTCATTCACACCAATGCGCGAGACCGAGCTCGATTCGATCATTACGAACCTCAATGCCAGCCGCGATTATGCGGATTCACTCGGCTTCGATAATGTGATCATGGCTATTATCCCCAACAAAGTATCGGTCCTCAGCCCCGGTTATGGAACGTACAACAACCTGATCGAACGGGTGTATAACCATCCGAAACTTGGGATTCCGTACATCGATGTCCTGCCCGACTTCCGCCGGATGGGACGCGCAGCTTATTTAAAAGGCGATTCGCACTGGACCTGTGAGGGACAGACGCTCTGGCTGAATAAAATCAATGCGCTGATCAACCAGTACGTTACCGGCCCCGACTCCTAGGCCACCGCTTCCTCCTCGTCCGGAAGGCGGCTGGTAAGTTTACTCACCGTGAGCCCTTGCACAATGATCGAGAACAGCACTACGAAATAGGTAATGGCCAGCAGCAGGTCTTTGTGAAGATGCTGGTCGATGGACAATGCCAATGCGATGGACACGCCGCCGCGCAATCCTCCCCAGACCAGTATCGTGATCGATTTTTTCCCGAAGCGCGTCTTGAACGGGATCAGTTTCACCGGAATATAAATGGAAATGAAGCGCGCGGAGAGCACTACGATGATCGCAATCAGCCCGGCCCAGCCATATTGCTTCATATCCGGGATCAGCAGCAACTCGAAACCGATGATGAGAAACAAGATCGCGTTCAGGATTTCGTCGATCAGCTCCCAGAATTTATCAATGTAGTCGCGCTCGGTATCCGATACCGCACCGGGGTTTTTACCGTAGTTTCCTACCACCAGACCGGCCGCCACCATTGCGAGCGGGCCCGACATATGCAATGCCTGTGCCGCCAGGTGCCCGCCCATCACGATCGCGAGCGTAATAAGCACGTGTACATTGTAGCCGTCTACCCGATACATCATTTTGGAACCCAGAAAGCCCAGCAGCAAGCCCAGCAAAATACCGCCGATCGCCTCTTTTACAAAAAGCCCGGCAATACCGACGAATGAAGTATTAACCTCCTCACCCCGCGCCAAGGCGAGCATCAGGATGAATACCACTACCGCCATACCGTCGTTGAAAAGGGATTCCCCGGCGATTTTGGTTTCAAGGGATTTCGGCACACCGGCCTGTTTGAGGATCCCGAGAACGGCAATGGGGTCGGTAGGCGAAATCAATGCGCCGAACACGAGACATTCTATCAGCGGGATGGTTATGCCGATCAGCGGCAGGATATAGTAAATCAGGAAACCGATGACGAACGTAGAGATCACAACACTGACCGTCGAGAAAATAATGACCGGCAGCCGCTGTTCGCGAAGGTCTTCCAAATGCAAATGGATGGCACCGGCAAACAGCAGAAAATTGAGCATCGCGCCCATGAGTATCTCCGTAAGGTCGACGCTCGCGATGAGCGTGGAAATGCGGATGAATGTGCGCGGAAATATGCTGTCGGTAGCGATAAGCCCCAGCGAAACCATCAAGGCAATCACCATGACGCCGATCGACGGAGGCAGTTTCAGAAAGCGGGAATTGAGGTAAGAAAATATCGCGGAAAGGACGATTAATGCAGAAAAAGAGTAATACAGCTCCATGAAAATATTTTTTAGGCTAGCCCAAAATAGAAAATTACGGCCGGGCATTCAAGGTGAAACGGGCCGGGCGGACAAACTCTAATAGTATTCTAATTTGACGGAACTGTATGAAATTTGGCCGGAAAGGCGATTTGAAAGTCCTGAAATCCACTCGCATCGATTGTTTTCCTACATTAGTAAGCCAAAGGTCGCTTTGTCATTCAACGCTCGCTATCACTATGCAAAAGACCCCGACAAGTTTCACGCCCTGCCTCGTCGCGCATTGCATTTCCCTATTTTTTTTAATGCTCGGTTTGGTGGCCAACCCACCGGCTTCTGCTCAAACCACCAAGCTGAAACCGGGCTTCGACAAGGCGGAATACCAGGAACTCGTGTACATGCATGCCTTGCTATACGACACCACCATGACCCGCCGGGGGGCATTCAGGGTGCCCCGCCCCACGAAGTTCGACTCGATATATACCTCGCCGGTGATGGGCCTCGACAACCGATGGGGACTTTGGAAAAATAAGGCTTCGGTAGGCGTGATCAACCTGCGCGGTACGACTATGAATGCTGTGGGCTGGCTGGAAAACTTTTATGCCGCCATGGTACCGGCAAGCGGGGAGCTCCGGCTGTCCGGGGACTATACCTTTAAATACCATCTGGCGGATAATCCGAAAGCGGCGGTACACATTGGCTGGCTGGTGGGCACAGCGTATCTCGCCCGGGATATTATTCCAAAAATTGATTCATTGTATAAATCGGGCGTCAGGGAGTTCCTGATAATGGGCCATAGCCAGGGAGGAGCGCTCGGCTATCTCCTGACGGCGCATTTAGCATCCCTTCAAAAACAGGGGACATTGCCCGGGGACATTCGTTTCAAAACCTACGCCAGTGCGGCGCCCAAGGTGGGTAACACGTATTTCGCGTACGAATACGAGCATCTGGTCGACGGTGGATGGGGTTATAATATAGTGAACTCAGCCGACTGGGTACCCGAAGTGCCGTTTTCGGTGCAAATGCTCAGCGACTTCAATAATACCAATCCTTTCAAGAACATCGACGGCATTATTAAAAAGCAAAAACTCATTGCGCGCATCGGCATGCGGCACGCTTACCGGGGACTCAGAAAGCCCAGCGAAAAAGCGCAGCGCAACTATGAAAAGTACCTTGGCAGATACGCGGGCAAAATTGTATCCAAAAACCTGCCGGATTACCAGTCGCCAGCCTACTATAAAAGCAGCAACTACGTACGCACCGGCCCGACCATCGTACTGCTGGCGGATGAAGCTTATTACCGCAAATTTCCCGACTCCGATCAGCAGGTATTTGTGCACCACGGCCTGGAACCTTACCTTCACCTCATCGAACTGTACCCATACTGACACCTCTCCCGTTGATGCGCTCCAAAATGACATTGTTCCTGCTCTGCATTCTGCCGGGCATTGTATTCACCGCAACCGCCCAGTACCAGACCCGTTTCGAAAAAAGCGGTGGCAAGCACACACCCACCTACGAGGAAGGCATTGCATTTTATCAACAGCTCTCCAAAAACTTCCCGCAGGTACAAATGCAGGAGAAAGGCCTCACCGACAGCGGCAAGCCATTGCATTTGGTAATCTATTCCCGAAACAAGGTTTTCGACATGAAGAAGCTGAAAGCGCAGGGAAAAGCGGTCTTATTCATCAACAATGCAATCCATCCTGGCGAACCCGACGGCGTGGATGCGTCGATGATGCTCCTGCGCGATATGCTGGTACATCCGGCCAGATTTCCGGAACTGGATAGCATTGTGGTGGCCATCATCCCGTTTTACAACATCGGCGGGGCGTTGAACCGCAACAGCACCACCCGTACCAACCAGGCAGGGCCGGAGGAATATGGTTTTAGGGGAAATGCCCGGAATTATGACCTGAACAGGGATTTCATCAAATCAGACACCCGTAATGCGCGCAGTTTCGCCGCCATTTTCCACGAACTCGACCCCGATCTTTTTGCGGATACGCATGTGAGCAACGGGGCGGACTACCAATATGTGATGACGCTCGATTACGCCCAGAAAGACAAGCTGGGCGGACCGCTGGGGGACTTTAACGACAAGGTTTTCCTGCCCTACATGTACAAGCATTTAAAGGAGGCGGGTTTTGAAGCAACACCCTACGTAAATGCTTACGGTCAGACACCCGACAAAGGCTTTGTCCAGTTCCCCGACTGGCCCCGCTACTCCACGGGTTATGCGGCCTTGTTTCATACCATTGGCGTAATGACCGAGACGCATATGCTCAAACCTTACGATCAGCGTGTGAAGTCGACATATGCGTATTTGCATGGCAATATCAAGTTCCTGGCAGCACATCGTAAAGCGCTGCTGACATTGCGGAACGCAACAAAAGAAGCGGTTAAAACGCAGGAGAAATTTGCCATCACCTGGCAGGTGGATAAATCGAAGCAATCCACGATCGCATTCAGAGGCTACGAACCCGAATATGTTCCAAGCGAGGTGAGCGGCTTGCCCAGGCTGCATTACGACAGGTCGAAGCCATTTACCAAAGATATTCCATTCTATGACACATATGTGCCGCTGGACGAAGTAACAAGGCCCGAGGCTTACCTTATCCCGCAAGGCTGGCATCATATCATCGCATTGCTGCGGTTAAACTGCGTGCAAATGAGAGCGCTTGAAAAGGATTCGGAAATGCATGTGGAAACGTATTATATCGACGAACTGGAAACGCCGAGACAGCCATTTGAAGGGCATTACTGGCACACTTCGGTGAAACTGCGGACGGAAAAACAGAAGCTTGCGTTTAAGAAAGGCGACTGGTATGTGCCTGTAAACCAGGCGGTAAACCGCTACATTATCGAAACGCTCGAACCGAAAGCGGTGGATTCGTTTTTCAAGTGGAATTTCTTTGATACCATTTTGCAGGCCAAGGAACACTATTCCGGCTATGTTTTTGAAGACCTGGCCGCAGATCTGCTCAAAAAATCCCCCGATTTAAAGGCCAAACTGGAAGCAAAGCGCAAAGCCGACCCGGAATTTGCGAAGAATGGTAACGCGCAGCTGGATTTTATCTACCAGAATTCGGCGTACGCGGAAAAGGAATACATGCGCTATCCCGTTTTCCGCGTCGTGAAATGATCAGAACCGGAAGCCCAGGTTGAAGTTAAATTCGCCGGTAATTTCCATACCCCGGACTCGGTAAACCTTCGAGTCAAATTTATCGCGGTCGATGTAGCGTGGACCTACACCGGCATTCAGGCCGATCTGGAAATGTTTGGTGATCTGGAAATTGACGAAGTTATTCACTAGCATTCCCATCCGGAAACGCTCCCGTCTCTCGTCGCGGGACGTGTAAACCTGCGTGGTAGGATTGTAGTCGGTATACTGGTACCAACGCTTGCCCGCTCCCGCATAGAGCGTAGGCCCTACTGCGTACGTGACCCTTTTCTGCCCGAATGGGTAGACCTTCAATGTCGGCGAGAAATAATACATTTCGTCATTACCGCTGGTTTCGGAGCCGATCGGGAAATAGTAGCTGTCGGCAATGGTGACCGTCAATGGCAATAAAAGCCCGAAATAGCCGCTTTTGTCGAGAATCCTTTCGTAGCTGATACCAAAGCCGGGGCCGCTGTCCAGTGCCTTGAATGGCGAAATATCTACCTTGTTTTTACCCATTTCCTCATCCTGGACCATCGTAGCGTCGCGTTCCCGACCGCGCTCGGTATTTCGCTCGCTGCTGCGCTCGCGCCGCTTATCGAACCAGATTGTCTGCCCGTTACCAAACTCGATGCGCAGCAATTCGTTTTTGCGGATCACAAAATTGGCGGCATTCGCCTCCTGGCTGATCTTGTACAAAACCCTGTCGATACCGACTTCGGTTACCTTTCCTTCGATCGTTGAACCATTTTTGCGGACGAGAACATCCTGTCCATAAGTGGTGACAAAAAGGAAGGAGAATAAGAATGTGAGAGTAATAATCTTGCCCATAGCATAGTTGTGTTGATGGCTAATATTCAAATTTAGAGGAATACTGACTATTTTTGTACAGTATAGTCACTGAACGTTTAAAAACATACTTCTGTTATACTCCTGGCCGGATAGGCCGATTCATATTATGCAGGCTGCGTTTAAAATGGATGATCATCACGCAGCCATTAAAAAGACCAAATGACATTTCAGGATTTAAAACTCATAGAGCCGATCAAAAAGGCTCTTCAAGAAGAAGGATACACCACTCCCACTCCCATCCAGGCCAAAGCCATCCCGATTATTCTAGAAAATAAAGATTTGCTGGGCTGTGCACAGACGGGTACGGGTAAAACTGCCGCTTTTGCGATTCCTATGCTGCAATTGCTGCAAGAGAACCCTGTCGGGAAGTTTGAGAAAAGCCGTGTACGCGCATTGATTCTGACCCCTACCCGCGAGCTCGCGATCCAGATCGGAGAGAGTTTCGCTGCTTACGGGCGCCATACACGTGTGAGACATACCGTTATTTTCGGCGGTGTGGGGCAGAAACCGCAAACCGACGCATTGCAGAAAGGCGTGGACGTGCTCATTGCTACGCCGGGCCGTATGCTGGATTTGATCAACCAGGGATTCATTAAACTGAACCAGCTGGAATTTTTCGTACTCGACGAAGCCGACCGTATGCTCGACATGGGTTTCGTGCATGACGTCAAAAAGGTAATCAAGCTGTTGCCGAACAAGCGCCAGTCGCTGTTTTTCTCGGCCACCATGCCCCCGGCGATCGTTACTCTGGCGGGTACCATTTTGAAAAACCCGGTAAAAGTGGAAGTTACCCCGGTGTCGTCGACGGCCGATACCATTCGCCAGTCGGTGTTTTTTGTAGATAAATCGGACAAGAACTCACTGCTGCTGCATATTCTGAAAGACGAATCGATTGCAACGGCATTGGTATTTACCCGTACCAAACACGGGGCCGATAAAGTGGTGAAAGTGCTGCGTAAAGCCGGTGTTACTTCGGAGGCCATTCACGGCAATAAGTCGCAGACAGCCCGCCAGAATGCGTTGAAGAACTTCAAAAGCCAGACAACCCGCGTACTCGTAGCGACCGACATCGCCGCGAGGGGTATCGATGTGGATGATCTGACGCACGTGATCAACTACGAGATTCCGAATATTCCCGAAACATACGTTCACCGGATCGGTCGTACAGGTCGCGCGGGTGCCAAGGGCATTGCCCTGTCGTTTTGTGACAAGGAAGAAAAACCGTATCTCAAAGACATTCACAAGCTGATCGCCAAAAACATCCCGGTCGTGAACGACCATCCCTACGCGCTAAGCAGATAAGAGGCAGTATGCTGAAAAAAACTTACTCTGACATCGATCTGCCGCAAGCCCTGGTGTTGACCAAAAGTCCAGATGCAGTGCTTATAGACGTGCGCGAGAGCTGGGAATTTGAAGAATTCAATGAAGGAGGAATCAATATCCCTCTCGCGGAGATCAGAGAAAAACGACCGCTGGTGGCTGCTTATCAAACGATCGTCGTCATTTGCACAAACGGTGTGCGGAGTAAAGTCGCCGCGATGGATTACTGCCGCGTCCCCGAATGGGCCGACAAGCAGATTTACCACGTGAAAGGCGGCATTATAGAGTCTGAGTAGTAGATTATTTATAAAAAATAAAGCCTTGCAAGTCGATGATTTGCAAGGCTTTACTTTCTTACTTCAAATATTCATTACACTTTCAAAGTCCCTTCAAAAACGCGTACCGCAGGGCCTATCAGATATATATTTTTAAATTGGCCTTCTCCGGCATCCTGGTATTCCACTGACAGCGTTCCGCCGATGGTTTCTACCTGCACGGGGCCATTCCAGCCCTCTCGCAGATGCGCGGATAATGCGCAGGCAGTCACGCCCGTTCCGCACGAGAAGGTTTCGTCTTCCACGCCGCGCTCGTAGGTACGCACGCTCAGGTGATTGTCTTCGATTACTTCCACGAAGTTCACATTCGTACCACCTTTCGGCCCATAAACGGAGCCATAGCGGATTTCGCTGCCGGTATTCACTACATCGGCTTCATGGATATCATCCACGTAAGTCACATAGTGCGGTGAACCGGTGTTCATGAAATCATATTCCTCATATTGCTCCACACCATTCACGTTCGACATTTTGAGTCGGATCGTATCGCCGGACACCGTAGCTTCGTGCTCGCCGTCGACGGCGATGAATTTGGTACTGTCCTTAAACAGGCCAAGATCGTTCGCAAAACGTACCACACAGCGTCCGCCATTGCCGCACATGCTGCCCTCGCCGCCATCCGCATTGAAATACACCATGCGGAAATCGTACCCTTCGGCATTTTGCAGGAGAATCAGGCCGTCGGAGCCGACGCCGAAGCGGCGGTGGCAGATCGAAGCGATCAGTTCTTTAGAAGCCGGGAACTGCAAGTCGCGGTCGTCGATCATGACGAAGTCGTTGCCGGTTCCCTGGTATTTAAAAAAGGCGGTGGTCATAAATTATTGGTCGTTGTCCGTCGGTTGAAACCGGCGGTAATAGAATCAATCAATTCCCGTCAGTTTCAACTGACGGCGGGGTTATATTTTTAAAAAAATCGCGTTCGATTTTTCTAAAAAACAAAACCCCGCAAGAAAAATTCGCTTGCGGGGTCTTAAAATTTCGTACCGAAGATCTTTTGGATTACTTCGTGGTTTTAAGCTCTTTAATACGAGCGGCTTTACCCTGACGGCCACGCAAGAAGAACAGTCGTGAACGACGCACCTTACCACGACGAATCAATTCGATTTTCGCGATGCTTGGTGAAAGGATTGGGAAAACACGCTCAACACCGATACCATTTGAAATTTTACGTACTGTAAAAGTTTCGCCTGCTCCGTTTACGTTACGACGCTGCATAACGGTACCCTGGAACTGCTGGATACGCTCTTTGTTACCTTCACGGATTTTCACGTGAACGTTGATCGTGTCGCCTGATTTGAAATCAGGATACTCGGATTTACGATTTTCAATCGTAGCTTCTACGAGTTTAATAAGTTCGCTCATGACGAGTGATTTTATGGATTTAAAATGATAGCTTGCTCCCAGCGGACGGGGTGACGCCCCTTCATTCAAAACAGCTTTTGAGAAAACGAGTGCAAATCTAGCACTATTTTTTTGCAAGAAAAAGCTTTTCTCACGACTATCATGAAGATTTTCAATGTAGAACAGATCCGGGCGATGGACGCCTACACGATCGCACACGAGCCCATCGCTTCCATCGACCTGATGGAGCGCGCCTCTCAGGCATTTGTACGCTGGTTTTGTAATCAATATGTCAATACCCGCCCGATTGCCGTCTTTTGCGGCAAGGGGAACAATGGCGGCGACGGCCTCGCAATCGCCCGCATTTTAAGCGCTTCGGGCTACGATGTGCAGGTTTTTACTGTTGAATACACCCTGCAAGCCACAGACGACTTCCACCACAACCTGGCACGTCTCGGCCAGCATCTCACACCGCGCCGAATCCACTCCGAGAACGACCTGCCGCGGCTATCCCAAAATGTCGTTTGCATCGACGCGTTGCTGGGCTCGGGACTTTCGAGACCCGTAGAGGGGCTGCTAAGTATTGTGATCAGGTATTTAAATGAAATATCCTGCAAAGTGGTGTCGGTCGACATCGCAAGCGGGCTGTACACCGATCAGCCGAACGATCCTACCGATGTGATCGTCAAACCGCGTTACACCGTCACGTTTCAGTTACCCAAACTTGCATTTATGCTCCCGCAAAATGCGGAATACGCGGGCGAATGGCACGTCGTCGACATTGGACTGAGCGCACAGTATATCGATGATACAGCAACTCCTTACTATTTCACCGACAAGTCCGAAGCCGAAAAGCGGATCAAACCCAGGCAAAAGTTCTCTCATAAGGGCACTTACGGCCACGCCGTGATCTTGGCAGGCAGTTATGGAAAAATGGGTGCTGCGGTGCTGTCTGGCAGAGCTTGTCTTCGCTCGGGAGTGGGGCTGCTCACTATGCATGTACCCGCGTGCGGATACGAGATCACGCAAACAGCGGTCCCGGAAGCGATGACCACAGTGGATGATGCGGTGAAATACATCAGCAAGGCACCGGATCTGGGTTCGGCGACGGCCATCGGCATCGGCCCTGGGATCGGCCAGGACAATGCCACTGTAAAAGCATTGGAAAGGGTGTTGCAACAAGCCAAGGTACCTGTGATCATCGACGCGGACGGGTTGAATATCCTGGCTGCCAACCGGCATTTACTTTACAAACTACCTGAAAACACGATCCTCACACCGCATCCCAAGGAATTTCAACGGCTGGTCGGCGACAGCGCCAATGAATATGAGCGACTGGATAAAGCCCGGGCATTTGCTTCCAAATACAAGGCGATCATTTGCCTGAAAGGTGCCAATACCGCCATCGTGTTACCTAACGGCGAAGTGCATTTCAACTCCACCGGCAACCCGGGAATGGCCACCGGCGGCACCGGCGACGTGCTTACCGGCATTATCACCAGCCTGTTAGCCCAAAAATACGCCCCTGCCGACGCCGCCATTATGGGTGTATACCAGCACGGCCTGGCCGGTGACCGAGCCGCCGCATCCCGCGGTCAAACCGCGCTCATCGCGTCGGATGTAGTGGAGCACCTTGGTTGGTAACTCGTTTGATTAACTCAAAACCTGATAAACCACAAATGCCGACACATATGCCAGCACCGTGAGATAGGCCAGCTGGATCATCGGCCATTTCCAGCCGTGGGTTTCGCGGTAGACTACGGCGATAGTACTCATACACATCATCGCGAAGACGTAGAATATCAGTAGCGAGTAGCATACGGCCGGTGTGAACATCTGGCCACCTGTCTTCGGGTTTTTCTCTTGAATAAGCCTTTGCTTCACAGTCAGCACATCTTCGGTATCGCCGCTGATGCTGTAAATCGTGGCCATCGTACCCACAAACACCTCACGCGCCGCGAAAGACGCGAGTAAGGCAATCCCGATCTTCCAATCATAACCTATCGGCTTGATTACCGGCTCGATAAAACGCCCGAACTGGCCCGCATAGGAGCTTTCCAGTCTTGCGGAAGCTACTGCGGCGTCAATTTCTTCCTGCGGGGCCGCATTCATGGAGGTGACTACTTGCTGTTCGGCTTTGTCCATTGCATTACCGGGACCGTAAGAGGCGAGTACCCAAAGTATGATGGAAATCGCCATAATGACCTTGCCGGCTTCCAGCACAAAGGATTTTACACTCTCATACATCGTATACCCGACATGCCCCCAGCGCGGCAGCTTGTAGGAAGGCATTTCAAGCATGAAATAGCTCGGCTCTTTTCTTGGAATAAACAATGACAGCAGCCAGGCAGAGCCTAACGCGCCAAGCAAACCGAGCAGGTAAAGGCCGAAAAGCACTAATCCCTGCACATTGAAAATGCCCAATACCTTGGTTTCCGGCACTACGACGGCGATGAGGATCGCGTAAATCGGCAGGCGGGCCGAGCAGCTCATGAGCGGGGTTACCATGATCGTCAGCAAACGCTCGTAGCGGCTACTGATGCTGCGGGTGGTCATAATGGCGGGTACGGCACAAGCCACGCCCGAAATAAGCGGTACCACGCTGCGGCCGTTCAGCCCGAAGCGCCGCATCAGCTTATCCATAATTACCATCACCCGCGCCATGTAGCCCGATTCTTCCAGGATAGCCACCAGTGCGAACAGGATCGCGATTTGCGGGATAAATATGATGATACCGCCGATTCCGGCCATGATGCCGTCCGTCAGCAGATCGTTCAATACGCCTTGCGGCAATGTGTTTTTAGTCCATTCGATAGCGGCTGCGGTGCCGGCGTCGATCATGTCCATCGGGTAGGATGCCCAGGCGAAAATGGCCTGAAAGACGACCAGCAGCACCAATCCAAACGTCACGTATCCCCAAACGTGGTGCAGCAAGATGCTGTCCAGCTTGCGCGTCCAGTAAGGCTGCTCGGTAGCCCCCTCCGACTTGACGGCTTTGGAAACGATCGGTTTGATCTTCTCGTAGCGGGCGACCGTCTCGTTGGCGAGGAAGTTGTTTTCGTCAAAACCGTATTTCTCGATCAGCGCATCGAGTTTGGCCCTTACGGGCTGTTCGAGAAAGGAAAAGTTATCATGCTGGCATACGTACTGCAATGCCACATAGTCATTATCGAGATGATGGATTTCCTTCACTTCGTTGATCAGCCCTATTTCATTTCCCTTCGGTTCGTAGAAATAATGGAGGACAGGCTTCTCCGTGCGCTCTGCCACCTGCCTGATGGCCTCCTTCAAGCCTTTCAGCCCGTCACCTGTCCGCGCGTTGATGCGCACGACGGGTACATTGAGCTGCATCGCGAGTTGTACGGCATTCACGGTCAGGTTCATACTTCCGGCCACATCGAGCATGTTGAGTGCCAGCACGGTGGGTATACCGAGGTCGTTGATTTCGGTAAAAAGCAGCAGGTTTCGTTGGAGGTTGGAGGCATCGGCCACGATCACGACCACATCCGGAAAATCGGGGTGCCTGGGGTTGGCCAGGATGTCCATCACCACGGTTTCATCCTTCGATTTGGGATAGATACTATATGTACCCGGCAAATCGACCAGCGTTACCGCCGCGTCGTGCCCGGCAGCGCTTGCAATGCGGAATGTGCCGGATTTCTTCTCGACCGTCACTCCCGGAAAATTGCCGGTTTTCTGGCGCATTCCGGTGAGTGCATTAAAAAGCGTAGACTTGCCGGCATTCGGGTTACCTACCAGCGCAACTTTAATATTTCCCTGTTTCAATGGAGAGGCTGTATGCGGAACGCAATCTTTACTCTAATTCAATCACTGCGGCTTCGTTCAAACGCAACGACAGGCTGTAATGGCCTCCGACGTTGATGCAGATCGGGTCACCGAAGGGCGCAACCGCATCCAGCCGTACCTCACATCCTGGCAAACAGCCCATTTCGAGCAGTTTGAGGGACATTGCACGGTCTGTAAATGATTTGATTATGCCCCTTTCACCCTTTTTAAGGTGGGAAACGGTACGAGCCGACATACGTTCCTTATTTAGATTCATTTTATTTAAAGTACAAATAAAGCACTCTCAGACGGTAAATCAAACTTTACTTAACCTAATGTGCCTACCGTTCGCCAAATCATTCAAAATCCTGACCGTTTTATTATTTCCCTCCGGCTTTGTGTCGTACTTTTGCAGCGCGAAACGAAGTACCGGAGCCCGGAAAAAGTGCCGCTGGTTACATTACAACAGCAAACCGAGAGCCGAAAGCTGAAAGCCGATGGCCCGCACCAATCACCTTGAACGAGATTAAGACCCTGATCTGGAAAGAAGTAACACTCGAATGGCGCCAGAAATACGCCCTGAGCGGGATGTTGCTTTATGTGGTCAGCACAGTGTTCGTTTGTTACCTGAGTTTTAATCTCCGCAGAAACCAGCTGACGCCGATCGTCTGGAATACGCTCCTCTGGATTATCCTGCTTTTCACGGCGGTGAATGCCATTGCCAAAAGCTTCTCGCAGGAACGTCACGGCCGGCTGCTCTATTATTACAACCTGTGCAGTCCGCAAGCCATTATCATTTCCAAAATCATCTATAACTCGCTCGTAATGGCGGTGTTGTCGGGGCTTGGATTCGTTTTTTACGCATTTGTCATGGGTAACCCCGTGCAAGACAATGGCTTGTTTACGATTTGCGTATTGCTGGCGTCCGTCGGTTTTGCTTCCGTTCTCACATTGATCGCCGGCATTGCGTCCAAAGCCGACAACAGTGCGACGCTCATGGCAGTGCTTAGTTTCCCGATCATCCTTCCCATGCTGCTCATGACGATCCGCCTCGCGAAAAACGCGCTCGACGGTCTGGACTGGTCGGTCAGCACGGACGAAATCACCACACTATTATCGATCGATCTGATAGTAATTACGCTCAGCTACCTGCTTTTTCCTTATTTATGGAGAAGCTGAAAAACAGCAGGTTACAGGGCACAACTTTAAAGTATTAGTTTAAAATGAGAAAGATCTGGTGGAAAATCCTCTGTGTGGTGATTATCTTCTATGTGATCATCTGGGGTTTTATCGGTCCCGTTCCACGCCTTGCCATTATCAATGAAAGTATCCGCAATACGTACTTCCACGTGGCATTATGGCTTGCCATGACCACATTGCTGCTTTTGTCGATGGTGTTCTCCATCCGCTACTTGATGAAAGGCAACATCAAAGACGACGATATCGCCAGTGAAGTGGCCAAAGCCGCTATCTTCTTTGGAATACTCGGCTGCCTGACCGGCTCGGTGTGGGCCAATTATACCTGGGGCGATCCCTGGCCGAACGACCCGAAACTGAATGGGGCCGCGGTGGGTATCCTTATCTACCTGGCCTATCTGCTGCTCAGAAGCTCTTTCGAAGACGAGCAGCGCCGCGCCCGGATTTCCTCGGTTTACAACATTTTCGCGTTCGCCGTTTTTATCCCGATCATTTACATTCTGCCCCGTCTGACGGACTCTTTGCACCCGGGCAGCGGCGGCAACAGTACATTCGGTTCTTATGATTTTGACAACAATATCCGGAAGGTTTTCTACCCGGCCGTGATCGGGTATATCCTGCTGGGATTGTGGATTGCAGAGCTTCGGATCCGTATCAAGCAGATCAACCGGGTACGCGAAGAGGCATTGATCGAATCGGGCAAGCTCTGAGCATTTTGACCCAAGAAAGGCTTTTTACAAACGTTTCAAAGTAAATTTTCGTTAAGGTTTAGTCCATTAGATATACAATGAAAAGAATTTCCCTTATCCTCATGACCTTACTGGCCATTGTCGGCAACGCGTTCGCGCAGGCAGGAGATACCTCCGTGGAGATGGCCGACAGGCTGCGTGCCGACGGTAAAATCTGGGTCGTGGTGGCGGTGGTAGCCGTTGTTTTCGCCGGGTTGGCAATCAACCTCTTCCGCATCGATTCCAAGTTGAAAAAGATTGAAAAAGACCTCAATATCAAGTAAGCCCCTATGAAAAAGATACAGATATTCGGATTGGTGATCATCGCGGTTGCAATTGGTATTATTGTTTCAACTGCCGGTGATGCAAGTACTTACGTCGATTTCACCAAGGCCAAGGCAATGGCTGCGGATGGTGACAATGAGAGCATTCACGTCGTAGGCAAACTCAAAAAAGACGCTGCCGGCCAGATCCTGGAAATGGAATACCGGCCTGAAATTGACCCTAACCTGTTCGTTTTCACATTGGTTGACAACAACAATGTAGAACAGAAGGTCATATACAAAAACACCAAACCACAGGATTTCGACAAGTCGGAACAAGTGGTAGTGGTGGGTAAAATGCGGGATGGCTCGTTTTCTGCTGAAAAAATCCTGATGAAATGCCCGTCTAAATACGAAAACGGTAAAATGGAAACCACGGAACATACTGCAAAACAATCATGATTCACAGTACGATCGGAAGTGCAGGACACCTGCTGGTTATAGTCGCATTTGTAACGGCCATTCTGGCGACGTTCGCTTATTTCAAAGCGGGGATCGCAGGCGGTACCGTGGAGGAAACGCAAACCTGGAAACGGTTTGCACGCGGCGTTTTCTGGATACATCTGGCGGCGGTGATCGGCGTGGTATTCTCGCTCTACTGGATCATCGGTAACCATTATTTTGAATACCATTACGCCTGGAAGAACTCTTCGCTTTCCCTGCCAACGGGCTATACCATTTCCAGCTTCTGGCAAGACCAGGAAGGCAGCTTCCTGCTCTGGATCTTCTGGAATGTGATATTGGGTGCCACATTGATTTTCACCAACCGTTCCTGGGAAGCTCCAGTGATGACGGTTTTTGCATTGGTACAGGCATTTCTTACCTCGATGATCCTCGGGGTGGTGATCCCGGGCCTGGACCTGAAAATCGGCTCCACGCCGTTTCTGCTCCTGAAAGAAGTAATGCCCGACCTGCCGGTCTATAAAATGGACCCGAATTTCATCCCGAAAGATGGTAACGGCCTCAACCCATTGCTGCAAAACTACTGGATGGTGATCCACCCTCCTACCCTGTTCCTCGGCTTTGCGAGCACGCTCATTCCTTTCTCGTTCGCGATTGCAGGTCTTTGGACCCGACGCATTCAGGACTGGATACGCCCGGCGCTGCCCTGGTCGCTGTTCTCGGCACTGGTTTTGGGCGTGGGTATCCTCATGGGTGCCTACTGGGCGTACGAAACACTCAACTTCGGTAGCTACTGGAACTGGGACCCTGTCGAAAACTCCTCGTTTGTGCCCTGGCTGGTGCTGGTGGCGGCCGTACACGTGATGATCATCGGCAGAAGAAATGCAACGGCACTGAAAACATCGTTCATTCTGACGATTGCGACCTTCATTCTCGTTCTGTATTCAACATTCATGACACGCAGCGGGGTACTCGGAAATGCCTCCGTGCACTCATTTACCGACCTGGGCCTTTCCGGCCAGTTGCTGATCTACCTCTTCACATTCATGATCGTGTCGATTGGCTTACTGGTCGCACGCTGGAAATCACTGCCAAGCGACGAAGAAGAAGTATCAACCTATTCACAGGAATTCTGGATTTTTATTGGTGCCACGGTGCTTTGTCTTTCAGGCTTCCAGATCATTGCCACCACTTCCATCCCGGTTTATAACAAAATAGCCGAAGCATTCGGTACCGTGCTGAACATGGCACTACCTGCCGACCAGGTGGCGCACTACAACAAGTTCCAGCTCTGGTTCTTTGCATTAATCATCGTACTTACCGGTATTGGGCAGTATTTCTGGTGGAAAAAAACCGGCAAAGGCAAGTTGCAGGCACTGTACAACCCACTACTGGTCGCATTGCTGATCAGCGCGGCGGTCATTACGGTCAAACAAGTTCGCGACATCCAGTACATTGCGTTGCTCACAACTTCGATCTTCGCGATCGTTGCCAATGGCAATATCCTGCTGAACATCATCCGTGGCAACTACAACCTCTCTGGCGGGGCTATTACGCACATCGGCGTAGCGCTCATGCTGATAGGCGTGTTGTTCTCGTCGGCATACACGAAAGTCGTCTCGATCAACAATTCCGGTCTGATGATCTCCCGCAGCGAAGAGTTTACGGCCAACGACAATAAAGAGAACAAAGAGAACATTACCCTCTGGCTCAACAAACCGGAGAAAATGGGCGATTACATGCTCACCTGGCGCGATGTACGCGTGGAGCCACGCCACATTCCCGGTTATATTCCTAAGAGCTGGGTAGATATCGTTGAAGGCGATTTCCACGCCGTTGCACTGCGCGACATCGAAGTGAATGGCCAGAAATACACTAAAAAGGGAGACACTCTCGAAATTTTCCCGGAAAACTTCTACTACGAAATCGAATACCGCGAGCCTTCGGGCAAGATATTTACGCTCTTCCCCCGTGTGCAGATCAACCCGCGCATGGGTGGTATCGTCTCTTCGCCGGATATTCAGCGGAAGGTCGATAAGGACTTGTACACCTACGTCTCGATGGTGACCAACCCGACCGCCGAACCCGTATGGAGCCAGAGCGAGAATTTCACGATCAACCTGCGCGACACTTTCTTCGTGAACGATTACGTGGCGATCCTCGACAACGTGGTGCGTACCGAAGACGTGGAGGGCATCAAACTCGGCCCCGGTGACGCAGCGGTGAAAGCCATTATCCGCGTGCTGGATAAGGACAAGGAGTTTGTAGTAACGCCATCTTTCGTGATCCGCGACCGCATGGTAGCACGCAAGCCGGAAGTAAGCGACGAGCTGGGCATGCGCATTCAGTTCAATGAAATCAACCCGCAGACCGGCCAGTTCACATTTGGTGTAAACACTACCCAGCGCGATTTCATCGTCATGAAAGCCACCGAAAAGCCTCTGATCAATATTCTTTGGCTGGGCACTTTCGTACTGATAATCGGTTTCGTCATGGCTACCATCCGCCGGTTCCGGGATTTCATCAAAATGCGTAACAAGGAAAGTGCAGCGTCTGAACCACAGGCCAAAGTAAAGCCTAAGGTGCAGACGGCAT
The DNA here is from genome assembly GCA_001898145.1 of Dyadobacter sp. 50-39. GTDB lineage: Bacteria > Bacteroidota > Bacteroidia > Cytophagales > Spirosomataceae > Dyadobacter. The sequence goes on from MKSR01000029.1 coordinate 189,753, forward strand.
AAGCGGTTCATTCAAAATACATTACCGAGCGGTCCGGCCTCCAAAGCCGGGCCGCTTTTTGTTTTGATACCAGAAAGTAAGTAAACCCGCCTCTCACTAAAGGTTTGTTTGAGCTGCGTATACAGGCACCTAATTTGAGGTACTCAATCGACCTCATTACCCCATGGACAAGCCGCAACACACCTCCCGGCGCGAATTTTTGCGCCAATCTGCCCTGCTTGCAGGTGCCTCATTACTTTCCACCCGCTCTTTCGGAAACATCTGCATGGGCAAACAAACGCGGGTGATCGTCATCGGTGCGGGTTTTGCCGGGCTGGCCGCCGCCTATGCATTGAAGCAAAAGAATGTAAATGTGACCGTACTCGAATCGCGTAACCGCATTGGCGGAAGGGTATTTTCGCACAACATCGATCCCAGAGAAAACCTGGTAGTGGAACTCGGTGCCGAATGGGTAGGCAATTCGCACGAACGCGTGCGCACCTTGTGTGACCAGTTCAAAATACCGCTGCTGAACAACCAGTTCGACACCCACCTGATTTACCAGAACCAATATACCAGGGCGAATGCATGGGATTTTTCGGATAACTGGAAAGCTAAAATGAAGGTATTGCTCGATGGTTACAAGACATTGGACGAGAAGCAGAAAATGCAGCTCGACAGCATCGACTGGTGGCGGTACCTGGTCAACAATGGCTGCGAAGGTAAAGACCTGGTGATACGTGAACTGCTAGATAGCACTGATTTCGGGGAGAGTATCCGGCATATATCGGCATTCGTCGCATTGGCTACTTTCGCGGAGAGCAGCGAGAAGAACGAAATGGACCTCAAAATGCAGGGCGGAAACTCAATGCTCGCTAAAAAATTTGCGGAAGCGGTGGGAATGGAAAACATCCTGACCGGCCACGCCGTCAGGCGCATTGAGCAAAAGGACGCTGTGAAGGTTGTTTGCGAGAATGGTAAAACTTTCGAAGCAGACAAGATCATCTGCGCCATCCCGACATTTGCCATCCGAAATATCCAATGGGAACCAGGCTTGCCTGATGAAAAAATGCAGGCGATCAATGAGTTGCAATATGCCCGTATCAACAAGAATGCGATCCTCTTCAAAAAGCGTTTCTGGAATGATGAAAGCTTTGATCTCATCACCGACCAGACGCCGCATTACTTTTACCACGCTACCAAAAACCAGCCGTCGGCCAAAGGCGTGCTGATTTCTTACACCATCGGTGAAAAGGCTGAGCTCATCGCCGCGCAAAACGACGGATGGCGGAAAGAAATGCTTGGGCAAACACTTAATCCCTATTTTCCAAAGGCCCAAAAGCTCATGGAGTCACAAGCCAACTACTACTGGGGAACAGACAAGATTTCACAGGGCGCCTACGCAATGTACGGACTGAATCAATGGAATACGACCCGCCCGGCTTTGCAAAAGCCTTTCCTGCACACCGCTTTCGCCGGCGAACACCTGGCCGACTGGCAAGGATTCATGGAGGGCGCGATAGTCACCGGCGAAATGGCGGCAGCGGAGATCATAGCGGTTTAGAACCGCAGTCCCAGCCTCGTAAAGAAGAACGCACCATTGCTGCCCATCTGCACGGGATCCCACGCACCACCCGATTCGGTTAATGCGGGCTGGAAAATGTTGGGGTACACATTGAAAATGTTGCTGCCCCCAATAGAGAGCGACACGTTCTTCGTGAATTTATAATTCAAAGTAAGGTCTGTCTGGACTTTGGGGCTGTATGTATCGATCATATAGTCCCAGTTGGCCAGCTTGATTTCGCCGAAACGGATGAACCGGACCATTGCGCTGAACTTGCTGACCGAGTAATCGAATGTCAGGTTGATTTTAGAAGGCGGTGCCGATGCCAGCACGAAACGCCGTTCGCGTTCGTCGAAGTAAATATCCTCCTTGCCTGCCAGTTTGGGCACCGTGTTCACCGGACCCAGCTTCATCCAGTTGAAGTTCGCCGCCACAGTAGTGCTCAGTCTTCCGGGTCCCAGCTGCGCCGAATGTGCCACAATCACGTCCAGTCCCTTGGTTGTAGTGTATTCCAATGCATTCGTAAAGAATTGCGCCTTTCCTACCCGCAAAGCTTTGAGCAAATCGCCGATATCCTCATCGTCATCGCTGAACTGCCCGGTGAGTACCACCCGGTCTTTCACTTTTACATAGTAACCATCGACGGTCACCGACAGCCCCGATACCGGCGTGAAGGTGATTCCCAGGCTTGCATTCTGGGAAGTTTCCTGCTTCAATTGCGGAATGCCCAATGCTTTCGTAACGGCGCTGTTATTGTTGGCAAGCAGCACTTCGACAGGCTGGCCGTTCACGAAATTGGTAAATGTGGAATTGAAATACTTCTGGGCCAGCGACGGGGCGCGGAAACCGGTACTCACCGAACCGCGGAATGCCAGGGCATCCGTCACTTTGTAACGCAAGCCGAGTTTGCCATTCAGGGTACTTCCAAAATCGCTATATCTTTCGAAACGACCGGCCACATCCACCAGGAATTTTTTGGTCACATCGGCTTCGAGATCCACGTACACGCCCACATTGGAGCGGCTGTGGTTGGTCACATCGGCAGGGCTGAAACCAGGAAAGCCCTGCGAACCGCCTGCAAATTCGGGGTCGTAGTTCCGGTATGAAGCTTCTTCTCCCGCAAATATCTTGTAACGTTCCGTGCGGAACTCCCCGCCAAAGGCGACATTGAGCCCTTGCAGAAAGGTTTTGTAATACCTGCTCACATTCAGGTTGACCACATTCTGGCCCAATTGGAATCCGCCCGCGTCAAAGGTTGTCTGCGACCGCTCGCCCATCGACCTGTTCAGCGTGTTTTTCACTCCGAAATGGAATTTGTTGAAGCCATAAGTGTTGCTCAAATCAATATCCCACGATTTCCAGACTCCGCGAATGCCCGCCGCTACCGAGCGGTCCTTGATTTTACTGGTAATGATCGGGTCGAATCCGTTGGGATAAATGGAAGGGATATTCCGGTCGTCGTCCGGGAAACGTGTCCAAGCGTAGGCATCGCCCTTGCGCTCATTGAAGCCCCCGAAGCTGTAAACCTGAAAATTGCTGCCTAACGGAATCTTTGCGTTGTAGTAGATCGCCGCATTGCGGATTTCCGGGTCGCCGTACTGCCTCCGGGCCAGGTCCGACTCGCTGTCCTCCGTATTTGCACGATTGGTATGTGCGCGGGAGTTGTAGTCGGCCGTTACATTGAGAAAACCCTTTTTGGCGATTTTCACGCCGTAGTTTGCATTGAAATTGTAATTCAAACCGTCGAAGTTCTTGTCATCGAACCGGTATTTGGCTTTAAATGCGCCTGCATTTGCATTCACGGCCAGCTGGTTGGTGGTTTCTTTCAAAACGATGTTAATCACCCCCGCGATCGCGTCCGAACCATATTGGGCCGCTGCACCGTCACGCAGGATTTCGATCCTTTCGATGGCCGCTGCCGGAATGGCGTTGAGGTCGGTACCGGTGTTGCCTCTCCCGCGCGAGCCGAAAAGGTTCACCAGGGCGGACTGGTGCCGCCGTTTGCCGTTGATGAGTACCAGGGTCTGGTCGGGGCCCAGCCCGCGCAATGACGCCGGATCGACGTGGTCGGCCCCATCGGAGCCCGTCTGGCGGTTGGAGTTGAACGAGGGAGCGGCAAATTGCAGCAGCTGGTTCACATCCAGCTGACCCTGCTTAGTGGTTACTTCCCGGATGTCGATCACATCCACAGGGGCCGGCGTGTCGGTCGACGAGCGGTTCAGGTTACGCGAGCCTACTACCGTTACCTGGTTGAGGACAGTGGCATCGGCAAGCGCAAAATCCTGGCTTGCATTGCCATTCAGATCCCTTTCGAGCTTGTTATAGCCTACATAGGTCACTACCAATGTCGCGTTGGAGTAGCTCACCGTAAGGCCGTAAGCGCCTTTTTCGTCGGTAACCGTGCCGTTGCCGGTACCCTTTTCCATTACGGAAGCGCCGATCAGTGGCTCGCCTTTTTCGTCGGTAACCTTCCCGGTTACTTTCAGGCCCTGCGCATAACAATAACAGGAGAGGAACACGAAAAGCCATGTTTGGTATATTAGTTTCATAAAGCTGTTATGAGGTGTAAGGTTTGCCAAATATGCAATATTCATCCACAAAACACCCGTTTTTCAAAATTAAATTTTTCGAGTATTGATTTTTTCAGAATTTATTTAACCCATTGGTTACAAACAAGTGAAATGTAACATTTCCGGGCAAAAGCTTTTGCAAACTTGCTGCGTTTCAAGGAGCCTGATGCGTATCTTTGCCGGTAAATTGTTTTTACCCCTATTCTGCTTTATTATGGTATCCGAACTGACCAAATCGGCATTAGGCCGCTTGCGCATCATCGCGTTTCTGGAAGGCATTTCCTACCTCGTGCTATTGGGCATCGCCATGCCACTCAAATACTTTGCCGGGCTCCCACAGGCCGTGCGCGTTACCGGGATGGTACATGGTGTACTGTTCGTACTTTTTGTCATCCTGCTTATTCAGGTTGCAACCGAGAAAAGCTGGTCTGTCAAAAAATCGGCTTTGTCGTTCGCTTCTTCGCTGGTACCATTCGGGACATTCTATGCAGATTCCCGCTGGTTCAGAAATTGAGTTTCCCTGAACCTTTTATATTCCTAAACACCCCTTGAACCAAGTGCTACGTAACTTTATCCTAACCCATTTCATTTTCTGTTTCATCATTTTCCAAAGCATTGCCCAGAAACCGAACGAAAACTATCAATACCACATCCACTCCGCTACCTCGCCTGTCAAAGTCGATGGCATAGCCGACGATCCCGCTTGGTCGGCTACGGAAACCGCGAAGGATTTTTTCATGATCACGCCCATGGACACCAGCTTTTCCAGGGCGCTGACCGACGTGAAGCTGTGTTATGACAAACACAATCTTTACATACTCGTTGTCAACTACAAGCCCATACAGGGCTCACTGATCGTCGAATCCCTGAAGCGGGATTTTGCATTCGGCAAAAACGACAACTTCCTGCTTTTCATGGACACGTTCGACGACAAGACCAACGGGTTTTCTTTTGGCGCCAATGCAGCGGGTGCTCCCTGGGACGGCCAGCAGGGCGACGGCGGGACCGTGGACCTCAGTTGGGACAACAAGTGGGTGAGCGCCGTGAAAAACGAGGACGACAAATGGGTATGGGAAGCGGCCATTCCATTCAAAAGCATCCGTTATAAGCCCGGTATTACACGCTGGGGCATCAATTTCAGCCGCCAGGACCTGACCATTTCCGAGAAATCGTCGTGGGCGCCGGTGCCGCGTCAGTTTCCGTCCGCGTCGCTTGCATATACGGGCGTACTCGTGTGGGACACCCCTCCGCCTACACCGGGGCCGAACATTTCGGTGATCCCTTACGCGGCTATGCGCATGACCAAGGATCACCAGAACGACCTTCCTACCAAATACAAACCTACCATCGGCGGGGACGTCAAAATAGGCCTTACCCCCTCACTAAACCTCGATTTGACCGTCAATCCGGACTTTTCACAGGTGGATGTGGACGTGCAGCAAACCAATCTCGACCGTTTCGAGCTTTTTTTCCCCGAGCGGCGGCAGTTCTTCCTCGAAAACGCCGATCTTTTCGCCAATTTCGGGTACGCTACCATCCGGCCTTTCTTTTCTCGACGCATTGGTTTGGGTGTACCCATTCAGTTTGGGGCCAGGATGAGCGGAAAAATCAACAAAAACTGGCGTATTGGCGTACTCGACGTGCAAACCGGCTCGAACGACACTATTACCCCGCACAACAACTACGCCGTGTTCGCTTTGCAGCGCCAGTTGCTGGCCCGCTCGAATGTGCGGTTCATATTTGTGAACAAGGATGCGACGAATTACACCCTGGAAAGGCATTCGGCTAGCAACCGCTACAACCGGAACGTGGGAGCGGAATTCAACCTGGCGAGCGCCAAAAACTTGTGGACCGGTAAGGTAATGTTCCTGAAATCATTCACACCCGGCAAATCCTCCGACGATTTCACGCATGCGGCCGATTTGAAATTCACCAAAGCGAACCTCATCTGGCAATGGCAGCATGAATATGTGGGGAAAAATTACAATGCGGAGGTGGGGTACGTCCCGAATGCCGTCCGGATGGGTTACTACAAGATCAGCCCGAATGTCGCCTACCTGTTTTTTATCAAACACAACAAAATCATCAGCCACGGGCCTAAGCTCGTGAACAATACCTACTGGGACAAAAAGTTCGACATGAGCGACCGCGAGTTCATATTGTCCTACAATATCAACTTCATCAACCGCGCAACGATCGCACTATGGGGTTCCAGCAATTATGTCCGTCTTCTGCGACCGTTCGATCCTACCAACCTCGGCGGAACCACATTGGCCACGGGTACAGAGCATAACTGGAAAGCGGTTGGTTTCGACATCGTTTCCGGCCCGCAAAACCGGTTTACCTACCTCGCATCGGGTATTCTCGGGGGATATTATCAGAATGGCAAGCGCAACAACCTGAAAGCGGAACTCGGTTACCGCGTTCAGCCGTATGTGGCGATCACGATGGCAGGGAATTATAACGATATCCGCCTCCCCGAGCCCTGGAAGCGCACGCAGCTCTGGCTCGTGGGGCCCCGCGTGGACGTGACATTCACCAACAGCCTGTTTTTCACGACATTCATGCAGTATAACAACCAGGCCGACAATATCAACCTCAATGCGCGCCTGCAATGGCGTTACAAGCCGGCCTCAGACCTTTTTATCGTGTATACCGACAACTATCTGCCTGAGAATTTCCGGGTCAAGAACCGCGCTATCGTGCTGAAATTCACCTACTGGTGGAATCTCTAATAAAACACTTCGATATTTCTGCTTTTGAGCTGGGTCAATTGCTCGCTGTATTTACGCTCGGCATCCTCCCCCAAAAACGGGTTGCCGCGTAAATGCAGCTTGTCCAGCTTACGGATTTGAAGCAGCTGCGACGGGAAATCGGGGAAGTTGTTCGAAGAAAGATCGAGTTCTTCGAGGTTGGTAAAAGTGACGAGCTGCGAAGGAAATGTAGTGAACCAGTTGTAACCCAAATCCACGATGCGCAATGCCTGCATTCGCCCGATGCGCTCAGGCAGTTTGCTTAAATGGTTGTGATGGGCATAAAGCGTGTGAACGCTTTTCATTCTGTCGATGCGCGTGGGTAATGCGGTTATCTGATTATGTGAAACCGCCAAATGCGTCAGTCTTTTTAGCTTCGTAATCGATTTAGGCAGGGTTTCGAGTTTATTATAGTACAAATCCAGGACTTCCAACCGGCGCATTTTACGGATCCCCTTTGGTAATGCGCTGATCTCGGCTTTGTAAAAATTGATATCCTTGACAGATTTCAATTTCCGAAAACTCGCATTGGTCAACCCGCTCATTTGGCTATTACCCAGCCAGAGCGTTTCAAGTTTCTTGCAATTGCGCGCCGCCCGTGGAATGTCGGTGATAAAGTTCATCTGAAGGTTAAGGAGTTGCAGCGATTTGTTTTTACGAATGCGGATGCCCTTATCGCGCAGTATATTTTTACTCAGATCAAGGTGTCGTAATTTGGGCAGGCGGGCCATATCGAGATCGACCGATTCGATATCGTTGTCGGATAAAAACAGTTCTTCCAGATTGGGGAAACGATATATGACGTCCGGAAGGGTCGTCAGCAGATTCTGCGAGAGCCCCAGCGTTTTTACCTTTAAAGTGTCTTTCGTCGCTATTGCCTCTGCCAACCCATTCACTACGCTGTCTTTCCTGGCGCGTGCCTCTTTGACCGGCTTGGTGTGGAAACTCACAAAAACCGTAATAGCTGTTTTGCTGCCGATGGTCCTGCGCGAGACAAAATCGGTGAGATTATGCGCGAGCTGCCCGGAAACGATCGCGGCGAGTGAGTCGGCCACCGGGTCACCTTCCTGTTTCTTCCCGTCCACCGCTCGGTAACCTCGTGTTACACTCAAAACGAGGTAATCGATTTTACCTTCCTCATTCAGGTAAAGCGTATTCCAGGCCATGTATTCCTTAAAATTATCCGTTTGAAGGATTTTCGCGTAGATGTTGTCGAATGTAGTCTGTACGCTGTGCGAATTTTGACGCACCGGCCCTTCGACACTCGGGTATTCCAGATCAAGTTTTCGGCCAAACTCCTTGGAAACAGCCTTTTGAACCAGGACCTTGGGCTGTGCCGACAGCCCGAAACTGACGACAAGAAAGAAAATAGTGAGGAATATTTTCATGACAGAAAGCATTTAAGTGAGCACACAAACATAACTAAAAAGCTAGTTATATTATTATACTTACTTATATATTTCTGTCAATGGGTGAATTTCGAATGATTGAATGAGTGAATGAGTGAATAAATCGTCATGGAGTCAGAATAGTCGTGAGTTGTCAGCAACCACACCTGACCACATTTTACCTTTGCTATTCAGTCGTTCACTCATTGACTCATTCACTCATTACTTGCTCCGCTCAATCGTGTATTGCACCAGTTGTTCGAGCGAACGGCGGTGCGGGGAATCGGCGAATTCGTTCAGTAATGCGAGCGCCTCTTTTACATATCGCTCCATCACCTCCTGCGCATAATGCAGCCCGCCCGACTCCTTTACAAATGCGATGACCTCGCTTACCTTGTTGGGCTTGTGGCTTTCGTTTCGGATAATGTTGATAACGCGCCGTTTTTCGAGCCACGGTGCATGATTGAGCGCGTAGATGAGCGGGAGCGTCATTTTCTTCTCCTTGATATCGATGCCCAGCGGCTTGCCGATTTCGTCCTCCCCGTAATCAAAAAGGTCGTCCTTGATCTGGAATGCCATGCCCACCTTTTCGCCGAATGCATGCATTTTTTCCACCACTTCCTTCGCGGCCCCCACCGAGCTGGCGCCCACCGCGCAGCATGACGCGATCAGCGAAGCCGTTTTCTGGCGGATAATTTCGTAGTAAACCGCTTCATTGATGTCCAGCCTGCGGGCCTTTTCGATTTGCAAAAGCTCGCCTTCGCTCAGTTCGCGAACGGCGGTAGAGACTAGTTTCAATATTTTAAACTCCTCGTGATCCACAGAAAGCAGTAACCCGCGCGAAAGCAGGTAATCGCCTACGAGCACGGCGATTTTGTTTTTCCATAATGCATTCACCGAGAAAAAACCGCGACGGTAGTTAGAATCGTCCACCACGTCGTCGTGCACGAGGGTAGCCGTGTGCAGCAGTTCGATCATCGCGCCGCCGCGATAGGTCGATTCGGAAATATCACCACAAACTCCCGCGGACAAGAACACGAACATCGGGCGCAGCTGCTTGCCTTTTCGCCTGACGATGTAATTCATGATCTGGTCCAAAAGCATTACCTCGCTTTTCATAAACTGGCGAAACTTCTGCTCGAAAGCTTTCATTTCATCCGCAATAGGAGCCTGGATTTCCTTTATTGAAAGGGTCATATTCATGTGCGAGGGCTTAAAGGTCCCTCCTGATAATAAAAGGACGCGAACAGGGGCATGAGTTTATGAATATGTTCGTTTAACCCTCTGAACTCTGATCTTCAAATTTGGAATAAAATCTTCTGTTTACATCAATTTTAAACCGAAAATGTTTAGAATTGGACAAAGGCCAGGGCGTCCAAAACGGCCGACAGCCGACCGCCGACGGCCAAAGTACAAACTAAACCACGTAAACCAGTCGATATGAAAGCACTCGTTCTCGGCGGAGGATCTATGAAGGGGGCATTTCAGGTAGGGGTGATCCAGGCCGTTCTGGAAAACGGCTTTAAGCCTGAAATGATATATGGAATTTCGGTAGGCTCGCTGAATGCGACTTTCCTGGCCAATGAAACCGGCAAGCAGATGGCCGAAAATAATAAGGTCGACTGGCCGCTTGCAGGCCGTAAGCTGCTCGAATTCTGGATCAAGAATATCACCCAGCCGCAGGATATTTCCACGTTGCGTTCCCGCGTGATGCTCGGAATGAATACTTTGATGAGCCGTTTCGACGGGATCGTAGACCCCTCGCCGCTGCACCAGCTCATCCGGAAACACCTCAACGACGATTACCTCCGCAATACGCCCATTAAAGTGAAGGCCGGAGCCGTAAACATCGAAACCGGGGAAATGAAGTACGTGTCCACGGATAACCCGCATTATGTGGATTTTGTATATGCCAGCTCTTCGATTCCTATGCTGATGCCGGCTATTGAAATCAATAACCAGCTGTACCTCGACGGCGGCTTGCGTGAGGTCGCGCCCATCCGTGAGGCCATCGAAGACGGGGCTACGGAAATCATTCTGATAGGCTGCCACTCTCCCCTGCTCTATCAGCCCGAAGGCATCAATGCGCGCAACCTGATCACGTTGATCGAACGGGTACGGGACATTACCGTGAACCAGATCGTGAACAACAATATCCAGTGGGCCGAATCGTACGTCGACCGCTCGAACTTGCGGGGCAGACCGATGAAAATGACCGTAGTAAGACCACTGACACCCCTGTTTCTTGATTTACAGCATTTCAATTCAGAGGATATTTCGAGGCTGATCATAGAAGGTTACCGGGCAGGGGTGGAATCAATTTTGGAGGCTGAAAAAGGCGGTGAGTCAGCGGTTACCGACCCCGCTATCAACGGCTCCGCCATTCGCGACGCTTCCAGGCACGGGCCGCTCCATACCGAATCAAACAATGTGAAATAAACCATGAAGAAGCAAACCCGGCAGGCCCTGGCAGCATTACTGCTGGCCGCCCTCTCACACACTGCACAGGCCCAGTCGGGCGACTGCCGGTTCAAAGACGCGGATGCGCTGAAGAGTTATCTGAAACCCGGCAAACGGACCAAGCCGCTGATCATGGCGCATCAGGGTGGCACGGAAGACGGCTACCCGGGCAATAGCATGGCCACGTTCGAGCGTACCTATTCCAAAGTCCCCTGCGTGCTGCTGGAAATCGACGTCCGTGCCACAGCCGATAGCCTGCTCGTCATTTCCCACGACGACGACCTTTCGCTAAAAACCAATGGCAAAGGTTTGCTGAGTAAAAAGAAGTGGAAGGAAGTCGCCAAGCTGCGGTTAAAAGATCCCTACGGCTCCATGACGGAGCATCCGATACCCACGTTTCAGGAAGTATTGAACTGGTCCGCCGGTAAAAATCTGGTACTGATCGTCGACAAAAAGCCTGAAACCAGCATTCACCAAACCATTAAAATGCTGCAAGGAACGGGCAATCTGTATAAATCGGTATTGATCTGCTATTCGTTGAAAGAGGCGCAGCTGGCGCATCAACTTGCCCCTCAGCTTATGCTGGCGGTAGGTTTCAACAGTACCGAACACATTGATGCCGTCGAACAATCCGGACTGCCATTGGAACAACTCGTGGCACTGACGCCGAGAGAATTGCAGGACGGCCCATTTTACCAGCGCATCCACGACCTCAATGTGGCATCCTCACTAGGTACCAACGGCAATATCGACACGCTGCAAACAACGCAATCAAGACCATTGTATCAAAAGATATGGGATTCCGGCGGGCCGGACATTATCTGTACCGATAACCCGATTTTGGTGCAGAGTATTTTCTATAAGAGGGATTAAAGGGAGGAAGGAGGAAAGAGAGGAACCGGAATAAAATCCCGGTTAAAACAAAACGAGCCCGCAGCAATGCGGGCTCGTTCCTTATGATAGGACTTGCTATTCTTAGTTAAAGATATAGCGGATACCCAACTGCGCCTGCCATACGTCGTTGATCGTTCTTGACTTCACAAATGCATCGCGTACGAGCACCGTTTCGCCATTTACAACCTGCGTACCCATGCGGTAGGTAGGAACACCCTGCGCATTCACGCTCGCGAAGTTGAGCGGGTTGGACTGTGTGCTGTTCGAAGAAGCAGTTACCTGGTTGGCTACGCCCCACTTGTCGTTAATCATGTTGCCCACGTTGAAGATATCGGCACGGAGACGGATGATGTTCTTCTTGTCTTTCTTACCCACTTTCACGTAGAAATCCTGCTCCACGGTCACATCAAAGCGGGTCAGCCATGGATATGCACCGCCGTTACGCTCTGCATATTTGCCTTTTCTTTCTTTCAGATATGGGTGGTTGTCAATGTATTTCTGGAATGCTTCGGCTTGCTGCTCAGGCGTGAATGTGTAAGTCTTGCCGTTTGCAGTGGTAGTCAAAGTGGAGAAAGTGATGTCGGTTGCCTTATTGGGAACAAAGATCAGGTCGTTGTTCTGGCCGTCGCCGTTCATATCGGTCGAGCTAATGTAGGAAATCTTGGTTCCGCTCGATGATACCCCACCTAATGTGATCATCGTAGCACCACCGATTTTGCCACCGTACTCTTTGCGATAAGAAACATAGCCCACAAAGCGGTGACGAACGTCGTTACCCGAGTAAGCAAGGTCCAGATAGTTTAAGCCATTCACACCCGGAACGTTACCTTCCACAGTAGAAGATACCGAAGCAATATCCTTAGCCATACCGTAAGTATAACCTACCATTCCACCAAAACCGCGTGTAGCAGGTTTTTCGAGTTTACCAGTCAAAGAGTAAGAGTAACCTTTGTTGGTGTTGGTCAGCACGTAAGTGTTTGAAACCTGGCTTGAAATCATACGCGCTGCGGTTGCCGCACTGCCGCTAAGACCGGAAGCCGGGAAACGATCGCGGGTATCCGGACCTGTAAACTTGGCGTTAGGCGCTTTCAGGTTTACGTCAATGTAGCGGAGCGAGTTGTAATTTTTGTTGAAAATACCTTCCACAGTTGCTACCACGCCCCAACCGAGTTGCTGGTCAATACCAATGTTGCTTTTCCAGATCTGCGGGAATTTCAGGTCTTCATCCGATGCATTCACCTGATAGCCTCGAAGCGGTGTCGTAGTGTTCGTCGGATTGTAGCGCGAAGGATCCAGCGTGAACGGGAAGGCAGTAGTATTGGCTCCAGCAACCGTTGCGGAGTTCACACCATTGTTACCCAACTGGTTCGATATCAACACGTAAGGAATGCGGGAAAGGAACAAACCGGTTCCACCACGGACCTGCGTGGTACGGTCGCCTTTCACATCCCAGTTGAAACCTACACGCGGCGAAAGGTAAATGCGTGATTTTGGGACATTACCTGTATTCACATTGTAAGGGTCACCATTTGGCGATCTGAACACAATAGTATCTACAACAGCGTTGTAATACTGTTTGGAAGTGTTAGGCATATTAATGTAGTCCGCGCGGAGACCCGCTGTGAGCTTGAAGTTAGGCGCAGCCTGGAACTCGTCCTGTGCGTACAAGCTGACAGTCTGCGTTTTAAACACCTGCCACGGAGCTGCACCGCCCGGAAGCAATGAGTAGCGGTAGTTGAAACGAACTACGGTATCAGGAGCAGTTGTCAGGTTCGGGTTAGCCAGGTATGCATTTGCCGCATTTTTGAAATCCTGTATCGATTTGAACACCCAAACACCATTCGATGTCGGGAAGAACAAGTTGTTCGACTTGAAGTGCTCGTAAGACGCACCCACAGTTACAGTGTGCTTTCCTGCGAAGTAAGTCAGGTTGTCGGTGATATTGAAGGTCGAGTAATCCAGGCGGTTATTAGGTGTGAAAGGATCTGAACCGATGGTGGTATAAGTCGAGCCGTCTTTCTGGATTTCGATTGTCGGGAAAATCGGCGCTTTGTATTTACGGTCTTCGATCTGCTTGTTGAAGGTACCGATCAGGTTGTTGGCAAACTTACCGCCGAAGTTCGAGTTCAGTTCCGCTACGAATGAACGGGTATTGTCCTGAATAATATAACCTGTGTTTTGCGGGGAAATCGCCGAAAGCGAGTTGGTACGGTTACCGAAACCTGCCGTGTTAGAGCTGTTCGACTGGCTGATGAGTACATCCGAATCAGAATCGTGGTGCGAGTAACGCAATGTCAGCTTATGCTTGTCGCTGATGTTGTAGTCGATACGACCGAGGAATTTCTTGCTGGTGTTCTCGTTGTTGAAGCCATCCAATGCACCTACATTGTAGTTGAATTTTTCCTGCATAAAAGAAGCCAGGTCCTGCATATCCGCCAGTGTGGTGCGGGAAACGTTGGTACCCGACTGGCCGCGGTTCAATACGAAATCGAGCGCCGGACTTGAACGTTTGACAAATTCGCCATTGACGAAGAAGAACAATTTGTTCTTGATGATCGGGCCGCCTAGACGGAAACCTGTCGTCTTTTCATTGAATTCAGCAACATTGATTTTGCTGCCGTCGATTTCCTTTCCTGCAAGGCTCTTGTTTTTGAAGAAATGGAAAGCTGAACCGGAGAATTCGTTGGTACCAGAGCGCGTCACGGCATTGATACCCGCACCCGCGAAGCCCGACTGACGCACATCGTAAGGGGCGATGTTGATCTGCACCTCTTCGATCGCGTCCAAAGAGATCGCCGTGGAACCGGTACGACCGCCTGCTTGCGCTTCGTTACCGAGACCGAAACCGTTGTTGAACACGGAACCGTCGATGGTGAAGTTGTTATAGCGGCTATCCTGCCCGCCGAATGAGCGGCCGTTACTGTAAGCATTGTATTTCGTAATGTCGTTCAGGGTACGGCCGAGTGTAGGAAGGCTGGTGATAAGGCCTTTGTTAAATGTAGTGGCGGCACCTGTACGGTCGGAGCTGAAAATATCGCTGCCCGCACCGGTAACTACTACTTCCTGCAATTCGGTAGACCCGTCTTTCAGTTCGAAATTGACGTTTGCAGCAGTACCGAGGTTAGCGAAAATGTTTTCCTGTGACTGCTCATTGAATCCCACAAAGCTCACTGTCACTTTGTAGGGCCCACCCACACGCACGCCGGGGATGGTGTAGAGCCCCTGCTCGTTGGTTACCGAGCCGTATTTCGTTCCTGATGGCTCGTGGATTGCAACGACCGTAGCGCCCGGAAGCACCTCGCCTTTGCCGTCTGCAACACGTCCCGTAATCGCTGATGAAGTAACCTGGGCTTGCGCCGCCGGTCCAAATAGAGAGAATAGAAATGCGGTAACCGCGAGGCACACCGCCCGGAAGAGTAAACTTTTCCCGTTCATAAATTTGGTGATTTGGTTTGTAAGAATACTAGCGGATTCATTCAAAGAGGATGAATAATTGGTGCAAAATAATAGCTTTTTACCTTTACAAACAAAAGGCTAAATCCTACTAAAATACAATAGTAATCTTCGTAACTAGCTGATCTATTGGAATAATGCAGAATAGTACAACAATACTTCAATATTTTCCATTTTATCAAATCATTAACAAATCACGGGAAGGGCCAGAGGCTTGGGGAGGGCAGATTTGATAGAGAAAAAAGATTTTTTATCTATCAGGCGTCAATTATTGTTCTACAAGGTAACCTTTGTTTAACAAATTGTTAAATTTTAGAAGGCCCGGATTTTTTTCCTTCCCGGAAATACTTATAACATTTGTAGGATTATGGCTTTAGGCTTTCTGTAGTCATCTATTGGCCTCTTGGCAATAAGTAATCGCTAAAAGCTTACAGCCTATGGCTTATAGCTTATAGCTTATAGCCGACTGCCGAAGTATTAATTAATCTAATCTATGCATCTCAATTTCAAACAAATAGGCGAGACAGGCAAGCCCCTGATCATACTTCACGGGGTTTTCGGCTTTCTCGACAACTGGCTCACGATCGGCAAAACCATATCCGAGCAGGGTTACCGCGTGTATCTCGTCGATCAGCGCAACCATGGCCGCTCCCCGCACGAAGCACCGCTCAATTTCCCGACGCTCGCCGCGGACCTGAAAGAATTCCTCGACCAGCAAAATATCGAATCGCCGATCCTGATCGGGCATTCAATGGGTGGAAAAACGGTAATGGAGTATGCGGTGACGTATCCCGGAACTTTTGACGCGCTGGTAGTCGTCGACATCGGCCCGAAGGCCTACCCTATTCATCACACCAAAATCCTGAAAGGCCTCAATGCGATCCCGATCGACGAGATCGAAAACCGTAACCAGGCGGATGAGGTGCTGGCCCAATACGAGCCGCTGCTGAGTGTCCGTCAATTTTTGCTGAAAAATCTGTACAGAAAGGACGAAGGCGGGTTTGCGTGGCGCTTCAATCTTCCGCTGCTTACTACCGACATGGCCAATGTAGGCGCGCAGATTCAATCCGACCAACCCATCGAAACCCCGACATTGTTCATGCGGGGAGCTAATTCAAATTATGTATTGGATGAAGACCTGGAAGGTATCCTCGACCTGTTTCCGAATGCACAGCTGAAAACGATCGAGGGAGCAGGGCACTGGGTGCAGGCTGAACAGCCGAAAGCATTTGTCAGCACCCTGCTGGAATTTCTGAATGAGGCTATCTGACGTACTTCATCCTCGGAGAACTGCATGTACCGATGATCAGTTGGTCATCGCTCATTGATACTTCCCAGGTGGGGCAGGTAATGCAGTTCATGAGCTCGCATTGCGGGTTGTTCGGCAATGCGGTTTGTGGTTTTACATCGAGCAAAGTGCCGTTGATGATCATAGTTGCGGGGGCGCAGCAGCGTGGTGTGCCATTGGCATTCAGCACGACGCCGTCGCCGCGAAAAATAAGGGTATCCGAGTGGGCCGCAGCAATGGGTTCCCAGGTGCTTTTATTGTCAAGCGATGACCGCTCCACTTCGATGGAATGCCATGGGCCCGACACGGTTGTGAATAGGAGGCCGGGAGACATATCGCCGACGCTATCCTTTTTACAAGACAATAACCACACCAGGACCAGGGGTATGTATAATAGTCTTTTCATACTTAT
The DNA here is from genome assembly GCA_001898145.1 of Dyadobacter sp. 50-39. Lineage (GTDB taxonomy): Bacteria > Bacteroidota > Bacteroidia > Cytophagales > Spirosomataceae > Dyadobacter. The sequence continues at coordinate 206,514 of MKSR01000029.1, forward strand.
TAAATAATTTTATTTATTCCGTAGATTCACAATCAGGCCTTTTGGTTGGAAAGGAGTGAAAAAATGAAATACCTATGAATGATTCCGGGATTTCCCTGTATTTAATTCCTACGATATTGGCGGAAGGCACTCAAAACAATGTGCTTTCGCCGCAGATCAATGACGCCGTCCGGAACCTGGACGTTTTCTTCGTGGAAAACATCCGCACCGCCCGGCGCTTTATCAGCAGCCTTAAACTCGGGAAGGTAATCGACGAGCTCACTTTCATTGAACTGAACAAGGATACCCCTGAATCGGAAACGGTTGCATCTATGCGAAGCCTTTCCAGAAATGCCGGGGTGATTTCGGAAGCCGGCTGTCCTGGGGTGGCAGACCCGGGCGCGGTGGCGGTACGCATTGCACACGAGCTGGGTATACGCGTAGTGCCGCTGGTAGGGCCGTCGTCCATTCTGCTCGCTTTAATGGGCTCGGGGATGAGCGGCCAGTCTTTTGCATTCCACGGTTATCTGCCGATCGATAAGGCGCAGCGTAAAAAAGCATTGCAGAACCTCGAAAGAAATGCAAGGCAATACCAGCAAACGCAGATATTCATGGAAACACCCTTCCGCAACAACCAGCTGCTGGAAGCGGTCATCGAGGCCTGCTCGCCCGACCTGGCATTGTGTATTGCCGCCAACGTTACGGCGCCCGACGAGTTGATCAGGACCATGCCCGTCAGAAAATGGAAGACGCAAAAGCCCGACCTGCACAAAATCCCCGCCATTTTTCTGATCGGATAGACTTTTGACGAACCCTGTTTTAATTTTACCGGTTACAACCCAGAAGGATTTCGAAGCGTCTTTCGTTTTCTTTCTAAACCGACATTCATGTTACAGAAATACATATTGATTACCATCCTGGCTGCGGCAGGATTATGGGGCTGTAACAAAGACAGCCTCGATGCCAGCATTACGGTCGATTCCAACTTCCAGGCCGGAGGTGGAAACGGCTGGACAGCCGGGTTTTCCGGGTATGCGGCGACCGCCGATTCCAGCCAGCTCGATACCGTAGCTGCGACGGCACTGCTGCCGCGCGGGCTGGACACGACGCAATACGGCTACCGGATACTGTCCCGGTATTCGAAAGGCAATATGTTCAGCTACCTCAAAAAGCGGGTGACCGGCTTCACCCCCAACAAATCCTACGAGATGACATTACAGGTCGATCTGGCAACGCGTTACAGTGCCAGTAGCATTGTCGACAAAGTGACTTTTAAAGCAGGCGTATCCACGATCGAACCTTTGACGACGAAGCTAACCTCAGGTATTTACGCATTTAACCTCGACAAAGGCACCGGAAGCCAGTCGGGTAAGGATGTACTGCTGATCGGAAGCATTGCCAGCAGCAACCCCGACAGCCAGTACTATACATTGAAAAGGTATTCCAATGACGGGCAGCCCGTTACGCTGACCGCCAACAACCAGGGCGAGCTATGGTTTTATGCCGGAACCGATTCGGATTATAAGGATACGACCATATTTTACTTCGACCGCATTATCGCCCGGTTTAAAGAACTGTAAAGTGTTTTGTAAATTCGCGTCGATTCATTAATCCATATATCCCTACCGGAATGGTACAGGTCCAAACATTTGTTTTCAATCCATTTTCTGAAAATACCTACCTACTCTACGACGAAACGGGCGAAGCGATCATCATCGATCCCGGCTGCTACGACCGCTCCGAAGTGAACGAAATCACCGGTTTTATTGAGAAGAACGGTCTTAAACCGGTACGCATCGTAAACACGCACGCGCATATCGATCATGTACTGGGCGTGGCCGCCCTGAAACGGAAATACGGTATTCCATTTGTTTTGCATAAACTGGACGAGCCGCTGATGAGAGCAGTTAAAACTTATGCTTCCAACTATGGCTTTTCGTCATTTGAGGAGCCGGAGATCGACGGGTTTATCAAAGAAGGAGAAAACATTGAATTTGGTCAGACAAGCCTTCGGACCCTTTTTGTACCCGGACATGCGCCCGGGCATGTCGCTTTTGTGAGCGATCCGGGCAAGTTCGTGATCGGGGGTGATGCTTTGTTCCGGATGAGCATAGGCCGAACCGACCTTCCCGGCGGCGACCACGGCACGCTGCTGCAAAGCATAAGGGAACAAATGTTTACACTACCCGACGACTACACCGTCTACGCGGGCCATATGGAGCCTACTACCATCGGTTTTGAGAGAAGAAGCAACCCGTTTTTTAAATAGCGCCCTATGATCCGTCGCAACATCCCCAATGCGCTTACTTGCGGAAACCTGCTTTGTGGCTGCATTGGCGTGGTGGAAGCATTCCACAATAATTTGCTGCTTTCCTGTATCCTCATTGGCATTGCGCTGATATTTGACTTCCTGGATGGCTTTATTGCCCGCCTGCTGAAAGCGACCTCTCCGATCGGCCGGGATCTGGACTCGCTGGCGGATATGGTCACTTTCGGGCTTCTACCTGCCATCATTCTTTATCAGTTATTGATGCAAAGCATTCCGGATCTGTTTGGCATCTGGAAGGCCTATCCTGCATTCATTATCGCGGTTTTCTCGGCCATTCGTCTGGCGAAGTTCAACAACGACCCACGCCAATCCGATTCCTTCATAGGCATACCCACACCCGCGAACGCGATGCTGATCGCCTCGCTCCCGTTGATCGTCCATACCGAAAGTGATTTCTGGAAAGACATCATTATCAATACCAACAACCTCCTGATATTGAGTGCGATCATGTCTTATGCACTCGTCATGGAACTCCCTCTGATAGCGCTTAAATTCAAGCAGTTTAGCTGGAAGGGAAATGAAGCCCGGTTCATACTGATTGGTGTTACGCTGGTGCTGCTTGCCACCCTGAAATTCCTTGCCATTCCGGCTATACTGATCGTTTATGTGCTTCTTTCCGTGGCTGCGAACGTCATGAAAAAGCAGGCTTGAATTGGTTACCAACGCTTTTTTTTGCACTTTTGCAGTCTTTCCGGCAACGTATGTTGCTTATAATTATCATTTTAGCATTAAATCCCGTTCTCATCTGCCTTTTGACCCTCAGCAGCTTTTGAACCGTCCCGATTAGCATGGCATTTTCCCGCATTACAGGCCTGGGCTTCTACGTTCCCGACAATATCATCACCAACGACGACCTTACCCAATGGATGGAAACTTCCGATGAATGGATCCGCGAGCGGACCGGCATTCGGGAACGTCGGTATTTCGAGTATGGGAAAGATACCAATTACAGTATGGCGGCTGCGGCATCGCGGCAGGCGCTGGAACGGGCCGGCCTGACGCCGAACGACATCGACGTGATCGTGTACGCGACTATCACACCCGACTATTTTTTCCCGGGCTCGGCATTTCTGATGCAGCGTGAACTGGGGATGGACGGCAAGCCGGTGATCGATATCCGCGAGCAATGCTCCGGCTTTGTATATGCGCTTTCCATTGCCGATCAGTTCATCAAATCGGGTATGTATAAAACGGCGCTGGTAGTGGGTTCGGAGATTCAGTCGTCGTGGATCGACAAAAGCACAGCGGGGCGCAATACAGCGGTTATTTTCGGGGATGGTGCGGGTGCTGCTGTGGTTTCCGCCACGGACGATCCCCAACATTGTATATTATCTACACACCTGCATGCCGACGGGCGGTTTGCCGAAGAACTCTTTGTAAAAGACCCGGGCAGCAGCCGCGAGGGTCGGCCGGTGAGCCAGGAGGTAATCGAAGGAGGCGGACACAATGTATACATGAATGGCAATGCCGTTTTCAAACATGCGATCGTGCGGTTTGGAGAGGTCATTCAGGAGGCTCTCGAAGCCAACGGCTACACTGCAGGTGACATAGATCTGCTTGTGCCGCACCAGGCAAATATCCGGATCAGCGACTATGTACGTCAGCAGCTGGGACTCTCTGAATCGCAGGTAATCAACAACTTACAGCGTTTCGGAAACACAACCGCCGCTTCTATCCCCATCGCCCTGACCGAGGCCTGGGAGACAGGAAAGTTAAAAGAGGGGGACCTGGTGTGCCTGGCGGCGTTCGGCAGCGGGTTCACCTGGGCATCGGCGCTGATCAGATGGTGATGTATCCGGTTAGAATTGTCCGGTCGACAGCATTACCAATGTACACCCCTCTATTGGTATGATATTTTTATCAATTAAAATATCCTTAAATTCAGGATTCTCTGTACCAGGGTTGAAAATAACGCGTTTAGGATTTAGAGAAACTATATAATCGTAGTATTCAGGTTGGTGGCTCGGATTGACATACAATGTGACGGTATCTACGTCTTTCCAGTCAGTTTTGTCTGTGTTGATTTCTTCTCCTAATGCGAAACCTTTCCTGCGTCCGATGAGTACTATGGGATGACCATAATGCCTGAGTTTCTGTGCGGCCAGGTAAGCGTATCTGGATGGGTTTGAAGTTGCTCCTATAATGAGTGTACGTTTCATGCCAAAATCAATTTAGTAAATACTAAGGGCACCAATGCGGCGTGGCCGCAGCGCCTCACACACCAATGAAACACCAAAAGATCGTTCCCGATTCCCGCAAGGCAGGGGCCACGACTAATTGTACAACGTTAAGAACTTGTCATAATAGCTTTTAAAAAAATGAATGAATCAAATGTAAGCCGGAGCTTCTGGAACGAAAAGTGGGCAAAGATTTTATTCAGCGAGATTGAGAACGCTCCCCATTACGAAGTATCCAACTATGGCAGATTGAAGAGTTTCCAGAACAATCCCAAGGAAGGGGTTGTGATCAAAGGATCTGTCATTCAGGGATATAGATCATTAAATATCCGTGTGGCAGGCGGCAAGACCATCAACCGTTACGTCCACAAGCTGGTAGCAGAACATTTCGTGGACAAGCCGGATGCTGAACATAATTTCGTCATTCACCTGGATTTTGACAAACAGAACAACCACTTCGAAAACCTGAAATGGGTGACGAAGGCGGAAATGATCGACCACAACCGCGAGAATCCCGCATTCATTAACCGGGTCATACCGCGCAGGACCAAGAACTACAAGCTGACGGAAAGCAAAGTGCGCATCATCAAGAAGCTTTTGAAAAACGATAATAACCGTTTGAAAATGATTGCGAAGCAATTCGGAATTACCCATACCCAGCTCAACCGGATCCGTTCCGGAGAAAACTGGAAGCATGTAACCGTTGAAGATTGATAAAAACACTTAGCTGAGTTTTTCTGCGGCCGAAACCGTATAACCGCTGCCGTTCACGCCTTCTTCAAAGTCGACCGACACGCCGATCACGTACATGAGATGGCGCTTGTCTATCAGCACCTTAATTCCTTCGATAAGGTACGTCTGGTCGTGCTCTGTGGCGGTGTCAAACCCCAGCAGGAAGGATCCGCTGCATGCCCCCCCTCTCAAACCTACCCTGAGTCCATAGGTATCCGGGATTTTGTTGGCCTCTAATGTAGATCTGATTTCCAGCTGTGCTGCCTGGGTCAATTGAATCGGGTTATTCATTCTGCTCTATTAGCTGGTTGCGATAAATCAGTAAACGCAATCTGCCGCCGTTCCATTCGCGTTTTGAAATAAATATCTGCCAAATGCGGCTAATCGTTTAATTTTGTGCCTCATTTTGGCATAAAATTACTTTTTCACACCATGGAATATACACTGATACTTGGCGCACTGGCAGTCGGGCTCGTTCTTACACTCGCATTGGGCGTGATGCTGAACTCCGTAGCGGACAAGTTTCTGGAAAAGCAGCGTACTGATAACCGCAGCAAAAATGTGGAAATCACATTACCCCTTCGTTTGCAGGCTTACGAGCGCATGTGCCTTTTCCTGGAACGCATCACACCGAATAACTTGTTGCTAAGGACGGCACCCATGGCTACGAGCGCGCTGGAATTGCAGCAGATCGTACTACATGAAATCCGCGAGGAATACAATCATAATGTAGCCCAGCAGCTTTACATCAGCACTCATGCGTGGGAGCAGATTGTGAACGCGATGAACGAAACCGTGGCTGTCGTGAACCAGGCCGCGGCCGAGGTGAATGCAGAAGCCCCTGCCTCCGACCTCGCCAAAAAGATCTTCTCGCACGTCATCGAAAAAGAAATCCAGCCTTCGACACATGCTTTAAAGGTTTTGAAGGAGGAAATCCGGAATGTGTTTTAGGAACAGAGTTCGGCTGTCGGTTATCGGCAGCCGGCTGCTTTTAGTTTAAAATTTACATCAATTACAGTGCTGTTGGCCGAATGCCGACAGCCAATAGCCATTAAAAATGCTTTACCCCAATACATTAGAACAAAAACTGGGATTCGACAAGCTGAGGGAGCGATTGAAAGAGCTCTGTATCAGCTCACTAGGCCAGGGTTTTGTGGAAAAGATCCGCTTTTCCGAGAATTTCGGAATGGTGGAAAAGCTCGTAAGCCAGACCGCCGAAATGCAGCGCATCCTCGAACTGGGCGAGAATTTTCCTTCCCAGAATTACATAGACGCGACGCCCTACCTGAAACGGGCTTCCATTGAAGGTATGCTGCTCACCCAGCCTGAATTTTCGGACCTGAAAGTGTCGCTGCTTACCATTCGCCTTTGCCTGCGCTTTTTTGAGAGTCAGGAGGCGGACGCCTTCCCTATTTTGGGAGAATATGCTAAGACAATCAAAGTCGAAAAGGCCGTCACCGATGCCATCGACCGCATTATCGACGATCGCGGCCAGATCCGCGATTCGGCATCGCCGGAGTTATCACGCATTCGCAAACGACTGATTTCCGAGCAGGCCGGCATCCGCAAGAAGCTGGATACCATTCTCAAATCGGCGAAGAGCAACGGTTGGATTAGTGACGACGTGTCTTTGACCGTCCGGAATGGCCGTATGGTAATTCCCGTGGCTGCCGAGCACAAGCGCAAGCTGCGCGGGTTCATCCATGACGAATCAGCCACCGGGCAAACCGTTTTTATCGAACCCACCGATGTTTTTGAGACCAACAATGAAATCCGTGAGCTGGAATATGAGGAGCGCCGTGAAATAAACCGCATTTTGCTGGAACTAACGGCCTACATCCGGCCGTATGTGCCCGACTTGCAAAAGGCCTATGGCTTCCTGGGCTTAATGGACTTCCTCCGCGCCAAAGCGCGTTTGGCCGGTGAAATGGGCGCCATTAACCCGCCGTTCGAGAACCGGCAATTTATCGACTGGCGCGAGGCGCGCCACCCGCTGCTGCATTTGTCTTTTCAGAAGCAAGGCAAGAAGGTGATCCCGCTCAATATCGAATTGCAGGAAAAGCAGCGCATTCTCATTGTGTCGGGGCCTAATGCGGGCGGTAAATCCGTGGCTTTGAAAACCGTGGGGCTGATCCAGTACATGTTTCAATGCGGCTTGCTGGTACCGATGCTGGAAGGCTCTTCGATGGGTTTTTTCCAAAATATCTTCATCGACATCGGTGACGAGCAATCGCTGGAAAATGATTTGAGTACATACAGCTCGCATTTGACCAACATGCGTCATTTCCTTTCGATGGCTAACAAAAGGACATTGTTCCTCATCGACGAATTCGGTACCGGCACCGAGCCTGGCCTGGGCGGCGCCATTGCGGAAGCCATTCTGGAAAACCTGACCAAATCCGGCGCCTTCGGGATGATCAACACGCATTATACCAATTTGAAAGTCCTTGCGGACAAAACGGAAGGCCTGGTAAACGGAGCTATGCGCTTCGATGGCGAGCATTTGGAGCCGCTATACCAGCTGGAAATCGGACGTCCGGGCAGTTCGTTTGCCTTTGAGATCGCCTCCAAAATCGGGTTACCAAAGGCTGTGGTGGCCCGGGCGAAGGAGAAGCTGGGTACACAGCAGGTGAATTTCGAGAAATTGCTGAAAGAACTGGATATCGAGCGGCGCGTATTTGCGGAGAAAAACATTGAAATAGGCATTAAGGAGCGCAAGCTGACCAAGCAGGTCGCCGACTATACCGCATTGAAGGAAAAGCTCGAAAACAACGAGAAAAAGATCGTCAATGAGGCCAAGCAGAAGGCCAAAAACCTGCTTTCGGATGCAAACCAGCTCATAGAGAATACAATCCGCGAGATCAAGGAAAACAAAGCCGAGAAGGAAAAAACCAAAACGGTACGCACTACCCTTGAAAATTTTGGCAAAAACAACCTGAAACTGGCGGAAGTTACCGAAAAACAGCCCGAGGAAGAGGAATACGAACCGGAAGGCGGCGACATTACACCGGGCAGCTACGTGCGCATCAGCGGGCAGACTGCCATCGGCGAGGTGCTTTCGGTGAAAGGTAAAGACGCGGAAATCCGCATCGGCGACCTCAAATCCAACGTGAAGCTGAACCGCCTGGAAAAAGTGTCTCGGAAAACCTACCGTGCCGCAACCGGCGACAAAGGCCTAAAAACGGCCTCCAAAGGCGTAGATATGAACGAGCGGATGCTCAATTTCAGCTTTAACCTCGATATGCGCGGCAAACGAGGCGAGGAGGCATTGGGGCTCGTTGATCAGTTTATGGATAATGCCATTATGCTCGGCTACGATGAGCTCCGCATTGTGCACGGCAAAGGCGACGGCATCCTGCGCACGCTCGTACGCAACCATCTGCGCGGGTACAAGCAGGTAACGGGCATGTACGACGAGCACGCCGACCGCGGGGGTGCGGGTGTAACGATTGTAAAATTGAGATAATACGGTTTTTTTAAACCACCATTAATGCAAAACGGGCGCCCTATGAGCGCCCGTTTTGCATTGTATATCAGCGAAATCAGTGAACTGCTGCCGAGGAAGCAGGCACTGTTTTACGTCCTTTCATCCAGAAGTACAGGATAGCGAATGCAACGATCAGCAATGCGGGAAACATCACCATGGTGCTCAATGTGGCTTGCCCTGCGGCGAGTTCCATTTCGTCGCCTGTAAGGCCTGCTGCCGCTTTTTCAGCTTTGGCGTCGTCCAGCCATTTACCGATTACCGGCTGCCAGATAGCCGTTGAGAACATGCCTATACCACCTACGATCGACATACCCAATGCACCGCTCAATGGCACGTTTTGCGCCACGAAACCGATCATCGTAGGCCAGAACAAGGCAACGCCCATTGCGAAGATCACCGCCGCCGCGTAAGCAGCAGGACCAGTTACTGTGCTGAACAGGTAGATACCGATCGCCGCGAGGATCGAAGAGCCCCAAAGGATACCCGTCTGACCGATAGCCGCCACAATCGGGTGGGCGAAGAAGCGTGCGATCGCCATCAGACCCGTTACCAGGGCAAGGATCAACATCGGGCTAGCGCCGCTTTTGCTCATGATCAAACCTGTCCATTGCTGCGGACCGAACTCGCTGATAGCAGTGAATGCCATACAAACGAAGATGAAAAGGAACAGCGGCGTGAACATCGCTTTCACGTTCTCGCCGATTGAAGTTACACCGTCTACGTGAGGCTTCGGAAATGCCTGTCCCCAGAAAAGGAATGCGTAAATGAAAGTCGGGATCAGGATCACCCAGATCTGCGCCTGCCAGCCAAGGTTGGCGTCGGTCATGAATTTCGAAATCAAAGATCCTACTACGATACCGCCCGGGAACCACATGTGGAAGCGGTTGAGCATTTTGCTCATTTGCAGGCCCGAGTAAGAGTCGGCGATCATCGGGTTACAAGCGGCCTCTGTACAGCCGTTACCAACCCCGATGAGGAATGTAGAAATCAAAAGTCCTGTATAACCACCTGAATAGATCGTCATGACGATACCAATCGCGTGGCAGACAAATGCCACCTGCATAATCGTTTTCGGCCCGATGGTGTGGTACACGAGCCCGCCGATGATCATGGCGAGGGGAAACCCGAAGAACCACATCGAGTTGATAAAGCCCAGTTGCTCAGCTGAGAGGTTAAACTCAGTGCCAAGCTGGGGCAGGATCCCTGCACGGATACTGAAAGAGAATGCAGTGGTTATGAGCGCAAAACAACTTGCATTGAAGAGTCTTCCGCTGTTAACTGATTGGGTCATGAGACTAAATGGGTTTGATTATTTGAATTAAGATGATTGATTTCGGGATATCTATTTTTTCAAAGATTTTCACAAAAAAAACAAACTCCGGGGAATTCTACTGCTTTTCACTATCCCTAAGCAATGTTTTTTATGTCTTAAATTTATATTTGTAGGAAGTAAGAGTCCTTTAAGAGGCTCTTTCCTATCTGTGTAATCTATTTCAAAAACCTTAAACCAACTGGAATGTCAAGAAAGATCAGAATGGGCATGGTAGGCGGCTCCCTGGATGCATTTATTGGTGGGGTCCATCGCCGTGCAGCGATCATGGATGGAGAAATTGAGCTGGTTTGCGGAGTTTTCAGCTCCGATCCTGCTAAATCTAAGGAAACCGGAAAAGCGCTATATCTGCCTGAAAACAGGGTTTATAACGACTTTGAGGAGATGATCCTGAAAGAAAAGCAGCTACCCGAGGGCGAACGCATGGACTTTGTTGCCATCGTTACACCTAACCACGTACATGCCGCTCCTACAAAGCTGGCGCTGGAAAACGGCTTCCATGTCGTGTGTGATAAACCAATTACATTGAATACCGAAGAAGCGGAAGAGATCGTATCTGTGGTTGAAAAAACAGGTCTGGTCTTCTGCCTCACCCACAACTATACCGGCTACCCGATGGTCAAAGAAGCGCGCCATATGATCGCTTCGGGTGCGATTGGAGAAGTCAGGAAGGTCATTGTGGAATATCCGCAGGGCTGGCTGGCTACTTTGGTAGAAGTTACCGGCAACAAACAGGCCGCATGGCGCACCGATCCGAAGCGTTCGGGAGCAGCGGGAGGCCTGGGCGACATTGGCACCCACGCCGAAAACCTCGCCGAATACATCACCGGACTCAAAATAACCCAGATTTGCGCCGACCTTACAATATTTGTGGAAGGCCGTTTGCTGGATGATGATGCCAACATTCTACTTCGCTTCAACAACGGCGCCAAGGGTATTCTACAAAACAGCCAGATCGCCAACGGTGAGGAAAACGACCTCAATATCCGCGTCTACGGTGAAACGGGCGGTTTGCAATGGAAACAAATGGAGCCTAACACACTGATTCACAAAACCAACCAGGGTACGCGCATCATCCGAACGGGCGTAGGCAACCTGTCCAAAGCCGCGCAAGTGCATACGCGCATCCCCGCCGGCCACCCCGAGGGCTATTTCGAAGCCTTCGCCAACCTCTACCGCAACTTCGCCATTCACGTAAGGGCGTACTGGGAAGGCAAAAAAGCCGATCCGGTATACGACTTCCCGTCCGCACAGGATGGTTTGAGGGGTATGAAGTTCATCGACGCCGTCATTGCTTCCAACAAGACGGAGACTAAATGGACCGATTTCTGATCCTGAATACTCAATTTCATTTACTGTACATCTCAATTTAACCCGCGAGAGCGGACTGTTTTCCACCAATCATTCCATACCCATTTATGAACAAAATCAAAGTTGGCGTTGTCGGAACAGGCTTCATTGGCCCCGCACATATTGAAGCACTGAGACGTCTTCCTAATGTAGAAGTTGCAGCACTTTGCGAAGTGACCGCAGAACTGGCCAAGGAAAAAGCTGACGCGCTTGGCATTGCACGTTCCTACACATTCGATGAACTGTTGAAACAGGATGACATTCAGGCTATCCACATTTGTACGCCTAACTTCTTGCACTACTCACAGTCGAAAGCGGCCCTGCTGGCCGGCAAACACGTCATTTGTGAAAAACCCTTGGCGAAAGACCTCGCGGAAGCGGAAGAACTCGTTGAGCTGGCTGCGAAAACCGGTCTGGTCAATGCGGTGCATTTCAACCTGCGCTACTACCCGCTGGCCCGCCAGATGAAGTCGATGCGTGAAAAAGGGGAACTGGGCGAGATTTATTCTTTCATCGGTTCTTACCTGCAAGACTGGTTGTTCTACAACACCGACTATAACTGGCGCCTGGAACCGGACAAATCCGGTGATTCACGCGCTATCGCGGACATCGGTTCTCACCTGATGGACATCCTGGAATACATTACCGGCCTCAAAACCGTTGCGGTCCTGGCTGATTTCAATACGGTTCACAAAACCCGCAAAAAGCCTTTGAAAGCTGTTGAAACTTACTCAGGCAAAATGCTGCAACCGGAAGATTATGCCGATGTACCTATCAATACCGAAGACCACGCCAATGTATTGCTCCGTTTCGACAATGGCAACAAGGGCGTGATCACCGTATCACAGGTATCTGCCGGACGTAAAAACCGCATGTCGCTGGAAATTTCCGGCTCTAAAAAGACATTCAGCTGGTGCTCCGAGTCTCCGAACGAAATGTGGATCGGTAATCGCGACAAAGCCAACGAAATCCTCATGCGCGACCCTTCGCTCGTGAACGAGGACGTACGCTCGACCATTACTTTCCCAGGCGGCCACAACGAAGGCTTCCCGGATACTTCCAAACAAATGTTCAAGGAGGTGTACGCTGCCATCGCAGCCGGCAAGCAGCCCGAAAACCCCACCTTCCCTACATTCGCGGATGGCTATCGTGAACTACTCATTTGCGAAAGGATACTTGAAAGCAATAGAGCTGAGGCTTGGGTAACAATTTAATTTCGAATGATTGAATGAGTGAATGATTGAATAGGGCGTCTGTGCTTTTTTGCTAACACACTATAAATATGGCTGATGGTAAAAACGACTTCGTTTCCCAGTTACAAATTCGCACTAAGCAGTTTGTGTTGAGGAGTATTAAAGTTTTTAAAGCATTACCACCAACCGAGGAAGCTCGGGTTATTGGAAAGCAATTTCTGCGATCATCCTCATCTGTTGGAGCCAATTATAGGGCAGTATGCCGGGCCCGGAGTCAAAATGAGTTCTTTTCCAAAATCAGCATAACAGTTGAGGAGGCTGATGAATCACTCTTCTGGATGGAGATTATGTCGGAAGCGGGTATTCTTCCATCCGAAAAGCTGAATGCATTGATGGCCGAAGCAGAAGAACTTATCAAGATTCTATCCAAAGCTCGAAAAACCGTCCGCTGACAAAATCAACTCACCATTCAGTCATTCAATCATTCAATCATTCAGTCATTCAATCATTAAAAACATGAAAACGATAAAAGGCCCAGGTATCTTCCTCGCCCAATTCCTTGGCGACGAAGCTCCGTTCAACTCATTGGATACCATCGCCGACTACATGGCCGGCCTTGGCTATAAAGGATTGCAGCTCCCCACCTGGGATCCGCGCGTGATCGATGTGAAACAAGCGGCCGAGTCGCAGACCTATGCCGACGAGTTGAAAGGCAAATTGGCTGACAAGGGTCTTCAAATTACAGAACTCGCTTCTCACATCATCGGTCAACTGGTGGCATCGCACCCGGTGTATGACGATCTGTTCGATGGTTTTGCCGTACCGGAAGTTCGCAAAAATCCGAAAGCACGTGCTGAATGGGCTGTGGAGCATTTGAAATTGGTAGCGCAGGCAAGCCGCAGACTGGGTTTGAAAGCTTCGGCTACTTTCTCCGGTGCATTGGCGTGGCCTTTCCTTTACCCATGGCCTCAGCGACCTGCCGGCCTCGTTGAAACGGCATTCAAAGAACTGGCTGCCCGCTGGAAACCCATTTTGGATGTATATGACGAAAATGGCGTGGACGTGGCATATGAGCTCCACCCGGGCGAAGACTTGTTCGATGGCACCACTTTCGAAATGTTCGTGGACTACCTCGGCGGCCATACCCGTGCCAATATCAACTACGACCCGAGCCACTTCGTGTTGCAGCAACTGGATTACCTTCAATTCATCGACCTGTATCACGACCGGATCAAAGCATTCCACGTAAAAGATGCGGAATTCAACCCTACCGGCAAGCAGGGCGTTTACAGCGGCTTCGCTGGCTGGGCAGACCGCGCCGGACGTTTCCGCTCACTCGGCGACGGCCAGGTTGATTTTGGTGCTATTTTCTCGAAACTGTCGCAGTACGATTATGACAGCTGGGCTGTGCTCGAATGGGAATGCTGCATTAAGTCGCCCGTACAAGGCGCGGCAGAAGGAGCACCGTTCATCGAAAGCCATATCATCGAAGTGACTACGAAAGCGTTTGACGATTTCGCCGGAACAGGTGCAGATGAAGCATTTAACCGCAAGGTGCTGGGTTTATAATTGTCCATCTTACAAGTATATTAAAAACCTATCTTCCTTATGGAAGGTAGGTTTTTTCTACGTTAAACAATACCCAACCAATTCAATGACTGAATCCCCTTTTCAAAAAGTATTAAAACGTTTCAGGATAGCCGCCGTGACGGCCCTGGCGTGTTGCAGTCTGGTAGCTACGGCCCAGACGGTGACGCCGGAGAAGCGCGTGCTGGTGTTCTCCAAAACGGCCGGGTTCCGGCACTCCTCTATTCCCGCAGGAAAAACGGCCATTTTAAAACTAGGTAAGGAAACTGGTTTCGCGGTGGATACCACCGAAAACGCTGCGGCTTTTACCAACAAAAACCTGCAAAAATACAGCGCGGTCATATTCCTGAACACTACCGGCAATGTCCTGAACGACAAGCAGCAGGACGCGTTTGAACGCTACATTCAGGCGGGAGGCGGCTATGTGGGTATCCATGCGGCAACGGATACCGAATACGACTGGCAGTGGTACAACAAACTGGCCGGCGCTCAGTTCCTGAGCCATCCAGGTAACCCGAATGTGCAGGAAGGAGAGGCGTTTGTCGTAAACGACCAGCACCCTTCGATGGATGGTTTTCCTAAAAAATGGAAGATCAAGGACGAGTTTTACGATTTCAAAAATTTTAATGAGAAAGTAAATGTCCTGGTTAAGATTGACGAAAAGACTTACAAGGATGGGAAAATGGGCGACAACCACCCGATGTCGTGGTACCACGAGTTCGACGGCGGTCGTGCATTTTACACCAATTTCGGGCATGAGGATGCGACGTTCACGAACCCGGTTTTTGTAAAACACCTTACCGGCGGCCTTAACTGGGCAATGGCGTCGAAGCTGGACTACGCTAAATCCCGCCCGGAAGAAAACCGTTTCACTAAAAAAGTACTCGCGTCGAAGCTCGATGAGCCGACAGAACTCGTGGTCCTCGACGACCAGCGCGTACTTCTAACCGAAAGAAAGGGGAAGGTGAAGCTTTACAATCCCAAAACCGGCAAAATTAAAATCGTAGGGGAAGTTCCTGTCTATATCAAACAGGAATATGGCTTGATGGGTCTGAACATCGACCCGAACTTCAAGACCAACAAACTCATTTACATGTACTATTCGCCGCCATCTTCGCAGGCGGACACAGCCCAGCACCTGTCGAGGTTTAAATACGACGACGTGAAGGACACCCTGTTGCTCAGCACGGAAGAGGTACTGCTCACAGTACCCGTGAAGCGTACGGATTGCTGCCACACCGGCGGTTCCATTGCATGGGATGCCAAAGGTAACCTGTACCTATCGACCGGCGACGATGTGAACCCGTTCCAGTCCGATGGGTACGGTCCTATCGATGAGCGTCCGGGCCGTGAGGGCTGGGATGGCCAGCACACTTCTTCCAACACCAATTCTTTGAGAGGCAAGGTATTGCGCATTAAACCGCGCTATGGCGACCGGCGGGCCAATATGCCGGGTGGGACCAACCTGTATGACATTCCCGAAGGCAACCTGTTCCCTCCCGGAACAGATAAGACACGCCCGGAGATTTACGTAATGGGTACCCGCAACCCTTACCGTATTTCGGTAGATCAGCACACCGGCTATTTGTATTGGGGCGATGTAGGTCCCGACGCATCGAACGACGATCCCAAACGTGGACCGAGAGGATATGATGAGGTAAACCAGGCCAGAAAAGCAGGCTACTTCGGTTATCCGTTGTTCATTGGCAACAACCGGCCCTACATTGATTTCAACTTTGCCGATGGCACATCCGGAAAGCCTTTTGATCCATTGAAACCGATCAACAACTCTCCGCACAATACCGGTTTGCAAGAACTACCGCCTGCGCAGCCTGCATTCATTTATTATCCCTACGCCGATTCACCGGAGTTTGGAGCGATTGTGGGCAAAGGCGGACGTAATGCCATGGCTGGTCCGGTATATTATGCCGCTGATTTCCAGGATAGCAAAGTTAAATTCCCTTCCTATTACAATGGTAAATTCTTCGCTTACGACTGGATCCGCGACTACATTAACATTGTGACAATGAACGAGAAAGGCGACCTGCAAAGC
Source organism: Dyadobacter sp. 50-39 (assembly GCA_001898145.1). GTDB lineage: Bacteria > Bacteroidota > Bacteroidia > Cytophagales > Spirosomataceae > Dyadobacter. The sequence goes on from MKSR01000029.1 coordinate 222,731, forward strand.
ATTGAACGGTTTATGCCTGGCACGAAGTTCAGCCATCCGATCGACATGCAATTTGCGAACGACGGCTCATTGTATACTTTGGAATACGGCCCTAACTGGTTCGCGCAGAACGACGAGGCCAGCCTTTCGCACATTACTTTTAATGCAGGTAACCGTGTGCCAGTGGCCGTAGCGAGCGCTACCAACACCACCGGCGCAACGCCATTGAAGGTCAATTTCTCTTCCAAAGGCTCCTTAGACCACGACGGCGACCCGATCAAGTACGAATGGTCGTTTGGAAAAGGCCTGCCGAAAAGCACATTACCTAACCCAAGCTTCACCTACGCTAAGCCGGGCGAATATACCGCCACATTGAAAGTGACCGACAACGCAGGTAACTCCAATGCTTCGGACGTGATCGTGCGTGTGGGCAATGCGATTCCCAAAGTGGATGTGGCTATCAAAGGCAACAAGACATTCTACTGGAACGACAAACCGGTGAACTACGAAGTGTCTGTTTCTGATAAGGAGGACGGTAGCCTGGCCAACAAGAAGATTCCGGAAGACGAGGTGACACTGACGATTAATTACCTCGAAGGCTTTGACAAAACACAACTCGCCCAGGGGCACCAGGCTAACACCGGCTTCGAAACCGGGAAACGGTTGATCGAACTGAGCGACTGTAAAGCCTGCCACTCGATTGACAAAAAATCAATCGGGCCGGCGTACCGGGAGGTAGCGAAGAAATACGCGAGCGAGCGCAATTCGCTGAAAACTTTGACCGACAAGGTGCTCAAAGGCGGAAGCGGCGTTTGGGGCGAGCAGGCAATGCCCGGCCACCCGCAGCACAAGCCCGAGGAGATCGAGGAAATGGTAAAATACATCCTGGATCTGAATAACACCAAGGCTGTCGACAAAAAGCCGCTGAAAAGCTCATATGTGACGCAGGCCAAGAAAAAAGACGGTTCGTACATTTTCACAGCAAGCTATACCGATAAAGGCAATGGCAACATGGGCCCGCTGACCGGTTCAAAAACAGTAGCGCTGCGCCCGTCAACATTAATGGCCAATGCAGCCGACACCACCAGAAGCACTTTCAAGTATAAAGCTGACAATGGAAATGAAATGGTGATCGGTATGAAAGACGGCGGATTCATCGCATTTGATGATATAGACCTGACCCAGATTTCAAAACTGGCTGTTTCGGTGGGAAGTAATGCCGGCCGTTCGGCAGGCGGCACGCTCGAAGTTCGCCTGGATGGCGTAGCGGGAGCCAAAATCGGTGAGGGCAAAGTCGATAAGACCGAAACCATCAGCATCCCGGTCCAGGCTCCAGCCGATGGTAAGCTGCACAAGGTGTATTTTATATTTAAAAATGCAGAAGCAGGCAACAAGCCACTGTTCTCCATTGAATCCGTTCATTTTGACAATGCGGCATTGTAGGACTGATGCAGGCTAGAAAATAAGCAAAGCGGGCTCCCATCACGGGAGCCCGCTTTTGTCTTTTACTCGACTAACATCTTCCTGGAACCCATACTTCTGCCGTCCATTACCAGGTCGTAAACGTGGACACCGCTGCGATATCGATCGGCTGAGATGATCAGTTCTCCCGCGCCGCGTCCGGATATGGGATGAGAGCTTACCTTCACACCGGATGCCGTATAAATGTCTATTACCGCTGTTTCGACAGTTTGGGGAATGAAGTATTTAATGGAAGTCTTGTTCGAGAAGCCGTTGGGAACATTTTGCTCCAAACTTCCGGATTCTTTTTCGGCTGGTTTAAAAACGCCCGGCTGGGCACCCATCAGGCGTTCCAACTTCTCCAAGCGACTTTCCAGGTTCTGGATTTTAGCATCCTTCTCCTCTATGATCCGCTGTTGCTCTTTCACCGAATTGATCAGAATATAGGTCATAGCGTTGGCATCATAGTCCAGGTACTCGGTTTTGTTACCCAGTGAATCCTGATAAGCGAATGTCCCGACGGTATAGGGGGCTATTTTCTGCATTTCCTGGGCAATAATGCCGACAAACTTCTTATCGCCGGTTTGGATCCCTGCCTGCCCGTTGTATTGAAACCATACCGGTTTAATTTGTTTAAGCACGTCCAGCCCATCGCTGAAATCAGACACATTGGTTTTCAGACGCCGGTCAGACATGATAATCCAGCTCGCCGAGCCAGCCTTGGCTGCGCTACTCGTACTCATTTGAAACTGGTAAACCGGTGCCGATACCCCGATCCCTACGTTGGCATTGTTGCCTAATACGACACAGTGGCTTGCCGTGACCTTCGCATTGGCGCCCAACGCAGTGGCATTCACGATGTCAGCCTTGCCCGCTGAGGCATAGCCGAGGTATGTGTTTTTCTCACCACTCACATTGTCGAAACCAGCGCCGTGCCCCAGGAATGTATTGAGGCTGCCGGTTTTGTTGGAAAATCCAGATTTACTTCCAACAAAAGCATTACCTACCCCGCTATCGTTGTTGCGTCCGGCAGACACCCCTACAAATGCATTGGCAGTGCCTTGCGCATTCAAGTAACCGGACTCCTTTCCGATAAAAATATTGTCGTTGCCTGCGCTGTAATAACCTGCATCCGTCCCCATCATGATATTGCCGTTGCCTTTGATCAGCGAGCCCGTCCGAAAGCCGAGTAACAGGTTGTAATCCCCTTTGCTTTCTCCCCCGGCGCTTGCTCCGAAAAAGGTGTTTGCGTTGCCTTCAGCATTGAAGCCCGAACTTGTCCCTACAAAAGTGCTGAAATCAATTTTGGAAAGATTAGAACCGGCCTGATGACCAATGATGGTATTGGCGGTCCCGGTGACATTGGAGCCCGATTTTGTTCCAATGTAGGTATTGGCAACACCCGCCGTGTTGGCGTACCCCGCTTTCCAGCCGATAAAAACATTATCACTCTGCTGGTTGTAATAACCCGCCTCCCTGCCTAGAAAGACATTGTGGTGATTTTTGTTGAAATAGCCCGCTTGAACCCCCACAATCACATTATCGTCGCCCCCCGAAGCGAGCATACCGGCGTCCTTCCCAAGAAAAACATTGTATGAACCCGAACTTGCACTTCCGGCGCCGGTCCCGAAAAACGAATTGCCGCCGCCAGCAACAGCGCTCCCTGCCCCGGCGCCTACGTATGTATTGGCATCGAAAGCATTGTTTTGAATACCGGCCTGCCATCCTATGAAGGTATTTCCTGCTCCGGTGCTTATCTCTCCCGTACGAAATCCTACAAAAGTATTGGAACCCTTGGAAACCGTGTTCTTACCCGAAAAATGGCCGACAAATGTGTTCTCCGCTCCCGTGGTGTTCATTTTCCCCGCATCGGTGCCGAAATAAGCATGCCCGATGCCCAACGTTCCCGCCCCGGAACCGTAATGCGTTTGTGCCTCCACCTTGCCGAGTATGGCTCCCCCAGCCAGCAGCAAGGCAATAATTTTGTACATCTTTTCCATGAAATCAATGCTTTTAGTGATGACCCAAAGTTCACCGACATTTGCTGGCATAGAGAAAAGCTTGAAGGAACGCCCCATCAAGATTATTTACCGGACTTTGGGCTGAAAAGGGGCAGCAAACCGTTTCAAACTACTCCTAGGCACTTCATTTGAAGCATAGAAGTACTTGATTGATTCTTCGAAATAGGTCTTGTGAAGTAAGCGGCTGCGACGCGACCGCTAATTGGCAAACCCTTCAATCCCCAAACCGAACAGGGCAAAGTCATACTTGACAGGATCGTTGGGATCGAGCAACCTGAGTGAAGCGGTAAGTTCGATAGCGGTCTGCCAGTCGGTTACGGGCCGTTTGATCAGTCCCAGAACACGTGCTACACGGTCGACGTGAACATCGCAGGGGCATACAAGCTGTGACGGACGGATGGTGTCCCAAATGCCGAAATCAACGCCGCTGTCGTCCTTACGCACCATCCAGCGCAGGAACATGTTCAGGCGCTTGCACGAGGATTTGCGCGTGGGCGTAGCAATGTGCTTGCGCGTACGCAAAGGGAAGTTTTCGGAGTCGGAAAATTGGTCGTGGAAGCCGATGAGCGCATTTTCAATGGTAATGTCGCCAGGCTTCATATGGCTGCTGAATGCGAATTCCAGCGAGTCGTGCATGTTGTAGTATTCCTGAAAAAAATGCAGGAAATAGAGCGTGTCGGTAGCGTTAAAAGTGCGGTGTTTGAAATGCAGGAAGGGTTTGAGGTCGCTGTCGCGGTGATTGCGCACAAAGTCATAGGGTGCATTGTCCATCAATGCAGCCAGCTCCAGACATTTGTTAATAATGGTCTTCCGCTGGCCCCAGGCGAGTACTGCTGCCCAGAAACCCATAATTTCAATATCCTGCTTTACCGAAAACCGGTGCGGAATACTGATGGGGTCAAAAGGAATGAAATCAGGTTGATTGTACCGGCTTACCTTGCTATCGAGCAGTTCGGCAACAAATTCGGGCGGATAGGCGGTGATACTAGCGTCGGGCATGGCTACCTCCGAACAGGTAAGCCAGCACGCGTGATATACCTGAGAAAATCATTACAATGCCCGAGAACAGGAATGTAAAAATGGCTATAAATGGATACAGCAGTGTGAACATAACAGTCCAAACCTTGTATCCGGCCGTATTTTTAAGCGCCTCGCGCTCCTCCTCCCTTTTGGAACGAAACTGTGGTGCGTGTTTCATAATATCTTTTCGTAGTTATTCGAGATAACTGACTACGGCCCGGAATCGTTTACTATTGGGGGAAACTTTTTCAAATGCGCGGGACGACAGCTTGATCACAATATCGTCGTTCACGCTCGTGTCCGGAATACGGCCGATAATGCGGACGATAATTTTTTCCTGATTATATTCATTTAAAACCTCCACGAGCGAACCGATCGGTGCCGTGCGGTGCAATCCGAGGAATTTGCTGGTACTTTCGTCTGTTTCAATCACCTCGGCCAGGCCCGACTCCGACTTTTTCTTGCTTTTCACCACTTTCGGCGGCGCTACTTCTTCCACAGGCTTCACTACCTTTTCAGGAACGGCCGTTTTGGCCTTCACCGAGTCTTTCACAACGGTAGTCGCAACCTTCGGAGCAGGCGGCGTAACCACAGGCGCAGCTGCTTTTTCAGCCCCTTTTTCGCTGACGATCAGCTCCTGGCCGTCTTTGAGGTTATCATCGGTAAGATTGTTCCATTTCCGGAGATCGGCCATTAGCACACCATACTTCACGGCTACGCGATACAATGTCTGGCCTGGTTCTACCTTATGAATGCCGTTGGAAGGCAGTGGAGCCGGAGGTCCGGATGGCGCGGCTGTGCTGGTAACCGCCGGTGCAGGAGTATCTGCCACAGGCTTTATTTCCTTCACCTCTGCCTTTACAAGCTCCTTTTTCTCTTCTTTCTTATCCTCTTTTTTGGAGTCCTTTTTGGCGGTTTTCGGCGTGTAAGGTACCCGAATCGTCTGGCCCGACTGGATCTGATCGCTCATGCCGGGATTGGCTTCGCGTAAGGCGTGAATGGTCGTTCCGTACTGGCGCACGACGGCAAACATCGTCTGCCCCTGGTTCACCTTGTGGATAATGAAGATCTTCCCCCCTACCTTTTCGACCCCTACCGAGTCAACAGCATTCAATCCCTCAGCCCGGGCACTCGTCAAACCTGTCATTAATCCTGCCAAGAGGGCCAGGCAAAAAATGTATTTCATTTATTATGAAAGCGTTAAACTCGAAAACTCGTTGCTATTTTTCAGATAAACCAGTGTGGACGCTTTCAGCATCATCGTCGAGCGGCCTGTTCCTTCACGCTCTTCCGATAGTTTCTCGTGTAAAACCTGTTGCTTCTGATCGGTTACTATGAGGAGGTATTGCACTGTTTTATCTTGCTCGTAAATATAATAAGAAAAGATTATATAGGGTCTTTTCTCCAAATAATCAATGGTTACCGGGATGTGCCCATGCGTGGTGTCGCTAACAAATTGCGCGAGCCGGTCGAAGTACATATTCCCTCCGATGTAACGAACGGGCTCGGCTAAAATTATTTCGTCGTCCGGTTCGGGTAGTGCTGCATCCAAAGACAGCAATTCGCCGGTTACCGCATTGCAATGCAAATATTTGAATGAATCACCCTGCCTGGCCGCCACTTCCAGCAGGCCCTCTCCGGCATTTCTTACCAGCACGTGGCCGGGTGTTATCCACGCCAGCAATCCCGTCGTTCCATCCACGGCGAGGAGGTCCGTAGGCTCGGGAACTTCGGGATAGCGGTAATTATGCAGGTAAATATGGCCATCGGAGAAAGCTGTAAGCGATGTCCACCAATCGGTGCCCTCCACCTGGCGCCGCCATTTTAAAGTCCCGGTTTCGGAGTCGATGACGGCAAACGATACTTCCCGCCTATCCGCATCACGTAACTCTATGACCCACAGCGAACTGGCCGGGTCGGCATCCGGCATTACCCGCCAGATGTTTTCTGAAAACCGGAACGAAAAAAGATTTTGCAATTTTTTACCTTTATTTTGAATCAAATTTAACTGACAACGACCTCGTGCGCATTCTAGGAATAATACCGGCCCGCTACGCTTCTACCCGCTTTCCTGCCAAGGCTTTGGTGGATATCGGCGGAAAAAGCATGATCCAGCGGGTCTACGAACAAGCTTCCAAAGCTACTCAACTGGATCAGGTTATCGTAGCGACGGATGATGAAAGAATATTGTACCACGTGCGGGAATTTGGCGGAACCGCGGTAATGACGTCGCAGGATCACCAAAGCGGCACCGACCGCTGCTTCGAAGCGCTGAGCAACACGGACCGCACTTATGATTATGTGATCAATATCCAGGGCGACGAGCCGTTCATCAGCCCCGAGCCGATAGACCACCTCGCATCGGTGCTGAATGGGGAAACCGAGCTCGCCACATTGGTCAAAGTCATCGAAAACGATGACATTCTCTTCAACGTGAATGTACCGAAAGCGGTTTTGAACAAGCGAAATGAGGTGATGTATTTCAGCCGCCAAACCATTCCCTACCTGCGCAATGCACAGAGCCAGGACGAATTCCTGAAATCGCATGTTTTTTACAAGCACATCGGCATTTATGCTTACCGAACCGACGTGCTGGCCGAAATAACCAAACTCCCCGTATCCTCGCTGGAAAAGGCGGAAGCGCTTGAACAGCTGCGCTGGCTGGAAAATGGCTATGCGATCAAGGCAGTGGTTACGTCCGACGACTCACATGGCGTGGATACGCCCGACGACCTCGACAGGGTGACCAGAAAATTTTTGCCGTAGCAGGGCTTTGTGGAATGCATTTTTTACTAAGGAGGTTAACGTATAAGGATTAGCCGTATATTTCTTAAAAAACGTTAAAACCGTTTTACGTATACGACCCGCTTCTTCCGGCACGTTAGCCTTTTATTGTTTTTAACTAATTACCACTTGAAAAAAGAGCCTTATGCAATATAACATCCTTTGGGCCGACGATGAAATAGATCTTCTCAAACCGCACATCATGTTTCTCACCAACAAAGGTTACAATGTGACGCCCGTGAACAGCGGCGCCGATGCATTGGACCGTATCGAGAACGACCGGTTTGATATTGTCTTTCTTGACGAAATGATGCCGGGTATGACCGGACTCGAAACCCTAGCGCAGATCAAGCAGCAACAGCCCAACCTCCCGGTAGTCATGATCACGAAAAGCGAAGAGGAGCATATCATGGAGGATGCCATCGGGTCAAAGATCGATGATTACCTGATCAAACCACTGAATCCCAATCAGATACTCCTTTCCGTCAAAAAAATCCTGGACAACAAACGCCTGGTAACCGAGAAGACCACCCTCAGCTATCAGCAGGAGTTCCGCACCCTGGCGATGCAATACCAGGACCGCATTGGTCACGAAGAGTGGGCGGATATTTACAAAAAACTCATTTACTGGGAGCTCGAACTGGAAAGCTCCGACGATCAGGGAATGGCCGAAGTTTTCAGCATGCAGAAAAGCGAAGCCAATGCCAATTTCTGCAAATTCATTGAAGACGAATACGAAGAATGGCTCAATGACCCGCGTTCCGACAAGCCGATCCTCTCGCACCAGTTGATGAAACAGAAGGTATTCCCACATCTCAAAGGCTCTACCGAACCCGTTTTCTTCCTTTTGATCGACAACTTCCGTTATGATCAGTGGAAAATGATCCAGCCGATTCTGCAGGAGTTTTTCAATATAGAGGAGGAATCATCTTACTACTCCATCTTGCCGACTACCACCGGCTACGCACGTAATGCGATCTTCTCCGGACTTATGCCGAGTGAAATGGAGCGCAAGCATCCGCAATGGTGGGTGAGTGATGAAAATACGCCGGAAGGTGAAGAAGGACTGAACAACCACGAGCAGGACTTCCTTCAAAAACAATTGGAAATGAACCACTTGAATATCAAGTTTTCATATAACAAGATATTGAATACCAACCAGGGAAAAGCATTGGTGGATACATTCAATAACCTGCTGACCAACCAGTTGAATGTGATTGTCTACAATTTTGTGGATATGCTTTCCCACGCGCGTACGGACGTGCAGATGATCAAGGAGCTTGCGCCGGATGAGGCTGCTTATCGCTCCATTACCCGTTCGTGGTTCCAGCATTCTCCGCTGCTCGATTTCATTCGCAAAGTGGCAGAGAAGAAGGGCCGCCTGATCCTTACCACCGACCACGGCATGATCCGCGTTCAGAAACCGGTTAAAATCATCGGTTACCGTGAAACGAATACGAACCTCCGTTACAAGCACGGAAAAAACCTCGGCTTCGACGACAACCACTTGATGGTATGCCGCAAACCGGAGCGCATATTCCTGCCGAAACCACACGTTTCGACTTCGTACGTGTTCACGAAAGAAGATTATTTCTTTGCTTACCCAAACAACTACAACCAATACGTGAACCTCTACCGCGATACCTTCCAGCACGGTGGCGTATCGCTTGAAGAGATGATCATTCCGGTGATTGACATGAAAGCGAAATAAATAGCTTGAATACGCAAAAAAGGCATCTGATCCTCTCAGATGCCTTTTTTTAATGCTTTAAAACAAGACTAGCTCATGGTAACACCGCCGTTCTCGCATTTGATCACGCGGGCGGGGAAGCGTTTGAGAAAATCGTGGTTGTGGGTGGCCATTAATATCGCAGTGCCTGCATTGTTGATGGTGCGGAACACCTGCATGATCTGGTCGCCTACTTCGGGGTCGAGGTTTCCGGTAGGCTCATCGGCGATCAGGATTTGCGGCTCGTTAAGCATCGCCCGGGCGATTACCACGCGCTGCTGCTCACCGCCTGAAAGCTGGTGCGGCATGCGTTTCTGGGCCGTTCCGAGGCCTACCTGCATCAACACTTCGGCAATGCGTTTGGATATTTTGCCTTTGTCTTCCCAGCCCGTCGCCCGGAGTACGAACGCCAGGTTGTCTTCGACCGAACGGTCAGAAAGCAACTGAAAATCCTGGAAAACAATGCCTATCCGGCGACGTAGGAAAGGGATATCGGCCCTTTTGATATTGTGAAGCTCATAACCGGCTACTTTGGCAGAACCGGTGTGCAGCCATAAATCGGCATATAGTGTTTTCAACAGCGAACTCTTACCGCTACCGGTCCGACCGATAAGGTAAACGAATTCGCCCTTGCTGATTTCAAAATGAACGTCGTTCAAAACAGGCCTCTCACCCTGATAGATATCTGCCCTTTCCAGTCTGATTATTGGCTCCGTCGAATCGGTGGTCATGATTTGTGCTTTGCGTAAATGTGAGCGAATGCTCGAAATGGATAGTGTGGCGAGTCCGCTTATGTCAAATTGAGCAGACCAGTATTGTCATCCTGAGCGTAGTCGAAGGATATTTGCGCGTTGCCTTGGAAAAATCGCACATGCACTTCGACTTCGCTCAGTGTGACAAACGGAATTATGAATTACCCTTTTTGTAGTCAGAAAGGAATTTTTCCAAACCGATATCGGTCAATGGGTGTTTCAGCAATGCCTCGATTGCGCTCAATGGGCCGGTCATTACGTCGGCACCAACTTCTGCACATTGGATGATGTGCATCGGGTGACGAACTGATGCCGCCAGCACCTGCGTATCGAAACCGTAGTTTCTATAAATAGTCAGGATTTGTTCGATCAGGGCGATACCATCGGTAGAGATATCGTCCAGGCGGCCTACGAACGGAGAAACGTAAGTGGCACCGGCTTTCGCTGCAACGAGCGCCTGTCCTGGTGAGAAAATCAGCGTACAGTTGGTACGGATTCCTTTTGAAGAGAAATATTTCAGCGCTTTGATACCTTCTTTGATCATCGGGATTTTCACCACGATTTTCTCGTCGATCTCAACCAGTTCCTCGCCTTCGCGAACCATTCCTTCGAAATCAACCGAGATCACTTCCGCACTTACATCGCCATCCACGATGTCGCAGATTGCTTTGTAGTGACGCATTATATTATCCTTACCTGTAATTCCTTCTTTCGCCATCAAAGATGGGTTGGTGGTCACACCGTCTAATACACCAAGCGCCTGCGCTTCCCGAATTTCATTCAGGTTCGCAGTATCAATGAAAAATTTCATATTGAAAATTTATTGGTTAGAATATTCCACAAAAGTAGGAAACCCTGAACAAAAGCAAAAAGAAAGAAAGACGGAAAAACCTGAGGCGAAGAAATAAAAAAAGGCAAACCGAGAATCTCACCGCATCGACCACCTACCCTTGCTTCCGTCAGGACCTGGGGGATTCGGAAGGAGCTGGTAGTTCCGATTTGCCGGGTGCAAAGATAAGGACATTTTATTCACAAAAAGAAAACATTCGTGTAACGTTTCGCCTTACTTTTGTGCGAATCAACTAGAAATGAACCAGTATGCCTCGATTATTTTTTTTATTTTTTCTGATTTTCCTTTACGCCTGCTCCCAATCCTCCGACGCGTTCCTCCAAAAAGGCAAAGAACTCATGCAACAAGGCAAAACGCGTGAGGCCATTGAATTCATCAACAAAGCGATCGAAAAAAATACCACCAATGCCGACGCGTTCAACCTCCGCGGCGTGGCTTATTACGAATTGAAAGAATATCCGAATGCATTGCTCGACTTCGGCCAGGCCATCCGGCTGCAACCTTCCTCCTACCGCCCTTACTTCAACCGCGCATTGCTTTATACGGACGAAAACAAACTGGATTCCGCATTTTCCGATTATAACAAATCCGCCGAACTGGCTCCCGATACTGCCGATGTATTCCTCAACCGCGGGCAGTTGCTCGTGCTGATGGATAAAACGCCCGATGCGATCAAGGATTTTGAAAAAGCCACTCAGCTCGATGCGAACAACAAGCAGGCCTGGTACAACCTGGGAAATACCTACTACCGCACCCAGGACTTCAAAAAAGCAACATTGGCATTTCGCCAGACCGTGAAACTTGACGCGAGCTACGGAAAGGCATTCTACGGATTGGGCCTCGCGCAGATCAACGATAATGAAAAAGACCTGGGCTGCACGAACCTGAAACAGGCTCTGAACCTGGGATATAGCGACGCTGCGAACGCATTGGCGCAATTTTGTCAGTAAATGATGTGTTAAAACAGTGTTTCCGGCAGTTAATAATGTGCCGGTAACGGCTTTTTAGCATACCTTAACATCGTTCGAAATTTTAACCCGCTTTATCATGAGACTTTTCAAGATATTTTTCGGCGTCATCTTCGTCATTTTCGCCTACCTGCAACTCAATGATCCCGATTCAGGCGTCTGGATTGCCATTTACAGCTTTGCCGCACTGGCATGTTTTATGAGTATCCGCGAGCTATGGCCCTCCTGGGTATTTTACGTACTTGCGGCCGGATATGTAGTGGCGGCTATCCTTCAATGGCCACCTGAATTCGAAGGTATTTTCTTTGGCGAAACGGCGATGCGCAGCCTCAACATTGAGTTGGCGCGGGAATCGCTCGGGTTGGGCATTTGTGCCATTGTGATGGCCGTTGTAGGCAAATGGGGCTGATCATTCCCTCACCCACTCGATCTCTTTCAAACCGAAATCCATTTCTTCCGGCTCGTTGGCCAGTCTGACACGCAATTTCCCAAGCTTTGTCACATCGGTCACCGAGCCGCTGGTGATATTTCCGTTGTAGAGAAATTTCACATCCTGCTGATAACCATACAGATACCTCAGATACTCGCGGCGGATCACGTCGTTCTGGGAGCCTGAGCGCAACCGCACATACCAGGCGTCCAGGGACTTCAACAGCTTATGAAACTCATCGGCCAGTACGAATGTCTGCCCGGTTTCACGCGCAAGCGAAGTCGCATACTCATTCTCGAATACCGACTGGTTGATATTCACGCCTATGCCCACAATGGACGTAGCGAAACGGCTGCCCTGCAACGAGTTTTCGATCAAAACCCCGCACGATTTCCGGTTGTTCATGTAAATGTCGTTCGGCCACTTCACCCGGGTATCGGGCACGTAGCTTCCCAGGTATCCGCGGATCGCGAGCGCGGTGATCTGACTGATCAGAAACTGCTCCTGGATAGGCAGAAAACCGGGTGTCAGTACCACTGACAGGGTCAGATTTTCGCCTGCATTCGCATTCCAGGCGGTTCCGCGCTGGCCTCTTCCCTTCACCTGATTGTCGGTAATGACAACCGTTCCTTCCTCAAACAACCCCGCATGTACTATTTCAGCCGCTATGTCGTTGGTGGAGTGACAAGTTGGCAGGTATATAACTTTTTTACCAATTATTAGCGTGTCCTGTGTAGAGTTGTACAATTTTTTTGTTTTACTTTAGGGTTTTAGAAAAGGAAATAACAACGCATGAAAGAACGCAAAAATAAAGAACTATCCTCAAAAGATCTCACCGAACTGGTGGTGAAGGGCATGACAGAAAAGAAGGGTTTGGAGATTGCCATATTAGACCTCAGAAAAGTAAAAAATTCAATCACTGACTTTTTCGTGATTTGCTCGGGGAATTCCGACACACAAATAGATGCTTTGGCCAACTCGGTTGAAGATGAAGTTTACAAAATATCCAAAACAGAGCCCTGGCAGAAAGAAGGAAAGGCGAATGGGGAATGGATTTTGATTGACTATGTCGACGTTGTCGCACATATTTTCAACAAAGAACGCCGCAAACATTACGATCTGGAAGAACTTTGGGGAGATGCAGAGGTGACGTACCTGGAAGACTCCATGGTATGAAGGCCCGCCGGGCGAACATTAGCCCTGCCGGGATTGTTGTTTATTATATTTCCTCTTAATTAAAACGAACGAATGTCTGAAAACGATAACAAAAGGGGGCCACTCAACCCTAAAAGTCCTCAGAAGGGATATCAAGGTTGGATTATAGCCGCTCTGATCGCTACTATACTCGGAATCACGTACCTTAACCGCACATCAACCATCCGCGAAACCACTCAGAAACGTTTCGAAAAAATGATGGCCGACAAGGAAGTGGAGCGCGTAACCATTGTAAATGACAAATCGGTAGAAGTTACGCTCAAACCCGAGGCGCTGAAACTCGACAAATACAGGGTTGTTGCAAAGGAAAATAACTATTTCGGCGGGGAAAGTGCTTCCCACTATCAGTTCCAGGTGACATCGGCGGAAACCTTCAAGAAGGATTTCGATAAAATGCAGGAAGGAGTACCCGACGATGACAAAGTGCCTTTTGTGGTGGATACCCGCAACGACTGGACCAGTTTCCTCGGAACCTGGGGCTTTTTCATTGTCATGATCCTGGTAATGTACTTCATCCTCGGCAGAATGTCGGGTGGTGTAGGCCCTGGCGGTCAGATCTTCAACATCGGCCGGTCCCGCGCGACGCTCTTCGACGCCGAAAACAAGGTTAAGATCACATTTAACGATGTTGCCGGCCTCGACGAAGCGAAAGAAGAGATCAAAGAGATCGTAGAGTATCTGCAAAGCCCCGACAAATTCAAGAAACTGGGTGCTAAAATCCCGAAAGGTGCATTGCTCGTGGGCCCTCCGGGAACAGGTAAAACTTTGCTTGCGAAAGCAGTAGCGGGCGAAGCAGGCGTGCCTTTCTTCTCACTCTCTGGTTCCGACTTCGTGGAAATGTTCGTGGGTGTAGGAGCAGCGCGCGTGCGTGACCTCTTCAAACAAGCGAAAGAAAAAGCGCCTTGTATCATCTTTATTGATGAGATCGATGCCGTGGGTCGTTCACGTGGCCGTGGTGCAATGCCTGGCTCTAACGACGAACGCGAAAATACATTGAACTCCCTGCTCGTGGAAATGGACGGTTTCGCAACCGACTCCGGTATCATCATTGTAGCAGCTACCAACCGCCCCGATGTTCTCGACCCTGCATTGCTCCGTCCGGGACGTTTCGACCGCCAGATTTCCGTTGACAAGCCGGACGTAATCGGTCGCGAGGCGATTTTCAAAGTGCATTTGAAGCCATTGAAACTGGCTACCGACGTCAATATCCAGAAACTTTCGTCTCAGACCCCTGGCTTTGCCGGTGCTGAAATCGCGAACGTTTGTAACGAAGCCGCTTTGATCGCCGCCCGCCGTAACCGCGAGGAAGTGACTATGCAGGATTTCCAGGATGCCATGGACCGTGTAATCGGCGGTTTGGAAAAGAAAAACAAGCTGATTTCTCCGGAAGAGAAGCAAATCGTGGCATACCACGAAGCAGGCCACGCGGTGGCGGGCTGGTTCCTGGAACACGCCGATCCGTTGGTGAAAGTGTCGATCGTACCACGTGGTGTGGCGGCATTGGGTTACGCACAATATCTCCCGCGTGAGCAGTATCTGTACCGTACCGAGCAGCTGTTTGATGAAATGTGCATGACATTGGGCGGCCGTGCCGCGGAGGATGTGGTATTCGGTAAAATCTCTACCGGCGCATTGAGCGACCTTGAACGGGTAACGAAAGTGGCATACAGCATGGTTACCATGTACGGTATGAATGAGCGCATCGGTAACATTTCATTCTACGATTCGAAACAAACCGATTACGCATTCACCAAGCCTTACTCGGAATCGACTTCACAGGCGATCGACGAGGAGGTGAGAAAGCTGGTAGACGAAGCATACCAATTTGTAAAAAACCTGCTCGTTGAAAAACGTGATGCACTTGAAGTGCTGGCCAAAGAGCTTCTTGAAAAAGAGATCCTTTTCCAGGCCGACCTCGAAAAGCTGATTGGAAAACGTCCTTACGAGAAAGAGACAAGCTACCAGGCTTACATCAATCGTCGTTCGAACGAAGAAGCGGCCATTCACGAAGAAGTGGTGAAGCAGACACTCGAAAAAGATCGCAAAGAAGAAGAAATGGCGGAAGCCGAAAAAAGTGCCAACGACGAATAGGCATTTTTGATCGAATAAAAATAGGATAGCCGGACAATTCAACCTGTCCGGCTATTATTTTTACAGCATATCTGAATCTTTTACCTAAACCTTCAAAGCAATGTCCTTTGAAATTTTCAAACAGCAATTCGGCGACCTGACTGAATACGTTATACACGAAACCTCGACTGAAAACCGCGTAGTGGTGATCCCCGAACTGGGCGGCATCGTACGCCAGCTATCCCTACGCAAAGGGCTCACCCTTTTTTCAGTCCTGAAAACACCTCCCACCCCGGCCGCCCTTGTTGCCGACACGAAAAGCGCCAGTGAACTGCTTTTCCCTTTTGCAAGCCGCATACCGGAGGGGAAGTACAAGTTTCTGGGTAAGGAATATCAGCTTCGCAAGAACGAAGACGGCGGGCTGAACGCCATTCACGGATTGGTGCGCAAAAACCAGTTTCATATCGACGAGCAGGTCATTCACGCTGATAATGCGTCGATCCGATTATCGTATACCATCGACAATGCCGAAGGTTATCCGTTCCAGGTGCATTTTTCGGTGCGGTACACCCTGCATTCCGACGGTCGTTTCGAGCTGAAATATGAAGCTAAAAACAATGGGCACGCGCCTTGTCCGGCAATGTTCGGCTGGCACCCCTACTGGGTGCTGGGGAATGAGGATGTGGAAGCATGGAACATTAACATTCCGTCGAAAAGGCTGGTTACCTTCAATGAAAACCTCATCCCGATCGGTACTGAAGCATTCGATATGGCGATGCCTGCTTTGCTGCATAGGAAAGAGTTTGACAATGCCTTTATCGTAGAGAACACCGGCGGCCGCGCGGTTACCGAGCTGATTTCGAAGAACCAGAATGTTACGCTTCGTATTGAACAGGAAACGGGGGAAGGGAAGTTCAATTACCTCGTCGTGTATACCCCGCCGGCACGTGACTGCGTAGCCATCGAGGCGCTGACTGCCAATGTGGACGCGTTCAATACGGGTGAAGGACTAAATATCCTCGCGCCCGGACACAGCATTGACGGCACGATCACGGTGAGCCTTACCTGAGGGGCGGTTCCGGTACCAGCCGATTTTGTGCCACAGAAGTTTCCAATGGGTCAGATACCCTATATGTGCCGCGACAATGGAGAGTTTATCCGACCATTTGTCGCGGTATTTTACATTATAAAGGAAAATACGCCAGGTTTTAGTCTTCAACGAAGGGCGCTCGTTCTCCCAATGAGTGAGTATTTCGTTCAAAAAAGCCTCAGAGGGATAACTTCCGGGTTCTCCTGCGAGCCCCAGGTAGTCCCTGCCGCTCAGGCAGCTCGCCACGCCGAGCGATTCAAGGAGCAGTTTATGAAACCCCTTTTCCCTGGTTACCCTGCTAATGTACGCCCAATCCAGCGAATCGGCAGTCTTATCGAGCAACCTGACGAAGTCGGCAACGTATTTCAGCTTGTCCCATTGCTCGACGCCACCATGATGGATCACCATCATGAGGAGCTGAACTTCCATGCAAGGTACCTTCACCGCTTTTCCCATCATGTCGAACTGGACGAGGTTTCCTGCCAGCTCATCCCATTTGAAATTATAGCAATACCGCGGGTAGGTGCAGTTCCACTGTATTTCCAATGATTGCAATGCATGCTCCCGCAGCGGCGTGAGAGGAAGCTGATAGTCGGTGTCGAGGTAATCATTTACGACAGCCTTTTCTTTAAGCAAGTAGTGGCGGTAACTATCGGCGGCGAAGCCTTCGCGGAGGAGAATATCCAGGCTTGGGGTAACATCCTCTTTCCCGATAAAAAAATCAATATCGCCAAACTCCCGTGAGGCGGGCTTATCGTAGAACATCCAGGCCCATAATGCACCCTTCATCGGAAAAACGCGTACTTTATTCTCTATCAGACGATTATATAATCTCACGCATATTCCCAGGAAAGCCATATTGGTAACAGCCTGCCCCAACGCAAATTCCCGAAGCATTTGTTGAACTTCGGCGGGAAGGCTAATGGCCTTTTCCTGTACGTAGTCAAATGCCAGCGGCCTGATCTGGTGCCAGCTGGCAAGTGCCGAAAATTGACGCGGATCAAAAGGTTTCTCCCGGACTGCGAAAGGCTGGCGGCCCGACGGCAGTACCGCTGCCTCGATCAGATATGCCAGTTCACGTGAGATCATGATTTGCTGCATCCTATTCCGTGATTAATGTTTCACGGATATTCGCCTCTACCCATTTTTCCAATTTATCAAACCCTTCGGGCCTCCTTATTCGAAGCAAATCCGCAAACCTGGCGCATTGAAGACTTTGAAAAAAGTGTCTTTTGAGATTCTCAGTGGTTAAAAGCGCAGTGGGTAATGGAAAATTACGAAGCATTTCTCCCGGCACTTCCGCCGCATTCATATGCCGGGCGGCCGGTTTGTTTCGGGCCTTATGAAGAAAGAAGACCTTTCTAAGAGGAACCATGCTCTTCGAAAACCGATCCCTTGGCTGGTAAGCAAACTTATTGATCCCCTCACTGACCGGTTCGAGGCTTGATTGGTCATAATGCAGCCCCTGGACGGTCTTTTCCCATATTTTAAGCTGGGGATAAGCCGGAATGACAAACGGATTGCCGGATTCATCGAAGGTAATTGCTGTGAGATCGTCGCTCAACAGCCTGCAACCCGCTTTAATGTAAGCTGCCGCCGTACTGGATTTTCCGGCTCCCGGCATGCCCATGAAACACCACGCCTCTTCGCCTATTGCTACCGAGCTGGCGTGCAGGAGAAAATATCCTTTTTGGAAGAGGATCAAGCCTAAGGCTTCACTCACCGTAAACAGGCTGATAATGTTACTATCCGAAGTCACGGGAGCGACAACCAGCTCATTACCACCCGAAGCCCGGAACAACGCCACGCCGGTCCATTGCAGATACATGGCCTGCTGCTCGTCCTGGCCGAAAAACGCGCGGGTACCACGCCGGTAGATCGTAGTTGGCCGCATGTCCGGAAGCTTTACATCACCCTGTCGGATATAAATGTCGGATGCGGCATGCGGGTCGCCTTCGGATAGTTCAGGCAGGGGGATTTCTGAACGGATATGGAGCCCGAAGGCGGTGTAATGGTGCATGTGTGTAATTTAAAATAAAGATCATTCCCAAACCCAAAGCCGTTTGTAGGAAACAGTGTCGGGCCAACGCCCTATAATAATGTTGCCATTTTGTTCCACCCAGGCATGCGCTTCGAATTGCTTGGCGGGATTGATTTCGATGCCGATTTCCAGGGTTAATGCCGGAGCATTCCGGAGCAGGTATTTCGTTGCGAGGGCACGAGGCAGGCATAAAAGCTCAAAAGGCAGCAGATTTGCCGCGGTATCCACTGCCCAAACGGCCCGCTTTACCGATTCGGGCGGGGTATTCTCTATTCTGCTCGGGCGGCTGGCACGGTGGTACCATTTTCTGAACAGCGGAAACGGAAGCAGCAAAAGCCCGGCCTTGATCCAGATCAGGCACCAGCCGGCCCGCAGGAAAATCCGCTTCTCCGGCCCGGATAAATTCCGCCATTTGCCTACCAGCTTGCCGATTTTGCCCAAATCTATTTGATTATTTCAACCAGTCTCTCGGAAACCAAATCCTTCAACAAGCCGTCGATATCGTTCCTGCACGTAGCCGGATCGACATCGTACTCGCTGGTTACCACCTCACACAACGAATCGATCGTTTGGGGGCCTTTTTCCAAGGTATCCCAGACCAGCACACCCACCTCGTCCAGACCGTAGTAGGCTCCTTTATTGTGGTTGAGGATCACTGTTTCCCCCGCAACTTTGGACGAGGTCTGTTCCGATGTAAGCTGGTATTTCATTATTATAATATAATTCCGAAGTATAATGTGCAACCGATTTGTACAAAGTTAGAAATTTTAATTACTCAATCTCAAACTTTATCCCCTGCGCCAGTGGCAGTGCGGTGCCGTAGTTGATCGTATTGGTTTGACGCCGCATATAGGCTTTCCAGGCGTCGGAACCCGATTCGCGCCCACCGCCTGTCTCCTTCTCACCGCCAAATGCCCCGCCGATCTCTGCTCCTGACGTTCCGATATTCACGTTCGCGATGCCGCAATCCGAGCCGGCGTGCGAGAGAAACCGCTCCGCATCCCGCAGGTCGTTGGTGAATATCGCCGAAGAAAGGCC
Source organism: Dyadobacter sp. 50-39 (assembly GCA_001898145.1). Taxonomy (GTDB): domain Bacteria; phylum Bacteroidota; class Bacteroidia; order Cytophagales; family Spirosomataceae; genus Dyadobacter. Next base: position 242,179 of record MKSR01000029.1, read on the forward strand.
CTGAGGCACATCGTTTTGCAATGCAATGGCTTCTTCCGTGTCGGAATAACGGATCATATACAGGATCGGCGCGAAGGTTTCGTGCTGCACGATGGCGAAATGATTCTCCACTTCCGCAATGCAGGGCGAAACGTAACAACCGGACGCATATGCATCGCCTTCCGGCACGCCAGGTTCTACCACAAATGTACCTCCGGCTTGCCTGATCTGCTCGGCGGCATTCTGGTACTGCACGACGGCCTGTTTGTCGATCAAAGGCCCGACATGTATAGCCGGGTCCAATGGGTTACCAATTTTCAACTGGCCATATGCTTTTTTCAAAAGGCTTTTTACCTCGTCAAATATGGATTCATGAACTATCAAACGGCGCGTCGAGGTGCAACGCTGGCCGGCCGTACCCACAGCGCCGAAAACGATGGCAGGTATAGCTACTTTCAAGTCAGCGGTGGGCGTAACGATGATGGCATTGTTTCCGCCCAATTCGAGCAGGCTTTTACCGAGTCTCCTGGCCACCGCCTCCCCTACCGAGCGCCCCATCGGTATGCTTCCGGTAGCCGACACCAATGCGATCCGCGGGTCCTGTGCGAGCCATTCGCCCACTTCGCGGCCACCGGATACAATGCACGAGACGCCCTCCGGCACATTATTATCTTGCAAAACATCCCTGATGATATGCTGGCAGGCAATGGCCGTCAGCGGCGTTTTTTCGGAGGGCTTCCACACGCATGCATTACCGCATACCCAGGCGACCATGGAATTCCAGGACCATACCGCCACCGGGAAATTGAATGCGCTGATAATCCCCACCACACCGAGCGGGTGCCATTGCTCGTACATGCGGTGCTGCGGGCGTTCGCTATGCATGGTAAGACCGTAAAGTTGCCGCGACAGGCCGGTGGCGAAGTCGCAGATGTCGATCATTTCTTGGACCTCCCCTAGCCCCTCCTGCAAACTCTTGCCCATTTCATAGCTTACCAAAGTGCCCAGCTCCTGCTTGTATTCGCGCAGCTTTGTACCCATTTGACGCACAATTTCACCGCGTTTGGGCGCAGGCAAGGTTCGCCAGCTTTTAAATGCAAGCGATGCGGTTTCCACTGCACGGTCATAATCAGCCCTGGCAGCCTGGCTTACCGCCCCGATCCGCTGGCCGTCGACAGGAGAAAAAGATTCCAGCAATGCACCACCGCCTTCCCAGGCCGACTGACCCGTAGTAACGCCATGGTTGATTCCCCCTATTCCGAGCTTTTGAAGAATTTCATCTATTCCTTTCATAAATACTCAACCCACATTCTTAAAAAACTGTCCATTCAATGTCTTGAAAAAATCATCCAGGGCAATGTCTTCCTGCCTGATAAAGCCCGTTCCGGGCAGCACGCCGTCTGCCACCATTTCCACGACCGACGCAATGGAAGCCGCCGTAGTCCACGAAATGGCCCGCCAGTGCTGGCCGTCGATCTCGATAGGATGATACGCCTGGTAGAATTCCTCCCGTTCGAGGTGGCTGCCTTTCCAGCCTTCTACTACTGCATATACATACACCACATCCTGCTGCACGGGCGGTTTCGCTTCGGTGAGGATTTCCTCCACCAATGCGCGCTTGTCTTTCAGGCAAAGCTCATAGAGCATGAAGCGCATCAGACTGCAATGGCCGGGATAGCGGATGGTCTTGTAGTTCAACGTATCCACCTTGCCTTCCAGCGTTTCGCACATGGTCGCCAAACCGCCGGAAGTGCTGAATGCCTCGAATTCCTGCCCTTCGATATTGATCAGTTCAATGCCTTCCAGCGAAGGTACCATCTTGCGAACGCCGTTGTGAATGACCTCCGCGTCGTTCAGGTACTCATTCACCACGCCAGCCGGCGACCAGGTGAATGAATAGCCCATCAAACCATTGGGATAACGCGGCAATGCGCCCACCCGGAGCTCGATATCCCTGATTTTGGTGAAACGTTTTGCCAGATCCATTCCCACAATGCCTATGAACCCCGGCGCGAGCCCGCATTGCGGGGCAAGCACACTCCGGCTGTCTTTGGCCATTTCCCGGATAGCGGAAGTGGTAGGAACATCCTCGGTAAGATCGAAATAATGAATGCCTGCCTTGTGCGCACGCTGGGCGATGGGCAGGTTGAGGTTGTAGGGCATGCAGGATACAACCGCATCAAAACCGGCCAGTACCATGTCCAGAAACGCCCCGTCGTTCACATCTCCTGCCACCACATCGAAGGGCAGCTGCACGGCAGGTTGTGCTTTGTCGACTCCGGTTACAGTGAACCGTTTGCTCAGTAAAGTGCCCACGAGGGAGCCAACTTTTCCCAGTCCGATCACAAGTACTTTTTGCATGTATAGTTTTAAATGGTTTTAGTTGAAATTTTTGAAGCTATTTTGAAAGATAGAAAAAGAAATTGCAGTTTTTAAAAGTTGCATGTCATTTTTGTAGGACAAATCAGGCATTATGACGATTACCATTGTGGGTGGGGGCGCTTCGGGTTTTATGGCGGCTATTACCGCTGCGGAGACATTTCCGGACGCCCGTATTACCATTCTTGAAAAAAGCAGAACGGTCCTCAACAAGGTCCGCATTTCCGGCGGCGGAAGGTGCAATGTCACGCATCGCCCGCACGAAATGCGGTATTTTATCAAAAACTACCCGAGAGGTGAAAAGCTTCTGCGCAGGCTGCTGCCGCGTTTCGATGCGGATGCTACGGTGGAATGGTTTGAAAAAAGGGGTGTACAACTCAAAACCGAGGCCGACGGACGGATGTTTCCCGTCACGGATTCGTCGCACACCATTATTGAATGTCTGGTCAAAACAGCACGGAACCTCGGCATCGAAATCAGGACGAGCATTCATGTCGATTCTTTTGAAAAAACAGGTGACGGTTTCCAGCTGAAAATCGTCCATGGAGAGCCTATTCTGACCGATCGGCTATTGATTGCGACAGGCGGTTATCCAAGAGCGGAGAGCTTCGAATGGTTGCAGGAACACCGCCACGAAATTGTTCCGCCACTGCCTTCCCTGTTTACTTTTAATACACCCGGCAACTACCTGTTACCATTGGCTGGTGTGTCCGTGAAAGATGCATTGGTGAAGATCGGGGGTACCAAACACGAATGGCGCGGGCCGCTGCTGATCACGCACTGGGGTTTCAGCGGGCCAGCTGTGCTGAAACTCTCGGCATGGGGCGCACGTGATCTCGCCGGAAAAGATTACCAATTTACCTGCCGTATCAACTGGCTGCCGGACATGAAGGAGCAGGAGGTAAGAGATTTTCTGTTGGCCGAAAAAAACGCCACGCCCAAGCAGCAGATCGCTTCCCACGCCCGGTTCGGATTACCGTCGAGGCTTTGGAAAGCATTTACCGAAAAGGCCGAGATTGCCGACACGCTGCGGTGGGGCGACGCGGGCCACAAGGTGCTGAACCGCATGACCGAGCTGCTTACCAACAGCCAGTATGAAGTGAACGGTAAAACTACATTCAAAGAAGAATTCGTGACCTGCGGCGGCATTGCATTAGCAGATATCGATCCGGAAACCCTGCAAAGCCGTTCCATGCCCGGGCTGTTCTTCGCAGGCGAAGTAATGGACGTCGACGGCATTACCGGCGGCTTCAATTTCCAGAATGCCTGGACGACGGGCTATGTCGTGGGGAAAAACATCGGTCTTTAATTGCCCGCTATGGTATCAAAATAGGCCCTAACCTTTTTCGCCCGGTCGAGGCCGATGAGGTCGGTGAGCGTTTCCACAGAGCTCTCCCGGATAGCACGTACCGAACCGAAATGCTTCAAAAGCTTGGTAGCCGTCACCTTCCCGACGCCAACAACCCCTTCCAGCTCGCTTACCAGGCTGGCCTTGCTGCGCTTGTCGCGGTGGAAAGTGATCGCGAAACGGTGCGCCTCGTCGCGGATCTGCTGGATCAGTTTCAGGGATTCGGACCGCTTATCGATGTACAAAGGCAGCGGGTCTTCCGGGAAATAGATTTCTTCCAGCCTTTTGGCGATGCCTATAATGGGTACCTGACCATAAATACCGAGGCTTTTCAATGCATCGCAGGCAGCCCCGAGTTGCCCCTTACCGCCATCGATCACGATCAGGTCCGGCAATGGCTGCTCCTCGGCGATCAGACGCAGGTATCTCCGTGACACGATCTCGTTCATGGAGGCAAAGTCATTCGGCCCGATTACGGTTTTGATATTGAAATGGCGGTAATCCTTTTTCGACGGCTTTCCATCTTTAAAGCACACCATCGATGCCACCGGATTGGTACCCTGGATATTGGAGTTATCAAAGCATTCAATATGCCTGGGCAGCGTTTTAATCTGCAAATCGGCTTTCAGGCGGATGAGGACACGGTCTTTCTTCGATGTCGTGGCAGAAGCTTCCACCTCACGTCGCTCGGTCCTCTCCCTTCTGAAATACATCACGTTCTTCATCGACATATCCAGCAGCTTCTTCTTGTCGCCGATCTGGGGAACGGTCACTTCAAGCCGCATATCCAGGTCGGGTTTCAGGTTTGAAACGAGTTCTTTCGCTTCCGCACCGTACGTAGAACGCATTTCCACGATCATCATCGAGAGTATCTCCATATCGCTTTCATCAAGCTTTTTCTTGACTTCCAGCGTCTGGGTCGCCACCATGTACCCTTCCTTTATTTTCATAAAATTCAGGTAGGCAGCCTCCTCATCGGATACGATCGTGAGCACGTCGATATTCCCGATGCGCGGGTTAATGACGGTGGCCTTGCTCTGGAAATTAGACAGGTGCTCGATCTTCGTTTTCCATGCGTGCGCTTTTTCGAATGCCATTTGCTCTGCCGCTTCCAGCATTTTTTCCTTGAAATACTGCTGTGGGGACGACAAATTACCTTTCAGTATATTGTGCACCTGCTCGATCTCCGCATCGTATTCGTCCTCGGCCTGCAATCCCTCGCAAGGGCCCTTGCAGTTGCCTATGTGGTATTCCAGGCAGACCTTGAATTTTTTAGCCTCGATATTTGCTTTCGTCAGCGGCAGCTGGCATGAGCGGATCTGGTATAATGCCTTGAACATATCCAGCAGCGTGTGCATCGAACGCAGATTGGCGAATGGCCCGTAAAAGGTGCCTTTGGTACGGTCCATATTCCGCGTCGGAAACACGCGCGGGAACGGTTCGTCGGTGACGCAGATAAACGGGTAGGTCTTATCGTCTTTGAGCAGGATATTGAACTTGGGCTGCAACTGTTTGATCAACTGATTTTCCAGCAACAATGCGTCCCATTCGCTCAAAACAATGGTAAATTCGATCCGGCGGATCTGGCTCACGAGCCGCCTGGTTTTACGGTCGTGCTGATTGTTTTTCAAAAAGTAGCTCGAAACCCGGTTGCGCAGGCTTTTTGCTTTACCTACATATATCACTTCACCGGTTTCATCGAAATACCGGTACACACCGGGATCGAGAGGAAGTTTGGCGAGTTCTTCTTTATAATTGAATTCAGACATTGATTGAGATTTAGGACTAAACTGCGCCCCTGTTGAAGAAAAACAACCGCACCAATTGAAAAGTTGCGTCGCTTACGAGCCGAAATGCCTCGCTTTGGGCAGCGTTCAGGTCCATCGGACGATCGAGTACCGAGACCGCATAAGTCATGCCGGCATCTCTGGCCTGCTCGGGCGTGATCTGCAATGTTCCGCAAACAACCGCCAGCGGAACCCGATGGCTTTTGCACAACCCTGCAAGCCCTTTCACGACCTTTCCTGCCAGCGTTTGCTCGTCTACTTTGCCCTCTCCGGTGATCACCAAATCCGCATTGGCTACCAGGGATGTCATATTGCATTGCTCCATGACAATGCTGATGCCATCTTGCAAGGTGCCGTTGAGGAACCACATGCAACCCGCGCCCAGCCCTCCCGCCGCGCCTGCGCCTGGTACCAGGCTCACATCCCGCCCGAATGCGCGTGTGGCTACCTGCGTGAGGTTTTGCAGCCCCTGGTCGAGTTGGACTACCATTTCCGGATCGGCGCCTTTCTGTGGGCCATATATAAATGCCGCTCCATCTTTCCCAAACAATGGATTGGTTACGTCACAAGCTACAACGATGGAGACCAATGCGAGCCGGGAATCTACATTATGCATATCGATCGCCGCGATTTTTCCGAGTGATTCGCCGTTTGGCAGCAATGTGCGCCCTTCGGAGTCTTTGAATGCATAGCCCAGCGCCTCTGCCATACCAATGCCCCCATCGGTAGTCGCACTGCCGCCGATGCCCAGAATGATCTTTTTTACACCCCGATCCAATGCATCCACGATCAGCTGGCCGGTACCAAATGTGCTTGTGCGAAGCGGATTCCGCTCTTCCACCTTCAAAAGGGCAAGACCCGAGGCCGCGGCCATTTCAATGAATGCCACCTGGTGATCTTCCGAAATCCCGTACGTTGCTTTGATCTGCCGGTTCAGCGGATCCATGACCGTCACCGTTACTTCCGAACCGTTGGCTTGCCGGGTTAGTATTGCCGAAGTACCCTCGCCGCCGTCGGCCAGCGGAATTGCCGTCACTTTCGCATCGGGATAGGCTTTTTGGACACCTTCGATAACAGCATCGCATACTTCCGCGGCTTCCAGCGAACCGCGAAACTTATCAGGGGCAACGAGAATATTCACGGGTAAGCGTTTAATGGGTCAGAATAATACGCCCTCGTCGTCGGACCGCGACGGCGGGATGTAAGTATCGGTACTGTCGGAGGTCACACCGCCGCATTCGCGTACGTAGTTTTCAGGTTTAATGAATGGTCCTTTGCGATACTGGACCAATGTTGGGTCTGCATATACTTTTTGCATAAACAATCCCCAGGCCGGCATGGCAATGCGCCCGCCCTGCCCATAGGCAATCGTACGGAAGTGAATGCTGCGGTCTTCGCCGCCTACCCATATTCCTGACACGAGGTTTTGCGTCATGCCCATGAACCAACCGTCCGAGTAGTTGGAAGTGGTGCCGGTTTTGGCCGCGATTTCATTGCCCTCGGTCACGCCGTATTGCCGCAGACGTCCTGCTGTTCCGCCCGGATCTTCCACCGCACCACGCATCAGGTACAACATGTTATACGCCATATTGGCGCTGATCTCCTGGTTTTGTTTCTGGAAAAACTCCTGCAATACATTGCCGTAGCGGTCTTCGATGCGCAGGATCGTCATAGGCTCCGTCCGGTGGCCGCCGTTGGCGAATGCGCAATAGGCGCCCACCATCTCATACACCGATACATCACTGATACCCAGACAAAGCGATGGTACCTCCTGCAACTTGGAGGTAATACCCAGCTTATGGGCATATTCCACGACTGCCTTGGGCCGCACCATTTTCATCAGGTAAGCACTCACCGTGTTTACCGATTTACCCAATGCCTGCCGAAGCGACAGCGACTGGTAAGAGTATTTGTTGTTGGAGTTATGCGGCGACCATCCTCCCGGCACACCGTCGGAAGGCCCGAAATACACAGGCTGATCGGTCACATGGTCGCAGGGGGTCAGGAAGTTTTTGTCCAATGCGGAAACATACACGAACGGCTTGAAAGTCGAACCGGGCTGGCGCGAGCCCTGCTTAACGTGGTCGTATTTGAAATATTTAAAATTAATACCTCCTACCCACGCCTTCACGTGCCCGTTACGCGGGTCCATGGACATCATACCTGCGCGCAGAAAGCGTTTGTAGTAAGCAATAGAGTCCAGCGGGCTCATTGTTACCTCCTTCTCGCCATTCCAGGTAAAAACCTTCATTTTGTAAGGCTTGTTCATGATCTTCCAGGCCTCCTCCTCTCCCAGGTCCCGTTTGAGGGAAATGAAATGGGGGGAACGCTTGGCGGCGGTTTTGATAAAGCCCGGTATTTCCTTCCCATTATCGAAAGTCCAGGGATTCCGGCCCTTCCAATGCTCGTCGAACAGCTTTTGCTGGCCTTTCATATGCTCTGTTAATGCCTGTTCCTGGTACCGCTGCATCCGCGAATCGATGGTCGTGTAAATGCGCAGGCCGCTGGTGTACAAGTCGAGGTCGGTGTCGTGCTCCTCGTTGTAGAGCTTCACCCAGCTTTTGAGATATCCCCGCATCGATTCGCGGAAATAAGGTGCGAGACCGGTATTATGGCTGTCGACCGTAAAATTCAGGCCCAGGGACTTGTCTTTGTATTTGTTAAAATCGTCTTCATTGATGTAGTCATATTTATACATCTGCGCCAATACCGTATTCCTCCGGTTCATCGCATTGGTCGGAAAGCGCAACGGGTTGAAAAGCGTCGGATTTTGCAGCATACCCACCAGCAATGCGGCTTCCGTCACATTCAGGTCCCAGGGTTCTTTATCGAAATAGGTTTTGGAAGCAACTTTGATACCGTAAGTATTATTGCCGAACGATACGGTGTTCAAGTACATCTGCATGATTTCCTGCTTGGTATACTTCCTTTCCAGCACCACCGCCAACACCCATTCTTTGGTTTTGGCGATCACAATGCGTACCACCGGAATTTTACCGAGCAATCCTTCATACTCTTCCGAGCGTGTATTGAAAAGGTTTTTGGCAACCTGCTGCGTGAGCGTACTACCGCCACCCGAGCTGGAACTTCCCGAAACAACCCCTTTAAAAACCCGGGCAAGGCTTCGCGGGTCAATACCCGAATGGTTGACGAAACGGGCGTCCTCCGTCGCAACGAGCGCGTCGATGAGGTTGGGGGAAATCTGCGCGATATCGATGGGGGTGCGGTTCTCGAAGAAGTATTTACCGAGCGATTTACCGTCTTCGCTGATCAGCTCGGATGCCAGTTCACTCTTCGGGTTTTCGAGTGTTTTCAGGTCAGGCATGTCACCGAATAACCATAAAAAGTTAAAACTAACGGCAACGATGTAGAATATGATCAGACCCAGTCCCAGGCCAACGAACCGCCAGAGACGGACAATGGTACGCCGATACTTTCCGGGTTGCAATTCAATCATAGATGTGGGGTGATAGGTTACTGGAAATGGCAAATATACAATTTCAGCCTATTATCTCTTGCCCATCGACAGGGAATTGAATTCCTGCATTTCTTTTAGCCGGGGCAGGTAAATACTGGTGGGATAAAGCCGCATGAATTCGGTAATGGCCTGGCCGTATGCTTCTTTGCCCCTCACTTTGCCGATCAGGAAAACGCGGAGCAGGGCAAACTTGTCCTCCATGGAGCTGCCTTTATAGGATGGCAGGTTTTTCTCAATGTCTTCCAGGGCTTTGGTATAATTGCCGTCGGCGTAGAGCTTATACATCGCTTCGTATTCCTTCGTTGCATTGCCCGATGTACCGCCCGTGTCGGTCGTTTTATTAACCAGCCGCGCATACGTGGAAGTGGGATATTCACTCAGCAGCTTCGATTTCCACGATTCTTTCTGAGCGGTGTTTTCTTCATTACTCAGGAAAAGCAGGTAGTAAATCTCGTCTTTGTATTGTGTTTTGGGATATTCGGACAGTACGCGTTCGAATGCGGCAATCGCCCGGTGAGACTCTTTCAGGTCGAACCGGTAGATTTTACCCAGATTGTAAAGTGCTTCTTCCTTCTTCCTGTCAGATGCCGCAAAAGCAGTATCGGCCAATGGAATGTCCTTTTTAAGCAATGCGTGTACCTGGTCCCATTGCGGTGTGCCCTTTTGCAAACCATTAGGCTCTGGTGCGGCGGCCTGCGCAACGCCGGTACTATCCGCACCGCCCGGCGCATTGTTGCCCGCCAGTGAGCGCATCGGGCGACTGCTGCGGCGCCAGTCATCTTCCAGCGGGCGGTTGCCCCAGGTCCGCTTAAAGTCAATTTTCCCTTTATTGACCAATGCCGGATCGAACAGCTCGAAGCGACGCTCGCCCCCGGTCACCAGCGGATTTCCACCGCCTTGCTGCAAACTCGCATTCTGCGCCGCAATTTGTGCTTTACGGGCTTTCTCTTCTTCTTCCAGTCGCTTTTTCTCCCTGGCCTCTATAATCGCGTCGATCTTGTTGTCCAGCGCCGCCGGGTTCATTTTGGCCAGTCTTTGCAGGCTATCCTCGGTGGAAACGACGGTGTATTGCGTTACAAAATTGTCGAGTGCACGTTTCCGGTCGGCCACCAGGCGGTACTCGGGTGCTTCCTGGGGCAGAATGGCCAGCGCGCTATCATAGTATGCTTTCGACATCTCGAAATTTTCAAGCGATTCATATTCGATACGTGCCAGTTGGAGATAGGTATATGCCTTCTGCTGCATATTCCCCTTCGAAGCCGCAGCCGCCTGCTGCAAATAGCTTACCGCCTCCGGGATATGCTTTTTATGTTCGGCCAGCAAGCCCATCGTGAAATATACCCGGTCTTTCAGGTCGTCATTCTTGCGGTCGCGAAGCATTTTATCAAAGCCCACATTGGACACGTCACGCTGCGGGTTAAGCACCACCTCATTTTGCAGGGAATTCATTGCTGAATAAAAGCCGAGATCGTAATTTGGCTTGTTCCGGTTCACGCTTTTGTAATGCCGGTTGGCCAGGGCATACTGCCCGAGGCGGTCGTACATCTGTGCCGCTGCGAAATGGATGCGGGCTGTTTCGGTCGATTTCTTCAGGAGCGGGAATGTCTCTTCCAGGATCGCCACCGAAGTCAGGTATTCGCCGTTTTGCTGGTGGAGGTATGCTTTGGTAAGATAGAAATCGCGTTGCGATGCTTTACCCAGAGGCTGCTGGCTGAGGTACTCGGCAACGCCTAACGCGTTGGAATAGTCCTTGTGCTCGATATAGGCCCGCATCAGCAGGATCAATGCATTATTCTTATCGTCCTCGTCACGCCCGTTTGCATACACGTAACGAAGCGCTTCCAGGCCGTCGGCCCATTGTCCGAGGTACAACCTCGATTTCCCCAAAAGGATATAGCTATTATCGATCCATTTGCTGTTCTGGTGTTTTTCAGCCACGATAGAGGCCTTTTTGATCGCATCCTGCAACTTGGGTTTCACTGACTGCGCCAGGACCGAATCCATCGGCAACAGGATCGGAAGCAACTGATTATAGTTTTCCTTATAGGCCTTCTTCATCTCGAATTCCGCCTCTGCCATATCCTGCTCGGCCATGAAATACGCATTATACCTTGCCGCCACATTGTGGAAAGTGATGGCACCGGGCCGCGAGCTGTACTGCGAGCAGGCAGCCACAACGATCATCATGGCAAGTAATGGTAATGTGCGTCGGATATGGGAGGTAAAACGGTCGGTCACGAAATTGATGGATGGGATGTTCGTCTTTGTGCCAGGTTTGCAAACCTAAAACGGTAATTTCAATAAATGCGTATCGAAGATAAGGCCATTTGCAAAATTTGAAGCAATTTTACCCCGATATTCTACCATTGTTTTACCATGTAAACAGGAACAACTGAGCTATGGAAGATCCGAAAAAGCTCGTGGATAAAGGCCGGTCGACGCGTTTCCTAAAATACTCGGGCATGGCGATGCAAATGCTGGGCACCATCCTGGCGTTCACCTACGGGGGTTACAAGCTCGACGAATGGCAGCAAAACAAAGTCCCGGTATGGACGCTCGTGCTCTCGCTGGTCTCCATTGCCGCCTCGCTGTACCTTTTGATAAGAAGTTTTACCAAACAATAATTGCTCCCCGCAGCCGCACGCGCATGCTACGTACCCTGATCGCTACCATTTTACTCGGAATTGTATTTTTCCTTGCTCAAAGATTCCACGCGGATTCTTTCCTCCATCCCTATATATGGTATATTCTGGTTTTCTTTTTCGGGCTCGCATTTCTGGTTCACCGGCTCATGGAATTCGGATTGCGGAACAAGCGTGAGAAATTTGTCACATTTTACATTTCCAGCATCGTTGCGCGCATCATTCTCAGCATCATCTTCATCGCCATTTTTTTGTACAAAGGGCTAACTGATTCATTCCTATTCGTTATCAACTTTTTTGCACTCTATTTATTTTACACATGCTTTGAAATATATGGTTTGTATCGTAACTTGCGCCGCGATTGACAAAGCATAGTATTTCAAGCATTTATGTATACCCATCTGAGACGGTTTTTTACTATCGCCCTTATAGCGGCAACATGCGTTTTTAACCTCCCGGCCCGCGCCGACGAACCTACCCAGCACGAGGCTGAGAAGATCGCTCAGGCTGTGAATGAGGAAGAGCATAAAATTGAACATAAGCTTGAAGAGCACGAAGCGAAGTTCAATATCGGCGAAATGATCATGCACCACATCGCTGACTCCCACGAATGGGAATTCTCGCGTGGTGTAGTCCTCCCGCTTCCTGTAATACTTTATTCTGAAGACCGCGGTATCGAGGTTTTCATGTCTTCCAACTTCCACAACGAACACCACGAATACAACGGATACCACCTCGTACACGGTGAATCGGAGCAAATCGTGCCTGTTGACGAAGCTCGTAAAATCTACGACTTCTCGATCACGAAAAACGTAGCTTCGATGCTGATCAGCGCATTAATCCTGATCCTCGTTTTCACGGGCGTTGCAAGCTTCTATCAAAACAGCAAAGGCAAAGCGCCGAAAGGTTTCGCTTCAGCCATGGAGGTAATCATCCTCTTCATCCGCGACGAAGTGGTGAAACCGAACGTAGGCCCTAAATACGAAAAATACCTGCCCTACCTGCTCACGTTGTTCTTCTTCATTCTGATCAACAACATCATGGGCTTGCTCCCGGGCTCGGCCAACCTTACAGGTAATATCGCCGTCACGATGACATTGGCGGTTCTGACATTCATCGTGGTCCACCTGAATGCAAATGGCAACTATTACAAACACCTTCTGGCACCTACCGGCGTACCGGCCCCGCTGTTGATCATCATGATCCCGGTTGAGATCGTAGGTGTATTTATGAAGCCATTCTCCCTGATGGTCCGGTTGTTCGCCAACATCACTGCAGGCCACATCATCCTGCTGAGCCTCTTCGGTCTGATCTTTATTTTCCAAAGCTTCGTGATCGCCCCGGTAATCTCCCTGTTCGCATTGTTCCTGAACTTCATCGAGATCATGGTAGCATTCATCCAGGCGTTCATCTTTACCCTGTTGTCGTCCATGTACATCGGAAGCGCTATCGAAGAGCATAGCCACGCCGACCACGGACATTGATTCTGAATCTCTTTTTTATTAATTATATTTTAAAACAAACACAATTATGTTGCTTCAAATTTTGCTTCAAGCTGCTGAACAAGGTGGTGCAGGTCTTGCAGTTTTCGGTGCTGCTATCGGCGCAGGTCTTGCTGCTATCGGTGCAGGTCTTGGTATTGGTAAAATCGGTGGTAGCGCTGTTGAAGGTATCGCCCGTCAACCAGAAGCTGCTGGTGCAATCCAAACTGCTATGTTGATCATCGCGGCCCTTATCGAAGCGGTAGCGCTTTTCGCAGCGGTAATCTGTCTGCTTATCTCTTTCAAGCTGTAATAGCTCCCGAAAGGGTAACGCTGCCCCGGCGCGCTAGGCCCGGATGCAGTGCAAAAACATTCTCGTGGGAGCATTAGGCTTCCACGAAATTTTAATAAGAAGAGAGAAGATTTCAGATCGTTCTTACACTCAAAAACTCATTTAACTATGTCATTGCTTACTCCAAACCCAGGCCTTATTTTCTGGATGCTGGTAGTATTTTTGCTGGTAGTATTCATCCTGTCCAAATTTGCCTGGAAACCTATCCTCAAAGGTCTGAAAGACCGCGAAAACGAAATCCAGGGTGCGCTGGATCTGGCAGAAAAAACCCGTGCTGAAATGGCACAATTGAAGTCGGACAACGAAAAACTGATCGCAGAAGCGAACGCTATCCGTGACCAGATCCTTCGTGACGCGAAAGACGCATCTGACAGAACCATTGCAGAGTCGAAAGACAAAGCAGCTGTGGAAGCACAAAAAATCATTGAAACTGCCCGCGAAACCATCCGCAACGAACAAGCGTTGGCCGTAAGCAAAATCAAAAAGGAAGTAGCTACGCTTTCATTGGAAATCGCTGAGAAAGTATTGCGCCGTGAATTGGCTGACAAAGCAGCACAGGAGAAACTGATTGCTGACCTGGCAACATCTGCACGTTTGAACTAATCAGCATTTAAAATCTCATTCCGATGTCAGTAAGTATTGTAGCATCCAGATATGCAAAATCGCTGATCGAGCTGGCCAAAGAACAGAAGGTTCTGGACACAGTTTATCAGGATATGCTGCTGTTCAAAGAAACAGCGGACCAGAACCGCGGCCTGATGCTTGCATTGAAAAGCCCGGTGGTACGTCACGAGAAGAAATCAGGGATTCTGAAAGGCCTTTTCAAAGAGCGTGTAAGCCCGGTGTCGTTCGCGATATTCGATATTATCACCAAGAAAAACCGGGAGGCTATCCTCGATGAAATCGCGGTAGAATTTATTAAAGCCTATAACAGCTACAAGGGAATCGAGAAAGCGACGGTGGTAACCCCTACCCCGCTGACCGACGAGCTTCGTAAGCAATTCACCGATATTGTTGCCAAAGCAACCGGAAAAACGGTTCAGCTTGCCGAGAAAGTAGACAATGCATTGATCGGCGGATATGTGTTGACAGTAGGCGACCGCCAGATCGACGCTTCACTGCGCAGCCGTTTGAACGAACTTAAATTACAGTTAGTAAACTGAAATTTTTATCTGCATAATTTGGAAGACCCGGCTGCTATGCGGCCGGGTCTTTTTTTGTGCTAGACTTTCATCTTCACTACATTCTTATAGCTGGTTTCGATCGCCTGCACCGGCGGCACTTTTGCTACATCCTGCTCCACGAAGAAGTGTGTGAGGCCCGCCAGTTTGCGGTTAGCGAAGATCTTGGCGAAATCGATCGAACCTGTTCCTACCTCGGCAAATGAACCATCTTTCTTATCGATATCCTTCACGTGCCACAGCGGGAAACGGCCTGGATATTTCTTAAACAATGCGACAGGGTCCATACCCGCTTTCACGGCCCAGTACAAATCCAGTTCTAGCTTCACGAGCTTGGGATCGGTTTTACCCGCAATGTAGTCGTAAGGTAACTCACCACCGATCTTCTTAAACTCGAAATCGTGGTTGTGATAGCCGAACTGCAGACCTGCCTTTTTAGCAACTTCACCGGATTTGTTGAACAGATCGACGTAGCCTTTATACTGTTCGATCGTTTTGCGCTCCGATTCGGTCAGGTAGGCGCAGTTCACGTATTTTTGGCCCAGTTCGGCAGCGTCGTCAACCGCTTTCTGCCAGCCGTTGCTCAATGTGCCTTTGGCTGTCTTATTTTCCACTCCGGCGCCATAATGGCCGCTTACCGGATTCAAACCCAGGTCGGCAAGTATCTTCTTCATTTCTTTGGGCGTTTTGCCGAAGAACTTGCCATCGGAATAGCCATAAAGCTCCACTTCCTTATAACCGATCGCGGACACCTTTTTCAGCGTGCCCATCAGGTCTTTCGATATTTCGTTACGAAGCGTGTACAGTTGCAAACCGATCGGCGAAGCAGCTTTCGCGTCCAGGTTAAGTTTCGAGAGCATGGGCGTAGCCAGCATGAACGCGCCGGCTTTGAGGAACGATTTCCGGGAAATCTTTTCGTTGTAATCCATTGGGTTAATGATCAAAAAAGTAAAAAATAAACTACGGGGTAATATCAACGGCGCCGGATGCCGAAAGCTTGCGCCTGGTATCGTCGTCGAGCTTCCAATCCTGTGTGAAGTAATCATCGATGAGCAAGTTCTCTGATGAATCTTTGAAGAAAATAATGTCTTTGAAATCCGGAAGCTTGCGATGCATAACCGATACAAACGGAAAACCCTCATCTTTCATCCCGGTCCACCAGGGCAAACCCGAGCTGACGGCCACATAATGTCCTTCCATCGGCAGAACATAAAACAGGCCATGGGTTGTATCTCCTTTCTTTAAATGCGCGGGAAGCATATCGGCATGCTTTGCTATCAGAGCGTTGGTTTCTTTTGTCCCAAATAATATAAGATTGGAGCTTTCAATATCGCTCGGGCGCACTTCCTTGTCTGCCAGCACACGGGGAAAGAACACGATCCGCCCTAAAAACTCCCCGCGGAATTGCGACCAGCTTGCCGCCTGCGTAGCTATGTCGACGCGCTTTTTCAGCTCCTCAGGCGAAGGGTTATCCGCCGTCCCGTACACATACACATGACGCGAGGAGAATGCGGCATAAATCGGCCCCTCAGCACCTTTTTTCTTTCCTGTGTAAATGGACATGATACTTGCCCCTTCGACGGCCCATTTGCCCCCCGCTGACGCTCGGAACAGCGTTACCACGCTATCCGTCTTCGCATTCAAATTCGTGCCATCGATTTTGAGCGCTAATGAGGCTCCCGGCTTGAACTTCGGATGGCCTTTCAGGTTTAAAGTAAATTTTTCGAGGTTTTGCGTCTTGATATCCAATGCATTCTCTTTTGTAAACTTCGCATCTATTTCAGCGAGCTTACCATAAGCAAACCGGTTGAACTGTACCCAGAATGCTTTATCGTACTCGTATTGTTTGGTTACAAAACGTATCTGGTTAGGGTAAGGATTTCGCGTAAAATCCTTGAACCAGTCGAATATGTATTCACTATCATATGCATTCACCCAGCTATCGTGTTTCACATCCACGAACTCCTTATAACTCACTTCCACACCTAAGTCCTGCAAGGTAGACACCCATTTTTGCGTACCGGCCACGGGTACCACTGGGTCCGCATCGCCATGGAAGAAGTGCACGGGAAAGTTGGTCGCATTAGGCGCCAGGTCGAACGTACCCGTGGGCGGTGCTGGGCACACGGGTGCAATGGCGGCCCATATATCCGGGCGCGTGAGGCCAATCCACAGCGTTCCGCCGCCGCCCATAGAGAGCCCCGTCAGGTAAGTGCGATTTTCGTCGATTTTAAACCGCTTTTTTACATCAGCCAGGACGTCGTACACGTCCTGTTCGGGAATGCCCTGGTAACCGGCCGTTCCTCGCGCGTAAGGCGAGGCTACAATATAATCGACATTGTCCCATTTCGGAAAATAGCGGGTCGCTTCCACGTCGTTTTCACCTTCCGCATTGCTCTTACCGAATACACGGCGTAATGCAAGGCGATGGTTGGACCCAGCGCCGTGTAACATGATTACAAGCGGGTACTTTTTGTTTTCATCAAAATTCTCTGGGAGATACAGGCCATACGGCTGCTCAGTATCGTCGGCATCGGAGAAAAATGTGAGGACCTGAGGGCCAGAAGGTAATTTTTGAGCAGAAACGTCGGCATTAATAGCTGCTATACTGAGTGTTAGGCCTAGCAAAGCGCTTTTCCAGTTAGGTCCCATTAGTTATACGAATTTTCGATGGCTAAATATAAATAAAAAAGGCAGGTCTTCCGACCTGCCTTTCCAGCTAACTTCTGCTTTCAGAGCAATGCAAATCTAGTTTGCGAGCTCTTCTTCCTTCTTGCGAACACTGATAACGAGCTGTTCACTCTTTTCTTCATGATCGGCTACCAGTACATCGCCTTCGCGCAGGTCGCCTTTCAGTATTTCTTCCGCTACGGGATCTTCCAGGTATTTCTGGATCGCCCGGTTCAAAGGACGCGCTCCGTATTGCGGATCGTAACCTTTGTCGGACAAGAAATCTTTTGCAGCGATTGTCAATTCAATTTCGTATCCAAGACCTTTCACACGGCTAAACAACTTGCCCAGTGAAATATCAATAATGCGGTGCAAATCTTCGCGTTGCAGCGAGTTGAACACGATCACATCGTCGAGACGGTTCAGGAACTCCGGAGAGAATGCTTTACGCAATGCGCTCTGGATCGTGCCTTTCATAATGTCGTCCTGGTTCTCCGCTCTTGCCTTAGTAGAGAAACCGATTCCAGTTCCGAAATCTTTCAAGTCACGGGCTCCGATGTTCGAAGTCATGATGATGATCGTGTTACGGAAATCGACCCTCCTCCCCAGACCGTCAGTCAAAATACCGTCATCGAGCACTTGCAACAGGATATTGAACACGTCCGGGTGCGCTTTTTCGATCTCGTCGAGCAATACTACACTATATGGCTTGCGTCGGATCTTCTCGGTCAGCTGGCCACCTTCTTCGTAGCCCACATATCCCGGAGGCGCTCCAACAAGGCGCGATACGCTGAATTTCTCCATGTATTCGCTCATATCGATGCGCACGAGCGAGTCATCCTTATCGAACAGATAAGTAGACAGCACTTTTGCAAGCTCAGTTTTACCTACACCGGTTGGTCCAAGGAAAATAAATGAACCAATTGGCTTCTTAGGATCTTTCAAGCCCACACGCGTACGCTGGATCGCTTTCACCAGTTTCTCGATCGGCGGGTCCTGGCCAATTACCTTGCTTTTCAGCTCGTCGGCCATATTCAGCAATTTCTTGCCTTCGTCCATCGATACGTTTGTCACAGGAATACCTGTCATCATCGCTACTACCTCGGCCACATTATGTTCTGTCACGGTGTAGCGTTTCTGCTTGGTTTCTTCTTCCCACGCCAGTTTAGCTCTTTCCAATTGGTCGATCAGTTTTTTCTCACGATCCCTCAATTGAGCGGCTTCCTCGTATTTCTGGCTCTTTACAACCCGGTTTTTCTCCTGTTTGATATTCTCTATCTGTTCTTCGAGCAACAGGATATCTTCCGGAACTGTAATGTTGCTGATATGCACGCGCGCACCTACTTCATCGAGTACGTCGATGGCCTTATCCGGCAAGAAGCGGTCTGTGATATATCTTTCAGACAATTTCACCGCTGTGCTGATCGCCTCAGGCGTATAGTTCACATGGTGGTGATCTTCGTATTTGTCCTTGATGTTGGTCAGGATCTGGATTGTTTCTTCGATGGAAGTCGCATCCACCATTACCATCTGGAAACGACGGGCCAATGCGCCATCTTTCTCGATGTACTGGCGGTACTCATCCAGCGTAGTAGCTCCGATACATTGGATTTCCCCGCGGGACAATGCCGGCTTGAACATGTTCGAAGCATCCAGCGAGCCTGATGCACCACCCGCGCCCACAATCGTGTGGAGCTCGTCGATGAACAGGATCACGTCCGGTGATTTTTCCAGTTCGTTCATGACCGCCTTCATTCTTTCTTCGAACTGGCCGCGGTATTTGGTACCAGCCACGAGCGAAGCAAGGTCGAGCGTCACAACGCGCTTGCCGAAAAGCACACGGGATACTTTTTTCTGAACGATCCGCAAAGCAAGACCTTCTGCGATGGCCGTTTTACCAACGCCCGGCTCACCGATCAGGATCGGGTTATTCTTTTTACGACGGCTAAGGATTTGGGCCACGCGCTCGATCTCTTTCTCACGTCCGACGATCGGGTCGAGCTTGCCTACTTCCGCCATTTTGGTTAAATCCCTTCCAAAGTTATCCAGGACAGGTGTACGGGACTTTTCAGCACCTTTGGATTCTTTACCGGAAGAAGAGCCGCTTCCACCTCCAAACATTCCGCCTCTGGCTTCATCATCCCCGTCTTCGGTCTCCGGCCCCATATGAGGTCTGGATCCGGATGATTGATATTCTAACATTTCCTTGATGACTTCGTAGTTAACATTGAACTTATGCAATATCTGGGTCCCTACATTGTCTTCGTCACGCAATATCGAAAGAAGCAAATGCTCGGTACCGATGAGCGTGCTTTTGAAAATTTTAGCTTCCAGATATGTAATCTTCAATACCTTCTCCGACTGCCTGGTCAGAGGGATATTTTGTAAATTTTTAACATTATTCGTGGCAGCACCCTTGGTTGCCTGCTCGATCGTCTGGCGGACATCGTCCAGTGACACACCGAGTTTTTTCAGCAACCCTATGGCTACACCATCACCCTCACGGATCATTCCTAATAACAAGTGTTCTGCACCAATGTAATCGTGACCCAGGCGGAGGGCTTCTTCCCGGCTCATTGAGATTACCTCTTTCACTCTATTCGAAAATTTTGCTTCCATTGTGTAGCAATAAAAAGTGTTTATGTATTCTAAACGCTACTTGATCCCCGTTTGTTCAAAATAGCTTTTATTGAGACTTACAGGATCTTAACAAAACACTTTTTGCTTCCGGCCCCATATTAAAAAGTAAATCAACAATACTTAAATTCCCCACAAAATCATTCCCGAAGGTCTGGTAATAAGGCGCAGGGCTGTAATATTTATGCGAATCAGGCTGTTTTCGGTTGTTTATTAATGAAATAGCGTTTTCGGCACTGTTTTCAATAATTTCCTCTCCTGACAAATTGTACTGAATGTCCTTCCTAATACCAGTCAATCTAAGACAAATTGTCAACAATTCATAGTTGAGATCGACGAGGTATGCCAGCTTCTTTTCGTAAACACGCTTGAACTCGTGGGCGTAGTATTCGTAAAAAGGGGACTTTCCGTAGGCTGACTGCAGGCAACCCAGATGGCGCCGCGTCCAATCCTGGTTATAGTCGATCAAAATATCTTTCGTGGAGCTGGCTGGCTCGTATCCCTTCACCGGGACCGTCAGCGTATCAATCTTATTGGTAGTGAGTACATCGCAGCGATTTCTGTAAGTCTGCTTCACATACCTCTCCTCAATATCGATGTAGACCCGGTCGTACTGTAATATACAAGTAAAATACTCTAAACAAGGCAGATACTGCAATTCAATCCGTACTTCCGTGGACTGACCCTCTTTAACTAAAAAATCCGACACTATCAAATATGGTAAAGGCTTATGATATTATCAAAAAATTTATAATAATTATTTTGCACAGTCAACAATGTTCAACAGCAACTTAAATCATTACAATTTTTGATCTCACAGGAAGATACTGGCGTCGCCCAGGCCTTCGCGAATGATCTCAAAATCATCGCCATCTGCCTTCACAATGGTTGACGCCACATTGCCTCCGTAGCCCCCGTCGACCACCATGTCAACCTGGTGCTGAAACTTTTCGAAGATGAGCTCCGGATCGGTTGAATACTCAATGATCTCGTCGTCGTCCCGGATGGAAGTCGTCACAATCGGGTTTCCTAACTCTTTTACGAACAAACGGGGAATAAGGTTGTCCGGCACCCTGATTCCCACCGTTTTTTTATTGGTATTCAAAAGCTTGGGAACATTGCTGGTGGCTTCGAGAATGAAGGTATACGGCCCCGGAAGCACCCTTTTCATGGCCTTGAATGCCGTATTACCCACTTTGGCAAAGTCAGAAATGTGGCTCAGGTCGTAGCAGATAAATGAAAAGTCGTTTTTTTGAGGTTTGATACCTTTGATACGCGCAATCTTCTCAACGGCGCGGGTATTGTAAATGTCGCAGCCGAGACCGTACACGGTATCAGTCGGGTAAATCACCAAACCTCCGTCGCGAAGGCAATCTACTACCTGACGGATCCTTCGTGCGTCAGGGTTCTGGGGATAAATTTTAACAAACTCAGCAGGCATAAGGGAAATTTTACTTTTTGACTTAACAAAATCAAAATGCAAATCCTTCCTGCGGTGTCAATTTTTTTAGGTTTTCGATGTAGAATCGGTAAGCGAAATTCACCGGCAAATGCAGCCTGCACATCAGTACGATCAGTTCTGTCTGCAACCCGGGATTCTCAATATAGTTCAATAACCGGCGAAAACGCACAGCCAGCTCGAACTCCTGCGCGTACAGACATTTACGGATAAATGTACGTATGCGCTCCGCCAAAAGATCGAACTCTTTCTGATCGCGGTTAAGATCGTAAGCTTTATTGCAAACGGCGTAATAGGATTGCAGCATGCCGCTTCCCTTTTTGTATACACCCGTGGAAAGCGAAGTTTTCAGCACCCGCTTTTTGGTGAGGATTTCATCGAGGTAGGAGTATTTGAAACGAACCGAAGAGCGCACCCAGAAATCGAAATCTTCAAATGCAAGCGTTTCGTCATAGCCGCCCAATTGCTGCAAGGCAGAGGTCCGCATCATCATCGTGGGCGTGCAAATGAAATACCGTTCCAGAACATTTTTGTAAACATCGCCCGACGGTACGGCGCAGCGTGCTTTCCCTTTGCTATCGATATCATAGTGGTTATGCAGCTGTTGTCCCTGCTCACCCACGTACCGCGCATTCGTAAATACCACAGCGTAATCGTTCGGCAAAGCTTCGAATGCTTCAACCTGCTTCTCGATGCGGTCGGCAATCATCACATCGTCTCCGGAAAGGTCGATCACATATTTGCCCTGTGCAATGCCGAGTCCCTGATTGAATGCCCTGCACAACCCAATGTTATGGCGGTTACGGATGATCTGAAAGGCGGGCGCCTTTCCTTTGAAACTTTCGATTACACCCAGGGTATTGTCGCTGCTCGCATTGTCAATCACAATCAGCTGGATGTATGGATAAGTCTGGTAAAAAACGGAAGCCAAAGCCTCCTCGATGTACTTTTCCTGGTTGAATGCAGTCAGGATAACTGTAACGATTGGTTTTTCTAAGTTTGTCATGTCTCTCTCCGGGCGGTCCCTTCATTACGGTGGATTCGGAGGGAAAAAGGGCACCGCAGCACAAAATTACCAACAACAAACCGGAGATGCCGATAATGTTATTATCCGGCAAATCACTCTTTTACAGGCCGCCTGGCGGATACCCTGCTGCGTGCCCGCCGGATACTCGCATTGATTTCAAAGCCCAGAATAATGACAAAAGCGAGGAGATAAATCCAGATCATAAGCGCGATCATCGTGCCAATGGACCCGTAAAGCTTGTTGTAGGAACTGAAACGGGAAAGGTAGAAGGAAAAGCCGTAAGTCGCCGCCAAAATGAGGAAAGAAGCGATCACCGAGCCCGCATTCACAAATTTGAACTGCCGCCCGTGCGACGGCGCGAACCGGTAGATAATCGAAATTGTCAGCATCAGCGAACCGAAGCTGATCAGGTAGCGCAAGATATTCAGCAATGCGATCAGCCAGTTGTCGCGGATAATGTGCCACTCTCCAACGATATTCATAACAGCGTCCCCGACGATCAGCAATACCACGGAAAGGAAAAGGACGGCGATCAGCAGTAGGGTGAGCAGCATGGCAATGCCACGTATCGCCAGAAAACCGCGCGTCTCGGTATCGTCATACACCATGTCGAATGCCCGCATCAGCGACATCATGCCATTGGTAGAAGCAATCGTCGCAAAAATGAAACCGAGCGAAAGAACCCCCGAGCGCGGACGGCTTACAATGTCGAGGATCGTCTGGTCGGCGGCCTCGAAAGTACCGCGCGGCATATTGTCGCGCAGCATTTCCAGGATCATCTGATCCAGGTTTTCAATCGGGATGTAAGGAATGAGCGTAAAAAGGAAGATAATCCCCGGAAATGCTGCCAATGTGAGGCTATATGCCACCGCCGATGCCCGCTGGTCGATCTCGTGCTTTTCGTTGCTGCGGACGATATTGAGGATAATGTCGTACAACGACACCGTTCCCCGGAACAGCATTGTTTGCTGTAACCAGATGATAATGCGCTTGATATGGCGGTTTTTCAACAGTTTTTCAAGCATAACCGGCCGCGTGTTATCCCTTCGGTTCAAAATAGGGTCTTAGTTTCTCAAGCAGCTTATCGGGTGCCGGACATAACTTGCCGGTATCCATTCGCTGGAAAACCAAAGTAGTTTCCCCGGTATTCAGCAAAACACGTTCCTGGTTGCGGATTTCGTAGGCAAACCGGATGCGTACACCGGGCAATTCCTCAATTCTGACTAAAATACTCAGCTCGTCGTCATAGCGGGCTGGTTTCAGGTATTTATAATGACATTCATAAACGGGCATCATCACACCCGAATCCTCCATAGCCTTGTAGTGAAAATCCAGGCTGCGCAAGGCCTCTACCCTGCCGATTTCGTAATACCGCGCATAATTGCCATAATACACGTATCCCATCTGGTCGGTATCGGCATACCGCACGCGGATCCCTTTGACTTCGTGAACAAACATCCTTACTTCATAATTTTCAACCGGTTCAACTCAGCCTGATAGAGGCGCGCATTTGCGAGGTGATCGGTATAGTTGGTGGCAAAAGCGTGGTAGTTGGAGAGATCCGCTTTCGCACACATATAGATATAGTCGTGCTTTTCGTAGTTCAGTACTGCGTCCAGCGAATTAAAATCCGCCACACGGATCGGGCCGGGAGGCAAACCGGTATTTGCATAGGTATTGTATGGCGACTTAATCAGCAATTGCTGATTGAGAATGCGCTTGATCGCGAAATCACCCAATGCAAATTTAATGGTCGGATCGGCCTGCAACGGCATACCCGCATGAAGGCGATTAATGTACAAACCAGCCACGCGGGGGCGTTCATCCACTTTCTTCGCCTGCTCTTCCTCCACAATCGAGGCTAATATCGAAACCTGAACCGGTGTCAGCCCGATTGCTTTCGCTTTCGCTAATTTCTCATCGGTCCAGAACTTCTTGTATTCACTATGCATACGGTCGAGGAACTTCTCGGTGCCGGTAGTCCAGTAAATTTCGTAGGTATTGGGGAGGAACATTGACACGATCGTCAGGGTATCGAGGCCGTATTTGTTGCAAACTGCCGGGTCGTTCAATGCTTTGCGGAAGTTATCTTCCCCAAACTCAAAGCGCGAACCAATACGCTTGATCAGGTCCTCTTTGAGGCGGATGTTATTAAATGTCAGCTTTACCGCATCCTGGCTGCCCGATGACAGCTTTTTAATCACTTCATAGTTGTTGCTTTTCGGCTTGATCACATACCGGCCGGGCTTCACTTTTTCAGTGTATTTCAAGAATTTAGCCAGAAACTGAAATGAAATGTGGTCGTTGATCACCTCGTGCTTGTTCAATGTGTCCAGCACGGTTTTGTAGCTGGCACCTTCGGGAATGAGCAAAACGAAGCTCGACTCTTTGTCGGCCTGCAAATTCGGCGTCCGGAAGATCTGCCAGAAGTAGAAGGTAAATGTGGTGGCCAGGATCGCAATCGTGATAAACAATCCTATTCTAAAATTACGCGACATATGATTTGGGCTGTCGGCTTTCGGCGGTCGGCCGTCGGCTTTTTGTTTTCTTTTTTACAAATTGTTTTCAAATGGTATGCCGAAACGCTTCGCCAGCTCGTCGAGTGACAAAACTACCGGTTCTAGTAACTTGATGCCGCTCACGCTGCGCTCCGCTTCCATTTCACGTTCGGGATCACCGGGAATGCGTACTTTTTCGCCATCCACAGCCCGCGCGTTACGGAATGCGCCGATCCATTTATCCATATCAGCCTTGAACTCGTCGGCAGGCCGGAAGCCATCCACGCGCATGGCACCCAGGAAATGCCCGGTACCAAGCCCGACACTTTGCTGCACACCCATAAAACCGGCGGTAGCAAACGGCGGCACCCAGGGCCCAAAGTTAGCACCGGAAAGCACACCGGAAAAAATATCAACGATCGCGCCGAGCCCATATCCCTTGTGGCTGCCATGCTCGCGGTCGGAGCCGAGCGGCAGCAATCCGCCGCCGCTTTTGACGGCATTGGAGTCCGTGGTAGGGTTACCATCGGCGTCCTGGGCCCATCCCAGCGGCGCCGGGAGCCCTTTTCTTTGTAATATTTCAAATTTGCCGTACGCTACGGCAGTCGACGCGAAGTCTGCCACAAAGGCAGGTTCCGTCAATGCGGGTACTGCAACGGCGATGGGATTCGTCCCCAATAACTTATCCAATGAGAAGGTCGGGGTGACGAGCGGTGCCGCATTCGTCATCGTCCAGCCGATCATATCCTTTTGCAGTGCAAGCATAGCATGATAACCTGCAATGCCGAAATGGTTTGAATTTCTTACCGATACCCAGCCTGAGCCCACTTTCTCCGCCTTCTCCATCGCGATCTCCATGGCTTTCGGCGCCACCACCAGCCCTAGCCCGCGATCGCCATCCACCACGGCGGTACTCGGCGTTTCGTAAGCGATGGTGACATTCGGTTTCGGATTCAGGCGACCGTGATCGTACAGCCTCACATAACCTGCCAAACGGGCGATCCCATGGGAATCGACGCCGCGCAAATCGGCGCTGACCAACACTTCCGAGGCCAGCCTGGCCTCTTCCTGAGAACATCCTATTGCCAGAAAAACTTCTTCGGTAAAATGTTTTAAATAACTGGCCTGATACATATACGTCAAATAATGAACTTCTTGCTAATTTTGCCCTACCGCCAACCAGCGCGCAATGCATGTCGCAGCTAAGTATTCGCAACTAGCCGTTCGCAACTAGCCGTTCGCAACTAGCCCGTCAGCGCCCGGCGTGCAAATATGGAAATTAAAAACTCATTCCTCAAACGCATCATCAGCTACTTCATCCGGGGGCTTGTGCTGGTGGCGCCGTTGTACGCGACAGCCCTCATCATCTGGTCGGGCGTCGAATACCTTGACAATATCCTGCCTATCGATATCCCGATCTCGAACCAGCAAACGGTTTACCTGCCCGGCCTGGGCGTGCTGATCATCATTTTCGGTATTATCCTGCTTGGCTTCCTGTTCTCGACCATCGTCCCGCAATCATTCTTCAAATTCACCGAAAGTATTATGCGGCGCATTCCGCTGGTGAGTTTGATCTACTACTCCATTAAAGACCTCATTCTCGCGTTTGTTGGGGATAAAAAGAAATTCAACCAGCCGGTGCTGGTCACTATGTACAAGGATACGGATATTAAAAAGATCGGTTTCATTACCCAAACCGACCTCAGCCACCTCAAAATCGCCGACCACGTAGCCGTGTACATGCCGCTTTCCTACTCGCTCTCGGGTGAGCTTTTCATTGTCCCGGCAGCGAACGTTACGCCTGTGGATGCCAAAGCGACCGATGTGATGAAGATGCTTGTATCCGGAGGCGTATCTGTAAAGGTTTCGAAGGAAGAAACGGCTGAGGAAGACTAGTTTAACCCGTTTTTAATGGGCAACAATGCAACAGTTGTGCCCGTTTAAGAGAATGATTCCCTATATTTGAACCATTCTTTTAGTACTATGAGACAACTCCTTCCCATTGTCGTTTTGCTGTTCCTGGGGAATATCAAAGCATGGTCGCAAGACCATTATGACCCTAAAAAAACCCTTTCCAGTGAAGAACTCTTTCTGAAACAGGGCAACAGCAGCCGGGTAATTGCTACGCCGGGACAAAAATATCTGGTACTCGACGCTTCTCCATTCATCGGCGGATTTCACAGATACCGCTTCTTTCCCGGCGACAATATCAAGTTCCGGATGAAAAACGAAACGATCCGTTTTAATGAAACGATTGCTTCCGTGGATGATTCCGCTTTCACCATCGGTGTCGTGAACGAAGCTGTCGGGCGGATGGATTACCAGAGAATATTGCTGGAAGACATCCGGCTGATGAAGGTTTCCCGGAGAATCCCTTTCATTTCCCAAGCAGCCCCATTGCTACCGCTGGCCGGGCTGATCTTTATCGGGGCCGATTTCTTCAACAAAGGCGTCGATAACAAACGCTACACGACCGACACTTCCACGCTCGTCATCGGCGGTTCGCTCATGGCTGCGGGGTATATTTGTTATAAATTCACATTCGCTTCCCTGAAAATCAATTCGAGGAATAAGCTGAAAGTGCTTGAAACCTATTAATGCAGAAACACCATACTTAACAGTGAAATCCATTCTCGTTCATCCCCCCCAACAACCCATACGTGCTGAAATACAGCTTGCCGCATCCAAAAGTGAATGTAACCGCGCGCTGATCATCAATGCGCTTACCGGCTTCCAGTCGGAATTGACCAACATTTCCGAAGCCCGCGACTCCCAGACGATGCTCCGCCTGCTGAATTCCAGCGAGCCGGTGGCGGACGTGATCGACGCGGGTACCACCATGCGGTTTCTGACAGCTTATTTTTCAGTAACAGGCCAAAAGAAGACCATGACCGGCACGGCCCGTATGTGCGAACGTCCGATCGGGATACTCGTGGATGCGCTGCGCAAGCTCGGGGCGGATATCAGTTACGAAAAAGTGGAAGGCTACCCGCCGCTCCAACTGAATGGATTTAATTACTCAGGAAATAATGAGCTGACGATGCGCGGCGACGTGAGCAGCCAGTATATCTCGGCATTGCTGATGATCGCGCCGCAGCTTCCAAGCGGATTAAAGATCAAATTGGAAGGCGAAATTGGTTCGAGGCCTTACATTGAAATGACTTTAAACCAGATGGCGCATTTCGGTATAGAATACATCGCCGACTGGGAACATCATACGCTCACCGTCCCGCCATTCAAATACCAGCCCAAACCTTACGCTATCGAATCCGACTGGTCGGGCGCGAGCTACTGGTACAGCATTGTCGCATTGGCCGAAGACGCGGAAGTGGAATTGCTGGGATTGAAAAAAAACTCACTGCAAGGCGACAGTGCCATTGTCGATATCATGCGCCACCTCGGTGTGGAAAGCCTGTTTACAGATCGCGGCGTGCTTCTGACTAAAATCCCGGCGAAAGCATCATTGGGTTGGGATTTCACCAACTGCCCTGATCTTGCCCAAACCGTTGCTGTCGTGGCAGCCGTTAAAAAGATAAGACTGTCGCTAACCGGCATCGAAAGTCTGAAAATCAAGGAAACGGACCGCGTATTCGCATTGCAGCAGGAGCTCCAAAAACTGGGTGCAGAACTGATAGAAGTTGAAAAAGACCACTTATACGAGGTAACATCCCTCACCGACATTCCTTCCGATCCTGTACCTTCCATCCATACCTACGACGATCACCGTATGGCAATGGCGTTCGCGCCGGTGGGCATGGTGAGCCCGATCCTGATCGAGGAACCAGGCGTGGTCGTAAAATCCTACCCTGGCTACTGGAAAGACCTTGCGAAGGTTACTACCTGGGAAGAAGTTTAGAATATTCACCATCTGGAATTGTTTATGGAAACTGTCTGGTCGTTCCTGGCATCCGTGCCCGTTTGGCTCTACATTATTCTGGCCGTTGTTGTCATTATCGCTCTGCGGGACGTTTTGCAAAAGACGCACACCATTCAGCATAACTTTCCATTGGTAGGTCATTTCCGGTACATGATCGAAACGATCGGGCCGGAACTGCGCCAGTACATTGTTGCCAACAACCGGGAAGAGCTGCCATTCAACCGCCGGCAGCGCTCCTGGATTTATGCTTCCTCTAAAAAGGAAAACAACTACCAGGGCTTCGGCACCGACCAGAATATGCAGGAAGCTGGCTATGTGCTGATCAAGCCCTCCATGCTGCCCTACCGGGTGGATTCCACGCATAGCCACCACGTGAAGAACGGCAACGACCCGCACCATTATACCATTCCCAGCGCGAAAGTCATCGGCGAATACCACCGGCGCAAGCGCCCCTACCGCCCGCGCTCGGTCGTGAATGTGAGCGCCATGAGCTATGGCTCGCTGTCGGCCCGCGCGATCGAATCCCTCAATAAAGGGTCTTTCAAGTTCGGCAACTACCATAATACCGGCGAAGGCGGCCTTTCTCCGTATCATAAATATGGCGCAGATGTGGTTTTCAATATGGGCACTTCCTACTTCGGGGTTCGCGACGGCGACGGGAATTTCGTAATGGAAAAGCTGGTGCAGCTGATGCAGAACAACCCTAGCGTGCGGATGATCGAACTGAAACTGTCGCAAGGTGCCAAACCAGGCAAAGGCGGTGTGTTGCCGGCAAGCAAGATCACGGCCGAAATCGCCGAAATACGCGGGGTACCCATCGGAAAAGACGTGGTATCCCCTCCCTATCACAGCGCATTCTCCAATGTGCGTGAAATGATAGATTTCATTGAAGCCATGGCTGCCGAAACAGGCTTGCCGGTAGGTATCAAATCTGCCGTGGGGAAAACGGAAATGTGGGAAGAACTGGCCGATCTGATGGTGGAAACCGGTAAGGGCCCCGACTTCATCACGATCGACGGGGGCGAGGGCGGTACCGGCGCAGCACCTCCTTCATTTGCCGACCACGTGTCGCTGCCGCTGGTGTTCGCATTCAGTACGGTTTATAAAATATTCCAAAAACACAACCTGAACGACAAGATCACATTTATTGCCTCCGGTAAGCTCGGCCTGCCTGCGCAAGCCGTCATGGCATTCGCTATGGGTGCCGATGTGATCAATGTGGCCCGCGAGGCGATGCTTTCGATTGGCTGCATTCAGGCGCAGAGCTGCCATACCAACCGCTGCCCGACAGGCATTGCGACGAATAACAAGTGGCTGGAATCAGGCATCGATCCCGCATTGAAAAGCGAGCGCTTCAACAATTATATGAAAACCCTCGCGAAGGAGATTATCGAAATCACGCATGCCTCGGGCTATGAGCACCCCTGCCAGTTCGGAATGGCGGATATCGACATTTCTATGGGAGATAACAACCGGACCATTACCCTGGCCGATAATTATGGTTATCTCAAAACCGTCGTTCCCTTCCCAGGCATTAAAGAACTACTCGATTGCGACCACCTGGGCGGACGTGATATACCGGGCGAAAAAGTTGCCTAGCCACAGGATAACCTCCACACTTTTGGCTTTGGGAAAGTATATGGAAATAGAAGCACTGAACGTTGCTTTCAAAAAACTGCGTCCATGAAAAAATCTTTACTGCTAGCTGCATACTCATTCCTTCTTGCCCAGGCCACTGCATTCGCGCAGAGTAATCCGCGGTATCTGGTGCTGTTTAAAGACAAATCCAACAGCACCTATTCAATAGACAAACCCACAGATTTTCTCTCTCAAAGGGCAGTCGACCGTCGTAAAAAGCAGAATATCCCTGTTACTACAAACGATTTTCCGGTGAATGGGAGCTACCTGTCCGCTATCAGGCAAACAGGTGCCAAGGTCATCTATCCTACGCGGTGGTTCAATGGTGCATTGGTGGAAGCCTCGGATGCGCAGCTCACGCAGATCAAGGCGCTGGCATTTTACAAAGGGATTGAGCTGAACCTCCCGGTAGCCAACATTAATTCCCAATCTCCCGGTATTGCCCGTACCGCCGCCACCCATCAGAAACTGGGCACCACCGAGGATGTGGATTACGGCAAAATGAATGCGCAGCTGGCGCTCATGGAAGTAGCGGATCTGCACAAAAAAGGCTTCCAGGGCGAAAACATGCTCATAGCCATTCTGGACAATGGGTTCGCGCGGGGCAATGAAGTGGCCTATTTCAAACAGCTCCGCGATGAAAAGCGCATTGTCGACACCCACGACTTCGTGGCCCGCGACGGTAATATTTACAACGATGGTTCCCACGGCCTCAATGTCATGTCGACCATCGCCGCTTATCTACCAGGAACCCTGGTAGGTGCCGCATTCAAAGCCTCGTTCGCATTGTATGTAACGGAAAACAATTTGGGGGAATCCCCTTACGAGGAAATTACCTGGCTCATGGCCGCCGAGCGCGCCGACAGCCTGGGTGCGGACGTACTCAATTCTTCGCTCGGGTACACGACTTTTGATGACGAGTTCGATTCGCCTGCCTACAACCATACCTATAAGGATATGGACGGCAACACGACGATTGTAAGCCGCGCGGCGCGCTACGCCACGCGCAAAGGCATACTGGTAGTAAATTCGGCAGGAAATGACGGCAGCAACAGCTGGCACTACATCGGCGCACCAGCCGATGTGGATTCGGTACTTACGGTGGGTGCGACCAATTATGATCGCAGCTATTCATCGCTCAGTTCCGTAGGGCCCAACTCCGCAGGAGTTCAGAAACCGGATTTAGCCGCGGTGGGAGCAGGAACCGTCGTGGGTGATCTTGCCGGCGGGGCTACCAATAGCTACGGAACTTCTTTCTCGGCTCCGCAAATCGCGGGTGTAGCAGCGATTTTGTGGCAGGCCTACCCTAACCTGACAGCCCAGCAGGTTATTTATGTACTGAAAAAATCGGGGCACCTGGCGGCCGCGCCTGACAATATGCTTGGCTATGGCGTCCCCAACCTGATCAAAGCACAGGAAATCGTCAAAAATGAGTTTTCTCCGCTGGGTACCGAAGGGGAACTGCTCAATTCGGTCATTCTGTCACCCAACCCGGCGCAAGAGCAGGTAACGCTTTCGATCCCTGCTGCGCTTGTCGGTAAAATGGCAGACATTAATATGTATTCAGCAGGCGGCTCTGCCCTGCATTCTGCGCAGGCAAGGCTTAATGCCCGGCATACCATCGCAACGGGCCAGCTTGGATCGGGCCTTTACCTGATTCGCCTGAAAGTCGGTAGCCAGGAAAAGACCTTGAAATTCATAAAGAGGTAGTTTTCCTGACCATCCGCATAATCGACTCGGAGTCATTGGAATGCTGCACCTGCTGCACGGGTACCCATTGCACGTCCTTCGACTCACTATTCAAGACAATTTCCTGTCCTTCTGCGGCTTTGAATGCGAAGCGGATGTCGTAATGGTAATGCTCGGGAATGTCCTTGTTGGCGGGGATCAAATGAACATCTACGTCGAAAATACCGTCTTTCAATGCTTGCAGGTCCACGATACCGGTTTCCTCCATAACCTCCTTCATCGCAACTTCCTTCACATCGGGGTCTCCGTCGCAGTGGCCGCCGGGCTGAAACCAGCGGTCCAATTTGCGGTGGTGCATCAGCAGTACCGCATCTTTATCCGGTGAAAGTACCCAGCCGGAAGCGGTAATGTGCCCTTTCAGCAGACTCCGCTCAAAACAATCGGGATGCTGCTGTACAAACCCGACCGTATCGCTATGCATTTCAGCTTCTAAGCCCTGCTCTGGTTCATACGAGGCGAGTAGTGCGAGCAAACTGTCCCTTTTCATTTAGACTATCTGGTTTTTTCGTTCTAATTTCACCACAAGTTTAATAACTGAAAGCAATAAACCACCTTATTCAAGCAATGAAAAAGTATCTATTATCGATGTCGCTCGCTGCATTGCTGGCCACCAGCGCGGTAGCACAGCGCGTACCTGCGGCGAGCCCGGCAGCCACTGTCATGCAAACCGTTGGTGTAACTGATTTCACCGTTAAATATTCCCGCCCGTTTATCAAAGGCCGTAAAGTATTCGCCGACGGCTCCGCACTCGCTCCTTACGACCAGGTATGGCGCACGGGTGCCAATATGGCTACCATCTTCGAGTCAAGTACCGAGTTTAAATTCGGCGGCAAGAAAGTACCGGCAGGCAAGTATGCATTGTTTTCAATCCCCAACGGTTCTGCCTGGACAGTCATTCTGAATAAAGACTATAACCAGGGAGGTAGCGAAAACTACAAGGAATCGGAAGATGTGGCGCGCACGATGGTAGTACCTACGTCAAACGAATACAACGAGGCATTCAAAATCGAAATCGAGCCGGTAACCGACAGCACGGCGTTTTTGAACCTTTCCTGGTCATCCGTGAATATCCCTGTTCCATTGGCAGTAAGCACAGAGTCGCTGACATTGACCGCATTGAACAAAGCCGTAGCTGAAAAGCCCGAAGATGTGGCCACATTGCAAAGCACAGCGGGTTACCTGCTTTCAAAAGGCAAAGATTTGCAGGTAGCACTCTCGCTGGCCGACAAAGCCATTGGCCTGAAAGAATCATTCGGCGCATTATGGACCAAAGCGCAGATTTTGAACAAACTGGGCAAACCCGCCGAAGCAATTCCAGTGGCACAAAAAGCATTGACGGTAGGAGCCGCAAATCCCGACGGAGCATACAATTTCTACAAGCCGCAGGTAGAAAAAGCTATCGCCGAAATGCAGGCCAAAGCCGCACCGGCGAAAGAGGCTGCTTCCGCAATCAAAAAGAAGAAGAAATAGTGTATCATGTCACGCTGAGCGCAGTCGAAGCGCGCTACAATACCGCGCTTCGACTGCGCTCAGCGTGACATTTAACTACATCTGACACTCCATTTTCTATCATCTAAAAAAACGGGGTACGCTCCATCCATTCCGCACTGCCAGAATGCGGAGCACGATGATAACAATGGCCGAAGCTATGAAAGTAGTGTTTCGCTCCACGCCCAGCGAGTCGAGGATCAGGTACACACATGCACCCGTGAAGCAGGCGGTTGCGTACACTTCCTTCCGGTAAATGATCGGGATTTCGTTTGTCATCACGTCGCGGATCACCCCACCCATAGTGGCGGTAAAAACGCCCATAATCACGGCAATCTCAGGCCGCACACCCAAATGCAATGCTTTTTCAGTCCCTACCAGCGTGAACAGCGCGATCCCAAAAGTATCGAACAGAAAAAGCGTTTTCCGCAGCCGTAGCAGGAATTTGTAAAAAATGAAAGTAGCGAGTATGCCCAGGATAATGGCATGGATGATGGTAATGTCGCTGATCCACACGAGCGGGTAGCTTCCCAGCAGCACATCACGCAGGGTACCGCCGCCAATAGACGAAATAAAGGCTGTGAAGCTGGCACCAAACCAATCCTGGTGTTTCTGGTCCTTCACAGCCAATGCGCCGGAAATGGCGAATGCAAACGTCCCGACGATCTCTAATATGTATTGAATGCTCATTCCGCGACGATGGTTACACCGCTACCGGGGCCTTAATACCGGGCCATGGGTTGTAGTTCACGAGCTCGAAGTCCTCGAATTTGAAGTCCAGCACGTTTTTCACGTCCGGGTTCAGGATCATTTCAGGCAATGCGCGCGGCTCGCGGCTGAGCTGCGTTTCTACCTGCTCCAAATGGTTGAGGTAAATGTGGGTATCCCCCCCGGTCCACACGAAATCGCCCAGGTCGAAGTCGCATTCGCGGGCGATCATCATGGTGAGCAATGCATAGGACGCGATATTGAACGGCACACCCAGGAACACATCGGCGCTGCGCTGGTAAAGCTGACAGGAGAGCTTGCCTTTCGTTTCACCAGCATCGGTATCGGGCGGCGCCACATAAAACTGGAACAATGCATGGCATGGATGTAGCTTCATTTGGGGTAACTCGGCCGGGTTCCACGCCGACACGATAATGCGCCGCGAATCGGGCGAATTTTTAAGCTGTTTCAACACTTCCTGCAACTGGTCCACAGACTGGCCGTCCGGGCCTGCCCAGCTCCGCCACTGCTTGCCATATACCGGTCCCAGATCGCCGTTTTCGTCCGCCCAATCGTCCCAGATCGACACGCCGTGCTCTTTCAGGTAACCGATGTTGGTATCCCCCTGCAAAAACCACAGCAACTCGTGGATGATCGATTTGGTATGCACTTTCTTGGTCGTCACCAGCGGAAAGCCCCTTTTCAGGTCGAAACGCATCTGGTAACCGAACACGCTGATCGTGCCGGTGCCGGTCCTGTCGGTTTTCCTGACGCCCTCTTTGAGAATATGGCGCAGCAAGTCGTGGTATTGTTGCATGATTTTATTTAAACTGAGGCAATTTCAACGTCGTAAGTAATGGTCGCCAGCGCTTCCAGCTGGGCGGTAGCAGAGCAGTATTTCTCCATAGAAAGACCGATCGCGCGCTGGATTTTGCCTTCGTCGAGATTATTACCTGCAAATTTGAATGTCAAATGGATCTTGCGGAACGGCTTGCGCTGGGTATCCGGCTCCTGCTCCCGGTCGCCGTCGGCCACAATGCGGAAGTCGGTAATCTCCTGGCGCTGCTTTTTGAGGATCAGCACCACATCGATCGCACTGCAGCTGGCTAGGCCCATCAGCAGCAGCTCCATGGGCCGCACGCCGAGGTTCTGGCCGCCGATTTCCGGCGAGCCGTCGGTATGTACTTTTACTTCGGAGGAACCGGTGCCTTCAAAATGGAAGGCGTCATCTACGCGGACTAGTTCTACTTTCATAATGTTTGCCTTCTGTTTCGAAGGCTGACGTTAAATGATCAATATGGCGCGGAGCCCCGTGCCGACTATTCTGAGGCCTCTGGCCGACGTGCCCCACCGGCACGTATAATCTCTTAAGCTTTTAACCCCGGCCAAAGTTCAAATATACTCGATCGGTCTGGAAACGGCTATCGCAACGCGGAATTTCAGGAAGAATAGCGTTATATTCGGGAGCAGAAATCCGACCTTCGGCCAGCAATGCCGCATTCCATGGCATAAGTATTTTGATAGAATATCGCATCACAAAACATGCAAAACCATGTGGCAGGAAGAAGACAACAAACTCAAAAAAAGCTTTTCATTCAAGGATTTCCGCGAAGCTTTTGCCTTTATGAATAAAGTGGCCGATGTGGTAAACGAAATGGACCATCATCCCTACTGGACAAATATGTACAACAAGGTCAGTTTTGAATTGAATACCCACGATGCCGGCGACGTCGTTACCGAAAAGGACCACAAGCTGGCCGCGGCGATCGACCGGATTTACAACGCATGAAACTTTACATAGTACCCACGCCGATCGGCAACCTCGAAGACATTACATTAAGGGCTATCAACGTGCTGAAAAGTGTCGATGCTATTTTGGCCGAAGACACCCGCACCTCGGGCAACCTGCTGAAACACCTCGGCATCTCCAAGCCTTTACACAGTTACCACATTCATAACGAGCACCAGACGGTCGCCCGCGTGGTGGAGCGTATCCGCAGGGGCGAAACGCTGGCACTGGTATCCGACGCCGGCACGCCCGCCGTTTCCGACCCCGGCTTTCTCCTCGTACGCGAATGCATCCGCGAAGGAGTGCCAGTGGAGTGCCTGCCCGGGCCTACCGCATTCGTGCCTGCGCTCGTCAATTCCGGACTACCCAGCGACCGCTTCACATTCGAAGGCTTTCTACCCCATAAAAAAGGACGGCAAACCCGCCTGCAAAACCTGGCCGCCGAAGAGCGGACGATGATTTTCTACGAATCACCCCACCGGCTGGTGAAAGCATTGACCCAGTTTGCCGAGCATTTCGGAGCCGACCGGCAGGTTTGTGTTTCCAGGGAACTGAGCAAAATGTTTGAGGAAAATGTGCGCGGAACGGTTACCGAAGTGATAGCGCATTTCGGTGACAAACCTGTAAAGGGCGAAATTGTGATCGTAGTGGCCGGCAAGGCCGATGACAAGAAAAAATCGAATGACGAAGATGAGGATTGAAAATTTAAGGCTATTAATGTTAATCTGCCTTTTCTGGCTGGCAGCGGCGGGCATTTCGCAGGCGCAATTCGGGACATTGAGCCCTTCGGCGAAGATCAGCCTGGTAACCGTGGCTCCCGGGCAGGAGCTCTATTCTGGCTTCGGACATAGCGTACTGTGGGTGTATGATCCCGTGACGGGCGTCGACCGGGCATTTAACTACGGTACATTCAGTTTTCAGGAAGGTAATTTTTATATCAAATTCCTGAGAGGGACATTGCCTTACAGTGTCTCCGTGTCGCCGCTTTCCTATCAGATCGCGCATTACCAGGAGGAGAACCGCTCGATTTCCGAGCAAGTACTCAATCTTTCGATTCCCCAAAAGCAAAGGCTTTACAACTTTCTCGAAAACAACTACCTGCCCGAGAACCGGGAATACCAGTACAAATTCTTTTACGACAACTGCGCCACCCGCATGACAGTCGCATTGAAAGCGGCTGTGGGTGACAGCCTCATTTATAATGGGTATACCAAAGAAAAATTAAGCTTCCGACAGTGGATCGACCGGTACGCATTCAAGCAGAATCCCTGGGCCGATTTTGGAATGGACCTGGCCATCGGGGCACCATCGGATGAAATTGCGTCGCCCGAACAAGCCACGTTCCTGCCCGACAACCTCGCCACGGCATTTGCCGACGCTAAGGTGAAAACGCCCACCGGCGTCCAGCCATTGGTTTCGGCCACCAGGCCCATTTTTACCGCGGCCCCATTCCCACCGCCAAGTCCGCTCACGCCTACGGTCGTTTTCTGGTCACTGGCCATCCTTACACTGGCTTTTACCTACTGGCAAATCCGCACGGAACGCGTCAATTTCGTGTTCGATAAAGTGCTTTTCAGCATTGCGGGCCTCGCTGGCTGGATTTTATTACTGCTATGGTTCGGGACCAATCACGGGGTGACAAGCTACAATTACGACGTGCTCTGGGCATTTCCGCTGTGGATGCCGCTGATTTTTGCCCTTTCAAAAAACCGAAAACCCCAGTGGTTTCAGTATTTGTTGATTTTTTATGCATTTATGCTACTTTGCGCAACGGGCAATGTGGCAAAGCACAATCTGGTACTGATTCCCATCCTGGCGATGCTGATTATCAGGGTTTACTATATTAACAATTCACTTTCAAAAATTCCGAATAAGGAGATTGCGTATGGATCTGGAGTTGCTGACACAAAAAACCATTGAAATAGTAAGGCAGGCGTCCTCATTTATCCAGCAGGAAGCGGCCCTTTTTTCTCGTGATAAAATCGAGTACAAAGACCTCAATAACCTCGTTTCTTACGTCGACAAGGAAGCCGAAAAGCTGCTGGTAGCGGGTTTGCAGGAGCTTTTGCCGGAAGCCAGCTTCATTACCGAGGAAGGTACCACCGGCCAGGAACCCGACCCTTCCGCATTGAACTGGATCATTGACCCGCTCGATGGTACGACCAATTTCATCCACGGCATACCCGTGTATTGCGTGAGCGTAGGCCTCGCAAGAGGAAAGGAGTTGCTCGTCGGCGTGATCCACGAACCCAGCCTGAATGAAATGTTTTACGGGTGGCAAGGCGGCGGCGCATGGCTTAACGGTAAAAGCCTCAAAATATCCACGGTCCCCCAACTGGCCGATGCCCTCATCGCTACCGGGTTCCCTTACTACCGGTTCGAGAAGCAGAAGCGCTATATGTATATCCTCGAACTGCTCATGCAGAAAACGCACGGCATCCGCAGAATGGGTGCCGCGGCCGTAGACCTGGCCTATGTTGCAGCCGGTCGTTTCGATGGTTTTTACGAGTATAACCTCAATTCGTGGGATATGGCTGCGGGCACGCAGCTGATCAAGGAAGCAGGTGGTACCGTCACGGATTTCAGCGGAGGCGATAACTACCTTTTCGGAGGCGATATCATCGCAGCGGCCCCCGGCGCACACCCAGAACTCGTTCAGGTCATCAGCGAAAATTTCTGAACGGTTAAAGTCAGGAAGTCAGAAATGGTCATTCACTCATTCACTCATTATATCCCATGGACTTGAACGAACTCCGCTATCCCATCGGCGAATTCCAATCGCAGGACAGCTATACGCCTTCCGAAATCAAATCAAACATCCAGATTATTAGCGCATTGCCATCCAAGTTCATCAATCTGCTCGGCAATTGGGATGACCAC
Organism: Dyadobacter sp. 50-39; assembly: GCA_001898145.1. Taxonomy (GTDB): domain Bacteria; phylum Bacteroidota; class Bacteroidia; order Cytophagales; family Spirosomataceae; genus Dyadobacter. The sequence continues at coordinate 281,226 of MKSR01000029.1, forward strand.
AAACTGGATACCCCCTATCGCCCCGACGGATGGACCGTGCGGCAGCTGATCCACCACGTAGCCGATAGCCATATCAATGCATATACCCGTTGCCGACTGGCTATGACGGAGGATAATCCGACCATCAAACCTTACGAGGAGCAGTTGTGGGCCGAGTTGCCGGATGCGAAAACCGCGCAGGTAGAACTCTCGTTGCAATTGCTGCGGTATGTTCATCTGCGCTGGGTATTACTCCTCAACTCGCTCGATGAGAACGATCTGGCGCGGACTTATTTCCACCCAGGTTCACAGAAGTCGTTCCGCCTCGATGAGGTAATCGCCAACTATGCGTGGCATAGCGAGCACCATTACCAGCACGCATTCAGGCTGGCGCAACGGAACAATTGGCAGTAAAATCCGGTTTAGGAGTCATGGAGCAGCAAATCATCATTTGGGTATTGTTTCTGGTTGCAGCAGGCTACATGGGCTGGCGCATCTGGAAAGCGTTCGACCGGCGCAATAGCGGCGGATGCGCCAAAGGTTGTGGCTGTGCCGCTGACAAAGTGACTTCGGTTAAAATCAAATAGATGCTCTGTTGGAGCAAATGCAAAAAGGCCCCGATCGGGGCCTTTTGACTTATCAGCAAGCTAAAACTTACAAAGCTCCTGCCTTAATTTCATCCACTACCGCAGGATCCAGGAGCGTGGACGTATCACCCAGGTTGCTCACATCCCCTTCCGAAATCTTTCTCAAAATACGGCGCATGATTTTGCCTGAGCGTGTCTTAGGCAAACCAGAAACGAATTGAACCTTATCCGGCTTCGCAATGGGGCCGATAATGCGCGAGACTGTCGCGGAAATGTCCTTGCGGAACATTTCGGGGTCCTCAGGCGTGTGCTCGGTGATAACGTAGGCGTAAATACCCTGGCCCTTGATATCGTGCGGGTAACCCACTACCGCCGATTCCACCACTCCAAGGTGCATATTGATCGCGTTTTCCACCTCCGCGGTACCGATCCGGTGACCGGAAACATTGAGCACGTCGTCTACACGGCCGGTAATGCGGTAGTAACCGTCCTCGTCGCGCAAGCAGCCGTCGCCCGTGAAGTATTTGCCGGGGTAGGTAGAGAAGTAGGTCTGGCGACAACGTTCGTGATCGCCGTAAGTGGTACGGATAATACCCGGCCACGGAAATTTAATACAAAGGTTACCGCTTACGCCGTTGCCTTCGATTTCGTTACCACTTTCATCCACCAGCACAGGTTGGATACCCGGCAATGGCAATGTGGCAAATGTCGGTTTCTCGGGGGTAATGCCCGCCAGCGGCGAAATCATAATACCGCCGTTTTCGGTTTGCCACCAGGTATCAACCAGCGGGCAGTGGTCACCGCCGATGTTGGTCTTATACCAGTGCCATGCTTCTTCATTGATCGGTTCGCCCACGGAGCCCAGTTTTGTCAATGAAGACAAATCATGTCCTTTTACATAATCCAGCCCAAAGCCCATCAGCGAGCGGATGGCCGTTGGAGCCGTGTAAAGGATATTCACCTGATGTCTTTCGACGATTTTCCAGAAACGGCTTGCATCGGGATAGGTCGGAACGCCTTCGAACACCACGGAGGTAGCACCATAGCAAAGCGGGCCGTACACGATGTAGCTATGACCGGTGATCCAGCCGATGTCGGCGGTACAGAAATGTACCTCGCCAGGCTCGTATTGGAACACGTTCGCGAATGTGTAGGTAGCGTAAATCATGTAGCCGCCGCAGGTATGCACCACGCCTTTGGGCTTACCGGTTGAGCCGGAAGTATAGAGGATGAAAAGCATATCCTCAGCGTCCATCGGTTCGGCCGGACATACGGAGTTCACCTGCTTCACCTCGTCCTCCCACCACAGGTCACGGCCTTTGAGCATATGTACAGGGGTGCGGGTACGCGTGAGCACGATCACTTTCTTAACCGTCGAGCATTGTACCAGCGCCTCGTCCACGGTATCCTTCATCGGGATCACTTTCGAGCCGCGGAAAGCGCCGTCCGAAGTGATCACCATCGAACATTCCGCGTCGTTGATCCGGTCGGCGATGGATTTGGCAGAAAAGCCGCCGAATACCACCGAATGCACCGCACCGATGCGTGCGCAGGCGAGCACGGCAATGGCCAGCTCGGGCACCATCGGCAGATATATACAAACGCGGTCGCCCTTTTGCACACCGTGCTTTTTGAGCACGTTTGCAAAACGGCAGACTTGTTCAAACAAAACATGGTAAGTAAGCGTCACCGCCTGATCTTCGGGATTGTTAGGTTCCCAGATAATCGCGGGCTGATCGCCCCGTTCGGCCAGGTGACGGTCGAGGGCATTTTCGGTGATGTTCATCACTCCGCCTTCAAACCATTTGGTACGCGCTTCCTGAAAGTCCCAGCTAAGCACTTTCTTCCACGGTTTACGCCATTGAAAATGTTGGGCTACTTCCGCCCAGAAACCTTCGGGATCGTCTACACTTTGTTGGTAAGCAACCTTGTACTCTTCAAAGGTCTTAATTCTCATGATAAATAAAGGTTTTAACAGGAAATTTAGGATTTGGCTGTGAAGTTATAATTTTCATTTGGTTAGTCCTACTTGCATAGAAACCGTATTACGGGCACTTACGAGCCATTTTACTGATAATCAACCCGTAATAGAAGACCATCGATTGTTATCATTCTAATAATATTTCAAATTCCCTGCTGAAAGCCGCGATTGCCGCCGTTCCGTGTACGCTACCCGCTAAAATGATGTACTTTCGAGCTTCGAAATAGTTGAACAGATGAGCAAACGGCAGGAATCAGACAACGAACGTAGCGAGTACGACGGATTGAAGGAGAACGAGATTTCATTCATCCATGCGCATATGCATGCCAATCCCGGCGACCTGATCCTCAAAGCGGGCAAGTTTAAAGGACTCAACGTCAAAAAGCTGGCGGCACAAATCCAGTCGCGGCAGAAAGCATTGAAAAAACTGCCCGAATGGTCGGCCAATCCCCAGCTGATCTTCCCGCCTGCGCTGTCGGTGGAGCAATGCTCTTCGGAAGCGACGGCGCTCTACAAAGCCGGCATTGTCTCGGGGAACACGCTGATAGACATTACCGGCGGTATGGGCATCGACTGCTATTACATGAGCCGCAGCTTCGCGGAAGCACATTATTTTGAACAACAACCCGAAGTCGCAGCCGCGGCGGGCTATAACTTCACGCAGCTGGGCGCTTCACGCATACACGTACATGCGGGCGAGTCGCTCGAAGCATTGCACGACGGCCTCACTGCCGACTGGCTATATGCCGACCCGGCCCGTCGTGACGCCAATAAGGAAAAAGTTGTCCGCCTGGCCGATTGTACGCCCGATGTCGCCGGAAATGCAGCATTGCTGTTCAATGCTGCACCCCGCATTTTAATCAAAACCTCTCCCCTGCTCGACATCGACCTCGCTTCGAGAGAATTAAAAAAACTGAAAGAAGTGCATGTGATGGGTTATGAGCAGGAATGCAAGGAGCTTCTTTTCGTGCTCGACCGAGAAATCCCCGGGCAGAATTTTAAAATCAAAGTCCGCATTATCGATGCCGCCGGCCAGCCGATTTACCAGTTGGATTTCGATCGGGAAGAAGAGCGGAATGCGGCAGCCGGTTATTCCAAACCCCTGGACTATTTGTACGAGCCCCACGCCGCCGTACTAAAAGCAGGTGCGTTCAAAACGCTGTGTACGCGGTATGATGTGCTAAAATTGGCCTTACACAGCCAGCTTTATACCTCGAAAAAATATGTAAGCGATTTCCCGGGCCGCAGCTTCAGGGTTGTGGCGGTCTGCAAGCCGGATATCCGGAAGATTTCACAGCACATTACCGGCGGAAAGGCCCATATCACCACCCGCAATTTTCCTGCTAAACCCGAAGAGCTGAGAAAGAAGTGGAAACTGAAAGATGGTGGCGATCATTACCTGTTCGCCACCACCCTGGCCGACCAAACGAAAGCCGTGGTCGTTTGTGAGAAACCTATTTGAGGTAGGTTTCTTCGTAAATTTTTTCGCTGTAACCCAGCGTGAGCGCTTTGCCGTTTTCATCTTCTATAACGGGGCGCTTAATGGCGGTAGGATTGGCAGACAGCAGTGCCGCGGCGGATTTCGCGTCGGTCACCTTCGCTTTTTCTTCGTCGCTCAGCTCTTTCCAGGTCGTGGAAGCTTTGTTCAGAACTTTGTCCCAGGGAAATTCGCTGAACCAGCTGCTTACTTTCTCCGGGCTGATGCCGTCCTTTCTATAATCGTAAAACTGGTAGGGCACCTTGTTTTTATCGAGCCAGGTGCGTGCTTTCTTGATGGTATCGCAATTCGGGATTCCGTAAAGGGTCAACATAAAATTTACTCTGAAATAACTGGTTAAACTTCGGTGGCTGAGGGTTCTTCCACAACCTGGTCCGAATTATGCATTTTCTGATCATCGAGCTCGCCTTCCCAACGGGCGATTACGGCTGTTGCCAGACAGTTGCCGGTCACATTCACCGACGTGCGGGCCATATCCATCAGCTCATCTATCCCCATGATCAGCAACACAGGCCATTCGGGCATGCCAAAGTTAGCGATCGCGCCCAATAATATCACCAGGGTAGCCCGCGGGATGCCGGCCACCCCTTTGCTCGTGAGCATGAGTAACAAAACCATAGTAAACTGCTGCCCGATCGACATTTCGGTGCCCGTGGCCTGCGCTACAAACACCGTCGCCAATGCGAGGTACAGGGTAGAACCATCGAGGTTGAAACTATAACCGGTGGGCATCACGAATGACACAATCTGGCGCGGCACGCCGAATTTCTCCATTTTTTCCATCGCCTTCGGCAGCGCGGACTCAGAACTGGTGGTAGCGAATGCAATCGAAACCGGTTCAAAAATGGCTTTTGCGAATTTGATCACCGGGATCCGGGCGATCAGCGCCACCGGCACAAACACGATCAGGATGAAGACGATCAATGCGCAGTACAATGTCGCGAGCAGCAATGCCAGGTTTTTCAAAACATCGATACCCATGTGGCCTACCGTTTCGGCAATGGCCGCTCCCACGCCGATCGGTGCAAAATACATGATGATCTTCGTGAATTTGAACATTACCTCGGCCAGCAGCTCCACGCCATGCACGAACTTCTCTTTCTTCGCCGCCGGCAGCAATGCGAGACTAATGCCGAAAAGCACGCTGAAAACCACTATTTGCAGCACCTCGCCATGGTAAATGGATTTCGCCACGTTTTCGGGAAATGAATGCAGCACGATTTCCTGCCAGGTCTGCTGGTTCACTTTCGGCAGGGTGGCATTGAGGCTTTCAGGCGGCACAATGCCCACACCCGGTTTAAACCAGTTGGCGAACACCAGGCCGATGACCAATGCAAATGTGGTGACGACTTCAAAATACAACAACGATTTCCAGCCCATACGGCCTACCTGTTTCAGGTCGGAATGGCCGGCAATACCCGTCACGAGCGTCGCGAAAAGCAGGGGCGCGATCACCGTTTTGATCATTTGAAGGAATATCTGGCGCAGGAAATGCAGCTCGGTCCCCATCTTCGGAAAATCATACCCGATCTCCGTTCCGACAAGCATCGAGATCAGGATGGACGTTGTCAGGTTCCTTTTCAGGATCGCGTACACGATCAGGCCGGCCAGCGCAAGCCAGCGGAGGCCAATGAGCACACTATCAGATAACGGCAGGATACCGTAAGCACTTAAAACGGAGGCTATCGCGGCAATGGTAACCAGCACGATATTGATAATGGTAATCTTGCTCTTCATACAGGGAAATGGGTAACCTTAATTAGTTTGTAATGGTAAACTTATAAAAAATCAAATTAATGATTGTCAACACAACGAATGCATTTTAATCAAAACACAGAATTTAATTTGCGCCTTGAACAATATGAGTGAATGTTTGTACTAAATAGGAGAGAAAAAGTAAAATAACCAATCGTTTCTAGCGGAACCTTGAAGCTATTGGACAAATGCAAATCCAGCGGCGGCTATCCCGTGCAGGCGGGATGAGGGCAGCCGACCGGGACACAATTTGGCACAAAATTTGAAACCTCCAATATTACCCCTGCATTAAATCTTTCGCCAACCGGACAAAAGTGCGGCATGAAAGAGGAATCACGACTAAAAGATGACCCATATCCTTGATTCGGGTTGTTAAAATCAATATGTTCGGATAATCCATACCCAAAACATAATTCGACCCAACATGAGAAGTATCCTGATTGCCATTGATTTTTCAGAAAATGCCGAGCGTGCATTGGCCGCAGCAAAACTGATCGCTGAAAAGGACGTGACGGAACTGCTGATCCTGCACGCATACCAGCCATATATAGCGGACGTGAATGTGGCGCCCGGCAACGTAATGCCCGGCGTAGGCGGCGCCGATTTTCTGACGATGACCACCGAGCTGGAAGACGAATTCCACAAACGCCTCGACGAATACGCCGCAGAACTCGTGGCCCAGGGCTACAATGCGAAAGCGCTGTGGGCAGTGGGCAGCGTACAGTCGGCCATTGAAGAGGCGATCAACGACCATGTGCCCGATATGATCGTGATCGGCCGGACCGGTAGCGGCGGTTTTCTCGACAAACTGATCGGCAGCTCCGCCACGCACATCGCACTCAATTCCCCCTGCCCTGTGCTGGTAGTACCGCCGCAGACCGAGCCTACCAAATTCAAGAAAGTGGTGTACGCAACGCAATTCGAATACGAGGAAAATAATATCCTGCGCGAGGTATTCGTGCTGATGAACCACCTGGGCGCAGACCTCACCTTATTGAAGATCAATTCGGACACCCAACCGGACATTCAGCCTGACAACCAGTACATTGCCGACATTAAGTCGCACTTCACCATTCGCGAAGGCCAGATCGTGATCCGGGAAGCCAAGCACGTGCTGGACGGCATAGAGGGTTATTGCGACGAGGTTGCAGCCGATTTGCTGATCATGTCGACCCGCGAACGGTCGTTTATCGAAGAATATCTGATCAACCCGAGCATTACGCGTAAGCTCGTCGTGGATACGCACGTACCTTTGCTCGTGTTTCACCTCAAATAAACAACGGTTTGAACGGAGCAGAGAGCGACAAACCTGCCGGAAATGCGCATCGTAACGGCGGCAGAAAGTCCAGAAAGTACCGTAAGCGTGGCCTGCTCACTTCGCCGGGCACGCTTACTTATATTGGTCCGGACATTGGCCTGAAAACCAAAATCCGCAGGATCCGGTACAATGAGCAGGTTTACAAAGACGATAATGTGAAGTCGCTCGACGAATGCCGTCCCGACGCTGACGCGCAGAAATTCATTACCTGGCTCAATGTAGATGGTATCCACGAAATCCCGCTCATCGAAAAGCTGGGAAAGTTCTACCATTTACACCCGCTGCTGCTGGAAGATGTCGTGAACACCGAGCACAAGCCCAAGCTCGAACTATACGATACCGGGCATTTGTTCCTGACCCTGAAAATGCTGCACGTGGACTCGGAATCCCCTATCAGCATTTCGTCAGAGCATGTGAGTTTTGTATTGGGTAAAAACTACGTGCTTTCTTTTCAGGAAGAGCTTACTTCCGACATTTTCACGACCGTCGAAAACCGCCTCGAAGCTTCCGTAGGCAAAACCCGCCGCAACGGACCCGACTATCTGCTGTTCGCATTGATGGACGTGGTCGTCGATAACTATTTCATCGTGCTGGAAAAACTTGGCGACGCCCTGGATACGACCGAGGACCAGGTGATCCGCGGCGTGCAGGAACTTTCACTGAAAGATATGTATGCATTGAAGCGCGAGCTCACATTGGCGCGCCGGCAGATCTGGCCGCTGCGCGATATGGTGAACCAACTCATCCGCGAGGATAACATGCAGATCAGCAAGGAGGTAATCCCCTACTACCGCGACCTTTACGACCACATTATGCAGGTGCTCGACACCATCGATTCCTACCGCGAACTCGTGGCGAGCCTGGTAGACGTTCATTTGTCGACCATCAGCAACCGCATGAACCAGGTCATGAAAACGCTGACGATCTTCTCGGCGGTTTTTATGCCGCTGACGTTTATAGTGGGGGTTTATGGCATGAATTTCGAGTTTATGCCGGAGCTCAAAGACCCTTATGGCTACTACTATGTATGGGGACTGATGGTGGCCGTGACTGTGGGGATGATATTTTACTTCACAACTAAAAAATGGATGTAGATTGATACCTTTGTGCTCTGATTAACGAGCATTGGAATGAGTCTTACCGTCAATACATCCCCCTTTGTAACCACACAAGCCCAATATATCCTGACCGACAGCCGCCAGGTTTCTTTCCCCGGCCAGAGCATCTTTTTTGCCATCAAAGGCGAGCGCCACGACGGCCACCGCTTCCTGCCCGAGCTTTATGAAGCCGGCGTGCGGGAATTTGTCGTCGAGGAAGCCGCATTCACCGGCGAGCTGCGCGAAACTGCCGCGACCTGGGACGATGCGAAAATATGGGTGGTTGCTTCCAGCATTCGTGCATTGCAGCAGCTGGTGGCATCCAAAAGGAAGCAGTTTGATATTCCGGTGGTGGGTATTGCGGGAAGTAATGGTAAAACGATTGTCAAAGAATGGCTCGTGCAGCTGCTATCACCGGGCCGGAGCATTGTGGCCAGCCCGAAAAGCTATAATTCACAGATCGGCGTGCCGCTCTCGGTGTGGAACCTGAACAAGGAGCATTCGCTAGCGATTTTTGAGGCGGGTATTTCCAAAGCGCATGAAATGGAATATCTCCAACCCGTGATGCAGCCTACGATCGGTATTTTCACCAACATTGGCCCGGCGCACGACGACGGTTTCCGAAGCCGTAAACAGAAGATCACGGAAAAGCTCCGCCTCTTTACGAAGGTCAGAAAGCTTATTTACAGAAAAGATTACCACGAAATTGACGAGGAAATCAGCCTGATCCTGAAACCGGTGAATGCATTTCTCGAAACCCTGAGCTGGGGAAGCAACTATTCCGGCTCGCATGTGCAGGTGACCTTCACCCCGCAAAAAGACAAGACCGTGATTTCGCTCACCGGGAAGCTCGGCAACCATACATTCGAGACCGGCTTCCGCGACGACGCTTCGCTCGAAAACCTCACGCATTGTATTGTTTTCCTGCTCGATTTCGGGCTGGAACCGGCCGTGATCCAGGAAAGGGTGCTGCTGCTCAAACCCGTTTCCATGCGTTTGGAGCTCAAAGAGGGCATTAACCATTCCTATATCATCGATGACGCCTACAATAATGATTTGCAGGGCCTATCGATGGCACTGAACTTCCTGGCGCAGCAAGAGCAGCGGAACCGCAAGACCGTGATCCTCTCGGATGTACTCCAAACCGGACAGACGCCTACGGAACTGTATAAAATGGTGTCGCGCCTGCTGAGCGAAAAAAGTATCGACAGACTCATCGGCATAGGAAAACAAATCAGCAGCCAGGCTTCTCTCTTCGACATTCCGGAGCAGGAGTTTTTCGACGATACCGACACTTTCCTGAAAACATTTGCATTCCACACGCTTGCAGACACGCTCGTGCTCGTGAAGGGTGCGCGGCCTTTTTCATTCGAAAAGATTGTTCACCGCATTCAGCAGAAAGCGCATGGTACCGTGCTGGAAATCAATCTTGATGCACTGGTACACAACCTCAACTACTACCGGGCACGGGCCGGGCAAGGCACTAAGATCATGGCCATGGTGAAAGCCTTCGCCTATGGCAGCGGCAGCTCGGAAGTGGCAGCTTTGCTGCAATACCACCGCGTGGATTACCTGGGCGTGGCCTACACCGACGAAGGCGTAATGCTCCGCCAGAGCGGAATAACCCTGCCTATCATGGTCATGAATGCGACTTTGCCGACATTCGACCTGCTGTGGCAGTATAAACTGGAACCCGAAATTTACAGCCGCCGCATCCTTACAGACTGGGTGGATTACATTTCGAGAAAAAACGAACCATCCAATACGCCGTCGGTGCATCTCAAACTTGACACCGGTATGCACCGCCTGGGTTTTGTAAAAGACGATTACGAATGGCTGGTGGAACAGCTCCGCAAGAATCCCGCATTAAAAGTGGCGAGCATTTTCTCACATCTGGTGGGGGCCGACGAAGGCGTTCATAACGAGTTTTCGAGGAAACAATACGCGCAGTTTATGGAAGGCGCAGAGCTTATCGAACAAACTCTGGGCTACAAAACCATTAAACATATCCTCAATTCGGCAGGCATCGTGCGCTTCCCCGAGTACCGGCTCGATATGGTGCGGCTGGGCATCGGGCTGTACGGCGTAGAAGCTACCGGCCAAGACCAACGGGCATTGCAGTCGGTCGGCACATTGAAAACCATTGTTTCACAAGTCAAATACCTCTCTTCCGGCGAAACTGTGGGTTATAGCCGCAAAGGTGTTGTCGACCACGACTCGGCCATCGCCACGCTGGCCATCGGTTATGCCGACGGCTACGACCGCGGTCTTGGAAACGGGGTGGGTAAAGTGTGGGTAAACGGAACCTTATGCCCTACCATCGGCAATATCTGTATGGATATGACGATGGTCGATGTAACCCACGCCCAGATAGAAGAAGGGGATGAAGTAATCGTTTTCGGAAAGGAGGTACCTATTACGGAACTCGCGAAAACCATTAACACCATCCCCTATGAGATCCTGACGGGCATCGGCGACCGCGTCAAGCGTGTATTTTTCAAAGAATAGGCTATCGGCCGCCCTCGGCCTGCTGCGCTACTTCGGAATCATCGGATTCGGGAGTAGCGTTTTTTGCGCTCGCCTTTTCCTCCACGCGGCGGTCTTCCTCCTCAAACAAATGCGTAGCCATTACCTGGTCGAGTGAAACGTCGTAGAATGCCTGGTGCACGTTCAGTGGCTCGCTGCCTTCTTCGATCTCGCATTTGATGTAGTTACCATCTTCCCGCAACTCGTAAGCATTCACATTGTCTTTCAGGCTGTAATACAGGATATGGATCGCTTCCTGGCGTACGCGCGGGTCTACCAGCTTGAAAAGCGATTCAATGCGCTTGTCGAAGCTGCGTACCATGGCATCGGCGCTGCCGCCATACACCAGCGGGTTACCATTCTGGTGGAAGTAGAATATCCGTGAATGTTCCAAAAAGTCGCCTACAAGCGAACGGACGGTAATGTTCTCACTCAATCCTTTACGCTGAGGTCGCAAGCAGCACATTCCGCGGACGATCAATTTAATCGGCACACCTGCCTCCGACGCTTTGTACAGCTCATAAATAGTGTCGCGGTCTTCGAGGGAGTTTATTTTAATGCAAATACCACTTTTCAAACCTGCCTTCGCATTCTCCGCTTCCTGCTGGATCAGCTCGATCAGTTTCGCACGCATATAGCGCGGCGCGGTGATCAGGTTCTGGTATTCGGATGGAATCGAATGCCCGGTGATGACGTTGAAAAACTCGGAAATGTCGTGGGTATATTCCTCATTGGAAGTTAACAGGCCGGTATCGGTGTATAAGCGGGACGTATCCTCGTTATAGTTACCGCTCGACAGGTGCGCGTAGCGCAATACCCGATTGCCCTCGTTGCGTACGATCAGGAGCAGTTTGGTATGTGTTTTAAGTAAACCAATCCCATAGATCACGAAACAGCCCGCTTTTTGCAGACGCTGCGCTTCCTTGATATTGTTTTCCTCATCAAAACGAGCCTTGACTTCAAAGAGTACGGCTACGTGCTTGCCATTCTCGGCCGCATGCAGAAGTGCCTCCGTTACCCGTGAGTTTTTAGCGAGACGGTAGATCGTCAGCTTGATGGACAATACTTTCGGGTCTTCCGCCGCTTGTTCCAGCAACTGCAAAACGGGCTCGAAGTTGTTATAAGGATGATGCAAAAGAATATCCCGTTCCCGCATTACCTCAAAAATATCGGGAATGCGCTCGCGTTCGAGCCCCAGCGGCGGTACCGGCGGGCGGGTTGGCGGAATCTGGTCTTTAAATTCCGGGTGTTTGATAATGCCCCATAGCGCAGTGTAATCGATCAGCGCGTCGGTCATGAATACATTATGATCGTCGATCTCCCAGCGCTTTTTGATCAGGTTCAGCAGATCCGGGTTCACGTCAGGTTCAATGGAAACCTGCACTACCCTACCCAAACGACGGCTTTTTATCTTCTGCTTGATCTCGTCGATGAAGTCGGCTTCGATATCGTCGCTCTCTTCCAGGGTGAAATCACCGTTACGTAAAATTCTGAACAGATTTGTGGATACAATATCGACATTGCGGTAAAGCTTGTTGATAAATGCTTTGGCAATATTCTCGATCGGCAGGAAAAGTAGTTCTTCCTCCCGCTCGATCACGTAAAAACGCGGCAGGTTCGGCGGGAGCTGCACAAATGACAGTTTCCTGTCTTCCTCTCCGGTAGTTCCTTTCACCTGCGTAATGACACCCAGGATCAATACTTTCGCTAGCAAAACGGGGAATGCGTGTGTGTAATCGAAAAGCATTGGCGTCAGCATCGGGTACACGGTGCGGTCGAAATATTCTTCCACAGCGGTATGCTCTTCCCCATTGATTTCGTTCATTCCGATGATCCGGAAACCATGCTGCTCGAAAAGCGGTAGCAGCTGATCCTTATAGCATTCGTTCTGCCTGCGCGCGAAATCGTGTACTTCTTTCATCAGCAGTTTGCGGAAAGGAATTTCCCGGAGACCGGAGTAATCGAGGCGCTCTTTGCCGAAATCGAGGTAGTTATACAGGCTTCCTACGCGTATCGTGAAGAATTCGTCGAGGTTGGAAGCAGTAATGGCGAGAAATTTAAGCCGGTCGAACAGGTTACGCTCTTCATTGGTCGCCTGGTCGAGCACGCGGTCATTGAACTTCATCCAGCTCAGGTCCCGGCTGATGAGGTCGCTTTGCTGCATTTGGGTAGTGGCCTTTTCCGACGACGAACTGACTGCCTTACCGTCGTCTGCCGCAGCCGGTTCCTTCGGGCTTTTAAATAATGCGAACAAATTTGTCAGCTTACTTCGTTTTTCGTTGCTATATATATTGTCGGATGAGCCGGACATAACGCTATGCTATTTAATAAGGTGTATCAGGATGGCGATAAAAATTCAACGAATCTAAACAATCTATTGTTTTCGGTCCGATGAACTTTGTGTTAAATTTTCGTTCCAAAAAAGAAACGGATGGCCATGTTTCACAGCCATCCGTTTCTATGTTCGCTATAAGCTAATGGCTACACGTCGACGCGGGCATATTTGGCATTTTTCTCGATAAAATCGCGGCGGGGGGCTACTTCATCGCCCATCAGCATCGAGAACAGGTGATCGGCTTCGGCAGCGGATTCCACAGAAACCTGCTTCAAACTTCTGCGCTCAGGGTTCATCGTGGTTTCCCAAAGCTGCTCGGCGTTCATTTCACCCAAACCTTTGTAACGCTGCACGTTTACTGAGTCTTCCTTACCACCGCTAATCTCGCGTACTGCTTCTTCACGTTGTTGCTCGGTCCAGCAGTAACGCTCTTCCTTGCCTTTTTTCACGAGGTACAATGGCGGCTGGGCGATGTAGATATAACCGCTATCGATCAGGATCTTCATATAGCGGAAGAAGAACGTCAGGATCAGCGTCCGGATGTGACTACCGTCTATATCCGCATCGGTCATGATTACGATCTTGTGGTAACGCAGCTTGTCGATGTTCAATGCACGCTCATCGCCGTCCTTACCGATCTGCACGCCCATTGCGGTGAACATGTTCTTGATCTCCTCGTTTTCGTAGATCTTGTATTCCTGCGCTTTCTCCACGTTCAGGATTTTACCGCGGAGCGGGAGGATCGCCTGGAATGCGCGGTTACGGCCTTGTTTCGCCGTTCCACCCGCCGAGTCCCCTTCCACGAGGTAGAGTTCGCACACGTTCGGATCGGTTTCGGAGCAGTCGGAAAGTTTTCCGGGCAAGCCGGTACCGGTAAGTATGTTTTTGCGCTGCACCATTTCGCGTGCCTTTTTCGCGGCGATACGGGCTTTGGCAGCAAGGATCACCTTGTCGATGATCACACGGGCTTCTTTCGGATGTTCTTCGAGGTAGCTTTCGAGCATTTCGGCTACTACCTGGCTCACGGCACCGGTTACTTCACCGTTTCCGAGTTTGGTTTTGGTCTGGCCTTCGAACTGCGGCTCCTGAACTTTAATCGAGATTACAGCCGTAAGTCCTTCACGGAAGTCGTCCCCGCTGATCTCCACTTTTTCTTTTGCCAGTATACCCGATTTCTCGGCGTAGTTTTTCAGCGTACGCGTCAATGCGGCGCGGAAGCCGGATACGTGGGTACCACCCTCGATGGTGTTGATGTTGTTCACATACGAGAACACGTTCTCGCTATAAGAGGTGTTGTACATCATCGCCACTTCCACCGGGATAGCTCCTTTATCGCTTTCCATGTGGATCGGCTCGGGGATCAATGGCTGGCGGGTAGCGTCGAGGTAAGTCACGAATTCGTTCAGACCTACTTCGGAATAGAACTCTTCGCCGCGGAACTGGCCGTTTTCGTCTTCCTCGCGTTTATCTTCGAGCGTAATGCGGATACCCTTGTTCAGGTAAGAAAGCTCACGCAAACGCGTTGCGATCGTTTCGTACTTGTATTCGGTCACCGTAAAAATCGATGCATCGGGCAGGAAGTGGATCGTCGTCCCGGTGTCGCTCGCCTCGCCGATGACGCGGGTAGGGTAGAGCGGCTTGCCTTCGCTGAATTCCTGCTCGAATACCTTTCCTTCACGGTGCACTTCCGCACGCAGGTGCGTGGAAAGCGCATTCACGCAGGATACCCCTACCCCGTGCAAACCGCCGGAAACTTTATATGTGTCTTTATCGAACTTACCCCCGGCGTGCAGTACCGTCAATACCACCTCCAAAGCGGATTTCTTCTCCTTGGGGTGCATTCCGGTGGGGATACCGCGACCGTTATCTTTTACTGTGATTGAGTTATTGGGTTCTACCGTAACGTTGATCGTGTCACAGTAACCTGCCATCGCCTCATCGATTGAGTTATCGACAACCTCCCAAATCAAATGGTGAACGCCTTTGAAGCCAGTGTCACCGATATACATGGCCGGACGCTTACGAACGGCCTCTAAACCTTCAAGAACCTGGATATTTTCAGCCGAATAGCTGTTTACTTCTAGCACTGCTTCGTTTGACATATAGTTTGTTTTACACTTGGATAAAAAGAACCATTATCTGGCTTTTTAAGCACGTAAAGATACGAATTTTTTATGGTTTTACCTAGCAAAAACTATCGCAAAGCTGCCATTCGATACGCCTTTCCGGGCAAATACGGGCCCACGGACGCGGGGCGCCGAAATATGACATTTCTGTGTTGGCTAACCATGGGCGGAAGCATCCTCATGTCTGTTATCCAGCGTTCAGGCGCAATAAGTAACCGGTATTGAAAAATCATTGAAGCGAGTACCCGCGCCCCGTGCTGACGAGCGCCCTGTCGAGCCCGTAGAAGGTCTTTTTACCATCACCTGAAATATCCAGGATACCCAGGTCATAGGTGCCGGCATCCAGGTCGTTCACACGCAGCTGGGTATTGAAACCGCTTTTATAGTACGCGGCAGTTTGGAGGATATTCTTCCGCGCTTCCACTTTCGGGGTGGCATTCATGAGGTAAATGGTATCGTTGGCCGTATTCTTCACGACAAGAAACCGGTCGTCCCAGAAGTGTTTCCGCTGCGGCGAAACATTGCTGGAAACAAAGTAAAAGACGAGCTCCTCTGCGCCGTCACGCATCACGCGGCGGATGTCCCAGGTTTCAACATACATACCGTTGTCGCGAACAGGCACTTTTTCCGCAAACATGGCACTCAATTCGTCTTTCGACACAATGGGTTCTGGAAGCCAGAAAAAACCCTTCTGAAAACCCGGAAGAAGGTAAAAACTTCCATATGCGACAATGGACCGCTCCACGGAAAACATGTTCCGGTTGGTGTGCCAGTTATAAATGTCGGCCAGGTAGGTCGTTTTTTTGGCTGCAACGGTACCGGTAAACTTGTAATGCGAGTAAACCCAATAGAACACGCTGAGGCAAAGGGCGGTCGTGTATACCCATTTCTTGCGAAAGAAATCGGTATAAAACAGCAGGAAAATGTAAAAAATGGCGGTCGAAAGCGCCGCATAGAGCTGGAAACGGCTCGCTATGGTGGTCCCTGCCCAGGATCTGAACAGCGCGATCACCGTACTCGAAATGAAAATGAATGCAAACAGGGAAAGCAGCTCGATCGTGCCCGGCTTGACCTCCACCGGCTTTTTAAAATAAACACTCGCCACGCGGACCGTTACGAGTACCATGCACACCACGATCGCAAATCCCCAAATGGCCGAAGACAGCTCCGGCTTAGCCCAAAGCGACATCGCGGAGCCGATAAACCCGAACAGAGACGAGAAGAACAGCAATCCGTTCCTTGGCAGATTCACTGCCTGCCCCGACTCGTAGCCCGACAGGTAAATACCCAGGCAGATGAACATGAAAACGGCAGTCAGGATCGCGTCGCGGAAGTTTTTGTTGCAGAGGTAAAAGAAGATAATCGCCGGGAAGGACAGAATTCCGTTGCCATGCGTAAAAGTGGCCAGAAAACAACACAGCATCGCCCCGTAGAAAGCGGCACGCGTTCCCCGGGACGCGAGAAGAATGGCGGTCACCAGAAATGCCGTCAGGTAGGAATGCTGCATGCCGGTAAGCGCCCAGCCCGACACTTCATTGTACAACGGATGGAAGTACAGGAACGGGACCGGCAGAAAATAGTACAGCGGAAGTCCGGCCTTGCGAAAATTGAGGTACAGGAAATAAAAGATGTAAATCAGGTTCAGCGAAACGAGCACAATGTAGAAACGCAGGTGTAAACGCCCGGTTAGCTCGTAGTCCAGGAGTGAAATAAATCGGGGAACTACCGCTTTGTGGTCATTAAATGTAAGGAACATTTCTTTCACCACTTTTGAAAATCCCACATTGTCCCCTGAAATTGCTTCAATGAACTGAATGAACAGAAAATCGTCCTGAAAAGGAAAATCGACCGAAAAGTGGAGGTTATAAAGAAAAAATAATAGGATAACGGTACTAATGACGACAATTGCTAAAAATCGAAGCATAGGGTAAAGCCGTAATGTATGTATGTGATAGATTCGGATCAGTTCTTAGCAAATCTAATCTTTATCGCCTCTCTTCGTGCACATTATTTGCTTTTCTTAGTAACCGAAAAGCGACGAATAAATTGCGATAAAAACAGAGAGCGGAGATAATTCTCCGCTCTCTGTCCACCACATGCAATAATCGTACCAGCCTTACATCTTTTCCAAAGGATGTTCCTTGAGGAGCTGTTCCGGCGAGTAAAAGTCTTTCTTACTTTCGGTGGCTGCGCGCACCTGCTTCACTTTTTCAGGGGAAATGGCAGGCCCTTTATTTCCGAATGAATTGCGTACGTAAGTCAGCACCGCGGCCACCTCATCGTCCTTCAACAAACCCGCAAAAGGCGTCATAGGGACCTGCCCCGGGTATTTCTTGCCATTTACCTCAATGGGACCGAGAAGGCCTTTCAACGCGATTTTGATCAGGCGCTCATCGCTTCCTGTGATCCACGGGCCGGACAGCGGCGGGAAACCCGAAGCTTCCAATCCCTTGCCGTCAGGCTGGTGGCAGGTAGTGCAATAGCCCTCCTTCGCATAAATCTGACGGCCCTGGTTGAACAGGATTAGGTCATTCCCTTTCAGGTTCGTCGCCACTACGTTTTGCTTCTCTTTTTTCACAATCTCCCCCTTCAAATGCGCCTCCGCAGCTTCAAATGCGTGGATAGTCCAGTCGTCGAGCGGCATTTTCTTTGCTTCCGCCAATACCGGCAAGCCTTTTTCCTTACCGATCCAGGATGCCGCCACTATGGCCATTAAACGTACCCGACTATTCTCGTCACGCGCGGCCTGCATGAGCAGATCCGCCTGATCGGGTACCTGATGGCCGGTATAGCGCACCACCTGCACGGCCGCGGCGCGTGCATGGTAATCTTTGGCCTTTAAAACCTGCTTCAAAAGCTTCTGATCCACTTTGTCCATTCCCCAGCTTACCCAAAGGCCTTCCAGCAAATGGTGCTCGTAACGCGGGTCGTTTTTATCCAGCCCTGCCACCCAGCTGTTGAGTTTGGCCAATACCTGCGAGGCATCGCGGCCACGCAATTCGCGGCGGGTGCGGTAGCGGGTGCGATATTCGGGCAGTTTGAGGTTATTCAAAAGCTCTTCAATGCTGGCACCGTCCACCTTAGCAGGCGTCACAAGCGGCCGCGAGGGATAGGTGATGCGGTAGATGCGCCCGTGCGAGTGGTCGCGTAGCGGGTCACGTGCGTTGTGCTGCATATGTCCGATGAGAATATTATGCCAGTCGATCACGTATAATGAGCCATCCGGCGCAAACTCCATATCCACAGGACGGAAGTTACGGTCTTCGCTCACCACAAGGTCCTGGCGGTGATGGCTTTTGTAGCCGGTACCTTCGTCCGTGAGCGTATGCTCCTTCGTCCCGAGGAAACCGATGGTATTATTGATCAGGAAATCGCCCTGAATATCATCCGGGAAGTGGCGGCTCGACACGAATTCCAATCCCGAAGTAGGACGCACGCGGTGCTTATCTTCCACAAGTTGCACCGATTTATGCGTTGCTTCCCCATATCTCGGCAAAACACTGCCCGGAAGCATCCAGCGCACGTCAGGGCTTGATGTTTCGGCGAAAAACGGCTGCCCCCAATCATCGAATGCAATCCCCCACGGGTTGGGAATCGAAAGCTGGGCAGTGCGTTCAAGCTTTTTCAACTGCGGCGCATATCTGTAAAAACCACCGTTGGTAGCACGTACCGGTCCATACGAAGTTTCGACATTGGTATGAAGGAAAACACCTTCACCGGAATAAATGGCACCCGACGGGTCCACGGTAAATGCGTGGCTGTTGTGGTGCGTATCGTGATCGTCGAAGCCGCTCAGCAGGATTTCTTCCTTATCGGCTTTGCCGTCGCCATTGGTGTCGGTCAGCAATTTGAGGTTGGTACCCTGCGATACGTAGACGCCCTCCCTGGCAATTTCAAAACCGAGCGGCAAATGCAGGCCATCTGCGAAAACGCTCTGCTTGTCGGCTTTGCCGTCGTTATTGGTATCCTCAAAAATAATGATCTTGTCGTTCGGCTTCGAATCGCCGGGCTTGTAGTGCGGGTAGCTCGGCATTGTTGCAACCCACAGGCGGCCTTTGTTATCAAACGACATTTGCATAGGCTTGGCCAGATCCGGGAATTCCTGTTCCGAAGCGAACAGCTCAATTTTGTAGCCGTCCGGTACTTTCAGCTTCGCCAATGCATCATTTCCGTACAAATAGGTAAGGCTGCCGTTTTTATCGGGATTAAAGTTCGTTTTCACCTGCGGCAGTGTGCGCGTGCTCTTATCCGCGGCAGCGAGGTCCATTTTCTCGCCTTTTGATGCAGCCAGCCAGATCGCCTGGTCGCGAATGTCGGTCAGCTGGCGGATCTTTTCAATTTCGGCAGGATAGTTATCCGGGCCGAATGGATTATAGCGACGGCCATATACGTGTACGCCGTTCGGGATTTTGAAGTCGTTATGCCACATCCAGTTCTTTTCGTCCACGGCAGCTTTCACCAGGTTACGGTCCTTGGCCTTCTCGGGCGCTTTGCCGAAAATTTTATCCACCAGCAAAACACCCAGTTTCTTGTAACCTTCCGCATTCAGCTGAGATCCGTCGATCGTGAGGTCTTCTTTGCTTTCGGCATACCATTTCTGCGACGGGGCAAATGCATCTACGAACAGCACTTTGTTCTGGTCGGCCACTTCCTTCATCGCTTTGGTATACAAAAGCAAGTTTTCGTTCTCCTTCTTGCCGTTCGGCAGGTCATACTTAGCCGAAAGGTCTTCGAAAGCGATCGGCGAAACGATCACGAGCTGCGGCGCCGAAGTGCCGTTATACTTCTGTTTCAGGGTCCATTTGATAAACGCGTCAAGTTCCGCCTTGTAGTTGGCCAAACCCGCTTTGCCTTCGAACGACTCGTTATAACCAAAAAATGAAATGATCACATCCGTTTTCAAACGCGTGAGCCATTGGTCGGGCGTATCGAAATGTCCCTCGCTCTGGGAAGGATTGGCCAGCTCGGTCTGGAACTTTTCAGCTCCCGGAAACGCCCAGGGCGTATTGCGGCTCGCGTGCGGACGGAAACCGGGGGTGTCGCCGCCATCGCACATGTTGCGGATGACCAGGTTATCGTCCGGATAACGTGTATACAACTCCGTTTCGAAATTATCGTAATTCATCATCCGTGATCCGAGGTTGTTGCCGATCAGGGAGATATGCGTGCCCTTACCGATCTTGACTGGCACCGGCTGGTTCAACTGGAAGGCGCAGAATGCGATAACTGCCAGTCCAAATGCAAAAAGCGATGAATAAACGCTGATTTTCCTGGGTTTAGACATTTGAAAAGATTTTAGATTGGGTTATAGGTAGCGTTATGTAAAACTTACTTGGCTTCGCGGTAAGGGACCTGGATATCCATTTTCCCTTTCCATTCTTTCGGGATTTTCAGACCCAGTTCGTAGTGGATCGCATTGATAACAAGCCGCTGGAAGGGTTCCAGTCTGAAATCCTCGGGATGGCCGAGCGTGGTCATGAACACTTTTCCTCCGAACGAGTTGGTGCCTGTCCACGCCACCGGGTTTTCGATCGCCTGTTTGTCGGGATTCACCGACTTACCCATCAGCAGCCAGGTGGAGCCTTTGGTTGGATAATCGGGCAGCACACGATAGAGCCACGAACGCACGTGGAATGGGCCTTTGACGCCGGTAAGGATCGGATTTTTGGCTTGTTCGGGAATCACCGTTACGTCGGTGCTGCTATTGTGGCCATAATGCGTGTGCTTGGCCGCGCCGCCCCATCCCGGAGGGGCATTCAGCGCAAACTCACCGAAAGCGTTCCATTTTTCGCTTTCATGTCCCTTGGGAAAATTGAATGCATGGGTGGTGGTGCGGAAGCCCATCACGGGCTTGCCGGTTTTGAGATAAGCCTCGATAAGCGCCAGCTGGTCGGGCGGCAGTTGCCGCCAGCGGAGGTAAAACACCGCCAGATCGGCGTCTTTCAAGGCTTCGAGGCCGGGGATATTCTTTTCACTGTTGTGATCGGGGTAGGCTTTGAGGACGATTGTACGCATGCCGTAATTCTTTTCGAGCTCGGCGGCAACGATCGGTAATGTTTCCTCGCCGCTGTACTCATGGTCACCGGTAACGAAAACCACCAGCGGCTTCTTTTTGTCTTTTTGGGAAGATTGCGCGGCTGCCACGTGCGCACCGGCCACCACTGCAAGTGCCGCAAAAAGGAAGCAAATGCAGAATTGTTTCAAATTCATGATGAAAGGATTAAGGTTCAAGCTAATTGGATAAGGGGTATAATCAGAAGACTGTTTTGTGCAATTTTTCCCCTAGTTAATGATAAATGAAATATGATGTGTCCTGTGTTGTCCTGTTTTGGGACAAAGGGAAAGGCGTTCATGATCATCAAAGGCCCACCTATTGTCGAACGCTACCAAAAGGACCGTAAAGAATTAGTTTGAATTATCTATTCTCAGCAACGTATCATTTCGAAAAACCAACTTATACTGGTACATCTGAACGGTGTCCCTTGAGGGGATACTAAGTCCAGGTTACTCATTCAAATATTCCTTCAATTCCTCTTTCAGAATGTGGAAGTACTTCAATTTTTGCGCAATAATATCCTTCTCTGCTATTCGGGGAAATGTATTCCGTGGCGTATCGTAAATACCATCCACTACTGTTATTTGAACTACATCGCCCGGTCGCAACTCCTGTTTTGACCATTCGGCATGCACATTATCAGTGCTGTTGAGTCCTGTAATTGTAACACTAAGCTCTTCTTCCGTTGCATCACGACGAACGGCGTCCAAGATACATGTAACGACATAACTTTCCGCCGAGAAGCCGGCACGAATTGGTTGCGATCCGTTAATTCTAATCTCAAAACCGTGTCCCATAATGCTTGTAGTGGTTTATTGATACATCTTCATGAGAATAAATATTAGGGAAGAGCTAGATTCATTACCAAATGAATTTTCCACTGACCGGCCTGATCCAGCTGGTGGATCACAAAAACCGAAAACCCAGCGTCAGTGAAAAGCGTGAGAGATCCACACTATCGTCTTTGGACAGATGCAAGGTTTCAGTGCTGAATTCGGTTTTGCGTTGCAGGCGGTAGATGGCCCCCATCATGGCGGTACCGGTGAGGTTAAGGGCGAATTTGGCACTGATGGGCTGTTCGATGCCGACGCTGACACCCCAGTTCATGGTTTTGCCTGAAAATGTAAGTTGCTGCCCGTTTACGCTGCTTCTGTTTTCATAGGGCTGATAGCCGAGCAGCAGGGAAGTAAGGATGGCGGTTTTACCGTTTTTGAAAAACGACCGGTGGATCAATGCACCGCTGAGATGCTGGATCGTCACTTTTTCGCCTTGGGAGCTGTCCAGATTGGCCTCGCCCCTGTACATCTCGTAGCGCACACCGAAGCCCACGTGCTTCCAGGGGAAATAAGCGACCTCGCCACCGAATGCGATACCGGATTTGAGATCCTTGATATATTCCTGCTCGTCGTGGCTGAATACCCGCCCGGAACGGAACAAGCGGTAAGCGTAGCCGCCATTCAATCCGACACTCCACCTCGGCAGGCTGATCTGATCCGTATTCTCGTCAGCTCCGGCAGGTTTCGATGGGTCGGTTACTGCCTCGCGGTCCTTCTTCCATTCGGTGATAGAAGACTCCTGGGCGCTGGCGTCATGGCCAAGCATACCCAAAACCAGCAATAAAGCGACAATCGGTCTGATCATTATCTGCGGACACGGCAATTTTAAAGAACCCAAAACTACTATTTTCAGGTCATATTCGGCCTTTGCCGCTCATAAAATGTCAGATTGCGGGCTTGATGCCGGCCTTTTTAAGTTTTTCAATAATAAAATGACCTAATGCCATGCCTTGCGCCTGACCATTCTCGATGGCGTCGCGGAAGTGGATCCCGCCGTAGAGCCGCGATATGGCGGCTTCTTCCGACGCCTGCCGGAACGATTTGAAATCCCTTGTCGGCAAATCGAATATCACCTCGGTATCATCGCGGAAGGCGAAATTATCGCCCAGCAGAAACGTCAGTGTTTCTGCTACCGCCGTGGAAATGACGCTATGCCCGCTGGTGTATTCCGGGAACGGAGGGGTTTGCAGCAGCGGCTGCCATTGAGGGTCTATGCTCCGGTTGATCACCGTTTCGGGCCTCACGCGGCTGCTTCGGTACTTTTCGTCCCAGCAACTGATGAATGCGTCCATCAATGTGGCAGCCACGAGAGAATGTACCGCAATGCCTTTATCGAGGTCCAGGTTTGCTTTGGCAGTGGCAATACCTGTGATATTCATCCAGTGCCCGCCGGGGCTGATTTTCTTGAAACCGATATTCATATGCCCCGAAGTATTGATCGCAAAAGGATTGCAATCCCAGTAGGAAGCGATAAAACGCTGCTGTTCCGTCAGGTTTTTACCCACCTCATAGACTTCCTTCGCGAGCTTGAAGAATGCACTTGTACTGTCCTTGCTGAACTCCACCGGCGGCTTGGGCACAAACTGGCTGCATGAGTCGATCAGCACCGGCCGGATTGTTTTCCAATGCGGCTCGATACCCTCTATGTACCCCGGCGGGGTCGGGTACCAGAACGCGTCGCCCTTCCTGGGGCGGTACCGGAGGCGGGTGCTGAGTTTGAGATAACCATCGGCGGAGGCATCTGCGGCAATTTTCTTTGCTACCTCCTGCGCCACAGCCACCGATTTGTCGATCGTCGCCTGCGGGTACCCTTCCCGAAGCAAAGCGATAATCAGCTTCTTCTGGTCTTCTTCCAGCATATACCCCGACGGTATGATGAGCCTCCCGGTTTCCAGAATGCAATACAATGCCGCGATCTGATAATCGTAGTCTTTCGCTTCGATGTAAACCGGGTTGATGCTCTTGGTGAATGCGGTAGGCGCTATGATCTGCTTGTTGTTCCGGGCTACGATCTCGTGCGCACCCAGGAGGCAGTAGGTGTAAAACCGGCTGGCCGCCGGCGGGTTCACGACGTCGTGGATCATCACCATGGTTACCGAAAAAACCGCGGGCTGCAAATGCTTCCTCAGCTCAGGTTTGGCGGGCTTGGCAATAGCGGATTGGGCAAATATCAATAGAAAGAGGAGGGTCCGGCGCATTACTTTTTGGAATTTTTATAAAACTGCAACGGCTCATTAAATGCGCCGACAACAAGATAAGATTGATTGTTGATCTGGATTTGAACGGCCGATTTCACATCCCCTACGACCGACAAGCCCGTCTCCGGCTGCTCGACAAAGCGGAAACCGCCTTTGCCGTCACCGGCGAAAAGACTGCCGTAATTGGCATCCATACTGCCCAATTTGAGGCGATTATCCGTTTTATTGCCCAGCAACAGCAGGTCTTTCAACCCGTCTTGGTTATAGTCGCCCGTCAGGATCGTGCATACGGGCGCGAACTGGGCGCGTGCCGGCAT
Source organism: Dyadobacter sp. 50-39 (assembly GCA_001898145.1). GTDB lineage: Bacteria > Bacteroidota > Bacteroidia > Cytophagales > Spirosomataceae > Dyadobacter. The sequence goes on from MKSR01000029.1 coordinate 305,834, forward strand.
GGCGATTTTTTCAAATTTGCCGTTGCGGTTCATGAAACAGACGGTATTGAGCTCACGCGCTTCCAGCTTTCCGGCTTTTTCCAGCTCGGCGGCGGGAATTACGTCGGCCATGGCGGCGTTGGCATAATCGCGGTAGAAAGAAAACTTCTTCCGCATGGGGTAGATCTGATCGTTCAGCTCGTCGCGGCTCACAAACGGATAGGATTTACCCTGCACATAAAAATTGAAGAAAGGGTCAATCGAACCATTCTTGTCAAAATCGGCGAAATACAGTTCAGCGGGCTCTTTTTCGGACGCTTTGATCTGCGAATTCTGCCCCATGTTACCGGCGATGATATCGGGCTTCCCGTCGCTGTCCAGGTCTTCTATTTTCAGGGTATTCCAAAATCCGCTCTCCTCGCGCTGGAAGAAATCGGCTGTTGTGTCTTCAAAACGCTTCCCATTATAGGTAAACACTTTGACAGGCATCATTTCGCCAACAATAACCAGCTCGGTCTTGCCGTCGCCATTCAAATCGCCCCATTGCGCATCGGTAACCATACCGACTTTGAAAAATGGCGATTCGTGTGCCTCAAAACGTCCTTTTCCGTCATTTACCAGCAGAAACGAGGCCGGCGCTTCGGGATAACGGCCCGGGATAATGCGGCCGCCCACAAAAAGGTCGGGGTCGCCATCCTGGTCGAAATCAAACGGGCGAACGCACGACTTGCTGCTCGCTTTCATATTGGGCACCGAGAGCACCGAAAGGCTCAACCCGCCCTTTCCGTCGTTCAGGTAGATCTCATCCTGCAATGAAACCGTATTCGGTTCGAAAAGCGAGTAACCTCCTTTGGCGATGTACAGATCGTCAAACCCGTCGCCGTTGGCATCGAAAAACACCGCTGCCGAAATGGCGGACGTATTTTCATCGCCCGCCGCAAAGCCGGGCATCTCCCGGAACGCGCCGTCTTTCTGCTGCAACCATATTCTGGCTTGCTTGTTCTGGTCGCCGCTCACGAAAATATCTTCGAGGCCATCCTCGTTCACATCGCCTTTCGCCACCACCGGGCCGGTTTGCGAATACATCGAAAGCATCAGCGGCTGACGCTTGAAATCATTTTCACTGAACCCTTCGTGCTGATAGGCAATCGCCGGAACCTGTTTTTGAAACAATGCATTGGAAACAATTTCCTGCTTACCAGCCTTTCTACCGCTCTTCTCCACGGTCAGCAATTGGTTACCCTTTACATTTTCGAGCACCTGGCTGGTACCGTCCGGCCACAGGATTTTGACCGTATCCACCGCCTGCGCCTCTCCCAGCCCGAAATGCAGGCGCTGGGGCGTGCAGGAAAGGTAACCCCGGTTGGGATTCACCTCCTGGTATTGAAGTTTACCCTTGTTTTTAAGGTAGACCCTCGCTCCGATCCCTCCCGCGTTTCCCCCGTTTTGTTTGAGTTTCAATTGAAGCCAGTTGACGTTTTTAGCATCGCTGGCTGTATTTTGATATACAAATGCAGGTTCATTGATATTATTCACTACCAGGTCCAGGTCACCGTCGTTGTCGAGGTCGGCGTACACGGCGCCGCTGGAAACCGAAGCATGTTCGAGGCCCCAGGGCTGCTGCATTTTCGAGAATGTGAGATCGCGGTTATTCTTGAAAACATAATTGGCGAGTGCCGTGGAAGGCATCGCTTTCACGAGATCCATCAGTTGAAAAGGCTCTTTATCGACAGCACGCTTGATTTTATAATCACCCCAGTATTTCAGAAAATCCTTGTTGGTATAATCCCTCAAATAGCCGTTTGAAATAAACAGGTCCTTGAAACCATCGTTATCGAAATCGGCGAAAAGCGGGGTCCAGCTCCAATCGGTATTCGATACGCCGGCAAACTGGGCGATTTCGCTGAAAGTACCGTCCCCATTGTTCAGCTGGAGCATATTGCGCATGTATTGCTTTTGCAGGTCCTGCCGCACCATCAGCTCGAACGATTCGTAGTTTTCCTGCAATTGCAGCAGCTTCTGGCGCTGGTTGTCCTCGGGCAGCATGTCGAGCGACATAATATCCGGCAAGCCGTCATTGTTGAAATCGGCAATGTCGATACCCATCGAAAACTGGGCCAGATGCCGGAAATACTGTCGCGTTACATCCCTGAATGTGCCGTCGTGGTTGTTGATGTAAAGGTAATCGGGCTCGTTGTAGTCGTTGGTGACGTAAATATCCTCCCAGCCATCCTGGTTCACATCGGCAATGGCAATACCGAGGCCGAATGTGAGCGGGTACTGGTGTATGCCTGCCTTTTGGGTGACTTCTACGAAATGGTTCTTCTGGTTTTCAAAAAGCTTGTTACCTGCGAGCTCGTCCGTTTGCGTGCGGAATTTGGCGAGCTCCATATTGTCGATTTTCTTGGTGGTATGGTTGAGCAACATCATGTCCAGATCGCCATCGTTGTCGTAATCGAAGAAAGCGGCCTGGGTGCTGTAACTGATATTGTCGAGCCCGTACTCCTTGGCCTGCTCGACGAATTTGAGATTGCCCTGATTGATAAAAAGCTGGTTCTTGCGATCCTCGTCTTTTACCTTGCCCGAGTAGCATACATGGATATCGAGCAAGCCGTCGCCATTCACATCGGCCATGGTGACGCCCGTTTTCCAGCCGCCTTTCCGGCCTTCCAGTCCTTTGCCGGCCGATGCGGTAATGTCTTTAAACTTCATCTTCTCCCCCTTCGCGCCCAGGTTCAGGTAGAGCTTGTTGGAGCCCATATTGGAAGTGAAGAAAAGGTCCTCGAAGCCGTCGTTATTAATGTCGCCTACCGCCACGCCGCCGCCATTGTAATAATATTCATAGGACATTACGTTCTGGTTCTCGGTTTCGCTGATGGGGTTCACGAAATCGATGCCGGTCTGTTTGCCATCGAGCAGGCGGAACAACGGGCTTTGCGCCCTGACGCCGGTGAAATGTAATGTCAGCAGAAAAATAGCAGGCAGGTAAAAAAGGCGACCCTTGTGATTCATTGAAAGTGCAGTACCTGTTTAGAAAGGAAGATTTACTACTAAAATAAAAAACTTCAACCAAAAGTTGAAGTTAAAACTAAGTGCAGTGATTTGAGAAGAAAGCGCTAAGAAAAATAACATTTCTTAGCGCTTTCGTATTATTTACTTATCCCACCATACTCTGGATACCCAGTTGTCACCGCTTGAGAGACGGCCAATGGCGTCGCCGTAATTGGCGCTGTTCTGAGTTGCCTCGGTAGTCGGGTAAGGCTGGCGGCGCGGAATGGTCCCGTTCGAGAAGTTACCCACGTAGTTGATCGGCGTCAACACGGGGAAGCCCGAACGTTTCCAGTTGCTCCAAGCCTCTACGAAGTTGAACTGGATACCGGTAGTAGCCCAGTACTGCTCATTGATTTGTTTCAATGCATTCGCAGCGTCCAAAGGATGCGCAGCCGCATAGGCATCGGCAGTTGCCGCATCGATCACCGCAGCAGCACCGTATTTGCCGATAGACTGGATACCAGCTGAAAGGCCATTTTTGTAATGCGTAGCAGCTGTTCCGCTTACTGCAAAGCCGCGGGTTGCGGCTTCTGCCAGCAACAGCTCGGTCTGAGCGTAAGTAAGTACGAAGATCGGTCCGCTTCGTGAACGGTAGATGCCGGCTGGGCGGGAGTACTTGCCGATAGGCGTAGCATCACCTCCTGTGCCGGTACCGCCTGGATAACCTGCCGACTTGGTAATGTCGGTTGCACCGCCATTCATGTCGTAGCCGTTCGGCAAGCCGAGCTGGTTGGCAGGCGTAGCATCTCCGGCAACGGTAATGCTCTGGTTGGCTGCAAGACCAGCCGCAGGCACTTCCGCGATTTTACCCAGACGCGGGTCATTACCCGATTTAAGGTAATCGATCATCACCTTGCTCCATCTCACCTGGTAAATGTCAGCAGGCGTAGACAATGCAGCGCCGTTACCGTTGGTATAACCATTGGCATCGTCCATTACAATGTAAGCATCGTCGGCGACGCTGGTGAACACGCCGCCAGTAGCTGCCTTTTCAGCATAGGTCTTAGCAGTAGCCAGGTCCGCTTTTGTCAGGCGCATGGCCAGTTTCAGCATCAGCGAGTAGCCGTACTTCTTCCATTTGGTGATATCGCCTTTGTAGTTGGCAAACGCATCGTTCGCGGGGAGCGCAGCGGCAGGGTTCAGGGCAGCGATGGCACCATCCAGGCGTGTCAGCAACGATTTGTAGATGCTTTCCTGGGTGTCGTAAACCGGTAAGGTAATGCCCGATTTCGCCTGCAAAGCCTGGGTGTAAGGGATATCACCGTAAATGTCGGTGATAGTCGCCAGCGCCTGTACCTGCATGATGATTGCGATGTTTGTCAGGTTTACCAGGTTGGGCTTATCCTTTGTCAACTGCTCCATTTCATAGGCAAGGCTTGCTGCGCGGTAACCTGTGTTCCATGAGCTGGCCAGATAGGAGTTCGTGTTGCTCGAAATCACATATTTGTCCGCATTGGAATAATAGTTGGCCGCACCCGAAGTAGTGGAAGACAGAATCTGCACCCACATGCTTTGGAACAGGATCGACCCGTTATAACCTGCTGTCGCATTAGCATGGTTGAACTGAACGCTCGGCAATAACAGGTTCGGATCGAAAGTTTCTCCCGAAGCCTTGGTAGGGTCGGTATTCAGTTCATCGAATTTGTCCGTACAAGCCAAAGGAAGCAGGCCTGCGAGGACGATCATATTGATTAGTCTCTTTTTCATATTTATGCTCATTTGAACTTGAAGGCTACGTTAACCCCGTAATTACGTGTTGCGGGCAAGCTGGTACCTTCGATACCCGAATATCTCAGGTTGGCACCGAAAGTAGCTTCCGGATCGATGTTATTGGTTTTCTTCATAAAGTAGAACAGGTTCCGTGAAACCAGCGAGATGTTCACAGCGCGGATCAAAGGCCATTTCGCCAGCATTTTGGCAGGCAGGTTATAACCCAATGTGATCTGGCGCAGTTTGATGAAGTCGCCATCCAGCACGCTGATAGCCGTTACGTTATTAGCCAACGCCGTGTAGTAATCCTGTGCAGTTGCGGTAACTGTGTTAGCTGCACCGCTCTCTGTTACACCGGTAGTAATGCCGCCTTCGCGACCCACCAGGGTTTCCTTCGCCAAACCACGACGGTATGCGTAGTTTTCGGTGGCAGAAAGGATCTTGTTACCGAAGTTGTAATCAACCAGGAACGACAGGTTCACATCACCGAAGCGAAGGTCGTTGTTCAAACCACCGTAAAGTGTTGGCAATACAGTACCGTAGTTTTTCAGATCACCACGAACCGGCAGACCTGATGCATCCACCACGATCTGGCCATTCGACGCATATTTATAGTCGTAAGCGCGGATCTGCGGACCAGCTTCACCCACAACAAATGCAGTGATCGCATTACCGAGCGTCGCACGGTTTGAACCGAGTGTAATCGGGTTGTTGTCGGCGTCTGTTTCGAGGATTTTGTTTTTAACCGATGTGAGGTTGAAAGACGCATTCCATTCGAATTTTGAAGTTCTGACAGGCGTACCGGTCAGCATCAATTCCAAACCGCGGTTTTGAACAGAACCAGTACCTACCACCCCGCTCACATAACCGGTTGCGCTGCTGTAAGTTGCCGGCATGATCTCGTTTTTGGTTTTCTGGGTGTAGTAAGATGCATCCAAACCAAGACGGTTTCCGAAGAACTTCAATTCCAAACCAACCTCTACTTCATCCTTTGTAAATGGTTTCAGGAAGAGGTTCGGCAATGCATCGCTGAAATTACCGGTTGCAACGCCATTAAATGCGTTCCCAACACCATAGTAAATAGCTGTTCCATAGGCAGTTGTCGGCTCTCCGCTCGTTTTAGCGTACGAAGCACGAACTTTACCAAAGCTAAGGCTCGAAACATCCAGGAGGTCAGTGAAGATGAATGCACCCGTTACCGAAGGCGTAAAAATGCTTCTATTTACGCTTGGGAGCGTAGAATACACATCGTAACGGCCGGTAGTGCTCAGGTTCAGAATTCCCTTGTAACCCAAGTCAACACTGTAATAGGCTGACTGCACCTCGGTATTTGCAACTTCGTAGTTACGGTTGAAGTTCACCACGTTGTTCCAGCTGTACAGGTAAGGCAATACGAACGGACCACCGCCGATGCTTACTTTCTCATACTGGTTCTTACGAATGTTCCCCCCTACGATCGCGTCCACAGACAAGTCGTTGAAAGTTTTATTGAAACCGATCAAACCATCGAAGTTCAACTCTGTACGCTGTGCGTTGGAGAGTTCATCCAAACCACCTTTTGCACCATTCGAATACGCTGTTCCCCAAGGCGTAACCTTGAAAATGCGGTCGTTGGAATTGTCATAACCGACGCGTGCCTGAGCGTAAATCCAGTCGGCGAACTGATATTTTGTGGCAAGGGCCGAAATCAATCGCTTACGGTCCACGTCGTTTACAAACTGGCTGGTTACGAAATATGGGTTGGTCACGTACTCGTCATCCGAGAAAACGATCTCTTTACCTGTAACCGGGTCATAGCCAGGTGCAAGAATGCGCTGATCGATATTGGTTGCGAGGAACATACCGTTGTTCGCGTTCATCGGGCCGTCGCTTAGAATTGGCTTACCCGAGATTTTCTCATTGATGTAGTTGGCCATCACATTCACGCTCAATCTTTTCGTGATGTTCTGGTCGGCCGTCAGGTTAAAAGTCCTTCTTTTCAGACCGCTGTTTTCGATAATCGCCTTGTTGTCGAGGTTGGCAAATGACAACCTGAACGAACCGTTATCTCCACCTTTGGTTACCGACACACTGTTGGTGAAGTTACTTCCATTGCGATAGAAATGCTTCACATTGTCTTTCTGGGCAGAATACTTGTAAGTTTTACCATCGAATTGGACCATGTCGGAGCCGTCCAGCTTCGCGCCCCAGCTCATACGCCCTGTTTGTTGCGCCAAAGCAATTGTCGTCGGTTTCTGACCGCCCGTACCCTGTCCGTATTCGTATTGAAAGTCGGTCATATCGCGGGGCGCGTCCAGCGAGTAGTTCAGGTTGTAATCCACTGAAAAATCGCCTTTCTTTCCTGCTTTGGTCTTCACGAGAATAACGCCGTTGGAAGCACGCGCACCATAAAGACCTGATGCAGCCTGGCCTTTCAGAACGGTCATCGACTCGATATCGTCCGGGTTGAGGTTACCCAAACCGTCGCCGCCATCGGCACCACCCCATTCACCGGCGCTACCACGCTGGGTGTTATCCATAGGCACACCGTTGATTACGATCAGCGGCGAACCACCCGAGTTCATACTGGGCATACCACGCATGAGGATCTTCGCGGTACCACCCGGGCCGCCGCTTGTTCCTTTTACGTTCAAACCAGCCACACGACCGGCCAGTGAGTTCCCTACGTTGGTTTCTCTTGCTTTGGTCATCAGTTCACCGCCAATGGTGCTTACTGCATAACCCAGCTTACGAGCCTCCTTGGAAATACCAAGGGCTGTTACGACCACTTCTTCGAGATTGGCCACATCCGGAACCATTTTAACGTCAACAGTACTCCGGTTTCCAACACTCGCCTCCTGTTTCAAATAGCCGATCGAGCTAAACACCAGGATGTCGGCGTCTTTCACCCCAGCCAACGAGAAGTTACCCTCAGCATCCGCGTTGGTACCCCGCGTCGTTCCTTTCACCGTTACTGAGACACCAGGCAGCCCCTGGTCTTTTTCATCGATGACCTTACCAGTAACAGTCCGTTCCTGAGCAAAGGAGGTCAACGATGCAAAAAGCAGAAACAGCCCCAGGGGGAGAATCCCTTTCCCCAGGACTATGCGTAGCTTTTCTTTCATAGGTAGATAAATTAGTAAATTTTAAATAGGTTAAATTTGGTAAAGACCGAATTTTAACAAGGCTAAAACCGGCTCATGGCAAATATCATAAAATAAATTATAATTAAATAATTTTAAAAAGGAATTGTGTTTAGTTGATTTTTTTAATATTTCTTTAATAAGTTACAAAAAGCATTTTATAAAAGCCTGAATGGCATACGGTTAGGCCTCCACGCCCACAGGTGCCTCGAATTAGTGCAATTTGACCTTTCATCCTTCACAAAAAGGCACAAAAAAGCCCGGAAAGCCTGTTTTGTGGCTTTCCGGGCGACCGGCAGTTTTTAATTGAAAATTAATTTTTTACGCGTTTGGCGCGGTAGCTAACCAGTGCCCCATTATTAATTGCTCCCACAAGATATTGTACATCTCCAACTTTGACGACAGCCAGCCCCCGCACATCCCCATGCACGTAGAGGCCACTATTTTGCTGTGGTAAATAGTTGAATTTCAAAGCTCCCCTATTCAGAAAGACCTGCAATAGGCTGGCATCGTTCTTACCCATCCTCACCCTTGTTTGCCCGGTGTTACCACCCAGGATGGCGTCAAGTTTGCCGTCGCCGTCGACGTCATGCAGCGCAATGGCGTGTACGGGTGCAAACTGCGCTTGCGCAGGCAACGCGTGAAACACCAGCTTACCATTCACATTTTCCAGAATGCCGGTCCGGTATTCATTGACTGTAAACTTCTTAGCCTGTTTCAGCTTGTCATCGGGCAGCATTTCGGACAGCAGGGCCTTCGAATAGCTGACATAATCGGTATACTTCTTTTTTAATGAGGGTATCTGATCCAGCAATTCATCGCGGCTGGCGTAGGGATATTGCTTGCCTTGCTCGGTTACCGCCACCACGGGCACAATGCGATTAAGTTTATCGAAGTCAGCGGCATATAGCGCCAGGCTATCGGGCGACGTGATATTCCACTGCCAATTCCTGCCCATATTACCCACCACAAAATCGACGTCACCATCGCCATCGAGGTCGGCAGGTTGCAATGCATTCCAGCAGCCGCGCAGCTCAGCTGTACCCCATTTACGGCTGGCATTGGTCAATTTTCCATTGATGTTGCTAAAAATTTGCACCGGCATCCAGTCGGCCGTCAGAATCAGCTCCGGAAAACCGTCTTTTTCCAGATCCTGGAACGTCGCATCCGTAATCATACCCGCATTAAGCAGGTCCGGGACGAGTTGGGCGGTTTGATCCGCAAATCCGGCTTTACCATTATTAACCATCACTATCCCTCCCGGGCTTTCCGGAAACCGGCCGGGTGTTACGCGGGAACCCAGGAATACGTCCAGATCTCCGTCCTTGTCAATGTCAGCCACCGCAAGGGATGATACGTTGGTACCCACAGCCTGGAACGGCGCCTTTTTAAAGGTCCCTTTCTCATTCAGGTATAGCCGCGGCAGCAACAACGGGTCACCCGCATTGAGCTCATAACCGGCGCTGGCCACCAGCAGGTCCTGATCCCCGTCGCCATCCGCATCGAAAAATTCGGCATCGGCATCTTCAAATGCCGCATCGGCTTCGAACGCGGGCTGCGACGACTTGACGAATGTTCCCTTGCTGCTCAAAAACAACGCGCCCGACTGCCCCCTCGCACCTGCAATGTAAATGTCATCGGCACCGTCGCCATTAATATCCTTTTGTGCCAGATGCGGCCCCTGGTAAGTCAGCATGGCCGGTAGCAGCGTCTGAATCCGAAAATCGTTGCGCGCGTCTTCCACGTGTGTGAAGTCAATGAGCGCCGCCGGCTCCCACACCGGCACCACGGCTGTCGGGGTTCCGGTTTCCTTACGGGCATCGGCATACCGAAGCGTTACCTCCCTGCCGGCAACAGCTTTCACAACCTGGCGGCTGCCGTCCGCCCAGGTTACGGCCAGCGAATCGATACGCGTATAGGTGCCTAATCCAAAATGCAGCGCATCCCACTGTGCCGACTGGAACCCGCGGACGGGAATGAAGTTCTGGGTTTGGGTAAGAGAGTCGCTGTACAGGACCACCTTCGCGCCTGCCAGGTACGCATATCTGGGCGCCGACAGTTTCACGCGCAGGGAAGCATTGCCTTGCAGCATTTCGCCGGCATTGTTGCGGTAAACAAATGCCTTCTGGCTTACATTGTTGGTTACCAGGTCGAGGTCGCCGTCATTATCCAGGTCCGCATAAATAGCCCCATTGGATTGGTTATTCTTCTCAAAACCCCACTCTTTGATCTTTTTGGCAAATGTGAGGTTCTTCTGGTTCTGGAAAATATAATCCGGCTCGTTGATCGGCGGCATTTGGGCGATAATCTCCATTTGCTTGGGCGCATTGCCCCCCTGGTTGCCCTGCACCTGCTTGTCGGCCGAGTATTTCAGAAATTCCATGTTGGTATAATCCCGCGCGTAGCCATTGGATATGAAAATATCTTTCCAGCCGTCGTTGTCGAAGTCCGCCAGGAGCGCTGCCCAGCTCCAATCGGTATTTGAGATACCTGCCAGCTGGCCTATTTCACTGAAAACAGGTACACCGTTCTGATTGGTGCCGCTGTTGAGTTGCAGCATATTCCGCATGCTCTGGTCATGAAAACCAGCGCGGAGCAACTGCTGGTATTTATCATAATTATCGTCACCCGATGTCAGTTTAATGCGTTCGTTGCCGGCGGGCAGCATATCGAGCGTGAGCACATCCATCAGGCCATCGTTGTTGATATCGGCCGCATCGGTACCCATCGAGAATAGCGACACGTGCCCCATCGATTCGCGGATCACCTCCCTGAACTTGCCGTTTTGCTCATTCAGATAGAGGTAGTCGTTCTCGTTGTAGTCATTTGCAATGTAAAGGTCCTGCCAGCCGTCGTTATTGAAATCATTGACATTGACCCCCAGACCGAAGCTCAGCACATTGGACACGATTCCCGCTGAATCCGTCACATTCACAAACTTGCCACTGTCGTTCCGGAGCAGCTTGTTACCATAAGACTCATTCCGTTGCTCGCGGTAGCTGGCGAGCAGATTACTAAACCCGGCGTACTCCTGCAATGAATGGTTGAGCAAGAAGCAATCAGTATCGCCATCCCTGTCGTAATCGAAGAATACGGCCTGGGTGGTGTAGGAAGCATCATTCAATCCGTATTCGGCTGCCTTTTCCGTAAAAGTGGGGATGCCGTCGGCTGTTTTGCCATTATTAATGTAAAGCAGCTTCGTGCGCAGCCGCGGGTCCTGCGCGCCGGCGCGGCTTACAAAAATATCCACCCAGCCGTCGTCATTGATATCGACCAGCGACACACCCGTTTTCCAGCCCTCATTCAGTCCTGTCCCCGACTTTTCGGAAACGTCCTCGAATTTCATATCGCCCCGGTTGAGGTACATTTTATTAGCCACCATATTCCCGGTGAAATAGAGGTCGATCAGCCCGTCGTTGTTGAAATCGGCTGCTGCCACTCCCCCGCCATTATAGAAGTAGCCGTAACGAAGCACATTATTTTCCTCATCCTCATCAATATAGTTATTAAAATCGATGCCCGTTTTGCCTGCGTCGAGCAGCGTAAACAGGGTATCGTCTTGCTTGCAGCCGGAGATAAGCAGGGCCAGAAGTAGCATTTTTCGCATAGACCGGATGTATTTCCTTGAAAAGATGAATTGTGACATTGCAAAAAGGCAGACGCTGGGCCTGCCTTTTGCATTTGATAATATTTATTTCAAATCATACGGGGTCACGGCTTATCCCACCACAAGCGCGTGCTCGATTTATCCTCGCCGCCGAGCTTGCTAATGGCCGCATTAGCCGCAGCCGCATTGGCCTGGAATTCGCCGATGACGAACGGCGTCCTTCTGACAACCGCATCCTTGGGGGAATCAGGGTTATCGGAGTTGATCCGGGCATAGAGTTTTGGATAACCTGTACGACGGTACTCGGCCCAGGCTTCATGGCCGTTGGGATAGTTCGCCAGCCATTTCTGCGTGATGATCTGCTCCAACTGCTTGGCGGGATCAGTGGAGAACTTAACCGGAATATCCGACAAAGCCGGCGTTTTGACCATGTCATTCAATGCGATCGGCGCGGTGGTACCATTGGTATAAGCGGCAATCACCGCCGCATCAGCGATACCCCACTGCTTGAATGCGGTTTCAATCCCCTTTTCGTAGTATTCCTTGGCGGTACCGCCACCCATGTTCCATCCTTTCAATGCACCTTCCGCACGCAGGAAATACGCCTCCGAAGCATACATGATCGCAAACGGGTTAGTTGCCTGTACGGCGGGCAGGAACTGGTCGGCCACATTGGAAGTGGCATTGGCATTGTTTTCAGGCGCTCCCAGTTCACCCTGGGTATAGCCGTTTCTGAGCCCTTTGAAAGTGCTTACCGTTCCTGGCACCGGTGCATAATACTTGCCAATGCGCGGGTCGGCATAACCTTTCAGCACACTTTCCATGGCTGCACTCATACGGAACTCGTTCCATGCGGTGGCCTGGTTCATCGGGTTGAATGAGTTGGCCGTCACTTTCAGGAACGCGTCATCGGCGTTGGTCGATAATACACCGCCTGCCACCGCAGCTTCCGCTTCGGTTTTGGCCAATGCGGGTTCCACTTTCGACATACGCATGGCTATGCGCAGGCGAAGGGTATTTCCAAACAGAATCCATTTGTCAACGCTCCCAGCGTAAATCTGATCATTATTGCCGAACACATTGGTTCCTTTCACCGCTTGCAGCGAAGCTGTGGACGCAGCCAGGGTTTTGACAAAATCCTTGTAAATGGCTTCCTGCGTATCGTACTCTACGCTCGCTTCGCCGTTTCCAACCTGGCTGTAAGGGATCGGGCCCCAGTAGTCGGTACGGGGAAGGTACATATACACTTTCCAGATACTGGCGATAGCGTACATGGCCGCATTTTCATTAGGACCGCCGGGCTTGGTGTTGTCCAGCACCCCGAGCAATGGCGGAATCGCAGTTCCATAGAACCCGTTCCAGGCGCCATTGAGCCAGTTACCTACCATTACGTTGCGGTCGGAAGAGAAGTTCTGGGCGATGTTGGCAAAATACTGCCCCTGCAAGTCGGCAAACAAGCTCTGGAATGTCTGCCAGCTTGCTTGAATGGACCGGTATTGCGCCGCTGCGAATGCATTCCCGATGGCGGAACCATCCAGGGCCGTCAGCTTGGTTTTGTTGGTATTGATCTCGTCGAAATTATCCGTACAGGAGTAAGTACTTCCTGCCAGTGCGGTGATCAGAGCCAGCGATAATATTTTATATCTCCGTTTCATTTGTATCAGAATTTTAGCAATTAGAATGTCAAGTTAAGATTCAAACCCAGCGAACGTGTAGGCGGCATCGAAAACGATTCCAGACCGACAGTGGTGTTCGCCGAACCGGCAACCAGCTCAGGATCAAAACCTTTTGCCTTATTCATAATAAAGAACAGGTTACGTCCGACCAGTGACAACGCTACATTCTGGAACGGAGACTTTCCGATCAGCGATTGCGGCAGGCTGTAACCCAAAGTCAGCTCACGCAGCCTGATATTGGAAGCGCTGTAAGTAAACACCTCTCCGATGGGTGTATTCCGGCCTCCCACGAACTTCCAGTAAGCTTCAGCGGTGGTCGACACCGTGTTTTTGGTGCCGTCAGCCTGTACTCCATCCACCACCATTCCGTCGCGCCCTGCCAGCGTTTCTTCCGTCACACCATCGGCGTAGATTACCGCATTCGTAAACGAAGTCACCACACCGCCAATGCGTCCGCTTACTAGGAAGCTCAGGTTAATGCCTTTGTAAGAAAAACGGTTGGTCACACCGCCGGTCCAGGTTGGACGGGAGGTGCCCAGGTTCACGGTTGTTCCCGAAGTCACGAGCGGAAGTCCGTTTGTACCGACTTTGATGCGACCCTGGTCGTCCCGCTGATAACCGCGGCTGTAAATCTGGCCAAGCGACCTGCCTTCCTCAGCGCGCACAAAGTTCATGAAGTCGCTCGTCAGTGTATACGATTTCAGCGTTTCGGAGAGCTCGATTACCTTATTGATATTTCTTGCATAGTTCAGGTCGATATTCCAGGAAAAATCCCCCGTTTTCACCGGTACAAGATTCAGCATAAACTCGATACCCTTGTTCCGGACATTTCCCGCATTGATGTACTGAAAGCTCCATCCGGAAGCAGGTGGAATAGCAACCCTGAACAGCTGGTTTTTGGAATTACTGTTATACAATGTCAGGTCGAAACCGATGCGGTTCTGAAGGAATTTCGCTTCCAAACCTATTTCCTGTGCATTGGTCAGCTCGGGCTTAAGATCGGGGAACGGCTTGGTATCGTCTCGGATAATGTAGCCGTTGGCACCACCGGCAATGTAGGAATAGGTCTGCGCCAACAGGTAAGGCGATGCGTCGTTACCGGTTTGCGCCAGGCTACCACGAATTTTCATGAATGAAATGGCCTGCGGCATGCTGAAAAGACTCGAAAGCACTGCGGATGCGCCCACCGACGGGAAGAAGTACGATTGGTTTGCCTTGGGCAGAGTAGAAGACCAGTCGTTACGCGCTGATGCGGAAACCGTCAATGCGTCCTTCCAGATGAAGTCGGCCTGGGCGAATACGCCTTGCTTGCGGGTCTGGGTTACCGTGCGGTTGGTGACCGAGTTCCTGGCATTGGTGGTTACGAAAAGGTTATCCCGGTTCAGACCGTTGTTCAATGTCTGATGGTTGAGATAATCGCGTTTCAGCACGTTACCGCCGACAGTCGCATCAATTTTGAAATCCGTGCCGATTTCCTTGCTGATCAATGCGAACAAGTCGAGGTTGAGCTCACTGTTATCACGCCAGTTAGTCTGGTAATCCCCGAAGTCGGCGATGGTGTAGGTATTGGTGTACCATTTACCTTCAAACTTGTCGATGTACTTATCATACCCGGCGCGTCCCATGACGGTAAGCCACGGAAGGAATTTATAGCTCAATGAAGTAAACCCATAAATACGGTCACGGGTATCGTCGGCCAGCACACGGTTTTTGATCCAGTACGGGTTCTGTCCCCCATTCGAGCCTGGGTTCCAGTAATTTTGCAGCAACCGGCCCGACGATGGGTCTATATATTCGTAATCCTGTGCCTGTTCGAGGGAAATGCTTCTGGGCAGACGCAGAATATGGCGTTGCAGGTTGGCAAATGCCTCCCCGGTTTGCTGGCGGTTCTCGATGTTTTCATTTAAATAGGTAATCTTCCCATCGAAATTCAGCTTGCTGGTAACCTGGCTGGAAAGTCGCAGGTTAAAATTGTGACGGTCGAGCTTATTGTTGGATACGATCCCTTTTGCGTGGGTATTGGTGTAGGAAAAGTAGGTCTGCACCTTTTCGTTACCCGCCGTGAGCGAAACCGAGTTGGCGAGCGATGTACCCGTCGAGTAGAAATCCTTGTAGGAATCCGGATTGGGTGAATAAGCGAAGGTTTTGCCCTTATTTGCCGGATCCGGCCCCCAGGCGGCTACCTGCTGGCCGTCCATTTTCGGCCCCCAGCTGAATTCGCTGTTCGGGAAGAACTTTCCTTCAACGCCCTGACCATATACGTTCTGGAAATTTTGGAGCTCCATCGCTTTCTCCACCTGGAAAGTGCTGTTGATATTAACACCGATCCCTTTCCTCACGGCACCCTTCCTGGTGGTGATCAGCAAGGCGCCGTTCGCGGCGCGGCTACCGTACAATGCCGTGGCCGACGCCCCTCTCAGTACGTTGATCGACTCGATATCGTCGGGGTTAATGCTCGAAAGCCCGTCACTAGCATCACGGCCGCCGTTTGCGTTACCGGGACTGAAGTTGGAGTTATCGATTGGCACGCCGTCGACTACTATAAGCGCCTGGTTATTACCGGTGATAGACCGGTCACCGCGCAGCACCACCCGGCTGGAACCACCCACCCCGGACGACGACCGCACAATGTCAAGCCCGGCGACACGGCCGGAAAGCGAGTTGGCCACATTCAGCTCCCGGGCTTTGGCAAAATTGTCGGTGTTGATCATCTGGGTCGCATAGCTCAGCGTTTTTTGCTCCTTACTGATACCCAGGGCAGTTACGACCACTTCACCCAAATTACGCACATCGGGATCCATCGATATCGTGACGCTTGTCATGCTGCCCGATACAGCCACTTCCTTGGACGTGTACCCTACCGAGGAGATAATGAGCGTGGCAGCTCCATTGATACTCAAACTGAAATTTCCTTCCGCATCCGTATTCGTTCCCCTCGTAGTCCCTTTCACCAGGACGTTGGCACCGGGAAGACCGGCCCCGTTCTCATCACTGACTTTCCCCGTGACCTCCCGGTCCTGGGCTTGTGATGTGTTAATAAATAGTACTACCGACATAAATGCCAGTAGCACAAACTGTAAAGTTTTGCGCATAGGTACGTTGGGTTTATTTGGAATTTCTAGAAATTTAAATCTATTGACTCAAATAAGCAACTTATTTGCCCATTTTTAATTGCACTAAACTAATATTTTGGATAAATGGCATTTAAAAGCAGATAAAATGCATAAAAACCGAGTTTTTGAAATATTATTTGTCCAAAGTACATTTATTTTCCGGTGGACATTTTGCTTGCGTGCTCGAAACACCGCCGAGTATTCGGCGTTTTCAAACTTTGACGGATAATGCGGTCCACACTTTTGTTTACAAGCAACCAAGTGAATTAAGACGACAAAAAAGTACTACGCAGCAACGGTATCACCACGCGTCAACTAGTATAAAAGCAAGATTGAGAAAGGATGACTATTCGTATTTGCGCCACGCGCCCAGGATAGCGCCCGTGAGTGCGTACACGATCACGCTCACGCCTGCGTTAATGAGCGAGAGCGTCAACGGCCGCATGGAAAACATGTCTTTCACGATCGTCTCGAACAAAACAAAGACAATGCCGAACAGCAGCCCGATGAGAAAACCTGTGGTAAGCGACTTGACGGGGACTTTGGTGAATACCCAGGCCATGGTGTAGGCCATAAAGGAAGTGGATACAATACTGGCAAGATAAGGGACCGGACTTGTGGCTGACTTGATCTGCTCCATGGTGAAGCCATTCAAAGCCATCCATTGTTCTGAAAATGCGCCATACCACAACGCTGGTATAATCTGACCTATCACTACACATACTAGCACGGCCCAAAGATTGACAGATTGTTTTCTCATTGTATTGAGTGTTTTATTCAGTCATCGAAAGGTACTCCCGGCCCAAATATAAGAGGTTTCAGATATAATTGTGCTTTTTATTCAACGGTTGTAACAAATTCAATATTCCGCTTCAAACCGGCATATTTGGCCCTTTTTACGGGTGATCTGCGGAATATTTCGCGAAATACTTCCTCTGTAATTTCCCGCCAGTCACCATTCGAAAAGCCTTTGAGCTCTGCCGGCAAATTGAATTCCGGGCTCGTGTGCGGGCGGGCAAACCGGTTCCAGGGACAGACGTCCTGGCAGATATCGCACCCGAAAATCCAGTTGTCGAACTTCCCTCTCACCTCCTCGGGAATCGCGTCCTTCAACTCGATCGTGTAATAGCTGATGCATTTGCTGCCATCGACTACAAATGGCCCGGTAATCGCGTCTGTCGGGCAGGCATCTATGCATTTGGTGCAGGTACCGCAGTAGTCGCCGGTGGCGCTGTCGGGAGCGAGTTCGAGGTCGCAGATGATTTCACCAATGAAGAAAAAGCTGCCCATTTCGCGGTTCAGCAGATTGGAATGCTTCCCTACCCATCCCAAACCGCTTTTGGCTGCCCACACTTTGTCCATGACCGGCGCCGAATCCACAAAAATGCGGCCATTCACCTCACCTATCTCCTGCTGAATGGCTGTGAGCAATGTACCGAGCTTTTCCTTCAATATATAATGGTAGTCGGTACCGTAGGCATACTTGGAAAGTTTGAGGTCGCTGTCGCCCTCGGGGAGGCGCTCCTCGGGATAGTAATTTAATAATACGGAAATAACGCTTTTCACACCTTCCACCAGTTTGGTAGGGTCGAGGCGCTTGTCGAAGTGGTTGGCCATATAGGCCATGGCGCCGTGGTGGTTGAGCGACAGCCACTTTTCGAGCCTGGGGGCTTCGCTTTCCAGGAATTCCGCTTTGGAGATACCGCAAAAATCAAAGCCGCTTTCAATGGCTTTTGCCTTGATAAACCTGCTCCGCTCCTGCCGTACGATATCTGCTGCCGTCATGCTGCAAAGTTACAAATTGATTGTAAAATGCCATCTTGTCAGTAATTTAGCCGTGGCAAAGTAATTTAGGGGTGAAATGGCTGTTACAAAAGTCACGTAATTGCGAAGAACCATGCCGGAAAATACAGAATTCAACATAGATCAAGACAAAAATTACGAAATGAACGAGGATAAAGCTTCTTTGGAAACTGACAATCTGGTAAACGAAGAAAATTCCGAAATTTCCAATAATGTACCGTTGGATAATGCTGGGCAAGAGATTACAGGCGAAGCACCAACTGCCGACCCGCTCACCGCGGCCAAGGCCGAAATCGCCGAGCTGAAAGACAAATACCTGCGTCTTTATGCTGATTTTGAAAACTTCCGCCGCCGCACTGCCAAGGAAAAACTGGAAATGATCTCCGGAGCAAGTGCTGATACGGTGAAACTGATCCTGCCGATTGTCGACGATTTCGAACGCGCCAAGGTTTCTTTTGATTCTTCTACCGATATCGAGGCCCTCAAAGAAGGTGTGGACCTGATCTATACCAAACTTTATAAAGCCCTTGAATCCAAAGGCCTGAAAGCCATGCAATCCAAAGGTGCTGACTTCGACGCCGAAATCCACGAATCCATCGCGCAGTTCCCCGCACCGTCGGAGGACCTGAAAGGAAAGGTGATCGATGAAATTGAAAAAGGATATTACCTGAACGACAAGGTCATTCGTTACGCCAAAGTAATCGTAGGCGCTTAATGCTCTCAACCTTCCTAACGGGATACATCAGTAATTAAAAATGGCAAAGAAAAGAGATTATTACGAAGTCCTTGGCGTGGATCGCGGCGCCTCCGCGGATGAAATCAAGAAATCATACCGCAAGCTCGCGATCAAGTTTCACCCGGATAAGAATCCTGACGATCCTACTGCGGAAGACAAATTTAAGGAAGCTGCCGAGGCGTACAGTATTCTGAGCGACGAAAACAAGCGTCAGCGTTACGACCAATTCGGGCACGCCGGTGTAGGCGGTGCTTCGGGCGGCGGTGCAGGCGGCTTCGGCGGCGGCTTCTCCATGGACGATATTTTCTCGCAATTCGGGGATATTTTCGGAGATAGCAGTCCGTTCGGTGATATTTTCGGTCGCCAGGGCGGAAATGGCCGTCGCGTCCGCAAAGGTTCCGACCTTCGGATCAAACTGAAACTGAACCTGGAAGAGGTCGCGAATGGCGTTGAAAAGAAAATTAAGGTCAAAAGACACGTTACCTGTAACACCTGCGGCGGCAACGGAGCCAAAAACGGCACCTCACTGACCAATTGTAACGGCTGTAACGGTACCGGCCAGGTGCGCAAAGTAGTGAGCACCATGCTCGGCCAGATGGTTTCGACCACTACCTGCCCGACCTGTAATGGTGACGGCAAGATCATCAGCGAGCGCTGCGACTCCTGTGCAGGAGAAGGACGCCTGCTGCAAGACGACCTGATCACACTCAACATTCCGGGCGGTGTGGCAGAAGGCATGCAGCTCTCGATGTCGGGCAAAGGGAATGTTCCTGCACGCGGAGGCGTAGCGGGCGACCTGCTGATCGTCATCGAAGAAGAAGAGGATGCATTGCTCAAAAGAGATGGCAACAATGTCGTGTTCGATATGCACCTGAGCTTTATCGACGCTGCGCTGGGTACGTCGGTCGAAATACCGACTATTGACGGCAAGGCCCGCATTAACATCGAATCAGGCACGCAGGCAGGTAAGATTTTGCGTCTGAAAGGCAAGGGTATCAAAGACCTGAATGGCTACGGAAAAGGCGATCAGCTTGTACATATTAATGTATGGACTCCGCAGCAGCTGACCTCCGACGAGCGCGCAACCCTCGAATCGCTCCGTCACTCGCCGAACTTCCAGCCGAAGCCAGGCAAGAACGAGAAAGGCTTCTTTGATAAAATGAAAGATTTCTTCCATTGATCATGCCGGTTCAATAAATATTCCAAAAGAGCTGCTCCATCGCCGGAGCGGCTCTTTTTGCTTGACACCAAAAGCGGATAGTCCGCCACCCATCATCGATCGTTTCACAACCAAAAAACATTATCCAAATGAAATCTCTGTTGCTTTCCGGCGCATTGCTTTGCCCGGGGCTGCTTACGGCTCAAACCGCGGCCACCAATCCTTCCACGGTCACGTTCGCCACGTACAATGTGAGTATGGAGGCCGAAAATTACATCCCGCGCGGCACGCCGGGTAATTCGGAGAAGGTGCTGATCAAAGAGCTCGCTTCCGGCTCCAACCAGCAGATCAGAAACATTGCACAGATCATCAAAACCGTTCGCCCGGACGTGATTCTGCTCAATGAGTTCGACTATGTCAAAAATCCTGCGGAAGGCGTCGGCCAGTTTATCAAGGGCTATCTTCAAGAGGATTCGAATGGCGCCAAAGGCATCGACTATCCTTATTACTACTATTCGACGGTCAACACAGGCCAGCCCACTCCTTACGATTTGGACCGGAACGGTAAAAAGGAACAATTCGGCTCCGATGCCTGGGGATTCGGGAATTATCCGGGTCAGTACGGAATGGTACTGCTATCCCGCTTCCCGATCGATACCAAGGCTATACGGACTTTCCAGTATTTCAAATGGAAGGACATGCCCGCTGCTTTAAAAACCACCACCGAGGACGGCTCGGATTGGTACGCGCTCGAAGCCTGGGCACAGTTCCCGCTTTCCTCCAAATCGCATTGGGATATTCCGGTGAAAGTCGGCAACAGAACCATCCATGTACTGGCTAGCCATCCTACCCCGCCCTCATTCGATGGTAAAGAAGACCGCAACGGCAAGCGCAACCATGACGAGATCCGGTTTTGGAACGATTACATCACGCAGGGCAAAGGCAACTACATTTATGATGACCAAGGCAAAAAAGGCGGCCTGGCGGCCAACACTTCCTTCGTGATCCTCGGCGACCAGAATGCCTCCCCCGACGAGGGCAATGCCATTCCGGACGGCATCCGCCAGCTGATTACCAACCCAGCGGTGAACGGCAGCACTGCGCCCGCCAGCAAAGGCGGCGCCGAGCATTCACCGTCGAATACTTTTGCCAAAAACCACACGGCGTTCTGGCGCATGCGTGCCGATTACGTGCTACCGTCCCGCAAAGGCCTCCAAATCCTCGACAGCGGCGTTTTCTGGCCAGCCAAGGGCGAACCCATGGCCGAACTCGTCGAGAAGCGCGAGTCCAGCTCGGATCACCGGCTGGTTTGGGTGAAGTTGAAGGTGGAGTAAGCCTATTAATACAACCCAAAGCAAAAGCGGTCCGGGAGAGTTTCCCGGACCGCTTTTGCTTTAACCTAATATGTATTTTCTACTGCCCTCCCCCGTACATATTGAATGCGGCCAGATGCTTCTGGAACAATGCTTCGTACTTTTTCGCAGCGGCTTCCTGTTTGGCATCGCGGCATTCCTGCACGATCACCTGCATGATGTACAGATACACGTTACTGTCGCGGCGGCGGGTGGTTGGATTATTCTTCGCCCAGGTAAGTACTTCGTCGGCCCGGGTAGCCATTGTTTCGGCTATTTCAAGGGCTTTCTTGTTTTCGCCGAGGTCGAACAACGGCCCAATGAAGTTGGCCGAGAACTGGTCGTACGGAATGCTCTTGTCCGGCATGGTGGTGAGGGAGCGTTCGATGGCCTTCTTGGCTTCGTCTTTGCGGCCATCGGCGATCAGCTGGCCGGTGAGGCGCAGGAATGCAATGCGTGCCGTAGCCACCGGTGAGCCAAGGTAAGTGTTGTCATAATAGGTGTTCGGATTGTCGAGCTCGCGCCAGAACATCTTCGTCATCATATTGTTGTACATCACGTCGGCATTTACATAACCATCGCTTGCACCAGGGACTTTCACAGGCAACAAACGGTAGGCATAACCTTCCAGCTGCATGTATTCTTTCAAATTCAGGTAGCTGGAACCGCCCAGGGTCGACGAGAAATAAATAGGACGTTTCCAGTCGTTGGACGCGATGATATCGAGCATAATCAGGTCTGATTTGTACAAATCGCCTTTGCCGATCGTCCAGCTGATAGAGTCGCTGACAAATGGAACGAGGTCGCTTTTGATAATATTCATCTTCTTCACAGCCTCCGCATCCACCGGCAGGAACAATACCGATGAGGGCAGGATCGAAGTCATATCTCCGCTGGTCAATGGCACCTGGATCGCCTTGTTTTCCTGTTTGACCAATCCGAGGTATTCTTTCAGGTTGATACCCGCTTTCACGCTTGGGATTTCATAGAAAGGCACGATGTCGTTCTTTCCGAAGGCGTAGTTATTCTTATCGAGCGAGATCGGCAATGCTTCCGACAGGTATGTCTTCCGCTTCATCTGGTCGATATACCAGTCGGTACCGAGCAAGCTCAGGTTACACACGCGTACATCGGTTCGGAAACCTTCCACTTCCTGAACGTACCACAGTGGGAATGTATCGTTATCACCGCCAGTGAACAGGATGGCATTCGGCGCGCAGGAGTTCAGGAGGTTTTTGGCAAAGTCCACCGAGTGGTAACGGTGATCGCGGTTGTGGTTATCCCAACCTTTGGACCCCATAATTACCGGAGCAACCAGACCAAGCGCGGTAGCAACACCGGCGCGGGCTGTGCCGCCCTTCACAAACTTGCCAATGGCATCTGCAATGGCGATAACGCCGTAGCCGATCCAGATACAGAAAATATAGAACGACCCTACATAAATATAATCACGTTCGCGGGGCTCGGTGGGCGGTGAGTTGAGGTAAACGACCAATGCTACGCCGGTGAGGATAAATAGCAGGCCCAAAACGAGCAGGTCGCGTTTCTGGCGGAAATAGCAGATCACAATACCGAACAGCCCGAGCAGGAACGGGATCATGAAGTAATTGTCGTGTGCCTTATTCTTTGCAATGGGCTCAGGATACTTGGTAGAAACATCCCAGGGAGTCATGTTACCTGCACCCTCTTCATCGCTTTCACGCCCTACAAAGTTCCACAGGAAATAGCGCCAGTACATATGGCCTATCTGGTATTTGAACATGAAAGAAAGGTTATGGCCCATCGTCGGTTTCTGACCTTCGGCCAGACCGGTCATTTGCATATACAATTGCGGGTGGCCCGGCTGCGTGCTGTACATACGCGGGAGCAGCATATTCGCGCCCGGTTCATATTCGTACTCCGGACGATAATCGTAAATCACATATTTGCCGTTCTGCTTGCGGTACATCGGCGCGCCACGTTTCTGGCTTACCGGACGCGACACAAAAGAGGGCCCGTACAGCAAAGGACGGCTGCCGTATTGCTCGCGTTTCAGGTAGGAAACGAAGCTCAGTACATCGTTGGGGTTGTTTTCGTTGATCGGCGGGTTGTATTCGGCACGAACCAGTACCATCAGATAGCTTGCATAGCCGATCAATACGAACGCAAGCGAGAGCAAACTGGTATTGACCAGCACATTGCCCTTTTTCTGTGAAAAACGGATTCCCCAGATCAGCGCGCCGATGAACAATATAATGAAGAAGATCACCCCGGATTTGTAAGGCAATCCCAAAGTATTAACGAAGAAGATCTCAAATTTACCCGCAATGCTCGGCAAGCCCGGAATGATACCCGAGTTGATGACCCCCAGAACCACCAAGCCGCCCACAAATGCCATAATCCCGCCAAACACACTGGTTTTCGGGTATTTCTTGAAATAATAAACCAATGCAAGTGCCGGAATCGTCACAAGATTCAACAAGTGAACACCGATAGAAAGCCCGACCAGGTAGGCAATCAGGATCAGCCAGCGGTTTTCAGCCGCAGGGTCCTGGATACGCTCCCATTTAAACACCGCCCAGATCACAATGGCCGTAAAAAAAGACGACAACCCGTACACCTCCGCTTCAACGGCCGAAAACCAGAACGAATCGGACCAGGTGTAAGCCAATGCACCGACGATCCCGGCTCCCATCACAAGCAAAGTATCAGCCTGTGTGAGCTCTTCATCATTTTTGGCCACCAGTTTACGAACCAGCAGAGTGATCGTCCAGAAAAGGAACAGGATGGTAAATGCACTGCTCAGTACGGATACCATGTTGATCCAGTAAGCCACTTGCAGGAGATCGCCTAATGCGAAAAGGGAGAAAATGCGACCGATCAGAAGGAAGAATGGGGCGCCTGGGGGGTGTGGAACCTGCAATTTGAATGCACAGGCTATGAATTCCCCGCAATCCCAGAAACTGGCAGTACGTTCGACTGTAAGGGCGTAGGTGATGAATGCAATAGCAAAGACAATCCAACCCGTAAGGTTGTTTGTACGGCTGAAACGGGTCATCTGAAAGACGGTAAATTTGAAAAAGTTATATGCACAATGCGCAAAGATGGCGACTCTTTTTGAGCAGTTCTATCATTGATCGGCCAAAATTAGCAAAATAACCACAACGGTAGGGAATTGGGAATCTTAAAAAACGTTAAAGTATGACTTCTGCAGTCATTTATAAAATATCCACTTCACCAGTTCCTTGTAACTGACCTTTTTCCCATACATCAAAATTCCCACGCGGTAAATACGGGCGGCAATCCAGGTGGTGCCCATGAAGCCGAGTACCAGCAACACCATCGACAATACCAACTCCCAGGCGGGCACTCCGAACGGAATGCGGACCATCATGATGATCGGCGAGGTGAATGGAATAATGGATGTCCAGAACGCCAGCGTGCCGTCGGGGTCGCGGAGTACGAACTGGGCAAATACGAAGGAGAAAATGATGGGTAAAGTAATAGGAAGCATAAACTGCTGCGTATCCGCGTCGTTGTCCACGGCCGCTCCGACCGCTCCGAACAATGCACTGTAAAGCAGGTAGCCGCCCAGGTAATAGAATAGAAAACATCCGATAATCAGCGGGATGTTGAGGCTGGCTACGGCACCGAGTACTTCTGCGACCGGATTGTCGACATGCCCACCGGGCACTCCCTGGTTAGGGATCTGGGCTTTCTGCATTTCCTTTGCCACGGCAGCAGATTCTTTTGAAATGCCGTTGCTCAATACTGCCGACGTCGCGCTTGTGAACGCGGTGGTGAGCAGGATCCAGAGAATGAATTGGGTTAAACCAACCAACGCCACGCCGATGATTTTACCCAGCATCAATTGAAACGGCTTGACGGACGAAATGATCACTTCCACAATCCTGCTGGTTTTCTCCTCGGTGATCCCCCGCATGACCTGCGTGCCGTAAATGAACACCGACATGTAGATCAGGAATGCACAAATGCCTCCGATAACCGTGGCAGCGCCCGAACTGCTCGTTTTTTCTCCCTCCGGGCTGAGACTGATCGTTTCGGAACTGACGTTCACACGGGAATCTTCCAGAATCTTGTGCGTAATCCCCGCCTCTGCAAGTTTGATATCTTCAATTTCTTTCTCAATAACTTTCTCTATATCCGATTTCAGGTCGAGACTCACATTCTTGGCCGCGTAAATGCGAACGCTCTTGGGCGCCTTGATCACATTGGAAGGAATATATACCAACGCATTGGCATCACTGGTTGGGAATGCGGCTTTGGCCGAGTCGATGCTTTTATCGATGAAGTTAAATTTCAATGTTTCCGAATCTTTGAACTTGTTGCGGAACAGGCCGCTTTCATCGAGCACCTGCACGGTTTTCGTATCCACAGAGCCCATCGCTACCCAGAAAACGGTCGCATAAAAGGCCACAAAAAGCAGCGGACCCAGCACCGTCATCACCAGAAACGACTTCTTTTTAACCCTTACCAGGTATTCTCTTCTAATAACCAGAAATATATTTCGCATAGGGTATCGGATTAATAACTGTGAATGGAAGCGCCCGGTTACGCCTCGGGCACTTCATTGACCGCCTTCATAAAAATATCGCTCATACTGGGTATGTTTTCCCCGAAAGCACGGATCTCCACTTTCGAGACCAGGTTGAGCAGCAATGCATTGGAAGTGGCATCGCCGTCCAGGTGAATATTGGACCGGAGGTAACCATCTTCCAGGATCTTCTGATCCAGGATTTGATAGATCGGATCGAGTTCTTCGAGATGGCCTTTGTATTCGACGAAATAGGTATGTGTTTTGAATTGTTCCTTGATGTCCCTTTTCGGACCATCCAGCACCTTCCGCGATTTGTGTATGAGTGCAATGTGGTCGCAAAGCTCTTCTACGGTTTCCATGCGGTGGGTCGAGAAAATGATGGTGCTGCCCTTTTGCTTCAATTCGAGGATTTCGTCGCGGATCAGGTTAGCGTTGATCGGGTCGAAGCCGGAGAATGGCTCGTCGAGAATGATGAGGTCGGGCTCATGCAGTACGGTCGAAACGAATTGTACCTTCTGCTGCATTCCTTTGGAAAGGTCGCCGATGGTCTTGTCCCACCAGGTTTTAATATCAAACTTGATAAACCAGCTTTTCAGCTTCTCCATCGCCTCCTTTTGCGACAGTCCTTTGAGCTGTGCGAGGTAAAGCAGCTGCTCGCCTACTTTCATCTTCTTGTATAGTCCGCGCTCCTCCGGCAAATACCCGATCCGGGAAATATGATTGGGATTGAGCGGCACGCCGTCGAACAGGATTTCGCCGCTATCGGGGCCGGTGATCTGGTTGATGATCCGGATCAGCGAGGTCTTTCCAGCTCCATTGGGCCCCAGCAACCCGAAAATACAGCCTTTGGGAATGGATATACTGACGTTGTCCAGGGCGGTGTGACTGGAATATTCCTTCGTTACGTTCCTTACCTCTATGATGTTCATAAGCTCAAAACAGTGTAGCCGCAAATATGCGAAGTAATTTGCTGGTTCATAGCAGGCCCCGGATACAAAAGCCCTAATCGGCTGACCAACGGCAAAAATAAAAAGCGGACGGAATAACTCCGTCCGCTTTCCAGGGTACGATACCGGCCGATATCAGGCGTATTTCTCGCGGATCTGGAAAAGGACCCAGAACCCGATGACGCCGCTGATAATGAAGCCAATAATAAGCAGTTGAATGAGGTTGCTGATCAAGCCAAGCAGCAAAGCGTAGTATAACAGGTTCCAGCCGGCTCTTTTACGTGCTTTCAGCGGTGAAAAAGCCATCAGGTACATCACCAGCGTGACGATCCCCAGCGCTATCCCCACGTAAGCATTGAATGCAATGCCCGCTGAAACGCCCCCCATTCCCAACACCGCACCACCCAGGCCCAGCGCCGTGAGCAAGCCCAGCACCCCAAGCACAGAAAGCACCAGGATAATGTAAGGGCCATACTGGACGAGAAACTCTTTTACGCTCTCTGAGAATGGCGGGAATTTTTGAAGGAAAATCGGTTCAAGTTCCTTTTCAAGAAGTAGTTTAGATTCCATAGACGGGGGATTTATAACTGAATTTCAAACAATTAATTCCAAAACTAAAAGAAAATCCAGGAACCCGATCCCCACGACCTATTAAGCGTTCCAACTGTTTATTTAGCGGCCTCGTACAACTTTCCCACCGACATACGGTTGCTAATCTTCGGGATAAGGCACATATACGAACCCGGAAAACTCGCCGATCAGGGCAAACAGACAGCAGAATTCTTCCGGATTCTTGTAGTTTTCCGTAAAGAGCAGCACCGACTCCTCCCCGATCAGTTTACGCTCGACAAATTCCTGCATGTACGACGCTTTGTAAACATATCGGTTGGCCAGTTCCGTCGCATCGATGAGCAGCACGCCCAGATCGACTTCATTATTGGTTACCGCAAAAATCGGGTATTCAGAGAAACCGCGCTTGCGGATCTGGTAAGAGGCTTCTTTTAACTGGTCGGCCACCTTTACAAAATCCTCGGATATATTTCCCATCAATTTCTGATTCAAATCCGGAGAATTTGCATCGTCCATCAGGGCATTCTCATTGCTGTTGTTGATCATTGTTGTAATATGCTTTAAGCTGTAAGCCATAGGCTATAAGCTGATTGCGCGCTAGCACAGGTGTTCAATTGTTATATAAAAAGCTTACAGCCTAAGGCTTAAAGCTTACAGCCCCCTCACATCCTCGCCGCCAGCAGTAATGTAAGGTCTTTATACCTCATATTAAAACTGCGGGCGATATGGGAATTGGTTAGCGTGCCTTTGTGGCAGTACACTCCCTTCATAAACCAACGATTGGCATAAATCATTTCTTCAATCCCGCCTATCGTGCCTGTTTGGAGCAAAAACGGCAAAAATACATTACTCAACGCCGTACTGGCAGTGTGCGCCACACGCGAGGGAATGTTGGGCACGCAATAATGGATCACGTCACTGTATTTAAATGTCGGGTTCTTGTGCGTGGTCATCCGTGAAGTCTCGAACGACCCGCCCTGATCGATGCTGACGTCGATGATCACCGAGCCCGGTTTCATTTGCGACACCATTTCGCGGGTTACCACCATCGGGCTCAACCCATTCTCGGCCCGCATGGTACCTATCACCACATCCGCCCGTCCAATGGCCTCTGCCAGCGTTTCAGAATCGATAATGGAGGTATACAGGTTTTGCCCGATTGAGTATTTCAGCCTCTGAAGGCGGTAAATATGCTTATCGAACACCTTCACGTCCGCGCCCAGGCTCAGGGCTGCGCGTGTCGCGAATTCTGCCACCGTGCCTGCACCCAGGATCACGATTTTCGTCGGCGGTACCCCCGTGATGCCACCCAGGATAACGCCCCGGCCACCATTCGGCGTCGATAAATATTCCGCGGCGATGAGCAGTACGGTACTGCCGGCGATCTCGCCCATAGCACGGATGATCGGCTTCCCGCCGACCTTGTCTTCGATCAGTTCGTATCCGATACCGGTGATTTTCAGCTCATTCAGCTTTTCAAAATAATGCTTTTCCAGCGCAGGGAGATTGAGC
Source organism: Dyadobacter sp. 50-39 (assembly GCA_001898145.1). Taxonomy (GTDB): domain Bacteria; phylum Bacteroidota; class Bacteroidia; order Cytophagales; family Spirosomataceae; genus Dyadobacter. The sequence goes on from MKSR01000029.1 coordinate 334,708, forward strand.
GCCGAAATCAGCGTCGTGCCCGCTTTCACAAAACGAAATTCCTCCTCCACCAGCGGCTCCACTTTCAGGATTACATTGGCCTGGTATACTTCCTCAGGGCTATGGACGATCTTGGCACCCGCCTCGCTGTATTCATGGTCCGACAGATTGGCCCCTTTGCCGGCATCTTTTTCTACCCATACTTCGTGCCCGTTTCTAACCAGGATCCCCACCGCGTCGGGTGTGAGCGCAATGCGGTTCTCCTGTAACGAAACCTCCCTTGGCAAGCCTATATGCAGTGAATTCTGATCCTTTTTTACGGCCATTAACGACTCCTGTGGATATAGCACCGACTGCTTGGCGAGCTCTTCAAAACCGGTAATCTGAGGTTGTGGCATTGACTGGGAAAATGAAGTGTGAAAATGAACTGACTGATTGTGACCTCTTATACCCTGGTGACTTCCAATATTCTCATGCCGCTTTCATCCGCCTCCAGATGCAGCCGCATGTAGCTCAGCGGCCAAAGGTTTTCGACCTTTCCCGGCCACTCGACAAAGCAGAAATCCCCCGAATCGAAATACTCTTCCACGCCCATGTCCAGGGCTTCTGTTTCGTCCTTAATCCTGTAAAAATCAAAATGGTAGATTGTTCTGCCCCCCGCATCATATTCATTCACCAGCGAGAAAGTGGGGCTCTGCACATGGGTTGTAACGCCGAGATGGCTGCACAATGCCTTGATGAGCGTCGTTTTACCGGCTCCCATCTGGCCTTCGAAGAGCCAGACGGGCGTTTCCGCACCAAGTCTCAAAAGAGCTTCGGAAACATTTCCAAGCTCGTCAAGTTCTTTAAAACGAATAACCGTGGGCTGTCCAATCATGCTACAAAAATACACAATTTGGAAAAACCCGTTACAATTTTATGCCGTTCCGGGGGTCATACTTTCCATTCTTTCCGCATCGGGCGCCCCAGCAGTTCATTGGCCTTTTTATCGCCTGCAAATTGCTCCTTCACCGGGTCCCATTTCAGCGAACGCCCCAAACCGTACGCGATGTTCCCAATGTTGCACACCGACGCCGTCCGGTGGCCGGTTTCGACATCACAGATAGGCGGTTTCCGCGTGCGGATGGCATTCAGGAAGTCCTTATAATGACTGGTACTCACGTAAACACCGGCGTCGCCCGCATTGAAAACTTTATCTTTCAATGGCTCCGGCGTTGTTTTCAACTCACCCCGGGCCACAAACACTTCGCCGTCGGTACCTACGAAATGACAATGCTGCTTGCCTTCCATGGGCCGATGCACCACCTCCGCGCCATTAGCATACCTATAAACCAAATCCTTCCCTGGCTCTGAATAAACTAGTTCGACAGGTCCGCTGGCGTCCATATTCAAACCCCACTGCGCAATGTCGAACATATGCGCGCCCCAGTCGGTCATTCCGCCCCCGCCAAATTCCACGTAGTCGCGCCATTTGGGCCAGAACTTGGCATCCATAGCAGGCGCCAGTTCATTATTATAAGGCCTTTCGATGGTGTTGGGTCCCATCCAGAGCTCCCAGTCGAGGCCGTCGGGTTTGGTTTCCCCTTGCAAATCCCACACTTTCGGAGGGCCTCCCACATTGACATATACTTTTCTAATGGTTCCAATAGCTCCGCTTCGCACCAGCTGCACGGCCTTCGTAAACTCCGGTGCCGAGCGCTGCATGCTGCCTGTCTGGAACACGCGGTTATGCTTCCGGGCGGCGTTTACCATAGCCCTGCCCTCTTTCACCGTCAACGACAGCGGTTTTTCACAATAAATATCTTTCCCGGCCTCAGCAGCGCGCACCGACATGGCTGCATGCCAATGGTCCGGCGCGGCGATCACCACGGCATCAATATCTTTCCTGGAAAGCAGTTCCCGGAAATCTTTGATGCCGGAAGCGGCCTTATAGGTACCTTGACCAAGCTTTTCGGAATACCACTTGTTAGCCGCACTCACAAATGCATCCTGCTTTACCGCATATACGTCCGAAGCCGCGATAATGCGCGTCTCCTGGGTGTCCAGGAATCGGTTGCGCAGTCCGCCGCTCTGGCGCCCGCAGCCGATAAACCCCAGCGCGATCATATCGCTCGGTGCTTTGTAACCGCGCCCCAGCACGTGACGGGGAACGATCATGAAGGAGGAAATAACGGCACCTGCTTTCAGGAAATCACGACGGTTCAGACTTTCAGTATTCATATTTTTTCAGCAATTTGTACTAATTGGATTTAATTTAAAGGCCGAAGTCAGTGATTCTACTGGGTAATGGAGTCTTATATTCGACCTGGTGACTCATCCGAATAACACCTTAAAAGCCAAGAATAAACATCTTTTCATATCACTAAATCCTGAACAAACCGCATGAACTTATCCCGCAGAGATTTTCTCATTAACAGCGCCCTCGCCGGCAGCATTATCCCATCGTTAGCGCAGGAGTCGATAGCAACGCCTGCAGGCAGGGCTGCTGACGAGCTGAAAGTCAATATTTTTTCCAAACATCTGCAATTCCTGAACTACCAGGACATGGCCGAAGTAGCCAAGGAACTCGGATTCGACGGCATCGACCTCACCGTGCGGCCCAAAGGCCATGTGTTGCCCGAAAAAGTAGAAACAGACTTGCCGCTTGCCGTAGAAGCGATGAAAAAGGCTGGCCTAGCCCCACAAATGTTTTGTACCGCCGTTGAGGACGCAGCCAATCCGGTCGACAAAAAGTTGCTCGAAACGGCAGCCAAACTGGGGTTTAAATACTACCGCATGAACTGGTACCGGTACAATGAACAGAAAGCGATTCCGGAACAACTGGGTGAATTCAGTAACAAAATGGCCGGTTTAAGCCAGCTAAATGATAAGCTGGGTATTCAAGGGTGCTACCAAAACCATTCGGGCAGGATGGTGGGCGCATCGATGTTCGAGATCTGGCAGATCCTTCAAAAAGCCAATCCCAAAACCATGGGTACGCAATACGATATCCGGCACGCCACAGTCGAGGGGGGACTTTCGTGGCAAACCGGCTTTAACCTGATCCGGCCGCATATCAAGACGATTGTCATCAAGGATTTTTACTGGGACAAAAACAGCAGTGGCAAATGGGCTGTAAAGAGTGTTCCGCTGGGCGAAGGGATGGTGGATTTCAAAACCTATTTCAAACTGCTGAAAGACCTGAAAGTGGACGTACCGATCTGTCTGCACCTGGAATATCCGCTAGGTGGTGCCGATCAGGGTGCCTATCAGATTACGGTAGATAAAAAAGTAGTTTTCGACGCGATGAAACGAGATCTGCAAAAATTGAAAGAACTCTGGGCCGCCGCTTAAATCCTGCCAAACTGCATGAAAATTACACCCATCCTTCTCTCGGCCTCATTGGCCGTACTATGCGGTTTTATGGTCAGCACGCATTCTTCCGACGAAAACTGGCCGGAATACAACGGCAATGGCGCACGCAGCCACTATTCGGCCCTGGGCCAGATTACGAAGGAAAATGTAGCACAGCTCAAGGTTGCCTGGACCTATGCATCCGGCGGCGCGGATACAGCACGCAACCGCACACAAATGCAATGCAACCCGATCGTGATCGACGGTATTTTGTACGGCGTGTCGGCAGGCATACAAGCATTTGCGCTAAATGCTGCAACCGGCAATGAAATTTGGAAAACGAATTTGAAAGACAATGCAGGCACACTAAGCCGCGGCGTTACACATTGGTCGGATGGCAGGGACAAGCGCATTTTCTTTGGAGCCGGAAGATACATTTATGCATTGAATGCGACCGACGGTTCGCTCATTTCAACCTTTGGAGAAAACGGGCGCATTGATTTGCGAAAGGGCCTGGAACGTCCCGGCGCGGACGATTACATTACTTCCAACACCCCAAATACGATCTACAAAAACCTGCTGATCACCGGTGCGCGCGTCAACGAAAACGAAACTGCACTTCTTGGGGACGTGCGTGCTTATGAGGTGCGTACGGGCAAACTCGCTTGGACCTTTCGTACCATTCCCGCCAAGGGTGAATTCGGGGCAGAAACCTGGCCCGCCAATGCGCGGGAACATTTCGGTGGGGCCAATGCCTGGGCCGGTATGGCCATCGATCGCGAGCGCGGCATCGTTTACATTCCGACCGGCTCGGCGGCTTACGATTTTTACGGCGGTAACCGGCCGGGCAACAACCTGTTTGCCAACTGCCTCATCGCCCTCGACGCCGCCACCGGTAAGCGCCTGTGGCATTACCAGCTCGTGCACCACGACATCTGGGACCGCGACCCGCCCTGCCCGCCAAACCTCGTGACTGTCACACACAAGGGCAGGAAAGTGGACGCCGTCGTGCAGGTGACCAAGCAGGGCTATGTTTTCGTCCTTGACCGTGTCACGGGCAAACCACTCTTTCCCATTAAGGAAACTGCATTCAATTTCGCGGCCATCGATGGAGAAAAAGCGAGTGCCACACAGCCCATTCCCGCATTACCACTGCCATTTACCCGGCAGACATTTCGTGCGGGCGATTTCAATGCATTCGTTGCGGACCGCGATTCGCTGGTGGACCTCCTTTCCAAAGCGAAAACCGGCAGCGCTTACATTCCGATCACTTCCAGCATGACCATTTTCTACCCCGGCACCGATGGCGGTGCTCAATGGGGTGGCGCAGCAACCGATCCGGGTGGAATTATGTACGTTCCCGCCAAAGAAATACCGGTTTATACTTCGCTCATAAAAAAAGAAATCCCTAAAAGCACCGCCGGCGTAACCGGCGCGCAGCTCTACCAAATGAACTGCGCCGCCTGCCACGGTGCCGACAAGATGGGCAACCACGATGGCTCCTACCCTTCCCTTGCCAATCTTGAAAAGCGCCTGAAACCCACGCAGATTGAAGCTATATTACAAAACGGCAAGGGTATGATGCCGTCCTTCACCCACATTTCCGAAGCCGAACGAAAATCCATCATTGCCTATCTCAGCAATCAGGGAAGTCAGGAGAGCATTAGTATTCATTCCAAAACCGACGTTCCCTATCAGCACACGGGCTATAACCGCTGGTACGACCGCAACGGCTATCCGGTAAGTCAGCCGCCGTGGGGCACATTAACCGCCATCGATCTGAACAGCGGGCAAAGGAAATGGCAGGTACCGCTCGGCGAATACAAGGAACTCACCGCCAAAGGCATCCCACCAACCGGAACCGACAACTACGGAGGCCCACTCGTCACTGGTAGCGGCCTCATCTTCATCGCTGCCAGCCGTGACGAGCAATTTCGGGCATTTGATAAGGAAACCGGAAAGATTTTATGGCAGGCGGCATTACCTGCCGCTGGGTATGCCTCTGCAAGCACCTATTCGGTGAATGGGAAGCAATATGTGGTCATAGCCTGCGGTGGCGGGAAGTTGAATACGAAGTCAGGGGATCGGTATGTGGCGTTTGCATTGCCCTAGTGAATATATTGCTACCAACTTTTCTTTTTCATCCTTGTCATGGCAAACCGCATTGATGCTAGTCAAATATAATGTAGTGTATTAAATCTCCTGTCAATCCTAAACATCCTGCACCAGTGCCTTGCTCAGCTTTCGGGGAAGGTTACCTTTGTGCCAAAGCAAAATCTAAAACTATGCCTTCAAAAATTCTCAATGTCGGTTTAATAGGTTTCGGCCTGTCCGGACGGTATTTTCATTCGCCGTTCCTGAGCACCAACCCGAATTTCAAGATCAAAACGGTGGTCGAAAGGACCAAAAACGAGGCGCAGGAATTTGACCCGACGATCGGCAACGCGCGGTCGGTGGAAGAACTGCTCAGCGACGAGGAAATCGACCTGGTTTTCATATGCACGCCCAATGACACGCATTTCGAGTACGCCATGGATGCCCTGCAAAACGGCAAGCACGTCGTGATCGAAAAGCCGTTTTCGGCTACCGAAGAAGAGGCGCGTGAACTGGTGAAAGTAGCTAGAGAAAAAGGACTGGTACTGACCGCCTATCAAAACCGCCGCTGGGATTCCGATTTCCTAACCATTCAAAAACTGCTGGAAGAAGGAAAACTGGGCGATATTATCGAGTATGAATGCCGCTACGACCGCTACCGCGAGGCGGTGGCCGGTTCATGGAAAGAACGCGCAGTGCCTGTGGGTGGTAATGTGTACAACCTCGGCCCGCATTTGATCGACCAGGCGCTGGTATTGTTCGGCGAACCGCAAACGGTCACCGCAGACATCCGCATCGTTCGCCCGAACAGCGAAATCGATGACTATTTCGACATCCGCCTAGGCTATGCCGACAAGTCGGTGATCGTAAAATCAAGCCTGATGGTCTATGAAAACCACTTACGCTACGTTTTGCACGGCACCAAAGGTTCGTTTATCAAAGGCGGTCTGGACCCGCAGGAAGAAACGCTCCGCAAGAATGTGCTGCCCACGGAAAAACCCTGGGGCAAGGAACCGGAAGACCGCTGGGGCAAGCTGTACAGCGCTGCGTTCACGGGCATTGTGGAAAGTGAAGCTGGCGACTATATGCCGTTTTACCAGAATGTGTATGACGCCATTGTGGATGGTGCGGAACTCGCAGTGAAGCCGGAAGAGGTTTTGCGTACCTGCCGCGTCATCGACCTCGCATTTCAGAGCAGCAACGAAAAGAAAGTAATGGCTTATTAACAGCCGCTTTCCAATAGCAAAAGGCAGCCCGAAATATCCGGACTGCCTTTTTTCATGCCCGTAAAGGGCTTTGATTATTTGATAACTGCTGTTACCTGACGTTTTGTTTCAGTCGAGATCGCGAATGGCTTTGTAGAGATTTCGCTGCCATTGTTGATGATGAAGCTGTAATTTCCGTCAGCCAGGTTCGACAGGTCGAAGATCTTAGTGTAGTTCTCAGACTTAGGGATCGATGTGCTGTAAACGATTGTTCCTGTGTAGTCTTTGATAACCAGTGAAGATCTTTCTTTCACGTTTTCAAGAGACAATTTGAATTTCAATTCTGCACCTGAAACGAGCTCGATAGAAGCGTTGTTTTCTTTTACTTTGTCAGCAGCGATTGAAAGATTTGCAGTTGATACTCCCACCAAAACTGCGATTGCCAAGATAGTTTTTTTCATTTTATTCTTAATGTTTAATGTCTGATTCAATGTTACCAATTTGTACTTTTCAGGCATTTACCTGTTCAAGTTCTCTGAGCGTCTTCACGTTTCCGTCTTTTGCTCTTTGGACAATACAAAGATACCCAACATTGTGATTAAAAGTCAATAAGGGCAGTTTTGAATAGCAAAAGTTCCTATTTGCGTGGTGTATAAATATTGGAATAATACAACGTTTATAAAAAAAGTACAGCAACTCGTTTGAAATCTGCCAGTTCTATTAGAATAGTACAATACACTGTATTTGTACTTTTTGAATAATTTTAACTAGTATACCCAGTTAATGGATTTTGCCAGGAAGACACCGCCGCAGCAACGGACCCTGAATAAACACGAAGACCATTGACTTCGTGGATATTCACGGTCCGCCGCTGCGGTTTCTTCGTGGCAAAAAAATCTCGATAAACTTTAAAGTATTTCCAAAGTCCATCCGTCCGCTCATTTATAATAGCTTAAAAGTCCGTTTGTCGCAGAAAAAGCCAAATATCATCCAAACCGTCGCCTCCTATGGTAAACAGCTGCTCGGGTTCATCCGGCAGCGCGTGAATACCGACGAGGATGCGGAGGATATTTTACAGGACGTTTGGTACCAACTGAGCACCGTGCCGGAGATCGAGGCAATTGAGCAAATGAGCAGCTGGCTGTACCGGGTAGCCCGCAACCGGATCATCGATAAGTACCGCAAACAAAAGCCCGAATCGCTGGAAGATTTTGGCTACGAAGACGAGGATGGCGAGTTCCATTTCAAGGATATCCTGCTTGCCGACGACAATACGCCCGAAACAGCTTATTTGAAAGACCTTTTTTGGGAACAATTGAACATCGCCCTGGACGAACTTCCGGAAAACCAGCGACAAGTTTTTATCTGGAACGAACTGGAAGACCAGACGTTCCAGCAGATTGCCGATCGCACCGGAGAGAATATCAAAACTTTAATTTCCCGCAAACGCTATGCCGTCCGTCATCTTCGTGAGCGGCTCGAAAGCGTGTACCGGGAGTTTGTAAATTATTAAATTTGTTGACCATGATGAACCCGCAAAACAGAGGTAGGAGATTTCGGCTTGCGCTACCGGTTTTTATCCTGATCGCAGCCTTCGGTCTCGGAGCAGTTGTACAATGGCTCTGGAACGCCATTCTGCCTGCTACCGCCAACTTTAATCCCATCAGCTACTGGCAGGCAGTAGGCTTGTTCGTCCTTTGCAAAATATTGTTCGGAGGCTTCCGTGGGCCGGGAAATCACCGGCATCATAACAAATGGCAGCGGTTCAACCGGCGCTTCGGGCGCGGAGGACGGGAAGAAATGCTCGCCTGGAAAAATAAATGGATGCAAATGACCGACGAGGAACGGCGGCGCTTCCGGCAGGAAATGCGTAACCGGTGGCGGAAACCGCCCGAGCACATGTAGTGTATACCAAACCCGGCCCGGCAGCCGGGTTTTATTTTTTGAACCAGGTTAAAGTATTTTCCAGGATCACACGTCTGCTAATATGAAGGCGCACTAAGGCTTCTCTTATTCATCATTAACCAAACAAAATCATGTTCATCGTCATTCTGAAATCCATTGGAGCTGCGGTATTGGCAGGCCTGTTCCTGTTCGCGCTCCCGTTCCTGATATTCAAAGCCATATTCTTTTTCCTTTTCCTCGGACTGATTTTCAGGCTCTTTGCCGGAAGAAGACGCTACCGCAGGTGGAGGCATTATCATTCGGGATATTACGGCTATCCTGAGGCCGGTTTTCATGGCCCGCAGCGCGAATACCTCGCCGATCCGCTGGGACCGATGCCCCAGAAAGTTTAATCCAATTATTCATCAATAAACAATCAAATACCATGTGTGATAACAGATTCGGACGTCGCGGCTTCGGAATGCGCCACGATCATTACGGCAGGCATTTCGGCCCGCAACGCGAGTTCCGCGTACCCGTGAATATTGTCAAAAACGGCAACAGCTACGAAATGCTCGTCTTCGCGCCAGACCGAAACAAGGAAGATTTCAAAATCAATGTGCAAGGACTGGAACTTACCATCTCTTATGAGCTGAAAGACACCCTGAGCGAAAAACGCAACTGGATACGGCAGGAATTCAGCAAAAGCTCGTTTCAGCGTACATTTATGATCGACAATGCCGTCGATACAGAAAATATCAGTGCGCAATACAACAACGGCATCCTGCAACTGACACTACCGATCGTGCCCGGTTCTGAGAAGCCTGCACAGGAGATCAATGTAAGTTAATTACTTCAAAACCTTCATCAACTAAGAAAGCCCCCGCGATATCGTGGGGGCTTTTCTGATTACAAACGCTTAACAAATACTGGTTTTAACTAACCAAAATCATTTATACGCAGGGTCTTGTGTGAGCGTAGCTGCTCCCGCCTTGTACGACCGGTCGATCGCCTCCTGCGGAATCGGGAAAAACTCGTTTTTACCTTTGGTAAACACTGCACCCTTTTTGTAAACTCTTTTATTGGCTTCTACGGCCACATAGGCATTCAGCACTTCCGAGGCGATGCCCCAGCGCTGGAGGTCGAAGAAGCGGTGGCCTTCCATGGCGAATTCGAGGCGAGTTTCAAAGCGTACCGCTTTACGGGCGGTAGCAGCATCCGTCCACGCCTGATCGTAAGTTTTGATGACGTAATTCGCCGCCGGCTCATTCACCACGGTATAATCATCCCTCGACTTGGATCCCTGGACCGCTTTTTTCACAAAACCAGCCGGGTTCGCAGCGCGGGTACGAATCTGATTGACAAGCTTCCTTGCGTTCTCAAGGTTGCCCAATTCCACTTCGCATTCGGCCAGCCAGAGGAGCACCATCCCGTAGCGCATGATGCGGTAGTTGTTGCTCGAAAGGTTACCCCATCCGTTGATACCAAAACCCGCCTTTTCGGAAATGTGCTTCTTGGGCGAATAAGGGCCTGCATAAGTCTGGTCACGGATAAAGTCGCTGCCGTGAATTTTGAAATCCTTGAAAAGAATACCTCTGCGGCCAACGGTCTGATCCAGACGGGGATCCAGTGTGCCCGTGTAAGGCTCGAAAGGATCGCTGTATTTCAAGCCCTGGTCGTTTTTCACGTCGCTGTCATTGAAATTATCCAGCATCGGCAAGCCTGTCGCGGTGGTTTTAAATGCATTTACGAGGTTTTGGGAAGGCTGGTAGAAACCGCAGCAGCCCCAGGGGTCGATATAAGGGTGAGCCAAACCAACACCTGCATCCGCCGCATCGCCCGACGCACTGGAAACCGCGTACTGGATTTCAAAGATCGATTCGGCATTGTTGCGGGTCGCGATCAGGAAGTTGTCTTCGAACTTCGGAGCCAGCGAAAACTTGCCGGATGCAACGATCTGTTCCAGAATAGGCTTCGCTTTTTGCAAAACAGCCACATTGGCGGCACCGGTGGTGACGTTCCAGCCCTGGTACATGTATGCTTTGGCCAGAAAAGCGAGCGCAGCCCATTTGGTCGGGCGGCCCACCTGCGATTGTGCTTCGGGAAGCCCTTCCGACGCCGCTTTGAAGTCGGCTTCGATCATCGGCCATACATCCTTGTCGTTAGGCACCTTCGTACTTTCGAGATCGTCCAGTTTGTAAATGCTCTCATCAATGTAAGGGATCGTTTTCCACATTTTCTTGGCTTCAAAGTGGAACAATCCGCGAAGGAAACGTGCTTCGGCGATGATCTGCTTTCTGCGTGCGTCTGCCACTTCCGGCACTTCCGCCAGGGTGTTGATCACGTCGTTGGTACGGGCAATGCCTTTATACAATCCGCGCCATTTGTTTTTGATGTGGTTGTTGGTAGGCTGGAAATCCCATTTCTCGATAAACGATTGCTCGGGCTGGTCACCAGCGTCGGTACCCTTATAGGAATCGTCGGAAGCAAGCCCCCCGAAAACCCAGCTCTGGATGTCATTGTTCCACGAATCCTGGCCGTCGAGGCCCTGGCCATCGATCATCGCGTAGGCACCTATCAGCAAGCCTTCCACGCCCGAAGGTGTTTTGAGGGCCGTCGGGCTGTATTGTCCTTGCGGGTCACGGCTCAGGAATGAGTCTTTACAAGCCGAGACAGCCCCGATTGCCAGACCCACCGATAGCATGTATTTTATAAGTCTTGAATTCATATATGTCGAATTTTTAAGATCAGAAGAATAACCGGTTATCAGAATGACACGTTGAGGCCGACCAGGAATGTCCGTGAAACGGGCATGTAACCGCCGTCAAAGCCGAGGGTACGGTCTTCGCCCGTCTGGATTTCGGGGTTCAAACCGGTGTATTTCGTAACCGTGAAAATGTTTTGTCCCTGCACATAGATCTGCGCGTTGCTGAAACCGATTTTCGCAGCGGCTGCTTTGGGCAAAGAGTACGTGAGCTGCACGTTTTTCAGGCGGAAATAAGTACCTTTTTCAACGAAATAGCTCGAAGGACGGCTACTGATCTGGTCATCCGCATCCATAATAGGCACAGTACCTTGCTTGTGATCGGGCTGCCATGCATCGTACAATGCACGTTTGGCGCGGTTACCCTGGAAGGTATTGAAATCCGTGAAGTAGCGCAGGTAGCTGAATATTTCATTGCCCACCACACCATTACCGAACACAGTCAGATCGAATGCTTTATAACCGACATTCACGCTCATACCATACACAAAATCGGGGTGCGGGTTACCGATAACGGTCCGGTCGTCGTCCGTGATCTTACCATCGCCATTGACATCCGCAATTTTGAATTTACCCGCCTTGTTGTAAGAGCCATAAGGCGCCCAGGCTTTCGCTTCTTCGTCAGACTGGAAGATACCCAGCACCTTATAGCCGTAATAGGACGAAATCGGCAGTCCCGCCTGTGTGAGTGTAACCGCTGGCACGCGTGAACCGGCACCGAAGTACTTGGTATTGGCGCTTTCGTCGAGTTTGTCAACCGTGTTGCGGTACATCGAGTAGTTGAACGAAGCTCCGTAGCGCAGATCGCCTTTCATTGCCGTATTACGATATGAAAGCCCGAGGTCGATACCTTTGTTCGTCATCTGGCCTACGTTGAATGAAGGCGCATTTGCATCACCTGCCGTAAATGTAATCGGCGTCGAGAAAAGCATATCGGTTGTTTTCCTGTTCCAGAAATCGAGTTCGAGGGTTAATGCGTCGTTCAGGAATGTCGCATCGAGACCGATGTTGTTCGAAGTAGTCGTTTCCCATTTCGCATTCGGGTTACCGAACGAAGACGCGTCATACCCAATTGTCGGCTGACTTCCCGAACCGTCGATCGGGTAACCTGCGTGGAAAATATCGGCCCGGTATGTGGTGTAGGCATTGTAGTCCCCGATCTTCTGGTTACCGGTTTTACCCCAGCCATAGCGAAGTTTCATGTCATTGATAAAGCTCACCGATTTCATGAAGCTTTCATCCGACAAGCGCCAACCCACGCTGAACGCCGGGAATACCGCACTTCTGGAAGCTTGCTGGAAGCGGGAAGACGCATCGTTACGCAGGATGAATTGGAACAGGTATTTGTCCGCAAATGCATAGTTAACCTTTCCGAATTGCGAGTAGAGGCTGTAATCGCGGTTCACACCACCATAGTTGGTCGCTTTTGTCGCGTCGCCAAGGTTCAGGTAATTGATAATCGATGGAATTTCAAATGCGTAACCCGAACGCGCAGCGCCGAATTCTTCGGCAAACTCACGAATCGCTTCAATCCCCACGTACGCATCCACTTTGTGGTTAGTACCGAAATTATGGGAGTAGCTTAAAGTGTTCGTCCATACCCATTGGTAAGAATATTTGCTGGTTGCATTCGAACCGTTGTTGAAGCTACCTTCTACGTATTCAGGGTTGGCACGGCCGATATAGCGGCCCCGTTCGCTTACGCCGTCGATACCAAGGCTTGTTTTTACCGTCAGGTTGGGGATAATGTCGAATTCGCCGTAGATGTTACCGAATGCACGCAAGCGGTAAGTCCGGTTATCTTTTTGGCGATACAACGTCGCATAAGGGTTGGAGTTGTTACCAAGGTTCAAACCGCGCGAACCGGCGAAATTGCCTTTGATATCATAAATAGGCAGCAAAGGGTGGTGCTTGAAACTACCTGAGACAGCATTCTGCTCGTCGTTGTTTCCGAAACCGCCTTTTCTGTTATCGAACGAAACCGCCAGGTTCTCACCTACCCGGAAACGCTTGTTGGCAGTAGAGAATTCGGTGTTGGCGCGAACAGTATAGCGGTCGTACCCGATGAATTTCACAACACCGTCCTGGCTGAAATAACCCACAGACAATGCATAACGGCTGTTTTCAGTACCGCCTGTGGCCGATAGCTGATAATTTTGAATGGGTGCTGTACCGGTGACTTCTTTCCACCAGTTAGTATCTGATGCTTTGGTAATCGCGTAAATGTTACCCGGCACGAGCGAATACTTGGCAGGATCTACGTCCGGCGTACCTTCTTTGCCTTTGCTTGGGAAAACGTAATCCGGGATAGTCACTTCACCGTTTGGCCCGTAAGTATACTGGCCGTGAGAAGGAGTTTTACCCGCATACTTGTCTGCCAGGTAGAGGTATTGACCCAACTCTTTGGCATTCAAGGCCTCCACATCGTTGTAAGCCTTCTGTGTCCCATAATAGGCATTGAAGGAAATTACAGGCTTACCGACCTTACCACGTTTGGTGGTGATGATCACGACCCCATTCGCCGCGCGTGAGCCGTAAATGGAGGCCGAAGACGCATCTTTCAGGATCTGGATCGTCTCGATGTCGTTGGGGTTGAGGTTACCCTGGTTCTCGGTCGGCACGCCGTCGATGATGAACAGCGGGTCGTTGTTACCGATTGTACCGAACCCCCGTATACGTACCGTAGCATTACCGCCCGGCGTTGCGTCGTTCACGATGTTCAGACCCGACGCGCGACCTTGCAATTGCTGTGCAAAAGTGGTGGCTGGAACGGATTGCAGGTCCTTTGCATTCACGGTCGTTACCGAGCCGGTAATGTCACGCCGCGACTGCGAGCCATACCCCGTCACAATCACTTCTTCCAGCGCGCTCACGTCGCTGGTCATCGTAACGTTTATCACATTCCGATTGCCTATCGCCACGTCCTTGGCCGAATAACCAATAAAAGAAAAAACAAGAACCTGGGCGCTGGCGGGCACTTTAATCGAATAATTGCCGTCCGCGTCCGTCGTGACGCCAATGGTCGTCGAACCTTTTAGTGTGACCGAAGCTCCCGGCAGGCTTGAACCAGATTGATCATCCACTACCTTTCCGGTAATGGTGATGTCCTGCGAGAAAGCTGTCAGTGAGGTGAGGAAAAGGAGCACGCAAAAAACCAGCCTGCTTCCCAGGTGAAGGTAGTTGTGTTTCATCGTATTTAGTCAGGTTAATATAGATACTGTGCCCAAAAATATTCATTTGCAATCATTAAATAATCTAATAAATCCAAAATATATTCAATCAAATATCAAATTGTATTATTCCATTATAATAAGCGTAAATGCATTGATCTTTTCCAAGAAATAAACGATGATTAAAATATATTTTAATCCAATTTTAATTTCGTTTCAAATAAGTGTCATGTTTACAAATAACACAAAATCAGCTATTTATAGTAAAAAATAAGTTACAAAATCACGATACAAGCCCTCAGCCTGAAAGGATAAAATATCTATCTGCGGTCGTCGCATTGTTTTTAGGCAGTGTTGAATAAATTTATATAATTAACTTAAATATTCACATTTCATACTTTACCGATTTTACCCACACATTGGAAAATTCATATTTCAACAAAAAAGCCGCTGTGGATCACAGCGGCTGTATTACGATCATGCGCACCCGAGGTGCGTGAAAGCATATTACCTATTTCAATTCCCTTTTATTCCCTTTCGAATCCGTCACGGTTACCTTCGAAACATACTCCGGAAGGAACAGCGAATGGCTCGACTGCGAAAGGAACGATGAACCATACCCGGGTTCTTCCCGCCTCGACTTTCCATTCTTCAAATGCAGCAATGCGGATGTTTCTCCCAGGCCCAGGCCGATTTTTCGCGTCGGTTTGGTGGCACGGTGGAAGCGCAGCAGCTCACGGTTCTGCGAGGTGACTGACAGCCAGTTCCCGTCCGATGATGCCACGCGCACGAGGCCCTTCATATTCCCTCCGGCCATATAGCCACTTTCCGAAATACCGAGCGGGCGAAACCCTCCCTTACCGTCACCTTTAAGGATCAGGCCATACAATGCATCGTACCGCCCTACCGACACCTCTGAGCCATAATCATTCCCCGAAAGCATCACATCCAGGTTTCCGTCCTGATCAAAGTCGTCGGCAATCATACCAAACAATGGAGCGAACTGCGCTTGAACGGGCAATTCCCGCAATGCAAACTTTCCGCCGCCCTGGTTCTCGATATAACTGCTCTTCATCCAGGTAGCCGTCAAATGCAATGCGTCTTTCAACTCCTCCTGTTTCAGAATGTTGTCCAAACCCGACTCCGCAAACTTGCCATATTCCTGAAACCGCTGGCGGACCTGGATCACCTGCTTACCCATATCGTCACGCGTGTTGTATGGGAATTCTTTATAGGTATCGTCCTGTGCCCGGTAAAACACGGTGGGAATGGCGTCAAAGTATCCGTCGTTGTTAAAATCCTTCGCGTAAACGCTCACCGGGCGGCTTTCCGAAGCCCTGCAAAGCGTATTCATTCCCAGGTTGCCGCCTATGTAATCCATATCGCCGTCGTTATCGAAATCGCCGGCCACGAGACTTCCCCACCAGCCTTTCTTCCCTTCGAGTCCGGTTGTAATCTTTTTAAATTTACCTTTATCATTTTTCAGGAAGGTCAATGGCATCCATTCACCGGCCAGCAGAAGATCGGCCCAGCCATCGTTGTCGTAATCGGTCCAGAGCGCGTCACACACTAGCCCAATACTCGCGAGCTCAGGCGCTAAGGCATTCGTTACGTTGGAAAACCGCACCGTGCCTCCGTTGGAATCGTTGCGCAACAGATAGCTCGAAACCGGCTTGGGATATTTCCCCGACTCCACCCTTCCGCCGACAAATAAGTCGAGATCGCCATCGCGGTCAAAATCCACTGCTTTCACGCAGGAACCATTCACCAGGAATGCAGGCAATGCCGCACTGTCGCGTGTAAAATGCCCCTTCCCGTCATTGAGATACAATGCATGCTTTAATGCATCCGAGCCGTCCTGGATTTCGTAGCTCCCGCTCACGATGTACAGATCCAGATCCTGATCGCGGTCGGCATCGAAAAGCAGTACACCCATATCCTCCGAAGTTTTCTCGAACCCCTCAGGCCCCGGAAGCAAGTCCGATACGGTGAATTTGCCATCGGGGCGTTGGAGCAAAAACCGTCCCTTGTGGAGGTATGCCCCACCCACGAACAAGTCTTCCAGCCCATCGCCATTCACATCTCCGGCCGCAAGCGCCGGCCCATATTGGGACATTTTGTGCGGCAAAAGCTTCTGCACATTAAAATCGATAATATCCGTCTCCTCATGGCGATAGGATACGCTCAAATCCGCCGTTATATCCGAAAACAGCGGTGCTGCCGGCGCTGCGTCAGGCGTGGGAAGCAACACAGCATCTTTCTCGTTCACTACCAGCACCTGGTTCGCGTTTACATTTTTCAGCACCTGGCTTTTTCCGCCTGGCCATGTAACTTTCACTTGCTGCACCGCCTTTTCCTTGCCCAACCCGAAATGCAGCACCGGTTCCACGGTCGACAAATATCCCCGGTAAGGAGAATTCTCCGCAACCTGCCTCTTGCCGCTTGCATCGGTGATTTCTGCAATGGCGCCAATTCCCGCCCCATTGTAACGATCACCTCTAAACGCAATGCGTAAATAGTTGCTTTCGGCCGGTTTGAGTTG
Organism: Dyadobacter sp. 50-39; assembly: GCA_001898145.1. Lineage (GTDB taxonomy): Bacteria > Bacteroidota > Bacteroidia > Cytophagales > Spirosomataceae > Dyadobacter. The sequence goes on from MKSR01000029.1 coordinate 351,679, forward strand.
AATGCTGTTGTTGCGATAGACCATCGCCGAATCATTGATATTGTTGACGATGTAGTCCAGGTCGCCGTCGTTGTCCAGGTCAGCATAAGCGGCTCCGTTCGAAAATCCGGGTGTTTCGATGCCCCAGTCACTGGTTACGTCGTCGAAAGCGAGATTGCCTTTATTCTTGAATGCAAAGTTCCTGATCCTGACGCTCGGAATATAGTCAAGCATCATCATAGGCGCCATAATACTGGAAACTTCATTGCGGTAGGCGATAAAATCGAGATCGGTAATGTCTCTCGGGAAGCCGTTTGTGATGATAATATCACGAAGCCCGTCATTATCGAAGTCCGTAACCATCGGAGTCCAGCTCCAATCCGTTTCGGCAATGCCGGTAAGCAAGCCTATTTCACTAAAAACAGGCGACTTACCATCGCGTGCAGGACTTCCCATATTCAGCTGGAAAGTATTCCTGGCGACCTGGTATTGGTAGCCAAACAGGTCGTTGTTCTGATACGTCACGTAGCTGTTCGCGGGCGTCATCATCTTTTTCCGACGGTTCGTCGCCGGCATCATATCTACCGCCACCACATCTACAAGCCCATCGTTGTTGAGGTCGGCCACGTCATTGCCCATCGCCGAATGCGATGTATGTTTGAAATAAGTGGCAGCCTGGTCGGTGAAAGTCCCGTTGCCGTTGTTGATGTAGAGAAGGTCATTGGTGAGGTAATCGTTGGTAATGTACACGTCCTTCCAGCCGTCCTGGTTCACATCCGTTACATTGAGGCCCAGGCTGAAACCCTCGATCAGAATCCCTGCTTCTTTGGATACATTGGTAAAAACGGGATGGTTGAGTTTGGCGTCCCAGTCGTTGCGGTACAGCCTGTCGGTGCGGCGCGACGAGCCGTCGACGATCTTCTTATGGTATTTGTTGGGAAAATTATTGTCATCCATTTCATTGACGATCATGAACAGATCCAGGTCGCCGTCATTGTCATAATCAAAAAATGCGGCGTTAGTGGTATGTGTCGTATCGGCGATACCATATTCCTTACCCATTTCCTTGAATACCGGCACATTATCCTTCCCAACTCCCTGGTTCACATAGAGCAGATTCTCGCGCTGCTGCGCCACCTCACGCACCGATGCGCACACGTAGATGTCCAATAGTTTGTCATTGTTGATGTCTACCAATGCCACGCCCGTCGACCATTTATTTTCAGGTGCAACCCCGGCCTTGGAGGTCACGTCCTCAAATTTGAAGTCTCCCTTGTTCAGATAGAGTTTGTTCGGAACCGTGTTACCGGTAAAATACACATCCGGCAGACTGTCGTTATTAAAATCACCCAGCGCCACACCTCCTCCATTGTACACGTACTCGAATGCGAGGATGTTCATGGTGTCATTTTCGGCAATCCGGTTCGCGAACCGGATACCTGTTGCACCGGCAGGCAGTTCGGTGAAAGTTTTCAGCTCCTTTTTACAGGAAACAAGCAGGACAGAGCCCACCAAAAGAGGAAGAAAGCGCTTAACGAACATCAGGCAGGTGCAATAAATTAACAGAATCAGGATACTTCGAAAGTAAGAAAAGGAGATGGTAAATACATACCATCTCCCATAAATTAGTCAGGTTTGAAAATGCTTAGAAACCAGGGTTCTGTTTCAGAACATCAGTTCCCTGAAGGTCAATCTGTCCTTGTGGTATCGGCAACAATTCATATTTGGTCGCAAACTTGGCATTACCCAATGCACCGGTCAGCTTTTTGGACTCGTAAGTGAGGTATGCATTGAGCTCTTTGTCAGCAACTCCCCAGCGCACCAAGTCGTAGAACCGGTGTCCTTCCAGGTTGAGTTCGAGCTTCCTTTCAAACCTTACAGCAGCGCGGGCCGCTTCTTTATCTGTCCAGGCAGTTTTGTAAGTACCGATCACATATTTCGCCGCCGGCGCACCGCTTTTCATTACAAAACCATCCGGATTTGCAGCGCGGGCACGCACCATGTTTACATATTCACGTGCTTTTTCCAGTGTACCTGCTTCAATTTCAGCTTCCGCCGCCATGAGAAGTACATCGGCAAAACGGATCACCGTGTAATTGATGGCGGTATAGCCGGGTGTCCATGAGCTGTTATCCTGCAAAGAACCCACGTCTGTTTTATAATAAGCGAACTTTTTGGGGCTATACGGCCCCCCGTTTGCCTGGTTACGGATCCAGTCTGCGCCCGGGTGATCGATCCAGTCAAGGAACGGGATACCGCGACGACCTACTGAATGGTCGAGGCGCGGATCCAGGTTACCGGCATCAGGGGTGAATTTGTCTTTGGAGAGCAAACCCATATCCGACACCACTGCATTCTTGTCGGAATTGTACGAACCATCGAGCAGCGGCAAGCCGTTGGCGTCGGTGCGGTGCGAGTTTACCATTTCAAAGCTGGGCTGGAAGAAGCCGCAGCAGTTACCAGGGCCATTTGCACCGGTGTTGTAAGGCCAGTTAAGGTCAAACTCAGGGTTCGCATTGTTCACACTACCTGTATTGGCCGCAGCCTGCACTGCAAAAACAGATTCCGTATTGTTGTCATTCGAAGCACGGAACACGTCGGCATATTTAGGCACAAGCGCATATTTTTTACCATTGGTAGTCTGGCCGCTCGCGATGATCTGATCGAAGAGCGTTTTCGCTTCCTGGTATTTCTTTTGATAAAGATATGCTTTGGCCAGGTACGAAGCCGCCGCCCATTTGTTGGCACGTCCTACCGCATCCTGTGTTGCGGGCAGGTTATCGAAAGCGAATTTAAAATCCGCCTCGATTTTCGGCCAAAGGTCTGCATCGTTTTTCACTTTCTCTATGCCGGAGCCGTAGTCTACCGACTCGTCCACATATGGCGTATTACCGTATGTTTTTTTCAGCTCAAAATAATAGTGTCCGCGTAAAAAGCGCGCTTCCGCAGAGATCCGCGTCTTGGTGGCGTCTGTCACTTCGGCATCAGCTTTGGCGACGAGGCGCAGCACAGCATTCGCACGGGAAATCCCTTCATAGTTACCCTGCCATTTTTCGGCGATAACCCCCTGTGTGCTCAGGTATTCGTAGCGCTGGATCGGGTTAATGTCACTGTAATCGCCGGGGTCGGTACCTTTATTGGCATCCCCGCCGCGGATACTTCCCCAAACCCAGTTGCTTGGGCTGGCCATCCTGCCCCCTGCGCCCTTGCCGTTGATCTGGCCATAAACGGCGATCAACGCACCTTCAAGCCCTTTTGTGGAGGTAAGAAGCCCTTCACTCACCGCGCCAGTGGCCGGTTTTTCCAGAAAACTTTCTTTGCAGGAGAAAAACACCGTCATGACGCCGGCGACAATCACCATACTATTAGTTAATATCTTTTTCATCGATTCCGAATATTAATGATTCATTCAATGTAGAAACAGCCTGTTCAGAGATTAGAAACCAAGGTTTACACCGAAAACCCAGCTTCTTGTTACAGGATAGTTACCCACATCGATCCCGAATTGCGTGTCCGCGTTACCACCCACACCCGGGTCAAGGCCCTGGTATTTGGAGATTGTGAAAATGTTGTTCGCTGAGGCATAGAATCTCAGTTTCTGCATTTTCAGCTTGGCCAGCAACGTTTTGGGCAGGTTATAGCCCAGCGAAATATTCTGCATTCTTACATAGTTACCGTTCTCTACATAGAAAGAGTTGGCCTGTGTATTGGTACTGAAGTTCGAAGCGCTTTCAAAAATAGGGATAGTAGCACCGGTGTTCGATGGCGACCAGGAATCTTTCACCCTCTCGCTGATAGCCGCACCTGCGAACGATGGATAGAAGTCCGTAAACCATTTAGACGCATTGAAAATCTTGTTACCAACCGAGGTATACATATAAGTTTCAATCTCGAAGTTCAGGTAAGTGAGTTTGAGGTTCAAACCGCCTGTGAATTTCGGAACAGGGCTACCGAGATATTTACGGTCGTCGGCGTTGATCACATTGTCGCCATTCACGTCTTCGTAACGGAAGCGACCGATGCCTTTACCATCCTGTGCCGGTGCACGATCCACTTCTTCCTGCGTTTGGAACAGCCCTGTTACTCCATAGCCATAGAATGCGGAAAGCGAATAGCCCAGTTGGTTACGGATCGGCTGAAGACCGCGATAGCCCGGGTTGATACCCGCGAGGTATTTGTCGCCACCCAGGTCACCAATTTCGTTTTTGAGCACGCTACCAGTCACATTCAGCTCGTAGCCCAGCTTGCTGCCGGCCTTTCCTTTGGTGATCACCTGGAAGTCGATACCCTTATTGGTAATCGTTCCCGCGTTCACGTACGGAGGCGTCGCACCCGAGCCTACCACTGCCGGTACACCTTTCTGGAACAGCAGGTCTTTGGAATCTTTTTGCCAGAAGTCGAGGATTACATCCAGTTTGCCGTTCAGGAATGTCGCGTCAAAACCGATGTTTTTCGTTACGCTGGTTTCCCATTTAGCATCGGCATTGCCCAGTTTGCTGCGATAGTATCCTTCGGCGGCGCTGGTGTTGGAACCTGTAATGTCGTAAGCTGATGTTCCGATACCCGCAGAGTAGAGGCTGTACTGGTTATCGGGACGCACCGCATTGGAGTTACCCATTGTACCATAACCTCCGCGGATTTTCAGGTCGCTCAGGAAAGTAACACCTTTCATGAAGTTTTCGGAAGTAACACGCCATGCTACCGATACCGCCGGGAATACCCCGTAACGGTTGGCGGCACCGAAGCGTGATGAACCGTCGCGACGCAGCACCCCGGAAACAATGTACCGGTCATTGAAGATGTAATTCAAACGACCGAAGAGTGAGTAGAATGTCACCCCGTTGTCGAGCTGGCTGTTGGTCACTTTCGACGATACGTTCGACATGTTCACATAGTTGATGTCATTCGAGAACGGGTTCAAACCAGAAGCCTGCAAATCGCGGCTCTTGCCGGTGTTCAATGCTTCCTGGCCTACCAAAACGTCCAGGTTGTGCAAGCCGAAAGTCTTCCGGTATTGCGCGGTGTTGGTAAACGTCCACGCAAAGCGATAGCCGGAACCTTCGCCATAACCTACGGCCGAGTTGTTTTCTGAGTTCTCGTACTGGCGGCGTGAGTAGTTCCAGTAAGTGTAGTTATTGTACTGACCACCCAGGCTGGAACGCAATGTCAAGTTCTCGATCGGATCGAATTCCAGGTATACATTACCAAAGCCGTTGGCATTGAATGCATTGTTATTTTTCATACCATCCCGGGTCGCCACTGGGTTTCTCGGGTTGTTGAAACCTTTTGCCGCTGTTCCCGCATAGCCGCCAAACTCATCGTAAACAGGGATGATGGAAGGCATCCGGAATGCGCTGAGGATATCATTTTCATCGTTTGCAACACCCTGGCCGTTGTTGGCACCACCGATACCCAGCACCTGGCGGTAAGTACCCTGGATATTTTCTCCGAACCGAAGATTTTTAAGGATGTTGAATTCGGTATTTACACGGAAAGTGTAGCGTTTGAAGCTGTTGTTCAAAAGAATACCTTTCTGATCCTGCAAGCCAAGGCCTACGAAATAGCGCCCATTTTCACCACCGCCTGAGAAACCCAGCGAGTGGCGGGTCACGGGCGCTGTGCGGGTGATGGCATCGTACCAGTCAGTACCGGCCCGGTTGGCCCTCACCACCTGATAAACGGAACCCGCCGTAGGATCTACGTTGTATTTTTTACGTTCTGCTGCCAGATCGACATTGCCGGTCACGCCGTACGTTCCGCCCACCATCAGGTAGTCGGGAATGACAGGTGTTGCGCCGGTTCCAAACTGCGGGTGCGTCCAGTTCTGATCGCCTGGTTTCCAGCCTGAGTTGCGGAACGCATTCCAGGTCCAGTCTGCAAAATCAGTCGGGTTCATCATTTTCTGGCCACTGCCCGGAGTCGTAAAACCAACGAGCCCGTCATAGGTCACGCTCAGCTTCCTGTTGCGGGTTCCTTTTTTGGTGGTATAAACGACCACACCCGCCGCTGCGCGTGCACCATAAATAGATGCTGCGGCTGCATCCTTAAGGACAGTGGTCTGGTCGATATCGTCCGGATTGAGGAAGTCCGTAGAACCTACGGGTACCCCGTCGACAATATACAATGGTTCATTAGCCTCGAACGAACCGAAACCGCGTACACGGATCTGGCTGTTCGTACCGGGCTGACCATTCGTAATAACAGTCACCCCTGCAACACGTCCCTGCAACTGCTGCTCCACGTTTCCGGAAGGAACTGCTGTAAGGTCCTTTGCTTTAACGAGCGCTACCGACCCGGAAGTTTCGCGGCGTTTGTCGGTCGTTTAACCGGTTACAACCACTTCTTCCAATGCCGCTACGTCGTCCTCCATTTTCACATCGAGCACCGATTGGTTGCCCACAGTGACCTCTTTCGTTTTGTAGCCGACAAAGCTGATGACGAGCACATCTTTGTCCGACCTGACATTAATTGCAAAACGACCCTCCGCATCGGTATTCGACCCGATCTGCGTACCCTTGATCAAAATGGTAGCTCCGGGAATTCCTGTACCCGCGGGATCTGACACTACGCCAGTCACCCTCCGATCCTGTGCAAAAGCCGAAAAAACGGTGAAGAAAATGAGGAGGAAAGTGAAGCAACCCCGGACGGGATCTTTGTAGATTATTTTCATACTCCTTAGTTAGGTTAATAATTTATTAGGCACATCAAATCTATCACTATTTAATCAAAATATTATACATAGAAAAGCCCAGTTTTTATTTTTTGACAGAATAGTACTAAAAATGGATAAAATAATGTCACATATATTCACCTTTGGTTACTTATTGGTTTCATCTCAAAAAAGCGCCTTAATCGTTTAAGGAGAGCATTTTTATACGATATTACCCTAACAAGTGCAAAAAATGGTTACAAAACAGGTACAGCACCCCCCATTGGAAGATGTGCCGTGGCAGGCACTCACAAAGTAGTGAGTGATATTCGAGAAGGTTACGGATATTAATATACGCAAAACGAAATGCTACTCGTCGCGTTTCCAGTCGGCTGGGAGGAGATTAGAGAAACGGTCGTTGCCGAGATCTCCGGCGATTTCGAAACCCATCGGCATCACTACCCAGCCTTGCGGCGTGATGACCATATATCCTTGGGGAAGCGTGATCTGAGTGTAGGCATAGGGCATATCGGCATAAGGAGACCTGCCATGCCGGTTCATATTGAAAACTTCGAGCTGCGTGAGCGACACTACCAGCCGCTCCGTCGACAATTCTCCCGGCCGCACCAAGCGCATACCTCGCACCGGCTCGATGCGGTTGTGAATGTGGTTCGTGATGGCATTATAGCCATTGGTACTTCGCACCGATTTAAATATGCGGAGAGAATCGGGAATGGCCTGAAAAACCTTGAAGCCTTGTTCCTGCAAACTATCCGCCACCATGCTGGTCAGCAAATGCTTAAGTGAGCCTTTATAAGCCTCTTTCTGGTTGGCCCGCCAGAGCTTGCGCTGCGCGTCGTCTTTCGGCACCAGCAATTCAAAACGCGTGGCACCGCCGTAATAGACTTTTCCGTTGAAATAATCAAAATCATCCAGATCCTGGTGAATGCGGTACCCCAGCGCGTAGTTCTCTATAATGAGCGGCTTGGTGGTTTGCGCACCCAAATGCCCGTCGTCATCCTCGGAGATGCGCAGTGCTTCCGGATTGACCACTTTGCACAGCTTGCTGAATTTCCCACGTCCGAGCAGTTCCCGGATAATGATCTTCAAATGCTTCTCCCGCTTCTTATTCTTCTTGGCCACAATGGTCACGCCTTTCAACTCCTGCCCTTCCCGCAGTTTGAAAACGACGGTCTTCGTTCCAGGCTGTTCAAAACGCAGGGTTTGCTTCACAGTCTCATACCCAAGAAACGACACCACCAGTTCCAGATTCCCCACTGCCAGGTTCGGCAGCCGGTAGTTGCCGTTTTCATCCGAATTGGTCCCTATGGTGGAATTATTGATAAATACATTGGCGAATGGCAGCGGCTTTCCGGTCTTTTCGTCGGTAACCCTGCCTGTGAGGGTAACCGTGCCAGCCTGTTGTGCGTACGTGCAGGTACACCACAGGATAACGATCAATGTCAGTAAGCAACGGTGAAGGGATATGCGGTTCTGGATCGGGTGCATCAATGTTCAAAGCTTTAAACCTCAAAGATAAAAGAGGAGTTTGTAAACTTTGAACCGATACCCCAAATACTCTTCCGACGTTGCATATCCCTTTCACCTATCCTACGGCTTGGTTTTCAATGTGGCTGTTTTCTGCGAAGAAGCCAGCGCATTCTCAGCAATTACCTCCGCAAAAATCGTGGAAGTAACATTCCGGCCCTTCGGCGCTGTGACAGGCACTTTCATGACGTAATTGCGAAGTTCTGTATCGTACTTCTGCGCACCCGCGGGCACCGTTGCGAGAAGTGTCTGCGTGCCGGAGGCCGTCGGTGCCGAGTATACCCTAAATTCTTTCACAGGCACTTCCGAAGTATATTCGATATTCACGTTCACTGTACTGAGGGAATCGACGGTCGTAGTTGTTTGCAGCACGCCGGCTGCATTGTAAACTTTCGCATCGCCCAGCCACACCACCGCGATCTGCGCCACTTTCCCATTGCTTACCAGCAACTCTTCAAACAAATCGGGTTCTTCATAGCACCCTGTGAGCAACAGCGTGGATGCCAGACAGGCAAGGGTATATTTCAGGATATGTTTCATGATATGTCAGTTTGAAAAAAAGTCCTATTGGTTCATCAGCCACATGTTCACTTGCGGGTCTTTCTGGTTGGCCAGCACGGTTTTCGAGTTGCGGGTAATCTCCGAATCAGGGTATTTCATGCGCTGAATGCGTTTGCCCTGCAAATCGGGATTGGGATTGGTCGGCATCGGGAAATCGAGGTAAGCGTATTTGCGGATATCGGTCCAGATGTCGCCGATCAGCAGCATGGATTTGAATTTCTCGGTGATGATTTGCTTCGCCGTCAGCTTAGCAGCACCGACGTCGATCCGCGGATCTTTCAGAAAATTTGCGATGTCAGCGGTTTCGACACCTACCTTTTTCATATTGGCAGAAATCATTTCCTGATAAGCCGCATATCCGGCCGCCGAAGTACCTGCCCCCCCATTCTGCACCAGCCTCGCCTCGGCTTCAATCGCTTTCAGCTCCGAATACGTCATCATCACCAGCGGCGAATTAATGGTCGAATGCCATGCTTTATTATTCAAATCGACCGTAGAGCCGCTCCCCGAGCCCGGCACAACGCCGGCATAAACGGTCTGATTGTTTTTCAGCCCTATCACTTTGGTCAAACGCGGATCTGCAATGCCCTGGCCGGTTCCGTTAAAAAGATCGACGATCGTATTTGTGAATGTCACGGAGAGGTTTCCGGTTGTATTCGGGATAGCCACTTTGCTGTACCAGGGGCTCAGGTTTTTGGAATTGTATTGCAATTGAAAATCATCTTCATTGCCTTTCATTCCTTTTTCCAAAGCGGCCAATGCACTTTCCGCTGCCTGTTGAGGGTTCCGCAACGAGCCGTGCCAGGCATACCGGGCGCGCAAGGAATGGGCCAGACGCGTCCATTTGGCCAGATCGCCCTGGTAAATGAGATCGTCCTGGCCGGGTTTTGCCCCCGTATTGCCGCCCAGTTCCGTCACAGCCTCGTCCAGCAACTTGAAAATGGTGGCATACACCTGCTCCTGCGTGTCATAAGCGGGCGAAAAGTTCTTTTGGTCGGCCTGGCTGTAGGGTACATTCTCCCAGTTTACCGTCGCGATTCCGAGGTTATAAGCCGTCAACACCTTGGCAATGCCCACATAGGCCGGGGCCGATTCCTTCTGACCTTTGGCAATGATCGCATTGAGCTGCGGGAGCGCATAAAGATACAGATTCGACCAACCCAAGGTGTTATCCGTTTCTGCATAGGTGTCGATCCCGTTGGCACCCAGCGCACTGCCGAGTTGCTGCGCATACTGGCAAGCGACATAGGCCTGCTGAAAACTCGCTTCTGCGGTGTAAAACTGCGCGGTAGGAAGCAATTCCTGCATGGTAGCATTGCCCTTGAGCGTCTCGTCGCTGTTCACGTCCAGGAACTTGTCACAGGACGCCAGCAGCAGGCTCAGTAGCGGCAGTATTTTGAATATGGATCTGATATTTTTCATGTTTTTCTAAAAGTTGACATTGACTCCCAACTGAAAACTGCGCGTTGCCGGGTTGTTGCGCCCCACGAAACCAATGATATTGGTACCCGAACCAAATGTGAGGGCCTCTGGATCATACCCGCGGAAAGGTGTATTTAAAAACAGGTTTGTCCCCGTGAAATTAAATCGCACGCCGCCCTTGAAAACCGATTTGGCCAGTGCTGCTTTCGGGATCGAATAAGATAACCCGACGGTTCTGAGCCGGAACCACGATCCGTCCTGGATATTGAATTGCGCCGAATTGCCCATGTAGCGTGCTGTTGACGGGTTGTAGAAAGCGTCGTCCAGCACAACCGATTTGGTATTAGGAACATAGGTGACCGAATTGTCGGCCCCTTTTTGCGCCACTACCCCCTTGAACACGACCCGCTCGTAACGACGCCCGGTAATGTCGATTGACCCGGCGCGAAATGCATTGCGTTCGCCCAAATCGACTACGTCACCACCCTGCCGCCATTCGAGCAAAAATGAAAGGCTTAATCCGCGATAGTTAAAAGTGTTGGTAAGACCGGCTGTCCAATCAGGCAACGCATTGCCCCAGGGCACCGTCACCTGGCTGGTAAGCGGGAAGCCATTAGCCTGGATGAGCAACTGCCCGTCCGGCGCGCGCAGGTAGTCGAGCCCCCATAATTCACCCAGCTTACTGCCTTCCCGCACCTTCAATACGCCTCGGCTGCCGTTGTCGAAATAAGAAATCTCTTCCAGCTCGTCCGGCATCTCGATCACTTTCCCCGACATTTTGGTAAAATTCAATGACATATCCCAGGTGAAACGTGCCGTGGTAACCGGCTTGAAAGTGGCAAGCAGCTCCACGCCCCTGTTGCGGATCAAACCAATGTTGGTATAATAGAAGGAATAGCCAGATACATTGGAAACCGGTGCGCGGACGATCTGATCTTTGCTGTCCATGGTGAAATAGGTTGCGTCCACCATGAGCCGGTTTTTGAAAAAGCGCAGCTCCGTACCGAATTCGATGGATGTAGTGCGTTCCGGTTTCAGGTTATCGGCCGCGGTGGTGGAGCGGCGTATGTAGCCCGGCACAGTGTTTCCGAACGGGAAGTTATCGGCCAACTCGTAGTACACGCCGATCACGTACGGGTCCGTACCCTTGCCCACCTGCGCCCAGGAGGCGCGCAGCTTTCCGTAACTGAGTATTCCGTTTTTGGGTAGGTTTTCTGTGAAGATATACCCTGCGCTGAATGACGGATAGAAGAAGGAGTTGTTGGCCTTGGGCAATGTAGAAACAATGTCGTTTCGGCCGGTCGCATTCAGGTAGAGCACATCTTTGTAACTCAACTTGGCATCCGCGAAAAAGCTCACGATCCGGTATTCCAATGGCGAATAAAAACGCTTTTGCTGGTTGCGGTAGCTGCTGATTTCGTCCGTAAACGGCGCCCTCCAACCTTCGCCGCGTTCATAATAGCTGTCGGGACGTTTACTGGCGACTACCGAATTGCCCACCATCAGAGAGCCATTCCAGTTTTCATTGAGCTGCTTCGTAGCCGTTACATATAAGTTGGAATTGATCTCACGGTAATTGATATGTTCTTTGATTAAAAAACCCTTCACCGCCGTGCCGACGTCAAAAGTACTGTCGACCTGCCGCTTCCGGCGCTCGTTGAATGCGTCCATCGTGATCTGGTATTTGGCCGTAAGCCAGTCGGTCACGTTGTAATTCAAGGTCAGGTCTGCGATGTAGCGGTTTACAGCATCGATTCGCGGACTCTTTTTGACGAGGTAAACAGGGTTGTCCGTAAAACCGGGAAGCAGGTTCTTATACGTTCCGTCGGGATTCAGGTAGTCGTTCACGTCGTAAGTATTCGGCCAGTAAGACAAGGCGCTGAATACCGATTTGTCACCTGCCGGCGGGCGCTTTCCGCCGGAACGGATGTAGTTGAATGAGCCTGATGCCGAAAAGCGCTTTGTCAAATTATAGGTGCCGGCTATTTTGGCAGAGGTCCTTTCGAAATGCGTCGCGGGGACGATGCCCTGCTGGTAGTTGTGCCCTACGGAAGCATAAATGTTTCCTTTTTCGCCCCCTTTCGTCAACGTCACATTATTGCTGGTGCGGAAGCCCGTTTGGTAAAAACCTCTGAAATTATCGTAAATGCGATCGGATGTGTTACCGATGATCGACGGCCCGAACGACTGGTAAGGCGTCCGCTGGCGTACCTCGGTGGGTGAAATGAATTCTCCGAACCGGCCCTGGATGAACCGCTTTTGAATATCGGGCGATTTACCCAGCACATCCACACCGCCGGAAAGTGCGACCGAAACGTTCAGCTTGCCCGATTTGCCTCGTTTCGTCGTGATGATAATGGCACCATTGGATGCACGCAAACCGTAAAGAGCCGTGGCAGCGGGGCCTTTCAGCACCGAAATGCTTTCAATGTCGTCGGGGTTGATATCGGCTGCGCGGTTGGTATTGGCAAACTGCTCGGCAGCATCCGGTGACGCCGATCCGGCGCTGGGCAGCGGACTTCCCGCAGTGGTGGCATTGCTGATGATAATGCCGTCGATCACAAACAGCGGCTGGTTATCGGCACTGCCGCTGAGCGAGGTAATGCCCCTCAGAATGATATTCACCCCTGCGCCCGGTGCACCGCCGGAACCAGTAATTACCGCGCCAGCAATTTTGCCTTGCAATGCCCCTACCATATTCGGGTTACCAGACTCCCGGATCTCGTCCGACCGAATCGATTGCACCGAATAGCCGATCGCCCGCTTCTCCTGCGTTTGGCCCAACGCCGTTACCACCACTTCATCCAGCATCGACACATCGGCTTCCATTTGCACATTCAGCACACTTTCGCTTCCGCGGGTCACTTCCTTCTTTTTAAAACCGATAAAGCTGAAAACAAGCGCCGTGCCAGGCGGCACCTGAATCGAATACCTACCATTCTCGTCTGTCAAAGTCCCTTGCGAAGTCCCTTTGACACTCACGCTCACGCCTGGAATCTCAACTCCGTCCTTGTCCGTGACTTTTCCGGTCACCGATCCGTTTTGTCCCCGGGCGGCATTCCAGCAGCATGCCAGCAGGAGGGTGTGCAACAGCAAGTTGTTGCGAAGTAGTTTTTTCATCATGAATTAGTCAGGTGTCGTTATATGATACCTGTAATTTACAATCCTATCTTCAAAAAGTATCACCGCGAAGTTCATTAAGACAACAAAAGGTAACATATTGATTACCCAACGGCCCCCTGGACGATACCAGCTGCTCATTTCTTTTTTCAATTTTCACCAAAAAAATATTATTACTATAAAAATAGTTCGTTAACTATAAAAATAGTTTCATATTTGTCATATGGAACTTGAAAAGCTCACCAACAAGGAAGAAGAAGTAATGCAGGTGCTATGGAAGCTGGGCGCTGCATTTGTGAAAGACATGCTTCCGCTGTTCACCGAACCAAAGCTGCATTACAACACCCTTTCGACCATTATCCGGAATCTGGAAGAAAAGGGGTATGTATCGCACCGGCAGTTCGGGAACACGTATGAATATTTCCCGGTCGTGAAGCAGGAGGACTACCAGAACCATTTCGTGCTGGGCAAAGTCGTTGGAGGTTATTTCAACGATTCTTACAAAGACCTCGTCGCCTACTTCGCAAAGCAGGAAAAAGTAACGCCGGACGATCTGCGCGAGATTATCCGGATGATCGAAGAAGGAAAATAGCTTATTGATGTATCACAATAATCGCCGACTTTATGCTGATCCCTTACCTCATGAAAGTCAGCCTGGTGCTGGCCCTGCTCACACTGGCCTACCGCTGGCTCATTCAATTTGAAACATTTTCGAAAATCAACCGCCTGCTGCTGTGGCTTAATGTCGCTGTCGCATGGACCTTACCATTGATAAGCCTGCCCGCCTGGGGACCGGTAGAGGTACAAACCGGTTTTCACCACAGCATTCCCAAAATGGTCGGAAAACTGCCAATCCTCAGCGAGCCGATCGCCGCCATTCAAGGCCAGCAGACTATCACTGCTGCGCCAGCATTAGCGAGGGAACTGTCGACAGCTGATTGGATCAACGCGATCTACCTTTCGGGCATGCTCGTGATGGCAGCCTACTTTCTTTTCCAGGTCGGACGCTTACTCCTCACGATTGCGAAAAGCCGAAGCGAGCAACATCCCGACGGAACTTTCATCGTGCATTTGCCCGGTACTGCCCCTTTCTCCTTCTTTAAATGGATCGTGCTGGATTCATCGAAACATACCGACCATGAGCTGCACAACATTATCGCCCACGAGGCGGAACATGCCCGCCAATGGCATAGTGCCGACCTGCTTCTGGCTGAAATACAGAAAATGTGCCTCTGGTTCAATCCGTTCGCATGGCTGCACCAAAGGTTGGTTCAGGAAAACCTGGAATACCTGGCAGACCGTGCCGTGCTGGACAATGGTTTTGAGAAAAAACAATATCAGTACAATTTACTCCACTCAGTACTGCAGACACGCGAGCTGCCACTGACCAGTTCATTTGCCCATTCACTTCTCAAAAAACGGATCAAAATGATGAATCGGAAGCCATCGCATTATATGGTTTGGAGCAAATACCTGGCCGTACTGGCATTGATCTACATTTCGTCCGCATTTGTAGCGCCGTATCGCGAACAGCTTGTTGAGCTCGCGCCGGCGGCCATAAGGCCTATCGTCAAACCATTGGTAGGGGAAGTGATTTTACCCGCAGAAACGAAGAAAGACGAAATGGTACCCCCTGCGGAAAAAGACAATGCTGAAATGAAGTCGGCGCCAGCAAACCTGCCAATGGATCCGGAACAAAAAGAGGAAGCAGCCATGGCGGACTCCGGCCAAGTGGTCGCTGACAACGAGATCAAAACGAAAGGTATTTTGATCCTTAACCAAACCTTGTACTGGGCCATTACGCCGCTCACCACCTGGGAGGACATTAATAACATCAAGGCCGCGGTGCAGAAATTCGGTCAGGATTTTCAGGTTAATAAAATACAATTCGATCCTCTGCAACAGTATATCACCGCTATATCGGTCCGCATCAATTCCAAAGGAGGTTTTGGAACTGGGGAAGAACATGGAGACAATGAATTTGATCCGATGAAAGGCTACTCGGGGTATATAGCGAGACAGGAAAGCGGTATGGGACAACTTCCTCCCGATCCCCTCGCAAAAGAAATGGAGCAGGATTACCAACAAGCACTTGCTCTTGCCAGGAAAAATGAGGTGGCCTATTTCGTATACAAGCTCGGCCAGGGCCTGGGAGCGCACACTGCCCGCTCATTTCCACGACAGGTTCTGACAGGACCATCCGCCGAAAGTTCCTATAATAAGAACGGCTTCGGAAAATCTGCCGATAATACGTTACGCGTGTCGGAGTACCACAAAAACGCCACTTTCTACCTGAACACAACTCCTTCCACATTTACCGAGTTGAATAATGTTCCTTTTTCAAAGGTTGAAAAGGTGACTTTGCTTGAAGATAATGCCAGGCGAAAGTACATTGTGGTGTATGCAAAATGAAAAAACGAAGGCGGTCCAAATGGGCCGCCTTCGCATTTATTAACCTATCAGTAAGGTATTATTTCAAATTCAGCTCTTCACCGATCGCCTTCACTTTCTCTTTCAGCGAAGCATAAACGCTGTCAAAATCTTCATTCTTTTCCAGTGCAGCACGTACGCCGACATAGAACTTGATCTTCGGCTCGGTACCGGATGGGCGGCAGGTGAACTTCGTACCATCTTCGGTAAAGAATTGCAGCACATTCGAAGGTTCGATACCCATTTCACCCGATGGAATGGAAGCAGTGCTGCCTGACGTGAAATCCGTCGTGGTCAAAGCTTTGTAGTCGTCCATTCTTACCACCGGCGATCCTGCAAGTGTTTTGGGCGGGTTAGCGCGGAAATCGGCCATCATTTGCTGGATTTCGTCTGCACCCGACTTACCCTTTTTCGTGAGGGAGATCAGTCCTTCGTAGTAGAAACCAAACTGTTTGTAGATTTCCATCAGCATGTCGAAAAGGCTCAGGCCTTTGTCTTTCGCATATGCCGTCAGCTCGGCGATCATTGCGCAGGAGGCGATCGCATCTTTATCACGCACAGCATCTCCGATGAGGTAGCCGTAGCTTTCCTCGCCGCCCCCGATAAACTGCTCCTGGCCTTCCTTCTCGCGAATCACCTGCGCGATGTACTTGAAGCCGGTCAGGGTGTTATAGCATTTCACATCGTAAGCCGCCGCCATCTTGTCGATCAGGTCGGTGGTAACGATGGTTTTACATACAAACTGCGTCCCGGTGAGCTTGCCTGCATCTTTCCATGCATCCAGGAGATAATAAATGAGCACGCTGGCCGTCTGGTTTCCATTCAGCAGTTGAATTTCACCGTGGTGATTTTTCACTGCGATACCTACGCGGTCGGAGTCGGGGTCAGTGCCCATTACCAGATCGGCATCGATTTCCTTTGCTTTTTCAACTGCCTTCGACATAGCCTCGCTTTCTTCCGGGTTCGGATAAACAACCGTCGGAAACTGGCCGTTGCCTTTCGGTTCCGCCTGCTCCTCGATCAGTGTTACTGCTTCGAAGCCCATTTTGGCGAGCAATTGCGGCACCAATGTTACACCGGTTCCGTGCAATGGCGTGTAAACGATTTTAAGGTCTTTCTGGCGCTCTAACGCACCTTTCGAAATCGAGAGCGAGAGGATGTGGTCGATGTATTTTTCATCTACCTCGGCACCTATCTTGGTAATTTTCGAGGCATCACCGTCGAATTTTACCTGGTCAATCGAGGTAATGGCATTTACTTCGTTGATAATGTTGGTATCATGCGGCGCCACTACCTGCGAGCCGTCGGTCCAGTAGGCCTTGTAGCCATTGTATTCTTTGGGGTTGTGCGATGCGGTCACTACAACTCCGCTTTTGCAACCCAGCAAGCGAATCGCAAATGAAAGCTCCGGCGTCGGGCGAAGACCTTCGAAAAGGTATACCGATATGCCGTTGGCCGAGAAAATGTCTGCAATGATCTTGGCAAATTCATCCGACTTGATACGGCTGTCGTACGCTACGGCTACGCTTTTTTCCTCGTTCGGGAACGCCTGGTTGAGGTAATTGGCCAATCCCTGGGTCGCCGTCCCCACAGTGTAGCGGTTCATACGGTTGGAACCGATGCCGATGAGTCCCCGGAGTCCTCCTGTGCCGAATTCCAGGTCTTTATAAAATGCGTCCGTCAGTTCAGTATCGTTGCCTTCATCAATCAGTTGTTGAATGGATTGTTTCGTATCAATATCATAATCACCGTTGAGCCAGCTGCTCACTTTGGTCATCACATTCGGTTCCAATTTTGCAGTCATAATCGAGTTAAATAGAATTAATTAAGAGAATTAAAAATGTATGTATCGTTCTTATTTACTGATCTCCACCGGCTCTTTCTCGATCGCCGAATACTGCTCTTTGGCAGTTTTGTGGATCAGCTCAGCTACGAGGCCTGTCCAGCCCGTCTGATGGCTCGCCCCGCATCCGCGGCCATTGTCGCCATGGAAATACTCATAAAACAGGACGTGGTCATTAAAATTAGGGTCTTTCTGCATTTTCTCATCGTGACCGTACACCGCGCGCTTTCCTTCCGAATCCTTCTTGAAAATGTCGATCAGGCGGCAAGCAATGGCTAATGCGGCATCCTTGATCGTGGTGAGGTTTCCCGAATTCGTCGGATACTCAATCATGAAATCCTCGCCGTAGTACGAGTGGAACTTCATCAGGGAGTCGAAAATCAGGTAATTGAGCGGAAACCAGATCGGCCCGCGCCAGTTGGAGTTACCGCCCATAATGTCGGTTAATGCCTCCGCCGGCGTATAATCGACTTGCAGCACTTCTCCGTTGATATAAAACTTGTAGGGGTTCTCCTCGTGGTATTTGGACAATGCGCGCACGCCGTAATCAGACAGGAACTCGCTTTCGTCGAGCATCCGTTTCATGATCATCTTCATCCGGTGCCCGCGCAGGATAGACAGCAACCGGTTTTCTCCCTTACCTGATTCAAACCAGCGGGAAATCAGCCTGGCCAGGTCCGGCCGGTTGGCCAACACCCATTCTACCCGGCGTTTGAATACCGGCAGTTTGTCCAGGTTTTGCGGGTCAAGGATTTCCACGGCAAAAAGCGGTATCAATCCAACAATCGAACGGACTTTCAACAAAATGCTCTGGCCGTTCGGAATGTGGATCACATCGTAATAGAACTGATCCTCTTCGTCCCACAAACTGATGGACGAGCTTTTACCGCCAATCGACTCCATCGCGCCCGCGATGTGCAGGAAGTGCTCGAAGAATTTGGAAGCCATATCCTGGTACACACCATGCACCAGCGCCACTTCGACCGATATCCGAAGCATATTAAGCGTGTACATCGCCATCAACCCCGTCGCATCGGCCTGTTGCAGCTTGCCGCCGAACGGCATGGGTGTGGACCGGTCGAATACGCCGATGTTATCCAGCCCCAGGAAACCGCCGCTGAATATGTTATTGCCGGTATCGTCCTTCTGGTTGACCCACCAGGTGAAGTTCAGCAACAGTTTATGGAATATCTTTTCCAGAAATTCAATATCCCCTACTCCATTGTTCTGCTCGCGGTCAATTTCATATACTTTCCACGTCGCCCAGCCATGTACCGGCGGGTTTACGTCGGAGAAGTTCCACTCGTACGCGGGTATCTGCCCGTTCGGGTGCATGTAATATTCACGCAGGAGGATTTCAAGCTGCCTTTTGGCAAAGCCGGCATCCACGCGGGCCAGCGGCACGCAATGGAAGGCTAAATCCCAGGCCGCAAACCATGGGTACTCCCATTTATCGGGCATGGAAATGATATTCGCCGCATACAAATGCTTCCAGCCGGAGTTCCGGCCCCATTTCCTGCCCTGGTTAGGCCCGGGCTGGGCGGGATCGCCTTTCAGCCATTCATACACATTATAATAGTAGAACTGCTTGCTCCAAAGCATTCCGGCATATGATTGCCGTTGGATCGAGCGAAGATCGGCGTCTGCCACGTCGCGCTGCAAATCGTCATAGAACTCATCGGCTTCCCGTATTCTCTTGGTAAAAAAGTCCTCGAAACCGCCGAATGGCTCCGAAATGGAATGATTGACAAAACGCAGGCGGAATGTAGCGCTTTCGCCGCCTTTGATAGTCTTGGTAAAGCGGGCAGCCGCTTTTGTACCGATATTGTTCGGATTGACCGTATTCGATTTCTGGCCGCTTACGATGTAATCATTGATACCGTCCTTGGGATAGGCCGTGTTATTGGCAGTACCGTACAGCTTCTTGAAGTTGGTCTCATTCTCACAGAACAGCAGTTCGTCCGCGCCGTCGAGGTAAAGGTTATACTTCCCGTGTTTACGGTGCGTCACTTCGATCAGGCGGTTTGAAATACCGTTCATGATCGGCTTGTAGTTGAACGCCTCGTATCCCCACGACCACGTGTTCCGGAACATAATCTGCGGCAGCACGGTGATCGGCGCTTCGTTCGTCCCGCGGTTAAAAACCGTCACTTTCATGAGAATGTCCTCCTCGTCGGCCTTGGCATGCTCAATGAAAATGTCGAAATACTCGTCGTTATCGAACACACCTGTATCCATGATCTCGTACTCCGGGTCCTGTTTGCCCCGGCGCCCGTTTTCCTGACGCAGCTTGTCGTACGGAAACGGCTGCTGCGGGTATTTATAGAGCATTTTGGTGTATGAATGCGTCGGCGTGCTGTCGAGGTAGTAATACATCTCCTTCACATCCTCACCATGATTCGACTCCCTGTTGGTGAGACCGAAAATCCGCTCTTTGAGTATCTTGTCTTTATGGTTCCAGAACCCGAATGAAAGACATATATGCTGCTTGTTATCAGAAAAACCCCCGATTCCGTCTTCCCCCCAGCGATATGCTTTGGAAAGGGCCATTTCATGGGTTATATAGTTCCAGGCATCGCCGTTTCCACTATAATCCTCCCGTACCGTGCCCCATTGGCGCTCCGACAGGTAAGGTCCCCATTTCTTCCATCCCTTGTTTTCTTTTTGAAGACTTAACCTTACTTTTTCAGCTCCTTGTGCCATTAATCCGTCAATTTTACGAAAGGAATGAATTTCAATAATTACCCAATTTAGAAAACCGGCTTTCAAAAACACCAGAAACCGGTAGAAAATTGAAAAAATTTAACAATCGGGAATGTGGTTTAAAGCAGCCACAAAACGACCCTTAAATGACTCATAATGAGCCACAGAAGTCACCAGCGAATACTTACTACAATGCGGAAGGATCGGCTGTCGGGCTGATGTCGTAGGAAACTTCGCCTGCGTAGAAACGGGTAAGCGCCACTGCTTTTTGCGAGGTTTCTACCAGTAACGGATCACGCCCGGCATGCAGCAATTCCTCCACGTCGGAAACATATTCCTTGAACATCAATGGATTGGGTAGTTGATAAAACTGGCCGTCGGAAGCTTTCAGTACCGGCACCGGCTTCACTTTGCCTCCTGCATTCAGCAGGCCGTAACGGCGCCGCGCCTCGATATAGGCCTCGTCGGTAGCGTCGAACACGATGTGCTCGACAGGCTTTTTGCTTGCTACACCCGCGGTAATGCGCTCGTCGAGCTTTGCGAGCAGCGCGCGCAGCGCCCACGTATGCTTGCCCGTACGGATGCGCTCCCGCAACGACTGACGCACGAGGTAGGTCAATGCCTGGGTTACATTCAACCCGATTTCCGCCATTTGCTTGAAAATAAAGGAGGTAGGCGACATACCGGGAATGGTATTCGGGTCGTGGAGCAGAATGGTACCGTTTTCGGTGAGGAAACCGTCGATCCGCACACAGGCATTGATTCCCAGCTGCTGGAAAGTCGCTGCGATCATTTGCTGGATTTCCCGGTTCTTTTCGAGCGTGGTATCCACCGGTGTGCGCTTGCGGCTTGCGCCGGGTTTATATTTGGTATTGAAATCAAAGACCTGCACCAGTTTGATCACCTCGCTCGGCGGCAATGCCAGTGGCGAGCCGTCATCGAACTGGATGCAGCCGCAGGAAAACTCCTGCCCGCTTATAAATTCTTCGATCAGCACCTGATCTTCGGCATTGGCGCTGCTCAGCAATGCGTGGTCATTTCCTTCTGAAAAGTAGATTTCAAGCTCGCTGATCAGCGTCGTGGGATGATAGATCGTCTTGCCATCCAGAACCACCGGGAAACCGATCCCCTCGTCCAGGTTGGCGATTTTTTGTCCCCACGCCAGCTTTTCCGCTTCGTCGAGCTCCTTCCAGGTTTCGGAATCGAGTTCAATCTGGAAAAAGCACTGGTTTACGGCCGACACAAATTCTTCCAGCGAATCATCTTTCACAATGGCCACTCCTATCGAAGAACCCTGATGCGGGGCTTTGATAACGAGCGGCAGTCCCAGATGCTTTTTCAAAACCTGGAACAGTAGAGGGTAATCTTTTGGAACCCATTGGTTGTATTTAAGCGTCCAGCTTTTCTTCTCCTGCCCGTTCACGAGGGCAATCATTTCATTTTGCAATATCTTATCAATACCTACCGCCGAGCCCATCAAACCGGGACCGCTGTAAGGGATTTTATACCATTCCAACAGGCCCTGGATCGCGCCGTCTTCACAATCGGGACCGTGCATCGCGAGGAACACAAAATCGAAATGCTCTTTGAATTCCGCCGGGCTGATTTCCCTTCCTGTCTCAGCGGGAATGCCGGCTGCCGCCAGTTCCGGGAAGGATTCAACGTATGTTTTAAAGCCGTCTTTCTGAATCGCTGGTGCGGGGTAGAACTCCCGGATTTCTGACAAATACATTAACTCCTTTTGCAGCAGTATAAACCTGCCGAAGCTGTCAACAAAAACCGGTACCGGCTCAAAAAGTGACTTGTCGAGGTATTCAAATGCTGTTTTACCGCCTGCAAATGATATCTCCCGCTCGCGGGAAGGACCTCCGAAAAAAATTCCGATACGCATGTTTGATGTTCCTGATTAATGCATTCCAATGATGCCCGCAATATAACTGACTAATCGGGAGGAATCAATTTCTGGCTATTTACCGCACGGATTAAAACGCAAAAAGCAGTTTCCGAAACAGGAAACTGCTTTTGAGCAATATTTGATATCAATTTTCCGCTATCAGGCGAGCTCAGGCACGTTCGAGGAAACAACCTTGTTCACATAGGGCACTGCCTTGCGAATCGATTCTTCCAGCCCCGCACGGAAGGTCATCGCGCTCATCGGGCAGCTCTGGCACGATCCCTGCAATTCCAGCTTCACGGTCATATCGTCCGTCAGCTCCACAAATTTCACATCTCCACCGTCTGCATGCAGATAAGGACGCACCGTTTCGAGCGCCTGCTCGATCAATTCTATGGTTTTTTCTTTTGAATCCATTGTTAAAAAGTCTGTCTGCTAAGATGCAAGATTATATCCAAAAAATCAAATCATTCAGTTACTAACTGCTAAACCTGGATTTCGACAGCTTTGGTCTTTTCCCGCGACGCGTTCCGTATTGCTATCTGCTGTGCCAATGCCTCCGCCGCTTGCAGGAACGCGTCATTCACGATAGGGTTAGTATCCATTACAGCAGGACGGCCACCGTCGCCCGCCTCGCGAATGCTTTGTACCAACGGAATCTGGCCGAGCAGCGGCACTTCAAATTTGTCCGCAAGCGACTGTCCGCCCCCGGTACCGAAAATGGGGTACTTGTGATCGGGCAGCTCCTCCGGCGTAAACCAGGCCATATTTTCAATTACACCCAGCACAGGCACATTAATCTGCGGCTGTTTGAACATCGACAATCCCTTGATCGCATCGGCCAGGGCCACTTTCTGTGGCGTCGTGACCACCACCGCGCCGGTTACCGGAACGGTTTGGACCAATGTCAGGTGAATGTCGCTCGTGCCGGGAGGCAAATCGATCAGCAGGTAATCCAGATCGCCCCAGTCGGTATCGCCGAAAAACTGGCGCAACGCCTGGCTGGCCATCGGGCCGCGCCAAACCACCGCACTATCCGGCGGCGTCAGAAAGCCGATCGACATCATTTTGATGCCGTATTGCCGGATCGGGTTAATGTAATTTTTGCCGTCCTTCGGCGTGATGGTCGGCTGCATATCCTCCGCACCAAACATCACCGGGATCGACGGCCCTGAAATGTCCGCATCGATAATCCCCACCTTCGCGCCTGAGCGGTGCAATGCCATTGCCAGGTTGGCTGTAACGGTAGACTTCCCTACCCCACCCTTGCCTGACGAGATCGCGATCACGTTTTTCACGCCGGGAATCAGCGGACCGGTGTGGCGGGTAGTGGTAACATTAGCCGTGAGCTTAATAATCACTTCTACTTCCGGGCTGAGATGCTCGTGGATCGCATTCTCGCAATTCTTTCTGATCAGCTCTTTAAGCGGGCAGGCCGGGGTCGTCAGCACGACCGTAAACCGAACCTGATTTACACCGACTTCTATATCCTGGATCATACCGAGAGTCACCAGATCCTTTTTCAGATCGGGCTCTTCGACGGTACTCAATGCCTGTAATACTTTCTCCTTATTGATTGTAAATTCGCCCATTATTATGGTTGGTACTTTGACTTGATATTATGCAACACGAAATGCCGCCAATGAGTTTGTCACATTCCCGGAAATTCTCCTATCCTGCGCTCTACTTCCTCCATTTCGGCCGAAACATCCAGGTTTCGTGAAAGCGCGTTCAGTTTGGCCCATAATGATTTCAGCATTTTTAAATGGCCGGGGGTGAAGCCGTGCAGCGGCCGGTGCGCCAGCATATCGCGAACGGACGACCATTCATGCATAAATTTCAGTGAGCCGGCCTCGACATAGTTTTGTGCAAACGCATTGAAAATGTATTCTTCGGCAATACTGCTCGGATGGATCAAGTCTTCCTTATAAAAGCGGTAGTCCCGCAATTCGTCGACCATAATCTCATACGAAGGGAAGTACTCCACGTGTTTGTATTTCTCCGAAAGCCGGTGGCAAACGAGCCGCAAAGTCGATTTACTCACCTGGTTGAGCTGGAGTGTATCACGCGTGTGGCGCACGGGACTTACTGTGAGCAGTATGCGCAACTTACGGTTAAACGGGATCAGCTTTTGGATCAGTTGTTCAAATGCGATGGCAATCTGGTCGAAATGCGGGAGTTCTTTGATAAAACGGTCGCTCGGCACCTTGTGGCAATTGCCTACGATCAGATTGGTTTTCCGGTGCCGGTATGCATACGCAGTGCCCAGGGTAATCACCAGCAAATCGGCTTCCGACAGAAACTCACGGACCTCATCCAGTTGGTCGGATAGCTGTGCGTCCAAAGCTCCTTGCCCATGGGCCCATTGTGATGAATGAAAATCATGGTGAAGCCAGATCTGATCGGGATTTTGCAGGAAGAGTGCCGGGTTGGGCCTCTTGCCTTCCACTGCGCTGTCCAATACTTTACAAATCGTCAACGGATTGAATACCGTACCCATCGGATTATTGAGCACATCGAACTTATAACTGCCCAACTGACCTCCGAGCACCTCGGCAAAACACGAGCCGATGGTCAGTATTCTAGTGTGATGATCAATCTTCCAATCGGGGGCATCCAGGGCGACTTCCGTACTCAACTTTATTTCCTTCATTACATAAAAACGACAAACGGGCCACAAAATTAAGCATGAAAACCACAGGATTTCACTAAATACTGGGGTTAGCAATTTATAATTTGGGTTATAGGGATTTTTTATATGTTTGGAGGAGAATATCAAACACACTATAAGTCGTTAAATGTATGAATGAAAAGGGTTACCCATTTCACGCAGATCCGGATGGATCTCTCTATGCTTTTGAAAATCTGAGCCCAAACAAAAGGATCCAAAAGCTTGTTTTAATTACAATGACGGGACATGCTCAAATTTTCAACCTTGCATTACTCGACGTACTGGATACCGGTGAATTAAGTGATGTAGTAGAAAGTAACAATGGCGACCTGGCAGAGATCTTGGTAACAGTTTTCCATATTATGGAAGACTTTCTCAGAAAGAATTCTGAATGCGTCATTATGTTCCGAGGAAGCGACCCGAGGAGACATAGACTGTATAGAGTTGTTCTAGGTCGGGAGCTAGCATCACTTTCGCTGAGATATCGAGTTTTTGGGGGCACTCCCTTTTTGATGACACCACTGGTTGCAAATAAGGATTACGAGTATTACTTCATTAAACAACATTTCCATGAAAGAAACGAAAACATTTAAACTTACCCCGGCGCAACAGGATTTTGTGCAAAAAAAGCTGGATGAAGCAAACGCGTATCTCCGGACAGTTGACTTGTCCCCGCTTTTTGAGCGGGATTCAAAGCGTGAAAAACCTAAATCGGAATAGCATGTCATTACAGTTTTTTTGGGAACTAGCAATAACTGCCACCATCGCTGGCTGCGCCCAACCGGCGACCGACAAGGCGCCGGCCCAGGTAACATATGAATTCGCCGCTACTCCATCCTGGCAGGACGAGTTCAACTACACCGGCAAGCCCGACGCAGCCAAATGGAGCTATGACCTCGGCGACCATGGCTGGGGGAATAATGAGCTGGAAAACTATACCGAAAAAGTCGAGAATGCGAGGGTAAACAACGGCCACCTGGTAATTACCGCCATTAAAGAGCCGTCGGGCAAGCAGCAATACAGTTCCGCAAGGCTTGTTTCGAAGGGCAAGGGCGATTTCACTTACGGGAAGTTCGAGATCAGGGCAAAGCTTCCGAAAGGGCGCGGAACATGGCCGGCCATCTGGATGCTGGCCAGCGGAAAGGATTATGGTAACAAAGGCTGGCCGGATAACGGCGAGATCGATATCATGGAGCACGTCGGGTTTGACCAGGACCGGCTGCACGGGAATATCCATACAAAAGCATTCAACCACGCCATCAAAACGAACAAGGGAAACAATATCGTCGTGAAAGGGCTTTCGGAAGAGTTCCATGTTTACACATGCGAATGGACGCCCGAAACAGTTACGATTCTGGTCGACGGCAATGCCTATTTTACCTTTAAAAAGGAAGCATCCTACCAATGGCCCGAATGGCCGTTCGACAAGCCATTTCATTTAATTTTAAATGTGGCTGTGGGTGGTAACTGGGGTGGACAAAAGGGGGTGGATGACAGCATTTTCCCACAAAAAATGGAGGTCGATTACGTGCGTGTGTACCCGCTCGTGACGAAGTAGTGGCTTTGAAAATCCAGTGCACGGAAGTATCTTGCACCATGGATCATTTCGTTGTTTCGGCCAGGAAGTATCGTCCCGTCACCTTTGATTCGGTGGTGGGCCAATCACACATCACTACCACATTAAAGAATGCCATTCGCACCAATCATCTCGCACAAGCATTCCTTTTCTGCGGCCCCCGGGGCGTAGGAAAGACGACCTGTGCGCGGATTCTCGCCAAAACGATCAACTGCCAGAACCTTGGCGATGACGTCGAGGCCTGCGGTGAATGCGAGTCTTGTGTGAGCTTCCAGAACAACGCCTCTTTCAACATCCACGAGCTCGATGCGGCTTCCAACAACTCGGTGGAAGACATTCGCAATCTGATCGATCAGGTGCGCTACCCGCCCCAGACCGGGAAATACAAGATCTATATCATCGATGAGGTGCATATGCTCTCGCAGGCGGCTTTCAATGCGTTTTTGAAGACATTGGAAGAACCGCCTTCATACGCGATTTTCATCCTCGCAACCACGGAGAAACATAAAATTCTCCCTACGATCCTTTCGCGCTGCCAGATTTTCGACTTCAACCGCATTCAATCCAAAGATATCGCGCACCATTTGCGGGATATCGCTAATAAAGAGGGCATTAATGCAGAACATGAAGCGCTTGAACTGATTGGCCAGAAAGCCGATGGCGGTTTACGGGATGCACTATCGATGTTCGACCTTAATGTGACGTTTTCCACCAACAACCACCTCACTTACGCTGCGGTATTGGAGAACCTGCACATTCTGGATTATGACTATTATTTCAAAATCACCGATGCACTCACAGCAGGCAGCATTGCGCGTTCGCTGATACTTTTTGATGAAATACTCAGAAAAGGCTTCGATGGCCATTTGTTCGTGATCGGCCTGCTGGAACATTTCAGGAACCTGCTGGTATGTAAAGACCCGGCGACGGTAACCTTATTGCAGGTTTCCGAATCTGCCGAGCGCAAATACCTCGAACAGTCGCTGATGGCCGATTTGAGTTTCCTGCTATCGGCGCTAAGTATTACGGGGCAATGCGATATCAACTATAAATCGGCAAAAAATCAGCGGTTGCACGTGGAGCTCTGCCTCATGAAACTCGCCAATCTGCCCCAGGTTCTTCAACTTCATTCTCTTGCAGCCGTTGATGAAACGGCAAAAAAAAAAGTTGAGCCTCAACAATCCCTGAATGACGCCATGATGCCGTCGGCTACTCCGGCAGTCGCTGCTCCGCAACCTGTCGCCCCGGCAAACGGCCAGGCTAATGGAAGCGCTTACGCGCAATCGACCGCGCAGTCCGTAGTTCAGCAGGCCCAGCCAGTGCAGGCGGTCGCCTATCAGCAGCCCGCTCCCCAGCAAGCCCCATCTTCACGACTCAAAAATACCGTTTCGCTGACGCAGTCACTGGCACCACCGCAGCAGCAGCCGGCGAAGCAAGCTGTGGCCGAGCCGTCAACAGACTATATTGCAGTTTCAGACAGCACAAAAAAGGAACCTTTGACGCTCGCAAACCTGCAACGTTTCTGGTACGAATTCTCTCAAAAACGATTGCTAGCCGGTAATTCCACTACGGAGCAAATCACATTGAACCGCGAAATCCAGCTGAACGAAACCACGATTGAAATTGCACTGGATAATGATCACCAGCAGGATGCGGTGATGAATGTACGGTATGAATTGCTGGGCTTTCTGAAATCACGCCTGGATGCGCCGAAACTGGATATCAACCCTCGTGTCGCGCCTCAGGAAGTAAACAGGCTGCCATACACGCCTGCCGAAAAATTCAATTTCATGGCAGAAAAGAACCCCTATTTGCTCGAATTGAAACAAGCGCTGGGGCTGGATGTAGATTTCTAGCGGTTTGAAGATTTATCCTTCCGGAAAATTTCATGCAAATGCAGGACTTGCGGTATCAGTTCGGAAGCATCGTCATTGTGCACAATGTAGTCGGCTATCCCGCGTCTTGATTCATCCGACACCTGCCGTTCCATAATCAACCTGATTTCCTGTTCTGTGCGTTTATCCCGTTGCAGTATCCGCTGAATGCGCAGTTCAACCGGTGCTTCCACCACCACGACGTAGTCCACTGCATTGGCCTGACCGGCTTTGGCCATAATAGCTGCTTCCTTCACCACATAAGGCACGCCGGCATGCCGCGCAACCCAATCTTTCGTGTCACGCAACACAATCGGATGAATAATCGCATTCAGTTCTTTCAATAAGGGCGCATTGTTGAAAACCCTGGAAGCAACAAACCGCGTGTTGTATTGTCCCGAACTATCATAAGTTTCCGCTCCCAGTAGGGCCGTCACCCTTTCACGGATCTCCGGATCGTGGTTAGTCAGCCATTTGGCGCGGCTATCGGCATAGTAAACAGGAATATCCAGACATTCGAACAGCCTGCAAACCATGCTTTTACCAGAACCTATGCCGCCAGTGATGCCTATCAGAAGTGGAAGTTGCATGAGGTTTGGGTTAAATGCTATTCCTGCGGCGGAGCACTAAGAAACTGGGCTACTTCGAAACTTACATACACATCGCGATGACTTACTTCCACAAGCGGAGAGACCGGCAGCGGAATAGGGATGCTTTCGTCGTAGTTGTTCTGGATCTTCGGTGTAGGTACGCGTACTTTAATCGTGTCGGGGTACGATTTGATGAGTGAAACCGGCCCGTCGACGGAGATCAGCGACGGCGACACATTGATAAAGCTTGAAATTACATACCCTTCCCGAACATCGATACCTACACTATCGACCCTTATCGGGATAATTTTCCTGATTTTGGGCTCGAAATTCAGCTCGAAAGTATCTGCTACCACGTAGTTCACATGCAGGTTCGGAAACATTTCCGTAATCTGATCGGTGAGTGTCGTAGAATTGATGAAGCTCGACACATTCGGATTCTGCACGCGGTACACGACCGGATTGGCATTGAAATTCAGCCAGGATTTTTGAAGCAAAGTCCATCCATCCCCCGTTACATTCACTGAAATCCTTTTAGGAAGCGGCTGCATCGGCACATAAGCCGAGTTATCGTATTCGATCGACAGCGGATAATTCAGTTTGAGAGAATAATTATCCTTATTCAGGACATTCATTAACCAAAAAAAGGATGCTGCAAGCAAGCATCCTATAAATGTTTTGATCTTGTTCTGGTTGGGTGGGACTTGACTCACAACAATTTTGAAAATGCATGCATTGGCTCGAATGCATGCCGTTCATGATTAGTTTTACCCTGCAATGGTACGCGAAATAGCCGATTTCTCGACTGTTAATTTCACCCCTTTGTCCAACTCAAGCGTAACCGTCGCGTCTTCCACCGTATATACTCTCGCATGGATGCCGCCGATCGTCACGACCTGGTCGCCCTTTTTCAGGTTAGTAAGCAACTCCTTCTGTTCCTTTTGCTTTTTTTGCTGCGGGCGGATCATGAAAAAGTAGAAAACCCCGATGATACCGACCCACATAACGACCTGGTAAATCATGCCTTGGGAACCTCCGGCTGCTTGTGCTAAAATAGAATAATTCATTGTAGTAGATGGGTTGTATAAATGTTACTTGTTTGCCGTTGCCGAGTCTGCGGCTGGCTGCGGCGCCGCGTTTACGATGCCTTTCAGCCTCAATTCGGTATTGGCAGGTTCGGTATTGGCATAAATAGTGATGGTCTTGACCTGCGGACCAACCTTATGCTTGCTATCGAAACGAACCTTGATACTGGACGTCTGATTAGGTTCAATAGGCTCCTTAGGCCATTCTGGTGTCGTGCACCCGCACGAGGAACTGATATTATTGAGAATCAGCGGATACTGGCCGTCATTACGGAATTTAAACTCATGCTCCACAATGTCGCCCTCCTGGATCGTCCCGAAATTATATTCCGTGCTGTCGATCAAAGCAAAAACAGGCAGTTTTGAATTTGCCTGTTTTCCTTCACCTTGTTTTTCACTTTTGGAGCAACCGGAAAAAGCCACCGCTATTCCCAGAAGTGCAAAAAGGGCTATCTTTTTCATACAGATTATTCGCTGGCCTGGCCCTTGATCTGCGCCATCAGGCGATCCACGTCTTCCAGCAGTTTTTCGGCTTTTTCACGTGCATCGTTTACGACGCGCTCACCTTCCGTTCTGGAAAAATTATCGGGCTGATCTTTCTTATCGACCAGGTCCTGGATAACCTCTTGCAGTTTGTCGCGGTATTTGGATAGTCTGTATGTCAGCTGGGTACGAAGCACTTCGCCCTTGTCCGGAGCGTAAAGAATACCCAGCGCGGCACCGGTGGCACAGCCTGTCAGGAATGCGATTAAAGTATTACTGGTTTTACTCATGGTTTCTGCTGTTTTTTTGCTGCAAACGGGCGTCAGCTCATTTATTTATAATGGCCTCCAAAAATTGTTCCATTTTATACCCGGTCACAATTTCGGCAGCTTTTACTTATTATCAATCAATCCGCGCCCGCTTTTTCTGATCACACCTTCTTTGGCAAGCTTGACAGAAAGCACGTCCAGGACGCCATTCACAAACTTACCACTTTTTGGGGTACTGTACCTTTTAGCGATCTCAATAAACTCGTTGATGGTGACTTTCACCGGGATACCCGGAAAATGAATGAGTTCTGCGAGGGCTGTTTTGAGGATAATCAAGTCAACCAATGCGATCCTTTCCAGCTCCCAGTTTTTCAACTGGTCTTCCAGATAAATATCGTACTGATCGCTTTCCTTTACCACAATTTTACAAAGTTCTTCCACAAATGCCCGGTCCTCCTCCCAATCCTTGGTCAGCGGAGCAAGCTGGAAAGTATTTGCCAGATCGGCAGTACGCAGGGTTTTGATCGCAAGGCTGCGGATCAGTTCACTGTGGTCTGCCCAATAAAGGTCGCGTTGTTCGAGGTATTCGAGTGAAACCTCATGTTTAAGGATAATCTGGCGCAGGATATGCTGGATAATCTCCTGGTCTTCTTCCGGCGTATGCGACGCCGACTTGCAATATGCTTCGTAGGTTTCGTCCTTCCGCAACCCCTCCCGGTAAATTTTCCGGATCAGGTTCATTTCGTTGGTCCAGTTGATACCGCTGCGGATAATCTCCTCTTCCAGCGGTTTATCTTCCTGCAAAACCTTGATCACCCGGTTGGTATCCAGTCCTGAATCTTTCGGAAATGGCGCCTCCGGGTCTTCGTACCTGCGCTCGCGGTCGATTTTTGCCTGGTGTGAAAGTTCGATCAGCATCGACAGGATCCGGATGAAATCGACGTAAATCGTCTCTGTTTCATTCAAAACCCTTCTAACGAGTTTTTCTCCATCCGCATTAGTCTGCCGGTTGTATGCTTCATAGGCCGTCCGGGCAACTCTCAGTACGCGATCGGGAAGCTCTTCGTCCTCGTTCGGCTTGCCGTTCTTGATAAATTCGTCAAGCGTCATGTTCGCGAGACGTTTCATGCCGCCAAGCTTCTTTTTGTCCTGAAACTCCATGGAGTTCAGGTCGGGGGCAAATGCCTCTTCAATCTGATCGAGTGCCAGCAAACGGTTCGCATCGGCTGTGAGCTGCCGTGCATAAAGTGCCTGAACCGCTTTGGTTCTTAGTAATCTTCTATTCAGCATATGCCGGAATACTATTTGGATAAAAGGTACAGTAAATCAAAGAACGTGTCTGCATGTACTGCAAGGCCATTCTATGCTGCACCCCGCATTGGTTATTTTTGAAATCGACCGCAAAATTAGACTATTTTGTTCACAATCGGAAAATTGGGACGCGTCGTTTTAATTTTGCAACGTTTTGGTAAAATAGGATGTTGGCTAGAAAGCGTCCAGCACGGCTGATCAAAATCTGAACCGGTGAAAGCATTAAAATCTCTCAATAAATATTTGTGGAAATATAAATGGTACCTCATTCTGGGCATCATTTTTACAATCATCTCCAACCTTTTCGGCATTATCCCGGCCCAGCTGGTGCGTTACGCGCTCGACCTGGTGATTGAAACGCTGGACATTTACTACCTCTATAATGGCGTATCGCTGCAAAGCGGTATGTATGACATTTTCGCGTTCAGCATTCTGCTTTACGGCTTCCTGATCCTGCTGATGGCGCTGCTCAAAGGGATATTCCTTTTCCTGGTCCGGCAAACGATTATCGTTATGTCGCGCCACATTGAATTCGAGCTCAAAAACGACATTTACGCCCACTACCAGACTTTGCCGGCCGCATTCTTTCGCCGGCACAGCACCGGCGACCTCATGGCGCGCATTTCGGAAGACGTCAGCAATGTCCGCATTTACGTAGGCCCGGCGTTGATGTACGGCATCAACCTCATTGTGCTCTTCTTCCTGGTAATATCCTATATGATTTCGGTCAGCCCTAAACTCACCCTCTACGTGTTGCTGCCCCTGCCCGTGCTCTCCGTGAGTGTTTATGTTGTCAATAGTATGATCATGAAGCGGTCGCAGGAAATCCAGAAGCAGCTTTCCGCACTTTCGACTTATGTGCAGGAAGCGTTTTCAGGAATCCGTGTGATCAAATCCTTTGTCCAGGAAGACCGTTCCTTTAACAATTTCCAGAAGGAGGCAGAAGTTTTCAAAACCAAATCGCTGGGCCTCACCAAGGTGGATGCGTTCTTCTATCCGATCATTCTCCTTTTGATAGGCCTGAGCAACATCCTGGTAATCTATGTAGGAGGTCAGGAAATCATCAATGGTCGTCTTACACCGGGCAATATTACCGAGTTCATATTGTATGTCAATATCCTGACCTGGCCTGTCATGGCATTGGGTTGGACAACGAGCCAGATCCAGCGTGCGGCATCTTCCCAGCTGCGGATCAATGAGTTTTTAAATGAAAAAACGACGTTGGTTTCGGAAAAAAATCTAAAAAGGCCGCTGAATGGGAAGGTTACTTTCCGCCACGTGGGTTTCGTTTACCCGGATTCGGGTATTAAGGCATTACAAGATTTTGACCTTACCGTCGAGGCCGGCGAAAGCGTGGCAATCCTCGGCACCACCGGCTCCGGGAAAAGCACCCTGGCCCATTTGCTGTGCCGGCTTTATGACCCCACCGAAGGGCAAATCCTGGTTGACGATATCCCGATGAAGGACTATGACGTCCACGGATACCGGCGTCAGATCGGCTATGTGCCGCAGGACGTGTTCCTTTTCTCGGACAGCATCGAAAACAACGTGCGGTTCGGCACCGAAGGCATGCCATTCGAAAGGATCGAACAGGCCGTGAAAGATGCCGATCTCTACAACAACATCAAGGATTTCCCGCAAGGCTACGAAACGATGCTTGGTGAAAGGGGCATTACGCTCTCTGGTGGCCAGAAACAGCGCCTCTCGATCGCCCGCGCGATCGCCCGGGACCCGAAAATTCTCGTCCTCGACGACTGCCTCTCCGCGGTGGACACCAACACTGAGAACATTATCCTCAACAACATGAAACGGATCATGGATCAGCGCACCTCCGTGATCATCTCGCACCGGGTTTCCTCCGCCAAACTCGCCGACAAGATCGTCGTGCTCGACGAAGGCCGCATTGTCGAGCAAGGCACCCACACCGAGCTCATGGCGCTGAACGGGGCTTATAAAGAACTGTATGAGAAGCAGTTGATTTCGGAGGAGGTGTAAAAAACAACCGATGCATGGAATGCACTAGTGATTAATTAACTTTGAATGATCACAAACATTAACTAATCACACTATGCAGTATACAGTAATAATCGATGTCCTCAGCGACAAGGCGCTCGACCTTCTCAGAAGCCTCGAAAATATGAACGTGGTTCGCCTGCACGAAGGCACGCTACAAATGAAAGACACAAGCGCCATTCGTTTCCTGAAAGGCAAAATGACCAAACAACCTATCGAAGAGGTTGAACGTCAACTCAGGGAACTGCGCGGCAAATGAATCAGGCTTATCTCTGGGACACCAGCATTGCAGTTTATTATCTCCAACAGCACCTTCCTCCGTACGTGGAGGATGTGATGGACGGCATTGCGCAAAACAGCCGAATCTGTTTTTCAGTCCTCACAGAAATAGAACTATTCAGTTGGAAATCGGCCACTCAATTCGACTTCGACCTGGTTACTATGTTTGTCGGCGTATCTCTTTTATTTGAACTCGAAAAGGATATTAGAGACAAGGCAGCTGAATTACGTAGACACCACAATTTGGAACTTCCAGATGCGATTATCGCAGCGACGGCAATGGTTCACGAGCTCACTCTGATTACAAACAATACAACAGATTTCGCCGGAATCGAAAAATTGCGGTTACTCAATCCATTCGACCCGCAATAATCTCGCTGCCTACTTAGCCAGCTTCTTCACCTCCTGCCGCAACTCCCGCATTTCCTGGTACAAGCCTTGCAGGCTTATTTCCGTCTTGTCCTCTTCCAGATTGAAAGACAGCTTACTGTTTACCTGCCAAACCTCACGGATCTCGTTGCGGTCCACGCGGATCGGGGCGTAGTCGGGATTAAGTGAGATCAGGTGTACGAAAGACGAATCCTTTTCTTTCCTAACCTTTTTAACCAGCACACTGTCGATCGTAACAATGACATACAAGTATTTGTCATTCAGCACATCCCAATCATCCACCGCGCGCGCCCATATCCATTCACCTGAATGCAATGCCGGCGTCATGCTGTCGCCATCCACCTGAAATCCCCTGAATGTCGCATTGCGGTATTCGGGCAGCGGAATGGTGAATGCGGGCAGAGTTTCAAACCACTGTGCGTCGCCGATATTATTGGGATACCCGGCCGCCGCCTTCGCACTGACCAGCACGATATTATCTTTTCCGGCCTGATCCACCGTCACAACTTTCGGATTGACGAACACTTTATCGGCGTAAAGGTATTTTTGCGCGCTGTCCCCAAAGAGCCATAGTGGGTTGATATGGTATCTTTTGAGCAATTCCTTTACCACCTGCCCGGGTATGCGCGTACGCCCCCGCTCTATGTCGGCGGTGGTGGCGCTGATTCCCAATTCTTCGGCAAATGCCGCCTGGGTCAGGTTAAGCTCCTCTCTGATCTGTTTGAAACGCCTGAATTCCTCATCAATAGCCATAAACAAATGCGATGATTACTGGTTGACAATGTCTTGACGCTTCAAACATACAAATATTTTGGAATATTTCCTTTTATACAATGGATATGATCCATATATTTGGAATAAATCCATATTTTTGTAAAAACTCCAAACAGTAGTGGACCGTGCGATATTACATTTTGACCTGGATACCTTTTTCGTATCCGTAGAGCGCAAGCAGGACAGCCGGCTTGAAAACAGGCCCATACTGGTCGGAGGTACCGGTGACCGCGGCGTGGTGGCGGCTTGCAGCTACGAAACGAGGCAATTCGGTGTGCATTCGGGCATGCCTATGAAGATGGCACGCATGCTTTGTCCGGAGGCGACGGTCATCCGCGGCAATGGAGAAACGTATTCCAAACATTCGAAGGAAGTGAGCGAGATCATCAGCCAGAATGTGCCAGTATTCGAGAAAGCGAGCATCGACGAGTTTTACGCGGATTTGTCGGGTATGGACAAATACCACGATTGCTACGGCCTGGCCAGCGACCTTCGGCAACGGATTATCCGCGAAACCGGACTGCCGATCTCATTTGGCCTGGCGACGAACAAGCTGGTTTCCAAGGTAGCCACCGGCGAGGCCAAGCCGAACAATCAACTGAAAGTGGAGGCCGGGCAGGAAAAGCCTTTTCTGGCACCGATGGAGGTTCAGAAGATCCCGATGGTTGGCGAAAAAATGAACCAGACGCTCCACAACCTCGGAATACGATATGTGAAAACGATCCAGGAAATGCCGATGGAAATCATGGGGCAGGTTTTGGGCAAAAACGGCGTTGCACTCTGGAACCGTGCGAACGGGCTCGACAACTCCCCCATCATCCCGTTCCACGAACGCAAATCCATTTCCAGCGAAAGGACATTCGGAAAGGACACGGGGGATGTAAGGAAAATGCGTGAAATGGTGCGGGCAATGGCTGAAACGCTCGCTTTTCAGTTACGGACAGGCGAAAAGCTAACTTCCTGCGTGTCGGTCAAAATCCGCTATTCCGATTTCAATACATGCTCGAAACAGCTGAAAATCGCGTACACATCGGCCGACCACGTGCTGATCCCACACATCGAACGGCTTTTCGACCAGCTTTATAACCGGCGGATGATGGTGCGCCTGGTGGGAGTAAGTTTCAGCGACCTGGTGACGGGGAATTACCAGATCAACCTTTTCGACGATACCGAAGAGCGCCTGAACCTTTACCAGGCAATGGATTACATTAAAACGAAGTACGCATACAACAAAGACGGCGACCAAATCCTGACCTGGGCCAGCACGATGGGTATCTCTGACATCGGCGCCATGGGAAACCCGTTTAACGGTGAGCCGCCCATCATCCCGGCGCACAGGAATGCCTGAGGTGCTTTTTTAAATACTCATGTTACTCAACTGTCACTCTTATTTCAGCCTTCGCTTCGGGACGATTCCTGAGGATGAACTTCTTGCACTTTGCAGGGAGAACGGGTACGACTGCGTCGCGTTGACGGACATTAACAACACGTCGGGGTGCCTGAATTTTGTACGCATGGCACCCAGGTTCGATATCAAACCCATCATCGGGATCGATTTCCGGAATGGTGTAACCCAGCAATTTGTGGCATTGGCGAAGAATAATATCGGATTCCAGGCACTGAATACCTATTTATCAACCCAGAAACTGACAAATCTGCCATTCCCTGATCGCGCGCCGGAAATGGAACATGTGGCTTTTATTTATCCTTTTGAAAAAATAAACAAAGAACGCCGTGAGCAGTTCCGGCCCAATGAGTATATCGGTATTTCGATGCAGGAACTCGACAAACTGCATTATTCACCCTTGCACCGGTTCATGGACAGGCTGGTGATCCAGCAGCCGGTCACATTCAGGAACAAGAAAGACTTTAATGCCCACCGCCTGCTGCGCGCGATCGATGGCAATACGCTGCTAAGCAAACTGACTGCGTCTGAAACGGGCAAAGAAAACGAGCAGATCACACAAGCAAAGGCGCTGGAATACCATTTCAAACAAAAAGACTTCCGGGCGATTCTTGAAAACACCCGGAAACTGATGGATGAATGCAATATCCAATTCAGCTTCGGCAATGAGCGTGAACACCAGAACCTGAAAATTTTTGGCAAAAACGAGGAGGAAGATTTCAAGCGGCTGAGATCAATGAGCTACGAAGCGCTAGGGTACCGCTATGGCGACAACATCACCGACGAAATTTTCGACCGCATTGCCAAAGAGCTCGATATGATCCGCCACCAGAATTTCGTACCCTTTTTCCTCGTCAATCACGACATCGTGAACTATGCCCGCCGGAAAGGTTACTACTATGTCGGCCGCGGCAGCGGGGCCAACAGCATCATTGCCTATCTGCTCAACATTACCAATGTCGACCCTATCGAACTGGATTTGTATTTCGAGCGGTTTATCAACCTTCACCGGAAAAATCCGCCCGACTTCGATATCGATTTCTCCTGGCGCGACCGTGAGGATGTAACGCGCTACATATTCGATACCTATGGCAAAAATGGCCAGGCGGCGCTGCTGGCAACATACAGTACTTTCCAGCATAATTCCGCGGTGCGCGAACTGGGGAAAGTATTCGGTTTGCCCGCCTATGAAATCGATGCGCTCAGCAATGGCAAATATGATCCGAAAAAACTTGATCAGTTATCGGGGCTGGTGATCCGGTATGCCGATTACCTGCAAACCAATAACCAGCCGAACCATTTAAGCATACATGCAGGCGGCATCCTCATTTCAGAACGTCCGATGCATTATTTCACGGCTACCGACGTCCCCCCGAAAGGTTTTCCTACCACGCAATTCGATATGGTAATAGCCGAAGATGTGGGTTTGAATAAATACGATATCCTCGGGCAGCGCGGGCTGGCGAAGATCAAGGAGACGCTTGAAATCATCCGGTACAACCGGCCTGAGGCAGCAGATTTTGACATTAACGACGTCCGGAAATTCAAGACAGATCCGAAAATCAACGCCCTGATCAGGCAAGCGCAGTGTATCGGGTGCTTTTATGTGGAGTCGCCGGCAATGCGGATGCTTTTGAAAAAACTGGAAGTGGACAACTACCTTGGGCTGGTCGCGGCGAGTTCCATTATCAGGCCCGGGGTGGCAAAGAGCGGCATGATGCGTGAATACATTCTGCGCCACCGGCACCCCGAAAAACGGAATGAAGCCCACCCGCGCCTGCTGGAATTGATGGAGGAGACCTACGGCATTATGGTGTACCAGGAAGACGTCATTAAGGTGGCGCATTACTTTGCCGGACTGACGCTGGGCGAAGCCGACGTGATCCGACGTGGCATGAGCGGCAAATTCCGCGGGCGTGAGGAATTTGAACGGGTTAAAAAGAAGTATTTCAAAAACTGCCGGAGCAAAGGCTATGACGAGGAAATGACGTTGGAAATCTGGAACCAGATCGCCAGTTTCGCCGGATTTGCCTTCGCCAAGGGGCATTCTGCATCCTACGCGGTCGAAAGCTATCAGACATTGTTCCTGAAAGCCTACTTCCCGCTGGAATTTATGGTCGCTGTCCTCAACAACGGCGGCGGCTTTTATGCGCCCGAGCTCTACATACACGAGGCGCGTATGCTCGGCGCCATCGTGTATGCGCCGTGTGTGAACCACAGTGAAGCACAGGCGACCATCGAAGGGAGCGATATATATCTTGGCATGCAATTCCTGAATGCACTGGAAGCGAAAACCATCGAGCGAATCCTCCACGCACGCGGGCAGGACGGGCCATTCACCTCGCTGAACGATTTCCTGGACCGTGTACCCATTTCGATCGAGCAACTGACCATCCTCATCCGGGTGGATGCGTTCCGGTTTACGGGTATCGGCAAGAAAACATTGCTTTGGAAGGCTCATTTCCGGTTGAGTACCACACCCGTAAAAGTCCCCCAAAAGCAGTTGTTTCACACGGAAATCAAGGATTTTGAATTACCGGAGTTCCATTCGTCCATTCTCGACGATGCCTATGACCAGATCGAACTGCTCGGGTTCCCGCTTTGCAGCCCTTTCAATCTGTTAAAAAACCCGCTGCCTAAAAGCGTCATGTCGCGCGATCTGCACCACTATGTGAATCAGGAAGTGGTGCAATACGGATACCTGGTGGCACTTAAAAACACCCGCACGGCCCGCGGCGAGTCGATGCAGTTCGGCACGTTCCTGGATTATGAAGGCCAGTTTATCGACACCGTGCATTTCCCGACGGCGGCGGCCAAGGTGAATGGGTCCGTTAAAGGCGTTTATAAGATCCGCGGGGTAGTAACGGAGGAATTTGGCTTTCTCACGGTGGAAGTGGCGGAAATTACGCGGATGGAGTCGGCGGAACGCTGATGCTGATCCGCCTGAATACTGCTCCGGTTACATTTTCCGTTCTTAGTACCAAAACTTCTGCCTGTTTCGAAACAATTCACCACTAACTACCATGACGATACGTAACGCTTTTGCATTCCTGGCCGCCGCATTCATCTGCTCATGCTCCGGCAAATCCGGCTCAGAAAACGCTGCCGCCGAAGATACCACCTCCCAGGAAAGCACCACCGTAGTGAGGGCAACCAACCAGTGTTTCGTATACCAATCCCGGAAAGATTCGGCATCGCTGAACCTTGAAATCACCGGTGAAAAGGTATCCGGAAAGCTTTCCTATGCCTTTTTCGAAAAAGACCGGAACACCGGGACCTTCGTCGGAACAATCACTGGCGACACGATCCTCGCGCGTTACACATTCGCGTCCGAGGGCTCAGAATCGGTTCGAGAAGTGGCATTCCTGAAAAAAGGCGAACGCTGGGTGGAAGGCTTTGGTGAAGTGAAGGACTCAGCCGGTGTGATGATTTTCGCCAACCGATCGAAACTCGATTTTCAAAAGGGCCTGGATTTCAAACCGGCTGAATGCCCATCGGGCAAATAATTTCCGGCATCGTAGCGAACCGGTTAAATAGATTATTTCAATATCTTTCGCCCCTCCTGAATTTCATCAAATTTAAAATCAGAAAAATGAAAAAGGCGTTCATAGCATTATGCTTGGCCGGATGGGGTGTGGTATCTGTCGCGACAGTGAATGCGCAGACCCTGAGCACTCAAAAAATCCCTCTCGATCCCAGTGTAAAGACCGGGAAATTGAAAAATGGCATTACTTACTACATCAAAAAGAACACCGAACCCAAAAACCGGGCGGAACTCCGGCTGGCTGTAAAAGCGGGCTCGGTACTGGAAACGGACCCGCAACAGGGGCTGGCGCATTTCATGGAGCACATGAATTTCAACGGCACCACGCATTTTCCTAAAAATGAGCTGGTCAACTTTCTGCAAAAAACAGGCGTACGCTTCGGTGCGGACCTGAATGCCTACACCGGGTTTGACGAGACCGTTTACATGCTGCCGATCCCGACCGATTCGGCCGGTTTGCTAGAAAAGGGCATCCAGGTGCTGGAAGACTGGGCAAACGGTGCATTGCTGGATCCTTCCGAAATTGAAAAAGAACGTGGCGTGGTGCTCGAAGAGTCACGTATGGGC
The DNA here is from genome assembly GCA_001898145.1 of Dyadobacter sp. 50-39. Lineage (GTDB taxonomy): Bacteria > Bacteroidota > Bacteroidia > Cytophagales > Spirosomataceae > Dyadobacter. The sequence goes on from MKSR01000029.1 coordinate 392,659, forward strand.
CGCGGCGCGCAACAGCGTATGCGCGACAAATTTCTGAAAGTGATCCTCAACAACTCCCGTTATGCCGAGCGGCTGCCGATCGGAAAGGACAGCATCCTGAAAAGCTTCAAGCCGGAGACCATTAAGGCATTTTACAAAGACTGGTACCGTCCCGACCTCATGGCGGTGATTGCCGTGGGCGACTTCGATGTTGCCAAAGTGGAGGCATTGATTTCCCAGAAATTCGGCTCGATTAAGCCGCCTGTTAACCCCAAAAAACGCATTCGTTACGACATACCGCTCGATGGCTCCACCCAAGTGGCGATTGTGACCGACCCCGAATATCCGCAGAACCTTCTCCAGCTGATCTACAAACAGCCGAATACCAAGGAGAAATCGCTGCAGGATGTACGGAACAACTTTGCACAGGAACTATATAATGCCATGATGGGCCAGCGCATGCAGGAACTGACCCAAAAGGCTAACCCGCCGTTCCTCTACGGTGCAAGCCAGTACGGCGATTTCCTCGGCAACCTAGATTCCTACACGTCAATCGCGCTGGCGAAGGATGCGGCTTCGATGAAAACGGCGTTGACGACTTTGCTGGAAGAGAATGTGAGGGTGCAAAAATTCGGATTCACACAGCCTGAACTCGATCGTGCGAAGAAGGACTTTTTCAACGCCGTGGAAGAGGATTACAAGGAGCGGGACAAGACCAAATCTTCCAGTCACGTGCAGGAATACCTCGACCATTTCCTCCACGAAAAAGCATTCATGGGCGCGCAGGCGTATTTTGAGTTTGTCAAAAAACACCTTGACAGTGTAACGCTGGCGGAGATCAATGGGCTTGCCAAAAAATACATTACCGACAAAAACAGAGCTGTGGTGATCATGGGGCCCGAAAAGAGCAAAGACGCTCTGCCGACGGAGGCGGAGATCCGTTCGCTGCTGAATGAGGCCGGTAAAGATGTGACGGCTTATGTAGACGACGTGGTGGACGCGCCGCTGCTGAAAACAGAACCCGTGCCCGGCAAAATCACTGCTGAAAAGACACTCGACAAACTCGGCGTAACCGAACTGACACTTTCGAACGGTGTAAAGGTCCTGTTGAAGCCGACGGATTTCAAAAACGACGAAATCCTGATCAAAGCGACGGCGAAAGGCGGTTATTCCCTCTTCCCGGACGAACGCGAAACGGGCATTTTCACAAGCTATCTCGTGCAATCCGGTGGTGTGGGGCCTTATAACCAGACGCAGCTGCAAAAATTCCTTGCGGGCAAAACTGCCAGCGCGGGCCCGTACGTGAGCGAACTGACAGAGGGCATTGGCGGCAATACCAGCCCGAAAGACCTGGAAACTACTTTGCAGCTCATCTACGCCTATTTCACCGACCCCCGCAAAGATGCGGACGTAGTTGCGGGCATACTGGCCAATCAGAAGGCATACCTGGAAAATATGCAGAAAACACTGACGCCTGAAAAGGTATTCTCAGACTCCCTGAATGCGGTACTGACCAGCCACAATCCCAAGCGACAGCCCTTGAAACCCGAGAGCATCGACAAAGTGAATCTCGACCGGGCATTTGAGATTTACAAGAACCGATTTGCCGACGCGTCCGACTTCGTATTCACCATTGTAGGGGCATTCAAGCCGGAAGCGATCAAGCCACTGATTGAAAAATACCTGGGTAGCCTTCCGTCCAGCGATCGCGACGATTCATTCAGCCACCCGAATATCTTCCCTCCGAAAGGTCGTATTGAGAAGACCATTTACAAAGGGTTGGAGCCCAAAAGCCGGGTAACACTCGTATCGAGCGGGGAATATGACTATAACCCGGAAAATAACATCCAGATCGAGGCATTGCAGGAGATTTTGCAAATCAAACTGATCGAATCGCTGCGGGAGGAAGAGAGCGGTGTTTATGGTGTGAGTGTGTCGGAAGGTACTGAAAAATTCCCGACCGGCCACTACCGATTCTCCATCGGCTTTGGTTGCGCGCCCGAGAATGTGGACAAACTCATAAAAAGAGCACAGGAAGAAATCAGCAAAATCAAAACCAACGGCGCCGATCCTAAGGATATCGAGAAGTTCGTAGCCGAGACGCAGCGCAAAACCGAAACCGCTCTGAAAACAAACGGTTTCTGGCTCGATTACCTCGACGACAACACCTTCCTGGGTGATGACCTGAATGAAATCTTCGAGCAAGACCGGCTGCTCAAATCGATCACCGTAGCGAGCACCAAAGCTGCGGCGCAAAAATATTTTAATGACGACAATTTCATCAAAATGGTGCTGATGCCGGAGAAAAAATAACTATTCCCGATTAGCAAAGAGCCCGGTTTCGTGATGTAAACCGGGCTCTTTTGCTTATGCTACCTTGCGTAGTCCGTGGATCAATGGCTCCAATCCATTCATCTTGATTTCCAGCATAGTACCAAGCAGCATGCCCAGCTTGCCGGAAGGAAAACCCTCGCGGTAGAACCATTCGAGGTAGGATACGGGCAGGTCGGCGATAATGCAGTCCTTGTATTTGCCAAAAGGCATTTTGTAGTTAATCAGATCTTTTAGGATCTCGCTGTTCGGATGTGTTAACTCTTGCATACGCATGTTTTTCACGCCTCGTTGCCGGCGCGAAGTTTAAAAATCAAGTTGGTTTTTAATTCAAATAATTCCTTTTCAAGCCCTACCGGATAGGTGTGCGGGTTTACAAATCGCTTTATTCCCTTATAAAAATGTGCCAGCTGCTGCTGCAAACGCTTGCGCGTGTCGTGCACGGACGGCAATTTGTAAATCAGCTGCCCCTTCGCGAAAACGGGGACGAGCAAATCCTCATAGTGCACTGACTCGTCGAACGACCTATTTTTTGTAAAATCATAAGGATCCACCATCGTAGCCTTGCCGATCAGCGGCGTTTCGGTATTGAATATCATGTCTGACACAAAACCGTTTGCATCCCTGAACCGCCTGACCTGCTGGATGCCCGGCGTCGACACCTTGATCGCCTGCTCCGATAGTTTGAGCTTATAGTCCCACTCTCCGCCCTCGGTACGGATGGCCGCAAGCTTGAACACACCGCCCAATGCGGGCTGGTCAAATGCCGTGACGAGTTTTGTCCCGATTCCCCACACATTTATTTTCGCACCCTGAATTTTCAGGCTGTCCATAATGTACTCATCGAGGTCATTACTGGCCACAATGCTGGTCTTTTCAAACCCCGCGTCGTCCAGGATTTTACGCGCTTCGATACTCAGGTAGGCCAGGTCGCCCGAATCGAGGCGGATACCCGCCAGGTCGTGCCCCTCTGCACGCAGCTTCTTCCCTACCTCCACCGCATGCCGGACGCCGTTCAGCGAATCGTAAGTGTCCACGAGCAAAGTCACATTATTGGGCATGTGCTTCGCGTAGGTTTCAAAAGCTTCCCTTTCGCTGTCGAAAGACATTACCCAACTGTGTGCGTGCGTCCCTTTTACCGGAATGCCATATAACTTGCCTGCCAGCACGTTGGATGTTGCATCAAATCCGCCGATGTAGGCTGCGCGGCTCGCCGTTACACCGCCGTCGGGCCCCTGCGCCCGGCGAAGACCGAATTCCAGCAATGCGTCGTCTTTGGATACCAGGCGCATGCGCGCAGCTTTGGTAGCCACCAGGGATTGAAAGTTGATCAGGTTCAAAAGCGGTGTTTCCAGCAGCTGGCATTGTAAAATCGGGCCCTGAATGCGAAGAAGCGGCTCATTGGGAAATACAACAGTACCTTCCGGAACGGCGTCAATGCTGCATTGAAACTCGATTTTACGCAGGTAGTCGAGGAATTCTCCGTCGAATAACGGGCTGCCGTCGCTGCCGGTAAGCGACCCGATGTAGGCCAGGTCTTCATCGTTGAAGCGGTATTCCTGCAAATATTCGATCACGCTGCTGAGGCCGGCAGCCACCGTAAATCCCCCCTGGAAAGGATGTTTTCTGAAATACAGGTTAAAAACCGCCTCCTGCTCTGCCTTACCGGATTTCCAATAGCCATAAGCCATGGTGAGCTGGTAAAGATCAGTCAGAAGGCTCATCGAAGTGTCGTATAGCTGGTTGATCATTTCCCGTACAATTGGTGTCTTAAAGCCGCCTAGTTACTAAATAATCGGCATTATAGCTACCGATATTGATTTAGCTGCGCGGCCATTTACCTAGTGGCGGACTGGTTGGCTGCCAAAGAAAAAGCGGGGCTTGCGCAAAGCAACCCCGCTTCCATGAATGTCAAAAATCGGGTCAGATCGCTTCGAGAATGCGCTCGATAGCTACTTCATAGCCAATTTTTTCCTTTAACTCGCTGATATGCACGCGCTCCTGCTCCATCGTGTCGCGGTGGCGGATCGTCACGGTTTCGTCTTCCATCGTCTGGTAATCCACTACAATACAGAACGGCGTCCCGATCAGGTCCTGACGGGTATAACGCTTGCCGATCGCCGCATTGTCGTCATACACTGTACGGAACGACGATTTCAGGGAATTAGCCAGTGCCTGGGCTTTTTCTGCCAAACCGTCCTTCTTCACCAACGGCAGCACGGCCGCCTTGAATGGCGCCAGTGCCGGGTGCAGTTTCAGGAAAGTGCGCTCTTTCGCGGCGTCACCTTCTCCTACCGATTCCACCGTGTAGGCATTGCAGAATGTCGCCAGGAACAGACGATCGGCCCCTACGGATGTTTCCACCACATAAGGGATGTAGTTACCGTACGGCTTGCCATTCTCGTCCAGTTCGGCGTCGAAATACTGTTGTTTTTTCTTCGATAGCTCCTGGTGGTTGCGCAGGTCGAAATCGGAGCGGGAATGGATCCCTTCGATCTCCCGGAAACCGAACGGAAATTCGAATTCGATATCGACAGCCGCTTTCGCGTAGTGCGCGAGCTTTTCGTGGTCGTGGTATTTCAGCTTTTCAGCAGGCAGGCCTATCGCTTTGTGGAATTTCAAACGTGCTTCTTTCCACTTATTATACCATTCCTCTTCGGTGCCGGGGCGTACGAAGAATTGCATTTCCATTTGTTCAAACTCCCGCATACGGAAGATAAACTGGCGCGCTACGATCTCGTTACGGAATGCTTTTCCGATTTGAGCTATCCCGAAAGGTACCTTCATACGGCCGCTTTTCTGCACATTCAGGAAGTTCACGAAAATCCCCTGTGCGGTTTCGGGGCGGAGGTAAATCATGCTGGCATCCTCGGCTACCGACCCTACCTGTGTACTGAACATCAGGTTGAACTGACGGACCTCCGTCCAGTTGCCCGTGCCGGAAACCTGGCATTTAATGCCCTCGGCGATGATCAGGTCACGAACGCCGTTCAGGTCTTCCGCGCTGAGCAAACGGCCCATTTCAGCGAGCAATGCTTTCGCCTTTTCCGGCTCGCCGTCTTTTTCATATTGTTCTGCCTTGCCTTCCAGGAGCTGGTCGGCGCGGTAGCGTTTTTTAGAATCCTTGTTGTCGATCATCGGATCGTTGAAGCCGTCGACGTGGCCGGATGCCTTCCAGGTAAGCGGATGCATGAAAATCGCCGCGTCGATACCTACGATATTGTCGTGCAGCTGCGTCATGGCCTTCCACCAGGCGGCTTTCAGGTTATTTTTCAGTTCGACGCCATTCTGACCATAATCATAAACGGCTTGTAATCCATCATATATTTCGGATGAAGGGAATACAAAACCGTATTCCTTCGCGTGCCCAACAATGTCTTGCAGAGAGGTAGCAGGTGCCTGGCTCATTCTATTCGTTTAAAATCAATAAGAAAAAAGACTATTAAATCCATCAAAATCATGAATTTGGCAAAATTAGGGATTTTGGCGGCATTGCGTATTGGTACCTTGGGGGAAATCCGGTCTTAATTTTTCCCGATCGCGCGTGCGCCGCTGAACAGGAATGTCCGCTAGCGAACAAACAAGTGCTTTACATTAAGCTTAAACAACTCATTATCAATACAAAATACCATTGGCATATAATTTATTCCGTTAGTACCACTGACTAACAAACCTCGACTTATGCTATTCAACTACCTCAAAATATCGATCAGGAACTTCCGCAAGCAGCGGCTGTTCAGCGGGCTCAACATCTTCGGGCTCGGGATCGGCATCGCCGCCGTTTGGCTTATGGTGCTCTATGTGGCCGACGAATTGAGCTACGACCGCTTCCATGCCCAGGCCGACCGCATTTACCGGGTAACCCAGCAAGCGGAATGGGCAACAGGCAGTTTCAAACTGGCTTCTACCTCAGCGCCGTTCGCGCCGGCCCTTCAAAATGAATATCCGGAAATCGAAAAAACCGTACGCATTAGCGCCGAGGGCGGCGGCAAGATCAGGTACGGCGAAAAGCAAGTCGACGCATTCGATGTCTATTTCACCGACGCTTCCGTTTTCGACATCTTTACTTATCCCTTCATTTACGGCGATCCGGCCACCGCATTACGCGAACCTCAAAAAATTGTCCTGACCAAAACCCTCGCAGTACGGCTGTTCGGCGATGCGTCCAAGGCAATGGGCCAGACCGTATTTTTCTCCAATAACTTCCCCAATGTCGTTACCGGTGTGATCGAAGATGTACCGGCCAACTCTCACCTGCATTTCAGCGCATTACGGTCGCTTCCCCCGGATTTTACCGGAGGCTGGCAGAGCGGCGACATTTACACCTATATCCTGCTAAAAGACGGCACCGACGCGAAGAAACTCGAAGCGAAATTCCCGGCTTTTTACACTAAATACCTTCGAAGTGAGTTGGGAAATGCAGATTACCACATGAACCTGCAACCACTTACCTCCATTCACCTGCATTCAAATCTGGATTACGAGATCAGTACCAACGCGAATATCAAAACGGTGTACATTTTCGCCGCCATTGCATTGCTGATCCTCATTATCGCCTGCATTAATTATGTGAACCTCTACACCGCCCGCTCGCTGAAACGGGTACGCGAGGTGGGTGTGCGCAAGGCCATCGGGTCACAGCGTGTTCAGCTCATCGGCCAGTTTCTCACCGAATCGTTCCTGATGACGATACTCGCCGGGCTCGTGGGTTTCCTGCTGGCGAAGGCCGCATTGCCCTTTTTCAACCAGTTGGCTGAAAAATCGCTAAGCCTGGATTTGCATGACAATGGCATGATCGCCATCGCTATCGCCTGTGGGTTCCTGCTGCTGATCGGGTTGCTCAGCGGATTGTACCCTGCGCTGATGTTGTCGGGTTACCGGCCTGTTATTGCATTGAAAGGACAGCTGGGCAGCCATTCGGGCGGCGCGGGTTTCCGCCAATCGCTTGTGGTATTCCAATTCGCGGCTACCGTGGTGATGATCGCCTGCTCGGGGATTGTATACCGGCAGATCCGTTATGTGAATCACAAGGATCTAGGTTTCAATAAGGACCAGGTCCTGACTTTTCATATCGACAAAAACGAAGTACGGACCCAGGTAAGCGCATTAAAAGAAAAGCTAAGTCAAAATCCGCTCATAGAAAGCGCCGCAGCGGCCAGCAACCCGATTGGCAACAACTATATCGGCTCTACCGGCCTGTTTGTAGAAACCAACAGTGGCGAAATCCCTTCCAGTACCCAAATGACACACCGGTTCATGGCCGACGCGGATTACCTAGGCACGATGGAAATCAAGCTGCTGCAAGGCCGTGATTTTGTCAAGAACTCGCCCGCCGACCTGGCAGGATCGGTGCTGGTAAATGAGGCATTAGTCAAGAAACAGGGCTGGACCAACCCGATCGGGAAACGGTTGCGTTACCCTGCGGATAGCGATGGTAACAGCTATGAACTGACCGTGGTGGGTGTCACCTCCGATTTTCACATCTACTCGCTGCAACATAAGATCGAGCCGCTGGTGATCCAGCTTGCGCCGCCCTCGGAGCAGGATAATATGTACGTGCGCATCAACGCCGCCAAAACGCCCGAAGCGCTCGCGTACATTCGTGAGGTATACAAAGGTTTCGACGCCGAGGCGCGCCCCGAGTTTCAGTTTCTCGACGAGAATTTTGCCAAACAATACCAGGCGGAAGAGCGCCAGGGCAATGTTTTACTGGCTTTTGCGATCCTCGCGATCGTGATCGCATGCCTCGGATTATTCGGTCTGGCCGCATTTGCCGCAGAGGCGCGTACCAAAGAAATAGGCATCCGAAAGGTATTGGGTGCCAGCGTACAGAATGTGGTATTGATGCTTTCCAAAGATTTCGTAAAACTGGTACTCATCGCCATTGTCATTGGAACACCCATTGCCATTTACGCGATGAACCAATGGCTGCAAAACTTTGAATACCGCGAAACACTGTCCTGGTGGGTATTTGCCCTGGCAGGCATCATCGCCATCGCGATAGCGCTGGTAACCGTCAGCTCGCAAGCATTGAAATCGGCATTAACGAATCCTGTGAAGGCGCTGAGGGCGGAGTAACCCCCCTTTGTCCCCCTGCTTCGACCACCATGCTAAAAAACTACCTGAAAATCGCGTTACGCAGTCTCTGGAAAAACAAGCTGTTTTCGCTGATCAATATCGGCGGGCTTGGGTTGGCTATGACATTTTGTTTCATCCAGCTGATTCAGGTGCAAAGCTCCTTCGAGAAGGATTCGTTTCACCCGTTTCCCGATCGCACATTCCGCATTCTCACCGATGCCACCGATAACAACGGCAAAGTGTACGCAATGGCTTCGACGCCGTTTCCACTGGGGCAGAAGCTGCTGGACGGGCAAAGTGTGGTGGAAAAGGCCGTACGCATCAACCGGACATTCGGCGGGGATCTCAACAACGGCATCAAGACGCTCCGTGCCTATGGCTTGTACGCGGATTCCACGTTCTTCGATGTGTTTGGCTTCAAACTGGAAAAAGGGACACCGGCCATCGCGCCAAGGACCGCCGTCATTACCCGGGACCTTGCCGAACGCTTTTTCGGCAATGCGAACCCCATCGGCAGGACATTGACCCATCCCGAAATGGGCAGACTCACCATTACCGGCGTTTTCAAGCCGATCGCGCCGTTCCAGTCCCATTTGGGCGATGACATCGTAATATCCTTCGCGACATTGCCGTTGACCAGGCCGGACATCAAAACCGATAACTGGCTGGATTACAACACTTATACTTTTGTACTTCTCACCAAAGGCACTTCACGCGCCGCTCTCGACCGCGCATTGGCCGCAGTGGCTAACGACAACCGCAAAACGGTCGATTTCAAGGAGATCAAGGCGCATTCATTCCGCAGCCAGGCACTGACCGAAATTTCGCCCGATTATGAAAACCTGCTGAACAATCCCGGTATAGAACCGATCTGGAAAATCAGCGTAGGCCTGCTGATCCCACTGATCATCATCACGTTGGCAGGATTCAATTACATTAACCTTACTCTCACGCGATCGCTCAGCCGGGCGCGCGAGGTAGGTGTGCGGAAAGTCGCGGGTGCCAGGCGCCGGCAATTGGTAATCCAGTTCCTCATCGAAACCATGCTCATCGCACTACTGGCGTTAGGAGTCGGGTATGTTGGGCTAGTATTCATGCACACAAACATCCACGTGCGCTGGCTTACCTGGGACGTGAACGACACCAGGGTGCTCTGGATCGTATTCTTCGGCTTCACACTGTTGACAGGTCTGCTGGCTGGCTTGCTTCCGGCCCGCATACTCTCGGGTTACCAGCCCGTCAATATCCTGAAAGGCGAAACCGTAGCCGCCGGCCTGGGAAACCTCGGTTTCCGGAAGACACTTACCATTATCCAGTTCGTGGTTGCGCTCGTTTTCATGACGGGTACAGGCATTATGAACAGCCAGTTTAAGTACATGGCGACGGACAATGAGAATTTCAACCGCAAAAACATCCTGAATATCCCGCTGGTACGCCAGGCTGCGGCAGACGGCTCACTGGCCGGTAACAACTTCACATTGCTCGGTAATGAAATGGCCAAACAGGCCGGAGTGAAACGCGTCGGTGCGGCATCGGCTACTTTCAGCGAAACTGCGGGCAAGGTTAAGCTTGCCAAAACGACCGAAAAAAGCGATGAGGCAGCAAAGAAAGATGCATTTGTTTACTCCGCAGACGCGGGTTTCATCGAAAACATGAAGCTTAAATTCGTAGCGGGTACCAATATGCCGGTCAGCCGGGATACCTCCGTACATTTTGTAGTACTCAATCAGAACGCTGCGCGTGCATTGGGCTGGAAGGACCCGAAAGACGTGGTGGGCCAAACCATTTTGCTCAACCAATCCGAAGTGATTGTTTCCGGCGTTGTCAAGGATTTCTGCTTTATGCGTTACGAGCTGCCTGTGGCCCCGCTCGTACTGGCATTCGATCAGCGGGAAATCGGTGTTCTGTCGCTTGAAATTGAGGAAGGTGCCGATCCGGAACAGGTAGAAGCCGGCCTGGCAAAGGTATGGAAGCGGTTCTACCCGCACGAATCGTTTGTTTCTTCGTGGTATGAGCAGCAAATGTACGACCGCTACATCGGCGGCGGCGACCAGCAATTGATGGATATGATGATCCTGGTGGTTTTCGCCATCGCAGCCACCGGACTGCTCGGCATGGTCACTTATGCTACGGCCAGGAGAGTCAAAGAGGTGGGCGTGCGCAAGGTAATGGGCGCCAGCGTAGCACAAATTATGCATTTGTTATCCGCTTCTTTCATCAAAATGATCCTGATCGCGGCCGTGATAGCGCTGCCGATCGGCTACCTGCTGGGATCGCTGTTCCTGAACATTTTCACCTATCACACCCGGCTCGGCCCGGGCGTATTTTTCACCTGTCTGGGCGTCCTGCTCGCGATCGGGCTCCTGACTATCGGCATTCAAACCTACAAAGCCGCCATCACCAACCCCGCCGATACTTTGAGGAATGATTGAAGAAAGGGAGGATTTCCTCCATCCTCCCCTTCCTCCCCTGTTAAAAATAGCTAAACAATCGCCACCTGACAATCAGCAAGTTGATAAACTGCTAGTTTTGAAACATGCTGAGAAACTACTTCAAAACTGCCTGGCGGAATCTTTTGAAACGCCGGTTTTATTCGCTGGTGACCATTATCGGCCTGGCCGTCGGAATGACGTTTGCATTTCTGATGATGAGCTATGTATGGGGTGAATGGCAGGTCAATGACAAACTGGCCCATGCCCGCAACCAGTACATTATCCGCAGCAAATGGACCAACCCGGATATGGGACTGGACCTGACCACCATCGGGCCGCTGGCTAGGGCATTGAAAACGGATTATCCCAACCTCGTCGCCAATTATTACCGCTATGACGCCATTACGGTAGCAGTTTCGAAAGGCGACAAGCATTTCAGGGAGGACGTGCAAACGGGCGATTCTACCCTGCTGAGCATGTACGGCTTCCCGCTCCTGTACGGGCACCCGGAAACGGCCTTGAATGCGCCTAACTCGGTGGTCATCACAGAAAACAAAGCCATGAAATATTTCGGCCGCACAGACGTCGTGGGCGAGTCGCTTACGCTGCACAATTTCGTGGGCGGCAAGCAGGAATACCAGATCACAGCGGTCATGAAGAATCCGCCTTTCAATTCGGTGACACATTTGCTGAATACCGAAACGGAGATATTCTTTCCGTTCAGCAGCCTCGAAGGCCGCAAAGGGATGGAAGACGACTGGAATTCCGCATTCATGGTTGGCTACATCGAGCTGAAAGAGGGCGTCGAGCCAGCCGACCTTGAGAAGCCCATTGCCCAGGAGCTCGCTTCGCATGCGCCGGAAGCCGTTCGCCAGAACCTGAAAGTGTACCTCACCCCGCTCCGTGCATATTACCGCGAGGCGAACAACGGTATTGTCCATAAAATGGTCCTGACGCTTTCGGGCATTACCATCTTCATATTGCTGATGGCGATTGTAAATTTTGTCAATATTTCCATCGGCAGCTCTTCCTCTCGTCTGAAAGAAATAGGTGTCCGCAAAGTGCTGGGCAGTCTGAAACGACAACTGATCGGGCAATTCCTGGCCGAATCGGTACTGCTGGCCCTGCTGGCTATGGTTATTTCGCTGGGATTGTATGAGCTGCTGCGGCCGGTTTTCAGTGATATTCTGGGAAAGGAAGTGGCCTCGCTATGGTCACTGATGCCTTACGCCCTGGTAGCACCGGCAGGCCTTGCAACGTTCGTCGGATTGCTGGCAGGCGTGTATCCCGCATGGGTACTATCCCGGATTCCATCGGTGGAGTCGATGAAGGGTAAGTTGAAATCCGTCAGGGGTAATGTCGTTTTCCGCCGTTCGCTCATAGCAGCGCAGTTTGTGATCGCACTATTTGTATTTGCGGGTGCCGGCATTGTAACGCGGCAGGTGGATTATTTTTTCAATAAAAACCTGGGGTACAACAAAGAATCCATCATTACCGTAGGCGTTCCCCGTGACTGGACACCCGCCGGGCTGACAAAAATGGAACGCGTGCGCGATAACCTGGCCCAGCTCAAAGAGGTTAAAAACATTAGTCTTTCCTATGAAATCCCGAATGGGAATGGGGGCGGTGGTGGCTTCTACAAGCCCGGCCAGGATTCGACAGCAGCCGTTCAGGCTACGCTGCTGCGTACGGATGTGGCATTTGCCAGTACCTATCATATGAAACTCGTCGCCGGAGAATTTCTCCAACCCCCGCACACGGCCTACCAGCCCGACCGCATTGTGATGAATGAAACGGCCATTCAAGCAATGGGGTATGCCGATGCCCGGGAGGCATTGGGGCAGCAGGTCCGCGTTCAATTTTATCCTAATCCATTGACGATCGTCGGCGTGGCGCAGGACTTCCACTTCGAATCCATGCACCAACCGATCAAGCCCCTCGTATTTGCGGATGTCCGCGGCACCAATTTCTACCGTTATCTGAGCATCCGCCTCAACCCGGGCCCTATCGGCCATTCCATGGCGGCCATCCAGCAAAAATGGCGCGAACTTATGCCTGACGCTCCTTTTGAGTATGTATTTATGGATCAAACCCTTCAAAAACTGTATCAGTCGGAAATCCAGCTTAAAAAGGCTTCCCGCGTAGCTACATTTCTTGCTGTGTCCATTGTTATGCTCGGCATCCTGGGCATGGTTTCACTCAATGTGGCACGCCGCACGCGCGAGGTAGGTATCCGCAAAGTGCTCGGCGCAACCGGCTTGAATGTGGTAATGCTGTTCTTGAAGGAGTTTCTGGTTATCCTGGCCGCGGCAATTCCCGTCGCATTTCCTTTGGCAGTGCTGCTGGCAAATCAATGGCTCAATACCTACGCTTACCGTACTGAAATCCACTGGGAAATTTTCGCTGCCATCGCTGCCACATTTCTGATCATTATCACGGCGCTGGTCTGCGCTCAGACTTACAAGGCAGCTATGAAAGACCCGGTCAGGAGCCTGAAGAGTGACTAACTCAACTTAACAGAAAACAAATCCTTAGACCGGAGATAGACCCAGGTGACGACTACGAGCGTGAGGACCCCTCCCATCATAACGGATGGAACGGTGCCGAATGCTTTGGCCATCACGCCGGATTCGAAGGCGCCTAGCTCGTTGGAGGAGCTGACAAACATGCCATTGACGGCAGCCACGCGGCCGCGCATTTCATCTGGCGGATAAATTTGGAGAATGGTCTGCCGGATGATCACACTCACACTATCGAATACCCCCGTAGCAAACAGGGCACCGCAGGAGAGCATAAAGTTTGTAGAAGCCGCAAATACAAGCGTGAAGACCCCGAAACCCGCCACTGCCACGAGCATATTTCGCCAGGCATTGTGCGTGGGCGGGAAATAAGCCATCGCGAACATGGTCAGCATGGAACCGATGGATGGTGCTGCACGCAGCAACCCGAGCCCCTCCGGACCCACTTTTAAGATATCCTCGGCAAATATGGGCAGCAATGCAATTACCCCGCCAAAAAGCACTGAAAACAGATCCAATGTCATGGCATAGAGCACGATGCGTGTTTTGAATACAAATTTGAAACCCTCTTTCAGGCTTTCCATTATCGGAGTCACGATTTTGGGAAACTCCGGGCGCGTCTTGATCATACCCAGCAACACCCAGCAAACCAGGAAGTTAACAATCACGATCAGCAATGTGTGCCTAAGCCCCATGTAGGCATACATGAAGCCCGCAGCCGCCGGTCCGACAATGGCGCCAGCCTGTGAAAAAGAGCTGCTCCATGTGGACGAATTGTGGTAGATCGTCCGGGGTACGAGGAATGGCTTCAGTGAGCTGGCGGCAGGAGAGTAAAACCCTTTGGCAAAACCAATCAACCCAAAAACAGCGTAGATCACCGCCAGGTGCTGCCACTCCGCCAGCATACTATAAATGCCCGGTTGAAAGGCGGTGTACAATATCCCCGAGCCCAGCAGAATTACCACCAGGCTGATGTGCATGATCGTGATCTTATTTTTCTGATCGGCCACATAGCCTCCAAACAGCGAGGTGACAATGAAAGGAATCGCCTCAGCCAGGCCTACCAGCCCCAATGCGAGCGGATCGTGGGTGGTTTTGTAGAGCTCATACCCTACGATCACTTCCTGAATGCGGATAGTGGCAGAAAAAAGAAATGAATTGGAGACAAAAAACCGGAAATCAGAATAGCGGAGTGCTGCGTACGGATCGTTGGATGCTACTGTTTTCAAGTGAGTGCTTGGGTGTTATAAAAAGTGAACAACCGGAATCTCCGATAATGTTCTGGTTTAACTGAAAATTAATCCCATTACCTGTTTCTGTTCAATAAAACGCCGTTTAAATGCCAAAACCAATCTTTTACATTTCGTTTACAATGTTTTACAGAGGCCATGCAGGACGGCGGAAACCGTCCCGGTATTTTTGAACGAGGTTCTCTCACTCACCAAAATCATACCTTTATGAAATCGCAAACCATGAGACTCACCATCGCCGTTTGGCTGTTCTGCACCCTGCAAGCTTCGGTTGCATTGCCGAAAACCACAGACCTTCATGAAAATACACTCCTCCTGAATGGAACCGCAGTCAACACGGAGCAGTTCGGCCACGTAATGCGCGGTGTCATTTCACTGGCGAAGCCTGGTTCGGGCTCCCCATCGCTGGTGCCGTTCCATATTTACGTGAAACGGCAGGGGCATATCATCAATGCCGAAGGTTATCCCCACAATTTTGCAGTACGGCAATGGGAGATCGCCGAAATCCTGAAATCGGCCGAGCCGGGCGACCAGATCATTATCGACCCCGCAGAGGCTCAGAACAGTACCGGCAGAAAGGTTATCACGGTTAAAAGCACGCAAATCCTGCCGCGATTCCAATGGTTTTACCTGGTGAAATCTAAAAACGACAAATGCTGAAATTCGCTAAATTTGATCATTGATTCAGCGCTGTATGACGAGTTACATCAAAGGGACTTTCGGGATATGGATCCTGCTGACCGGCCTGTGCGCCGGGCTTCCGGGCAATGCCGTGGCCAACAGCGATGCCGTGCGGTTCTCTGAAAATGTGAACCTGTCGCTCAGGCGGACAGCCGACATGCTTTTGCGGGCCAATGGAGATTCGGTTTCGCAGATCCCGCCGGTGCAGCAGGTTGACGCCAATACATTTTCGGTCGCGATGAGCCGGATGTTCGACTACGACAAGCTGCCGGAAACATTGCAGCAATCCTTCGACGCCTACCATATTGACCGCCCTTACACCGTCACGGTGCGTGATTGCAAAACCGGCCAAATTAAGCTCGGCTACCAGTTCCTGGACCTGAAACAGCCCGGCGGCGTTTCCTGCGGGGGGCGCACGCGGGAAGAAGGTTGCTACACGCTGCAAATCCGTTTCGATCCGGCGGCTCCCAAGACGCAAACCGCCGGTAACAGCTGGTTGCTGATCTCAGTCGCCGGTTCCCTGGCGGCGTTGGGATTTATCGCGTGGAATAGGTCCAGGCATAAAAACCGACCTGAAAAAGAGTCGCAGCAAACCCCCGGATTCCGGCTCACATTCGGCAAATCCTGGCTCGACACGGGCAATCAGACGCTCTTTAACGGTGAAAATACCCACAGCCTGACATTCCGGGAGGCGAAGCTACTGGCGTTGTTCGCCCGCAATATCAACCAGGTTTTAGAACGGGATGCGATCCTGAAATCGGTGTGGGAAGATGAAGGCGTGACGGTCGGCCGGAGCGTCGATGTTTTCGTATCGCGCCTCCGCAAAATGCTGGCGGCCGATCCGCAGGTAAAAATCACCGCCATTCACGGCGTAGGCTACAAAATGGAAGTACATTCCTGATCAATTCCATGCTCAAAACCTTTGTTAAAATTGCAGCGCGGCAGCTCTGGCAGGGATGGCTTTGCCTATCATGCAGGCCTTCCCTGGTGGGTGCACGCCGGTCCGGCGGGCATGGCGCTGGTACTGGCATTGTTTACGGTCTTCACCCAGGCCTTACGTGCCGCAGCAGCCGATCCGGTGAAGGTTCTACGGGCTGAATAGGCCTTATTTTAGCTAGCCGCCCGCATTTCTGAAACGCGTCCGATTGCGTACACATTTTGTACGGTATCGGACGCGCGCACATCTGAATCAATTGGAAACAATATGAATATCAAACAATTACATTTTTGGCAAGGCTTTTTAAAATAGGACTGGCATAAGAGACGCGGATGTAAGCATTTGTTTTTAAAACACGTTGTCCGTAATTACATACCAAATCTCAAACGCTCAATTTTTATGATCCAGTTAGAAAAGATATCCAAATATTACCCCGCAGGTTTTGGCAAAACTTATGTGTTGCGCCACATTGATTTGAATATTAAAGAAGGTGAATTCGTGTCGATCATGGGCCCTTCCGGCTCCGGCAAATCCACCCTTTTACATATATTGGGCTTGCTTGAAGAGCCATCGGAAGGTGAATACCTTTTCCTCGACGAGCCCGTTCAGAAACTCACCGAAAAGAAACGCACCGAATTACACCGTCACCACATCGGCTTTGTGTTCCAGGCCTACCACCTGATCGACGAACTGACCGTGTATGAAAACATCGAAACACCACTTTTGTACAAAGGTACCTCGTCGTCGGAACGTAAAAGCCGCGTGGCCGAACTGCTCGACCGCTTCAATATGGTAGCGAAGAAAGACCTATTCCCGCACCAGCTTTCAGGCGGACAGCAGCAGCTTGTAGGTGTAGCACGGGCAATTGTGCACAATCCGAAAGTGATTTTCGCCGATGAACCGACCGGTAACCTGCACTCGGAACAGGCGATCGAGATCATGGAATTGTTCCAGAAACTTAACCAGGAAGACAAAGTCACCATCGTTCAGGTAACCCACTCAGAAACCAATGCGGGTTACGGCAACCGGATCGTACGGTTGAAGGACGGATGGC
Organism: Dyadobacter sp. 50-39; assembly: GCA_001898145.1. Classification (GTDB taxonomy): domain Bacteria; phylum Bacteroidota; class Bacteroidia; order Cytophagales; family Spirosomataceae; genus Dyadobacter. Next base: position 409,920 of record MKSR01000029.1, read on the forward strand.
TGGCGTGACCTAACTCAATCTATTAGCCATGAAACGTTTTATTGTACTTTTCTGCCTCCTGCCCTTCCTGGGCCAGGCGCAAACCAGGCTGAGCCTCGCCGATTGCGTGGAACTGCTGGCCAAAAACAACCTTATCTACCAGCAAGGTACTTTGCAGGCAGAGGCAGCACAGGCGCAGCTGCGGCAGACAAAGTCACAGATCCTTCCTCAAATCTACATTTCGGCCAATCAGAGCCTTAACCTCGGCCGCAGTATCGACCAGTATACCAACGAATACATTGACCAGCTTTACACCTATAACTCGGTAAGCACCGGATTCCAAGTACCTGTGTACCAAGCCGGCCGGCTTGCCAACCAGGCCCGCCAGGGAACATTGCTCAAAGAATCGGCAATGGAAAACCGGACTGCGGTACTCAATGCGCAAACGATCCTGCTCATGCAAGGGTATGTGAATGTGCTCGCCACCAAAGCCCTGCTTGAAGCAGCCGACCAGCAGCTGGCATCGTCGCAGCAGCAGGTGGATAAGGTGCAGAAGCAGGTGGACGCCGGGACCGCCGGGAACAACCTGCTCGCGGAGATTAAAGCACAGCTTGCGAACGACAAATATCTGCAGATAACGGCACTCAGCAACTATCGTACTGCACGGCTTGCATTGTTTCAGCGGATGAATATTACACCCGACGACAATGTGGAGTTTGAACCGCTGCTGCCGAAGGAAAACATTACGCCCGCAACGGCCAATGCCTCGGAACTGTACGAGAATGCTTCGAAATCATTCCCGGAAATCCGCAGCGCCGAGCTGAACCGCCAGAGCTACAAGTACCTGGTGAAATCGATCAAGGCGTTGAACTATCCATCGCTGGACCTTACGACCAATGTGCGGGCATTCTATGCATCGACGAACCGTAACCTCGACTATTTCAACCAGTTGAATGCCACACGGAACGGCTCCATTAACCTCGGCCTCAACATCCCGATCATGGGCCGCTGGGTAACCCGGCCCCGGGTGGAGCTCGCGAAAGTGCAGGAACGCCAGGCGCAGAACACGCTCGACATCACCAACCAGCAGCTCAGGCAGTCCATTGAAACCGCCGTGCTGAACCTGAACGCGATGGCCGACAAACACGCCGCCGCCGAAGGGCAGGTCGAATCGCTCGGCGCAGCATTCGCAGTAGTGGAAAGCAAGTTCAATGCGGGAGTATCCAGCATATTTGAATATACGCTCTCCAAAGCAAAACTCGCTCAGGCACAAGGCATCGCCATTCAGACAAAATACGACTATCTGATGCAACAAAGATTACTACAATACTACCGCCAGGGTGATTGGCAGGGGGTGTTTTAGGGGAGGGCTGTAAGCTGTAGGCTATAAGCCATAAGCTGTAAACAGTAATAGTTGCGACATTATAACGGGTTCAGCTTATAGCCTAAGGCTTACAGCTTAAAGCCCAAAGTAACGGGTTCGGCTTATAGCCTAAGGCTTACAGCTTAAAGCCCAAAGTAACGGGTTCAGCTTATAGCCTAAGGCTTACAGCTTAAAGCCCAAAGACTGTTAGGTTAAATTTGGTATCGGTAATTCTTAGAGGCAGCCAGCGCATAGGCTGCCTCTTTTTTGTTAAATAAATTTAAATTACTAGGCGGTTACATTTTGATGTGTAAATTGTGTCCCACAAACTAAATTTATTAACCATGAAAAAAATTCTTCTATTGGTACTGCCCTGGATGCTGCTTGCCAAAACGGCGACGGCGCAGTTCGGGCAGGGGACGAAGCACTGGGGGACGACAATCAGCTTCGAAGGATCGGCTCAGCGCCATAAACCGGACAACGTTGGTGAATCTAAGCTCAACAACCATGTAATCAGCCCGTCTGTCCAGTTCGGGAAGTTTACGAAAGACAATTTGATGCTCGGACTACGTTTGAATGCGTATTTGAATTTCTATAAAACGAAGTCTGAGGTCGTGACGGAGTATGAATCCTCCAATAACTATCTGAACGTAACGCTCTCGCCATTTATCAGAAAATACAAAACCCTAAGCCCTAAATGGGCGCTTTTCCTGGAACCTGGGCTAAATCTCGGCTACCTCCGGAGCTGGTCAAAGAGCACTAACGACGACGACGAAAGCCAGAACGGCTTCCTGGCGGGCGCTTACATTTATCCGGGGATCGTGTATCGGGTTACGCCGCGGTTTGCATTGGAAGCAGACCTGAATTTACTTTCTCTTAACCTGCAATATGCCAGCATGAACAAATCCGACTCTTTCGGGTTCAATGCAGGCATTACTTCGTCGATCCAGCAATATTTCGGCATCAGGGCATCGTGGTACATCGCAAAATCTAACTGAATCGGATATGAAAAAGACGTTACTATTCACTTGGCTTCTTATGGCATGTTCGATCACAGGCGCGCTTGCGCAATACGAGGGCAAACGCTTCGTATCAGCTTCTGCCGGGATCAACTTTGGCACCCAAAAACAGGACGATTATCCTTCCACTAACGGTTACGGGTATAATTTCAATGCGGGTTTCGGTAAGTTTAAAACGCAGAATATGGCGCGGGGATGGAGCGTTGGCTCCGTGCTCGCCGGCGGCAAATCAGGTATTTTCCGAAACGGCGAAAACGAAACTGACAGCGGTATCAGCCAGTTTGGCGCCAACGTTGGATATTTCTGGCAGTATTACAAGCATTTCAATGATAAGTTCGGCGTATTCGGCGGGCCCAACATCGGTGTAGCGTATAATTACACCAGAGGTTACGATACCTCCAACGGGGTTACCGAAACGAAAAACCGGACATTTACACTGCCATTCTCCCTTTCGGCGGGCGCCTACTACACGCTGAACGAACGTTGGTGGATCACAGGCTCGCTCGGTTTTTCCGATTTGTTTATGGTTGGCTACACGCATATCGACGTCGAAAACCTGGATTTGAAAACTGGCAGTAACTCGAATGTGTTCACCTATAAATTTACGCCGTCGATCAATTTCCCGAGCGTTTCACTTGGTTTACGCTACTTTTTCAAGAATTAGTGGTGGTTTTCGGCTGGCAAATTGGTTTTACTACGTTAAAATTCGCTTGGATATGGCTTTTAAGGCCATATCCACTTTTTATTTGTAATGAAAAAACACCTTCTGATTGTCCTCTTCGCTGCACTCAGCGCCTGCCATAAACCTCAAACGACTAACCTTGCCGGCCCCTGGGAGCCAGATTACGATGTGACCCGTTCAGAGGGCGCCATCAAGGAGTTCGAGCGAAAGGATGCCGAAAATATGCCCGCGCCCGGCGGAATAGTTTTCACCGGCAGCTCTTCATTTACCAAATGGCAAAATGCGGCGAAAGATCTCGCGCCGCTGCCGATTATCAACCGCGGCTTTGGCGGGTCTACATTGCCGGAAGTGATCCATTACTCCGACCGCACGATCACCAAATACAAGCCGAAGACGGTGGTGATCTATTGCGAAAACGATATGTTCGGTAAAAAGCAGAAGTCGCCCGAGCAGGTACGCGACGCCTATGTGATGCTCGTGCAGAAGCTACGCAAAGCACAGCCGGATGTGCAGCTTTATGGCGTGTCGTTGAAACCTTCGCCATCGCGGTGGGCAAAACGGGAGGATGTGATCAAGGCCAATAAGCTCATCCAGGAGTACATAAAGAAAGACAAGAACCACCATTACATCGACGTGTGGCCGGTGATGCTCAAAAATGGCAGGCCGGACGGCGCTATCTTCGTGAGCGACAGCCTGCATATGAATGAGGAAGGTTACAAAAGGTGGACGAAAGTGTTCCGCCCGATACTGGAAAAATCAGTCTGAAAGTATCCTGCACTTTGCGGTTTTTTACAAAGATTTTAAAAGAACAGATAAGGGTATTGGTTTTGACGTAAAGTCACTATATTGACCGAAAAAATACATTTCCGGGTAAAAAAGTGATATTCCAGTAATGAAAGTAACAGCGGTTTTTGATATTGGCAGGACCAATAAGAAGTATGTACTTTTCAACGAGAAGTATGATATCGTTCATGAGTTTTCAGAATCCCTCCCAGAAACAGTTGACGAAGACGGCTTCCCTACCGAAGATTGTGAACTGTTGACCAAATGGGTGCAGGACCGCTGGGCCGAATTGCTGACCAATCCGGAATTTGACATCAAGGCTGTGAATGTTGCCGGCTATGGTGCCAGCCTCGTGCATCTTGATGCCGCCAACCGTCCGCTTACGCCGCTGTATTCTTACCTCAAACCATTCCCGGAAGATCTCTTAAAGCAATTTTACAGCACATACGGCGACCCGACCCGCATTTCCCTGCAAACCGGCTCACCGGCGATGGGAATGCTCAACTCGGGGATGCAGTTGTACTGGCTCAAACATACCAGACCGGAGATTTACAGCCAGATCGCTACGACGCTGCATTTGCCGCAATATATCCTGTACCTGCTCACCGGCCGGAAAGTGAGCGATTATACGTCGCTTGGCTGCCATACCGCATTGTGGAGCTTCGAAATGTGGGATTACCACGAGTGGGTGAAGGCAGAAGGCATTCATAAAAAACTGGCGCCGGTACTCGCTTCTTCATCGTTCATTTACCGCCACGGCGACAAGGGCATTCAGTCCGGCTTCGGCTTACACGACAGCTCCTCGGCATTGATTCCTTACCGGATGGCTGTGAAGAAACCGTTTGTGTTGCTTTCAACCGGGACCTGGTGTATCAATTTCAATTCATTCGCTTCGAAACCGCTGACTTCCTATCAGCTCGAACGCGACTGTATGAACTACCTTACGCCGGAGGGCAGCGGCGTTACTGCATCACGCCTCTTCCTCGGCCGCGAGCACGACTACCAGGTGGCGCGCATTGTGGATTACTTCAAGGTAGATCCTGATTTTTACAAAAAAGTGGCCTTCGATGAAGGAATCCTTAACCAGGATACGCCGAAATTCTATACAGCCTGCATGACCGGAAACGGGCCGTCCCCCGAGCCCAATACGCAGGAATGGCAAATCAGCGCATTCGCTTCCGCGGAAGCTGCATACCACCATTTACTGAAAGGCCTTACCGAACTGCTGTTCATTTCTTTGGATCTGGTGAATATCAATGATGTCCACGCGATTTATGTGGACGGCGGTTTTGCCCGTAACGAAATATTTACAAGACTGCTGGCGAGACATTATCCAAACCACAAGGTCTACGTTTCCGACCTGCCGTACGCAACTTCGCTCGGTGCCGCATTGCACGTAACGCGCCCGCAGACGTATGAGTTTGCCAGCGAAATCCGTGAAATAAAACCGTGATCAGCTGATCCGGCTCCAGTTGGTTTCTTCCTTGCGCAGATTTTCAAGATGGTTGCGTATGGGATGGTGAACCGGCTGGAGCAGATCGGGATCGACAGTCAGGATTTCTTCTGCAGATGCGCGGGCAGCCTTCAATATCTCTCCGTCCTGCGCAAGATTCGCTACCAGTAAATCCACCAATCCGCTCTGTTGCGTACCCGAAATGTCACCGGGGCCACGCAGCTGCAAATCCACTTCCGCTATTTCGAAACCGTCGTTGGTACGGCACATCGTCTCGATCCGAAGTTTGGTATCCTTGCTGAGCTTGTAGTCCGTCATGAGAATGCAATAGGATTGCTCCGCACCCCGTCCTACCCTGCCGCGCAGCTGGTGCAGCTGCGACAACCCGAATCGCTCCGCATTCTCGATCACCATCACCGATGCATTCGGCACATTCACACCGACCTCGATTACCGTCGTTGCAACCATGATTTTCGTTTCGCCCCGCACGAACCTTCCCATTTCGAAGTCTTTGTCCTGCGAGCGCATTTTACCATGCACGATGCTCAGAGGTGTGCCCGGGAACGCGCGCGCGACGCTTTCGTAGCCATCCATCAGATCTTTCAGATCCATTTTTTCGGACTCCTCAATCAGCGGGTACACCATGTACACCTGTCTGCCCTTGGCTATTTCATCTTTCAGAAACCCGAAAACCGACAGTCGGTGCTTATCAAAACGGTGCACTGTTTTAATGGGCTTCCGGCCTGCGGGGAGTTCATTGATGGCCGAAATATCCAGATCGCCATAGAGCGTCATCGCCAGCGTCCGCGGGATAGGCGTGGCTGTCATCACGAGCATATGCGGGTTAATATGCGGGTTTTTAGCCCAAAGCCGTGCCCGTTGCGCTACGCCGAAACGGTGCTGCTCATCGATAATGCAAAGTCCCAGATTTTTGAACTGCACCGCGTCCTCGATCAATGCGTGCGTTCCTACGATAATGTGCAAGGTGCCGTTGAGCAGTTCGCGGTGGATGACTTCGCGTTCCTTTTTCTTCGTCGAACCGGTCAGTTTCGCAATGTTCACGCCCAGCAGGTCTGCAAACTTCTTAAGGCCCTGGTAATGCTGGTCGGTCAGGATCTCGGTGGGCGCCATGAGGCAGGCCTGGGCGTCGTTGTCCAATGCAAACAGCATGGTAATGAATGCCACGATCGTCTTGCCCGACCCCACATCGCCTTGAAGCAGCCGGTTCATTTGTTTGCCGGTTTTCAGGTCCTCGTGAATCTCATGCAGTACGCGTATCTGCGCGCCGGTAAGTTTGAAAGGCAAATGCTGCTCGTAAAACTCTTTGACGAGCCATGTTTTATCAAAAATCAGCCCCGGGTACTCGGTCTTATGCAGCAGCTTGTTCTTAATCAGCCGGAACTGGTTGTAAAACAGTTCCTCGAATTTCAGCCGCCGCTGTGCCTGGTGCAATGTGCGGGCATCCTGCGGTAAATGGAAGTGCCAGAGCGCCTGTGCTTTCGAAACGAGCCTGTATTTTTCAACGAGCGGTGCCGGTAATGTTTCACGGATGTGCGTATGCGCGATTTCGAGCAGGGTGCGCATCATTTTGCTCAGTGCCTTGCTATCGAGAAACTTCTTGCGCAACTTTTCGGTAAGGGGGTAAATAGGCTGCCAGTAGCCTGCTGCCGCATTTTCCTGGGTCAGTACCTCTATCTCCGGGTGGGTAATGCTCCATTTGCCTCCGTAAAGCACCGGAGTTCCGTACACAATGTACTCCCCGCCGCGTTTCAGCCACTTTTCATACCACGAAATGCTCTGGAACCATACCAGTTCAATGAAGCCCGTGCCGTCCTGAAAGATACCTACAAGCCGCTTTTTGCTTCCCTCGCCGATCAGTGAAAATTCCCTCAGACGACCTTTCACCTGCGCGGCGGTCATTTGTTCGTTCAGGTCGCTGAGCTTGTGGAAAACACTGCGGTCTTCGTGGCGGAAGGGATAATGCTGGATAAGGTCACCAAATGTAAAAATATTCAGTTCCTGATTCAGCAAGGCCGCTTTTTGTGGCCCTACCCCTTTCAGGAATTCGATTTTGGTATCGAAAAAACGGGTTCTAACGGATGGGTTTGTTTCAGAAGTCATTATTCAAATATAAACCGAAATCATAAAAAACACCGTTGGGGCGCCGCAAATGTTAATCTGTGTTAACGGAGTAGCGTTTACGACAGTTTCGGATACAACCTGCTTGATTCGCAACTTCCGAATGCTTTACTTGCTGCTTCGTATCTCTTAAACCACCAATCCATTACCAAATCTACACGACTTATGAAAACCACATTGTTATCGCTTTTCCTCACCCTGATCGCATTCACCTGGGCATCCGCACAAAGCCCGCACGTAACCGCCGACGGTAAAAACATGAGCGTACGCTACGGCCAGCCTTCGAAAAAAGGGCGGGTATTGTTCGGCAAAGCCGGAAGCGGCAGCCTCGAACAATACGGCAAGCCATGGCGTATCGGTGCGGACAGCGCTACTACCATCACCTTTAAAAAGGACGTTACATTCGGAGGCAAGGCCGTTAAAGCCGGAACTTACACATTGTTCGCTACTCCTAATGAAAAAGAATGGACGCTGATCCTCAACAGCCAGCTCGGCCAGTGGGGCGCTTACAAATATGAAGAGTTCAAAAGCAAAGACGTAGCGCACATCACCGTTCCTAACAAGAATTATCCCACATCACAGGAAAAACTGACTTTCACTGTAAAAGACACCTCCCTGGATTTCCAATGGGATAAAGTAGGCTTCTCGGTGCCTGTGAAATTCTGATAGTTTGTATTCCATAAAAAACAAAACCGGGAGCTCATAAGGCTCCCGGTTTTTGTATTAGCGAACTGTACTAATTATTTAACAAATATTGCACTCCCCATGGCCTCTTGTTCGGATGTAATGTTGTGAATTTTTTTGTTCAGCCAATAGCAAAGCTTTTGGTTCTTATCCTGTTCATTATCGACACTAATCCCCAAAACATACATTCCAGACGTCGTAATAAACATATCGTTAACTACCGTGGATGAATGGTTGTTCTCCGCCTCTACTACTTCCAGCTGCCCGTCCGTGTCAACAAAGCCATTTGAAATTGACCCGTTTTTATCCAGCGATGTCGTACCGTTTCCTAACAAGTAAGTTTTCCCATCGAAAATTTTCAACTTCTTTAAAGACAAAAACATGCTGTTTAACGTCTCAAACTGCCTGTCCTTCCATACCCCTGTTCCAGTCAAATCTCCCCGACGATTTTCACCAGCAACGATTACCTTTCCGTCAACCGCGTCCATCGCAACTACATCACCCCGTTCTGACAATGCAACCATTACCTGATTCTTCCAGTAACAGGGCCGACCTTCATCTGCACCGGCAATATATAGGTCAGCCCCATCAAAAACGAAGTCACTTGCATACCCCGAATGTTCATTTAAATAGCTGACATCAGGTCCTTTCAAGAAAAAACCTCTGGTTCGGACTGGGCCGTCATGGACATATCCACTTGCGTAAACAACATCGTCTCTTAGCTGAATGCCAGTCACTACTCCCTCACCAGGCAAATTGATCGTAACTTTTTCGCCATTACGCCAGTAACAAGGCTTCCCATCACATTCTCCACCAATTAGAATGACTTTATCCGTCACAAAAATATCAAGGGCAGCGCCTGACGATTCATCCAATAGGAGAATAGTGTCGTTCTTCCAGTAACAAGCTTTTCGCTTATGGTCTCTCACGACACTTCCGGATACAAATACGCCGCCAGTCTCGCTCACAATTTCATCGTCATTAACTTCCGGCTTCCGAGGTTCTTCATGCTTGCATGCCGAGAAAAAAATGCAAAAAATGCCTGCTAGCCAATACTTGAAATATTTCTTCATAGCTCTTGGTTTTTAAATGAGCACAATAAAACAGAGGTTTTGTGATATTGTCTCAATAGATTTATCAACCACCATGAACTGATGAATAAGCGATATAATCAAGCTTGAAAGAATGAGTAAGGGAAGAGTAAAGGCAGGAGCGGACTACAAATTCTGCCGGATCATATTTTCCAAAACCTGCAAATGTTCGGTAAAAGCCTTGTGCCCGTTGTCGGTAGCTTTGTAGGTGGTAAGCGGCTTGCGGCCGTTGAATTGTTTCTGAAATTCGATGTATTTGATTTCTTCCAGTGCCTTCAAATGCGAGGCAAGGTTACCGTCGGTAAGCTGCAATAATTCTTTCAATTCATTAAAACTCAGGGAATCGTTTACCACGAGCACGGACATGAGCCCAAGCCTGATTTTACTTTCAAATACCTTATTAAACTTTTCTAACCACTCCATTACAGGTTCCCTGTGACGCGGACGTCGAGTTATTATTGATTGGCTTCCAGAAACAGCATGGCATCGCGGTTACGCATCCACACGGCCTGGTCGCGTTGATTGTTGGCGGCCATGGTAAAGCCCGATCCCACCAGGCCGGTTCCTACCGATACCCAGAAAAAGGTCCTTAAATGATCGCGGTTCCCGGTAAGGAGCGATACGATGGAGCCCGCCGAGCCTGCCAGTGAAATGACCAGTCCAATGCTGCGCGTCCTTCTGGATTTCAGGTAAAGGCCGAGACCTTCCGGCGAAACCATAAATTCATTCCGCAAAGCTTTTTGCCCTGTGTACAACACATTGTTTTTGACAAAACTATTCCCATTTCTCAAATAAATAGTCTCCCTGTCGTACCATTTTCGCGCTTTGGAAGCAGTACTATCCGATGGGATGCGTATTTGCGCCGAACAAACCGAGCCTGTGACCAGCAAAAGCAGCACCACCAGAGCCACACCCGATTTTCCGCCCGGCGCCTGGCTGCGCGGATCGCCCGGCACCTTCTCTCTTTCGTAGCGGTTGTACATCGTAAGGCCGTAAACAATGTGTAAAAGCCCGAAGCCAATCGCCCAGAAAATCAGCGAGTAGCCGGTCAGAAACAATGCAATGCAGCCGATACCGATTTCAGAAATGCCCATGTAAAATACCTCCGGATAGGTGAAGCGGCTGGCATTCACGAGCGCAAGGCCGTAAAACAGCAGTGTTACAGGAAAAACCAGCCATATAAAACCGTAATGCAGCATGGCGAGGCAGAATATGCCTCCGGTCGTGAGTGGAATAAGCATGGCAACAAGCAGGCGCTTCGAGCTGCCGTTCCACACCGTGAGGCCCTTTTTACGGCCTCTCCGCACAGTGAGGATGATCCCGACGGCCAGTGATGAAACCAGCACACAAATGCCATCGACAAGTAAAAATCCGATTACGTCCGGACGCGAATGGCCCTGATATGCACCTAATGGCACCAGAATGTCAGCCAGCCAGTCTGTCTTGAACCGAACGTAGGCCGTTCCGGCGCCGATCAGCGCGAAGATACCGGCAAAAACCCCGCTTAACCCGCTGAGTGAAAGAAACTTGGACGACCGCTCCATCAGGCTGCGGATTTCGTTCAAAGTATGCAAAGAATCCTGATTCGGGTTCATAAGCGTGTAAAATGGTAAATAGCTGTCAGTTTTGGTCAGGTATTGTCAGGTACGGGCAGGCGCGGCCGAGGTATATGGCTACAAAAGCAGCAGGATTTTAGGGATGAATACAATCCCTCCTACGATAACCGCCGAAATGGCTAGCAATAATACACCGGCAGCGGCGGTGTCTTTCACCACTTTAATAACCGGGTGATAGTCGGCCGAGACGAGATCCGCCAGCTTTTCGATCGCCGTGTTGAACGCCTCCCCTGCCCACACGAGCGCGATCTGGATCACGATAATGCACCATTCGGTGGCCGATATTTTAAAGAATACCCCTGCAATGGCTACCACCACACAGGCGATCAGGTGAATGCGTGCATTGTTTTCGTAACGGAACAGGCTGTAAATCCCTGCACCTGCGTAACGGAAGCTTCGGGCAGCTTTAAGAATATCGATGGGTCCGTTCATGTTGTTTCAGTTCGGCAAAAATATGGAACGCAAAGTACAACAACATGAGCACGAACGAAAACGTAATGGTGTGTTTGATCGCCAATGGGTCTTTCATGCTGTGGTATATGCCTCTCGCCAACGCACCCGGCTGTGTGATGATGTCCCAGCTGTTCCAGCGGCCATAACGACCCAGAAATATACCGAAACCGCTAAGTACCATCGAGTTCAGGATGGCAAACCAGGCCAGGCGCTCGTTCCAGCGGCGCGCAATAATGCGGTGGACGATGCGGATGCTGTACAAACCCGTCATAAATCCGGCCAGGGAAAATGTAAAAATCATCAGCGCGTCGTACCAGATCATGCTTTCAGGCACTGCACGCAGATGTTTCAGGTCGGTGATGATGTAGGGCGCATTCGGGAAAAACAGAAGCCATACTGCCAGATAGATCATCAGAATGCCGAACGGCGCTTCCCGCCGCTTTTCCATTTCCCAAACCCATTTAATGAAAAGCAAGGGTACCCAGGCCAGGAACAGGTTCCAGACCAGAAAGATGAATCCCCAGTCTTGCAGGAAAATCCTGACAGATAACAGCGCCATCGCAGCGGCGGAAACAAATGCAAGGAGCGCAACTTTCAAATTGCCTTCCAGATAGTTGACCAGGTTTCTCAGCATCGTTTAAGTTGTTTTAAAGTACTTTGAAATACAAAGTTAATATAAAACGACCTTAAACTGCAATAGAAGCAAGTACATTCAAATAAAAAATAGGTTACTTTTTGCTGTTTTCAGCGAAAGCCTTCATCATCGCCCATTCTCGCCCGGCCGTTTTGGCCTTGAAAGTTTCGAGACAGCCACGGTCCTGCAAGGTAATGTAGCAGGTCTTACCGTTTTTACCCCCGAAACAGATGTTCGACACCTTCTTACCGATAGTGTGAATGGTTTGGATTACTTTTCCTTCGGGAGAAAGCACGGCTACTTCGCCTTTGCCGTGGCGGGCAATGTACAGGTTGCCATGCACATCGCAGCGCATGCCGTCCATTCCGCCGTCTTCGAAATGGTGCAGGAGTTTTTTGTTGGATAGCGTCCCGTCCGGCGCAAGGTCAAATGCCCACACATTCCGCTGAACGCTTTCGTTCACGTACAATTTCTTCTCATCGGGACTCACGTCGATCCCGTTGGTGGTACCCATGTCTCCGAATGCCAGGTTCACCTTTCCTTCCGGCGCCATGTGCCATATTTGCCCTGTTCCTTCTTTCCAGTTCGGGTCGGAGGCAAAAACATGCCCGGAAGCGGTTACCGCCAGGTCGTTCGGCTGGTTCATCTTCGGTTCATTCGCGAAAACGGAGATGTCTTTGGTGATCATATCCACTTTCAGGATGTTATGGCCTGTAAAATCGGCCACGTAGAAAGTGTTTTTGTCTATAAACCGGATGCCGTTCCCGGTGCTGCCTTTGGGTAATGTCACGAAAAAGCTTGCATTGCCCTTCTTGCTGATCTGCGCAATTGTACCATCCCTGGCGAAGTTCACGGCATATACATTGCCGTCATCGTCCACTGCCGGCCCTTCGCAGTTACTGGTAAACTCCCCTTCATTGGAGAATTTCTTACTTTTAGTCTGTGCCCGGCTGGTGACCGGCAACAACAAGGCTATGGTGAGGAGGCAAGCTAAAATTCTGGTCATAGGGTAATTTTTCTTCGAAAATCACTGATTTTTCCACTTGATGGCGCAGCCCACCGGTTTGGTAACTGTGGTCACGACGGGTTTGCCTCCGGCGAGATTGGTTACGGCCTCGTCCACGTACAATTTCGTGACACCGGCCGGGTCCTGCGGGTTATCGTCGATCATCCCCATATACCGGACGACAAACTGAGCGCCGTTTTTTTGCAGTACATACACTTGCGGCGTACGCCCAGCCCCGAATTTGCGCGCCACCTGCTGCGTATCATCGACAAGATAAGGATAACCATAATGCTTGGCGACAGAACGCTCCTTCATTTTTTCGAAAGTATCGTCCTGATGCGTTCCGGGGTCGGTGGGGTTAATGGCTATAACGGGATAACCCTGCCCCGCGAACTTGTTGTTGAGGGCTATAATACGGTCCTCATAGGCTTTGGCAAACGGGCAGTGGTTACTTGTAAAAACAACGATTACCCCCTTTGAACTGGCAAAATCCGAAAGCGACACCATGTTTCCATCGGTATTTTTCAAACGGAAACTCGATACCGCATCGCCCACCTGGTACCCCGCCTGTGCCTGTGCGATACGCACGAAGGATGCGAGAAACAGGACCATCAAAACCCACCGATTCACTTTTATTTTCATGTTTTCTAAATCTACTGTCTCTAAGACCTCAATAACAGGTAAAAGTAAAAGCGCGACCTGTTAAATATTGTTAAGGCAATGTCTTACGCCCGATGTCTAAACGTCGAAGCGCAACCGAACCATATAAAGGTAACTTTTTACGCATTTTTAACCACATCACCCGCATATAATTCGAATGTGCGCCCGGCCGTGCACATGACAACTGAATGCGGCATGACGCTTATGTGGACGTGTGGCGCTGCGAGATATTAAAAAAACAGGAATATTCCACGTAATGCGTTGTGATTCTGCCGCTCTCTTTTTATCTTTGCACCTCAAAATTTGAATCCAGTTTAATATAATTATTAACATGTACGCAATCGTAGAAATCGCAGGTCAGCAATTTAAAGTTGAAAAGGGTCGCGAAATCTTCACGCATAGGCTTGAAGGTGACGTGAACGCTGCACTTGTATTTGACAAAGTCCTTCTCGTTGATAACGGAGGCACAGTACAGGTAGGTCTTCCGACAGTGGCAGGTGCTTCTGTAAAAGCAACCGTTCTCGAACACCTGAAAGGTGAGAAAGTGATCGTTTTCAAAAAGAAACGCCGCAAAGGATACCGTGTTAAAAACGGTCACCGTCAGTATCTGACCAAAATCAGCATCGACGAAATCGTTGCTTAATGCATTGGCGGAAGCCTGAAACAGTTCAAACACGAAATTACAATTTAAGTATAAGATATCATGGCACATAAGAAAGGTGTAGGTAGCTCGAAAAACGGACGTGAATCGGAAAGTAAACGTCTTGGTGTAAAATTATTCGGTGGCCAGTTGGCAAAAGCAGGAAACATCCTGGTTCGTCAGCGTGGAACCAAGCACAACCCAGGTAAAAACGTTGGTATCGGCCGCGACCACACATTGTTCGCGCTCGTTGATGGTAACGTGGTGTTCCGTAAGACCCGTGAAAACAGATCTTACGTTCACATCGAACCGATCGCGGTTGAGGCTGCTGCGGAAGCGTAATCAGCGCGCCGTTAGTACTTCCAAAGAAGTTAATAGAACCCGTCAGGCTTACGTTTGACGGGTTTTTTATTGGTTAACACACCGCCGCCAAACCAAAAGACCATGTTCGGTGTTCTCTAAACCGGAAAGTTGTTTTACCCTATCAATATCGACCATCCCCATGTTGTCACGACCTATTTTTGTATATACCGAATTGAGCCCCAACCCCAACTCGATGAAGTTCGTCCTGAATTTCGAGCTGGTACCCGACGGGCTCTCTTTTGATTACCCTTCACTCGAATCTGCATTGGAAGAAGGCCGGGAATCACCGCTGGCGGCCGACTTGTTCCAATTTCCGCATGTAAAGCGCGTGTTCATCGCAAGCAACTTCATTACCATTACCAAAGGTGACGACATTGCCTGGGAAGAGGTCCTGCGCGACACGAAGCAGTTCATCAAGATCTATTTCGAAGAAAACCACCCGGTATTTGCTCAAAAGACAATCGACAGTAACACACTGATCGTCGACGCGAGGGATTCCGATACGGTACAGAAAATCAAGGCTGCATTGGATCAATATGTACGCCCAGCCGTTGAATCGGACGGGGGCGCGATCAACTTCCACTCGTTCGATGAAGGATCGGGTGTGGTAAAGGTACTTCTGCAAGGCTCTTGCAGCGGCTGCCCGTCATCGACGCTCACATTGAAAGCTGGGATCGAAAACCTCCTAACCCGCATGGTACCCGACGTAAAAGAAGTGGTAGCAGAAGGCGTGTAATGCCTCAAACATATATTCCGAAACCCTGTCGCAGTACGGCATTCGCTGCCCGGCAGGGTTTCTTTTTTTAATGTGTTTTGTTAGCTTCGGCGCATGAAGCCACCGCTGGAAAAATTCATAGACCGCATTGAGGCATTACAATCGACCGGTAATGCATTGTTCCCCAAAGGCATTTTCCCAGCGGAACGGTCCAATTCCCTGATCGGCTACCGGCGGCCGGACACGACGATGTTCTTTTCGGCCATCATCGCATTCACATTACAATCTATCCGCAAGTATTGCAGCGCCGAAAGCCAGGCAAAGATCGATTCGATTATCCCGTTGGTAACGGTCAACTATCCCGACTTTCAGAACAAAGACGGTTTAAAAACCTACAATTTCTGGAAAACGAAACCCTCGCGCCATTTTCCGAATGGCCGGTGGTTTCACCGTTTCGAGCATTTCCGCATTCCCGACGACATCGACGACACTGCATTCGCCTATCTGACGACCAATCCTTCAATGGAGGAATTGTATTGGTTAAAAGAAAAGCTTACGCTCCACGCCAACGGCGCTAAGCTCTGGATCCGTAACACGTATCCCGAGTACAAGCCCCTGCCTGCCTATTCTACCTGGTTTGGTAAGAATATGTATGTGGAGTTCGATGTGAGCGTACTGGCCAACATGCTGTATTGCATTCTGCATTACAAGCTGCCGCTGAATAAACACGATGCAGCCAGCTTCGCGTACATCCGCTCGGTGGTTGAAACGCGCCGGTATATCGATGCGCCTTTTCGCTGTGCGCATCAGTACCCGCGTACACCGCTGATCATTTACCACGTTTCCAGGCTCATGGCGGCATTCAAACCTGCCGAATTGCTACCGGTGTGGGAACAGCTGGCGAACGACACCGAAGACATTTTGAAAAATACCCGCAACCGCATGGACCGGGTTTTGCTGGCTACTTCCCTGATGAGGCTTGGCCGTGCCACGGAAAGGATTGCTGTTGAAGATTTCTCGGCCAGGGATTTCAAAGGCTTTTATTTTTTCATAGCCGGACTGCTTACCGCGTATGAGAATCCGGTTCTTTACAAATTATCGGTAAACCCATTGGTGCACATGCATTGGACGTGCGAAGCGCATTGCTGGGCACTCCTCGCGGAATACGAAGCGCTTTGGAACCAGCAGCAGCCCTACGCCACATTACCATTATAATCCCAGCTAGGCAAATGGCAGACCACACCATATCATTAAAGCTACGCGAGATCATCCGCGAGACCGACGACGCGAAAACCTTCGTTTTTGAAACAGCCGACGGCAGCACGCTAAATTATAAGGCCGGCAAGTTCCTGACCTTCCTCATCGATATGCACGGGCATGAGGTGCGCCGCTCCTACTCAATGAGTTCCGCACCCGGAGTGGATGCATTTCCGGCAATAACGGTGAAGAGAGTGCCTAATGGAGAGATTTCGAGGTACTGGATCGACGTCGTAAAAACAGGCGACACATTCACCGTGCTGGCGCCATCGGGCAGATTTGTACTGGAAAAAGAAGATGCCGGTGCACGCGACATTGTGTTGATAGGTGCGGGAAGCGGCATTACCCCGCTTTTTTCGCTTTTAAAACAAACCCTCACACAAGAGACGGAAAGCCAGGTAACCCTCATTTATGCCAGCAGGAACATCCGCAACACGCTTTTCTGGAATGACATTACCGAATGGCAGACAAGATTCCCCGAACGGTTGCGCGTGATCCATATCCATAGTCAGCCTGCCGAAGAGTGGAGCGGCATTCAGGGGCGCATTAACAATACCCGTCTGGAACAGCTGGTAAATCAATCCATCCGTTTCAAACGCGGGGATGCCCGGTTCTTCATTTGCGGGCCCTTTGAACTCATGCGGTCCGCGGGCATTACCCTGCATTTCATGGGCTTTCAGGGCACGCAGATCCGCAAGGAGAATTTTGTGATCCCGTCCCCGCCTCCTCCCCCGCCTGTTTCTTACCCGCACCGCATTCGCCTCGATTTTCGCGGGTCGCGGTACGACCTTCTTGTTCCGGCACATTCGACTGTGCTCGACGCGGCACTTGCTGAGGGAATACAGCTTCCGTACAGCTGCAAGGGCGGGCGCTGCGCCTCGTGCGCGGCCGTTTGTACGAGCGGGAAAGTGCACATGAGCGTGAACGAGGTCCTCACGGACCGGGACCTCTCGGAAGGCTGGATATTAACTTGCTCGTCGTACGTCGATAGCGACGATGTGCAGATCGAGTTCAGGCAGGAATAAACAAAAAAGCGTACAGACGATGCAGTACGCTTTAAGTAGGTTTAGGATTAGAGGAATTTCAATGATTGAATTCCTGAAAAGGTTAAAGGTTAGGAGTATTAAAGAATAAAATTTTCTTTCTTATCTTATTTACAAAATTACTTGCCAAATCGGTTTTTCCTAACAAAATTTAAAAAAGTGTTCGAGCACGCATTCAAAAACACACGCCGGGCTCGTGCACACTGGTTACTACGGATAGTAGTTTTTAGTCAGGTAAAACTAATGGGCGGCGCCTACAATCTCAAATTTATCATAAAAAAAATTTGAAAAATTTTGTTCAGCATAGTTGCCTTTCACTAGAAACACACTATTTAATCCATCTTCATAATTACTTGTTAGATTTGCTGAACGGAACTGAAAAATCCCTGAATAATAGTCGAGTGTGAAAAAGAAAATTGTCAGAATAAAAGATATAGCGGAAAGGGCGCAAACTTCCAAAGGCACAGTGGACCGTGTTTTGCATAACCGCGGCAGAGTGGCCGACGACGTGCGCGAACGGATCCTGGCCATCATCAAAGAGCTGAATTACGAGCCAAACCTGATCGCCCAGTCGCTGAAATCGCAGCGGGCATTCAACCTCGCAGCGCTCATCCCCGACCCTAACCTCGACTCCTACTGGGAAGCACCGCACAACGGGCTTGAAAAGGCCGAAAAAGAACTCCGGCAATACGGCGTACACATTACCAAGTTTATATTCAATTCCCATTCCGACACCTCCTTCATCGCCAAAGCCCGGGAGGTGGGCCGCGAACACCCCGACGGCCTGCTGATCGCGCCGATATTTTACAAAGAAGCATTACCGTTCTTCAAAGAATGGGCCGACATGGGCATTCCTTATGTGCTGTTCAACACGCAGATCGAGCACGTGAACCCATTGTGCTATATCGGGCAGGATTCGTACCGAAGCGGCTCGCTGGCGGCTAAAATTCTGCGTTTCGGGCTGCATTCGCCGGGTACGGTGCTGGTGGCGCACGTGAATGAGGATATTTCCAACTCGGCGCATTTGATGACGAAGGAGGAAGGCTTCCGCGATTATTTCAAAGGCGAACAGCTGGAAGACACGTTTAAGGTAGTGAGTAAGGAAATCAACTTCGCCGGAGAAGAGGGCCTGGACAAACAGCTCGACGAGCTACGCAAGCAATATCCCGACCTCGGTGCGGTATACGTTACCAATTCAAAAGCATTTGAAGTGGCAGCCTACCTCGAAAAAAATGCATTGAAAGACATTAAACTCGTCGGTTATGACCTCATCGGGCCAAACCAGCAATACCTCAACAAGGGCATCATCGATTTTCTGATCAACCAAAACCCGCTCGGGCAAGGTTACTGGGGCATTCACCAGCTTGCCAATCACCTGATTTTCAAAAAGGAAATCCCGGCCATTAAATTTCTCCCGCTCGACATCATTACAAAAGAAAACCTCGATTACTATCTCGATCCGCAGTAATGCGACGGTGGTAATGTGTGCTCAGGTGTTGTCAGGGGTTGTCAGGTGTGGTCATTTGTAGTCAGGAATTGTACAGCGACCGATAATCGCGTAGCGATGAAACGTTGGTAGCAATCGAACCGAATAATGTATTTTGAAAAATGCCGTCAGGCATGTAACAATAGCGCATTGTTGTTACATGCCTGACGGCATTTTTTGGCGTAATACAAGCTACAAATACGTCGCGGCGTTACAAATCCCCGAACTGGCTATACATTTCTTTGAGCTTAGGCTCGGTTTCCTTCGCGCGGATATCTTTGCGGAGCGCCGTCACGCCCTGAATGTCGGTCAGCAGGCCCAATGCTTGGAATGCACCGAAACGGACGAAATAGGAAGAATTGTCGCGTGCGAGACCTTCCAGGATCGGAATGCTCTTGCGCTGGATATCCTGCTTCGATTTGATCAGGTATTTTCCGAAAACTTGCAGGAAGTTATATTTTTCCGTCGGCTTCATCGCCTTCATTTTGGTCAGAAACCAATCGAACCGCTCGGGCTGCGCAAGCCCGGCATAGTAGTTACCGACCGAAGTGATAATGGCGTCGTTAGGCGAATTTTCAAACTGCGCCGCCACTTCCGCAGCGTCGTTCGGCTGGCTCATGAGGTATTTCTCGATTGCAACTGAGGCCACCAGATAGGAACTGTCCGTCAATGCAGCCTTGAAAATCGGATCACTGTTATTATCGCCGAAGGACGCGAGGGTGATAATGGCTTCGGAGCGTACCTGCGGATGCGGGTCTTTTTGGGCACGGTTTTGAATTACTTTTTCAATATCCGCAAAGCCTTCGCCCGCATATTCTGCGAAATTACTGATCGCCATTTGCCGCAGCTTCCAGAACGGATCATCCATTGCCTTCACCAATATCTTACGGGCGGTGGTATCGGCCAGGGCACCTTCCAGCGAAGAAAGCGCTTCGTATTTGTGTAGGAAACGGTCGGAATTGACATATTGGAATTCCATTTCCGGCCTGTTCTTATCGTGCTCTACAACTGCCAGCAATGTCGCATCCGCGTCGAAAAGTACCAGATCGGGCTTTTTGGCGGCGGGAAATTCGAGCGTTTGGTTCACCTTGTCTACCACCACATCGTAGCGGCTCTTTTTGCCAGACACCCACACATCCACCTTTGTCGGCAGGCGGTAAACTGTCGTAGCCAGCGTATCCTGGGTCTGCTTTATTTTCAGCACCACCTTCGATTGCGCCGCAACGTATTGCTGATCGATCTTCAGCGACGGATGGCCGGGCCGGTGGAACCACTGATCGAAAAACCAGTTGAGATCCTGCCCCGTCACTTTTTCGAATGACATACGAAGGTCATCGATCTCGGCTGTTCCGAATGCGTGGGATTTCAAATACTGCTGCAACGCCGCAAAAAACGCATCGTCACCTACCAGCGACCGCAGCATATGCAGAATGCGGCCTCCCTTGGCGTAAGAATGCGCATCGAACATATTCTCACGATCTTTATAGAAATACCGGATCATTGGTACCTGCTTCGTTTCTGATTCGGCCAGGTACTCTTTCATTTCCTGCAAATTACCCCAGTCGGCCTCGAAACGACCATCATTATACTCGCTCCAAAGGTATTCGGCATAATTGGCAAATGACTCATTCAAAGGCAATTGCCCCCATTCTTCCGCCGTTACGTAATCCCCGAACCAGTGGTGTGCCAGCTCATGGGCGATGACCGCGTCGGAGTTACCATCTACCAGTGAGCGGGCGTCATTCTGCACGCCTTCCTCATGCACTGTTGCGGTGGTGTTCTCCATAGCACCCGCCACAAAGTCCCGCACGGCAATCTGCGCATACTTTTCCCATGGATATTCAACCCCGAAAATGTTGGTGAAGAAACCCATCATCTCAGGCGTCCGCCCGAAAATGGCATGTGCGTCCCCTCCATACTTCGGCTCCACATAATAGCTCAGTTCCAGGCCATTCGGCATCATATCCCTTGCTATCGCGAAATCACCCACGGCAATCATGGCGAGGTAAGGCGCGTGGGGCCTGGTTTGCTTCCAATGGTCGGTGCGCATGCCCTTTTTGCCTTCCAGCTGTTCTACGAGCAAGCCATTTGAAAGTGTTTTGTAAGTGCTGTCTACGGTAATGTAAATGTCCTGGGTAAACTTCTGGTTCGGTGCATCGATCGTCGGGAACCAGCAGGAACTGCCCTCCGTTTCGCCCTGCGTCCACACCTGGCGCGGTTTGCCTTCGTCCAGGCCGTCGGCATTGATGAAGTAAAGCCCTTTATCGGAAGCACTGTCGTCCTCCTTGCCTCTGGGAACGTCGTTGGGTTTGGCTATGTAGTCGATTTTTACGAAAAGCGTGTCTTTGCGGGTATATTCCTGCCCCAGTTTGATTGTCAGCTTCCGCTTGTCGTAGGTGAATTCCAGCTTCTTTTTAACCTTTCCGGTAATCTCTTCGGTACTCAGGTCGCCATATTCTGCATTCGTATCCAGCAATGAAATACCTTTCACATCAAATCCCTTCGCATCCAGTTCGAGGATCGTCTGCGGATAAAAATGGGGTTTAAACTTCAAAATCGCGGACGCGGGCACCTGCTGTTTGACCCAGTCCAGCTGGACATCCAGCCGGGTGTATAGAATGTCGTTCTTGCGGGCTCTTTCCGGCCGGTAAGGTCCCTGTTTGGTGACGGTGCCCGGGTTTCTTCTGTAGAGTGTGTCGGCATCCACGCCAGCCAGTAGCGGCGCGCTGAATGATAGGGAAAGTATGCCAAAAAAAGTAAAGATCAATCGGTTCAAAGAAGGCCTTTTAATATCACCGGTCATATCCGCTTTCTGATTGATTGCTAGGAAGTAAGTCAATGTAAATAAGTTAATAAACGATTTTTCTGGTATCATCGGATTCCCTACACGCGCAGCAGCGCACCCGCCTCTGCTGCCCTTCTGGCCGGAATGTACGAAACAACCATAGTTATCATAACGACAATCACGCCTGTGTAGAGTATGTCTTCCCAAATTAATTTAACCGGGTAGGCATCCACCAGCGAGGTGGTCATACCCATCGAAACAAATCCGTACCGTATTTGCAGCCAGCAAATTATAATGCCGCCCAAAAGCCCCGCAACGGCACCGGAAAATGCCACAATAGCCCCCTCCGCGATGAAGATCTTCCGGATCAGCGACTGTGTGGCCCCCATGGCATACAGCATCGAAACATCGTTCTTCTTCTCGATCGCTAACATACTGAGTGAGAAAAAGATATTGATCGCAGCTACTAAAATAATCAGCGAAAGGGTGACTGCCACAAAAAGCTTTTCCATTTTTATCGCCCGGAGCAGGTCTGCATTCAGCGAGTCCCGATCTTTCACTACAAAAGTCTTGCCCAGCTTCGCGCTGATTTCCTCCGCCGCATCTTTTTCGGGATAGCCGGGGGTAAGATAAACTTCCAGCGCCGAGCGCTCGCCATCGTAGCCCATCAGACTTTCGACCTGCTTCAATGGCGCGATAATGTAGTCGTCGTAGCGCGATTCAATGGAAAACACTCCTCCCGGGCGCAAATCGAGCTGATTGAATGCCTCCGGCGATGTAAGGTTGAGCGTTTTGGAGCCTGTGCGCGGGTACAGCAATTCGAGCGGTGTGAATATATCTTCCAGTGAAATGGATAATGCATTCCGTATCCCCTCCGCAATAATTGCATACGGCGTCCCATTGTTTCCAATGAGTTTCAGAGAACCCTCGATCACAGCCGTGTCCAGCTGCTTTTGTTGCTCAAATGTACTATCGACGCCTTTCAAACGGATAATCGTCTGCTGGTTGCCATACCGGGCCAGCGCATTGTCTTCCACTACCTGCGTCACGAGTTTCACCCCATTCACTGTTTTCAGCCCACTGATCATAGCGGGCGTCACCTTGAACCGCTTACCCTCGGCGGGCACTATGCGCACATCCGCGTCGAAAGTTTTGAAGATTTTACGATTGAGGTCTTCCATGCCGTTGAACACCGACAATACCACTACCATAGCCATCGTACCCACCGCCACGCCTGCCATGGCAATGCGTGCGATCAGACTGATGAAACTCCTTTTGTTACGCGAGAAAAAGTAGCGAACGGCAATCCGGTAGGAAATGTCCATGATAGCTCAGCCTTGAAATCAGTAGGTATCTTCCTCCTCGTCGGGCTGTGCCGGCGGGATCACCAGATCCGCGAACAACTGATCCATTTTGGCTGCGTACTCGGCAGTGTCGTCGATATAAAATTGCAGGTGCGGCACGATCCGCAACTGATGGCGGACGCGTTCGGCGAGCTTCTGGCGGATAAAACGGGTGTTTTCCCGGATCGTTTCCAGCAGCATGGTTTTGTTTTTATCGGGCAGGAAACTGAGATATGCCCGGGCAATGCTCAGATCGGGGGTTACACGTACCGAGGTGATCGTCACAAATGAACCGCTGGTTAAATGCTGCGCATCCTTTTGAAAAATCTCACCCAGATCCTTCTGTATTTGCCTGCCTACTTTTTGTTGTCTTTTCGATTCCATATTCATGAACATTAATCGGAGGGATTTTTGCCGGTCCTGACCGCACATCCTGGTTCACCAGTTAGGACAATGTAAACTAACATCTCCTAAATCATTCCCTCTCTCCTTTCAATAAGTACAAATATCCATACTTATTTTGTTTTTGTAGAACCCGGCATTGTAATTTCGTGAAACTTATTTCCCGTCAGATACCTAATCCACCAGCCGCTTGCTTAGTTTTTTTCGCGTAAATGCACGGTACCAGACCATCAGTTTAGTGGTATTCTTCCTGCTGCTCCGCCTCCCCTTTTTCCTGGGTGGCGCGCCGTTGCTGATACCTGAGCTAAGCTGGATGCTTGTGGGCGAGCAAATGGGCCGGGGATTTATGCTTTACCGAGATGTTTGGGATAACGTCAGCCCGTTTTCGGGCCTTACCTACTGGCTGATCGACAGCCTTTTCGGCCGGGCGCAATGGGTGTACCAGCTCGCGGCGATGGGTGTTTCGCTCGTGCAGATATTGTATTTCAATTACGTAATCCATTCCCGCGACGTCTTTCCCGAGCGCACATTCCTGCCGGGTGCCCTGTATGCCCTTTTCCTGAACATTTCTTTTGACATGGGCACATTATCCCCCATGCTGCTTGCCAATACCTTTCTGCTTTTTGCATTCGGGTCCATTGTCAAAATGCTGGTCAGGAGAGAGGTAACGACCCAGGTGTTTGAGCTGGGGCTATACATTGGCATTGCCACATTGTTCTACCTGCCTGCCTCGCTGTTTATGATATGGGCGTTCCTGGCATTGCTGTTTTATACCGGTTCCACTTTCCGTCACCACCTGCTCGGCCTGTTCGGTTCTATATTCCCGCTGCTGATGGTCGTCCTGTTTTTCTATCTCAATAATGGCATAGAAAGCCTCAACCGGAACCTGCTTACCTCGGTTTTTCAGGTAAAACAATACAACCTCAACGACTTTTCCTCCTTGCTGGCGTCGCTGGTGCTGCCGCTGGGCTTCGGGATCATGGGTTTCATGCGGATCTTCACCACGCTGCGGTTTGTGAACTATCAGACGCGCATTCAGCAGGTAATGGCGCTGTGGTTTATCGCGGCGGTGTTCACGATCCCGCTTATGCAGTTTCTGGCGCCGATGCAGTTTGTGATCTTCGTTCCGCCGGCCGCATTCTTTGCTACACATTACTTCCAGAGCTTCAAAAAGAACAGCTGGGCCGATGAACTGCAATTCACGCTCATGGGCGCGATGATCGTTTTAATACAATATCAGGGATTGAGAGGCATATTGCCCGGGGTTGCGATGGGCAAGCTTGAAAACCTGCGGGCAAAGCCGGCCAGCCTGCCGGAACAGATCCGGAACAAGCGCATTCTGGTGCTGGGGCAGAATTCAGGGGAGTATATCAATAATTTCACCGCGACGCCGTACCTCAACTGGGAGCTGGCGAGCTACGATTTACAGAACCTCGACAATTTCGACAGCGTGATCCACGTCTACGATAATTTCCGAAAAGATCCGCCTGAATTCGTGATCGACAAGGTGAATATCATGCCGAAACTCCTGAACCGGGTTCCGGCATTGAAAAAGCAGTATATCCAGAGCCCCTGGAAAGGTATTTACCAAAGGGCTTACTAGCAGGAAATCTTATCGACGCGCGTCTGGTGACGGCCTCCTTCGAATTCAGTACTTAAAAATGCTTCCAGACCAGCCAATGCGGTTTCCAGCTCGATGAAGCGTACCGGAAAGCAAATCACATTCGCATCGTTATGCTGGCGTGCCAATGGAGCCAGGGGAACATCCCACACGAGCGCCGCCCGCACGCCCTGATGTTTGTTTGCAGTAATACACACGCCCTGCCCGCTTCCGCAAAGCAAAACGCCTTTTTCGAACTCCCCGCTTTCCACACCGCTCGCCACCGGGTGGGCAAAGTCGGCGTAATCTGCCGAGTCGGCGCTGTATGTCCCGAAATCCTTCACTTCGAAACCGTTGGTGGTAAGCCAGTCGATCACCGGTTGCTTGTAGGGGAAACCTGCGTGATCGGAGCCGATAGCAATTTTTCTCATTACTTTTTTGTTAATTACAGCCCACCGCTCGGTACTGACAGCGGACGTGGTGAAAAGTTTTTTATTATTGGTGTTAATGGTGCAAAGTTACCATTATACTTATCAACAACTCAATGGATTTCTAAATATGAGTGAAGAAGTAAAACCTACCAATGCAGAATTAGTGGACGTTTCTCTCCTCAACCCGGCGGTCCCGGAAGATGAGAAAAGGATCAAGGAGGCGTTTGAAGACCGCAACTGGAACGAAATCAAGAGTGCCGACTCATGGGTTGTATTCAAGGTAATGGCCGAATTCGTGGAAGGATTTGACAAACTGGCCAAAATAGGCCCGTGCGTGTCCATTTTCGGTTCTGCCCGTACATTGCCCGACAACCCTCACTATAAAACCGCGGAAGATATTGCGGCGAAACTGGTACGACATGGTTACGGCGTCATCACAGGCGGCGGGCCGGGTATTATGGAAGCTGGTAACAAAGGTGCCTTCGAACAAGGCGGAAAATCGGTCGGGCTGAATATCAAGCTGCCTTTCGAACAGCATAGCAACATCTACATCGACCACGACAAGAGCATTAATTTCGACTTTTTCTTTGTCCGCAAAGTGATGTTTGTCAAGTACTCGCAGGGCTTCATCGTCATGCCGGGCGGTTTCGGCACCCTCGACGAGCTTTTCGAGGCGATGACATTGATCCAGACCAAAAAAATCGGCCGTTTCCCGATCGTGCTGGTGGGTACCGCCTACTGGTCGGGACTGATCGACTGGATCAAGGGCACCATGCAGAGCGAGCGCAACATCAATCCGGAAGATCTTAAACTGATCAGCCTGGTGGACACGCCCGACGAAGCCGTCAAAGTGATCGACACATTCTATTCGAAATACCTGCTGAAACCGAACTTCTAGCACCGATCTGCTGATTCCAACGGGGTTCTCCAAACCGGGCCATACCATCAGAACGAGAGGTATGGCCCTATTTTTTGTATCGTCGCATCATCCAGCACTTTCACATTCCGCAATTCATCCAGCGAACGGAAAGGGCCGTGCTCCGTGCGGTAACGGATCAGCACCTGCACCTGTTTTCGATTTCTTAAATAAGGATGGCGGCCCAGTTCCTCGATCGCAGCAACATTGATACTGATCTTTCTGACGCCGCTCAAAACTTTTGCGTAGCGTTTCAGCTCCGACAATGCCAACGAATCCAGCCCGTACACTTCCTGGAACTGGTCGGGCGAGTGAAAACCACCTAGCCCGTCGCGGAATTTCAGGATGCGCGTAGCCAGTTTGCTGCCGATTCCTTTCAGCCGGATGAGCGCCGTGGTGTCGCATTGGTTAATGTCAAATGCCTGAATGCCTTGCCTGACTTCCCGCCGGGCGGCGGCATTCGGGTAAGTGCGGGAAGAATTGTTTTGTCCGGCTGCAAAAGCCTGTTTCTGATCCGGAATTACAATATACTTTTCCAAACGCACATACAAATCTGGTGGAAAATCATAGATCTTCTTCAAATCTTCTTTCTGCCGGAACCTTCCGCCCTTGCCCCTGAATTTTTCAATGCGCCGCGCAATGAAAGCCGGAATGCCCACCTCCGTCAGTTCACGGACGGAAGCCGCATTCGGGTCGAAATTGACGCGTTTAATCTGATCGGGATTGAATGCCGCCGGCTCTTTGGGAGCATACTGTCTGCGAGACCACCCTTTGTTTGCCTGCTGTTTTTCCAAAAGCAATGCAATGCTGTCCAGCACTTTCCGCTCGGGCGGGGGGGTATCGACGGGAATTTGCGGTAAAATCCAGCGCCGGAAAAGGAATGGCGTCCAGACGATCACGACACAGCACACCATCATCGCCAACGCGCCACGGGCCTCTTTCCGGGATATTCCAAAGAAATCCTGCAAGGCATTTAACACTCTCTGATACATACGTCCGGGATTTGTTTTCCTTTTTACGTGGTATCACGCTTTTGGTAACAGGTTTAAAAACACAAATGAGCAGACGGTAAACCGCCTGCCCATTTGAGCCTTACTGAAATATAGATCTACTGGTTTACGTAAACACCGCCTGCGCTGGCCGATAGTGTTACCGGAACGCCCCCGCCATTCATTTTCCCCTGAACGCGGTCTTTTTCCGCCGAGCCATCGAAGTTTTTGAGCGGTATCGCCACCCTGTTGCCTTTCAGGTTCAGGTCGACACCTTTATCGAGCGGCATGGTCACGCGCACGCTGCCTGCGGATGTAGACAGGTCGACATATTTGCCCAGCGATTTCAATTCCAGCTCGATGCTGCCTGCACTTGTATTGGCGCGCACGCTGCCCGATACATCGGCCAACCTTACCGAACCGCCCGAAGTACCGGCATCGAGCGAACCGTCTACGCCTTCGCCGCGAATGCTTCCTCCGCTGGTATGCGCCATGATATCGCCGTTCAGCCTGTTCAGTTCAATGCTTCCACCGGATGTTCTGAGCTCGATTTTCCCCTTCAATTCATGGGCCTTGATACTGCCTCCGCTGGTATGCAGGTTAATTTCCTTGCTGCAACGGGCGACATCGATGCTACCGCCCGAAGTACGTCCCTGAATTACGCCGTCGAGGTCATCGATTTTGAGGCTGCCTCCGCTGGTGGAGAAGTTTTGCGAACCTGTCAGCGAAGCGATTTTAATGCTGCCGCCGCTCGTTTTGAGATTGGTCGCCACATTACGCGGCGCCATTACTTTGAATGCGATGGAAATGTTTCTTTTCTCGTTCCATTGCAGGTTGCTCTTCCTCTTGGCCGTAGCAATCACCTTGCTTCCTTCGGCACCGATCAGGATGTCGTAATCTTCCAGGCGGTCTTCAATTTCTTCCTTGGTGAGATCTTTGTTCCCGTTCCAGCCGTTGCTCCGCACGTACATTTCTACTTTAAAACCATCGGATTGCCCACCCGTTACCGAGATCGAACCGCCCGAAGTTTCTACCTGCAATTCTTTAAGGGATGAGCTGTTGAAGCTTTTTGTTACGTAAGGTTTGTCGTCATCGCCTTGTGCACACGCGCTTACGAAGCAAAGCGCGGACAGGACGAAAGTTAGTAATTGTTTAATTTTCATGGGATTCTGTGATTTGTTTGGTGAATGATGTAAAATCTCGGCCCCAGGTTGCACCACGTGCATTTAAAACTTGGACTCAGGTACAGTTTTTGCTCACTACGATTCAAAATCAGCCAATATCATGAAAACATATCGCGTAAAGGCCGTCCGGGAATCCGAACAACAACTAGTGCTGGAAATCCTGCAAAACCTGCAAAGGAAAGGAACGATCGTATTTGAAGAAGAGCGACCCGTCGAAATGCACGAAAGCGCAGGCTCTAAAGCAGCTGCACCTGCCACGGACGAGCAGGTGCAGGAGATTATTGATGAAGCGGAGTTGATTCCTTATTATTCCGAACAGGAGGCCAAAAATATCCTCCATTTATAGCGGATTACTTTTTGTGAATTTCTACAACTTTGATTTCGTCGTACGTCGCCGTACGGCCCCAGCCGCATTGTACTGTACTCTTGGCGCCGGTGAGCGTATATTTTAGGCGCACCGGGGTGAAGCTGTAATAGTCTTCAATCTTGCCCAGTTCCTTGTCGATTTTCGGGCGGGACTCCTCGCTGGGAAGCAGCGAAGTAGTCGAATCCTTTGAAGTAATACTGAAATGCCATGAGCAACCGTCGGTAGCTAGCATGTTGGTCCAGGTAGCATCTACCTCGTAAACCTGTGCATTCACATCGTCACTGTCCTCGTGGCAGCCTATCCAGGCCAGCAAACCGAACAAAACAATCAGGACTTTCATCGTTAAGGGATTTTAGATATGCTGGGGAGACACAGCCTTTTCCAAATTAGTTGGAAACGACGCTATACTTCCTGCTTTTTAAGAAATCCGGCAAACCACTTCCCCGATTCCTTCACCGTACGTTCCTGGGTCTGAAAATCCACAAATACCAGGCCAAAGCGGGCCGAGTACCCGTGCGCCCATTCAAAATTATCGAGCAACGTCCAGGCGAAATAGCCGGTAACATTCACTCCTTCATTTTTGGCATGGAGGACAGCTTGGAGATACGCCTGGTAATAGGCCCTACGGGCTTGGTCATCTACTTTTCCATCCACTAACCTGTCCTTGAATGCCGCACCATTTTCAGTGATGACCAGTTCGCGGACACCCGGGTAGCGTTGGAATTGCTTTAATATTTCATACATGCCCGAGGGGCTGATCTCCCACCCCAGGCCGGTGGTAGCGACGTTTCTCAGCGTAGCGGGGACTTCCTTCAGCCACATCACCAGTGCCAGGTAAGAGTGCTGCACCACCACACTGAAGTAGTTCTGCAAGCCCCAGAAATCAAAATCGAATTTCAGCTTCTCCCGGTCGCCTTCGCGCATGAACCTTTTAATATTGGACAAAAAAGGAAATGCGTCTTTGGGGTATCCCATGCCCAGCGCCGGCTCTATAAAAAGCCGGTTCATAAGCGCATCCGCCCTCCTCGCCGCACGCACATCTGCCGCACTCCGGCTATTGGGCACCACATAGGAGCACGAAATGGCGTTGCCGATGCGCGCACCGGGCAACAGCCGCCGCAGCACCCGTCCGCCTTCCGCCTGGCTCAGTGCCAGATGGTGCACTACCGGCAGAAAATTATGGATGCCTTTGTTTCCGGGCGCATGCTCACCGGTCGTGTAGCCCAGGCCGGCCACAGCCATAGGTTCATTCAGCACAATCCAATGCTGCACCCTGTCCCCGAAGGCGTTGGCGCATACGGCGGTATACTCAGCAAACCAGTCCACGATGCGCCGGTTTTTCCAGCCTCCCGATTTTTCCAACGCTTGCGGCAAATCCCAGTGGTACAATGTAATCCAGGGCTCGATGCCTAGTGTAATGCATTGGTCGATCAGGCGATTATAGTAGTCGATCCCCGCCTGGTTCACACGCCCGTGGCCTTCGGGCAGTATGCGTGACCATGAAATCGAAAAGCGGAACTGCTCAAAACCCAGCTCTTTGACCAGCCCCAGGTCTTGCTCATAAAGATTGTAGAAGTCACAGGCATACCGTGCGTGGTCGCCATTGCGGATCTTGCCTTTTTTTCGGGCAAAAACATCCCAGACACAATCGCTCCGGCCATCGTCATGTACAGCGCCTTCGATCTGGTAGGCCGCCGTGGCCACGCCCCATTTGAAATCACTTCCAAAGTCCTCACGCGACAATGGGGCCTCCGTGGCTGGCTTACCCGTTCCTTCCTTTATATGTTGGTCAATCACTGTTGTCAAGCCAGTACCGGTTACTTTTTACGAAAGTTAAAACAAAAACCCTTCGTCCCGGAATAGAGGACGAAGGGTTTTCAAGATTACCGAAACGGTTGGCCCAGGCCTATCTTACGATCAGGAGCTTGCGCATCAGCGGACCATTGTTGATTTTCACATAGTAAGTTCCCTGCGACAACTTCGTCAGGTCTACTTCGCTCGCCGAATCCGGTGCCGTGTTCAGTACCAATGCACCGGTTTGCGCATAAACCTTCACATTGGTGATTTGCTGGTTGCTGCTCACCCTGATACGGTCGACGGTCGGGTTAGGAAAGACATTCAACTGCTCCTGGCCGTCAAAAGTGAGGCTCTTGATCGCGCTGTAAGCGAATGTCTGGTCCAGATCCACCATTTTTAACCGGTAGAGGTTCACAGCCATTGGATTAGTGTGGGTATAGCTATATGTTTCGAGTTCCTTGCTCTCGCCTTTCGCTTCGATTTGTGTAAGCACTGCCCAGTTCTTGCCATCCTGGCTGTGCTGCACTTCGAAATAGGCCGAATTACTTTCCAGGGTTGTGGCCCATGCCAACTGCGCTACTCCTCCTTCTTTTCTGGCAGAGAATGCCGACAGCGTTACCGGCAATGGCGGTCCGGAGAAAGTGAGGCATGCGTTATCGACCAGGAGACTGTTTCCGTTGGACGAGAGCAGCACCCGCACATATCGGGTACCGGCAGGAACAGTCCCCGTAAGGGTATATTTTTCAAGCCCCCATGTTCCGCTATTCAGCGCTTTGGTTACGTCTTTGGTGATCTGGCCCAGCTCCGCCTGTGCCTCGCTCAGGAACACGAGCTGAATTTTCTGGCTGTTGGCCGAGCTGTATGCGGCATAGATCGTGAGGCTAACCTGGTTTCCGGTAGTGGTCTGCAACTCCACGTCCTGCCAGAATTTGCCTGCCCCGCTGAGTTTCGCACCATTCACACCGCACACGGCATAAGTAGGCTCCACGGTCAATGTACCTGTCACATTCCAGTTGTTGGTACCGTTTTCAAAGCTTGGGTTTTGCAGGGTGTTGCCATTACAGTCCTGGCAGATAGCCGGCTCGGTGATTTTCGTGCAAATAGCGTCCACTTTGAAATAATCGCCCGACGAATAGAGCGAAAAGCGCACTTTAACAGCACCCGCGGGAGCAGTTGCTGAAATAGAGAACTGTTTAAGCTTGCTGTCCACTACTTTGTAGTTCATATCCACAACCGCGTCGCCGGAATTGATCTTATTTCCGGCACCGTCGTAGAAGGTAAGCTTAAACTGGTGGGTCTCGCCTGTGTTGTGGGTTCCCCCATATGCGGTTACTTCCACTTTTGCTCCGGCCACAAGGTTAATATCCTGCCATACCGATCCCGAACCGGTGATCAGGCCGTTTTTGCTGCCGCACATTTCGTATGCGTCGTCGGTGCCGAAATTGGTCCCGTTCGACTTCGACCAGAAATTGATCCCGTCTTCGAAGCTCGCATTTTTGATATATTGATTCGAATTCACGCAGTCGCAGTCAACCGGATTTGCGGGAGGCGTCACTTTCATGCACGCCGCATCGACTTTGAAATAGTTGCCGCTTGAATAAAGCAGGAAGCGGACTTTGGCAGTATTAGCCGGCGCTGTCGCCGACATCGTGTAGAGTTGCAGCTGGTGGCCGCTGCCTACTTCGAAATTCATCGACTTCACGATCGCATCGCCGATCTGATTGCCGGAAGCATTGTAAAAGATCAGCTTGAACTGGTGCGTCTCATCGTTATTGTGCGTCCCACCATATACGCTGAGGTTGATCTGACTTCCGGCTTCCACGCTCACATCCTGCCAAACGGAGCCAGAGCCGGTGATCAAACCATTGTTGCTGCCGCACATTTCGTATGCGTCGTCGGTACCGAATTTGGTCCCAGAGGAAGTTGACCAGCCGGTAGTACCATTTTCGAAGCTGGCGTTGGTCAGGACGTTGTTATCGCAACCGCAGTTGTTTGTGGCATCCGCTCGCAAAGCGACGCCCACATTTAGTAGTAAAAGAAAGAACAGGAACGTAAAGTTTCTCATAACGTAGTTGATTTGGAATTGGTTAGCCTCATCGGCTTGTCAATAAAATGTACGTTACAAAGTTAAAAACTAGATCATCCAAAAATAGTACTTTTTTTATATGACAGTGGTGTAATAATTATATATACATTCCATTTTAAAGTAGGTTTACACGTTTTCAAAAAATTATTTCTACAATTAAAATAGAATTATTTGACTAAAAATCTTGCATTTTACGCCAATTCCTTCTGCATAGCTTTCCAACTGGTTATATTTCTTTCTAAAACTACTAATAGTATTTTTCCAATAGTCCGCAACTCCGCACAAGTCACGTGAGCGTACGCACGGTTACATGCAAACGAAATATAATTCGGTTCAGGCGGCGGTCGTGAGATCATATCCTCCGGCTAATATGGCTTCATGAACGGTTGTTCCAAAATGATCTTATAGTCAGGATAATGACGGCGGGTACGTAAAACTTCGACGCAAAATTTTTCAAATCTCGCTTTTTACAGGACAAGAAATCCGGTTTCATCAGCTACCCACAGTCATTTGAAACACCGGCTTATGTGGATAACACTTACTTTGCACTGAAGAATTTCGACAAAACTTTTTTTACGGGAACCGTGAGTTCTACAAGAATTCTACCCATTGCGAACACAAAACACCCATCTCACAACTGTTTTACAGGTGTTTAGCTGCATGCTATCAGGAATTGAAATACCGATAATACCCGACTAGTCCGCGTGGATAAGCAACGGCACTGAAGAAGCCACCAGTTGGGATGGTGCTAGGCTGCACTCCCTTGTATGGTGAAGGCTAGGCGGAGCTTTTGGAGGCCCTTGCGGATACGCGATTTAACGGTACCAAGCGGAATGGCAAGCCTGTCGGCAGCTTCCTCATGGGTGTAGCCCTGGAAATACACCAGTTCTATCGGAATGCGGTGGTCGGGCGACAGCCGCATAACCCACTCTTTCACATCCATTGTGTAAATAAAATGGCTCCATCCGTCGGCCTGGTCCTGCTCTGAATCCGCCACTACATCCAGGCGTATCACCTTTTTCTCCGTCCTTGCATCAGTCCGGAGCATATCGATCGCCCTGTTTCTGGCAATATTGAGCATCCAGGTAAACAGTGTACCTTTTTCCGGGACATAGGAACCGATATTACGCCAGATTTTGAGAAAACTTTCCTGCAACACGTCCGATGCCCCTTCCTCGTCCTTCACAATTTTGAGTATTACACCGTACAAGGCGGCCGAGTAATGATCATACAAATACTCGAAAGCAACCTGGCTGTTGGCCTTAAGCCTTGTCACGAGTTCTGCTTCCTGATACCGGACATCGTTCCTGCTCATTGTTTTCTTTTTGCAAATCTACCCGCCAGATATTTGGCGATACCATTCGCCTAATATTTCCATTCCAGTATGCGTTTCAGGATAACCTGTGTATTTTAAGCTCGAATTGGGGAGCACCGCCAACTCGGAACGGCTGCGGGGTGCCGCATTCTACATTTATTAAAAAGGGTCCACCCATCTGACCATCTTGACGTTATGCTTCAAAAATACCTGGCCATTCTGACACTCACCCTCATTGCCGCATCCTGCCGGACAAATGAAAAAACAGCCACCTCCCACGAGCGCCTGGACAGCATTGCCCGGGAATATGTCAGGCTTGGACTGTCGATAGGCCGGTATGACACCGATTTTGTAGACGCCTACTATGGACCCGACTCGCTCCGCCCTGCTGAAACCGATACTGCGCAGTTTCCGAAAGAGGCATTTCTTCAAAAGAGCGGTGCTTTAAAAAAGGCTCTCGCCGCGTGGGCGACCGCCAACGGGCAGGATACCCTGGCCCGCCGCGCAGCCTGGCTGTCGGCACAACTCACCGCATTTGAGCGGCGGATACACATTTTCTCGGGCTCGTTCGTGCCGTTCGATACGGAATCCAGGGAGCTGTTCGACGCCGTGGCGCCCGTTCATGACGAGCAGCACTTCCAGGGCCTCATTGCCCGGCTCGACCACCTGTTACCGGGACAAGGGCCCATTCCCGGGCGTTACCAGAAGCTCGCCGACCGTTTTTTGATCCCACAGGAAAAGATCGATACCGTTTTCCGGGTTGCCATCGCGGAAGCACGTAAACGGACCCTCGCGCATTACGCGCTGCCCGCAGGCGAGGATTTCAAACTCGAATACGTACACGACAAACCGTGGTCGGGGTACAACTGGTACAAGGGAAATTACAAAAGCATTATCCAGATCAATGTCAGCCAGCCGATTTACATTGAACGCGCCATTGATCTCGCTTGCCATGAGGGCTACCCGGGGCACCACGTGTATAATGCATTGCTGGAAAAGAACCTGTTCCGGGACAAGGGCTGGACTGAAATTTCGCTCTACCCGTTGTTCAGCCCCCAGTCGCTCATCGCCGAGGGGAGCGCCAACTACGGCATATCCATTGCTTTTCCCGGACAGGAGCAGCGCGAATTCTGCAAAAATGTATTGATGCCCGTCGCTGGATTGGATACCACTATGGCCGATGCCTATTTTGAAGCGCTCAAAATCCGCTCGGCATTGAACTACGCCCGCAACGAGGTAGCCCGCGGCCTGCTCGACAAAGGCATGAGCGAACAGGAAGCCCGGCGCTGGCTGACCGATTACTGCCTGCTCCCCGAAAAGGGCGCATCCGATTACATAAGGTTTATCCGGAAATACCGCAGCTATGTGATCAACTACAACTACGGACAGGACATTGTCCAACAATACATCGAATCGCAAGGCGGAACAGCGGCAGGTCCCGACAAAAGATGGAAGCTGTTCGAGACATTGCTTAGCAACGAAAACAAGGCCGGAGACCTGCTGAGGAAGTAAAATGCGTTATCTTGAACGCATTTCACCTATTCCCGTTGCCGATCTTGAAAAATTTTAATTTAGTCAGTAAAAAAAACAGATTTAACCTCCTCCGATCCTCTGCGCTACTTGCCCTGGCCGGCTTGATGAGCACCGGCGCCAATGCGCAAGCGCCTTCGTCCCCGAAAAGCTACACTTGCTATCGTGCCGGAAAAAACATAGCCATCGACGGCCGCCTCAATGAAAAAGCGTGGAAGCAAGCCGCCTGGACAGATGCCTTTGTGGACATTGAAGGAGACAAAAAGCCCCTTCCCTTGCAAGAAACCCGCGTGAAAATGCTCTGGGACAACCAATACCTCTACATTGCCGCGCAGATCGAAGAAGAGCATATCTGGGCTTACCAGGATCAGAAGGACCAGATCGTGTACCTCGAAAATGATTTTGAGGTGTTTATCGACCCCGACGGCGATACGGAAAACTATTATGAGCTGGAAATCAATGCGATCAACAATACCTTCGATCTCTTTTTACCTAAAACTTACCGCAAGGGCGGCCGCGCGCAGCTCAAATGGGATATCAAAGGCCTGAAATCGGCGGTGTCGGTGGATGGTACGGTGAACGATGCGAAGGATAAGGATAAACGCTGGATTGTAGAGATCGCCATTCCGTTTGCGTCACTGGCTACCGAAGATGTCCAACCCGTAATGCCGGCCGACGGGTCGGAATGGCGGATCAACTTTTCCCGCGTCAACTGGCAGCACGAGGTAGGCCAGGACGGCCGTTACAGCCGGAAACGCAATACCAAAACCGGCAAAATAATTCCTGAGTACAACTGGGTGTGGTCGCCGCAGGGCATTATCAATATGCATTACCCCGAGTATTGGGGCAAGCTGCTTTTCAGGGATGAGTCAGCTGGTAAAGCCAGGTAATGTCAACCCGGCAAGCCGCCAGGCCTGCCGGGTTGTATGATCAATGTCCCTCATTTGACTCGAATCCGAGGATCGCGAGGCGGTAAGGCGTCGCCGAAACTTTTACCTTGGCGATTTTAGAGAGATTAGCGGTATTCACGACCAGCAGTTCTCCGGTCTTCGGTTGGGTAATGTAAACATAGCGCGAGGTCGCTTCCAGTTGCGGCTTCTGGGTTTCATCCTTCGCAGTGGCGCCCGTCACCGCACCGTTGATTTTCAAAGTATTGGTTTTCAAATCGTAGATCCGGAGCTCGCCGCTGTGCAGCAAGATCACGATATGATTGCCTGCATAGTCCACTTTGGCCTGCATGATGTCGGTGCTTGCCAGCACCGGCGTTACCGATTTTGCCGATACGTCGATGATGTAAACACCCTTGGCAGCGGTGTACCCCAGGAATTTACCCGCACCTTTCGCTTCGAGGATAGATCCGAACCAGGCTTCGCCAAAATCGGCGGGATGCGGGATCAGCTGCTGTGTGCCGGACGGCTCTACGGCCAGAATGCCGCTGGAAGAGCCGAACAGGGAAACACTTCCATTGGTAGCATTGCCGTGAATGCCTTTTGTCTGAATGGTTGAGGCAAAAAGTGTTTTGCCCGAGCCATCGATAATTTTCACCCGCTCGGGCAGCGTGCCTGCCGCAGATCCATCTTTCTCGGTGATGGCGTAGGTGCCGTTGTCGAACTTCGTCATCGCGCCGTGGTGCGCCACATTACCGGCCTGGATAAGCGTCATTTTCTTGCCGGCAGTATGAAAATCAGCTTCTTTGGCGATGCTCAATGTACCGTCTCCGTCGTTAAAAGTGATGATCTCGTCGCCCTTGCTTTTGAAATGGGTAGGCTTGTTGCCATCGCCGGTCAATGCCCCGAATTTCGGCGTCCCTTTCACATCCACATGGTCGCCATGGCCTTCAAAGCCGGTGTCGAAGAGCTGTACAAAGTTGTTCGCCCCGTTCACAATCGCCCCGAACCGGCCGCCCTGTGTGCCATAGAGCGCCGATTTGGCATATTGTGCCTCAAATTTCTCCGCCGTAAGTTTCACCGGATCTACCAGCGACAATTCCTTCGAGGTTTCGTCATTCACCACCACGCGGATGAATTTGTATTCGGTCTCTTCAACAGGTTTAACGTCGTCCTTTTCCTTGTCATCGCAAGCCACGAGCAATGCGCCGAAAACCATCGAGAGTAATACTTTGGATAAATGCTTTTTCATAAAAAAAATCTTTACATGCAACAATGATGCAAATGTAGTTTTAAGGAAACCACAAATGCAACAACGTTGCATATAAAGATTAAAAAAGAATTAAAACAGTCCCTGGGACGCCTTATCAGGCTATTGCTTCCCGCAAAAGACTTCTGCTTTCTTTTTTCACGAATGTAATGGGTACGAATTCATCGTTAGGCGCACCGATATAGTACACGGTCCATTCCGGGTCATGGTGCGCCAGCATTTCGCTGATACAGTCGGCACGGTGAGCAACCGGGTTCGTACAATCTTCCCAATAAAACAGTTCGACCCGATAAAACAGGTTCTGTTTGATTCCGTTGATCGTTACCTCGACTTTGATCTCCTGCTTGCCTTGAAGCGGCGGGATAGGTATAGCAATGTGGCTCATGGGATTATGTGGTTAAAATTCAGAAAGCTCCTTTACTCCGCACGAAGGCTTTTAATAGGGTTGGTCAATGCGGCCTTTATGCTTTGGAAACTGATGGTGAACAATGCCACCAGCACCGCCAGTGCGCCGGCAAAGAGGAACATCCACCATTCGATATCAATGCGGTAGGCGAAGTCGTTCAGCCAGCTCCTTACCGCCCACCAGGCCACCGGCGTGGCAATGAGGATAGCCGTAAGCACGAGTTTCAGGAAATCGCGCGACAGCAAGGCGACAATCCCCGCCACCGACGCACCCATTACCTTTCTTACGCCTATTTCCTTAATGCGCCTTTCCGCCGAATAGGACGCCAGGCCGAACAATCCCAGGCAGGAAATGAAAATCGCGAGCCCTGCGAGGATACCCACAATTTCGCTCACCTGGCTGTCGGCACGATACATTTCACTGAAATGCTCGTCGAGAAACGAGTAGGTAAACGGCTCGCCCGGAACCAGCTTGTTCCACGCCGACTGGATCGCCGCGAGCGACTGCTGGGCATTTTTGCCTTTAATGCGCACCGACATTTCCGAGTACGACCAGTCTTTCTGGTTGAACATGCACAGCGTTTCGATTTTGTGGTGCAGCGAATTGAAATTGAAGTCCTCCGACACCCCTACGATCGTCGAAAGCGAATCCATTCCCGAGAAGCCGAAGCGCTTGCCGATCAATGTCTCCATTGTGAGTGTGGGCTCGTCTTTCAAAAGCTCCTTCGCCAGCGATTCGTTGATAATGTACGTTTTAGCATTATCCGCAGCACTATGGGTGAAATTACGCCCTGCAATGAGTTTGATTTTATACAACGACAAGTAATCGGGATCGACCACGACCTGTGAAGAAGTAAGTTCCCGCCTCGCACCGGTCCCCTGGAACGCGACGCCCGTCTGGTGCAGGTTATTCCCGAGGCGCTGCTGCGAACCGGTAACCGCTTCAATGAACGGGCTCGTCAGCAATTCCTGTTTCAACGCCTCATACTTCGTATCCGTCTTCGAATTCATAGGCACGATCACCACCTGCTCCCTGTCGAAACCCGGATCCCTGTTCACCATGTACCGCAGCTGCCTCACCGCAAAACCTGTGGCGATGATCAGAAACACCGCACTCGTAAACTGGGCAATCACCAGCGCATTCCGGAAATTACTTTTTCCGGCGCGGAAGGTTCCTTTCAATACTTTCACAGGTTCGAAGGCCGATAGGAATGCGGCCGGGTACAAACCTGAAAACAACCCTACGAGTATTGTCCCCAGCAATACGACCAGCAACAAAACCGGGTTTTGCAATATGGAAAATTCAAGCTTACGCTGGCTGAAATCCGCCACGGAAGGCATTACCAGCTTTACGATACCAACTGCGAATAGCAATGCCAGCAGCGCCAGCAGTACCGATTCTCCGATAAACTGGCCCGCCAGCTGGAACCGTTGCGCGCCGATCGACTTCCGGATGCCCACTTCCTTCGCCCGGCCAGTCGATCGCGCGGTGGACAGATTCATAAAATTTACGCAGGCGATAATGAGCACAATGGCAGCGATGACCGAGAAAACGTAGGTGTATCGTTTATCAAATTTCTGATAGTTCACGTAGTCGTGCGTTATGTCCACCGACTGCGCATGAACATCCGCGAGTGGCTGCAAAAACAGTTCATAAAACTTCCAGCCGCCTTCTTTCATGTGCTTTTTGAGGAAAGCAGGGAATTTCTTTTCTGTTTTGGCAATGTCGGTGCCGGGCGCGAGTTCCAGGTATGTTACCAGCCAGTTTCCGCCCCAGTTCTTCATAAAGTCGGGCTTGGCAATGGTATTGAAGGAGATCAGCCCCTCAAATTGCAAATGCGAATTGGCGGGCACATCCTCCATAATCCCGGTCACTTTCAAGGTGAGGGTGTCGTTACCGAAATGGCTGACGACTTTGCCCAAAGGATCAGCGTTTCCGAAAATATTCCTGGCACTTTTGCGTGTCAGCACAATGCTGTTCGGCTCTTTCAGAACCAGGTCTTTATCCCCTTCCAGCAGCGGATAATCGAAAAGCTGAAAAAAATTGGAGTCGGTCAGGAAAACCTGCGCAAGCTCGACCCTTTGTTCCTGGTAATGCATCGGCAGTTTTCCGGTGGTATTAATCCTGACAAACTGCCGGATTTCCGGAAACTCTTCTTCCAATGTGGGCCCCATGGGGAACATCGAGAGCGCCACTTTTTGCGGTGCTACCATTCCCTCGAACTTCTGCACCTCGTCGAGCCGGTAGATATTTTTTGAATGCATGCCGTCGAAGCTGCGCTCATAAAACACGAACAGCATGATCACAATGCAGGCCGCCATACTCACGGCCAAACCCACAATATTGATAGCGGAAAAAATCTTGTTCTTCCAGATATTCCGGAGGGCGATCTTGAAATAGTTTTTGAGCATGGCGCTGCGCTGGATAGGGTTAAAAACACCCGGCAACAAATTTATGCCAGCCCAACCAACCCATTAACAATCAACACACTACACCCGCAAAACAGACGACTACTGTCCGAATTCGGACAACCCTGTTCACCGATGGACAACGCAGAAAAAAGGAGATTGGCGGGCCTTACCAGCCCGTCCGGATACCAATATACCCGCCGGTTCTCCGGGTGAAAATATCACCGCGGTCGGTTGCCACGCGGGCGATAATGCTGGAATTTTTCCAGCCCGGCACTGCATATTGCGCGCTCAAAGCGGAAGAAAACTGTCCTCTCGACGGATCGAAGTCTGCACCCGGTGTGCCAAAGTTGCGGCTATAAGAAAGTCTCAGCGTGAGCGCCAGCGAACGGCCGATTTTACCCTGCGCGCCCAGGTAATATACATTCACACGGTTGTTTGGGAAAAACCGGTAATTACCCAGGTTGGACTGGTCCATATCCTTGCCGGGTATGATAAACGGCGTACCCACCGTGCGGCCCTGGTACGACCACCCTTCCGAGTACTGGGTGTGGTTGAAATAGTTATCGGCGCCCTGGTATTTGCTTCCGGGAATGTAGAATTCAGAACCGGATTGATCTTTGGTCGTAAGAAATTCCAATGTCAGGTGTGTAAGCGCAACGCTGCTTCCCGCGCTGCCGTGCAGCAGTTTCAGGTTGACCCCGTAAAGCCCGTCGG
This sequence comes from Dyadobacter sp. 50-39, assembly GCA_001898145.1. Taxonomy (GTDB): domain Bacteria; phylum Bacteroidota; class Bacteroidia; order Cytophagales; family Spirosomataceae; genus Dyadobacter. Next base: position 451,419 of record MKSR01000029.1, read on the forward strand.
GAATATTCTTGAAAAGCATGCTTGAAACATCTTCAAAGGGATGCTGGTGGTACACAAAAAGCCGGTAATCGTCGAGCTTAGTTTCGAAGGCAATGTCATAGCTTCCCAAATGGTTGCCTACGCGGTAGCTGTCGAATGCACCATAACCATTCTTTTCAAACCAGTTTTTGGAAGTAAATGCGAAAACGACATTCGGGTAAATGGCCCACGACGACGGCAGCTCCCCGTTCACCGCCAGTTCCGGATGGAGTTTGAGGTAATCCGAATGCCCTGCCCACATAACATTGTGGTTGAGGCCGGCGTAGAACTTGCTATGATGCTTGCCGAATCGCAGGTAAAGAAACTTCTGATGCAGCCTTACGCCCTGGATGTAGTCGGTATTGAACCACCCGTGGGCGAAGCCTGCGTGCACGGCCACGAAGTTCCCCGTGAATTTCAGCGGGGTAAATCCCACCGTCCCGATCTGCACCTTGGGTACCGGCAGCGCATTGCCCGACCCGCTGTAAAAGCCCGATGAAAGGGTGGTATCTCCCAGCCCCATCACTTCCCGCCTGCGCCCGGCCCACAGCTCCACGCGCTTGTACCGCACACCCGCATGCGCCTCGGGTAACACAAAATCGAACTTGTTTTCCTTGTTATACACGCCCACCGGACTTACCCCGACACGCCAATCGAAATTTCGCGGGCGGTTGGTAAGGCTATCGTAAAATAGATAGTTCCTGCGCGCTGTCGCCTGTATCACGCCTGCGGTGGCGCGGTCGGGCACGGCACCGAACTGGTTGGTCCGTAGCCAGAAAGGAGTTTCGCCATTGGACGACAAATAAGCACCCGCCTCTACACTTGCTTCAAGATTAGACACGAGCGCATTTTTCTGGGCGAAAAGCGGCCCGGAAACCATTGTCACAACTGCAAAGACTTTGAAAATAAACGTTCTACACAAATGATTCGGCTCGGTAAAGGTTTTCTCCGCAAGATAAATACCAGCGGGGGATTATTTGTTACCAGCGAATGAATTGTGCAGGAGAAGGCAGTTATTCGGTCCTAAGGGATTTACCCGGATCCATTAAGGCTGCTTTTACACTTTGGAACCCAACTGTGAACAGTGCCACTAGTAATGCCAGCAAGCCCGTGAGCGGGAAAATCCACCATTGAATACCTACCTGATAGGCAAAGCCCTGCAACCATTGTCGCATGCCTAACCAAGCAACAGGCGTCGCGATCACGAGCGCAATGCATACCAGCGAGAGAAATTCTCCCGAGAGCATACCTACAATGCTGCCTATGGAAGCACCGAGCACTTTTCTGACACCGATCTCCTTCGTACGCCACTCGGCGGAGAATGCTGCGAGCCCGAAAAGGCCAAGACAGGCAATCACGACGGCAATGCAGGTAAAATAGAGCACGATAGTGCCTGTGCGACGCTCCTTTTCGTAATTCTTCTGAAAATCCTGGTCGAGGAAAGAATAGGAGAACGGGATATCAGGGTTCAGTTTCTTCCAGGTCGCTTCCACAGAGGCCAGCACTGCCGCGTAGTCGCCGGTTTTGATGTTGGCGATAAAATACTGGTACTTGTCGGTAATGTTGGTCGTAAGCGCGTAGGGTTTAATGCCCTCGTGCAGGCTTCGGAAGTTGAAATCCTTCACTACTCCCACCACCTGCAAGCTCCTGCGCTGGCCGCCCAGTTCGAAAAACACATTTTTACCAATCGCGGAAGCTGCGTTATAGCCCAGTTCACGTACAGCCGTTTCGTTCAGGATAATGCTGCTGGAATCGCCGCTGAATGCTTTGGTAAAAGAGCGGCCCGACGCCATTTGAAGGCCTAATGTCTCAATGTAATCATCACTGACGGTAGCGAAATGAATGTCGACTGCCTCTTGCACCGTCTTGTTTTCCGCGTAAAAAAGCAGGTCTTCAATATTTTCAATCCCCGGATAAACCGAACCGCTGGTTGCTTTTTCCACGCCCGGAATGCGCAGAACCTCTTCCCTGAATGTAGCGTAATTGGCAGATGCTTTCGCACTTCGGAACGGCACGACCAGCTTTTGCACCTTATCAAAACCAAGGTGCTGGTTTTGAAGGAAGGACAATTGCTGCCCGATCACGATCGCGCCCAGAATGAGGATAGTGGACACTGTAAACTGAAATACGACCAGCCCTTTCCGCAACAATACGGCCGATGCCACATTCGCCAGCCTGCCTTTGAGGACACTTACCGGCTTGAAAGACGACAGGTAAAATGCCGGGTAAAGCCCCGCCACAACTCCCGTAACAAGGGTAATGCCTGTCATCCAGTACAGGAACGCCGGCTGATCCAACATTTCCAGCGATTTACCGGTCAGACTATTGAAATACGGCAATAGCAGCTGCACCAGCAGCACGGCCACGGCCAGCGCCATGGTTGCCAGCATCATCGACTCGCCCAGAAACTGATACACCAGCGACTGCCTCACCGCGCCCATCACTTTGCGTACCCCTACCTCCTTCGCCCGCTTTTCGGACCGTGCGGTGCTGAGGTTCATAAAGTTGATACAGGCAATGAGCAGCAGGAATATCGCAATGGAGCCGAAAATGTAGAGGTAGGTCATGCTGCCATTCGGGGCAATCTCATGGCCGATATTGGATTTCAGATAAATGTCGGTTACCGGCTGGATAAACAGCTCTTTTGAAACGCCCAGCGCTTTCAGGTCGGCAGCGCCGTGGCGGTTCAGGAAAGGTGTCAGTTTGGATTCGAACCGGGCCGGATCGGCGCCCTCCCTGAGCTTTACATAAGTATGAAAAATATTGATCATAGCCCAGTTATTCTGGCTCGCAACCCAGCCGCCCATATCCCCGTTCTGCATGGATAGGAAGAGACGGGCGTCAATATGCGATTTCATTTTGTTCCGGTAAACCCCGGTAACCGTATAGTCGAAATCGCCGAAAGTCAGTCCTACGCGGATTACCTTACCCACCGGATCTGCGTTTCCAAAGAGCTTTTCGGCAACCGGTTCGGAAAGCACCATGGTGTTAGGGCGTTTCAGCGCGGTGCGGGCATTTCCGTATTTGAAATCGTAGGTAAACACATCGAAAAGCGTCGAGTCGGCATAGTAAGCATTCGTTTCATAAAAGGGTGCGATTTGCTTCCCATTCCGGTTTTCGAGCAGCATACGGTCAATGCCGGAAAATTTCAGCACACGCGTTACCGATTCCACTTCCGGGAAATCGGTCCTGATCCCCTCCGCCATCGGCCCGGGCATTCCGGCCCATTGCTCATTCCGCGACTCCATCGCAATCCGGTACAGCCTGTCGGCCGCCCGGTGGTGTTTGTCGAAGCTAAGCTCGTCGGAAATATACAGCACGATCAGCAGGCAAGTCGCCAGGCCCAATGCCAGCCCCAATACATTGATTGCCGTGTAGCCTTTGTGGCTCAACAAATTGCGCAGAGCGATTTTCAGATAGTTTTTCAGCATGATTTTATTCTGATCTTAACGATTTCACCGGGTCCAGCAGCGCCGCCCTGACAGCCTGATAACTGACCGTTGCCAATGTGACGAGCAATGCACCGCCTCCCGCTGCCGCAAAAATCCACCACGGAATGTCGGTGCGATAATCGTATTTTTTGAGCCAGTCGTTCAGGAAATACCAGGCGGTAGGTGCTGAGATCAGGAAAGAGATAATAACCAGGGCCACAAATTCGCGGGATAGCAATGCCCAGAGGTTCGCCACCGATGCGCCCAGCACTTTACGCACACCGATTTCCTTTGTCCGTTGCTCTGCCGTGAAAGATGCCAGCCCGAACAAGCCGAGGCAACTGATAAAGATCGCCAGTGCGGCAAACACAGTAGCCAATGTGGCGATGCGCTCCTCGGCTGCGAATTTCAAGGCATACTCCTGGTCAGTAAACTTGTAATCGAACGGACTGCCCGGATTGATTTCACGAAAAACAGCTTCTACTTTTTTGAGCGACTCGCGCAGCGGTAAACCCGGTTTCAGCTTCACGCTGATCACATTCGCCCAGCCGTAATTGACCATAAACAAGGTAGGCTGTACCGGACTGAATGGCGAGCTCATCACCATGTCGCGGATCACGCCCACCACTTTATAAGGATTTTCTCCCCATTTGACCGTCTGCCCGATGATCTCCGACGGCTTCTTGAATCCCATGTATTTCAATGCCGACTCATTGAGCACCATACCGCTCGAATCGGTTGAAAACTGACGGGAGAAATCGCGGCCCTCGATGAACTGCCAGCCGACCGTCTTACCGAAATCGTGTGTGACGGCAATCGTACCAAAGTTGTCGTGCATGGCAGGATCTTTACCCGGCCATGTAAAACCGCCATTGTTGGAAGCGACTTGTGTTGACGGGGAAGACGAAGTAGCCATATCCACAACGGCGCCCGTCTCCAGTAGCGCCCCTCTGAGGCGATTGTATTGGTTGAACAGCTCCGGCGTATTGATCTCCACCGTGATCAGTCCGTTGCGGTCATACCCCACAGGCCGGTTTTTGGCATATTGAATTTGTTTGTAAACAATGGCAGTCCCGATGATAAGCGTCACGGAAACGGTGAATTGCAATACCACAAGCGCTTTGCGCGGCATGGCGGCGAAACGGCCCGCGCTGAATGTGCCTTTGAGCACTTTTACCGGCCTGAACGACGACAGATACAATGCCGGGTAACTGCCCGACAGCAATCCGGTGATCAGGCAAAACAAGAGGCCCGCACCCCAGAAATACACATTGGAGAAGGGGAACTCCATGCGCTTGTCGGCCATCTCGTTAAATGCCGGCAATGCCAAGACCACCAATACAATAGCCAGCAAAAAAGCGATAAAAACCACCAGGAAAGATTCACTGAAAAACTGGCTGATCAGTTGTCCGCGCTGTGAGCCTATCGCCTTGCGGATGCCTACTTCCTTGGCCCGTTTCTCCGATCGTGCGGTGCTGAGGTTCATGAAGTTGATCGACGCCAGCAACAACACAAATATGCCGATGATGCCGAACAGCCATACATAACGGATCCGCGAGTCGGGCTGCCCTTTGTCATCCCAGGTCCCGTACAAATGCCATTTCGACATTGGGAGCAGGTATAGTTGCGGACCGAGGAACCTTGCTTCGGGCGTATGGTCCTTCTTAATACCCCTGATTTTCGCCGAAACCGCCTCGAAAGTGGTGTTCTTGCGGATCTGCGCCAGCAATTGCCATGAATTATTATTCCATTGTTCCTGGTCCCGCGCATTTTTCACCCAGTCCTGCGTGCTTACATACAGGCTCCAGGGGGCGATAAAGGTGAGATCGCGAAACTCGGTATTGTAGGGCAGGTCTTCATAAACGCCTGTTACCCTCACATCCAGTCGGTTGTCCAGCTTCACAATTTTATCCATCGGGTTTTCCTGGCCAAACAATGCGTCAGCCACTGATTTCGATAGCATGATCGAATTGCGGTCTTTCAGTCCGTCACGCGTGCCGCGCAACATGTGCAGGGCAAACATATGCGGAGCCTGCTCGGTCAGGTAGTTTCCTTTTTTGGTATACCTGTTATTTTGATAGGCCAGTACGTGCTCGTCCGTCCACGACGACTGGATCACGTACTCAAAATCGTCCATATGGTGCTCTTGCAAATACTGCCCCAGTGGATAAGAGGTATATTGTCCGTGATAGGTTTTCCCTTCATAAACTCCCTGCTCCATCACTTTCGCAATGCGGTCGTAGTTTTCGTGGTAGCGATCGAACGCAAATTCATCATAAACCCAAAGGCCTATCAGTATCGCCACCGCCATCCCGACAGCGAGCCCACCGATATTAATGGCCGAGTAACCCTTGCTTTTGACAAGGTTACGGAATGCGATTTTTAGGTAATTTCTGATCATCATATTGGCTTATGGTTATTCTCTTTTCAAACTTTTAACCGGATCCGTCAGCGCTGCTTTGATACTCTGAAAACCGACCGTCAGCAATGCGATACCGGCTGCGAGGAAGCCCGCCCAGGCGAAGATCCCCCAATGGATCTCGATCCGGTAGGCAAAATCCTGCAACCAGCGGTGCATGAAATACCATGCTGCCGGGCTGGCGATGACGATCGCAACGAGCACCAGTTTCAGAAAATCCATCGACAGCATAGCCGTAATGCCTGCCACCGAAGCACCGAGAACTTTACGCACGCCGATTTCCTTGGTTCGCTGCTCGATGGCAAAAATGGCCAACCCGAACAGTCCGAGGCAGGACAGGCACACCGAAAGCAATGCGAAGGTGGTCGTCAGGCGTGTTGCGAGCTCTTCGCGCTGATAGAACTTCGCGATCTCCTCATCGTAGAAACTGTATTCAAATACATTCTCCGGAAACTGCTTCTGCCATACCGCGGCGATCCGGCTGATCGTCGATGCATTGACCTGGCTGAGCTTTATCCCTGCCCAGCGGTACCGAGTCCGGTCCGCAAATACGATCGTCGGCTCGATGCCGGTGTATAGGTCGCCATTGTTGAAATCTGACAGCACGCCTACGATGGTGCCGGTTTTGCCCGCGTCGCCTACGTGCAGCCGACGGTTCAATGCAGCTTCCGGGGATTTGAGGCCTAATGCCCGCACCAGTTTCCGGTTGATCAGCAGCTCATTCAATGTATCGGAATGGACGGGAATGCGGCCGGCAACCAGTTTCAGTCCATAGGTCTTTACAAAGTGCTCGTCCGCCGCCCTTGAACGCGCCACGAATTTCTCCCAGTCCCGGTTCTCGAACCTGATCGTCCCGCCTCCACTGACCTGTACCGACGGGGCACTTCTGAAAAATGACAGGTCCGTCACATCCGGTAATGCCGAAAGTTCATTGCGCAATGCGGTAAGCTTGCTGGTTTCTGTTTCGGGCAAATTCAAATGCAGGATCAGGTTTTTGTCCATTCCCAAATCCTTGTTTTTCAGGAAGCGGGCTTGCAGGATGATCAGCGTAGACAATGCGATCAGGACGAATGAAATGCTGAATTGTGTCACGACCAGCCCTTTTCTAACCGAAAAGAAGCTTCTGTTGTGCTCTTTCAATAACCCCTTGATGGCTTTTACCGGATTGAACCTCGATATCACCCATGCGGGGTAAACGCCGGCCAACATCACGACGAATAGCAGCAACGCGGCATAGAAAGCCAGTAAAAGCGGGTCCGTGAGCATATCAATACGCACATTCAAGCCCAGCCATTGACTGAGCATCGGTGCGAAAATCCAGGCGAATACCAGCGAAATGGCGCCCGCAGTGAGGGTCAGTAATGCCGCTTCCTGAATGAAAAGCCAGAAAACTTGCCCCTGCGAAACACCCAGCACTTTTCTTACGCCTACTTCCTTACTGCGCTTGAATGCCTGGGCGGTGGAGAGGTTAATGAAATTGAAGCAGGCAATGAGGATAAGCAGTATACCCACTGTCGCCAAAACCAAAATCGTATTGTAATTGATTTTGCCGCCGTAAGCGATGTTGAAATGCACATCCGATAAATCCTGCAAATGGTAATGGAACACCTTACCGTCCGCGCCGTAGTACTTGCCGGCAAATGCAGGCATTTGCGCTTCGAATGCGGCCTTGTCTTCCGGCGAGCGGAGCGTTATGAAAGTCTCGCGACCGCTGTCGATCCAGCCCCAGTCTTCGTAACCGTATTCAGGGACGATTTTTTTCAATGTAGGAAGGGACACGAAAATATCCTGTTTAAAATCAGTTTCCTCGGGATAATCGGCCACAACGCCGGCGATCACGAGGTTTTCCAGGTTGTTGGCCCGGATCACTTTGCCCATCGCGTTGTCGCTCCCGAAATACTTTTTCGCATAGCGCTCGGTCACCACCGCCTGCCCCGGTGCAGCCATCACGGAAGGGGCACCGCTGATCCATCGGTATTCGAATATTTTGAAGAAATCAGTATTCGTGAAAACGAGGTGGTCTTTTTCAAGGAACTTGCGTGAGGTCCCGTTCCGGTCCACGCGGATTGTCAATTCCTTGTGCGCTACATAAGCGGCGTTGCTGACGTAGCTGAACTCTTTTTTCAATGTTTCGTGCAAAACATAAGCCGAGCCCCGCTCCTGCTCCACCGAACCGTCTTCGAGATGCAGGTCCACCACCACGCGGTAGGTCCTGTCGGCATTGCCGTGGTACCTGTCCACGCTGAGATGGTACTTCGCCAGCTGGAATATCACAATCGCGCCGGCCATCCCGACGGCCAGGCCAATGAGGTTGATACCGGCATAAACCTTATGTTTCGCCAGGCTTCGGAAGGTAAATTTCAGATAGTTACGGATCATATATATAGGTGTGTTTTAATATTTATTCACTTCTCAAACTTTTTACCGGATCCATCCATGCCGCTTTCATGGCCTGATAGCTCACCGTCGCAAGTGTGAGCACGAGCGCTCCTGCGGCTGCGAGAACGAATATCCACCAGCTGATTTCGGTGCGGTACTGGTAGTTTTGGAGCCATTCACTCATCGAATACCAGGCCAGCGGTGAGGCGATGAGGCTGGCAATGGCTACCAGTAAAACGAAATCTTTGGAAAGCAGCCCCCACAATGCGGCTAATGAAGCGCCCAGGACTTTACGGATGCCTATTTCCCTCGTGCGTTGTTCCGCGGTAAAGGAAGCCAGCCCGAATAAGCCGAGGCAACTGATGAGCACAGCCAATAGGGCGAAAAAACCTGCCAGTTTCCCGATCCGCTCCTCAGTCCTGAACTTGGCGTCATACTCCACGTCGGCGAACTTATACTCGAAGGGCGCGGCGGGAACCAGCTTCCTGAAAACCTGCTCGATCACCGGCAGGGCCACGGCGGAACTTACCTGGGGATTCAGTCTGATATTGATCCAGTTGGGCGAACCGAACAGAAAGAAAACAGTCGGCTTAACGGGCGCAAACGGCGACTCCATCACCATGTCCTTCACCACGCCCAGTACCGTGAACGATTTGCGAATGTTATCCGTCATCCATTGACTTTTCCAGGAAACCACCATTCCTACCGGATTGGCAACGCCCAGCAAACGCGCTGCCGATTCGTTGATGACGAAGCCAGAGGAATCGGAAGCGAGGTTTTTCGAAAAGTTGCGGCCACCAACAAATTGCCAGCCGGCCGTTTGGGCATATTCCGGCGAAACCGTCAGCGTGGCGAAGGTTTCAACAAAACCTTCGGGCATTCCCTCCCAGCTGAAACCTTCGTTGGAAGACCATACACCGGTTACCGGGCTTTGCGACTCGGCCACCTCTTCTACCATGCCGGTATTCCTCAATTCGCTGCGGAACAGGTCGGTTTTTCCGTAGAAATCATCGGTTTTCATGGGTACCATCAGCAAACCATCACGCGAGTAGCCCACGGGTCTTTCCTTCGCAAACCGGATTTGCCTGTAAACAATCTGGTACAGATGATAAGCGTGACGGAAATAGTGAATTGCAGCACCACCAGCACTTGCCGTGGCGTGTAAGCAAATGGACCGAAATGCGTCCTTAGCGAACTGCCGGAGCCTTTCAGCACCTTTACAGGTTGAAAAGAAGTAAGGTAAATGGCCGGGTAGCCGCCCGCGAGCACGGACGTGGCGATGATGAAAACTGCGCTGCAAATCCAGAAATAGAAGTTATCCCAGGGAATAACCATTTGCTTGGCCGCCAGCTCATTGAACCAGGGCAGGGACAATACCGCCCCCACCAAAGCGACGAAAAATGATAACAGCACCACCAGGAAAGATTCACTGAAAAATTGCCCGACGAGCTGCATCCGCAAGGAACCGATGGCCTTGCGTACGCCCACCTCACGCGCCCGCTTCTCCGACCGTGCGGTGCTCAGGTTTACAAAGTTGATGCAGGCCAGCAACAGTACAAAAAAGCCGATCAGACCAACCATCCAGATGTATTTGACGGGCCCGTCCCCCACCGCTCCATTCCGGAAATCGGAATACAGGTGCCAGTCTTTCATCGGATGCACCCACATTTCGGGGCGGGTAGCCGTTTCTTCCCGCATATCGTCCATTTTCCGGATCGCGCTGAGTTCGGAAAGGCGGATGGCTTCGCTGGCCGTTTTAAAGTCTGTACGGTCCGCAAGTTCCACGTAGACGCAAATGGCGTGATTATCCCATTTCTTGTCCCGCATATACTGGTTCTTTTCTAAAAAGTAGTCCCACGAACCCATGAACTGCACGTTGCTAAACTTCGTGTTTTGCGGAAAATCCTCGTAAATGCCTGTTACTTTCAGGTTGAAATCGGTGTCGAGCTTCACCAGTTTGTTCATCGGGTCCGAATCCCCGAACAGCGCTCGGGCGGTAGACTGCGAGAGGATAATGCCTTGCCGGTCTTCCAACGCCGACAGCGAGCCCCGCACCATTCTGAGCGAAAACAGCTCCGGTGCACCGGCATCGACGAACTGACCGTTGCGTGACAGTTTCGTATCCCCGGCCGTCAGTACCCGTTCCCCTGTTTGGGTGGAAGCGATTATGTGCTTAAAATGACTGGCATAATGCGTTTTCAGCTCCGCGATAAAAGGTACCGGCAGCGAGAACCAGGTTTTCTTTTCCCCATTCTCCACCCTGTCTTGAAGGATCTGACCGACTCTATCATACTTTTTGAAATACCTGTTAAAAGAAAGCTCATCGTAAATCCACAGGCCAATCAATATCGCCACACCCATCCCTATTGCCAATCCACCCATATTGATCGCCGAATAACCCTTATTTTTCCAAAGATTACGGAAGATGATTTTGCTATAGCTCTTTAACATGATGTAGTTTATTTAAGAAAGGCAAGGGATTTATACTTTCTCGCTTTATTCCGCTTTAAGTGACTTCACAGGATTAACCAGCGCGGCTTTAATGCTCTGAAAACTCACCGTGAGCAATGCGACACTGATCGATAGGATACCAGCAAGCACAAATACCCACCATTCAATATCGGTCTTATAGGCGAAATCCGAAAGCCATTTGCTCATGCCATACCAGGCCAGCGGCGAGGCAATGACGATGGCGATAATGACAAGCTTTACGAAATCTTTCGACAGAAGCGACACAATGCTGAACACCGAGGCACCCAGCACCTTGCGGACGCCTATTTCCTTGGTACGCTGGAGGGTCGTAAAGGCAGCCAGCCCGAACAAACCGAGACATGCGATCATAACCGCGAGCCCGGCGAAAATGGCGAACAGCTTACCTATCCGCTGCTCCGATTCGTACATTTTGTCGAAACGCTCATCCAGGAAGGAATAGGCGAATGGATTGTCTGATGTGGCCTTCCAGGTCTTTTCCACTATTTTGAGCAAGCTGGGAATGTCCTTTGTTTTAATGCGGATAGCCATCTGGTACTGGTCGCCGCCATAGAAAATCACCAGTGGGGCAATCCGTTCGTGCATGGAGCGGAAATGGAAATCTTTGATAACCCCTACTACCGTGTATAGCCGCTTGCTTTCCGGAGTGCCATTACCGATGGTCCGGATACGTTTTCCGATCGGGCTTTTCCAGCCAAACTGAATGGCTGCCGATTCATTAATCAGCACCGATGCGCTATCGCCCCCGGAAGTCCGGGAAAAATTACGGCCTGAAACCAAGCCGATGCCCAGTGTTTTCAGATAGTCCTCGTCGGCCTGGTAGGTAGTTGTGCGGTACGGCGTGATGTTGTTATCGGCATTTTCGGGCAGGAACCCGTCCGTGCTGTTGTTGGAGGAACCCGCAGGCATATAACCAGCGAAGGTCACGCTGCTCACGCCCGCAAGGCTGCCGAGCTGCTGCTTGAAAGCCCTGGCCTTGTCGCCCAGCAGATAGGTATCATGCAGGATCAGCACCTGGTCTTTGTCAAAACCCACATTCTTATTCTGGATAAAACGAAGCTGCTGGTACACCACCATTGTGCCGATAATCATCGCGATGGAAACCACAAATTGAATGGTGACGAGCGTATTCCGGAGCCAGCCGCTCTTTACTCCCGACTGAATGCTCCCTTTCAGCACCGCCACCGGCCTGAATGCCGAAAGGAAGAATGCCGGATAGCTTCCCGCAAGCAGCCCCACGACCACGCAGCCAGCCAATGCAGAAGCGATCACCCGGCCATTCAGAATCGATTGCAGATCGAACTGCTTGCCGGCCAGATTATTGAAGCCGGGAAGTATCAGCACCACCAGCGCGAATGCCGCCAGGAGCGCGAAGAGTGTCACCAAAACCGATTCGGTAAGGAATTGCGCCATCAGTTGCTGGCGCACCGAGCCCATTACCTTCCGAACCCCCACTTCCTTCGCCCGGCCCGCCGAACCCGCGGTGGAGAGGTTCATGAAGTTGATACACGCAATGAGCAGGATGAATGCCGCGATGGCCGTGAATATGTAAATGTATTTGATGTTGCTATTCCCTTCCAGCTCATTTTCGAGGTTGGAAGTGAGGTGAATGTCCGTTAAAGGCTGTAATCCGATACCGAACCTGTCGCCCTTACGGATATACTCGTCATAGCTCATACCGAGAAATTCCTGGATTTCGGGACCGATGTATTTCCGCACCAGCTGCGGCATCTGGGCCGTCAGTTTCCCGACGGGATATCCTTTGCGCAAAAGCACATAGGTATGCGCACCGCTCGACAGCCATTTTTCTCCCAGCGTGACGGATTTCATCGAGCCGAAGAAATCGTAGTGAAAATGCGAATTGGAAGGTACATCCTCGCACACACCCGTTACCCGTACCGGGCCAAGCGTTCCCATTTCGAGGCTCTTGCCTATCGGGTCCTCGCTTCCAAAGTATTTCAATGCGGTGGATTTCGTCAGAACGACGGTCTTTGGCTCTTTGAGCACGCTGTTCGCGTCGCCTTTCAAAAGCGCCACGGAAAAGAAATTAAAAAAGTTGGAGTCGGTAAAAATGACGCGTTCTTCCAGGAAACGCTTCTCACCATTCCGGACCAGAAACGTGCCGCCGGTGCTGAACCTCGTGTACGCCTCTACGCCCGGGTAATCGTGCATGAGCGCCGGCCCTGCGGGCGCGGAAGCCCCCGCGAGGTTGATATCGTTACCACCAATGCGGCCATGTAATGTCACCCTGAAAATGCGATCGGCATTCCGATTGAAGCGGTCGTAGCTCAGCTCGTGCTGCACGAAGAGGAGGATCAGCATACAAGTCGCCAATCCGATAGCCAGCCCGAAAATGTTGATGGAAGCGAATGCCTTCTTGTTCCAGAGGCTCCGGAGCGCGATTTTCAGATAACTGGATAGCATAACAGGGCCGGTTACAGGGATGGATGGATGTATTACCCCATTCCACAGTCAAATTATGCACCAGCCAGAACTATCTAATCAATTAACTGAAAATCAATTTATTACATTTAAATAAAACAAATCGATGGTGTTCAGTATCGGACACGTCCCGTTCGATATGGAACGGGACGCGCCGCGCCGGACTATTCGCTCCGCAAACTCTTGACGGGGTTCATCACCGCGGCCCTGATACTCTGAAAACTGACCGTTATGAAAGCAATGGCTACGGACAACACCGCCGCTGCCACAAAAACCCACCAGTAAATATCGGTGCGGTAGGCGAAATTTTCCAGCCAGCGGTCCATTCCAAAATAGGCAATGGGCGATGCCACCACGAATGCGATGATTACCAGTTTGAGAAAATCTATGGAAAGCAGGCCTACGATGCTGGCAATAGACGCCCCCATTACCTTCCGCACGCCGATTTCCTTGGTACGCTGCATGGTGCTGTACGATGCCAGCCCGAGTAAACCAAGACAGGAAATGAATATTGCCAGGATCGCGAAATTGAGGAACAGCTTCTCGAAGCGCTCCTCGCTGCGGTACTGCCTGTCGAAGAATTCATCCATAAAATAGTAGCTGAACGGCCGGCCGGGAATCAACGTTTTCCATTTCTCTTCCACCGTCGCGACGGCCTCCTTCAAACGGTTACCTTCGATCTTGACCGACACGAGATCGGTACCGCCCGGTTCTATACGCATGGTGAGCGGCTTGATAGTTTCCTGTAACGAACGGAAATGGAAGTCTTTGATTACCCCGACAATTTTGCCCTCACGCCCCCATTGCCTGAAACGGCGGCCAATGGCATCTTCGGGTTTGGCATAGCCAAAAAGCTTTGTCGCCGCTTCGTTGACCACCATCGCCTGGGTTGTATCGGTGCCGAATTCTTTAGAAAACGGTCGGCCGGCTGCCATTTTCAGGCCAAACTGCGGAATATAGTCGAAGTCGACAAAGTAGAGGTCCAGGTTGGCGACCTGCAATTCGCCGCTTCTGTTCTCGATTTCTGAGTATGCCCCGCGATTGGGGCCTCCGGGAACACTCGATGATGCAGCCGTGGATTTAATACCTGAAATCCCTCGCAGCGATTCCTTGAATGCCTCGCGTTTCGGATCGCCTTCGGTATTGATCACCAGCATTTGGTCTTTGCTGAAACCAAGGTCACGGTTGCGCATATAGTTCATCTGGATGTAGACGATCATTGTAGCGATGATGAGCGCGATGGAAATCGCAAACTGAAACGTTACCAGCCCTTTTCTCAACAAAACACCTTTAAAGCTGGTCGTAAACCGGCCTTTCAGCACTGTTACCGGCTCGAAAGACGACAATACCAGCGCAGGATAAATGCCCGCCAGAACGCCGATCACTACGGCTGCCAACAGCATGTACACCAGAAACGACGGCTCGGCAAAAATGCTCGTAACGATCACTTTTCCGGCCAGGTTGTTGAACATCGGAACCAGCGCCGAGGAAAGGGCAATTGAAAATACGAGGGCAATGAGGCATAGCAGCACCGACTCGCTTACAAACTGCCTCGCGACCAGTCCTTTGGCGGCGCCCACCACTTTTCGGATGCCTACTTCCTTGGCGCGCTCCGCAGAGCGTGCGGTGGTGAGGTTCACAAAATTGATGCAGGCGATGAGCAGGATGAACACCGCCACCACCGAGAAAACATAAACGTTGCTCAGGCTGCCCTTCTCAGGCACGTCCCGCTCGGAATGTAAATGCACATCGGCCAGCGGTTCGAGGAAAAGCTTATAGGACATTTTTTCTTCCCGCATAAACTTACCCACATGGCGTTCCAGGTAGTTGGGAAACTTTTGTTCCAAAGTTTTAAAGTCTGTTCCGGGTTTCAGGAGCAGGTAGGTCGTCGCGCCGAAATTGCCCCATGCCTCGTCGATCCCCCGATTGAAACGCGTCGTCATGGTGGTCATGGACACGAACATATCCCCTTTGATCAGCGAATTTTCCGGAATGTCTTTCATTATGCCCGTAACCCTGGCAGGCAAGCCCTCTCCCGAAAGCAGTACGGTCTGCCCGACCGGGTCGCTGTCACCGAAGTACTTACGCGCGGCTTTTTCCGTAAAAACGAGGCTCAGCGGCTCTTTGAGAGCCGTGTTGGGATCACCCTGGATCAGTTTGAAATCGAATACACGAAAAAACGACGAATCGGCAAAAACCGTCGCTTCTTCCTGAAACTTGATATCCCCTTTCCGCACCAGGAAACTACCGCCATTAATGCGTGTATAGGCCTCTACCTCGGGAAAATCCTGTTTGATAGTCGGGCCGTAGGCCCAGGAGGTAATGCCTGCGTGAATGGTTTCCGAAGGCGTGATTACATCCGTAACCAGCCGGTAAATGCGGTCCGATTTGGTGTGAAACGCGTCATAGGTAAGCTCGAAATTGACGTAGATGGAAATCAGCAAACAGGCCGACATACCTACGGTGAGGCCCATGATGTTGATCAGTGAAAAAATCTTGTGCTTCCACAGGTTCCGGAAGGCAATTTTGAAATAGTTTCTTAACATGGCTGTCAGGTAAATTGGTTGAATTAGCTAGTCGTTCTTTAATGATGCCGCGGGGTTAATCATGGCTGCCTGAATGGCTTTGAAACCCACAGTGAGCAAGGTGAGGAGCAGCATCGCGCCGATCGTGAGGAAAGGCGCCCATACCGGGACGCTGATCCGATAGGCAAAGTCCTGCAACCAGTGCGACATGAAATAACAAGCGGCCGGCATGGCGATCACCCCTGAAATAAGTACCAGCACGACAAACTCCCTGGAAAGCATTCCGACGATGCCTGCGGCCGATGCACCCAAAACTTTCCGAATACCGATTTCCTTGGTGCGGGTTTCGGTGGTAAAAGTAATAAGGCCGAAAAGCCCCATGCAAGCGATGAAAATGGCAAGTGCGGTAAACGCAGAAAACATACCCGAGAGCCGCATTTCATTTTGGAAAGTGTCATTGAATGCGTCGTCCAGGAAGTAATATTCGAAGGGTGTTTCCAGATCGTATTTTTTGAAAAGGCGGCCTATTGCCTTCACATTGGCTGCCATGTCGGCACGCGCGTCCATCCTCACATACATCACGCCCCGGGAAGCGCCGGGCATACGGAGCATATTGGTGGTATCTCCGGCCACCGACAGCATCATGGCTTTGGTACCGTGCTGCACGTCCGAAAAATCGAAATTCTTCACGATCCCGTCCACCGCCACTCCGCTTATAATGGGCTGACCGAGCGGATCGCCTTTGATACCCAGCTCGGTTACGGCGAGCTCGTTCAGCAAGGCCTGGTTGCGCCGGCCGCCTTCGGCTGTCGGCGGCGTTTTCCATTGGAGCCCCAGGGTATTTACAAACTGCTCATCCACCACCATTTGTGCGAGGGCAATGTCCTTTTTGGTGATTTTGTTGGGGACAAAAAACATGTTGTACCCTTTGAAAAGGCCCACATTGGCGAAAGCGGCATTTGTAACGCCGGCTTGCTGCCTCAGCGCATTCCGGAATGGCTTGTAGTTTGCAGCCATCGACGGTCCGACCGGGATACTCAGCACCTGTTCTTTGTTGAGGCCGAGTTCTTTCCGCTGCATGAAAGTGAGCTGCTCGCGCACGATAAGGCTACCGACGACCAGTGCCATGGAAACGGCAAATTGGACAACGGTAAACGCGCGCCGCACGCCTACGCCACCGATGTTGCCGGTAAACCGGCCTTTGATCACTTCCAGGGGTGCAAAACCGGACAGTACGAAGGCCGGGTAACTTCCGGCTGCCAATGCGGTAAGGGCCAGCAGGCCCGCCAGGAAGGATAGAAAGAACGGTGATACCACGAAAGCGGTGTCAATTTTCAAGCCCAGCAATGCGTAAAATGGTGTGCTCAGGTAAACCACCATCAGCAATCCCAAACCGAAAGCCAGCGCACACACCAGTGCGGATTCCATATAAAACTGGCCTCCCAGGCCGGCCCGCGTGGCCCCGACCACCTTCCTCACGCCTACCTCACGTGCCCGCTGGGTCGCACGCGCGGTGGTGAGGCTCATGTAATTGAACAACGCGAGCAGCAGGATTGCCATGGCGGCGGCTGCGAAAATGGGGATAAGTTTGCTATTTCCGGAGTCGGTAAATGCGCCGCCGAGGTGCATGTCGTCCAGGCTTTCGAGCACGTATTGCGGTTTAAGATTCTGGCCTTCTTTCAGCGGGTTGAGGCCATTGATACTCCTTTCCACCAGCGCTTTGGACGTTCCGGGATTGAGCAGTAAATACACATTAAAATTGCCGGCGCCGGCTTCCCAATTGTTCCGGTTGGCCTCGCTCAGCCTGGGATATGTAGCATTTGAAATCACAAAATCGAAATCCAGGGAAGAATTGGACGGCGGGTCCTGCGCCACACCCGTAATCTGAAGAAGGTGTTTTCCTTCATACCGCAGCGTCTTTCCGATAACATCGGTATTGCCAAAGTATTTCAGGGCCGCCCGCTCCGACACCACCATTTTAAAAGGCTCCCGCAATGCGTCCGCATTGCCTTCTGCAAGCGGGAAAGTGAACACGCTGAAAAACGACGGGTCCGCAAACATGACATTCTTTTCGAGCACCGCTTCCTCCTGACGCGCCGGGTTCTCCATCGCGACGCTCCGGTAGGAAGGCAAAATCCTGACGAAATCCGCTACCTGTGGTGTGCCTTCTGCCACCGCCGGCCCGAAACTGGCAGCAAAGGAGTTCATTTGAAACTCATTGTCGCCCATTTTCACCTTGCCAAGCACCCGGTGAATGTCGCAGTGACGGGCATGAAACCGGTCGAAACTATGCTCATGCACCACAAACATCAGGATCAGCGTAGACACGCATATCCCCGCAGCGAGCCCAAAGACGTTGATGAGCGAATACATTTTGTGCCGGAAAAGGCTTCGAATGGCAATTTTCAGGTAGTTTTTGAGCATAATCCTGGGTCGCAAGGTTTGGGCTGTTGTCTGCATCGACCGGTCAACAAATTCGTACCAATATTCAAAATATCTGAATAGCAGTCATTTACAAAAGAATAAGTGTTCAAAAGCGGACAATAACTATGTTGTTCATTTATAAAATATAAAAGTGTACATTAGTAATAGACGCTTTTGTTTGATAGCAAAAAACAAATTTATACATTTGAATCATTAACCTGAGCCATGATCTTAAAGAGCACCATAGCGAGCGTTGCAGAGGCACAGAAAGCCAACGTATCCGTACTGGAACTGGGACTGGCCAGAACTGCACTGGACAAGCTGCCCGACATCACCTCCCATGCACTGATCGTCTCCGGGGTGCGTCGGTGCGGTAAAAGCACGCTGCTGCATCAGCTATCGCATGAAAAACATCCGGATGCATTCTATCTCAACTTTGAGGACACCCGCTTGTATGACTTTGAACCTGCCGATTTTGTCAGGCTGGACAGCCTGGTGACCGAAATGGGCAAGACGGTGCTGTTCTTTGACGAAATCCAGATCGTCGACAGGTGGGAAACTTACGTGCGCCAGAAACTCGACGAGGGCTGTAAAATTGTGATCACAGGTTCCAATGCCTCGCTGCTGAGCCGCGAGCTCGGCACCAAACTCACCGGTCGGCAGATCACCAAAGAACTCTTTCCGTTTTCATACAGCGAGTTCTGCGCCTTCCAGAACACCGCGCCCTCTTCGGATGCGACCCGCGACTACATGGCGATGGGTGGTTTTCCCGAATACGTGAAATCGGGGCTGGAAGAGGTCATGCACCACCTGTTCGAGGACATCCTGATACGCGATATCGCCGTTCGTTACGGGGTGCGCGACGTGCGTACTTTGCAACGGCTCGCATTGTACCTGATTTCGAATGTGGGCAGGCTGATAACCGGCAACAGGCTCAAAACGCTATTTGAGGCCGGGTCCACCAGCACGATCATGGACTATCTTTCGTTTTTTGAATACACCTACCTCTTCCATTTCGTACCAAAGTTCAGCTACTCGCTTCGCAAGCAACTCATTAATCCGCGCAAAGTGTACGCGATCGATACAGGTTTGGTGAATGCCAATTCAGGCTCTTTTACGGATGATTTCGGAAGTGTATTCGAAAACCTCATTTTCCTGCATTTACGCAGGAATTATAAGGAAATCTATTACTTCTCGGAAAAGAGCGAGTGCGATTTTGTGGTATCGGAGAAGGGAACCGTACGGCAGGTAGTGCAGGTTTGCTATGACCTCAACCACGACAATATGGATCGTGAATTGAAGGGGCTTTTTGAAGCCATCGCCCATTTTGGGTTGAAGGAAGGAACGCTTGTCACGTTCAATCAGAGCGACGAACTCGAACGGGACGGCCTGAAAGCCCGCATCGTGCCGGCCCACCAATATCTCGCAGATTGAAAAACGCCGGGCTTTCGGGCCCGGCGTCGCTCATTAGTTACCGCCATTCTGGACATCATCGTTGCGAATGCCCCTTTTGTTCTTTTTAATACCGTCTTTCAGTTTGCCGAACTTGTAGTTCACGCTGAAATTGAACGACCGGAAGTATTGCCAGCGATCCGTGAACTGGTCGAAGTCCGGGCCGAAAGTTTCGTTATGGAAGCGTCTGAATTTGGTAAAAGGATTGCTCACAGCTGCCGAAAGCGACAATTTATCTTTTACCACATCCTTATTCACGCTGAAAGAAGTGCTCTGAATCGAATTGCTGGTGCCTTGCAGGTTCACGCTCGGGCCATTCGCATTCAGGTTCGCATTCACGCGCCAGTCTTTCGGGAGGCGGTAACCCGTCGACACTGATAACTGGTACATCACACCGCTATTCGTAACCTCCACGCCATTCACCAGACCTGTCACCTTGCCATGCGCAACGCGGAGATTGGTACTGAAATTCCATTTCTTCGTGAATGGGTAATTGACGTTCAGGTTACCGCTGATGAGCCGCGCACGACCGGTGTTGCCGTAAGAAGTGCGCGTGATCTGCGTTTCGGGGTTCAGCACGGCAATCTGGAAAATCAGGTCTTTGAAATGCGTGTAACCGATCCCGAAATTGATATTGCCTTTTTTGGCCTTATTGAAACTCAATTGCAGGTCATTCACATACGCCGGGCGCAAATCGGGATTACCCGTACGCTCGAAGCTCGGGTTGGACCGGTCTACGAACGGGTTCAGTTGCCAGATACCGGGACGCTGAATGCGTTGCGTGAATCCGAAGTTGATGCCCGCATTGTTTTTGAGTTTCCGGTTTACCGACACAGAAGGAATGAAATTGAAATAGTTTTGCTTCACTTTCGAATCCGTCGAGATGAAATCGGCATCTATAATCGTCTGCTCCACACGCGCACCTGCCTTCACGCCCCAGTTTTTGAAATTGTACTGATAGGTATTGTAGGCACCGAATACCTTTTGCGTGTTGTTGTATTTATTGCTCATAGCCGCGTCCAGGTCATATGAGTTGGTTTCCGGGTCGAAAACCAGATATTGGAAGTCACTTTTATTGTCGCGCACAATGCCCTTCAAGCCGGCTTCGATATTCAGCTTTTTGACCGGGTATACCAGATCTACCTGGAATGTCTGCTCCGAAAAGCTCTGGTCGTTCGTCTGACGGTAGTCGGGGCGGTCATAATTGATGCGGTCCGAAATCCGGATATTGCCATTTTGTTTGTTATCATAGCCGTAATAGCGATAAGAAAAGGTCAGGAGCCGGTTTTTATCGGCTTTGAAACCCTTCTGGTAGTTGATCGCCGCATCCCGGCCATTGCCGCGGTCGGAGCTGTTGCTGCCGGCGTTGTAGCGTTCCAGGATCTCCTTATCTGAGTTGAGCAGTGAGGCCTGGTAGCCATTCTGACGGTTCCGGCCGCCGTTGATATTCAGCTGGGCGCTCAGCAAGTTGAGCGTATCCGCTTCGTAGGTAATTTCGTAACCGATGTAGCCATTCTTGTTGTTGATCTCCGTCCAGCCCCGCTGATCGAGCTCCGTAGGGTTCTCTCCTGTGGTAGTGCGGTTGGTGATCGACTGGGTGGCGGGGTTTTTATATTGGTTCACACCGGCATTCAGCGACATACCGATCTTCCCGAGCTGGGCCGAGAGCGAGCCACCAACTCCCGGTCCGCCCGTTGGGAAGCGTTCACTGACGTTGAGCGTACCATTGTATCCATTGTCGATTTTTTTGTTGGTAATGATGTTGATAATACCGGCCAGGCCTTCCGCATCATATTTCGCAGGGGGTGTGGTAATCACCTCTATGCGCACGATCGACGATGCCGGCATGCTGCGCAATACATCTTTGTAGCTTCGCTCGACCATACTCGACGGTTTTCCATTGATCAGGATTTTGAAATCGGCATTGCCTTTAAGAAAAATGTTATCCTCCGCATCCAGTGACAAATACGGTATCTTCCGCATCATTTCGAGCACGCTGTACACTTTGCTTTCGGGATCGGCTTCGAGATCGTAACTGATTCGGTCGACCTCCTGCTTAACGATCGGTTTCAATGCCGTAACCGTCACTTCTTTAAGCCCCACCACCTGCGGGCTGATGGTAATGCTGCCCAAATCCACATGCCGGCGCGTGGAATCAGTCAGGTCGATGTCGACGGTCTTGTTCTTATACCCTACTCCGACCAGCACCAGGATGTATTTCATCGGTTTCAGGTTTTGAAAAACAAATGATCCGTCGGTTTTGGAAAAATCGGCTTTGAGGGCCGTGTTTTTGTCTTTCATAAGGTTGAGCGTAATGAAATCCAGCGCCTTACCGGTTGCAGAGTCGGCGACAATGCCTTTGATACTTCCTCCGGCGGGAGTAGATTTTACAGGGGTCCCTGCCGCAGGAACATTCTGGGCGTGTAGGTCCTGGCAGCAAGTCAGCGCCGGGATCAAAATGGATAACAATAGTTGGAGTAGTGTTTTCATGGAAAAAATTTTCATGGCTAATAGATTTTTTGAATGGGCGTAGGAATCCCGATAAGAGATTTTGGCTCTTTCAGACAGCGATTAATATATCAATTAATTAAATATAAAGTTAAATTAATATACTAATACAGACTAACCTAATATTGATGTTACAAATGTATTGGAAGGTACTTTGTGATGCAAGGTACTATGCCTAATTTTTACCGTTAAGTGATGAACGGCGTAAAGAAGGAGGTGACCGGCGTGCTTTGCGAGGCTAGTCCGACGTATGGGGTCTATTGAGATTCCTTTCAATGAGAAAATTCAGGATAAGGCTGATACCTCCAAAGAGAAATACCATGGCCAGATAAGCGACCCCTTTGCTGAAATCGTAGGTTTTATCCAACCAGTTACCTGTAAGTATACCGAGCGCAATACCCACGAACAGCATTCCGAATTTCAATGTGGGATAATACGATTGATTCCGATCGGTAAAAATAGATGCGTCGGCTCCCTTCTCGATCAGGGCTATACGTTCGCGGTGGCGCGTCATCAGGAAGACGTAAACAATCCCGAAAATGCCCAGAAAAGCGGCAACAGAAACAAGTACACCATTCATGGCTAAAAGATGGTTAAATTTCGAATGTACCCATTGGACAGCCTCGGCGCCCTCCTGGTTACAGTTTTTGATAAAAAATTTTCAGCAAAAATATCGCTTCCTGATTGTAACCAGTCTTTCCACAATGCAGTCTAACAGGCAGGCGAGCCACCGAATGCATGAAAAACCAGGATGACCGGATATACATCGAGAAAGTGAAGCAGGGAAACCTGGCTTCTTACACCTATCTGGTCGATAAGTATAAAACCATGGCTTTCACCATCGCGATGAAGATCCTATCGAACGCACAGGACGCAGAGGACGCCGCACAGGAGAGTTTCGTCAAAGCCTATATGCAGATCGGCAGCTTCGAGGGGAAATCGAAGTTCTCGACCTGGCTTTACACCATCGTGTACCGGACGGCGGTTTCCAAGTTGAAGGAGCCGCGTCTTGCATTGCAAAGTATCGACGATGAATTCGAAGAGGATTACCATTACCAACACAGCCCGCCCCCGCTGGAAACTCTGCAAGCCCGCGAGCGGGAGCAGTTTGTGCGGGAGGCGATCGGACGCTTACCGAAATTGGAAGCCCTGGTCGTCACCTTGTATTATATGAACGACAGTACCATCGAAGAAATCGAACAGATAACCGGACTTTCGAACAGCAATGTCAAAGTGAAGCTGTTTAGGGCGAGGAAAGTACTGGGCAAAGAATTACAATTTTTGTTATAATGCGGGAATTATGAAGCCGATAGACGACAAGCAGGAAGCGCATTTCAAAAAACTGATCCGGGAGGCGGCAGCCGATGCACCTTCCGACGCCTTCACGCGCGCTGTCATGCAGCGGGTGCACGAAGAGACGGCCTTCCATGCATTAATGCAGCGCAATGCCGCCGAAACACCCCCTGCTACATTCAGCAGCGAAGTGATGGCACAAATCCGGGCCAGCCATCCCGTCGCCACACCCAAGCCTGTCATTTCGCGCCGGATCTGGTATGGAATCGCCGCTGGTTGGCTTGCATTACTCGTCGCTTGCTTTTTCTTGCCCGGCAATGAACCCCAGCCTGCATTTTTCTCCCAACTGAATGCACAAATGATGTCGAATCAGGTTTTCAGCCAGCAGCTCCACGCCATTCCGCAGCCTGTTATGCTGACCGTCATCGGGCTTGCGTGCCTGGTATTAATCGATTACTTTCTTCGCGACAGGTGGGCTTTCCTACAAAAAATGGCCAGATCCTGAGACCTGGCCGTCGTTCATGGCTATTTTGGATTGGTTAACCTCTGCGGTTGTAGCGGTTATCAAAACGGTGCTGATAAGCGAACAGGCGCTGGCGTTGTACGGGTGTCAGCACAGACAGGATTTCCCGTTGTTTCTCCTCTTCCAGTCTCTTCATGCCCTGATAGGTATGGTGTCTCTGGTTTCTGCCTGTCAAACGATCGTACTTGTTTTCGATCTTTTTGATCTGGTTTTCCTGCTTGCGGCTCAGCTTCACGATCTCGTCCAGCTTATTGATCTTAAACTCTTCCGCAGCATTGTCGGCGCGGGCGTTGATGATGACCTTGGCAGGCTGGCTGTGGCGCTGAGCGAAAGTATTTCCAGCACTGAAAGTAACTATTGCCGCGATGGCGAAAATGATCTTTTTCATGGTTTCCAGTATTTAAATTGTTTGTTTATGTCTTTTAGAGGCCATTTTCACCCCCAAGTTTAACGCACTGGAAACGCAATCTGCGAAATGTCACTACGAGTAGACGACCACGGGTTTTTAATCGACGAATGGTCACCGCAGGCTGGATAGAATTGCTAACCCGGCCATTAATTTTTAGATTTGGATAAAGTCAAATTTGCAAAAAGATGGCAACTACAGTTAAAGGAATATATGAACACGTCAAGGTTACGCTCGTCGGAAAGCCGCCCATCCAATCACGCACGGAGGTGACCGTAACATTTCAGACGGAAGAATCCCAAAAGCTTAAAAAGCGCGTTGCGGGCGTTTTGACAGGCAAGGTTTATATGTCCGACGACTTTGACGAACCATTGGACGATCTCAAAGACTGCATTTAAATGAGAATACTGCTGGACACACACTCTTTGATTTGGTTTCTTGAAAATAATCCGAAGCTTTCACGCAAAGCCAAATCCCTTATTGAAGACCTGACGAACGATGTCTTCGTTCACGCCGTCAGTTGGTTTGAAATAGCTATTAAAATGAAAATCGGGAAACTCACGCTTCCCGATCCTATTGAAGTGGTATTTGCAAAGGCCTGCGCCAATCAGATCGAAACGATTGAGATCGAACCGGCGCAACTCGCTACCTATCAAAATCTCCCTTTATTCGACACGCATCGCGATCCTTTCGACCGTTTGATCATCGCTACGGCATTGAACGGAAAGCTGGATATAGTCTCCAATGATCCGAAATTCTCGCAGTATCCGGCGGCAAGCGTTTTGTGGTAATTGAGCATTATTCACTCCGCAACGACTTAACCGGGTTCATCAGCGCGGCTTTGATGGCCTGGAAACTTACGGTGAGGAGGGTGATGGCGACTGCCAGCACGGCGGCGACGGCGAATACGACCCAGTTGAGCTGGATATGGTACTCGTATTTATCCAGCCAATCGTGCAGAAAATAGAGCGCTATCGGCGAAGCGATGACGCAGGATACGACCACCAGGTATACAAATTCTTTGGAAAGCATTGCCCACATCTGCGCTACGCTCGCTCCCAATGCTTTGCGGATTCCGATTTCCTTTGTGCGCTGCTCGGCAGTGTAGGCAGCAAGCCCGAACAGTCCAAGGCATGAAATAAACACCGCCAGTACCGCAAACACCCGCGCCAGCTTCCCTATTCGCTCCTCGGCCCGGAACTTGGTATCATATTCCTCGTCGGCAAACTTGAATTCGAAAGGCGAATCAGGGTCATGCTTGCGAAAAACGGCTTCCACCTTTTTGAGGGCCTTGTCAACCGGCGCTCCGGGCATTAGTTTGACGTTGATCAGGTTGGCCCATTCGTAATTCACCATGAAAATAGTAGGTACCGCCGGCTCATACGGCGATTGCATGACCATATCCTTGATTACACCCACCACCTGCCAGGGTTTGCCATTGTACCGGATGTTTTTGCCGATGATATTTTTCAGGCCCGTCAGCTTGACCGCCGATTCGTTGAGAATGAATGCGGAGGTGTCGGTAGAGAAATCGCGGGAAAAGTCCCGGCCTTCAATGACTTTCCAGCCAATTGTTTTGCCAAAATCATGGGTACAGGCAATGGTCCCGAACAGCGGTACCGAACCCGGCGCGAGGCCGTCCCATTCGAAACCGATCTGATTGGAGTAAATGCCGGTCGTTGGACTGGACGATTCGCTCATTTCGTAAACGCTGCCGGTTTTCAGGAGGTCATCCCGCAATGGATTGTATTTACCCCATAAGTTGGGAGAAATATTGATCTGCAAAAGCCCCTGCCTGTCGTAACCCACGGGTCGGTCTTTGGCATGCTGGATTTGCTGAAAAACGATGATCGTGCCGATAATGAGCGTAATCGAAACCGTGAATTGCAGCACCACCATGACCTTGCGCGGCACCGCCGAATACCTGCCCACCTTGAATGTCCCTTTCAGCACCGAAAGCGGATTGAACGACGACAGGTAAAAGGCCGGATAGCTGCCTGCCACCAGGCCTGTAAGCAATGCAAAGGCGATGAGCGTCAGCCAGAACTGCCAGTAAAAGAACGGGAACCTTACATGCTTGCCAGCGAGATCGTTGAATGCCGGCAGCGAAATGAGTACAATGAGGATGGCGATTACCAGCGCAAACATGACCACCAGAAACGACTCGCTCAGAAACTGGAACACCAGCTGGCTTTTTAGCGAACCGATCGATTTGCGGATGCCCACTTCCTTGGCCCGTTTCTCCGACCGCGCCGTGCTCAGGTTCATGAAGTTGATACAAGCCAAAAGCAATACAAAAGCACCGATAATGCCGAAAAGCCACACAAACTGGATGCGTCCGCCAACGTTGCGGCCGTCCTTGAAATCGGAGTAGAGGTGCCAGCGGCTCATGGGATGAAGCATGTACTGCGGCTTGTCGGTTTTGGAGAATGCATGCGGCATTTCCACGTCGCGGATCTTTCGGGAAACTGTCCCAATGTCGGCGTGGTCGGCTACTTGTGCGAACCATTGAAAAGAGTGGTTGCCCCATTGCGTTTGCGCGCCCTTTACCCAGCCTTCGGCTTGCAGGTAGTCGTTCCAGGGCAGGATGAGATAGAGCTCGTTGAAACTGGAATTGAACGGGATATCCTCATACACGCCCGTCACTTTCACATCCTTCTTAATGTCGAGTTTGAGCGTCTTATTCAATGGGTCGGCATTTCCGAAAAGCGCTTTTGCAAGCGATTCGCAAATCACCACCGAGCCCGGGTTCTTTAATGCGGAGTAATCGCCCCGGATCATTTTCAAACCGAGCATTTCAGGAAGCGACGGCTGCGCCCACATGCCTGTTTTGTTAATTTTCTTATCTCCGTTAGCCAGCAGATGGCCGAAGTTCCAGGACGCCAGTGCGGTATGCTTGAAATCCGCCGAATATTTGGTAGCCATTTCGGTGACCGATGGGATGGACACCGCGGTACCGGTGCCCGTTTCACCGTTGAAAGTCTGGCTGATCCACGCCTGCACCACGCGATCATAGCTTTTGTGGTATTTATTAAAGGACAGTTCATCCCACACCCACAGCCCAATCAGCATCGTCACCGCGATGCCCACCGCCAGGCCGACGATGTTGATCAGAGAATAAACTTTGTTTTTAAGCAGGTTACGGAGCGCGATTAACAGATAGTTCTTGATCATGGCCGGGTCGGAAAGGGTGAGCGTTTAGAATGCATTTCGCGAAAGATGTAAAAACCTGCGCGCTGGTTGCATGGGTAAGCATCTCATTATTCACTCCTTAATGCCTTCACCGGATTGGTCATCGCCGCCTTGATGCTCTGGAAGCTGATCGTCACCAGCGCGATCAGTACCGCCGCCACGCCCGCTGCCGCAAAAAGCCACCAGCTCACATTTACTTTATAGCTGAAATCCTGCAACCACTCATTCATGAAATACCATGCGATAGGCGACGCGATGACCAGTGCAATCACCACCAGTTTGATAAAATCAATGGAGAACAACCCGAAAATATTCATGGCAGATGCGCCTATGGCCTTCCGGATGCCCATTTCCTTTGTACGCGACTCGGCCATGAATGCG
The DNA here is from genome assembly GCA_001898145.1 of Dyadobacter sp. 50-39. GTDB lineage: Bacteria > Bacteroidota > Bacteroidia > Cytophagales > Spirosomataceae > Dyadobacter. Next base: position 479,302 of record MKSR01000029.1, read on the forward strand.
ACTACGCCATACAAGCCAAGGCAACCGATAAAGATTGCAATGCCGCTCAGTATCCGGAACAATGAAAAGAGCTTTGCTTCCTTTTCATAGAAACTTTCGAGCGTCTGGTCATAGAAATTGTATTTGAACAAAAAGTCCGGATACGCTTCCGCCCAGGCCTTTTCAATCCGGCCGATCTGTTCGAGACCGGCACTTTTATCCAGTTTCACGCTCAATGTCCGGTAGTTGTCGCGCATGGTGGTCATCACGCACGGGATAATCTCCTGGTGGAGCGTGTAGGTATTAAAGTTTCTCACCACGCCCACCACCGGCAGCTTCAGGTCGCTCCCACCGATGGCGAGCCTTTTACCAATCATATCCTGGGGATTCTTGAAACCCATTTTCCGGGCGAATGCCTCATTTACAATGTACTCGCGAATCGTATCCGATGGCAGGTAAAGCCTTCCTGCGGCCAATTTCAAACCATATGTATTGAAATAGGCGGTATCTGCGGGGCGCATTACCACGTCGAAATCCAGAAATTCGGCATCGTTTTCATATTTGAAGCCCGTCTGCCAGTTGCTTCTCGACATGGGAGTAAATGCGCTGTAAGCAATGGATTTGACACCTGGGATCTGAGCCACCTTCTGCCGCAATGTTTCCAGCTTCCCTTCTCCCTGGTCGGGAACACCGATCGTCACGATTTCATCCTTTTGAAAACCCAGATCCAGCGAGTTGAAATATTTCATTTGGCTATATGCGATCAGAGTGCCTATCAGGATCACCTGCGAAATAGAGAATTGCAGCACGATCAGGCCTTTGCGCAGGTTGGACTGCCCGCTTCCCGCCGTGCGCATTTTACCTTTCAGCGCCAATATGGGCTGGTAGCCAGACACGACCAATGCAGGATAGAAGCCGGCAAGAAAGGTAGTCACGACCGTGAGAACAACGCAACATAGCAGGATATAGGGGTCCTGAAAGAACACTACATTCTCCGACTGAATATTGAGAATGCCGGCGATGTACGGCAGCAACAGCTGCGCCGACACCAGCCCAAGCAATACTGAAAGCAGGGTAATAATCCCTGTTTCGGAGAAATATTGCCGCAGCAGTTGTCCGCGTGTGCTGCCCAGCACTTTGCGTACGCCCACCTCGCGCGAGCGGCGCAGCGCCTGAGCGGTAGCCAGGTTTACAAAATTCACGCAGGCGGTGATCAGAATAAAAACGCCCACCAGCGACATCGCCCAGATCATCCCCTTGCTGATCGAGCGGTTGGCATAGTTGCCTATTTTTGTAGCAAAATGAATGTCTTTAACCGGCTGTAAGACGAATTTGAGCTTCGCGGCATCTTTGGGATCCCGGTATTTTTTATTGAATGCCAAAAGTTGCTGTTCAAATTGCGCTTCGCTGACATTTTCCGGCAGCATCAGGTACATTTGCCCGCCTCCGTAGCTGGAAACCCAGTCGTCCCAGTTGGTAAATGCGCCAAACTCTTTCAAAGAAGCAAACGACAGCATTGTTGTGAATGGCAGGCTGGTGGTTGCGGGAGGGTCGGCTACGACGCCGGTTACTACAAAATCCATTTGATTACGCACCCGGATGCTTTTCCCCATGGGATCTGCATTGCCGAAAAACTTGCGGGCTTGCCCCTCCGTCAGCACCACAGAGCCCGGATTTTTGAGGGCCTGCGCGGGCGAACCTTTGAGCCATTTGTAATCGAACATCCGGAAATACTCGGGGCCTGTAAATGCGATACTATACCCCGGATCAGAAAACTTCTTTTTCTCCGAACCCTGTGTGATTGTGATGAGCGTTTCGCGAAGGCCATAAGTACAGGTCACCTGGTTCCTGATTTCCGGAAAATCGTTGCGCAATGCCGCCAACGCCGGCAGGGGGATACCCGCACTAAATCCTTTCTCTCCGTCCTCTATATTATGGTTGAGCAGCCGGTAAATCCGGTCAGCATGCCGGTGATGGCTGTCGAAGCTTAGCTCATACCTGACCGTAAAAAAGATCAGCAAACAACAGGCAAGGCTCATCGTCAGCCCGGTAATGTTGATTAAAGTAAAGTTCCAGTTGCGGCGAAGGTTTCTGAGTGAGGTTGTGAGATAGTTTTTGATCATGGCCAGGTTAGTTGGGATTAAAGCATTTGCATTGCATTAAATCCTGTACCAAGTCAACAACAATTTGTTTTTCAATCGATTACATCAATAATAAAAACTGCCGCACGTCCGCTTTCGAACAGTTTTGTACGTGTTCGAACATCAGGCGCTTCCAACATCGCCTATTAATTCCTTACATATTGAGTCAATCCATTGTGCGAAACCCAATTGGGGACATTACCACGCGTAACTTCTTCAACATCTGTGTTTGTTACCGAAATAAAAGATACACTGGCAAAAAGCTTAATGTGCTTTTTAAACAAAGGAATTGTGTCTCAGTACATTGATTGAATCACATGCGGCTCCACAAGGTGTCCGCCACTCTGATGCCTCACTTTCGCGCGCAACAAACACAGTTCGACATTGTCCGTAAAAAACAGGATCAGATGAACATTCACGTCACTCCGGGAAACGGCCAGGCTTCGTAGGTAATCGTAATGAGAAAGGTAGCCAAGATTTAATTCCAGCGCGAAATCATGCGCATTGCGGATACTCATCCATATTCATTTTACCCGGACGTTTCTGCATAAGTCCGGTTTTCGTTACCACATCGCTTTCCATAAAGTTCTGGCCTGGTCTACTGCAAATATAAGGTGTTGAGGAATTAACCCCAACACCTTGGCAACCTCTTGAAAGCCTACTATTCGCTCCGCAGCGACTTCACCGGGTTCATTAGCGCGGCTTTGATGCTTTGGAAGCTGACGGTGGCAATGGCGATAAGCACGGCTGCCAGAGCGACGCCAATGAATACAAGCGGGCTGATTTCAATGCGATAGGGGTAGTTGTCCAGCCAGAGCTGCATGAAATACCAGGCGGCAGGCGTCGCGATCAGGATCGCGATGAGCACGAGTTTTACAAAATCTTTGGACAGTACAAATACCAGGCTGCCGATGCTCGCGCCGAGCACCTTGCGAACACCGATTTCCTTCGTGCGCTGTTCCATGACGATCAATGCGACGGCGAACAACCCCAGGCAAGACAATATCACCGCAACCGACGACGCCAGACTGAAAACCTGAGAAAGTCTTTCCTCTTCCTTGTACCACGCGTTGGTATTTTCATCCAGGAACGAGCCGATAAATTCAGATTCCGGCGTAATTTCCTTCCACACGCTTTTCAGCTTTTCCATGGAGGATGCCAGGCCCTGCGGCGTGACACGCACAAAAATGTATCCGATCCCATCCGTATGCGAGAGGTACATGGTAATCGGCTTCTTTTCTGCCTTGGAAGAATAAAGATTGAAGTCAGGAACGACACCGATGATCTGGTGCCTGATGCCGGCAGTGTCGGTCTGAAAGAACTTGCCCACAGGGTTCTTTTCGCCAATCGCTTTGGCCATGCTTTCGGTAATGATCACCCTTCCCATCGAATCGGTCGGATAAGCTGGGCTGAACTCCCTTCCGTCAATCAGCTTGATATTGAGGGTTTTCAGATAATCGTAACTGATATGCAGCCAATCCGTTTCCACTTCTCGCTCTTTGAAAGTAAAACCGACGGAACTTCGCGAACTGCTTCTATCCAGGCCCATTCCCAGGTTCACGGCGGAACCGGTAATGCTCACGACATTAGGATCATTGGCGAGGCGGTTACGCATTCTGCGCAGCGCGGTTTGCCCATTCACCTTCCTACCCACCGGAATGCTGATCACCTCTTCCTTCTGGAAACCGAGCGGCTGCTTACGAAGATGGTCTACCTGCTGCACCGCGATGATCGTGCAGCATATCAGCAGGCTCGAAAGGGCAAACTGGGCCACGATCAGAGAATTTCTTAATATGCCCGGCTTTTTGAGGGATACTTTCCCCTTTAAAACCTCCACCGCATTGAATTTCGACATTTGCGCCGCGGGATAACCGCCCGCCACCAGCGTAACAAACAAGAACAACCCAACGAGCAACGCCATTTTATCGGGCTCGAAAATGTATTCCAATGTCAGCTTAGATCGGAAAGTTGCATTGAATGCAGGAAGCAAAAGAATCGCCAGTACGATGCCCGCCAGAAAACCCAGAAAACATATAACCCCGGCCTCTCCCCAAATCTGAAAGAAAAGCTGCTGTTTCAAGGCACCGAGCGACTTGCGTACACCCACCTCCCGTGCGCGGATGAAGGATCGTGCGACGTTGAGATTGATAAAGTTGATGCAGGCGATCAGCAGGATGAAAATGCCGATGCCCATCAGCGCATATACGAGCGAGCCCTCACTGGCGCCCGATATTTCCCGGTTGAAATGCACGTCTTCCAGTTTCTGAAGGCGAAGTGCATACAAATCACCCCGTTCGTCGGGCTTGGCGCCTTTCTTTTTAAGCTGAGTGATGGTCTCTGCGAAATATTTGGCGGTGAAAGGTTTCAGTTTCTTTTCGAATGCAAGCTTGTCGACACCCGGTTTCAGTTTAAGAAAGATATTATGCGAGAATGCATCCCATTGATCCTTCTGCTGCTGGTAATTGTCCACATTCTCGCTGCGTATGAATGCATCGAATTGTAGCGAAGAATTTTCCGGGAAATCCGCAAGTACCGCGTTTACCACATATTCTTTTTTGTCCCCATCCAGGCCCAGCTGGACGCGCTTACCCATCGGGTCTTCCTCTCCAAACACAGCCTTAGCCATGTGCTCTGTCATCACAATGCTGCTCAGGTCCTGCAAAGCGGTTTGTGCATTGCCTTGCTTAAATGCGAACGAGAAGATTTTGAAGAAGTCAGGTTCGGTAAACTTGATATTCTTGTCGAGGAACTTGCCTTTGTATTCCACTACATCCGACCCGTTGACTACCCGTGCTATGGCTTCAATATCGGGATATTCATCCTTCAATGCGGGTGTGATCGGGAATGGCATCGAGGCCGCGCGATTTACACGCTCAGGGTCATTGGAAAAGAAATAGGGTTCGTATATCCGGTCTTTGTCGGCGTGAAAGTTGTCATACGACAATGCGAAGTAGGCCGTCAGGAACAGAAACACGCTTACACAGAAAGCGACCGACAACCCAACGATATTAATGAAGGCATAACCCTTGCTCTTCCAAAGGTTACGCAACGCGATTTTGATATAGTTCTTGAACATATTGTTCCCTATTCTGTTTTCAATGATTTCACAGGATTCGTAACGGCCGCCTTGATGGCCTGGGTGCTGACGGTCAGCAATGCGATGACTACCGCGAGTGCGCCGGCTCCGGCAAACATCCACCATTGCAAGCTGATTTTATAGGCGAAATCGTCGAGCCACCGGTTCATCAGGTACCACGTGAGCGGGGTGGCTATCACAATGGAAATGACAACCAATTTTACAAAATCGCCCGACAGGAGGCCCACAATGTTAGTGATGGAAGCCCCAAGCACTTTTCGCACGCCTATTTCCTTGATCCGTTGCTGGGCGGCAAACGTAGCCAGGCCGAATAGTCCAAGGCAGGAAATCAGGATAGAAATGATGGTAAATGCATTGACCAATCTGGAAGTCCGCGCATCGGCGGCATAGTTCTTCTGAAAATCCTCATCCAGGAATGTGTAGGAAAATGGTTCGTCGGGGATGAGCGACTTCCATTTGCTTTCTATCAATGGAATGGCCGCAGCCGCATCTTTGCCGGCGATATGTGCAATCAGGTAATTGTAACTCGGGTCCATATTGAGGAAAAAGGCATAGGGTTCGATCACCTTGTGCAAATCCTGGAAATGGAAGTCCTTTACCACGCCTACCACCTCCACCGAGCCCGGTGTGTCGCCGCCATTGTTGAACAGAAACTTCTGCCCTACCGCCTTATTGAGCGGCACGTTGAATTTCCGTAGCGTAGCTTCATTCACCACGACTTTATAGTTGGTATCAGCCGGAAATTCCTTAGAAAACATCCTTCCCGCGACGGGTTTAAAGCCCATCGTTTCCATAAAATCCGGGGCTACCCAGTTGGTTTTGATCACATTATCGTCGTCCACAGTCTGTCCGGGCAAATAAACCGACATGTCGCTCGGGTTGAGAATGCCGGGATAATAGGCCGTACCGGACGCCGAGGTAATGCGACTATCCTGCAAAAGTTCGCTTTTCAATGCGGTGTATGCCTGCCGTGCCTCCTGGCTGCGGAAAGGGATGACGATCTGCTGGTCTTTTGTAAAACCGAGCGGCTGATCTTTCATAAACCGGATTTGCCCCTGAATGACAATCGTAGCCACCACCAGGCCGATCGAGATCACAAACTGGAACACCACCAGCCCGCGACGCAGCGTCGTAGCTGATACCGAGTTAACAAACCGTCCTTTGATCACATCCAGCGGATTGAATACCGACAGATAAAATGCAGGGTAGCTTCCGGCCAGCACGCCGGTTACAAGCGCGAGCAGCACAAATCCCCCCACGATCTTCGGTTGGAGGAGCTCTTGCACATCCAGCGATTTGTCGGCCAGCTGGTTGAAAAACGGCAACAGCAGCACTACCAGCACCATCGCTACGGCCAGGCCAAGCAGTGTGAGCACCATGGATTCGCCCAGGAACTGCCCGACCAAACTGCCCTTGCCGGCTCCCATCACTTTACGCATGCCTACCTCAGCCGCCCGTTTCGCGGAACGCGCCGTGGCGAGGTTCATAAAATTGATGCAGGCGATCAGCAAAGTGAATACTGCGATGCAAGCGAGAACGTACAGGTAAGTGGAGCTCGTCGTAGCCGATACGATGCGGTCGATCTGGTTGAAAAGGTGAATATCGCGGACTGGAAGCAGTGCCAGTATCTTGTCATATCCCGCGATTTTGAGGTCTTTACGCGCATATTTTTCGATGAATGCAGGCAACTTCGCTTCGAACGCGGCTGCATCCGTACCTGGCCGTAGGCGGATGTAGTGGTAAAACATATTGTTGGCCGTGAAATTGAGATCCGGCTGCCGAAGGTAGTCGCCTATCCATCCCACTTTGAAAGACACAAAGTAATTGGCATCAATATGCGAACGGGCGCTTTCATCGCGAAAAACGCCGGTCACTTTGAAATTCTCGTTATGCCCCGTCTTTCCGCCTACCTTGATAGTGCGGTTCAACGCGGGTTCGTTGCCGAAAAGCTTTTGCGCCAGCACGTCGGAAAGAACGATCGAATGCGGGTCATTAAGTGCAGTCCGTTTGTCCCCTTCCAGAAACTGATAGGTAAAAACATCAAAGAATGTGGAATCTACGTGCGTTCCTTTGGGCTCGTAGAATGAAAGCGGGCTCTTTCCTGATTGCTCCACGGTTAGCAGCGCCTTGTCTTCCAGGAAATTTTGCCACAGCCTCGTCGCCTGCACCACTTCGGGATACTCGGCTTTCAGCGCCTGCGCGTAAGGTGCCGGCGCGCGGGGATTGTCCATTTTCTCTCCATTGGGCTGCACGTTTTCAGAGCGTACCAGGTAGAGGTCATTCACATGCTCCTGATGCTTATCGAACGAAACCTCGCTCAGAATGTAAAGCAGCAGGAGCATGCAACACGTCATACCGACCGAGAGGCCGAAGACATTGATAACGGAGAACATCTTGTTTTTCAAGACGTTCCTCCAAGCAATTTTCAGATAGTTTTGGATCATGGCTGGTCATGGATTGCATTCCGGTTATTGGAAATGAATAATTGTACCAATCGTCAAAAGCCAATCTAAAACACTCATAATAAACCTGTTGACTCAATAAAAAGACAACAAGAGTGTCCGAAACTGGACACTCTTGTTCGATATTGCAATAAGGGGTTAGTCAAAGCAATAGCTTAATTTTTGATTTGCGGATGAGTGGATTTCCCTACTCGCTCCGCAAACTCTTCACCGGGTCGGCCAGTGCGGCTTTAATGCCCTGAAACCCGACGGTCAGCACGGTGAGCAGTAATGCGCCGAATGCGACCAGCACGAAAATGTACCAGGGCAGGTTGACGTGGTATTCAAAACTTGCAAGGTATTTGACCACAAAAGTGTAGGCCAGCGGCAATCCCACGAGCATGGAAATGCCTAACAGCACGATAAAATCACGCGATAGCAGTACGGCAATTCCCTGCACACTGGAACCAAGCACTTTCCGGATGCCGATTTCCTTCGTACGCTTACTGGCGGCAAGTGATATCAGTCCAAAAATGCCTGCGAATGCGATAATGATCGCCAGGAACGTTACAAAATTCACCATTTTCCAGATACCGTCGAGGTCGTTGTACTGCCGGCTGAGCTCCTCCTGCATATAGAAAAACTTAAACGGCCGTTTGGAAGGAATTTTCTTCATATCCCTTTCGAGCGTCGCCAGAACGCTTTTTGCTTGTGAAACATCGGCGAATTTCAACGACAGGTAGCTGTTCAGGCTCGGCGGGCCATCGTACCAATGCAGCAATGGCTCGATACGGTCTTTCAGAGGGCCATAATGGAAGTCTTTCATCACGCCTACCACCGTATATACCTCGGTATTGTTGCCCTGGCGAAGCCGTTTCCCTACGGCAGTCGTCCATCCGAACGCCTTGCGGGCAGCCTCATTGATCACCACAGGATGCTGCTCCCCGTTTCGGTCCAGCTCTTCGGAAAAATCCCTTCCTTCCACCATGCGGATATCGTAGGTGGCGGTATAGTTGGTGCTGGTACCCACGTGTCGCAGGCGAATGCTTTTAGGGTCCTTGCCCTCCGGTGTGTACACATTGTAATTATTCCAGTACCGCGTCGGAACTACACCCGATACGGCTATGCTCCGGATCTTCGAGTTTTGTTTTAAACCATCGAGAATGGGGACAAATTGCTGAACGGCCACATTCTCGTCCTTGTACTGCAAATCCGAGGACACTACCACTACATTCTCCGCCTTGAAACCGGTATTGGCCTCGCGCATGAAGCTGATTTGCCAGCGCACCGCGATCGCACCGACTACCAGGACGATGGCGATTACCAGCTGGACGACGATTAATGTTCCCTGTGTCCAGTTCCCGTATCCCGGCCTGCCCGATAGTTTTCCCTTCAGTGTATCCCGCAGGTCTAGCCTGTTCAGATACGCCGCAGGAATGGTTCCGGCTACGAAAGCGATAATGCCAACAATCCCCATCAAGGTGAGGAATGTAGCGGAATCCTGCTGCCAGTTGACCACCAGCTGCATTCTGCCCTGCCTGAACTCGTTGAATTGGGGGACCAGGTACAGGATTCCGAACGCAACGGCGATCAGCAGTGACCCGACCAGTACCAGCGCCGATTCGGTCCAGAACTGCGCGAGTACCTGCCCGAGCGTGGAACCGGTTACCTTTCTCACGGCCACTTCCTTCACCCGCGTGAACGACATGGCCGTATTGAGATTAACCATATTAATACTGATAATCAATACAATAAATACGGCAATGGTGATTGCACCGTAGATCATCCAGCGAAAATTGGGGTTTTCATAGTGGATGAATTCTTTCAGCGGAGCAATGCGGATCTCCCGCTTTTGTCCGTCCGCGTGGAAATGCGTTTTGGCAAATGCAGGGAATTTCGCTTCCAGCCCGGCGACATCGGCACCCTTTCTCAATTTGAGATAAACTGTGGCGAATGTATTGTACCAATCGGCGCCCGAAGCAAAATTCTTATTGTCTTCCAGATTCGACGCCGGAAGCAGTACTTCAAACTGGATAGATGAGTTCGCCGGGACCGGTTCGAGCACGCCTGTAACCGTAAACGTCATGGAATCCTCCACCGTAACGGTTTCCCCAACCGGGTTCACGTCCCCGAAGAGCGCCTCGGCAGCCTGATCGCTCAACACGATCGACTGCTTGCGTTTCAATGCAGAAGCTGCATTGCCGTATTTGAGCTTGAAAGAGAAGATATCGAAGAATGTGCTATCCACATATTTCGTCCGTTGTTGCAGGTCCTTGCCATTGCGGTTGAGCCACACATCATTCCATCCCTGCACGTGCGTACCCGTTTCAATTTCCGGAAAAGTCTTAACCATCTGTTCCAGGATGGGATACACCGTCTGGTTGTAGCGCGAGGTAGCGTCGGCTGTCTGCACAAAAAAGATCTGATCGTTGTCCTTGTGAAAGGTATCGAACGTAATGCCCCGCTGAATGAAAAGGATCAGAACACCCGCACTCGCCAGCCCCAGCGAGAGCCCCAGTACATTGATCGCCGTGAACAGCCGGTTTTTCCACAAAGACCGGAATGCGATTTTTAGATAGTTTTTTAGCATGGCAGGGAGATTAGAAAAAAGGGAGGAAGGAAGAAAGGGAGGATGGAGGCTCCGTTTCTTCCTGCTAAATCATTCCGTTCTTAAAGACTTGACAGGGTTCAGCATGGCGGCGCGGATGCTTTGATAGCTGACTGTCAGGACCGCGACGGCGACGGCCAGTGACGCGGCCCAGGCGAAGTACGTCCAGGATACCGAAATGCGGTAGGGGAAGTCCTGCAACCAGATATTGGCCCCATAATATGAAATCGGCAATGCGATGATGATCGCGATGATGACAAGCTTAACAAAGTCCATCGAAAGCAGGGCGGTAATGCTGGCCACCGAGGCCCCGAGTACCTTGCGGATACCGATTTCCTTGATACGCGTTTCGGCATTGAAAGTCGCCAAACCGAATAACCCGATGCATGAGACAAAAATGGACAACACCGCCGCAAGCGTGATCATCTGCTTCCATTTCGCTTCGGACTCATACCTTTTCAGGTTCGCTTCGTCTTCGAATGTGTATTCAAACGGCAGGTTCCTGATATGGTTTCTGAAAATCTTTTCAATAGCCTTGATCGTCGCGGGGGTATCCTTGCTGTCCAGTTTCGCCCAAATGGTACCTAGCCGGTATTTCGGGTCCTGGGTAAGCACCAGGGGCGCAATAGTGTCTTTCAGGGACGCATAGTGATAGTCGCGGATGACGCCGATGATCTTCATCTTTTTATTCTTCCATTCAAAATCGACCTCTTTCCCGATCGGGTTTTTCAACCCGGCACGTTTCACGAATGCCTGGTTGACGACAATTGCTTCCTCGGGATCTGTGGCAAAGCTTTTGGAAAAATTACGGCCCGCCACCACGGGTATCTGCAATGTGCTCAGGAACTCGTCGCTCACGCCGATGTAGCCAAAACCAATTTCACGTCCGTCGACTTTCGCCGCCGTCCCATTATAATTTCCATTAAATGCCGCTACCGATGCTATTCCGGCAGTATTTTTCAATTCTCTCTGGATCACCCCCAATACATCCCTATCCGGTCCGCCGCGACCCAGACTGAATTTGACCAGGTTCTGGTCGTTGTAACCCAGGTCTTTGCTGGTCAGGTATTGAAATTGAGAATAAATCACGATTGTCCCGATCACGAGGCACACCGACAATGCAAACTGGAAAACGACGAGTCCCTTCGTCAGATAGTTTTTCCGGGCCAGGCGGGTACGGTTGTATAATGTCTGCACCGGACTGAAACCTGAAAGCACCAGCGCCGGGTACACGCCGGCGACGAGGCCGGTCATAAAAAACAATGCCACGTAACCCGACACCAGGCCGGTATCGAGCAGATATGACAGTGCCAGTTGTTTATTGGCAAGCTCGTTGAATACCGGCAGTGCAATTTGCGTAAACAGGATTGCGAGTGCAAATGCCAGAAACGAGAGCAGGAACGACTCTCCCAGAAACTGATAAACCAGCTGTTTCCGTAAGCCTCCGACCACTTTACGCACACCAATTTCCTTCGCCCGGTTGAGCGAGCGCGCTACCGTGAGGTTCACAAAATTGATGCAGGCGATCAGCAAAATGAAAATAGCGATGCCCGACAAAATGTAGGAATAAATGGGGCTGCTGCCATGGTCCAGGCCATTGCGCACGTCGCCGCTGCTGCTTTGCAAATGCACATCCAGGAAAGGCATAAGGCCAAACGCCACCTGGTTCATAAAATCCCGCTCCTTCCCGGGCTCTGCGGGCACCTTGCTCCGTGAAACCTGGTTCATTTTACGGACTACCGCATGATAGTCCGCCTTTTCGTGCAGCAGTAAAAAGGTATTCATGTAAAAGCCCATCCATTCATTATCCGTCCATCCTTTCGCTTCCTGATAGGCGAACGGCAGCACGGCGTCGAATTGGATGGAAGAGTTCTGCGGGCAGCGCCGGGCCACGCCCGACGCTTTAAACGCCTCAAAATCATCCCCGATTTTGAGCTGCATCGTTTGACCAACTGCATTCTTCGTACCGAAATATTTGACGGCCAGGTCTTCGCTCAATACGATCGAGTGGATATCCGCCAACACCGTTTCAGGATCTCCGGAAAGCAGCGGCATGGAAAATACCGAGAAGAACGGCGCGTCCGCGAACAAAACGTCCTCTTTGAGCACCTCATTCCCTTTTTTGATGACAAATGAAGTGCTCTGCGCCCGGATAACCTCCCTGATTTCCGGAATGTCCTGCTTGAAAGTAGGCCCGTGTATCGCATTGGTACTGCCGAAGGTCCGCGTTTCGGTTTCGTCCTTGCTGGTAACCATTACCCGGTATAGCTGATCTTTATGCTTTTGAAAGCGGTCGAAGCTCACCTCGTCCTTGGTATACAGCACAATGAGCATGCAGCAGGTAAGCCCTAGCGACAAACCGGCAATGTTGATAACCGAGAAAACCTTATTCCTCGTAAGGTTGCGGACGGCGATTTTGAAATAGTTTCTAAGCATGGCTATTATTCGGATTTCAATGATTTTACCGGATTCATCAGCGCGGCTCTGATAGCCTGGAAACTCACCGTAAACAGCGCAATGAGCAGCGCCACCACGCCGGCCGCAACGAAATACCACCATTCCATTTCGATGCGAAATGCATATTTTTCCAGCCAGCCATTCAGGAAATACCAGGCGACGGGGAATGCGATGACAGCAGCAATGCCAACCAGCTTCACAAAATCCGCTGACAGCATCCCTACCAGATTGGAAACACTGGCGCCAAGTACTTTGCGGACGCCAATTTCCTTCGTACGCTGCTCCGCGGTGAATGCGGCCAGGCCGAACAACCCCAGGCAGGAAATGAAAATCGCCAGGAATGCAAAATAATTGGAAAGCTTGCTCACGACCGTTTCAGCTTTGTAAAGATTCCCGAATTCCTCGTCTGCAAAATGATACTTGAACGGCATGCCGGAATTGTACCGACGGAAGACCTTCTCGAGACTTTCAATCGCCTGCTTCGTTTTCCCCGCTTCCGCTCGCACCATTCCTACACCCCAGGCTTCTTTCTTAGGCTGAAGGCTAATTATCAGAGGCTCAATGGCCACGTGGAGCGAGCCGATATGAAAGTCCTTCATCAAACCGACGATCTTCCCTTTTTTACCCCACATGGTGAGTTCCTTGCCTACCGGATCCTTATAACCGATCTTTTTAGCCGCCGCCTGGTTTACCAGGTAATTGGACGTATCGGTCCCGAACGACGGATTGAAATCCCGGCCATCCAGCAATTTGATTCCCATGGTTTCGACAAAGTTGAAACCTACCGGATTCACACTGAAAAGCAATTGTTTGGTGGTATCTTTTCCGGGCCAGTTGACACCCATCGTCGAGCTTCCATAATCCAGCGGGCCGGCCTGTGAGCGGGTCACCGACTTAATGCCCGGCTCCCCTTCGAGTGCCCGCTTAAAGGCATCGAAGTTGTTGCTTATTGTGTTTTCGATATCGGGAATGTATAACAGGTTTTCCTGGTTGAAACCCAGGTTTTTGTGCTGGATATAGTCGATCTGCCGGTAAATAACGATCATTGACAGGATCAGCAGGATCGAAAGGCCGAACTGGAACACTACCAGCCCCTGCCGGAAATAGGTAGCATTCGGTTTGAACTTCAATGCGCCTTTCAAGATTGTTACCGGGTTGAGCGACGACATGAACAATGCAGGATAACTGCCCGCGACCAGACCGGTAATGAGTGTCAATGCGAGGAGCAGTAGCAAGAACGCCGGATCGAGGAAATCGAGCGACAATTGCTTGTCGGTAAGCGTATTGAACCCGGGTAGCAATATCAGGACGATGCCGATGGCCACTACCAGCGCCAGCATCGTGATCAGGATCGATTCACCCATAAACTGCCCGATCAGGCTCGTTTTGTAGGCACCCACCACTTTGCGCAGTCCCACCTCCTTGGCCCGTTTTACCGAGCGGGCCGTTGCCAGGTTCATGAAGTTGATGCAGGCAATGATCAGGATGAATACTGCCACGATCGTGAACATACGCACATATTCTATGCGCCCGCCGTTCTGCTTGCCCGCCTCCCAGTTCGAATACAGGTATGACTTTCCGTAGTTGATCAGGAATAGGTCTACATTACTGTCCTTGTTTTTGGTTTTAATGTAATCCTTGATTTTCGCGTTGACTTTATCGACATCGGCATTCTTTGCGAGCAGTACCGCGCAGCGCGGCCCGTTGTTCCCCCATTCCTTCGCCCAGGCAGCACCTTTGAGCCACCGGTCATAGCTCATCATAAAGTCGAATCTCATCGAAGAATACCGCGGTATCTCTTCCAGAACGCCGGTTACCACTACGTCATCCTTGTTATCGACGCGCATGGCCTTACCGATCGGATCCTGGCCTTTGAAGTATTTGTCGGCAAGCTTCTGGGAAATCACAATGCCGTCAGGTCGTTTGAGCGCCGTCCGGGCATCACCTTGTTTGAGTTTGAATGTGAACATGGTCAGGAAATCCCCCTGCACATACCGACCCTTTTCATTGTCGTACACATTACCCACGCGTAAAACCGGCGATTGCTCCCAGAGCACCTGACTGGCCTTTTCGATTTCCGGAAAGTCCTTCACAATGTGTTCGGCCAGAATCCCGGGCGTAGCGGCAAATGTGTTGATCTCCCCGGAATAATGCTGATTTTCCATGACCGAATAGAGCCGTGCGTCGTTCTCGTGGAAGCGGTCCATTTTGATCTCGTCCTGCACCCACAGCATAATCAGCAAACTGCAAGCCATCCCCAGCGCAAGACCGAGGATATTAATCGAGCTGAACATCTTGTTTTTCAACAAATTCCGCCAGGCGATTTTCAGATAATTTCTAAGCATACGGTTTGATAGTTCGGATTTATTCCCTGTCCTCCTTTACTCCGATTTCAATGACTTCACGGGGTTCATCAGCGCGGCTTTGATACTCTGGAAACTTACCGTGAGCAGGGCGATGATAATCGCGAGCAATCCTGCGGCGGCGAACATCCACCAGGCAAGATCAACGTGGTAGGCAAAATCGTTCAGCCAATGGTTCATGCCAAACCAGGCGATAGGGCTGCCGATCAAGATCGCGATGATGATCAGTCTGATGAATTCTTTGGAAAGCAAGGCTACAATGTTGGCCACACTCGCTCCCAGCACTTTCCGGACGCCGATCTCTTTGGTGCGGCGCTCTGCGGTGAATGCCGACAGGCCGAACAAGCCCAGGCAACCAATAATAATGGAAATCGTTGCGAAAGTGATGAATATCTCGCCTACCCGCTGCTCGCTGCGGTAGACGTTATCAAAATCCTCATCCATGAACCGGTAGTTGAACGGCTGACCGGGCGCCATCTTTTTCCACAGCGAAGCTACCTGCTCCACCGTGCGCGGGGCATCGCCGCCTTTCATACGGAACACCACCGAGCCATTGCTTTTGTAAAGGATCAGGCTCAATGCACCGATGTTTTTCCTCAGCGATTCGAAGTGAAAGTTCTTTACCACCCCGATAATCGTATAATCTACGCGTTTGGTTAAGGCTGCATCTTCATAACCGAAAATCTTCTTTCCTATTGGATCGGCGTAGCCGAGCACTTTGGCGGCAGCCTCGTTGATCACAATGCCGGTAGAATCCGACGGAAAAGCTTCTTCAAAAGCGCGTCCGCTGGCAATTTGAAGCTGCATTGTTTCAACAAAATCATAGTCCACGGCCCACTTCTGCATATTAATACCCTTATCCTGCTGCATTTGCCCGACCGGAAAGAAAGTATGGTCGGTGCGCGAAGAGGGCGTAGGCAGGAAGCTGGTTACGGTAGCGCTTTCCACATTGGGCAGCTGCATCACCTGCTCTTTGAATGCTTTCACCTGATTGTCCAACGCGTAGGCATCGTTCACAATCAGCATCTGATCTTTGTTGAAGCCCAGTTTCTTGGTTTGAATGTAATTGAGCTGCCGGTAAATGACCCCGGTACCGACGATCAGCATCACCGAAATCACGAATTGGAATACGACCAGTGCATTGCGCAGGTAACCACTCCCCTTGCCTTCCAGCTCAATGGTGTTTTTGAGAACCTTCAAAGGCTGGAATCCCGACAGGAAGAATGCAGGATAGCTACCCGCAAGCACCCCTACAATGCTGCCGGTCAGCAGCAGCGCAGACCAAAACCAGACATTTGTGATCGGAAACTGGATGTGTTTATTGGCCAGGTTGTTGAACAAAGGCAATGCGAGGTAGGCGATCAGCATGGCTAGTGTGAGCGAAAAGAAGCTCAGCATGATCGACTCGGTCAGGAACTGGTTGACCAACGACGACCGTTCCGAGCCGAGGGCCTTGCGTACGCCCACTTCCTTCGCCCGGTTGGACGAACGCGCGGTGGCGAGGTTCATAAAGTTCACACAGGCGATGGCGAGCAGAAAAACCGCTACCACGGCGAAAATGTAGACATACTGAATATTTCCGTTCGCATTGATCTCCGCCGTACGATCGGAATGTAAATGAATGTCCGTCAGCGGCATCAGGGTATAGACCAGATAGTTACCCGATTTCCGGATTTCATCCAGTGTCGAACCTACGAACTGCTTGATCCATTTGGAAGTATATTTCTGCAAGACGGTCTCAAAATTCTTTTCAAACTGCTTTGCATTCACCCCTTCCCGGAAGAGAATATAGGTATTGAAATTATGGCTT
Source organism: Dyadobacter sp. 50-39 (assembly GCA_001898145.1). Taxonomy (GTDB): domain Bacteria; phylum Bacteroidota; class Bacteroidia; order Cytophagales; family Spirosomataceae; genus Dyadobacter. The sequence goes on from MKSR01000029.1 coordinate 496,198, forward strand.
CCCCAGGCATTGCTCCGGCTTTCCTCGGTGGAACTCATGGAAAGCAGCATATTGACATCGCGCATGTGCGACTGGGCAGGCAGGTCCTGCATGACACCGGTAACTGTATACGTAGCATTATTATCGACCATCAGCGCCTTGCCCATCGGGTTAGCTTCGCCGAAGTATTTGCGGGCGTCCGTTTCGGAAATCACCACTGTTTGCGGATTGCGCAATGCAGTATTGGGATCACCTTGAAGCAGGGCTACCGGGAAAACTTTGAAGAATGTGGAATCCACGAAGAACACGTGTTCTTCCTTTAAATTATCGGTCGCATCGCTGCGGCGCACCAGCTGGCTGCCGTTTTCGCGCATGCGCACCACCTGTTCGATCTGCGGATAATCTTTTTTGAGTGTAAATGCCAGGGGATCGGGCGCTACCGCAAGCGACATATCGGCGCCGCCGAAACGAATGTCGGCATTGATCCGGAAAATACGGTCCGCGTTGGCAAATGAGCGGTCGTAACTAAGTTCATCCACTACGTAAAGCGTAATGAGCAGGCAACTTGCCAGCCCTAGGGACAAACCGAATATGTTCAGAAACGTGTAAAACTTGTGTTTACGCAGATTCCGCCAGGCAATTTTCAGGTAATTTTTAAGCATTAAGTTAAGCGTTTACATTTCCATGCCGTTACCAGGCAAGCCCATTTCGCTCTCGAATTTCTCGATGATTTTCAGCCGCTCCTTCTCGGATTTGTCGGCGGCGTTGACAGTCTTTTCGTAGATATACTCGTCGCCGCTCTTCATGAATTTGTATTTAACATACATTTCACCGGTTTCCGAGTTGTAGCGTACGTGCTTGGTGAAGCCCTTCGGGTCTTTCGAAACAGGTTCTTTGATAAATCCCTTACCCGACGAAATCATCTCCGCATTCACTTCATTTGAAGAAAATGCCATCGTTTCCGGCGTTTCATCGTTGCCGTCTTCATCCGACCATTCGCCAGCTGCTGGTTTAGGCGGGGCAGGTGGTGCGGGCGTCTTAAGCTTGCGTTTAGGCGCGGTCGCCACGGACACCGATTCTTTGCAAACACCTTTCGGGGCCGGCAGTTCCAGGTTTCCCTCCGCGATGGAAGAAAGTACCTTATCCCGCAACGCCTCACGATCTTCCTGGCTCATTCCCTCCACATCGAACGACTTGTCGATGTCGACTTCCTTGCCGTCAAACGTCCCGGATACTTTAATCGACAGCTTTTTGCCGTCGTCGTCGATGCTTCTGCTCAGGTAAGCCCTTTTCTGGGCAATGGCCAGCGTACTCACGCCGGCCAACAGGATGGTTAAGATTTTCTTCATGGTTAGATTTGGCATATTGTTCAAACTAGCTTTGGCATTTCACCCTGCACGGGCCCCCGCATCGCATTCCAGGGAGCTGGTGCCCCCGCTTTAAGGTTCCTGCTATAAAGCCGCGCTAGTCGTCAATAGCCGGAGAATTTCTAAACATGTATTTTTTCGGTCACGATCTTGCCGTCGAACAGGTTCACTACGCGGTGTGCGAAACCGGCGTCATAAGGTGAGTGCGTCACCATCAGGATTGTCGTTCCGGCCCCGTTCAGCTGGCTCAGCAGGCTCATTACCTCTTCTCCGTTTTTAGAATCGAGGTTACCTGTCGGCTCATCGGCCAGGATTGTCTTGGGAGTCGCTACCACAGCGCGGGCGATGGCAGTACGCTGCTGCTGACCACCCGAAAGCTGCTGCGGGAAGTGGTTGCGGCGGTGCATCATGTTCATGCGGGTGAGGGCGGCCTCCACTTTCTCCTTACGCTCTGCGGGAGGTGTTTTGAGGTACAGCAACGGCAGCTCGACGTTTTCATAAACCGTCAGCTCGTCGATCAGGTTGAAGCTCTGAAACACGAACCCGATATTTCCCTTGCGGATCTGCGCGCGCTGGCGTTCCGACATTTTGGCGACCTCGGTGCCGTAAAACTCGTAAGAACCTTCGCTCGGATTATCGAGTAATCCGAGAATGTTCAGCAAGGTCGATTTCCCACAACCGGAAGGGCCCATAATGGCTACAAACTCGCCATCCTTAATTTCCAGGTCGATGCCGTTGAGGGCAGTTGTTTCTACTTCTTCCGTAGAAAACACCTTGTGCATGTTGCTAATCTTGATCATTGTTTTTCTGGCTGTCGGCTCTCAGCTTTCGGCTATCGGCCTGGGTTTCGTGATAAGTAAGGTTTTTTAACTTCGGCTTTCGGCAATCGGCCGTCGGCCTGGGTATCGTTAATTCATAAAAAAGATTCCTTTAAAAAGCCGACTGCCGATTGCCGACAGCCGAAGTCATTCTCAAAATGCCGACTGCCGACAGCCGACGTTCCTCAAAATTCCAGCACTTCATTGTCTCCAAAGTTCTCATATGAACTGGTAATGACTTTCTCACCGGGCTGCAAGCCTTCGAGGACTTCGAAATATTCGGGGTTTTTGCGACCGAGCGTGATCTTGCGTTTTGCAGCGCGTTTGCCTCCGTCGCTTACTACATACACCCAGTTTCCGCCTGTTTCGGAGAAGAATCCGCCTACCGGCAGCAATGTAGCCTGCGAAGGCTGACCGAGTTGCAGGCGGATCGGCGCGGACTGCCCTCTTTTCACCATTTCGGGAGCGCCGCTGTCGAACTTCATATCCACTTCGAAACGTCCGCTCAGAATCTCTGGATAGATCTTGATGATTTTCAAGCCATAATCTTTTCCGTTGAACTCCATCGAGCCGGCAAGCCCTACGAAAATCCGCGACAGATAATGCTCATCTACACTGACACGCATTTTAAACCCATTCAAATCGTCGATCTGGCCGATATTCTGTCCCTGGCTGATATTCGAACCGACTTCAATGTTCATCGAAGACAACAGACCCGATACCGGTGCTTTCACCACGAGGTTATCCAGTGTCTGACGCCACAGGCTTACGTTTTTCTGTGTGCTGGCCAGGGTACCTTCGAGCTGATTAATCTGCATTTTAGCGTTTTCTTCCTGGTATTTCTGCGATTCGATTTCGATTTCACGCTGTCTTACCAGCTTCTCATAGTCGCGCTTCGTTTTCAGGTAATCGGCTTCCGGAATGACTTTGTCTTTGTACAATTTCACGTTGCGATCGTGTGCGTCTTTCGCCTGATCGAGCTGGAAATCGAGGTCGCTTAATGTCTTTTGGAGTGTAAATCGCGCCACTTTGAGATTTTGACGCGTATTTTGAAGGTCGTTTACCAATCGGCTCGCCTCTGTTTCAGATTGAAGAAAGCTCAGTTTCAGGTTCTGGTTTTCGAGGCGTAGCAGTACGTCGCCCTGTTTCACCATGTTACCGCCTTCGATCAGTTTCTCGGTCACATATCCGCCTACGATCGCGTCGAGCTGGATGGTTTTCAGGGGCTGGACCACCCCGGTTACTACGATAAATTCGTCGAATTTACCTTTTTGAACCGTCGATATCGTCAGTTTGTCCTGCTCCACATTCAGCTTGCTTCTCTTATCGGCAAAAAAGAACTGGTATATCAGGAAAGCTGCCAGCAAAACGCTCCCGCCAATGATGCTGATACGTTTGGAATTCCAGAATTTCTTGGGTTTTACTCGGTCCATGGTCGATCCTCCGGAAAATCCGTTACTGGTGCTTGTTGCGTTAGGTGTCTTAACTTCCATTATATGCTAGTGATTGAGTTCGCTTTTGTATTTGGCATAACTAATCCAATCACTATGCCAAAGAAGACTACGGCATATAATCACTTGAAAATCAACACTATTTAAATTGATAATGCGGCTAAAATTGTTCGTTATCGGACAAATTTGTTCGGGCGCGGACAAGCCTTTAAAACCGCCTTTTTAAGGTAAAATAGTGACATTTTAGCTTGTTAGAAAATAATATTTCAAATTGCGTCCTTATCTTGACAAACAATTCCGTTAAGTCCCTATCCGGCAGTACCAACCCGACTGCGCACCACAAGAAATTACAGCCATGCTACTATCAGAAGCCAAGATCCTGATTATCGACGACGATGTTGACGTGCTCAGTGCCGCCAAACTTTTACTGAAACGACACGCCAAAGCCGTCGATATCGAAAAGAACCCCCAAAAGCTACCCTTCCTCGTTACCAACGGAGATTACAACCTGATCCTGCTCGATATGAATTTCACCCGCGACGTGAACAGCGGGCGAGAAGGTTTCCATTGGCTCGATCGCATTCTCGACATTAACCCGGCGGCGAAAGTGATCATGATCACGGCGTACGGCGACATAGAAATGGCGATCCGCGCCATCAAAGCGGGCGCCATCGATTTTGTATTGAAACCCTGGGAAAACGATAAGCTGCTCGCGACGATCAGCACGGCGCTGGAAGGAGGAAACAATAAGGTGATTCCCGTTGCTGAAGAAAAGACCAAAGACGACGGCAAGAAGAGCAATAAGGCCGCGGGAGATACCATCGTCGCCACCAGCGAGAGTATGCGGCAAGTACTGCTTACGGCCGAGCGCGTGGCCTCGACGGATGCCAATGTGATTATCCTTGGCGAAAACGGTACCGGCAAAACGCAACTCGCCAAACACGTCCATCAGCATTCGAAACGTGCCGACAAGCCGTTTGTGGCCGTGGATCTGGGTGCCATTAGCGAGAGCCTTTTCGAGAGTGAACTGTTCGGTCATGTAAAAGGAGCCTTTACCGACGCCAAAGAAGACCGCGCCGGTCGCTTTGAAGAAGCCAAGGGCGGAACCATCTTCCTCGATGAGATCGGTAACCTCACATTACCCTTGCAAGCTAAGCTGCTAACTGTCATCCAGGAACGCAAAGTGACCCGCGTAGGCTCCAACAAGCCCATTGTGCTCGACGTACGCCTGATATGCGCGACGAATATGAATATCGAAAAGATGGTGAACGAGAAAACTTTCCGCCAGGATTTGCTTTACCGGATCAATACCATCGAACTAGAACTGCCTCCACTGCGCGAAAGACCCGAGGACATCAGCGCATTGGCTGACTATTATCTCAAACAATACGCCAAAAAGTATAACCGCCCCGTTAACGACATCAGCAATGCATTGGTGAAGAAAATGCAGCAGTACAACTGGCCCGGCAACATCCGTGAGCTGCAACACGCCGTCGAACGCGCGGTGATCCTTTCCCAGGAAAAAACCTTGCAACCTGATGATCTTTTCCTCAAAAGTTCGGCAGGGCAGCCAGCTACCGCTACGGGTTTCGACCTGGAAGACATGGAAAAAACGATGATCATCAAAGCATTGAAACGTTTCAACGGAAACATCACCGATGCGGCCCGTGAGCTGGGACTCAGCCGCGCAGCCCTTTACAGAAGAATGGAGAAATACGGCCTTTGAGCCGTTCGAGGCCGGCGGGAAGTACAAACTTGGCATGTTTTTTGGGTCAAAACCAATTTGAAAAGCTCATTTGCTCCCAACTTTGTACTTCCAATGGTCAGATCACTTCCTATATTCATCTTCGTTCTTTTTACTCATTTCCTGTTTGCCCAAACCGGAGGCATTAAGCCGGTTCCCCTAAAAAATGTTAAAACCACCGACGGTTTTTGGCACGATCGCGTGGAGCTGGCGCGGGCGGTAACAGTTCCTCATGCATTGCACCAATGCGAGGAATCGGGCCGGTTTGATAATTTCGCAGTGGCCGGCGGGTTGAAAAAGGGGGTATTCAAAGGCGCCCGATTTGACGATTCGGACGTGTTCAAAGTCGTGGAAGGCGCTTCTTATGTACTTCAAAATCAATACGATCCTAAGCTGGACCACTACCTCGATTCGCTGATTACGCTCTTCGCCGCAGCGCAGGAGCCCGACGGCTACCTCTACACGATCCGCACCATTAACAAAGACACTACCGGCTCCTACGACTGGATTGCGGGTCCCTACCGGTACTCGTTCGAAAATGGAAGCCATGAACTGTATAATGTCGGCCATTTGTACGAAGCCGCGGTGGCGCATTACGAAGCCACCGGCAAGAAGAACCTGCTGAATGTAGCCATTAAAAACGCCGACCACCTGGTTAAAACCATTGGCCCTAAACCCGGACAAATGGTGGTGGTACCGGGCCATGAGGAAACCGAACTTGCATTGATACGCCTCTACCGGGTCACCGGAAAAAAGGAATACCTCGATCTTTCGAAATTTTTCATCGATATGCGTGGCCGATCCGACAAGCGCACGCTCTTCCTCGACGAACACAAGCTCGGTCCCGCTTACTTTCAGGACCAGGTGCCTTTCGTGCGCCAGCGTGAGGCGGTAGGGCATGCAGTGCGCGCGCAGTACCTGTACACGGGCGTTGCCGACTTGCTCACGCTGCGCCCCGACCCGAAGGATCAGGCGGCGGTTCAAGCCATCTGGAATGACGCTACCTACCAGAAACAATACGTTACCGGCGGAATGGGCGCTCGCGAGGACGGCGAAGCATTTGATAAACCCTACGTTCTTCCCAACGACAATGCCTATGCCGAAACCTGCGCCGCAATCGCGAACATGCTTTGGAACCACAAAATGTACCTGCTCACCGGCGACGCCAAATACATGGACGTGTTCGAGCGCGTGCTGTACAATGGCTTTTTGGGTGGAATGGGTGTAAAAGGCAACACATTCTTTTACGTCAACCCGATGTCGTCCGATGGCAAAAATGACTTCAATAAAGGCTCCGGCGCTGTGCGGCACGAATGGTTTGGTACCGCGTGCTGTCCCTCGAATGTATCGCGTTTTCTGCCTTCCATGCCCGCCTATATGTATGCCACGCAGGACAATGCGCTGGTGATAAACCTTTTCGGTGATTCAAAAGCGGATATCACTCTGCCGGGTACACCGGTTCAGATTACGCAGCAGACACAATATCCCTGGCAGGGAAACATCCGCATTACGATCGACCCGCAAAAAAGCAGTGCATTCCCGCTGCACATCCGCATTCCCGGCTGGGCGAACGGGCAGGCTATTCCCGGCGATTTGTACAGTTACGAAGACAAACTCGCGAAACCCATTGGCCTGACTATCAATGGTAAAAAATCGGACGCCGTCATTGAAAACGGCTATTTGAAATTGAACCGGAACTGGAAAAAAGGCGACGTGGTAGAGCTCGAACTGGATATGCCGGTGCGCAGGGTGGTCGCCCATGAAAAACTGAAAACCAATCAGGGGAAAGTTGCTATCGAGCGGGGACCGGTACTCTACTGCGCCGAAGGTCACGATAATGGCGGCAAGGCTCTTTCGATCAAGATATCCGGAACTCAGGCATTTACCCCGGCCTATCAAAAGGATATGCTGGGAGGCATCAATATTCTGCAATCCAAGGAACAAAACATTACTTTGATCCCCTACTACGCCTGGGCCAACCGCGGTGCGAATGAAATGACGATCTGGTTTGACAGGCAGTAGCATTGACCACGGTCATTCCTTCTTCCTGCCCATATTTTTCTGGAATGCCTCCACGTCTTTCAACTCGCCGTCCATGATCAGGTTGATGTCGCTGTTGTTGAGTACCTCGCTTTCAGACTTAATCTTGCTTTTAAAATAGAATGTAAACGGCAGCTCCTTCCCTTTCGTGAGCATTTGGGCACCCGCTTTAATTACCTTTCCCAGGCTGACTTCCAGCGGAATTTCGTAAATGTCCCTGGTTTTGGACTTCACTTTGGTAATGCCGGTTACAGCGCCTTCCGCGAAGCGTTTCTGTTTACCCAAATCCATCACGTATCTCGGATTCTGAAATTCCAGAGAAAAGGGGTTCAGGTTGGTAACTTCTACCTTCACTACGACGTCCGACTCCTTTAAACCGAACTTTTTGAGGTCATATCCGGCCATTTTGATCATGGGCAACCGATAAACCGGCAGGCGCTTGTCCATTTCGAGTACGAGCGAGTCTTTTCCAAGGAATGCTTTTTCAAAATGCAGGATGGTTTTGAAATGGTATTCGGCACTGTCGTTTCCCCTGGCGGCGAGCTCGTCACCCTCGATGCGCAGGTTTCGGACCTTCACTTTCGCGGGTAATGTCAGCAGTGAGCTGTCTGCAGCCTTCACTTCAAGCGGTTGCTCATAACGATCTTCGATGATCGTCTTGCCATTCATTTTAACCACATAATTAAAGTTTTTCAAATGCATCCCGACGGGCAGCGGGTTATTGACGAGTGTTTTCAGCTCCATTTTGATAGTACTGTCCGTGACTTCGCTGATGCGGGCAATGCTCATTTCAACGTGCGGTTTGAGGCCGGTAACCGCGTCGGGTTTGCTCTTTTGAAAGAACATCCAAATCGCAATACCCGCTCCCAGCAGCAGCACTGCAACTATAATCCACTTGAAAGGTTTCCGTTTTTGCATGGTGTCCATTGGTTGATCGCCTTCGTGTCTAAAAAAGCATTCCCACCCCTTTTGCGTCCGTGCCACACGTATATGTGTATGAAACTCTTCAAGCATTCTCCCGCAGCCGCTCTGAATGCCGTTTTGGATTTTGGTATGGATTTTTATGGTGAATGCGTCAACAAAATGGCGGTTGCCATTCATTTCAACAAAACAACGAACCATTAAAACTGGACGATCATGAAAGCGACAAAAGGAAAAAAAGCAACCAAGCAAATTACGGAACAGGACAGCGCAAAGTTGAAAGAACTGTTTGTAGACGGCCTGAAAGACATTTACTGGGCTGAAAAGAACCTCGCGAAGGCATTGACTAAAATGTCGAAAAACGCCACTTCCGAAGAACTTAAAGCCGCATTCGAACAACATAACACAGAAACCGAGGAACACGCAGCACGCCTGGAACAGATTTTTGAACAGATTGGAGAAAAGGCCCAGGCCAAAAAATGCGCAGCTATGGAAGGCCTTATCGAGGAAGCGAACGAGATTATCGAAAGCACCGATAAGGGAACTATGGTGCGCGACTGTGGGCTGATTATGGCAGCTCAGAAAGTAGAACATTATGAAATCGCTTCGTACGGCACATTGCGTAACATCGCACGCACGCTGGGCCATAACGAAGTGGCAGATCTGTTGCAACAAACGCTTGACCAGGAAGGGGAAACCGACCATAAGCTCACCGAACTGGCAGAAGCCTATGTGAATGAGGAAGCAAGTGTAGAGTAGAGGCTTCTGCCTTTTATAAAACAGAGAGGCGATCGGGATACCCGACCGCCTCTTTTGCATTCAATATATACATCTACACCAGATTCAACTTTCCGTGATCGCCGCCATCCGGTGTACCTCCGGTAATCACCGCTTTGAGCATCGAAAAGAATACGACCATTTTGGAAGAAGTACTATCCCAATAGGCGGCTTCCTGCGTGGTAACCCTCAGAACCGTCAAATCAGGATCATCTTTTCCTCCCGGAAACCACGCTTTCGACATCAGGTTCCAAAGTTCCTCCTTCCGGCGCTCGCTTTCTACGATCGAGGCCGTACCCGATACGCTCAGGTAGGTGTTGTTTTTGGGATCTGAGTAAATCAAAGTCACCGGATCGCCCCTGTGGGCATCTTTCACCAAGCCTGTCTGCCGGCTCGTAAAAAACCACACATTACCTTCGGCGTCTATGTCCAGCGTGGTCATCGGTCTCGATACGATTTTCCCCTCTTCAATGGTGGTGTACATACAAAACCGGATATCTTCCGCCAACGATTTCAATTTCTTAACAGCCTGATTATCTTCAAAATCCTTTTCCATAACTATTGTTTTTAGATCTGTTGAAATTTTGGTTTGAATCCAAATCTGTAAAACAACCGTTCCAAAGATAGGCGGCCAGCGGTAAGCCGTCGGCATTAGAATTCCAAACGATAGTTCAGGATGGGAAGCATGCCCGTTTGGGTAATCAGTTTCACGCGGTCCTCTTTCTTGTTGTAGTAGCGGTCAAATGCGTTCAGCCGGTTGGTCACATTCTGGATATCGAGCGAGATCGTGGAAGTGGTTCGCTTTCTGTTTTTGGTATAGCTCACGCGCAGGTCTGTGCGGAAGTAGGCCGGAAGTTGCTCCGAGTAGCTCCGCGACCAATCACGTTCCGTCCTGCCCTTCTCGCGCGACTTTTCCAGGTCAATGGGGGTAGTACGGTTGCCGCCTGCTGCCAGCAGCTTGATATTCGCCGCGAAAATATTGGTCTTACTCTTCCCTACACGCCATTCTTTGCCGGCCAGCAGGTTCTGTACATATTGGCCGTTGAAACGGCTGTCGCGCTCGATACCGTCGCGGCCCGTGTATTTGGATTGGTATAGCGAAGTCGTGCTCATCAGGTAAATGCCGGCGGTCAGCGATTTTTCGACGGTCAGTTCCAGGCCGTAGCTGCGCCCTTTGCCATCGCTCGTGAGTGAGTCGCTTACAAAACCGCTGATTTCATTCAACTGAGAGTTGTGAAGCAAATAGGGCGTGGTCGTATTCGGCGGACCGATGGGGATATTGTAGTGGTGCTGATAGTAAGTTTCGGCAAGTATCCGCCAGCTCGCCGACGGCCGGAACTCATAGCCTGCCACCAAATGCGCCGATTTGGTCAGTTTAAGGTTTTTATTCAATAAATCGGTTTTGTCATCGGACACCTTGACCTGGGCAAAATAGGTGGATACCGACTCCGTCTTACTGTGCAGGCCAGCTCCTAAACTTACCGTCGAGCGCGGCGCAACCGTCCACCGGACACCCACGCGCGGCTCGATCGAATAGCGGTTATTCAATGCCAGCAGCATACCATGCAGGCCGGCATTCAAGGTAACGGTAGGCGTTAAACGCGACTTCCATTGTGCGTAGGCCTGCAACAGCTGCGTGTTGCCTTTCCGGTCGACGTTGACGTGATAGGGACCGTCCTCATTGTCCTTGTCATACAAGTCAAAATCAAGGTGATTGATAATTATCCCCAGCCGCACGGTGTTGCGTGCATTGAGTTTGTAATTGTATAAAGAAGAGAGCCTAAGTGATTGGTTTACAAATTTCTGCTGATACGTTGCATCGGTATCTTTGTCGTAGAAATCTCCCGTCTGGCTGGTAGCCGAGTAGGAAACGATATTTTCCATGTAGGATTTGCTATTGATATACCGGAGATAATTTACCCCTACCATCCCGCGGTTCGACTTGAATGTCTCTTTCCAATCGTCATCGTCCACTTTGGAGGTGCTGATCCCGCCCATTCCCCACACGCTCACCACTACTTTGTCGTCGTAAGGGATATATACCTTAAAAGCACCGTCCTGAAAATCAATCGAAGCGTCGCCATTAAGGTTAACGCCAATCTTATTAAGCACGGAAAGAGTAGAATAGCGGTAATTAGCCAGATAAGAAGCGCCGCCTTTGGGACCGAGGGGGCCTTCGGCAGCAAAGTCGAGCCCAAGAATGCCGGCTTGCATCGCGTATTCGCGTTTTTCATTATTGCCTTTTCTGAGTTTGAGATCAAAAACACCGGAGGTTGCATTGCCATATTCAGCGGGAAACGCACCGGTGAGAAAATCGGAATTACCAAGCACGTTGGCACTCAATGCGCTGATGCCTCCGCCGCCCGCACCTTCCTGTGAGAAGTGGTTGGGATTGGGAATTTCAACGCCTTCCATGCGCCACAGCATCCCCTTTGGACTATTCCCTCTGATAATGAGCTGATTGCTACCATCGTCCGTCGCCGCTACGCCCGCAAACGACATCGCCATCCGCGCCGGGTCATTCACCGATGCCGCAAAGCGCTTGGTCTGGTCGACCGTAAACGATCGGCCGCTCACGCTCACCATATCGTTCAAAGGCGCACCATTCTCCTTCTGCGCTTTCACAACTACCTCATTCAATGCACGGAACGATTCGGTGAGCTTCACATTCAACTCAACTTCCTTACCGGACCCGACGTTGATCTCCTGCACAAATGCATCGTCATAGCCAATGCTAGTGATTTTGAAAGAATGGCGCCCGACAGGCACTTTCTCAATCCGAAAATTCCCTTCGGTATCCGTTACACCGCCGATGATGGGCGTCACGGAAGTCACGATCACGTTCGCCCCTACGACGGGTTGCTGGGATTCGGTATCGACGACACGCCCTTTCACGGTCTGGGCAGGCTGGGCAAAGGCCAGGGCGCTCATGGCCCCGGCCATCAAGGTCAAGATAAATTTTTTCATGGCTGGTTGTTTTGCTATTCTGACAACTCAGCCGGCCATGCCCCTAAAAGTTTTGGAAAAAAAATCTTAGCAGTTGTCTGAACGGTTCCAGATTACCGGCAAATCATAATGACGGAACTGCTTGTCGCAGGAAACCATAGTGAGTTTTTCAGCCAGGCACTGAGAAATGATCATCCGGTCGAACGGGTCGTTGTGATGCAGCGGTAATCTGCCGACTGATAGTACATGACTGATCTTAACGGGTAGTACAGCAATGCCACTCCTTTTGATAATTTTCACGATCACACCGAGATCTGCTTGAAGCTCTAACTTGCCAATAGCACTTTTAATTGCCAGCTCCCACAATGACGCCATGCTGACAAAACAATTGTTAGAGGAATCTTCAATCTTCTTCCTTAGAAATAAAGGAAGCCTGTTGTCGCCAGCGATGTACCAGACGACAGTGTGCGTGTCCAATAATAGATTCATGCTAAATCTTGGTAAAATCGATAGGGTCATCAAAGCCCTCCTTCATTTCGATCAGGCCTTTTGCTAATCCGGCAACACGCTTTGTCTTGGCTTGCCGCTCTTTGGGAAGAGAATCGATAAATTTCATGACTGCCTTCCTGTTTGCAGGAGACAGTTCCGATAGTTTGGTGTATAGTTCTACGTAGCCCATAGTAATTTTCGTTTAACCAAATTTACAAAAATATCCCATGACTTTCCACTCACCTCAAACCGCCCAACTTTCCAGCCGGTAGGCACTGTCCCAGAACACATATTCCAGGCGCGAAGCCGTTACGTATGCTTCGATCATTTTGGCGCGGATTGCGTCGGATGCATTGTCAGCAAGTTGGTCGCAAATGTCGAGCGCTTTTTGGACGGAATGGGCAAAATCTTCGCCTGCGTAGGCGTTGATCCAGTTTTGATAGGGATTGGGTGTGGATTGATTAGCGTAAATGTAGTCACCGACCCGCTTGTAAATCCAGAAACAAGGCAACAATGCGGCCACTGTCACTTCATAAGATTCGAATGCGGCGGTCGCCATCAAATAGTTGGTATAAGCAAAACAGCCCGGAGCCTTACCCGATTGGTAATCGATGACGTATTCCTTGAAATAACCTACATGCAATGCCCGCTCGACGAGAATAGCGTTTTGGGCAAATTGAAGGAAGTTGAGGAGTTCGTGGCTATTACCGGCCCTGGTACCGGCCACAGCGAGGGCACGCGCAAAATCGGCGAGGTAAAGCGAGTCCTGGTAAATGTAAAATTTAAACTTTTCGAGCGGTAATGTGCCTTCTTTCAGTTCCCGGTTGAATGGATGTTCTTGGATTTGTTCAAATATCGGCAGCGCTTCGGCCCAGAGCAGGTCGGTGAATTTCATGATAAAATCTGCATGGAAATTGGTGAAAAAGAATGGTTCAACGGCCCCGGCCCGTGACCGGTGACAACATTCCTCCCTTCCCTGATGGCGCCGGCAATGTATTCCTTGGCAAAAATGATGGACTCCGCCAGCGAGTTGCCCTTGGCCAGGTAAGTCGTAATCGCCGACGACAACGTACAGCCCGTTCCATGGACGTTACGGCTCTCGATATAATCCGATTCGAGGATCAATGGCTCCTGGCCTCGCTGTGCCAGCACGTCGTAAATCGTGGGCGCTACCAGGTGCCCGCCTTTCAACAACACAGCTTTACAGCCCATTTCGACCATTTGAATGGCCGCTGCTTTCATCGTGGCTGGGGTGCGGATCTGGCCGCCGATCAGTATTTCCGCCTCATCAAGATTAGGCGTGATGAGGTCGGCGCGGGGGAAAAGTTCCTTCCAGAGCACTGCCACCGTTTCGTCCTGAATGAGTTTGGAGCCGCTGGTGGATACCATTACCGGGTCAAAAACCACAAAACCAGGCCTGAAACGATCGAGCGTATCGGCAATGACAAGCGCCACTTCCGCGGTATTAACCATGCCGATCTTGACGGCGTCTACCGTAATATCTTCAAAAACAGCCTCCAACTGTTCCTGTAAAAAGGCGGCCGGCACGGGATGAATGGCCCTCACGCCCTGCGTATTCTGGGCAGTGAGCGCGGTGATGGCCGAAGTTCCGTAGGCACCCAGCGCAGCGATCGTTTTGAGATCGGCCTGGATGCCTGCGCCACCTCCGCTATCGGATCCGGCGATTGTCAGTACAGTAGGGTAACGTTTCATAGGAATGTGGTTGGCGTTTTTCGTGTGGTTAATAGTGCTTTATTGACAGGTACGCAGAAATGGTCAGTTATAGTCAGGAATGCCTCGTTTCCGGCCAGCATATAGAATCCTGCACGATTGCTCTCAGCTCGCGTGCGGCTTCGCGGGGCGATGGTGCGCTGCAAATGGCCGATACTACCGCAATGCCATTGGCACCGTTACGCACGGCCTCCCGCACATTCCCTGTATGCACCCCGCCGATCACCACCAGCGGATGCCTGCTCTCCTGCCGCGCCCATTGCAGCCCCTGGATGTCCCAGGGCTTCTCGGTATCGGTTTTGGTAGGGGTTGCAAAAAGCGGGCTCACAGCCAGGTATGACAGGTTCCAGGACTCCGCTTCAAGGACATCCGGTTGTTTTTCCGCTGATAAACCGATGATTTTCCCTTCGCCCAGTAACCGGTGGGCTGTTTGGAAAGGCATGTCGCTCTGTCCGATATGTACGCCGTCCGCATCCACAGCTAATGCTACATCTACGCGGTCATTAATGATCAAAGGAACATTATAGGTTTCCAAAAGGTCTTTCAGACGCTTCGCGCGCTCGATGAATGCCCGGGTTGAAAGCGATTTCTCCCGCAGTTGCACCATCGTAACACCGCCTTTCACGGCCTCTTCCACCACCCAGTAAAAGTCGCGGCCGAGACATGCAGCTTCGTCGGTTACCAAATACAGTTCGAGGTTTGTGTTCATATTTTATCCCTGTCGTTACATCCCGCACGGGATTTTCAAACATACGACTACAATCCGTAGCTACCAAGGTTGCATAGCTGCATGATTAAGCTTTACTCAAATTTAACTTTACTCAACTCCGCCAGATGTGCCGGGCTTACCTCGGCTAACTTATCCAAAAACGCGATCTGGAACGATCCGGGCAACTTCGCATCCCGGTGGGCCAGTTCGCCGCAAACGCCCATGGCTGCCGCTGCAGATACCGCCGCTTCGAACGGATCGCGGCAAATGGCGGCAAATGCACCTGCAATAGCAGACGCCGAGCAGCCCATACCGGTCACTTTGGTCATCAGCGGAACGCCATTGCTAACCCAGCCTGTACGGTTACCCTGCACGATCACGTCCACCGCACCGCTGACGCTCACCACCGAACCGAACCTTTCGCTCAAAGCCTGGGCCGCGCCGATGCTATCCGTCGAATCGGCGGTACTATCTACCCCTTTCGTCTGAATACTGGCACCTGCCAATGCAAGGATTTCGGAACCATTGCCGCGGATAATGGTCGGAGGAGCCGTTTCCAGCAACTCCCTGAGCATCTGGTTGCGGTAATGCGTCGCTCCTGCCCCGACGGGATCGAGAATGATGGGCTTACCCAATTCGGAAGCCTTTTTCATCGCCAGTTTCATCGCATCCACCCATTGTGCAGACAGCGTGCCGATATTCACCACCAGCGCACCGGCAATCGAAACCATATCCTCCACTTCCTCTGCCGCATGCGCCATCACCGGCGACGCGCCAATGGCTAGCAATGCGTTGGCCGTAAAGTTCATCACCACGTAATTAGTGATGTTATGCACCAGCGGGGCCGAAGCTCTTAGTTTTTCGAGGTTTGCTTCTAATTGAATTGCCATCGTTATCTGTTAATGAATGACGTTTCTCTGTACTCCCTTCTTCGTCACGAGCGAATGTAGTAGTTTTGAATGGTTATCAAAAATGTCCACACTCACCTGATCATGATCAAAGCAGCAATTTTCGATATGGACGGACTGCTCATCGACTCCGAACCAATGTGGACGGAGGCGGCGCGTTCTACCATGCAAAAAGTAAATCTTGAACTCACCGAAGCGCTTCGTCTTCAAACTACCGGGCTTTCCATCAAGCTTTTTCTCGACTTTTGTCACCAGATACAACCTTGGAATACACCCTCTTTTGAAGAGCTTGAACGGGAAATTCTGGAAAAGGCGCATCACGATATCCTGGCCAATGCCGAAGCCATGCCCGGCGCCGTCCCGCTGATCAAAGAATTGAAACAACAAGGCCTCAAACTGGCCGTAGCATCGGCTTCACACATGGATCTCATTGAGGGGGTATTAAAAAGACTGGAAATTATTGACTATTTTGACACCTGGCATTCAGGCGAACTGGAACAGTACACGAAGCCCCATCCGGCGGTGTACCTCACTACGGCCCAAAAACTTGGTGTTTTACCCAAAGAATGCATTGCCTTCGAAGATTCACACGCGGGCCTGCGGTCCGCACATGCGGCAGGCATGATCACGATCTCAGTGCCTGCGGCCGAAGTTTTCGGAGATAAAAAGTTTGATATGGCACATTACAAAATCCCGTCGCTCGAAAAATATGTACTCAGCGAGATGTCGGGCGTGCCGCAAAGTGTGATCGAAAACTAAACCTCGACCCTATCCCGCTTCCCCTGCATGATCGGACTCCGGCATTTCAGTATAATGATAATGATCAGGATCATAGTGATTGTCCTGAGTGTCATTGCCCTCGCCTGGCTGGCGTCCAGGCACACCAATGAAACACTGGTGTACATTCTCGGCACCATTTTCATATTCATCCAGGGATCGCTGCTGTATCAATATGTCACGAATGTCAACCGCAAACTGACCTATTTCCTCGAATCGGTGCGGTACTCCGATTTTACTATCAACTTCCGGTCGGATAACAAAATGGGCCGGACGTTCAAAGAACTCAATCAGCAGTTTAACGAAGTACTGCTCGCATTCAGGCAGGCGCGCGCCGAAAAGGAAGCCAATTTGCAATACCTCAACACGATTGTCCAACACATCGGAACGGGGCTCATTACTTTTGACGCCAACGGACAGGTGAACCTGATCAACAATGCGGCGCTGCGCATGCTCGGTATCTACCGACTGCATCAGCTCAGCGAGCTGAAAGAAAAGCATCCACGCCTGTATGAACTGCTTTCGGATCTCGACACCGGTGTCCGCGACCTGTACCGTACACCCAACGACCAGCCGCTTGCCTTGCAGGCGGCCGCGATCCAGCTCCGCGGGATGTGGGTTAAAATTGTGGTATTACAAAACATCCAGACCGAGTTGCAGCAGCAGGAGATCGAATCCTGGCAAAACCTGACCCGCGTGCTGCGGCACGAGATCATGAACTCCATGACGCCCATCGTTTCCCTCGTGGGGACAATGCGCCTGATCGTCAACGAAGACATCGAGCGCTCCACGAGCGACCAGGAAGCAGTGAACGACCTGAAGGAAGCATTATCCACGCTCGAAAAGCGCAGCAAAGGCATGATGCAGTTTGTGAATGCCTACCGGGATTTTACCACATTACCCAAGCCGGTCTTCGCCAGTCTGGAGGTAGCGGAGCTTTTGCAGGAAGTGATCCAGTTGCTGCAAACCGACCTGACGCAATCCGGCGTGCTATGGAAGTTATCCGTCAAGCCGGAAACACTCACGGTGAAAGCCGATGCAAGCCAGATCCAGCAAGTACTGATCAACCTCATTAAAAATGCCTCGGAGGCATTCTCGCATCAAACCAATCGCCTCATCACACTCTCCGCGTATCAGTTGGACGGCACGGTCATGATCGAGGTTGCCGATAATGGCGACGGCATCGAGCCCGAAGCATTGGAAAACATCTTCATTCCATTCTATACCACCAAGAAAACCGGCTCGGGCATCGGGCTAAGCCTCTCACGCCAGATCTTGCAGCAGCACAATGGTCAGCTGAATGTAGAGTCGCAGGTGGGCCAGGGAACCGTTTTCACGCTGGTGTTTTAGGGAGTCGGAGTTGGCTTCCTATTTTTGAGCCAGTTTACTCTGCTTGTAGCCGTAACTGAAATAGATGACGAGGCCAATCGCCAGCCAGATCACGAAGATAAGCCAGTTGGAAGCGCCGAGTTCGGTCATGAGGTAAAGATTTGTCAGGATACCGGCCACGGGCAGCGCGGAGAAATTATGCTGATAGCTCAAAATCGAAAGGGTACACCAGGTAATCCAGAAAATGATGGTCAGCAGCTTGTGCTCCATGATCTCCGTAAAACTGAGCATGCGCCATTCGACGATCACATCCTTTCCATAAGTCAGCAAACCTACGATTGCAAGGCAAAGCAACCCTCCCACCAGGAACTTCCCGTTGATATAGGGTACGCGGAATTTGGAACGGGCAGAAATACCGTGATGATCGAGGTAAAGCACTCCGCCACACACCAGGATAAATGCAAAGAAAGTCCCTACGCTCGTCAGGTCGACGAAGAAATCCATTTTGAAAAATAACGCGGGAACACCCACTACAAAACCGGTCACGATGGTAGCGAATGACGGTGTCTGGTATTTCGGGTGGATTTTGGCGAAACGTTTCCAAAGCAGGCCGTCGCGGCTCATGGTCATCCATATCCTTGGCTGCCCCAGCTGATATACCAGCAATGCACTGGTGATCGCGATGACGGAGCTTACAGAGATAACGCCTGCCATGAAGTCCAGGCCATTTTTTTGAAATACAAATGCCAGCGGGTCGCTTACTTTCAGCTCGGTGTAGTTCACCATCCCGGTGAGCACGAGGGTGATGAGTACATATAAAACAGTACAGATAACCAGGCAGTAGATCATTGCCTTCGGCATATCCTGCTGCGGGTTACGACATTCTTCGGCGGTGGTGGAAATGGAGTCGAAACCAATAAAAGCGAAGAACACCGCCGCCACGCCGCTCAGTACTCCTTTTACGCCGTTGGGTGCAAACGGGGACCAGTTTTCAGGTTTTACATAAAATGCACCTGCCAGAATGACCAGCAATACCACACCCACTTTAAGCACGACCATGATATTGCTTGCCGTGCGGGATTCGCGTATCCCGATGTAGACCAACGCCGTAATGAGCAGCGTTACAAGGCCGGCGGGCAGGTTGAGCAAAATGTGCAAATCACCTATCTTCGGTGCTGATTCATAGGCCGTTGCAGCGAAACGTTCATAATCCGACAACCCGGACATGCCTACCGTCTGCAATTTCTGAAAAGCTTCCCGCGCCGATTCTCCGTTGATTGTGAGCCAGCCCGGTAATGTAATGCCAAACCCTTTGAGCATACTGACAAAGTACTCCGACCACGAAATGGCCACTACCATATTGGAAACGGCATATTCAAGGATGAGCGCCCAGCCGATGATCCAGGCAAATAATTCGCCGAATGCTACGTAAGCATACGTGTACGCGCTGCCCGAGACAGGCACCGTACTCGCAAACTGCGCGTAGGAGAGCGCTGTGAACACGCAGGCAATGGCTGTAAAAACGAAAAGCAGCGATACGGCCGGTCCGCCGTTGTAGCTGGCCAGCCCGATGGTACTGAATATCCCGGCACCCACAATCGCCGCAATACCGAGCGATACGAGGTCGCGCACGCCGAGCACCTTGGCCAGGCCTCCTTCCCCTCCCGAATGGGCATCTTTCAGAATCTGGTCAACGGTTTTTTTTCGGAAAAGAGGAGAATTCTGGCTCATGCAGGCGCTATTTTTCAGGTATCAGTTTGTTGTAAGCAGGGCTAAAAATAATGATATTCTAAAACGATCCCGGCATCGCCCGAAAATTTGTTCCTTTTATCCCAAAAAATCCGTAGAAAATTCTTCAACAGCGAAATCAAACCGGGAATGATTGCGTTATCGAACTAATCCCCGTTATTCCGTTCCATCCCTTTGCCCATGAAAAAAACCGTTACCTGCTTCATCAGCCTTATCCTGTCCATTCAATTCATTGCAGCCCAAGGCATTAAATCATATTCCACCGCCCAGGCACATTCCCACAACGATTACGAGCACGCCCGTCCGTTTGAGGATGCCTACGAGCAGCAGTTCGGATCGATAGAGGCTGACATTTTTCTCGTCAATGACACCCTGTTTGTAGCACATAACCTCAAAGACATTCGCCCCAACCGCACACTGGCGGCATTGTACCTCCTTCCGATCCTCCAAAAAACAGAGCAGAACAACGGACACATTTATTCGCAGGACAATGTTCCGCTGCAATTGCTGATCGACCTCAAAACGGAAGGCGAACCTACACTGGCGGCATTGATCAAGCTGCTGGAACCCCATAAAGATATTCTTGCGCCTGCGGGCAGCGTCAAGGTGGTGGTCAGCGGTAATGTTCCGGACCCCTCCCTCTTTGAACAATATCCCGGTTTCATTTACTTCGATGGCCGCCCGGAGAAGGCTTACACCCCGGCACAGATGGCGCGGATCGGGTTGATCAGCCAGGCATTTCAGCAATATTCCAAATGGAACGGCGAAGGGCCCATTCCGGAAAAAGACAAGAAAAAGATCCAGAAGATGATCAGCGGGGTGCACGACCTGGGCAAAAAGGTACGTATATGGGCCACCCCGGACAACATCAATGCCTGGAAAACCATGATGGCCCTCGGGGTCGACTACCTCAATACCGACAAAGTACGTGAGCTCGGCGACTACCTTCGTACTGCACCGAGGTAGTTTTGCGAAACAAAATACGGCCTGGGATATTTTTTCAATAGTATCAAATGGCTTTGGAAGAGTTATAGACTATATTGTATTGCCATCAATTAGTCTAAACCTGTCTTCATGTCTGCCGAACAAACCGCTGCGCTCAAAAAAGTCCTCAAACCGATCCACCTCTGGGCCATTGCCGTGGGCCTGGTTATTTCAGGAGAATATTTCGGCTGGAACTACGGTTGGGGTGTGTCGGGGACCATTGGTTTTCTGATTGCGACGCTCGTGGTGACGGTCATGTACGTGACGTTCATTTTCAGTTTTACGGAACTTACCACCTCCATTCCGCAAGCGGGCGGGCCTTTTTCCTATGCGTATCGTGCATTCGGGTGGTGGGGCGGCCTCATCGCGGGGTATGCCACGCTGATCGAGTTTCTGGTGACGCCCCCCGCCATCGCCTTCGCGCTCGGCAGCTATACCCATTTTCTTTACCCCAACCTGCAAGTGCTGGAAGTGGCATTTGCCTGCTATGCTATTTTTATCGTTATCAATTTGCTGGGGATCAAAGAATCCGCCACTTTCTCGCTCGTTGTCACCTTGCTGGCTGTGGTTGAGCTGCTGATTTACATCGGTATTGTGGCTCCGCATTTTTCCTACCAGACATTTGTATCCGACCCGATGCCTTTCGGATGGGCCGGTGTTTTCGCCGCATTGCCTTTCGCCATCTGGTTTTACCTCGCCATCGAAGGGGTGGCCATGGTGGCCGAAGAGGTGGAAGATCCCAAAAGGACCATCTCACGGGGATACATTTACGGTATTCTCACATTGGTGGTGCTTGCCCTGGCTGTGATGGTTTTTACCGGCGGTATCGCACCATGGCAGGAACTGAGCGACATCGATTATCCCTTACCGGCTGCATTAGGCATTGTATTGGGGCGCGACAGCGGGCTTACCCAGCTGTTTGCGAGCCTGGGACTTTTTGGACTTATTGCCTCTTTTCATGGAACGGTGATCGGGTATTCACGACAAATTTTTGCGCTTGCCCGGGAAGGTTACCTGCCTGCATTTCTTGGAAATGTGAATGCCCGTTTCCAGACGCCGCATTGGGCGCTCGTAGCGGGCGGCATTGCGGGTTGCGTGGCATTGTCTCTCGGCACCACCGATCAGGTCATTATCCTTGCCGCATTAGGCGCCGTGGTAATGTACATTATCAGTATGGTTGCTCTATTTACATTGAGAAACAAGGAGCCGCACCTCGAAAGACCTTTTATGGTACCCGCATATCCCTACTTCCCGGCCATCGCCCTCACAATCTCGGTACTATGCCTCATTGCGATCGTCTATTACAACTGGATGCTGAGCCTCTGGTTCTTTGGCGGGCTGGCCGTTGTGGCAATCTTTTTCAGCCTCACGGGCCGTCATAAAAGTCTGCAGGTTTCACAGAGGCCGGAAGAAGAGCCGCACGCCTGACTTTCCCATTAAACCACGTAAACCGAACTCCATTTGCGTACTGAGCAAATGACGAACTCCCTTTTGCCCGAAGCTGTATAGTGCCGGTATCGGGTTATCCGCATGATATCTCTAAAATCTTACCTCCTACCTTTGATACCAATATAATTATGTGAATATTAAGTTAAATTAAACAAATGAAAGCAGCAGATGGTCCCATGCAAGGCAGTAAAACTATTGCTACAAACTGGTAACCGCTTGTTCATTAGCTCATTTTACGTTTAATTTAAAGGCCATCCTGTTCGAAAGGCTTGCCGGAAAGATAGTTCGACATGCGATGCAACTCGAACTTTGCAATTAATTCGCATATTTTTTATTATTTGTAGATCGATCGTTTATGCAGGGGCGGTTGCGTCAAAATGTAACCCATTTACATCACATTTAAGCGGGCAAAGGCTGACTACTTACCAAAGATGAATATTCTAATCGTTGAGGACGACTTTATCATTGCGAAACATCTCCAATTTTTGCTTAATGGTTTCGGCTACGACGCAAACGATATAGCGACAGACTATGCGACAGCCGCGGACCTCCTTCATAACAAGGTGTTCCATCTCGCCGTGCTCGACATTAATCTCAATGGCTATCAGACAGGCATAGACCTGGCCCACTACATACGCGAAAATTTCAAGATCCCTTTTCTGTTCTTATCCGCGCATGATGACATTGCGGTGGTGAATGCGGCATTGCAGGCGGCTCCGCACGCGTTTTTGCAAAAACCGTTTCAGAAAATCACAGTGTATACCGCCGTTAAACTGGCATTGAAGAACTACCGGCTCGCGGCGCTGGCAGGCGAAACTACTTCGGAAGAAAAGGAAAATACGACGGTGATCAAGGATGCGCTGTTTATCAAGGAAAAGCACATGTTCACCAAGATAATGCTCACGGACATTCTCTACATCCGGAGCGACGACAACTATCTTGAACTGCACACCACCAAGAAAAAATACACGATTCGCGAGACGCTGAAAAATATGCTTCAGCAGCTCCCTACCAACTACTTTTTCCGCGTACACAAGTCTTTTATCATCAATCTGAACGCTATTACCGCGATAGACTATGTGCACGTGATGATCAACGATATCGAGATCGCGATCACGAATGATAACCGGAACGAACTACTTAGCCGCATCAGAACCTTCTCCTGATAAATTTTACAGGCCAGCCGAAAAACGGTTACTTACGGTTTCCCCGATTTCACCCCATAAAACTTATACTTCACCCCTTTGATTTGTAGAGGAGTTCCGTGCGAAGTAATTTTATAGCACGTAATCACCCTCTTCTATTATTTCAAATATACTTTACCCCGACGGAAAGCCTGGGCTTCAATAAAATTTAATTTTTTCTGAGGTCCAGGCATCTGTTTCACTCCAAAAAACGTAATTACGGTCGATTGAGGTTATTTGCATGATATTGAACATTATGCACACATTAGTTTCTCAAACGCACACCATATTTACCATATCAAACCTAAACTAAATCGCTATCAGTTTTAATTAAATATCGTTGAGAATAATTGAACATCCCCGGGAGGCTTTCCCTGGGATGTTTTGTTTTTACAATATGTTGATAGTTAATAGATTATGGATAAATAAGATACTTCTTACGCATTTCCTTAAACGCGCCAAGTCCCGGCTCCCAGCTTTTACGGATCTCTTCCTCCGAAGCTCCGGCAATGATTTGCTTTTTGAGGTTTTCAGTCCCGACCAGCTTATCGAAGTTACCCATTTGCTTACTCTGGCTCATGTCGAAGAACTTCTCCTTGTCCGGATAGGCTTTGTAGAGCTCCATGAGCCATTTAAGGTTGAGTTTGCCGCTTTTACGGATTTCTTTCATGTCGTATTTCCGCAAATCCAGGCCGTAACATTCCTTATCCTGGTGCAAGGGCGTCTCGCTCATACCCTTAATGCTGTGGGGAGTGAATACAAAATCATACTTGCCTTTCAGCAACGGCGCACCCAGCACTGTAAAAGGCATGTAGGTGCCACGCCCCTGACTTAAAATGGTGCCTTCGAACATACAAATGTGCGGGTACAACATGATCGACTGCTGGGTATTGAGGTTCGGTGAAGGCATCACAGGCAGTACGTAAGGCATATCGTGCGCATAGTTCGCTACCTTGATGATTTTCAGTTTACACTGCATTTTATTGGGCAACCATCCTTCCCCGTTGATCATCTTGGCAAACTCCGCTACCGTAAGGCCATGCGAAATGGGGATCTTGTACATCCCGATGCCCGAATGCAGGTGGTCTTCCAGTACAGGTCCGTCCACTAAAAAGCCGTTAGGATTAGGCCTGTCGAGGATGAGCATTTCCTTGTTGTTTTCGGCGCACGCCTCCATCACGTGCCCGAGCGTGTTAATGTATGTATAGAAGCGCGCGCCCACGTCCTGAATATCGAAAATCATCAGATCGATCGCCGCCATTTGCTCTTTGGTCGGCTTTTTCAGCTTTCCATAGAGGGAAATGGCCGGGATACCCGTTTTCGGATCGACACTATCGCTCACCTTGTCTCCGTTGCTGGCCGTTCCGCGAAAACCGTGTTCCGGACCGAAAATGGTAACAATGTTCACGCCTAATGCCACCAGGCTGTCCACGACCGGCTTGGCCCCTATGATGGAAGTCTGGTTGACGACAATACCTATTTTCTTTCCTTTCAGGTAATCCAGGTATTCCGAAATCTGGTCGGCTCCGGTAGTCGGTGCTTTGGCTTTGGTCAGGTCTTCGGGAGCTGCGGACAGTGAATCCGCCATCAAAGGACTCTTCTGAGAGGCTGAATTGACGCAGTTGCTGTTCGTGGCGAATGCGGCTGTGAGGCAGAATGCTAAGGCTAAGGTTTTCATAGGATTTAGTTGTGGCTTTGATTTTTAATGCCACCAAGACACCGCGGCGGCGGACCGCAAATATCCACGAATTCGTGCTAATTAGTGTCTTCGTGGCAAACAAAAGTTAAAAAAGCTTCATTTGCCCGGCCCGCATAAACTGCGACGTATCCAAAGGCGGCAGCTCCCGCCCGGCCAGGTATTTCCGGCAGCAATGATCGTGCAACTGCCTGATATGCTCTGCAAAATTGCCCTCGCCCACCATCCTGATGCCAAACCGCGAATCGTTCACCACGCCGCCGTGGCATTCTTTGATCTGGTTGAGGACCTTTGCCGCCCGGTCGGGAAAGTGGTGATGGATCCATTCGTCGAACAGCGTCGAAATGGCGCCGTTCAGCCGGACCACCGTGTAATGCGACCATAATGCTCCGTTTTCGGCAATCGCCTCGATCAGCAAGGGTATTTCCTGGTCGTTCAGCCCCGGAATGATCGGTGCCGTCATGACACCCGTCGGAATGCCTGCTTCACTCAGTGTTTTAAGCACCTGTAAACGTCTTTTCCCCGTCACGGTCCGCGGCTCCAATGCGCTTCGCAACTCTTCATTCAGCGAAGTAATCGACAGCGCAGCGTGCACCAGGTTCAGTTTTGCCATTTTTTCGAGCACATCGAGGTCACGAAGGATCAAGGCATTCTTGGTAAGAATGCTCACCGGGTTGCGGTACCGCAGGCATATTTCCAGCAGCTGCCTCGTCAGACGATATTTCTTTTCACCGGGCTGATAGCAGTCTGTGTTCCCTGAAATGTGTATCTGGTGCGGCACCCATTTTTTAGAATTGAACAGCTTTTCGAGCAACTGCGGGGCATTCTTTTTCACCACAATTTTGGTTTCAAAATCCAGTCCCGCCGAAAAGCCCCAGTACTCGTGCGAGTTGCGGGCATAGCAGTAAATGCACCCATGCTCACACCCCCGGTAAGGGTTAATGGAGTGGAAATTAGGTAAATCAGGGCTATCCGAAACGCTCATCAGCGTCTTGGATTCCTCTTCGATAAATTGTGTTTTGGGATTTACCTCGGGATCTTCCCACTGCTGCCAGTCCTCGGAGGTGTATTCGATCTCGTGCTTGAAGAATTTGTTGGGCGTGTTGATAGCAGCCCCGCGCCCGCGTGCCCGGTTGTCCATTGTTTTCCAGTAAGTTGATGAAGTTATGAAGTATGCTAACGAATGTGTGTGTTGTTGAATGTCAGGCTGAGCGGACCGGGCCGCCGGAGCGGTCGAAGCCCCATGCGATGACGTTATCGCACATGTCCTTCGACCGCCGGGCGGCCCCGTCCGCTCAGGACGACATTAACGCATTACTTAATGTACCGGAAATCCTCTCCGCCTTTCAGCGAAAGGAGCACATCGTACATCAGTTGTATTACATTCTGCACATCCTCCTTGGAAACCATTTCCACGGTAGTGTGCATGTATTTCAATGGTAATGAGATCAATGCGGATGCGACGCCTTCTGTGGAATAAGCGAATGAATCCGTATCCGTGCCGGTCGAGCGGCTTACTGCCTGGCGCTGGAACGGAATGTTTTTCTCTTCCGCCACGCGGATCAGCAGGTCGCGCACATTGTTCTGTACCGCAGGGCCGTAGCAAATCACCGGGCCGCTTCCGCATTTGAGGTCACCTTGCTCTTTTTTGTTGTACATCGGCGACTGGGTATCGTGCGTCACGTCGGTACAGATCGCCAGGTCCGGCTTCAAACGGCGCGAGATCATTTCCGCACCGCGCAGGCCGATTTCCTCCTGCACCGCATTCACTACATATAATGTAAACGGAAGCTTCACATTGTTCTCGTGCAGCATGCGCGCCACCTCCGCAATCATGTACCCGCCCATGCGGTTGTCGAGCGCGCGGCCCAGGTAATATTTGCCGTTCAATTCATCCAGCCCGTCGGCAAATGTCACGACAGTGCCTACATGGATACCCATTTCCAGCACCTCGTCCTTTTTGGCGGCACCTACGTCGATGAAAAGCTCGTGCACTTTCGGCACCTGGTCTTTGGCTACGTCGCGCACGTGGATCGCCGGCCAACCGAAAACGCCCTTTACCACGCCTTTGGCAGTATGCAGGTTCACCCGCATGGAAGGGGCAATCGCCGCATCCGAGCCGCCGTTGCGGCGCACGTGAATGTAGCCGTCTTCGGAAATGTAATTCACAAACCACGATATCTCGTCGGAATGCGCTTCAATCACCACCTTGTAATCCTTGCCCGGGCCGATAACGCCCACCGCCGTGCCGTACACATCGATAATCTGTTCTTCAATATAGGGCTTGATATAGTCGAGCCATATCTGCTGACCGGTCGATTCGAAGCCGGTTGGCGAAGCATTGTTGAGGTACTTATAAAGGAACTCTGTGCTCTGATCTGACATACTTTAAATTTAAATAATCACTAAAAACCAAGCTTTCAAAGGTACTTCCACCACGCACAAAAACGGCGCTTCCGCAGGTAACCAAGGTCACGCTCGTGGGCGTAAGCTTCCCTTTCAAACGAAATATGAAGATAGGCTAAATAATGGTTCTTGAATTGCATGAATCGGATTAAATATTCGACCAGATACCACACATAAAAGATAACCAGCCCCATTTCAAGCTGTTGCTTCAAATGAATGCGTTCGTGATTGAGAAAGACATCCGAAGGCGCTTTACGTTTGGATAAAATGAAGGGAAACAGGGCCATTCCGTCGACGCGGAGGGATGGCACGGTGAGGAGAAAGCCTTTGATGCGCATAGTATGTGTGGTGTTTGGTAGTGAACGACTGCCCTCACAAATCTCCACAAAAAAGTTGGGTTGCGAAACAGCCTGTTCCGCAACCCAACCATTATATCGCTGTAAGATTATTCCCCGCTGAACCGGCTGATGTCGAGTACTTCGAACTCCATCATACCTGCCGGAACCTTGATTTCCGTCGTCTCACCTACCTTTTTACCCAAAAGCCCCTTGCCGATCGGCGAGCCTACGGATATTTTGCCTGCTTTCAGGTCGGCCTCTTCTTCCGACACCAGGGTGTAGGTAACTTCCATTCCATTCTTACGGTTTTTGATCTTCACCTTCGAAAGTACCGAAACCTGTGAGGTATCCATCGTCGACTCGTCGATCACACGTGCATTGGACAGGATTTCTTCCAGTTTGGCGATTTTCATTTCGTGCATACCCTGCGCGTCTTTGGCCGCGTCGTACTCTGCATTTTCACTTAAATCACCCTTATCCCGCGCTTCTGCAATTTGTCGTGCAATCTCCGTGCGGCCTTTGGTTTTCATCTCATTCAGCTCGTTCCTCAGCTTGTTTAGTCCTTCTTCCGTATAGTATGAAATTTTAGCCATGACCTTTATTTAGTTTATAAGTCTTTTGATTTTTGAAATTTTACATAAAAAAAAAGAACGGCTCAAAGACCGCTCTACAGAGTTAACGATACTCTCGTAGAAGGCTAGAAGACCTTTTCTTTTCGGTTGCCATATGATTTTGTGTTCACCATAATTTTCTGTTAAGAACGACAAAAATAACAATATTTGTGAATGGTAGCACCATTTTTATCCAAAAGCGCCATCTGATATGTCAAATCCTTTGAGAATAATTTTTATGGGGACGCCTGAATTTGCAGTCCCAAGTTTACAAAGTCTGGTTGAAAGTAATTCTAATGTTGTAGCCGTTGTAACTGTTCCCGACAAGCCGGCGGGGCGCGGGCAAAAGCAGACGGCATCACCCGTCAAAATATACGCAGAATCCCAGGGTATCCCCGTACTGCAACCCGAAAAGCTGAAAAATCCGGCCTTTCTCGAAGAACTGAAATCCTATGATGCAGATTTGCAGGTGGTAGTCGCATTCCGGATGCTGCCCGAGGTGGTGTGGAGCATGCCATCGAAAGGAACTTTCAACCTCCACAGCTCCCTGTTGCCCCAGTACCGCGGCGCTGCGCCCATCAACTGGGCCGTCATCAACGGCGAAACCGAGACAGGAGTCACCACCTTCTTCATCGAAAAGGATATCGACACGGGCAAGATTATCTTCCAGGACCGCGAACCCATCTTCCCGGAGGACAATGCGGGCACATTATACGAACGTCTCATGCGCAAAGGCGCCAATCTGGTAGTCAAAACCGTCCAGGCCATCGAAGCCGGCAGCTATCCGCAGGAGCCGCAATCCGAACCCGAAGACATCAAAGCCGCCCCGAAAATCTTCCGCGAAACCTGCGAAATCGACTGGAACCGGTCCGCCTTTGAAATCCACAATTTTGTAAGAGGCCTCTCACCCTACCCCGCCGCCTGGACGACATTGAATGGCCTTTCGTGCAAGGTTTTTAAGACAAAAATCATTGAATTTAAAGCGAATGGACAGCCGGGTGAATTTCAAACCGACAACAAATCCTACCTGCATTTCCGAACCGCTGACGGCTGGCTGGCCATCGAAGAATTACAGATTGAAGGGAAGAAGCGGATGAGTGTCGGGGATTTTTTGCGGGGGTATAAATTGTAAATTACAGTAAATGAAAATTTCAATCATCGTAGCAGCCGCGGAAAACGGGGCTATTGGGAAAGATAATCAACTGCTCTGGCGATTGCCGGACGATTTGAAACGGTTTAAACAACTCACGCTCGGCCATCCGATGATCATGGGGCGGAAGACGTTCGAATCCATCGGGAAGCCGCTGCCGGGGCGAACTTCCATTGTAATCACGAGAAATGCGGATTTTGCATTCGAGGGCGTGGTGACGGTGCATTCACTGGAAGAAGCACTGAAAAAGGCGGAGGAAATTGACGGCGAGGAAGCCTGCATTGTTGGCGGCGGTGAAATTTACCGGCAGTCGCAGGCGATTGCCACGCACATCTACCTCACAAAAGTGCACGCGGAGATCAGCGGCGATACGTTTTTCGAAATCGAAAAACCCGAAACCTGGACAGAGGCGGAACGAATCCTGCACGAGCCTGACGAGCGTCATATTTTCCCATTCGAGTTCATAAATTTTATTAAAAAAGCTGATAAATCAGTACTTTTGTAGCCTCGTAACCCGTAGTGACTCAATGAAAGTACAAGAGTAGAATGCAAGTAGAAGTTGACACCCTTACCATTGAATTAAGCACAGTACCCTTCGACAAACGCCCGGTCTTTATCACTGGCAATTTCTGCAAGTGGCTTCCCGACCTGGAGGAGTACCGCATGACCATCGTAAGTCCTGGTAATTACCGGTTCCAGTTCCCGGAAGACATGGAACTGCCCGATCCTATCGAATATAAGTACACCCGCGGCGGCTGGAATCAGGTGGAGCTCGACCGCGCCGGGAAACCTTACGGCAACCGCATCATCAAAGCAGGGGAAACGCTTGTCAGGGATAATGTGATCCGCTGGCAAACCGATATCTCCGCCAAGACAGACCTTTCGCCTCTCGTGGAAACAGTTTCGGAAGCATTTGAGATCACGCAATTCAGCCGCACGCGTCGCATACGGGTGCTGCTTCCGCACGACTATCACGAAAATCCGGATCTGCATTATCCGGTAATGTATATGACCGACGGTCAAAACCTGTTTGGGGAAGGTTCCGAATATGGCAACTGGGAAATAGACAAAAGCCTCACAGTGCTGGCAAACGAGCACAAGGCTGGCGCAATTATCGTGGCCGTAGACCACGGCGAGGAGGACCGGGTGCAGGAACTGTCGCCTTACGACAACCCCAAGCTGGGCAAAGGCTACGGAGCCAAATTCCTCCAATTTATCGCAGGACCTCTCAAAACGCATATCGATGCGAAATACCGCACTAAAACCGACCGGTTGAACACTGGCATCGGTGGAAGCTCGGTGGGCGGGTTACTTAGCATTTATGCCGCGCTGATGTTCCCGCAGACATTCGGCAAATTCATGGTTTTCTCTCCCGCCCTTTGGATCTCTGAGAAAATCTATTTCGACGCAGTACATTTTTTCGAGCCGTTTGAGACACGCATTTACCTTTATGCGGGCGGCAAGGAAGGCGCTCATATGATTCCGAACATAACCAAGCTCAAGGATACATTGGAAACGCAAAGCTTTGGTTACAGCCGTGTAAAAATCAAATCCTCCGTGGACGCCAAAGGCGAACATGAAGAAAGGCAATGGAGCAAGGAATTCCCGAAGGCCTTCGAGTGGTTGTTTTATTGAATGAAGGAAGAAGGGGAAATAAAAAATCCCTCCTCCCCTTCCTCCATCCTCCCTGCGCGGCCCGCGCAGGCCGCTTTTTCCTCCTTTTAAAGAATGTACTGGCTCAAATCGCGATTTTTCACGAGTGGGGATAGCTTTTCCTGCACCATTTCGGCGGTGATGGCGATGTGGGAACCGTCGCCGATGACATCCGGTATGTCGAACATAAAGTCGTTCAGGAGCGAGCTCATGACCGTTTGCAGGCGGCGGGCACCGATATTCTCGACTTCGCTGTTGACCTCGAATGCAATGCGGGCGATTTCGCGTAATGCGCCGTCCTCGAATTCCAGCTCTACCCCTTCTGATTCCATCATCGCGCTGTACTGCTTCGTCAAGGCGTTTTTGGGCGCTTTCAAAATCTGGTAGAAATCACTCTCGGTGAGACTGTTGAGTTCCACGCGGATCGGAAAGCGGCCTTGAAGCTCGGGAATGAGGTCAGACGGTTTTGCCACATGGAATGCACCGGCCGCGATGAAGAGAATGTGATCGGTGTTGATTACGCCGTGCTTGGTATTGACGGCACTACCCTCCACGATCGGCAGCAGATCACGCTGAACCCCTTCACGGCTGACGTCCGGGCCGCTGCCGCCGGAACGGCTGGATGCTACTTTGTCGATCTCATCGATAAAGATAATGCCCAGGTTTTCCGCCTTTTGAATGGCTTCGAGTTTCACCTCATCCATGTCGATGAGCTTGGAGGCTTCCTCATCCAGAAGCAATTTACGCGCTTCCTCCACAGTAACCTTTCGCTTCTTTCCCCGGCGCGGCATCATATTACCGATCATTTCCTGGATATTCATCATGGAAACATCGTCCACCGCCCCGCCTATCATCCCTACGTTGGGCATCTGGTTTTGCTGCACTTCGATTTCGATCTTACGTCCGTCGAGCTCACCATTGCGGATTTTCTCGCGGAAACGCTCACGCGTGCGCTGGTTGAGTTCCGCGTCACTCTGCGGCATTTCGTCTGAGCCGTTTTCATTCACCGGCCTGGCCGATCCGGAACCGTGAACCGGCGGGATCAATGCGTCAAGGATGATGTCCTCTACGGCCTGTTCCGCTTTGATTTTCACTTCCTCCTTTTTCTGTGTGCGCACCATCCCGACGGCTTGTTCCACCAGGTCGCGGACCATGCTTTCGACATCGCGGCCTACATAACCGACCTCCGTGAACTTGGATGCTTCCACTTTCACAAACGGCGCGTCGGCAATTTTGGCCAGCCGGCGGGCGATTTCGGTTTTACCAACGCCCGTCGCTCCTATCATTAATATGTTGTTCGGGATGATCTCCCGCTGAATGTCCTCCGGACTGTTCATGCGCCTCCACCGGTTGCGCAATGCGATGGCTACATTACGTTTTGCGTCATTTTGTCCGATGATATATTGGTCAAGCTCGAAAACGATCTGACGCGGTGTAAGGCGGTTAAGGTGTTCTGTCATGTTGATTGCTATGGATTCAAAACTATCACTGAAAAAGAATTATGCCGGTACAAAATGGCAGAAAACCTGCCTTTGGGAAATCTTTGGGCACATTACTTTTTGTTCTCTGCCCTTCGATTACTTTTGTCCCTGCATTTGTAATTCCGAAACCAATATAAAAAAGAATTATCCCCAACATGAAAAAACTCCTGTCCTGCCTTTTTACCATTATTGCCTCATTGCAATTATCCTACGGGCAAGGTACTGCCAATCTGGTCGATTACGTGAACCCGCTGATGGGCACGCAATCTAAATTCAGCTTATCCGCCGGTAACACTTACCCGGCAATCGCCCTCCCCTGGGGAATGAACTTCTGGATGCCTCAAACAGGCAAAATGGGAGACGGTTGGGCTTATATGTACGATTCCGAGAAAATCCGCGGTTTCAAGCAAACCCACCAGCCCAGTCCGTGGATCAACGACTACGGCCAGTTCGCGATCATGCCCATTACCGGCAAGCTGAAAATCGACGAAGAAAGCCGCGCGAGCTGGTTCTCTCACAAGGCCGAAACTGCCAAGCCGCACTACTATAAGGTATACCTGGCCGATTATGACGTTACCACGGAAATTGCCCCGACAGAACGTGCAGCGCAGTTCCGCATCACGTTCCCGAAAGCCGACACTTCCTACGTGCTTCTGGACGCATTCGACAGAGGTTCTTATGTGAAAGTCCTCCCGAAAGAGCGCAAAATCATTGGCTACACAACCAAAAACAGCGGCGGCGTACCTGCCAACTTCAAGAATTACTTTGTACTGGTTTTCGACAAGCCATTCACATTCTCTTCCGCTTTCCATGGTAAAACACTGGCGAAAGATACGCTGGAACTGAGTGCAGCCCACGCAGGTGCAGTAGTGGGTTTCAAAACGAAAAGAGGTGAGCAGGTGGGTATCAAAGTTGCCTCGTCTTTTATCAGCCCTGAACAAGCAGAGCTGAACCTCCAGCGGGAACTGGGCAACGACTCTTTCGATGCTACGATGGCAAAAGGCGAGCAGGCATGGAACAATGAGCTTTCACGCATCAAGGTGGAAGGCGACAATATAGATCAGATCCGCACATTTTATTCCTGCCTGTACCGCGTGCTGCTTTTCCCCCGCAAGTTTTATGAGATGGACAAGGCCAACAAAGTGGTGCATTACAGCCCTTACAACGGGGAAGTGCGCCCGGGTTATATGTTCACGGATAATGGCTTCTGGGATACTTTCCGCGCGGTATTCCCATTCTTTACGCTCATGTACCCGACGTTGAACGCGCAGATCATGGAAGGCCTGGCAAATGCGTACGATGAAAGCGGCTTCCTCCCCGAGTGGGCAAGCCCCGGCCACCGCGATTGTATGATCGGTTCAAACTCGGCCTCGCTGATTGCCGACTCGTATATCAAGGGCATCCGCGGTTATGATATCAACAAATTGTATGAAGCTATTCTGAAAAACACACAGAATGCAGGCCCGGTAAGTTCGGTTGGCCGTTTCGGACATGAGTATTACAATGAGCTGGGCTATGTCCCCTACGATGTAAAAATCAATGAGAATGCTGCCCGTACGCTGGAATATGCCTATGCCGACTTCTGTATCGCGCAATTGGCCAAAGAGCTGAAAAAGCCGCAATCGGAAGTGGATTTGTATCTCAAAAGAAGCCAGAACTACAAAAACCTATTCGACCCCGAAACGAAATGGATGCGTGGTAAAAACAAGGACGGTAAGTTCCAGTCGCCATTCAATCCTTTCAAATGGGGGGACGCATTTACCGAAGGGAACAGCATTCACTACACGTGGTCGGTGTTCCAGGATGTGAAAGGGCTGATCAACCTTGTAGGTGGCCGCGAGGCATTTGTACAAAAACTCGACACGGTGTTTACATTGCCGCCGGTGTTCGATGACAGCTATTACGGTTTTCCGATCCACGAAATCCGTGAAATGCAGATCATGAACATGGGCAACT
Source organism: Dyadobacter sp. 50-39 (assembly GCA_001898145.1). Taxonomy (GTDB): domain Bacteria; phylum Bacteroidota; class Bacteroidia; order Cytophagales; family Spirosomataceae; genus Dyadobacter. Next base: position 530,841 of record MKSR01000029.1, read on the forward strand.
ACGCGCACGGCAACCAGCCTATCCAGCATATGATTTACCTGTACAACTACGCCGGCGCTCCCGACAAGGCCCAGTACTGGACACGCCAGGTCATGAAGCGACTGTACCAGGCAACACCGGATGGTTACTGCGGCGACGAGGACAATGGGCAGACTTCGGCGTGGTATGTTTTCTCATCGCTGGGCTTTTATCCTGTCACACCAGGCACTACGCAATATGTAATCGGCTCACCGCTGTTCAAGAAGGCGACGCTGACCATGGAGGATGGCAAGAAATTCACCATCGAAGCACCCGCCAGCAACGAAAGCAACCTGTACATCCAGGGCGCGAAGCTGAATGGCAAGTCGTATGACAAGACCTACCTTGAACATGCGGACATCCAGAAAGGCGGCACGGTACAGTTCGACCTTACCGGCAAGCCGTCGAAAAGCTGGGGCACGAAGCCGGACGCAGTTCCGTTTTCGCTCTCAAAGTAACAAGTCATGGCGCGAGGCAAGCGCTTCGCACCATCTTAATCCAAACATCACCATGAAACCAGTACTCACATTACTTACTGCCGCCATCTTCTGCGCAGCGATCCCACGCACGCAGGACGACGAGCTTGCCAAAAGCATCGAGCGCGGCAAAATGGTCTACTCCGAAAACTGCATTTCCTGCCACATGGGCACCGGCGAAGGTATCACGGCCACTTTTCCACCCCTGGCGAAATCGGATTACCTGATGAAAACTCCGGAAAATGCGATTCAGGCCATCAAGTTCGGGCTGATCGGGAAGGTAACGGTGAACGGCGTTTCCTATGACAACATGATGCCGGAACCGGGCCTGGCCAACGAGCAGATTGCCGATGTGATGAACTATATCATGAATTCGTGGGGCAACTCGTCGGACAAGAAAATGATCACCGTGAAAATGGTAGAAGCCGTAAAACCTGCGGAAGAGAAGTAATATCGATTTTCTGCAAATATGGAAGCCGCATTGTCCCAACAGACAATGCGGCTTTTTTTACGGGCAAGCCCGATATGCAACAGACCTTGAAGCACTATTTGAAATAAATCTAAATAAAACCTTGCCTCATAAAGATTCCCGGCTGATATTTGCGACTCGTTAACTATTTAGTCCAATTTTAAATAAAATGAAAAAACTTTATATTTTCATCCTATTCCTGCTGGCAAGCGCCTCCGCATTTGCGCAAAACGGCAGAATATCAGGACAGATATTGAGCTCGGATGGACAACCGGCAGAACAAGTTTCAGTCGGGATTAAAGGAACTGCCCGTGGCGCCATCTCGGACAATCAAGGAAAATTCACAATTGAAAGAGTCAAGGCAGGAAGCCACATATTGCTCGTCAGCTTCGTAGGATTGGCTACGCAGGAAAAAGAAGTGGAAGTAACAGCCGGTGAAACGGTGGATGTTTCTTTCACCCTCTCCGAAAGCGCCAACGAGTTGCAGGAAGTGATCGTGAAAAGCGGCACTACCTACAAATCGGACCAGTTTTCATCGAGTATGAAGCTCCTTACGCCCATTTTGGAAACTCCGCAGAACGTGCAGGTAGTTACGTCCAAAGTGCTGGCCGATCAACAGGTAATCAGCATGAGCGACGGCCTTATCCGCAATGTAAGCGGCGCCGTTCGGCTGGAACATTGGGGAGATATGTATGCCAATATCAGCATGCGCGGCTCTCAAATCCAGGCGTTCCGCAACGGGTTCAATGTGGTGAACTCCTACTGGGGGCCATTGACGGAAGATATGAGCTTTGTAGACCACATCGAATTTGTGAAAGGTCCTGCCGGGTTTATGCTGGCCAATGGCGATCCCAGCGGCTTGTACAATGTAGTTACCAAAAAACCGACCGGCCAGACCAAAGGCGAAGTCGGGTTCAACGTGGGCAGCTTTGGCCTTTACCGCGCCACCCTCGACCTCGATGGGAAGCTTAGCAAGGACAGCAAGTTCCTTTACCGCCTCAATGTGGCGGCGCAGAACAAAGGCTCTTTCCGTCCGTATGAATATAACAACCGGTACAGCATTGCACCGGTAATTTCTTACCAGATCGACGAAAAGACGAAGCTCACGGCGGAGTATACGCTCCAATATGCTAAAATGTCAAATGTCGGGTCGTTCTACGTCTTCTCGCCCGACGGTTATGCAACCCTGCCACGCGACTTTACTACCATGCCTCCGGGCCTGGCTCCTACCAAGATCAACGATCAGAGCGTTTTCGTGAATTTGCAGCACAATTTTAATGCAGACTGGAAACTGACTGCCCAGGTGGGTTATTTCAACTATCGCCTGAACGGCAGCAGCATGTGGCCCAACACGGTAAACCCCGACGGCACGATGATCCGCGGCGTAGGGCTATGGGACGCGAAAAGCGAAATGACGCTGGGACAGGTTTTCGTGAATGGTGATGTTAAAACGGGTGCGGTAAGGCACCGCATCCTCGGCGGTATCGATGTAGGTAGCAAAAACTATTTCGCCGACTGGTCACAATCCTTCGCGCTGGACTCGGCCGGGGCTGCATTCAATCCCAAAAACCCTTATTACGGCACACCGGTAATGGGTTACCCGAAATTTGACCGTTCGATGGATCTCGAATCGCGTGCAGCGGCTGGCGGAGGTTTGCAAGACCAAAACTACACCGGTTTGTACCTGCAAGACGAGCTTGGGTTCCTCGATAACCGCATTCGCCTGACATTGGCCGGCCGTTACACATATGTGAAGCAATCGGCATATGGCGGACCGGACCAGGAAGCGAAGCACTTTACGCCCCGCGTTGGTTTGAGCATTTCGCTGACAAAAAACACTTCATTATATGCATTATACGACCAGGCTTTTATCCCGCAGTCGGGCCGGTTGGTGAGCGGTTCGGTGAAACCGATCACGGGTAACAATACCGAGTTTGGTGTGAAACGCGACTGGGCGGAAGGCCGCTGGAATACGACCCTTGCGTTCTACCGCATCTTGAAAAACAATGAGCTCACGGCTGATCCGAACAGCGGCCCTAACTCCGGTTTGAGCATTGTTTTGGGCCAGAAAAGGGCCCAGGGAGTTGAATTCGACCTTCGCGGCACGATCGTGAATGGCCTCAACCTGACTGCCAACTACGCTTACACCATCTCCGAAGTGACAAAAGTAGCAGAAGGCGTTACCGATGTGAAAGTGGGCGACCTGATTCCAGGATATGCAAAACATACCACCAATGCTTGGCTAAGCTACAAAGTACAAAACGGTGCTTTGAAAAACGCCGGTATCTCGGCCGGTTTCACCTACCTTGCGGGACGTGCTACCACCAACTGGTCGACTACCAACACGAGCCTCAACCAGCCCGACTACTTCAAACTGGACGGTGGTGTGTTCTGGGAGAAAAACAATATCCGCCTGACGGCGAATGTGTTCAACATTCTGGACAAATACCTGTATAGCGGCGGTTATTACGATTGGTTGAAGTCGTATTACTGGCAAGCGGATCCTCCCAGAAATTACCGTTTGAGCGTTACCTATAAGTTTTAACAGATAGTTAGATCCATGCAAAGAGGCTTCCGATGGAAGCCTCTTTTGTTTGACTACACGGCATGGGCCATCATCAGCTGGGCACCTTTGATGAATTTCCCCGAAAGGGCGTCGTATTGCTCATGCGTATTTTTATTTGGAACGAATTCATTGCCCACCTGCGTAAATGCAGTCAGTTCCGAGAAGCTTTCAGCCAAACCGAGCGCTTTTAGTCCCATCATGGCCGCTCCTACCGCCCCCGTTTCGACGGTCTCATTCAACTTCACGGTTTTACCAAACACGTCGGAAAGCATTTGCACCCAGGTAGCGCTGCGGGCGAAACCGCCATTCGCATAGATTGTATCGATTTCCTGCATTTCCATAAGTATTTTGCCAATGCTGTAAAGGTTCAGCAAAATGCCTTCCATTACCGCCCGGGCGAAATGTGCACGTGTGTGCGTAATGTCCAGCCCCGAAAATCCCCCGCGGACGGACGAGCTCCAAAGCGGTGCGCGTTCACCCAGCAGGTAAGGATAGAATAGCAATCCCTCCGAACCCGGTTTTATCTCATCCGCTTCTTTGAAAACGGCATCGTAATCTTCTTTCGGAAAAAATGTATTCATGAGCCATTCGAAAATGACCGCTCCATTATTCGACGGGCCACCTACGATATAGGTCTTTTCATCGAGCACGTAGCAGAATGTCTGCATTAGCGGATCGGAGAATGGCCTGGATGAACATATCCTGACCGCCGCGCTGGTCCCTATCGTAACAGCCATGGAGCCAGTCCTGATCGCCCCGCTGCCCAGGTTAGCCAGGCAGCCGTCGCTCGCACCCATCACCAGTGCCGTCCCTTCGGGCAGGTTCGCAGGATTGCTTTTAGGTAATTTAATAATATGGTAGGGCGACACCGCCTCGGGCAGCTTCTCCACTTTCAGCCCCAGTTTTTTCAAAGTATAGGCGTCCCATTGCAGCTCCCGTATATTGAACATCCCGGTGGCGGAGGCAATGGAGTAGTCGACCAGGAACTGGCCCGTAAGCCTGTATACGATGTACTCCTTCACGCCCACAAACTTGCTTGCCTTGCGGTAGGTCTCCGGCTCGTTCTTCTTCATCCACAACAGCTTACACACAGGCGTCATCGCGTGAATGGGTGTACCGTTATTGTTATAGATCTTCTTGCCTACCTGTGACGCGCGTAGCTTGGTTGCCACGTCGGCACTGCGGTTATCGGCCCAGATAATGAGATTGGTGAGTTGATTACCGTCTTTATCGAGCGCCAGCACACCGTGCATTGCCGCGCTGAAACTGATCCCGACAGGATCGCCATGGTGCTTGCATTTCGCGGTCACCTTTTTCAATGTAGTGCAGGCAGCCTGAAAAATCTCTTCCGGCTCCTGCTCGCTCCAATCGGGCCGCGGATGCTGCATTTCATAACTTTCACTATGCGAAGCGAGAATTTTGCCGGAAACGGTATCGAAAGCGACTGATTTGACGTTTGTTGTGCCGATATCACAACCGATAATATAGGGCATTGGCAATTATTTTAGAGGCAAAACCCGCATTTCCACGGATGACAACAACGGCCTGTGATTACTGAAACAAAAGTATGGATTTTGGGATTGATTTATTATTTTCGCAGCATCGAAAGCTATTAATACATTCCGAATATGTCTGAAACATCACATACCGAGTCTACTTCGCTGCCAACCTTTGCTTACATCGCGGCGTTTATCATCCTTTTCATTATCCTGGCAGTAGTTGGCGACCTGTTCACATTTATCCTCGGAACCATCGGTCTGATTGTGACTTTTGCTGCATTCTACAAAGACAACAGCCACGACGATCACCACTGACAACCCGCCCGCAAGGGCATGATCATATTTCAACGGACGGCCAGCTCAGGAAGGACATTTGCTACTTCCCATTCGAGTTGGCCGTTCGCTTTGTTTACGGTCCAGCTTTCCTCCATCACGCAGGTATCTTCCAGGTCGCGGTACTCGGCGACCAGTTTTTCACCTTTCAATACCATGCGCACGAAGCCGTTATAGCCTAATGCACGCCCTTTGATCGCCTTTCTGGTGCGCGTGTCATAATAATCGATCTTGTACAATTCTCCCGCATCAGGTGGTCTGATCTCCACCGGAAGCCCGCCGTGCCCAATGCAGCGGCCATAGGCCTGAGGTCCATGGCCGTTCCTGCCGAACTGGTACGCCACCAGGCGGTGATCGTGGCCCCAGATCCAGACAACGGGCCTCTGCGCATCCCCCATGAGCTTTTGCAGCTGCTCGCCAGGGCGAACGTATTCTTCCCGGAACGCCGACATGTAGGGATGGTGGCTCAAAAATACAATTCCGCGGGTGTCGAGCGGATCGCCCAACTTCACTACGTCGCGCAACCAGGCTACCTGCTCTTTGCGCAAATGGCAGTCCGGCGGCGAGAGAATTTCAAAAAACGGCCTGCCTACCGAGGTATAGCCCGTATCAATGCCGATAATGCGCCAATGGTCGTTTTCCAGGCAGAAAAAACCTGCCTGCTGGGTCTTACGCACATCACCTACCTGCGCGTACATGGCGGGCAGCAGGTGCTGAAAGAATGCATTGCCATTGGAATACATTTCGTGGTTACCGGAAAGCGCCAGACTTCCCGACGCGCCGTAATACCACGAGGCGTAAGGTGCTGTGAAGTTCTCCTCCACTTCCTTGGGCGTGCCTACGAAGTAAATATCGCCCATGTGGATCGTGTAATCGGGTGCGTGACGTGCAACAAGGTTCGCCACAGCGTCCGACTCGGCCGTATCGCTCGCCCAATCCGAAAGCAATGCAATGCTGATTTCATCCCTTGAGGTCACGGACGATTGAAGCGGGTAAATGCCGGTATCGTCGTTGCGCGGATAGGCCTGGTAGGGATGCCGCGCACCAAACCGGCTGCGGAGGTAATGCCAGGCGAAACCAATCAGATTGGTTTTAAAAAACTCAGAAATGACATTGGTTACCGACGACGTCTCCTGTACCCGCTTTTCATACAGTTCGAGTTGGGTTTTGGCATGGTTCTCGGCTTCGCTATGGCCGAGACCAAGGTATTTCTGCGCACGTTCTTCCGAAGTTTCGGGCATATCGGTCCTTACAGCTAAATGAGTGTGGATCGTAAATAAAATAATAACCGGCTTAACCTCAACGATCACCGCACGATTTTCTTCAAAGTGAGGTGCGAACCGATGTAACCGATCAGCACATTACCATTAGTTAAATATTTGATTCTCATGTTGACAATCGCATTCCATACCATTACCTTTCGCCAAATATTTCAACCACCAAACACAAAAATCGAATGAAAAGAATCGCTATTATCTGTATGCTTTTAGTGGCGGGCAAAATGGCATCCGCACAAACCATGACGGCCAAATACATCAAAGATTGGGAGCGCGCAAAAGAATACACCAAGGAATATCTGGACGCGATGCCGGAAGATGGTTATGCATTTAAACCTACCCCTGAAATCCGGTCTTTTGCAGCGCAAATGGATCACCTGGGCGACGCTAACTACGCATTTATATCGGCGGCATCCGGCAAAGCGAAACCCGGAGAATCGCTTGAAAAACGGGCCGACCAATCGAAAGCTACGGTCACCAAGGGCGTATTGGATAGCTACGATTTCGTAATCGCAGCATTGAAAGACATGACAGACGCAGATCTTTCAAAAGATGTGAAGGTATTTGGAATGGATATGAAAGCCGGTACTGCATTTGAGAAGGCATTCGAGCATCAGACCCACCACCGTGGACAAACCACGCCTTACATCCGATTGAAAGGTGTGACGCCTCCGAAAGAGAAATTGTTCCCATGAAACAAAAAGAGCCGGTCCTGATGGATCGGCTCTTTTACTATCAGCTCTGCCCGGAAACCTTACTTTTCAGATTGTAGAGGCTCAGCGCAACGAAGCTGTAAACCTTCATAAAAAACGGCGGGATGATGAAATCCCGGATCACTTCTTTTTTACGCTCCGGCGAAGGCTCGGCCATCGACAGGTACTTCACTGCATATTTGACGCGCGGCCAATAGGTATCGCCATACTCCCTCGAAAACAGCATTTTATAATAATAGGTCGCGATGTTCTTGGTCAGACGGTCGTGATACTTGTATTTCAGCTCCTTGTCGATGTTGGAATACATCTCGATACGGTTGAACAGGAAATCTTTCCCGTAATGATTGTCTGCAAAGCTTGCTCCTCCCCGTTGCTTGCGGTATACCGACATTACCTCGTCGATATAACCGATTGGCCCGCGGGTAGCCAGCATAATATTGCGCGGGATATCGCCGCTGGTGGACTTATTGGTCCATTCCGGATCGGGATTTTTGGCAAAATCTTCTCTGCGGAACATGAGGCTGGAAGTAGCTATAAAGCAAAGCTCGTCCTCTCCGATGAGATCGTCGACCGTAAATTCCTTTTTATTGATCCCGTTGACCAGGTGAGGCGGCGCTGCATTATCATCATAAATCACCCGTGCATTGTGAAAACAAGCCGAGTAATGCGGATTGGCATCCATCATTTCCACTTGCTTCTGCAACTTATCAGGCACCAGCAGGTAGTCGTCCCCATCGAACTGCGCGATGTATTCCCCTTTGGCCGCGGCAAAAGTGGCCAATGCATTGAATTTTCCGTTCAGTCCCATGTTTTTAGGATGTAACAGAAGCCTTATTTTATCAGGAAAACGTTGCTGGTATTCGGTTAATATTGCCCGGGTGTTGTCTTTGGAAAGATCATCTCCCACAATAATCTCGAAATCAAATGTAGTCTGCTGCATCAGGATCGAATCCAGCATTTTTGCTACAAATTTTTCGTGATTGTAGGTGACTACACACACGCTCACTTTTATCATAGTCACTGTTTCATTGAATAAGCGGAATCGCCCGGCACAAATTTAGCTGAATTCTCCTCAAAATATGTGCACCGCTATTTTACGGCAATTTTACCGGAACTCCCGGGCACATAACGGCAATACCCCAAAATAAATTCTGTTCGAAATGAATCCGGCATTGCGATCGTTTACTTTTGGCATACTGTTTTCCTAATTACCACGCAATGTTTGCTTCTCTTACCACCGACAAAAGTCCGATATTCCGTAAACCACAGATATTTAACCAATTTCCAGAACTGGTTGCCGCCGAAAGCACAAGGCATGGCGGCGTAAGTACCGGCCATTATGCCAGCCTCAACCTCGGCGGCTCATTGGACAAGCCCGAAAATATCATGCAAAACAATCTGATATTCTTCGGGGCTCTCGGTATTCCGTTCGAAAATGTCGCGAAAGCACATCAGGTACACGGCACCGACATTGTAATTGTAAGCTCGCCGGCCCGTTTTGAAGGATACGACGCGCTGGTGACCAATGTGCGCGGGATTCAGCTGGCGGTGACCGTCGCGGATTGCACGCCGATCCTCATTTACGACCCGGTTACAGGGGCGGTAGCGGCCATTCATGCGGGATGGCGCGGGACTGTCGGCGGGATCGTCGGGAAAACGGTGGCTGGCATGCAAGAGACTTACGGCACGAGACCGGAAGATTGCGTGGGCTATGTTGGCACTTGCATTGATGAATGCAGCTTTGAAGTGGGTGATGATGTTGCCCAGCATTTCACCCCGATCTATAAACGCCGTGACGAAAGCACCGGTAAGTTTTTTGTGGACCTGAAGGCTTCCAACCGGGACCAGCTGATCCGGAGCGGTCTCCATTCCGGCAATATCGAAGTGTCGCCCTACTCGACCGTCCTTCACAACCAGGATTATTTCTCACACCGGGCCGAGAAAGGCCTCACCGGCCGCCTGCTGGTGACGATAGGCCGCACTCTCTGACCTGAAACGACAAACGACCAGCAACGGTGGTGCCGCTACTGGTCGTTTGTCGTATTTTGGTAAAAACTAGGCGTTTTCGGTCGCAGGCGCTTCGGTAGTAGGAGCTGCCGCCGGTTTTGCTGGCGCAACCTTCGGTGCGGCCGCCTTTGCGGCAGGTTTCGGAGCGCTGGCTTCTTTCCCTACCGTTGGCTTTACGGGTGGCGCCACAGGCGCTTTGGACGAAGCCGCTGCTACCAGCGCTGCTACTTTTTCTTTTTTCTCTGCCTTGGATTTTTTGCCTTCCTTCTTATCCTTTACTTTTTTCTCCGCGTTCTTGGCTTCTTTGGCTTTTTTCTTGAGAGTTTCCTTTTCAAACTTGGCTACTTTCTTGGCCAGTTTGGCAGCCGCTTTCTCGATCGATTTCTTTATCTTTTTCGAGCCGGCAGTGACTGCTTCAATCTTTCCGGTAAGTGTCTCAGCAATCTCTGTCGATAATTTCTTGGTAGCGGATTTCATAAATCTGATATTAAGAATTCATAAATAATACTTGGCACGTGGCCCTGAAAAAGGGCCGTAACGCATCAAAACTGCCATCAGGCAATAACCTACAAATACCCATTATTAATTTATAAATAGCAAATTTTCCGTATTATTTTTATGTTATTTTTCTACGTACAAAGTGCCATAATACGATTCCCGCAGATACCGATACGTTGAAGGAATGCTTCGTTCCAAACTGCGGAATTTCCAGGCAGCCGTCCGCTTCGGCGATTGCCGCATCCGCCACGCCTTCTACTTCATTTCCAAACACGAACGCATACGGGGCCTTAGAGTCGGGTTCGAAATTTTGCAATAATACACTTCCCTCTGCCTGCTCTACGCACCAGACCTGATAGCCCTGCGATTTCAGCAACCTGACGGCCTCTACCGCACTCGGACATTTTTCCCAAATCACCGACATTTCTGCCCCCAGGGCGCTGCGTGTGATTTCGCGGTGCGGTGGCTCCTGCGTATAGCCGCACAACATTATTTTCTCCGCCCGCAATGCATCCGCTGTCCGGAAGAACGAGCCGATATTGTTCAGGCTCCTGATATTATCCAGCACGATCACAAACGGAAACTTTTCCGATTCTTTAAACGCATCGACCGACATGCGGTCCATTTCATCTACACTCAGCTTACGCATGAATTTTACGCGATTGATTTCATAAAAAAAGGTTTCTGCACATGGTACAGAAACCCTTTCGGTATGGTAAGAATAATTTACTTGATCTTGGTGATCAGCTCCACGATGTTCTTGACACCCAGCTTTTCAAAAATCCGGGCTTTGTAAGTACTCACGGTAGAGAGCTGCAAGTTCAGTTTTTCAGCAATTTTTGCGGTTCCCAAACCTTCCTTCAACAGGTTCATGACGTCGGTTTCACGCGGCGAGAGGCTCACGATCGGGTCCGGCATGTATTCCTTCGGGTTAATGAGCCGGTTGATATTCATTTGCTGCATATCTTCGCTCATGTACTTCTTGTTGTTCAGCACACTCATAACGGCAGTTTTGAACTCTTCTTCCGGTGCATCTTTCGACAGGTAACCATCGGCTCCCGCTCGAAGGTACATCAGACCATAGAGCTGCTCGTCATAGCTCGAGAACATCAGGATCCTGATGCCGGGTGATTTTGCACGAATGGTTTCTACCATTTTTGTAGTGTTCCCACCCGGAATATTGATGTCCAGGATCAGGAGGTCATAGGCCTTCGTCTCAAGTTCCTGAAGTATTTTGTCAAAATCGTCAACGTCCGAAATGGTTGAATCCGGAATTAGTGATTTGAGGAGGTGTTTGGTACCGATTCTTACCACAGCGTGGTCTTCGGCGATCAGTATGTGTTTCATGGATGGGTTGGGTCCAATGGATGTAAAAAATACTGGTGTCAAATTAATCAGGACAATCAGTTGCCAGCCTGATGATTGCCCTTAAACTGAATATCCTGATTACCAACCAGTACAATTGTGTACATTGTGATTGAACTGATTTGATGAATTAACAAAAATAGTAATCAGCATTGTATTAAACATAAAAAATATCAAATTAGTATATCATTTATTTACCAAAATCCTTGCTCTGAGCACATTTAACACACATCTCATAACTTGTGGATTTGGTGAGTAATAGTTTTACACGCACTTCTCTAAGCTCCTGGATCGACGACGACAGCGTCGTGGATGTATTTCCGATGCGGGATGCCCCCTTTCCTACTACGACCCCATGGCTGTTTTTCAGAAAGGAGCAGCTCGCCGTTCAGACTCGTGATCTCATTTATTCATTTATTCTTACTTCCAAAGAATCAGGTACTATCCTTGCTTTACTACACTGTTTACCAACTTCCGATGGCTGGGTTTCGCCTGCCCTGGCGCCGTTCGGCGGCATTATGCCGGCAGCACCTTGCCATGTAGGCCAAATGGCGTTCCTGCTGGCCTGCGTCCGCGACTGGGTAATCTTTCAAGGCGGAAGCAAACTGACTATCAAAACAGCACCGTCATGTTATGCTCCCCGTACCCACGAAATATGCCATCGCGCCTACCTCGCCGCTGGTTTTTCCCCCAATCATACTTATTCTAACCATTATATTCCTATTGCCGACCGGGGTTTTCACCAAATTATTGAGCCAGCGGAGCGGCGCAGATTATCGAAAGGCAAAAAGAGCGGCTTGGTGGTGACCATGCAGCAAGGCATTTTTGACGGGGCAACCGAAGATTTCCTTCGTGAATGCTATGAAATGCAGGGTTATCCGTTACCATGTTCGTCGGCCCAGCTCGCAGGATGGACGCATGTTTTTCCTAAAAATTATTTATTTTTTACAAATCGCTCCGAAGGAGAAACGGTTGCAGTGGCAGTGATGGTGCGGGTGAGCGACGATATTTTGTACCACTTCATGTCGGGTTACCTGCGCCGGCACCGTGTCCTTAGCCCGGCGCTCATGCTTTTTGAAGCTGCTTTCGATTATTGCCTGAGCGAAAATATCGGCCTGCTGGACCTGGGTATTTCCATCGACCACCTTGGCAACCCCAAACCCTCACTAAGCCGTTTCAAACAACGCATTGGCGGCCGGGTATGCGAGAAAATCATTTATGAAGCCCGGTTCTGACCCAAGTCCGGGGCTATACCCATTAAGATAAAAGACACCCGACAATCCTTCCGCAGCCTTACGGATTAATGCATTTTTCCCGCAAAATACGCACGATGCGCTGTGCCGTATTCCCATCCCATAGCGGAGGAATTTTCGCATCTTCCGATGTTCGCGACAGCACTTTTTCAATTGTATCCCAAACCTTTTGCGCGTCGAAATCGGGCAGCAGGTGATTGGTACCGCAGGTAACGGTAACCGGCCGCTCGGTACTGTTCCTGAGGGTGATGCACGGAATGCCCAGAAATGTTGTCTCCTCCTGTACTCCACCGGAATCTGTGATTACCACGACAGCATGTTGCATCAGCCCCAAAAACTCCACATACCCCTGCGGCGGCAGGATAGTCACCCCTGCGATTTGCGAAAAATCCAACCCGAAAGCCGCAGCATTACGCATGGTGCGCGGATGCATAACGAACACGATTTCCCAATGCGATCCAAGCATTTCGAGCATTCCGGCAATCTTCCTCAGGCCCTCTTCCTGATCGACATTGGCCGGCCGGTGCATGGTAATGAGCAGGTACCGCCCGCCCGAAATCCGTGAATGCTTGCCAGCAGAGCAATCCCCGATCCACCCGCAAAAACGCACCAGCGAATCGATCATCACATTGCCCACCAGGTGAATGCGATGCGGATCAATGTTTTCAGCTAACAGGTTTCGGACAGCGGCCTCCTCCGTCGCAAACAGCTGGTCCGAAATCGCGTCGGTCAGTATGCGGTTCATCTCCTCGGGCATCGTGCGATCGCGGCTGCGCAGGCCAGCCTCCACATGCGCGAGCGGAATGCGCATATGCGCCGCCACCAGCGCACATGCGAGCGTAGACGTCACATCACCCACCACGACCACCCAATCGGGCATTTCCGCATTGACTACCCTTTCGAATGCACTCATGATCTCAGCAGTCTGCATTGTAGGAGATCCCTGCGCGATACCCAGAAAATAGTGGGGCTGCGGAATGTCCAGCTGCCTGAAAAAGATCCCCGACATCTGATAGTCAGAATGCTGCCCCGTATGTACGATTCGCGGATGCATGTCCGGGTATTGCAGAAATGCCTTGTAAAGCGGTGCAATTTTCACAAAGTTGGGGCGGGCGCCTGCTATGAGGAGTATCTTCATAATAGTAGTATGTGTTAGGCTATGTGGTGCTTTTTCTCGTACTTCGCCCCCGTAATCAAGTGGTGCCTCAATGGGGATTATTGTACGTCAGGGATTTAAAAGTTCCATTGTTTCTTATGTCGGTGTGGTCATCGGCATTTTCAATATCCTGATCCTCTATAACCAGTACATGACCCAGGAGCAGCTAGGCTTGTACGCATCCACGCTGCTGACATTCCCCGTCATCTATATGTCGTTCTCACTGCTGGGAGTACCTTCGGTGGCAGTCAGGTTCCACAGTCGTTTTCAGGACGAGCATTCGCGGCGGCAGCTTTTTACATTCATTATCATCACCCCGCTCATCGGGCTCACTGCATTCGCATTATTATACCTCCTTTTCAAACCGCTATACCTTAAATTTTACCTGGCCCACTCGCCGATGCTGGTCAGGTACTATTATGTTTTCATCCCGCTCACCGTCGGGATGGTGTACCTGCTCGCGCTGGAATCCTATTCCCGGATCAATCTCCGCATTGCGGTACCATCGCTGATCCGGGAAGTGGGGCTGCGGCTGGCGAATAGCCTGCTTGTGATCCTTTTCGGCTTTAAAATCATCACATTCGACACGATGGTCAACCTTACGGTGGTCAGTTACGCGGTAGCCATTGTGGCTATGCTCATTTACCTCCGTATTCAGAACCGCCTTTTCACATCGCTGGATTTTGGGTTTGTCAAACATCCCGCATTCAAGGAAATGTACCGGTACGGACTTTGGGTGCTGCTTGGCGGAGCAAGTGCCGCATTGCTGCCCCATATCGAAAAAGTACTGCTGCCGGCGTTCGAAGGGGGCTTGGGCAACACGGCCATCTTCGACATCGCTTCGCGCATTGCATTGGTGATTTCCATTCCCAGAAATGCCATTGTGATGATCAGCGCACCGATTATTTCGGAGGCCTACGTCAAAAACGACATCCCGCATATCGATACCATTTACAAAAAATCATCCCTCAACCTGTTTATCATCGGCAGCTTCCTTTTCCTGGGAATCTGGTGCAACATCGACGCGATTTTCAGCCTTATCCCCAAATCCGACATTTACTCGCAAGGCAAATGGGTAGTGCTGATGGTCGGCGTTTCCCGCATTGCCGACATGATGACCGGGTTGAACACCGAAATCCTTACCAACTCGCGCTATTACCGCTACGACATCGTTTTTATGCTCTTTTTCACGGTCCTGATCCTCGGCGCCAGCCAGTTTCTGATACCGCTTTACGGCTACAATGGTGCAGCGGCAGCGGCATTGTTCGCGACGGTGAGCTACAACATTGTCAAGCTGTTTTTCATTAAAAGCAAGATGGGTATCCAACCTTTCACTACCGGCACCCTTAAAGTTTTGTTACTGGCAGCGCTCGCTTATCTGGCGGCTTATTTCATCCCTGTGCCTCACTCCCGCGAGCTGGTACCCGTGCTGGCGGGAATGGTGATCCGGTCGGTGATTGTGACGGTGATATTCGGCGGAGGCATTCTGGCGTGGCGGGTTTCCGAGGATATTTCTACCGGGTTCAGCGCAGGATGGGCTACCGTGAGATCGACCGTTTTTAACAGAAAGTAAGGCTGCACCAGCGCTAAACCAGCGATAAGGCACTGCGACCGGCCGCTGTCAGTTCAACTTTTGCTATCTTTGAGCCAGCATTCATTGCCGCAACGGCCCCAATTTCCGGATTACCAATGTCTTTAAAACAAAAAATAGTCGCAGGCCTTCTGAAAGAACCTTACAGCAAGTACCAGCTGATCAGCTACGACCGCACCAAGCCCGTCAAACTGGTAGTAGGTGCCATGTATTCTCTTTTCAAAGGTTGGATCCATTCGGATATCGAGACATTGGACCTGCTCAAAAAAAGCGACTGGGAACGCTATTTCCAGGAGAATTCGATTGACAGGATATTGGCCGAACACGTTTGGGAGCACCTGACGCCCGAACAAGGCCAGCTTGCATTCAAAAATTGCTATACATTTCTGAAACCGGGCGGCATGCTCCGTGTGGCCGTTCCCGATGGCTTCAACCCCAGTGAGGATTATATCAATTACGTGAAGCCGGGCGGCACCGGCAATGGGGCCGACGACCACAAAATACTGTACAACTACAAGCTGATGTCGGGCTTTCTCGAGAATATCGGCTTCAAAGTGAGGCTGCTCGAATATTTCGATGAAAACGGGCAGTTCCATAAGTCACCCTGGGACCCGGAGGACGGCATGATCCGCCGCTCGGCCGACCACGACGAGCGTAACCGCGACGGCAAACTGGGCTACACTTCCCTGATCATCGACGCAATCAAAGGCTGACATGGGGTTGTCCGGCACACTCGCTCCCATTGTTTTGTTTTGCTATAACCGCCCCGTGCATTTGCAGCAAACGGTGGAAAGCCTGCGTTTGAATACGCTGGCCGCGGAAAGCGAGCTGTTTGTCTATTCCGACGGTCCGAAAAATGAGCGGGATATCCAGCAAGTGGCGGAAGTACGGCAGTATCTCGCGCAGCTCACCGGCTTTCGTGCCGTCCACGTCCGGGAGGCCGAAAAAAATAAAGGACTCGCCGCTTCGGTCATCGAAGGGGTCAGTTTGGTGCTTTCCAAATATCCCAAAGTGATTGTGCTGGAAGAC
Source organism: Dyadobacter sp. 50-39 (assembly GCA_001898145.1). GTDB lineage: Bacteria > Bacteroidota > Bacteroidia > Cytophagales > Spirosomataceae > Dyadobacter. The sequence continues at coordinate 547,091 of MKSR01000029.1, forward strand.
GATATGCTGAGCACCAATGATTTTCTATCGTTTATGAATCAGGCGCTCGACATTTACGCCAGCCGTGCCGACATTTTTTCGGTTACCGGTTATACGCCGCCCATCCATTTCCCCGATGGTTACCCGCATGATGTTTACCTCGTGCCGCGCGCCAGTTCGTGGGGCTGGGGTACCTGGGCGCACAAATGGGCGAAGGCCGACTGGCAGGTGAAGAGCTTTCCCGCATTTAAAAACAATGCAGGTATGCGCGCAAAGTTCAATGAAGGTGGTGACGATCTCTGGCCGATGCTCGCCAAGCAGCAGCAGGGCATAATCGATTCGTGGGCCATTCGCTGGACTTATTCACAATTTCAAAATCATGCTTATGGCCTCTATCCTGTTCATTCCAAAATCAAAAATATCGGTACGGACGGCAGCGGCACCAATTTCACATTCAAGTCGGGGGAATATGGCCATGAGATGGCCGAGGGGCGCGTCGAAATGCCCGCTGACCTGGCGCCTGATGAAACAATGATCGGGGCATTCGGCCAATATTACCGGCTGCCATTTCTTTTAAAAGTTAAAAACAAGGTCAAATACGGCATTTGACCTACCATTGATATGTACTGGCTTCGCTATCTGCTCAAAGAACCTTACCATGCCCTCGGCTCCGCCCGGAACCGGGAATTTATGGCGTTGCTCCTCAAATACGGGAACCGCGCGCGTTACCAGCTGACGGACGTGGCTTTCGGAGGGTTGAAACTGAAAGTGCCTGATACGATGTCGTTCCTATGGCAGCACAAGGAAATCTTTGCGGACGAGTTCTATTATTTCGAAAGCAAGGAAACTCAACCTGTCATTTTCGATTGCGGCGCCAATATTGGAATGAGCGTTCTATATTTCAAAAAGTTGTTCCCTCATGCCCGACTGCTTGCATTCGAAGCAGAACCCGCCATTGCATCGCTCCTCCGCCAGAACCTGGAAAGCAATGGCATACAGGGTGTGGAGATTATCGACAAGGCGGTTTGGACGAATGAGGATGGCATCTGGTTCGGGAGCGAGTCGGCGGATTCTTCCTCCATCTACTCCACCGCGCAAAAGCGCAAAATTGAGTCCATTCGCCTGAAAGATTTCCTGGAAAAGGAAAACCGCATTGATTTTCTCAAAATCGATATCGAGGGCGCGGAAATAGAGGTATTGCACGATTGCCGTAACGCGCTGGCGCATGTGCAGCATCTTTTTGTGGAGTTTCACTCTTACATTGGAAATGCGCAGGGCCTGGCGGATGTGGTAAAGGTTTTTGAAGAAAACGGCTTCCGCTATTACGTGGATACCAACCAGCACCGGCTACGGCCCTTTGTGAACCATCGCTACCGGGGCAACGACGTGATGGACCTGCAATTGAATATTTTCGGCTGGCGCGAATAAGCTGTTTTCAGAGCCGTGAATCGACCATATCCTGCGGCAATACCGATTTCAGGTCAAATATAACCGAGTCTGCCGCGGTAAACTCACTGAATTCCATGGCCCGGAACTCCTCGTGTGCCACCGCCAGAATCACGGCTTCGTAACTTCCGGCAGGCTTATCCAGCAAGGCTATGTTGTATTCCGCCAATACCTGCTCGCCCGACGCCCAGGGATCGTGGATTTCAACCTGCATCCCGAAATCCGAAAGTTCACGATAGACATCAATTACCCGTGTATTACGAATGTCGGGGCAATTTTCCTTGAACGTAATCCCCAGGATCAACACCCGGCTTCCTTCTATCCTATGCCCTTTGCGGATCATCAGCTTCACCAGTTTGTTCGCCACAAATACGCCCATCATATCATTTACCCTGCGGCCGGAAAGAATTACCTGGGGATAATATCCGAGTGATTCGGCCTTGTAAGCCAGGTAATAGGGATCCACGCCAATGCAATGCCCGCCTACCAGGCCTGGCTTGTATTTCAGGAAATTCCACTTGGTCGCCGCGGCTTCCAGCACCTCGGTGGTATCGATGTTCATCCGGTCGAAAATGAGCGCCAGTTCGTTCACGAACGAGATATTCACATCGCGCTGCGCATTTTCAATCGCCTTCGACGCCTCGGCAACTTTTATGCTGGAAGCCAGATGCGTCCCTGCCTCGATCACCGACGCGTACAGGTTATCTACGAAGCTCGCTGTTTCGGGCGTAGAACCCGAGGTTACCTTTCGGATTTTGGTGAAAGTGTTTACTTTATCACCCGGGTTAATACGTTCGGGCGAATAGCCGCAAAAGAAATCCGCATTGTATTTCAAATTGCTCTCACGTTCCAATACCGGCACGCAGTCGTCCTCGGTACAGCCAGGATATACCGTCGATTCATAAATTATCACATCGCCGCTTTTCAGCATTTGCCCGATCATCCTGCTGGCTTTCAGTAAATGGGTAAGGTCAGGCTTTTTATAGTGGTCCACCGGCGTAGGCACCGTAACAATAAACACATTACATCCCTTCAATGCCTCTTCCTCCCATGAAAATGCAAGGTTAACGGCTTCGCGCAAATCCTGCCGTGGAATTTCCTTGGTGGTGTCGTAGGCATCTTTCAGCTCCTGCACACGCCTTTTATTGATATCGAAGCCCGTAACGGGATACTTTTTACTGAATGCCACAGCCAGTGGTAAACCGACGTAACCTAGGCCTATAACCGCAATTCTGACATCTGATCCGGGTAACATGGATGGGGCAATGGTGAATGTTAGGCCATAAAACTAGGCATATTTCGTCCTACCAAAAAATTATTGGCAAAGGCGTTACCAAAGTGCAAAGTGAGCGTATGCTGCCTAATGCGCGTAGGGGTTTGGCGGGAAAATGTGCACCTGGAAGCCATCTTGCCGCATGGCATTCATGACCTGCTCAGAAGGCAGTTGCTTAAATATAACCGCGCACAGAATCTGGGACGGCATCAGCGAAGCTTTTACCAGAAAATCGTGCAATGCGAGTTTCCGTTTGATCTTCCGGAATGCGGCGGACGAATCGTCGGCCTTTTCCTGGGCATAGGAAGGATGATAGTAGTTGTTGTTAATGCCTTTGAAAGCAACTGCCGGCAAGCCCATTCCGTTTGCAAGCTTGTCCATTTCCCGCTCCGAAAGTTTGAAAACATAATTGCCTACCGTTTCGAATGAGTAGCGGTTTTTCCAGTATTTCTGGAATGCCGTAGTGTCGAACCGGTCAAAAATATTCCTTAACGCCAGCAGTAAAGGCATTTTTGAAATAGGATCATGGGGCTCCACCAGGATCACCGCCTCACGCGCGACGCGCACCATCTCATACACGCCCAGGTACGGCCGCGGGAAATGATGATAGGCCTCCTTGCAGAAAACGTAATCGAAACTATTGTCGGCAAATGTCAGGTGCTCCACGTTCTCGACGGCATATTTTTCAATAAACCCTCTTTCCTTCGATAGAGGGAGAAATGTGCCAGCAATATCGCTGGCGGTCGAATCGAGCCCTTTTTTGAAAAAGTAACTGGCATCGAAGCCATAACCGTCCCCCACCGTCAGCCACGACTTCTTCTCCTGCACAAACGGGTTGGTCAGTTCGAGCTGGCGCTTGTGGATCCAGTTGTTAATGGTCTGATGTGCATTGTCATACTCCCACAGCTCGATGGCTTTATTTTTTGCCTCCGGTGTAGCATATTGCAACTCATACCATTCTGAATGCGCCTCGTGGCTTTTCTTTTCGCTTGACATTGGTGCGATATCGATTTTTGCCATAAAGATAGTTTCATCGACAAGATTAATTTAACGGCGCATACATTAATTTTAACGGTTAAAAATGGCTTTCCGAATGGAAAACGAGTTATTAACAGCGATCAAATGGTGCTTCAACTAAGTACTTTTCATTGGGAAGGGGGTGCAGGCGTCGCTGCGGCAAGGTTACATCAGGCATTGCTTCATGCCGGGGTCGGGTCCAATCTGATGGTTTCGCAAATCTCCCGGCCCGGCCCGCAAACCGCTGCCTGGGCGGACAATACCTGGAAATCCAGAAAAGCATGGGGTAATTTCGTTTTGGAAAGGCTCAGTTTCCTTCCGCACGAAAAGGACAAATCGGTCCGTTTCGCATTTTCCCCTGCCGCTGCCGGAGCCGACATTAGCCGGCACCCGCTCGTACAGCAAGCCAGCATCATTCATTTGCATTGGATCAACTTCGGGTTTCTTTCCATGAAATCGCTGGAAAGCCTGTTCGCGCTCGGAAAGCCGGTTGTGTGGACATTGCACGACATGTGGACGTTTACCGGCGGCTGCCACTATAACCGCGGCTGCGAACGGTACCTTTCGCATTGCTGCTACTGTCCCTATCTCAAAAAACCCGGCGAATATGATATCGCTTTCGCGCAATTCGAGCAGAAGCAGCGTATTTACCAACATGCAAACCTGACGCTCGTGTCCCCCAGCCGGTGGCTGAACGGCCTGGTCCAAAAAGCCGCATTGACAACCGGTAAGCCTTCGCTGACGATTCCGAATTGCATTGATACCCGTTTTTTCAAACCCGGTGCCCGCGACGAGGCCCGAAGTGCGTTAGGACTACCTGCTGATAAAAAACTTCTGCTGTTTGCCGGCGCCAACACCCAGGATCCGCGGAAGGGCTTTGCCTACTTTCAGGAAGCGATGCGCCATCCATCGCTGAAAGAAGCCGAAGTAATGATCCTTGGGAAAGGAAAAGCCGAAAACTTCACCGATATGCCGGTTAAGGCCCATTTTCTGGGCAAAATCTCGGACGCCAGTCAAATGGTACAGGCATACAATGCCGCCGATATGCTCATCGTTCCTTCGCTGGAAGATAATCTTCCCAACACCATCATGGAAGCCATGGCATGCGGAACGCCCGTCGTTGGTTTCGATACCGGTGGTATTCCGGAAATGATAGGCCATATGGAAAATGGTTTCATAGCAGCACCAAAGTCCGCAGCTTCACTGTCCGAAGGCATTCTTTGGGTTATCGAACATAATGCGGATGGCTCGGTGTCTGCACGGGCGCGGGAAAAGGTTTTAGAGCATTACTCCGAAGAGGTGGTAGCCAGGCAGTATTCACAACTTTACGAATCCCTGCTTCATGGATAACCCGCTGTTAACAATTATCACCGTCACCTTCCAGGCCGAAAAATACCTCGGACGCACATTAAAGAGCGTGGAAAAAACCTTGTCGCAGGTGAAAGAAACTGCTCTGCTGGAATACCTGATCATCGACGGCGGCTCGAAAGACCAGACGCTCATGATCGCCAATAGCTACAAGCATTTCGTATCGAAGGTACTGTCGGAGACAGATAAGGGGCTATACGATGCCATGAACAAGGGATTAAAACTGGCATCCGGGAAGTATGTATGGTTTTTGAACGCGGGGGACGAGGTGTACGACGAAGAGACACTTCAAAGACTCCTGTATTCACTTGAAACGGGAGCCGGGGTGTATTACAGCGATGCCATGATGGTGCGTGAGAACGGCGACGAAGTGGGCTTACGCAGCCAGTTCACACCCCATACACTACCCACCAACCTCCGCTGGCAGGACTTCGCATTGGGTATGAAGGTTTGCCACCAGGCTTTCATAGCACGCAGGGACATCGCTCCGCTTTATGAATATCAGAATCTCAGCGCAGATATCGACTGGGAGATAGAATGCCTCAAACGGGCAGAGAAAGTCCAATTTCTGCCATTCATCCTCTGCCGCTATCTGCTCGGAGGCCTGTCGGTCAAAAATCACCGGCGCTCGCTGACTGACCGTTACAAAGTACTCAAAAAGCACTTCGGACTTCTGCCGACCCTATTCAACCACGCCCGGATATTCTGGCGGGGTTATTGGTTCGCGAAAAAGAACGGAAAGTACTGGTAACGCGCCCTGGCCGTTATTCCCAGCTAATCCACGACTTCGCGTCTTTGGCACTGACCATATCGTAGGTAGTCTCCGATGTCTGGATCAGGTAGAAGCCGCTGGAATCGAATAAAAGGTTTCCAGACTTTTCTACGGCACTGCCCGCAGGTATTTCCCCAAATGCCCCGTATTCGGTGAATACTACGCGACCGTCGGCAGTAAAAGTGGGCTTTGCCGGAGCATGTCCGTAATCCAGATAAATACCGTCCGCGTCATAAAAAATTGGCGCAAACGCGTCATACCTGCTATTGAATGCAGGGGCGTACATGTAGAATCCGTATGGCCGTCCCTGGCCATCTTTCAAATCTTTTACCTTGAAAGCGTCGTCGACACCGTTCACGTGGAATCCATTCGCCGAGCGCCAGTCGCCACCAGATTCAACAGGCGTCTGCCACCATCTTCTTGCCGCTGCCAGATCAACGGATATAGGTTTGATCGCGCTCACCACTATCCCGCTTGCTCCTCCCCCGCTGACACCGAGCTGTGTTGAATTAGCATTCCAGGTGATGTTGCTAAAACCGGTGATCGTTTGCGAACCATTTATTAGTGGAGAGACGAACACGACGCCGCCTGGTGTTATATAATAATCCGTAGTGAAAGTTTTCGGCACATTTCCGTTCAACCAGGTCATTTTGATCGTCCTCGTATCCTGGCCGACCGTAATTTCATAGGTATTTGCACCGAGCGTAACGCGCTTGAAATAAGGAATGTATTTCGCAATGTTATTAAACAACAAGGCCTTGGCTAAATCGCCATTCGTGTAGGCAGTCGCCTGCGCCTGCGTGGCCTTGGTGAGGACCATGCGGCTCTGGTTTTTGCGGCCAACCAGGGTTATCGTCTCGGCCTTTACCGAATCCGGAAAAATGCTGAATTCAAAATCCGACTTAAGACCTTCTCCCAGGACTCCGTTATTGACGTCCTTGTCAGGATCGGCCAGTACGTGCAGGTAAGAATAGGTATCGAATATTAATGAAGGCGTTTGCATTGCCTTCAACCGGTAGCTGCTCTCCTTCGACTTGGCAGCTGAGGCATCCGAAAAATCGGAGTACATCGTTACCCGGTTTTTATCGTCGAATTTGAAATAAAACCCGTAACTGCCGCCACCGCCGGGATAAATAACTGCATTCCAGCCATAGGGTGCTTCCACGAGCTGCTTTTCGTATGAAGCCAGTGCCGCGTTCAGGCGCACGTCCGCCGACTCTTCAAAAACCGTGTCGTCTTTGTTTTCGCAGGAGAAGAAAACAGTCGTCAGCAACAGCAGATATAAAAATGATCTCATCATCTGGCATTAAAAAAGTTTATTCATCGAAGTCCGCACCCTCTTCTGGAGACTGTAAAAATCAATTTTCCAGGTGTTTTTATAATAGGCTACAATAATAGCCTCTTTTTGCCGCAATGCGGCCTGCGCCTGCGCCTTTGTCACGCCATGCGGGCTCGTACCCTCCGGGATCGAATTGACGAGTTTATCAAAACCCACCTTACCCTCGGTAAGCATCATCGCGATCATTTCCACAAAATCTTCATCGAATGCCGAAGAACTGTAAGCCGTGATGAAACCATCCCGGCGTGCATCCGCATCGCTCCAGTTGATCCAGTTCCCACCCTGATAATAGGACTTGGAAATATTCTTGTACTCCACAGGATAGAGCACCGTCTGGTGCAGGATATGGCCGAATTCGTGGTGGATCGTGTGCAGGAACCAGTCTTTCACGAAGGAAGAATCCCGCCCGGGGTCGTACCCTGACATTCCTTTGATTTTGAAAAGATTCACTCCGTACAAAATCACCTTGCGACCGCCCTCGGCGGTCCCCAGCGTAATGGAACCCTCGGAGTTGTACTCGTTGCTACCGGATAGAATGAAGAATTTGGGGGAATACTTATTATAAAACACTTTACCCGCTTCCTCCACGTAAGGGTTCGTCCAGGCCTTCCTGATCGTGCTCAACAGCGGAACCACCTGTGCTTCGTCAGGCGGAACCAGATTTTTAGTGATGTTGCCAAACTCGAACTGGTCCCATTTGTACTTGGCCGAAATGTTGTAGGGAACCACAAGGCTGTCGTGAATCCACTTATCGACAGGGCCTTGCACCCAGTCGTCGCCGCCAAGTCCAGAAATATCGTCAACATTGCCGATGTCGTCTTCCTTGCAGGATGTAAGGCCTGTGCCGAGCAGCAGCGCGGCGACAATACAGTGGGTAAAATGCGTGAATATCGTTTTCATAATTGAATGGCTTTCCTATCTTGGATTTTGTGCTACACCCGAAAGTGCGGCTGTCTGCGGAATTTGTAATACCCTGCGATTGTCCCCCGCAGGAACGGTAATGACCGACCCGCCCCGGGTCGTATGGGTAACGGGCACATTGTAGCGTTGCAGATCGAACCACCGCATTCCCTCCTGCACAAATTCAACGCGCTTGAATTCCAGTACGGTGTTCACAATGTTGTTCCTGAGGTTGTTCGACCTGAAATAGCTTTGCATGCTGGCGGCGGTAACCTTGTCGGTGGCGGCATTGTAGTTGGATACGCGCTTGCTGACGTAGGTGTTGAGATCGGTCAGGCAGGCGGCGGTATTGTTGAGGTACGCATTTGCCTCGATCCGGTTGAAAAGCACTTCCTCCACCGTGAAAACCGGCAGCATGACATAAGGCTGTCCAATCTCCGCATTCACCGATTCACGCACAAAATACTCGTTCAGCTTGGGGATGAAATAGTTGTTGTCGCCGCGATAGTAAAGTGGAAATGCCCAGCTGGCCCCCCCGGCGATGATTTGCTCACTCGCCGAAATTTCCTGCCATTTGGCATAGGTCATTCCATAGCGATACGAGGCCACATACCGGCCATAGGTGGACGATGTTTCAACCAGCAGCAGGTTGGCATTTTCGGTAGCCCGTGAGTAGATATTGAACAGCTCCGCCGGCGACATGCTCGAATAAGTCGTGTTCCATGGACGCATGTTTTCTCCGAAGTTATTGCTTGGAAAAGCTGCATTGGCATATTGCAGCACCTTTTGATAATCCTTTTTCACCAGATAGAACCGGCTCGCGAATGCATTCGCTGCCGCCAGGTTGAAATGGTATTTCGGCACGGTGTAACTACCGTCGCTGATCAGCGGTAGGCCTTCCAGCAGGTCCTTTTCGATCATCTGATATACATTAGCCACCGTCCCGCGTTCGTACTGCTTGATTACCACATCCTCGGGCACCGTCACATAGGGTACACCCGGGCTGTCGTTGGCCTGCTGCGGATCGAAAAATTTGCAGTAGTAGTTCACCAGCATGAAATGCGCATAGGCCCGGGCCAGCAGCGCCTCACCTTTCTGCGCATTGTAATTTTCGGGATCGGATACTTTTCCGATAATGTCCAAAGCTTCGTTGGCCACGGAAATCGCGCGATAGCATTCCGCCCAGTACTGGTCGGGAGAATCCTGCTCGTCGACGGTAGCCTCTACCACTTCGAAAAGAAATGACGCGCGGTTGGTCTTGTCGTCCTCACCTACCCCTTTGTCAGCTACATTATCACTCATCCCTTCAGAAAATACAACATAGCCTCCCTGCGGGTAAGCGGTAGTGAGGAGCTGCGATACTTTCTTAGGCGTGTTGATGATCGCCCGGGTACTGTCCGGCTCCTTCGAAAGGAAGTCCTCGCAACCGGCCAATGCCAGCAGCGGGAGGATCAGCATTATTTTCCTAAAATTTCTGATGGTAGTCATATCTTCCAAATGAATCATCTCAATCCTTTACAATGTCAGTTTCAATGCAACCGTGAACTGCTTCTGGATAGGTTGCGCAACGCCCCCGGAGTTGAAGAACTCGGGATCCTGCCCTTTCAGCTTTTTATCCGAATAAATCAGCCACGGGTTAATCGACGATACCTGAATGCTCGCTGCCTTAAAACCATAACGCGAAATCACCTGCAACGGCAGCTTGTAGGCCAGCGACACGGACTTCAACCGGACGAAATCGCCTTTTGCGACGCGCTCGGTCGAATAGTTATAAATGTTGTATGGGTAGGTACCTTGCAGATAAAGCTGTTCGAGCTGATCGGAAATGGACGGTATCGCCGCCGATTTTTCATCACCCGATAGCACCCAGCGGTCCAGGAACTCCTTCGGCATGGCATCCAGGTCGCTGAATGTACTCTTGTACAGCGGATTAAGACGTATCTTATTCCCGGCCTGATAGGTAAAGAACACATTTAGTGAGAGCCCCTTGTAAGTAAGCGTATTGTTGAAACCGCCTGTAAATGGCGGGTCTACCGGCCCTTCATATTTGAGGTACTGGATATTCTGGTCCTGCAAATACACATCCGAACTCACCTCCCCTTTTTCGTTCAGGAATATCGGCACACCGGTTTTGGGATTCAATGCGCGGTAGTCGATCGAGAAAAGGCTGCGCACAGGTTTGCCCTGTATGTTCGCACCTTCGGCTTTCACCAGGTCAAAAATGCCGGGGCTGTTATCCACATTCGTGATGAGTGTATGGGAATACCCGAACGTAATGCGCGAACGGAAGTCCCAGTCGCGGGTTTTAAGCAAAACCCCGTCCACAGAGAAATCGGCGCCGTACGACTCCATATCCGCGTAGTTGGCCACCTTGTAAATCTGCCCGCCGATCCCCGAAGTCTTGATCTGGTCGATCAGGTCGAAGCTGTTGCGGATATAGCCGTCGAGCGTGAAATTGATCCGGTTGGCGAACAAACCCACGTCCAGCCCGACGTTTCCGCTGTACAGTTTTTCCCAGGTCAGCTCGGTATTCTGCAACGCCGCAAGCTGTATCGCCGATTCTTTCTCGTCCACATACGGCCTGCGGGTAATGATGCTTTGCAGCAATACCGCTGCGTTGGTAGCGGGGCCTGTATCAGCGGAAAGTCCGTAGCTCAACCGCAGGCGGCCCATGCTGAGCCATTTAAGATTTTTAAAGAAATTTTCCCGATCGAAATTCCACGAACCCGCAACCGTGTAGGTGGGCAGCCAGCGCGCAATGGCCGACTTACCAAAGCGGTTCGAGCCGTCGTACCGCACATACCCCGTTACATTGTACTTGCCGTCCAGCGTGTATCCAAGGCTTCCGTAGAACGCGGCAAACCGTTCGTAGTCCATCTGCATTCCGTAGTATTGGAAGTTGGTCTCGATGGTCTGTTTCAAAATGCGGTAATCCACAAAAGGTGTCCCGCCCTGGTCGTACTGGAACCCATAGCCGGTATTGTTCGAATTCTGGCGGTTGGTAAATTTCACTTCCTGCCCTACCAGTGCATTTACCTCATGCCGCTCCCCGAGTTTCTTATTGTAACGCAGGTTGTTCCTTACATTATAGAATAGCATCTGGTCCTCATTCCGGTTGTAAAAACCGCCACTGGGCAGCACCACCACCGGGTATGCATTGGGCACATCGGGATCGGTGTAAAGGTATTTATTGGCTAATGCGATCGTGGAATTGTCCGCCGCCCGGTAAGCATTGGCCATGTTGCTATGCTCGGTGATAGTATGTTCACGGCCCGTCTGGATGTACCTCAATGCACCCAGGAAATCGTAGCTCAGGTCATCGGTAATTTTGTAGGAAAGGTTTCCCTGCAATTTGATATCCGCCAATGTCAGGTTGATCCTGTTATTAGCCAATTCAGAGACAATATTGAAGGGCGCGAAATTTCTGCGGAAAAATTCCAGGTTCCCATTCTGGTCATAGGCGGTTAGCGTGCGGCTGGTATTCAACGCGTAGCTGAACGGGTTAATGTCAAAATCGCGGTCGAACTTGCCTTCTACGGGGTTGCTTCTCCTGCTCAGGGAACCCGGAGCCTGCTGGCGCCTCACCGATGCGAGAGTGGTAAGGCCGATGCTCAGACGGTCGGAAAGCTGGTAGTTGTTATTAAAATTCAATGTATAACGTTTCACCTTGTCGGCGATCGTCCAGCCGTTATCATCCAGATAGCTCACCGACGCATACGAACTGGATTTTTCGGTACCGAACGAGACGCTGAGCGAGTGCTCGTGGATAAAATTTTGTTTAAAAAGCACATCGAACCAGTCGGTGTTTGCCTTGGCATAACCGAGCAGGAAGTTCCGCTTGGCTTCGGTAGAGTTTTCAAGGGGGAAGTTACCCTGGTTATCACCCGTCATGAGGTTATACATTTTACCGTAAACGCCATAATCAGGTTTGGAAAGGATGCCCGAGTTCAGGTATCCTTTTCTTTCCAATTCTCCCAGCACCGACATCTGCTGTGCCGAGTTCATAATATTAAAATTGCGATAAGAAGGCACCAATTGCGTGCTGAAATTACCGGAATAGGTGATTACCGGCTTACCGCTTTTCCCTTTTTTAGTAGTGATCACAATCACCCCGTTCATCGCCCGGGCACCGTACAATGCGGCGGCGGCGGCGTCTTTCAGAATATCAAATGTCTCAATGTCATTGGGGTTAAGTCCTGCAACCGCCGAACCCAGCAAGGTTGTAGGATCGCCGCTGGAAAGCTGGTCGTTTGAGATATTCACAATATCCTCCTGCACAACACCGTCGATCACCCAAAGCGGCTTATTGGCCCCATTCAGTGAAGTGGCGCCGCGGATACGGATCTTGGGCGCTGCACCAAAGGTGCCCGATACATTCTGGATTGACACACCCGCTGCCCGGCCTTCGAGCATCCGGCTGACGTCTGGCAAGCCGTCTATTTTTACATCGTCCGTCTTGAGGGTTACGGCCGAACCGGTGAATTTATCTTTGTTAATCTGCTGAAAACCCGTTACCACCACGTCCTGCAAGCCAACGGCATCTTCCACCAGCTCAATGGAGAGGCTCCGGGCTGCTTTCACCTCTTTGGGTAAAAAACCGATCATGGTTACCACAAGTGTGGCATTGTCGCTGACTCCCTGCAACAGGAACTCGCCTTTTTCATTGGTAACCGTCCCCTTCTGCAAACCTTTCACACGCACGGTCGACCCGATGAGCGGCTCTCCGGTACTGCTTTTTACGACACCTCTGACGTCGATATCGGCAGCCCATGCGAACGAAGAAAACGGAGAAACGAAAACGGACAGAAAGAAGAAACCCAGGAGCAACGCAATAAGCCGACTCAGGCCACTGATCCGATAGAAAAGATTCATATAAATAAGTATAAGTCTAACCCCAAATAACTGTCCGTCCGCCCGAAGCGGGTTTAAAAATTAATAGATTCAATAATACGTATTATCGCACGAAAAGCGAAAACATTCCACCACAGGCGGTGACAAAAATTAAAGCAATATTTTCTGCAAGAAAGCAAAAGAATATACTCAATACGCGCAAGTTGACATTACTGTGGAGGTGCCAGGAGGGATTTTAGCGAATTATCTTTCTAAAAACACTACCAAATCGCATTTTATTGTACCAAAACCTAATTTAAGCTGCACTAACCCACATCTTTTTTCTTTTCCGTCAAAACTGAGGTAATGCGGTTCAGCTCATCGACCTTCGAGGCAAAATCGCCTTTGAGCATATCGCGCACCGCTTTGAGCTGCTCCATGGCAGTTTCGAGATTATCGGGCAGCGCTTCACCGAGTACTTCTTTGAGGCGTTTGGCGAACGTCGGGGACATGCCGTTCGTCGAAATGGCGACTTTCAGATTGCCTTTCCTAACCACGGAAGAAAGGTAGAAGTCACAGATATCGGGCGTATCGGCCACGTTGGCTAATATGTGCCGGGCACGGGCCGTTTCCCAGATCCGTTTGTTCTCCGGCTTATCGTTCGTAGCGACAATTACCAGGTCTTTTTCTGACAGGTCTTCGTCCCGGAATTCTCGGACAATTAGATTTATTCGGGAATTGGCCGCAGCAATATCCATGATTTCTTCCCGGATTTCCGGAGACACGAGCGTAATTCGCGCGAGCGGGGAATTGTCGAGAACGGCTGTAATTTTTTCCAAACCTACATAGCCACCGCCTACAATGAGCGTGTGCAGGTTTTCGAGTTTCAGGAATATCGGGAAGAGATTGTTCATTGATCAAATTTACGTAAATAACCCGTTCATATCCACACTGCGAATGCCTTTATAACTATTCCAACATCACACTTTTTCTATCTCTTCTTTCCCCGTACCTTTGCACCATGATCGCGATTACGAACCTCAGCTATTTCCTGGGCGACCGTGCATTGTATGACGGCGCCTCACTACATATCAAGCCCAAACAGAAGATCGGACTCATCGGACTGAATGGTACCGGCAAGTCTACCCTATTGCGCATGATCAACGGAGAATTCCAGCCTGACGCCGGCTCAATTTCCAAAGCCGGCGACTGCACGATCGGATTCCTCAACCAGGATTTGCTTTCGTACCAAACCGAAGATTCGATCCTTTCCGTGGCCATGCAGGCATTTGAAAGACAAAATGTACTGCAAGTGCAAATGGATAAAATCCTGCACGATATGGAGCACAACTATTCCGACGACCTTGTGGATAAGCTCGCGCGCGTGCAGGACGAATTCGAAGCATTGGACGGATATTCGGTTCAATCCAAAGCCGAAGCGATCCTGGAAGGTCTCGGTTTTTCGACAGCCGACCTGAACCTGCCATTGCGCCAGTTCTCGGGAGGATGGCGCATGCGTGTGATGCTTGCGAAACTGCTTTTGCAAAAACCGTCGCTGCTCATGCTCGATGAACCTACCAACCACCTTGATCTCCCGTCGATCCAGTGGGTAGAGAAATACACGCAGAATTATGAGGGAGCTGTAATCGTCGTTTCCCACGACCGTCAGTTCCTCGATAATACCATTGATACAACCGTGGAAGTTTCGGGCGGCAAGCTCAATTATTATGCCGGAAACTACTCTTATTATCTGGAAGAAAAAGCACTTCGCAACGACATTCAGCGCGGTGCATATGAGAACCAGCAGGCTAAAATCCGCCAGACCGAACGATTTATCGAACGCTTTAAGGCCAAAGCCACCAAATCACGCCAGGTACAAAGCCGGGTAAAAGCTTTGGACAGAATGGATATCGTAGATGAAGTAATGGACGAGAATGCAAAGGTGCATTTTCGTTTCCAGTTTACGACCCAGCCCGGGCGCCATGTTTTCCAGCTCGAAGATGCTTCGAAAGCTTATGGCGATAAAGTGATCCTTGACGCCACCAACATCAGCATGGAACGTGGTGACAAGATCGCGCTGATCGGCGCCAATGGTCGTGGTAAATCAACGGTCCTCCGCATTGTGGCCGGTACCGAGCCTATTGAAGGGAAAAGGAGGCTGGGACACAATGTGTCGTTCACATTCTATGCCCAGCACCAGCTCGAATCCCTCAATGTGGCGCACAACCTCATTGAAGAGCTGAAGTACGCCAACCCGACCAAGACCGAGACCGAGTTGCGAACGGTACTGGGCTGCTTCCTTTTCACCGGGGATGATGTTTTCAAGAAGATCAAAGTACTTTCTGGGGGTGAGAAGTCGCGTGTGGCATTGGCTAAGGTATTGCTTTCACAAGCCAACTTTCTCCTGCTCGATGAGCCAACGAACCACTTGGATATGCAATCGGTCAACATCCTGATCCAGGCATTGCAGCAATATGAGGGTAGTTACATCGTCGTTTCCCACGACCGCTATTTCGTAGAGAATATCGCGAACAAGATCTGGTATATTGAGGACCACCAGATCAAGGAATACCCCGGTACTTATGAGGAATATGAGATTTGGGTGGAAGAGCGCGGCTTGCAGTCGGCTGTAAGTGAGAAAGTGCAGGTAAGCAGTGCCCCGCCCCAGAAAGGCCAGCCAGCCCCTGCAAATAAAAATAATGGAAAACCTCAGTCAAGCGAAGACGCGCAGAAGCTGAAAAAGGCGAGAAAGCAGATCGAGGAGCTGGAAGATACCATCAATAACCTCGAAGTAAGAAAAGCGGAGACCGAAGGCAAACTGGCTGATCCTGCGATCTACAACGACTCCGTTGCATTAGCCGAGTTGAACCGGTTTTACGCCGACATCAAGCAAAAGCTGGAACAAAGCACAGAAGACTGGGAAAATCTGATGCTGGAAGTGGAAGGGCTTTCGGGGAAATAGAGAAAATGGAAGGGAGCCGGATGGCTCCTTTTTTGTTACCCCAGACCTTCCGTTTGTGCGTAGACGTCTGCCATTTTTAGCGTCAGCCCAATATGGCCGATTTCGATACTGCCTTCCAGATCGTCCGCTTCCGACGCCAGGGCCCAGATACCATCGCTTCCCTTTCGGTACACCTCAGCCCTGATCTCCCGGGAATCGATCAGTACATATTCCGTCAGTGTCCGGAGACTTCGGTAGAGATGAAATTTCTTTCCCTGGTCATAACCTTCCGTGCTGGGTGAAAGTACCTCAATAATCACCGAAGGATTGAGCAATGTGTCGAATTCCTTATCCTGAAATTCAGGTTTACCGCAGACGATCAACAGATCGGGATAGGTATACAGCGTGTTTTCAGGAATATGCACACGCAGATCGCGCGAAAAGCTCTGGCAGGACTTTCCTTTGAGAAAACTACCAATCTCAATCGACAAATTCTCCGTAATCCGATTGTGATACCGGCTCGCTCCCGACATCGCAAAAATCTCCCCGCGGTAATACTCGCTCTTGTACTCTGCGGCGCGTTCCAGTTCAAGATATTCCTGTTCTGTGTACATTTTGATCGCTACTGCTGTCATGGTTCTAATCAAAAATAGTTAATAATGTTCAAATCACCTTTTCCAAACTCTATGTACCTTACAGTAAAAAGTTACGTTTCCATTTAAAAATCCCGAGATGCGCTTCGTACAGCTGATAGTTCTTTTTCTCTTGTTTACACACGCTTACGCCCAGCCGCAAGGATTACGCCTGGAAGATTTTATATACCAGGACAATATCAAAACCGTTTTGCTATACCCTGCCCTGGACGATCCGGAAACGCCTACCCGGCTCCTCACTCCGCCGATTACGCCATTGAATAATCCGGCTCCGCTGGTACTTGAATTCGACGACATGACCGGCCAACCCGAGGGCTATCGGGCGAAAATCATCCATTGCAATGCCGACTGGACCAAATCCAACCTGAATGACATTGAATTCACATTCGAGTTCAATGAATACCCGATCAACAGGTACGACCAGTCGTTCAGCACGAAGGTGCCCTACACGCATTATCGTTTTGAATTACCTAAATTGAAGCTGCCGGGGAATTATGTAATCTATGTGTTTTCCGACCGCGACAGAAAACTAATGTGCAGCCGGCGCTTTATGCATTATCAAACGCGCGTGAACATTGCCGCGCAGGCGCGCTTTTCACAAGGAATTGAGCAGCAATTTTCGGATCAGCAAATTGATTTTTCCGTGGATTACAAAGGGTACCAGCTCAATGCACCGCAAACCGACCTGAAAGTGGTGATCCGTAAGAACTTTCGCTGGGACCAGGCAAAAACCAACTACAAGCCAACCAATGTCCGCCCGTTTGATTCGATATTGGAATACACCTTTTTTGACCTCGAAAACACTTTCCAGGGTGGTAACGAATTCCGGTATTTCGACAGCCGCTCGCTTACCGGTCGCGGCTATGGTGTAAACGAGATTGAGCGAACCGACGATTTCACCAAGCTGTTTCTCTTTCCAGACAAGCCACGAGCCCATGTTGCCTACATTCAAATGGATGATTTCAATGGACAATACATTGTAGATCAGCGTGAATCGGGTCGCGGAAGTGTGGAAGCGGACTATACCCCGGTGGTATTTACATTGAAAACAGCAGAAGAGTCAGGGGCGACATTTTATGTAAACGGCGCTTTCAACCTCTGGCAGCTTACCGACCGCAACAAAATGACCTACGATGCGACGGCACAGGCATATCAGGTGGAAATAATGGTGAAACAGGGTGTTATCAACTACGACTACACCGTGGTAAAAGGCAATCAAAACCCCGACGAAGCTTTTATTGAGGGAAATTTCGCAGCTACCGAAAACGACTACGACATATTGATTTACCACCGACCGCCAGCCAGCCGGGCCGATCTGCTCGTAGGCTACCGCACCGTTGAATGGAACCGGCGGCGCTAGCAACCAGGTAATAAAAACAAAAGAGCGGCTCATCGGCCGCTCTTTGCATATCCTGAGGATATTAAAATACTACACATTAAAGCGGAAGTGCATGATGTCGCCATCCGCCACAACGTACTCCTTGCCCTCCACAGCCATTTTGCCGGCCTCTTTCACAGCAGGTTCCGTTTTATAATGCTCATAATCAGCGATCTTGATCACTTCGGCACGAATAAATCCTTTTTCGAAATCGCTGTGGATTACCCCGGCGGCTTGCGGTGCTTTCCAACCCTTTACGATCGTCCATGCACGCACTTCTTTAACACCCGCAGTAAAATAAGTAATGAGGTTCAAAAGCGCATAAGATGCTTTGATCAGTTTACTCAGACCCGATTCTTTCAAACCGTATTCACTCAGGAACATTTCATGCTCTTCCGGGTCTTCGATTTCCGAAATCTGCGATTCGATAGCCGCACAAAGCACAATTACATCTGCACCTTCGTGTTTTACAGCTTCTCGCAGCTTTTCGGAATACTCATTACCCGTCAGCATGGAGCCCTCGTCCACATTCGCTACGTACAGCACAGGCTTGGCCGTGAGCAGCTGCAGGTCACCGATCACCGATTCTTTAGTTTCCGCATCGATTTCAACGGCCCTGGCATTCTTACCTTCTTCCAGCGTCGTTTTATATTTTTTCAACCATTCCAGTTCGGCTTTCGCCTTGGCATCTCCCGCGCGCGCGCCTTTCTCTGTTTTCTGGATTTTTTTCTCGATCGATTCCAGATCTTTGAGCTGCAACTCGGCATCAATGATTTCTTTATCAAAAACCGGATCCACGCGTCCCTCCACGTGAACGACGTTATCATCGGCAAAGCAACGTACCACGTGTACGATGGCATCTACTTCGCGGATGTTGGCCAAAAATTTGTTACCTAACCCTGCTCCCTGGCTTGCACCTTTCACAAGGCCGGCTATATCTACGAATTCGATGATCGTAGGAATTACCTTTTGGGGGTTAACCAGTTTAGTCAACACGTCCAGACGCTCGTCGGGGACGGTCACAACACCCACATTGGGCTCTATGGTGCAAAAAGGATAGTTGGCAGCTTCGGCTTTGCCGGTAGAGATGGCATTAAAAAGGGTGGATTTCCCAACGTTCGGCAATCCGACAATCCCACATTGAAGACTCATATTTGAATGGTAAGCAGTGAACGGCGGCCTCATGCCAAACTGTAAAAGCAATGCATGCCCGCCTGCTGAATAATAATTTTCGCAAAATTACTATTTAGCAGGTACAAAAACCAAAAGCCTTCGTAATCAATTGCGAAGGCTTCTATTCAATATCTTAATTTTTTAATCCCACTTAAGGTCAGACTCTCCTACTACGTCTACCTCGTCTCCTTTGGATTCAAATTGCGAGAAGTCAACCTCTGGCATCAATTCTGTCTTCACGTGATCAACCGCTTCTTTCAATGCCTCCACGAACTTGTCAAAGTCCTCCTTGTACAAAAACATCTTGTGTTTTTCGTACGTAAATCCGTCTCCCTGAGGGTGGCGACGGCTTTCTGTGATGGTAAGATAGTAATCGTTAGATCGCGTAGAGCGAACATCGAAGAAGTAAGTCCTTTTTCCCGCCCTGACCCTTTTGGAGTAGATTTGCTCTCTGTCTTCCACTATGTTTAGTTTTAAATAGGTTTCCAAACGCTAAAATATAAAGTTTATTGCTGCTTCCAAAAAAACCGGAACATATTAGCAATTTGTTGCTTGAAGGTTACAAGGAACGCCGGTAACCGAACTCAAATTAACTGCAACTTTTCGTGGTTTGTTAAAATCTTTTCACTAGTTTTGAAATTCGTGGGTTTTAAAATTGATCTGAAATACCAAAGGAAGATATGAGATAAGGGACTTTTACCTTATTATGTTTCACCTAAATCCAGAAAAATGACTTATCGTCGGATTCTGATTCTCACCATATTAGCGTTTGTCGCGTTGCTACCCGAAGCCATTGCACAGGTAAAACTCGGCAAAACGGAAACCGGAAACGCCTCCTACTATTCGGCGCGGTTCCACGGCAGGAAAACCTCATTTGGGGAAGTACATAAAAGCAGTGAACTGCTTTGCGCCCACCGGAGCTATCCGCTCAATACCATGCTCGAAGTGACGAATCTGGAAAACGACGAAAAGGTGATCGTCAGAGTTAACGACCGTGGTCCTTTCTCGCGCCACCGCGTCATCGACCTCAGCAAGGAAGCCGCCCGCCTTTTGGGCATTCTCGCCAAAGGAGTCGCCAATGTTTCGGTCAGAGTTGTCGGAATGGAAGGAATGGTACTCTTATCCCCCAGCGAAGAAATCGACCCGAAATCGGGCAAAGTCATTTCCATGAGAAAGTAAGCCTTGATGCTAGCATGAGTGTCCGCCAACTGGATCTGGCAAAAGTCAGAGAATTCGGAAACCTTGAATTTCTTGCAAAACAGTTGGTAGAAGGTTTCATCACCGGTCTTCATAAATCTCCTTTCCACGGCTTTTCTGTCGAATTCGCCGAACATCAGCTTTACAATACGGGCGAATCCACACGGAACATCGACTGGAAAGTATTTGCCAAAACAGACCGGCTCTACGTCAAGCGTTACGAAGAAGAAACGAACTTGCGCTGCCATATCCTGCTCGATACGTCGTCTTCCATGTATTATCCGGAAGACAATTACGGTAAAATGACGTTCAGCGTCATGGCCGCGGCAAGCCTCACCTATTTATTGCAAAGGCAGAAAGATGCCGTAAGCCTGTGCACATTTTCAGAGCAAATCGAGGTGCAGACGGCTGTTAAGTCCACGCCATCGCACGTACACAAGATCATGCTTGAATTGGAGCAGCAGCTACAAACGAGCCGACCGCTGCTGAAAACTTCGGTGGCGAATGTGTTGCACCAGATCGCCGAGAAGATCCATAAGCGCTCCCTAGTGGTCATTTTCAGTGATATGTTCGACAATATCGAGGATGCCGACAAGATATTTTCCGCATTACAGCATTTGCGGCATAATCTGCATGAAGTACTGCTATTCCACGTCACCGACCGTAAAACAGAAGAGAACTTCGCCTTTGAAAACCGCCCTTACGAGTTTATTGATCTGGAAACGGGCGAAAAGATCAAAGTCCAGCCCGAGCAGGTGCGCGAATCGTACCAGCAGTTTGTAGGGGATTTTTACCAAAAACTAAAACTGAAATGCGGGCAATACAAGATCGACTTCATCGAAGCAGATATCACCAACGGCTTCGACCCCATATTGCTCGCCTACTTAGTGAAGCATTCTAAAATGCGGTGATACGCTATTGATTCAGGAAGAGCGACATAAACAGCTCATCCAGATGCGCCACCGGTATCACTTCAATCTTCCCCCGCTTCAAGTCCAGCCCTTTGCTGTTGTATTTTGAAATGTAGATCTTTTTGAAACCCAGTTTTTCAGCTTCTGAAACGCGGCTATCAATGCGATTTACCGCGCGTACTTCCCCGCCCAGGCCGACTTCCGCAGCAAAACATACCGACGGAGGGATGAATTTATCCTCATAGGAAGAAACCAATGACGCGATAACAGCAAGGTCGATCGCAGGATCTTCTACCTTTAAGCCCCCCGCCACATTCAGAAACACATCCTGCACCCCCAGCCTGAAACCGCCCCGCTTTTCTAACACAGCAAGAAGCATTTGCAAACGCTTTGCATCAAAACCCGTACTGCTCCGCTGTGGTGTACCGTAAGTGGCAACACTCACAAGTGACTGTATTTCAACCAGCAAAGGCCGGTTTCCTTCCATCATCGAACCGATTGCGATGCCGCTCACCGGTTCGTCGCGCTGAGAAATGAGGATTTCCGATGGATTGCTCACCTGCCGCAGACCAGTTCCCTGCATTTCATAGATCCCCAGCTCGGAAGTGCTGCCGAAACGGTTTTTCATCGTCCGTAAAATCCGGTAAGTATTATGGCGGTCACCTTCGAATTGCAGGACGGTATCCACCATATGTTCGAGTACCTTCGGCCCAGCGAGCGAACCGTCTTTGGTAATATGGCCGATCAGGAATACCGGAACGCCCATTTCCTTCGCGTACTTCATAAACTCCGCCGTGCATTCACGGACTTGCGACACGCTGCCCGCACCGGACTCAATGTAGGTAGACTGCATGGTCTGAATCGAATCCACGATCAGGATTTCGGGCTGGAAGTCTTCGATTTGCCTGAATATATTCTGGGTTTGGGTATCGGTGAGGATGAAGCAGCTATCACTTTTCGCAGCCATCCGTTCGGCCCGCATTTTGATCTGTGCTTCGGATTCTTCCCCCGAGACATACAAAACCTTTTTGTTGGAAAGCGTCAGCGCAATTTGCAGCATTAAAGTCGACTTCCCTATGCCAGGCTCGCCGCCGATAAGTACCAGTGACCCCGGCACAATGCCTCCCCCGAGGACACGGTTCAGCTCCTCATCAAGTGTGCGGATTCTCGGCTCGTTTTCGTAGATAATTTCAGCAATAGCCCGCGGACGGTTGGCCAGGTTCACCGATTTCCACGAAACCGCTGTTTTCTTGTCCTCCTTTTCGATTACTTCCTGCACAAAAGTATTCCACTCGCCGCAGGACGGACACCTGCCGACCCATTTTGGCGAATTATACCCACATTCCTGACAAAAATATGCGGTCTTGGCTTTGGCCATAATAGAATAGTCTAATTTATATCCTCTTGGTGACTAACGTAATTCAGACGATATTAATCCAATTTTTGCATGTTTGGGCCACAAAATCAAAAAAAATGTAGGATAGGTATAGTTTTTTGCAATTTAGCGTTATTAACCTGTTTTACTTAAAAAATCATATTATCCATGAACATCCTGACAAAAGTGGCCTGTGCCTGTTTGCTCTGCATTTTCGCATTCTCCAATGCGCAGGCCCAGAAGAAAGGTTTTGCGTTTGGTATAAAAGGAGGGGTGAACCTGTCGCGGCTTACAATGGGTGACGTTTTCACGACACGTTACGATGAAAATGGAAATCCCTATCTCGGATACGACGGCAAAGAAGTTCGTGACAACCTGAAAGAAAGCTTCAACACAAGGACCGGTGCCGTCGGCGGTATCTGGATGCGCTTCGGTAAAACACTGTTCATTCAGCCGGAAGCATTGGTTTCAACCAAAGGCGGTTCGTTCAAAATAATCCAGAATGACCAGGAAATTCCTGTCGAAAAAACGATCAATGTCAAATACAGCAATATCGATGTTCCACTGTTAATCGGTCTCAAAGGGGGCCCGTTCCGCATTCTCGCCGGGCCGGTTACCTCGTTCCGCATCGGTGACAACCAGCGTTTACGCGATGCATTTAAATACTACACTTCTGATTTGAACAATGCAATGTCCCAAGCGACATTCGGTTATCAGCTGGGAGCCGGCCTGGATCTGGGTAATTTTAGCCTGGATGTAAGAAAAGAAGGTTCATTCACCAACCTGGCGTCATTTCAGGTCAGCGGTCAGCAGGCGGCAGGCGGCTCCGTGAAGCAAAAGGTTACCTCATGGCAGGTAACGCTGGGGTTGAAACTATTTTAATTTTGCGAGCCGCCTATAAACAAAACGAGCAGCCTTCGATCGAGCGATGGCTGCTGTTTTTATGAATAACCCACTAATTTAATTCACCAAATATCTTTTATGCGCTGATGCGAATGAGGTTGGTGTGGTCGAGAAGACCGGATACCTCTTTGATTTTTCTGCGCGATACGACTACTTCTTTGCCGCATGAAAGTTTCAGCATGCGATCATCTTCCAGACGCTCCACCACGTAGTCGGCATTGACGAGGTACGATTTGTGAACGCGGAGAAACTTAGCGCTCAACTGTTCTGCAAGAGATTTCAATGTTTTCGAAACCAGGTATTTCTTACCGTTGTTCGTATATATGAATGTGTAGTTTCCTTCACCTTCGAGAAAAGTGATTACATCGGGTGTCAAAAAGATCGTTCTTCCCATTGACTGGACTGAAATGTAAGAACGGCTGTCGCTGTATGATCTCTCTGACAGGTTGGGGCGAGTAAAGCTTGGAAAATTTTTCATGGTAACTACGCTAATATTGTTGTGATTTCTTGTTCCAAAATTAGCACATCGCGCAGTGTTCAGGAAATACGTAAAAGTACGTATTAAATTTTAAACATCTGAATATCATATAATTAACAAATACACAACCGTACAAATGACGTAAGCAAACTTAGTAAAATGCGTAATTTTACGTAGTCCCAAAAACGTGGATTTTTCCAATAAACCGTCCCAATAAACGTAACTGCGCCTTTTCACCTCTGCCTGCGAGCTAACTTTCGTTATCTTTGCAGGAATTTCGGGGCCCTCCAAGAAGGTCTCCTGCCGTGAAATCACGGCGCAAGTCACCAATAACAACAAGCTTTTATGATTACCGATCGGGTAAAGGAGTTAGTTTCTGAAATCGAACAGGCAACAGTCAGCAATAAAGAGCAGCTGGAAGCTTTCAGATTAAAATATATCAGTAAGAAGGGTGCCGTAACCGAGCTGTTTGATAACCTCAAAAATATTCCTCAGGAGGATCGCCGGGCTGTCGGGCAGGAATTGAATACGCTCAAAAACCTGGCGCAAACGCGTTTTCAGGATTTTCAGGCTGCCCTTGAAAATGCGGCGGACAGCAATCCGGAAATGCTGATCGACCTTACCTTGCCTGTAACGCCGAACCTGCAGGGAAGTCTCCATCCGCTAACCATTGTTCGCCGGAGGATCATCGAGATTTTCGAGCGCATGGGCTTCAATGTTTCATACGGACCCGAGATCGAGAAAGACTGGTACAATTTCAGCGCATTGAACTTTGCCGATAACCACCCGGCGCGTGAAATGCAGGATACGTTCTTTATTTCCAAAAGCGAAGGCGATGTAAAGGACGACGTGCTGCTTCGTACGCATACGTCCAATGTGCAGGTGCGCCTGATGGAACGCCAGAAGCCGCCGATCCGCAGCATCATGCCGGGCCGCGTGTTCCGTAACGAAGCTATTTCAGCCCGCGCACACTGCGTTTTCCACCAGGTAGAAGGCCTTTATGTGGATAAAAATGTGAGTTTCAAAGATTTGAAAGATACATTGTACCACTTCGCAAAGGAGATGTTCGGAAAAGATTCCACGATCCGCCTGCGCCCTTCTTACTTCCCATTCACCGAGCCTAGTGCGGAAATCGACGTTTCTTGCTTTATCTGTAAAGGAAAAGGCTGCAACGTTTGCAAGTACACCGGTTGGGTAGAGATCGCGGGTTCGGGTATGGTAGACCCGAACGTGCTGGAAAACTGCGGCATCGACAGCGAAGAATATACCGGTTTCGCATTCGGAATGGGTATCGAGCGGATTACCATGCTGCGTTACGGCATCAACGACCTCCGTATGTTTACCGAAAACGATGTAAGGTTCCTCCGGCAATTCGAAGGCGCCTGAGTTGGACATAAATAAAAGTAGATGCCCTGGAATGTGATCATTTCAGGGCATTTGCTTTTTTATTCCAGTGCTTTTTTATTCCAGATCAAAACCTCGTTTCGAGGTAGTAAGGGAGCATTTTTTTCCAGGCCCACCACTCGTGGGGAATGTCGCTTCCCCAGATATCCAGCTCGTGAGGAACATTCTTCGACGCCAGGATGGAGGAGATATGCCTCGAATAATCCGGCACCTCGTAAGCCCCCGAGCCTGTAATAAAGTGAATATGCCGACTGTCGCGGTACATCTGCAAGTGCCATTCGGCTTTCAAATTCGGCAGATAATGCACGGGAGAATTGAAATACACATTATCATCGTAATAGCCATTGGTGTACACACTCAGATCGTAGCAGCCGCTCATTGCAATCACCCCGTGGATATAATCGGGATGTTTGAAAAACAGATTAGCGGCGTGTAAAGCCCCGAACGAAGCACCGGCTGCGATAATCTCATTATGCGGGCTGGAATCTTCCTTAACAAACGGTACCACCTCCTTGATCACATAATCGTTGAAAGCCTGATGCCGCACGGCCTTGTCATAACCATGCATATAAGGGTTCAGCCAGCTTTCTGCATTAATGCTATTAATACAGTAAACCTTTACCTTCCCGGAATAAATGTAAGGCTCTATCGCATCGATCAATCCGTGCCGTTCGTATTCCAGGTAGTCCGATGCCGCCGTCGGAATGAGCAGGAGCGCTACTCCGTAATGCCCGTAGACGGCGATTTCCATTTCCTTGTTAAGCGCCGGACTGAACCATCCGGTTATATGGCGTTGCATTGTTGAATCATTTAAGTTACCGACTATTCCTATTCAGGCAGTTCACACAAGGTTTATTAAAGCAACATATAAACCGTTATCATGAACAGACTGCCAGTAACTGTTAATGATAACTTAATACAATACCCACGTATCTTTTCCGCCGCCACCCTGCGACGAATTCACCACCAGCGACCCCTTACGCAATGCGACGCGGGTAAGCCCACCGGGGATCACGCTGATATCGTCGCCATATAATATGTAAGGCCGGAGATCGACGTGCCGCCCCTCGGCATGCCCATCGACCATACAAGGCACTCTTGATAATGAAATCGTAGGTTGTGCAATATAATTCCGCGGATTGTCCTTTATTTTTTGGCGGAAAAGTTCATGCTCTTCCTCGGTCGCCTTCGGCCCGATCAACATTCCATAACCACCCGCTTCATTCGCCTCTTTTACAACCAGTTCTGAAATATTCTCAAGAACGTAGTTCATATCATCCTCCTCGCCGCAGATGTATGTCTTCACATTGGGAATGATCGCCTCCTCTCCCAGGTAATACTTGATAATGCGTGGCACATAGGCATACACTACCTTATCGTCGGCTACACCGGTACCGGGCGCATTAGCCAACGCCACCCGTCCTTTCTTATACACTTCGAAAATCCCCGGAATACCGATCAGCGAATCTTCGCGGAATGACTCGGGGTCCATGAAAGTGTCGTCGATCCGGCGGTAAATCACATCCACGATCTGCAACCCATTGGTCGTCCGCATTTTAACATACCCATCCGAAACCACGAGGTCACGCGCATCCACAAGCTCAACGCCCATTTGCTGGGCCAGGTAGGAATGTTCGAAATAGGCGGAGTTATAAATGCCCGGCGTGAGCACCGCCACAGTGGGGTTAGGGCGGTCGGCCAGGTGTTGCAGCATTTGCAGCAAGCGCGTCGGATAATCGGACACGGGCCGTACACCAGTGCGCGCGAGTACGTCTGGAAAGATCTGTTTCGACAGTTCCCTGTTTTCCAGCATATAAGACACCCCTGACGGACAGCGCAGGTTATCTTCCAACACCATAAAAGTGCCGTCTTCCCCTTTAATAAGGTCGGTACCGGTAATGTGGCACCAGATCCCTTTGGGTGGTTTCAGGCCAATGCAGGGTTTGAGGAAGCATTTGCTCGACTCGATCAGTTCACGAGGCACCACCCCATCGTTCAATATATTTTGCTCATTATAAACATCGTCAATGAACATGTTCAGCGCCTTGATCCGCTGTTTTAGCCCTTTTTCAAGCCACTCCCATTCCGCATTCGACAGCACGCGCGGGATGATGTCGATCGGCATAATGCGTTCGGTACCCTCGCCCTCGGAATACACATTGAAGGTAATACCCATCGATAACAGCGCACGTTCGGTGGCTAGCTGGCGGTTGGTCAGGTCATCATGTGTCAGGTTTTCAAATTTGTTCTTTAAATGCTCATACCCCTGGCGTATTTCACCGCCTGGGGTAAACATCTCATCGAAGAAATTTTCTATTTGATAATTGGAAAATGAAAAATTCATACAATTCAAAATTTGAATAAGTCAATACCGATAGTTCACAGAACAATATATGGTCAATGTATGAATTTACAAAACAAATACCAACGGACACAGCCGACCCATTTCACCATTCACTTCCCGGAAAAAGCCAAAACTTCCCTAAAACGCTGAGTGTGAAAAGCTCCTGTGGGGAGCAACCATTTGCGCATTTCCTCCGTATTAAAATCGTGCCGCCCAACGTTATGGAATATTCTTTACTCATTCAGTAAACAATGTTGCAAGTCAGTGCCGTTAGCATTTTATTTGTAACCTGATCTAAATGTCGGCCACCCCTACCGATTCACGTTCCTTATGCAAAAAAGCTGGTTATCCATATTAGGACTGGTGTGCGGAATAACCATCAACGCCCAGGCCCAGCATCTGCCGGGCACCGCCATGAGCAATTTTGCCGGAACAAATGCACTATACCATAATCCGGCATTTGTAGCGGACAGCCGTTACAGCCTCTATGTCAACCTCGTCGGCACCCAATTTTACACCGCCAACAACCACGTCAAGTACGAAGCGCCCTATTCGTTTCTGAGCCTGATTACCAACACGGTCCCCGACAAATACCACAATGAGCGCGGCATGCTACTCTTTCCGCGCTCGTACCTGGGTGAAAAACTGAACGGCAACCAAAAGTATCTCAATGCAGGTGGCGATACACGCTTGCCGTCGATCATGTTCAATATGTTCAAAGGCCGGATCGGCGTGGGCGTTTCAACGAGGGCCCGCTATATTCTCAATACCACGCAGGTAACCGAGCCGCTTGCACGGTTGATCAGCAAAACGACGCAGTTCAAGGACCTTCAAAACCAGATATTCGAGCAACAATCCGGCCAGCTGCATTTGAATGGTCTCGGCGAAATTGCATTCACGCTCGGCGGAACCGTTTTCGATGACGAAACGGATTACTTGAAAGTGGGTGTTACGGTTAAAAGGCTCATCGGCCTATACAATGCACACGCGATCATTGAGAACTCCTCCTACGACATCCAGCCAGACGCTACCTGGGAAAACAAGCGGCAGTATATTAATGTAAATGAAATCAATGTGCGCTACGCGCTCACGCGCGACGAGGGTTTCCAGAATGTCAAGCCTTCTCCCGCATGGCTCTTCGGCGGTGCGCCTCCCGGAAGCGGCTGGGGTTTCGACCTGGGTGCCGTTTACGAATACCGCCCCGACATTCATAAAGCTACCTACCGCGAACGGGGTGAACGCAAACGCGACGCTTCGAAGAACAAATACCTGTACCGGATCGCCGTTTCGCTGACGGATATCGGCCGTGTTCATTTCAAAAACCCGGCCTACATTCTGCAACAGGAAACCCATACGACCAATAAGGAATTCCGTTACGACACATTCCAGAAACTCAAAGGCTCCGAAGGCATTTTCAATGCGATCAACTCTTCGCTGGATGGCGGCGAGCCTATCGCGCCCAACTTCAAGTCGGTATTGCCGATGGCATTCCAGGCGAGTGTGGATTACAATGTGAAGCCCAATGTGTATGTCAATGGCCTCTGGGTCCAAAACCTCATTGCGCAGGGCGCTTTTGGGATGAAAGCGGAATCCTACATCGGGGTCACACCTCGCTACGAACATAAATGGTATGAAATTTCCGTCCCTCTGTCGCTCATGAACCGCTACCGTTCACCGGCGATCGGGCTCGCGGGGCGCATCGGTCCGCTGTGGATCGGTACAGACCACCTTACCGGCCTGCTGAACATCGGTAATCCGAGGTCGTTTAACTTATATTTCGGCATTTCCGGCGGATTGTTCCGCAGACCTCCCGAATCCCAAAACCAATGCTGGCCGCCGCAGGATTCATGGCTTCGCCGCATCTTTTCTAAACGATAATTTTCGCGTCAACGTTATCAGGGGATATGGTACGATTTTCTGACCATTCCTAAAAAACAAATCCATGAGAGAAGTTCAAAAAACGAGGGAAGAGTGGCAGCAGGAGCTGACCGGCCAGCAATGCTTTGTGCTATTCGATAAGGGGACCGAAAGACCGTTCTCGCATCCCTATAACGACAATAAGGAAGCAGGTACCTATGTATGCGCAGCCTGCGGAACACCGCTTTTCAGCTCAGAGGCCAAATACGATTCGGGCTCCGGGTGGCCCAGTTTCTTCATGCCGGTAGCCAAAGATCAGGTAGAAGAAATTGTGGACAAAAGCCATGGCATGGTCCGTACCGAAGTGGTTTGCAGAACCTGCGGCGGGCACCTCGGCCACGTTTTTAACGACGGCCCCAAACCAACAGGACTTCGCTACTGCATGAATGGCGCTGCATTGAAATTCCACAAAGCAGAATAGAATAAATTCCAGAAAAAGCCGGATTGAATCATATCTATCCGGCTTTTCTTATCTTTGACACATTACGAACCAAAACGTTTGATGGAAGTTATCCGATCGTTTTTTACCACAATCAGGACGCTATTCCGGGCACTCCGGTCGCGGCTCGCCACACTCATCAACAGGATTGCTTATAAAATCACTTCGCTTGTTACAGGCAAAGCCAGGGCCGACAAGTTGTTTCACACCTACCGCCAGAACAAGAAATCGGCGCGCAGCTGGTGGGAGGACAATGTGGATACCAGCTCAAAGTATTACCGTCCCATCATAACAGTATGGAAAACCATCGTTTACGGGATCGTAGCGTTCGGGCTCTACATTTTTTGTGTAGAAACCAATTTCCTCTGGCTGATGGGTAGTATGCCGAGCGTGGAAGACCTGCAAAACCCGAAAGTAGCGCAGTCGTCGGAAATTTATACCGCCGATGGCATCATGATCGGGAAATTCTACACCGAAAACAGGACGCCCGTCCCTTTCAAGCAAATTTCCCCCAACCTGATAAAAGCGTTGATCGCCACAGAGGACGCCCGTTTTTACCGGCACTCCGGGATCGACTATAAGGCCATGGCCAGTGTAGCCTGGGGCATTGTTACCGGCGCCACCGACCGTGGAGGCGGCAGTACCATTACGCAGCAGCTTGCCAAAAAGCTTTTCAAAACCCGTAAATCAGGTGCCCGCGGAGTGCTTGGCTATGTTCCGGGCCTCAGCACATTGATCTACAAAACCAAGGAGTGGCTCACCGCCATCAAACTCGAAAGAAATTTTACGAAAGAGGAAATCCTGACCATGTATTTCAACACGGTCGATTACGGAAACAACACCTACGGCATCAATACCGCCGCTAAATCGTATTTCAGCAAAGCACCCGACAGCCTCAATGTGCAAGAGTCTGCCGTCCTCGTGGGTTTGCAAAAAGCCACAACGACGTACAACCCTATCCGCAACATGAAGCGCTCGCTCGAACGCCGCAATGTGGTGATCAACCAGATGCGTAAATACGGCTACCTCACCGCCAAACAGGCCGATTCGATCAGCGCATTGCCCATTGAACTGAAAACCAAATTCGAAACGCCGTACGACGGTAATGCCAATTATTTTAAAAATGCAGTGGTTGATTTCGTCAAAAAATGGGGCGACGAAAATGGTTATGATCTCTACACCGACGGCTTGAAGATTTACACCACTATCGACTCCCGCTTGCAGGAGGACGCCGAAGAGGCCATGACGCAGAAAATGAAACAGCTGCAACGCGTTTTTGAAGACCACTGGCGTGGCCAGAACCCCTGGCGCGACGAGGACGGCAACGAGATCACCGATTTCCTTCCGACGGTGGTGAAGCGCACCAGTAAATACCGCAGTCTGGCCGCCAAATTCCCGAACAATCCCGACAGCGTGACCTATTACCTGAACAAAAAGGACACGATGACGGTATATGACTGGAAAAACAGCGGCGAAATGAAGAAATACTGGAGTTCGATGGACTCGCTCGATTATTACAAGCGTATCCTCCGCGCCGGTATGATGGCTATGAACCCGCAAACCGGGCAGATTAAAGCCTGGGTAGGTGGTTTGGACTACAATTATTTCAAATACGATGCTGTGAAGCAGGGCAAGAGACAGCCGGGTTCCACATTCAAGCCTTTTGTGTATACGACCGCAATCGACGACTCGTCGTTCAATATGACTCCTTGCGATGAGATTGTAGATAAACCGTTTGAAAAAACTTACGAAGAAGACGGCGAAGAGAAAATCTGGAAACCGCGCAATGCCACAGGTTCGTACACCTACGCGCCTATGACGCTCCGGCGGGCGCTCGCGCAATCGATCAACTCGGTTACCGCAGAGCTCACCGACCAGGTAGGCGCAGCGAATGTAGTCCGATATGCTAAAAAAATGGGTATTACCACACCATTGAAGCCCGTTCCATCTATCG
Organism: Dyadobacter sp. 50-39; assembly: GCA_001898145.1. Lineage (GTDB taxonomy): Bacteria > Bacteroidota > Bacteroidia > Cytophagales > Spirosomataceae > Dyadobacter. The sequence goes on from MKSR01000029.1 coordinate 579,082, forward strand.
GGCTGGGGCCATTCGACGTATCGCTTTACGATATGGTTGCGGCCTACGGCGTTTTTGCCAATAATGGTACTTACACCCAGCCTATTCTGGTGACGAAGATCGAGGATAGCAACGGTAAGGTGATCGAAGAATTCCAGCCAGAGCACCGTCAGGCGATCAGCGAAGAATCGGCATTCCTGATGCTCCAAATGCTGCGCGCTGGTGTGGAAGAAGGCGGAGGTACTTCGGGAAGTATTCGCTGGCGGTTCAATACGACGCTCAACGGCAATGAAATGGGCGCAAAAACCGGTACCACTTCCAACAACTCGGATGGCTGGTTCATGTGCGTAACCCGTGACATCGTGGTGGGCGCCTGGGTGGGCGGCGACGACCGCAGTATTCACTTCCGCACAACCAATCTGGGTGAGGGCGCCAAAACCGCATTACCACTCGTAGGCGCCTTTCTTGAAAAAGCTTACAAGGACAAATCCCTCGAACCTGGACCATTCCCGAAACCGAGCTTCAAGGTTTCGAAGACTTACAACTGCCCTACCCGCTGGGCACCTGCGGAAAGCGACTCCCTGGGCATTGACGGTGACAGCACGCCGGCAAAACGGAACGAAGAAGACGATTTCCTCATCGGCCCGCCGCCGATCCCTCTGGATACCGGTAAAAGGAATTGAATTAGGCTGTAAGCAATAAGCAATAGGCTGTAAGCAATAAGCTATAGGCTATAAGCTTAAGGCCTACAGCTTATAGCCTATAGCCTATCGCTTACAGCCAGACTCCTACAAACTCCCGATCTTATGCACCTCCTTGTACTGTATGCGGTACAAGTTTGCATAGGCGCCGTCTTTTTCAAGTAATTGCTCGTGGTTGCCTTCCTCTACGATCCGGCCTTTGTCTACTACAATGATCTTGTCTGCTTCCTGGATCGTGGATAACCGGTGTGCGATCACAATGGGCGTGCGTCCGTGCATCAGGTTTTCGATTGCGTGCTGAATCAGCTCTTCCGTTTCGCTGTCGACAGACGAAGTCGCCTCGTCGAGCACGATGATCTTTGGCTCGTGCACCATGGCACGTACGAAGGATATCAGCTGCCGCTGTCCTACCGAAAGCGTGGCGCCGCGCTCCATGACGTTGTAGGTATAGCCTCCCGGCAACCGTTCGATAAAATCGTGCACACCTACCAGCTTGGCCGCTTCCACGATTTTTTCGTGCGTAATGCGCTCGTCGCCCAGCCGGATATTGTTTTCGATCGTATCCGAAAAAAGGAACACATCCTGCAATACCACTCCAATATGTCTGCGGAGCGCATTGAGTTCATAGTCGTGCACTTCGACGCCATCGACATAGATATTCCCCTTGTTAATGTCGTAAAAGCGCGTCAGCAGGTTAATGATCGAAGACTTGCCCGCGCCGGTCGCACCCACGAAGGCAATCGTCTCGCCCTCCTTTACTTTGAAATTAATATCCCTCAGAACATACTCTTCGTCATTGTAAGCAAACCACACATCTTTGAACTCCACATTACCTTTGATAGACGCAGGTGCAAATGTGCCTTCATTGGAAGTATACTCGTCGCTGTCGAGCAGTTTCAGAATGCGGTCGGTGCTGACGATCCCCATTTGCAGCGTATTGAACCGGTCGGCCAACTGGCGGATCGGGCGGAAGAAGAGGTTGATGAACATTACAAAAGCCGTAACCGTACCGAACGTGATTTCGGCACCGAGGATCTGCTTGGAACCATACCACACCACCAGGCCGGTACCTGCCGCGGCGATGACATCGGCCACAGGATAATACACCGAGTAATAGAGAATTGACCGGATATTCGCATTGCGGTGTACCTTGTTAATCTCCCTGAATTTCTTGTACTCGATATCTTCACTGCTGAAAATCTGCACGATACCCATGCCGGTAATGTGCTCCTGCACGAATGCATTGAGGTTGGATACCGCAGCCCGTACTTCGTTAAAGGAATCCTTGATTTTTTCCTTGAAAACATAAGTACAGAAGAGCATGAGCGGGATCATCGAAAGGCTGATCAGCGAGAGCTTCCAGTCGGTGTAGAACATCACGGCGATGATCAGTACCAGTTGCAGGATGTCCCCCGCAATGGCCGCCATACCGTCGCTGAATACATTAGAGAGGGTTTCTACATCGGAAATCGTACGGGTTACCAACCGGCCGATAGGCGTATTATCGAAGAATTTGAGTCGCAGGCCAATGATCTTCTGATAGAGCTGCACACGGATGTCGCGGATAATGTACTGCCCGAGCCAGCCCGACATATAAGTATTCCAAAACTGCGCGATGCCTTGCAAAATGGTGACAACCAGCATCACCACGAGCATCACGGTGAGCTGCGAATAGTCTCCGTTCGCGATCGGGGTGTCGATGGTGTACTTGATCAGCAGGGGCATCAGCGGTGCCAGGACCGCACTGAGCAATATGATGGCAATGAGCAGGTAAAACTGCTTCTGGTAAGGTCGAACGAATGTGTATAGACGCCTTAGGGTGGGAAGATCGAATATCTGGCCGCTTTTGGTTTCCTGGTTCACCGGGTAGCTATTAGGTAATACAGTGGTTGTCTCGGATCAACAATGTAAAGGTAGAAAATGTCACAGAGCGGATAAAAAATCTGATAACCGGTCTGGCGCATCCTGGTAGTTTTCATGATATTGCTGCTTTTGAAACGGTTATTGAACTTGAAAAAGTGTTGATGCATGGTTTTCGTGTCTGATGCAATCCCGGTCCATTCGCTTCCCAAAACGCCAAGCCAGGTACCTGCATTAAAGATTTTCCGGTTTAAGAACAGCACTGAAATTCAGCAGGATGGACCTGTCCCGTCGGCGCCCGTTTCGCTCCCTATTACCCCCCTCCCTACCGACGCCCCGCACAGGCATACCTATTATGAGATCCTGTTTATCGAAGAAGGGCAAGGCTTTCACGAAATAGACTTTCATTCCTACAACATCCAGGGAGCCGGTCTGCATTTCCTGACGCCCGGCCAGGTGCATTTGCTTACATTTTCGAGCTCTTTCCAGGGATATATTGTCGCGTTTTCAGAGGATTTTTACACTTTTTACAATCCAACGAACCCTTCTCTCTCGCAGCTGCCGTTTTTTCAGCCGGCATGGAGGCAGCCCATTATCACATTGTCAGGAAGTGATAAGCATTACTTCCATAATATGCTCGAAAACATGGTCTCCGACCATTTGAATCCGGAAATCGACCAGGCGCTTACCGGGCGCTACTTAGGATTACTGTTACAAAAATGTGCTTTCCTCACCCAGCACAATGCGCAGTCCGCCGAGTCGCCGGCGCTCTCCGTACCTGAGCTCACCGGGCGTTTTCAGGAACTGGTAGAAAAGAATTTTAGGGAAATGCATGAAGTGCAGCAATATGCGGGCAAGCTGTCTGTCACGCCCGATTACCTGAGCAAGATCATCAAGAAATCACTCGGTATTTCCTGCCAGGAATACATCCTCGACAAGTTGCTCCTCGAAGCGAAACGGCTGCTGGTTTTCTCCAATCTAAGCAGCAAGGAAATCGCCTACCACATCCACATGGACGATCCGTCCTATTTCAGCCGCATCTTCAAAAAGAAAACCGGACTCACTCCAAACGAGTACCGCGAGCATGTTCGGAAAAGTACCATTTAATAGCAAATTTGTACCTTGCTATCCCATTTTACTGCAAATATCTTTGTATTATCCAAAATTAAAATGGCTAAATAATACTATTGATCCAGGTTATGCAGATAAAAAACGAATTAACGGCCGCTTCACTCCAATCTAAAATTGACCGGTTCTGGGAGGTTTCCGGCGAGAAAATTAAGCTTATCAACAAAGAGTACGACAATTCGAAAGGGACCCCCGTTTTCACTGTGAACGGGAAATACACCCTTCGAGGCTGGACCGAATGGACGCAGGGATTCCAGTACGGCGCGGAAGTACTGCAATTCGACGCTACCGGCGATGAGAGCTACCTGGCGAGCGCCCGGAAGAATACCGTCGACTTCATGGCGTCGCACGTGGGGCATTTCGGTGTACACGACCATGGGTTCAACAATGTAAGTACGTACGGCAACCTGCTTCGCCTGATGAACGAAGGGGTGATTCCTGAAAACGAATGGGAACGCAACTTTTACGAGATCGCATTGAAGGTCTCGGGAGCGGTGCAGGCCCGTCGCTGGACGAGCACTAAAAACGGTCAGGGCTTTATCCATTCTTTCAACGGCCCGCACTCGTTGTTTGTGGATACGATCCGCTCGGTACGCGTGCTGATGGTCTCACATTTGCTCGGCCACAGTTATATGGGTGAAAATGACCTGAAAACCAGCTTGCTCGAACGCGGCACGCTGCATTCCATTGCGACCGCCAATTACTCTGTTTACTACGGCGAAGGCCGCGACAGCTACGACCTCTGGGGACGCACCGCGCACGAAAGCGTATTCAATACCAATGACGGCAATTACCGCTGCCCCAACTCCCAGCAAGGTTTTTCCGGTTTCACGACCTGGACGCGCGGCCTCGCGTGGGCCATGGTAGGCTTCGCAGAGCAACTCGAATCGCTCGCCAGCTTTTCCGATGACGAGCTTGCACCACTGGGCGGTCGGGCAGAGATCGAACGCATTTACCTCAAAGCCGCACAAGCCACCTGCGATTTTTACATTGAAAACACAGCTTCCGACGGCATTCCTTATTGGGATACGGGCGCGCCGCAACTGCACAAGCTCGGCGATTACACGTCCAGAACTTCCGATCCTTACAACGATTTCGAGCCGATCGACAGCTCGGCGGCGGCCATCGGTGCGCAGGGATTGCTCCGTTTGGGCAAATATCTCAATGAAAAAGGCCAAAATGAAGCCGGTAACCGCTATTGGCAAGCCGGTCTCACAGCCGTGGATTCGCTCTTCGCAGAACCATATCTTTCCACCGACCCGACGCATCAGGGCCTGATCCTGCATTCGATTTACCACCGGCCGAATGGCTGGGATAATGTACCTGCGGGACATAAGATTCCAAACGGCGAATCGAGCATGTGGGGTGATTACCATGCGAGGGAAGTAGCGCTTTACCTGCACCGGATCAACAAGGGACTGCCTTACTACTCGTACCTCGGCGCAGTGAAGTAACGATACTGTCACCCTGAGCGGAGTCGAAGGGTAATTGCGAGTCCGCCAATTCCTTCGACTGCGCTCAGGCTGACGGTAACGACTTCACATTTAATTAAAGTAGTACCAACAATAACCATTTCTCCGAATTGGAAAACATAACACTCGACAGGTGCTGTATCCACACCATTACGACCAAGCCCTGGGGACTTTCGGAGGCGGTGGAAAACTATGCTGCCGCCGGCGTGAAAGGCATTAGCGTCTGGCAGAATGCAACGGAAGGCATCGGGCCGCACCGCGCGGGAGAAATCATCCGCGCTGCCGGACTTGAAATTGTCTCTTACGTCCGCGGCGGGTTTTTCCCGCATACAAGCAGTGCCGGGCGTGCGCAGGCGATCGACCACAACCGCAAGCTTCTCGAAGAAGCAGCAGCGCTGGGGGCTCCGATGATCGTGCTCGTTTGCGGCGCTTCGCCTGATCAGCCGCTGGAAACGTCCCGTGATCAGATCCGCGAGGGCATTGCGGCTATTTTGCCGCTGGCCGAAAAACTGGGCGTAAAGCTGGCCATAGAACCCCTGCATCCCATGTATGCCGCCGACCGCTCGGCCATTAACACCATGGCGCAGGCCAATGACATGGCCGAGTATTTCAAATCCGCATTTGTGGGCGTAGCTGTGGATGTTTACCATTTGTGGTGGGACGCCGATCTCGAAAAAGAGATCGCTCGCTGCGGAGCGAACGGCAACCTGCTTGCCTACCACGTATGCGACTGGAAGGTGAATACCGTCGACCTTTTGAACGACCGCGGCCTGATGGGCGAAGGATGTATAGACCTGAAAAAGATCAGGGGCTGGGTGGAGGCGACGGGTTTCAATGGCTTTTGCGAGGTGGAAATCTTCTCGAATATCCATTGGGCCAAAGACCAGCATTTGTTTTTAAATGAGATTACTGAGGCTTTTCTTAAAACTGTATAAACCACAATGACAACACATACCATTGGCATTATCATGAACGGCGTCACCGGCCGTATGGGTACCAACCAGCATTTGCTGCGCTCTATCAAAGCCATTATCGAGCAAGGCGGTGTCAGGATCTCTTCCGACGAAGTGATCATACCCGACCCGATCCTGGTTGGCCGCAACGAGGCTAAACTGCAAGCGCTTTGCAAGCAATCGGGTGTTCAGAAGTATACGACCGATCTGGATTCGGTAATGTCGGATCCGCATTACCAGATCTATTTCGATGCGCAGGTAACCGGCCGCCGTGCAGCGGCAGTGAAAAAGGCTATCGAGGCTGGAAAACACATTTATTGTGAAAAACCCACAGGTACTACCACCGAGGAGGCATTGGAGCTGTATGAACTTGCCACGAAAGCGGGTTTGAAAAACGGCGTAGTACAAGACAAACTCTGGCTGCCTGGCCTTGTAAAATTGAAAAGGCTCATGGAAGCCGGCTTCTTCGGAAAGATACTGTCGGTAAGAGGTGAATTCGGTTACTGGGTTTTCGAAGGAACCAGCATTCCGGCGCAGCGCCCTTCGTGGAATTACCGCAAGGAGGACGACGGCGGCATTATCGTGGATATGCTTTGCCACTGGCGTTACGTGCTCGATAACCTGTTCGGAAATGTAAAAGCGGTTTCCTGCCTGGGTGCGACACACATTCCCGAGCGCGTGGATGAAAATGGTAATACCTATAAATGTACGGCCGATGATTCCTGCTACGCGACGTTTGAACTGGAAGGTGACGTAGTTGCGCATTTTAACTCCTCCTGGACGGTACGCGTACGCCGCGACGACCTGCTCACGCTGCAAGTCGACGGTACGCATGGCTCCGCCGTTGCCGGCCTTCGTGACTGCTACATCCAGCATTACGGCAATACGCCAAAGCCTGTATGGAACCCCGATATCCCACAGCCGATCCCATTTTTCGACGGCTGGTCGAAAGTACCCGAGCAGGAGATCTATGACAATGCATTCAAAGCGCAATGGGAGCTTTTCCTGAAACATATCGTGAAAGATGAGCCATTTCCCTGGGACCTGAAAGCCGGTGCGCGTGGTGTGCAGCTCGCTGAAAAAGGGCTCGAAAGCTGGGAGAAACGCCAATGGGTTGACATACAGGATCTATGAAAAAAACGGCATTAATCACCGGCGGAAGCCGGGGTATCGGATTCGGCATTGCCAAAGCCCTTGCCAAAGAAGGATATAATCTGGCCATCAACGGCGTCCGCGACGAAGCGGGCGCTGCCGATGCGCTCAACGAGCTGCGCGAGCTCGGTGCAGAAGTGGCGTATTGCCAGGGCAGCATCGCCAGCGCCGCGGACCGTGAGGCTGTCATTGAAAAAGCTTATTCCGTTTTTGGGCAGATCAACCTGCTGGTCAATAATGCGGGCATAGCGCCCCGGGTAAGGCTCGACATTCTCGAAACGACCATCGAGAACTACCAGGAAGTGATGACGACCAATCTCGAAGGCCCTTTCTTTTTTACACAAGCCATTGGCAAAAGAATGGCCCATGCAAAGGAGAACAACCATGCCTTCGAGGCAGCGATCATTTTCGTAACGTCTATTTCCGCGACAGTCGCATCGATTAACCGCGGAGAATATTGCATCTCCAAAGCAGGGCTGGCCATGACCAACCTGCTTTTCGCCGTGCGGATGGCAGAGTATAATATCCCCGTCTATGAGATCCGTCCCGGTATAATCTCGACTGACATGACTTCCAAAGTGCAGGAAAAATACGATAACCTTTTCCAAAGCGGCATTGCATTGCAGCCACGCTGGGGCACGCCCGAGGATGTCGGTAAGGCGGTCGCTTCGCTCACGAGGGGCGACTTCCCCTACTCCACCGGCCAGGTGATCGGCGTGGACGGCGGAATGCTGATTGATAGATTGTGACTTCGGCTTTCAGCAGTCGGCGGTCAAAAAAGAATTGATTGACATTTACATAACAAAGGCCGACGGCCGAAAGCCGAAAGCCGAAGTAACACCTTAACCCTTATGTCAACAACAACCAATAATCCGCAACCCTCGCTGCTTTCGCAGCTGTTGCAAGTGCCAGTAATAGTGGCTGCATTGGGCTACCTGGTCGACATGTACGACCTGTTTTTGTTCAGTGTAGTGCGGGTACCCAGTCTCAAAGCACTGAATGTCGCCGACGATCAGCTGCTCAACGAAGGCATCAGTTTATTGAATTACCAGATGGCTGGAATGCTGATCGGCGGCGTGTTGTGGGGGGTGATTGCGGATAAAAAAGGCCGTCTTTCAGTGCTTTTCGGCTCTATTATCATGTATTCGCTGGCTAATATCGGCAACGGCTTTGTGACGTCGCTAGACCAGTACGCAGTCCTTCGCTTCATTGCGGGCGTCGGGTTGGCCGGTGAGCTGGGTGCCGGCATTACGCTCGTTACCGAAGTATTGCCAAAAGAAATACGTGGCTACGGCACCACGCTGGTAGCCACACTCGGGGTATTGGGCGCAATCCTGGCCTATTTTGTGGCCGACTTATTTGCGTGGCGGATATCCTATTTCGTAGGAGGCGGCATGGGCTTGCTGCTTCTGGTGTTGCGTTTTAATGTTTTTGAGTCGGGTATGTTCAAGCATGCCAAAGAGCGTTCCGTGGACCGGGGCAACATTTTCATGATCCTGACCAACAGCAAGCGCCTCGGGAAATACCTCATGGCGATTTTCGTAGGCCTGCCGATCTGGTTTGTAGTGGGGATTCTCATTACTTTTTCTCCCGAATTCGGGGCTGCCAAAGGCGTCGAGGGGATCAATGCGGGGAAAGCGGTCATGCTGGCTTTTTCAGGGCAGGTTGGCGGAGACATCGTCAGTGGGTTACTGAGCCAGTATATGCGGAGCAGGAAGAAAGTGATCAGGCTGTTTATAGTGCTATCCCTTGCCATGGTGATCGGATATTTGCTTATTCCAATGCAAGATTTGTTCTCCTTCTACTTGCTTTGTACCTTGCTCGGATTCTGTAATGGTTATTGGACATTATTTATTACCATTGCAGCAGAACTGTTCGGTACCAACCTGCGGGCAACCGTGGCGACGACTGTACCGAATTTCGTGCGTGGCGCGACGATACCGCTAGCTGCATTGTTTGTGCGTTTCCGACCCGACCTCGGCGTTGTTCAGAGCGGGTTAGTCATAGGGGTTGCAACGGCCGTGGTGGCCCTGCTTGCCTTATATTTCCTGGAAGAGACATTTACAAAGGACATGGACTTTGTAGAAAAAGAATAGTTTCGGTTTTAGTTTTAGTTAAAAGCGGCCCCCACAGATGGAGGGCCGTTTTTTTTAACAGTTATTAACACTTTTCCAAGCAACGTTCCCGCACCAATCCCCGACTCTTGGTTAACAATTCAAAAATAGCCATGAGATACCGTTCAATTGCTTATGCTGGGAATCAACCATTTGTCCCACCCGAAAATCCGCTCGTGTACTTTGATTGCAGGGGTACACGGGCGCCGTCTTACCTTTGTCCTGTTCTTGAAATAGAACAATATTAATAGCCATATAAAAATAAAATAGCCATGAAAACAACAGTTAAAACCTTCATTTGCGCTTTTGCGCTTGCAGCCGCTTCTTTCACTGCCCAGGCGGGCGACAAAGAAGCTAAAAAGGCTTCCTCATTCGGAACCGGCATTTACGCCACCAAAACCGGTAAAATCAACATCCTAGTCGACAAATACAGCGGCGATGCCAAAACGACTCTCCTGCTGAGAAACGCCGATGGAACCGTAGTATACCGTGAAACCGTTTCGAGAGAAAACAAGAAATTCGGCCGTACCCTGAACCTCGACGCCATGGAGCCAGGTAAATACAAACTGGACGTCATCAGCGGAAACGAAGTTCAAACCAAGACTTTCGAGTTGACCGATCAAAAAGTCGAACGTGTCCTGACAGTTAAGTAAGGTTCAAATACACAAGTATCCAGGCGGCGCCTCCTATTGCGGGAGGTGCCGCTTTTTTTTACTGAAAATAATTTTCCCGTTACCTTTTTCAGAACCGGCGTATCAATAGAAAGTCCAAACCAAAAAGTTCACTTTTTAGTAGAACTTTCTTAGATTGTACCGCCGGGCGATGGTTATTCATAACAAGACAAAGCTTGTAGAGCTAAAGAGAAAAAATCAGGGCAATAAACGTCTGCTGCGGGCTGTTGACCAGTTCATCGAAGACCTCGAAAATGGCTCCATAATGAGTACTGACGAACTTGTGGAAGTCAGGAGAGATGCAGATCGGGTTCATAGCCGGGGATTTTATTTTTTTGACTTGCACATTCACAGAACTCTGGTTTTCATACAACTAAGTGCCAACAAAGCGACCGTTATATGGGCCGGAACGCATCAGGAGTATCTGAAGACATTCAAAAACAATACAAACACAATTGAAAAATGGCTCAGAACAAGAAACTTTCTGAATTAGGTGAACCAAATATCAGGAAGATATTAGACGCCGGCAGGATCGAAACCGAACTTGACCATGAGCGCGTTCTGCTCGCGGACCGGCATTTAATGCTTCAAGAAGAAGTTCAGGCAAATCTTCGTCCAACCAGAAAAGCGATAGGTGATCTTATCGTAGAATTTGAGGCGAGATGTTGGGCACATGAGAGCCTCGTCACCGATGCGCAAATGGAAGAACACGAGGCCGCGGAAATCCACGCGGAAAGAGAATACGTATTCATCTGGAACCGGCGTAAACTGATCCTTGAAAAACTTCAGGCGCTTTCATTAAAGCAAAAGGACCTCGCAATCCTGTTGAACCACAGCAAATCCTACACCTCCGAATTACTGAACGGGATCAGGCCGTTTTCTACCAATGATTTGAAACTAATTCATCTGCTGTTCGAAATCCCGCTTGCTGACCTCATTATCACAATTCCTTCACAGGATACATTAAGCCGGCTGGAAACTGCGATAGCAAAAATTTCGACCGCAAATCCCAAAGCCAAATTACTGCATGAAACGCTTGCAAATCGTCCGGTAGCGAACGGTTTCCTTACCGAGGGATGGGATGACGACGATTTGGAGGAAGATACTGAGCCGAAAGAACATGCCGACAAACTCGCACTTTCAAATAAATGAGTTACAAAATTGCAAGGAGATCAATCGCTTAGGCCACTTTTTGGCTTTTGAATATTCAACTGAAAATCACTCAATGATATGGATACCCGTCGAGATTTCCTGCAAAAACTGTCCCTTGGCATCAGCGCAACGGCGTTGAGCGACCTCCCAGCCTCTGCACATGAGCTGTATTCAGGCCCGAAGGCCGACAAACAATTGCGCGTGGCACTCATGGGGTTAGGTAGCTACGCCACCCGTGTGGCCGAGGCGATGAAGGATTGCAAAATGGCAACGCTCGTCGGGGCGGTTTCGGGGACGCCTTCGAAGCTGGATACGTGGAAGCAGAAATACAATATCCCGGAGAAAAACACCTACAACTACGAAACGGTAGCCAAAATCAAGGATAACCCGGATATTGACATCGTATATGTAACCACGCCGAATTCCCTTCACCACAAACACGTATTACAAATCGCAGCGGCCGGAAAGCATGTAATCTGCGAAAAACCGGTTGCCGACAATGCGCAGCAGACACGCGAGATGATTGCCGCTTGCAAAAAAGCCGGCGTGAGATTTTATATCGGCTACCGGATGCACTTCGAACCGCACACGCGCGAGCTGATCCGTATGCGTGAAGCGGGCGAATTGGGCAAGATCATGCATGTGAATAATTACATGGGATTCAAATCCGGCGACCCGAACCAATGGCGCCTCAAAAAGGCCCTCGCAGGCGGCGGCGCGATGATGGACGTGGGTATTTACGCATTGAATGGTGCACGGTACGCGACAGGTGAAGAGCCGGTTTGGGTGACGGCGCAGGAAACCAAGACCGACCCTGTCAAATTCAAGGAGGTCGATGAGACCATCATGTTCCAGCTGGGCTTCCCGAGCGGCATTGTGGCGAGCTGCGGAACTACTTATGCCTTTAACAACTACGAGCGGCTTTATGTGGTGGGTGAAAAAGGCTTCGTCGAGTTGAGCCCGGCATTTGGCTACGGTCCGATTAAAGGCCGCACGCACCTTGGTCCGATGAACCAGCCGGTAGTCACGCACCAGACGCTTCAAATGGACGGTATCGCCGACATTATCCTCAATAATAAACCCGACCCCAACGTAACCGGCGAGGAAGGATTGAAAGATATGATCGTTGTGGATGCGGTTTACGAGTCCATCCGCAAGGGCGGCGCAAAGATTATGCTGGCTGGTAAAAAGTGACTTTATAAGTATATTAAGGCCCATTAACATCAGCCGACCGGCTCTCATATGCAAACATTAAATTCAGTAGGCACAGCATTGATCGGCCTCGCCGCGCTGTTTTCCCCCGTTTTACTATCTGCACAAATCATGGATTCGAAATCAATCGTGGCGCCGGGAGCGCAGGTCGAGAAGCTGGGTGACGGGTACAAATTCACCGAAGGGCCCGTACCCGACAAGGATGGCAATGTGTTTTTTACAGATCAGCCCAATGACAAAATCATCCGCTGGGATGCCGAAACGGGCGCATTCAGTACATTTTCCGATAAAGCAGGCCGCGCGAACGGCATGTATTTCGATAAAAAAGGGAACCTGGTAGCGTGTTCCGACGAAGAAAACCAGGTTTGGTCGTTCGACAAGAAAGGCAATCCCACGGTGCTGGTCAAGGACTACGAAGGCAAGCTGCTTAATGGGCCCAACGACCTCTGGATAGATCCGAAGGGAGGCATTTACCTCACCGATCCACTTTACAAACGTGATTACTGGAAACGTGATCCGGCGATGCAGCAGGACGGGCAGCACGTTTATTACCTTAGCCCCGACCGGAAAAAATTCGTGCGTGTGGATGAAAAATTGAAGAAACCCAATGGCATCATCGGTACCGCGGATGGTAAAAAACTTTACGTAGCCGACATTGGCGACAGCAAAACATATGTTTACGACATCCAAAAGGACGGCACACTGGCCAACCGACAGCTATTCGTCTCCAAAGGTTCCGACGGGATGATCCTCGACGAAGAGGGTAACCTGTACATCACCGGCGACGGCGTGACCGTTTTCGACAAAACAGGTGCACAAATCGCTCATTTTCCAGTACATAAGGGATGGACGGCCAATGTTTGCTTCGGTGGTAAAAACCGGGACATGCTGTTTATCACGGCCGAGACGGCCGTATATGGACTAAAAATGAAGGTTAAAGGCGTAAAATAGTCGTTCCCCGAGTGTGATGGCGGAGTCTCCCGGTTGACGGGCGATTCCGCCATTCTTTTTGTAGCCACTGCAACGGTTTTTGTATATATGTCGTCTAGGTCAAATACCGTTACTCCATACTAGATCACCAGCGGACTCGTTACTCAATCTAACTCGCACTTTGTTCTATGCGTCTGACCTTTACGGCCTTCCTTCTTTTTTTCCACATTATTTCTTTTGCACAAAACCGCGTTACGGTCAGTGGCTTTGTACGGGAAAAAGGGAGCCAGGAATTGCTTCCGGGGGTGAATGTCTATATTGACAACACTCCTTACGGCGCAGTGACGAACACCTACGGATTTTACTCCCTCACTTTGCCCGCGGCCGATTCCGCCACGGTTTCTTTTTCTTTCGTGGGTTATGAAAAACAGCAGAAACGGGTAACGCTCAGGACGGACACGGAGCTGGATATCTTTCTACCCGCCATCACACAACTCGAAGAAGTAGTCGTTTCGGCGCGGAAGCAGGAAGACTACGTGAGCCGAACCGTGCAAATGAGCAAAGTTGAAATCCCGATCCAGCAATTGAAGAAAATCCCGGCATTCTTCGGTGAAAAGGATGTTTTACGGGTATTGCAACTCATGCCCGGTGTACAAAAAGGCACCGAGGGACAAACCGGCCTTTACGTGCGCGGCGGCGGGCCCGACCAAAACCTCATCATCCTCGACGACGCGGTCGTTTACAATGCCAATCACCTTTTCGGCTTCTTTTCGATCTTCAATTCCGATGCGCTTCGTAGCGTGGAACTTACCAAAGGCGGCTTTCCGGCCAGGTATGGCGGCAGGCTGTCGTCGGTGCTGGAAATGAATATGAAAGAAGGAAGTAAGGAAAAACTGCACGGCGAGGGCGGGATTGGCCTGATCTCTTCCCGATTGACCCTCGAAGGGCCTATTTCAAAAGGGAAGTCGTCGTTCCTCATTTCAGGCCGTCGTACTTATATAGACTTTCTGGCAGCGCCGCTGATCGCCCGGGAGCAGCGCGGTGCCGACAGCCAGGTGAAGCCGGGTTATTATTTTTACGACCTTAACGCCAAAATGAACTACGACCTCGGCAAAAAGGACAAGCTGTATGTCAGCGGCTATTTCGGTCGCGATAAGTTTCATGCCGACGAGGAGAGCAGTAATTCCGAGACCCGCGCGGGCCTGGATTGGGGCAATGCCACAGCCACCGTGCGCTGGAACCACGTTTTGAACCAGAAGCTGTTTGTTAATACCTCTTTTATTTTCAGCAATTTCAAATTCGGTGTTTCCAGTTATTCCAAAGAATTGAATAGTGACGGTTCGCTCGACGACGAGTTCAGCCTTGAATACGATTCGCGCATCCGCGACCTGGGTGTTAAAACGGATTTCGATTTTTATCCCTCGTCCAAACATGCCGTGAAATTCGGCGGGCAGGCTACATTTCACAAGTTTGTACCATCGGCACTCGCCATTGCAGGTACATTTACCGACAATCCGATCGAGCGCTCGGTAAAGCCGGTCCATTCACTCGAAGCCGGGCTGTACATTGAAGATACCTGGCAGGCCCTGGACGCATTAAAAGTCAATGCAGGACTGAGGGTGAGTACATTTCAAACGGAGGTAAAAACTTACGTCCGGCCCGAACCGCGCATCTCAGCAGCATTGCGCCTGGCCGAAAACCTTTCATTCAAGGCTTCCTACGCACGCATGAACCAGTACGTGCATTTACTTTCCAATACCGGCCTCGGCCTTCCCACCGACCTTTGGGTACCCACTACCGCACGCGTTGCGCCACAGGAATCCCAGCAGGTAGCAGCCGGACTTGCCAAAGATTTCGAACGCCCTGCGCTTACGGTTACCCTCGAAGGATACTACAAGAAAATGAACAATATCCTCAACTATAAGGAGGGCTCTTCATTCCTGAGCATCAACGGCGAGAATGCGAACGAGCTCAGTTGGGAAGACAATGTTACCGCCGGTAAAGGATGGTCGTATGGAGGAGAATTGCTCATCCAGAAGAAAACGGGCCGGTTCTCGGGGTGGATCGGCTATACATTGTCATGGACCTACTGGAAATTCCCGGAACTGAACTTTGGAAAAACCTTCTTTCCTCGCTACGATCGCCGCCACGACCTTTCGGTGGTTGGGATTTATGAATTGAACAAACGGATCACCTTGTCGGCCACTTGGGTGTACGGCACCGGCAATGCATTGACGCTCCCGGTGTCGAGCTACCGGGCGGCGACGGACAATTTTGTTACGCGGGTGACAGCCGACGGTAAGCCTGCGATCAGCTGGTTTGGCCCGTCGGTCAGTGAATATGGACAAAAAAACAGCTATCGTGCAGAGCCGTTCCACAGAATGGACATTGCTGTTCAATTCCACAAAAAGAAAAAGCGGCATGAGCGCACCTGGGAATTCGGGGTTTACAACGCTTACAACCGCCGGAATCCGTTCTTCTATAATATCGATGAAGAAATGGTTACCCTCCCCAATGTAAATCCTGCTACACCCGTTCCGAAATACACGCTGAAACGCTATTCGCTGTTTCCGATACTGCCTTATTTCAGCTACAACTTTAAATTCTAAAAGCCGCCATGTTCCCCAGATCGATCCTTTGCTTCCTACTGATCCTGTTCCTTGCGGCCTGCGAGTCGCTGGTAACGGATGTCGACCAGGGCAATTTGCCGCAGGTGGAGTCTAAGCTCGTGGTGCAATGCTTTATTTCTCCCCAGTCGGCGCGTATCAATGCCATCGTCACGGAATCGGTCCCTCTTTTTGCCGAGCCGGACCTGAAAGGCGGCGTCATCCCGAATGCGGTCGTCAAACTGTCCGACGGCAGCCGCGAGGCGGTAATCCCTTTTGATACTACCAACCAGCTTTACTCGGTCGATAAAGCGGTACTACCTATTTTACCCGGTAAAACTTATTTCCTTTCGGTAACCGATGGTGTGCGATCGGTAAGCGCAAGCTGCACCGTTCCACTGAGCGCGGTCGTGCCGAAAGCCTATGAAATCGACACCACCGCTTCGGGCGACATTTCGGCCCGTGATACTACATTAACCGTTAAATACACCTGGGCCGACATTGCCGGGCAAACCAACTATTATCGCATCCGCGCATCACTCGACCTCGAATACAGCGTACCGGAAGGTGTCACCAATGAGGGGAAAATTATTGAAAAAAGGGTCCGCAACCGGTTCAATTTCAACTGGGACGATACGATCGGCAGGAACGATTTCCGCAACGACGTGAACCTGGACGGCACCGACTTCCATTCGCCCATCGGCCGGGTGAGGTTGCCCAACCCGCTTGCCTATACTGCCGGCAATGGCACAACATATCTTTCGTTCCCCAAAAGCAAAATCGTATCGGTGACGATGGAAGTGTATAATACCGACGAGCATTACTTCAAATACCACCGGTCGGTGCAAACGCGGGGCGACTCCGACAACCCCTTCGTGGAACCGTCGCTGATTTATACCAATGTCGAAGGTGGCCTTGGATGCTTTGCTTCGTACAATTCCGGGCAATTCATTTATCGTCCCAAATAATCTGGTTTAGTTCCAAATCACATTCTACAAAATCTAACAAACTGAGGTCAAACTACCTCAATATGTACATCGGTGGAAACCTATTTTCATATCCGAAAACGGCTGTTCAGCAAGGCATACTTTTTTGCAAAACGATGATCTAAATCCCTATCAGATGTTCAATCAAACAGATCATCAATCTTAAAAATAAATATTATGGACTTGCAAGGATCAGACCAGGATAAGGTTAAGAAACCGCATCCTTCCAACAAAAACATGAGCGAGCCAGATACGCTCATCGAAACGCTTGAAGATTTGCAGGAACAAGGCTATACATACGATTTCAACCTCACAGCCCATGCCCTGGAAGTGCACAAAGACGATGGCATTTGCCTGACATTGTCGCCGGAAGATTTTGATATTGTGCAGATATATCGCTTTGAAGGCATGACCGACCCGTCGGATATGTCCATTCTGTACGCGATCGAATCCCGGGACGGACTTAAAGGTACGCTGGTGAGCAGTTACGGCGTGTATGCCGATGCGATGTCCAACGAAATGATCAAAAAACTGGATACCCGCAGCTCGCTGATCGTCCATCCCGAAGACGATGATATGGCTCATTGATATGCCTGATATTTTAACCTGAAAAAAATGTTGCTTTTACCTCGGGTGAAGCAACATTTTTTGATTAAAGCGAAGTGACCATGGAAATGATCGAACTGACCGAACAACTTATTGAATCAGCCGAGCAACGGTCTGCCGGCCAGCCCTATCCGCAATTTGTGAAGAACCTGAAAGCAATCGGGGTCGATAACTATGAAGTGAAGGTAAAGAACCACAAACGTACCTATACGTCCGTTAACGGCGATAAGCTGATCGTACCCGGCGATTTGCCGGAATTCGAATGCGCGGAAGCCTTTGAGCTGGACGAGGTGAAAGCGGCAATCAAGCGCAATCAGGATGGTATCACCGATTACCCGACATTCCTGCGCGAGATCGGCGCCGCGGGTATACACACCTACGTGGCCGACCTCCGGGGAATGAAAGTGATTTACCAGGGGCCCAATTCCGAGTATGAATATGAGGAAATGATCCCGGAGGTCTAGCGGTTTTGCAGCCTTTCGGCCATTATGCCAAGCAGTTCGTCGGTGAATTCGAGGTGGGTCACAAACCTGACCAAACCCTTCCCGAATGTTACCGCCAGGATTCCGGCTTGACCGAGCCGGCTCACATATTCCATTTCGGAAATGCCCTCATTCAGGCGAATGATCACAATGTTGGTATCGACCGGAAATACCTCAGCCACTTCTGCCCTCCCCGCAAATAGCTCCCCTATTTTCCGGGCACGGCTGTGGTCTTCTTTCAGGCGATCCACATGATGATCGAGTGCATATATGCCGGCTGCCGCGAGGAAACCCGCTTGCCGCCATCCGCCGCCCATTACTTTCCGGAAGCGTCGCGCTTCGCGGATCATGTCGCGGGTACCGAGCAGCAATGAGCCCACCGGACACCCCAATCCTTTGGAAAGGCAGATGCTGATGCTGTCGAATACCTGGCCGTATTGCGCGGGCGTCTCGCCCGTTTCGACCAATGCATTGAATAGCCTGGCACCGTCCAGGTGCAATGGTATATGTCGGTTGCTGCAAACCTCGCGGATCGCCTCGATCTCTTTAAAATCGTAGTAACAACCACCGCCCTTATTCATCGTATTTTCCAGCGAAACGAGCCTGGTAACTGTTGAATGGACATCATTTTCGGGGCTTATCGCATCGCTGACCTGCTGAGCCGAAAGCCTGCCACGGTCGCCGTCGAGCAGTTTTACGGACGAAAAGGCATTGAGCATAATGCCCCCGCCTTCGTACAGGTAAATATGCGAATGCTTGTCGCAGATGACATCGCTTCCAGGACGGGTGTGTATACGGATTGCGAGTTGATTGGTCATGGTGCCGGATGGGCAGAAAAGCGCATCCTCCATTCCAAAGAGCCTGGCAGCCTTTTCCTGCAATGCATTCACGGTAGGATCGTCGCCAAAAACATCGTCGCCTACTTCCGCGCTCCACATGGCTTCCAGCATTTCGCGGGTAGGCCTGGTAATCGTGTCGCTGCGCAAGTCAATTTTCGTTTCAAAAGCATTCATGGGGTATTCGTTGCGATTTCCCGCCAAATTAATGCTTAAAGCTGATTTCCGGGCAGGCATTGCTTACTTTAAACGGGTATATTGCAGGCAAAATCAACCCATATGGAATTCGAGGAATATCTGAAGGCGAAAAAAATAGATGCGGCGGCGTTCAAAAAAGGCGATGTATTACGCTATCAGGAATGGAGCGGCCTGTTTGAAACCATGCATCCGGAAAGCTTCACCGCCCATAAGAAATTCCTGATCAACGAAATACGCCGCCGGTACTTGCTCAAAGAGGACTAACCCTTCATTTCCTCCATCAGTTTCATCAATATCCCGACAGTCTTCTCGGTCTGTTCTTTGCTGGGCGTCGTATCCCAGTTCCCTACAATGCCATTGCTCCCGATGTAAATGCCGTCTTTCCGCGCAATGAAGTTAGCTCCCTGGGTGTACAATTTGTAATTCACATCGCCCTGCGGAATAAGGCAGGACAGTTGCCCGGAAACCGGTGTGAGTTCTTCGTCGTTGAAAACCGGCTTGGCACCCAGCCCCATGCAGTTCACGACCACCTTTTCGGGCAATGCGTCGATATCTTCCAGCTTTTTGATTTCGTGAATCTTCACCTTCCCGCCAAACATGGTGAAATCCTGCAACTGGTGCCGCAGGTAAGTGGGAATATTGAACATGATATTGGTGCGGCGTGTCACATAGTCCGCCTTGAAAGGGTGTTCCTTCTTTTCCAGCCGCACGCGCTCGGGCAGCAGGCCTTCTATCTCGAACTCCTCCCCGCCGGCACCCGGTGAGTATACCGGTACCTGCTTAAAAACGCTGTATTCTTCCGCCCAGGTGGCGATGTCGTTCATCCCCAGCAGGAACTGGAACCTGCGGAACGAAAACCGCGTGGCATCCTCCCATATGGCCTGAAACTCCGGTTTGGCAATCTTCTTATCACATACCCTCGACGCCGGCGACCAGGTGCCGGTAGCGAGGTTACTCGTTACGTTGGGCGGTACGTCTTTCGTGTAAATGGTCACCTCGCAGCCACTTTCCTGCAACAGCCGCGATGTGGCAATACCAACCGTCCCGCACCCCAGCACCGCAATCTTCTTCTCTCCCGTCGCCAGCACATTCTTCCGTGCGATGTTGCCCGTACCCCATGACAGCGACCAACCGCTCCCACCGTGCCCGTAATTGTGTACGATCGTCTTATTACCCAGTTGCTCCACATCCAGCCTCGGCCCCGAAGCCCGGAAAGGCCGTAACCCGACCGTTTCCTTCACAATGCGGTCCATCGAAAGGCGTAATTTGGGAATGTGGTGGTAACCCCGGCTGATGTGAAAATGCTTGTCGGGATATTTCAACTCGGCTCGTGGTGCGCATGAAGACGCCACCGCGCCTAATGCGAAGCTGGCCGGGATGGCTTTTTCAAAAAAATTTCTGCGGTTCATTGGGTTGGGAGTGAATAGTAATGGGAATTGTGGAATTTAGCCACCAACCGCTATGAATGCAAATTTTATATGGCACTGCTTCGAAATATCAAAACATTCTTCCTTGAAACACAATTTTTACCATTACCACATAAACTCCCGCAACGGTCAGTTTTTAGAAAGTGAAAATGGCATATCGGCATCCTGGACGCCCCATTGCTTATTGGGCTTATCCCCCATTTGCAGTATCAGTGTACCGCCTTTAAGCAGCTCTCCGTGCGTAATGTACGTTCGGGTAAATGGCTTGCCATTGAATACAGCCGATTGAATGTAGCGCGCCTGGTCGGAAACACCCTTGGCCTTGACGGTGAACTTGCGGTTCTTGCCGGTATCTATTGTCATTTCTTCAAAAACGGGGCTTCCGAGCACATACTGGTCGGTGCCGGGTGCTACCGGGTAAAAACCCATCATGCTGAACGCCAGCCAGGCCGACATTTGGCCGCCATCCTCATTGCCGCTCAGCCCGCCTACGCGGGTATCATATTCGCTCCGGATAATCGTGCGCGTCCATTGCTGCGTTTTCCAGGGCTGGCCTGCAAAAGCATAGAGATAGGCAATCTGGTGATTGGGCTCATTGCCATGCCAGTAATGCCCCTGGTTGAACAAGGTATCCAGTTTGGCCGTGAACCCCGCTTTCCCGCCCATGATCTTTTCCAGCCCGGCGATGTCCTGCGGCACAAACCAGGTGTATTGCGCTGGCGAGCCTTCGGTAATAAAGCTCGCCCGCTTGGCAAAGGGATCAAAATCAGCAATCCAGCGACCGTCGGCATACCTTCCGCGTGCATAGCCCGTCGAAGGATCGATCACGTTCCGGTAGTTCAATGCCCGGGCACGCAGTTGGTCGGCGTCTTCCTTTTTGCCAAGGCCTGTGGCCAGGGTAGAAAGGCAAAAATCATCGTATGCATATTCGAGCGTGCGGGATACCTGCTCGCGCTTGTGAAATGCCTGCCATACGCTGTCTTCGAGTGGAACATAACCATATTGTAAATAGGATTTAAGCGCCCGGCGTCCCTGCCCGGCTTCGTAGCTCTTGGCATTGGTATTCACCTCAAATGCATTCTTGCGCAGGAAATGATAGGCGCTGTTCACATCGAAGTTCCTTACATTCTTTACATAGGCATCGGCGATGACCGATATCCCATGGTCGCCTACCATCGCTGCCGTGTAGTGATTCCAGCAAGGAAAAATGGGCATCCACCCACCCTGCTCGGCTTTTTTCACGAGCGACTGCACCATATCGCCGGCGCGTTTCGGTTCGAGTATGATACCCAGGGGCATCGCCGCCCGGAAGCTGTCCCACATACTGAAATCGCAATAGTAGTCAAACCCCTCGGCCTTCTGCAACGGCGTACCGCCCGCAAACGACGGATAGCTGCCGTCTACATCGGAGAGTAGCCTTGGCGATAGCTTCGTTCTGTACAATGCACTGTAAAAAAGCGCTTTGTCATCATCGCTGCCTGTAACGGCAACCTTGCCTAATGCCTCGTTCCACGCATCGCGGGCCAACTTCCTAACCGCCTCGAACTGCTTATTTCCCAGTTCCTTTTCAAGATTCGCGCGGGCGCCTTCTATACTCGTGAATGAAGTGCCGATGCGGGCAGTAACCACCTGCTTTTCGTCCCCAAAACCGACATACGCCCCTAGCTTTTCCCGGTTGCCCTTTCCGGTCAGGATCCGTCCCATCGGCGTAATGGTATCGCCCAGCCACACCCCCGATTGCATGAATTTTTTGTCAAATTTGATTACAAAATACCCACTGATACCCGCCGGCTGTCCTGAGCCCTGGTAAATGCGGTGAACGGGATTATAACCGACAATTTCGCCGCGCTCACGCAGTACCTCCACAAACCCCTCTCCTTCGTCGCTATTAGGTTCGATGATGATAAATGACTCGTCACCGCTGTCGAACTTGAAGCGCATCATCGCGGTACGGGCGAGGGCTGTCACCTCGGCGTTGATCTGATGGTCCTGCAACCAAACGCTGTAATGCTCGGGCGTGCTTTGCTCCTTATCGTGGCTGAAAACGCTTGCCCTTCCTTCGGGATTGGGAATGAGCTCACCCGAAAGCGGCATCACCGTCACCGAGCCGTAATCCTGCACGCAAGATCCGTTCAGCCAGTGCGTGCCCCGGAAGCCCTGAAATTTGTTATCATTGTAATAAAACGGCGCAATGCATTTGGTTTCTGTCGCGCGCGTCTGCGGCGTCCATTGGGTCATACCATTCGGTACACCTACGGCAGGAATTGTCTGCCCTTTCAACTCGCTGCCTGCCTCGCTATGCGTTTTGGCACTCTCTGTGGCCGACGGCGCCGTACCAATCATGGTAGCCACGTAATCGACGGGCATTTTCTGTGCATAGGACTGATTATCAATCAAAAACGTCGAAAATAATATAAAACTGACTCGGAGGAACGGAACGCGCATGGTTAGGCTTGTTAGGTATTCAGCACGGAAGATCGAAAAAATTATGGTATGTTAGGTCGACGGAATGTTGATATTCCACTAATCAGGACGATTAAAATCCCAAAAACCCTATGAAAATCCACATCATCGACACCGGTTTTTTCAAGCTCGACGGTGGGGCCATGTTCGGCGTGGTACCGAAAGTACTTTGGAACAAACAGAACCCGGCCGATGAAAAGAACCTGTGCTCCTGGGCAATGCGATGCCTGTTGATCGAGGATGGTGACAAACTGATATTGGTCGACACCGGAATGGGAAACAAGCAGGACGACAAGTTTTTCGGCCACTACGACCTGCATGGCGACGCTACCCTGCATTCTTCCATCGCAGAAAAAGGCTTCAGCCCGGCCGACATTACCGACGTATTCCTCACCCACCTGCATTTCGATCACGTGGGCGGCGCCGTGCGGTTCAGCCGTGATGGCTCCCGCCTGAAACCTGCCTTCGCCAATGCCACCTACTGGTCCAACGAAGCGCATTGGCAATGGGCTACCCATCCCAATCCACGCGAAAAGGCTTCTTTTTTGAAAGAGAATATCCTCCCGTTGCAGGAGTCGGGGCAGCTGCAATTTATTCAGAACGGAGCGTCACCATTCGGGAATATCAGCCTCCTGCACGTGGACGGCCATACCGAACAAATGATGCTGCCGGTTATCGAATACAAAGAGCAGAAAATCATCTACTGCGCCGATCTTTTTCCATCGTCCTACCACATTCCCATTCCCTGGATCATGAGCTACGACATGCGTCCGCTACAAACCATGGAAGAAAAACAGCGTGTTCTTCAACTGGCCGTTGACGAACAATGTATACTGCTTTTCGAGCACGATCCCGTCTATGAGGCGGCTCTGGTAGAAAATACGGAGAAAGGCATAAGAGTCCGCGAACGGGGGGCATTGAAGGATCTCCTGGTTGGCTGATCGCTGGCTTTTCGTTATATTTGGATATGCACACAGAGAAGGACATACAATTCGACAAGCTGATAGCCCACATAAGAGGTTTGTCAGACCATCAGCGCAGACAACTCAAAGCTGAACTGGATCGTATTGAAGCAACCTCTCCTGACTACTCACTCGAAGAATTTCTGCTTGCCGCTCCAACGTTCTCTGAAAATCAACTTAAAACGATTGAAGAAACCAGAAAGGCAATTGACCAATGGCGCAAAAACTAGTGCTTGTTGACACATCCATTCTTATCGACTTTTTCCGCAAATCCGACAAATCGAATTCCCGCCTTTTGAAACTGGTAAGGGAGGGATTTGTCTTGCTGAAAAAGCAAAGCAAACTCATCGGCATGGCGGATATTTTTATCGCCGCGACGGCTGTGCATTATGGCCTGCCGCTCGCCACATTAAATGTAAAGCATTTCGAAAGGATAGAAGAACTGCAAATTCTCCCTTAAGTTATGAAAACAGCACTCATACTCTCAGGCGGGGGGGCGCGGGGGATTGCGCATGTGGGGGTGGCGCAGGCACTGTGGGAGCGTGGCGTGCGGCCGGACGTGATCAGCGCGACGAGCTCCGGGGCATTTGTAGGGGCATTGCTCGGTCATGGTTATCAGCCCGGCGATATTCTGAAAATCATTCGCGACACGAGCTTTTACCCCTATTTAAGATTCGGGATTGGCGCGAACGGATTGCTGCATATGCGGAAGATGGAAGATGTTTTCCGGAAATTTATCCCGGAAAACACCTTTGAATCGCTTCAAACACCGCTGGTCGTGACCGCTACCGATATTGTTTCGGGAGAAGAAGTGCATTTCCGGAACGGAGAACTAGCGCTACCAGTACTAGCCTCTTGCTGCATTCCAGGGCTTTTCAGCCCCATGCTCTACAATGGCCATCACCTGGTGGATGGTGGTGTTTTAAATAACCTACCCGTCGAACCGGTGCTTGGCGAAGCAGGCTATATGATCGGCAGCCATTGTAATCCCTTCAATCTGGACAAGCCATTGAAGCGGACTACCGAAATTGTTTACCGCAGCCTCATCCTGGCAATGCATACCAAAACCAAGGCCCGCTTCGCCCAATGCGACTTGCTGATCGAACCGCCTGCATTAAGCCGTTTCAGCATTTTTGATTTCCGGAAAGCCGATCAGCTTTTTGAGGTAGGTTATCAATACACCAAAACATTGCTAAACGACGAGCAAACGCTATTTCCCTAGGGCTACGGCTTTGCTTTCCAGCTTTTTAACTACCCATTCACCAACCTGCTGCCCTTGTTTCTGACCGTTCTCGATCGCGTCCATGAAGTGAATTCCTCCGTAAAAACGGGACATTCCCGATTCTTCGGAGGCTGCCAGGAATGATTTGAATGGACGAGCTTTGAGATTAAAGCGCTCTTCCACCGTATCGGTATAAGCAAAGTTATCGCCGAAATAATGGGTAAGGATAACGGCGGAGGCCGTCGATATGACCGAATGCCCGCTCAGGTACTCCGGAAATGGCGGCGTCTGAAGGAATGGTTTCCAGGTCGGGTCGATGTATTTCCGGATAGCGGTTTCGGGGCGGATGCGGTTGCTGCGGTATTTCTCGTCCCAGCACGCCATAAAGCCGTCCATGAGTCCGATCGCCACGGAGGTGTTGATCAGCATGGTTTTAGAAAAGTCCGTCTTCGCTTTCCGGCAGGCAATGTCGGTAATACCCATCCAATGCGCTCCTGGCGAGATTTTTTTCATTCCTACCAGCAAATGCCCTTTGTTTTCCAATGCAAACGGGTTGCAATCCCAGAATGCGGCGATCACACGGTGCTCCTCTGCTTTGGTATCGTCATAGTTGAGTTTCATCAGCTTATAAAACGCTGAATTCTTCGCTTCCGAGAATGCCACGGGAGGTGCCGGCTTGAACTGCGACGCCGAGTCCAGGGTGAATGGCCGCACGGTTTTGAAATAAGGCTCAACGGGCGGAAAGTAGCCCGGAGGTGTCGGGTACCAGGTGCCTGCCCCGCCGTGCGGCTCATACCGCGGGAAATTGCTGATCTTATTGTAATGATCGGCTTTGGCATATTTCAAAATCTGTTTGCTGACAGCCAACGCATATTCCTGCGAACCGGCAATGACTTCGTCCGTAAAGCCTATTTTCTTGCAGGAATCCACCAGGCTTTGCTGGTATTTTTTTAGCAGCAAACCGCCGGATGGCTGCATTTTCTTCGCTGTTTCGAGCATCGCCAGCGCCGAAGCAAGCTGGTAGGAATATTCCTCCACTTTTGGCTTTTCGATTTCAGGAAAATCATTCAGCACACCATACATGGATGGATATGCCTGTTCGTTCGCAGCTACCACCTCGTAGCCGGCCAGGCAGGCGTAAGAATAAAACCGGGCACCCAGCGGCGGGTTGGTCACATCATGTACCATTACGTCGGTCATCTGCAACGTCACCTGCCCTATGACCGCCGGGTCAATGTCTTTTTTCGATTCATTCTTTTTGCAGGCTGTCCCAATGACCGCCAGCAGCATTCCCAGAAGAAGGTTACTGAACTTTACCAATTTGATATGCTTTAATTTCCGCTTGATTAATCCCGAATAGCAGCTTGTTGCCGAGCGGCAGCACGCTTCTGACATCACCTTTCAGTCCAAAGCCCGATTTATCCTGATGTACGTATGTAAACTGGCCGTTACCGTCGCCTTGCAGCAATATGCCGTAATTGGCATCATACTTTCCGAAGCGGAGGCGTGCCTTGCTGACATTACCGCAAAGCAGCAGGTCTTTTTTCCCATCCCCATTGTAATCCAGTGAAGTAATGGTGTAAACCGGCGATACCTGCACCTGCAATGGCAATGCCTTTTCCGTAAATTTACCGGTCGCGCTCCTTTCGAAATAGGCTGTTTTCAGATAGGTGGCTTTCAGCTCCTTCGCACCTTCCAGCTCTTCCTTTGTAAAAATCTCATTCACACTCAGATCCGCGTAACTTTTGTAATCCTGGTAACGCGTCCGCATGATGCTCATCTGGTCGAGCATTTCATCTCGGGTCACATACGGATAGCTTTTGCCCTGGATATAGAAGCTCATGACCGGATCGACCGAGCCGTTATCGTCAAAATCCTTATAGACCATTTCCACCGGCTCGGCATCGCTGGCTTTGCATTGGGTGTTGGTACCCATATTACCGATCACGAGGTCGTCTTTACCATCGCCATTCAGGTCTTCGACGAGGATCTTGTTCCACCAGCCATTGTAGGGTTTGTCAAAATATTCAGTGGTCTTGTTTTCGAGTTTACCATTGCTGTTAATAAAAACAGTGACGGGCATCCACTCTCCTACCACCACCAGATCGGCCTTTTTATCACCGTTCAAATCCGTCCACGCTGCATCGGTTACGAGCCCTATGTGTTCCAGCTCTTTGGCTAATGCGGCTGTTTGGTCCGCAAACCTACCCTTTCCGTCGTTGATCAGGACATAACTCCGCGGCGTTTCCGGATAACGGCCCGGAATCACCCGGCCGCCCACAAAGAGGTCAGGTTTGCCGTCGCCGTTGATATCCGCCGTGCGCACACAGCTTGTGCTCGTAAGCATGGCAGGCATTGCGCCGGTACTTTTGATAAAATTGCTTTTTCCGTCGTTGATGTACAACCGGCTTTGCAGCAGCGGGTCCTCGGGCATAAAATTGCCGTAGCCGCCGCTTGCCACGAAAATATCCTGCGCACCATCTCCATTGGCATCGAAAAACAATGCGTCGGTATCTTCACTTTGCTTGTCGGCTTCAAATGCGGGTACCGGTTTCAGGCTGAACGAACCTCCTTTTTGCTGAATGTACAATCTGGCTACCTCGCCGGATGTGCCTCCGATGAACACATCTTCCAAACCATCGCCATTCAAATCACCTTTCCGCAGGCACGGATTGGAGAAAGAGATGGGGTTGATGAGCAGCGGCTGACGCTTGAAATCATTCAGCTTCACCGCAGGGCTCCTGAATGCGATCGGCGATGCTACCGGCGTAAAAAGCGGTTGCACAGCCTTTTCAGCCTTCGCCTTCTCTTTGGCATTTACTTCGGAAAGCGTCAGCGTCGCGTTTACTTTCGGGCTCACTACCTTTTCCTGCCGGCCATTCAGCCATGTTACCACCAGCGAATCCACCACCCCATCCTTGCCGAGGCCGAAATGCAGCACCGGCGACACACTCGACTGGTAACCGCGTGTTGGCATTTGTTCAAGGTATTGCTGCTGGCCTTTCTGGTAAATCGTCACTTTAGCGCCGAGTCCGAGGGTATTCCGGTCGCTTCCGGTGAGTTTTACTTTGAGATAATTGTTTTTCAAATGCTTGTCACCCTCATTCTGGTAAATGAATGCAGGCTTGTTGATATTGTTCACCACCAGGTCGAGATCGCCGTCGTTATCGAGGTCGGCATAGGCAGCGCCGCCGGAATTGGAGATTTCACCTACGCCCCAGGCATCCGCCACATTGGTAAACGTCAGGTCCTTTTTGTTCTGGAAAAGATAGTTCTTCATATTGGAAGAAGGCATTTGGTAAACCAGTTGCAGCACATCTTCCCGTTTCACCTGGCCTTCAATGCGTTTCAAATGGTCGCCCATAAACTTCACGAAATCCATATTCGTAAAGTCGCGCAGGTTGCCGTTGGTGATGAAAAGGTCTTTCCAGCCATCGTTGTCATAATCCGCAAACAGCGACGCCCAACTCCAGTCCGTATTGGAAACGCCCGAAAGCTGGCCGATTTCAGAGAACACCGGATTTTTCGTACCCTTGCCCAGGCCTTCATTCAGTTGCAGCATGTTGCGCATATACTGGTGGTGGAAGCCCATTCTGACATTGAAATCAAACAACTCGTAGTTATCGAGGCCTGTCAGCAGCTTCTGGCGCCGGTTGTCCTCGGGAAGCATATCGAGCGTAAAAATATCGGGCAGGCCGTCGTTGTTGAAATCGGCAATGTCGTTACCCATCGAGGAGTGAGATGTGTGACCGATACTCGCGTCGAGCACATCGGTGAATGTGCCGTTGCCATTGTTGATATATAAAAAGTCGGGGACGGAGTAGTCGTTCGAAATGTACATATCCTGCCAGCCGTCCTGGTTAATGTCGGCAATGCCGATACCCAGCCCGTAGGTCAGTTGCGAGCTGTGAATGCCCGCTTTTTTAGTAATGTCTGTAAAATAGGGTGTACCGTTCTTCGGATCGTTGCGGAAGAGCCTCACGCCCGTCACCGGATCTTCTTTCCGTAAAATATTCGCTGTGCTCGCTTCGTCGAGGATCGGGAGCGCCTTGGGATTGTGGTTGAGCAGGAACATGTCAAGGTCCCCGTCCTTATCGAAATCGAAAAAAGCTGCTTGTGTGCTGTTGCTTGAAATTCCCAGGCCATATTGCTCAGCCACCTCTTCGAACTGCGGAATGCCCTGGGCATTGTTGCCTTTGTTGATGAACAGCTGGTCTTTCAGGCTTTCGGGTGAAACCGCGCCTGAGTAGCAAACGTAGATATCCAGCTTACCGTCCCCATTCACATCAGCCATCGTGACACCCGTCTTCCACGGACGCTCACGCCCGCCCACCTGCGCGATGGCCGTAATGTCCTCGAATACCATCTTCCCTTTGTTCAGGTAAAGCTTGTTCGGGACCATATTGCCGGTGAAGTAAATGTCGTCGAGCCCGTCGCCGTTCAGGTCGCCGGTTGCCACGCCGCCTCCGTTATAGAAGTATTCGTACATCAGCACATTCGTATTCAACCCCTCGGTCAATGTATTCGTAAAATCGACTTTGGTTTGCTCGGCGCTCAGAAGTGTGAAGAGCTGCGGACCGGCGGGGCCTTTCTTTTCTTCTTTGGAATCGGAGGATTTGTCACAACCGGAAAGTACCAGTCCAGCGATCAGAACCATGCTGCCTGCTTTCCAGGGCCATAATTGCTTCATGACAGGAATGAAGAGTTTATAAGGAGTACAAAAAAAGAAACTATGCCTTGTAAGCCAAAGCATAGTTTCTGTAAAATTAGTCAATAAAATATAACTATTTATCGTAACCCGGGTTTTGTACCAGTTTATCGTTACGGTTGATCTCGTCGCGGCTGAAAGGACGGAAATACATCTTATCCACCCACGTACGGTTTTCGTGCGATTTCTCTTCCACCGGAGTGTAAGTATAGTCGTAAACCGTTGGATCGTAGTGATATGGCTCCTTCATTGATTTGCCCGGCTTGAACTTACCGATCACGTTGATGTACTGCAATGAGCGGCCGAGGGTTTCTTTGGCAATCATCCACCGACGTGCGTCGTGGTAGCGCTGCTCTTCGTAGGCCATTTCAATGCGTTTTTCGTGACGGAATGCTTCTTTCAAAGCAGCACCTGAAACTTTCAATGCAGGCATACCCGAACGGAAGCGGATCTTGTTCAGCCATTCCAAAGCAACTGCGTCCTCGCCCAGTTCGATGCTCGCCTCGATGTAGTTGAACACGTTTTCAGTCACACGGAAGAAAGGCCATGGAATGTTCTGACGGTCGGTGTTGTCATACAGCGAAGGGTTCGGATCGATGAACTTACGCATGTAGTAACCGGTACGGCTTCCGTTCCAGTCTTCAATGGTACTGCTGCGGGTATCCAATCCTTTACGGTTCACCAACGCGCCCTTGTCATCCAACAGATCATAAGCACCTGTCTGGATCTGGTTAGCCGGGTCTTTCGCATCCGAAGGACGTGGTTTCCAGTTAGCACCATCATACATTACGGTGGCATAGAAACGTGGGTCACGGTTCGCGTAAGGGTTCGCTTTGTGTGTAGGGTTAGTCCATGAGAATGGTGTACCATCCATCATTTCATAATCATCTACGAGCGTTCCGATCGGGGTATTACCGGCCCAGTTGTGGTAGCCGTTAGGACCGTTGTTCAAACCTGTCTGACGTGCACCTTCGTTCTGGCTTGGGGTGAAGTAGCGTCCGAAAATGATATCGTTCGCCGAAGCATCCAGGGACTTGTCCGCACTGGCACCGGCCATCGCCAGAGAGATGTAGTTCAAGCGGCCTTGTTCCTGCGTTACGGGAGCAGTCAGGTTCAGTTTATAACCATTACCACTTGCATCCAGCGCAGCTTTGGCAGCAGCCTGTGCAGCAGCCCAGCGAGCCTTGCGGTCACCCGAAGTATATCCCAGGAATTCAGGGTTCGGGAAAGCAGCGATCACAGCCGATTTTGCCTTTGCAGTGGGGATGTCGTGCAAATCGCTGGCAGCGTACAGCAATACACGTGCTTTCAATGCGAGCGCAGCGATTTTGGTAGCGCGGCCCTTGGCAGGGTTTTTACCATCCAGCAACAAAGCTGCACTATCGGCATCGCTGACAATCTGCTTCACACACTCGTCGAAAGTAGCACGGGAAACGGAATAATCCTCGTTCAGCGCGTACACTTTCTTGATAATGGGCACACTGCCGTAGTAACGTACCAGCTGCTGATAGTAGTAAGCGCGCATAAAATACGCTTCCCCTTTCAGGCGTGCTTTCAATGTTTCATCCGTAAATGTGGCAGTTCCCAGCTTAGAGATAGCCAGGTTTGACGCACGGATGTACTGGTACATCTGGCTCCAACCGTAGGTAGCATCCACCCAACCGAGGTTGGAAGGGCTCAAACTACCTTCGTTTACCGTGTTAATGTTACGGCCTGTGTGGGTGAATACCGCCTCGTCGGTCAGGGAAGCAAGCATCTGCTCGCTGAAACCTCCCTGCTGCAAACCAGCATAAATACCCGTCACAAAACCTTCCGACAATGCCCCGTCTCCCCATACTGCATCACCAGGGATCTCGGTAGGCGGCGTCACATCGAGAAAATCAGTATCGCATGATGACAAACCTCCCGTCATCAATGCAGCAACCAACAATAACTTATATGTCAATTTCATGTTTCTTATTCGTTAAAATGCTAGACGTACACCTGCGCTGACAACTCTTGACTGTGGATAGTACTGACCACTGTTGGTAGTCGCCTCGGGATCCCAAACCTTGATTTTGTCGAAGGTCAGGAGGTTCAATCCGTTTACGTAGATTCTCAGGTTGCTCAAACCGATTTTTGAACCGATTTCTGATGGCAGGTTGTACCCAAGCTCGATGTTTTTCAAACGCAGATAGTTGTTGCTTTTCAGGAAGTAGTTGTTGATACCAGCCTGTCCTGTATTGGTATAGTAACGGTTGTTACGGTTGGTCAGACGTGGGTATTTGTCGGTTGGGTTGTCGATCGTCCAACGGTGATCGTAGTCATATTTCAGATAATTACCAATGTCACCCGATTCGGTCAGACCTACGATTTGCAAGCCGCCCAGTGCACCCTGGAACAATACTGACAAATCGAATTGTTTGTAGCCCAGGTTAACCGAAGCACCGCCTGTGAACCATGGACGGGAAACTTTCTCAGTACGGATGCGGTCGTCGGCGCTGATTTTGCCGTCGCCATTCACGTCTTTGAACTTCATGTCACCAGGACGAAGGTTACCGGTGATCGGGCCGTAATCAAGTTTGTTGCCGTCGATTTCTTCCTGGGTCTTGAACACACCGTCAAATTGGTATACCAGGAACGATCCGTAAGGCATGCCTGTGGAACGCTGATAAGTTGGAGCTCCCGGAACTTCATCCCAATACTTGATCTTGTTTTTGGCATAACCACCATTCACGCTCACAGAATAAGTGAAGTCGCCAGCATTGCCGTCGTAGCTCAGCTTGAACTCCCATCCTTTGTTCTGGAGTTTACCCAGGTTTTGGGGAGGAAGCTTGCCGTCGATACCCGCAGTAGAGGGAGTAGAACCCGTTTTAGGGATCAGCGTTTTCGAACGATTGTTTACGAAATAGTCGAATTCGAATGCCAGCTTGTCATTGAACAACGTACCCTCGATACCGAAGTTGGAGTTGTTTGCAACCTCCCAGGTAAAGCTTGGGTTAGCCACGCGGGTTTCAAGCAAAGTTTTCACAACCTGATCATTGATGATGTAGGTTCCGAAGCCCATGGTCGACAGGTATTGGTATTCAGCCAGTACGTCGCTTCCGAGGTTATAAGGCTCAGCACCCATTTGTCCCCATGATCCGCGCAGTTTTACATTGTTTACGTAGCGGGAAATGTTGTTTTTCCAGAAGCCTTCTTCCGAAATACGCCATCCTGCCGATACACCCGGGAAGAAACCGAAACGGCCATCTTTAGGGAATACGTAAGAACCATCCACACGCCACAGGAACTCAGCCAGGTATTTTTCTTTGAAGTTGTAACCCGCACGACCGAAGTAGCTCAAACGTGCTCTTTTGTACAAGTCGAAGTTACCAAGGTCCTGCTCAGGCGTACCACCCGCGAAAAGCTGGTCGACAACCGGCGAGATGAAGTAACGACGGAATGCATAGAAACCATCCGCATCTACTTTCTCACGCTGGATACCACCCATCAGGTTGAAGTTGTGGCCGTCGATCGATTTTTCGTAAGAAACCTGGCCGGTCAGCTGTACCGACAATTCCTGGGAAGCACTTTCTCTCAGACGTGGGTCTTTGAAAGTGGAACGTACGGTTCCTGTCAGGAATGGCGTTTTGCCGTCTGCCTCGTAAGTCTTTTTGTCCCAGAAATACAATGTCCAGGGCGTTTCGAAGTTTTTCTGACGACGCAGCTGCTTGTCAATCGCAGCCATTGCATTGATTTTCAAACCTGGCACACCCGGCACCTGGATTTCAAGACCTCCGTTGGTTTGGATATAGTCTCTTTTATCGTTGTTATAACCGGTTGTGTTGGTGGTGATCACCGCAGGGTTTTGTCCGTTTTCGATATCGGGACCAGGACGACCATCCGGCCAGATCGCGATTTCAGTTGGTTTACCACGCATCAACATACGGAAGATCGCTCCCGCGCTGTTGCCACCGCTTGGGAAGTGACGGAATTCTTCACGCAAAGTCACGCCCAGGTTCGCAGTTACATATTTGTTGATCTTCGTGTCGAGGTTCAGGCGCAAGTCATATTGCTTGTAGCCGGTTGCCGAGTTCACATAGTAACCATCCTGGTTGATATAACCCGCAGAAGCCAGGTATTTCACGTTTTCGCTGCCACCTGTGAGTTGCAGGTTGTGGCGTTGCTGTGGCGCCCATTTGCGGATCACCGAGCCGTACCAGTCTGTGTTCGGGTGCAGGAAAGGATCTGAACCGTCTTGGAATTTCTTCATATCATCCGGATTGAAAACGGCGTTGATCACGTTTCCGTTATCAGTTCTGGTATATGAACCATTTGTATTAAAGCCTTGCAAGGCACCTTGCCACTGTCCTACGGGCAGGTTGTCATAGATTTGCAATTCGTTACGGATCGTTGCATACTCAGCCGCATTCGACATTTCAGGTGTACGCGTAGGTTGCGACATACCCAGGTTCATATCGTAAGAAAGCTGTGGCTTACCCGATTTACCGCGTTTGGTAGTGATGAGGATTACCCCGTTACCCGCACGTGAACCGTAGATAGCCGCCGCCGCATCTTTCAGTACTGAAATGCTTTCAATATCGGCAGGGTTGATACGGTCGAGACCACCGGAACGGTTAGGAACACCATCCACAACGATCAGTGCGTTACTGTTACCCAGGGAGTTGGTTCCGCGGATACGGATTGCCGAGCCGTCATAACCGGGCTCACCGCTGGATTGTACCGCCGAAATGCCGGGCAGACGTCCACCCAATGTGTTGGATAAGTTGGCAGCAGGCGCTTTCTGAAGTTCAGCACCTTTTACAGCGGTCACCGATCCGGTCAGGGTAGCCTTTTTGGCAGTACCATAACCTACAACGACCACCTCTTCCAGGGCTTTTGTGTCGGCCATCAGGATTACATCGACGATGCTTTTGCCGCCCACCGGGATTTCCTGTGTAAGATAACCGATGAAAGAGAACACGAGTGTGCCGTTTCTTTCGGCATTCACTGTGTAAAGCCCTTCATTGTCGGTTACTGTACCCGCGGTGGTTCCCTTCACGACAACGCTCACACCAGGCAGCGGTTGTCCCTGTTCATCTTTAATCTTACCCTTGATGGTATTCTGGGCGAATGCACCCACGACCGTCAACAGGGCCAGACAAAGAGAAAAAACACTTCGTGATACAGCACGAGGCGTCCATCCAGTAGAAAATCTCATAGATTAATTGTTAGATTAAGAAATGTCGTAGTAAGAATGTTTGCTTAACCGTATAAGCACGGAACGTGAGTCAGACTTTGATTTCCATTCCGAAAATCTGCTGCTGCGGATCATTAAAAGTGTAGCCAGGAGAATTGTTTACATAGAGAGATTTTAGTGATTAGGGTGATTACTTTCATCGAACAGAGTTCAGGATATCAAACAGTGTATATCATACACAATCTTGCTCAGATACTCCTATTGATTGTGAAAGAAGTACCACGGATGATCATATACTCGCTTGATTGTACAAAAAGATATTAATTTTTTAACAAAAAAAAGGTTTCCCGAATAATGAATATGCATTCTTAAAAAATAACAATAAATAGTGGTAACTATCTTACATTTTTTATGATTACGTGATATATAAGTTACAAAATATCATTCTTTTGTACAGAATTATCACCGGATTCCCATTTCTTGCTATATTCGTCGAGCGTTTTAGTTACAAATTTCCCCTTTCACATCGAATGAAGTTCCGTCTGCTCTCCCTCTTGGTTATATGCTTTTCGTACGGGTGTAAAAAGGAGTCTGCGCCCGCAGAATACAATGCGAAAGCAGCCGATCCCCAGCTTTTCCATGAAACGGCCACACACCTTACCGACGTGATCATTCACGATATTTTCAAGCCGCCGGTCGCAAGCCGCATTTATGGCTATTCGTTCCTGGCCGCCTATGAGGCATTGGTACCCGCAAACAACGAATATCAATCACTTGGAAACCAGCTGGTTAAATTCAAAACACCTCCCCAGCCCGACACGGCGCTGGCCTACTGCTTTCCACTTGCGAGTGTCAAGGCATTCACCGTAGTAGCCCGGACACTCACCTTCTCGGGAAATATGTGGGATGATTATGAAAAGGGGTTGTACAAGAAATACCAGGACATGGGTATCCCCGAAGACGTATATGAACGTTCCATCGCATACGGCGATACGGTAGCCAAGCATGTCCTCGCTTACTCGGCCAAAGACCATTATAAAGAGATACGCGGATATCGCTATACGGTGACCAATAAACCCGGTACGTGGGTGCCTACCCCACCGGGCTATGCGGATGCATGCGAACCTATGTGGAATACCGTCAGGACTTTTGCGCTTGATTCGGTGACACAGTTCCGTTGCCCGCCCCCTGCTCCCTACGACCTCGCCAAAACCAGCAAGTTTATGCAGCTTGCCATGGAGGTTTACAACATCGGCAACAGCCTCACGGAAGAGCAGAAAGCTTCGGCGTACTTCTGGGATGACAATGCATTTGTGACCAATGTCGTGGGTCATGCCATGTTTGCCAATAAAAAGATGACCCCGGCCGGGCACTGGATGGCGATTGTGAGAACCGTTGCCAACGACAAGAAACTGGATCTCATGCAATCCGTTGAAGCGTATACATTGGGCGCGCTTTCCATTTACGATGCCTTTATCGCTTGCTGGGATGAGAAGTACCGCACGGTGCGGATTCGCCCGGAGACGGTGATCAACAACAACTGGGACCCCAACTGGCGCCCGTTCCTGGAAACACCGGCATTTCCTGAATACGTGAGCGGCCACAGCTCCATCTCAGCGGCCTGCGGAACTGTGCTTACGCATTTGATCGGAAGCAATGTGGCTTTCACCGACACGACCGAGAAAAAGTACGGCCACGGAGTTAAGTCCTTCAAATCGTTTGAAGAAGCTTACTGGGATGCTTCCATCAGCCGCGTTTACGGCGGTATCCACTACCGCGACGGCGTGGAGGAAGGAACACATCTGGGCCAGAAAATCGGGGAAAATATATGGCAGAGAGCGGTAACACGCCGGAGCCGGAACGTCCTTGCTCAAAGCGCTAAGTAGTAAGCTTTAAGCAATAGGCTTTAAGCAATAAGCTTTAAGCTATAGGCTATAAGCTTTAAGCATGTACATGATCGGCATTGTAATGCAGCCCGATGTTCTCGCGTCGGGCCATTGCCATTTTGATGATCAGGTACGAAACCGAAATCATATTCCGCAGCTCACATATAGCCACCGACACTTTTGACTCGCGGTACAGCTGCTCATGCTCCTGGTGCAGCAGTTCGAGGCGGTCGTAAGCACGTTTGAGACGGCGGTCGGTGCGTACAATGCCCACATAGTTGGACATGATGCTGTTCAGCTCGCGGGTCATTTCCGTTACCAGCACCTGCTCTTCGGGATGCGTTGTTCCCGAATCGTCCCATTCCGGAATATGCTCCGGAACGACCGTATTTTCAAAATTCGCTACCGTACTTTCATAAGCCCGGTGGCCGAACACGACGGCTTCCAGCAACGAATTCGATGCCAGTCGGTTGGAGCCATGCAATCCGGTGCAGGAGCATTCCCCTACCGCGTACAGAAATTCTATATTGGTCTTACCCCACTCGTTCACGCGCACGCCCCCGCACATATAATGCTGCGCAGGCACGACAGGGATCATGTCTTTCCGTACATCGATTCCTTGCAGCAGGCAGTATTCGGTAATGTTCGGGAAGTGTTCGAGAAACTTCTCATAGTCACAATGCCGGACGTCGAGGTAGACGTGATCGACCCCATTCTTTTTCATTTCCGAGTCGATGGCGCGGGCTACGATGTCACGCGGAGCAAGCGAAAGGCGCGCGTCGTAGTTCTCCATAAATGTACTCCCGTCCGCCCTCTTCAATATCCCCCCAAAACCACGCACCGCTTCCGAAATCAGGAATGACGGCTTCTGCCCCGGCTGGTAAAAGCTGGTAGGGTGGAACTGAATGAATTCCATGTTATCGCAAATGCCTTTCGCGCGGTAGGCCATCGCTATACCGTCGCCGGTAGCGATCGTCGGGTTGGTGGTACTCTGGTAAATGTTGCCGATGCCGCCGGTTGCGAGCAAGGTGGTTTTGGCCAGAAATTTCTCCACTTCCCCCGTCTGGCGGTTCAGCACATATGCGCCGAAGCATTTGATATCTTCACGATAACGGTAGACGGTCTCGCCCAGGTGGTGCTGGGTGATCAGCTCTACCGCGTAGTAATGCGTAAAAATCTGGATGCTCTTGTGACGGTTCACTTCCTCGAGCAATGCCCGTTCGATTTCCGCCCCGGTAATGTCTTTGAAATGCAGAATACGATGGTCGGAATGCCCGCCCTCCTTTGCCAGATCGTATTCTCCCCCTTTTTCCTTATCAAATCGCGTGCCGTAATCGATCAGCTCCTGGATGCGCTCGGGTGCCTCCCGCACGACGATTTCGACGATATGTCGTTTGTTGACCTCATCCCCCGCATCCATCGTGTCCTGAATGTGCTTTTCAAACGAATCGGATTCGGCCCACACCACCGCAATGCCGCCCTGGGCATACTTGGTGTTGGTTTCATCCGCCTGGACCTTGGTGATCACAGCGATGGATACTTCCTGTTTCAGTTCATCGAAATGGCGGGCCAGTTTAGCTGCATAGCTTAGTCCGGCGATTCCCGAACCGATAATCAGAAAATCAAATTGGGGCATAATTTCAGGAATAGGGATTTATATAGGGTGTCAGATGCCTTTGCTCAGTTCCAGCATGCGTGCTACTGAATCGTAAGCTTTGAGACGGATGTCCTCGGGAACAAAGATCTCCGGCTGTTCATAGTACAGCGCATTGTAAACCTTTTCGAGGGTATTCATTTTCATATATGGGCACTCAGAACAAGCGCAGGTATTGTTATCGGAGCCCGGCGCCGGAATCAGCTTTTTATCAGGCACCGATTGTTTCATTTTGTGCAAAATACCTGCTTCGGTAGCCACGATAAATTTATCATGCTCCGATTCTTTCACAAATTTCAAAAGCCCGGTTGTCGAACTGACGAAATCAGCCTGTTTTAAAATATCTTCCTTGCATTCCGGGTGGGCTATCAGCAATGCATCCGGGTTTTCGGCACGAAGCTGTGCCAATTTCTCCCGCGAGATATCGATATGCACAATGCAGGCACCGTCCCACAGCACCATATCACGGCCTGTTTTGTGGGCCACATAACGCCCCAGGTTTGCATCCGGTGCGAAGATGATTTTCTGATCCTTCGGTAGGCTTTCCACAATCTGCAACGCATTTGAAGAGGTGCAGACAATGTCCGTGAGCGCCTTGATTTCCGCCGAGCAGTTGATGTAGCTGATCACGATATGGTCGGGATACTGGGCTTTGAACGCGGCAAACTTGTCTGCCGGTGCAGAGTCGGCCAGCGAGCAGCCTGCATTCAGGTCGGGAATTACTACCTTTTTATTCGGGCTAAGGATTTTGGCGGTTTCGCCCATGAAGTGCACGCCGCAGAAAACGATCATGTCCGCATCGGTAGCGGCTGCTTGCTGCGAAAGGCCCAGGCTGTCGCCAATGTAGTCGGCCAGGTCCTGGATTTCGGCATCCACATAGTAGTGCGCGAGAATTACCGCGTTCTTCTCTTTTTTCAGTCGGTTGATTTCCGCAACCAGATCGATGTCCTCCGCGATCGCCTCCGTCACATAGCCGTAGCGGTTAACCTGCGCTTCAATTGTAGTCATTATGGTGAATAATTGGCTTTTATTTAATACAAAAATCCGTGCCGAATTACGATATTAAACCAATGAAAAGCAAAGAAAGTGCGGCGGCGGGGCTAAAACAAAAGCCGCCGGGAACGGTCCCGACGGCTTTTTGCTAAACTTATAATGTAGTATCCTAGAAAATCCAGCGGAAGAATGCGTAAAGCGTTCCGGATAGCAGCATGCTCACAGGCAATGTCAATACCCACGCAATCACAATGTTACGGATCGTACCACCCTGAAGGTTTTTCACACCCTTGCTCGCCACCATGGATCCCGCAATACCGGACGAGAGGACGTGCGTGGTGCTCACCGGAAGCCCCAGGTAAGACGACACACCGATCGTACTCGCCGCCACCAGCTCAGCCGAGGCACCCTGCGCGTAAGTCAAATGCTGTTTACCGATCTTCTCGCCGATGGTCACCACAATGCGTTTCCAGCCTACCATGGTTCCCAGGCCGAGGGAAAGTGAAATCATGAGGATAACCCAGTCCGGCGCGTAGTCGGTGTACCTTCTGATGCCGTGCTCGCTGCCCGATTGCTTTTTCAGAAATGCGAGGTCGGTTGCATTGAGGTTGGCCTGTCCATTATCGAGAATGGTCTTGATATTACGGCTGATAAGCAGCAACGAACGACGCGCTTCCATGCGCTCTTCTTTCGGAAGGCGGTGCTCAGGGAGCGGGTGATTGATCTGCGTCTGCAGATGCGTGATCTCGGTTTTGATCGTATGCAAATGCGCGCGGTCGGAGATCGACAGACGCGTGGAATCGATCGTGTTTACTGCCCGTTCAATACCTACCAGGTCAGTTTTCATTTCAATAGGATCTTTGGAATTATCCAATGCAAAATGCGCAGGGACGATACCGATCAGGATCAGCATCACGAGGCCTACCCCTTTCTGGCCGTCGTTGGAACCGTGGAAAAAGCTTACGAGCGTACACGTAAGGATCAGAATACCGCGGATCCAGATCGGCGGGGCTTCGTTTTTCTTAGGTTCGCTGAAAACGATCTCACGGAGCGGCTTGGACAACGATCTTCTCAAAATAAACATGATGATGATCGCAAGCGCGAAACCGAAGATCGGCGAGCTCAGGAGCGACATAAACAATTCCTCTGCTTTGGTCCAGTTTACACCGGTACCCTGCGTATTTTCCGGCATCAATGTAAATGCAAGCCCCACACCGAGGATCGAACCGATGAGCGTGTGCGAGCTGGAACTCGGCAAGCCGAAATACCAGGTACCCAGGTTCCAGATGATGGCGCTGAAAAGCAGCGCGAACACCATTGCGGCACTATGGTAGACGTTCTGGTCGATGAGCAGCTCCACAGGGAGCAGGTTCACGATACCCATCGCCACCGCTATCCCACCAAAGAACACGCCGCAGAAGTTCATGAAACCCGACCATATTACGGCTATATTCGGTTTCAGGGAGTTGGTATAAATAACCGTCGCCACCGCATTGGCGGTATCGTGGAAACCATTAACAAATTCAAATGCGCAGGCCGCTAAAATACTAAAAGCGAGGAGGAGGAAAATGTCGGTTTCAAGACCAAACATAAAAGAAGTTGATAGGTTGAATTATTGACGCAAAACTACTTATAAACGACCGACCCAATGTTAAGAAATTGTTAAGTCGGGTTAATTTCAGTTTGTTTCTTTGTTGGCCAGCTGCCCGCAAGCAGCATCGATATCCTTGCCTCTGCTCCTTCTCACATGCACGGAAACCCCTCTATCTTCCAGAAAAGCGGCAAATTTATCCAACCGGTCGGCTTCCGTATTTTTAAAATCAGCCTCGGCGATCGGATTGTACTCGATGATGTTCACACGCGCAGGAACACGCTTGCAAAATTCCCAAAGTTCCTTGGCGTCTTGCAAAGTGTCGTTGAAATTATTGAAGACAATGTACTCGAAAGTAATCCGGTTGCCTGTTTTCTTATAAAAATAGTTCAACGCTTCGGCCAGGTTATCCAGCGAGTTCGATTCGTTGATCGGCATGATCTGGTTGCGCTTTGCGTCGTTCGCGGCGTGCAGCGACAATGCTAGCCGGAACCGTACTTCATCGTCGGCCAGCTTCGTGATCATTTTCGCAATGCCCGCCGTGGAAACCGTAATGCGTTTGGGCGACATGTTGAGCCCTTCCGGCGAGGTAATGTATTCTATGGATTTGAGGACGTTGGCATAATTGAGCAACGGCTCTCCCATACCCATATAAACAATGTTGGTCAGCGGTGCATTGAAAGTCTGCTCGGCCTGCTGAGCAATGGCTACCACCTGATCGTAGATTTCTCCCGCTTCCAGGTTCCGTTTCCGGTCCATATAGCCCGTCGCGCAGAACTTGCACGTGAGCGAGCACCCTACCTGGCTGCTCACGCAGGCGGTCATGCGGTCGGTGGCGGGAATGAGCACGCCTTCCACGAGGTTGCCGTCAAAAAGTTTGAATGCGGATTTGATCGTGCCGTCGTTGCTGTGCTGTTTTTTGGCAACGTCGAGCGAGTGGATCACGAAATGCTCGTTCATCAGCTGGCGCGTAGCGAGCGAGAGGTTGGTCATTTCGTCGAATGAATGGGCCGATTTCTTCCAGATCCATTCATATATCTGTTTTGCCCTGAAAGCCTTCTCTCCGTGCTCGGTCATCCAGGTTTTGATCTGGTCGACATTCATTTTACGGATGTCCTGCTTTTGCTGTATCGTGGTCATTTTCTCTATAATCTGTCAAACACACAGGGCATTCAACTGTAATTTTCTGCAAAGGTACTGAAAGTCAATAACGAATGCTTAACCCGGAGCGAAAATCGAAAGTTCAATCTTCGAGGTAATCGCGTTTCCACTCACGGATAATGTCGGTGCCTTTGGGCATCAGCGACAATCCTTTGGTGATCACCGTAGGCGCCACAGGCACCACCAGCGGGTACAGGTAAGTGTCGTCGGTACGGTGCGCGGGAATTTTCACGCCGATGGCGTTTACCAGCCAAAAAAACACGCTGATCCCGAAAACCCAGGTAAAAACACCCACCATAGCTCCGGCGAAACTGTCGAAAGTACCCAGGATGGAGTACCGGAGTGACCGCCGGATGGTGTAGCCGAATTGGTTCAGTAGAAAAATAGTGGGAAAGAAAATCGCCGAAAAGCCTACATAAGGCAGGATTTTTCGGGCGACGCCCTCACTGAAATACGGCGTGAGGACCTCCATCCCCAAACCCAGAAATTTGAAACCCAAAACCATGGCTACCACCATGCCCAGAATCCCGATGATCTCGATCAGCAGGCCTTTGCGGTAACCATGTAATGCGCCCCATAACAGGGGAAGAAGGATGAGAACATCCAGTAACTTCATGCGAGCAATGCCTTAACCAGCGTGGAAACGACCCGTCCTTCTGCTTGTCCGGCCAGTTCTTTCGTGGCCACACCCATTACCTTACCCATATCCGAAGGTCCTGATGCGCCTACACGGGCAATGATTTCCTGCAATTTGGCTTTCACTTCGTCCTCGCTCAGCTGCTTGGGAAGGAATTGCTCGATAACCGCCAGCT
Organism: Dyadobacter sp. 50-39; assembly: GCA_001898145.1. GTDB lineage: Bacteria > Bacteroidota > Bacteroidia > Cytophagales > Spirosomataceae > Dyadobacter. Next base: position 622,160 of record MKSR01000029.1, read on the forward strand.
CTGCCTCTTCTTTTTCCAAAAGGTCGGCGCGGCCTTGTGTTTTGTAGATATCGGCAGACTCGCGGCGTTGCTTGGCGGCTTTGGTCAAAAGCTTCAACTCGTCGTCGGCCGTAAGCTCACCGCTCGCACCGCCTTTGGTTTCTTCCAACAGGATCAACGACTTGATCGCGCGCAGCGCCCGCAATGTATCCTGGTCTTTGGCACGCATCGCGTCCTTGATGCCAGATTCTACTTGTGTTTTTAGTGACATTGTTACTTTAATGATGAATGATTGAATGATTGAATGTCAGAATTTTGAATGAGCGAATGAGTGAATGATTGAATATCTAGCGGGTAACTGTCATATGAAACTGAAACTGTGTATTTTGATACCGAAATGGTGTTAAAAATGGCATTTTCGGTGTATTTAAACACTTGAATGTTAAATTTGCAACAGACCGGCAAAGTTAGTAATTCACTTGAAAACTCGGTTTTATAAACGATCTATTCGGTCATTCAATCGTTCAAAACTCACACATTCAATCATTCACTCATTCACTCATTCAATCATTCAATCATTCAATCTTTCACTCATTCACTCATTCAACATTAAAGTACCATGACCCGTCTAAGCGTCAACATCAACAAGATCGCCACCCTTCGTAATTCCCGTGGCGGTGACAATCCCAATGTATTGAAAGTAGCGCTGGACTGCGAGCGGTTCGGGGCACAGGGCATTACCGTGCATCCGCGGCCCGACGAACGGCATATCCGTTACCAGGATGTGTACGACCTCCGGGAGCTTGTCACGACCGAGTTCAATATTGAAGGTAACCCTTCCGAAAAGAAATTTGTGGAGCTGGTGCTAGCCAATAAGCCCGACCAGGTAACCCTCGTCCCCGACGCCCTGGGCGCTATCACTTCCAATGCAGGTTGGGATACCATCACCCATCGCTCCATTCTCACCGACCTGGTAGGCACATTCAAATCGGCTGGCATACGCGTTTCTGTTTTCGTAGATCCTGATGAAGAAATGGTAGAAGGGGCCAAAATATGTGGTGCCGACCGCGTGGAACTTTATACGGAGCCTTTCGCAGCCGGCTATTTCGAAAACCGCCAGAAAGCGGTGCTTCCATTTGTCAAGGCTGCCGAAAAGGCGCGCGAGGTAGGTCTCGGCCTGAACGCCGGCCACGACCTCAGCCTCGACAACCTCCATTTCCTGAAACAAAGCATCCCATGGCTCGACGAAGTGTCCATCGGCCACGCATTGATCTGCGATGCATTATATATAGGATTGGAAAATACGATCCAGATGTATCTGCGGGAGTTGGAGTTGTAGGCGTTTTTTCAGCCTGAGCGGAGTCGAAGGCGTTGTGCATAACGCCTTCGACCGCCCGGCGGCCCGGTCCGCTCAGGCTGACGGTAGCATCTACCACCCGGTCCGATACTCCCTTTTCACAAACTGGTTCGCTAGGTCGAAATTGGTGATCTTCATATGGGTACCATCCCACATCAACCGCTGACGCCCCGGGAATACAAAACCCTTCCCATCTGCCTTCGCTTCACGATGGAGATAAGAACGCACGGCGAGGTTACCCATAAGCACGATCTCCGTCAGCGGCCCCGACTGGTCAAATGAAGAACTGGTGTAGGCGCCGTATCCTTTTTTACAAGCCTGCACAAATTGCTGTTGGTGACCCGGCCAGCCGCCGTGTACCAATGCACGCGGCTTGGTCGCGATCCTCACATTTTCGAATTTCTTCTCGGGCCATAGCCGCGGGTTTTCACCAAACATTTCGGCGCTGATAATGCCCTTTGTCCCTATAAATAAGATCCCGCCGTCTACGCTGCCGAAAACGGTTTTATAATCGCAGCCATCAGGCAGCTGCGGGCGCATGCCGCCGTCATACCAGTTGAGGTTGATTTCTTTGCCCGGTGTTTTGGAAGGGAATTTCAAATGGATGTTGGCGGAAGGCGGGGCGACGTCGTCGAAGAATGCCTGCTGGAAAAAATCGGCGTACACCGAGCCTACGCTGCATTCAACCGACGTGGGATAACCCAGTTTCAGCGCCCGGAAAGGAACATCGAGGAAGTGGCAGCCCATATCACCCAGCGCGCCGGTACCGAAATCCCAGTAGCCACGCCAGCGGAAGGGCATGTAGGCCTCGTGGTAATCACGTTTCGGGGCAGTTCCGAGCCACAAGTCCCAGTCCACGCCCGCCGGCACGGGCTGCGACTCGCCCTTGTCCTTGGGCGATTGCACGCCTTGCGGCCACACGGGCCTGTCCGTCCACACCTCTATCGTATGCACGTCCCCGATCGCGCCCGACTGCACGAGCGCTTCCGTGTTGCGGGTACCATCGCTGCTGCTGCCTTGGTTGCCCATTTGGGTTACTACCTTATATTTCCTGGCTGCTTCGGTGAGCATGCGTGCTTCCCAAATGTCTTTGGTCAGTGGTTTTTCCACATAAACATGCTTCCCGAGTTGCATGGCCGCAATGGCTACCGGGTAATGCATATGATCGGGCGTGGTGACGATGACGGCATCAAACGTCTTCGCCTCTTTCTCGAACATTTTGCGAAAATCCTTGTAGTAAGGCGCGTTGGGAAACTGCTTGCGGTATTTTTCGGATTGGCGGTCGTCCACATCACAAAGTGCCACGATATTATCCGTACCATTGTTATACGCCTGCTTGATATTGAAGTCGGCCTTGCCGCCGCAGCCGACCGCGGCGATATTGAGCTTATCGCTCGGGGGAGTAAAGCCGCGCCCCAGCACGTGGCGCGGGACGATCATAAAGCTGCCCGCAGCCAGACTGCCCGCCCTGATAAAATCCCTTCTTCCGACCTTGTTTCCGGATGCCTTTTCGTGGTTTTCCATGCTTGTGTAATCGGTTATTGAAAACTGATGGTATCCTGAAAAAGGCACCCGGCCTGAAAGCCTACTATCGGCGTCCGAAGGTTTCTGCGATCTTCATCGCCACGCCCATATCGCCGTCTATTTTCAATTTGCCCGTCATAAGGGCCATCATCGCGTTCAGGTCGCCGTCAATGAGTTTCAATGCATTTTTCACCGAAACTTCAAAGATAGCGTCCGCTTCGCCATCGGTGTTGGAAACGCTGTTGGGTACGGATTTACCATCGACAAACAGGACTCCTTCATCGGTCACAAATTTGGCTGTGGCATCCAGTCCGCTATCGGTCCCCAGGATATTTGCAATGCGTTCAGTCAGAATTTGAAGGCTCATAAGTGCTGTTTGTTAGAAAGTTTGAGTTTTATTGGATTAAAAACGACAAATGTAGGCCGACCGGAAGAATATTCAAATGCCTTTGGTGTTTTCACCGAAAACGGCAAATTTTACATTCTTCATCAGAAAACCTGCTGATCTGTTACTAACTGAATGAGTGCACCTGTGAATCGCCCCACGTTCCTTACAATTTTGTGTTTTCTTACCTTCATGAGTGCCGTGTCGGGCCTTTGGACCCAATCCGAAAGGCTTTGGAACCCTGGTGTCACCGCCGACAAAACCCGCGAAACATTTGAAGCAGTCCGCGAGAACCTCGATCGCCAGGGAAGTGCCGCTCAGGCCAAGACGATGGACAAAATGTTTGAGGCGATCATCGAGCAGACCACCGCTGAAAACATCAAAACCAGCGCCATTATCATGCTCATTTTCGAGTCGCTTTCGCTGTATGCGGCCTATCTGATGTGGAACCTGCAACGGCGCGGCTACTACCTTTACCTGGGGGGAATGGCGGTCGCATTTTGCGCGCCATTACTGATGATCGGCGGCTGGATGGGCGTGATTACCGCCATGGCCGGCGTCTTTTTCAGCATTTTCATGGCGATCCTCTATGCCTTCAACCTGAAACACATGTATTAAAGCCCTGAGACCCACCTCTTGCTCGCTCCCGGCCGCCGCGCAACGACGGGATGTTACCAATAATTGTAAATAGGAATGTAAGGTCTTGCATTCCACGAAGAAAACTTTTTATTTTGCGCACTAATTTGAATCGAGAAAATGGCTTTAATTAACAAAATCAGAGAAAAATCCGGGGTAGCCGTCACGGTTATCGCTATCAGTTTAATTCTTTTTATGGTTGGGGGCGATTTGCTGGGCCCTAATTCCCTGCTTGGCGACAACAAACAAGTCGTGGGAGAGATTGCCGGGAAAGAAATTAATATCAAAGATTTTCAAAGCCGGGTGGACGGATTCCGTCAGAACTACGAGGCACAGTCGGGCCGCAGCCTGAACGAAGGTGAGCTGGCCGGTTTGAGAGACCAGGCTTGGAACCAGTTCGTGGTGGACATTGCGTATAAAAAGCAATACGACAAACTGGGTCTGACGGTAACGGACGACGAACTGTACGACATGGTACAGGGTAACCACATCAGCCCATCGATTCTGCAGGCATTTTCAGATCCTACCACCGGCCGTTTCGACAAGAACGCGGTGATCAACTACCTGAAAAACCTCAAAACACTCCCGCTGGAACAGCAGAAATCCTGGGAGAACTTCGAAAATAGCCTTCGTGAAGAGCGTACGCGTACCAAATACGAGAACATGCTTCGCCTCTCCACCTACACTCCCAAAGCGCAAGCTGAAAAAGAGTACGTAGCGCAGAATACCAAAGCCAATCTCCGCTATCTGTACGTACCTTATTTCTCGGTTGTAGATACTACCATTAAAGTGACCGACGCACAGCTTCAGGACTACCTGAGCGCGCACAAAAAAGAATACAAAGGAACCGACACCCGTTCGATCGAGTACGTGACGTTCCCCGTACAGCCTGCTAAGGACGATAGCGCTGCATTGTATAATGAAATCAAAGAACTTGCACGCGGCCTGGCCACGGCACAAAGCGACTCGGCATTTGCTGCGATGAACAGCGACATTCCAATGCCGATCAACCAGTCGTACGCTACCATGAGCGACCAGTTGAAAGAAGCTGTGAAGACATTCGTGCCGGGTGGTGTTTACGGACCTTACCGCGAAGGCAATACCTATTATATCTACAAATACGGCGGTACCCGTGCCGACACCGTCTCTTCTGCCAAAGCAAGCCACATCCTGATCCGTGCTGAAAACCAGTCGGACTCTGCGAAAACGGCTGCTCGCGTAAAAGCGGAAGGTATCCTGGCGCAGATCAAGGCTGGTGCCAACTTCGAGGCATTGGCTGCCACTTCCAGCGCGGATCCCGGTTCGGCGCAGCGTGGCGGTGACCTGGGCTACTTCCAGAACAACGGCGCGATGGTGAAACCATTTGAAGAAGCTGTGTTCTCGGCAAGCGCTCCGGGCCTGATCCCTCACCTGGTAGAAAGCCAGTTTGGTTTCCACATCATTAAAGTAACTGCTCCGAAATCAAATACCTTGTACCGCATTGCCGCGATTGGTAAAACGATCGCTCCAAGCCAGGCTACCCGCGACGAAGCGTACAGAAGAGCCGACGAATTCGCAAACGCTGTGAAAAGCCGCGAGCAGTTTGAAGAGGCTGTTAAGAAAAACAAAGCCCTGGTTCTTGCTAATGCCAATCGTATTCCTGAGTCGGCTACCAATATCAATGCCATCCAGAATGCCCGCGAGATCGTAAGATGGGCATTCAAGGAAGATACCAAAACTTCGACGGTATCACCGGTGTTCGAAACAGAAGAGCAATATGTCGTAGCGGTATTGACCAGCAAATCGGACGCGAAAGATGTGAAAGTGGATGATTTCCGTGACGAACTGACTACGAAAGTCCGGAACCAGATCAAAGCCGAGCAAATCACTGCCAAGCTGAAAGGCGCAACAGGATCGCTCGAAGATATGGCGAAGAAATACGGTGCCGGTGCACTGGTTGAATCGGCCAGCGATATTTCCCTCGCTACCGGCTTTCTGACCAGCGCAGGTTTCGATCCTATCGCTCTTGGAAAAGCATTCGGTTTGAAGGCCGGCCAGAAATCAGGCGTGTTCACCGGCGAAAACGGCGTGTTCGTCATGGAGCTCGTTAGCAAAACCGACGCTCCGAAAATCGCAGACTTCACACAGTACAAAACGCAGCTGACCCAATCACTGGAAAGCCGCATGTCGTACCTGGTGAACGAAGCTATCCGCGAGAACGCTAAAATCGAAGATCGCCGCGCGAAATTCTTCTGATCTTATTTTCCAGATCAATCTTATTCCAGGAGGAGCAGAAATTAAATCTGCTCCTCTTTTTTATGCGGTCTGCAAATTTTTCAGAAAAAAGTGATAGTATTGCAGTATGAAATGTCAATTTTACACTTATTAATAATACAACACGATTAATCACATTCAAATGAGCATTTTACTCGGAGAACAGGAGTATTTTAAGGGTATCGGAAAGATCTCTTTCGAAGGCCCGGAAACCGACAACCCACTGGCCTACCGCTGGTATGACGAGAACCGCGTTATCGCAGGTAAAACGATGAAAGAGCACCTGCGCTTCGCAGTGGCCTACTGGCATACATTCTGCGGCGCCGGTCTGGATCCGTTCGGCGGACCAACACTTTTTTATCCCTGGGACAAAAAGGCCGATGCCGTTGACCGGGCAAAAGACAAAGCTGATGCAGCGTTCGAATTCATTACCAAGCTCGGGCTGCCTTACTACTGCTTCCACGATGTAGACGTGGTGGATTACGACGACGATGTACGTACCAACGAAAAGCGTCTGCAAGCATTGACTGCTTATTTGGGTGAGAAACAAAAGGCTTCCGGCGTGAAACTCCTTTGGGGAACTGCCAACCTTTTCAGTCACCACCGCTATATGAATGGTGCTTCCACCAACCCTGACTTCGACGTGGTTACCCACGCAGGCGCGCAGGTGAAGATGGCTTTGGACGCTACAATCGCGCTGGGCGGCGAAAACTACGTATTCTGGGGTGGTCGTGAGGGCTATATGAGCCTGCTGAACACCGACATGAAACGTGAGCAGGAGCACTTTGCGCAAATGCTGAAAATCTCCGTGGCTTACGCCCGTGCCAACGGTTTCAAAGGGAAGTTCTTCATCGAACCTAAACCTTGTGAGCCTACCAAGCACCAGTACGACTACGATGCGGCAACCGTAATCGGTTTCCTTCGTCAGCACGACCTGTTGGCCGATTTCAGCCTGAACCTCGAAGTGAACCATGCTACTTTGGCCGGCCACACTTTCGAGCATGAGTTACAGGTAGCTGCCGATGCAGGTATCCTCGGCTCGATCGACGCTAACCGCGGCGACTACCAGAACGGCTGGGATACCGACCAGTTCCCGAACGACATCGCCGAATGGACCCGCGCATTGCTCGTGATCCTGAATGCAGGCGGTCTGCAAGGCGGTGGTATCAACTTCGATGCCAAACGCCGCCGTAACTCTACCGATGTGGATGACGTATTCCACGCACACATCGGCGGTATCGACACCGTAGCACGTGCATTGGTGATCGCCGACAAGATTATCCAGAACGGCGCTTACGATGAGATCCGCAAGAACCGTTACGCAAGCTTCGACAGCGGCAAAGGTGCCGATTTCGAGAAAGGTGCACTGAAACTGGAAGACCTGTTCGAACTGGCAGCGGCAAAAGGCGAGCCTGCGACGACCTCCGGCAAGCAGGAATACCTCGAAAACCTGATCAACCGGTTCATCTGAGCCTGACGGAATATTACCTCAATATTAATTTTCAAAAGCCATTGATGTATTTCAATGGCTTTTGTCATTCATGCAGGGCACACCGCCGTAACTTGCATGAAATTAACCCAGCGCTTTCTGCCATGCATACCGGCCGCGCCACGAAGCATTCCCTCACTCCTATCTCCTCCGGCATTATCCTGCTTTCTGTCTGGGTAATTTCCATTCTCTGCCTATCTCCACACACCGCATGGGCCCTCCAAACCGATTTCAAGGAAACGGACCGCGAAATTCCGGTAAGCCCGCGAAATCCGGACTCGCTGCTGATCGGTTTGAAAGCGAATTACAACGCCGCGATCAAGAGAAACAACGACCTGGAAGCGGCAGGCTATTTGCAGCAAATCGGCAGGCTGCTTTTCATTTCGGGCCATTATCCGCAGTCGCTGGATTATCTGCTCCAAGCCGAGAAGCTGTTCCGGAACCGTGATCAGCAGAGAATGCTCGCCATTAACCTGAACATGCTCGGCGAACTTTACTACCGCACGCGCAGGCCGCAACTCGCCCGAAAGCAATTTGATGAAGCATTGGCCATTTACCAGAAACTTGGCCAGGAATCGGGCAAAGCGGAAATATATGGGCGGATCGGCCACCTGTATGAAAAGCGTGAAATGTACGACAGCGCGTTCCATTTTCAGCGCAAGGCCCTGCAATCCTACCAGCTCGACCGCCATACCGACGGCGCTGCCAAGATTTATGAAAACATCGGCAGCATTTACGAAGACCTCGAAAAATACGATTCGGCCTATTTCTATTTCAACAGGGCCTATGCACTCAACGCACAGACGCAAAATGCCCGCGCGCAGGTGGAAGTCGTCAACAACCTGGGTGACGTGCTGCGTAAAACCGGGAAATTCCGGGAAGGGCTTGCGTACAGTTTCCAAAGCCTGAAACTCGCGCAGACCAATGGCGAGCGGTACCAGATTTCCAGTGCGTACAATGATATTTCCAAAGCATACAATCTGCTGGCACGCAACGACAGCGCATTCCACTACCTCACGCTCAGCCGCAGCCTGCTCAATGACATTTACTCCGAAGAGAGCAACAAGCAACTCGCATTGCTGCAAACCCTGTATGAGATCGAGAAGAAGGATAATGAAATCGATCAGCTCACACAAGCCAGGCGCATTGATACACTCATCTCGATCGCTACGGGCATTGTGGTGGTACTGGTGATCGCCGTAGCCGCATTGATTATCAGCCGCCAGCGACTCAAAATCCGGAATGAGCAGAAGCTTCGCGCGAAGCATAAGCAGGTGTACGAAGCCCGGAATCAGTTGATGGAAGTTGAATTGATAAACAAAAAGCTCGAAGAAGAGCATCTCAAACAGCAGCTCGAAACCAAAACACAGGAATTGAGCAGCTACACCTTGCACGTGATCCGCAAAAACCAGTTACTGGAAGACCTACGCACGAAGCTCGACGAGATGATCAAAGACGACAAGCGCGACCAGCGGAAGCAGATCAAGGCGCTGTCAGAACAAATCGGCGAGGGCTTGCAGGACAACCAGCATTGGGAAGAATTCCGCGGCATATTCGAACAGGTGCACCAGTCATTTTTCGACCGGCTCCAACAGCAGACAGGCCCGCTTACCGCCAACGATCTCCGGCTGATCGCATTGATCAAAATGAACCTGACTTCCACCGACATTGCCACCCTCCTGGGCATTTCGCAGGACAGCCTGCGTGTGATCCGCCACCGCCTGCGCAAGAAACTGAACCTGGCGGCAGGGGACAACCTATCGGCCTACATCCAGTCGATCTAGGCGGTTAACGATTTCTTAACAGTGCCGTAACGCAAACATAATGGCGCATACACTCAATATAAATAACTGCAAAACAATGCATTACGCCCAAAAACAAACACTTGTTGCCTTGATGTAACGCTCCGAAATGTGCTGTTGCCCTTTTGTTAACGGGCTTGATTTGGATCACTGAGTTTGTTCTGCACACCTTCGCATCGTCAACCGGAAAGCGGCCAGTCGCCGACAAAACCGGCTGGCATTACCCGTGATTTTTTGATGCGATGATGCGAATTTACCTCCATATCCTTTTGCTCTTGCTGAGCGCCACTACCCTCCAAGCCGGCACGCTGAAAGGTAAGCTGCTGGAAGCTGCCACCGGCGAACCCGCCCTGGGCGTCGTGATTTCGATCGATGGTACTACCCTGCACGACATTTCAGGACTCGATGGTTCGTTTTCGATCCCCAACCTGCAAAAAGGCTCCTACCGGCTCACCATCCGCCACATATCCTATGCGCCGGTCCAAAAGGAATTCGCGATCGCCGGCAATGAGGTCATTCAAATGAACCTCGCGCTGGAAGCAGCTGCCGGAACGAAACTAGATGAAGTGGCCGTCACCGGTAAGCGCGACGGTGCCAGCGACCATACGGCCCGCCTTATGGAGCGCAATGCGAGCCAGGTGATGAACATCGTTTCCGGCAAAACCATCCAGATTTCCCCTGACCTCACCGTCGCTAATGTGATCCAGCGCATTTCGGGGGTTTCCATCGAGCGGAACAGCAATGGCGACGGCCAATATGCGATCCTGCGCGGAATGGACAAACGCTACAACTACACCCTCGTGAACGGCGTGAAGATCCCAAGCCCCGATAACAAATACCGCTACGTGCCGCTGGACATTTTCCCGTCCGACCTGCTCGACCGCCTCGAAGTGTACAAGGCATTGACGCCGGCCATGGAAGGCGATGCCATCGGCGGTGCGGTGAATATGGTAATGAAAGATGCACCCGACCGGTTTACATTATCGGCCAACGTGTCCACCGGCTATAATGAGCTGTTTATGGACCGGAAATTTATGGGTTATGATTTCCGGAGTATCCGGGCAAAGTCTCCCTATGAGCTTAATGGCAACCAATACAATGCAACTCCGGCCGATTTTTCGACCTCTGCCGTCAGCTATAAGCTCAAAACGCCCGCACCCAACCTGCTCGGGAGCATTGCGGTAGGTAATCGCTTTCTGAAAGACAAGCTCGGGATCCTGCTCGCCGGCAGCTATCAAAATACCCACCGGGGCAGCAACAGCCTTTTCTTCGACTCCGAAGCCGTCGATACGCTGCGCGGCGAAACCCTTACCAGGATGAGCGAGCGGCAGTATTCGGAGCAGCAGATCCGGTATGGCCTGCATTCCAAAATGGATTACCGGATTAACGACAGGCACAAAATCCAGTTTTACAATGCATTCATGAACCTCACGAATGTACAGATCCGGGATGCTAAGTCGACCCAGCTGACCATTGGCGGCTACGACCCGGTGGCAGGTAATGCGACGCTCGGCTACTCTACCCGCTCGCGGCTGACCCGGCAGCAGATATTCAACAGTACCTTACAAGGCAAACACCAGCTGCTCGATGCGCTTGCATTGCAATGGTCGGCGGTGTATTCCAAAGCCACTAACGAGGTTCCCGACAATGTGACTGTACCCCTGACGGGCATCATGCAAAATTTCCAGGAAAGGAAAACGACCGTCGGCGATGCGTCGCGGCGCTGGGAGCACAACTCCGACCGTGATTTTTCAGGATACCTGAATCTTACCTATAACACAACATTGGGCGAAACGCATGTGGAATGGACAGCCGGCGGCCTGTTCCGCGACAAATCACGCTCCAACTTTTATAACAACTACCAGCTCCGTCCCGCCGACCCATTTGCGGAATTCGGAAAAGATTTCACCGATTACACGCAGATCCGCTGGACGATACAGAACCCGCGCGGTTCGGTGGCGAGCGCACTTAATTATGATGCCACAGAACAAATCAAAGCCGGTTTTGTGCAGTTCAAAGCAGAAGCACGGAATGTTGAAATACTCGGCGGCGTGCGGGCGGAAAACACCTACCAGGGCTATTCCATGCTTTTCCCCATTGGTGAAGACCGCCCCAACGGCAAGCAGAAATACACCGACATTCTACCCAGCCTGCATTTCAAATACAAGCCGGAGGAGCATATCAACCTGCGTGCCTCTTACTTCCGGTCGATCAACCGCCCCGGCTTTTTCGAAATCGTGCCCTACCGCATTGTCAACGAAGAGTATCAGGAGCGGGGCAACGCGGACCTGAAACGCGCCGTCGCCGACAATATCGACTTGCGCTATGAGCTCTTTCCGCGTGCCTCGGAGCAGTTTATGGTAGGTGTTTTTTATAAAATGATCAAAGACCCCATCGAATACACACTCCAGCGTGACGCCATCCGCGGGCAGGACATTTACTACTCGCCGGGCAATTTCGGGAATGCGAAGAATTATGGCCTCGAAATCGACTATATCAAATATGTGAAGCAGTTTGGGATCAAAGCCAACTATACCTACACGCATTCTCGCATTACCACACCTAAATCAAAACGCATTCGCAACGAAAGCGGCGACCTCGAAACCATTAATGTGCAGCAGACGCGGCCGCTTTACGGACAGTCGGCGCATGTGGCTAACCTCTCGGTTCTCTACAAAAACCAGGAAAACGGCATCGATGCGCAGCTTGCGGGCGGCTACACAGGCGACCGGATCAACACCGTCTCGCAGTTTCTCGACAACGATCTTTGGCAAAAAGGCTTTATCCAAATGGACGCTTCTGTGGAGAAAACCTTCCGCAACGGGCTGGGCGTGTTCCTGAAAGCCAACAACCTGCTCGACACCCCTATGGAAGTTTATATGAAGAATAGCAATGCAGCCAATGCCAGGATCCCCAACCAGGATTTGTCCGGCAAAACGCTCATTCGCCGCGACCGCTACCAGCGCTCCTACCTGCTCGGCGTACGATACAAGTTTTAATCAGTCATCAAAATTTTTAAATCTCATGAACCAATCCAAAATGAAACAGCTATTCATGCTTTCAGCCCTCGCCGCATTCCTGATCACCGGTTGCAGCGACGACAAGAACGATCCCACGCCCGTGGACCCGCATCCCACCGAACAATCGGTGACCGGGGAAGTATCGGGAACCTGGACCAAAGGCAATACCTACAAAGTGACAGGCCACATTCAAATTCCGGAAGGGAAATCACTTACCATCGAGGAAGGCGTGACGGTACTTTTCAGCGACTCTGTAATCAAGCCGGAAGTGGTTGTGAAAGGCAATCTTTACAGCCTCGGAACCGCTGCTGCACCTGTAAAATTCACGGTGCCTGATGCCTGGAAAACGCCTGGTAACCTGTTCGGAAATCTTTGGGGCGGCCTAATCGCCGGCCCTAACTCGGCTGAATTCGTATTGAGCAATACCATTCTTGAATACGGGGGCGCGGTGACGACGGAAGAATCCCCTTCGGTAAAGGCAGGGTTGTACAAAGCCGAAGCCGGTGAGCACGTGCCGGTTGTCTACTATCCCAACGTCAATGGAAAACTGGTGGTAGTGAACAGCACCATCCGCAATTTCAACGAAGATGGCTTCTACATCGAAGGCGGAAAGGTGATCATCGCCAACAATACCTTCAATACGACAGGCGTTTCGGGCGGCGATGCGATTAATATCAAGTCGGGTGTACAAGCTGATGTGGCATTCAATGTCGTTTACAGCCCCAATACCAATGCATTGAAGCTCTCGAACTCCGGCGACCGCTCTCCTCAGGCCTACGTTGTGGGTTATAACAATACGATCATCAATGCGGGTTGGAGAAGACCTACTACCAAAGGCGGTTCCATATGGCTTGAAAAAGGCGTTCGGGCGGATCTTTACAACAACCTGCTTGCCAACGACCGTTTCGGGATCAAGAAAGAGAATGTCGATAAATCGGTGGACGACCGTTCAGTGATCAGCAACACCCTGTACTATGGTGCTACCGAAGAAGGCGTGAAGCAATTCCAGCCATCGGTCGAAATCCTGAAAGGTGCGAACGACCTGGTTTCGGCCAAGGTGGGCGACAACGATCCCAAATTCGTGAACTACCCGTTGACGACCGACAACAAGAATGCGGCGTTCAATACTGCCTGGGATTTCCATTTGCAAGCCGGCTCACCTGCGCTGGGTAAAGGAAAAACCGGCTTCACAAGGCTGTATGCCGAAGGTCTCGTGATCAACGGTGTAACTTACAAATCGCCCGCACCTGCCGATTATATCGGGGCGTTTGGAACGAAGTAATCTTATTCATTCAGATTTTTAGCCGCGGCACGACGTTACTGTCAGCCTGAGCGCACCGGGCCGCTCAACATGACATTCTGCATTTCGACACTGCTCAAATCATTCTAACACCAGTGAAAGCATTCACTCTACCGGCCATTGGCCTGGCTGCAACGCTTGTAGCCTGCCAATCCAATACCAGCACGCCGATCCAGTCCGCCAAAGCCGACACGGTCAGCTCCATTATCCAGCCGGTTTTCATTACCGACACCGTCGCCCACGACACGGACGATCCGGCGATCTGGATCAACCCTGCCGACCCGGCGCAGAGCCTGATCATCGGTACCGACAAAGACCAGGACGGTGGCTTGTACGTGTTCGACCTGCAAGGCAAATTGCAGCGTGAAAAAACCGTAACCGGCCTCAAACGGCCGGATAATGTCGACATTGAGTACGGCCTTATGCTGGCTGGCAGGCCTGTGGACATTGCCGTCACCACCGAGCGCTTCACGCACAAGCTCCGCATTTACAGCGTGCCCGACATGAAGCCTGTGGATAATGGGGGCATTGAGGTGTTTGTAGGGGAAACAGGCGAGAATGTCCGGGATTTGATGGGTATTGCGCTGTATAAAAACAAAACCGGCAAGATTTATGCCATCGTCGGCCGCAAATCGGGTCCTACCGACGGAACTTACCTTTGGCAATATTTGCTCGAAGACAATGGCAAAGGGCAGGTAAAAGCGTCGCTCGTCCGCAAGTTTGGCCAATACAGCGGTTTAAAAGAGATCGAAGCCATTGCGGTCGACGACCAGCTGGGCCATGTCTATTACTCGGACGAAGGCAAAGGGGTTCGCAAATACTACGCCGACCCCGAAAAAGGGAATGAGGAACTCGCACTTTTTGCCACTACCGGTTTTACGGAAGACCACGAGGGCATTTCCATCTATCAGCTTACCGACAGCACCGGCTACATCCTCGTCTCGGACCAGGGCGCCAACGGTTTCCAGATTTTCCCAAGAGAAGGAACTTCCGGCAAGCCCAATGAACATCCGCTGCTGCGGAAAGTGACTGTGAAAGCCAACCATAGCGACGGCTCCGATATGGTATCCGTGCCCCTCAACGCACAATTCAGGAACGGCTTGTTTGTCGCCATGAGCGATGATAAGACCTTCCATTTGTACCGCTGGGAGGACATTGCGGGAAAGCATTTGAAATCCATTCAATAACCCAAATCCGCATGATGCAAATAGGCCGCCGGAAATTCCGGCGGCCTATCGATTTACTATCTACTATTAAACTGACTGAGTTTAATCATTAACCTGTTCTGCTAATATCCTGCGTTCTGTTTAAGATTCGTGTTGTTGCGTACTTCGGCCGTCGGGATCGGGAAAAGCAATTCGCGCTCTGTCAAAGTGGGACCGTAAGAGAATTTGTGGCCCACGTAGTTATCAAACTTCTTTGTAGTCACATTGAATGCCTTTCTTAACCGTGCCATATCGAACCAGGTAATGTTCTCGAAACACAGCTCGTGCCAGCGTTCTTTCCAAACAGCTTCCCGGAATGCGTCCTTGGTAAGGCCGGTGAGTGCGGGCAATTCTGCACGTGTGCGGATTGCATTGACGGCTTCATAAGCCTTGGCTGATGGCCCTCCTACCTCGTTGGAAGCCTCCGCGTACATCAAAAGCACGTCCGCATAGCGGATCACCGGCCAGTTCAGATCGCTGTTGGCGCTGCTGGTTTGGGCTACATTATCAAAATGTTTGTAGATAAAATAGCCGCCCAGGTCGACCACCTTGTTGCGATCGCTTTCGTTGGTGAATTTGGTGAAAAAGAATTGCTTCTCCTTCGCACGCAAATCGTTGGCTTCGTAAGACTTTACAAAATCGCCCGTTGCATAAATACCGCCCGTTTCATCCGAATAGGCCGAGATGTTTTTGTTGTAAGGGATAATGGACACCTGCCAGTTCGAAGGGATCAACTGGGTTTTGTACTGGATCATGAAGATATTCTCCTCGATGTTCTTCTTAGCCGGGTTATGCAGATCGTCGTAAGAACTAAAAAGCTTGAATGCCTTCGAATCGATTACTTCCTCGGCCTTTTTAGCGGCCAGATCATAATAGGCGGCACCTTTCTGCAACGGAAAACCCGCCATGGTAAGGTATACTTTCGCCAGCAGTGATTTCACCGCACCGAGCGTCACTTTGCCACTGTTTTCGGTCATGGGAAGTCCCGATGCCTCCGCAGCTTTCAAATCCTCCACGATTTGGTTATAAACCGCTTCCTGAGTAGCGGCAGCGGGGCGCAATTGCTCCGATTGCAAATTCACAGGCTGCGTCACGAGTGGAATATTTCCAAACATCTGCACGAGCTGGAAGTAATAGAATGCACGGAGGAAATAGGCCTCGCCCAGCACTCGCTTCATTTCCGCAGCATCCATTGTAATGCCCGGGATTTTCGCCAGCGACAAGTTGGCACCTGCAATACCTTTGTAATATTGGGTCCAATAAGTTTGGCCGTAGCCGTTATCGGAAGTATTCCGAAGGTCTTTGATAAAATAGCTGTTCACAGCCTGGCCAAGGTCGGTGCCGGCAAGTCCGGTCGCGAACTCGGGCATCATCCAGGCACCCCCGCCAAAACCGCTGCTCATAGGCTCCCGCAAAGGCGTATAGATCGCATTCACAGAACTCCTCGCATGCGCGGGCTGCGTGAAGTAGTTCTCTTCGGTGAAGTTACTGGGATCAGACTCGTCGAGGAAGTCAGAACAACCTGTGGCCCCGAATAAGCTCAGCATCGCGAGCAAGCCGATTTTCTTTGATATGATAGTCATTGTTACTTTCGGTAAGAGTCAATATTGTTATAAACCGATGTTCAGGCCGAGCATGAACACTCTTGGCTTTGGATAATCATACAAACCAAATCCCTGGTCGAACGGTGATCCGGAGTTGGATACCTCGGGGTCATAACCTTTGTATTTGGTTGCCACAAAGAAGTTCTGAACGGATGCATAAGCCCTCAGACGGTCCAGTTTCAATCTCGAAGCTACATTTGCCGGGAATACGTAGGCGAGCAAAAGGTTACGTCCGCGGATGAACGATGCGTCGGTTACTTTGTGGCTGTCGTTGTTGGTCGTATAATAAGCGTTGATCGGACGGATCTGCGCGATGGTCGTATTCTGGTTGGTTTCCGTCCAGGCATTCAACACGGTTTTGTAGCTGTTCGCGATACCCTGGCGGTCCTCAGCAGAGTGGATACTTCTGTCGAGCACGTCGTTGCCGTACATGTATTGCAAGTCGACAGTCAATGACCATTGCTTGAATGTGAATGTGTTCAGGAAGGTACCGAAGCCATCGGGAATACCTTTACCGATGATCGTGCGGTCGTTATCGTTGATCGTACCGTCGTTGTTCAGATCGGCATATTTCACGTCACCGGGCAGCATATTGTACTTTTTAGCCTGCTCAGCTTCCGCTGTCGACCAGATGCCCTGGTGCACACGTCCGAACATAGAACCAACCGCCTCACCCACACGGATGACAGTCGCGCCCGAGAAAATGTCGCTACCGCCCGAGAGTGCCAATACCTTGTTTTTATTTACAGAAATATTGAATGTAGTGCTCCACGAGAAATCCGGTGTTTTGATGTTCGTAGAATTGATCGCGAACTCGAAACCTTTGTTCTCCATGCTGCCCACGTTGGTAAAGATGCTTGTGTAGCCGCTGCTCATTGGAAGTGGCGCATCCAGCAACATTTCGTTCACTTTTCTGCGGTAAAGGTCCAATTCCACATTGATGCGGTTCTGGAACAAGCCCAGTTCTACACCAAAATCCACTTGCTGTGTTTTTTCCCATTGCAGGTTGGAGTTCGACATCCGGCCCACGCCGATACCGATGTTACGGGTCCCGCCGAAGATCACGTCGCTGCTCGCCAGACCCGCCAATGCGCGGTATGCAGGGATTTCCGAGTTACCCGTTGCACCGTAGCTTGCGCGGATTTTCAGGTTAGAAATGGAAGGCGAGTTTTTCAGGAATTCTTCTTCATTCACACGCCACGCCAATGCGGCCGACGGGAAGAATGCATACCGGTTGGCATCCCCGAATTTCGACGAACCATCGACACGGCCCGTGAACGTCACGAGGTATTTGTTCATCAGGCTGTAATTGATCCGGGCAAAGTAGGAATTCAGACCATATGCCGTTGCAGCCGAGCTCGGGGCCAATGCGGTTGCACCTGCGCCAAGGTTATTGTATTGGAAATAGGTATCCGTGAAGTTCTGGCTGCGGGCTACGTTATCGAAACGATCCACGTGCTGCCACGACAAACCGAGCATCGCATTGATCGAATGGATTTTACCAAAATCTTTGAAATACGTGAGGTAATTCTCAAACTGCCAGGAATTATAGCGGCTGCTGCTTACCGACGCATCGCCATTGCTGGAAATGTATTGAAGCCCGGCTGCTGCGAAATAATCGTTGCGTTGGTTGATCACGTTCGCACCCACGGTAGAGCGTAATTCCAGGCCGTCGGCGAGGCGGATATTGGCATACATATTACCCAGCATAGTCTGCGTTTTGAGGTAATAAAGACGCTCGGCAGCCACGCGGAGCGGGCTATCGCCCCCTTCCATACCGGGATAGTCGCGGTTACTTGCCCACCGCCCGTCGGGATATTTCACCGGAATGATCGGCAATGCCTCCAGAACCTGGCGCATCGTTGTGATACCACCGCCGCCAAGCTGGTCGATCTGCTTCTCGTTCTGGTCGGTATAACCCAATGTACCGCCTACTTTCAGCCAGCTTTTGATTTGTGAATCAAATACAAAACGGCCGGCAAAACGTTTCTGCCACGAATCTTTGATGATACCATTCTCGTTGCGGTAGTTCAGGAAAGCACCAAAGCTACCCTTTTCGCTACCGCCGGTAAAGCCGAGCTGGTGATTTTGAGTAAATGCTTTCTGGAATGTCTCTTTCTGCCAATCGGTATCATACAATGGGTTGCCGCTTGAATCGAAGAGCAATGGATTGGTCCGTTTCAGCTTCGGATCGGTGTATTTAGTACCTGTTGCCCAACCCACTGGATCGTATTTGGCCGCATTGGCGTAAATGGTTTCTTCCACTTGCAAAAACTCTTTCGAGTTCAAAACAGGCAGTTTCTTAGGTGCTACACCAATGCTGAAATCGGTGTCGTAAGTAACTTTTCCTCCACCCGCGGTACCGCGTTTGGTCGTTACGAGGATAACCCCGTTGGCACCACGGGCACCGTAAATCGCTGTGGAAGAAGCGTCTTTCAATACCTCAATGGAAGCGATGTCGTTCGGGTTGAGGTAATCGATCGGTGTACTACCGTTTGCCAGATCCACGGCATTCAGGATCACGCCATCGATAACATAAAGCGGGTTGTTGGAAACACTGATAGAGCTGGCCCCACGAATACGGATGTTGGCGCGACCACCCGGACGGCCCGAGTTCGACGATACGTTCACCCCGGTAATGCGGCCCGAAAGTCCCTGATTCAAGGATGAAGCCGGGCGCTCCTGCAGCACATCGGCCTTGATCGTACCCACGGCACCGGTAAGGTCGGATTTTCTAACGGTACCATAACCTACCACCACTATTTCTTCCAATGCATTTTCATCAGGCGCCAGGCTCACCGTCAGCACCGACTGGTTTCCCAACGTTACTTCCTGCGATTTGTAGCCCACAAAGCTGAAAACAAATACGGGCTGGCCGCCATCCGGTATTTCCAGACTGAAATCCCCCGCAGCGCCGGTGGAAGTCCCGCGCTGGGTACCTTTCAAAACCACGCTCACACCGGGAAGCGACATACCTTTTTCGTCCGATACAGTCCCTTTGATAGTCCTGTCAACGGCGACCTGGGCTACCAGTGCCGGTGCGGTCAGGTTTTCCTGCGTCATCTGCGCCTCCGGCAGAGCCATCGCCTCGTCCTTGTCTTCCTTCACCGGCATCGCTTCCTTTGCTTTGCCTTCGGTTATAACAAATGTGTTCTTTCTCGTCTTTTTATACTTCAAACCATTCTGCCGCAGCAGCAAGTCCAGGTTTTTCTCAATGGGCTGGTTGAAATCAAGGTTGCTCGAAGCGACATTCACAGAGCCTACCAGGCGGTCTTCGAAAATGATTTCTACCCCGTAATGTCTTTGAAGATCAAGCAAAACATTTTTAAGCTTCATTTCCTGGCCGAGCGAAGTATGCTGCTTGGCCGGCATCGACGCAAAGGCAATGACCTGTGAATGCACGATCCGGGAGGATTGTGTCATCAACACAATCCCGATCGCCACCCATTGCTTGGCTGATAGCGTTAGATTCATAATGAAATGGTTTGGAATAATTAATTGTTCGTTAAAAGGATGCTAGCGCCATTCTGCTCGACCCTGAGATCAAGCACTTCTGAGATCGTCTTTAAAAGTTCTTCCGCATTTTTGGTCTTGAAATTCCCGGTAATCGACCGCTGGGCGATATTGGAATCGGAGAGGCTTACTTTCTGACCAAAATTCTCCTCGATCATCGCAATGATTTCTTTCACACGCGTTCCGTTGAACACATATCGCTGCTCGGTCCAGGGAGCAAATGTTTTGATGTCCTGTTTTCTTTCGAGCTGTACCGCACCCTCCTGGTCCAGGAATGCAAGGTCGCCCGGCTCCATCATCACCTCCCTGCGCTGGTCGTTATGTGAGTAGTCGATACGCACGCTTCCGGACTTCAGCGCCACTTTGGTACCCCGCGGCCGGGCAAATACCGAGAATGTAGTCCCGAGCACCTCCACCTGGAACTTTTCGGATGTTTTCACTACAAAACGCTTATGATCAATGGTATGGCTCACCGAGAACTCGGCTTCCCCTTCCAGCGCCACTTCCCTTACATCGCCCCAGAAGCCAAGTCTGGGTACTTTCAGTCTCGAATTGGAATTCAATGCAACACGGCTTCCGTCTTCTAGATATACGTCGGTAGTCTGCCCGTAGGCTGTCTGGTACGACTTGTACTGTATCGGCTCGCGAAACCACCAGCCACAGCTCACCAGCGCGGTTACGGATGCTGCTACCAGCCAGAACCGGTTGCTCCGCTGTCCCAGCCAGGAAACGGCCCCAACTTCTTCCTCCTTCTTCGCTTCTCCCTCAACTTCTTCCATCGTCGAATCCACCCGCCGGAGCAGGTTAGCCAAGGCGGCGTCCTGGTCGGGCACGAACTGGGGCGACTGGGTTTCGTATTCGAGCAGCCAGCGGTGAAACGTTTCCGCATTCTCCTTGCGCAGGATCCATTCTTCCACAAGCTGCCTTTCGAGGGGATTGGCGCGCCCGCTCAGGTACTCGAAAAGCGTATATTTCGATATAATTTTTTCCATTTCTGTTCGGTTTACAACGTTGACGAAACCCGTCGGGGGCAGACCTTCAAAGGCGGACCATCGATGGTTTTAGAGGCTACTTAAAATGGTCAGGCAAAGTGAAATCATCCATTCGCCGTGCAGCGCGGAGCGGAGGTGTTTCAAAGCTTTGGAGATATGTACTTCAACGGTTTTGGGCGAAATATGCAGCTCGTCCGCTATTTCATGGTATTTTTTGTTCTCGAAACGGCTCATCAGAAACACTTTCTGGCATTGCATAGGCAATCGGGCGATCACCTCGTTCACTTTCAGGAACAGGTTATTGTAGTGGATTTCGGCATCCGGCTGCTGATGATAGGTAGAAATCGAATGCTCCTCGTTCATTTCGAGCGTATCGGTTTTCCCGAACTCTCTACGCATATACGTATAACATTCGTTGCGCACCGAGCGGAACAGATAGCTGGTGTACGACGTGGTGATGTTTTCGTAAGCCTTCGTCCGGTAAAACTGGAAGAACACCTCGCTCACCAGGTCCTCGGCGATCTGCTTGGAATACACAAACCGTACCGCGTGACTGCAAAGCGGGTTGTAATATCTTTTAAACAGGAGTTCAAGCCCTTTTCCCGGGCTCTGCTCGAAAGCCGATCTCAGGAATGTAGCAGAATCAATTTCACTTACGGGGGCCTTGCCTTCGTGTGTCGGGGACACAAATGGCCCAGGGCGCTTCGTTTCCGGGTTAAGCAAAGGATCGTGCATTGGGTGTCTGTTCGTATGTAATAATTAAAAGACTTTCTTGCACTTAAAATCCCTTACCCTTGATTTAAAAAAACTAAAACTTTTTTAAATCATATCTTAACCCATACTGACCGGATCATCAAAAAAGCCGCCATCCCGTCGGATAGCGGCTTTTTCACAAAATGAGTTATTTTGGGTTACAAATTCTTCGCTTTGCTTTGCTTCACGGCATAATCCACCGCGCGCGCCGAAAGCGCCATATAGGTAAGTGACGGGTTCTGGGTAGACGTCGAGGTCATGCAGGCGCCGTCGGTCACGAATACGTTTTTGCAGTGGTGCAACTGGTTCCATTTATTGAGCAGCGACGTCTTGGGATCCTTACCCATGCGTACTCCGCCCATTTCGTGGATGTCGTTACCCGGATTGCGATGGTTATCGTGCGTCCTCACATTGGTGAAGCCCGCTTTGGTAAACATCTCGCTCACCTGCTCCATATAATCCTTGATCATCTTCTCGTCATTGTCGTCATAGCCGACATTGATCCGCATTGTAGGTATGCCCCATTGGTCCTTGCTTTCCTTATCGAGTGCCACGTAGTTGCTTTCCTTAGGGATTGTTTCACCCATCATGTGTGAGCCTACGCTCCAATTGCCGTATTTGGTTTCGTGCAAACCGGCTTTCAGCGATTCGCCCAGGCCATTGCGGTCGCTATAAGTATTGCGGTTGGCTCCAAAACCTGCCGCATAACCACGCAAAAAGTCTGTTTCCTGCTTGTACACATTACGGAAACGAGGAATGTAGCCGCTATTCGGGCGCTTGCCGTCGGTGGTTGAATCCAGGAAGCCTTCATACTCGCCGGATACCGTCGCGCGGTAGTTGTGGAACGCCACGTACTTACCGAGCAAACCGCTGTCGTTCCCCAAGCCATTCGGGAAGCGGCTCGATGTTGAGTTGAGCAATACCAGGTTCGAGTTCAATGCCGCTGCATTAAGGAAGATGATATCGGCGTAGAATTCGATCATCTCCTTCGTGTTCGCGTCGATCACACGTACACCCGATGCTTTTTGCTTCTTGTCGTCGTAAATGATCGAATGCACTACCGAATGGGGGCGGAGGGTCATGTTGCCCGTTTTCATCGCCCACGGGATAGTAGAGGCGTTGCTGCTGAAATACCCGCCGAAGGGACACCCGCGCTCGCACATTACGCGATGCTGACATTTGGCACGGCCCTGGTCGAGGTGGATCTGCTGCGGATCGGTGATATGCGCCGCACGGCCGATGATGATGTGGCGGTCCTTATATTGCTTAGAAACCTGCTCTTTGAAATACTTCTCCACACAATTGAGGTCGTGGGGAACGAGGAATTCTCCATCGGGCAGCGTATCGATGCCGTCTTTGTTACCGGTAATCCCGGCGAATTTCTCCACGTGGCTGTACCACGGCGCCAGGTCGTCGTACCCGATCGGCCATTCCACCGCAAACCTATCGCGTGCCGGCCCGTCGAAATCGTACTTGCTCCAGCGCTGGGTCTGCCGCGCCCAAAGCAGCGACTTGCCGCCTACCTGGTATCCCCTCAGCCAGTCGAAAGGCTTTTCCTGAACGTAGGGATGCTCATTGTCCTTCGCAAAAAAGTGCATCGACGATTCCTTGAAGTTGTAGCAGCGCGCCGCAATCGGGTTCGCGTCGGCGATTTCCTTCGTCAGCCGCTCGCGGTGTTCAAACTCCCACGGCATCATGTTCGTGGTAGGGTAATCCTTGATATGCTGCACGTCGCGCCCGCGTTCGAGCACGAGGGTTTTCAATCCTTTTTCGGTCAGCTCCTTCGCCGACCAGCCGCCGCTGATCCCCGATCCAATTACAATGGCATCGTAGGTGCGGGCTTTTTTACTGTCAATATTAAAATTTGCCATAATAATGTTTTTGGGAGGAAGAAGGAGGGCACTCCTCCCCTTCATCCATTATCCCTTCTTAACAGGTACGCACCCATGGTAGCGGGCGGGGATCATTTCGTAATGGGTAATGTTGGTCATCACGTATTCGGACGTCATATAGCCCTGGATCGTGAGGTTTTTGACCATGCTGAAAAAGCCTTTCTGCGCCGCGTCACTGCCTTTCTCAATATCCGACAGGATTTGCAGGCGCTGCTCTTTGCTGGCATCCGTGAACGATTTGCCGAATCGCTGCACGCTTTGCTCGTCGATATTGGAAACACCGCTTGCGAGGCTGGCCTGCGCTTTGGCGTCATAGCAGTCTTTCACCATTTTTTGTACAAAATCACCTACTCCCAACTCTCCCGCACCCGGTGTGTCGGTTTTGGGAATAATGGTTTCGACGATCATCATAAGATTTTTGGATTGGTCTGCCGAAAGCAATCCGCTCTTCGCCACTGCACTCTTGTTCCAACCGGATGCCCAGGAAGGCAAAACCGCCATGGCGCCCATGGCCGCTGCCATGCTTTTAAGCGCTACGCGTCTCTCCATTTTCGTATCGTTTTTAACGTGGTAATTGTATGTTATCTTTTTTTGTCAAGTGTGGTCAGACGTTGTTATGTTTGGTCAGGTGTGGTCATTTATTGAAGCAATGAGAAATTTTCCTCTCTTTAACTGCCACTGATGATTCTTGACCATACCTGACTATTCTTCCAAAAAGTCCAAATCCCGTCCGTGCGTTTCAGGAATTGTCAGGATGCAGAAGATACCTATTGCAAAACAGATCAGCCCTACGAGCGCCCCAGCCTGGATCACAGTGAAAGAACCTTTAAAAATAGCAAATAATGTAGTCATTCCCACTACGGTTCCGCGCACCATGTTGGGCACCGTGGTAGCGGCCGTTGCCCGCAGGTTAGTACCGAACTGCTCTGCGCCAATGGTCACGAACATAGCCCAGTAACCGATCCCGAAGCCCAGCAAACTCGCTACGGTGTAGAAGAAAGATGCCGATTTGATACCCGCGAAAAGGTAAACCAGGCTGCATACCAAGGTAAACAGCATCAGGTAAAAGACCGCCTTCTTGCGCGATTCGAGCCAGTGGCTGATAAACCCGCTGCAAAGGTCGCCTATCGACAGCCCTACATAGCACCACATAATGGAAAGGCCGGGTTTGATGGGCTCGGCAATACCCAGGGCTTTCCCGAATTCATTGCTGAATGTGGCGAGAATCCCGATCACAAACCAGGTTGGCAAACCGATACCAATGCATTTAAGATACCTTCCGAGCCTGTCTTTGTTGGTAAACAATGCGAAGAAATTTCCTTTCTCGATATGCTCCTTGTCTTTCAGGTCCTTGAAAATACCCGATTCAAAAACACCAATACGAAGCAGCAGCAACGAAATACCCAATCCGCCGCCAATGAAATAGGCATAGCGCCAGTCGAAAAATTCGACGGTGAAATAAGCTACCACGGCGCCGAGCAAGCCGATGCCGGCCACAAGCGAAGTACCAATGGCCCGCAGGTGCTTGGGAAGGATTTCCGAAACCAGCGTAATACCCGCGCCCAGCTCACCAGCCAAACCGATACCCGCAATGAAACGGAGCAATTTGTAAACCGTCACATCCTGTACGAAGCCGCAGGCGATGTTGGCCAGGGAATAGGTAATGATGGAGCCGAACAGTACGGAAAGGCGCCCTTTTTTGTCGCCCAAGACACCCCATAGGATACCGCCCAGGAGCAGCCCGGTCATCTGCCAGTTCAGAATACTGGCCCCGGTGACGGAAATGTCGGCCTCGGAAAGGCCCAGCGCAGCCAGGCTAGGCAGGCGGACGATCCCAAAGAGGAGCAAATCATAAATATCTACGAAGTAACCAAGAGCAGCGACAATTACGGGAGCACTGAAAAGATGGGAAGCGTCTGAGCGCGTTGCTGTGACGGATGACATTTGGTTTTGTATGGGTTTCATCGGAATAACTTGCAATATTATGCAAATAGCCGGACATAAGCCCGGCTATTCGTTGGTAAATTAATAAAATTTAAAGAGAAAGTTTTGTTTAGCCCGCTCACAGTTCCAGCTTCTGTTTGTCTTTGAGCAACTGCTCTTTCAATTTGGCATAATCCACATCCTGCACGGCTACCTTGCCGTCGATCGCCTGTACTGCGGCGGTGGCGGCACTTTGGCCGAGGATCATGAACACCGGCTCCATGCGGATAGACCCATAGGCAATGTGCGAAGCTGATACGCAGACCGGCACCAGCAGGTTTTCGCATTCCGCTTTTTTAGGGATAATCGAGCCGTAGGAAATGCCATAGGGCGTCTTGGGATGCACGCCTATGTCGCCCTCGTTCTGCACGAAACCGTCTTCCTTCACGTAACGCTGCGCATTGTGCGCATCGAGCGAGTAAGAGCCCATCCCAATGGACTGCGAGACCGCCTTTTTGCCTAATGTCTCATTCTCGGTCATCACGCTGTGGCCCAGCATGCGACGTGCTTCGCGTACATAAATCTGGTGCGGCCAGCCGCCATTGTCCTTGAATTCGTCCTTCGGCAAGCCCCATTCGTTCACTTTGGCGCGGACGTCGGCAGGTACGGCGGGGTCATGGGCGAGGAAGTACATCAGGCCTTTCTGGTACAGTTCGTGCTCCTTGATGATCTGCTTGCGGCGCTCATAGGATGCATCGGGGTAATCGTAGTTCTGGCCGATAAAGTCGGTGCTGAACGGGCCGTGGTTGTTCGTGTCGGTCTTGCGGTTGGGAATGGGGTCGTATTTGTCGAAAGTTTCCGTCCAGCCGGCTTTGTACACCCGGGCGAGGAGTTCGTATTTGGCGGGATCATAGCCGGTAGGTTTTGCAAACGGAATGCGGTTGTCGGGGTGCGCCGAGAGGCACATCCGGAAGCAGTAAGCCTGGATTTTGTGGTCACCATCACCATTTTTACCGATTTTCTCAGCGGTCACATAAGGCAGAAGTCCGCTCTTCGGGTCGCCTTCTACTTTATATGGGCTAATGTTTTTGGCAAAATAATGCCTGTGCTGGAAAACGCCCGCCTGAATGCCGTTCCACTGCTCGTCGTACACGCTGTTGGCTTCGCGGCCTACATGATATTTCACACCCGCCGCGGCCATCAGGTCGCCTTCGTAGGTGGCGTCGATGAACATTTTACCTTTAAATGTTTTGCCGCTGAGCGTTTTGAACGACGTAATACGCCCGCCGCTTTTCTGAACGCCGCCTTTGCCGCGGTTGAGCCATTCGTTGCGGTAAATTTTCAGGTTATTTTCTTTCACAAAATCTTCAAAAACCTGCTCGGCTACGTGCGGTTCGAAAATCCACATCGTGCGCTCGGCGCCGTCCATGGGTACGGTACCCTGGCCTTTATTGCCATATTCTTCCTTTTTCTGCCAATGCCAGCCTTCGGGCTTGTCGTAATGCTGGTATACGCGGTGGTAAAATTCCCGCGCAAGGCCGCCGATCACCGATTTGTTGCCGGTGTCGGTGAAACCCAGCCCGCCGGACGACAGCCCGCCCAAATGCTTGTCGGGCGAGACCACGAGTACCGTTTTGCCCGATTTCACCACTTGTACCGCGGCTGTCACCGCCGCACAGGTACCGCCATATACGATCACGTCCGCTTCATACGACTGTCCCAAAACAGCCTGCGGCATAACTTGAGAGATAAGTATTCCAACCAGTAAGAGTAATTTTTTCATTAATGTCTGGGTTGAGGTTTTTAAATGCCGGCCACCGACGGTCAATGCCGGCGGCCGAGGACTTTACTATTTTGACTCCGGCACAAACAGTACAGCATCTGCGGCCACGGCGCCCGACGCGCCTTCCGCCGAAATACTGACCGACGAAGCATTGCCTTTCGGGAGACTGAATTTGCCTACATGGTACCATTCGCCGGAGGTCTGTCCTTCGACCACGATGTCTTTTTCAAGCACCGTAATGGCTTTGACTTCACTGCCCGCTTTTACCGAAAGTTTGATCTCCGAAGCCGGCTTGGCCACTTTCGGGAAATACACGTAAACCTGGTAGCCGCCGGAAACCGGTACCTCAGGCGTAAAAGTTACCGAACCGCCAGCCTTATCCGTTTCAGATGTTGCCAGGTACGACGGGCCATACCCGCCTTTTTTGACCGGCTGCCAGTTCCCTTTTACAGAAACCTGCTTGCAGTCTTCATTATCGACCAGGATTTCGGGCGTTTTGCCATTTACCAACGGATCAGATTTCAGCTTTGCCTGCAACTTCGCGATGTCGATCTGCTGCACGCTCTTCTTCGAATCGATCGCCAGGACGGCCGCCATGGCCGACGACTGTGCCAGCACCATAAACACCGGCTCCATCCGGATGGAACCATAAGCGATGTGGGTCGCCGAAAGGCATACCGGCACCAGGAGGTTGGTACATTCCTGTGCTTTCGGCACCAGCGAGCGGTATGCGATCGGGTAAGGGCCGGAGGCGCTCACTTCTACATTCCCTTCGTTTTTCGCCATCCCATTCACCACAATGCGCTGAATGTTGTGCGAATCCATCTGGTACGCGGCCATGCCTACGCCATCCTTCACCACTTCTTTGAGCTCGCAATGCGCCTGCGTCATCACGT
The DNA here is from genome assembly GCA_001898145.1 of Dyadobacter sp. 50-39. Classification (GTDB taxonomy): domain Bacteria; phylum Bacteroidota; class Bacteroidia; order Cytophagales; family Spirosomataceae; genus Dyadobacter. The sequence continues at coordinate 650,466 of MKSR01000029.1, forward strand.
AACTGCCTACCATTCTTCTGGCCTCGCGGATATAAAGCTGGGGCGACCAGTTACCGGTTTCCACATACTCATCTTTGGGATATCCCCATTTCAGCATGGCCTCGCGCAGTTCCTGCGGCACCCGCGGATCATGACCGAAGAAATAGAGCAGCCCTTTGGTGTAGGCTTCATGGGCTTTGATGATCTCCGCACGCTTCTGATAGTCGCCGTCGGGATAATCGTGGTTCATACCGATCATATCGGTCGAAAAGCCGTTGCGGTTGTTGATGTCCGTTTTGTTATTCGGCATCTTGCTCCAAATGAAGTAGTCGTTCAGCGTTTTGCGCTGCGGCTGTTTCGCAATGAGCCGTGCGAGAAGCTCGTAGCGAACCGGATCGTAGTCGGCCGGCTGGGTAATGGGCACCATATTGGCCGGATCGGACGTGAGGCAAATGCGGTAATTGTATGCCTGCACTTTTTTGTCGCCTGTGCCGTTGGGTTCCAGCTTAGCCGGCGAGACGCCCCAGAGCAGCCCGCTTTCCGGTTTCCCTTCCGTTTTGTAGGGATCAATGCCGTCGGGCAACTGGTGGCCGTGCATCAGCTGCACCCCATCGATCGTTTCGTTGTACTGACTGTTGGCCTCCCGGCCCACGGTGTACGATACGCCTGCCTTCGCCATCAGATCGCCCTCGTAGGTACAGTCGATGTACATTTTCGCAGCGACTGTCTGGTTCGTTTGAGCCCCCGGTTTAAGGCTGTTTTCCAAAACAATGGATTGAATCTCCGCACCTGATTTCTGCGCGCTTACGATCCTGCTTTGGTACATCACCTTGATGCCCGCTTCGTCGAGGTATTGCTGCAAGGTTTCCTTCGCCACGCCGGGTTCAAACGTCCATTGCTCAAACTTGCCGTAATGCTTGCCGATGCGGCGGTAAAAGTCGCGCGACAGGCCGGTAATGGCATATTTGTTTCCGATATCGGTATAGCCGAGGCCTCCGGAAGTCATACCTCCCAAATGCCCGCCCGGCTCGATGAGCACAACCGTTTTCCCCATTTTCTTCGCCGTGTAGGCTGCGATTACCCCGGCGGCTGTTGCGCCGTAGACGCAGACATCCGCCTGCACCGTCGCTTTTGCCCCGGTTTCCGTCCCCAGCCCTGGGGGCCGAAATCCCGACAGCAGCAGGGCGAACAAGCAAGCCAAATGCGCTATTGCGATCTTTTTTCTCATTGTTTCCAAAACGATTAGATTGCTTAGTAACCCGGATTCTGGTCTTTGGCGGTGATGGCCTTGTTATACAAAATCTCGGAATTCGGGATCGGCCAGAGCATATGCTTCTCGGCTATTACAATATTCTTTACTTCCAGAATGCGCTGCTTGGCTATTCCGAGGCGTTTCAGGTCGTTCCAGCGCTTGCCTTCGTACATGGTTTCGTAGCCGCGCTCCTGCACCACTTTGTCGATGTAGGTTTGCAGTGTGGCGAAATCCGCCAGTTTGAAATCCACCGTCGAGGCGGCTTCCGCCGGCTTGCCGTAAGCGCGGCGGTGAACCTTGTTAAGGCTTTCGAGCCCTTCGGCGGTAGGCTTGCCATTTGCACGGGCATCAGCCTCCGCATGGAAAAGAAGCAGGTCGGCGTAGCGGTACCAGGGGTAGTCGTTGCCAGCCCCGCCGGTGGCGAGCGGGTCGCGGTATTTGCGGAACAACATGGAAGTAGTACCCAAACCAATGTCCACATTGTAAAGAATATGGTTTTTACGCAAATCCTTGAAATCCCAGTTTTTGATCACCGGATTGGACACCGAGTCGGTGTACTGCGCATACACGCCTCCCGGGCCATAGTAGTTGTAGGGCCCGATTTTGCGGTGCGCATAGCTTACCAACCCGAAGCCCTGCTGGCGCGAGTATTTGAAATAGAAAACCTCCTCACTGGTGTTCACCACCTCGGGGCCGTAGATCTTTTGAAAATCCTCGGAAACGGTCACCGGCACCAACGAGTACTTCTTGGAATCGATTACTTCCTTTGCTTTGGCACGTGAATCCTCCCATTTTTCGAGGTACAGGTACACTTCCGACAAAAGTGTTTTGGCAGCCCATTTGGTCGGACGGCCAATCTCCGACGGATTGTCGGGAAGCCCGCTCTCGGCAGCCATTGCATCGGCGACAATGAGTTTGTACACATCGTCTACGCTCGACCTGGGGATGTCGGCCACGGTCATATTCTCCTCCGTGCGCAGGGGCACGGCCGCCCAGTTGCGTACCAGCGCGAAGTAGATAAGCGCACGCATGTATTTGGCTTCGGCGATGAACGGGACCTTTTCGGCGTCGGTCATGCCCGTCCCTTTCGGTACATTGACGATCACGAGGTTCGCATTACGAATGGACTGGTAAAAGTTGTCCCAGATCGTCGCGACGCGGTTGATGTTGGTGTTATCCAGGCCCTGGTATAAGCTCACGGGCGTTTGGGTACCTCTTGAATTACCGTAATCCGCCAATCCTTCGAGCTGGGCCGGATAGTTGGTGGACAACGCAGCGTCGGTGCGCATGGGGCCGTAAATTGCATTGACCGCAGCTTTGGCCTCTGCGGCGGTATTGTAAAAATTCTCCGAGGCAAGCGATTTGGGTTTTTCTTCAAGGATGTCGGAACAAGCCATGCAAACCGCCGCCAAAAACAAACTGGTGAATATCTTTTTCATAAATAATGATTTCTTTAACCGGTGATTAAACTGACCTTAAAACCCAATTCTGAGCCCTACCGTGGTGGTTTTGGCAACAGGGTAAACATAGTGGTCTACACCCTGCACGATCGAGTTGCCGCCACCGTAAGAGTTCACTTCCGGGTCGTACCACGAGTACTTGGTCAATGTGATCAGGTTCTGGCCGCTCACGTACAGCTGTCCGTATTTCATCCATTTGATATGCAGCTTGGAAACCGGCAGGTTGTAGCTCAGCTGGATGTTCTTGAACCGCAGGTAAGAGCCGTCTTCCACGAAGCGGTTCGACATTTGCGCCTGTGAAGAGGTTCTGATGATCGGATATTTGGCATTGGTGTTCTGCGGCGTCCAGTGGTCGAGGTACACTTCGCGCGGCATATTCAGCGCCTGGCCGTAGTCGTAGCCTTGTCCTTGCGCACTCAGGTTGAAAATGTCGTTGCCCTGAGATCCCTGGACGAAGAATGTCAGCTCGAAATTTTTGAATGACATAGTCGAGTTGAATCCGTAGGTAAACTTCGGATTCGGGTTACCGATGATTCGCTTGTCACCCGCGTCGCGGCTGCCATTCCCATTGAAATCCTCGTAAGCGATGAAGCCCTTCTCGTCATACCCTTTTTCCACATAGCCATAGAATGATCCCAGCGGATAGCCTTCGCGGAGGATATTCACATTGTCATTCACCGCCGCACCGATGGTCTGGCCCAGAATGTCATTTCCGCCGTACAGCTTCATCACCTTGTTTCTGTTGACAGACAGGTTAGTCGAGACATTCCATTTGAATGCACCTTCCAGCACGGCCGCATTGACCCCGAATTCGAAACCTTTGTTTTGAATTTTCCCGATATTCTGAATGGTAAATGTGTAGCCCAGCGAAGATGGCAGCGCCACGTTGTTCAGCAAATCGCGGGTGTTTTTGATATAATAATCGGCTGTTACATTGACGCGATTATTCCATAGCCCAAGGTCGATACCGAAGTCGGCCTGTGCGGTGGTTTCCCATTTGAGGGAGCCGGCAAGCCGCGTACCGGGTGCATAGGAGGTCATGAATGCATCACCAAACACTACCTGACCGGACGCGAGCTGGTTCAATGTGAAATACGGCTGAATCGAGGTGTTACCCGTTTCGCCATATCCCGCCCTGATTTTCAGATCGGAAATGAAGGGGATATTTTTGATAAATTCCTCCTCCGACATACGCCAAGCAAGCGCTCCGGAAGGGAAGAATCCCCATTTCTGCCCATCGCTATACCGCGAGGAACCATCCGCGCGGAAGCTGGCCGTTGCGAGTATTTTGTTGTTAAAAGTATAATTGACGCGGGCTAGGTAGGAAAGCAGCGACCATTTCTGGTATGAAGTGCTTGGAACACCTTGTGTAGCGGCTGCACCGATGTCGTAAGTTTCCTGGTTATCACTGATAAAACCGCTGCCGGAAGCAGAAAGCGTGTTTTGAGTATAATCCTGGTAAGTGAAACCCGCCACCGCAGAAACGCTGTGCTTGCCGAAATCTTTCAGATAACTTACGGTGTTCTCGCTCAAAATGCTGGTTACCCTCGCCGTTCCCACGTTCGCGCTACCCTTCGAGTTGACAAACTTGGTAGTAGTATAGCCATCGGTCCGGTCATCGGTGCTTTCTATACCCGCCAGCGTTTTGATCATCAGCCCTTTAATGGGCTCAAAAGTAACGGCACCGTTGGCCAGCACCTTGTTCGACCGGATCACGTCCGACTGCTGATAAAGGAAGTTCAGCGGGTTGGTAATCACATTGGAACCCCACGCATAGGCTTCGGCAAGTCTTGAATAGCTGCCGTCTGGAAGCGTTGCGGGGATCGTTGGATAGCCGGAGAGCATTGCCGACATCAGCGTGCCGCCGCGGTTGCCCCTTTCCGAATTCTTGCGGTCGGAATCGATGCGGCTCAGCAGGGTACTCAGGTCGAACTTGAACTTCTTGCCGATATCGGAGCTCAGGTTCATACGGAGCGCATTCCGTACATAGTCGCTGCCGATGACAATGCCATCCTGGCTGAAATTACTTGCAGCTACCGAAAAGCGGGTTTTTTCATTACCACCGCTTACGGTCAATGCATGGTTCTGCACGGGCGCTTTCTGGAATACGAGGTCCTGCCAGTCGGTGCCTTTGCCGAAACCTGCTATCTGGTCGGCGGTGAAATGCGGGGCCAGTCCGTCGTTGGCTGCCTGCTCGTTGTAAAAATTGGCATACTCGGTCGCGTTCATCAGATCCAGCTTTTTGCGGATCGTCTGCACGCCATAATAGCCGTCATAATCCACGCTTACCCGGCCTGCTTTTCCTTTTTTGGTCGTGATGAGCACCACGCCATTCGCGCCGCGCGAACCGTAAATGGCCGTTGCGGAAGCATCTTTCAAAACTTCGATCGATTCGATATCGGCATTGTTCAGCAAAGTCGGATTACCTGAATAAGGGAAGCCGTCCACCACATACAAAGGCTCATTGCTGCCCTGAATGGAGTTGGTACCCCGTACGCGCACACTGATGGAGCTGCCCGGCGCGCCCGTGTTTTGCGATACATACACGCCCGCCGCACGACCTGCCAGCGACTGCACTAGGTTGGTAGCAGGGTATGCATTCAATTCGGATGATTTAATGGAAGAAACGGAGCCGGTAAGGTCGCTTTTCTTGATCACGCCGTAACCGATCACGACGATTTCCTGCAACGACTTGTCTTCCAGAAGCATGCTCACCGTCAGCTCGGTCTGGCTGCCGAGCACAATTTCCTGCGATTTGTAGCCTACAAAACTGAAAACGAGTACGGAATTAGGCGCACTTGATTCGGGAATTTCAAGCTGGAACTGGCCTTCCGGGTTGGTGGTCGTGCCGGTTTGTGTCCCTTTCAGCACGATGCTCACACCCGGCAGCCCGGTGTTCGACTCCCCGTCAAGTACTTTGCCGGAAACTGCACGCTTGGGCGCGTTGGCCGGCGAAGGCTGTCCTGCGGGGGCATCGGGTGTAGCATTTTCGAGTCTTCGCAAAATGATAATCTTGCCTGAAACTTCGTAATCGAGCCCGAGGGGTGTCAGGATATGGTCCAGGGCTTCGTACAAGGGCTTATCTCTCAGGGAAACTGTCACCTTCCTGGCCGATTTGATCAGTTTGGAACTGAATACAAACCGTACGTCCACCTGCTTTTCTACCTGGGTAAGCACCTTTTTCACTTCACTTCCATTCGCTGTCACCGAGATTTTCTGGCTTAGAAGGGATTGCGCGCTACCTTCACGTGCGTAACCCGTGACGATGAACACCAAGGCAAGCATGAGTTGAGTAGCTGTCATTCGCATGGTCCACAGTAATACCCTACGGTACTTTAAAGGTTTTTTCATAGATTTGATTGTTTTGTAGAATAGGAAATTTGGCAAAACGATCCCTGTCTCCCATTTGGGAGAATAATGGCGACCAACCTGTCAGGGAATTTTTTCGGAGCCGGTGATGCGGGAACATTGCCGGCTCTTTTTTGGGAGTAAACTTTCTGTTTTTTCTGCTCTGTTTTTAAGGGTTACGTGATTGTTTTTGGGTTAATTCCTGCATCCTTTGCTGTGGATCACCACCTGACCGTCGACGATCTCATAGCTGGATTCCACAGCCTTGCATATAATGCTGAGCTTCTCATGAAGTGTCTGGTTGTCAAGACGGGCCGTTAGGGGACAGTCCTTCAATAATGTCTCGTCGTAAAGGATATCAATGCCATAGGCGCGGGCGATGGTGTTAAAAACGTCGCTGGCCGGCGTATCTTCAAACTCAAACTGGGGAATTTCGGCCTTTGAAACGACCATTTCAGGCTTTTCCACGAGCGTTTTTACCATTTTCACCGCGTTTCGGGCGTAGATGATCTTCTGGTTGGGAGTTAGTACCACCCCCTGAAGTTGCTTGTCAGCGACCTTTTCTTTCAAATGCGGATCCGACTGCGCGAATACCGATACCTTTCCGGTTTTCACTTCCACAGTTACCTCACGTGAATCGCCGTACGCTTTAATGCGAAAACTGGTACCTAAAACCTTCGTTACCAAACCATTGGCATACACCAGGAAAGGATGTGCGGGATCTCTGGCAATATCAAAGAATGCCTCTCCTTCCAGAAACACCTCCCTGCGCTCGCCGTCGAACCGCTCGGGATAGCGGATGCGGCCTTTGGGCGCTAGACTGATCTTGCTGCCGTCGGAAAGTGCCAGCTCGATCGTTTCGGAAGTTGTGTTGATTTTCTCCGCCAGGGCCTCGCTGTGCTCGGTCATCGTGTCCTGCTGCCCTAGCTGCGGCTTTTCTTCCGGCTTGATCGTCACCGAATACACGGCCCAGCCCAGCAGCACGATGAATGCGACCGAAGCCGCGAATTGCATCCAGGGAATAGAAAATACGGGCACCAGCCGGCGTGACGTTCTCACCGATTCTTCCTGCGCCCCGGTAATGCGGCCTACTGTCTGCTTTACCACCTGATTGATCTCCACATCGTCAATCTCGGGCTCATGCAGGCGCAAGGATAGCACAATGGCCTTGGCTTGCTCCACTTTTCCGAGCATTTCGGGGTTGGCGTCAATCCAGTCGTCCCAAAGCGCGTCGGTTTCAGGGGTGGGCGACAATGTCCATTGGCGAAAGAAATCGTCCCAGACAAAGTCTTCAACAGAAAAATCGTTGTAGCGGTCCATACCAGTTCATTGTGTCTGAATGGATATAGACAAAGCCGGGCACCGGATACCAACAATTTTTAAATTATTTCTTCAGAAAAGAATAAAAACAGGCAGATCGGTTGAAGATCTGGGATTTAGAATAGCAATCGCAGCAGAAAAAACAGGAGAAATTCGGCCTTCCAATGCGTTTTCAGGTGCCGGATCGCGATTTGGAGCAGGTTGGAAACCGTCTGCGGCGACACGGCCATCACCTCGGCGATCTGTTCGCGGCTCAGTTCCTGGAAAAATTTGAGGTACACCACTTCCTTCTGCCGGCGGGGCAATGCATTAACCAGCTTTTCCAAATGGTGCGCACGCGAATGCGTCGCTTCGTTACGGATATAGTCGTCCTCCACCGAAAACTCGATCTCGAAATAGTCGTCCTCATCGTGCAATGCCTCACCGCCTACCCACGAGCGCGACGATACCTGCCGGTGCATGAGGCGCCGGAGCGACGCCATGAGGTAGGGCTTCACCGCCGCATCCGGATTGAGGTTGTCGCGCTTTTCCCAAAGCACCAGAAACAGGTCCTGAATGCTGTCCTTGACGAGTTCGCGGTCTTTGGAAAACTTGCTGCCATACCTGAAAAGCAGGCGAAAATTGTCCGACATCAGCTTTTCGAACGCACGCACTTCCCCGGCCAGGAAATCCTGCCAGAGCACGCGGTCTTCCGGAAAAGAGGACGATGAATTCATAACTTATTGAAAGGGACGACTAAATAAGTCAAACTTAACCGCAAACTCAATTTATTTTACAAGATTAGTTTAATTGAATCAGGTTATCGTCCTATCTCAACCTTTATTCGGTCATCAGTTTAAGTGCCTGGCAATGACCATCCTGGCTTTGAAATTGTAAAATATAAATGCCCGATGCAACCGGAGTGAGCGGTTTCAGAATAATCCTTTCCGGCGATTCGACCACCGTTACAGATGGCAACACCTTGCCGTTCAGATCGATCACACGCACAGTGGCGGCCAGTACCCCTTTCGCCGAAAGTGTGATATGATCGCGCTTTGCCGGGTTCGGTGCAATGAAGAATGCATGCTCAACTCGTTCAGGTTTCCCGTCATCGATCGTGATTTCATCGATCCGGATAGTGCCCACACCATTCCGATAGCGCATTTCGAAGTTGGAAAGCTTGGTTTGGGAATGTGCCGAAGCTCCCGGATATGCCGTGGTATTTCGCGCCACGGGTGCATCATCCACCCACAGATCGTAGGTACCCGGCTGCGCGGTTTCCTCCGTAGCGGAATTAACGCGGTATTTCAAAGGCGCTTCCGAATTATTCAGGGCCCAGGTAATGGTTACCTGCTGCTTTTCGGCACAGGTTTTACTCACCTGCCTGGTTTCCAGATCTTTGACATTGAAGCCGTCTTCCAGAAAATTCAGCGAGCATTTCGCAAACATCAGTCCATTGCCCGGAAAAGAGTTGTTGACCGGATTAAAATCTTCACCCGCATACAAGTACAGGGCATTCAACGCGGGCGCCTGGATGCCCTCAACGCTCAGTTTGATCCGAACAACCAGCGTTTCCGGGTTAGGGGTAAACGGCGTGGCCCGCATGGCACGTATAATACCCCCCGTTGCCGAATCCAGCCGGCTGCGCGTAAGTTCGAGATAGCCCTTGTGAAATTTGTGGTAGGATAATGCAGGTGCCGTGAGAATGATGTGGCTGAACTGGCCGGTGTCGGGCTGCGGGTTGATCAGGCCGGTAGTCTGGCTGAAATCCTGGTGGAAGTACACGGTTTGGGCGCTGCTCGCAAATGAGAGTAGCGCGAATGCGAGTGTGAGGTATCTGTTTAGCATAAACGGGTTTGTGGTTTATGCTTTTAGACGTGGGAGGTTTGAGATGGTAACGGGTTGTAGAAGTAAAAATTTTTAATGCCACCAAGACACGAATGAACACGAATGTCTCTTCGTGTCTGTTCGTGTCTTGGTGGCATATTAAACTAGCGGCTCCGCCCGGCGTCACGAACCTTTTCCAGCTCCGAAGCCATGGCCTTCACCTTGGCCGGGTACTTGTCCGCCACGTTATTTTTCTCGCCGATATCCTTACTCAGATCATACAACTGAGGCTTAGGATTAGCCCCGGTTTCGATGTTGGTGAGCTCGGCAACCGCCTTGCCTTCGCGCGGCTCGATGTATTTCCAGTTTCCCTGCGTGATCGACAATGCCCCACCCTGCTTGATCAGCCAGGTGCGGCCTGTCTGGCTTTTACCAAGCATCGCGTCCATGACGTTGAAACTGTCCACCGCCTCCTCGCTTTCTGTTTTCTGCTGGAAGAAATGGGCGAAAGAAGCCATCATATCGATCTGGCAGATCAACGCATCCGAAACTGTCCCAGGCTTGATCACCTGAGGCCAACGCGCCAGCCAGGGTACTCGCGTACCACCCTCGAATGCGCTGTATTTGCCGCCCCGAAGCGGGCCTGCGGCGTTGTGGCCTTTCGCCAGTTCTACGGCGCGGTCGGCATAGCCATCATCCAGTACGGGACCATTGTCGCTGGAAAAGATTACCAGGGTATTTTCGGCGAGTTTGAGTTCATCGAGCTTTTTCAAAATCTCACCTACCGTCCAGTCCATTTGCAGGATCACATCGCCGCGTAACCCCATTTTGCTTTTTCCTTTAAACTGCGTGCTCGGCATACGGGGAACATGGATGTCGTTCAGCGAAAAATAGAGAAAGAAAGGGCTTTTGCGGTTCTCCTCGATGAATTGTTCGGCCTTGCTCAGGAACACGTGTGCCACCTCCTCGTCGGTCCAGCGTGCCTGCTTGCCGCCCGTCATCCAGCCGATTCGGCCGATACCGTTCACAATTGTATTGTTGTGACCGTGATTGGGTGATGCCGGCAATTTCAGCAAGTCCGGGTTTTCGAGGCCAGTCGGCTCATTACCGATTTTCTTCGAATAGTCCACCTCGATGGGATCGGCCGGATCGAGGTCCTGCACGTCGCGATTTTCCACAAACACCGTAGGCACACGGTCCGAAGTTGCCGGGAAAAAGAATGCATAATCGAAGCCAACCTCGTTAGGGCCTTTGGTAATGGGTTTATTCCAATTGATCTGCCGGTTCGTTTCGCCAAGGCCCAGGTGCCACTTGCCTACCGAGGCTGTCTTGTAACCTGCATGCTGAAATACCGCCGGCAATGTCAGCTGGTTAGTCGGGATAATGAGCGATGCGTCACCGGGGAGTACGCCCGTGCCTTTCTGCCGCCACGGATACTTTCCCGTCATGAGTGCGAATCGCGAGGGCGTACACGTGGCCGAGCTCGCATGTGCATTGGTGAAGCGGATACCTTCCTTGGCAAGGCGGTCCAAATTCGGCGTACTGATTTTCGTAGCGCCATAAGCGCTCAGGTCGCCATAGCCGACGTCATCGGCATAGATAAAAACAACATTGGGCTTGGACTGTCTTTTCTGCGCCCTGACGACAAACGGCAACAGCAAAACCGCCGCCAGCAGCCACGACGTCATGAAAGCGTACTTCAATTTCATAAGGTTGGGGTTAAGAATTCAGGCTGTGAAGATATGTAATAGTACAATTTCATCACGGAAAAACACGGAATTTACCTACGAACAGTCGTATTTTTCAAGGTTATCACGGCTTGTTAACTAGCAAAGGCTACATTCGGTTTCGGGAAAAACAGGGGCAGTAAACGAAAGAGCCCGGAATGGCTTCCGGGCTCTTTCGCAGTTTTATAGTTGATACTAGCTGCTCTTCTCGCTGGTCAACTTCTTAATCAAATCCACCTCAGCCTGCTTGTAAGGCGTGCCGTCTTTTCTGAAAATGTCGTGGAACCACAGGTCCGGCTCCTTGGTATAGGTCTTTTTCCAGCTGTCCCATGGGTAGATGGTCTGTGATTTGCCGTCTACGAGTCCCCAGTTGATGGCGCCTACATTGTATTTCTTCGCGATGGGCAGCGAGGTTTCGAAGAAGCTGCCGTTTCCACGTGACATGTATTCGGTACAGATCAGCGGGCGACCGTAAGGTTCCAGCCATTTAATGCGCTTCTCAAACTCCTGTCCATTCTCGTAGTTGTGGAATGTGATCACGTCCGACTGCTCGATTTGTGCTTTTTCGATCGGTTTCAGCTTCTCAGGTGAAGACCAGTCGCCGGCCCAAACACCCGAAGACAATGGCTGCGACGGGTTCACGGAACGGGCCCATTCAAATGATTTAATCATCAGCGGCAACACGTAATTCACTTTATTAGGCAGCTCCACTTTGCCGTAAGAGCTGTTGTTGGTATTGTCCGGCTCGTTCCAGATGTCCCACATCAGCACGCGGTCGTCGTTCGCGAATGCGGCAACGGTACCTTTCACATATCTTTCCAGGCGCGGGTATTGTGTGCTGTCCTTCAATGCTTCGAAACCAGGGTTTTGTACCCAGCCGGAGTTGTGAACGCCGGGTTTAGGATCGCGCTGCTTGCCCAGCTTCGGGAACGGGTCCCAGCAGGAATCGAACAACACAAGTACCGGTTTGATATTGTGCTTTTTGGTAATGTCCAGGAATGTATCGAGGCGCTTGATAAAGCCCGCGGAGTCTTGCTGATAGAGCAGGTCGTGCAGGTACACCCGCATGGTGTTCATACCGATATTCTGCGCCCAGCCCAGCTCTTTATCAATAGTAACCGTGTCGAATGACTCTGCCTGGAACATTTCGAGCTGGTTGATGGCCGTGCTCGGCAGGAAATCGGCGCCTACGAGCCAGCCTTGTTTGGCATACCACTCCTTGGCTTGCTCTTTGGTCCATATTTCACGCCCGGCGGCGGCTTGTTCCTGTGCCCGGGTATCTTCTTTTTGCTCGTCGGCTTTCTTGGCGCAGTTCTGCAACATGAGGCAGGCCGCAACAGCCCAGATCGTCGTTTTTAACAATTTCATCAGGTTTTTGGAATTGGTTTTGTTATTTAAAAAGCGGTGCAGGCTTATTTTCTAAGCTCGGTTCTGCATTGGAAATTTCCGGCCAGCCATTTTCCCAGGTCAGCTTATCGAGCATCAACACCCGGCGATTGGCACCGGTGGATACCCTCGGTTCCGCCTTGCTGATCGCGTGGTACAGGAGCCAGTCGGTGCCGGCATCGTCGGTAACCCAGCGTGCATTATGCCCCGGACCGGCGTATACATCGTTTCCATGCAGCAAAATCGTACCGGTGCCGCGCTCCTTCAAATCTTTGCCATCATGGTCTAGAAACGGACCGAAAATAGATTTGGAGCGACCCACACGTACATGGTACTTACTTTTTTCAAACTCGCAGCAGCTTTCCTTGGACCCTAAAAAATAGTAGTAATCCCCCTTTTTCTGGATCATTACCGCTTCGAAATCGCCCGCTGCCACTTTGAATTTCCTGGAAAGATCCGGTACCGACTTACCGTCTGAGGACAGCTCCACGCCATAGGTACCCTGGGAAGGTTTGTCGCTGAAGCTACCCCAGAAAACATATTTTTTACCATCTGCTTCCAGGTAAAAAGGGTCAATGGAGTTGGGGACTTCCGCATCCGCACTCGTAAACAGCTTACCCTGGTCCGCAAACGGGCCGGCCGGAGAATCGGCAATGGCAAGCCCTACGCCCGGGTTCACATCCCCCCAGGTTGAATAGGCGTAATACATGTGGTATTTGCCATTCACCTTCGCTACATCCGGCGCCCATATGCCCCCTTTCTCTTTCCAGGCAGGTTTGGCCGCGAATGCTTCTTTCACGTAATCCCAATGCACGAGGTCTTTGGAACGAACAATAGGCACGAGCCGCGAGCCGTTCCCATCGCCCCAGTCGTCCTGCGTGCCGTAGGCGTAAAAGTACCCGTCGTCACCCTTCACGACCGTCGGATCGGCAAGAATAGGTTCAAAAACCGGGTTCTTATATTCTTTGTCGCCGGGGCCGGGGCCATCCGGTCCCAGGCAGTTCAGCATCAAAGGTAATACGAGTGACAAGATCGGTCTGATCATTTCCATTTCAGTTTAATATCGTTATTCGAGCCAGACGATCTGGGTGAATGCGCCGTTGGCGGCCACATCCCAAAGTTCTACCCGCAGCCATTTCCGGCCTTTCATATTTTGGGTAAACTTAAAATTTTTCTGTCCGAAAGCTTGTGTGTCGTTCAAATTAATGACGTCGTGGAAAACTTCCTTGCCATCGCCCGAGATCACTTCCGCGCGATTGAGCGGGAAAGTCCACCGGGCGTCCAGGGTAATTTCCACATTCCCTTTTGCGTCCGGTTTCGTCGTTTCGCCTGGCGCCGCCTTGTTCACCTTAAATGCCGGGAGCAGGACCTCTCCGGTGGTGACGAAGAATTTCCCTTTCCGCATGGCATCCAGCACAGGCTGCCAGCCATCTTCGAAGCGGGGCAGCTGATCGAGTTGCAGGTAATTGACATTCAAATGCCCGTAGAGTTCGTAGTCGGGCTCAATGCGAAAGAGGTCAGCTTCGGCAAGGACATTCTTTTTGTACCCCCAGTTGGCCATATCGTCCATCAAATCGAGGACGCGCTTGCCGAGTTTCGGCTGTGACAAATCGGCCGGCATCGCTTTCCAGGCGGCGCCGAGAAAATGGTCGGATTTGTAAAATGCTTCGGCCTTATGCTTGTCGGGGAAGCCCGTCGAGCCCTTCGTACGTGCGTGTGCGGTCCATGCGAGGCCGTTTTCCATTTCCAATAATTGCTGCATTTCCTCCTTGTTACCAATGCGGTACACCTTGCCGTATTCAGGATGGTCTTCCACAAATGGCTGGTCTTTCTCGCGCGACATCAGCCAATAAACGGGTTTTGGAAAAATATTCATCCAATGCCCGCCGAAGAAATTGTTAGGCTCTTCGCCCGGCAGGAGCAAGAAATTACCGCCCGAAAGTCGTACACATTCTGCAAACATCATTTTCAATTCCGGCCAGCGTTTAGCCTCCGGTCCGCGAGGGCTGCCAGGACCGTGGAATTCGGCCAAATGCACGATGTTGACCCCGGTGTTCCGGAATGCTTTTACAAATCCAGGCATATCCGGCAATGGCTTGCGCGTGAGCACGTCGTCCACATGCTCCTGGTGAAAGTGGCTCGACATAGTGTAGTAACCGGGAATCGGCTCATACTTATCCGAATGCGTGAATGCCTTCACATTTTCAAGCACCTTACCATCCTTTTCCCGGCTCAGCAGACAGAAGAAATTGTAGCGTTGCTGCGTTCCCGGAGGCGCATTGAACCACGGTACCCAGCGACGGTCGCCGAGCAAGTCGTGCCGAATACCGATCCCGAAACCAGGCAGCAGGTTCCGGTAATTCTCGCCGTACCAGATGTGTTCGAGGTTATAACAATTATCCAGCGGATAGAAATACTGGTGCGGGGCCGGGAAAACGGCGAGGTTACCTTCCTTTCCCTGACCGATTATCGTGCGGTATTTCACGGCCATCATTTCGACCGTATCCATTTTACTCACCGCCGCATTGCGCATAAAATCTTCGGTATCGGCCCAGAAAAGCTTTTGCCACGTCGTTTCCCGCGAGGTAAGACCGATGTCGTAAATCACAGCCAGCAAATCGACGTTCGTGGACATCACTGCTGCTATGTTCATCAGCGGGCTTCCATTATACAGCGTGAATTGAATCGAGCCGGTGAATGGGCCTGCCTGTGCGCCGTTGACGGTAATTTCGGTACGGGAGCCATTGCTGGCCACTTTTACATCCGTTTTATCCAGCTTCACCGCGTAGCTCTGATATTTCTGATAGGCGGTTTTATCGAAGAAAATATTCCAGCCATTCTGCGAAACCAGATCACGCTTGCCCACGGTGAGAATAATGGCCGGATCCAGGTTTTTCGCGATGGTATATTGTTTTTCCTTTGTACCAATGCCCAGGCTGCCGATCAGCGGGTTGGTTTTATTTAAATCAATGGAAACCTTCGCGTTCTCCGCGTTGCCGGCGGGCCATTCGACGTTCAGCATTGCGCCGCTCACGGTCGCCTGGACGCCGCTTTTCTTGTCAAAACCTTTCAAATCGACGGGTACCTGCGCTTGCAGGTTCAGCGCTATGACGGACAAGAAAACAAACAGGATCTTACGCATTGACAGTCGTATGTGTTGGAACAAACATTTTTTGGTAGAAGGCGAGCCCTTCTTCGGCCAGCTCATCGGCGCTGTTTGTCAGTGGCCGCCAGATGCACGCCGCACGTGCGAGTTCTTTGGAAGGTTGTCCGAAGGTTTCGATCACCACCGCGCCGTCGTAGCCGATGTCGGCAAGCGCCTCCCGGACGCCCTGCCATTCCAGGTGGCCGGTGCCGGGCGTGCCGCGATCGCTTTCGTTACCTTGTACATGACAAAGCAAATCTTTCCCGATTTTCCTGATCGAAGCCGGAATATCTTTTTCCTCGATATTGGAATGAAAGGTATCCAGCACGAGTTTCAGGTTGGGATTTCCGACCTCGTCCAAAATCGACAATGCCTGGTCCACGGTATTCACCATATCGGTTTCAAAGCGGTTCAAGGGTTCGAGGCCGAGCGTCACCCCGCAATCCCCGGCGATTTCACTTACTTCCTTTAAAATATCCACACACCACGCACGCTCCTGCTTTTTTTGTTCTTCGGATACAATACGCGTCTTGCCGACGGCCGAATAAACCGGTCCGCCAAACAGGGGGCTTTCCATTTGTTCGGCAATGCGGATACAGTCGATAATGTACTGTTTGCCGATCGCACGAAATGCGGGATTGGTGCTGGAAATATCCCGCTCCGGCCCGAATGCGCCGCTGATGGTGATTTTCAGGTCGAGGTCGCGGGCGATGTCCCGGATGAGCTTCCAGTCGATAATGCTTGTGTCTTCCACAGCTATTTCGATGATATCATAGCCCATATTTTTGACCTTCGTGAGCAGGTCGATGTTGGCCGTTGAAAACGGGGATACCCAGATGAATGTGCTGGCTCCGAATAACATAAGGGTTCAGGTTTAGCAAAAAGCCAGGTTTTGAGGCCTGGCTTTGATGTTAGTATCAATTATTCTTCAAAACTCGGCACATTCACACGGATGCCGCCCTTCATAGCCGACTCGTGTGCGCAAATGCCCGCGCAGGTGTAGTTCGCCGCTAATGCCGCGTCCACCGCCGAATCACGGCCTTCCACGATCGCCGCTACGAATTCCTGTACCAAATGCGGGTGCGAGCCGCCGTGTCCCGCGCCTTGAAGGAACGAAACGTGATTGGGATCATCGATTTTCTCACGCTTGGTGAAATGTTTGATCGGTTCGATCAGCAGCTCATCCGTGTCCGGCACATTAATGCGGGCCGCATTCTCCCCGCCGTCGAAGATCACGTGCTCTTCATCCTGCAACTGCTCCCATTCGAACGACATTTTGGTGCCGTACACATCGTAGCTCTCGCGGTACTGGCGCACCACGTCAAACAGCGAGCGGGTCGCTTCGGCAACCACGTCGGAGCCACGCAAGGTAAATGTGGCTGTTTCCACCGCAAATGGTGATCCATAGCGGCTGGCGAGATCCTCGCTCAGCCGGCCAGAACCGTGACAAACCACGGTTTCGGCAATGGTATTATTGATTTTCAAAAGCGGGGAAATGGCGTGGGTACCATTCAGCATCGGCGGGTAGCCTTTCCAGTATTCGCCCCAGCCTTCCATGCTCATATCCTGGATGTGCGAGCCGCGCACGAACTGAATGCGGCCTAGCTGGCCCGTTTGCGCGAGGTTAAGGCCGTAGAGGAATTCGCGGGTATAGAGCGCGGTTTCCATCATCATATATACCTTGCCCGAACGGCGCTTGGCCTCCACAATAGCCTTGCAATCCTCGACGGTCATGGCCATCGGGATGGTACAGGCGGTGTGCTTATTGGCATTGAGGGACGCCAGGGTCATGCGTGCGTGATCGGGTACGGGGGTTACCACGTGTATCGCGTCCACGTCGTCGCGCTGGGGAACGTCTTCGAAATGCTCGAAAACGAGGTTAGGGTCGAGATTGAACTTGGCAGTCAGCTCGTCGCGGGTCTGTTTGCTGCGGGTACAGATCCCCACCGCCTTAATATTCGGGTGGCTTTGATAAATGGGGATAAACTCTTTCCCGAAACCCATACCCACGATAACTACTGTGATTTGCTTGTCGCTCATTGCTTTTTTTGATTAATTAATTTCTAAAATCCCCGGGTTAAAACCCGGGGGCAAATGGATGTTGGAGATTGATTTTTCATCGGTGGCGCCAGTTGGGGCATATTTTATGATCATCTTTTTGATCTCACTTGCCGTCGGTTTCAACCGACGGACTGAGTTAGTCAAGAGCTTGTTTGAGCATTGTCAGTCAAGAGTTTTTTGAGCATTTTTAGTCAAAAGCTCATCTGAGCATTCTCAATCAGAAGCTTGCCTAAGCATTAGCTGCTACTACTTCTCTTTTCATCTCCCAGCCGCCCACTGAACAGCATTTCTCAGAATAGTCTGATAAGGCTCGATCGTATGCGACTTGGCATCGTGCCCCAATGCAATGCCCACTATCCGTCCTTTGGGATATTTCACGATGAAAATGCTGGGGAAAACCTTGTCGGAATTCTCTGCTTTGGCAGTAGCCAGCACCTCGATCGGCGTGCCGGCTGCATCCGATTTGAAATAATACAACTCATCATCCAGCTTGAAACTCGCCGGAACGCCCTTGGTTACCGGGTGTTTGCCGGTAATAGTCACTTCAAACGGGCCGTATTTGTCATGCCCTTTCGAGCCTCCGCCTACGAGTTTTTGATTGTATTCCGGCCAGTCGGCCCAGTTGTACCAAAGTGCGGGGTGCGCCAGTACCAGGCCTTTTCCGGCATCCGCGAATGCAAAAATGGCTTTGCGGGTAGCATCGTCGGCAATGGGCTGATTGTTGGCCAGATACAGCACGTCGATGTCTTTCAACTTGCCCAGTATTGCCGACGGGTCGCTGGTGTATTCCACTGTTGCCAGACCACCTTTTTGCAGCGTTTGTACATCCTCCTGCTTGTACCACCGGTCGAAATCGTGCGAAGAGCCGCCACCCACGAGCAGCACGCGGATCGCCTTTTTCTTTCCAGGCTTTTCGGCCATCGCACTATTGGAAATCATGGCTAACAGAATCAATAATGCGGCAATGATCTTCGGAGTTGAATGCTTCATTTTTAAAGTTTAGAATTTATGAATTTAGAATCTCTGAATTCTCATTTGGTAACCCGCAGGATGCCATTCATACCGCGCCAGTGGCCGGGGAATGTACACACGTAAGGGTAGTCACCGGGTTCGCTGGGGACTGTAAATTCCAGCGTAACGGTTTCGCCCGTATTCACCAGCCTGGTCGAGAACAGTACTTCCGGTATCTTCGGAACGTATTGCATTTCAGCTGCTTTCGGATTAGTAAGAAGTTCGTCTGCGGCCTTCCCTACTTTTTGCAATGTGCCCGGTTTGATGACCAACAGGTTGTGCTGCATACCGTCCGGGTTTTCAAGATTGATCACCACTTTCTGGCCTGCCTTCACGGTGATCAGCTTTTTATCGTATTGCATGATCTCCTTTTCCACTTTCAGCTCAATGACGGTGGCGTTGGACGCAGCGGTTTTTGAAACAGGCCGGGTGGAGGAAGTGCCATTTCCACTCCCTTCATTCGGGCGGTTCAGTTCGAGAGAGGCTTTTTGGAAATTACCTACAAACCCGAACCGTCCTTCATAATCTCCGATTTTGTCCTCGCCCTCCATATCCTCGCCTGTCCGCACCGAATTGCTCAGCGGCGCATTGAAAAGCATATGCGCTTTGCCGGTAGCTGCCTCTTTCCCATCGATATCAATGCGGATGTTACCGCCTTGTGTGAGGCTTGCCACTGCATCAAACTTGTCGGGCAATGGCGCGGTGGTGGCTGCCTGGCTGAGCATACCGTGCTGCCTGACGGCCATGACGAGCTTGCCATCCTGAATGTACAATGCATAACCACCATCCTTACCGCCCTGGCCCGCGATGAAACCTTGCAATGCACGATCGCGGCCTTTGGTAATAGTAGCCCGGATCGTGATTTCCTTCCCTGAAACATCGGGCGGGAATTGCAGCGTATTTCTTCTTCCCAGTGGATAAACCTCCTTGTTCAATGCGTCTGTCAGCTGTGCGGTGAATGCGGATGGCTGCGACTTGCCTGCAGCCGCCAGGAAGCCTTTCTCATGCTGGATAGCGGCTGCAAGGATGGCGCGTGAAAGCCAGGGATCTTTGGCATTCTGCTCGTCGAGGGAAGCCTGGTAAATCGCCGCACCTGCCTTTTCGGAGGCGGGCAGTTCGGCGATAGCCACCAATACGCCCAAACGGGTGTTCAGGTTAACGTCTTTGATACCTTTTTCGAGTATTTCAAAGCTCTGGTCCTGCTTTGGCAAAACGCTGGCTGCCGCTTTGCGCACCCCTGCCGCCGGGTGGGTTAGTGCTTTGCCCGCCACCTGCAATGCCTCCGCATTCGAACCGTCGAGTGCGCCCAGGCCGTGCAATGTCCATAATGCATGTACGGCCGGGCTGTTCAGGCCAATTTCATCGACTTTCGGATTGTTAATGATTTTGTACAGATCCGGCAGCACCGACAGTTTCTTCGATTCCACAAGCAAGCGCTGCGCCGTCATCCGCCAGAACATATTGTCGTTTTCCAATGCCGCTACCAGTCCCGGAAGGTCGTCTTTCGACAGTTTCAATGCGGGCGATTTCTTGCCGTTTTTATAAACAATCCGGTAAACACGGCCGTGGTTCAGGTCACGCATCGGGCTGCTGAATGCATTGCCGGGACCGTGCGGCTGCTCCTCAAACGGCAGAATGAATTTCGAAGGCGATTGCGCCGGTACGAACACATTGTGCTGGATAATGAAGTTGTACCAATCGGCTACCCAAACGGCTCCGTCCGGACCTACTTCGGCCTGCACGGGACCAAACCATTCGTCGGAGCTCGCCATGAAATTCCAGCCGTCTTTTTCCTTAAAACCTGCGCCGTCGGGTTCGACAATGGCTTTGTGGATCAGACGGATCGTCGGCTCGGTCACCAGTGCGATGCGGTTCCAGTATTCTGTCGGGTAGTTTCTGGCTGTGTAAAAATGGTGGCCTGCGGCGGAGGTAAACCCTCCTACTACATCTACCTGCCGCAAATTGGGCGTTACAGCATGTGCATCGTAATGCCCGTCGATCTTCTGAATGGCTTGTACAGATGGCTGCTCTTCACCCAACGTGCGTTGCATGAGTCGCCCCGGCATGGAAAAGAATGCGCTGTGCGTGTTATTGGCCGTAGAAAGGAACACATTGTTATCCTCCGTAAAACCCAATCCCCAGGTATTGTTGCTGCTGCTGCCCAGGTATTCAAACTCCCCGCCGTCCGGCTTGAAGTGGTAGAGCCCCTGTGAGAAGCTCATCTTTTTGCCGTTAATTGTTCCGTTAAATGCCGAGTAGCCTAATACGCCCCAGATCTTGTTATCAAAACCGTATTGCCGGTTGGACGGACCCGCATGGGTGTCGTTCTTGCCCCAGCCGGTCATGATCACTTCACGCGTATCGGCCACGTCGTCGCCGTTGGTGTCTTTCAGAAACACGAAATCCGGTGCCATAGAGACGATCACGCCGCCATTGGAAAAGACCATACTGGTGGGAATGTTCAGTTTATCTGCAAAAACGGTGAACTTGTCGGCCTTACCGTCACCATTCGTGTCTTCACAAATCTTGATGCGGTCGTTGGCAGCGCCGTCGGTTTCTTTGAACGTATTGGGATAGTCGACCGACTCGACGACCCATAACCGTCCGCGCTCGTCCCACGACATGGCAATAGGATTGGTAATGTCGGGCTCGGCGGCAAAAAGTTGTATTTCAAAATCCGGCGGGATCTGCGTCAGCTTGTTGGATTCGTCCGGAGAGAGCGATTCCTGCATTTTGGGCACTACGTGCCGTTTGGTATAGTGTGAAATAGTGTCTGAATTGTAAATGTCCACGTCGGGCAGGTTGAGTGCCGCAATTTGCTCCTGTACCCGGTCGCCCACTGCCCATAGCACGCCGTTTCTGACGAGATCGAGGAAGCCCTTGTTGGTCCAGGTGCTATCCTCGTGGCCGTAGGCTGTGTAAAACACACGGCCTTTGCCCTCGTTGCGTACCCATGTGTAGGGCTCGTGTACGTCGCCTTCCACCCGCTCGCCCAGCACGGTCTTGTCGGGGTTCAGGTTTTTGTGAACGTAAGTTTCATCCCAGGTCTGAAAGTCGGTAATGCCTTTCATGACCTGGTGTTCCGGTTTTAGAATAGTGTTTTTGAATGAGCCTGTCTTGTGCGAAGCAAACTGGCCGCCGATGGTTTTGATATACCAGGAAGAATTCCTGAAACAGCCGGACGCCGAATGAATGGGGATCAATCCTTTACCACCTTCTACGAACGCTTTCATGGCGCTTTCCTGTGAGGGAGAGAGCGAATCGTGGTTTGCATAGATAATCAGCCCGTCGTATTTTTTAAGGTTTTCGGGGTTGATATCGTTCAGATCGGCGGTGTAGGACATGTTGACGCCGCTTTTGAACAGCTTGATCGACAGCCAGGGCGCATACTTGCCCGAATCGTGGTGCTTGCTGTTGTGCCCCAGGAACAGTACTTCGGCCCGGCGGCCTTTGGAAGCACCGGCCTTCACGGCCGATGATCCGACGGTCGGCCCCGCCGTCTTACTCTTTGCACATGCCAGCGCGATGAGCCCGACGAGCAGGAGCGCAATGTAATTCCTCATTCAAATTGGTTTTTAAAGAAACGTTTCGGTTTTAGTATTGAAATCAACCTTTACAAATTGACTTTCTGGACAGGCGAGAAAACCATATCCTCCACATCTTTGATCTTCACACCCACCCTCGCGAACACGTAGTTCTGGGCAGGCGAAAGCGTAGGTACCGCAGCTGTGAGATTGATCGCGTTCAGGTCTTTGATATCGGCCCCGGGGATGTCTGTCACAGCCACGTTGGTAGCGCGGGCAACAAAATCTGTTTTGTTCACATACAATGAGACCCTTTCAATGTCTTTACCCTCGGTACCGGTCAGGATTTTTTCAAGTTTCAGGGAAACATTCACCTTACTTTCCCCCCCGGAGAACTGCGGCGTGCGGATCATGTAATAAGGTGTAACTTCCACGTCGAGCTTCTGGCTGCCTGCCAGTTTCACGAACAATGTGTCTTTGGCAGCAGCGTCTTTCACAATGGTCTTGAACGGTCCTCGGTTTCTGGGAAAAACCAGTTTGTAACTCCCGTCAAACAAAAGCGCCGAATAGGACCCGTTCTGCGAAATGGGTGCATCGATGGGCGCCAGTTTGCCAAAGCCCGGTTGCCAGAGTTGCAGGCGCACCTGCCCTTCCTCCACGCCGATGGGTTCACCTTTGTACACGATCTGGCCTGAGAGTGTCGATTTAGGCTCGGCATAGTTGTCCTTTTCGCAAGCCGACAGGAGCGCGACCATCGCAACAAGCGGCATAATATGAAATCTGATCTTCATGATATCTTATCGTTTGAATGTGATGGCCTAGTGGTTCGGGTTTCTGACGAGCTTCGGGTTGTTGCTGATGATAGCGTCGTCGATGTACGAATAGTAGTTTCCAAGCTGGAAACGGTCGGCACCGGTAACACGGCTGAGTTTGACCTGCTTGTAAATCCATTTCCCGTTATTGGGCGAGCCCGGATCATAGATTTTATATGACCACAATCCCCAGGGCTGCGTGTTGCGCTTAACCGCTTTGCCCAGGTCTTTGGAAAGTTCTGCCGCGGTAATCGCGTTGCCGTCCAGGATCTGATGCGCAATGCGCCATCTTTTCATGTCAAACAGCAGGTGCCCTTCGAATGCCAGCTCCACGCGGCGCTCGTGCACAAGGCGGTCGAAGTTGATTTCCGAAGCTTTCAGCGGCGTCACCAATCCGGCGCGGGCGCGGACCTGGTTCATATAACCAGCCGCTTCCGCTGCCTGGCCGAGCTCAAATGCAGCCTCGGCCGCATTCAGCAGCACTTCGGCATAACGGTATCGAACGAGCCACACCTCGCTGTTCACGCCGCGCTGCCCTGAACCTACCACGGGATCGAGGTATTTGCGGAGGTAGAAGCCGGTTTGGGCCGTAAATTCAAAGCCGTCGATGGGGCCGTCGAAACCTACTACCTGTTCCGGTACCGTTTTGCCGGGAAGTGTTTTCTGTGCACCGCGGTCGTCGCCGCTGATGATCGTGCCATTACCCAACTGGTAGCCTGCCCAAATATCCACTTTCCGACCTTTAAACGTGGTTCCCGGCAGCATTACCGTGCCGCCGAGGCGTGCGTCGCGACCTGCGAAAATATCGGTCTGATCCGAATAGTAGATAGGGGTCCCGTTTGCATTGGCCGTCGGGATCGGCGCGAAGGTGTTGTCCAGTTTTTCAAATGCCTCCACGAATTGCAGCGACGGGTTAATGCGGCCGCCCTCCTCTTCCTCTGCGCCGTAGCGGGGCTGGTTCCAGCCGGTGAAATAATGCACTTTGCCGCTTTGCAATTTAAAATCCTCCACAAAAATCACTTCCGGATTGTTGGCCTTGTCATAGAAAATGCTGGCGAAGTTTTCGGAGAGATCAGGCTTTTTGGTATACAATGCATAAGCCCCCGCATTACCTGAAATAATCTCTTTGGCAGCCGCCAGTGCTTTGGTATAGTAACCATTCGCCGCGCTGGCCGGAATGCCCACCTCGCCGCCCGGCAGCGAAACCTGGGGTGTATTCACGCCGTATTTCGCGATGGAACCCGCGTAAATCGCCGCCCGGACTTCCATGGCCAGTGCCGCCGCTTTGGTTGCGCGGGATTTCTCACCTGCGCTCGCCGGCAGCTTGTCTTTTATTTCTTCCGCCTCTTTAATGACAAAATCGTAAATCTCCGACTCCTTGGCGCGCGGGTGCTGCAGATACGAAGGGTCTCCGCTGAAATCGTACACCATCGGTTCGAGGATCAGCGGCACGCCGCCCATTCTTTTCACCAATTCGAAGTAGTAGGAAGCCCTCAGAAAGCGCGCTTCGGCCAGGTAGCTTTCGCGAACAGCCGGCGTAAGCTTGTCGGCTGCCGTACATTTCTGGATAAAGAGGTTCATCTCGCGGATGTAGCCATAGTCCCACGCACCCCACGACCGTACATCCCAGCCGCTGTTCTGGAAGTTGCCATAACGGCCGGCTTCCGACCAGAATGCCTCGTTGAAGTCGCCTACGGTCGTCCAGCCCGGAACGTCGTTGATCGTTTTGAAAGTCGAGAGATCGACGTAGCGGTTGTACAAATCACCCAGTACCGAGAGTACCTGGCCTTCGTCACTCCATATCTGGTCTTCGGAAAGTTGCCCTGTCGGCGGACGGTTCAGGAATTCGTCGTCGTTACAGCTCCAACCCAGGGTCAATACAGCAATCGATAGTATTTGAAATATCTTTTTCATGTTGAATTCCAATCGGTTTAAATAGATAGGTTGATGCCTATGTTCACGAATTTGTTCTGCGGATACTGCAATCCGTTGTCATTCTCGATTTCGGGGTCAACACCAAACTTCTTCAAGTTGTCGATGGAGAACAGGTTATAACCATTGATATAGAACCTGGCGCGGGAGAGTTTCAGTTTTTCCAAAACCGATTTTGGCAGTGAATAGCTGAGCTCGATCGTCCTTGCGCGGATGTATTTCACATTATGCACCCAGAAAGTGGAATTTCTGTAATTGCTGTGGCCGCCGTCGTTGTAGCGCAGTGCAGGATATTTGCCGGGAATCCACTGGCTGTTCACATCGAACGGGTCAGAGCGGTGCCATCTGTCGAGGAATATGCTGTTCAATGCGCCCTCGTTCTGGTATGGCCAGCGCTGCTCGTAATTCTGGTTCCACGAATACATACCGCCGCCCGAGAAGTCGGCCACAAAACCGATTCCTTTCCAGCTGACAGAGAAGTTCAACCCGAAGTTGACGTTCGGCTGGCCGGTAGCATTGTAGCCGATTGGCCGCTGGTCGTATCCGTCGATCACATGATCACCGTTCAGGTCTTTGTAAATCAAGTCACCCGGCAGCAATGTGCGGTTTCCTTGTCCGTCGATATTGACCGGGTATTCGGCGATCTCCTGCTGCGACTGGAACTGGCCAATTGATTCGAGGCCCCAGAAAATATTGGTGTAACGTTCCTCGCCGGAAGCCCGGTAGCGGTCCCAGGAGTTGTTGAAAATAGGCTTGTAAGACGATACGAACTTGCTCCGGGCAAACGACACGTTTCCACCGATGGAAAAATTGATATTGCCGGCCTTGCCATTGTAGGTAAGCGCGCCCTCCCATCCCTGCTGCGAGTCGCTGTTCACGTTTTCATCGGGCAATGCATAACCCAGTTCGCTGGGAACGAGGATGTCGTATTTGCGGCCCAGCAATCCGGTACGCAGGCGATAGAAGTAATCGACGCTACCGGTGATTTTTGTACCCAGGAACGAAAAGTCGGCACCAATATCGGTGATCTTACTTTTAAACCAGGAAATATTGTTGATGATCTGGCCCTTGTCGCGGCTGGTCACTACCGCATTTCCGCTCAGGATCACGTTGCCTTTGTTGTAGTCGTAGCCGGGCAGGTAAGCATATGGGCTCAGCGGGCGGTTGGGATCATTGTTGAAGAGAATGTTGTCGTCCCCAAGGATACCATAAGACCCTCTGAATTTCAGGTCATCCAGAATGCTGCGCTCGCCGATCAGGTTTTTGAAAAAGGTTTCCTCCGAAATTCTCCAACCTGCCGATGCCGACGGGAAGTAACCCACGCGACGGTCCGGAGCGAACTTCCACGACGCGTCACGACGTGCCGAAACTTCGAGGTAATATTTACCCGCGTAGTCATAATTCACTCTACCGATATACCCTATACGTGCAAGCTCTGTATCGCTGTCATTGTAGGTATCCACGGTGGGGAAGTATATCAAAGGCAATGTATTGGTTTTGGGAACGGCGTGTACCCATTGGTCCTGCACCTGCTCGTCCTGCCACTCGGATACGAGCGTTGCTCCTACCGTGTGCTTGCCGAATGTATTGCTGTATGCCAGCTGGCCCTGGTACACATTGCGCATTACTTTCCGGGTACCGCGCTCGCGCCACGGGTTGGTACTGCCGCCCGTTACGGTGTAGGTATCGTCGGTCGGATTGTAGGTATATGCCTTGTAGGTGTATTCGTGGCCATTCATGACGCGGTCTGCAATGTAGTAGGAATACATTCCGCGGGCCGACAGGCCTTTCACGCCCGGAATCTGGTATTCTGCCGAGAAATTGGTTTGCAAAACGCGCCAGTATTCGGTCCAGTAGCCACCAAGCTTCTTGTTATTGTATGCCCAGTTGGTTTCGTTGTGCTTGATATCATTCAGATACTCAGGATTATCGTTCGCATACGGCCGCTCGAACGGGCGGTTGCGCAGGATCGCGAAGCGGGGCAGCCAGTAGTCGTCACCACCGGGAATACCGGGCTGATCGCGTTTCTCGATACGGCCATTGATCTGCACACCGAGTTTCAGGCGATCGGTAATCTTCGCGTCGACATTGCTTTGAATGTTGGTACGGTCAAATGTAAACTCGCGGCCGAGCACCGAGTTCTGGTGCAGCCTGGTCGCTGAAATGTAGTAGTTGATCTTGTCCGAACCGCCCGTCATATTCAGGTTCACGGAATTCAGCGGCGAATTCTTCTGAACGATAAAGTCTTTCCAGTTAAAGGTCTGGTAGCCGCGTTCGGTACCGGCGCGGTACTTGTCAAGTTCGCCCTGGGTGATCGACGTTTTGCCGTACTGATTCATTTCCGCCTCGGCTTTGCCCAGCATCCATTGGTACGAATCGTTCACCACATTCGGGAACCGCGACCAGTTTTGCCAGCCCGTATAAGCGTCCAGACTTACTGTATTCTTGGCACCCATTTTACCGCGCTTGGTCGTAACCACCACCACTCCATTCGCCGCGCGAACCCCGTAAATGGCCGCAGAAGCGTCTTTCAGTACCGAAATGCTTTCAATATCGTTGGGGGAAATATTGTTGAACTGCCCTGCATCCTGCTGGATTCCATCGATCACGAACAGCGGGTTACCCATGTTGCGGATCTGAATGTTGGCACTTGCACCCGGGCGGCCGTCGGGCATCCGGAACGTCACACCCGGCAGCTTGCCCGCCAGGCCTGAACTCACCGTGGAGCCGCCGTGTACGCGTTCAAGGTCCTTGCTGGTCACCGTCGCGATCGACCCGGTGAGCGACTCCTTCCGTTGGGTGCCATAACCGACTACGACTACTTCTTCCAAAGCTTTGTTATCCACTTTGAGTGTGATATCCAGGGCACTCTGGCCCGCCGGTACTGTAATTTCCTGCGAAAGGAACCCAACAAAAGAGAATATCAATGTATGATCGCCATTGGGAACGGTGATCGAGTATTTGCCTTTTTCGTCCGTCAATGTACCGGTTTGTGTGCCTTTCAATACGACACTCACCCCTGGTAAACCAGAGCCGGTTTCATCTTTCACCACACCTGTAACCGCTTTATCTACCGTAGCGGAGCTGAATTCTACCACCGGTATTTCCTCCGAAACCGATTCCGCCGCAGCAGGTGCAGGATGATCGGGTTTGATCACGATCAGATCATTTTTGATCCGGTAATTCAATTCCAGGGGCTTCAATAAAGCATCCAGAACGGCCGACAGTGAGCCATTTTTAACCCTGATCGAAGCGCGGCGATCAGATTGGATCAATTTTGAGCTGAATATAAACTTGGCATTGGTCTGCTTTTCAAGCTGCGCGAAGATCGTCTTGATCTCCTCGTTCCGGATATCAATGGTGACCTTTTGGCTCAATGCGGATTGAGCCCTCCCGTCGTTCGCCCACGTGATGCCCGCGAACAGGCCTGCCAGGATACATTGCATTAATGTGATTCGCATGAGCTTGATGAGAAAGTCTTCAGGTCGTCGAACTTTTTTCATATTTTTGAATGAATTTGTTGTTTAAGGAGATTATCCAACGAAATCTTCCCCGGTTCATCCATTGTCCAAATGGATGTGCAGTAATGTCCGTTACTGTTGGGGAACCCGGATCAGTCATGCTGGAACATGGCTGGTCTTTTTTATTTTTTGGGCAATACGGTAGCGTTACGTCATAGGCGGCGTTATGGGTAAATTGTTGATATGTGGTGTCAAAAAGCTACTTACATCCTTTTCCCAGGATTGTTATCTGGTTATCGGCCACTTCGTACTGCGCGTCGAGCGCATTGCAGATCACTTCGAGCTTTTCCTTCAAAGGCTGCCCGATCAAAGTTGCATTCAGCGGGCAACTGCCCATTTTTTCCCGGTCGTAAACGATCCGGACATTGTAGGCACCTTCCAGTATCCGGAACACGTCGGAGACCGGGGTCTCATCGAATACAAACTGCTGTTTGGAGACATCCTTGTCCGAAGATGCCGCCACGGCAGCGGGTAGCGGAACAATCTTACCGCTCTCCTTTGAAAATGCGATCCGCTGATCGTGATTAAGCGTCACGCCTTCCAATTCGGGCTTATCCAGTACAGCTTCCTTCTGGCTGTTGTCCAGGTTATTGATGGAAAACACCGACACTGTACCCGTTCGCACCTCTACTTTAATATCCTTGCTCTCCGATGATGCGTCGATGGTGAAACTGGTACCGAGCACCTTGGTGGCCAGCCCGTAACTGTACACCAGAAACGGCATCTGCTTGTTTTTTACAATTTCAAAAAACGCTTTCCCCGTCAGCGTAACCTCTCTCCGCTTCCTGTTCGACCCTTCCGAATAGCTTAGCCTGCCACCGGGTTGCAGCACCACCGAGCTTCCGTCTTGCAGCAATACTGTCATCGGCTTCTCGGTATCATTGTATTTCTGAATGGTGTTGGGTAAATCTGCCTCCTCGCGTACCGCCACTTCCTGCAATGGGCCGTCGGCCTTTTTATAATAGAACCAGTAGCTCACCGAACCAATGCTCAGGATTAATGCTGCTGAGGCAGCCACCCGTGCCCAGCGCCATCCATGCCCGCGGCTTGTTTTAAAAACCGGTACGGGCTCCGGCGTCTTGGTAACCTCATCGTGCATATGACTCTCGACGATACTCCACATTCTGTCGCTCTGTTTCCGGGTTGGCTGATGCCTGCCCGTATCCTTCGCCAGCAGAATGACATACTCCCGGGCGGACTCGACCGTCTTACGTTTCCTAGGGTGTTTTTCCAGGAATGCCTGCCATTTGCGGTCGCTGAGTTCGTCGGGATGCATTACCCAGGCGATAAACTCTTCATTTCTGATCAGCTCGGTCAGAGAATAAGGATCATGCTTCATGTTTCGCGGGATGCAGTTGTCGTCGTTCAGTTATACAGAGCGGCGAAACGCGGATTTGACCTCTCCAAAATGAAATTATTTGGAGAAAAATTTCAAAAAAATAGTAACATCCAGAAAATCAGGGAGGAAATCAGCAGCATTTCCCGGCTCTGGCGCAGGGATGTCAATGCTTTGTAGATGAAATTGCGAACAGATTTTTCGTTCACGCCCATAATTTCAGCGATTTCTTCGATGCTGAAATCGTCGAAGTAACGAAGCGTCAGCGCTTCGAGTTGCCGCTCGGGTAATTGGGCCAACAGCTCCTGGATGCGTTGCGCACGGACGGACGAGGATTCCGCCTCGATCAGGATCGCCTCCGAATTGGTATGGTTTGCGGGTGTGTCTTCATCGTCGAGCTCGCTGATCTCTTCCATCGAAGGAAACTTGTCGAGCGCTACGTGAATGCGGCGGCGCAATGCGCGGTAGAGGTAGAATTTTACGGAAGTCACATGCTCGGCAAGGTTATGCCGCAGCCGCCATATGTCGATAAACACGTCCTGGACAGCGTCCTCTACGAGCGAAGAATTGGGGGAAAGCTTGCTGCCGTAGTTGTAAAGTGTGCGGTGGTATTTCTCAAAAATTGCAGTAAAGGCTTGCTCATCGCCCATGCGAATCCTTCGCCATAGATCATGATCTTTGGTTTCCCCCGTTGAGGTAGCAATTTGCATCACCGCTTCTGTCTGTTTTCGTAAGAAAGCATAAAGCTAAAAATTTATCCTTAAAATACTATTAGGCTATCGGCTATCTTACTTCGGCTGTCGGCTGTTTATGAAAAAAGCTGCCTTGTGGCAGCTTTGGAATGTTCTGTATTTCACCATCAAACCTTTTGCTTTATCTCCTGCACAAATTCAATGGAAACATCAGCCAGCCGTGCGATCTCCTCGTCGGTGAACTGCGTTTCGCGAAGAAGGTTCTGAACAAAGGCGGTGTTACGTTCGAGATGGCCCTTAGCGAGCCCTTGTTCTAAACCCCGTTCCAAACCTTCTTCTATACCGTACTCTTTGGCTTCTTCTTTCACGATATGCAAAATAGCTTCTTCGAATGTCATAGATATATATGATTGATTAACTACACTGTCGATTTCCAGATCTAACTGTACATCCATTTCCTCATCTCCCAACCTTACATAAAATTTCAAAAATTCCATCAATTTTCCAATCTTCCACTTAGGAATATCGCGACTTAATAACCTCTTAGCCAGATCAATTTTCAAACGGTAAAGTTCATCCACCGGAAGCATCTTTCGATTGAGTGCAATTTTTGTTGCCAGCACAACCTGAGCAAACGGATTATCACTCGCCTCCAATTCTTCCTCCGATTGATCCAGCACCTTATAACTGTTAAACCGAAAACAAACACTCGTGCCCAGGCAAGCCTGCTCAAACTGGACAGGGAGGAAATGCCTGTAATCGTCTGTAAGGATGGCGAAAGCGGTAATGGGCTTACGGTGCTTGTCCCATATGCGGTAATAGTATGTAAACATCCGGTCGGGAAAGGCTACGTCACGGTAGCCCTGGACCTCGATGTGTACCAACAGCCAGGCCTCGGCGCCGGAACGGCAATGCACTTTTACGAGCTTATCCACATACCGGATGGCGAATGCGTCGCCATCCGGCGGGAACAGCTGGTCTAGCTCCTGATCGAGGTATTCGAAGCCCTTTTCGAAGTCGAACAGCGTTTCTGCATTGGGGAAGAAAAATTTCAGGAAGTCATCAAAAATATCTTCCAGTATCGATTTCCATAATATATCGTTTCGCTTCATCAAGAAAAGAAAAGGGTGCCGAACATTTAGACGTTCAAGCACCCTTTTTGGTAACGCTATTCTACAAGCTATTTTTTCAGAGTTTACTGAGCTCGTGAACCAGTTTTTCGGTTTCTTCCAGGGATGTTGCCGGGAAGTTGGCGATCCGCAGCTGCGTAGCCTTGCCGGCACCATAGCCGCTGCCGATTACCATACCTTTTTCCTTAATGCTTTTGATAATATCAGCCGACGGAGCCTCGGTATCGGTCACGATCACCGTCTGCGAGCGAAGGGCTTTCTCTTTCACAAATGCAGAGAAACCGGCTGTTTTCTCAATAAACTTGTAAAGTAAACCTGCTTTGTGCTCCGTCTCTTTACGGATATTCTGTATACCGATACGGTTCATATCTTCTGCTATTTTGCCCAGCAGATAAATAAGCATCACGTTCGGCGTCGCAGGCGTTTCGTTGTTTTGCGCATTCTTCCAAAGTGTCGGCAGGTCGTTGTGGGCGCCGATGGAATAGGTATTGCGAATGCTTTTCGCTTTCTCCAAACAACGCTCGCTGACAATCCATACACCCAAACCGGCCGGCAAGCCAAATGCCTTCTGCACTGAGAAAAACGCCGTGTCGATAATGTTGTAATCCAGCTCGGGATAAGGTGCGGAAGACACCATATCCACGGCAATGAATTTCGACGGGTTCTTTTGCTTCAATTTATGGATATCCGCCACGGGCATCTGTACGCCGGAACTCGTCTCATTGTGCGTTGTAGCGATCAGTTCCGCATATTCCGGAACTTCAACCTCACCGGCAACGAACCCTTCACCCATCGGCTTTTCAAACTTGTGGGCATATTTGTTCAGCGCATTCGAGTAATCGTAAAACTTCCTGGAAAACGAACCATTCACTAAATGAAAGCTTTCGAGTTCCACCGTACTGAACAAGATGCGTTCCCACGCTTCCGACGCGGAACCCAGAAACAGGATAGCGTGCGTATCAGGTACGTTGAGGAGCGTTCGAAGCTGGTCTACGGTGAATTTATGTAAATCACGGTACTGCTGGCTGCGATGGGAAATCGAGCCTAGCTGCTGTTCGACGAAAGTTTTCAAATGCTGCTCGAATGTCGGGTACAGAGCCGCAGGTCCAGGAGTGAAAAATGTTAATGACATAATTCTCTATGAGTGAATGATCGAATGACTGAATGAGTGAATGAAATTATTTGCAACCGGTCATTGAATCACTTTTTAGTAAAGCATGCGGAAACGAATCGTTCCTTCTACCTCTTTCACTTCCTGGATAAATTCTTCTGTATAATCTTTGGCAATATCCACGATTACATAGCCGATATGCTCATTGGTTTTGAGGTACTGGCCGGTAATGTTGATATTGTTTTTTGCAAAAATCTGGTTCAGCTTAGCCAGTACGCCTGGTACATTGGCGTGAATGTGCAGCAGGCGGTGCGAGTCTTTCAGCTTCGGCAATTGTACTTCCGGGAAGTTCACACTGCCGTAAGAGCTACCGTTGTTCATGAATTCCAGCAATTTGGAAGGTACAAAGTGACCGATATTCTCCTGTGCCTCCTCGGTACTACCACCAATGTGCGGCGTCAGGATTACGTTCGGCAAACCAAGCAGCTCGCTTTCGAACATTTCATCGTTGGTTTTCGGCTCTTTCGGGAATACGTCCACACCCGCGCCGGCCACTTTACCGCTTTTCACGGCGTCGGCCAATGCCTTAATGTCGACCACGTGACCACGTGACAGGTTCAGGAAGATCACTCCGTCTTTCATGAGATCAAACTCACGCTTTCCGATCATGTTGGTGTTTTCCTTCCGGCCATCTACGTGCAGGCTTAGCACATCGGACATGGCCAGCAGTTCTTCCAGGGTATTTACTTTCTTGGCATTACCGATCGACAGCTTTTCAACCGCATCATAGAAATACACATCCATCCCCAGCGCCTCGGCCACCACGGAAAGCTGCGTTCCAATGCTTCCGTAACCGACCATACCCAGCTTCTTGC
Organism: Dyadobacter sp. 50-39; assembly: GCA_001898145.1. Lineage (GTDB taxonomy): Bacteria > Bacteroidota > Bacteroidia > Cytophagales > Spirosomataceae > Dyadobacter. Next base: position 683,894 of record MKSR01000029.1, read on the forward strand.
CGCGGATCTCGAAGCTGCCGTTAGCCGATTTATCCCAGATACCCTGATGCAGCTGGTTGCTTTTGCCGACGATATTACGGATCAGCAGGATCATTTCACCCACCGCCAGCTCCACTACAGAACGGGTGTTGCTGTAAGGCGCATTGAACACCGCGATACCTCTTTGGGCAGCTTCGTCAAGGTCGATCTGGTTGGTACCGATACAGAATGCACCGATCGCCATCAGGCGGTTGGCATTTTCCAGTACACGTTTGGTAATGGTGGTTTTAGAACGGATACCGATAATGGATACGTCCTTGATACGCTCGCAAAGCTCGTCCTCGTCGAGTGCACCTTTTACGAACTCCACATTGAAACCTTCTTCCTCAAATGCCTTGCGCGCAACGGGGTGCACGTTTTCCAAGAGCAATACCTTGATGCGACTCTTTGGATAAGACTGGCTCCTGCTGAATTTATTATCAAAAAGAAAATCGTCGAATGAAGTGGCGATATGGTCGGCCACCGCCGTTACTTTCGGGCGTTCGACATTTTCTGTAAATGCATAGAAGCGATTGGCCAGGCCGGATGCCTTCAATTCATAGTCCGTATAGCCATCACCGATAGCGTAAACGTCGCCCGACAAGTTCAGTGAAGAAAGGATCTTGATCTTTCCACCGTCCATCGACAACACATTTTCTTCATCAATCCCTACAATATTCCCCTCCTCGTCGAACATGAACTCGTTAGCATACACATGATCGGCCAGGATGCCCAGCTCGGTAGCCACAGGTACGATAAACTCTTTAAACCCGCTGGAAACGATGTAAATCTGCTCCGCATGCTCCGTCAAAAACTGCGTATTGCGCTTGAACGAATCCGAAACCTTGGTTCTCAGAAAAGACACCAGTTCTTCAATGTGAGACCGGTTGGCTTTCAGTAAGGCGATTCGCTGGCGCAGACCATCCGCAAACGACATTTCGCCATTCATACCCTTGTTGGTCAGATCAGAAATCTTCTGAACAATCTGATCACGCTCCGGATGGCCTTTGAGGGCGATCGCGGCCAATTCGTCGAGCCCTTCCACTTTCGTGAATGTGCTGTCGAAATCAATGATAATGTACGGTGCTGGATTGAGAGTTAATGTGGACATGAAACGGGGAATAACTGAAAAATGAACGAGTTAACGTAATTTTTATCTCTAAGGGTCCGACCTGTTTGAAACAGGCCACAAAATTACCAAAATCTATTGGTATATGCTGCTAACAAAATAATGTTTGGAACAGTTTTCTTCCCCGGCGAAGTCTCGCCGAATGGGTATGGGCCGCTGGAATGAGCCCGGTGTGGTCAGGGATTGTGATGTGTGGTCACAAGGTGGTCAGCAACTGGAGGGCGTATTTTTCCGACCAGTAAAATTCATCGGTAAGGCGTGCCGGACGAAAACCGCAGTGTCCGCCGTCCTTTGTGGCGACCAAGGTTACATAGGAATGAGATCGCAGCAGTTCAACCGGCAGGCTTTCGAACGGCACAATCGGGTCGTTCTCCGCATTCACGATCGTCGTCGGCACGGAAATCGGTTCAACGAAGAACTTCGAGCTGCATTCGGCATAGTAGTGATCGGCGCCTTTGAAACCGTGCAGCCGTGCCGTGTAAATGTCGTCAAAATCGTACAGCGTCCTCACCAGTTGATGGTCATCCAAACTGATTTTTTCAGGAAAGAAACGCGCTTTTTCCACCACCTTGGGTTTTAATGTATTCAAAAAACGGCGCATATATACCTGATTACGAGGCTCGATAATCGACAAGCTGCATGCCTTCAGGTCCATCGGCACACTGAAAACGATCGCACCTTTGATGCGGCTGTCGATGGCACTCCCTTGCTCGCCAAGGTATTTCAAGGTAAGGTTCCCGCCCAGGCTGAATCCCATAAGCCGCACATCGGAATAACCTTTTTCAAACGCATTATTCACCACCGCGTCGAGGTCTTCGGTAGCCCCGCTATGGTAGAAGCGCGCCGTCTGGTTCATTTCGCCGCCGCAGCTCCGGAAGTTCCAGGCCAGGCAATCGAACCCGTGCCGGTTCAGGAGTTTAACCATCCCCGTTATGTACTGGCGCGTGGTGTTACCTTCGAGCCCGTGCGAGAGAATCACCAACGGTTTCAGGCCCTCCATTCCGGCATATGACCAGTCCAGATTCAGGAAGTCATCATCGGGAGTTACAATTTTTTCTCGAAAATATTTTATACCATTCACCTGCCGGAACAGCGCGGGATAAATACTTTGAAAATGTCCGTTTGGAAGCCAGTATGGGGATATTTTCGATTTTAATTGAACTAGCGGCATGATAAAAAACGCATTCTGGTATATTGGAATAATTCTAACGCCAAGAAACTTTAATATTGCATATCTGCTTTTTATGTCTAAATTTGGTCATTACAAATAATAAGATCAATTCTAATGGCAGAAGGTACAGTTAAGTTTTTCAATGAATCAAAAGGATACGGATTCATTCAACCATCATCAGGAGAGAAAGACATTTTCGTTCATGTTTCAGGTCTTCAGGACGATATCCGTGAAAACGACAAAGTGTCTTACGAAGTAGAAAATGGAAGAAAAGGCCTAAACGCAGTTAACGTTCGCGTTATCTAAGGTTAGTTCATAATAAAGACATTTCGAAAGCGCGCCCCTCCAAGGCGTGCTTTTTTAATGCCTTATTTTTTGCTTTTCGTCAATGCTTCGTAGGCTTGCTGTGCCTCCTTATCCGACGGCTCGGCCTGCATAAGCGATCGGCGCACGGCCGGGTCTTTCACCCAGCGGTAAAGCCACGAAAAACCCCAGTTTCCGTGGTAATACAATGGCAATTGGTAAGCCTCATCGCTCATCGCATCTGCCAGGCTAATCATACTGTATTGCTTTTCTTTCAGCTTCTGAATTAAAGCCGGCAGATAATCCGTGTTGAGGCGGTTGTCATGGCAAAGGTAAATTTGTTTCACCGGCCTCCCCGTCACTTTCATCGCTACTTGCTCAAAATGCCCGAAGAGCTTCAGGGTGAGATCCACATAGCGGTTACCGATCGACCTGGCCTCGTCCAAATTGCCTTCACGCAATGCCTTTTCGTAAAGTTGTGTAAAAAGCCAGTCCTCGCTTTCGACTGTAAATGGTGTTGAAATGTAGTGGCTTTCGGTCAGAAAAGCCTGCATCCGCGCCTGCTCTGCACTGTCCTTACCCATTCCGTTAAAAGGAAACCGGAAGTATTCCAGCTCCTTACCCGCTTTCTCAGCCATTTTCCGCGTTAGTTCCTCTCCCTTCACAACCTCATCCTTAAATGCGTCGAAACCAATATCGCCGTAATTCGGATGCGAATACGTGTGATTCCCCACGGTGACGTAAGGCCGGGAGATCCAACTTTCCAGCAGTTTTCTATTCTGCTCAAAATGCTCGTTTTGCTTCAAATGACCCTCATTGATAAAAATCGCAACCGGGAGATTCAGCGAATCCAGCTTTTGCAATAATCCCGATGACTGACCATCCGCGGCAAACAGGCTTACATTGGGAACGTCGTCGATCGTAATGGCCACGCTGCGTTCCTGCGCATGCACGGCTATGGCGAATGCGAAGGCACCCACAGTCAGCAAAGCCATCCGCATAACTTGCAGGCACTTGGTCATGCCTTTCCCGGAATGCGTTCGCGTGCCTGCCGTTCGATCATCCATTGCGGATATTCGGGTTTCAATGCACTGACTTTTTCCAGCTGATTCAGTTCATCGGCCGTCAGCACTACTTCCGTAGCGGCAATGTTATCCGTAAGCTGTTCCGGCTTTTTGGCACCGATAATGACGCTCGTGACGGCCTTCTGGTGCAACAGCCATGCCAGGGCAATCTGTGCCACCGAAACGCCATGCGCCTGTGCGATAGGTTGGATGACGTCGATGACATCATAAGCCTTATCCTTATCAACGGGCGGGAAATCGAAATTATCCCGGCGGTTTTCACCGGTCGATTCGCTGTTGCGGGTGTATTTCCCCGAGAGAAACCCGCCTGCCAGCGGACTCCACGGCATCAATCCGAGATTCTGGTCCTTCATCATGGGTATAAGCTCCCTTTCCAGGTCGCGGCCTGCGATGGTATAATAATGCTGGCAAGCCACAAACTTCGTCCAGCCATTCTTCTCCGCGATGCCGTTGGCCTTCATAATCTGCCACGCCGCATGGTTGCTCACACCCAGGTAACGCACCTTGCCCGAGCGCACAACGTCTTCCAGGCCGCGCATGGTCTCTTCCAGGGAAGTCTCCGCATCCACGCCGTGGATATAGAACAGGTCGATGTGATCGGTACCGAGCCGGGCCAGGCTTTCATCCACAGAGTCCATGATGTGCAAGCGCGAAAGCCCTACCTGGTTAGCACCCGGCGCCATCCGGCCACGCGCTTTGGTAGCAATGAAAACATCGCTGCGTTTCACACCAAGTGTCCTGAACGACTGCCCGAGGATTTCCTCGGACCTGCCATACGAATACACATTGGCCGTATCAAAAAAGTTGATCCCCGCATCCAGCGCCGTCTTCACCAGTGCCGTAGCCTCATCCTGCTGCACTTTCCCAATCACTTCAAAATAACCATCGCCACCAAAAGTCATCGTTCCGAAGCAAAGTTCAGAAACCAATACGCCGGTGTTACCTAGGAAGTTGTATTTCATGCGTTGTTGCTTTTATGTGTGACGATTTCAAATCTAGTCAGGTGTTCTCATTGATAGGCAAGTGTAGCCATTCATGGTTAATGATATTTGAGAGATATTTTTTACAATAATTGACCACAAATGACAACACCTAACTACACCTGCCCAAACCTGACTACTGAAACAAATCTTCCGACCGTTCCAGCATCAATATCGACGACTGCGGAACGATCACATACTTCTGCCCGTCGTATTCGAGATCGATGGCGTTCCGTTGCAGGTAAATGGCCAGGTCGCCCTCTTTCGATTGGAGCGGCATATATTTCACTTTTTCCTCGGTTTCTTTCCAGGGCTCCTCTTCCACTGCTACGGGAATGGGGTACCCCGGACCGACCTTAATTACATAACCGGTTTGCACCTGTTCTTTTTCGGTTACAGTCGGAGGCAGGTAGAGGCCGCTGTTAGTGCGGTCGCTGGGACTTTTGGGGCGGATCAAAACGCGATCGCCTACTACGATCAGGCTTTTGAGCCTGTTGTCGGATGTTACTTCGTACATTTCAATTGATACTTAAAATCGGTCATAAGAACGTCGGTAGTCCTTCAAAAATCAGGTAACAAATTATTCAACGCAAATGTTTGCGGCTATTTTTTAGAACTGGAAGTAGATAAACTGGTTTTCGGAAACGACACCCAGGAAATAGTTTGCGAGCAGGATCAGCGGAAACAAAATGAAGAACGCAGTCGTGTTTCGCGTCGGGATTTTGAGATAATAATGCTCCTTAACCATCAGGAAAATGATTAACACCACACAAAGCCACATTTCGATATGGTTCATGGGGGTTTGTAGCGGTTCGGAGAATGAGAAGCCTGCCATTTTTTGCAAAATCAGGAACGACCTGCCCACCGGCGCTTTGTGGTTACGGAAAAACACCCAGGTAATCGTCACCAGGATAAAGGTCAAAACGATGTTCAGGACATTCATAAATGCATTTTTCGGCATTTCGATACCTGCCTGCTTCATCCACTTGTCGCGGAGCGAAGCTGCCACCTGGTATGACCCGTGCAATGCGCCCCAGATCACGTAGTTCCAGCTGGCGCCGTGCCAAAGCCCGCTCACGAGGAACACGATAAACTGGTTGCGGTACTTGGTCCATTCGCCTTTGCGGTTACCGCCCAACGGGATGTAAAGGTAATCTTTGAACCACGAAGAAAGCGAAATGTGCCACCTGCCCCAGAACTCCGAAATAGATTTGGAAATATACGGCGTATTGAAATTTTCCATCAGCGTGAAACCCATCACACGGGCCGCGCCGATCGCGATATCCGAGTAGCCGGAGAAGTCGCAGTAGATCTGGAATGCGAAGAAAACCGTGGCGACGATGAGCGTAAGCCCGTTATGGTCGGCCGGATTCTGATAGGCTGCGTCCACGAGCATAACCAGCCTGTCGGCAATCACCATTTTCTTGAAAAAGCCGAACGCCATTTGCATTAACCCTTCCTTCACCTGCTCGAAGTCGTATTTGAAAAACGAGTGGTATTGGAAAAGCATATTCTGCGGCCGCTCAATGGGCCCAGCCACCAGCTGCGGGTAGAACATCACGTACAATGCGTAAATCCCGAAATGTTTCTCGGCCCGCTGGTTGCCGCGGTACACTTCAATCGTGTAGCTCATGGCCTGGAATGTGTGGAACGACAAACCGATCGGCAGCAGCAATTTACCACTCCCGGTAGTCATCCATTCGGCGATCGGGCCGGGGATGAGTCGGGTAAATGCGGGAAATGCAGGTCTTAAATGCAGGTTTGCCAAAATGGTGTTCACTGAGTCCTGCACGAAATCGTAATACTTGAAGAATGCGAGTATACCGATGTTGGAGATCAGACTGATCACTAGCAGCAGCTTTTTCTGCTTCTGCTCCTGAGACTTCTCGATCCATATCCCGGCGTAATAGTCGATAATGATGGTTCCAAACAGGATCAGGATGAATACCGGTTTGAAAACCATATAAAAATAGCAGCTCGTGAGCAGCAAAAGCACCCAACGACCGGTCCACGACAGGCTGAAATATGCCAGCGTGACTACTATAAAAAAAACTGCAAATTGAATCGAATGAAAATCCATCAGGTTAAATGTACTCCCGGTTGACTATTTCCTCTTTGATAATGAACAGGGGACGGTTTTTGGATTGAAAGAAAATCCGGAGCACATATTCTCCAATAATGCCCAATGCGAGCAATTGCACCCCGCTGAACAGGATGATCACAAACAGCAGGGCGGCAAAACCCTCGATAACGTGGGCAAAAAACAACTTTTTAAGTACCACTGTCGCGAAATAAATCAACGAAATAACGATGGCCGTCATGCCCACGCGGCTCATAAACTTGATGGGAAATTCACTGAAATTGAAAATACCATTGTAAGCAAGCCTGAAAAGCTGTTTGAAAGAGTATTTGGATTCTCCCGCAGCGCGTGCATCCCGCTCATACTCGTACCCCACCTGCTGGAACCCGATCCAGGAACGCATTCCGCGCAGATAGCGGCTTTCTTCCGGCATTTTATTCAAAACATCCACGACACGGCGGCTGATCAGCGCAAAATCACCGCTATCAAGTGGAATCTCCACATAGGAAATCGAGCGGAGAATGCGGTAAAACCAATGGTAGCCCATTTTCTTGATGAAGCCTTCCTTCCGCTTCTTGCGAACTGCATACACCACGTCGTTACCTGCCTGCAACAATTTGTAAAATTCCGGCAAAAGCTCTGGCGGGTCCTGTAAGTCGCCGTCGATCACGAAGAGGGCTTCCGTACCGCGCGCGGCCGAAATACCTGCGGTAAGCGCCAGTTGGTGACCATGGTTGCGCGATAGAAAAACACCATGATACCGCTCATCCGTCAGCGCTACCTGCCTGATTTTCAAAGCTGTATCATCCTTGCTTCCATCGTCGATCAATACCACTTCAATAGCAAGCGGGCTGGCGTCCATTAATGCATTGATACGTTGTACCAGAAGCGGGAACGTCTCAGATTCATTATATAGCGGCGCGACGATTGAAATTTGAGGAGTTTTCAATATGCTGAGTTTTTCAATGACCAATGGAGGCAAAAATACACCTTTCGGCCTATTATCGAAACATTCTCTTATTTAAGGTATTGTCACTTTTCCAAGAACGCCGCCTTTCAGACCGGCGCCTTCCACGTTCACGATTCCCAGATCGTACGTTCCGGGCAGCAGCGACGAATGCGGTATTTCTATGTCAAAACCTTTGTCGTATTGCTTGAAAAAGTTGCGCCCTGCGTACTTATGCGGTTCCATTTTGAAGAAATACAGACGCTGTCCATTCCGGGCAAATGCATATTCGCCTGTTGAACGCGCCGGCGAGATAGTACCCTCGGGATCGTTCAGGTAAATCGCCTTTTCGCGGTGCTCTACCGTCACCTGCCTGTCGACCGGGAACGCCATCGTGAGCGCATTCACCTGTCTTCCGAGCGCATTTCCTTCTTTTGGATAGCTGTAAACACCCTTTTTAACGAGGAATTTCATCATGCTATCCACATACCGCGCACCTTCGGAATACGGCACATGCCCGAGGCCGAAACCATTGTGTTCCTGGTTATAGCCGTTGACCATGTAGTATTTTCTGCGTTCGGAAATCACCGGCAGATACGAGTAAATAGATAAACCCCAGATGACCAACGCCACCAATGCAGCTCCGCGGAGCGCGAGTTTCCGCACGCTCTCACTTTGGGTTGAACCAACAAAAGACAAGTATGTAACAATGAGGAACAGGGCCGGATAGATTTTGTAGTTACTCACAATCATTACAAAAAAGCCGAAACGCGGCCGCAGCAACCCGATAACGAGTGCCTCCACCAGCAGGAAGCCGAAAATACCGACCAAAAACGCATTGAAATTGCTTTCGCCAACCCTATTAGCATTATCTGCCGCATTCCTGAACAAACCGAACGTCCGGGCCAGCCAGGGCGTCAGCTGCCTCCATAGCCAGATAGCCACCCAGATCATCGCGATAAAAGCCATCAGCACCGGCAGCGCCGAGCGTACCACAATGCTTTTTTCCGGAAAAAAATCGAACAGCCCGCCCAGGAAAGCAAAAAAGCCCAGCACCGACAAATGCGGATATTGGGCAAAAAACGCAAAGCTCGACTCGTTACCCTGTGCCGACATGCCGTAGAAGTACAAACTTACCGCCACTCCCCCTACCGCAATCCACGCCGCAAGCTGCTTGTATTGCGACCGCAGCAGAAGTACCGCCACACCTGCCGGCCAGACAAAAATTCCACTGCTCATCGCGTACGTGGCACAAACACCTGCCAGCAGCGCGCCCGTGAAGCGCTTCCCGGAGAGCAAAAACATCGATAGTACCACAAAGAAAACGACCGGCTGGTGTTGCCAGCCGCATATTGCCCACAGGAAGATGAGGTGGTATTGAAGCTGAAAAAGCAAAAATGGTACGGGTAGAAAATACCAGCCATTCAGCCCGGACCGCTTGAATGCGCGCCAGAAAACCACCAGTGTTCCTAATGTAAAAAGCGCCGCACCAATGTGCAGGAATGTGAAGTTGAGTTGCCCTGTAACCCAGTAATACCCAACCGTGGCCAGCTTGCCGATGACCATCCGGTGTTCATTATTGGGTTGAAAAAGGAGAGCCAGACGTTCTGATACCGACCCGCTCGTGATCCATTTATGCAGAAAATCGGGAAATGGGTCGAAATCGTCGTACCAGGGCAGGTTCACGGAATAGTAGAGGATAACGCCCACCCACAGCGCCACCGGCACTGCCATTCCCAGGCAAAGAAGCGGCTTCTTATTGCTATTGTCCACCTTCGGTATCTTTCATGTAAATGGCTTCTTTGCCAAAATAGCCCGCCGCACATTTGTTCCACCAGTGGTTGGGGTCGGTCTTAATGTCGTCGTCCAGGAAAATCGTCATCGGTTTCGAGCGCACCGGCGGCAGGTACAATATGTTTTCCTGCGAGCCTTTGATGAGGGCATAGCGCTGGTACATTTCCTTGTCGAATGCCGCTGCTTTGCCTTTCAGCAAATCGGTGTACATCATTCTCACATTACTGCTGCGCAGAAACGACAGCGCCACCGACACCACCAGTACTGCACAAACGATGCCATACCGCACGGTGGTAAAATGCATTAAAGTAAATTTCCGCTGCTTGAAATAATGGAAAACCACCCCGATAATATAGAACCAGCCGATCAGGAAAAAGAAATACACGCAGTTAATCACGCGCGGTGTAGGCTCAATGCCCACTCCATAATAAGAAGGGAAAAGCTGGGCGGAGAGCACGCCGATAAACAGCAGCACCGCATACCAGACCGGGATCGAGAAGTAATTGCGTGCACCGTCCGACAGGCGTGAGAGCACAAACAGCCAGGCCAATGTGAAGAATATCAACGGCGTCCTGAAAACCCAGTCGTAGCCCAGATAGGCCAATTTCTTAAATGAGGAAGTGACCGAGAAAGGAACATTGCCGCCCAGGGGATTACCTCCGATGCGTGCCGCATTACCCGGTGAAGCGAAGTAGAAATAGCATGAAAGCGCCGTTACAACAGCCATCGAAACCATGAATGCATCGATTTTGCGATGGAAAAGTACCCTGTACGCCAGCCACGCACCTACCAGCAGCACCATGATCAGCAGATTGGTTTCACTGCTGCCAATGACCGCGAATATGAGAAATCCGGAAAGCGCGCCGACAAACAGCTTCGCTGGCTGTGTGTCCTGGCGGTACCAGCGGAGCACGAGCACGATCCATAACAATGTGAAGATGTTCGGGATGGTGTAGGTAACAAATGCGGCCATCCAGTAAAATGCCTCGGAAATGCTCATCATTTTGAGGATATACAGGAAGAAAACCACACCGGCAAAACCCAGATGCGCCAGCCTGGACAAGGTGGGCGTGAGATGCCGGAACAGGCTGTATAATGCAAAAACCATCCCCAGCAGCAAAATCACAGGCAGTACTTTGAAACCGGCGATGGAATGGAACAGCAGCGGGCTCGTGTGGTTGAGAAAAATACCGAAATAGCGACCTGTCCATTCGGTATAGTACAGTTTCATGGCCTCAAACCAGCCTATTTTGAATACCGTAAATATGTAACAGAAATCGTCCGCAGGCGACGGATGATTGAAATAAGAAAGTGCCAGCAGCGGCACCAGCACGGTCAGCATCAGAAGAATGTTGGCCCAGTTGCCGACAACCCGGTATTTTCTATAAAATCTATTCATTGACAATTTTTTCTATGATATAGCGCGGACGGCCTTTTACTTCTTCATAAATCTTACCGATATATTCACCGATCAGGCCAAGCGCCATCATGTTGAATCCGCTGAAAAAGGTAAGCGGCAGCATGGTAGACGTCCAGCCCGGCACAGTATGCCCTATGACGTAGGAGGAAAGAATGTAAATCACGATCAGCATCGCGATAAAGAAATTGACGAATCCGAAATAAAGCACCAGCCGCATCGGGAACGTGGAAAAGGAGGTAATGCCGTTCCACGCGAAAAGCAGCATTTTGCTGAGCGGATATTTGGTTTCACCGGCCTCCCGTTCCAGGCGGCTGTAAAATACCTTTTCGTTTTTGAAGCCGATGAGCGGCACAATGCCGCGAAGGAACATGTTGATCTCCCGGAAATTCCCCAGCTCTTTCAGTACCCGCTGGTCCATCAAACGGAAATCCGCATGATTGAACACCACCGGAACGCCCATTTTCTGCATGAGCACATAAAAACCTTCGGCGGTAGACCGTTTGAACCAGGAATCGGAACTCCGGTCGGAGCGTACGCCGTACACCACCATCGCGCCCTCGCGGTGCTTTTCGATCATGGCCGTAATGGCGTTGATATCATCCTGCAAGTCGGCGTCGATTGTGATGAAGCAGTCGAAATCATTGACATGCTGCTCCAAACCAGCCATTATGGCACTTTGGTGACCAAAATTTCGGGAGAGGCCGACGCCGATGATGTTGGAATCCTTCCGGCAAATGTCCTCGATGATCGACCAGGTTTTATCCCGGCTGCCATCGTTCACAAAACAGATGCGACTATCCTCCGCAATGAGGCCCCGCTCCTTGATGCCGTTATAGTAGGTGTTTAATTTAGCATACGTCCGGTACAAGATCGCTTCTTCATTGTAGCATGGTATGACTAAAAGTAAACGAGCTGGATTCATATGTCACCCTGTTGGTTGAATCGACAAAAATAGCAGTAATAAGTTAATATGCGCCTCCTCGTGCCAACCTGCTGCTCAATATGACCTATTTACCGGCCTCAATTATCTTGCGGCGGTCCTTCTTCATCACGGTGGTGGTTAACAGCGGATACAAGATCACAGCGAGCAGAATGAGCAGCGTGCCCATGTAAAATCCTTGCGTCATCCGCTCCTTTTCACCAAAAATGAAAAAGGCCAGCGCAATTCCATAAACCGGTTCGAGGTTGATAGTCAGGTTGATGAGATACGCCGAAAACTGTTTCATCAGCTGTGTTGCCATCGTGCTCGCGTACACCGTACACACGAATGCGAGGAACAATATCCAGACCCAGTCGCCCTGTGCTGGGACAAACGGTGCACCGCTGTTCCAGTTATTATGCTCTGAAATTGCGAGAAAAAGCAGTGAAAACAATGTGGCGCCCGTCATTTCATAAAAAGTGATTACCCAGGCGTCGATGCGCTGTACGAGGCGGCTGTTGGCTACCGTAAAAGTGGCGGCCAGCACGGCGGAGGCCAATGCGAGCATCAGGCCTAATACGTGGTCAAATTCAAACTTGAAAACCACATACAAACCGGCAAATGCCAGAATCCCCAGTCCGACTTCCAACGGGCTGACTTTTCGCTTATTCACCAGCGGTTCCAGCAGGCTCGTCCAGAGTGAGGTAGTAGCCATCCCCGCCAGGCAAACCGATGCCGTGGAAACCCGCGCCGACGCAAAAAACAACATCCAATGTGCGGAAAGTACAAAACCCACGGCCAGCATTCTGAGCAGATCGCGGCCCGTCGCAGCAAAGCTTTTTTTGGACAGCACGATCACCATTCCCAATCCTGCCGCCGCAAAAAGCGTCCGGTAGAGCACCAATGCCACCGGCGAAATCGTGACCATCAGCCCCACAATAGCCGTGAAGCCCCAGATCATTACCAGGAAATGCAAATGCAGGTAAGAGCGAATGGAAGACGACGACAGCATATTACCTCGGCAGCGTTTTGTACAGCAATATGCCGATCAGTGAAAATACGATATTCGGCAGCCATACCGCCAGCAAGGTGTTGATCGTACCAGCCTCGGCCACCCCTTTGGAGAGCAAAAAGAACAGGATGTAAACAAATGCCAGCATGAAACCCAGCGCAATTTGCCAGCCCACCCCCCGGCGGCTCTTCCTTGCGGAAACAATCACACCTATGGCGGTCAGGATCAGGATTGCGAAAGGCTGTGTAAAGCGAATGTATTTTTCGATCAGATACACTTCCAGGCCGTCGGCACCGCGGCTCCTCAGCAAATCAATGTACGCATTGAGCTCCGGTAATGTAAAGGTTTCGAAGAGGTTGTAGTCACTTTCAAAGTCTTTGGGAGAGAGGTTGATCGTCGTATCGATCTCCGTTCCCCGGCTTAGCCGCTCACCGAGGCTATCCAGCGTCCTTACCTGATAATTTTGCAGCGTCCATTTCTTCTTTTTCGGCTGCCAGACTATCTTTTCGGCATAAAACTTTTGAAGCAGCTTCGTGCCTTTGATCGTCTCCATTGTGAATTTGTTGCCGGTTTGGGTCGTCGTATTATAGCTTTCCAGGTAAGCATACACGTCCGGGGCGATGGTAATATGTACATTATGCCCGCTGAAATAGAACTCGTTTTTCACATAGGTCTTTTCAAAATTAACGCGGATTTTATTCGCCTTGGGCAAAACCCAACCTACCTGAATGAATGTCAGAATCCCCAGAACTACCGCGCCTGCCATGTAAGGCAGCAGCATTCTTCCGAAACTGATTCCGCTGCTGAGCATCGCGATGATCTCCGTCCGCGCGGCAATACGCGAAGTGAAAAACACCGTAGCGATGAATACCATCAGCGGACTGATGTAATTGATCCAGTAGGGAATCAGGTTGAGGTAATAATCGATGATGATCTCTCTCAACGGCGCTTTTTTGTCGAGAAAGTCGTCTACCTTTTCCGTGTAGTCGATCATACAGATGATCAGCACGATGACAAATGCCACGAACACGTAGGTAATCAGGAAGTTTTTGATCAGGTAACGATCGAGGATTTTGAAGTTCATGGCTGGTTATGGTCTCATCGGCGCTGTACCAGCAGGTTTTTGGACACTTCGAGACTGATAAACAACGTCGGTCCACCGTTAATCTGTACAGACGCCGACTTGTCGTATTCGTTAATTTCACGCACTTCAAGCACCGATCCGAGCGTAATACCCGATCGATCAAGGTGTTGCAGAAAAGAAGGGGCATGGTCGAGTACCCCCATCATTAACACTTTTTCACCAACGTGTACGTCGGTCAGGATCAGGTAATCGGGTTCTGTCAGGTTTCCCTTCGCATCCGGAATAGGGTCGCCATGCGGGTCGAACTTGGGATGGCCCAGGAAAGCGTCTAGTTTTTCTACCAGTACTTCCGAGGGAATGTGTTCCAGTTCCTCGGCGATGTCGTGCACTTCATCCCAACCGAAACCCAGCTTTTCCACGAGAAATACTTCCCACAAACGGTGTTTACGGATCACCTTGATCGCCACTTTCTCCCCACTGTCCGTCAAAGTTACCCCCTGGTATTTTTTATAGTGGATCAACCCCTTGTCCGCAAGCTTCCGTAGCATGTCCGTCACAGATGCCGCGCGTGTGGAAGTACTCTCCGCGAGCGCGTTCGTGCTCACCTCTACCCCGTCGCGTCCGGAAAGAGCGTGGATGATCTTTAAGTAATTTTCTTCTGTGAAGGAATTCTGCATGCCCAATAAGCCCCTGTTACCAATCTTAATATCCGGCAAAAGTACGATTTACTATCTGTAAATTAAAAAATTTAGACTAACCTAAAAATATATTGAGAATTTCCTTATCTTTGTTTTCAGAGAACTAAATTGTTTATTTCGGAGACTAAGGAATGATTGACGATTTAAAAATAGGGAAGTCTTTGCAAGAGCAAACACCGGGCCACAGCGACCAGCTCCGTTCGCTGTCGGAAGTTCACTCCTCGATTGCCGTGCCGGAGGGAGCCGGTTTCTGGAAAAAAATGGCGGCATTCACCGGTCCGGGCCTGATGGTGGCCGTTGGCTACATCGATCCGGGCAACTGGGCTACCGATATCGAAGGCGGGTCGCGGTTCGGCTATACGCTGCTGTCGGTGATCCTGATCTCGAACCTCTTTGCCATGCTCTTGCAGCATTTGTCGCTAAAACTCGGCATTGCATCCGGCCGTGACCTTGCCCAGGCCTGCCGCGATTACTATTCCCGCCCCGTATCTTTTGTGCTTTGGCTGCTCTCCGAAATCGCCATCGCCGCTACCGACCTCGCCGAAGTGATCGGCTCCGCCATCGCGCTCAATCTTCTTTTTGGCCTCCCGCTACCGGTGGGTGTACTGTTCACGGCATTCGACGTGCTCATTGTTTTGTATTTCCAACAAAAAGGATTCCGCATTATAGAAAGCATTGTGGCGGGGCTTATGGGCATCATCCTTCTGAGCTTTATTTATGAAATGATCGTTTCGCAGCCTTCGCTGGCGGGTATCACCGGCGGCCTGTTGCCCAAAAAGGAAATTGTGACCGATCCGGGCATGCTCTACATTGCCATCGGGATCCTGGGGGCCACCGTCATGCCGCACAATCTGTACCTGCATTCCAGCATCGTCCAGACCCGCAACTTCAAAAAGGACGAAGAAGGCAAACGCACCGCCATCCGCTTCGCTACCATCGACTCCACCGTTTCGCTGGCGCTGGCATTCTTCATCAACGGCTCCATCCTCATCCTGGCCGCCTCGGCATTCCACGCCAACGGCCATTTTGAAATAGCCGACATTACCGATGCCTATCACCTGCTCGACCCGGTACTCGGCGTTAGTTTGGCGGGTATATTCTTCGCGCTTGCCTTGCTTGCCTCCGGCCAGAGTTCGACGCTCACCGGCACACTCGCAGGGCAGATCGTGATGGAAGGTTTCCTCGACATTCGCCTGAAACCGTGGGTGCGCCGGCTGCTGACGCGCGGGATCGCCATCATTCCGGCCCTGGTCGTCTCCTACCTCTACGGCGAACGCGGCACCGCAGAGCTGCTCGTGCTTAGCCAGGTGATTTTGTCGCTGCAACTGAGCTTTGCCGTGGTACCGCTGGTATTTTTCACCTCGAACAGCAAAATCATGGGGCGCTTTGCGAACTCGCGGCCGCTGACGGCCATCAGCTGGGTTATCGCGCTGATTATTATCGGGTTGAATGGCTACCTGCTATTCAACACTTTCACCGCATAGTGTCGCATTGACAAATTAAATTTGTATGCCGTAATATCTTCTTTGCAAGCCGTTTCCTAACTTTCGCCGGTTTTCACAAAAAGGTGGATGGAATCAAAACACAAAGTTGACAAGGTAACGGCCGCCGGGCTTCTGGTGGCGTTCGGCATTATATACGGCGATATCGGTACTTCGCCCCTTTATGTAATGCAGGCCATTATCATGAATGAGCCCATCACCGAAGAGATCATCTACGGGGCGATTTCCTGTATTTTCTGGACGCTTACGCTTCAAACCACCGTTAAATACGTAATCCTCATCCTCCGGGCCGATAACCGCGGCGAGGGGGGGATTTTCGCGCTTTATGCACTCGTACGCAAGCACGCAAAGTGGCTCACAGTGCCTGCGGTGATCGGCGGAAGTACATTGCTCGCCGACGGGGTCATTACGCCGCCTATTTCGGTATCGTCGGCCGTGGAAGGTTTGCAGCTTATGTACCCAAACATCCAGACAGTGCCGATCGTCATCGCGATCCTGACGATGATATTTGTCATCCAGGCATTCGGTACCAAAGTCGTAGGACGCGCGTTCGGGCCGCTCATGGTGACGTGGTTCGTAATGCTCGGTGTGCTGGGCCTGAACCAGATCAAAGACCATCCCGAAATCCTGAAAGCGCTCAATCCGATCTACGGGTATGACCTGCTGACCAAACATCCGGGCGGTTTCTGGATGCTCGGCGCGGTATTCCTTTGTACCACGGGCGCCGAAGCGCTGTATTCGGATCTCGGCCACTGCGGGCGTGAGAACATCCGGATCAGCTGGATATTTGTTAAAATATGCCTGATACTCAATTATTTTGGCCAGGGCGCATGGCTGATCACCGAAATGGGCAACCTGCTCGATGCGCGCAAGCCGTTCTATGAAATCATGCCCGAATGGTGGCTCCTGCCCGGAGTGGTAATTGCGACATTAGCAGCCATTATTGCCAGCCAGGCCGTGATTACGGGCTCATTCACGCTCATTTCAGAGGCGATCCGCCTCAATTTCTGGCCCAAAGTGCGCCTCATTTACCCGAGCGACCAGAAAGGCCAGCTCTATGTGCCAAGTATCAACTGGCTCCTCTGGCTCGGCTGCTGTGGTGTGGTATTGTTTTTCCAAAAATCGTCGAACATGGAAGCTGCGTACGGCTTAGCCATCACGCTCACGATGATCATGACCACGATCCTGTTTTCCTATTATTTGTATGTCAAACGGGTAAACCTCTGGATTGTGATCGTGTTCATGCTGCTCTACCTGTTTATAGAAGGCATGTTCCTGGGTGCCAACCTGCTGAAATTCATGCATGGGGGTTGGTTCACGATCATGGTAGGCACGCTGGTGGCGGGGCTGATGGCGGTATGGCTCAAAGCATTCTACATCAAGCTGCGGCTTACCGAATACACCAAACTGGAAAAATACCTGCCTGCATTGCACGAACTGAGCCGCGATATCAGTATTCCTAAATACACGACCCACCTCGTTTTCATGACCAATGCGTCCCGCGCCACGGAAATCGAAACGAAAGTCATCTACTCCATTTTCCAGAAACGGCCGAAACGTGCAGATGTGTACTGGTTTATCCACGTCGACATTACGGATGATCCTTATACGATGGAATACAAGGTATTGTCCGACGAAGACAACCACGACAATGTGATCAAAATCAACTTCCGGCTCGGTTTCCGGGTGGATCAGCGGATCAATATGTTCTTCCGCAAGGTCGTCGAGGACATGGTTTTGAACAAAGAGGTTGACATCACCAGCCGCTACGAATCGCTGAGCAAGCAGAACATTACCGGTGATTTCCGTTTTGTGGTACTGGAAAGGTTCCTTTCCTTCGAAAACGACCTGCCATTCTTTGAACAACTCGTCATGAAAACCTATTTCTTCGTGAAAGATTTCACCACGCCGGAAGACAAGTGGTTCGGCCTTGATAGCAGTTCCGTGAAAATCGAAAAAGTACCGCTTATAATCCGACCGGTAGAGAATGTAAAACTGAGGCGGGTGTTCAGCTAAGAAATAAAAACCTTTTACTTTTTCATATATTTACAAAAATGCCAATTTAATATAGAATGACCTACATTAGATTGACATTTTTGTCAATATATGACCAAAAAACCAAAACTTCCTCCCATATCCGAAGAGCTGGTTCTAAACCGGCTTCGGTTTGAAAATCCCTGGTGGATTTCAGGCAACATCGATCCTGAATATCACGAAATGCAGCCCCGGCTGTACTTCGACCTGCTACACCAACTGGTGAGCGAAACTAGTGTTAAGAGGGCAGTTGTACTAATGGGTCCCAGAAGGGTCGGCAAAACAGTGATGATGCACCATAACGTTCAGAAATTATTGGACGATGGTGTTGACCCTAAGAAGATCGCATTCATCAGCATTGACAACCCCATCTATCTATATATGGGACTGGAACAACTGTTTTCGCTCGTGCGGAAGGCCGTAGCAGAAGACAGCCTCCATGGATGGTATTTGTTCTTTGACGAGATCCAATATCTTAAAGACTGGGAAGTCCATTTGAAGGTGATGGTGGACAGTTACCCTCACACCAAGATCATCGTTTCGGGCTCGGCTGCGGCTGCGCTGCGACTCAAAAGCAATGAAAGCGGTGCAGGCCGTTTCACCGAGTTCATGCTGCCCCCTTTGACATTTCATGAGTACATTCAGTTGAAGAAGCTCAATCATCTCATCCGACCTTCCTCCATTGCCTGGAACGGCAACGTCAACAAGTTCTTCACCAGCAGCCATCTAACCGAAGTAAACAGGCATTTTATCGACTACATCAATTTTGGTGGTTATCCTGAGGTCATTTTTTCGGAAACTATTCAGGCGAATCCCGGCCGGTACATTAAAAGCGACATTGTCGACAAAGTACTGCTGCGCGACCTGCCCAGCCTTTACGGTATACAGGACGTACAGGAGCTGAATGCGTTTTTTACGACGCTCGCCTATTACAGCGGCAATGAAGTGTCGCTGGACGTTCTTTCCAAAAGCAGTGGTATCGACAAAAATCTTTTAAAAAAATACCTGGAATATCTGGAAGCCACCTTTCTGGTACGGGTTATCCACCGGGTAGACGATACCGCAAAAAAATTCCAGCGTGCCAATTTCTACAAAGTTTTCCTCACCAATCCCTCCCTGCGCAGCGCATTGTTCGCACCCCTGGAAGCTACCGACGATTCGTTTGGAAGTATGGTCGAAACCGCCATTTTCTCACAATGGATACACCGCTACTGGTTTACGCCTTGGTATGCGCGCTGGACTGTCGGCAAAACCCAGGGTGAAGTGGATATGGTTGGTTTAGACAATAAGTCGCTGAAACCTGCCTGGGCTGTGGAAGTGAAATGGAGTAACAGATATTACGAGAGACCCCAAGAACTGAAAAGTCTACTGCAATTCTGTGAAAAGAACAATCTGAAATCCGCGCTCGTGACAACGATCGATAAAGAAGGGACGATCGAAAAAAATGGCATTGTGCTCAACTTCGTCCCTTCCTCTATCTATGCGTATGTAGTGGGTGTAAACACACTTGAAATACGGGGAAAACTGTAATTATTTCAAATACACCCCCTCTTCCTCAGCCCTGCTCAGCACCACTTCCACGTGCTCGGTGAGCGTTGTACTGAGCGAATATCCCACATAGTCGGCGTGTATGGGGAATTTGTGGTGGCTACGGTCGACGATTACGGCTACCTGCACCTTTTTCATGGGGACTTTCAGGAATGGTTCGAGCGCGAATGCGAGCGTGCGGCCGGTGTTGAGTACATCGTCCGCCACGATCACTACCTGGTTTTCGACATTCAGTTCGCGATCGAACAGGATCGGGCTTTGCTGGTGTATATGCTTGTCAAAACGCAGCTCGATCAGCTGCACGTCGAGCGGGGATATGCCCGTGAGCTCGGCAGCGAGCCTTTGGGCGAATGCAAAACCTTCACCGGCAATTCCGGCTACGATAATGCCCTTTTCTTCAAAATTCTGTTCGTATATCTCAAAAGCGATCCGGCGTATTTTCTGGCCGGTCTGGTGGGCACTCAAAATCTGACGCCTCGATACCGTGCTGTTCTCGGTCATTGCGGGTATTGGTAAGTTAAAATCTTAGCAGCGGTAAAAATAGCAAACCATCATGCCACTTCATAGCGCCGCGAAATTCTTTAACCAATTCGCAAAAGTGAGCTCATGCAGCGGCAATTCCAGGCTGACGATGCCCATTTCTACCTTTGCCTGGCCAATCCGGTCGGTCCTGATCTCCATCAAAGCCTTTTCATAAGGCTTGGGAAATTCGGGATGCGCTTGTATACCCACCATATTGTCACCAACCTGGAACATCCCGATCGGGCAATCCTGGGTTTCGGCCAGGAGCTTACTGCCTGGCGGCAGCGTCATCACCTGATCCTGGCACATCATCAGCAGATTGAATGATTGCCGGGCCGGCACCATCCACTCTTCCTGGCCCACTACCTGGAAGTTATGCACGCCCACGCACCAACCCACGGCCGATTTCTCCACTTTTCCACCCAGCGCTTCGGCCAGCATCTGATGCCCGAAGCAAATGCCCAGGTATTTCTTGCCGGAAATCCGGATTTCCTTTACAAATTCTTTCAACCGCGCAATCCACGGCTCATCGTCATAAACCGAAAACTTGGAGCCGGTACAAACGTAGATCTCGCATTCATCCGCCGAAGACGGGAAATGTCCGTTGCAGACATCGTAAAACGTAAATTCCCAGTCTGGTGCCACCTGTGCGAACAACGCCGGAAACATCTCACGATAATCTCCGGCGATGGGTAACAGTTCGTCCCGCACGTGATCGCATTCCAGCAATCCCACTTTTGTCATGTCAATAATTACTTTTTATCGAAAAGCTGATTCAAATCGATGGTAAAGTCAGGCAGGGTAACCGAGGTCAAAGTCTGGCCGATTGTGGATGGCTTCGTCCCAAAATACTTTCCAGCATCATCCAAAAGATAAACAAAAACGACCTCATCGTTCGGTTCCACCAGCCAATACTCTTTCACGCCCGATTCTTCGTATACATCGAACTTGTTGTCCATTTCCTTTCTGGTATTACCCGGCGAAAGTATCTCTATAATCCAATCAGGCGCACCCAGGCAGCCTTTTTCATCTATTTTGCCGGGATCGCAAACCACACAAATATCCGGCTGGACAACCGTGAGAATTTCCCTGTCGGATTGCACATCGAATCTCGGCAGCCGCACATCGAACGGGGCGGCAAAAACCTGGCAATCCCTGTTTTTAAGCAAATGCCATATTTCAGACGACAGTCGCATCGATATCTGTTGATGCCTCACAGCAGGTGCGGGAGGCATCTTAAAGATCTTGCCTTTGATTAATTCAAGGCGCTCTTCGAACTGCCATTTCAGGTAGTCCGCGTAGCTGTAAGTTCCGTTCAAGTCAAGTGTGTCTATACTTTCCATATTCAAATTGCATGGTTTTGAATTAAAGATAACCGATTCAACCTGGTTACCCTATTTTCAAATGAAAAGACTTGGGCCGCGTCAATGCCTCGTAGCCTACCACCGATAGCGTGCAGCCCCGGCCGGAGTTCTTCACTCCCGTCCAGGCTAAGGCCGGATCCAGGTAGTCGCAGCGGTTCATGAACCAGGTACCTGTTTCCACCTGCTCGCCTATTTGCAATGCCGCATCCACGTCCGAAGTCCAGATAGAAGCGGTCAGGCCATATTGGCTGTCATTCATCAGCCGGATGGCCTCTTCGTCACCCGAGACTGGCATAATGCCTACCACCGGGGCGAAAGTTTCCTCTGTCATAATGTCCATGGAATGGTTCACGTTCACCAGCACCTGCGGCGCGAGGTATGGTGTACCCGACTGGTGTGCGGGAAATAATGATGGATCGATCAATGCATTGGCACCTTGCGCGATGGCATCGTCAATCTGCTTTTGGGCAAAACTGGCGGCCGATGTACGCACCATGGGGCCCAATGTAGTTTCCGGGTTGAGCGGATCGCCCAAAACATACGTTTTGGTCAGTTCTTCAAATCCTTTTACAAACTCGTCGTACACGTCCTGGTGCACGTAAATACGCTCGATCCCGCAGCACGACTGGCCTGAATTGAAGAACGAGCCATCCACCAGGTTTTCAACCGCGTCGGCCAGGTTCGCGTCCGCACGAACGTATGCCGGGTCTTTCCCGCCCAATTCGAGGCCACCGACGATAAACCGCTCATTGATCGCTTTTTGAACGGCATGACCGCCTTCCACCGAACCGGTGAATGCCACATAGTCGACCCGGGCGTCGCCGATCACCTGTGCCACCTGGTCATGACTTAAATGCAGGTATTGGAATACACCCTGCGGCAAACCGGCATATTCAAATGCGGCGGCATAACGCTCGGCACACAACGGCGTCTGCTGTGCATGCTTCAAAATCACCGCATTACCGGATAAAATAGCCGGTATCACCGAATTCACGGAAGTGAGATAGGGATAGTTCCACGGAGCCACCACAAACACCACACCCAGCGGCTCTCTTTTTACAAATCTTTTAAAACCCGGAATCTCGTCTACTTCCACATCGGCCAGCGCTTTTTGCGCGACCGAAATCATGTAATTAGCACGTTCCTGAAAGCCGCGACGGATTTCGTTGGCCGTATAACGAACGGGCCGGCCCATTTGCCAGGTCAGTTCCAGGCCGATTTCATCCGCATGGTTCAGGAAATACTCCACTGCCTTCCGGCATATCGCCTCGCGCTCCGCAAGCGTGGTCTTTTTCCATTCCTTTTGCGCTGCTACTGCCTTTTCCAAAGCAGCTTCCACAGCCTCGGCATTCGCCAATTCGCGCTCCACATACACGGAGCCATCGATCGGGCTTATCGTTTTTTGAATCATTTTTTGAAGGAAGAAAGGGAAGAGGGGAGGAAGAAGAGGAAGGGGTACACCCTCCTTCCGTTCCTCCCTGCTCCCATTAAAGAGGTGTTACATAAGCAGAGGTAATGCCGCCGTCCACCAGGAAGTCGGTGCCGGTGACGAAAGATGATTCGTCAGATGCGAGGAACAACGCGGCGTAAGCCATTTCTTTGGCCTCCCCGAAGCGTCCCATCGGAATGTGTACCAGTCGTCGCTGTTTCTTTTCCTCGGTATTCAAGAACTTCATCAGCAACTCGGTGCGCAACGGGCCCGGGCACAATGCGTTCACGCGGATGTTCTCGCGGGCGTGTATAACCGCCAGCTCACGTGTAAGCGCCAGGACCGCGCCCTTGCTGGCCGTGTAAGCCACCTGCGGCGTTGCTGCGCCCAAAATGGCGACAAAAGACGCCGTATTAATGATGGAGCCGCCGCCTGCGCGCTGCAATGCCGGTATACCATATTTGCAACCCAGGAAAACACCCTTCGCATTGATATTCATCGTCAGGTCCCAGATGGCTTCCTCCGTCGTCATCGCATTGTCATCGTCGCTATGCATGATGCCGGCATTGTTGAAAATGATATTCAGCTTGCCGAATTTCTCTTCGGTGAATGCCACAGCCGCTTCGCAGTCAGCCGCTTTCGATACATCCGAATGTAAAAAGTAAGCTTCCCCGCCGTCTTTCACGATCTCATCGACCGTTTCCTGACCAGCAGCGTCGTTCACATCGGTAACGACGATTTTAGCTCCTTCTTTTGCAAATAAAATAGCAGTTTCACGGCCGATTCCACCGCTTCCACCGGTAATAAGCGCGACTTTGTTTTCTAAGCGCATGGGGTTTGATTGGTTATGTTTTTTGGATAGTAATGAGTGATTAAATCTGTTCAAAATACCGCTTGCGCTCCCAATCCGTCACGGACGTATCGTAGGCGCGCTGCTCTGTTTTGAAAAAATGCGTGTAATGCTCCACCACTTCCCCGCCGAATGCTTCTTTGGCAAAAGTGCTGTTTTCGAACAATGCAACGGCTTCCGCGAGCGTGTAGGGTACACGTGGCAAGTGTGCAGCGGCATAAATGTCTCCCATGAAGCATTCGGGCGGTTCGGTGCGGTTTCGGATCCCGGCGAGGCCGGAAGCCAGCGATGCTGCAAATGCCAGGTACGGGTTGCAATCCGCACCGGGAATGCGGCATTCGATGCGCAGGCTTGCGCCGCTGCCTACCACACGGAAACCTGCCGTCCGGTTATCATAGCTCCATGCAAGCCGCGTCGGCGCCCAGGAGCCGTCGACAAAGCGCTTATAGGAGTTCACGGTCGGCGCGTAGAACGGCATCACGTCGGGCACGTGTTTGATCCACCCGCCCAGGAACCAGCGGAAAATATCCGAGCCACTCACGGGACCAAATTGCTGGTCGCCATCGAAGATATTCTTCCCGTCTTTCCACAAACTCATGTGAATATGGCTGCTGGAACCCGCCTGATCGGTCGCAAACTTGGCCATGAAAGTCACCGAAAGGCCCATAGCGTCGGCCACTTCTTTGAGGCATTGCTTGTAAACAACGTGGTTATCCGCCATAGATAGCACGTCGGCATATTTTACATTCAGCTCGTGCTGGCCGAGCCCCCATTCGCCTTTGGATGTTTCGACGGCGATCCCGGAGTTTTTCAGATGCCTGCGGACCACCGACGTGAATTTCTCGTTCCGCGTACCCTGCATAATATGGTAATCTTCGAGGTAATATCCCGCCGGGCTCAGGTTCTGATAGTTTTGCTGGAATGCCTGTTTGTAACTGTTTTCCAGCAGGTAATATTCCAGCTCGGATGCCGCGAAGCAATCCGTGCCGTCGGAGGCAAGCAGGGCTAATTGTTTTTTAAGCAGCGATCTCGGTGCGATGGATTCCAGCTGATGCGATTTCTCATTAAACACGTCGCAAATGACCAATGCGGTTTTTTCGAGCCAGTCGGCCAGGCGCAATGTGGAGAGATCGGGTACCATGTGAAAATCTCCGTAACCAAGCTCCCAGTTGGCATAGCGGTAACCAGGCACCGGGTCCATGGCCATGTCTGTGGTAAGCAGGTAGTTGCAGCCGTGCGTGCCGGATTTGGATACCGAATCCAGGAAATAGTCCGCGTCCACGCGTTTTCCCATCAGGCGGCCGTAATGGTCTGTAAATGCAACTACAATTGTTTCAATCTCCCCTCCCCCAATCTTGCCCGAAAGTTCATCCAGCGTTAGAAATCCTTTATTACTCATTAGAAAGGGTTGGTTTAGCGCAGTTTATATTATCGCAACTTCTCTACTTTCGCATTCATCGGGAATTTGAGCACCACTTTTTTACCCGAGGCTTTTTCGAGCATGGGTGTCAGTATTTTACGGGCATTTTCCTTTGTCTGGTCGAGGATACCCATGTCCAGGGCCGATTGCTGGATTTGTTTCTCGGCTTGTTTGTAAGCCTCCTGCACCAGCTTTGCCTCATCGTTAAATGCGTATTCAGTATTATAAACCCTTGATTTACTGTGGTCTATTTTAAAAACACACAATTCTGGTTCGGGCATGTTGATGACCAATGTTTCCGCGTCGGAACTAATGTCTTCCATTGAGATCTTCGCCAGGTCTACGCAGCCGATGGCCTCGCCCTGCACGATCAGGATCGCCTTGGCGTTGGGCAGCCACATTTTCACGATTTGCTGCTCCACCACATCCTTGAAGTTATATTTCACGACTTCAAGCTTACCCATCGAGGAAATTTCCTGCAAAACCACGGTATGCATAGCCTCCACCTTATCTTCCCCGCCCAGCCAATCGGGCACCCAGCTTCCGGTCTTATAACCCGACCACAGCGCATTGATCCCCGCCAAAAGCAAAATCAGCACTACCAGCTTTACCAGCCACGATATGATCCGCATACATTATTTTTTAAGTACAAAACGCTCTTCCGGCTCCCTGGCCATTCGCTGGGCTATAATACTCGCCGCGATCAGCTGCAATGCATGGTAGATCATAATCGGCAAAAGCATCAATCCGGCCTCCGGGCCTGCAAACAGCACTTTCGACATTACCGCTCCCTGCACCAGCGACTTCTTGGAACCACAAAATACCGCAGTCACCTTGTCTTCCCGGCTGAAATGCAGCAGGCCGCTGATGAACGTCAGCAGGGAATAGATCCCGAAGAACAGTGCGAGCATTCCTATCCCTAAAAATACAATTTCTTTTATTCCAAGCGAATCGAAGAGGTGCTCCCCGAACGATTCACAAAAAGAAGTGTACACGATCAGCAAAATGGAAGACTGATCGAAATAGCGGATGTACTTTTTATGGCGCTCCGCGAAATGCCCCCAACGACGGTTGAGCGCAATCCCCGCGAACACCGGAAGTAGTACTTGCAATGCCAGCTTTCCGACTACCGAAAGGAGATCAAAATGTCCCGCCGAGCCCGAATCCAGCACAAGACCCATCCATAAGGGTGTGATAAAAACGCCGATCAGGCTGGAAATACTGGCATTGAATATGGCCGCGGGGATATTGCCGCGCGCAATGGACACCATCACCACCGAAGAGGAAACCGTCGACGGCAGGACTGTCAGAAAGAAAATCGCCAACCACATTGTTTGCCCTTGCTCACTATGGAAAAACGGCCGGAATGCCAGTGCGAGCACCGGAAAAAGTACAAATGTGGACAAATGCACCATCACGTGCAGCCGCCAGTTTACCAATCCTGCTTTCAGTTTCTCGGGGCTGAGGCGGAGGCCGTAAAAGAAGAATATGACTGAGACCGCGTATGTGGAAACGGTGGAAAGGTGCAGCGGACTATCCTGCATACCCGGCGCAGGCCAGAGCCAGGCGAGCAGGATCATGCTGAGCAATGCGAGCATAAAACCGTCCAACCCGGCCTTTTTTGCAGTATCAATGAATTTACGCATATTAAAAATTAACGCCGGCCGGCAACTGCGGCGGCAAAACTGTTGTATACAAGAAAATGGAAAACTGTCAGAAATAAAACGCGATGCAGCGATTAATGGTGTCAATTCTTTTCAAATCGGGTAAATGAAGGGCCTGCACCACTTTCCTCCATACACCAAGAACGACAACTAACTACCATGAAAAAGTCCGGCAAACTGCTTTTTACCATCATCATGGCTCTACTCGCACCGGCAGTGGCTACTGCACAATACAAGCTCGTCTGGGCCGACGAATTCGACTACGACGGCGCACCCAACCCGGACGTGTGGCAGCCCGAAAAAGGATTTACCCGCAACCATGAAGACCAATGGTACCAGGGCGATAACGCCTATTGCAAAGGAGGCTTCCTGATTATTGAAGCCAAAAAAGAGCGCGTCAAAAACCCCAATTATAAGCCCGGCAGCAAAAACTGGCAGGAAAGCCGCGAGTACGCCGAATACACTTCGGCGAGCATCATTACCCGCGGCAAGAAGAGTTTTCAATACGGTCGTTTCGAAATGCGCGCCAAAATAGACACCCGCGCGGGATTATGGCCGGCATTCTGGACGCTTGGAGACAAGGGTGAATGGCCCGATAATGGTGAGATCGACATTATGGAGTTTTACCGGGGAATGCTGCTCGCCAATCTGGCCTGGGGGTCCAACGAACGGTATAAGCCTATTTGGAATACCAATAAGAAACAGATTTC
Source organism: Dyadobacter sp. 50-39 (assembly GCA_001898145.1). Classification (GTDB taxonomy): domain Bacteria; phylum Bacteroidota; class Bacteroidia; order Cytophagales; family Spirosomataceae; genus Dyadobacter. The sequence goes on from MKSR01000029.1 coordinate 711,576, forward strand.
CACTTTCCAGGACCCGGACTGGTCGTCGAAATTCCATGTATGGCGCATGGATTGGGATGAGAATTCTATCAAAATTTATGTGGATGATATGCTGATGGCCTCACAAGATCAGGCTAAGGCCGTGAATGCCAAAAACAAAAGCATTACTCCATTCAAACAACCGCACTACATTTTGCTCGGCCTTGCATTGGGAGGAGACAATGGCGGCGATTTGTCCAAAACCGAATTCCCCGCCCGCTTTGAGGTGGATTATGTAAGGGTGTACCAAAAACAATAAGACCTCGGCGGTCGGCAATCGGCTGCCGACGGTCCGGCAATCAAATTCCTGGCTTTACTGCTGGGCAGCCCAGGCGGGAGCGCTTTTTCTGACCTTTTTCGGTGCTTTCTTCTTTCTGCCCCACCAGATCACAAATCCGGTGACGGGTAACGACGCGCACACCAGGCTGGCGAAGAACATCAGCATTTTGCCCGGCAATCCCAGAATGGCTCCCGTGTGAATGTCATAGTTCATCCGGCGAAGCGTGTTTGCAAAGTTTGCTTCGCTGTATTTGCCGGTGTATGGCCCCGTCGCATTGATCTTTTTAACCGAATACTGGTCAAAATAATTATAGTCGACATTATAATAGGTACCTGCCCGGAAATTCACATACGAAAAGATCGATTCAGCCTTTTCAGTAGGGAAGGAAATATTGAGTGTTGAGTATTTGGGATATTCCTTTTGCAGTTGATACCAGGCTTTGTCCACAGCCTGCATAGGGCCGTTTACCTGCGCGGTTGAAACCGTGTCGGAAGGCGGATTGTAATACATATCCGACCCCTCCCCGCCCGTCGCGGTGTAAAGCCCCTGCGAAAACCACTGAAAACCCCAAACCAGACCCGTCACGGCCAGGATGACACCGATCGACATCACGTAGAAACCCAGGACGTTGTGCAGGTCGTAGTTTTTGCGCCGCCATGCCGCGCTCCATTTGATGGAGAAGCGCTGCTTGGCCGCGGATTTGTTTTTCGGCCACCATAGCACCATTCCGCTGATCATCATGAAAAAGAAAACCAGGGTCGCCGAGGCCACGACCGTTTGACCATACTTTTCAGGGAGCCATAGGTAATAGTGCCCGTGAAGGATAAAATGGAAGAAATCATCGTCCTCGTTCCAGACGTGCTCTATTTTCCCGTTGTATTGATTGAGGTAAACAACGTAGTAATATTCGGGATCGAGATTATAGAAGCCTACCTGGGCATTGCGGTCCGGCGTATCGTAAAGCACACCTTTGGCAACTTTGTCGGGCAACGCCTTTTTAGCAATCGCAGCCAGTTCCGAAGGAGGCAGCACCTTCCCGCCAGTGGGGCCGTTGACGAACATATACGGCTGCGTAATACGCTTGATTTCCTGCTCAAATGCCAGTATACACCCTGTAATGGAAATGATGAACACTATAACCCCGGAGACCAGCCCCAGGTACAGATGTAGTTTCCCAATCAGTTTCTTCATTAGTTCGTCGTCGATTATCTTATTTAGACTTAATTAAGACTGCTAAGATAGTGCGAACAATATCAACGACCAAAAAGGAAAAAGGGAGGAAGATGATTATCTCTTTCCTCCCAAACAAAAAACTTTAGAAAACAGGCCGGATGTTAAAAGTCGTACCGATAGATTCCTTCCACCTTCGTAGTCGGCGGCATGTGGGCGAGGGTTTTGAGCTGGCCGTCGTGCAGCCCGAACACCCAGCCGTGCAAATGCACCTCCTGCCCTTGGTGCCATGCGCCCTGTACGATGCTCGTCTGGGCCAGGTTATGCACCTGTTGAATGACGTTGAGCTCCACCAGGCGGTCGAAACGCACTTTTTCGTCCTCGATCGCATCCAGCTCGGTAGCGTATTTGTCGTACACATCCTTGATATTATGCAGCCAGCGGTTGATCAGGCCCAGGTCCTTGTGCATCATCGACGCCTTCACGCCGCCGCACTGGTAATGCCCAACCACCAGTATATGCCTCACTTTCAGCACTTCCACGGCATATTGCAGCACGCTAAGCATGTTCATGTCGGTATGTACCACGAGGTTGGCTACGTTCCGATGAACAAACATCTCACCGGGCTGCGAGCCTGTCAGGTCTTCGGCGGGTACCCGGCTGTCGGAGCACCCTATCCAGAGGAAATCGGGCTTCTGGTCTTTCGCCAGATTATCAAAATACGCTTCGTCAACTTCAAGCTGGCGGGCTGCCCAGGATTTGTTGGCGGTTAACAGGCGGTTAATAAGTTCCATTTTATGAATGATGATTGAAGTACCAAAATAATACAATCTCTCTCAGATTCATTCAAAACCGTACATCCTTTTAGCGGAAAAAAATCCGTAATTTTGCACTCTTAAAATCCCGGCAGGGTTATAAATAGTGCTATTTACATGATCAGCAAGGGCGAATGCCCGACGCTTACAACCCATATGAAATACAACGAATATAAAAATCTGAGTTACCCGCAAATCGGGGACGAGGTACTGAAATTCTGGAAAGACAAGAAAATCTTTGAAGCTTCGGTAGAAACCCGCGAGGGCGCTCCTACTTTCACCTTTTTCGAAGGACCGCCGTCGGCGAACGGCACGCCGGGCATCCACCACGTCATGGCGCGGGCGATCAAGGATATTTTCTGTCGGTATAAAACCCTGCAAGGCTTTCAGGTGAAGCGTAAAGGCGGCTGGGACACACACGGTCTGCCGGTTGAACTGCAGGTAGAAAAAGAACTGGGCATTATCAAGGACGATATTGGCAAGAAGATCTCGGTGGCGGACTACAATGAGAAGTGCCGCCAGACGGTTATGAAATTCACCGACCAGTGGAATGACCTGACCGAGAAAATGGGATACTGGGTCGATCTCGACGATCCTTACATTACCTATAAAAGTGAATACATTGAAAGCCTCTGGAACCTGCTGAAAAAGCTGTATGACAAAGGCTTGTTATACAAGGGCTACACGATCCAGCCGTATTCACCGGCTGCCGGCACGGGCCTTTCGTCGCACGAGCTTAACATGCCCGGCACATACAAGGACGTAAAGGATACCACTATCGTGGCGATGTTCAAAGTGAAAGATGCCGCAAACTGGCCCGTACTGGCAGGTTCTGCCCACGAGGATATCCGCATTCTGGCATGGACCACCACACCCTGGACGCTTCCTGCGAACTCCGCATTGACGGTCGGCGGCAATATTGATTATGTATTGGTTAAAACCTTCAATCCGTACACGCACGAGCCCGTGCAGGTTGTGCTTGCGAAGGACCTGGTAGGCAAATACTTTTCAGAAAAAGGCCACAACGGCGATTTCGAAGGATATGAAGCCAGCGACAAAAAGGTGCTCCCGTGGACGGTTTTGAAAGAATTTAAAGGCAAAGACCTCGAAGGCATCGAGTATGAGCAGCTTTTACCCTACATTCAACCAACCGTTGGCCCGACTGAGTCGCCTGCATTCCGCGTGATCCTCGGCGATTTCGTAACAACCGAAGACGGTACCGGTGTGGTTCACACCTCTCCTACCTTCGGTGCGGACGACTTCCGGGTAGCGCAGGCCAATGGTATCCCGGCCATTATGGTGAAAGACGAGAATGGCAAAGAAGTGCCTATCGTTGACCGCCAGGGCCGTTTTGTGAAAGAAATAACGGATTACGCAGGCCGTTTTGTAAAACCCGAATATTACTCGCAGGCAGAACAGGACGATCCGGAGTTCCGCCCGACCGACGTGCTGATCGCCATCAAACTCAAAGAAGAAGGCAAGGCATTTAAAGTAGAAAAATACGAACACCCCTACCCGCATTGCTGGCGTACCGACAAGCCGGTGCTGTACTACCCGCTCGACAGCTGGTTTATCCGCACCACGGCAGTAAAAGACCGGTTGGTGGAACTGAATAAAAGCATTAACTGGAAACCCGAAAGCACCGGAACGGGCCGCTTCGGCAACTGGCTCGAAAACCTGGTCGACTGGAACCTGTCACGCTCGCGCTATTGGGGTACGCCGCTGCCGATATGGCGCAACGACTATGGCGACGAGGTTTGCATTGGTTCGATCGAAGAGCTGAAAGACAAGCTGGAAGAAGCCATTATCTCCGGCCATCTCACCCGTGAGCAGGCATTGCATAACTCGGATTACCTGCAAAAACTCGAACACGGCGATTATGACCTGCACCGCCCATATGTAGACGATGTAGTGCTGGTAGGCAAAACCGGCCACATTATGCACCGTGAACCGGACCTGATCGACGTGTGGTTCGACTCAGGTGCGATGCCGTATGCACAATGGCATTATCCGTTCGAGAATCAGGAGATATTCAACCAGGCTTACCCTGCCGACTTTATTTCGGAAGGTGTGGATCAAACCCGCGGCTGGTTCTTCACGCTGCACGCCATTGCCGGAATGCTGTTCGACTCGGTCGCTTTCAAGAATGTCGTTTCGACCGGTTTGGTACTGGATAAGAATGGCAACAAGATGTCGAAACGCCTGGGCAATGCCGTGGACCCGTTTGCGACATTGGCGCAATATGGCCCTGATGCCACGCGCTGGTATATGATCACCAACGCGGAGCCCTGGGATAACCTGAAATTCAACATCGACGGTATCGGCGAGGTGCAGCGCAAATTCTTCGGAACGCTCGTCAACACTTACAATTTCTTTGCGTTGTATGCCAATCTCGACGGCTATGAGTTCCACGAAGCGAACTCCGTGCCGATCGAAAAGCGTACCGAGCTGGACCGTTGGATCCTGTCGAAGCTGAATACGCTGATTCAAGAAGTAGGCGAGCAATTCGACGACTATAATCCGACCAAAGCGGGCCGTCTTGTGCAGGATTTCGTGACGGATCAGCTTTCTAACTGGTATATTCGTCTCAACCGCCGCCGTTTCTGGAACCCGTCGGCAGAGCAAGACGCTGGTCTGACAGACGACAAAGCGGCTGCTTACGAGACATTGCACCACTGTTTGGTAACCGTAGCCCAGTTGATGTCGCCGATCGCACCTTTCTTTGGTGAATGGTTGTATAAAAACCTGACGGACAGTGATCGCGAGGCTTCGATCCAGCACAATGCGCCCTTCAAATATGAATCGGTACACCTGACCTTCTGGCCTAAAATCGAGGCGGAAGTGGTGGATACCGACCTGGAAGAAGCGATGGACCTGGCGCAGCGCATCAGCTCACTCGTACACTCGATCCGGAAAGGACATAAGCTGAAAGTACGTCAGCCATTGTCAAAAATCCTTATCCCGGTTTTGAGCGACAAAACGAAACGTCAGATCGAGCAGGTGGCCTACATTATCCTTTCGGAGGTCAATGTAAAGCATATTGAGTTCGTGCACGACGACAGCGGCATTCTGAAAAAGAAGATCAAGCCTAACTTCAAAACCCTCGGACCGAAATTCGGGCCAAAAATGAAGGAGGTAGCAGCAGCTATTTCGGCGATGGACGAAACCCAGATCCGCGAAATCGAAGCCAGCAGCACCATTACATTGACGGCAGCCAGCGGCCCGATCGACATCGCACTGACCGACGTTGAAATTATCGCAGAAGACGTTCCGGGATGGCTCGTAGCGAGTGAAGGCGGTCTCACCGTAGCGCTCGACATCACCGTAACCGAAGATCTGCGCCTCGAAGGTATCGCCCGCGATTTCGTGAACCGTGTGCAGAATTTGCGTAAAGACAGCGGTTTCGAAGTAACAGACAAAATCCGCATTACCTTGCAAAACAACGACGGCCTGCTCGCCAGTGCAGTAACCGCCAACAAAGACTACATCTGCCAGGAAGTTCAAGCCCTGGATCTCCACCTCGTAGGCGACCTGAACGGCGAAGCCACGGAGATCGAGATGGATGAGTTCTTGTTGAAGGTGAAGATCGAGGTGGTGTAGATGAAGCAGTATCAGGCATATTTGACCGAAAGTAACGAAGAAAACACCCGCTTCCAGTTCCAAAGTATCGGGAAGCGGGGTGTTTTCGAAAAAGTGATATTCTTTACACCGCTAACTAGTGATACATATAATTTATCTCTCGTCGACTATAATACGAAAACCAACAGTTACGACGACTTGTCTGTCACTGATAACGGAGATATGCCCGAAGTGCTTGTTACTGTAATCTCCACGATTCACAGGTTTCTTGGCTCCAACCCTGGTAAGAAAATCTATTTCGAGGGAAGCACACCAGCCAGGACACGATTATATCAAATCGCTATTGGAAAGATTTACGACCCTCAGAAGTCAGATCTGCTGATTAAAGGACTCCAAGATAATCAATGGTTCCCATTTGAACCGAATATCAACTTTCAAGGTTTTTTAGCTGAGGAAAAGCCTTAACTTTATTGAAACTATCTTCCTGAAAATATGAAAGTGCTAGATAAAAAGTCAGGGAAAACCGACAACATTACTTACAACCCACGTCTGGATAATCTTTCGATACCGCAAATCGTATTGGATAAAACGGAGAGAGCTCGCAAGACTCTTGAAAAAATATCCAGTACTCAAGCATCTTCATAGGAGATAGCGTCCTATGCAACTCCAAACCTCCACTGCCCTCATCACCGGCGGCGCCTCCGGACTTGGAGAAGCGACGGCACGGCTGTTTGTTAGTCAAGGGGCAAAAGTTGTTATTCTTGATTTAAATGAAGCTTCCGGGCAAGTGCTTGAAAGCGAATTTTCTGGCCAGATCAAATTCATTAAAACCGACGTTACCAGCGAAAGCGAGGTTCAAAATGCATTGGACATTGCATTGCAGACCCTCGGAAGCATTCAGATTGTTGTTAACTGTGCAGGCATCGCTCCCGCGCGTAAGATCATTGGTAAGGCCGACGGCATTTATGGCCCGCATTCATTTGAGCTTTTTGAAAAAACAATCCGTATTAACCTCATCGGCACATTTAATGTGATGCGTTTGGCGGCATTTGCTATGGAAAACAATACGCCGAATGCAGACGGTGAACGCGGTGTGATCATCAATACAGCGTCAGTAGCGGCCTACGACGGTCAAATGGGCCAGGTGGCTTATGCGGCCAGTAAAGGCGGGATTGTGAGTATGACGCTACCGGTAGCGAGGGATCTTGCCAAATCCGGCATCCGGGTAATGGCTATCGCTCCGGGACTGTTCGAAACACCGCTGCTTATGGGCCTGCCGGAAGAAGCCCGCACTTCGCTGGGGCAGCAAATACCGTTTCCCTCCCGGCTCGGCAAGCCGTCCGAATATGCATTATTAGCGAAATCCATTGTTGAAAATCCAATGCTGAATGGCGAAGTCATCCGCCTGGACGGGGCGATCAGAATGGCGCCCAGATAGTTAAACATGAAGCAGATGAGAGGGCATTACTTTTTCAAGTGGCTATTCCTGACAGTAGTGTCTGTCAGCGTCCTGCATTTGCGTGAAGCTCGCGCTGCCTGCTACCAGACCGAGCAAGTTGCCCGTCACCAGAGTACCAGCGGGAGGCAATGCCTTCTTGTGATCGGAAGCCGTAAACTGTCGGTCGGTCCTCCGCCGGTTTTTGCGGATTTCAAAAATACCCATCACATCCTCCTTGCATTCCTTTCCTTTTCACTGAGCCACGTCGCCGGCGGGCGCCATGATTTCCAGCCTGATAAGGAACCCGGTCACATTTTTACGCAGAACCAGCATTTCCGTAGTCGTACGCTTTCTTCCGACGAGCATTCCATTTTCCATTCATAAGCCTGCTTTCGCACGCCCGCGAACGCTAGCGACGATGCACCTCATGCGCATCAGGCCTTACTGTGTACGTATGGCCTTCACGCTTCATTTAAATAAATGAAAAATGGGAATCAAACGAACAGCTTTCTTTCTGCGGAAATGGCTCCTGCGGATCGCAATTTCGTTTATGCTCGGGTTTTCGAATGCCATCAATCAGGATTCGAAGAGCATCGACGACACGTCTTTTAAAATTGAAGAAACTATCAAAAAATAAATGAAAACCTGGGAATCAGGTCAAATTGATTCCCAGGTTTCTATAAATATCAAACTCTTCACTTCCGGCTTCTTTGTCCGTAATAATTACCGATAAACGCTCCGTAGGGCAAACATAATAAGCCTCCGCAGTACCCAGCTTTTCAGTTGTAGCCAATGCAATAACTTCCTTCGACGATTCGATCATCGTGCGTTTTACTTCACTTTCTTCGAAGTCGGGCCCGGTAACGCCCAGCTCCGCGTGAATGCTGCAAATGCCCAGCAGGCAAACATCGGCCCTGAATTTTTTAAAAAACTGAATACAATCATTACCGATCGTCACGAACGAGTCCTTCAATAAACGCCCGCCCGCAAAAAGGACATCCACATGTTCGTGCTCTTCCAGAATGGACGCGATGGGAAAGCTGTTAGTGATAACCGTCAATTTCAAGTCCTTTGGCAGCATTTGCGCGATCAGCAACGCGGAGGTGCCGCCGTCGAAAATGACTACCTGACCGTCTTTGAGAAATTGTAACGTTTTCTTTGCAATAATTTGCTTCTGCTCATTGTCGTATTTGATACGGTCGCGGAAATGATGGGGCCCCGGCGAATGCGGCACAGCACCGCCGCGAACCGATTTGAGCAGTCCCTGGTCGGCCAACTCTTTGATATCCCGCCGGACAGTATCCTCCGACACATTCAAAAGCGTGCTGAGATGCCCCAGATAGACTTTCTGCTCATGCCCCAACTGGTCCAGTATGATCTGGAATCGTTCTTCTTTTAACATAGGTATCCCCAATTATGCTTGCAAATTTAACAAACATTTTAAATTTAATGTTGCAAAATATTGCATATATGACTTACATTTGTTGCAAATAATTGCAAATACTAATTTCTAATCATGAAGAAATCAATTGCTGTGGACATGGATAATGTCATTGTCGACATCGAAGCTAACTGGATCAACCATTATGCCGAGGCATTCGGTGTGACCGTCACCAAGGAAGCGATGCACGGTATTCCCGAAGACCAGGCCTTTCCCGATCCGCTAGCTGCACGCAGCCTTCTTTACAAACCCGGCTTCTTCCGCTATGCTCCGCTGATTCCCGGCGCGCAGGAAGCTATCATCAAATTGCAGGAAAACTATGAGGTGTACATTGTGTCCGCCGCCATGGAATTTCCCAATTCATTGCCTGAAAAATACGATTGGCTGGCCGAGCATTTCCCGTCGATCACTTGGAGAAACATCATCTTTTGCGGCGACAAGAGTGTCATCAACACCGATTACCTCATTGACGACCACTTGAAAAACCTGGATTTTCATAAGGGCAAGCCTATTCTCTTCACCGCCGGGCACAATCGAGGTATCGACAAACATACGCGTGTGAATAACTGGACCGAGGTGTTGGAGTTGTTGGAGCAATTAGAAGAGCCTCAACAGATTATCGAATAAGAGCGATAATCGTCTGAACAACGGCACTGATTGTAGTGGCACTGACCAATCTCGCGCTACGTACGACAATACGCTTGTCGGCCGTAAACAAGCGGCTTGGTCTGATAAAACTGCTAACGGGCAATGCCCCACTCTGAAAATCCGATTGGGTCAATGGAATGGCGTAAATATCTCTCGAGTTTTGAGAAGTAATCTGGCACAATAAGACATCGTCACCTGGTAAATCAGCAATTACCAGCGCAGGACGCCTTTTGGAACCAGACAAATCGGAGAATGGGAAGGGAATTACAACCACTTCACCCTTTACAAATTTTGCCATGCCTCATCTTCTTCATCCGTCAGCCAGTCTTTCGCAAGGGATTTCTGGCTGGCATAGTGTGTTACTGTGTGCTTCTCTTCGACACTTCCTTCCACAGAATCCTCGATCGTAAACGCGATCACTTCAACCTGCTTCCCGATAAATGAAGCAGGTATTTCCAACAAAATATTGGTATTTTCCGGTTTTATGAGCGTTCTGACCATTTTCACAGTGGAATAGCGTGAAATAAATTTAATACAATTATCGGCACTTTCCAATAGCTACGCCTGCTCCTGCACCCGGGTCTTCAACTGCATTAATTCATCGCGCAACCTTGCTGCTTCCAGGAAGTCGAGGTCTTTTGCGGCGGCTTCCATTTTACGCTGCGTTTCGGAGATGAGTTTTTGCAGATCGGTTTTGCCCATGTATTGAACCACCGGATCGGCGGCAATGCGTACTTCTTCGGGTTCCACATACACTTTGCGGACTTTTGAATCGGCCACGGAAGTTTGCTCCATAATGGCCTCTTTTGATTTCCGTACCGTCCTAGGCGTGATGCCGTTGGCCAGGTTATAGTCCATTTGAATGCTGCGGCGGCGGTTCGTTTCGTCGATCGCGAGCTGCATGGAACCGGTAATGGTATCAGCATACATAATCACTTTCCCGCGGTCGTTACGCGCGGCGCGGCCGATAGTCTGGATCATAGACCGGGTATCGCGCAGGAAGCCTTCCTTATCGGCATCCATAATGGCCACGAGCGACACCTCGGGCAGGTCGAGGCCCTCGCGGAGAAGGTTCACGCCCACCAGTACGTCGAAAATGCCTAAACGGAGCTCACGGAGAATCTCTACGCGGTCCAAAGCCTTTACTTCCGAGTGAATGTAGCGGCATTTGATGCCCACACGGTCCAGGTACTTGCTGAGTTCCTCGGCCATGCGTTTGGTGAGGGTGGTAACCAGTATGCGGTCGCCTAGGTTAATACGTTCGGTAATCTCTTCCAGCAGGTCGTCGATCTGGTTCAGGCTTGGGCGCACTTCAATTTCCGGATCCAGCAGGCCGGTAGGACGTATAATTTGCTCTACCACAACTCCTTCTGATTTTCTCAACTCATAGTCCGCCGGCGTGGCGCTTACAAAAATAGTTTGCGGTGTCATGTCCTCGAACTCCTGGAATGTCAGCGGCCGGTTATCCAATGCCGACGGCAAACGGAAACCGTACTCCACCAATGCCTCTTTACGTGAACGGTCGCCGCCCCACATCGCTCGGATCTGTGGCATTGTTACGTGGCTTTCGTCGACCACCATCAGGAAATCCTCGGGAAAATAGTCGAGGAGGCAGAAGGGACGCTGCCCGGGCATCCGGCGGTCAAAGTAGCGGGAGTAGTTCTCGATGCCGGAACAGTAACCCAGTTCCCGCATCATTTCCATATCAAACTCCGTACGCTCTTTCACGCGTTCCGCTTCTGCAAGCCTTCCTTCGGCAATGAAGTATTTGATCTGCGATTGCAGGTCATCCTGTATTTCTTTAATGGATTGATTCAATACGTCGCGGCCAGTCACAAACAGGTTGGCCGGGAATATGGCTATGGCTTTCTCGGAAGATAGTTTCTTGCCTGTTTCAGGCTCAATGCGCTGGATTTCCTCGATCTCATCCCCGAAAAAGATAAATCGGTAGGCAAAATCGGCATAGCCGGGGAATACGTCTACCGTATCCCCTTTTACGCGGAAAGTACCCCGGTTAAATTCGACCTCCGTCCGGCTGTAAAGAATCTCTACTAACCGGAACAGGAACTGGTTCCGGCTTACAATATCGCCCAGCTTTGCGCTGACAATACTTTTTTTGTATTCCAACGGGTTACCCGCGCCATAGATACAGGAAACCGACGCCACTACAATTACATCCCGGCGACCGCTCATCAGCGACGAAACCGTATGCAAACGCAGCTTCTCGATCTCCTGATTGATCATCAGGTCCTTTTCAATGTAGGTGTTGGTGCTGGAAATGAATGCTTCCGGCTGATAGTAGTCGTAGTAGCTGATAAAATACTCGACCGCATTTGTTGGAAAAAACTGCTTAAACTCGCCGTAAAGCTGGGCGGCCAGCGTTTTGTTGTGGCTCAACACGAGGGTGGGCTTATTCACTTGAGCCACCACATTGGCCACGGTAAAGGTCTTTCCCGAACCCGTCACCCCGAGCAATGTCTGGGCGGGTTCTCCATTTTCGATTCCTTGTACTAGTTGCTTGATTGCCTCCGGCTGATCGCCCGTCGGCTGGTATTCTGAAGTGAGTTCGAAGTTCATAGCTTGTTGTAAGGCAATATAAAAGGAACGCATTTCAAAGATAGATTAGTTTCTTTGAAATGCGTTCCTGAATACTGCCCGTCGCGAACGGCTATTTGGGGGATGCCAGCTACCGCGGGCAAACCGGTTATGCCTGCTTTTGCACAAGTTCCTGCGCGTTTTCAACGGCCTTCCGTTCCTTCCAGTGCTGCCAATCGAGGCCCAGCAGCTTGGTCATGCTTTTATCTACAAACTGGTGACGAACGAGGTTCATACCGCCGCGGACCGCCGTAAAAATGGAGTTGTTGGCACGCAATGCGAGGCTGAAACCACCATCCACATAGCGGATATAATGCCACCAAAGCGAAGGAATAAAGATCGTCTCGCCATGGTGAAGAATCGTTTCGTAGCCGGTTGCCCCTTTCAACGCCGGGAATTTCTCGTAATCCGGGCTGAGCGGGTCCACCTTGCTCATTACCGTGAACGGGTGGTGGTACAGGCGGCGGCTTTCTTCGGGAGAAAACAAAATCAGCTGCTTGCGGGTCTGGAACTGCGTCAGGAATACGTTCGAGCAATCCATATCGTAATGCAGATTGGTAATCGAACCCTCACCTCCGAAAAAGACATATTTATATGACTTCAAAAAGCCGTCCATGATCGTCGGGAAACGGATATCTTCTGCCAGCTCGGGAATCTTTTTGAAAATATCGAAAAGGAAAATGCGGAGATCGGTCGGGCCTTTCTCAATGAGGCTCAGGTAGTCGCCGAACTTCATCGTTTTAGCGATCTGGAAATACTTGTCGGCGTCGTGAATGTGGTTGTCCACCAACGGAACATCCAGGTTACCGTGGTTTTCGCGCAGCCAGTCGAAAGTCCATTTCTGAACCGCCGGCCAATCTTTTGCCAGGTCGGTAAACACTACCGGGCGACTTGGTTTTAAGTAATTTTCGATGAATTCTTCGCGCGTAAGTCCGGTGCGCTTCTCTATTGGCACTAATTTCATAGCAAGAAACTGAGTAGGTAATCGACTATTTATGGAATACCGTTACATTTTCACCTATAACGGGAGGATAACCGCCAAGGTTTAAAACCGGCCAAAATATCCGGTCAAATGTATTAAAGAGATTTCAAAAATATAAATTTCGTAGAATATAATAAAAGTATATCCTTAAAACAGATAGACTAAATAGGTTAGCGCATGAAATATTTCACCGTACTTCCCCCGGCCGACCTCGCACGATACGTCCGCTTCTTCTGGGTGCTGGAACACAACCTGGCTGATCGCGAGCCCTATTTCCACCGGACCATGGCCGATGGCTGCGCCGAAATGGTTTTTCATTTCAAAGGTCGTTTCGATGAAATATTGAAAACCGACGAGCAGGAGCTTTCCTTCCGGTCGGGCATTCACGGGCAATCGCAGTCTTTCCGCCGGTTCCGTATCGGGGAGGACTTCGGGATTTTGGGCGTGTACCTCTACCCTTTCGCCATTCCGGCGCTGTTTGGCGTCCCGGCAACAGAACTGAGTAACCAAATGCCCGACCTCACTACATTCCTGGGCCAGGCAGGTACCGAGCTTGAAGAGCGTGTCATGCTCGCCGCCGACCACCCGCAACGCATCCATATTATCGCCGAATTCCTCAGAAAATGTATTCGCAGCCGCGAGGTCAGTGAGCCGGCAGTATTCTCGGTGATCGGGAGTGTGATCCGGTCCAATGGCCTGGCCAAAATCCCGGACCTGGCGGCACAGAGTTTTCTGTCGACCCGGCAATTTGAAAGGAAATTTCTGGCATTCTCCGGATTCACACCGAAGCTGTTCAGCCGGATTATCCGGTTTCATTCCGCACTCAATGAATATGGGAACAAGGAGAAATCGCTCACCGAAATCGCCTATGAATGTGGGTACTACGACCAATCGCATTTCATTCACGATTTCAAGGCATTCTCGGGCGATCATCCGAAAACCTATTTTTCCGGCAACACCGAAGGAATGGGTTACCGCGATGTATGATGTCGCATTTTTCCAATTTCGGGGCAGGTATGCGGGCTAGTTTTGTTTAAACCAAAAACAAAGAATCAATGAGCAATGTAAAAATCCCGAACGGCCACCAGGCTGTCATTCCTTACCTGATGCTGGACGGCGCCGTACGCTTCGGTGAATTCACTCAAACGGTATTTGGAGGTACCATTTCCGCGACGCATTACCAGGAAGATGCCCCTGAAATGATCAAACATTCCGAAGTTTCGATCAGCGGCAGCGTCATCATGTTCTGCGATGCGCGCCCCGAATGGCCCGCACAGCCCGCCAATTTGTTCGTTTACGTGGACAATACAGATGAAAGCTATGAAAAAGCGCTGCAAGCCGGCGGCACGAGCGTGATGCCTCCGGCCGACCAGGAATATGGCCGGAGCTGCGGCGTGTCGGATCCATGCGGAAATACCTGGTGGATCACCTCCGTACTTTGATCAGAATGCCGTCTTAATAGCTATATTTAGTCCGTTAAGACGGCATTTCCCCGATGATTAATTATAACAACAAAGTATTCGTCCCATTGTCCAATTCCGAAAACCGAGAGGTGGATTTATCCATGCAATTTGTCTATCAGCAAACGGGCGACATTGTGTCGTGCACATACGCTGGCGGGCGCATACGCAGCGGGCACCTGATCGCGCTCGTGGACGGGCAGGGCAACCTGGATATGCGTTACCATCAGGTGAACGATAAAGGAGAAATTACGACGGGCATTTGCAAATCGACGCCCGAGCAACTTCCGAACGGCAAAATCCGTATGCATGAAAAATGGCAATGGACTTCCGGCGATTGCTCGGAAGGTGAATCGTTGCTGGAAGAACTCTAATTCATCCAAACTGAAAACTGAAATGCGATTCCTGCTTACATTATGGATCCTGCTCGCCGGTCTTACCAGCCAGGTATCCGCTCAAACTTCCAAAATCGTTTCCGGCTCTACGCAATTCAGCGTTAAGTTCATCCTTGGTACTTGCAACGGCACATTCGACGCACCGCGCGGTACGGCTGTTTTTAATGAAAAGAACCCGGAAAGTGCATCCTTCGACGTCAGAGTCGCCGCTAATACTTTCAAAACCAACAACAACTCCCGGGATAAGGATATGAAGAGCGACAAGTATTTCTGGGTCGAGAAATATCCTGATATCCATTTCAAATCTGCCAAAGTCGAGAAGAAAGGGAACCAGTACCAGGCCACCGGCACGCTGACCATGCGTGACGTTTCCAAAACCGTCACATTGCCATTCGACGCCAAAAAAAACGCGGATGGCACCTACTCGCTCACGAGCACTTTTGATGTGAACCGCCTCGATTACAAAATCGGCGAGAAAGACTGGAAGCTGAAAGACGTGGTGACCGTCAATCTGCAAGCGACCATCAAGTAGCATATTCCTGCATTTCAGGTCAAACAGAGGACTTACCTCTCCATTCACAAAAAATTTCTCATTGTAATTGTAATTAGTCTAAATAATAATTTCCTTTGTCATTATATTTAGTCTAAATTAAATTTTCTGTGAGATATTACTTTACCTCCTGTTTGATATTGCTGGTAATCAGTCGGGTGATGGCTCAGAAAGATGTCGCACCCGGTGCCCATTCGGCCGATATAGCCAAACTCACGGATACTACATTTGCATTGCGGGAGGTGGTAGTTACCGGCCAGCCCGAGGCCCAGTCGCTGCGAAACTCAGTGTACCAGGTTCGCACCATCGACAGCGAGCGCATTCGCCTGCGCGGCGCGACCAATTTGCAGGCGATCCTCAATACCGAGCTGGGTATACGATTTTCCAACGACCTTACCCTCGGCACCAGCGATGTTCAGCTGATGGGCATGTCGGGCCAGGGCGTCAAAATTTTGCTTGACGGCATCCCTATGGTGGACCGGGGCAGCGCACGCGAGAGTCTGGGGCAGATTGATATCAATACCATCGAGCGCATCGAGATTGTAGAAGGCCCGATGTCTGTCATTTATGGGACGGACGCATTGGCGGGGGTAATCAACATTATCACCAAAAAAAGCAGCGATGGACCGTCACTCACCGTCCAGGCGCGGGTCCTGGAAGAGACCGCTGGCGACGAATACAACGCATTTACCAAAAAGGGCACCCATAATCAGAGCGTCGGCCTCACCTGGCAGCACGCACGCTTACAGCTATCGGGCAATGTAACGAGAAACAATTTCGGTGGCTGGCAAGGAAGTTCTACGGGCCGTGCCAAGGCCTGGATGCCCAAAGACCAAATGCTGTACACTGCCGGCTCACGGTTCGCAGGCAAAAGATGGAATGCCTGGTACCGCTTCAACGGCACCGATGAGACGATCAATTCCCTCGGCAACCGTAACCCCAACACGGGCATTGCTTCGGACCAGGATTACATTACCAAGCGCTGGTTTCATCAGGCACAATCGGAGATCAGGCCGAACGAAAAGCTGCATATTACCGCCATTGGCTCCTATACCGATTATTCCCGCAGAACCCTCAGCACGCAGGTTGATATCAACGACCGCCGTACCCTCTCACCCGAACCCGGTTCGCAGGACAAATCCATTTTCACTACCACATTTTTCCGCGGTACAGCTGCCTACAAAGCTGGCGATCATATCTCCGTAATGGCCGGTGTCGATTTTTCGAACAACAATGCCTCCGGTGCGCGGATCAATGGCTCACCTACCATTAATGAATATGCCCTGTTCGTAGCGCCGGAGTTCCGTTTCGGGCAGGCATTCAAGCTTACACCCGGTTTGAGATTTCTGAAAAACTCGGTGTACGACGCCCCTCCGGTCATCCCCTCCCTGAATGGAAAACTGACACTGACCCGGTCGATGGATTTCCGCTTCGGGTACGCACGCGGGTTCCGTTCGCCTGCATTGCGTGAGCTCTATTTCGATTTCCACGACGCTTCGCATTCCATTAACGGGAATGTGAACCTCAAAGCCGAATACTCCAACAGCTTCAATGCCTACCTCGTATGGCAGGCGGTAAGCCGGCAGGGCTTTCACATCAGATCAACCCTGGGCGGTTTTTATAATGTATTCCACGATCTGATCGACACGGGCATCGACCCGAACGACCGTACACAGACCACGTACCTGAATATCCATTTGTTCAAAACCACGGGGCTCTCGCTGGACAACAAACTGTTATGGAAAAACCTGCAAGCGACAGTGGGCGCTACCTACATTGGGCGCTATAATGAATTTTCGGAAGCGCCGGCAGATTTCGGCCCGCTACCCGAGTTTGTCTGGTCGACTGAAATCAATGTTAACCTGCTTTACGCTTTCAAAAAAGCGGGTGCAAGCATTAACCTCTTTTACAAATTCTCAGGCAAGCGGCCGGTGTACGAAACCACCGACCAGGTGAATGTGCATCTGGCCGAAACCGAAGGCTTTCACATGGCCGATCTCACACTGAGCAAAACCCTGGGCAAATACGTGAGCCTGCTGGGCGGTATCAAAAACCTCTTCGACGTCACCAACCTGCAAAACACCTCCACCGACACCGGTGGCGCGCACAGCACGGGCGGAGCCGTACCGATGTCATTCGGACGGTCTTATTTCCTCGGCCTCAGTTTTCAATGGACAAAGCATTAACAATCAATTACCCTTTCATTATAACTCCAATACATTATGAAGAAAATAGTCCGGTCGCTGCTAATGGTTGCATTTCTGGGAACATTCAACGCATGCAGCGACGACGAACCACCACTGCCGGATAACCTGGCCGCATTTGAGACCACCGAAAAAGGCTTTGAAGGTGAAGAAACCGAGATTAAGATCGTGCTTACCCGGGCGGTAGATGCCGCCACACCCCTTTCTGTGACATTGACACCGGCACAACTTGCGTACGACACAGAATTCACCACCACTCCTGCTGCGGCTAACAATACGATCACGTTGTCGGTGCCGGCGGGCCAGTCTTCTGTTTCCTTCAAAGTGAGCAAAAAGTCGGGCGTACTGCTGGACGGTGATGAGAGCATTGCCTTTAAAATCGCCACGGTGGGTACACCGGTGCTGGTAGGGACCAATTCGGGGCTGAAACTGAGTTTCAAGGCGATTATTTCGGATGGTACCAGCATTCAGCTGAATGGTATCGCGGGCAGCGAAGCCGGCAGCAGTGCTGCTAATTCCGTTTTTCTCGACCTCAGCGCCAATGCGCAAACGCCGGCTCTGCGCAATAGCTGGGATCTCGGGTTTTACAGCGGCTCAGATTTCCGCGTGACGATCAACGGAACCAATGGCGCTTCGGCGCTGGCTATCGACAAGACAGACATAAACGCCGTGTCAGATAAGGATTTCAAAACCGATTCGCTTGCTGTCGGGCAAGGAGCGGGCAAACTGGCCCTCGTGGACGACGCTGCCGGCGACATTACCAAAACCGTGATCGCGGCAGTTTCAGCTACGGATGCAGAAAACAAGGTTTACATCCTTAACCGCAAGGGCGGGTCCATGGATGTTCTTCCAGTGGCGGATCTGTATAAAATCCGCATTGTTCGCAAAGGCTCCGGCTATACATTGCAATATGCCAAGGTGAACGAAACCACTTTCAAAACCCTGGACATTGCCAAAGATGCCGCTTACAATTTCGAATTTGTTTCGCTTGAAAAAGGCGCGACCGTCGATGTGGAACCTGCGAAAGACCGCTGGGACCTGAAATGGGGTTACAGCATGTACTTCACCAATTTCGGGGCGGGACTGATCCCATATGGCTTCTCCGACCTCGTATTCACCAATAACCTCGGCGGCGTGGAAGCTGCGGAAGTACTCACTACCACCGCCTCTTACGATGCATTTGCCGAGAGCAACCTTACGGGCATTACATTCAGCAAGGCGGCCGATGTCATCGGCTCGAAATGGCGCGTGACGCAGGGCACCATTGGCGTCAAAACTGATCGTTTCTATCTGATTAAAGATCCGTCAGGCAACATTTACAAACTGAAATTCATCAGTTTCCATGCTAGCGACGGCGGTGAGCGCGGTAAGCCGAAACTGGAATACAAGCTTGTCAAAAAAGGGGCCTAATGTTTGAGATGTTATGATATTAAAATCCATCATCATCGCAGCCGCCACGCTGGCTGCGATGCCGCCAGCGACGGCGCCGGTCTACCGGACGCATTTAGCGCCAATCACTGAGCCCGAAATCACGGTCGTTAAGGATTTGAATGCCAATACCAAGTCTTACGTATATTTCAGCCTGGCCAGCGGAAAGGAAGTGCCCGCCGCCGACGCAAAGACGAAGAACTGGGACATTGCATTCAGTAAAACCACCATTGCTACCAACAGCGGTACCAGCGGCCCGGGCGAGGGCGGGGCATTGGTGCTGGAAAAGCCATTTGACCAGGTCATCGAAGCGCCCCGGGACGGCTACAAAACCGACGGCGACGCAGGCTTCGCCATTCCGGGCGGGAGCGGTAACAGCTGGTACAAATACGATATGAGCGTCCACGCAATTCTGCCCATTCCGGGAAGGACTATTCTGGTCAGAACCGCGAGCGGCAAAATCGCGAAGGTGGAGATCATCAGTTACTACAAAGGCGCACCGGAAGATGTGCCTACGGAGGAGTCCAGCTACTACACTTTCAGATACACGATCGCGGGCGGGGACGGAAAATTCTGATTCCGGCCGGAACCCCTGTCATGCAAAAATCCCGGATCGCTCCGGGATTTTTTGCTATCGCACATATTTCCAGTTGCGCACCTTCCCTTCGGCCAGCCATTCGAGCGCCTGGGCAATTCGCTTATCCCGCGTGGCTTCCGTTTTGGCATCTTCAAACCATTCCACATATTCTTTTTTATTGGTATAACTGAAACCTTCAAAAACCTTCCGGGCCTCCGCATCACCGGCCAGGGCTTCGGTGACATAGGCCGGGATTACCAGTTCCTTTGTTTCCTGCGGCTTATTATCCTTCTTCACCTTCACGCCGCTGTCGATCAGGCGCATTGCTTCGACAATAAATCCTTTCAAATGCTCTTCCGCGGGAAGGTCTGCCATACCCGAGATTTTGCCCAGGCTTCCCATTCCGATCCTTTCGCCATTCACAGCCAACAGGTTATTCGGGTCGCTCAGGTGCGATTCAAGCCAGAATCCGAATGCACAATGCTGCTTGAAGGAGGCCATGCTGCAAAGAATGCTGCCTTTGTACTCGAAATGCGGGAAACTCCATTTCATGGTTTCCTTCACTTCCGGACAGGTCTCGTGCACAAGCGCACGCAGGTATTCGAGTATGGGAATGGCAAAGCCGGCTGATTTTACAATGTAGGCGTCAATGCGCGGGTCGGTATGTGTCATTTCAATTGATATTCACTTCCTGGGTTCTTTTCTCCAAGATTCCCTTCAAATTGGTTAATCCTTCCTGAAAATCCTTTCCGATCGATTCTTCCATATTCATCAAAGGAAGCATCACATTCATCGGAATGGGCATTTTGCCAGTGAAACCCCAACGGACGCGGGTGGAGGAAGCATCGATACCTTCGGTGATCATGTAGGCATCGCTGGTACTTTCGAACGGTTTAAGGAAACGCAGCTGGGTATCGATCCGCTGACCTTCCTCTATTTTGGTAATTTCCTGCTCGCCTTTACCCACCTCGTCGTTCCCCTCCCACATGGAGATAAAACCGACAGTACCGTCGGTACCGGAAAAGGTCTTCACCATTTTGGGGTCGCGGCGGCCCCATACACTCCAGTCGTTCTGCTTTTTCAGCGATTTCAGGTATTCAAAAACCTCTGCTTTGGGTTTGTTGACAACGATTTCACGCTCGACGGCGTAATCTTTCGGCATGATGAATGCGGCAACCAGGACCAGCGCGATCAGTCCGAGAATAATGTAGAGCACTTTTTTCATAAGGGGGGTACTTTTTGGTGAATAATTAAACCTGTACTTGACTTCATCAAGATCTTCGATCAATTCGGTATTGGTCATGCCCGCCTTTTCCAGTACGCGGATCGAGGCGGCGTTATTGACATTCACAAATGCGATCACATCCCTGGCTTTCAGCACATTTTTCGAAAACCGGATCAGCCCCGCCGCAATTTCAGTGGCTACTCCCTTTCCCCAGAACTCCTCCATCACCCGGTACCCGATCTCTATCGCCGTGCCTACCTTGTCGAGCTTGGCCGCCCCTACCAGTTCCCCCGAATGCCTGTCCTCGATCAGATACCTCCCCAGGTAGGTATCCATGCCATATTCTTCCAGAAAACCCCTGAGCATATCGTCCGATTCCTCGCGGGTAAGCGAGTAGCCGGTCACATACTTCATCACATTGGCATTGTTGCTCAGCCTGAAATACTTGTCGCCATCCCCGGCCGTCATTTTGGTCAGTATGAAATGTTCGGTATAAATCGGAGTGACAACCATGATAAGCAGTATTCAACGTTTCGAGGAAACCGTACGGCCCCATCAAGTTACACTTTTATCCAAAAAAGTGATTGGGTTTCGGGCATGGGTTTTTTATACAGTCAAGTTCACTGTTTAACCGGAAAAACACAAGTTTAAAACCGACTATTCCCTAACCCCCTCTCATCCTCAAAATAGTGGTTCAGCATTCATTACCAGTTAAATATTTTTTGTTAACGTTCATTAACAGTCTTGAAAATTTGCAATCTACATTTGAAACGTTATATTTGAACTATTGCCCATTTGTATCACAATTCCGTTCCAATAGTTCCAATCATTCTTGAATTCATTATAAAAGTATGAATTTTTCAATGAACTGATCTGCATCAGCATCATGACAAAAAGAACTTTTGTATTGTTTTTCTGGCTCGCACAATTCGCCATTACGCTGCTCCTGGGGCAGCACAGGGCCGTTGCGTGCAAAATTGATGTCGGGACCGAGGCCTTTTCCCCCTATGAGTTAACGGAAAAGCCTGGTACCCGGGATATTGTGATAATCGATGATTCGATCTGTAAAAATGAGACGATCGTACGGGCGGATGAAACGAAATGGAACGAATCCCTTTCCAAGCTCTTCAACCGCAGGCATTCTACCTACCGCTTCCTGACGCTTATCTCGCAGGCAATACCTCAATGCGAAATTACGAGGACTTCCAGGTACATGAGGGAGTCTGCCCAACCGCTTTATGCCAGTAAAGGAGAAATCACGCTGCCTGATTATTACAGCTTTCTCCATCGTCTTTGCCCTTTTTGAACTCGCCGCAAGCGTTCTTTCCAGAATTTTCCTAGCTGACGTTTAGCTCGCGGTGCCCATTTGCGCACTTACGGGCCTATCATGTCATTTATGCTATGCTTTTGCTGCACGGTGTTCCGCGCTGCAAAAGGACTATTCCTATTCCCGCATTTACCGCCAACCAATTTTATACAAACGCATCATGATGAAAGATTTTAAATGGCCGCTCCTTTTGCTCGTCAGCATTTTCGCTTATGGCTGTGCTTCTAAAAGTGAAACTGTGTCGGAGACAAAAGACAGCGTTCCTACGATCCCCGTAACGGAACTGAGGCCTCAGAAGACAGAATTGCACCGCGAATACGTAGGCAACATCCACGCCCTGCGGAACGTCGAAATATATGCCCGGGTGAAGGGTTACCTGGAAGAAGTGTACGTGGATGAGGGCAAAGAAGTGAGAAAAGGACAGACTTTGTTCCGCATTAACAATGAAGAATATGAAGCCCAGTTGGCCAAAGCGAAGGCTAACCTGCAAAGCGCGATCGCCGAGGCGAAAGGCGCCGAACTGGAAGAAAAGCGCGTAAAACTGTTGGTGGATAAAAACGTAGTCGCCAAAAGTGAGCTGGAAGTAGCGCATGCGAAACTGGCAGCAGCCAATGCAAGAATCGAGGAGGCTAAGTCGGAAAAATCGAATGCGGCCATTCAGCTGGCACACACGGTGATCAGGGCACCGTTCGACGGGATAATCGACCGGCTTCCCACCAAGATGGGTAGCCTCATCGACGAAGGCACATTGCTTACGACACTGTCGGACATTAAAACAGTTTATGCCTATTTCAATGTCTCTGAAAACGAGTACCTCGAATATGTGAAAGCCCGCGACAAGGCCGCTACCAAGCAAGCCGTGGTAGAGCTGGAACTGGCCGACGGTTCTTTTTTCAAGCACAAAGGCACTATCGAAACCATGGAAGGGGCATTTGACGAAGGTACCGGCTCCATCGCTTTCCGCGCTCGCTTTTCAAACCCCGAAAAACTGCTGAAACATGGATCTACGGGCACTATCCGCCTGACGAACACGGTCGAGAATGCGATCCTCATCCCGCAGCAGGCTGCATTTGAGATCCAGGATAAAAACTTCGTATATGTATTAGGAAAAGATAACAAGATCAAGACACGGAGCTTTGTGCCGCAATCCCGGTTATCCACTTTCTATGTTGTAAAATCAGGCCTTGAATCAGGCGAAACGATTGTTTGCGAGGGACTGCAATCCCTGCGTGACGGCGCGACGATCAATCCGAAAACGGTATCATCCGATACTATGTCGGCCGGAAAAATCGAGCTTTCCGCGCGGTAGCATTCTTTCTTTCATCTGAATTGTAGATCATGTTTCAAAAATTCATAGAGCGACCGGTCCTATCGCTGGTCATCTCGATATTTATTACCCTATTGGGCATCCTGGCAGTGATGCAGTTGCCCGTTTCCCAGTTTCCCGACATCGTTCCGCCATCGGTAGTGGTTACGGCCACCTATACGGGTGCCAACGCCGAAACCGGGGTCAACGCCGTAGCCGTTCCGCTTGAAAAAGCGATCAACGGCGTGCCAGGTATGACCTACATGACCAGCGTGTCCGGTAACGACGGTGTAACGACAATCAATATTTCCTTCAACGTGGGCGTCGACCCCGACCTCGCTGCGGTGAACGTTCAAAACCGCGTCCAAACGGTGATCGACGAGCTTCCTGAAGAAGTGATCAAGGCGGGTGTCAAAACTGAAAAAGAGGTAAACAGCATGCTGATGTACCTCGACATCATGAGCTCCGACACCGCCGTGGGCGAGGATTTCGTATACAACTTCGCCGATATCAATATCCTCAAAGAGCTTAAAAGGATTGACGGCGTAGGTCGCGCGCAGATCATGGGCAGCAAGGATTACTCCATGCGTGTGTGGCTGCAGCCGGATCGTATGAACAGCTACAATGTCTCTGCCGACGAGGTGATCCAAGCCATCCGCGATCAGAATGTGGTAGCCGCACCGGGTAAAACCGGCGTGAGCTCAGGCCGTGAAAAGAACGTATTACAATATGTGTTGAAGTACACGGGCAAGCTGTTCGAGCCTGCGCAATACGAAAACATCGTGCTCCGCTCAAACCCTGACGGTTCGATTCTGAAACTGAAAGACGTCGCCAAAATCGAATTCGGTACACTGGAATATGACATGGCTTCCAAATCAAACGGACGCCCCTCTGCTTCGATCATGATCAAGCAGCGCCCCGGCTCCAATGCCCAGGAGGTTATCCAGAATATCAAAGACAAAGTTGCGGAACTGAAAAAGACCACATTCCCACCGGGCATGGACTACTTCGTTTCCTACGACGTTTCCCGTTTCCTCGACGCTTCTATGCATGAGGTAATCCGCACGCTGATTGAAGCATTTATTCTCGTAATCCTGATTGTGTATTTGTTCCTGCAGGATTTCCGCTCCACGCTTATCCCCGCCCTTGCAGTGCCCGTGGCACTTGTGGGTACGTTTGCGTTTATGCAAATGTTCGGGTTCTCCATTAACCTTCTTACGCTCTTTGCGTTGGTACTGGCGATCGGTATTGTGGTCGACAATGCCATTGTGGTCGTCGAGGCGGTGCACGCCAAAATGGCCGAAAAGCATCTGGACGCCAAAACAGCAACCATCGAGTCGATGAAGGACATGAGCGGCGCGATCATCGCGATCACGCTCGTGATGTCGGCGGTATTCGTTCCGGTCGCATTCATGTCCGGCCCTGTTGGTATTTTCTACCGGCAGTTCTCGATTACCCTTGCGATCTCCATTGTGATATCGGGTATCAATGCACTTACACTTACACCCGCATTATGTGCACTGATGCTCAAAAACACGCACGGACAGCCCGTGAAGAAAAATCCGCTCACCCGGTTCTTTGATGGCTTCAACAAAGGTTATGACGGCTTGCAGAGCGGTTACAGGAAGCTTTTGTCATCCATTGTCAGCCGGAGAATGATCACCATCGGGTTATTGATCGGTTTCTGCGTCGCCACATTTGGTATCAACAGCATTCTTCCAAGCGGCTTTATCCCGACGGAAGACCAGGGGGTCATTAATGTAAACGTTACTACACCGGTAGGCGCTACCGTTGAGCGGACAGAAGTGGTATTGGACGAAATCCAGAAGGTAGCTAAAAGCCTCGAACCCGTCGAATCCGTTTCGTCGCTTTCAGGTTACAGCTTGCTTACCGAATCAGCCGGTTCTTCCTACGGCATGGCGATGATTAACCTCAAACCATGGGATCAGCGGACGGTTTCAGTGCAGGACATTATCAAGGAAATGGAAGCCAAAACGAAGCACATTACCGATGCCGAAATCCAGTTCTTCCCGCCACCTACGGTACCTGGCTTTGGTAACACCAGTGGTTTCGAATTGCGTTTGCAGGACCGCTCCGGTAATGAGGATTTGCAGAAAACGGCGGAGGTTACCAATAAGTTTATCAAAGACCTCGCCGCTACGCCTGAGATCTCGGCCGCATTCAGCAGCTTCGATGCGAGCTTCCCGCAATACATGATCCATGTCGACTCGGATATCGCCGCCAAAAAAGGCGTGTCGGTCGACGCGGCAATGAGTACCCTGCAGACGTTGATCGGTAGCTATTACGCCTCCAACTTCATCCGTTTTGGGCAGCTATACAAGGTAATGGTGCAAGCCGATGCGAGTTTCCGGAGGAATCCGGAGGACATTCTCAAATTATATGTCAAAAACAACCGCGGTGAGATGGTGCCCTTCTCGACCTTCATCAAGCTGGAACGGGTATATGGTCCAGAATTGCTGACGCGCTATAATATGTACACGTCGGCGATGATCAATGGCGATGCAGCCCCCGGTTACAGTAGCGGCGACGCCATCAAGGCCGTCGAGCGGGTGGCAGCAACCAACTTGCCGAAAGGCTACACCTACGAGTGGTCGGGGATGACACGCGAAGAAATCCTTTCCGGAAATCAGGCTGTGTTCATTTTTGCGATCTGTCTCATATTCGTATACCTGCTCCTGGCGGCGCAATATGAAAGCTTCCTGCTGCCGCTGCCGGTAATCCTGTCGCTGCCGACGGGTGTGTTCGGTGCATTCCTTGCATTGAAGTTAATGGGCCTGGAAAACAACATTTATGCCCAGGTATCGCTCGTTATGCTTATTGGTCTGTTAGGTAAAAACGCAATCCTGATTGTGGAATACGCCATTATCCGGCAGAAAGAAGGCCGTACCGTCATAGAGGCCGTGCTCGAAGGTGCTACTGAGCGTCTCCGCCCGATCCTGATGACCTCGTTTGCATTCGTAGCCGGACTGATCCCGCTGGTAATGGCATCCGGTGCCGGTGCGATCGGCAACCGGTCCATCGGCGCTGCTGCGGCAGGCGGAATGCTCATCGGTACCATTTTCGGGGTAATCATTATTCCGGGACTGTACGTCGTGTTTGCAAGCATGGTAAAGAAGAAAAAGACGCCTCCCGCGGTAATGGCCACGGAGGAAGAGGCATTGCTACACTAAGCCCCCTCTAATCCAGTTCGGGCCGCGGGGCATGCTCCGCGGCCTTTCAAATCAGATTTTACATTGATGAAAAGATATAAAAAGTACGTTTCCGGTGTGATGTTCGCAGCAATCCTGATCTCGGTGACAGGTTGTAAGCTTACGCAGCCCGTGGAGCAGCGCGCACAGATTAAAACCCCGGCGACATTCGCAGGTGAATCCGATTCGACGGGAATCGGGGAAGTGCAATGGAAAACGTTTTTCAATGACCGGCACCTCGCCGCGCTGATCGACACCGCATTGCAAAACAACCTGGATCTCAAAATGGCCGTGCAGCGCATCGAAATGGCCAGGGCCAATATCATGGTCGCTCACGGCGCTATGATGCCTGTCGTGACAGGTGATGTGTCCGGTGGCGGCCGCAAATTTGGTGATTACACGATGGACGGCGTCGGTAACTACGATACCAACTTCTCCAACAACCTCGACGAAGACCGCCGCCTGCCCGCCCCGTTCCTGCCCGACTACTTCCTGGGACTGCGCAGTTCCTGGGAAATCGATATCTGGGGGAAACTCAAAAACCAGAAAAAGGCTGCTTATACCCGCTTCCTGGCCAGCGAAAAGGGCCGTCAGGCGATCGTTACCGGCCTTATTGCCGAAATCGCACGCTCCTATTACGAGCTCCTTGCATTGGACACCGAGCTGGACATTATCCGGAAAAACATTGCTTTGCAGGAATCCGCGGTAGAGACCATCAAAATCCAGAAAGAGGCCGGCCGGGCGAATGAACTCGGCGTGCGGCAGCTGACGGCGCAGCTACTCAACACCCGCAGCCTGGAATTCGAAGTCCAGCAGAAGATTATTGAAGTAGAGAACAATGTGAACCTGCTGGCAGGCCGCTTCCCGCAGCCTATTCCGAGGAGTACGGCTTTGGAACAGTCGATGCCGCAATCCATCAGCGCAGGTGTGCCTCTCCAGATGCTCAGACGGCGACCCGATATTCAGCAGGCTCAACTCGACCTGCAAGCCAATTATTCCGAACAACAGGCCGCACAACTCGCATTCCTGCCTTCGCTGAACATTACCGCATTCCTGGGTTTCAATGCATTTAAGGGCAACTTGCTCTTTTCTTCCGGCTCGCTCGCATACAGCGCGCTGGGTGGCCTCACGGCACCGCTCGTGAACCGGAAAGCATTAAAAGCCAACCAGCGACGTGCCGAAGCGGCGAGCCTCGAAGCGCTTTACGCCTACAACAAATCGGTTCTCACCGGCTTCCGCGAAGTGAGTACCAGTCTCAAAAAGCTGGAAAATACCCGTCAGATCAGCGATTTGAAAAAGCAGGAGGTAGACGTGCTGCAACTAGCCGTTGCAACTTCCAAAGACCTGTTTCTGACCGGCTACGCCTCGTACCTGGAAGTGATCACCGCGCAACGGAGTGTTTTGCAGGAGGAATTGAACCTTACCAATGTGCAGAAAGAACAGTTTCTGGCGCTGGTGGAGTTGTACCGGGCGCTGGGGGGTGGTTGGGAATAAGCTTTTGCTCTGCTTACACCAGGAGGAACCATCTCTTCCTGGTGTAGGTTTTTACTTGATTTCCACCACTCGCTCAAATGGTTCACTTTTATACTCCGTATGCGTCTCCGGGTTCGTGGCAACCACACGCAGACGGTATTTGCCGGGTGGGTAGTGGGGATAAAACCAGTCTTCTAGATGCTCCTCAACTCCCTCCCAATATTTAACTAAATTTCTTATGCCAATATCACCGCGCGCAATGTAACCGGGCTGGGTAATCGATTCTAACTCTACATCAAACCAGATTATTGAAGCTTCTAGGTTTGCAAATCCCCAATGTAAATATCCTCCTCCAATATCCATTTGAAAATCTAGTGGTTTATCCCGGTATAAAGAAACGTCCGAATATTCCCGATTTTTGTCGTTCGACTTCTCGAACATCATGATAAATGGCTGCTGTGGTGTCTTAGTTACGGCGAACCGATAATTTTGAAAAGTTCTGGCACCATCATAATAGGATGCCATTTTCCCGTTCGTAAACACTTGTAGCGTGTAATAGCCTGGCTTGACGTTACGACCAGGATCTAACGTTAGGCTCTGTCCGAATACATCGTATCCCGTAATTTTTGTTTGACACTTCTTTCCATCCACATCGGTAAGTACAATGGCCAGATCACTGCTTTCATACAAATTAAATCCGGCGATCCTGACTGGCGCACCATTAATCGAACGCTCACTCAGATAACCACTCCACGATAGTCGAATTGGCCCCTTCCTCAAGACAAGAGGCTTTGAGGCGACGGCTATCCGACCATTTTGCTTGTGGAAAGAAACGGTGTATGGGCTGACCACCAAGCTCGTAGAAAAGGCTTTCTGAAACGGTGTCAGGCTGGACAAGACCATCTGCCACCAGAAATGATAATTTTTGTGCACGCAATGAGCTCTCGCAAATAGATCTCCCCTGAGCGATATCTGTCTGCAATGCGAAGGCCGACAAAGAAACATAGCAAAACAAGCATGTGCAAATAGCTAAAATTGTTTTCATGGCAGTTAATAGAAATGGTCAACTGAGATAACTCTACAAAGAGACCAATCTATTTTTAGCACGCAAAAAAGAACCGGTTGTACTTTACACTCGTGTAAGTTGTATTTTACAACTTGACCGTCATTTGTAAATCACATACTTTGCATTATTCCTTCCTCCACACACTCACTTTTATATGACAAATTTTTCCCGAACGATCCGTGGAGTACGTATGATGAAAGGTGTCAAGCAAGCTGAGATCGCTCATCTCTTAGAGATTCGACAACAGTCCGTCAGCAAACTGGAAAATGGCAAAACGCGTATTTCGAAAACAGTTGCAGATAAAATTGCCAGGTATCTGGGATTCAGTGGGAGTGCAGAAATGGAAAGTTTCTATGAGAAGCACGTGAGTAAAATCCACGTCGGCATTGACGGTTTTGAAGAACCTCACTAACATACACGAAAAGAGCACGGACCGCGCGGTTCGTGCTCTTTTCGTGTATAGGAATTTCAATTATCACTTCTTCTTAGTCCCAGCCAAACTTGGCTCTTTCGAGATCACGATCAGATCTGCGAGCATTCTGCCGGTTTCGGTGAGATAGATATCCTTTTTCTTCTTCACGTCTTTCGGAGCATCGGCTACTTTGGCGTCAGCCTCGTCTTCCTCGTCGCCGTCCACACTGTCCTCGCCGAGCTGCTTCATGGCGGCGCGTTTTTTCTCCGCCTCGTCACGCTCAGCTTTGCGTTTCGATTCCTGCAAGGAGACGATCTTGTTTTCGCGGGCTTCCTTGAAATCGTTCAGCGTTTTAACAAGTGTTTTCAATTCCTCGTCAGTTTTGAGACGGTGCTTGTATTTATCGCGAAGCTGCTCTACGATCTTAGGATTGATGTTACTGGTAACCTCGTAGCGCGAAGATGCGATCTGATCCCAGGGCAATGCGCTGGGTTGCGATCCCTCCCCGTATTCGTTCACCTTGAATGCGGTAGGCAGTTCCAGATCGGGCGTCACGCCTTTCAACTGGGTGCTGCTTCCGTTAATACGGTAGAATTTAGCCACTGTCAATTTCACCTGACCGAGCTGGTCTTGCTCTTTTGGCACCCATTGGTTCAAGTCGATCAGCGTTTGAACGGTCCCTTTTCCATAAGTCTGCTCACCTACGATCAGGCCTCGTTTGTAGTCCTGAATCGCTGCTGCAAAGATTTCGGACGCCGACGCACTGAAACGGTTTACCATAACAGCCAAGGGGCCATCGTAAGCAATGCTAGGGTCGTTATCCGACTGTACTTCGATTTCGCCCTGGCTCTCTTTTACCTGAACAACGGGTCCGCGGTTGATGAACAAGCCGGTCAGTGAAACCGCCTCCGTGAGCGAACCACCACCGTTATTGCGAAGGTCGATCACAATACCATCCACATTGGATGCCTGCAATTCGGTGATCAGCTTCTGAACATCTCGGGTGGTACTTGAAAACTCTTTTTCGCGGTGTTGCGCACCTTCGAAGTCGCGGTAGAACAACGGGATGTCGATCACCCCTATCTTGTAGTCCTTATTGGCATTGTTGATGGATACGATTTCGCTCTTTGCACGCTGCTCTTCAAGCTTGATTTTCTCGCGCACAAGGCGGTATTCCTTCGGAGGCGAGCCCGGCAATGCATCCGCAGAGATGATCTGCAAACGCACCACGGTCGATTTAGGGCCTTTGATCAGTTTTACTGCATCATCGACAAACCAGCCAACGATGTCTACAAACTTCCCTTCATCGCCTTGGGCAACCGCAACGATTTTATCCTCTTTTTTAAGTTGCTTTCCTTTGAATGCAGGGCCGCCGGGGATTACTTCAACGATTTTGATGTAGTTATCTTCCTCGCGGAGCAATGCACCGATACCTTCCAGCGACTGGCTCATTTCCTGTTTGAAACGGTCGGCAGAAGTTGGCGCCATATAGCTCGTATGCGGATCCAGCGATTCGGAGTACGCATTCATGAACATCTGGAATACCTGCTCCGTACGGATGCGCCCCAATGCACGGTCGCGGCTCTTATAGCGGTCGCGCAGGGTACTCACCACGGCTGTGTCCGCTTTACCCGACAGTTTGAGGTCTAATGCCTCGCTTTTCAGGTATTTGCGCCAGGTGTCGTTCAGTTCGTCGGTATTTTTAGCCCAAGCCGCCTTATCACGGTCGGTATTCATGGACTCGTCCTGATTGAAATCGAACGGTTTGGCGTCTTTCAGCAATGTCTGAATATACTCGCTTCTTTCCTTATAGCGCTTTCTGAAAACGTTATACATCTGGAAGGGAACGTCCAGTTCTCTTTTTTGCAAATAGTCGTCGAAAGAGTTCTTATACTGCTCGAAATCCGCAATGTCGGAGGCCAGGTAATAGAGCTTACCGTGGTCGATCGCATCGATGTACTTATCAAAAATCGCCACCGAAAGAGAATCATTCAGCTTTGTCTTTCTGTAATGATAGCTGGATAAGATCCTCGTCGTCAGCTCCTCCGCTTTGTATTGCGCCGGGATCGGCTTGATATCTTCATCCATGGAGGCGGCCGCAGGTGCCATTACCCCCACTCGTTCCTGAACAGGGCCCCGCTGCCAACCCAGCAACACAACCGGAATAAGAGTGATAAGATACTTTTTCATTTGCAAGTTTGCTATTTTACGATTTCCAATAATTCAACCTCAAATACGAGGGCTGAATAAGCCGGTATCTGAGGTCCTGCCGCACGCTCACCGTAAGCCAGCTGATATGGAATAAAAAGCTTCCATTTCGATCCGACAGGCATTAACTGAAGCGCCTCGGTCCATCCTTTGATCACGCCATTGACCGGAAACTCAACCGGCTCGCCTCTGTCTACCGAGCTGTCAAAAACCGTTCCATTGGTCAATGTACCATGATAGTGTGTCTTCACTTTATCTGTCGCGGTCGGCTTAGGGCCGTCGCCTGTTTTGATAATCTGGTATTGAAGGCCGCTTTCAGTGGTCACTACGCCTTCCTTCTTCTTGTTTTCTTCCAAAAACTTCTCGCCTTCCTTACGCACCACCGCGCCCTTTTCTTCCATCATCTTGGTGAAGTAACCCTGGATGAACATATTGGCCTCATCCGACGTAAATGCGGTCTTTTCGCCTTTCAGTGCGGCTTTTACGGTCTGGGTAAGCAGGTCCGCGTTAAGGTCAGTAATCCCCTGTGATGCGATCGAATTTGCGAAGCTCACACCAATCGCCGCGGACAAAGAGTCGGCCGACGTTTTCAATGTTGCAGGAGCTGCTGATGTTTTTGCAGGTGTTGCCGCTGATTTCTTTACAGTTGCGGCGGGTTTGGTTGTTTTCTTGATAGTCTGTGCGTTGCCTTCTGCGGTTGCCAATACTCCAAATGCCAGGGCTGCTAAAATGGTTTTTTCTAATTTGTACATTATACTGAAAGACGGTCGAAAAGATTAGAATTTTGTATTTAAGTGTCATTAACGAATTCAATTACAACAAAAACACAATCAGTACCTAAAAAAGTTTTAAAAATGTTATTAGAAGCTGATAAACGGTAAATTTGCGTCCGACGAAGCCCTTCCGCCCCTGTCCTTGGAAAAATCTAATTTTATATCGCAGGTTTTAGTTAAATCATTCTGTTTTTACCAAAATAAAACTCTACCTTTGCGGCAGTTTTCAGAAAACTTACTACTATACTCTAAATAAGTCAATTATACTATGGTATCTGTTAGACCGGATGAAGTTTCGGCCATCCTGCGCGAACAACTTGCAGGCGCTAGATCAGAAGCAGAACTCGAAGAAGTAGGAACAGTCCTTCAAGTTGGTGACGGTGTTGCCCGCATTTATGGCCTTTCCCAGGTACAGGCAGGTGAGCTGCTTGTTTTCGAGAATGGCCTTAAAGCCCTCGCCTTGAACCTCGAAGAGGACAATGTGGGTGCCGTATTGCTGGGAGATTTCAGTGACATCAAAGAAGGTGCTACTGTAAAACGTACCAAAGAAATCGCTTCCGTGAAAGTAGGTGACGGAATCATCGGCCGCGTGGTGAACACGCTGGCTGAGCCGATCGACGGAAACGGACCTATTACTGGCGAGACTTTCGAGATGCCTATCGAGCGTAAAGCGCCAGGGGTAATCTATCGTCAGCCGGTAACCGAGCCGCTCCAAACCGGTATCAAGGCGATCGACGCGATGATCCCCATCGGACGCGGACAGCGCGAGTTGATCATCGGCGACCGTCAGACTGGAAAGACTGCGGTGGCGATCGACACAATCATTAACCAGAAAGAGTTCTACGACAAAGGCGAACCCGTATTCTGTATCTACGTAGCCTGCGGCCAGAAAGCCTCGACTATCAAGTCGATCGAAGCGACCCTCCGCAGATACGGCGCGATGGATTACACGGTGATCGTAGCAGCAGGTGCATCGGATCCTTCCCCCATGCAATTCTATGCTCCGTTTACAGGTGCTGCGATCGGTGAGTACTTCCGTGACACCGGCCGTCCCGCACTCGTAATCTACGATGACCTTTCGAAACAAGCGGTGTCTTACCGCGAGGTGTCCCTGCTGCTCCGTCGTCCTCCGGGCCGCGAAGCTTACCCAGGTGACGTATTCTACCTCCACAGCCGCCTTTTGGAACGTGCTGCGAAAATAATTTCCGATGACAACATTGCTTCGAGCATGAACGACCTCCCGCCTTCATTGAAAGGTAAAGTAAAAGGTGGTGGTTCACTCACGGCCCTTCCAATCATCGAAACACAGGCTGGTGACGTGTCAGCTTACATTCCTACGAACGTAATCTCGATCA
This sequence comes from Dyadobacter sp. 50-39, assembly GCA_001898145.1. Classification (GTDB taxonomy): domain Bacteria; phylum Bacteroidota; class Bacteroidia; order Cytophagales; family Spirosomataceae; genus Dyadobacter. The sequence goes on from MKSR01000029.1 coordinate 745,510, forward strand.
CCGACGGCCAGATCTTCCTTGAATCCAACCTGTTCAACTCGGGTATCCGTCCTGCGATCAACGTAGGTATCTCGGTATCCCGTGTGGGTGGTAACGCGCAGATCAAATCGATGAAGAAAGTTTCGGGTACCCTGAAACTGGATCAGGCGCAGTTCCGCGAGCTGGAAGCATTCGCGAAATTCGGTTCCGACCTCGATGCCGCTACCAAGCTGGCGATCGACCGGGGACGCCGCAACCAGGAAGTTTTGAAACAAGCTCAATACGCACCAGTTCCTGTTGAATTGCAGGTAGCGACCGTTTACGCATCCACCAAAGGTTTGCTGGATACCGTTGACGTAAACCGGGTGAAGGAATTTGAAAAAGACTTCACAACCGTATTGGCTGGACAATATAAGGAAGCACTTGCTGCTTTGCGTGCCGGAAAACTGGACAACAGCGTAACAGACGTTATCGAGAAAGTAGCTAAAGAAGTTGCTGTAAAATATCGTTAACCGGTAAAAATGCCGGAGCGCTACCCGTTCCGGCATTTTCCTAGTACATATAAAATAGGATCACCGGATCGCTTAAAACACCCAGAAAATGGCCAGCTTAAAAGAAGTACGTAACCGGATCGTATCGGTTAATTCCACACAGCAGATCACCAAAGCCATGAAAATGGTGGCGGCAGCCAAGCTGCGTCGTGCACAGGACAGCATTCTGCAAATGCGCCCTTACGCACAGAAGCTTGGTGAAATGCTTCTGACAGTTTCGTCAGGATCGGAAAGCGCTGCCGACAGCCCATTGAAAGCCGTTCGCCCGGTTGAGAAGGTGCTGATCGTCGTCGTAACTTCCGACCGTGGATTGTGCGGAGCATTCAATACCAATATTATCAAAGCTACAATCCAGCTGATCGAGTCGAAATATGCGGCTCAGGCAGCGAAAGGAAATGTAGAGATTTTTGCCATCGGTAAAAAAGGCGCTGAGTCGCTCGTACGCCGCGGATTCACCGTTAACACTGCCTACACCGACCTGTTCGGCCGTTTGAGCTTTGTGAACGTGAAAAACGCAGCCGAAGAGATCATGAAAGATTTCTCGGAAGGCCGTTACGACAAGGTGGATATCGTGTATAACGAATTTAAAAACGTAGCGACACAAATCATCCACGCCGATCCATACCTGCCGATCGTAGCTGAAAACCAATCGACCAAGTCGAAAAAGACCGAGGTTAACTATATTTTCGAGCCGGACGAGGACGAAATCCTTGCCGAGCTAATCCCGAAATCGCTGAAAATCCAGCTGTACCGTGCCGTTCTCGAATCCAATGCATCGGAGCAGGGCGCACGTATGACCGCGATGGACAAAGCGACTGAAAACGCCCAGGAGCTTCTGAAAGACCTGCGTCTTGTGTACAACCGTACACGTCAGGCAGCGATCACGAAAGAGATCCTCGAAATCGTAGGTGGTGCCGAAGCATTGAAAAACTAAGGTTACCTCCATACCCCATTCCAAACGGCCGGATTGCAACAATCCGGCCGTTTTTTTGTTTATTTACTAATGTGTCAAAACCAACCACACCACATGCAACATTCCAAAAACCTTTTCAAAGCCCTCGCATTCCTTATCATTGTATTTGTAGCTAATGCGGTAAATGCACAGAATGTCGACGACATTATTGCAAAGCATGTCAAAGCGATGGGCGGCGACAAGCTGGGCAAGCTGCAAAGCATGAAGATCTCCGCAGAGATGGACATTATGAATATGAAAGTCCCCATTACCACCACGATCGTACAAAACAAGGGATTCCGTAGCGAGAGTACAGTTCAGGGAATGACGGTCGTGCAGGCGGTGAGCGGCAATGCGGGCTGGACGATCAACCCGATGTCCGGTAATACCAAGGCAATCGCATTACCCGAAGACGCGGTAAAATCCCTGGCAAATGAAACGGACCTTACCGGCCTCTATAATTACAAGGTGAAAGGCTACAAGGTGACGCTCGACGGAGAAGAAGAGCTTTCGGGCGCGAAAGTCTACAAGGTGAGCATGACGCTACCGAGCGGCGTGCGGAGAATCAATTATATTTCGAAAGACACCTTTTACATTCTGAAGATCGTAGCCCACACTACTATAAACGGGCAGGATATCATGTCGGAAAACGTTCAGTCGGATTTCCGGGCGGTAGACGGCATCTACTATCCGTTCGCCTCTGAGGTAACCACCTCGGCCATGCCCGGGACCAAAATGGGACTTAAAATCACAGCGCTGGAAGTGAATCCCCAGATCGATCCCAAAATTTTTGAAATGCCTCAATAGAAGTCAGACTCAATAGAAGTCAGAGAAGTGCTTTAAGAGTCCCAAAATATTTTTTTCGGGATTTTTTTATGCATTTGAAACTAATACTCGCAATTAGATGTATATACATTAAATGTTATTACACATAAAAACAACAAAGACAATGGCTACTACTAAATGGGTAATTGATCCAACACATTCCGAAATCCAGTTCAAAGTAAAACACCTGGTCATCTCTACCGTAACAGGTGCATTCAACAGCTTCGAAGGCGGTGTTGAAACTGAAAATGAAGACTTCGACGGTGCCACCGTCCATTTTTCTGCTGACGTAGAAAGTATAGATACAAAACAAGAACAACGTGATCAGCACTTGAAATCAGCTGATTTCTTCGATGCTGAAAACCACCCGAAATTGTCGTTTACAGGTAAGCTGGCCAAAAAAGGCGAAGATAGCTACAAACTGCACGGAGAACTGACTGTGAAAGGCACGACCAAACCTGTTGACTTCGCAGTAGGATACGGCGGTAATATGACCGACTTCTACGGCAACAACAAATCAGGGTTCGAGCTCTCAGGCAAGATCAACCGTAAAGAATTCGGCCTCGAATGGAGCGCTGTGACCGAAGCAGGTGGTGTGGTTGTAGGCGACGAGGTGAAACTGATCGCAAACGTTCAGGTTGTGAAACAATAATAGCGGTAAACCCCTCCTCTTACGAAAGCGTGGATATTTTTATCCGCGCTTTTTTTGTTTCCAGCCCGTTCATTCATAGATTTCAAGCCGCTATCGGGTAAAATTCTGAAATACCTGCTTATAAGGGCAAAATGGTATTTTCTCGTCCGCATAGTTATCACATCCGGTTAAACACGCTTTACATTGATCATTGAAACACGCGCCTATGCCCGTGCGGGGCTCTTAGGCAATCCTTCCGACGGCTTTTTCGGTAAAACGATTTCCATATCTGTACGAAATTTCGGGGCTTCGGTATCACTTTACGAGTCCCCCGAACTGCATATCGAGCCTCAGCCGCAGGATTTGAACACTTTCCGCAGCATTTTCCACCTGCGCGATTCGGTGAATATGCTGGGTTACAATGGCGGTATCCCGCTCATCAAGGCCGGCATCAAGAAGTTTGGGGATTACTGCGAGGAAAATAACATCAGGCTTCCCAACAAGAATTTCACCGTCCGTTACCGCTCGTCGATTCCTAGGCAGGTGGGGATGTCGGGGTCGAGTGCTATTATCGTGGCATTGTTCCGTGCCTTAATGCAGTTTTACAAGGTTGAAATTCCCATCGAAATATTACCGCAGCTGGTCATGGTGACCGAAACCGAGGAGCTCGGCATTACCGCCGGATTGCAGGACCGGGTGATCCAGTGCTATGAAGGGTGTGTGTATATGGATTTTGATAAAACGATGATCCAGACCCAAGGCCACGGTCGCTACGAGCGTATTAATCCGGAGCTGCTGCCGAAACTGTATGTGGCTTATAACACCAACCTCAGCAAGGTCTCAGGCAAGGTGCACAACGACGTGCGCACACGTTACGACCGCGGGGAGCAGGACGTCATTGACGTACTCGGCCAGATTGCCCAAAAGGCGGAAGACGGCCGCACGGCATTGCTAGAAGGCCGTCCGGACGACCTGCACCAGCTCATGAACGAGAATTTCGACTTGCGCTGCAAAATTTACAATGTCCCTGAATCCAACAAGAAACTGATCAGTGCGGCCCGCGCGTGCGGCGCATCCGCCAAATTTGCAGGCTCCGGCGGTACCATTATCGGCATTTACAAGGACGATGACATGCTGAATCAGCTATTTGTCCAGTTGAAAAAATTCAACGCACGGGTGATCCGGCCGTTTGTGGTTTAGGGCTATAAGCTGAAAGCCTTAGGCTGTAAGCTTTTTTGACTTGTTCTTGGTCCCAGACTACAAGCTATTAAAGTAACTTTGGCGGCTGTGCCAGTACACATAAATTCCTGTTTATTAAATAAATAAAAACAAAGCCCAAAGCTTACAGCCTATTGCTTACAGCTTACAGCTTTTACCACCAACCTATGATTCGCAAAGCCGTTATACCTGCCGCGGGCCTTGGCACCCGATTCCTGCCGGCCACCAAGTCGATGCCCAAGGAAATGCTGCCTATTATCGACATTCCAACCATTCAATATGTGGTGCAGGAGGCCGTGGATTCGGGCATTGAAGATATCCTGATCATTTCCGGAAAAGGGAAGCGTGCCATCGAGGACCATTTCGACCGGAACGTGGAGCTGGAAAGCCGTTTGGAAGAAAAAGAAGACTTGCTGTGGTTCAATGAAATGCGTCGCCTGGCCGACATGGCTAACGTCCATTTTGTACGTCAAAAGGAGGCGAACGGCCTCGGGGATGCGATTTACTATGCCCGCCACCATGTTGGTAACGAGCCGTTTGCGGTTCTTCTGGGTGATACCATCATGGACTCGGTAATCCCGGTGACGCAGCAATTGATGGATACCTATGAGCAATACGGCGGTTCGGTGATCGCGGTGGAGGAAGTGCCTGCCAATAAAGTGAACCGCTACGGTATCGTGGGTGGTAACTCACTGAGCGACTCCATACTGGAACTGAGCACGCTTGTGGAGAAACCGGCGATCGATAAGGCACCTTCGAACCTTGCCATTGCCGGACGGTATGTCCTTACCCCTGAGATTTTCAATACCATCGAGCAAACCCCCAAAGGTAAAAACAACGAAATCCAGCTGACTGACTCGCTGCTGCTGCTTTTGAAACGCGAGAATATTTTTGCGCACCATATCGAAGGCAAGCGCCACGATATCGGCGACAAGCTCGATTACCTCAAAACCACCGTGGAGTTTGCATTGAAAAGAAAGGAGTTTGCTGAACCATTCCGGAAATTTCTGGTTGATATTCTAAACAAATAAGCATTTAACAGCCATAACCATGCCCAAACAAGTCATCGTCACAGGAGCCACCGGGAATCTCGGAAAAGATGTTGTGAAAAAACTTTCGGAGCTTGGTTATGGCTTGCATATCAATGTCCGGCCCGGTAAAACCGACGCTTATGCCGACAATGCGAATGTATCCAACTACCTCGCCGACCTGGCCAGTGCGGAGCAAGCCGAGCTATTCGTAGCCGAAGCAATTACAAATGCAAGCCAAATTGATGCAGGTGTTTTACTTGCAGGCGGTTTTGCGATGGCTAAACTGACCGACACCACCGATGCCGACATCGAGCAAATGCTGATGATGAATTTCAAAACGGCATTTCATGTGGTAAAACCCCTGATGAAGCATTTCCAGGCAAACGGAGGCGGCCAGTTCATCTTCATAGGTGCGCGCCCCGCGCTCGTGCCCGAGGCGGGTATGGGAAGTTTTGCTTACACACTGGCCAAAACGCTGATTTTCCAGATGGCCGATCTCATTAATGCGGAAGGGAAATCAAAGAATATTACCGCCACGGTTGTAGTTCCCAGCATTATCGACACGCCCGACAACCGCGCCGCCATGCCCGGGTCCGATTTCAGCAAATGGATCCCAGCCGCAGATATGGCCGAAGGCATTGCATTTGTTTTGAGTGATACGGGGAAAAAGCTGCGACAAACAGTCTTGAAGCTTTATAATGAGGCCTGATACTATCGGCTATCGGCGGTCGGACCTTGACTGGCTACACTCGATAATACCGACCACACTTTACAACACCCGACATCAACTTTCCAGCATGGCAATTTTTACCTGCAAGATTGTACTGCGCTGCTTTTTCAGCACGGTAAACTCATAATGTTTTGTTTTGAGTTTCTCACCTACGGCAGGAATGCGTCCGCATTTCCAGATCAGGTAACCAGCCAGGGTCTCATAATCCGGGCGCTTAGTAATGTCGTGCGGGAGCCTATCGTTCAAATCCGTGATGGACGCCGCACCCTGTACCGTATAGGTATTATCCGCTTCGTTTTTGACGATCGGCGCTTCATTGTCATACTCGTCCTGGATCTCGCCAACCAGCTCTTCCAGGATATCCTCCATCGTGACGATGCCGTCCACGCCGCCGTATTCATCGACGATCACGGCCATTTGCTGGCGGCTCACCTGAAACTCGCGTAATAATGCGCCGATCGCTTTCGAGCCGTGTACCGTAGCAATGGGCCTTATCATATCGCGCAGCACGATATCCTTCCCCTGCCGCATTTTGAGCAACAGGTCTTTCAAATGCAAAACACCGATCACTTGGTCGAGTGTATCTTCATAGACAGGCATTCGGGAATAGCCTTCTTCGATAATTTTTTCCAGCTTTGACTCACTAAAATCGTTGATATCGACCCCTACCACCTGCGGGCGGGGGATCATGATCTGCCTGGCCACTCTTTCCGAAAAGTCGAACGCATTCTTGATCAGATCATAATCCGCCGCTTCAATCATTCCGCTATCTTTTTGCTGCTGCACCAGGTATCGCAGCTCATCGCTGCTATGCACCTCGCTGCCATGGGACGGTGTAATGCCTACACCTTTGAGTATAAAATTGGCAATACCGTTCAGGAGCCATACCACCGGCCTGAATACCAGAAAAAAGCCATGCAAAGGATAGGACAATGCCAACGTCGTCGATTCCGGCCGCTGGATCGCGATCGATTTCGGAGCGAGCTCTCCAAAGACAATATGCAAAACGGTGATAATGGCAAATGCAGTAGGTAGTGCGATATGGTGCGCCAACTCCGGGTCAATGGAAAGCCCCACGAGGTCCATCGCCCCGATGATCATTTTCGAAACGACGGGCTCCCCTATCCAACCCAAACCAAGGCTGGCAAGGGTGATCCCAAACTGCGTTGCAGCGAGGTAACCATCCAGATTCGACACAATTTGTTTGGAAAGAATAGCCATCCGGTTGCCTTCCTGGGCCTTCTGTTCGAGCTGCGAAGCGCGGATTTTAACGATTGCAAATTCGGCAGCGACGAAAAACCCATTGAGCAGAACGAGCACAAGGGTAATGATAACCTGTAAAACCATGGAGGCCGGCGGATCAGTTTTGAGATGAAAATGCGTTTTAAAGCTGCATTTTAACAAAAAATTGTACCATTGAGAAACCACGACCGGCATTAATGCATTTCCGGTTACCTGTTGCTACCCCGAATTTTCGTAAATTGGATTCTTATGAAAAGTGGTCACGCCGATTTACCCCTGCATTACGGGAAAGTGCCCGTCTGGCTTGCGCAGCGCATGAGCGCACTCGGCGGCGCCATCGTGGAAGCCATCGTAATGGAATATGGCCGCGACGCATTACTCCAAAAAATGAGTGATCCGTTCTGGTTTCAGTCGCTGGGATGTGTATTGGGAATGGACTGGCACTCGTCGGGCATCACTACCTCGGTAATGGGCGCTTTGAAGCAATCCGTGGACCGCAGGTCGGCCGATCTGGGCATTTACATCTGCGGCGGGCGCGGTAAGTATTCACGGCAGACGCCTTCGGAGCTGCTGGCGATCGCCGATAAAACGGGGCTGGACGGTAACCTGCTTGTTCACCACAGCAAGCTCTCCGCAAAGGTCGACAATACAGCTATCCAGGACGGCTTTCAGCTGTACCTGCATTCATTTGTTCTTTCCAAAGACGGTAATTGGGCGGTGATCCAGCAAGGTATGAACACCGACGACCGCCTGGCCCGTCGCTACCACTGGCATTCTCCCAGTATCCAATCGTTTATTGAAGAGCCGCATTCATTCATTTATGGGCAAAATCAGGGAGATATCCTCAACCTGACAGCCAAAGCCGCCGCTCCGACCCGCACCGGCATTCTCGACCTCACCAAAGAGCATCCCGATAAGATTATGCGGGAAGTTTCCAAACTCGTGATGCCCGATCACCACGACGTTCGTGCCGAAGATGTGAACCTGAAAAGGCTTGGCGCCGTGCTAGCATTAGCGCACGACAATCCGGTCGACAACATGGAGTCGCTGCTGATGCTCGAAGGTGTAGGGCCGCGCACGATCCAGTCGCTTACGCTCGTGAGCGAGATTATTCATGGCACACCGTCGCGGTTCAGCGATCCGGCCCGCTTTTCATTCGCGCATGGCGGCAAGGACGGGCACCCGTTTCCTGTACCGATTACCGTTTACGATGAATCCATCCTCACCCTCGACCGAGCCATTCAGCTCGCTAAAATGGGCGATAAGGACAAATCCGATGCATTGAAAAACCTATCCAAAGTCTCCACTCAGCTCGAAAAGGATTTCGAACCTAACAACCGTTTCGACGACATTGTGCAGCACGAACGCGACAATTCCTGGAAATACAAAGGCCGCACGGTGCAAGGCAAGGCCAGGAAGCCCAGGGGCTGGGACGGGCAGCTGGAGTTGTTTTGATTCTGAGGTTTTGATTAGTAATTTAGAATAGTCTTTCTAACTGAATACCAAGTACAATATCTGATACCGAAAGCTATGATACTCCGTTCCACATCGTCGGTTTTACCCCGCTCCCTGGCTGAATTCATCCAATGGGAGCCTACCGATGGCTTTAAGTATGAATGGAACGACGGTAAAATCATCAGATTCGGCAAATTGAAGAAAAAGCACCTTTTCATCATCAGAAGGCTACAACAACTGTTCTTTAGGACAGAGGCTTTCTCACACGGCGGTGCGCTCATTATGGAGCAGGATGTCATGCTGAGCGGCATTCAAATGCGCCGCCCCGACCTTGCCTTTTTCTCAGGCGGACAAATCGACACATCCGCTTCATCCGATGACGAACCTATTCCCGAATTTCTCATAGAAGTAATCTCCCCGACCGACGACGCAGAAAAGGTCGAAGAGAAATTGGCTGAGTATTTCAACTCCTCCGTAAAAGTCGTATGGCATATTTATCCGGACAATGAAGTGGTGTATGTGTACACTTCAAGAAAGAATGTCAAAATCTGCACAGAATCGGACGTTTGTTCGGCATATCCTGTGATGAATGATTTCGATATTTCGGCGCGGGATTTGTTGTCGGCTCAAATCTCAAAATAAATTACTATTCCAAGGCTTATCTGCATTCTTTCGAGGCGGCAAAAGCAAAAATTAGCTCCATTTTTAATTCCTTTGTACCTGGTTTATAACTGAGCCAGAATAATCTGCATTAAGCAACGTCCTCAATGATCTCCAAAAATCTCAAAACACCTTTAACCCTGATGGCGGCTACCGCGGTGGCGGTTGTGTCCTGTATGAAGATGGCCCCGATGTCGTCCGGGCCGGTCGTCAAGACCAACAGCACCAAAGTGGTGGTGAAGGAAGACCCTGCTACGGGTAAGGCACATGCCAAAGAAATCCGTGAAAAAACGGTGGTAAAACTGGCCGATGGTCTCAAACTAGACCTCTGGGCTTCCGATTCCCTCGCTCCGGACCCCGTTGCGATTGCCATGGACGATGCCGGAAGGGTGTACCTCAACCGCACCAACCGCCAGAAAAACTCCGAATTCGACATCCGGGGACATCGCAACTGGATCACCGAATCCATCGCATTACAGACGGTGGAAGACCGTCGCAAATTCCTGCATAAGACATTCGCTCCTGAAAAAAGTAAGGAAAACAACTGGCTGAAAGACCTTAATGGGGACGGTTCGCATGACTGGAAAGACCTCGCCGTTGAGAAGGACGAAGTATGGCGCATTGAGGACACCGACAACGACGGCATCGCCGACGTATCAATGCGCATCCTCGACGATTTCTTCGACGAAGTTTCCGATGTGGCGGGCGGCCTGCTGGTACGTGCGAAAGATATTTTCGTGACGATCGCTCCGGACGTTTGGCGTTTGAGAGATACCAACGGCGACGGCGTGCTGGATGAGAAAACATCGATCAGCCACGGCTATGGTGTGCATATCGGTTTCAGCGGACACGGCATGTCCAACCCGATCGAGGGCCCGGATGGCAAAATCTACTGGAACATCGGCGACATTGGTGCGAACATCACTACCGCGGATGGCGTGAAGCATGAGCATCCCAACTCGGGTATCATCGCGCGCTCAAATCCAGACGGCAGCGATTTTGAAATCTACGCGCACGGCTTGCGCAATACGCACGAGTTTGTTTTTGATGAATATGGAAACCTGATCAGCTCGGACAACGATGGCGACCACCCTGGCGAAAGCGAACGTCTGGTGCATGTCGTGGAAGGTTCGGACGCCGGCTGGCGCTCCAACTGGCAATATGGAAAATATACCGATCCCAAAAACAACAGCTATAAGGTTTGGATGGATGAAAAACTGTTCAAACCACGCTGGGACGGCCAGGCGGCATACATTATCCCTCCCATTCAAAACTATCACAATGGCCCTACCGGTATGCAATACAACCCGGGTACAGCTTTGGGTAAGGAATGGAAAAACAAATTTTTTCTCGTCGAATTCGTGGGTAACCCTGCGCGTTCACCCATCTGGTCGTTTGGATTGAAGCCCAAAGGTGCCTCGTTCGTGCTTGATGGCGAGAAAAACATTCTGACAGGTATCCTGCCAACCGGCATCCGTTTCGGACCGGACGGCGCATTGTACGTAGCCGACTGGATCAACGGCTGGGATACTAAAAACTACGGTCGCGTGTGGAAGCTCGACGTTACCGATGAGAAAAACGACCTCAAAGCCGTTCGCACGGAGACCAAACGCCTGATGCAGCTCGACTACACCAAGCAATCCGACGACGCGCTATTGCCATTGCTTTCCTACGAAGATATGCGCATTCGCCAGAAGGCCCAGTTTGAACTCGCTTCCAGAGGTGCGAAAGGAGCTGCGGTACTGAGCAAGGCCATCGACCAGAAAGGCAATCAGTTCGGCCGCATTCACGGGATCTGGGGAATGGGTCAGCTGGCCCGCCAGGATAAGTCGTATGCCAATGTGCTGATGACTTTACTGAAAGATTCCGACGAAGAAATTACCGTACAGGCAGCCAAAGTATTGGGCGATGCTAAAATCGCGGAAGCCGCTCCGATGCTGATTCCTATGCTGAAAAGCAAAAACCCGCGCGTGCAGTTCTTCGCAGCACAGGCATTGGGCCGTGTGAAAGATAAGAATGCGGTGCAGCCATTGATCGAGATGGTCAAGGCGAACAACGATGAAGACGTGTATATCCGCCACGCCGGAGTGCTTGCGCTCTCGCGCATAGGCGAAGCGGCGCCGATCGCGGCGTTGGCAGGCAGCCCTGAAAAATCACTGCGCATTGCCGGCGTGCTCGTGCTGCGCCGTATGAAAAATGAGCAGATCAGCCTGTTTCTGAAAGACAAGGACGAATACATCGTAGCAGAAGCTGCCCGCGGTATCAACGACGACCTGTCTATTCCAGCTGCATTACCTGCATTGGCAGCAGTTTTAAACGAAAAAGGATTCACTTCGGAGCCATTGCTTCGCCGTGCCATTAATGCGGCATTGCGGGTAGGCGGTGACACGCAATTGAACGACCTCATCGCATTTGCGAAGCGCAAGGATGTGGACAAGGCCATTCGTGCTGAGGCCCTCGCAACGCTCGGAACCTGGGCCAGCCCGTCTGTTACCGACCGCGTCGATGGACGTTACCGCGGCCCGATGGAACGTGACCCGGCTGGTGTGAAAGCGAAGATCAAGCCGATGGTGGCTGATCTTTTGCAGGAAAACGAGCCTGCGATCCTGATCGCTACGGCACAGATGCTGACCAACCTGAATGTGAGCGATAACAATGCCGCATTGGCCAAGATCCTCAACGACAGCAACGATCCGAAAGTACGCGCAGCCATGCTGGTAGCCCTGAACGACCTGAAATACACGGATATGGAGACCGTGATGAAAAAAGGCATGAGCGACTCCGACGCCGACGTCCGCACAGCCGCCTTGGGTATGGTAGGAAGCGTAAGTATGTCGAAAGAAGCATTGACCGACATTTCAAACGCCATTTTCGAGAAAGGCAGCGTTCGCGAGCAGCAGCAGATCCTGAAAGTGCTCGGCAGCCTGCCGGTTGCGAAAACGGAAACCATTTTCAACGGCCTGATCGGCAAAATGGCGGACAGCAAGCTGCCGCAAAACCTGCTGCTCGACCTGGGCGAAGCTGTCGACTCTACGAAATCAAGCGCATTGATTGCCAAAATAGCGCCGCTCCGCAAGCAGGGTAACACCGCCGCGGACTACCAGGACGCATTGTTTGGCGGAAATGCGCAGGCAGGCCGTCGCTACTTCATGACCAGCTCGGCTGCTGAATGTGTGCGTTGCCACTCGATCGGCGGTCAGGGTGGCGAAGTGGGACCTAACCTTTCGAACATCGGTAATGTCCTCACCCGCGAGCAGATTCTTCAAGCACTCGTTGAGCCTAGCGCGCGGCTGTCGCCCGGATTTGGAATGGTCATGCTGACATTGAAAGACGGCACGTCCGCAGCCGGTATTCTCGCTCAGGAAAACGACCATGAACTCGTCCTGAAAACCTCGGAAGCCGAACCGTTGAAAATTGCGGTTTCCCGCATTGCAAAGCGCGAGAATGTACCGTCCAGCATGCCTCCGATGGGAAATATCATGTCGAAAAGAGAGATCCGCGACGTGGTCGAGTTCCTTTCGAATTTGAAGAAGTAACCTCCAAATACATTCATCGATCAGACCCCGGGATTTTAAAATTCCGGGGTTTACTTTTTGAGATTGCACAAACTTTCCAGGCTATTTGTTATCTAGGTGATTTGGGTATATTTGAAAAAAGTTACAACATGACTACTTATCTGACTGAGAGAATTGCCATTGATCCGGAGATTTGCAATGGCCGCCCCATCATCAGAGGAATGCGGATCACCGTACAAACGGTGCTGGAATTTCTATTTGCGGGGACCACCAGAGAAGAATTGTTATACCAGTATCCTGCGCTCGAAAATGAAGATATCGATGCCTGTTTCGAATTTGCGATCGAAATGATGAACAGAAATTACTTTATCAAAGATATAAAGCATGTCGCCTGATTATCTGATCGATGTAAACCTCCCCTATTACTTTTCGATTTGGAATACGCCCAAATATATCCATCAATTAGACATCGAACGCACAGCTAAGGATTCGGATATATGGTCTTATGCCAAGGCCTCTCAAATGACAATTGTCACTAAGGATTCAGATTTCGCCAGCAGAATTCTGGTCTCTTCCCCACCTCCCCGGATCATTCATTTTCGTATTGGCAATATGTCAATGAAAGCATTCCACGCCCTCATTTCGAAAATATGGAATGAAGTCACCGAGTTGAGCCGCAGCTACAAATTAGTAGTTGTATTCAACGATAAAATCGAAGCATTTAACTAGTGCTGCACAGGCACGATTTTAATTTCATCAACGCAAAAAATTTGAATGGAACTCGACAAGAAAGAAGCAGAGGTCGTCAACCGGGCCATACAATCCTGGGAAGATGAATCACGCATTTCAAAAGAGCTGGCAACCGAACTTCGGCGGAGTTACAGCGTGCGGAATGCTAATGTCGATGCGATCGCCATTTACGCACTGATTTCCGCCGTTTCGTGCGGACTACTGGCTTTCGGAGCACTGGTACTCGACGAAAAATGGATCGAGTTGCTGCGCAAGCGCTGGGGCTTTTCGGAAAACATCGTAGGAATACTCTTCACCCTCGTCGCCGGCCTGTTCGTATATCTCGCCAGGAGGCGCATGAGCAATGCCAGGGGCGCCAAAGCCACTACCGAGGTTTATAATATCGCCATTATCCTTTCGGTCGCGATTGCGATTACCTACTGGACGCGCGGACTGCTCGATGGACCCGGGAACTATGCATTGCCATTGCTGTTCGCAGCGCTTGCTTACGCCGGGGTGGCAATTTTCCTGCGATCGACATTGCTTTGGGTGACGGCCATTATTGCACTCGCAGGTTGGTGGGGGGCTCAGACGCATTACTGGTCAGGTGGCAATTTCAGGTTCCTGGGCATGAATTACCCGCTTCGAATGACCGTATTCGGGTTGGTGATCTGGGCTTCGTCGTCGGTGATCGGGCAAATCCGCCCGCTGGTATTTTTGAAGGATGTTACCTACACCGTCGGATTGTTCCTATTCCTGGTGGCAGGCTGGACCTTGTCTATTTTTGGCAACTATGCCGATTATGAAGGATGGAAAGCATTGAAACAAAGTCATTTCTGGTTCTGGGCCCTGAGTTTCACACTAGTGCTGGCGGGAATGCTCTATTATGCATTTCAATATAAACAGGAAATCCTGCGCGATCTTTGCCTGGTGTTCTTCCTTTTGAATATTTACACCCGCTATTTTGAATATTTCTGGGATCGTACCAATGCGGGGATTTTCTTTGCATTACTGGCGTTATCCTTTTGGTTTGTGGCCAAGAAAGCCGAGCAATGGCGTGGCAAAACAGCCGGATAACACCTTATTTCAGTACAATACCAATACTATGGGCAACATCAGACCGATCCGCGGCGAAGAACTCGATATTATCCATTTCCTCCTCGAAAAACTGGGACTTGACCCCATCGATTTTCCTGTGTCCGAAATGGTAGATGAATATGAAGGGGGAAAAATGGGCAGTATCAGCCTCGGCGGTAATGTGAACGGTTACGCAGGCGATCTCATCCAGGCCGAATACGTCGACATAGACGATACGCCCGTGGTGATTACCCTAACCCAGGACACCGACGGGCAGCTGCTGGACCTCGATTTCTGGAAAGTGGATTTTACCAAACTACTTGAATACCCTACCCCTGATAGGCTGATATTTGGCAAAACCGCAGAAGGGTGAGCTTTTACCCCTCTTCGTAATCCAGTTCCTTCCCGTAGGTTTCTTCCATCCGCCAGAGTGAGAACAATGCCAGCGAAAAGCATAATGCAGCCACGATCGCGCCGGAATGCAGTACGCCCGAATCCTTTTTCAGGAACTGGAATAAGGGCAATGTCAGTAACACGGTCGCGCGTACATTGTTGGCCACCGAGGTGGTAACCGTCGCACGGAGGTTCGTACCGAACTGCTCGGCCGTCGTAGTAAGGAACATCGCAATGTAGCCGATCGAGAAGCCGAGCCATACGTAGCAGATGTACAACGCGGTGATGTTGCTAATTCCGCCCGAAAGCAGCCAGCCTACCCCCGCCAATGTCATGAGCATCATCAGCAATATCGCTTTCTTTCGGGAACGCAGCCATTGGCTCAGTATTCCACTGAAAAAGTCACCCGTGACTACACCTATGCAGGTGTATAATACGCACGTACCTGCCTGCACGTCGCCTGCAATGCCCAATGCTTTGGCAAACTCGTTGCCGAATGTGGCATAGATCCCGATAATCATGTAAGTAGGCAGGCCGATCCCCATACAGCGTATGTAGCGCACAAAGCGCGACCAGCTCGTAAAGATCGTCCACCAGGGCACCGGTTTGGAACCACGTTTTTCGAGGCTTTTATTGAAAACAATTGATTCCAGCACATTCACACGCAGGATCAGGAGTACGAGTCCCATTCCGCCTCCAATGAAATAGGCCATGCGCCAGTCGGTAAGCTTTACCGCGAAGAATGCCGCGATGGCACCGGCCAGGCCGACACTCGCTACCACCGACGCCCCGTATCCGCGCAGCTCCTTAGGAAGGATCTCGGCGATCAGGGTAATGCCTGCACCCAGCTCGCCCGCGAGGCCGAAACCCGCAACAAACCGCAGTATAGAATAGACTTCGACAGTATGGGTAAAGCCGCAGGCAATGTTGGCGAGGGAGTAAGTCAGGATCGAGCCGAAAAGGACGGACCGCCGACCAAGTTTATCCCCCAATATCCCCCATAAAAATCCCCCGATGAGCAACCCAGCCTGTTGCCAGTTGTAGATGTTGGCGCCGATCTGCGAAATCTCCTCCTCCGAAAGGCCTAAATCTTTCAGACTTGGAACGCGCACGATATTGAAAAGCAACAGATCATAAACATCCACGAAGTAGCCGAGCGAGGCCACGATAACGGGTAATGAGAAAACGGCGCTGAGTTTGGGCTGAACGGGAGTGACGGCGGTCATAGCAGTATTTTCGTTTATTCGTCAAAAGGCTTTCGGCGCATGGACTTAATGGCCGCATTGCGTTGCTTGGCCTTCAACCTTTCCAGCCTGGATGCCAATGTGGGCCTGGTCGCTTTCCGGTCCTTTTCTACGGTGAGCGCCTGACGGACCAGCCGGTCGAATTTCTCGACGACCTTTTCCTTGTTGGCGAGTTGCGAACGTTCGGTCTGGTGGTATAATACGAGCACTTTACCGTTCGTTAATCGGTTGGATAATTTTTCGGTCAGCTTTTGCTTGTCCTCGCCGGTCAGGAATTGCGAATTCGGGATATCAAAACGCAGTTCTACCTTTGTTTCTACCTTATTCACATTTTGCCCCCCTTTACCGCCACTCCTGGCTGTCTGGAAGACCAGTTCGGGATGCAGGATTTCAGGATCGATCATTTGTATTTGAAGTTTTGTTAACACGTGTTAATGTCCGGCGGGCTCATTAAACCAGGATCTAAAAGTAACGTCCAAGAATCGATTTTTAACAACAGGAAAACAAATAAAACATAAAGCAATGGGCACCATGCGTACACTAAGAATAATCGGCCTGTTCATTTTAATGTTCGTCGGCGTTTCGGTTTCCAATAAAACCGCGGCACAACCTGGTTTCAGGGTCACTTTTGAAACTTTCTACGACGAGCTTGCCCCTTACGGCCGCTGGATGCGTAATCCGCAGTATGGTTCCATCTGGATCCCCGACGTTCCGCGGGGCTTCCAGCCCTACTCCACCGCAGGTTACTGGGAACAAACGGAGTATGGAAACACATGGGTTTCGGAATACGACTGGGGCTGGGCGCCATTTCACTACGGTCGCTGGTCTTACGATGATTACTACGGCTGGTTTTGGGTCCCCGACTACGAATGGGGCCCGGCCTGGGTAAACTGGCGCTCCGGCGGCGGCTACTATGGCTGGGCACCGCTGGGTCCGGGTGTGAATATCAATGTTTCCATCAACATCCCGTCGTTCTGGTGGGTGTTTGTACCGCAACGCTACGTCCTGAGCCCAAGCTGGCATTCGTACTGTGCCCCTCCGCGACGCGTTTCGCATTACTATAACAATACGGTTGTGATCAACAACTATTACCGGAGCAACAACCGCACCTATGTATACGGCCCGCGCCGCGACGAGATTGAACGCATTACCCGCCGAAGCGTGCCGATTCGCACGATAGACGCCAGCCCGAGAGGTCGGGGACGGGTGATTATCGCAGACCGCGGAAACGGTAACTACGACTACGGTAACCGGGGAGGCCGCGGCGATGCCAATCCGCGCATTGACCGCAGCAACCGCAACGACGATAACCGCATTGAACCGGGAGATAATTCGAGACGTGGTTCGCGTAACCCGCTCGATGAACGCAGCAGCCGCAACGAACGCTACCGGGAGCCGAACGACAACCGTAACGACCGTTATGAATCGCCGAATCCAGGCCGTAATGACCGTTCCGAAGCACCGAATCCGGGCCGAAATGACCGCTACGAAGCGCCGAACCCGGGCCGCAACGATCGTTACGAAGCACCAAACCGCTCGGAACGCAACCGCGACTATGGTAATCCCGGCAGCAGCCCTGAGCGTAACCGCGGCTTCGACAACCGTGCCGGACGCGTGGAAAGCCCCAATGTGGAGCGCCCCGACAGACAGGAACGCAGCAACCGTTCATTCGAACCGGCACCACGTGTAGAACGTCAGGAAAGAAGCGCACCGGAACCTCGCAGCAATGACCGCGGCAACCGTGGCGGCGGCGATAACGGAGGAGGCGGCAACCGCGGTGGCGACAATGGAAACCGTGGCGGAGGCGGCGGTTCCAGCGAGCGCAGCGGCAGAGGACCGAGATAATTTCAACCCTTAACATAAAAACAACCCGTCGGGATAGTAGTATTCTCCGTCGGGTTGTTTTTGTTTATGAATACTTTCGATTTACGCTTTAAAAACAGATAAAAATGTTATTTTAGCTTGATCCCCCAACCCACGGTATTGAATGGAAATACAATTTGACATTGAATTTAAGGAGAGTGCACCCAAGTACATGCAGATCATCAAATCGCTGTTACAGGCGATTAGCAAAGGAAAGCTGAAACGAGGCGATAAGATACCTTCCATTAACCAGTTGAGTGAAGAGTATCTGCTTTCCCGCGATACCGTAGAAAAGGCTTACAAGCATCTCATTAAGGACGGCGTACTGATTTCCGTTCGCGGGAAAGGTTATTTTATCAACCGAGTGGACATTGAAACATCATTGCGTATTCTGTTGGTTTTCAATAAAATAAGCAACTATAAAAAGCAGGTTTATAATGCATTTGTAGAGAATATCGGCCGCAATGTGAATGTCGACCTGCATATTCATCACTCCAATACCAACATCTTCAAGAACCTGATCAAAAATAGCCTGGGCGAATATGATTATTACGTGATCATGCCTCATTTCTATGAGAAAATGGAAGAGGCGATCGAGACGCTGAAAATGATCCCGCCCGAGAAGCTGATTTTGCTGGACAAAGACATTGAATTCACTACCAAAAAGCATTCAGCGGTTTACCAGAATTTCGAAAAGGACATTGTGCACGCGCTGAACGAGGCAGTGGATTTATTGAAAGTCTACAAAAAACTCGTCCTGATTTTCCCGACGATGATCCGCTATCCGAAGGAAATCCTCAAAGGCTTCCGGATTTTCTGCATCCAGCATGAGTTCGAGCATGAAATCATGTACGATTTTCATGAAAACAGTATGGCGGTAAAGGACACTGCCTATGTGGTAATAGAGGAAAACGACCTGGTGAATCTGATCAAAAAATGTAAAGAACAGCAGCTCGCGGTCGGGAAGGATGTGGGCATAATCTCCTACAATGAAACGCCGCTGAAAGAAATCCTGCTCGACGGAATCACTACTATTTCAACCGATCACGAGCAAATGGGTAAGACCGCCGCGGAGATTATTAAGGAAGGTAAACGGGCTCTGGTAAAAAACCCGTTTACGCTGATCAGAAGGAAATCGCTTTAAAGTCCTGTCACGCTGAGCGGACGGGGCCGCCCGGCGGTCGAAGCGCATGTACGAATGTTACCGTACGGACTGTCTTCGACTTCGCTCAGACTGACATTCAAATTACAAACCAGTCGCCACAGTCAATTTCCCGCGCTCGTTGAGCAACTCATTGCGCACGCCCAAATGGCGGTACAGCGCGATCGGATCGAGTGAGCCGCCGCTCAGGCGCATAGCCTCGCGTACGAGCGGGCGCACATCCGTGCGGAATGCGTTTTGGAGGATCTGCTGGGCCAGTACCACATCGTTTTCGTTACGTGCCTGTTCCAGTTTCTTCCTGTCGACCAGCAATGCCTGGGCCTGCGCGATCAGAATGGCTTCTACCGATTGCAGCAAATCTTCCAGCGGATCTTTCACATTATGGCTCGCGTCGATCATCCAGGCGTAAGTATCGCTGGCGCGGTTGGCACGCTTCATACCTTCCACGAGTTCTACGAAGATCAGGAACAGCTGGTAGGGACGAATAGCCCCTACGGTGAGGTCATCGTCGCCATATTTGGAATCATTGAAATGGAAACCCGCCAGGCGTCCCTCCATCATCAATGTCGCTACGATCTGCTCGATGTTTGCATTCGGCAAATGATGGCCCAAATCCACCAGTACATCCGCTTTCGGACCTAGTTTCTGGCAGAAAAGCAGCGAGCTGCCCCAATCCTGGATCACGGTCGAATAGAAGTTCGGCTCATAGGCCTTGTACTCCACATAAACCTTCCAGTCGTCGGGCAATGCGGCGTAGATCTCCTGCAAAGATTCGAGCGTGTTCTGGAATGCTTTCACAAAATTCGACTGGCCGGGAAAGCACGAGCCATCCGAAAGCCAGATCGACAATGCTTTGGAACCGAGGTTTACCCCGTGTTTGATCACATCTATGTTATGCTCCACCGCCTGCTTGCGCACCTTCGGGTCCACGTGTGAGAGCGAGCCATATTTATAGGATAGCTCCTGGTCCTTCTGGTCCTGGAAAGTATTGGAGTTGACTGCATCGAATTTCAGGTCTAGTGATGCCGCGAGGTCGATCATAGGCTGTGCCTGCCCGGGAATATCCCAGGGTATGTGCAGCGAAATGGAGCCGCTCGACCGGTTCAATGCATGCAGAAGCCCTACATCCTCGATCTTTTCTTCCAGCGAACGCGGCTCTCCCACACCCGAAAAACGCCCGAAACGTGTACCGCCGGTGCCTAATGCCCAGCTGGGGATCGCTACTTGGAATGCTTCCAGCTGTTTTACAATGTCTTTGGCATGAATTCCCTGCTCGCCCAGCTGCTCTTGCAGGAAAATGAACTGATTATTATGACGCGAAAACAGGCTGTCGTTATGCTGGTCGATCTGATATTGTTCAATTTTCATCTGGATAGAATTAAAAAGACTTGGCAGATAGGAACAACCCGCCAAGTCTGATTTAACATATTTTGATTGTTAGCGAAGGAATGCCGCAGGAACTCCGCCATCGACATTAATCACGTTTCCGGTGCTCTTGTTGAGCAAGCCGCTCACAAAAATATACACGCCGTTCGCTATGTCGTCGGTATGGATTTCCGCATTCAGCACAGTTCTTTTCGCGTAATAGGCAGGAAGCTCTTCTACTTTGATGCCGTATGCTTTCGCACGACCGGCAGCCCAGCCGCTTTCCCATATCTTGCTCCCTGCGATTACCGCGTCGGGGTTCACCACGTTCACGCGAATTCTGTCGGGACCGAGTTCGGCAGCCAAAAGGCGCGACATATGCTGCTGGGCAGCTTTGGCGGTTCCGTAAGCCACATTATTCGGCCCTGAAACGATGCCATTCTTGCTGGCAATGTTGATAATATCACCGCCGAGGCCCTGCTGACGCATAATGGCCACCGACTCCTGTGATACCAGGAACTGGCCTTTCACCAACACATCCTGCAAAATATCCCAGTCTTTGATGGTAGTGTCTGCCAACGGTTTCGAGATTGACAAACCTGCGCAGTTTACCACGATGTCCAAACCGCCGTATTTCAATTTGGTGGCATGCAATGCCGCTTTGATCGCCTCGTCGTCGAGCACGTTCGCAACGGTGGTGTCGGAGAAGTCCTTGCCGAATTTCGCGTCGAATTCCGCCTTGGTTTCTGCCAATGCTTTTTCATCAATATCCGAAATCACCACGCAAGCACCTTCCTGCAACAGTTTCTGAGCGATCGCCTTTCCGATACCGCCAGAGCCGCCTGTTACGAATGCTACTTTGCGGGATACCGATTTCTCTTTCGGCATACGCTGCAATTTCGCTTCTTCCAGCAACCAGTACTCGATATCGAATGCTTCCTGCTCAGGCAATGAAACGTATGAAGATATAGCCTCCGCACCTTTCATTACATTAATGGCATTGATATAAAACTCAGCCGCAACGCGTGCAGTCTGCTTGTCTTTCGCGAACGAGAACATACCAACACCTGGTAACAGGATGATCACCGGGTTCGGGTCACGCACTGCGGGGCTGTTGGAATGCTTGCAACGCTCGTAGTAAGCAATGTAGTCGGCACGGTAAGCTTCGAATTGCGGACGGATGTGATCCAGGATTTCAGCATCGGCCGCTTCGAGTTTTTCGAATGGCAGATCGAGTACCAATGGACGGATCTTTGTGCGCAGGAAGTGGTCGGGGCAGCTGGTACCGAGCGGCGCCAGCTTATCCAGGTCATTACTTGCGATGAATTCCAATACACGCTCATCATCGGTAAAGTGGCCGATCATCGCCTGCTGCTCGGAAGCCAGGCCGCGCAGGTAAGGGGCCAGTTTGCCCGCGATCGAAGCACGACGCTCTTTCGGCTCGCTTTCCAGACGCGCGCCTCCGAAAACCGGGCGCTTTTTGCCATAGTTTTCAGCCAGGTATTCCGACGCTCTTTCGATTGTATCGAGCGTATTAATGTAAGATTCGTATGCAGTATCACCCCAGGTGAACAAGCCGTGACCGCCCAAAACGATACCACGAATGCCCGGGTTATCATTCAATGCCTGTTCCAGTTGCAAACCGAGGTCGAAACCGGGACGCTGCCAGGGCACCCACGCCAGCTCGCCGTTGAACAACTCTTTGGTAATGGCCTCTCCTTCTTTGGAAGCCGCAATGGCGATCAAAGCATCAGGGTGGAGGTGATCGATATGTTTGAAAGGCAGCAAGCCGTGCAACGGCGTATCGATGGACGGTGCCTTGGATTTCAGATCGTAAATACAGTGGTTGAACAGTTCCACCATTTCATCTTCGAATTCCAGTCCGCGGTAGATGTTTTTCAGGCTATGCAGGCGGTCGACATAGAGACCTGCCAGACCGCTTCTTGTTAAAGTACCAATATCGCCGCCCGAACCTTTGATCCACATTACCTCGACAGGGTTACCTGTGAGCGGATCTTTTTCGATGGTTTTACAGCTCGTGTTTCCACCAGCGTAGTTGGTCAGGCGTAGATCGGCACCCAACAGATTTGAACGGTACAGAAGAAGTGCAACCTGATCATCACCCAGGGAAGCGGCTTTCTCTTCATCCCATAAATAGCTTACGTACCTGTACTGGCTTACTTTAGAACTGCTCATATTTGTTTCCTGATTATTTATCATTTTTGAGGTAAAAGTTCTTCTTTCCTGAAAGTATTTTAACAGATTAATACTACTCTGAACATATGTGCAAGATTAGGAAACTTAGCAATGCACACCGTCCTGTTGTATCCTGCATGTTGAAATAAATTGAGAATTAATGTGAGATTTGGAAGTTTAGTATAAAAGAAATGGCCTGAACCATGATTGTAACAGTTCAGACCACTGAAAGCTGAAATAACCTTACTACGGCTACCGCTTTATTAAACTATATTTCATATCAACCTGGCTTACAATCACTTCCAGGTAAGGCCCATATTGTGAAAGAGGAATGCATAAATATCCGCCTGGGTTTCCAACGCCTTTTTGGTATTGCTCGCGCCATGGCCGGAATTGGTGTCGATCCGGATCAACAGCGGGTTAGCTGAATTGCTGCCTGCTTTTGCCTGCAATTCAGCCCCGTACTTGAAAGAATGCGCAGGTACCACGCGGTCGTCGTGATCGGCGGTGGTAATCATCGTTGCGGGGTAATGCCCGCCTTCTTTAATGTTATGCAGCGGCGAATAGCCGTATAACACCTTGAATTCTTCCGCATTATCGCTACTTCCGTAGTCGGCGATCCAGTTCCAGCCGATCGTGAACTTGTGAAAACGGAGCATATCCATTACGCCTACGGCCGGCAATGCAACTTTGAACAGCTCGGGACGCTGGTTCATCACCGCACCGACGAGCAATCCTCCATTGGACCCGCCCTGGATAGCCAGCCGCTCCGGCGAAGTATATTTCTCACGGATCAGGTATTCCGCCGCGGCGATGAAATCATCGAACACATTCTGCTTTTTGAGCTTCATACCTTGTTCGTGCCATTTCTCGCCATATTCGCTTCCTCCACGCAAATTGGCCTGCACAAATACGCCGCCCTGGTCGAAGAACGGGATACGGGTCGGGCTAAACGCAGGCGGCAGGCTGATGTTGAATCCCCCGTAACCATAGAGAATCGTAGGATTGCTTCCGTCCAGTTTCAAGCCTTTTTTGTACGTAACAAATGCGGGAATGCGGGTGCCGTCCTTGCTGGGGTAAAATACCTGCTTCGTTTCATAGTCCGATGGCTTGAATGCCACTTCGGGCGCACGGAAAACGCTGCTCTTCCCGCTGGCGATATCATAGCGGAATATCGTAGAAGGGTAATTGAAGGAGGTGAATGTATAAAACACGAAGGTATCCTCCTCATCTCCCCCGAAACCCACGGCCGAGCCGAGCCCGGGCATCTGGATTTCACTTTCCAGCACGCCCTTCGGGTTGTACACGTACAGGCGCGAGGTGACGTCCTTCAAATACGACGCGAACAATTTCCCACCCGCCAACTGTGCATATTCCAACGGCTCCTTACGCTCCGGCAATACAGATTCCCAGGTTTTGTCAGCCGTCTTGAAAAGCACCACTTTGCCATTCGGCGCACCGTCATTGGTTTCGATCAGGAAATCCGCGCCGACGTTTTCAATAACCCGGAAACTGGCGTCTGTAATCTCCTCCCGGATGGGTATAAAACGGCTTTCACCCTTTTTCAATACCCAAACCCCATTTCCATCCTTGCCTTTCCCACGGTCGCTGACGCTGAGCACGGCATACTGCTCGTCTTCGGTGGTGCCCACCGTATGAAACCGCTGCGGATTGGCGGGATCTTCGAATACGAGTTTATCCTGCTCCTGCTTCGTACCAACCCGGTGAAAATAAACCTGGTGGTTTTCGTTTTTAGCGGCCAGGGCGCTGCCATCCGGCTTCGGGTAGCGACTGTAATAGAAGCCGTCGCCCTGCCATGATGCACCCGATACTTTCACCCACTCTACCTTGTCGCCCAGCATAGAAAGGTCCTTCATATTCATAACCTGGTATTCCTGCCAGTCGGAGCCTCCTTTCGAGAAGCCGAATACCGCGTAAGCGCCGTCTTTGGAAAGACTGAAAACGGTGAGCCTCGTGGTGCCGTCCGGGGAAAGTTTATTGGGGTCGATCACCACCTCCGGCGTTCCGTTCAGGCCCTTCTGCCGGTATAATACAGCCTGGTTTTGCAGGCCGTCATTTTTGTAGAAATAGAAATAGTCACCTTTCTTTTTGGGAGCGGAATATTTCGGATAGTTATAGGCCTTTTCAAGGTCCTGGAATATCTTTTCCCGGAATGGGATCGCGCGCAGATACCCGAATGTGACTTCGTTTTGCGCCTTTACCCATGCCGCGGTTTCCTCCGAGCGGTCATCTTCCAGCCATCGGTAGGGGTCGGACACTTTCACGCCGTGGTATTCGTCAACATGCTCCTGCTTTCTTGTGGCAGGATATTCCAATTGCTGGGCATTGCCTTCAGCTGCCCATGCCGATGCTGTTATCAAAGTCATCAGAAAAATTTTTGAATCCATAAAAACGGCCTTTACTTAATGATCTCCACTTCCAAAGAACTGGGAGCGTCGGCCTGGTGATAAATCGTGTGTCTGGCGGAGATAAAGTCCGAATCCTGCGCCTTATAGATGTTTTCGACGTACTTCTGCGGGTTACGGTCGAAAAGCGGGAATGCGGTGCTCTGTACCTGCACCATAATGCGATGGCCTTTTTTGAAGGTATGCAGCACATCCTGCAAACGGAATGTCAGGTCGGTAACCTTGCCTGCTACTACCGGTTCAGGTTTCTCGAAGCTGTTGCGGAACCGGGCGCGCATTACTTCACTCCGCACCATTTGCTGATACCCTGCCAGTACCACTTTCGGGTCGGGCATGTACGCGTGATTTTTTTCGTCATCGGGATAGACGTCGATCAGTTTCACGAAAAAGTCGGCGTCGGTGCCGGTAGTACTGAATTTCAGCAATGCATTGATTTCGCCGCCAAGGGTAATGTCTTCGGTTAAAACAGCTGTTTCGAAAACCAATACATCGGGACGGGTAGCAGCAAAGCGCTGGTCTTCCGACATATATTCAAAAGGGGTGAAGCCCGACATTTGCTGGTAATTGGCAGTATAAGGAACCGGTTTCATCGGATCGCTTACATAGCCGGTTGCCGACTTCCCTTCCTTCGGAGCATTGAAATCCAGCTTGCCTTTGGAATGGAAATACAGCTTGCGCTTTTCCGCATTCGCTACCGGCCATTTATCGAAAGTTTTCCATTCCTTTTTGCCTGTGTCGAACAGGTAGGCCTCTGGCAGACCGGTCTTCCCGTCGCCCGCTTCTTTCAGGAAATGTTTGAAAAACTTCGCTTCGATATTGTTTTGGTAGAAAGTGGCAATGCTGTCACCGAAATAAATGTCGTTGTGTAAGGTATGGCCGGTTTCGCGGCTCCAACGGCCATGACCGAACGGCCCTACTACTAATGTGTTATACATGGAAGGGTTATTCTTCTCCAATGTTTTGTAGGTGTTGAGCGGGCCGTACAAATCCTCGGCATCAAACCAGCCGCCCACGGTCATGAATGCATGTTTCACTCCTTTCAAATGCGGGAGAATGTCGCGCTTTTTCCAGAACTCGTCCTTGTTGGGATGGTTGACGGTTTCCTGCCAGTAAAAATTCTGCGCATAGTATTTATCAAAATTCTTCAACGAACCCATTTCAAGGTTGAACGTGTAGCCGTCCGGCTTTGGCGTGAACATCTCACCCGCAAACCAGGAATTTGTAGTAGGTTTCGGCGGCTTGATGCCGAAAACCGGGAATGTGAGATAATAGCCTTGCGTAAATGCACCGTTATGGTGAAAATCATCGAAGAAGAAGTCGGCGATCGGCGCCTGCGGCGACGAGGCCTTCAGGGCGGGGTGACCGGCCAATGCGCTGGCTGTCGTGTAGAATCCGGGATATGAAATACCCCATTGCCCTACCCTGCCATTGTTGTTGGCCACGTTTTGAAGCAGCCATTCAATCGTATCGTGGGTATCCGATGCCTCATCGACGTCGCTTTTGCCTTTTTTCTGGTCGATATGCGGGGTCATATTCGTCCACACGCCCTCGCTCATGTAACGGCCGCGCACATCCTGGTACACGAATATAAACTTATCGCGCATGAGCGCCGGGCTCGGGCCCAGGCGCGGCGGGTAGTTGTCCGCACCGTACGGGGCTACGCTGTAACAGGTGCGCTGCATTAAAAAAGGGTACTTCCTGTCTGCCGAAGCGTCTTTGGGCGAGTATACGATGGTATGAAGCTTCACACCGTCCCTCACCGGGATATCGTATTCTGCTTTGGCATAATTGTCGCGGATGTATTGCTCGTCCGACGCGACCTGCCCATACACATGCTGAGCCAGCACGATGAGTGCTGCGCAGAGTAGATTTCTGATCATAATTTGTGATTATTTTCTCTTATAAAAATTCAGTGACACGCTGGCAGCATTTCCTTTTTCGCTCAAGGTATAGAAGCCCTTGCCTTCACTTTCGAAACAGATCGCCTCGCCCTGCGGTTCAAGCGCTACCATCAAAGTTTTGTTGGCAGACTTAACGAGCGTCTGGCCCACCGTTTCACCATTGTTTCTTTTCCAGTAATATACCGCCAGGTAGGTACGCACCGCGATTTCGCTTCCGTCTTTTGAAATACTGCTCGCAGTAGCAACTACCACGCCGGGCACCGTGCCTATTTTCTCGGCAACCGTAACGTCGCTTACCGATTGCGGATAGGCCAGCCGGTAGATATTGGTATTCTGCGTTTCCTTGGACAGCACGAAAATATCCTTCGTCACCGGGTCCACGATCAATGCCTCGGCGTCGCGGGGGCCATCGGGATAGCTGAAAGTGATTTTTTGCAATGCATTCTGACTGAAAGAGCCGTCGATGCTATTGATTTCAGGAATGCGGTAAATGGTATTGGTGGCGGTAACCGGCTGGTTGTTATTGCCAATGTCGGCGATATACGCATACGAAACCCCGTTATCGGGTCCCGGGCCTACTGCTACTTCCTCCCAGTCGTGGTTATTACTGCCGGGTAGCGGGTATTGTTTGATGCTTTTACCGTCCTTGCTCACCAGGTAGAGCAAGTTGGGCTGACCCGAATCCTGGATCGTCCAGAGATAGCCGGGCATGGTAGCGCTCGCCGCCAGGCCGGATGCTTCATCGATTATGCCGGGGGTTATCGGGTATTGCTCAGGCGCAGTTTCGAACTGGTCCGACAGGCCGTTTCCACCGGGTGAAGGTTCCGGGTCGTTGCATGAACAGGTTACGCAAAAAACAAGTGAAGAAAGGACCAAGCCCACTCGTCCGGCCGCGCTGCCATATATTTTCATAGAAAACACTTCATGTTAGATTTGCTAAAAATACGTACTTTTGCCGCATTTATTATCAGCGACTTTCATTATATCAGTATTAAAAAAGTTATATGTTACGTACACATACCTGCGGGGAATTAAGTTTAGGCGATGTAAATCAAGACGTTGTATTGTGCGGTTGGGTTCAGCGCGTCCGCGACAAAGGAGGGATGATCTGGCTCGATCTGCGTGACCGTTACGGCATCACCCAGTTGCTCTTCGAAGAAGGCAAAACCCCTGCAAATGTGTTGGAAACGGCCCGCTCGCTGGGTCGCGAATTCGTGGTTTCGGCCAAAGGAGCGGTGATAGAACGTCTGGCCAAAAACGATAAGATCGCTACCGGCGACATCGAGATCCGCGTGGCGGAGCTCACCATTCTGAACCCCGCGAAATTGCCCCCGTTCCTGATCGAGGACGAAACCGACGGAGGCGACGATATCCGCATGAAATACCGCTACCTCGACCTTCGCCGGAACGTGGTGCGCAAAAACCTGCAACTCCGCCATCAGGTTGCACGCTACACCCGTGCGTACCTTGATAATCTCAATTTCATAGAAGTAGAAACCCCCGTTCTGATCAAATCCACACCGGAAGGTGCACGTGACTTTGTAGTGCCGAGCCGTATGAACCCGGGTGAATTTTATGCATTGCCCCAATCGCCGCAAACATTCAAGCAGTTGCTGATGGTGGCTGGTTTCGACCGTTACTACCAGATTGTGAAATGTTTCCGCGATGAGGATCTCCGCGCCGACCGTCAGCCTGAGTTTACCCAGATCGACTGTGAAATGTCATTTGTAACACAGGAAGACGTTTTGAACACATTCGAAGGCATGATCCGTGAGCTTTTCGCCAAGGTGAAAAACATAGACCTGCCGGAAGTTCCGCGCATGACGTATGCAGATGCCATGCGTCTGTACGGTTCCGACAAGCCGGACATCCGTTTTGAGATGCAGTTTGTGGAATTGAAAGGTGATGACCGCGACCTTACCTCCGGAAAAGGCTTCGGCGTTTTCGATGACGCAGGCCTTGTGGTGGGTATCAATGCCACCGGCTGCGCGGCCTACACAAGAAAGCAGGTTGACGAACTGACGGACTGGATCAAGCGCCCGCAAATCGGTGCGAAGGGCCTGGTATACGTTCGCTACAATACCGATGGATCGATCAAGTCGTCCGTAGACAAATTTTACACGGAAGAAGAACTCCGGAAATGGATTGAAGCGTTCGATGCCAAGCCAGGCGACCTTCTGCTGATCCTATCGGGCCAGGGCGATAAAACCCGTAAGCAACTCAATGAACTGAGGCTCGAAATAGGCTCACGCCTGGGGCTGCGCAATCCCGACGAGTACCGCGCATTGTGGGTGATCGACTTCCCTTTGCTGGAATTCGGAGAAGAGGAAAACCGCTGGTTTGCCATGCACCATCCGTTTACCAGCCCGAAACCGGAGGATATCGGCTTACTGGACGGAAATCTGGGACAAGTAAGGGCTAATGCATACGATATGGTGATCAACGGCGTTGAAGTGGGCGGAGGTTCCGTACGGATCTTCGAAAAGGAGCTTCAACGGAAGATGTTCGAGATCCTTGGTTTTTCAGCCGAAGAAGCGCAGGAGCAGTTTGGCTTCCTGATGAATGCATTTGAATTCGGCGCTCCTCCCCATGCCGGTATCGCATTCGGTTTCGACAGGCTTTGCTCGATTTTCGGCGGAGCGGATTCGATCCGGGACTTCATCGCATTCCCGAAGAACAACTCGGGCCGCGACGTGATGATAGACTCACCATCGACCATATCGGACGGGCAGCTTAAAGAGCTGGCAATCCGCGTGGAATGCGCCAATTCGTGATCAGGATGAGATCGATTTGACGGGCAGTTTAATAAGGTAAGATTTTGTAGATTTGCCCGTGCATATTTAAATTCACCACAGGACCATCCGGTAACGGAGCGGTCCTGATTGTAATTAAACTACACTACATGCATTATCAATCCTTTGTAAGAAGTTATTTCAGGAATGCCTTGATGTTGTTGCTCCTTTCGGCCGGCATCGGGGCATTTGCTCAAAATACTACTCCTCAACTTCCGACGGACCCGACTCAGCCCAAAGTTGACCCTTCCCAGGTGACGAACCAACAGGCGGTCGACTTTTACAACCAGGCCAAATCGGCAGGCATGTCGGATATGGACATTGAAAAAGCCGCGTTGCAGAGGGGCTACACATTGGATCAGATATCTGCCATGCGCAAACGGTTGCAGCAAAAACCGTCCGACCAGCAAACGAACGCCCCTAACCGGGACGAACTGGATGAAACCAGGGACCAGGATGATGCGGACGAGCTCGACGACGAGGCCAACAACGAGCGCGACTCAACGACTGCGAACCGGTCGAGGAACCGCCGTCAAAGCCGCACTTTCGGCTCCGCTTTCTTCGCAAGGGCTTCTTCCACATTCGAGCCAAACCTCCGCATCGCGACGCCCCGCAACTACATTCTCGGCCCTGAGGATGAAATCGTGGTAGATATTTATGGTAATGCGGTCGACAACTTCCGAATGAAGATCAGCCCGGAGGGGACTGTGAAAATGCTCAACCTCGCACCTGTATATGTGAATGGGTTGACGATCGAGCAAGCCAGCGAACGCATTGTGAACCGTCTGCGCCAGGCTTATTCGACCCTTAACCGCCCCGGCTCCGGAACCTACTCATCGATCACGCTTGGTAATGTCCGCAGCATCCGGGTGATGATCACGGGCGAAGCCGCGCGGCCCGGTACTTACACCGTATCTTCACTTGCCACCGCATTCAACGCACTTTCGCTGTCGGGCGGGCCAAGCCGGAACGGTTCCTACCGCAACATCGAAGTGGTGCGGAACAACAAGATCATCAAGAAAATCGACCTTTACCGCTTTCTGGTGGATGCGGACCTGCATGATAATATCGCCCTGCAAGATCAGGACATTATCCTCATCAGGCCATTTGAAACAAGGATAGAACTGAAAGGACAGGTAAAACGCCCGGGCATTTTCGAATCGAAAGCGGGCGAAAACCTGAACAACATCATCCGTTACGCCGGCGGCTTCACGCCCGAAGCGTATACCCGAAATATCACTTACCAACGGAACACCGGCACCAACTACATTATAGGCAGCGTCGATTCGGTTCAAATCGAAACCTTCGCACCCAAAAACGGCGATATTTTCACGATCAAGCGCATACTCGACGTGGTAGCCAACCAGGTGGAAGTACGCGGGGCTGTGACACTGCCGGGGCCCTATGCATTGGAAGAGCGCTGTAATTCGGTGCTGAAACTGATCCAGATGGCGCAGGGACTCAGCCCGCGGGCATTTTTGAACAGGGCTATCCTTGAAAGATCCAGCGGCGAGACGCAAACGGGCATTGTGGCGATCGACCTCCGAAAGCTGATTAATGGTGAAATAGCGGATATTCCATTGCTGGCCGGCGATGTGCTGACGATCAAGTCGGTTGAAGACCTGAAAGAGTTCACCTTCCTTACCATTTCAGGTTCGGTGATCAATCCGGGTAATTATTACTACTATAAGGATATGACCATCGCCGACCTTATTTTCCAGGCCGGCGGCTACACCGAAGGCGGTATCCCCTACCGCATTGAAGTATCGCGTCGCGTGAAGAATGACACGCTCGATCTGCCGTCTTCTCAAAACGTCCGTATTTTCTCGATCGACGTTGCGGACAACCTGGTACTGAACCCAGATGATCAGAAGTTCAAACTGCAACCGCAGGACATTATCGTAGTGCGCAAGTCACCGCGCTATGAGGCACAAAAGTCGGTTACGGTGATGGGCGAGGTTAGGTATCCCGGTAATTACACCATTATCAACAACTTCGAACGCATTTCGGACCTGTTCAGTAAAGTGGGCGGACTGCGGCCGGAGGCGTATCTGCCCGGCGCGCGATTCTACCGCGGTGAGGAGCTTATCGCAGTCGATATTGAAGCGATCGTGAACAAGCCGACGCTTCCCTCAAACCTCCTGCTGATGCACGGCGATACGCTGATCATCCCGCGGCGACTCGAAACGGTCCGCATTCAAGGCGGTGTGCATAACCCGTCTGTCATGAATTTCGATCCTAAATTCAGCTACGACGATTACATTTCTCAGGCCGGCGGCTACACCGAACACGGCTGGAAAAAACGGGTGTACGTGTCTTATCCGAACGGCCGCACCCACAGAACCAAGAATTTCCTGTTTTTCAGGTCTTTCCCGAAGGTTGAGCCTGGTGCAGTTGTAACTGTTCCGGTGAAGGTAACCGAGCAGGAACGCCAGAAAACACCGGGTGAACGCATTGCATTGTTCTCCTTCATAGCATCTATTGTGAGTACGATCACCCTG
This sequence comes from Dyadobacter sp. 50-39, assembly GCA_001898145.1. Classification (GTDB taxonomy): domain Bacteria; phylum Bacteroidota; class Bacteroidia; order Cytophagales; family Spirosomataceae; genus Dyadobacter. The sequence continues at coordinate 777,948 of MKSR01000029.1, forward strand.
GCGGCCATTAGCCTGAGCAGATAATATCATGATATCCTATCCAGAAAAAAAGCCCGACGTAGCTGGCAGCAAGGCAAGTTCGTTCAACGCTTCGGAAATACGTTTTGCCGATATCATCCTTTTTGTTGGGAAGTATATCAAATTGCTCCTCGTGATTGTAATCGCATCGGTCATCGCCGGCGTGGCATACAGCTTCACGCTCCGGAAGAAGTATGAAGCGAGGGTAAGCCTTTTGCCCGAATACGGAACTTCCAAAAGAGGGGGTTTCTCCCTGCTGAGCGCAGGACTGAACGGAGAAGGTGCTGAAAAACTGCAACCGGACCTTTACCCGACCATTATGCAGAGTTCGCCGTTTGGTGAGTACTTACTCAAACAGCCGGTGGTGGACCAGGACAACAAATCGTACAAAACGCTACTCGACTTCATGAAGGCGCAGGAAAAACCGGGACTGCTGTCCGGGCTTTTCTCCTCTTCTTCCAAAACACCTGCCAAGGAGGTGAAACTCAACCAGGACGGCATCCTCTCCTACACTCTTCAGGAGCAATCCAATATCAACGGGGCCATTTCCCTGCTTTCCTCCGAAGTCGATCAGAAAAGCGGTGTGATCCAGATCAGTGCGGAAACGGTAGACCCGTTTGTTTCCGCAATCATTGTGGAAGCCGCGCAAAAATACCTGGTCGACTATGTCGAGGATTACCGCTCGTCGAAGGCCAGCCAGCGCGAAGGCCTGCTCGCCGACCGCGTGAAGGAAGCCAAAGCCAGGCTGCGCGCTGCGGAATTTGCGCTGCAAAGCTACCGCGACCAGAACCGGAATATCTTTTCAAATACAGCCAAAATCGAAGAGCAAAGGTTGCAGGCTGAATATGTACTGTCCGAATCACTGTACAGTGACCTCGTAAGACGGTATGAACAAGCCAAAGTGACTGTAAAGGAGGAGCGGCCGGTTTTCAAAACGCTCGAACCAGTGAAAGTTCCCTTGCTGAAAAGCAGCCCCAAAAGGTTGCGCATCGGCTTGATCTGGGGTTTCATGGGCGGCTTCCTTACCCTCCTGTACATCCTCCTGGTGAAAGAAAAAGTAGTCCAGAAAATCGTTTCAGGCGCAAATGAATAAGAATCCCATGCGCCTGCATTAACCTCTTACACATGCTTTATATTTTGATTGCCCCTAGTTATCCCGCACGAATCTGCACTGCTCATTGGCAACCATCTGAAACCGTTCAAATATAACTGGTCAATGAAAGTTCAGCAGGAAATCAAGAAAGGGGCGATCATCGTATTCATCACCAGATACAGCGGAATATTGCTGGGGCTGGGCGTCAATTCGGTGCTGGCCAGGCTGCTTTCCCCGACTGAGTTTGGAATCGTAGGTGTAGTAACGGTTTTCATTACATTCTTCCATATCCTTAGTGACATCGGACTGGGCGCGGCCATTGTGCAGAAGCAGGATTTCACCAACAAAGATCTTTCCGACATATTCAAAGTGAGCGTGCTCATCGCCGTCGTGCTGGCCGTCGCATTCGCATCGCTTTCCTATGGCATCGCATTCTTTTTCGATGACCAGGTCTACATCCCGATCGGTCAGCTGCTGGCTATCCAGGTATTTTTCAGTGCTCTGTCGATTGTGCCCAAAAACATGCTCATTAAGGCACAGGCCTTCAAGATCATGGGTTTTATCGACGTGGGCACCTCCGCTTTTACAGGGTTACTGGCCGTGATACTGGCTTATGAGGATTTCAGCTTTTACTCCATAATATGGCGTTCCATTGCTTACAGCGGGATCGTCTTTGTGTTTTACTTCTTTAAATCTGAATTGAAGATCCGCCCGGGAATTTCATTTACAGGTATCCGCGGAGTGGCGAAATATTCCTCTTACCAGTTCGCATTCAACTGCATCAATTACTTCTCAAGGAACCTGGATAACATTCTCATCGGAAAGTACATCGGCAATGCAGGTCTGGGGCTTTATAACCAGGCTTATCAGCTGATGATGTACCCGGTATCGAACCTGACGCATGTGATTACACCCGTCATCCACCCGATCCTCGCCAAATATCAGGACAACAAAGCGGTGATTTTTGAGGAATACATGAAAATAGTGAAGGTACTGGCCATACTGGGCCTGCCTATATCGGTTTTCATCTATTTTGCTTCACCCGAGATTATTCACTTGTTCCTCGGCGAAAAATGGCTCGAAGTCATACCCATTCTCAGGATATTGAGCATATCCATCTGGGTTCAGATGATCATGTCTAGCACAGGTTCCATTTTTCAGGCCGCGGGACGCACCGACCTGCTCTTCACGGGCGGAGTCGTTTGTGGCGCGATCATGGTGTTATCTATTCTGTTTGGTGTTTTGTATTTCAAATCATTGGAAGAAACGGCCATCCTCCTGGTCGTTGCGTTTTATCTCAACTTCGCGGTCATTTTTTATGTACTGATCCATAACGTCCTGCACCAGAATATTTTCAGGCTGTATGGATTGCTCGCCCGGCAAATTCCTTCCGTGGTGGTCCTGACAGTTGCCTACCTGATTGAAGCCCATATAGCAAGGCCTCAAACGTCCGGAACTTCGATGCTCATCATTTCGCTGGGAATCAAGCTTTGCTTGATGGGATTGGTAACAGGCCTCTTCAACTTCCCTCTGATTGAACCTTACTTCAAAAAGCTCAGCCAACTGAAAGGTAAGTCATGACGAAGCATAAGAAGCCGAAAATATTGTCATTCAGCCACTACGGAACACTTTATGGTGCGAACAGATCCCTGCTGACGTTACTCACCGCCACCCGCGAGCAGATCGACTGGTGGGTAATATGCCTCGAAGATGGTGATTTTATGAGGGAGCTTGCCGAAAATGGCATCGAATGCAAGGTCGTTCGTTTTGCCGACGACATTCACAAAATCCCCCGATACCCCCAGTGGTTTCACAGCATTAAAAGGTTTGCATTCAATGTGGCTGCGGCGCTGTACATTGCGGGCCTGGTTATCAAAAAACGGATCGATCTGATCCACACCAACTCTTCGGTCATTTTCATCGGCGCACTCGTGGCGTTGTTTTCCGGCCGGAAGCACCTGTGGCACATCCGGGAGTTTGTTTATGAAGATTATCATTTAAAATACAATTTCGGCAAACCGGCTTTCCGCTTCTGGGCCAACAAGGCTGCACGCATAATCTGCATTTCCAAAAGCATTGCCCAAAAACGGGTGATCGAAGCGGATGTCCGTGCGCCATATGTGGTCATTTACAATGGATTGGTGGATACGCTTCCTGAAATAGCTCTGCATGCACGGCATGAAGTCCCTCAGGCAGGAATCGTAGGCATCATCGATCCCGCCAAAGGTCAGATGACGGCGGTAAAGGCGGTGAATGCGCTTGCCAGAAAAGGCACACCTGTTGCGCTTGAAATTGTGGGTGAAATCGGCGATCCGGCTTATCATCAAGAAATTACCGCCTACATCCGGGAACAGAAGTTAGAAGAATACATCCGGTTTACCGGGTTTACCAAGGATATTCAAAGCATTTACCGGCGCCTCGACGTATTGCTCATGTGCTCGCCGAACGAAGCGCTCGGGCGCGTCACGATCGAAGGCATGATGTACGGCGTTCCCGTTGTGGCATTCGATTCGGCAGGTACCAGTGAAATAGTCCGGCACGAAGAAACCGGCCTGCTTTACCGTTCCGACGAAAACAGCCTTGCCCACGAGCTCGAAAGGCTGCTGGCCGATGATTCGCTGTACGCCGGCATCGCCGAACGCGCACGGAAGCATGTTCTCCAAAATTTCACGATTTCAAAATATCGCGACAACTTTGTCAGGGAAGTGGAAAGTTGCCGCAAAATCTGAATTATGCAGTACCCCAAAATTTCGATCATCACAGTTGTAAGGAACGGCGAGAGGGACCTGGAAAACGCCATCAAGAGCGTTGTGTACCAGTCGTATACCCATATCGAATTTATCATTCTGGATGGGCTTTCGACGGACGGGACGCTGGACATTATCCGGAAATATGAAGATCGGATCGCGCTCTGGAAAAGTGAGGCCGACCGCGGGATTTTCGACGCCATGAACAAGGGCCTCGACCTGGCGACGGGCGACTGGGTTTTCTTCCTCGGCTGCGACGACGTGCTGCCTTCCCCGACGATCATCGAGGAGCTTGCAGCGGAGTTCAATGTGCCCGACAACATTTACTACGGGAACACCTATCTCAAAAACAGCAACGCTATTTATACCGGGAAAGTCAGCAAATGGAATATCGCATTGCGTAACATTTCGCACCAGGCCATTTTCTACCCAAAATCCATTTATAAACAAAAGAAGTATAACTTAGATTATAAATTAACGGCTGACCACGTCTATAATCTCGAATTATACGGCCGGTTTCCCGGACATTTCTGTTATTTACCCAAGCTGATATCCATTTACAATGACTTGGGGACAAGCTCGGTGAACGTTGACCAGCAGCACAAGAAGGACATCGTCGGTATCGTGTTCGATAATCTGGGCGGCGCTGTGGGCTCCTACTTCTGGCTGCGTGTAAAGGTTTCGAATTTTAAAAACAGCCTCAAAGGTGGGAAATGAGTTTTTCGTAAGGGCGGTACTGGATAACTGGCTCTATTATGGGGCTATTTATGCAGGATTTCTATGCCTTTACCTTTTCCTCTACCGAAAAATCTATTGGGGCATTCTCGATCCGCTGTTGATCACGGTCGTCAACCTCACCGGCGGGGCGTTTTGCGTGTACTTCCTGTATTCCGACCAGGCTCTGAAACCGATATACGGCTGGTCATTTGTGGGGACAGAAATTGCACTGCTCCTGGGGCTGACGCTTGCTGCCTATATTCCTGTTTTGAAGCTGGGAGGCGATACCAACAAACTCGAAATCCCTAACCAGGGCATTAGTGAATTCGACATCTTCCTGTTCGTCGTTTGCATTGCGTACGTTTTTGTCGAAGCCGTCAACCTGAAAACCGTCGGGATCGTACTGCTGAATTCGGAACAAAACCACGTTTCCGCTTACGAGGGTCACGGCATTATCCGCGCATTCCTCGTGTCTTACCGGACATTGGTGATCATGGCACTCTACTACAAATTGATATACCTCAAAAAACGGCTTAACCTCTTTGAGCTATTCATCTGTTTTGTTTTGCTGATTGACATTGCTACCAGCGGATCCAAGTCGTCGATTGTGGTTTTCTTCGTTACATACTTCCTGATTACCTATCCGATGGTCGTCCAGGGAAGGATGAAAACGATCAAGCTTTCATTGCCGCTTATGGCGGTACTGCTCAGCTTCCCTATCGCCATCGTCATGATTTCCGTCGGAGCCAATCCTTCTTCTGCCATTCAGCAGGTAGGCTTGCGGCTGATGTCTAGTGGGGACATCTTTCTGCTGGGTTACTACGACGACGTCATGGACAGCATTCAGGAATCGTCTTTTTTGAAATATGCCTTTTATCCCGGGTGGGGCACCATCCTGAAAAACCTTGGTTTCGAAATCACGCCACCCGAGCCAATCGGTGTGGATGTATTTGCATTTTATACCGGCCGCCGAACTTCGGGAGCAAACGGACGGTACAATTATCTGGCTTATCATTTCTTCGGGCTGTGGGGCGGCATTATATATGCCTTGGTCATCGGGCTGCTCGTGGGCTACCTGCGGAATACCTACAAAAAACTGAACCCGCTCAACATGAACTACTATTCGTTCCTGTTCATGGTGGTACTGATCAGTTGCTCGACCCGCCTCATCGACGATATCCTGCTTTTTGGCAATACGAGCTTCTGGGCCCTCTTATTTCTGACAGTTTCTTATGTAGTAGCCAAAATCCTTTATATGGTGCTGCAAGTCGTCACCGGACCCAAATCGTATGCCTAATATTGTCTTTTTTATCTATAATATCTCGGCAGTTGGGGGAACGGAACGCGTAGCCTCAGTCATTATCAACGAACTGGCCAAAAGGGATTATAATGTTCACGTGCTGGGTCTATACGGCGATCCCGGCAAGATTTTCTTCCCTTTCGAACCGAATGTTAAGGTTACCAGCCTGCATATCGACGATATGAAGGGCATCCGGAAAATCCTCTATTCGCAGCACAAAATCCGGCAGTTCGTCAACAGAAACCACATCGACGCATTCGTCACCGTGGAGTCGATTATGGCTACCTATTCGGTTCCATCACTGGCTTTTACCGGAATCCGCCACGTCGTTTGGGAGCATTTCAATTTCAAGGTAAGCCTGGGTATTGCAGCCAGATCGCTGGCGCGGCAGCTTGCCCTTTGCTTCGCCGACAGCATTATCACACTCACGGCCCGCGACGTACAATTCTGGAAACAAGGCGCGTGGTACCGCCGGGCGGAATTGGTGCACATCCCCAATCCGATGTTTCTGGAAGAGCAGAAAGTGAATGAAAGCCCTTCCAAAACGGTCATTTCCGTAGGGAGGATTACCTATCAAAAAGGTTTCGACTTGCTGGTGGACGCCTGGGGAAAAGTGCCCGCGGAACTTCGGCATGACTGGAAATTGCTTATTATCGGTGACGGGGAAGATAAGCCTCTCCTGGAAGGTAAAATATCGGCGTTGGGTATCGGGGATTCCGTTGAACTGGTCGGAGCTACGAAAGCGGTTTTCGCTTACTTTGAAAAAGCTTCCCTCTACTGCCTCAGCTCGCGGTTCGAGGGGTTGCCTATGGTACTCCTCGAAGCATTGGCATTCCACCTGCCGATTGTCGCCTTCGATTGCGACACCGGGCCGGAGGAGCTGATCGAAAACGGGCAAAATGGCATTCTGATTGAAGCAGGTAATGTTGATAAAATGGCCCAGTCGCTGGCTGAGCTGATGCAGGACGACGATCTTCGCGCCCGCATGAGAAAATATAAATCGCAGAAGCTCCACACGCTCGAACTGGGCGGCATCATAGCACAATGGGGCCGTGTATTGAAATAGACCACAACTTTTGGAACACACTAGCTTTGAAAAAACAGAAACTACTTTACATCCTGCACGACATACAGATTGGCGGCGTCGAAGTGGCCCTCCTATCTGCCATCCCCGACCTTCACAGCCATTTCGAACTGAAAGTGATGGTACTGGGGTCGATCGATAGCAATATGACGGAGCACCTTTCTTCCGAACAGAAAGCGTGCCTGATTCCCTTCGATTACAAGCTAAGCAAGTATCCGCTGGTCATCCCGAAAATGGTCCGGTTCATCTTGCGCTTTGCACCCGACATCATGATCTGCACGCTCTGGCGGGCATCGCTGCTGGGTGTTATCGCCAAAAAACTCAGCCCGCGGCTGCGATTTGTCTCCTTCATTCATAATACTGCATTCTTTCACCGCTTTGACCGGCTGTTCAGCCAGGCTGCCATACGCCATGCCGATGCTATTTTCACCGACTCCCGCGCTACGGCTGCATTCGTGGCCCAGCGCTTCGCGCCTTCTGTGCCGATTGAGGTTATCTCGTTCTTTACCAACCATTCACCGGAATTTAAAGCAGCCCCGCCTCTGAATAACCAGGACGTGCGGTTCATGTTTCTGGGGCGGATCAGTGCTGTAAAAAACCTACCTTTGGCTATCGATACAATCCGGTTCCTCACCGACCGCGGCTATCATGTTTCATTGGACGTTTACGGAAGGGACGACGGAATGCTCGAAACAATTTCGGAGTACATTCGAAACAAACAGCTCGAAGACCGCGTACGATATCAGGGCGAAGTGAATGGGGACCGGAAAACCGAAACATTCAGGAATCATCATTTCCTGATCCAGCTGAGTGCCAATGAAGGCATGGCAATGAGTGTGGCGGAAGCGATGCAAAACGGGGTGGTTTGCTTCGTGACCCCGGTGGGCGAAATTCCCAACTACGCAACCGACATGAGGACGGCCATTTTTGCCGATATTAGTACAGCCGGCGCTTTCGGCAATTCATTGAAAAAACTGGAATCCGTGATCGCTGATCCGCTTGTATATGACCGGATATCCTCGGGCAGTTACGAGAGCCTTAAAACGGCAGGCACTTATTCGGAATCACTGATACGAAGTATCCTGAAAATAAGAGGTTAGCAGGCATGACTTTTAATGTAGTATTGAGCCCGATACGGTTCTTTTGGAGTTGTTCTTGAGATTATGAAAATATTACATGTCATCACGCTTGCTGAACTGGGGGGCGCGCAATCTGTGGTGATAAACCTGGCGCGGGAGTCTGTCAATGACGGGCATGAGGTGATGGTAGCGTCGTCGGAGGATGGAGATCTTTGGAAAGTGTTGCCATCGGAAGTGGCGCAATGGAAGATCAACCCGCTGCAGCGGTCCATCAGCCTTTCCAAGGAACATAAGGTCGTGAATGAGTTGCGCCGTCTTTACAATGTCTTCAAGCCGGATGTGATACACTTGCACTCGTCTAAAATCGGGATTCTGGGCCGACTTGCATTTCCGAGGCAGAAAATCGTTTACACCGTCCACGGCTTTGACTCTATCCGGGTGGCATTCAGGAAGTTCCTTCACCTGGAACGTCTGCTGCAGATCAGGGCCAAGCACATTGTAGGCGTGAGCAAATATGATTACCAAAACTTGCTGAGTGAGGGGATCAAAAAGAACGTCTCCTACATTTATAATGGTATTACCGATTACTCAACGCACTTGCCGGAAAGCCCGGAGGAAAGTTACCATCAACTGGCCGAAATGATCAAGTCGAAATCCGGTTTCAAGGTGATGTGCATCGCCCGAATTTCGCCGCAGAAGAAATTTGAGCTTTTCTGTGAAGTCGCTGAAATGCTGGAAGGTCACAATATTCACTTTTTCTGGATTGGCAACAAGGATAAAATGGCCGACCTCCCGAAGAATGCCTATTGCCTGGGAGAGGCGGAAGACGCCCACCGCTTCCTGAGATACGCCGACTTATTCATGCTTCCCTCCAATTATGAGGGCATGCCGATGTCGATTCTTGAAGCCTTGTGCTATTCTGTTCCGGTGATTGCCTCTGATGTAGGCGGGATCGGCGAAGTACTCAACGGACTGAATGGCAGAGCAGTAGCGAATTCCGCAGCCGAATTTGCCAGCCAGATTTTGCATTATGCAGAAGATCCGGCCGCATTGACGGACGCGAAAACGGAAGCCCGAAAATCATACGAACAATATTTCACCGTGGGGGCCATGTATCGTATGTACCTTTCTCTATACAAATCGATGTGCTGATGTTCACCTGCCGGGCACATATGATTATAGGAAATGTGATAAATCGACGAAATCGGTTAAAACTGTTGACACCCAGAAAAAATTGAAATAATTCTTTACGATAAAATAATATTTTGCGCCGAATCCTTTCCTATATTTGCCGGAAGTAGTTTCACCCCCTCTCCACCAAATATAAATTTTTAGCGCAAAAGCCCTTCTCTGCCTAAAATTATATTTGATTTGTCTATGTTTATAATTTCATATTTCAAAAGTTTATTCCTAAACTTGTAGCTTAACACACTCATAATCTGCAATCACACTATTTCTTAGTTCATAAAATACACACATATGGGCAACACTTACGTATCTGACCGCAAGTACATTCATCGGCTTCAAAGCAAAAAAGCCGTTTCAGAGGAAGTCCTGATTGTCACCAGCTACGACTACTTTCTTCAAAAATACGACCTGGCTCTGCTGCTCAAACGATACAGGGAGATTATCCTGATCCCACATTCCGATAACGACGACTACCTTCTCAACCACACGGTAAGGCCGCTGCTCGACAGATTCGAAAAAATACACCTGGTCACCAATCCGCAATACGACCGCCGGAACCGGGTAATCTACGAGTTGGTGGTGCGGAAAAACAAATCGATACGAATTACGACGGTTTACGATTTCTGCGAAAGAGACCTCAAAAAAGTATACATCCCGGACGACGTCACTGAAATCAATCCCAACCTCCTGACAGTCCCCACCTTCGGTCGGAGGGTTCGATATCCCAAGAAGATCATCGACATTACAATCTCAACCATACTTTTCCTGCTTACATTTCCGATCTGGATACTGAGCTATTTCAGGATAAAACTGCAATCACCCGGCCCAGTATTTTACTTTCAGGAGCGGGTAGGTATGAACAACAAGTCGTTCAACTGCATTAAATTCAGGTCTATGCGGCTGGATGCGGAGCAAAATGGGGCATCATTTTCTAAAAAGAACGATTCGAGGATATTCTCGTACGGATCCTTTATGCGCCTTACCCGCATTGACGAGCTGCCTCAGATCATCAATATTTTCCGACGCGACCTGTCGCTCATCGGCCCGCGCCCCGAACGCCCGGTGTTCACTGAAACATTTGACGAAATCATTCCATATTACAATCTCCGCCATAATATCAAACCCGGCATCACCGGTTATGCGCAGGTAATGTATTCGTACGGAGCGGGCGTATACGACGCGCGCCACAAGCTCATGTATGACCTTTACTATATCAAAAACTGGAACTTGCTTCTGGAATTGAAAATCATTCTGCGGACAGCTGTTGTCATCTTCGGCAAAAAAGGCAGGTAATCCTCTGACACCTAAGTAGAATTCTTAATAGTCCTGGAATGAGGAAATTCTTTTATGTGCTGCTGTCTACGGCAGCACTTTCCGCTGAAAGCTACTCACAGGATTCCACCTTTTTTTATTCGGCCGGTATCAATGCTACCGGTTCCACGGTCGCTGTCCCACTCTGGTTGTATGCCAACAACCATGCGGCCGTGCCTGTCAGAGGGTCATTCGTACAAGCTGCCGCCAGTTTTCACAGAGTTTACAACAGAAACAATCCCCGTTTCCTGCAATGGGCGGGCGGAGCGGAACTTGTGGGCTATACCGGTAGAAAAAGCAATGCATTTTTTACCGATTTGTTCATTGCCGGGAAGGTAGGACCTGTGGAGCTTGCCGTTGGCCAGCGGAAGGAATATATGGGCCTTGGCGACAGCGTCCTCACCATGGGGCCGATTGCCATGTCTTCCAACTATCGTCCCTATCCCAAGATCCAGCTCTCTACCCCGAATTTTGTAAGCCTGATTCCCGGCAACGACATTATTTCTTTCAAGGTTTCTTACGGAGATGGGCTTCTCGGCCAGGCAGATGTGCATTATGGCAATGTGAGCAGCGTCCCCGACGTGTATCTTCATCAAAAATCGCTTTACCTGAAATTCGGTAAACGCAGCCACCGGCTCAACTTGTTCGGCGGTTTCAATCATCAGGCCATTTGGGGCGGCGAGGATAAAATCTTCACCGGCGGGCTGGAAAAAGCCGAAGCTTACAAATATGTGATCCTTGGGAAACCTTGGGCCCACAGCCGCGTCGGCAACCACTTCGGGACGATCGACGTAGCGGCGGAGTGGAAGGGCAAGCAATGGAACATTTTCCTTTACCGCCAGACAATTTATGAGGACGGATCGCTCAGTAACCTGTCCACCATATCCGATGGTTTGAGCGGTCTTCGGTTTAAAAGAAGGCGGAAGGAAGCAAATGCACCGACATTCCGGTTCAATACCCTGCTGTTTGAATTTCTCTACACCAAAAATCAGGGAGGAGCAGTATTTGATTACGCGAACGGAGTTTACGGAAAGGATAATTACTTTAACCATTACGTTTACAACCAGGGTTGGTCGTACCGGGGAAGAAGCCTGGGCACTCCGATGATCGCCCCTCAGACCACCACGCGTGAAAACCTGTTCACAAGTCCGACCCTGTTCACCGCAAACAACCTGATCATCGCCTACCACCTCGGCGCAGAAGCATCCTGGAAAAGAATGAATTTTTTGCTAAAAGGGAGCTTTTCACAGAATTCTGGGACATACGACGATCCGATCAGACCGCTTGCAATGCAAACGTCTCTCCTGTTCAGGATTGAAGCGCCTCTCAACAGTACAAAAAACGATATTTTCGGCTTAAGTTTAGCCTCGGATTTCGGCCAGCTGTATGCACAAAACACAGCAGTAATGGTCAGTTGGAGGAAATCCGGCTTTATCTGGTAACTTTAAATTTTTACATTCAAGGCTGACCCTATTTCACTATTTTACTCAATGTCATTTCTATTTTACCAAATACGAGTTTGCCTGACCCTTTATCTGTTACTCATCGTCTTCGAAATACAAGCCCAGGACTCTACGGTATATTATAAAGCGTCGATTATGGCGGCCGGAGCAACGGCCCAGACTCCTTTTTGGCAATACGCCAACCAGCATGGCAGCGTCCCGCTGACCGGCAATTTCGGCATCGCCGATGCGGGAATTTACAAGGTCTACAATCCACACAACCCCCGTTTCATTCAATGGAGCGCAGGCATTCAGGGAGTCGCCAGTTATGGAAAATCGGAGAATGTCTTTCTTTCCGATTTGTACGCGGCGCTGAAAATCGGGAGAGTGGAAATTCTCGCAGGCCAGAAAAGAATGACGGCTGGACTCCTCGACACGACGCTTTCTTCCGGGTCGCTTGCCATGGCCGGAAACGCCAGACCTTATCCCAGGGTCCAGATTTCCATGCCGGAGTACATGCCGCTCTATTTTACCAATAACTTCGTGGCCATCAAATTCTCCTACTCAGACGGCTACCTGGGTCCCAGCGGCATCAATTACGGGAGTGTTCCACGCATTTCCGACACCTATCTGCATCAGAAACAGCTTTATTTCCGCCTCGGTAACAAATCGCACCGGTACCGCATTCATTTGGGAGGGAATCATCAGGCCATCTGGGGCGGCGAAAAAGAAATAATGCCGCTCTACCGGCTGGATATGCTGAAAGCCTATTGGTATACTATTTCAGGCAAAACCCTGGACTACAAAAAGGTCGGAAACCATTTCGGGACGTTCGACATCGGGGGCGAATGGCGGGGGAAGAACTGGAACTTCTTTGTCTACCGACAGAATATCTACGAAACGGGCTCGCTTTTCAGGGTTACCAATTTTGAAGACGGGCTAAACGGGCTGAGTATGCGACGCACCAAACCATTGCCGAAAGGTTCTTCCTACTTTGCATTTCAATCGTTTCTGCTGGAAGTGATCGGGACCCACAACCAGGTGAACCGCTACCCCATTTCGGAACTTGCATTGTTCGAAAGAGCCAATTATTTCAACAGCTATGTTTACCGGCGCGGATGGTCGTACTATGGCTCGGGAATAGGCACACCTTTGGCGTCGGCATCGGCTACAACCGACAGCAGTCTGCCGCGCAATAATTCTGAATTCACAAATAATAATCGTTTCTGGGCGTTTCATACTGGGGTGACTGCCACCTGGCTCAATTTTAAATTATCTTTCCGCGGTACTTATTCCCGGAATTCCGGCTCGTTCCTGACGCCATTCGATGGTGTAAAACAACAGGTATCACTTTGGCTCGGAGCTGAAAAAAACTTAAATATTCTGAACGGCTGCAGTATTTATTCCGCATTATCCTCGGATATTGGTAAGTTGTATTCCAACAGTTACGGACTGGCGGTAGGATTGCGTAAAACCGGCTTCCTCGACTAAATCTTTCAACAAACAACCGGCGTATATGTACAATATGATAATAGAAAAGTTATACTTATTTTTATCGGCTATTATACACATTACGGATAACGCGTGAGGGCACACCTATGAGATTTCTTCTATTCATATTGCTAGCGGCGCCCTTCATCGGCTTTTCTCAATCTGACTCCAAGGAACCTGTTATTTATACCGACACCACCACCAATTACGCGGAATTTGTGGGCATGGGTAGCAGCAACGGGTACACGCCATTCTGGATACAATCCAACCAATACGGGATCGTCCCGAAAACAGGACCGAACCTCAGCGCACGCGTAGGCCTGGAACGCTATTGGACCATCTCCGAGAATAAAACACGCAACGAATGGCGTGTAGGCGCCGGCATAGAGGCTGTGGGAAATTTTGTGCAAACCAAGAATGTGCTGCTTCCTCAGGTGCACGCTACGCTGCGCTACAAAAACTGGGAGCTCTATGTGGGGCGAAAAAAACAAGCGCTCGGCCTGGCCGATTCCACGATAGGCTCCGGCTCCTATGCCTGGTCCGGTAATGCATTGCCGATCCCGAAAATCTACTTGGGAACAACCCGTTTCGTACCCGTGCCATTTACGAAAGGCTGGCTGTCATTCCAGGCGTTTTATTCCGATGGGCTATTCGAAAACGGCAGACCTATTACGGAAAATTTGAAGTTTCATCAGAAAGCATTCTATATGCGGATTGGAAAGGCCAATTCGACGGTGAAACTTTACGGAGGCTTTAACCACCAGGTACAGTGGGGCGGAAAACTCAAAAAAGACCTGGGCGTCAATGACGAAACATTGCAAATGCCTACCGGTTTTAAGAATTATATCAATGCCGTAATCGGATCTATCGGCGGCAATGGCGACGATATCACTTATTTCGACAGCACGAGCCGCATCGGAAATCACCTGGGTTCGATCGACGCAGCAATGGAGATTGAAACCTACGAAACCAGCATTTTACTGTATAAGCAGTTTGTATACGAAGACGGTTCGCTATTCTATCTGACTACCTTGAACGACGGCCTGTACGGTGCCCGGATCAAACGCAAAAACTCTTACGGGGCCCTTTTTGAGATCAACGAGGCCGTACTGGAAATGCTGTATACCAAAAACCAGGGTGGTGACGATTTCAGTATCGGGGACCCGAAGCGCAGGGGACACGACAATTATTTCAATAATCAGCAGGTCCGCGACGGCTGGGGCTATTTCGACCGGACGATTGGAACACCATTCATCCCGCCAACTTCCCAAACCCGGTGGAGATGGCCGAATTACGCCGACAACTTTACGAGCAACAACCGCGTCATGATGTTCCACCTGGGATTGAAAGGCACCCTGCTGCGGAAAATAGAATGGATGGGCAAGTTCTCCTACTCGGAAAATAGTGGAGTTTATCTTCAACCATTCCTTGGCTCCCCGAAACAGTTTTCGGGTATACTTCAGGTGCAGTCCAAGCTCGATGTGCTGGGCGGGCTGACCGTAAAAGGTGCCTATGCAGCAGATATCGGCGATTTGTACCGCAAAACCTATGGCTTCATGCTGGGTGTACGAAAGGACTTTTCGTTTTATTGAGCCTCACAAATTATTCCTGATTTTTTCAGCCAGCGTCGCGAGTTCCTCTTGCGACGTTTTTATTTTCTTACTGAAATCGGCGTCAGCCATGCTGTTGAGCGGGAGCAGGTGCACGTGCGCGTGAGGCACTTCCAGCCCGATCACGCTCACACCGATCCGCAGGCACGGTACCGTCTTTTCCAATGCAGGAACAATGCTTTTGGCAAATTGAAACAGCCCCGTATACAATTCATCATCAAGGTCGAAAAGGTAGTCGACCTCCTTTTTTGGAATGACAAGCGTATGTCCATTCGCGATGGGAAATGCGTCGAGAAACGCGAGAAAATCCTCCGTTTCGGCAATTTTGTGGCAGGGTATTTCTCCCGCCACGATCCTTGAAAATATAGAAGCCATGTGGATAGGTTGTCGGATTATTTTGAGCAACTCCCAAAAATAGGAGCCGCCAACTTTCGATCCAAATATGCCTTTGAAAACTCAAAAAGTACTTAATATTGTGGACTAAAACTTTAACAAGCGAAACATGAATTTTACAAAATGGAAGGCTTTCGGAAAAGCATCCGTTATCGCCCTGACTGCCCTGGCTTTTTCAAATGATGCGGAAGCACAAAAAGGAAAATGGGTTACCCTTTTCGACGGCAAAAGCCTGAACGGCTGGCATAGCTGGCAACAGGACAAAGTTCTGCCACAATGGAAAATTGAAGACGGCGCTGTCGTTCTGGCCGAAAAAGGCGGTAAAGACCTGGTTACTGACAAAGAATACGGTGATTTTGAGCTTGAACTGGAATGGAAAATTGCAGAAGGAGGCAACAGCGGGATTATCTACCACGTGGTGGAAGATAAAAAGTACTGCTGCCCGTACTCTACAGGCCCGGAAATCCAGGTGCTCGACGACGTGAAACACCCTGATGCCAAAGCTGGCAAAGATGGTAACCACAAAGCCGGATCATTGTATGATATGCTTCCTCCTTCCGACTTTACTGCTGTAAAACCTGCCGGACAATGGAACAAAGCAAAAATCGTGATCAAAGGCGGCAAAGGCGAAAGCTGGCTGAATGGCAAAAAAGTGGTTGAATTCCCTACCCAAGGCGCTGAATGGGACAAGCTGGTTGCCAACAGCAAGTTCAAAACCTGGCAGGGTTTCGGTGCGTCTTCCAAAGGAAAGATCGCATTGCAAGACCATGGCGACAAGGTTTCTTACCGCAACATCCGCATTAAGGAACTATAATAAGCCGTTTTTAAGGTTTCCCGACCAATACTCGCGGCTGTAAACGCGCCGGAAAGGCCAGTTTTTCAACCGCAACAGAAGGGGCAGATAAGCGTGAGGCTCTTTGGACGACTTGCTGTAATGGTAAAGATCATCGTCTGTAAGCACCAAGCCCTTGTAGGCCCCTTCTTCCTTTATGGTAATGTCTCCAAATGGAAGCTCTTTTTCGAATGCCGGGTTCTGCCGCAGCAACCGCTCTTTCAATAGCCAATCGGAGCGGAACTGGCCGGTAGCCAGCGGCGATGGCTCATACTTCCCTTCCGATATCTGCAATGCATAATCCATGTAAGCTCTGAGCAGTTTCGGCCCCGCATTCGCAGTCTGTTCCGTGTTGAGCTGCGACGGCCAGAGGCTCGTTACAAAATAAACCTTCTCCCGTGCGCGGGTAACGGCCACATTCAGGCGATTCTCCCCTCCCTGCATATTCAAAGTACCGAATTGCATTGAAATGCGCCCTTTCTCATCCGGCGCATAGCCCATCGAGAAAATGATGATGTCGCGCTCGTCGCCCTGCACGTTTTCGATATTCTTCACAAAAAGGCCTTCCGGTAAGGCAATCTCTTTCTCCAATGCATCCTGAATGGCTGCCTGCTGGTAAAAATTGAAGGTCACAACACCGATGCTCTTACCGCTTCCGGCTAGTTCGCGGATCAGCCGCAGCACTTCGTCAACCTCGACGGCATTGGTATTGCCCTTCCATATGCCATCCGTTTTGATGTATTGAATGCCCGGCTCGCGGTCATTGATTTTGTAAAAATCAGGCAGGAGTTTGAGACTCTTTTTGTAAAAATTAGTATTTGAAAAATCGATAAGGTCCAGTGAAAGGCTTCTGTAATGGCCTGTCAGCTGGTAGTGATCGAGCGATTGGCCTGCCAGGTCGAGCAGTGACTCGATTTCGATCGCCGCTGAATATTCCTCCTCTTCCGTCCTGTCCTCGAACCGCACACGGTAAAGATCACTCGGGGAAAGCTGCTTGCTATCTCCCGTGACCACCCACTGCTTACCCCGGAACGCGGCAGGAAGGCTGTACTCCGCATTGCATTGAGAAGCCTCGTCGAAAATAACCAGGTCGAACAGCCCGCTTTCCATTGGAAAAATGGCCGAAACCGCCTCAGGCGATGCCATCCAGCACGGTATCAGCGCGAAAACTTCATCCGCATAGTTTTCCAGCAACTTCCGGATCGGCCAGATCTTGCGCTTTTTGGTAACCTGGTGTCCCAGTTCCCGGTAAGTCACGCGGTTTCCCAGGCGGTTCTTTTCGATATCCTCATACGTAGCTTCCCGCAATTTAATGCTCGTGATGTCGGAGCTCAGCTTCTGTTTTAATGCGATGCTGCTCTGCACCTGATCTTCCCATTGCTTCATTTTCAGCGAAGTTACCGATCGCAATGCGGGGTATTTACTTTCAATGTGCTCGATCCAGGCCAGTTTGATACTATTGTCGAAGAGTTCTATGACTTCCTGCGCACTGGTGAAGCTGAGCTCTCCGGACTTCGTCAAAGTCGCCAGCGTAGCGCCCCGCTGCGACTCCGTCATCTCTTCCCACAGCCGGTCCATGTCGGCCATAGAATCGAAATCGTTACGCAAGGAATCCAGCAGAATGCCACTTTGGCGGGCAGGATCATCGATCAGTGCGGTGATTTGCCCTGGTAACAGGTAATGCAGCATCGCCTGCTCCATACGGTCCCACACTTGCAGCCACTGTTTGAGATTTTGAATGGTTTCTAAAAACCGGTCGGGCTGGACGCTACCGCCGACTATCTTATGAAAAACTTTTGTCCACACACCTGCATCCATACGTGCAACCGCATCTGCAGCGCGTTCCGCAGACTTAAAGAAAGACAGATACTCCCCTGCCCGGTCTTCGGAAAAATCATCGATGAATGCGGGTTCAAAACCCAGACTGGCATTTTGAAGCCATGACTCCAGCTGCCTGCGGTTTCTGAGGCGTTCTTCAAGCCGCACCAGATGTTCCAGCGAAACGGTGAGGCCATTCGCCGATGCCACACGCTCCACTTCCTTTTTTTCTTTACTAAAAACATCCCAGAAAAAGCCGGATACAGCCGATTGCTTGGTTTCCAGTGACTTTCTCAGCATTGCTTCAAATGCATTCAGCTGGGAAGCCGGCAGCGACATTTCAATACCTCCCTCGTCGGTGAAACCTTCCATCGCATCCACCGCCTGCCGCACAAATGCAAGCCGCTCGTGCGGGTTTGCATTCCCACCGATGTACTTTTGCACCAATTTCCACGAAGCATTGTCAGGAATCAGCCCGGCGATATCGGTAAGCCGTTCGGAAATCTCCTTCCGGTTGCCGACAAATAGCTTTTCAAAAGAAACCTGTGTGATCTGTTCGAACGCAGCAGTTTGCTTCCCGAAAGCGACAGGCCATTCGGAGAGCATATTTTCCATCGTCCGCAGCTCCGCTATTCCAAATGCGGCAAAGCTTCGCCGCCTTCGCCAGGGATGCCCAGGATGAATCAGAAATGCGTAATCGGCATAGGTTTTCAAAAGTCTTTTGAAACCGTCCCAGGTATCGATCCGGAACTGCCGGTAGTATTGCTGCATGTCGGCGTGTGGTACCTGCGGATCGCTCGTGAGATAAAGCTCTTTGACACTCACCCCACATTCCTTTTCATCGAACAATGCGGAGCGGAAGCCGTTCAGTTCATCGACAGTCTTGTCGATCGCCCGACTTTCCTGGGTAAACTGCCTTTCCAGGAATACCGAATCCAGGCTGTAATTCTGCTGACGGTATCCTTCTACTTTTTCTATCTGGGACGCAATCTGGCTGTACAATGCCGGGCGGTCATTTTTAAAGTCGTGAATGAGGCCGGTAAAATCTTTCATCCCGGTCGTGGCCAGACGCTGGTAAACCACATCCAATGCGGCCCGCTTTTGGCATACCAGCAAAACCCGTTTCCCTTTTGAAGTGAAATCGGCGATCAGATTGCAGATCAGCTGCGATTTACCACTTCCCGGCGGGCCTTGTACCACCACCGACCGCCCCGATTTGACCGCCAGGATAATCTCTTCCTGCGACTCGTCTACCGGGAAGGGCGTGAGCACGTCCTCCTCCCTGGCCGATCGGAAGTCCCGCGCCGGAAGGTCTTGTTCAATACCGGTACCGTTAACCTCGCTCTCATCCCCAAAACCAATCAGCGGCAGCCCGAAATCACCTGCCTCTTCCAGGTCCAGCAGCCTATTGTAATCCGGAACGAGATAGGAACCTGCCTGCGGAAAAATCCCCAGAACAGCCTCCGCATAAAGTTTCAACTCTCCATTACGCTCATTAGCAACCAGATCCGAACTTTTCTCGCCACTGAATGCGACCAGTTTATCTTCAAAAAGCTGTTGATTGAAATTAATGCGGAAAGGTGTCGCTTTCAGCCATTCGTACAGCTGGGTCCGGAATTCGAGAAAGTCATACGGGAAATCTTCGAAGGATTTTTCAAGTACCTCGTCAGGGATTTTCGCCTCATTGAAATGCCCATAGGCCAATGCGAAGCTTTGATTCAAGGCCACATTGCTATCGTCCCGGCCGAAGAGGCACCATTGTTCACGGTCCATACGCAACGTAACCGGAAAGAACAGCAGCGGAGCGTGGATGGGCGTACCGTCGGAAAGCTTTCCTTTCACGAACGGATACCCTACATACAGGTCTCGCGAGCCCCTTTCTTCTTCAATAAACCGCTCGGTACGGGCTATTTTGCGCAACCGCTTGCTGGCTTCATTTACCTTCTCGAAACGCGGATCCGCCACATCGCATAGCGCAACGCGGTTGTTCCCCTGGATCACCTGTTTCAGCACATCGACAGACGGCTTTGACAACAGGAAATCCGTGTCGTGAAAATCCAGGAACTGCTCGGCAGACAAACTGGTAAGTAACAGCGACTTGTTACGGGTACTAAGGTTGGTAAGTCGTTTTAGATAGGCTTTAAGAATCCGGCTCATAGGTACTCAAAACGCTGCCCGGTGCCTAACTATTGGATAATACCTCGTCCTCCACTTCCTTTTTTTCAGGAATAATCACCGAGGCCAGGATACTCACGGCCAGAATCCCGATGATCACATAAAGCGAGTAGACGGTTTTAAACCCGATCGATTCCAGGTAATGGTGTGCGAGCATTTTCCCCCCGATAAACACCAGCAGAACGCCCAATCCGTATTTGAGGAAGCGGAAAAGCCCCATAATGTTACTCAGGAAGAAGAACATCGACCGCAATCCCATGATCGCGAAAATGTTGGAGAAGAATACCACGTAAGGATCTTTCGTCACCGAGAATACCGCCGGTACTGAGTCCACGGCGAAAATGAGGTCAGTAAATTCGACGATTAGTACTACTACAAACAAGGGTGTAACGAGCCATTTACCCTTTTTGAGCACAAAGAAATGCTCATGCACGTAGCGCGGGAAAACAGGCAGGTATTTCGAAGCGAATTTCACCACCGGATGCTTCGCAGGATCGATTTTCTCTTCCTCACCAGCTTCGAAGAAAATCTTTCCACCCTGGTACACCAGCAGCAAACCAAAGATATAGATGATCCATTCAAAACGCTGCATAAGCGCAGAGCCCACGAAAATGAATACAAACCGCATGATAATGGCACCCAAAACACCCCAGAAAAGCACCTTTTTGAAGTATTTCGCCCGGACGCCGAACGAAGAGAAGATCAGAATGATGACGAAGATATTGTCGACCGAAAGTGCATATTCCAGTAAGTAACCGGTAATGAATTCCAGCGACATATTTTTCCGGTAGATTTCCAGACTTTCCTGAAAGTCGCCGGGTATGAGCTTCAAATGCGGCGCGTACTTGTTTTTTATCGCTTCAAGCTCCCCATAGTTGTCCATTCCATGTACCAGGTCACCATGCGTATTGATGATCAGGTAGAATGCCAGCGCCAGTGCTATCCAGGCGACTGTCCAGGCTGCCGCTTCTCCGAACTTGACCACATGGTCTTTTTTGTTGAAAACGCCCAAATCTAAAAGCAGCATTACGCTGATCACCAGAATGAAACCTCCAAAAAACAGCACTTCGTTGGAAAACATGAACAAGCAAATTTAGTTTTGAAAGAACAGGTCTGGCTCGTTACCAAAACCGGGCCATGCCGCGGGGCCGCCCGGCCAGTCCAGACCTACGTGGGTTAAAGGAGGCAAAGGTACGGAAAATATGAAGTGGATAGGCGAAAACTGACGGGCGGTAATTGGGGCATACCACAGGTCTGTTTTGGCAGGATGAAGACCTTTAAAAAGCAAAATGCCCCTGATTACTTCCTGTGCCGGTTTTTGTAGAAAAAAATTTCGGCGATGATCAGTTGATTTACAATTTGTTAATGTTTTCGCGAGATTTTTTTACCAAATATTTTCGCCAAAAGCTTGCGTCAAATATCAGACGTCCCTACATTTGCACCACAATAATCGGGAACGGTTATGAAAAATACGCGAAAGTAGCTCAGCTGGTAGAGCGCGACCTTGCCAAGGTCGAGGTCGCGGGTTCGAACCCCGTCTTTCGCTCAGAGAGAGCAAAGCACCGGAGACGGTGCTTTTTTTCTCTTCACTGGTACCGGTACCTGGCTTTGCCGGGGTGGTGGAACTGGTAGACACGCAGGACTTAAAATCCTGTGGGCCGAAACGCCCGTACGGGTTCGATTCCCGTCCCCGGTACTGATTTCAAGCAGTTATGAACGAAGGTTTGTGACTGCTTTTTTGTTGCTGCACCATACATAATACAAGCTGCCTGCCCTTGTCAAGTAATCCCACGCTTCACCAACCTCGTGAAAAAAGATTTCGGAACACAATACGACGTAGCTCCGCTATCTTGCAAAATGCACCAGGAATTCGAACCGCACGAGGCTCTCAGGGATGTTATCAAATGCTTTTGGTACGACCAGCGCGACACCGGAGATCGGCGATCGAGCTTCCAGGTCGTGCCGGATGGCTATGCTGAAATTATTTTCTATTTCGGCAGCCTCCACAGCCTGGCCGACGATGGCAGCTCGCGGCCTTTGCCGTCGCCGTTTTTGATGGGCTTACTCAACAATCCCGCCGTGTTTGAAACCCAATACCGGCTGGAAATTATCGGCGTCCGGTGCTATCCCTGGACGGTGTTCGACCTACTCGGGCTTTCTTCGGGTCCCGGCGGTGTACACATTTTCACACATCCGATCGCGGGACTTCAAGCTGCATTAAGCAGTCTGATGGCCTCAGGTAATATCGATCAGGTGTTGGCACGGCTCGAACAATACTTCCTCGATATCCGGCCGCAAATCGCTATTGACAGCACCCTATCCAAAGCCGGCGCGGCGATCATGGACAGCAACGGCACTATTCCGGTCAGTGAGGTGGCTGCGGCTGCGCACGCGACGATCCGTACCCTCGAACGCAAATTCAAACGGTCGTCGGGCCACACCGTGAAAGATGTTTCCGGCTTAATGCGCTTTGAGCAAGTGCGGAACCAGCTCTGGCATAATCCGGATTCCAGCCTGGCCGGCCTTGCACATGAATGGGGCTATGCCGATCAGGCGCATTTGAGCAGGGAATTCAAAAAGTACACCGGCATTAGCCCCGCCGCATTCGCCCGCAATGCGAAGAAACGCAAACAACTGGTGAGCGACGATTTTGTCGCGTTTGTTCAAGCCTAGGGACGGTATGTGATGGAATTTTGTAGCTCAATCATTTGTATATGAAAGCTACCACCAACCAACCATCTTACGATGTGATCATTTCCGGCGCAGGGCCGGTGGGCCTGTTTCTGGCCTGTGAACTGGCTCTGGGCCAATGCCGCGTACTTGTTCTTGAAAAGGAACACAATCCGGAGTCTCCACTGAAGCGACTGCCCTTCGGCATACGGGGGCTCTCCTCGCCGACCATCGAAGCACTTCTCCGGCGTGGGCTGCTCGAAGAACTTGAAATCCATAAAAGGCTGAAAAACCCGCACGTCTCCGCAAAGCCGCAGCAAGACGCTCAACGGCAGGTGGGGCATTTTGCAGGCATTCCATTGCTGGAAGGCAATATCGATCGATCCAAATGGGCATACAGGCTCCCCGGCTCGCCGGACACCAGCCTGATATCCGAAATGGCCGAACTTGAAACGATCCTGACGCGCCGCGCAGAAACCCTGGGCGTAGCTATCAGGCGCGGCGTTCGGGTTACGCGCGTGGATCAAACCGGTGAAAATGTAACGGTTTGGTCCACTGATCAACCCTTTGAAGCGAAATGGATCGTCGGCTGCGATGGAAGTCGCAGCGTGGTACGCAAAGCAGGCGGCTTTGCATTCGAAGGTACCGAACCGGAATTCACCGGATACACGACGCTCATCGATATTGTTGATCCGGAAAAACTGCGCCCGGGCCGCAATGTGACGTCCAAAGGAATGTATATGCAATCGCAGCCCGGCTATGTGCTCATCCAGGACTTCGACGGCGGCGCATTCCACAATTCGGGAGCGGCGATCACCCGTGAACACATTCAGGCGGTTTTGCGCCGCATTTCCGGCACCGATGTTACGATCCGTACCCGGCATACCGCCACCACTTGGACCGACCGTGCCCGCCAGGCCTCTCAATACCGCAATGGCCGGATTCTGCTGGCCGGCGATGCCGCACACATCCATTCGCCATTGGGCGGACAGGGACTCAACCTCGGTTTGGGCGACGTGATGAACCTCGGCTGGAAACTGGCGGCGGTCATCCGGAAGCAGGCACCGGAAGCCCTGCTCGACACCTATCATGCCGAGCGACATCCCATTGGCGCGCAGGTGCTCGACTGGTCACGTGCGCAGGTAGCCATCATGCGACCGGATCCGCAAGCTCGCGCATTGCGCACCATTGTCCAGGACCTCATTGACACCGGGGACGGTGCTACCTACATAGCAGGAAGAGTTTGGGGCATGTACACGCGTTACGATCTCGGTGGCCACCATCCCCTCACCGGTCGAAGCGTTCCCGACTTCCAGCTCGCGGACGGCACCAAAATCGCCGCGCTAATGCACGACGGGCAAATGATATTACTTGATTTCGAAGAAAATCCTTCGTTGCGGGCTTTGGCAAATGCCTATGCGCGCCGGATCAAGTACGTTTCAGGAAAAGCGAAAGACCGGCTGGGCCTGGACGCTCTGCTGATACGCCCGGACGGAATTGTAGCCTGGGCATCAGGCGGTGCTGCCGCTAGCGGCGATTTAACTGAGATACTGAATAGATACTGGGATGTGACAGAGGATTGATTTGATTCCCTTTTTCCCGATACCTTGTCCTTACCCATTGGCCAAAAGCTAAATACAAATGGAATTATGAATTAGAAAAGATTTTAAATCAGGCGCGAATTTATTCGATAATATTTTTTGGAGAATGGCAAACGGGTCTTTCATTTCGGGTTGATTTAAGTTATATTTGAAGTTTCCCAAATCGAAAGAACCCCGCTGATTGATGGAAGGGCTTCTTCGGCATCAACGCGAATCTTAGCCAACGATATCCTAATGAAAGTTTCTCCCTCAGAGCCATTTAAAATTGTTTATTCAATTCTTAACCATGAGTATCTGGGGTACATCTTTGAAGCCTTTGTCGTCCAGCTCACCAGCCAGGGCGACTTTTCGTTTCAGGTCCAGAACATTTCATCCAAAAACAGCAAAGAATTCCGGTCCGGGCTGGATACCAAGGATTTCGAGCTTGTCAAACTGATTGACGACATTCAGCAGGATGCGGTACTTAAAAAATACAATCCCAAGAAACTGAATGCGGTTGATTTTTTCCTGAAAGTGTATGACCCGCAAAAAGGCGACAAGGTTATTCAGGAAACGATTGCAAGCTACATCGAGAACTGTAAATCGCGTATTCTGGACAGGCTGGCCGGAAAGGATATTTTCATCATGGGTAACGACGGTAACCCGCTGTGGAAACCGGTAACCTGGGAGCCGGAAAAAGCAACGATCCGCTTCCATTTTATTCGGAATGAAGACAATACCCATTACTTCCCGACGATCCGGCACAACATGCAGAAACTGGAATTCCAGTACAAAAATGCATTCCTGATCTGCGAAGACCCTGCCTGGCTGGTGCTCGACGGCCATCTTTATCATTTCGAAGGCAATGTCGACGGAAAGAAGATCAAACCCTTCCTCGCCAAGAAATTCATCGCCATTCCGGGGCAGGTCGAGGAGCAATACTACGGCCGCTTCGTAGCCCCGCTGATTGCCTCTTATGACGTGGTGGCGCGGGGGTTCGAAATCCGGAATGTGTCGTCTGTGCCGAAAACCATCCTCACGATTTCGGAGTATTCGTCGAACCCGAAGAAATCCGCCGTGCTTTTCCAGGATAACGAAGAGGTGGAAGTAATGGAGGAGGAAGACAACGACGTAGCGTTCGAGCTTTCTTTCCAGTATGCGGGCTTTTCGTTCCATTACGACAGCTTCGCGCATGCTTCGAGCGTGCATATGGAGAAGAAGGGGAACGAGTATTTTTTCAATAAAGTAAAACGAAATATCGAAGTCGAAGGCCAGCATGTGCGTATCTTGAAAGATCTGGGCCTGAATATCCGCAATGGCAAAGTTCAGATGCCGAAATCGGAAGCATTCGGCTGGCTCCAAAGTAATGCCATTGCATTGGCGGAGCATAGTATCGCTGTCCGGCAGAATACCGCCGATAGCAAGCGCTATTTCCTAGGCTATTCGTCGCTGGACATTTCCATCCAGGAAGGCCGCGACTGGTTCGATATCAATGCAAAGGTGCTCTTCGGAGAATTTGAAATACCTTTTATCCAGCTTCGTAACTATATCCTGAACCGCAAGAAGGAATTTTTGCTGCCCAATGGCGAGATAGCGGTAATTCCCGAGTGGTGGTTTACCAAATATTCCGAGTTCTTTTCGTTCACCGAAAGCAGCCATGACGACGACGACCAGCTCCGCCTCCGCATGCACCATCTGGCATTGGTGCAGGAGCTGAAAGAGGATAACCTGGCCACAGCGGTCATTAGCCGCAAACTCGAAAACCTGCGGAACTTCCAGCATATCGAGCCGGCGGAATCTCCATTGCATTTCCAGGGCTTGCTCCGCCCCTATCAGAAAACCGGTTACGACTGGCTGCGCTTCCTGAAGCAATACCGCTTCGGCGGCTGCCTGGCGGATGATATGGGTTTGGGAAAAACAGTCCAGACGCTCGCATTGCTGCAATCTGAAAAAGAAGGCGGTGCAGGCCGGCCGTCGATCCTGATTATGCCGACGTCACTGCTCTATAACTGGCAGCTCGAAGCCAGCAAGTTCACGCCTGACGTGCGCGTGCTCCTGTACACAGGCACGAACCGTGAGAAGGATACCGCGCAGTTTGATAATTATGACCTGATATTGACCTCGTATGGTATTGTAAGGCTGGACATCGACATCATGGAAGATTACCGGTTCAACTACGTGATCCTCGATGAGTCGCAGGCCATTAAGAATCCTTCTTCGATTATCACCAAGGCCGTGCGCCGGCTCAACTCAGCATACAGGCTCGTACTGACCGGTACGCCTGTGGAAAACAACACGCTGGACCTCTGGTCTCAAATGTCGTTCGTAAACCCCGGGCTGCTGGGCACGCAGGCATTTTTCCGCGACGAGTTCCAGATCCCGATCGAGAAAAAAGGCGATGAAGAAAAGACCAAACGGCTCTATAATCTCATTAAGCCATTCATATTAAGACGTCTCAAATCGCAGGTGGCGACGGATTTGCCGGAAAAGGTAGAGAGTATCCAATATTGCGACATGTCCGACGAGCAGGAAAAAGCTTACGAGGAAGCCAAAGCCTATTATCGCAATCTTATTCTTCAAAGCATTGACTCAGAAGGTATATCAAAATCTCAGCTGGTGGTGTTGCAAGGCCTTACCAAACTGCGGCAACTCGCCAACCACCCGGTAATGGTCGATCCGGAATATGCCTATGACTCCGGCAAGTTCGAGGACGTACTGTACAAATTGCAAACCGTCATGAGCGAAGATCATAAAATATTGATTTTCAGCCAGTACATTAAGCATCTTGACCTGTTCCGGCATTATCTGAACGAAAAAGAAATCAGCTATGCCTACCTGGACGGTGCCACGCGCGACCGTCAGGAGCAGGTAGAATCCTTCCAGAACGACGAGAATATCAAGATTTTCCTCATTTCACTGAAAGCAGGCGGATTAGGCCTTAACCTTACCGCCGCAGACTACGTTTTCATTCTCGATCCATGGTGGAATCCCGCTATCGAAGCGCAGGCCGTCGACCGGGCCCACCGCATCGGCCAGGACAGGACGGTGTTTACTTATAAGTTTATTACCAAAAACTCGGTGGAAGAGAAGATCCTCGCATTGCAGCGCTCAAAGAAGCAGCTGGCCGATGATTTGATTTCCAGTGAGGAAGGGTTTATCAAGTCGCTGACGCGGGAGGATGTGTTGAACTTGCTGTCTTAAAACGACTGTCAGCCTGAGCGAAGTCGAAGGCGTCCACACGAGACGCCTTCGACCGCCCCGGCGGCCCGGTTCGCTCAGGCTGACAGTACCGCTATTCTATATCTACTTCTTATGCTACCGCAGCCGCTTCCCGGCTGATCAGCGCTTCGCGGTCGGGACCTGTTGAGATAAAAGTGATCGGCAGGTTCAATTCCGCTTCGAGGAATTTCACGTATGCATTCAACTCAGCCGGGATCGCGTCGAAATCGCGAACGCCGTCGAGTGATGTTTTCCAGCCTTTGAAATCTTTATAAACCGGTTCCACGGACTCATCGCAAAGATCGTAAGGCACCTGGTCTGTCAATGTACCATCCGCGAGGCGGTAATGCGTACATACTTTAATGTTGTCGAAGATAGTCAGAACGTCCACTTTCATCATGATCAGCTGTGTTACGCCGTTGATCATGATCGCATATTTCAATGCAGGCAGGTCGAGCCAGCCGGTGCGGCGCGGACGACCGGTAGTAGCACCGAACTCACGTCCTTCTTTACGGATCTCCTCGCCTACCTCGTCATTCAATTCAGTAGGGAACGGACCGCTTCCTACACGGGTGCAGTAAGCTTTGAAAATACCAAAAACCTCCCCGATCTGACGAGGCGCAATGCCCAATCCGGTAGAAGCACCGGCAGTCATGGTCGTAGAGCTGGTAACAAATGGGTATGAACCGAAGTCGATGTCGAGCAATGAACCTTGTGCACCTTCTGCCAGCACGGTTTTACCTTCATTCAATGCGCCATTCACAGTGTATTCGCTGTTCACGAGTGTGAATTGCTTCATGAAATCGATCGCTTCGAAAAATTTCTCTTCCGCAGCGGGCAAAGTTTCGGAATAGTCGAATGAATAGAAATCAAGGATTACCTTATGTGCATCGACCAGTTTTTTGTATTTGGCTGCAAAATTAGGCGACAACACATCCCCTACGCGCAAGCCCAGACGCGCCACTTTGTCCTGGTATGCAGGGCCAATACCGCGCAGCGTTGAACCGATCTTGGAATCACCTTTTGAACGCTCGTAAGCAGCATCCAGCAGGGCGTGGGTAGGAACGATAATGGAAGCTTTTTTGGATACGAACAGGTTGCTGATCAGATCCAGATTATATTTTGCGAGGCCTTCGATTTCTCTTTTGAAAACAACGGGGTCGAGCACGACGCCGTTACCGATGATATTCTGGATATCGCTGCGGAAAATCCCCGATGGGATCTGGTGCAGAACGTGTTTGATACCGTCAAACTCCAATGTGTGTCCGGCATTAGGGCCACCCTGAAAACGGGCTACAACCTGATAGCGTGGCGCCAGGACATCCACAATTTTTCCTTTTCCCTCGTCTCCCCATTGAAGACCAAGTAGTACGTCAACTTTCATTCAAATATTGGATTACTGAAAACTATATGGTGTAAGCGGCCCGGCAATGGGTGCATTACCGGGCCTGATCGTGATAATTATCTGTCTTCGTAAACAGCCGTTTCCCGCGGTGCGTCCGTGCGGTTCTGGCAGTTTTCCTTGTTGCAGTTACCGTAGAAAATAAGCGAGTGGTGCATCACGCTGAAATTCAGCATTTCTCCTACCATGTTCTGGATCGACTGAATGCGCGGATCGCAGAATTCCATTACTTTATGACAATCTGTACAAATCAGGTGGTCGTGCTGCTTGTTGCCGTACGACTTTTCGAATTGCGCGAGGTTTTTGCCAAACTGATGCTTGGTCACGAGGTCGCAATCCACCAAAACGTCGAGCGTGTTGTAAACCGTTGCACGGCTCACACGGTAACGTTTGTTTTTCATGCTGATGTACAGCTCATCTACATCGAAATGATCCTCCCGGGTGTAAATTTCCTCCAAAATCGCAAAACGCTCGGGCGTTTTACGAAGTCCCTTATTTTCCAGGTAAGCCGTTAATATTTTCTTAGCGGCCTCGAAATTTGGTTTGCTGGCTTGTGGCATATCTCTGATAATCTTGCGCGAAAATACGCTTTTTTACTTAAATCACTCTCACATTCGCAAGCATAGTGCTGCTACCTCATTAATTACCAATTCAATAACATATTGGAGCGGCATTGGTTCAATGTGCCTATTTGCCGTTCAGATTGGTATCGAAACGCTGGACATTGTACACACCTTCCACCTGTTCCAGCTTCTGGATCAGGATGTCCAAATGCCTGGTATCCTGCACATACAGTTTGATATCGCCATTGAAAACGCCATCCTTGGTGTCGATCGTAAGCCCGCGCATGTTAATGTGCAGCTCGTTCGAAATAATGCGCGTCACGTCGTTCACCAATCCCACGCGGTCGGTGCCCGACAGGTATAATCCGGCCAAGAACGCCTCGTCCTTACCCGACCACTTGGCCTTAATGATCCGGTTGCCGTGTTTGGACATCAGCTCGGCCGCATTAGGGCAGGTCGTGCGGTGTATTTTAATGCCCTCATTGATCGTCACAAACCCGAAAACGTCGTCTCCCGCAATGGGGTTACAGCATTGCGCAAGTTTGTAGTCGATCTTATCCATATCGTCGCCGATGAGCAGCATGTCATTGTCTGCACGGTCGCCGTGGATTTGCTTCAAATATTTGGTCAGCGTTTTACCGTCGCTGCCGGCTACGGGCGGTGTATTGCTCGCTGCGCCGTTCTCTGCCGCCTTTTTCTCCTTCGCGTCGCGGTCGCGCTTGAAGCGTTTCAGTTCGTCGATGGGAATGTATCCCTTACCGATGCGGTAGAAGAAGTCCGTCGTGGTTTTGCATTCAAAAAATGCCCGGAGCTGGTTCATTACCTCCGCGGTAGCGTCCATTCCCAGGATTTTAAGCTTTTTCTCTACCAACTGGCGCCCATCCGTTTCATAGCGGCGGTTCTCTTCTTTCAGGAAATCCTTGATCCGCGCCCGGGCTTTGGACGTAACTACAATGCGCAGCCAGTCCTCATTCGGTTTCTGTTTGCCGGAAGTAATGATCTCGATCTGGTCTCCGTTGTTAAGCACATAGCTGATCGGCACCAGTATACCGCCCACCTTCGCCGCCATACAATGCGCGCCTACCTCGGAGTGAATGTCAAATGCAAAGTCCAGCGCGGTTGAACCCGCCTGCAATACTTTCAGCTCGCCTTTTGGGGTAAATACAAAAACCTCCTCATTGAAAAGGTTACTCCTGAACTCGTCCAGGAACTCGATCGCGGCCGTTTTGTCGCCAAAACCATTCTCCAATGTCTCGCGCACCTGCGTGATCCATTGCTCGATATTGCCTTTGACCTTGGTATCGTTGCCCTTGTATTTCCAGTGCGCTGCGTAGCCTTTTTCGGCGATCTCGTCCATGCGCGAGGTACGGATCTGCACCTCCACCCATTGCCCGCTCTTGCTCATCACCGTCGAGTGCAACGACTGGTACCCGTTCGCACGCGGCGTGCTCAGGAAGTCCTTCAATCGGTCGGGGTTGGGCTTATAATGGTCGGTCACGATGGAGTAAGCCTGCCAGCAGATCGCCTTTTCACGGTCGCTTTCCGGCGGCGATTCGAGCACGATCCGGATCGCGAACAGGTCATATATCTCCTCGAAAGGCTTATTCTGCTTCCGCATTTTATTCCAGATCGAGTAAATCGATTTGGGCCGCCCTTTGAGGATAAAATTCAGCCCCGCCGCTTCCAGGTCCTGGGCGATAGGCTCCATAAACTTGGCAATAAAGCGGTCGCGGAGATTTTTTGTTTCGCGCAGTTTCCGGGCGATGGCGCGGTATTCCTGTGGTTCGGTGTATTTCAAATACAACTCTTCCAGCTCCGACTTGATGCTGTACAACCCAAGCCGGTGCGCGAGCGGTGCGTAAATGAATATCGTTTCAGAAGCAATTTTGAGCTGCTTGTCACGCGGCATGCTGTCGAGCGTGCGCATGTTGTGCAGGCGGTCGGCGAGCTTAACGAGAATCACCCGGACGTCGTCCGAAAGGGTGAGCAGCATTTTGCGGAAATTCTCGGCTTGCTGCGAGGAGCCGTACTCGAAGCGGCCGGAGATTTTGGTCAGCCCATCAATGATCTTGGCGACCTTCTTACCAAACAACCGCTCGATATCGTCGATGCCCATATCGGTATCCTCCACTACGTCGTGCAGCAATGCCGCCACGATGCCGGTAGTACCGAGCCCGATCTCCTCTACCACGATTTGAGCGACTGCAAGGGGATGGTAAATGTATGGTTCTCCCGACCGACGGCGCATGTCCTTATGCGCATCGACGGAAGTGTAAAAGGCCTTTTTGATTAATTTAGCATCATTATCCTTCAAAAAAGGTTTGGCTGTTCGTAAAAGCCGGCGGTATTTTTTGAGGATATCCTTACGCTCCTGTTCCAGGTCAATGTTGAGGGATTCAACCAGTTGCTCCACTGCTATATTCTAATTGGTATGCTTCACCAAAATAACAAATTTTAGCGACATTTTTCAACATGGTTTTACCCAAAGATAAAATTTTGAAAATAATTTGCATGTTTTGAAAAAATACAAATACCTTTGCACTCCCAATTCGACAATCGTGTGGAAAAACGGGAAATAAGTGAGCGGGCGTGGCGGAACTGGTAGACGTGCTAGACTTAGGATCTAGTGCCGCAAGGCGTGGGGGTTCGATTCCCTCCGCCCGTACGAAATACAAGGGAATGACGGGGCGTCAGATTCCTCTTCTAGCTGGGAAAATGAGTTGCTCCGTAGTATTGAAACCCGTCAAATGCCCTCAGGACTTCGTTTTGAGGGCATTTTTGTTTTTTTCTGTTCAAATGTAACAAAGGTATTTACCAATAGCTTAGCGACACATGGAAGTTTTGTTAGAAAAGAGTTCGCCGACCTTAGCCTCTCTGAAAGTAACGTTGACCAAGGAAGATTATCAGCCAAAAGTTGATAAAACGATCAAGGATTATTCGAAACGCGTGAACCTGAAAGGATTTCGTCCTGGCAAAGTACCATCCCATGTGATCCAGCGCATGTATGGTAAGAGCATTCTGGTTGACGAGGTGAACAACATCCTCAGCAATGCAGTAAGCAACTACATCCGCGAAAACAAATTGCAGGTGGTAGGCGACCCCGTACCTGACCGCGACAAAGCGGCAGAAGTGAACTGGGATACTCCAAGCTCATTCGAATTCAGCTATGACCTGGGTATCGCTTCGGATTTCGAAGCAGATCTCAGCGCATTGCCTGCTATCAAACGTTACACGATCAATGTAGACGACAACGAACTGACGAAGACGATCGATAGCCTTCGCGAGCGTTTCGCCGACAGCATTCACCCGGAAGTAAGCGAAGCAGGAGACATGATCTTCGGCGAGCTGAAACAGGAATCGACCGAATTTACAACCCGCACCGCCATCCCTACCAAACAGGTTAAGGAAGAAGCTGCCGCGAAGTTCATCGGCGTGAAAAAAGGTGATGTAATCACTTTCGACATTCAGGATACTTTTACCGACGAGTCGGCAATTGCCCATGTAACCGGTAAAAAGAAAGAAGATATCGCTGACATTTCCGGTGAGTTCGTTCTGACCGTAGAAGACGTAACACGTTCAGCACCTGCGACTTTGAACCAGGAGTTTTTCGATAAGGTATTAGGACCAGGACAAGTTGAAAGCGAAGAGCAATTCAATGAGAAGGTTCTTGAAATCATCAAAAGCAACTACGAGCGCGAAACGGAAGCATTGCTCCGCCGTGATATCGAGACTTCATTGTTGGACGCTATCTCCATCGAATTGCCTGAGGAATTCCTCAAAAGCTGGTTGGAGCGCACCAACGAAGGTAAGTTCACCCGCGAGCAGATCGACGAGCAATTCGGCGATTTCGCGAAATCGTTGAAACTGAGCCTGATCAAAAACAAGATCGCCGACAAGTCGGAAGTAAAAGTAGAATATCCTGAAATCCTGGCATTTACCCGCGAAATGGTAAAAGGTCAGTTCGGTATCTACGGTGACGACGAATCGATGCGTGAAACGATCGACCGCGTGGCGCAAGGTTACCTCGCCGACAAAGAACGGGATAACTATACGAGCGTGTTCAACCAGGTGTTCGACAACAAGGTCCTGGAAGTAATCCGCAGCCAGGTAAGCACCGACGAGCAAACCGTAGAAGTGTCAGAATTCGAAAAACTCGCGAAAGGCGAAGTGGAAGCCGAGGCTTAACCAACCCTTTTGAGGTATAAAAAAACACCGTCAGGGACAACCGGACGGTGTTTTTTTGCATTATAAGCGATGACATTAAAAACCAATACGCGGGCGCTCCTCTCCTATCTGGCGAACAATCCCATCCCCGAACAGCTGCCTGAATTTTAGCTTCCATTGATCCAGCTCGTTTTGCAGCCGGCGGTTCTCGGCTAAAATGCGGGTATTTTCCTGCCGCAGCCATTCGGTTTCCGACATTGCCGCGTCAATCCCGAGCAGTTCGGGCAGCGGCACGTCGAGTAGCTTCGCCACATTTTCCAGCCTTGACACCGAGAGTTCCGTGCGGCCACGCTCAATGTCCCCGTACGCAGTCGTGGATAGCCCGAGCATGTCTGCCATATTTTCCTGTGAAAGCCCCTTTTGAAGCCTTATCTGTCTGATTTTCTCTGATAAATTGGATGTCACGTTCATAATGTCCGATTATTATGCGTGGTATAACGTTTTTATGCTGCAATGTAATCTTTTATGATGGCTGCTGACTGTCGCATTTTTCGATAAATTGTCGCTGAAATAGACAAGGATTATTCAGTGAAATAGTCAAATTTGTGCCATGCAACCGGGAAACCTGCCGCGATATAAGCAGAAACTAACCTATATTGCTTTTTGTTCTCGAACTCAGTTGCCCTTTAACTATTGATAAATTAAAAATTAATTTTTTCGATGAATTACGGAAATGAATTTAGAAAATATGCCGTTCACCACCTGGGAATGAATGGCCTGACCGTGGACGGTTACATGAACCACTCAGTTGAGAACATGACCCGTTCGGTAATCGAGGAACGTCCTATGAACTTCCGCGAGGTCGACGTATTCTCCCGCCTGATGGCCGACCGTATCATATTCATGGGCACCGGTGTAGACGACAATATCGCGAACATCATTGTAGCCCAGCTACTCTTCCTCGAATCGGCAGATCCTAAGAAAGACATCCTGATGTACATCAACAGCCCCGGCGGTTCGGTCTATGCAGGTTTGGGTATTTACGATACCATGCAATATGTACGCCCCGACGTAGCTACGGTGTGTACCAGCCTTGCGGCCTCCATGGGCGCGGTGCTGCTAGCAGGCGGCGCGGCAGGCAAGCGCTCGGCGCTTCCGCATGCACGGGTGATGATCCACCAGCCATCCGGTGGTGCACAGGGGACGTCCGTTGATATTGAGATCACTACCCGCGAAATCGTGAAATTGCGCCACGAATTGTATGAAATTCTTGCCCACCACACCGGCCAGACTCCGGAGCAAATCGCATTGGATTCCGATCGGGACAAGTGGTTGAAAGCACTGGAAGCGAAAGAGTACGGTTTGATCGACGAGGTACTTACCCGCGATAAATAAATTGAACGGGTTTTCAATAAACGCCCCGATAGCTCGCTGTCGGGGCGTTTTTAGTATATGGCCCAACCTTGATTTGGTAACCCGGTCAAAAAACCGGAAATTTGCATTCAGGATAACCGCTAATTGTCAATTAAAAGGAAGACTTGAAACATTACATTCGGTCTTCGTGTTACTTTGACTCACACGTTTGTTTAGTACGGCTTTTGTATGCAAGACCGTAAACATTCTCCAAACTGCTAAAATCGAATCGATGGCACAAGTAAGTTGTTCGTTCTGCGGACGAAAAAAAAGCGAAGTGGATTTGCTTCTTTCCGGGATTGACGCTCACATTTGTAACCACTGCATTGCCCAGGGGCATCAGGTAGTTACCGAGGAGCTGGGACCGAAGGAGGATAAGAAAGAAAAGAAATCGAAACTTCCGAAACTGAAACCAATCCCTCCTGCTGAAATCAAGCATTTCCTCGAACAATATGTCATAGGTCAGGACGAAGCGAAACGCTCGCTGGCCGTGGCAGTATATAACCACTACAAACGTCTGAACCAGGCCAGTACCGAGGACGACGTTGTGATCGAGAAGTCCAACATTATCATGGTAGGTGAAACCGGTACGGGTAAAACCTATCTCGCGAAATCCATTGCACGCATTCTGCAGGTTCCTTTCTGCGTTGCGGACGCGACCGTGGTGACCGAAGCCGGCTATGTGGGTGAAGATGTAGAAACGATCCTGACCCGTCTGCTGCAGGCAGCGGATTACAATGTGGAAGCGGCTGAGCGTGGTATCGTCTACATTGACGAAATCGACAAGATCGCCCGCAAATCGGACAACCCGTCCATTACCCGCGACGTCAGCGGCGAGGGCGTGCAGCAGGCGCTGTTGAAATTACTGGAAGGCTCGATCGTGAACGTTCCGCCGCAAGGAGGCCGCAAGCACCCCGACCAGAAAATGATTTCTTTGAATACCGAGAACATCCTCTTCATCTGCGGCGGTGCATTCGATGGCATCGAGCGCCACATCGGGAAGCGGATCAATACCCGCCCGATCGGTTTCAATGGCGACAACCGCATTATCGAGATATTTGATAAAGGTAATCTGATGCGCTATGTGACGGCGATGGACCTTAAATCATTCGGATTGATCCCTGAACTGATCGGTCGCTTGCCGGTACTCACGCATTTGAACCCGCTCGACCGTGAGACGCTTCGCCGCATTCTCACCGAGCCTAAAAATGCATTGGTGAAACAGTACAGCAAGCTTTTCGCGATGGAAGGCATTAACCTGCATTTCGAAGACGCGGTACTGGATTACATTGTGGACCAGGCGATGATCTATAAGCTCGGGGCCCGCGGTTTGCGCGCCATCTGCGAGTCCATCATGACCGACGCGATGTTTGACCTGCCTTCCCAAAAGGATATCAAGGATTTCACACTTTCGCTCGACTACGCGAAAGACAAATTCGAAAAATCTTCGATGGCTTTGCTCCGCTCAGTCGCCTAGCAATCATCGCATTAACATATTTGACAGCGCCCTGCCTCTTTCAAAGAAGCAGGGCTCTTCTTTTTTCATCCTAATAATCCTATTTTTACACAAAAACACTATATTATTTAAATGGAAACCTGGCTCATCAATAAATCGATTGTGGTGATTGGAGGAACCGCCGGCGTGGGACTGGCTGCGGCGCAAGCATTTGTCCGCAACGGCGCTAATGTGGTAGTAGTGGGGCGCAATCCCGAGAGCTGCCTGATGGCAGAACTGAACCTGGGTAGCAATGCAAGGGCCAAACAAGGTGATGCTACACAGCCTCAGACGACTCTGGACGCAATCCAGCTCTGCATACGGGAATTCGGAAGTTTCGATGCATTATATCATGCGCCGGAGGACCATGAAGAACCGGCTTTGGACGGCCACTTGCACAACCTGGGCCTGGAAAGCTGGCGTAAAACGCTGGACCAGAACCTAACCTCCCTCATGCTCTCGAACCAGGCCGCAATACGCACTTTTATGGGGATGAACAAAGGCGGATCCATTCTGAACCTGAGTCCCGAAACCACGTTGCCGGAGGGCGGTATGGCAGGTCATGCGGGAGCAACTGCCAAAGCAGCGGTGATCGGCTTTTCCAAATCCATCGCAGCGACCTATGCAGGTCATGACATCCGTATCAATGTGATTTCTGCCGACACATCCGTACCCGCCGATCTTGAAGGTGCCGCCGTGTACCTGCTGTCGGACCATGCACGATTTACCAACGGGCAAGTACTCGTAGTCGACGGCGGCCGCAGCGTGCTGGAAGAGCAATACTAGCGGCCCGAAAAACGACGGTGTTGTGAAGAAATTGCTGCGAATGCAATAGGAACGCAGAGAGAATCGCTTTTTTTCTTTTATTCGCGTAAAATAGTTCACCAGACACCGTACTCCTATGGCTACCGGACCGATTGTAACCCTTACAATAAATCCCGCGCTCGACAAAAGCTCCAATGTATCGCGCATCGTACCTGACAATAAGCTGCGTTGCGACGCACCCAATTTTGAAGCGGGAGGAGGCGGCATCAACGTAGCCAAGGCCATTCACCGGCTGGGGGGCAATCCCATCGCGATTTTCACCGTAGGCGGCCCCACCGGCCAGCGCCTGCACAAGCTCGTGAAGAGCGAGGGCGTAGAAACAATGGTGATCGAAACAAAGCAGTGGACGCGCGAAAACTTCCACGTGCTCGAAACCAGTACCGGCTTTCAGTACCGCTTCGGAATGCCCGGCACCGAAATGATGCCGACCGAAGTACGCGCCATCCTCGAAACGATGGAGGAGCTCGACCCGAAACCTTCCTACATTATCGCCAGCGGCAGTCTTCCGCCGGGAGTCCCTTCCGATTTTTACGGGCAAATCGCCAAAATAGCCCACGCACAGGGCGCCCGCTTTATAGCAGATACTTCGGGCGACGCGCTCCGCTATGCCACCGAAGCAGGGGTATACCTTTTGAAACCCAACATCATCGAACTCAGCGAGCTGGTAGGCGTCGATAAACTGGAAATGGACGAAGTCGACGACGCCGCGCGTGCGCTCATCATACGCGGGCAATGCGAGATCGTTATGGTATCCATGGGTG
Source organism: Dyadobacter sp. 50-39 (assembly GCA_001898145.1). Lineage (GTDB taxonomy): Bacteria > Bacteroidota > Bacteroidia > Cytophagales > Spirosomataceae > Dyadobacter. The sequence goes on from MKSR01000029.1 coordinate 816,338, forward strand.
CGATGGGTGCCATGCTCGTGACCGAAGACCAGGTGGAACACATTCCCGCGCCACCCGTACAACCCAAAAGCACCGTCGGGGCCGGCGACAGCATGCTGGCCGGCATTGTATGGACATTATCCCAGGGAAAATCCTACCGGGAAGCCGTGCGGATGGGCGTCGCATGCGGAACCGCCGCCACCATGAATGCTGGCAGCGAACTATTTAGAATGCAGGATGTAAACCGCCTGCTCGACTGGCTCAACCGCTACGGAAAACGCTATTCCGCCAGTTGATCAAAAGTATGTATGAACAAATAGTAAGAAACCCGGAGTGTCGTCTTTTTTCAAAAAATTAAAAAGATTTGTCATGTCCGATACACATTCCCGCCGTCAGTTTGCGAAGATTACCGCAGCCACCGCGGCAGCCCTTACTTTCAAGCCGTTCTATATTCTTCACGCCAAACCCAAAGCGGATGGCGAAGTGATTGGCCATGGTTCCCACCGCTACAAGGTGCACCAGGGATGGGGTAATCTCGACGCCTCCCAGTTCCCGGTCAACAACTGCCACGAAATGGTGCAGGACAGCAAGGGCAGGCTTATTATGGTGGGTGATGAAGTGAAAAACAATATCCTCATCTACGACCGGTCGGGCAAGTTGCTGGAAAGCTGGGGGCACGAATTTCCGGGCGGGCACGGACTTACCCTGTGGAATGCGAACGGAGAAGAATTTTTGTTCATCAGCGACCCCAACATCGGAAAGGTCTTCAAAACCGATTTGAAAGGAAAAATCCTGCTTACCATCGAACATCCTTCGAAGGTAGGCGCGTATAAAGAAGCGGATCCGTTCAAACCCACCGAAACGGCCATTGGCCCGGATGGCACCATTTACATTGCCGACGGTTACGGCTCACAGTGGATTTTGCGGTACACCCCCAAAGGCGAGTTCATCGACAAATTCGGCGGATCGGGCGACGGCGACGCGCAGTTTTCAACCGCTCACGGCATCGCCATCGATTACCGCGACAAAGCTAACCCGACGCTGATCGTCACTTCGCGCGCCCATAATGCATTTAAGAAATTCACATTGGACGGAAAATACCTGAGTACCATCTTCCTCCCCGGCGCATTCGTTTGCCGCCCGGTTTTCAAAGACGATACGCTTTACGCCGGCGTATGCTGGTCGCGCTTGCGCTACCTGAACCAGACGCCTAACTCCGGCTTCGTGACGATTATCGATAAAGCCAACAAAGTCATTTCAAATCCCGGCGGCACCAAACCCGAGTACCGTAACGGCGAGTTGCAGCTCATGGTACAGGAGAAACCCATATTCATGCACTGCCACGATGTGTGCGTCGATAACGATCACAACATTTACGTGTGCCAATGGAATGCGAAAAAAACTTATCCGGTGAAATTGGAAAGAGTGTAGGAGCCATTCGGGCATTACAATAAAAATGATCCGCCAGCCAGGCTAGCGGATCATTTTTATTGTAATGCCATTCACGACCATCGTCGAGACGGTGAGAATGCCATAGGCGACACCGATCGGCATTTGCGGTACGAGCCACGCTACGCCCACCAGAAAAGCAACGAACCCGTACCCCGCCAGCAACAAGCCATACAATATCCGGATCGCCGCATCGGAGCCCTGCTGCGAATGCGTAAAAACTGCCAGTGTGGACGTCATGATCGGAAACGGCGTGAGTAGCCCGCTCCAAGTGGGACCGAGGTAATCGGCGGCCTGAGTGAGCATTACTACAAATAGCGTAGCCACCAGCATCCTCAACGGGATATCCCAGGAGGGCTGCTTTTTGAAATCTCCCTTCGTTTTAGGTTTTGGGAAAAAGTATAAAACCAATGTGAGGACGATCAGATTGAGCCCTACACCCGCTGTAAGTGAAATATCCCTGCCCAACGAAAGTAATGCAACCACAAAAAATGCTCCGTAACTGAGCAGTACGGTAGGGAACCAGCGCAGCCGCGAGGACAGCGAGGCATACACCAGCGCGAAACACATCGTCCCGACCGACCCTAGCAATGCGGACGTGATGGTTGAAGCCGCGAACCCGGCGCCGTGCTCCAGAGCGATAAAGAAGGAAATCGGACCTGCTACCCACGGAAATCCGCCAATCCATCCCCCCAGTCCCTCTCCCCACTTACGGACCGCCATTGTCACCCCGGCAATGAGCGGGGGCATGAGCATGATTTTGGTTAACAAAAGATCGGACAATGCTTTAATGCGGCAAAATGAAGCACAAATTTACATTTAAGACCCTAAACCACTGAAAATTCGGGAAAATACTTGAAGTTTTTAATTGCAACACAGTTGCAATTAACTTACTTTTGCAACGTTGTAACAAAAAGAACGTAACCCGCTACCGCTGCAAGCAATGCCATCTGCCCGGTTTTCACTCCTGTTTTTTTTACTGTCGCTGCTTTGGCAGACCACCGTGGCACAGAAACCGGCCTGCGAATGCTTTGTGAAAGGAGTTGTGAAGGACCGGCATACGGGCCAGCCGATCATCGGGGCGACAGTGCTGATCGTAGGGCAGAACAACGGCGTTTTCACCGACACCCAAGGAAGATATGAGCTTCGAAACCTCTGTCCGGGCAATTATACATTGGAATGCCGCATTATCGGCTACAATCCCTTTCAGCAGAAAATCGACCTGACCGCGGGGCACGAGGAAAACTTCAACCTGCTGGAACAGGAGGTGCATTTAAAGGACGTGGAAATTACTGCACATCGCACCGACGCACCCTCTTCTCAGCCACTGACGACTATTTCCGGGGCAGATTTGGATAAGACGCGCGGCCAGACACTGGGCGAAAGCCTCAAAGGCGTTACCGGTGTCACAACCCTGCAAACCGGCTCTTCCATTGCCAAGCCGGTCATTCACGGTTTGCACAGCAACCGCGTGCTGATAATGAACAACGGGATTCGACAGGAAGGCCAGCAATGGGGCTCGGAGCACGCACCGGAAATCGATCCGTTCATTGCGACGCGCATTTCGGTGGTGAAAGGTGCCGCGGGTGTCCGCTATGGCTCGGATGCGATCGGCGGGGTGATACTGGTGGAGCCGGAAGAATTACCGGTGGATAAACCCATCACCGGCGAGCTGAATGCGGTGGGCTTTTCCAATGGCCGGCAGGGCGTATTGTCCGGAACGGTACAGGGCGGGCTGAACTTCGTAAAAGGATTCGGCTGGCGGGCGCAGGGTACCATTAAGCGGGGCGGGAACATTCGCACGCCTAACTATTTCCTGGACAATACCGGCATCAGCGAGAACAACTTTTCACTAGCGGCGGGCTATCGGCATAAGGGCCTTGGCATCGATGTGTTTTACAGCCGCTTCGATACCCAAATCGGCATTTTCTCCGGCTCGCACATTGGCAGCGTTACGGATCTGCTCAATGTGATCAAAAACGGTGAGCCGTTTGTCAAATCCGGGTTCAGCTATGCCATTAACCGGCCTAACCAGAATGCGACGCACGAATTGCTCAAAGCCGAAACCCACTACCATTTCAACGATGGCAACCGGCTGCAATGGACCATCGCGCGGCAGTACAACAATCGCAATGAGTTTGACCTGCACCGCCCGCGGAACGACAGTATAGCGGCCCTCAACCATCCCGAACTGACATTTAAACTCACTTCATTGACAAACGACGTGGTCTGGGACCACAAACCCATTGCCGGAAAAATCAGCGGCCAGGTGGGTGTGAGTACATTGTACCAATACAACCTCATGAGCGGCCGTCCGCTGATTCCCAACTTTAACCAGTTCAACGCAGGGCTCTTCTGGATTGAGCGGTACGTGACCAGTAAATGGGAGCTCGAAGCCGGCCTGCGTTATGATTACCGCATGCTGAAAACCTACCGGATAGTGAACCGCGAAAAGATCGCCGACCATTTCGATTTCGGTAACTTTTCGGGCACGGCAGGTGCTACCCGCAACTTTTCAGAACGCTTCTCCGCACGTGCGAACGTGGGTACGGCCTGGCGTGCACCCAATGTCAGTGAGCTTTTCAGTGACGGCGTCCACCACGGAGCCGCCGCGTACGAAAAGGGCGACGCGACCTTGCAGCCTGAAAAAGCGCTCAACTCCATTGCCAGCGTGAAATACGCAGCACCCAAATGGAGCGTAGAGGTGGGCGGCTACTACAATTACATTTTCGATTTTATATATCTCAAACCGCAGCCAGAACCTATTCTGACTATCAGAGGTGCATTTCCGTATTTCAAATACACCCAAACCGACGCTTCCTTCAAAGGCATCGATGTGTCGGGAAGCTGGGAATTCATGAAGCGGACAACAATTTCGAGCAAGCTCACCTACCTGCGCGTGTACGACGAGCGGAACGACGGCTACCTGGTGATGATCCCGCCGAACCGGTTGGATAATGCATTGAAATACCAGCTCGCGGACCGGGGCAAATGGAAGGACGGATTTATTTCAATAGGCAACATGCTCGTGGCCGAGCAGAAACGCGTGCCTGCTAACAGTGACTTCCTGCCGCCTCCGAAAGCATATTCGCTATGGAGCCTCCAAGCCGGCGCGACATTGAAAGTATCGGACAAACAGCAGGTCGAAATAGGCATTAACGTACAAAACCTGTTCAACACCGTTTACAGGGATTACCTGAACCGCTTCCGCTACTATGCCGATGACATGGGCCGCAATGCCTCGCTGCGCCTGAAATGGAAGTTCGGCGCTTGACGAAGCCCGGCTTAGCGAAGCCCCGCCTGAAAATAATTTCTAATACAATACTAAAACCTATTACTTATGAAAATGAACCGTAAGCTGACCTGGATGCTGCTCGCCGCGATGACAACAGCATTTGTGCAATGTAAAGACTCGGGCGATGAGGTGAAGCCGGACGACGAGAATGAGCTGATCACGTCGGTCACTTTGAAATTCACCGAGCAGGGAACATCCAATGTCAGCACTTTTTCCTACAAGGATGCCGACGGCGACGGTGGGAATGCGCCTACCAAATTCGACACGATTTCCCTGAAACCGAACACGACTTACACGCTGGCGATCGAACTGCTCGACGAAAGCAAGTCGCCGGTGGATGATATTACCAAGGAAGTGGAGGAAGAATCCGACGAGCATTTGTTTGTATACACACCCTCGCCAGCGGCGCTTTTGACCTACACCTATGGCGATAAGGATAAAAACAACTACCCTATCGGCCTCACCGGCTCGGCCAAAACCGGCGCTGCAGGCAACGGCACATTGAAAGTGCAGCTACGCCACCAGCCGGGCGCCAAAAACGGAACGCCTACACCGGGAAGCGACGATGTAAACCTGGATTTTATATTGAAGGTGAAGTAGAAGCTGTTGCAGCAAGAAGAGTAAAAAGACGCTTTAACTGTCACGCTGAGCGAACCGGTCCGTTCAGCGTGACACAACTAGTTGCATTTGGGACAAACGCCCTGTATCAGCAGATTGAAATGTTCGGGATGGTAACCCTCCGGCAGGTTCACGGCCGGGATATGCAGATTTTCCAGGCAGTTGGTTTCACCGCATTCGCTGCATTTGAAATGGATGTGGTCGTGCTGGTGCTTTTCTTCGGAGCAGTTGTGCGAGCACAATGCGTACCGCAGCCCCTCATCGTCCAGAACCTTGTGTATAATGCCTTTTTCGAGGAATGTTTTAAGCGTCCTGTATATCGTCACACGGTCGTAGTTCTCTCCCAACGCGCCTTCCAGATCTCCGTGCGATAGTGCGTTTTTCCGATTGATGAATGTCGAAAGTACGTCCTCCCGGCACGTGGTCGTCCGCAGGTGATGCACTTTCAGCGTTTCTCTTAACTGGTCCATTGTTCCCAACAGTTTGATAATTCCTCCCTTCTAAAACCTTTCCTGCCAAAGTTAAGTTCTAACCTTACCAAATTCCAAGGAATACCATTACACTTTCACCGCCTGGCGACCCAATCACCAAAAATATTCTGCAACCCTGTTGCAAGTTCAGACTAGGGGTGTTATTTTTGCAACATTATTGTATGTAGGAAATGAAAGCAGTACACTCACATGGCAGGGCCGACTACATTGGGATTTTGGGATCCGTGTTGTGCATTATCCATTGCATATTGGTTCCTGCATTGGCGCTTGGCTCATCGGTAGCCACGCATAATCATGCCCATATAGGCCTTATTTCGCTCGATTACCTGTTTATCCTCATCAACGGCATCGCCGTTTACTACGCCACACGCGATCACCGCTCATTGGGTATTCGCATATTGCTTTGGGGAGCATTGGCCATTTTTTCTATTTCATTGATTTTCGAAGGCCGTCATCAGGTTTTCTCCTGGCTGGGTTATGTGGGCTCGGGCTTGCTCATCGTCGGCCACCTCATCAACCTCTACATCTGCCAGATCGCCCCGCGGTTGAAGTTCAGGACCCGCTGATCACTTATCATATTCTACCTCAAAACGGCTCAGATCGGGTCGGTTCGGATGCTTCCGATCTAGCTCGTACTCGAAGAGCGTTTTACCCAGGTTCGCCATAAAAGGGAATCCTACGGTGTCATAGTCGTATTTATCGTCGTTGAAAATCCCGTCCTCATTGCAGTAAATGACGGCGGTGACCATAAATTCTATCCCTTTTTCAAAATCGGCGATATATGCATTGTCGAGCAGGAATCCATACGCGTCGCCGCATTTGTTGAAAAGCCGGATATGCCGTGGCAGGCGCGTTTTGGTAGCCCCGAAAAGGAGAAATTTCACAAAACCATCATAGTAATCATCCGTATAGCTCGCCGGATAGCTCGTCTCCACCGGGAATTGCGACATATACTGATAAATGAACCGGTAATCGCTTTCGGTAAGGTTAAAGCGCTGCGACGCAGGCACCTGATCGGGGAAGAAGAGCGTTTTCAGCAAACGATGCTGCTCTTCGAGCGGAAAGAAGTTCTTTTTAGTAAAGTCAAAGGGCTCGTTCACCAGAACGCCGTCTTTCATATACCCCTTACCCAGCATAATGGGCGCCGGTGCATTGTATTCTTTGTCGTTATACTTCGCCGGTTGGTCGAACACGATTTTACCATCCTTTTCAAACCGGACCGGGTTAGTGTACCGGTTGTTTTCCGGCCCCATGGGCGATTCGAGGCGGTGCACGATACGGGTGTCCTTAAAACCCTTTTTGTGCAGGCTGTCGTTCAACTCCTGCTGCCCGATGAACTCGTACAGCCTGTTGAATGCGTCATTGTCGCTGGCCAGTAATATCTTCCGGGCATAATGCGCCACCGACGGCAACCCGTTTTCCGCACTTGTATCGGCTTTCACGGCCGTTTGTTCAGGTCGTGCGGTGCCTGTGAACATCGGCGTGTCCTTGTCGATACCCAGCTTATTCAGTTTTTCGAATGCCAATGCTACCGCCGGCAGCTTAACCGTACTGGCCGGATAAAAATACTCGCCGGTATTAACCCGATAGCCGTGCGTAGTAAAGTGCGGGATGTTGTTTTTGCTCCTGTCGATCTTCGTGTAAAGCACCTGGACTTTGTATTTTTCAGGGTCTTTCAGGATCGCTCCAAAGCGCTCGGGATGCTTTTTTAATAATTTTTCGATGAAATTATCCGAATGGTACTGTGCGTGAATGGGCAGGGCGGCCAGCTGTAAAGACAAGAAAAGCAACAGTTTATAATTTCTGAAAAAGAGCATGGAGAATACCGGGCACGTGTTAGTCGAAGATACGATTTTTATTTTAAAGGGTGCCCGGAATTAGTTTTTACTCCCCGCATCCTTTTGCTGTAAGACATAAAATAGGGCGAAATAATGGAAGACAACAAGTTGCGCAGCAGAGGCTGGTTTGGCAAATCGGGTAAGGACGGATTTATTTACCGTGCCTGGATGAAAAATCAGGGTTACCCCTCTGATGAGTTTGAAGGACGGCCGGTAATCGGCATTTGTAATACATTTTCAGAGCTCACGCCGTGTAACGGGCACTTCCGCGAGCTCGCAGAATCAGTGAAACGCGGGGTGTGGGAAGCGGGCGGTTTCCCCCTCGAATTTCCGGTCATGTCGCTGGGTGAAACGCTCATCAAACCCACGGCGATGCTCTACCGCAACCTGGCGAGTATGGACGTGGAAGAATCCATCCGCGCAAACCCGATCGATGGCGTGGTACTGCTCTGCGGCTGCGATAAAACCACCCCTTCGCTGGTCATGGGCGCTGCAAGCGTGGACATTCCTACGATCGTCGTTTCCGGCGGACCAATGCTTACCGGCCGCTACCGGGGAAAAACCATCGGTACGAGCGACGTGTGGCGTTTCAGCGAACTGCACCGCAAGGGTGAACTCACGCAGGAAGAGCTCTACACCGCCGAAGCCTGCATGTGTCGTTCCGACGGCCACTGCGCGGTAATGGGAACGGCCTCTACGATGGCTTGTATGGTGGAATCACTCGGGCTGACATTACCGGAAAATGCCGCCATACCGGCAGCCGATTCGCGGCGGAAGGTGCTCGCACATCTGTCGGGCCGACGCATTGTGGACATGGTGAAGGAAGATCTGCGCCTGTCGCAAATCCTGACCCGCGAAGCATTCGAGAATGCGATTATGATCAATGGGGCCATCGGCGGCTCCACCAACTTTGTGATCCATTTGCTGGCCATCGCAGGCCGGATTGGTGTGGATCTGAGTCTCGACGATTTCAATGACCTTTGCAAGAAAGTGCCGCTGCTGCTCAATTTGCAGCCATCGGGCGGGTATTTTATGGAGGACTTCTACTATGCGGGCGGCTTGCCGGTCGTGATTAAGGAGCTGAGCAGCATCTTGCATCAGTCGGTGATCACTGCCAACGGCAAAACAATGGCCGAAAACTCCGCGAGTGCGGAATGTTTCAATCCGGAGGTAATCGGTACGATGGATGAACCTATCAAAGATCTGACGGGCCTGGCGGTTGTACGTGGTAACCTTTGCGAAAATGGCGCGGTGATCAAGCCATCGGCGTCGTTGAAACCCGAACTCATGCAGCATCGCGGGAAGGCGATCGTGTTCGAGGATATCGACGACTACAAGCTCCGCCTCGACGATCCCGACCTCGATGTGGATGAAAACAGCATTCTCGTTTTGAAAAATGTAGGCCCGAAAGGCTATCCCGGTATGCCGGAGGTAGGTAATATGTCGTTACCTAAGAAGCTCCTGGCGCAGGGCGTGATCGACATGGTGCGCATTTCCGACGGCCGGATGAGCGGTACCGGTTTCGGAACCGTTGTATTGCACGTGTCACCCGAAGCAGCTGTGGGCGGCAACCTGGCTTTGGTGCAGGATGGAGATTACATCGAACTCGACGTGGAGAACAGAAGGCTGCATCTTGAAGTATCGGATGAAGAACTGGCACGCCGCCGGACGCTCTGGAAACCGCTCGAACTGGGCTATAATCGTGGCTATGTGCATTTGCACATAGCGCACGTGACGCAGGCGCACGAAGGTGCCGATCTCGACTTCCTCAAAGGTGGTTCGGGGGATAAAGTAACGAGAGATTCGCATTAACGGGCTGGTAATGTGCCGGCACTCCGGTAGCCGGCGCATTACCACCGTCCAAATCAGTACTAAGATGAGTAACCAACTTTTTGACAACCATGTCGCCATCGTCACCGGGGCCGGGCAGGGAATCGGCTTTGAGATTGCCAAGCAGCTGGCTTGCCAGGGTGCCGGTGTAATCCTGAACGATGCCAACAAGGCGCTTGCCGCCGAAGCGGCCAAGAAAATACGCAATAAGGAAGGTGAATGCGTTGCGTTCGCAGGTGACGCTTCCCAGCCGGAAGTGATCGATGCGATGGTGGACGAGGCAGTTAAATGCTTCGGCAAACTCACGTTAACCGTCTGCAACGCCGGTATCACGCTTTTCGGTGATTTCTTCGAATATCCTGTTGAAAACCTTCGAAAGGCGCTGGAAGTGAACCTGATGGGCTCATTCCTGCTCACGCAAGCAGCTGCGAAGCAAATGCGGAAGCAGAAATCGGGCGGAAGGATATTGCTGATGTCGTCGGTGGTGGGGCATCAGGCGCACCAGTACCTCGGCGCGTACGCGATGACCAAAGCCGGACTGGAAATGCTGGCCAAAAGCCTCGTCATCGAGCTTTCTCCGCATGGCATTACCATCAATACCGTTGCGCCCGGCGCCACTTTGACGGAGCGCACGCTGGCGGAAGATCCGACTTATGCCAAAACATGGTCGTCCATTACGCCTATGGGAAGGCCAGCTATCAGCGAGGACATTGCCAATGCCGCATTGTTTCTGCTATCGCCGCATTCCGGCCACATTACAGGGCAAAGCCTGATCGTAGACGGCGGCTGGACTTCCGTAAGTCCCCTGCCGGATCTGAGCAATATGAATGTCAAGAAAAACTAAGGTTACTATTCGCCCGAGAAAAGCTGCGCTTCCAGGTCATCGATGCTCCCGTCTTTTGAGAAGAACAGCTCACGTGGCTTGGTAGCGGTGCTGGGGTTGACGGTCATGAAACTCCGATACTGATCGTCGCTGATGATTTTGAGGTTCAGCGCGCGTTTCAGCACCATCGGGAATGGTACTTTGAAGAAGTTGGCAATGTCAGAGGCCAGAAAGTCCGGTATTTTGGAAATATCATTCCTGAAAAAGCTCTCCACTTCATCAAATGGCAGCAATGCCTCAAAAATAAGCTGCTCCGAACGCGCCGCCAGCGAAGCCGTGTTGGCATAAATCGTGTGCAAGCCGAGCGACACTGTAAGCAAATGAATGTGGTAATTGCGCTCGTTGATATCGGAAGCCGCATTCACAAAAACCCACCCTTTCTGGTGATAAATGGCTGAGAAACCTTTGAAAAGCGGATCTACATTGTGCAGTTGCGCTATTTTGATGCCGTCGGGATAGGGTAGCTTGTGACCTATCTGATGCACGATGTCCTGGGCGTAGGAAATATCGGCCACCTCACCCGCCGGCTCGATCATCCAGTCGCCATTCACCAAACCTTCGAAAAGATGATCTGCGATCCGCTGGCTTTCTACCTGTCCCAAATGCAGGACAATGCGGTTACCGCGGACAGAATAATCGAGAAGGAGTTGATTTTTGGGCTGTTTCCGGGCCATATCGAGGTAGTTGTTGAGGTGTTAACTTTCAAAGATACGTCCTTGACGTTTCCGCCGCAACAGCAGGCAGGTAATATTATCGCCACTCCAATGTGTTGAGCAGTTGCAGCATATCGGCTTGTAGATAGTCGATCACAGGTGCCAGCGAATCATTTTTGGTAGCCATCGGAAAGTAAATGGCGCCCCTCATGAAATGCCTGGTACTGTCGGTTGTATAGAACTGGTAGGGGCTCGGCACATCGCCTTCGATTTTAAAAAGCAATGCCGTACGGCCGGTTTTGCCCAAAACACGCTGCTCCTGGATCGACGAAGCCCTGATCTGGTGCTTACTCGCCAGCTTGTAACTGTCGTCGATGAACGCTTTAAGCAGTGCGGGGTTGTTGTTCAACGGCTTGTAGGTAATCTGGATATTGGCCTTAAAATGGGGGTAATTAATGAAAATCCAATCCTTGCCGGCCGTTTTGAATGTATCCGGCTCCACCACTGCATACTTGGAATATTGAAATGTGTAGGGATGCGATTCGGTAAGCTGCCGGTAGCTGTGCGTGGGGAGGTCGATGCGGTTGTAGCCTTTAGGTTTCGGAATGTAGGTTTGTTCTCCCTCTTTTTTACAACCTGAGATAAACAGCACTGATACAGGCAGAAAAAACGCGAAAATGAATTTGTACATAGAATAGGTCCCGTTGGCAAACATGCGCAAAACTAACGAAAACGTCCGAACATTATTTTCGCTCCCGGTCCCTGAAAATAAAAAAGCGAAACCATCCAAAGACAGTCTCGCTCTCCGGCACCCTCCTCCATTACTCCACAGTAACAGATTTGGCAAGATTTCTTGGTTGATCCACATTCCGGCCCCGCATCACTGCGATGTAATATGATAGCAGCTGCAACGGGATCACGGAAACGAGCGGCGTCAGAAGTTCATGGGTAACGGGCACCTCGATCACAAAATCGACCATGCCGGGGATTAATGTGTCCCCTTCGGTCACGATGGCGATCACACGGCCTTTGCGCGCCTTCACCTCCTGGATGTTCGACACGATCTTCTCGTATGAACTATCTCTGGTAGCCAGGAACACCACCGGCATATCCTCGTCGATCAATGCGATGGGGCCGTGCTTCATTTCCGCCGCCGGATAGCCCTCGGCATGGATGTAGGAAATTTCTTTGAGCTTCAAAGCGCCTTCCAGCGCCACCGGGAAGTTCAATCCGCGGCCCAGGTAAATGAAGTTGCGTGCATAAGTGAATATAAATGCGATCTCCTTGATCTTGGCGGCGTTCTCAAACACCTTTTCCACCTTCGCCGGAATGGTTTCGAGCTCGATCAGCAGCTGGCGATAAGTTTCTTCCGAAATAGTGCCTTTGCGCTTTGCTACGGCAATGGCCATCAGCGTGAGCACAGTTACCTGGGCGGTAAATGCCTTGGTACTGGCCACACCGATCTCCGGACCTGCGTGTGTATAGGCGCCGGCATGCGTAGCGCGGGCGATCGACGAGCCCACTACATTGCATACACCGAAAATAGTTGCTCCTTTCGACTTCGCGAGTTCGATCGCCGCCAGGGTATCCGCCGTTTCGCCCGATTGCGAAATGGCTATCACAATGTCGTTTTCCCTGATCACCGGGTTCCGGTAGCGGAATTCCGATGCGTATTCCACCTCCACATTGATCCGCGCCAGCTCTTCGAACATGTATTCGGCCACCAGGCCGGCATGCCACGAGGTACCACAGCCGACGATCACTACCCGGTCGGACTGGGCAAGCTTGTCGAGATAGTCGCTCAGGCCACCGAGTTGCAGGTGTGCGTCGTTGGCACGCAGGCGGCCGCGCATCGAATCGGCAATGGAGCGGGGCTGTTCGAAAATTTCCTTGATCATGAAATGGTCGTACCCGCCTTTTTCAATGGTTTCGAGCTCCATTTCGAGCTTTTGGATATAAGGAGTGGTCTCTTTGGAACTGTCAAGATGCTGGATGGCGAGCTTGCCTTCGCTGATCACCGCCACCTCGTAATCGTCGAGGTACACCACATCCTTGGTGTACTCCACAATCGGCGTGGCGTCGGAAGCGAGGAAATATTCATTTTCACCTACACCAATTACGAGCGGGCTGCCTTTACGCGCTGCAATGAGCTGACCGGGGTGGTCGAGCGACAGCACCACGATCGCATAGGCACCCACGACTTCCTTCAATGCCAACCGTACCGCGGCTTCGAGCGTGGCACCTGTTTCCTTCCGGACGTCTTCAATGAAATGGATCAGCACTTCCGTATCGGTATCGCTCAGAAAACGGTGGCCTTTGCCGATCAGGTTTTGCTTAATGGACGCGTAATTCTCGATAATGCCATTGTGGATGATCGACAACCGGCGGTCGTTGGAATAATGCGGGTGCGCATTCACGTCGTTGGGTTCTCCGTGCGTAGCCCAGCGGGTGTGCCCGATGCCGATGGTGGCTGCAAGCTGCCTGCCATTCAACTCCGATTCCAGGTCGGACACTTTTCCCTTTTTCTTGTAAATATTCAATTCGCCATTTTCAAGCAGCGCGATCCCGGAGCTGTCATAGCCACGATATTCCAGACGTTTCAGTCCCTTTAAAATCAAAGGATATGCCTCCCTGTTTCCAACATAAGCCACAATTCCGCACATATTCTTAAAATATTTTAATTTTTGTGTATGCTTTGACGGAGGCAAATAAATGAGAAACAGTGTTGGTTAGCAAGCTAATTTTCAATTAAATACTAAAAAATATCCAATTCATCAACAGTGCTCGAACACACGAAACATTCCTGAAAAACACAAAAAAGCCGGCGACTCTGAGAATCGCCGGCTTTTCTGCCCTGTGAAATCTATCTGTTAACTTACCAGATCGTTGTAGAGATTGTAATACGACTCCGAGAAATTCTCATCCTGCTCATCGAGCTGCACGCGTTTTGGTGCATTGTTGAAAATTTCGTTGAGACTCGCGCTGCAATGCTCTTCGGCTTTCAGCACCGCGTCGGCATAAGCACATCCGATTTTGACAAAACCTTCGAAATCGGCTGAATGCAAATGCGCCAGCGCTTCGTCGCTCACGTCCATGGCCTTAGCCTTGCTCTGCAAATCCGCATCGAATTTGTAGTCGAATGCGTTGTTGTGTACGGTAAACACACTTTTCGTATCCTTAAACATCGGATCGTTACGGTAAGTGGTTTTCAGGTACAATGGAATCAGAGCCGTCATCCAGTCATTACAGTGCACCACGTCCGGGGCCCATCCCAGTTTCTTAACTGTTTCCAAAACACCCTTGCAAAAGAAGATCGCACGTTCGTCGTTGTCATCGAAGAAGTTATTTTCCTTATCGAAGAAAACGGATTTGCGATGGAAGTAATCGTCGTTATCTATAAAATAGACCTGCAACTTCGCATTGGGAATCGAAGCTACTTTAATGATTAGCGGCTTTTCTTCATCTCCTACGGTAATATTGATTCCTGACAGTCGAACTACTTCATGAAGCCTGTTTTTGCGTTCGTTGATCAATCCGAAACGCGGAACGAGTATCCGGATTTCTGCCCCTTTTTCCTGCATTGCCTGAGGAAGCTTTCTCACGTAATCGGCAACATCGGTGGTTTGGAGGAAGGGATTGATTTCACTGGCTACATACAAAATTCGTAGTTTCTCCATAGATCTTTTAGCAGTTTGTGAAAAAAAGTTTTGCAAAATTATACAAAAAAAATGGCAATTTCAAAAGATATTCCAAACTAATTGTCATATTGCGCCCAGTTTGGGATTTCCCTGTCCTGATGTTTCCATAATCTGCTTTACGGTTAGTGCTATGTTAAAAAAGCAGCCGTAGCCCGCGGGTTACTCCCTCAGTTTTCGAATTTTACATGGAAGTATTTACTTCGGTCCAAAGCCTCCGCCAGTTCTTAGATCAGCAAGTTTTACAGCAGAAAACCATCGGCCTCGTCCCAACCATGGGCGCCCTTCATACAGGCCACATTTCGCTGATCGAAGCCGCCAAAAAGGATAATGATATTGTGGTTTGCAGTGTATTCGTCAACCCGACGCAATTCAATAACCCGGAAGACCTGGCCAAATATCCGAGAACCTTCGAAGCCGACCGTGTTATGCTCGAAAACGCAGGCTGCTCAGCGGTGTTCGCGCCGTCGGTGGAAGAAATGTATCCCGAACAGCCGGTCGTGAAAATGAACTTCGGCGCATTGGAAACGGTAATGGAAGGCGCTTCGCGGCCTGGTCATTTCAATGGTGTCGGCATAGTGGTTTCGAAACTCTTCAATATCGTAAAACCGCAGTACGCCTATTTCGGGCAAAAGGACTTGCAGCAGGTGTCTGTGGTGCGTCAACTAATCAGCGACCTTTCATTTGACATCGAACTCATCATTTGCCCTACTGTAAGGGAATCCGACGGACTGGCGATGTCCTCGCGTAATACGCGACTGAATGCAGACGAGCGCGCTATCGCACCGCACATTTATCGCATCCTCACGGGCGCGGGCGAAGCATTGAATGCAGGCAAAAAAGTAAATGAAGTGGTGAATTGGGCCAAAAGCGAATTCGGAAAGATTAAAGAATTCACGCTTGACTATTTTGAAGTAATTTATCTAGGAGACTTGCTTCCTATTGAAAGCATAGGCCCGGCGGGTTCCAATGCGATCTGCGTAGCGGCATTTCTAGGCCCGGTGAGGCTGATCGACAATATTATATTTTAGTTTTTTGGAGGTAAATACTAGCTTTGCTTTATCACGATTTAGCGTTGCATCGGCAATAGGCTCCTTATAATCACCTTTACCCACCAAATAGTAATCAGGAAAGACCGAAGGCTTTTACCGACTGGTAAAAGCCTTCGGTCTTTTTCTTATCATGATGATTATGAAATTATAAACTTTAGGATCATGCCAAATCACATAACCATATATTTGACTCAAAATCTCACACAATTAAGTGTTGAAGAAATCAATTCTGGCATTTCGGCGGCCGACTGGTGGACATTAGGAGAAAAATTTGATATCGAAGAGGACGCTGTTGATGACTTCTGGGATACGTTGAAATGGTCAGACTCTCCAATCAGTTTTTATCAAGAGGGAGTGCGACCTGTCCAAATAAGCCTGTACAATGAAGAGAAACGGTTGAAAGAGGAAATCGAGGAGACGCTCCAACGAAATCTCCCAAATTCTGTACGAAAACATATGGAGAGCGTGACGTCTGTTGTTATCTTGGAACTGGGTATTTCACAATCAAATACGTTATTTGAAATCGTAGCATTTGAAATAGCGTACTGGCTAGCAGATACTAAGCATGGATTAATTCTCTCCCCAGATGGATTGTGGTTTGACCATTGTGATAACAGGTGGCAGCCGATCGTTTAAATCTCGAAATGGTAAGTAGTGCTATAGAACGCGAAAAGGCTCCGATGAGGAGCCTTTTCGCGTTCTATAGCACTACCAGGCCTTATGCCAGTTTCCAGTCGCCGCGGTATTTGCGTTGAACGAACTGGTTCGCTTCGTCGAAGTTCGTAACCTTCATGTTCTTTCCGTCCCACAGGAGTTTCTTGCGGCCAGGATAGTCGAATCCTTTACCATCGGCTCTTGCAGTGCGGAGGTTGTAGCTGCGGATACCGAGGTTACCCATGATCACGGTTTCTGTCAACGGACCTGCATAGTCGAATGACGATGTCAGCGCCTTGTGCTCCTTGCTGTTGAAACCAGCCTTGCAGGCGTCGCTCCAAGACACATGGTGACCGAATTCCGGCATGGTCGTGTATTTGTTGCCGAAATCGCCTTGCTTGTATTCCAGCTTGCTGCCGTCTTTAAGGTACACTTTCGGAGCGATACCGTAAGTTCCGCAGGTCATTACGCCTTTTTCACCGATCAGGAGCACGCCGTTGCTGCTATCCGGCTCGCCCAGCGGGTCGTTGGCAGGGATAAGGTCCGGGTGGAACGGGCGCAGGCCGCCATCGTGCCATGTCAGCGTCACTTCCGATTTATTGGTTTTATTCGCAGGGAATTTCAACTGCACGCGTGACGACGGCGGGCAGCCTTCGGGAATGTATTCGGCGGTCCAGTCTTTGATGAACACCTGCCCTACCGAGCATTCTACTTCTGTGGGATAACCCAGACCGAGCGTGCGGAATGCAGGGTCGATCAGGTGACAGCCCATATCTCCCAATGCACCGGTACCGAAGTTCCACCAGCCTCTCCATTTGAACGGGTGCCATGCCGGGTTGTAATCCACCCAGTCGGCACAGCCTACCCACAGTTCCCAGTCGATGTCCGCGGGCACCTCGTGCTTGCCCGTAGGAACAGGGATACCTTGCGGCCAAACAGGACGGTTGGTCCACACATGTGCCTCGTGGACGTTACCGATGAGGCCTTTGTTAAACCATTCCTTCATCTGGTTTTGCGCAGGGTTGGAAGCGCCCTGGTTGCCCATCTGGGTTACTACCTTGTATTTGCGCGCAGCTTCGGTGAGCATACGTGCCTCATAAATGTCGTGGGTAAGCGGTTTCTGCACATATACGTGCTTGCCGCGCTGCATAGCCGCCATTGCGATGATCGCGTGCATGTGGTCGGCAGTGGAAACAGTTACGGCATCGATGCTCTTGTCCATTTCGTCGAACATCTTGCGGAAGTCTTTGTATTTTTTCGCGTCCGGATGCAGTTCGAAGTTCTTTTTAACCTGAGGCTGGCCCCAGTCCACATCGCAAAGTGCCACCAGGTTTTCGGCTCCTTTGTTCCATGCATTGTTGGTGTCAGAAAAACCTTTTCCGCCCACACCTACGCCGGCAATGTTCAGTTTGTCGCTCGGCGCCTTATATCCTTTTCCCAGCACATGGCGGGGAACTATGAAGAAACTTCCAATGGCCGCTGCGGAAGTCTTCTGGATAAAGTCCCGGCGGTTAACGTCTTTCGGTTTGTTTTCTGTACTCATCGGTTTTGGTAATGAAAAAATAAAGTAGATAATGAAGATTAAAGGAATAAGTTTTTATCAAGGATCGAATACTATAAAATCCCGCTTAAATATAATAATGTTCTCATGAAACCCATGAATGGGGGCATTCCAATTATTTCGGAACCGTCCCACCGGAGAGTATGTTTTGAGGACTGGGTATTATTCCTGTAACTTTGCGGGGTAATGCATTTCATTTAGACCAATACCACCGGGTAATGCAAATCACAGTAATGAAATCGAAGATTCACCGGGTTAAGGTGACTCAGGCGGAATTGAACTACGTTGGCAGCATCACGATAGACGAGGATCTGATCGACGCAGCGGGACTGATAGAAAATGAACAGGTTCACATTGTGAATAATAACAATGGCGAACGTTTTGTCACATATGTAATCAAAGGCGAGAGGGGTTCGGGCATGATTTGCCTCAACGGCGCGGCCGCGCGCAGGGTGCAGATAGGCGACATCATCATCATCATCGCGTACGGCAGTATGAGCCAGGAAGAGGCGAAGACATTCAAACCGATGATCGTTTTTCCTGACCATAACAATCACCTGGTAAGCTAGCCCCTCCGGTTTTTAGCTGCACTATACAATTTAGCATAGCATGAAAAATATACTGCGTTACACGATATCGCTTGTCCTGGCAGGCGGTCTGCTCTGGTTTGTGTTTAAAGATATCAACCTGGGCGAAATGCTCGACCGTTTTGCGAAATCCGACTGGCGGTGGATCGCAGTATCATGCTTTTGTCTCCTGCTCGCACACATTACACGCGCGTGGCGCTGGGGAATGCTCATCGAGCCGCTGGACCACAAGCCCGGCCTTACCAACAGCACGATGTCGGTTTTGACCGGCTATTTTGCCAATTACATTGTTCCCCGTATGGGCGAAGTGACACGCTGCGGTACGCTCTACCGGCTGGAACGCATCCCCGTGAGCCTGAGCTTTGGTACCGTGGTAGCCGAACGGATCTTCGATGTGATCATCCTTGTGTTGATGATTGGATTGAATTTCATCCTCGAATTCGATCGCCTGAGTACCTTCTTTACCGACTTTTTCCAAAGTAAAATAGGCGGCAACCAGGGCGGCGGCTCGGGTAGCGGCATGTTGCTGAGCATCCTGATCGTCGGATTACTCGGTATTGCAGTTGCGAGCATTGTGGTCTTCAAAAACGCTACGCTGCGTAACAAATTGCAGCAGAATGCAGTCGTTGCCAAGATCATCGGCTTCGCACAAGGAATGCTGGAAGGACTCCTGAGCGTGCGTAAACTGCGGAGCCCGGGGCTCTTTATTTTCAGCACAATCCTCATCTGGGTGCTTTATTACCTGGTTTCATATGTGCTTTTCTTCTGCATTCCCGAAACCTCGCACCTTGGCCCGCTAGCCGGCTTGACATTACTGGTCGTAGGCGCGATCGGTATGACGGCCCCCACGCAGGGCGGAATCGGCGCTTACCACTTGCTGGTGGGTAATGTAATGGTACTTTACGGACTCTCGCAGAATGATGGCATCACATTGGCGACATTCATCCACGGCGCGCAAATGCTGTTCATGCTCGTGATCGGCGCATTGGCATTTCTGTATGTGCTGATTGTGAACAAAAACAAGGTCGAAGAGCCGGAACAAGTGTCTGCGGCAAACTAATTGTAACTTTAATAGTCCTGAAAATTGGAAATGGAGTATGTTACGTTATTCCATTTCTTAAATCCATATTGTCTTTTACCATGAATTTGACAGAAAGCAAGATCCTGAGACTAGAAGAAGCCATCCCCACCGTTGAAGCATGGCAGCGTGCCGGACAGAAAGTTGTATTCACCAACGGATGTTTCGATATTGTGCATCTCGGGCACATCGACTACCTCGAAAAAGCCCGCGCATTGGGCGATAAAATGGTACTTGGCCTGAACACCGATGCCTCTGTAAGCCGCCTCAAAGGTCCGCTTCGCCCGGTGGTAAACGAGTACGCAAGGGCCAGGCTGATGGCAGCGCTCTCGTTCATCGATGCTGTCATTTTATTCGACGAACCGACGCCTAGTCAGTTGATCGAGGCCGTAAAACCTGACATTTTGGTCAAAGGTGACGATTATACGATCGAAAACATTGCTGGCGCGGATTTTGTTTTGGGTAGAGGAGGTGAGGTAAAAACGATTGCTTTGGTGCAAGGCTATTCGACTACCGCGCTGATCGAGAAAATAAAACAAGGATATAAATAGCAATAACTATGGGACTTTTGATTGCTTTGATCGTAATGGGCGTGAGCTTTTACGTGCAATGGCGTTTGAAGAGTAAGTTTGAAGAATATTCACAGGTGGGATTGAGCAACGGCATGAGCGGTAAGGAAATCGCTGAAACGATGCTCCGGGAAAGCGGCATTTACGACGTAAGAGTAGTGTCCGTGGAAGGCCGTCTGACCGACCACTACAATCCGCAGGATAAGACAGTCAACCTTAGTCCCGATGTATATTACGGACGTAGCGTAGCTGCTGCGGCTGTGGCTTCCCACGAATGCGGGCACGCGGTGCAGCATGCTACCGCATACAGCTGGCTGCAATTCCGCTCGCAAATGGTGCCGTTCCTCAGCGTAGCGTCGCAGTATATGCAATGGATCATCTTTATTGGTGTGATACTGATCAATACCTCCATTATTCCGCTCGCTATCGGTGTGGCGCTGTTCGCGGTAACGACATTGTTCAGTTTCATCACGCTACCCGTTGAATACGACGCGAGTAACCGTGCGCTGGCATGGATCCAGAAAAACCGGATTGTAAATGAACGTGAGTACGTTATGTCTGCCGATGCATTGAAATGGGCGGCCCGTACCTACCTTGTAGCTGCGATCGGTTCACTGGCTACATTGCTTTACTATGTGAGCCTTTTGATGGGTCGCCGGGATTAGGATCCGGTTTAAATACTATGAAGTTACTGTCGCCCTGAGCGGAGTCGAAGGGCATTGGGCCCAATGCCCTTCGACTCCGCTCAGGGCGACAGTAACGTTTAATACAAAAACCATTTACTTATTGGTACCAGCTTACTTCTTCCGCTGATTCCAGTACACAACCAGGTTATGCGTTGCACGGCCGGACGCGATTATATCCAGGTCGCCATCTCCATCCAGGTCAGCCGGCAGCAAATCTTCACAAGCGATTTTGATCTTTTCGTCAAGGGTATATTCCGTCCATTTCTTCCCCTCAGCGTCGCTTCCCACGTAAATGCGTAAGCCGGTCTCGCCGGTGACATTAGGGTTGCGCCACCCCATCACCACCTGGTCGCGGCCCTGGCCGAAGAAATCGGCGCAGGCCAATGCATGACCTTCTTTTATGCGGTCGGTGAGCACGGTGCGGCTATCTTTGGTATACACTACCAGATCGGTGCCGTGCATAGGTTCGATGGTGGCAGTGAACAACTGCTTTTTCCCGAGACTTCCGGTTCGGATCCCCCCCTACCCCACGTTCGGGGACCATCCAGTTGCCGGACGCAGCCCAGCCGTCGGCCCCATTCAAAAACACCTGCACTCCTTCCTTTCCTGCAATGGACAAGCCTGCCATCCTGCCCGGGATCTCCATCGGCTGGAAATTGTGGGTCATATGCATATTCGTCTCGATCAGGCTGTAAGGCCAGATTCCCTTTCTATTTTCAGGCACATCGAAAATGATCAGCTTGACGCCCGCACCGTTTCCGCCGGTATTTCCTTCCCCATGCAAAGGCAATACTGCCAGCTGAAACGGACCGTCTGCGGTTTTCACCCATTGCATCCGGTGAATGGTTACTTCATGATGCAGGCGCACTGCCTCCCAGGGCGTCGTACGATCTTCCGGGGCCACCATGTAGAATACGGCACCGGATTTTTTCAGATCTTTTGTTTCGGAAGGGTTCCAGCCGGCTCCGACTGCAACCTCCACCTTGCCATCGCCATCGATGTCCCGGGCGGCAATGCAGACATTATCCTGCTCGGTGAGGTCTTTCGCTATCACGTAGCGCGTCCATGCGCCGTCTTTTTTCCCGGGATTTTTATACCATACAATCTCCTTTTTATCCGCCAGCAGAATATCGGGCTTGCCGTCCCCATCCACGTCGCCGGAAGCCACACCGTAGCCGATACTCACCTTATCGTCGATCGTTTGTCCGTTGAAAGTGGCTGTTTGTGCCCATGCATTGCCTGCAACCAGCAATGCGATCGGGAGCAATAGTCGTTTAGTCATATTTATGAAAACCGGTAGCTGCCGGAGAATAATTGTTTTAACCTATTTTTTAACAATATACTTCAAAATGGGCTCCACGGACATTGAAAAAACAGTTTTTTGTGTCGCTTTGCCCTGCATTACCTACTTTTGTAAATTATTGTAAAACCAAATATCCTTCATGAAAACAGTCCCTTTACATCAGCTCCACATCCGTTTGGGCGCAAAAATGGTCCCGTTTGCAGGTTTTGAAATGCCTGTCCGTTACTCTTCGGATCTGGATGAACATCACACCGTGAGGAATGCAGTGGGTGTTTTTGATGTATCGCACATGGGTGAATTCAGTGTAAAGGGACCCGGCGCACTGGCATTGATACAAAAAGTATCCGCGAACGATGCCTCCGCATTGTATGACGGAAAAGTGCAATACAGCTACCTGCCCAACGCTTCGGGCGGTGTCGTGGACGACCTGCTGGTGTACCGCATTGCCGAGGACGACTATTTCCTGGTTGTGAATGCTTCGAATATCGAGAAAGACTGGAACTGGATACAGAGCCAGAATACCGAAGGTGTGGCCATGAAAAACCTGTCGGATGCACTTTGCCTGCTGGCCGTTCAGGGACCGAAGGCAACCGCCGCATTGCAGAAACTGACGGATGTGGACCTGGCCTCGATGGAGTATTATACCTTCAAAATCGGGGAAATGGCGGGAATGACAGACGTAATCATCTCGGCAACCGGCTATACCGGGGCAGGAGGTTTTGAAATATATGTAAAGAATGCAGATGCCGAAAAAATGTGGGATGCCATTTTCGAGGCGGGCGCGGAGTTTGGTATCAAGCCCGTAGGACTTGGCGCACGCGATACATTGCGTTTGGAAAAAGCATTCTGCCTGTACGGCAACGATATCGACGACGAAACGTCGCCGCTGGAGGCCGGGCTCGGCTGGGTGACCAAATTCACAAAGGATTTCATCAATTCGGAAGCACTGAAGGCACAAAAGGAAGCCGGTCTGACGAAAAAACTCGTCGGCTTCGAATTGATCGACCGCGGCATTCCCCGCGGGCATTACGAGCTATGCGATGCGGAAGGCAACAAACTGGGCGAGGTCACCTCCGGTACCCAGTCGCCTACATTGCAAAAGGGCATCGGGCTGGGCTATGTACCCACCGAATTCAGCAAAGCCGGCAGCGAGATTTTCGTTAAAGTACGTGACAGACTGCTGAAAGCGCAGGTTGTGAAAACGCCCTTTGTTAAAAACTAATCCCCTCCTATTCAGTCTGATTGCATTTTTATGAAACAACTTGACGTTTGTCTTACCCCGGATTTACTTCATCTGCACAAACTCGATAATTCAATAGTGGTGGTAGCCGATATTTTCAGGGCTACCTCCTGCATGGTAACCGGCCTCGCATATGGTGTAAAAAGCATTACCCCGGTGGCCAGTGTAGAAGAATGTAAATTTTTGCAGGACAAAGGATATATAGCCGCAGCCGAGCGGGATGCCCGTAAAGTGGAAGGTTTCGATCTCGATAACTCGCCTTTCAGTTATATGCATGAAAGTCTCATTGGCGCGCAGATCGCGATGACGACGACCAATGGCACATTGTCCATTTCCAAGGCGAAATCGTCGGCGGTGAAAGTAATGATCGGCTCGTTCCTCAACCTGGGGGCATTGGCCAATCATCTGAAATCGGAACCTTACGATGTGCTGGTACTGTGCGCAGGCTGGAAAGGCCGCCCCAACCTCGAGGATACCTTATTTGCCGGGGCATTGGCGGAGGCATTGAAGGATCAATTTATGCTGCTCGAAGACGGAACCCTGATGGCGCAGCGTTTATACCAGCAAAGCCGCGACAACCTGCTGGCGAGCGTGTCCAACTCTTCACACGTGCGGCGCCTGCAGCGCCTGGGCATCCAGAAGGACATTTCCTATTGCCTGCAAACCGATCTGTACGACGTAGTCCCCGTTCTCAGAGGTAGTACGCTGGTATCCATGAACTAATATTTACTCAATCGAAACTGCATGTACAGACTAGTCTTTATGATTTTTTTCGGGTTGCTGCTGCTAACAGGTAAGGTAGAAGCGCAAAGAAGGAACAGCACGCCCAGGAAGACTTTGATAACGCCTAAGAAGAAGGCTCCTACTCCTCCGCCCGCTGCTCCGGCCGCTGCTAAAACAGATAGTGCGAAGCAGGCAGCCGCCATTGCAACTCCGGCTGTGGACACGACGGCGGCCGATACCACAATGCCCAGCGCAATCTCCGCAAGCGGTGACACACTGACCGAGGCAGCGAATGAAGCGAAGCTTCCGGTGGAAAAGGCGGACACCATGCATGCTTACAAGATCACGATCGAGGACATTTCATACCTGGCTGTTTGTCCGGGTACCAACATTACCATTCCTTTCAAAACGGACGGTCCGTTCGACGAAGACAATACATTTATTGCGCACATTATCGACGCTACCGGTAAATCGGTCCCGATTTCACTCCCTGTGAAAAAGAGCCCGGTGAAAGCCGTAATACCTTCTTATAAAGTCGGGGGAGAGGTTTACCGCATTCAGATTATCTCTTCTATCCCGGTAATTAAAAGCCAGGAAGTTCCATTAAGGTTACTGCAAGCGCCAGCAGCCAGGATCGACCTGATCGATGGCACACAGACCGTGCGCATTATGCCGGGGCAGGAAGCGCACCTGCGGGTGAACCTGACCGGGGCTGCACCATGGTCGTTCCGTCTGTCGGATAGCACCACGGTACTGCAAACGCTTTCTAACCCGCATTATATTACAGTAAAACCCACGGACGTGAAGGCTTACCGCATTACCGGCGTTTCCAATGCGTGCGGAAGCGGTACTACTTCGGGTGAGGCCATTGTGAATGTCAACAACAACCCGGAGCCAAAACTGGAACTGAAAGAGGCTGACAAAATTGCGAAACTTTGCGCGGGCGTACCGTTCCAGGTGCCTTTCAATGCGACCGGGAAGTATAAAGAAGGAAATAAATTCATCGTTCAGATCGCAGAAAGGACCGGCGCTTTCAAAAATATTTCCACCCCGGATTCAACCGGCTACATTACCACCCAGATTCCCGATAGCTATAAGCCCGGGGAATATCGCATTCGTGTCACTTCCACGGCTCCTTATCTGGTGAGCCAGACTGCGAACGTTTCGATCGTTTCGCCTACTGTTGCTACGCTTCAAAAGGATTCATTGCGATTGGGCGAGAACGAGTCCGGTCAGCTTACCGTGAAGTTTACCGGCGGGGGCCCATGGTTTGTGCTGCTTTCGGACGGAACTTATGAGAACAATATCCAGGAATCGCCGCATAAGATCAAGGTAAAGCCGTTTTACGATACCAACTACCAGATCAGCTCAGCAGGTGGTCTTTGCGGCGTAGGCAAGTTTTCGGGTTCTGCAAAAGTTACTGTAAAAGCTCCGCCGGCAAGTATTACGCTGGAAAAGCTTCCGCAGAATATGGTATGCGCAGGATCTACCATTGATATTCCTTACAAAACGGAGGGCCGATACAACCCTAACAACAAGTTTACGGTCCAGATGACCGACAAATCGGGCCGTTTCGTAACGCTGCCCACCACGGTAACCCCCACGGCCATGCAGGTGAAAATTGCAGCAGCTGCGCCGGGAGACACCAGCAAGATCCAGAAGATCCGCATTGTTTCCTCGTCGCCGGCGGTGTCGAGTGCCATCGAAGAACTGGAAGTCATTGCGCCGGACAAAGCCATTGCAGAAGTCTCCGGACGAGGTACCATTTCGGCCGGACGTTCTACCCGCATTCAGTTAAGGTTCAAAAACGGGCTTCCGCCATGGTCTTTCACGCTGTCGGACGGCACGGCTATCAACGGTACATTCCTTAATCCGTACCTGATTTCCGTTTCACCTGCCTCCACCACAGAATATACCATCAGTTCACTGAAAAGTGGATGCGGTACCGGCACAGGACGGGGATCGGCCGTGGTAACGGTAGAAAACTAGCATTCAGCCATGCGCAAAGGGGGGATTCTGCTTTTCTTAACGGCTATTTTATTCAGCCCTTCGCGCATGTTAGGACAGGCTTTGCCGCTGGGCGAGTGGCAAAGCCATTTCAATTACCGCTCCGCTCAGCACGTTACAGACGCAGGCTCCCGGGTTTACTGCTCTTCCTACAACGGCCTTTTTTCGGTAAATACCGAAAACGGGGCCATCAGGGTACTTTCCAAGGCCGACGGTTTCAGTAACACAGGCATCAGCGCGATGGGGTACCAGCCATCGTCCAGGCTCCTGATGCTGGCTTACCGGAATGGTACGTTCGATTTTGCTTACCTCAACGAACAATCGGAACACGATCAGATCGAAACTTGGGACATTTTAAACGAAACCCAGGGATTGCCTGCCGACAAAGCGGTGCGACGCATTGTGTTCCGGCAAAACCTCGCTTATGTGGCAACCGGCTTCGGCGTGCTCGTGGTGGATCCCCAACTTCGGCAGGTGGAGGAAACCTACCGCTATATTGGCCCCAATGGCATGCAGGTAGCCGTCAGCGATCTGGCATTTTCGGAGGACTCTCTGTTTGTTATGACTCCGCTCGGCGTGCTGGCCACCGCAATGCGCGATGATGTAAACCGGCAATATTTTGCTAACTGGAAGTCTGTTAACAGTCCCGGCAGCATTTCCGGCATTGCATTCTTTTCGGGCGCCATTCATGCTTCTGTTTCAGGCAAGGGGATTTTCAGATATGAAAAGGGAAGCTGGAAACTTGTTTATACCTCCAACAATCCCTCCCTGCATATACTGGATGCAAGTGATGTACTAACTGTCTCAACCGGGAATACTATTCTCACGCTCGATCCGCTTTACAAGCCTCAGACTTTCAGCAGCCTACTTTTTGCAAATGTCCGGTCGGGCATTCAAAAAGGATCAAAAGCATTTTGGGTTGCCGACCAGAAAAATGGACTGATTACCAACCAGTTTTCAGACATCAGGGTGGTTACGCCTGCACAGGGCGACACCGCCATTTCGCCACGTGCTGATTCGACGGTCACCGACCTCAATGGCATTGTCTGGAACCGGCTGCCCGAATCGCTGGGTGGCGGTATCATGGTGAGCAATGCAGATGGTTCGCGTAAGAAAGTGCTGTCAACGTCGATAGGCACCGGCTCGCTGCCTGCATTGAAAATCAATAGTCTCGCGCTTGATCAGGATGGATTTATATGGTTTGCGAGTGCAAAAGGTGTGGGTTACTTTATACCCGACGGCGTTTTGGATGCGCCACGCGTGGACGCCATACTGCCTGTTTACGGCCAGCGAAGGCTTTTTAACAATGAAGAGTGTACGGCACTCGCCATCGAGCCGGGCAACCGTAAATGGATCGGCACGCGAACAGGTCTTTACCTGTTCAATGCGGATGGTACCGAGCTGATACGAAAATTCACCGCGGCTGACAGCCCGCTTCCGTCGGATGTGATAAGGGCGCTTCGCTTCGAGCCGGAAACCGGCTTACTGTTTGCAGATACGCCTGCGGGTATGGTTTCCTACCAGAGCGACGCCCGGGCGCCGGCCGAAAGCCTGGCCCGCATTACTATCTTCCCCAACCCTATCCGTCCCGGCTATTCGGGCAATGTCGGCATCAACGGACTTACCGCCCAATCGACGGTCAAAATCACCGACCTGGCAGGCAGGCTAGTGTTCGAGACGCGATCGGAAGGTGGCCTCGCTTCGTGGAACCTGAACGACTACACAGGGCGCCGCGCACGGGCGGGAGTATATATTGTATTCGTTGTGTCGGCCGATGGCACTCAGCAACAGGCGGGTAAATTGGCAATTATTAATTAAAATCATAAATTAATCCATGCGTTCAGACTTGCGGACGCAGCTGACTATATGACGTCCAATCAGGAAAAAGCGCCTTACATTGTGGGTATCACCGGCGGCAGCGCATCGGGAAAGACCTATTTTATGAAAAACCTTATCGATGCATTTGGTAAGGATGAGATTACCCGGATCTCGCAAGACAACTATTATCGTCCGATCCATGAAATTCCGCGTGACGAGAATGGCATAGAAAATTTTGATCTGCCCGAAACGATCGATCACCATCTTTTTGCTGAACATATCGCCGTGCTAAGAGCAGGCCGATCGGTACAGCAAAAGGAATACACGTTCAACAATCCGCTCATCAAACCAGAGATCCTGGTTTTCGAACCCAAGCCGATCATCATTGTCGAAGGCATCTTTGTTTTCTATTTCCCTGAAATAGCACGGCTTATCGATTTGAAAATTTTCGTCGATGCCAAGGAACACGTTAAAATAAAACGGCGGATTATTCGTGATAATAACGAGCGCGGCTACGACCTCGACGACGTCCTCTATCGCTGGGAACACCACGTCGCCCCGACTTACGATAAATTCATCCTTCCCCTGCGCGCAGAGGCCGACATGATCATCAATAACAATTCCCGGTTCGACACGGGCTTGCAGGTTCTGATAGGCTTTTTGAAAGGGAAGCTGGAAGAACAATACAAACATTCATCCTAACCATCGAAAATTTAACCGAGTTAATGAAGAATTCTTTACACACGATTTGCCGGACTTTCGCTAAACACATCACTATTCTTGCCGTAGCATCTATCGGTTTATCCGCTTGCGACGACGCGACCGAGCCTGTTGATCCCTATGCATATTATCCGCTCACAATTGGGCATTATGCAGTATACGATGTAAATCAGGAGGTTTATTCGACCGGGCAGTCGGCGCCGGTTGTCACGAAATGGCAGGAGCGGGACGAAGTAGACAGGATTGCTTCGGATTCGTCCGGGATCGTCACCTACATCATCGCAAGATCAACCCGCAATTCGTCAGCGGATTACTGGCAAAAAGTCAAAGAGTATGCCGTGCATAAATATCCCGACAAGCTTCTGACCAATATCGACAACCAGCCTTTTCTTTCGCTTACCTTCCCGATCGATTCGCGTACTACCTGGAATGGGAACAGCTACAACAACCAGGACGAACAGGATAGCTACTATGAGCCGGGAGTGAAATCTGTCAAAATCGGAGAGCAGTCATTTGACAATGTGCTGACGGTTGTTGAGCGCAAAGACACGTCGATCATCAACAGGTATGTGACCATCAAGCAATACAGCCCGGGGGTGGGCCTTATTTCCGATGACCAAACCGCCTTTGAACTTTGCCAGAATGACGAGTGCATCGGGTCAGGGAAAGTAGAATCCGGCATCCACAAGACGCGTAAGATCGTGGAGTTCGGTAACCGGTAATCCTGTCAACAACGTCCGTTCGGACATTCAAAACTTGATTTTTTCATATTCGTTTCGAATAAGATTTGCAAATTCAATTTATATTAATAAATTTACGACGGATACTGGTAATAATCATTCATTCAACCGATAAACAATGAAAACATTGACATCGCACTCTACACAGACGAAAAAGTCTTACCGCAAACCGGTCCTCGTTCTTCATGGTGACGTTAGAAAACTCACTAAAGGTAAACTGGGAAGCCTCACCGATTTGGATCCTTCTGACAACCACTTCTCAACTGAGGGGTAATCAGGAGTATTTAGGCACGTTGATTTCACGTTGGTACTCCAAGGCATTGTTTATTACGATGAAAGCATCAAAAATCAGATTGCTTTCGACAATAAATACGATAATAAGCTTGCCGGTGCCAACTTTACAGTTTTAGAAGCAGGGTTCGGGAAAAATTCCTTCTACTCTTTCTTACTGGGAATTCAAAAGAAAAACCTTTCTGAGCCGGAATGTTTAAGCAATATAAAACTTAAACATTCCGGCTCTTTTTATGCCCGGTTGAAGACCCTGGATGCATCCGGAGAATCGCTCTCCGTTGGCGCCTGGATCGACGAAACGCAACAAACCACCAGCCTGGCAAGGGACGCATTCAGTCCGGTACCACTTTATTATCTCCATATCCCAGGCAAATTTTCCATTTTTTCGTCCAGCTTATCCTCCATCACCGGGCTTGACTTGGTCAGAAAGGATTACCTGGAACCGGATTTATTCCAGATCCTTGCACATCTTGACCTGAGAAAGGAACGTGCACTATCCCATTCCAACGGGACTTTTTACGCACACATCAAGTCAGTGCCGCCGGGTCATATGGTTGAATTGAGCAGTTCGGGGGCAAGCATTCAGCGCTATGTTTCGTTTAATGCATCGAAATGGAGTTCGGTCAGAACAGCCGGCGAGATAGGCGAAGCACTGTTTGACGTGTTCCGGCAAAGCGTCGACCGATGTTCGCTGGATAGCGGTGGAAAGCCGTTTGCATCACATTTAAGCGGCGGCCTCGATTCATCTTCCGTTAGCGCGATGCTAAGGTTCAATAATCCGGATGCCGCTATTCATACCCTTCATAATAAATCCAGATACCCGGATACCGACGAAAGTCACTTTGCGCAGGCGGTTGCGGCAAAAATCCACTCCGTGCACCATGAAGTGTTTCAATCCGAGGAGGATTTTGAGCTCATCAGGCTGCAAACCTCGCTCTCAGCACAGCCACTGGCCTCCCGGCTGTCGCCGGCGCTCCTATCTACGATGCTGCTATACGGCAGGGATCTAGGCTGCAAAGTGCTTCTGAACGGCAATGGCGGCGACTCGATCATTGGTAGTGGTATGGAGATATTCCAGCATGCTTTCGAGACCAAAAACTGGGCGCTCTTGAAAGAAATACTGGCCAAACGGGTACCCTACTTCAATGCTGCGCCCTATCCGGGATGGGAGTCGTTCCCGGCAGAAAAGCAGCACTTCCTGGTCAGGCAATTTTACTATTATAACCGCATCACCCGATCCGGACGTAGTCCTTTGGCGCTTGCGAGAACCTACGCCGAACTCGCCAAAAACCTGGATTTATCGCATACGTACATGATGAGGCGCGGTATCACAAGCCTGCTCAACAGGCGAAATAAGCCCAATGTGCATGGGCAAGTGAACCTCGCGAACAACGAACTGCTGGAATTAACAGATACCGGACCCCAGTTTTCTACCACGCGTTCACTTCTAGGCGAGCTCGATCCGATACAATTTGGAGCGCTATTTGACGACGTATTCAGTCCAATGGTAAGCTGGTCTACCGAAAACCTTTTCGATCTTGGAAACCACTACGGCATCAGCAGCAGATCACCTATGAAGGACAAGGCATTGTTCGAACTATGCATGTCTGTTCCGGATTTGATCAAATATGGAGAAGGAAGGGGACGCGAGCATTTCAGGATGGCCATGAAGCGTTTGCTTCCCCATGAAGTTTACAACCGCACGAGCAAAGCCACACTATCTTCACAATATGGGCAGGAAATGACATCCAGGCTCTGGAACCAGGCTAAGGAATCTGTAATGGATTCTTCACGGCTTTGGGACTTTGTTGACCGGGCAAAGCTCCTGCATGAAGTAAGCATCCTCAACAATCCTCATGTAGCCTATTCCCAGAAAACAAAGACCTGGCTGCATATAACCCGGGCTATTACCCTGTCGTGCTGGCTCGACTGGCTATCCGGAAACAAATAGCCGCCACCAGCCAATGGCTGATAGCGGCTTTCAGGAGCATTCAATCCCTTATCTTATTTGATAATCACAACTCTTCCGGTTTTTTCGAACTCGGTCCCGGAGCCGCTTTTGGGAGTAATCATAATCTTATAGACATACAAACCAGAGTGCAACGAGTCAACCTGCATGTACCAAGTAAATTTCTCGGTGACATCGGCATCTACCACCTTTTCAAAGACCTGGTTGCCGTTCTTGTCAAAAAGAAGAGATCTTACCTGCGCCTTTTCCATTCCCAGTTTACCCATTTGGGCCTCAAATCGCAGATAAGAAAAAGCCGGGTTCGGACTTGCTACCAC
Source organism: Dyadobacter sp. 50-39 (assembly GCA_001898145.1). Classification (GTDB taxonomy): domain Bacteria; phylum Bacteroidota; class Bacteroidia; order Cytophagales; family Spirosomataceae; genus Dyadobacter. The sequence goes on from MKSR01000029.1 coordinate 848,384, forward strand.
TTCTATATTCGCCGCTTCTTCTTCTTTCACCTCGAAGACCAACTGGTAAGGCTGCACAGTGGCATTCGACGCCATATCCCTTCCATTCACCAGCAACTCGTACTTGCCGGCAACCAAACCGCTTGACGCGTAACTTACACGAATTGCGTGGCTGCTCACCGAATCAATCGTGAGATTCGGGTTCGAGAAATTCACCTTTTTAAACTTGCAGCTTTCATCCTGGCAAGGCTTCAAAAAGACTTCTATCAGCGTTGTATCGGAGAATATCAATCTATCGTCTTCCAGATCGACAGTGATCTTAGGGTTAGGCCTGATCACCTCGTTATTCTCCAACTGCCTGCCGTTGAAATTCACACTTAATACCGGCGGCACGATATCCTTGATGGCTGTGGCCGGGTATGCTTTCTCGTCTTTTGCGCGATCCCAGTCGATCAGCAATTCAGCAATGTTGTTTTTCCGCGTTACCTCCGACAGCGTGATTTTCGGATCGATGATGACCTGGACGCTCTGGAGAATTTTATCGTTTGTAAAAGTCACTTCCAGGGTGTCGGAATAAGCAAAAGCCTGAACAACCTCCGCCTTGGTCACATTACCTTCTTTATAGCGATAGGTAATCTCCACCGGCACATTTCCCCCTTTTTGGAACCTCCCTTTATTGGAAAAAATGGTCCGCAATCTGAGTTTCGCAGAGTTCCCGATTGTCTTGTCTCCCAATTCCGAATGGATGGAAATGCCCTCGTCGGCATCCACCGCATAGTCGGGCTTGTCAACGGTGACCAGTTTAAGTGCAGGGTCCCCTTGTAACAGCGACTGGTGAATGTTTGCAATAGCATACACTCCCTTGTCCTCACTCGCTATTTTCTGCGCGACTGCCACCTGAATTTTCCCGATCGGCTGGTTCAGCATTTCAGCATTGGAAAACATGTCGTGGTACAGCTGGATAAGGTAATCTTCGGAAGGGCTTACGAAGCTCTCGAACGAGTTCGCCACCACCACGATTGCCCCGCGGCGGGCAGCCAACAACCAATCCATCGACAATGAGTACCTGTCAACACCAGAGTTGGCCGCAGGATTAAACCTGCCGCTGAAAATATTCCCTACACCACAGCCATTGAAATACATCATAGGGTATCGCAACGAATTGGCATAAGCTCTCGCTTCGTCGGTGGCATAGCCCATGTCGAGGTCGGTAATCGTCGTCGAACCGTGTCCGAAATAGGTAATCAGCCCCACACCCGCATTCACCTCCGGCGTAATGTTTACTTTTTCCGCTTCAATAATTGGCTGCTGTTTAACGAAAGCAGTAACCTGCCCGCCTACCGGCCCGTTCGTGATAACGGGTACCAGGTTTTTCAGCATGTTTTTAAGCTGCGTAATTTCGGAAGTAGACTTACCACCATTCAAATGAAGCACCCTTTTTCTCCATCCCAGGTCTCCAAAGGCATTCGATTCATAGTCCTTTACTTTTTGCAGATAGTCCCTGATATTATCATTCGTCACCGCCGGAATCCTGCCGATCGGAACACTCGGGACGTTAGCCGGAGTGCCTCCGAGGCCTTCTACCAGGAGCACATCGGAGCCGGGATATCCCACTGTCGGAACCTCGTCGGGAAGCTCCCGCTTCATCCTTTCATTATGCGTGATGGATTTACCAATGAGCAAAAGTTGTTTATCCCTGCTTCCCTGCGTAAGCATATAGTCGACAAACCTGCGAATACCTACCGGACTCGGCTCGCCATAGTTAAATTGATTGTAAATGTCCTTGATACTTACTACCAATGTCTTGTAACCGCCGCCCGCTGCACTGGCGCGGTAGTCGGCGTACAGTTTGGCACCTTCCAGCAAGTTCTCGCTGGTAATGATCACATAATCGGCGTTGGCCAGGTCCGGTTTAGTGAATTTCCCGGAGGTGATATTCGCAGCTGCTACCGTAGCGACATCAGCGGTAACCAGGAGGTTTGCGACTTTGCCGGTTTGACGGTTAAATGTAAGATCCGACAGATTTCCTGAAAGAATAACCGGTCGGTCTTCATTCGTGATATCTAATACCTGGGCACCGGCTGGTCCATTCTTTAAACTAATTCTGGAAGTTTTGGAGCTGGTTGCGGGAACCGTAAACGTTATCGTTTTCAGCCCTGCCATGTCCAGGTCACGTGCATACGTGATCGTAAAATAGGCCGGCGAGAAACGGTCCAGTGCATCCGAACTGACGGATTTTAATGTCAACACTCCTTTTCCGTCTGTGCCCACATCACCCGCCTTCAATTCAAATGAAGTTTCTACGCCTGCAAATCCCGAGTTGCTGAGCGTCTGCACCAGCCTCAGCGACTGATCATTTTTTCCGACGTAAATTTCAATGTTCCTGCTATTGTTACTCCGCCCGTGAACCAACAGCTTTAAAACAGCCTTTTCGGCACCGGATTTACCCAAACCAGGAAGTGTAAATGCATACGGCACCTGCTTCTGACCGAGCTGCACTTTCCCGGTTTTGCTGGCAGCCAGCTCGAAGAAACTATTGAAGAAATTGGGACGTACGGGGTATTCGGTACTGAGCGAATACTCCTGCAAGAATACATTCTGAGCTACCGCAGTCGCTTCGGTTAACTGCGCCGCGGCGGGATCGGTAGCCACATTTTGCGTTTCGGCACGCAATCCGGCTGCATCGCCGTTGACCAGAAAGTAAGCGCTCTGATCGGAATAATAGCTAAAAAAGGGGTTTTTACGGGAGCTCATCGGCCGGTAAAACAGCGAGTCTGTCTGACCATCATTCGGCACCGCGTAAAACAATATTTCATTTTTGGAGGTACTTAAAATAGCCACCTGTTTTCCGCGATGCCACAATTGCAGCTTTGAAGGATCACTGGTGGAAAAACCGGCAGGAAGCGAAGCGAAGGGGACTTTGTAAATCCCCTTCTGTGCAATCGCTATTTTGACAAATGGCTTATCGTAAGAAATCCAACTATTAGCGTATGGCGCCCCCCATTGAGCTAGTACTTTGAAACATTGCAAAAACAATATCGCGGTAATAGCTATCCTCGTCTTCAAACCTGTGTGGAACATACTGAACAAAGTTCTTCCCTACTTAATAATCGTTTCTAACTATCCGCCTATTTCTTGAAAATCTTGCGCTGATATACGTCACCATTTTCAGTAGAAACCTTGATGATGTATTCGCCCGAAGGAAGGTTTTCAAGATTAACCTTTGTTCCCTTGCCACCTCTCTGATAGAATCTTGCTTTCTGATCCATAATGTCCCAGCTCTTGATTTTGGTCGGTACATTCAATTTCAGATCGACCTTGTCGGTAGCAGGGTTCGGCCAAACCACCAGGGCAGACGTACCTTCTCTCGTAACGGACACCATTCTGGAATAGGTAATTTCCCCCGCCATTGTCTGGCCGTCTACCGTAGTGGCACGGTCCACTTGTTTCAGACGGTAGTAGCTGGTTCCCGCAATCGGGCTCAGATCTGTGAATTGATAGGAAGTCGACACGTCGCTATCGCCTTTTCCTTCCACCGTACCGATTTCTTCGAAATTCTTGGCATTGTAGCTTCTTTCAATTACAAAGTGGCTGTTGTTCCTTTCAGAGGCTGTAACCCAGGTTACATTCACCTTCTCGCTTCCTGCTGCTTTGGCATCAAACGATACCAGGCTCACTGGCAAAGCACCTTCCGTCACCAGAATGCGCAATGCCGGGTCTCCCTGAAGAATGACCTGGTGAACATTGGCCCGGTCTGCATTGTAGTATGACAACACCCTTCCGTTTTCGGCAGGATTATACGTATATCCCAATTGTTTGGTTTCCGCCGCCACGTCGCGCAGGATCTGCCCGATCGTGCCGCGGTTCTGGTCGTTCTGCCCGAAGATTTTCGGATACAAACGATCCAGATATTCATTGGATGTGGAAGCATAGGCATCCCAGTCATTCCCGAATACTACAATTGCACCGGCGTTCGGAGCAAGCAGCCAGTCGAGTGACAGCGGTCTTTTTCCGGACGAAGTAGGATAGTTAGGCGGTACTACCCCGCTGAATGGGGAGAACCTGTTGCTGTAAATGTTATTCACGCCGCAACCATTATAAAACAGCACCGGATATTTGCCCGCATTCGCATAGCCCTTGGTGCCGTCTGTCGCATAGCCGAAATCATAATCCGTTACATCCACGTTTCCGTGACCGAAATAGGTGATCATACCCGCTCCTACTCCGTTCAGTTCGCTAGAAAGTGTTGTCAGGACGTTTCCGGAGCTAACCGGCGTTTTCTTTCTCTGGATCGTATCTCCCAGGAACGGCGCTGCGAAAATGGGCCCGCTGATGTCCGATAGGTATTTGGCGAACTGGTTAATTTCATCAGAGGATTTTCCTCCATTGATGTGTATCACGTTCTTTCTCCAAGCCAGGTCTTTCTGTCCCTCGTAAGTTTTAACCTTTGCCAGGTAGTCTTTAACCTGCTGGTTTGTAATCGCCGAGATCCTCCCGACCGGAATGACAGGAACATCGTCCAATGCGCCGCCAAGGCCATCGGCAAGCAGCATATCAGACCCCGGGAAACCGATTGTAGGTATTTCGTCCGGGATCTCGCGCACACTGCGCTCGTAGTAGGTGACCGATCGTCCAAGTAATAACAGGAATTTGTCCGTGTTGCTGTCGGAGACCATGTAGTCAACAAACCTTCTGATGGCAACAGCGCTGGGCTCACCGTAGTTGAACTGGTTGTAAATATCCTTAATCCGCTTCACCAGTGGCTTATACTTCTTGCCCGGCGATTCAGTTTGACGGTAAGTAGCATATTCATTCGCTGAGGACCACAATGTGTCCGAGGTAATGATCAGATAATCGAATGCGGATGGTGTAATCTGCTGGAATGTAACAGCCGTAGCCGTGGCAGGCAGCACCTCGGTGCCAACGAAGAGTTTCATCGCATTGCCGTTTCTTGAAACCATCATGTCAGCCGCTGAGCCGTTGATAATCCTCGGATTGCGGAAATTCGACACGTCAAGGAAACGCAACGGAGCCTCCGGGGTTACAGCTGGTGTATTCTGGATCGTGAAACGTGTATTGCCCCCCGCCGCCGGAAAGTTAAATTCGTAGGAAACCGCTCCCTGCATGTCGATGTTCTGGTCGTAAGTGACGGTATAGTAGGAAACCGAAAAGCCGTCTGTCCCTCCACCGGTCGACTTGAAGCCCAGCACACCTGCCCCGTTTGCATAGTCGGTACTAAGCAGATCGAACGGGTAATCAGTATCCAGAAAGCCCGTGACGACCGTGTTACCCACTACCCGTTGTGAGGCTGCATCTTTACCCACGTTCACTTCTACCGTCGATTGGGCGGAGAATGCATATCCCCTGCCTTTCAGGTGCACGTTCACAGCCGGAGCGGCCGATCCGTATTTCGACTTGATCTGAAATGCAAATGGCTCCTCCACATAACTGTTTGTAAAAACGTTCGGTTTGGCATTAGTGGTTCGCAGCGCCTGGTTATTCGAGATCCGGGTACCGGTTCCGGCCTTACCTTCCTCAAAGTAGCTGTTCAGGGTAGCCGGGCGTGAAGGATAAGAAGTCATGTGCGAATTCTCGATCACGAACCTCTTCAAAAACGTGAATTTATGAAACTCCTGCTTGGCGAGTCCCTGATCGGGTGCAAGCGATTCCGTGGCGGCTACCGGCCTGGGATTAGAATCAAATGTTAAAAAGTAGGTACTTTGATCGGAATAAATACTGAAATAAGGGTTTTTTCTCGTCGTAGGCAGCCGGTAGAGCAGCGCATCGGAAGAGCCGTCGTTGGGCACACCATAAAATTCGATTTCGGTATTGGAAGCGCTTACCAGGGTTACCTCTTCCCCGCGGTGGTAAAGGTGAAGGAAGTTCGGTTTATTCTTGAAAGCGTCCGGTAAGGTCACCTTGTACAGCCCGGCCTTGGATACATGGATCTTCACCCATGTCTGGCCATACTTTCCATTCAACCATTCATTTCCATATTTCCCACTCCATGGCGATTGCGCAAATCCTTGTTGAATAAGTAGTGAGATAGCAATGAAAAAGAGAGTAGTAAACCTTTTTGTGTTCATAAAGTCCTGTTTAAATTATTTGTGTGATTATTCTTTCCCTTCCTGGCTGCCGAAACACCAGGAACTTCTCATTCTATAAGCATATTAAAGCTACAATTTCTTTAATACGGCAGCAAATATACTTATCAAAATGTAGTAACCAGCTTATCAACTGCTCATTAAGTTACGGTCATAAAAAAGAATCAGCGGTTACTTACCGCACACGATCGTAGAACGGAAAACGACGCTTTGCTGGTACAATTTTTTAGGCTTATTTACCACTCGGCAGTGTTTCAATGAACTAACGCAATAAAAGTGTGTCTTTTTTATCATTGGTATTCGAGTTAATTCGTGCTTTATTTGCTAAAAAATTCTTTCTCACTTATAAACTAAACTCATACAATTATGATTAGAAGGCTGACTTTTATCGCTTGGATAGCATTTATCGGTCTGGTAACAAGTTGCGACGGTGATAAGGGCGACGTTGGTCCGGCAGGACCCGCAGGGCCCAAAGGAGAAACAGGAGCCCCCGGCAAGGACGGAGCAGATGGTGAGGATGGCAAAGACGGCGTAGGCGCGAAAGAGATTGTTGCAACTATGGTGAAAAGCACCAACGGAGGATATACACTGGGTAAGGCAAATCTGACTTCTGCGGATACTGCCATGATTTCCAAGAGTGTAGTAGTTGTTTTCATCAAGAGCCAGGGATTGTGGTGGTCTCAGCCAGGCATCGTGCGTTTCGCCGACAACAAATGGACGAATTTCACTTTCGTGACCCTTTTGAGAAATACCACATTCTTCGTCGACATCCGGCCTATGTCCTGGTCAGAACAACAGGAAGCAGCTCCTGAGCGTGAATTTGAAGCCATTCGTGCGGTGATTATTCCAGCCGAAAAATTAAGACTCAACGCCGAAGTCGATATGACCAACTACGAGGAAGTTGTAGCGGCATTCGACATCAAAGAATCAGACATTTTGCAAGCCGACGTAAAGTAGGTTTTGCTTCAAAAACGAAAGGCGATCTCAGGGTCGCCTTTTTGTTTTTCTCCCCACCACTTTTGCAACATAGAAAGTTTTAATTGCCCCCTGCCAAGAAGTTGCAAAACGCCATAACTTTTATTTTTGAAATTATACTATTTTCGAAACAAATATTGTTAGGACGATTGTTATCTAGCAGTGATTTGTACTTTTCCGGGCTAAGGCCTTCTTACCATATTTCTTTTTTTCGTGATGAATACCAAAAAGTCTTCAAAAACGAGCTCACCTGACGTGGTTTTGATTGGGGCAGGCATTATGAGCGCTACGCTCGGGGTTCTACTGAAAAAGCTTAATCCTTCCATTACCATTTCCGTATTCGAGCGCCTCGATCGCGTGACTGCGGAGAGCTCAGATCCGTGGAACAACGCCGGTACAGGCCATTCCGCTTTCTGCGAATTGAACTACACCCCTCAGCTGGCTGACGGTTCGGTCGAAACAAAAAAGGCCATCAAAATTGCCGAGTCTTTCGAAGTATCGAAGGAGTTTTGGGCATATCTGGTCGAAAATGGCGTAATAGAGTCACCTGACGCATTTATCCACAATATTCCCCATTTAAGCTTTGTTTGGGGTGAGGAAAACGTGGATTATCTCCGCAAACGCTACACCGCGCTCACGAGCCATCATTTGTTCGACGGTATGGAATACACCGAAGACAAAGAAACGATCGAAAGCTGGATCCCGCTGGTAATGCACGGCCGTAATGCCGACGAAAAAGTGGCAGCTACACGCATGCAGCTCGGCACCGACGTCAATTTCGGTGCACTGACGAAAGCGATGTTCGCCTACCTCGAAAAACAGGACGGCGTTAATCTTTTTCTCAACTACGAAGTCGACGACATTACCCGCAGAAGGGATGGCTCATGGCTGATCGAGGTGACGGACCGTGCGACTAAAAAGGAAAGTAAGTTTAACACCACATTCGTATTCATCGGTGCAGGCGGCGGTTCGTTGCCTTTGCTCGAAAAATCGAATATTCCCGAAGGCAAAGGTTTCGGCGGCTTCCCTGTGAGCGGCCAGTGGCTGGTTTGCAACAAGCCTGAAATTATTGAAAAACACCAGGCGAAAGTATACGGAAAAGCCTCGGTAGGATCTCCGCCGATGTCGGTACCTCACCTGGATACCCGCATTATCGATGGCAAAAAGGCATTGCTTTTCGGGCCATACGCCGGGTTCTCGACCAAGTTTTTGAAAAACGGTTCATATCTGGACCTTCCGCTTTCCATTAAGCTGAACAATATCAAACCCATGCTGGCGGCCGGATTGCACAACATTCCGCTGACCAAATATCTGATCGACCAGGTTAGACAATCGCCGCAAGACCGTCTTGAAGCACTTAAGGATTACTTCCCAGAAGCAAAACTGGAAGACTGGGATCTTGAAACAGCCGGTCAGCGAGTTCAGGTGATCAAGAAAGATAAGAAAGCGGGCGGTGTCCTGGAATTCGGTACCGAAATGGTCACCGCTGCCGATGGCTCACTGGCTGCATTGCTAGGCGCTTCTCCGGGAGCTTCTACGGCGGTTTCCATCATGCTGGAACTGATTCACAGATGTTTTAGCGAGGCCAAGACCCCTGAATGGCAGCGTGAATTCAAGAAGATCATCCCGTCTTTCGGCAAATCGCTTGCCAAAGAAAAGGACCTGGCCGCGAAAACCCGCGCCTGGACTACCGAGGTGTTGCATTTAAGCGCCCCGCACCTGGAAGAAGAGGTACCTGCCTGATCTTAGCGTATATAATAAAGCAAAAGCCCCGGAAATTTCCGGGGCTTTTGCTTTATTAAAATGCCAGCGACCTCAGGAATTTCAACCCCTCCACCGCGATCGCTTCCCGCGAGGGCTCCACTTGTCTCCAAATAGAGGCGGCTTTGGCAATGACCTTGACATCCGGCGTGAATGATTCGATGACGATATCGCCCGGGTAATGGATACGGTCCAAGGCAGCAAAAATGCGGTCCCAGTTGATCTGGTCACCACCGGGGGTACCACGGTCGCTCCCGGAGGCGTGGAGAAGCCCCAGCCTGCTCCCTGCCTTCTGAATGGCCAGCGCCGGATCCTTTTCTTCCAGGTTCATGTGAAAAGTATCCAGATGTACCTGCAATGCATCGCTGCCCACGTCTTCAATCATCCGAAGCGCCTGATCGCAGGTGTTGATAAAATCAGTTTCATACCGGTTCAATGGCTCGATAGCCAGCTTTACACCGTGCGCTGCGGCAAAATCGGCGAGGGTTTTGAGGTTACCTGCGACGAGTTCCCATTGCTTCCGCTTTTGATCGTCGGGCACCAGTTCCGCCCGCCCTACCGCGGAGTAAATAGGCCCGGCGACCAGCTTGCTGCCAAGCACCGGCGCAATGCGCACAAGTGCCTCCACATACCCGATCGCCGTCACCTGGTCTTTTCGCGTGCCGCGCAAGTCGCGTCCGGGGCCCGTAGCAGCGCACACCGACCTGCATTCAAGCCCGCTATCATCCAGCGCCCGGCGAACCTTTTCGGGATCGATATCGGCGGGATCTTCCACCGCTATTTCAACAAAATCGAATCCCCACGCTTTAAACTGCGGAAAAAAGGAGACGCTTTCGTTCGTGAATGGTGAAGAAAACAAATAGGTATTGATACCAAACTTCATCGGTGATTACTTCCCTTTTTGCTGTGTAAAAATGCGTACACCTTTTTTGTTGCCGGTAACGATATCGAGCAGCCCGTCGCCGTTCAGATCTTCTACGGTTACGTGCAGGCCTACACCCGAATCGTCATCAATATCATGCCTGATCCACGTGGGTACCTTTCCGGGCTTGTATTCAAACCAGGAGATAAATGCCGGTTCAAATTCCCCGGGATCATTTCCGTTGTGCGCGAAATAGCGTTTGCCGGTGATGAAGTCGGGATGGCCGTCACCATTGATGTCTTTCAGCGCCAGGCCATGCGTCTGTGAGATGGTCTTGTCAATGGTATGATGGATCCACACGGTTTCCTTGCCCTCTTTCTTCTGCTCGTGCCACCAGATGCCGTAGTTGTGGGCCGAAGCGCTGAGGACGTCGTTCAGGCCGTCGCCGTTCAAGTCGAGGACATACATTTGCGAGCAGTCCTGGCCGAGGTCTGCCGGATGGAACTTCCAGTCTTTGTCTTTGGGATACTTGGCAGGCCCCTCCGCCGGGCCCTCCCACCAACCGCTTCGCACCAGTACATCTTTTCGACCATCGCCATTGATATCACCATAGCCGATCCCGTGCGTGTACATGTGCGTGGAGTTGTTGGGGTCGTTGCTGATCACATATTTTTCCCAGACCGTATCTCCTTTCTTCGAAGGGCATTTAAGCCAGATCATTTTCTTACCCGTCGGATCATTGCAAAGCAAATCCAGCCGCCCGTCGCCATCGATATCCACCAACTGCGGCGATTCATTTCCTACCGAAGAATAAATCGTGTGCACCGGCCAGTGGCCAGGCCTGTTCTGCGGGTTTTCATGCCATGCAGCCGCCTTACCCGGCCAGTCGATGCGGATGAGGTCTATCCAGCCATCCTGGTTCACGTCCATCGCAAAATCCAGGAAGGAATCGCTATAACTTCCATTTACGACAAACTCCTGCGGCTTGGCCAGCTCGTGCTCCTTCCAGTCGGGTGCCTCAAACCAGTAGGCCCCTGAGAGGATATCCTTCTTGCCATCTTTATTTACATCGCCCATCGCGGCACCCTCGGCGATGAACCGTTTGGTCAGTTCCGTTTTTTTAAATGCAATAGCCGATCCGCTCTTTCCTTTCTTCTGCGCCGATGCATTTGTCCACGCAAAGACCATTATATTGATCAAACAAAACCATTTCAAAACTCTTCCGGTTAACAGCATCAGATCTATGGGTTAGGATTAATGTTCCGATATTATTTAACTCCCAGCAGGTAGTCGAGCAGGGCGTAGAAGTCTTTCTCGGGAATAATGTTCCGGAATTGATCGGGCATTAAAGTGTATTTGGATGCCCGGTATTCCTTCATTTCTCCTTTTGCTACCGAAAACTCCTGCCCCGTCATGTCCGCGAAAACCATGGTTTCGCCTTCTGTCCTGCGGTACAAGCCCGTGAGGGTCTTTTCATTTTTCAATGTGATATTATAAGTACGAAATGCCTCAGTTATATTCCTGTTGGGGTCAAGGATTTTTTGGGTCAATGCCTTGTGCCCCCAATTTCCGATGCCGTCGAGCTGTGGGCCTACCAGGCCGCCCGAGCCCTGGATCTGGTGGCAGCCGCTGCAATTCTGCACGAAAATCACTTTTCCAGCATCCGAAAATGCGGTCGCCGGCTTGAAATTAGCGATGCGGGCATCGATGAGCTTCTGGCGTTCCTCCCGCTCGCCCGCACCAGCTGCCAGTAACTCCCGCATCAGGGTTTGCTGGGATGCGTCCGCATTGCTGGTAAGCCGGTCCTGTACCGGCACCTCGGTTGCAATGTCCGGTCCAAGCTCACCTTCACGAAATGCATTCAATAAATACCCGATCCCCTCCGAGGTGTTGGCCAGCACCGCCGCAATAACCACTTGCAGATTTCTCGCACCGCTTGCCAGCTGCTTTTTCAAAGTTTCGTATACCGATGGGGCTGCCGCCTGGCCAAGTGCAACGGCCAGCTTTTCCCGCAAAGCAGGTAATTCGGCAGGATCGTTGAATACATCGGACAGCGCATTGGAATTACCCTGCGGATTTATGTTCATTAATGCATCCGCAGAGGCACTTCGCACCGTATAATCCATCCATTCAGTTTGCAAAATATGCCTTAATGCAGGCTGGACTGACTTAATACGATATTCTCCGGCAATTTCTGCTGCCGCGATCCTTTGCGCCGAAATGGCGGCAGGCCCTTTTTCCGGAACGGAGAGTACCGCCGGTTCGAACTGCCCGATACCGACCGAGCCCGTCTGCGAACTGTCTGCTGCCTCTATATATCCCATCTGCCCCTCATATCCTGCCAGATTGAATGTCGCCGTACGAATGAGGTCTTTATACTGCATCACCTCTACCTGGTTGACGCGATACTCGGCCACCACCTTTCCGCTGTCGGCCAACCGGATTTTTACCGAGTTTTTCGAGACACCTTTCCGGTCCGACCGGTTATGGACGTCATTGTCAAATACATTCATACGCAACATCGCGGGCAGTTTGAACGGCACCGAATACAAAACCGACTGAGGCCCATAGCCTCCTTTTTCACTCAAAACAATGCGGAAAGGGGGCATTACATCCACCAGAAACCGCTCCGATACCGTCCATGAATTCACCGGGTCGGCATTCCGGGCTACCTTGCGGATTTTCCATGTTTCGCGCTGAGCAGAAATATCATTCAGGAAGTTTCCGGCCAGGCGCTCGCCCCAGGCCGCCATTTTTCGGCTCGGCGCAGCACCGCTTTGCCGGATACCCGACTGGATCGTCCGGAAGAGTGAAAGCTGCTTTTCCGGTTCATTCGCAAATTTTACATGAATCAAATCGATCGCCTTTTCAATCTGATACGGCGCTGCGAGCCGGCCAATGTACTCGAGGTTATTCAAAAGGTCCCCGGCAGCCAGCTCGTGCGTGAGCGTGTAGTCGAGCACGAACGCCGCCCCCGCAGAGGAAGGCACATCCAGCAGCGCCCTGTTCAGCAATGCTAGCTGCGGATCAGTCCATTGCATTGCGGGAATACGCCACATCACGCTGGTGTTTTTCAGGTTGCTCCGTATACCCAGCAACGCAGTATAGCGCAGGTGTGTGTCCTCCGGTATCGTTTTATCATATAAATCCATCAATAATGCCAAATTCTCGGCCCTGGGAAAGTGTATCAAAACTTCTGCCGCCGTGCGCTGCACAAATGGGTCATCGCTTTTCAATGCGTCGGTAACCAGGCCGTAATGCGTATCGGAAATGGTATTTCTTTCATTCAATATCCGCAATGCATGGATTTTCACCACCTGTTCATCTTGTTTCAACGCAGTATCAAGCAGGCGGTCGTCGAGTGCATTCAGGCGGTGCAATATCCACAATGCATGTACGTGAGAAACGAGGTCGGGATGGGCATCCAGCAGTCCTTTCACCGGCGCTATCGCCCGGTCTTTCCAGGAATCCACGAGCCGGTCGGCAATTTTGAGGCGGGTGTTCAGCTGCGGATGTTTCAGCCCTTCCAGCAATTGAGTGATTGTTGCTTTGGACCAATCGGTGACCGGCAAATTATCATGCGCTTCCGGGCCCTTGTAAGTCACTTTCCAGATCCGCCCGCTCACCCGGTCGCGGCCGGGATGGTTCAGGGCCACTTCATAATGGCCGATGATCCGGTTGTAAAAATCGGCGATGTACAATGCTCCGTCGGGCCCCACTTTGATATCTACCGGCCTGAACCACGGGTCTTTACTAACCAGCAGCGGCTCCTCCTTTTTGGAAGAAGGCGTAGAACCGTTGAAAGTAACTGTATTCCTGTCGATACGACAGGTAACCACATCGCCGGTAAAAAAGCTGGCCCGGTACCTGGCCGGAAATTGCGTGCCGGTATAATAAACAAGTCCTGCCAACGCCGTTGAACCCAGGTCGTAAGTCATCATCGCAGGCGCAAATCCGAGGCCTACGGGTGCCTTCTTGCCGAAATGCGGGTAATCTCCGCCGAAAATCAGCTGGGTAATAGGCTTGGTATGGCAATCCACCGAATACAGATACCCTTTCTCATCATAGGCGTAACCGAACGGGTTCACCCGCCCGAAAGTAGTCTGTTCCACATGGCTGCCATCGAGTTTGACGCGGAACGTATTCCCGGACGTCATCCGTATCGAATCGCCGTCCGTACCGGCCACATTCGACACATTGGAAAAGCCATGGCACACGTGCAGCCAGCCGTCGTAGCCGCGCATGAGGTTGTTCACCATGCCGTGCGTGTCTTTATGCCCAAAGCCCCCAAGCAATATCCTCCTGCTGTCGGCCCTGCCATCGTCGTCCGCATCTTTAAAATAATACAGATTGGGAATGCTATACCCGATCGCCCCATCGGCAACGGGCATGATGCCAATCGGAATGTTGAGGCTGTCGTCGAAATGCGTGAAGGAATCTGCCCTGCCGTCGCCGTCTTTGTCTTCGAGAATGGTAATGCGGTCTGTCCCGTCGCTTTCGCCGGCGGCTACCGGATACTCCGACGATTGGGTCACCCATAACCTGCCGCGATCGTCAAATTCCATGTTCATCGGCTTGGTAATGTCGGGTTCGGAAGCGAAAAGCGTTACTTCGAAACCCTCCGGCAGTACAAAACTGAGGCGCTCCTCTTCCGGCGTTCTGAAGCCGGTAGTCCGAATGTGTTCCGCGTAAATGTCGGTCTCCGATTGTTGAAGAGTGCCAGCAACCGATACGTTCTGACCGGATTTGTTTTGCGGCGGTTTGCAGCTCTGCGTGTTGACCAGTAGGAACGCCGTCAGCAAAGCTACACTGGTTTTGCCAGTGCTTCGGGAAGTCACCATACGATAGATGAGGATAAGCGTTCAGGAATTTTCAATGAATAAACATTGATAATTAAACCCGATGGCTAGCCTGTTTTACTATCGTTGAGAGGGCTTAAAATAAAAATCCGGGCCGTAATGCAAGAAAATGTGCATTACGGCCCGGAAGGTCTTCATGGGCATGCGATAAAGTCAGTACTTAACGAAATGCATCGTTTCGAAAGAGCCGTCACGGTACTCAATCCGTACCATATAGCTTCCCGACTTAAACCCGGCCAGCGGGATATGCTTTTCTTTTGCACCTGTTACTCCCCGGCGCTCCGCAAGCACGACGCCACCGGCATTCAGCACTTTCACCCCCACTACCTTCGTCCAGTCTTTCACATCCAGTTCAAGCCGGTCTGTCGCAGGGTTAGGAAAAACGGCTGACACATTTTTGTTCCACGCTATCATCCTTACCTGACTCAAAGCGAAAGTCCCGTCGCGATCGACCATTTTGAGGCGGTAGTAGTTGTTTCCGCCGAAGGGGTCATGATCCGTATAATCGTAACCGGCTTCCCCTCTGCTATCCCCCGCCGAGTGCACACGCCCCAGCGATTCCCAGTCTTTTGCATTCCGGCTCCGCTGGATTTCAAAGAAGTCGCTGTTGGTTTCGGAGGATGTTTTCCATATTAACCTGATCGCGTCTTCATTCTTTTCAGCCTCAAATGTCACAAGCGTTACAGGCAGCACGCTCTGTCCATTGACCAATGTCAGCAGCTTGATATCCAGCCCGCTCACATCTTTCGAAACAAAATGCTTTCCCAAATCACGCGTGCAGCCGGTCATCGTCACAAACCCTGACTCGTCTGACCACGAATTAGCCATTTCCAATAGGGATTCAGTGTTCCCATTCAACTGCACAGGGTCATAAATCACCCCCAAATTCCCCTCAAAATTGACGGGATTATTAAAGACGTACTTCTTATTAATACTTGCATTGGGGTTGCCGGGTACCGCTGTATGCTCTACGGTAAGCGAATAATTGTTGCCCAGGTTCAGGTCCTCGGTAGGGACAAAAACAAGGCTGTCCACCGAAAATGTCGTCCCGATTTTGACATACAGGCTATTGCCTGTTACAAACTGCGCCCTGGCAGCGAACATCGTCCCGGCCAGGAGCATAGACGTTAATAAAATAGTGCGATTCATAACGATTGTAAGTGTGAGTGAAAACTACTTTTGAGTAACCAGCGCCCTGCTTCTCTTTGGGCGGACCAACGCTAGCTGTGACTTAATGCCCGCAATCTCCGCCTTCAGCGCGTCATTGCGCTGCCGCAAATGTTCTGTCCTTTTAACCAGCGCCTGAATGGCGATCAGGTTAATGCCGTCAAAATCGGCCTGGTTGATGGTCGTATCGTTACCGATCGTGCCATACGCATCGTGCCCGAATGCTTCGAAGAAATCCTGCGCCATAGGGCCGTAATGCCGGAAAGTCGCGGGGTCCTGGCCTTTGTAGTTCCAGGATGTCAGCTTCATCGCGCCTATTTTTTTCAGAAAAGCCTCGCCGTCGACGGGCGAAAAGTTCTCTTTCCTGTTGACATCCGACAGTACCTGCCACGAGTTGCCCCCGGATTGCAGCCCCAAACCGACTGTCAGATCGCTGTTTGTAAAGAGTCGATACCCACCTGCAAACCGCATCGATAGCTGGTTTTCCGCGTTGCTTTTCAGCATCACATTCTTGGTGTTATCACCAAAAACAAATGAGCCCTGTTTGCCATCGGACGAAACCAGATTGCCGAGCGCCACGGAATTGTCACCGCTTGCGGTGGCCGATACGCCATGCGCAAATGCGTAGTTCCCAGACGCCGTTGTATTCTCACCGCTCGCAAACGCCGCTTTGCCGGAAGAAAACGTTCTCAGTCCAAAAGCCGTGGCACCCAATCCCGGCGCGGAGACTTCAAAACCGCTGGCAAAGGAATAGCTCCCGACCACCTGCGGATCCAGGCCGCCATTACCGTCCCGCTCGCCGAGTGACCGGAATGCGCCTTTCTCGTGAAACCATTTCATTTTATGCTCCACCGAATCCGGAAAGCTTGGGTCGTAAAACGGATTTGTTTCCGGCTTCAAACGCTTGCTGGTCGACAATACCGATCCATCATGGACATGCAGCAGCTCTTCCGGCTGCGTCGTCCCCACTCCCACCTGCGCGATGCCATGCTTGGGCGCCCCTATCATTGCGATTGATGCTACCATACTTATATTCCATACTTGATGACGGAGATCAAAAAGGAAATTCTTCATAAATGCTCTCAAATAATCGTGTGAAATTTCATAAACTATTGAAATGCAACCCTATCGACGCGCCACAATGGTCTTTTCCTGCGATCGGGATTGCTGTTTTCGGGTTGCAAACAACTTTGCGCGCAGCGTTTCGACTTCCGCTTCCAGCTCGTCATTCGTCTTTTCGAGATCGTCGGTTATCCGGATCAGCTCCTGGATTGCAATGAGCGCAACACCGTCAAAATCCGACTGATTAATCGCCGTTTTACCACCGATTGTCCCGAGAGCGTCTTTACCGAATGCTTTGAAGAAGTCCTGCGCCATGGGTCCGTAATGCCGGAAAGATTTCGCGTCCTGGCCTTTGTAGTTCCAGGAAGTGAGCGGCATTTTTAAAATGCTATGCAGAAATTCCCGGCCATTCACAGGCAGGAAATTTTCCTTTCGCCGTACATCGGATATCACCGTCCAGGCATTGCTACCCGGCCCGAGAATCACCCCCACTGTAAGCGCGTCATTCGTGTAAAACTCGTAGCCACCACTAAAAACAGCTTTAAACTGATTATCCCCGGTATTCTGCGTGGCGAAATTGGTATGGCCAAAAATAAAACTTCCTGTCTGGTAATTATTCGACAGGTTAGTACCTACGGAAATACAGTTAGGCCCGTTTGTAATAGTGGAAAAACCCTGGGCGAAAGAGACATGGTCGCTCGCAATTACGCCCTGTCCACACGCAAAAGCACCTGTTTCTTCGGCATGCGTCCGCAAGCCGAAAGATGCGGCCGCCGTTCCCCGCGCGGTGTTATCGTAGCCGGCAGCAATCGAAAATCGGCCGGAGTTCAACGTATCGATCCCGACGTTATAAAAGCCTTTACCCAAAAACCGGATCGCGGCCTTTTCGCACATCCATTTGAATGCGTGCTGTACGGAATCATCATCATTAAAAACCGGAGCATAAAACGGGCTCGTTTCCGGCGGCAGCTTCGGTGTTTTGTAAAGTACAGTGCCGTTATGCACATGCATTTTCTCCTGCGGCACCTGCACGCCGAGTCCCCATTGTGCATGCGCGGTCCCCGTACACAGACAACCTAAAATAATGATCAACGCAAGTAGTTGACCACTGCATCCCCGCAGGAATATTTGTCTAAAACTCAACTGATCCATCATCGTGTGCGCTATTATTTTTTGCTAACCAAAACCCTTTTCCCGCGTGACGGCTTATCGCGGATGGCCATCTCTGCTTTTAGCGATGCTATTTCCTGCCGCAGATCGCTGTTGATCTGCTCCATCCTGCGTATCAATGCCTGGATTGCGATCAGGTTCACCCCGTCGAAATCGGCTTGGTTGATCGTTGTGTCGTTCCCTACCGTGCCGTACTCGTCCTTCCCGAATGCCGCATAGAAATCCTGCGCCATGGGGCCGTAATGCCGGAATTGTTTCGGATCCTGGCCTTTGTAGTTCCAGGAAGTGAGGTTCATTTGTCCGATCTTTTGAAGGAAATCTTCTCCATTGACGGGTGCGAAGTTTTCTTTTTTGTTCACGTCTGAGATGACTGACCAGGCGTTGCCTCCTGCGGGAAGGGCTACTCCAATGCTGGCAGCACTGTTTGAGAAGAATTTATAACCACCGGAGAATCCCATTACCATTTGTCTTGCAATGTCATTGGACAATGTTTTGCCTGTGGCAGTGCCAAATACAAATGAATAATCTCTGCCATTTGTCGAAACGTTTTCTCCGATTACAACTGATGTCCCTCCGTTTGCAATCGCATTACTACCCGCTGCGAAAGCGTAGCTGGCTGCCGCAAGGGTGCTATAACCGATCGCCAGAGAGCT
Organism: Dyadobacter sp. 50-39; assembly: GCA_001898145.1. Classification (GTDB taxonomy): domain Bacteria; phylum Bacteroidota; class Bacteroidia; order Cytophagales; family Spirosomataceae; genus Dyadobacter. Next base: position 866,976 of record MKSR01000029.1, read on the forward strand.
GGTTCCTGTGGCGGTGGTTCTCAGCCCCAATGCAGTTGCTCCAAGGCCGGGCGCCCATGTTTCGTAACCGGATGCAAATGAGAATGCTCCAATATTCTGAGGTTCCAGAGAGCCCGTTCCTACGCGCTCGCCGACAGATCTGAAAGCACTTTTGTCATAAAACCACCGCAGGTTATTTTGCATGGCAAGCGGAATACCCGGATCGTAGAATGGATCATTTTCAGCTGGCTGGTCGGAAGTAGTCCCAAACAGCGATCCGTCATGTAAATGCAACTTCGCCTGCGGCGTCTCGGTACCGATCCCTACTTGCGCATACGCGCCTTGCGCGGACATGCCCAGAACGAGTGCTGCGAGCGCAGCCCGTCCCCAATTTTTAAATGTACCCATCATGCGTGATTGTAAAAGTTTGACATCTTGACATTTCTAAAATGCCCGAATGTCAATCAATTGCATCACAATCAAGATGGTTGATACCCGAATGGTATTTAGAGGTTATTTATCGGAGCAATCACACCTATTTGAATACCTCACCGAAGTGGTCGAGGTTTACACCCAGCACTTTTTGAGCGATGGCGTTCAGCGCTGCTTTGTCCCCTTCGAAATGGAATGTGCTTTGGCGGTGGGTGAGCGATTCGCCTTTTTGCAGTGCCCTGACGGAAGAATTCGATTCCAGTTCGTAAAATGGCCCCATCTGCGTGCCGTCGGCCAGCTTGCCGTCATTGTAGGCATTTAATGCATCGCCGCTGTAAGGATCTTTGTGCAGCTCCCAGGTCGACTTCATATACTGGCCTTGCGGGTCGAGATCGTATTGGATAATGGTCAGAATGCCCTTTTCGGCATCGTAACTTCCAGCCACGTTCCGGGCCGATTTGGGAGCAATGCCGATCTTGCTGCGATGTTTGCCGTCGGCTTTGAGGAATAATGTCGAGTCTTTGACTCGAAGTCTGTCGGCTGGTATTTTGCCGAAGTAGTCGTCGGTAATAAGCGGGTTTGCGGATAGTGCTGTGGAAAAAGGCGCGATGATCGTTGTGTGGTCCGATGGCCGGAACATGCCCAGCAGCCAGATACCCAGCATACCGGTCTCCGGTTTCCAGGCTTCATCTCCATTGGTAACTGAATTGGTCGACCGGTAAGCCACCGCTTTGACACCGCTTAATGCAGGCAAACCGAGCAGGTTTTCGATGTTTTCTTTCGCAAGCATCTGCACCTTCCGGTTGATTTCGATCACAAATGTCTTGCCCGAATAGTTTTCAATCGCTGCATTGATCTGAAACTTTACCGAAGACGCATCCGATTCGACTACCTTATAAGCTACCGTATCGATCAATGCAGGGGTCTGCCAGTTCTCGAAATCAAAGGACTGGCCTTTTTTGAAATACACCGAGAACTGCCCGCCCTCGGGTGAGAGCCAGAAACGCTCTTCGCCGCCAAAGCCGTTCATGTGCGGCTGATATTGGCCGCTTTCAATGAGCTTGTAATTGATCCAGCCATAGCTGTTTCCCGCATCGCCATCAGCCGTGCTCGTCATCACCCGCCCTTGGTAGGCCGGAATGATAATGGCCTGGGCTTCCGCATTGTCCGGAGCCGACAGCACGACGGCGTCTTTATATTTCTTCAAAAATGCCAGATCATGCCCGAAGGTACCGGCAGACTGCGTTTGCTCTTTTTCCAATTTGTTACTGTTGTTGTTCGACGAACACCCAGTAGCCGCCAGCATCGTCACCAAAATGAACGGATAATGCGCTTTCATCGGGCTATTCTTTCAAGTAATTGCCATAACCCACGATCAGCACCGAAAGGATGATCACCAGAATACCGATGATGATCGAAGAAATGGTCTTTTTACTTACTCCTTTCCACTCTTTCAGGACTAGTCCCCACGAATTGGCTACCAGGATAATGAATGCCATGTGCAGGATCCACGAGCTGGGGCCGTTACCTAACTTACTCTCGCCCATGCCGTAAAAGAAGAATTGCAGGAACCAGGTGGTACCGGCCAATGCAGAAAAAATATAGTTCGATAGCAGGGGTGCCGAAGCGTCGGTATAGTTGCCGAATGTTTTGTTACGCGCGTTGAGCAGCATACACCAGATGAAATTGGTCGTGAGACCGCCCCACAGGATGACGACGTATGTCACATTGTTTTGAAACAAAAATTCACCCTGCCCCGGATTCGCTGCTTTCCATATCTCGTTTGCTTCCTGCGCCATCACCTTACCGGCATCTATCCCGAATGCGAAACAGGCGCTGAGAATACCGGAGATAATCGAGACGGTCAGCCCCAGGCCGATTTTGAACTCGTTGTTATCTGTTGCCACGTGTCCGGTTTTGCGCAAATCGGCGTCCTTCATCGCTCCTGCCCTGCCGCAAATGACGATCCCTATCACACACACCAGCAAACCGATGAGTACCCATTGTCCCCAGGCATTGCTGAAAAGCATCGAAATCGTGTCTTTGCCGGGCTGCGGGCTGAACTCATAGTAAATTGAGGGGATCAATGCGCCGAAAACCGAGCAGAGCCCAAGGATGATCGAGCTCCCGAGCGCTACGCCCAGGTAGCGCACGCCCAGCCCATACGTAAGGCCTCCAATCCCCCAGAGCACGCCGAAGAAATAGGTCAGAAAAAGAATGCCGCCATTGGTATGGGCAATGATGTCAGTATAACCGGGGATAGTCAGGTAAGCAGCAAGCGGCGGCACAATGAGCCAGGAGAAAAGCCCTCCGACGATCCAGTATGATTCCCAGGCCCAGCCTTTGACCTGCTTATAAGGAATGTAAAAACTGCCGGAGGCAAAGCCGCCGATGAAATGGAAGATAACACCCAGAAGAGCTTGCATGAATATTTTTGAATTTTATCATGTAAAGGCGTTCCCCGGGGTATCTACTTGATGATGCGGTAAGTCTTTCAGCGTGGCCGAGTTCTCAGTCGCCCACAACCAGCTTCCTCACTACCCGTGTGTTACCGGACTTCAACTCCACGAGGTACAAACCGGCCGGCCATTGGGCTGTTGAAATCTGCTGCGTCTCATTAGCCCGAATAGTGCGGTTCCGGAGCATTCGCACGCCCCCAGCAGTTAATACATCGAATGTGCCGGTTTTGGAAGAATGTATTTTGAAAAAATCAACAGAAGGATTAGGAAAAACCGTCACATCGCCTGCATTACCCGGTTCCACACCCGTAACCGACACCGGGAGGATATTCGTCAGCAACCGCACGCCGCCGGCATTGTTCCCGATCGCAACGTCGGGTTTCTTGTCCCCATTGAGATCGGCGACGGCGAGGGAGAGGTAATTGCCAAAATTCACATCGCCCGGCTTGCCATTCACGCTCACGATGGAGCTAGCCCGGTCGGTCCATTTGCCCCAGTCGGCATTGTTGAATACGCGGATGGTTCCGGTATGATCGGCTGCCGCGAGGTCGGGTTTGCCGTCGAGATCGAAGTCGGCTACGGCCAACTGCGGGAAGCGACCGGCGAAATTGATACCTACACCCGCAAACGCGTCGGTTTCCAGCTTGAATGTGTACTGTTTGCTGGTACCGGTGTTGGTATAGTAATAAATGTTACCCAACGTTTTACCGACAAGCATATCAAGGTCCCCATCGCCGTCGGCATCGTAAAAATAGGGCGAGTCGCCGATCTGCAGTTCCGCGGGCAATGCAATGCTGACGGCGTCGGCAAGATTGAGCTGCGCCGCTGCGCCATTGCCCCCTTTGTTGGGAATATAGCGGTATTCGAGTTTCAGGCTGGATGCCGCCGTTGCGGCAAAACCGAGATCGGCCACGCCGTCGCCATTGAAATCGGCCCACTGCGGCTTAATATTGTAAACAGAGAGTTTGGAAAGCAATTCCAGATAATCCTGGGATTCCACATTGAAACTGGGCTCAGTGGCAGTTCCATTATTTTTCAAATACCATAAACTCCCCTTATAGCCACCCGACACAGGATTTCCGCCGGTCCCGACGAGCATATCCAGGTCGCCATCCCCATCGATGTCAAAAAAGGACGGCGCTGCATTTTCCCCCACATCGATCATCTGATCCTGTAAAAAGTTTTTTCTTACCAGTTTAAAAACCGGCTTATCACTCGTGCCTTCATTATGATAATACCAGCCCGAAGACTTGAAATCCGTCATATTGGCATCGTTCGCCGGAATGCTCGGGGCAACCAGCAGATCTTTGACGCCGTCGAAATCCACGTCTTCGTAAAAGCCTGCGGGGAAAATGTGCATGCTCACCGGATCCACTGCCGGGTAAGTGTTCGTGTAGCTCGTAAAATTGGCGATAATGCCTTTGGCTGAATTGGGCAGGAAGGAAATGTGGTCGTTACTGATGTGGCCGGCGAGCAGGTCTTTCGTACCATCGCCGTTGAGGTCATGCAACAAAATAGAGTTTCCCGCATGCAGGACGCGCGCTGGCGCAGCCTCCCGCTTGGAAGGATCTGTTACCACACCGCAGTCCGCCCCTACCACGAAACTCTCTACATCACCTTTGTGAAAATTGCCCCAGCAGTCGCCGTTCCGCTGAAAAACCGGGCTTGCCTGCGTACCCAGGCTGTCGCGTACGCCGAATTTCTCCATACTCAGGTTTTGATGGAGCTCAATATAAGTGCCCGAAAAATCGAACGTCAGCATGTCGAGGTCACCGTCGTCGTCCACGTCGGTGATGGCTGGAATATCGGTGCCGGACACCTGCATATTGATATTACCGGAAAAGCCTTTGGTATACAAAACATCGCGCACCAGCTTCCACGACCATACATTACCCGATTTTACCTGCTGATATACCACAATGCCGAGCTTCGTGCTCGCGAAAAGATCTTTCAGGCCGTCACCGTTGTAGTCGGCCAGGATCATCCAGTTTTCTACCTGTGGAAAAAGCGTTTCGTAATAGGGGGCGTGGATGAATGTCTTTTTACCTGCATTCAGCGGGTCGGGCCCTGCAAGGAATGTGGTAACCTTGCTGTTGGTACGGTCGTAAATCACCAAGTCTTCGTCGGCATCGTTGTTCAAATGCATTTTCAGGAATTGCGATGCGTTGAGTCCACCGCTCCATGGATTCACCATTTTGACGCCGCCTACCGACACGGCGGTCAGTGTATCGAGCCTGAACCAGGCTTGCTGAGCGAGCAGTTCCGAAGGTGCGTAAAGACAAATGAGGCAGAGGATAAAGGAGGTAAATTTGGTTCGCATCGTTGAGGAATAATCTATTAGTTTTGCAGGTCAGAGCGGCCTGCCGCGCGGCGAACGTCGCTCAGCGAACGTCGCGGGAGCATGTTCTTCCTAAACCTAACGAAATAAGCCAGCATTACTTTATAACGAGCCGATATTTCATGTATACTTCCATAGAAACGCTTTACGAGATCTACCGCAAGGGTGCCAAAGTCTCCACCGACACCCGCCAGATCACCGAGGGCTGCATTTTCTTCGCATTGAAGGGCGATAAATTCGATGGTAACCAGTACGCCGCCGAAGCTTTGCAGAAAGGTGCCGCCTACGCCGTGGTCGACACCCCGGATGTCGCCGCAAGCGACCGTTACCTGCTCTTTGCCGACGGCCTCACCGCCTTGCAGGACCTCGCGCGGCATCACCGCAAGACGTTCGAATTTCCAGTGGTAGCCCTGACGGGCTCTAACGGCAAAACAACTACGAAGGAGCTCATTGCGAAGGTTCTTTCCATGAAGTTCAATACTTACGCTACGCGCGGAAACCTGAACAATCACATCGGCGTACCGCTCACGCTCCTGAGCATCGATCCCGCGAAGCATGAAATGGCGGTGATCGAAATGGGAGCGAATCACCAGCAGGAAATCGCATTGCTGAGCAGTATCGCGCAGCCGACCCACGGCCTCATCACCAACATCGGCAAAGCCCATTTGGAAGGTTTCGGAGGAGTAGAGGGCATTGTCAAAGGTAAGGGCGAGCTATTCGACTACCTTTCCAAAAAGAAGGGGACAGTATTTGTGAATTCCACGCAGGATATCATCATGGAAATGGTGAGCAAGCGTAGGGCATTTGGTGAGATCGTATTCTACTGTTCAGCAAACAGTCCGGTGAACCCGACGCTCGTCGAAGAAAACCCGAATGTCGTTTTCAGCAACGGCGGCAAGACGGTCACCACCCATTTACCCGGAAGATACAATTTCGACAACATTTGCGCGGCGCTGGCCGTCGGGAAGCATTTCGGCGTGGACGATGCCGATGCCTACGAGGCGGTTGCCACTTACGAACCCGACAATAACCGCTCGCAGATCGTCAAAAAAGGCAGTAACACCGTGATTATGGACGCCTATAATGCGAATCCGTCGTCGATGGCTGCGGCAGTGGCCAATTTCGGAAAAATGGACGCGCCGCGGAAAATATTGATCCTGGGCGACATGTTCGAGCTGGGCGATGCCGCGCCGGAGGAACATTTAGCATTGGGAAAGCAGATTGCGGGTGAGAAGTTCGACGTCGTAATACTTGCAGGAAAGCTGATGCAGCATGCGCTCCCCGCATTGCCGAAAGCTTACTATTTTCCCGATAAATTCTCGCTGCACAACTGGATCATGGACAATCCGCAAGAAAATACATACTTCCTCATCAAAGGCTCGCGGGGAATGTCACTGGAAACGGTGCTCGGTGTAATGCCCGGCGGCTAATTTATAATTACAGTTATTGTTAGTATAATTATATTGCAAAAATCGATAGCATTATAAACACTATTTATAATAACTACGTTTCTATAAATAAAACTAAATTCATTTGATTAAATCAAGTCTTTCCTGGCATAGTACCAGGGCAAGGTTTGACCCATGTACTCATCGTTCGTAGTTTTGTAACACCAAAAAATACAATTTATAAACAAACGAACAATCATGGCTAATAGACTGTTGTCAGTGGGATCGGTTTTCCCGGAATTCAAAAAAACATCCGTAGTATCACTCGAAAAAGGAAACGAATTCTACGATATTACCTCAGAAGATCACAAAAACGCTGAGAAATGGATGGTCATGTTCTGGTGGCCAAAGGACTTCACTTTCGTGTGCCCTACCGAAATCGCCGAGTTCAACAAACACACTTCAGACTTCGCTGACCGCGACACGATCCTGATCGGTGCTTCTACCGACAGCGAGTACGTGCACCTGGCATGGCGTAAAAACCACGACGACCTGCGCGACCTGCAATTCCCGATGCTGGCCGATACTTCCAAATCTCTGGCAGAAGAGCTGGGTATCCTCGAAGCGAACGAGAAAATCGCCTACCGCGTAACCTACATCGTGGATCCACAAGGTATCATTCGTTGGGTAAGCGTAAACGACCTTTCAGTAGGCCGCAACGTGGGAGAAGTATTGCGTGTACTCGATGCGTTGCAAACTGACGAGCTTTGCCCTTGCAACTGGCAAAAAGGCGAGGCTACACTTGCTTAATCACTCCTATCGAAGCAGTTCACAAGCAGGTAGTCGTTCGTACGCCGGTTCTGTGAACTGCTTTTTTGATCACCCAGGGGAAATCCTTCCCGCTCAAAAATTCAAACAACATGTATCCATTTGCAGCCACAGGGAACACCAAAGAGTCCCTGTATAAAGAGGTCAATTTGCCTGCGGAATTCGAGAGCGTGCTCCTCGATAAACTTGCGGCACTGGACCACCGTTACCTCAAAGACCTGAAAATCAATGTAGGTAATGTATTAAAATCCCAGACATTGAACCGTAAAGAGGCATTGCTCCTCGCATTGTCGGTGGCGGTGAATGAAAAGAACGCGGCGCTGATCGCAGCATTGGAAGAGCTGGCTATCCGGGAAGGCGCGGACGAGAAGGAGATTGCTGAGGTAACGGCTTGTGTGTCACTAATGAATGCCAACAATGTATTCTACCGCTTCCGTCACTTCATGCACAAGGAGTTTTACGATAATACACCTGCGGGTATCAAAATGAGCATTATGGTAAACCCTGTGCTGGGCAAAGAGTTTTTCGAGCTTTTGAGCCTTGTCGTATCCGCATTGAATGGCTGCGAAATGTGCGTGACGTCGCACGAGCAATCTGTGCTGAACCACGGCGGTACACAGGCACGTATATTCGATGCAGTTAGGCTGGGAGCGATCTTCAAGAGCTTTTCTGTTTTGATATAAAACAAAACTAGCCAGGTCTTTAAGATCTGGCTAGTCTCAAATTATCCATCCTATTTCTCTATTGTTTCCTTTGTTTGCCGCTGCGCGCCACCTACTCCATGTAGCTGATAAAGAATGAATTGCGCCCCCACATGGTATCGGGTTCAAAATCAATCACCAGCTTGTGCTCGTACTCGTCGTCCGAAAAGTGATTGCGAAGTTTGAGCGGTCCTTCGCCGCCTTCGCCTTTGTAATAGGCAGTTACCTCGTACCGCCCCAGGGGAATATCCACCAGGTTGCCATAGTTCTTGGAATATGGCTCTCCCGATTTCATTTTCAACGTTTTGCCTTTGGTACCGTCGATGAGATTTCCCACCGGCGTAAGCGTGAACTCTATGTTTTCTTCGTCGTAAATGCTGCTGTAAAGCCCTTTGTTAAGACCGATTGTCGCGCCGTAGTAGCCTTCGCCCTCCGGGCGCTCGCCTGAGAGTTTCCACCGGAAGTTCCGCACGGCACCGTCGATGCTGAATGCTTCGTATACGTCCGGATCGAGGTCCAGTTCATAGCGCCGGCCATTATATTGCTTCACGATTTGCGCGGAGGCCATAAAGGTGCCCACCTTGGGCAGCTGTATCTCGTAGTTGCCGTTCGCGTCGGTATTGCCCAGGGAGTACGATGCATGGAACATCGTATTGTCAATCACCACTTCAACGCCTTTTACGGGATTGCCCTCAGTATCCGTGACCTTCCCCGTAGCGTAGCCGTTCCTGGGACTTTGCCCGTCGGCTACCGGCTCGTTATCGGTGGTGCAGGCCACAACAAAGCCGCATAGCAGCACCCATTGCAGTATCAGAGCCCGTTTTTTCATTACTCGATCTTGCGCAGCTCGGTTGTGGATGTATTCTCTTCGCCCTTTTCGATTGTTTTCACGACGCCCACGCCCGGCGCGGTCCATAACGTCACATTCACCACCTCGGTACTGATTTCCGGATCGGTTACCTCCGTTTCGAACTTGGTGTAAACCTCGTAGGAGTACTCCCATTTAGTACATTTGAATTCGCCGGCGGGAGTAGTGATGGTTTCTTCAGCTACTGCCTTCCCGTTTTTATGCGTCATGCGTGCTTCGAGCTTGCCAAGTACCGAGCCCTCGTCGCCCACGGGAATTTCCAACTCCAGTACCAGCTTAATCGGATCTCCTTTGAAGGTGAGCGGACTGTTGACCTTCCCATTGTTTTCGAGCATCTGATATTGCGGAAAGCCCGTGATTTTCAGGTCGGAAATGTAAGCGACGTCGTTGATTTCGTTGACCATTTCCTTAATCGCGACCGGGTAAGGCAGTTCATTGGTAGTGGTGCCGCCTTTCGCATAGGCCTTGGATTTGAATGTTTTCTCCTCCTCGTTTTCGCGGATGAAATTGCTGATTGTGTGCACCTGCATTCCCGCAGAATCCGCGGTACTCAGGATTTTCGTGATCATATCTCCGGTGGAGCCGTCGGAATCGGTAATCTTGTAGATATAGCTCTTGTCCTTCGTGGGAATAAATGCTTTCTCCGTTCCGCCGCCATCTCCCCCTCCGTCAGGATTGGGATTGTCGTCGTCCTTACAGGCGGTGAAGGACATGGCCAGGACGGCCAGGGCTAATGCAGATTTCGCGAACCTGGTGGTAACCAGAGAGGGTGCAATGTTAATTTTCATGGCAGATTTCAGATTAATTTAGATTTCAATTGATTTCAAAAAGTTTGATGGCCGACTGGCCCGTCGTGTCTTTTTCCAGCTCTTTGCGGAGCTTTTCATTCAGGTACTTTCTAACGGCCAGCTTCCTCACGTCGAGCACCTCTGGCTCCGTCGTTTCCGATACGAGGTAGTTGCTGTGCGCGTAGTATCTCACGATCGTCGATTTTTTATCCGGGGACGTTTCCGTTACCCAAAAGCCCTTCTCCGGAAACGGCTGCCGGGCCGGGCGCGCGGTCTTGCCCGCTGCCTGGTAGTGGATGCCCGAAGCCAGCATCATGCCCGCCAGCATATAATGTGTTAGTGTATTCATAGCCGCATTGCATTTCAACTAAAAAAATGATGGATTACCGCTCTGCCTGAGCTCACAAACTTCGGCTCCTGCCAGTGTGCCTTCACCAGGTTCCGGATCACCACGATGTGCGCACACAGGAGAATGGGCACTACCACACCCGGTAACAGCACGAAAGGACATCGCAGCACCAGCACATTCGGCTGGTCGAGGCCGATCGTCTGAAAAAAGAACGGTGCAGACAATACGGCGCGGAACAATTCGTGGAGCAGCAACCCGAGACACACAAAGTTCCACATCACCATAAGCCGCCACTTCATCCCGCTGCGCATCACTCCGATGAAGTAAATGCAGGGTGCCGACAGGCCGGCCAGGATATCGGGGTTACCGCCGCCGAAGGTCATTTCATAGGGCACCATTCTGTCGATGAATGCCCAGTACATCACCACGCCTATCGGCGCGCGGACCACATGGATCATCGTGAGCAGGTCCACATTCATCCGGTCGATGAGCGCTTTCCCGGGCCCGGCCAGAAACAGCCAGGCCATCAGGAGAGCGGGTGGGACCACGACGAGCATTAATCTGGGAAAAGCGGTATCGGTAACTTTGAAATATCCCGCAAGAGCGGTCCCGCATTGTATCGCTATCCAAAGGGCGACCAGCGCGGCGAAGAGCCGGGAGCCTTTTACAGCCTGGTGGAAGGTAAACACCACCAGGAGTGTGATCAGGCCGAATATGGAACTGGTACAGTACGTGGAGCTGTCCATCCTCCTACTCTTTCAGCAGCTTGGCCTGTGCGTTGTCTTTGAATGTGTTGACGGTTTCTACGTCGGCATTGACCGTACCCTGGTAGTTGACGAAGATGCCGTAGCCTCCGCTGTTTGATATCAGCGACTTGCGGATGGCCATACGCGACTGCCCGCCGTAGATGGCAATGTTAGCCTTCTTGCCCGACACGATCGCGATGTTGCCGCCGCCGGATACTTCCGCATTTTCGATCACGTTCTTATCGCTCGTAGAGAAACATAGCAAACCTTTCCAGTAAGCCGCTGTATTTTCGGCACCACGGATGATGATTTTGTTGGTTTCAGTTCCTACCGCATTGAAATAGCCGTCCTCGATGGTGATATAGCCTGCGCGGCCCACTTCGATGATCACGCCGGGAAGCAGCTTCCAGTTGGCGTCTGATGCGATATTTTCAAGTATGCGGTAAGGGGTTTTGTCTTTGAAACCTTTCCATACTACCTCCGTCGTGGCGCTTTTAGGCAGGGACGATCCGAAGATCTCGACCACATTACGGCCGTTCCCATTGGTGAATTTCGAATCCGTATCCAGGTTTTTCACGTTTTCGGCCCCCATCAGAATACCGGCTTCGGTGTTGTCTTTGAAATTGTTCTTTTCAAAAGACGCCAGGATGACCGAGTAATCGAGGTACAGGCCGTACCCTGCATTCTGCTCGAACGAACAGTTTTTGATATTCACTTCGGCCCGCCCGGATCCGAGCACAGCCATACCAGCCTTAGTCGTCGCATAAAGCGGCTTGCTGCCTGCGTGCATTACCTGCACGTTTTCGAGCGTATTCGCGCTGCTCGACGAGCGGAACACGATACCCGACCAGAAACCCTTGGTAGTTTCCTTACCAATAAACCGGATCGGTTTGGCCGAATCGCCTTTCGCGAGCAGCACACCGCCTCCATCATTGATTTCGATGCGGGTATCCCTTGCAAATGCGATCACGACGCCCGGTTTGATTTCGAGCTCGGCATTTACCGACACGTTCGCATTCACGATGTAATCCGGTATGGCCGGATTGTTGATGCGGTCGGTCAACGTCAGCTTGGCGCGGATATTGGCATCGATCACGATCGGCTCGATCACCGTGGCAGTGATCAGTACTTTGTCCTTACTCTGACCATTGGCGTTGCTGATGGTCAGCTCTACTTCATACTCGCCCGGGAGGTCGGCGGTGAAAGTTGGCTTGGCTGTGGTAGCCGACGCCAGGTTCGCTGTACTTCCTGCCGGTTTCTTACTGAATGCCCAGCTGAATTCGAAAGGCTTGCTCTCACTGTCGGCAGATGCGCTGCCGTCGAGGTTCACAACAGAGCCTGCGTTTACATTCTGGTCCGCTCCTGCTTTGGCGGTCAATGTGTTGGATGGTTTTACATCTTCGTCTTCCTTGCAGCTACCCAGCAACAGGGTAAATGACAAGGCAGCCCAAAGAATTCTTCTTGCTTTTAACATGGCTAATACTCCAAATGATTTAAATGAATTTTACTTCCATTTCTCAATGGCGGTGCAATTTTAAATCGATTTGGCGAGCCTGGGAAGCGCCGGAAAGCAAGTGTCGATCAACAGCGGATTTTGTCGACAAACGCCATTTGCCGCGCCATTTAGAAGGTCAGCTTGAAACGGCGCTGGCAGTCGTTACGGAAATTGCGGCCAATGGGAAGCTCTTTTCCCGCAATTTCGAGCTTGTGGGAATGGTAACTTTCGACCTTATCGACCGACACAATAAAGGAGCGGTGAATGCGGATAAACCCGTCTTCGGGCAACAGCTCTTCGAGCAGGCTGATTTTTTGTTTTGAAATGAGTGCCTTTTCCTTCAAAACCACTTTAATATAGTCCCGCAAACTCTCGATCCAGTAAATATCGTTCACATTCACCTTCACCATTTTACGGTCTACTTTTAAATACAAAAACACATCCTGGCTAGCCTGCGCAGCCTTTTGCGCCACCGATACCGATTGGTTGGTGATATTTAAACCCGTAAAAACCTTGTCCATCGCGCGAAGAAATCTTTCGAACGGAATGGGTTTCAAGAGGTAATCCACTGCATTCAGGTCGAAGCCCTCCACGGCGTAATCCTGGTAAGCGGTTGTAAAAACGACTTTCGGCGGGTTTTTGAGGCTTCTGAGCAGGTCGGTACCTTTAAGGCCGGGCATTTTCACGTCAAGGAACATCAGGTCGATCTTCTGCTGCTGCAACACCTGGAATGCCTGGATCGCGTCCTGGCAGCGGGCCGCGACCTCTATTTCCGCAAAATTGGCGAGATAGTTGTCCAGTACTTCGATGGCGTGGGGTTCATCGTCCACCAGAATGGCTTTCAGCTTCATAGTTCAGATTTCCAATCGTTTGTCAAGGTCAATTTCCAGGATCACGGCAAAAACGTCCTCCTCATCCATAATTTTGAGATGATGTGCCGACGGATAAAGGATTTCGAGCCGCTTCCGCACATTCGCGAGGCCTATGCTCACGTGATGCGGGCGATCGTCGTGCGCGGCGGTTTCGGGCTTGCTGTTCGATATCTTAAATTTCAACGCATTGTTCTTCACCCGTAAATCCATATTGATCCAAGCCTGGCCGATCTGCTCGCTCGCACCATGCTTGAACGCATTCTCAACGAGCGGCAATATCAGCAGCGGCGCAATGCGGTATTCGGGCGACATGCCATTGATACTGAAATGGATATCCAGCCGCTCCTCGTACCGTATTTTTTCCAGTTCAATATAACTTTTAAGAATGCTAATATCCCTTTCGAGCTGCACAATCTCCGTGTTCGCTTCGTAAAGCATATACCGCAATATCTCAGCCAGCCCCATTACCACGCCCGGCGACTGCGGCGACTGTTTGAGGGTCAACGCATACAGGTTATTTAATGTATTGAACAAAAAATGCGGATGCAGCTGCCCTTTAAGGAAATTCAGCTCGGCCTCCATGGCCGCCTGCCGCCTGTCGAACCACATTTTGAAAAATTTGACCGATAGTGCGATCCAGACGAAAATGTTGGTCTGTTCGAATGCGCTGATCAGGTATGTCGGTTTTGCGAGCTGCTGCCTGAACGTCCCTTCGAGTTTTCGCCAGACAAACGTCGGGTCGTTCTTTTTCACGGCATTATAAATGATCGGATCGGCTACAAGTATTTCCATGAGCCTGAAAGCCAACGTGGAACCGATCACGATCAGCAGAAAAAGCAGGATAAACTGCACGTATTTTTTACGGTCGAAATACCGCGGGATGATCACATATGCGATCAGGTAAAAATAGCCGATGTGTATAGGCATGAACAGGGCAACAATGCCGATCGTGAGCCAATAGTCAGGCATACCCGCACCATAAATGATTGTCAGGATCGTCAGCACGGCGAGCCAGAACAGGATATGCAGGAAAACTCTTTGGTGTTTAATGTTATTGAGGACCGGGGCAACAGGGCGCATAGTAACAAAGATAACGATTTCGGAGGCCAATACCGGCTTTGAAAAGCATTGTCGACCGACGTCATACTATTGTCGACAAACGGCACTCGTTCGGGCAATAATCTGGAAGACAGACAAAATATCTCCGCCGGCCGGTGAATCACAGGGCCCTCACTTCATAATGCGGCCATATCCAGCCTTTGAAAGATAAAATATCCAAATTCAGCCCGCAAATCAGAATTTGTATCTGCAAATATTCCCTCCGGTGGTTTTTCTACTTAGTTTTGTGCTAAAATCAAGATATTAACTAAACTGTAAAATAATGGCAACGTCAACCGAAACGTACATTCCGTACAAGGTAAAAGACATCTCGCTGGCCGAATGGGGCCGTAAAGAAATCACATTGGCAGAAGCTGAAATGCCTGGTTTGATGGCGATCCGTGCCGAATACGGTCCGTCGCAGCCTTTGGCAGGTGCACGTGTTGCAGGTTGCTTGCACATGACGATCCAGACTGCCGTTCTGATCGAAACCCTTACAGCTTTGGGTGCAGAGGTTACCTGGTCTTCCTGTAACATCTTCTCTACGCAAGACCACGCAGCAGCAGCTATCGCAGCAGCGGGTATCCCGGTTTACGCGTGGAAAGGAATGAACGAAGAGGAATTCAACTGGTGTATCGAGCAGACTTTGTTCTTCGGCGAAGACCGTAAGCCCCTCAACATGATCCTCGACGACGGTGGTGACCTTACCAACATGGTATTCGACGAATATCCTGAGCTGATCGACGGTATCAAAGGTCTTTCGGAAGAAACTACAACCGGTGTTCACCGCTTGTACGAGCGCTACAAAAACGGAACGCTCCACCTGCCGTCTATCAACGTAAACGACTCCGTAACAAAGTCTAAATTCGACAACAAATACGGCTGCCGCGAGTCATTGGTTGACTCTATCCGCCGCGCAACCGACTTGATGCTCGCTGGTAAAGTAGCAGTAGTAGCAGGTTACGGCGACGTAGGTAAAGGTTCTGCGGAATCACTCCGTGGCGCAGGCTGCCGCGTACTGGTTACCGAAATCGACCCTATATGCGCATTGCAGGCTGCTATGGACGGTTTTGAAGTAGTAACGATGGATGAAGCTGCGGACCGCGCTAATATCTTCGTTACGGCAACCGGTAACTACAAAATCATTACCGACCGTCACTTCCTCAAAATGCGTGACAAAGCGGTAGTTTGTAACATCGGTCACTTCGATAACGAAATCGATATGGCCTGGTTGAACAAATCTTACGGCCACACCAAGTCGCAGATCAAACCGCAGGTGGATATTTACAATGTGGAAGGTAAAGACATCATCGTGCTCGCAGAAGGCCGTCTGGTGAACCTGGGCTGCGCGATGGGCCATCCGTCATTCGTAATGTCCTGCTCATTCTCGAACCAGACTTTGGCTCAGATCGAACTTTGGACTAACACGGCTGCTTACGAGAAGAAAGTATACGTTCTTCCAAAAGCACTGGATGAGAAAGTAGCTGCATTGCACCTGGCACACGTAGGCGCGAACCTCGACAAACTGACTGACGAGCAGGCTGCTTACATTGGTGTAACTGTGGAAGGTCCTTTCAAAGCGGAGACTTACCGTTACTAATAACAGGATTGATATAGAAAGACCGGCCTGCGTTGAGCGGGCCGGTCTTTTTTATTGCCGTAGCTGCGGGCCTAATGTCAGCCCTGCCTTACGCTTCCGGTCTCCCTGCTGCGGGAGGAATAAGATCCGCCGGCCGGGCCGGTGTCGGGAAAGAAATATTGTTTTCATCAAAAACCCGTTTTACCACCTTCATAGCCGCACTTTTGGCGGGGCCGGGGCCTGTTTTGTCCTGCCGGATCCAGAAGAGAATTTCAAAATCGATGCTTTTCTCCGTAAAGCGGGTAAAATTGAACTCGACCGCCTTCAAAGGATCGATGAAATCCAGTTTTTTGATCACGCTCAGTGCTAGGTTTTCTACCAATACGAGATCGTCCTTATAACCAATGCTGCCCTCCATCCGTACACGTCGCTCGCCCGAATGCGTGAAATTGACGATCGGCTTCTGAAAAATATCCTTACTGGGCAGCTCCACCTGCTGTCCTTCGAAATTATCCAGCTTCACCGAACGCAGCCCAATCGACAGTACTTTTCCCGTGTAGCCGTTGGTTTCGATAACGTCCCCTACCTGTATCGGCCGCTGGATAGCGATAAATGCGCCGGAAATGAAGTTGGTGGTGAGATCCTGAAATGCAAAACCGAGCGCCAGCGCGAGCACACCCGCACCGGCGAGTAACGAGGTAACCGTTTTATCAAGACCCAGCACACCCAACGCAAAGAAGAAGCCGGTCGTAATGATGGCAATGCGGGTAATGGTGGAAATCAAGCCTACCAGCGCGACGTTCTGGGACGCGTGCCCCAATATCCGCTCGATGAACTTGCCGCCCAGCCTCGACAAGAATCTGAAAACCACGAGGATGACGACAGCGATGAGCAGGTTCGGCAACAGGCGGTATGCTTCCACAGTCCAACGGTCCACCTTGATGGCGATGGGGTCTACTATTTTGGAAATTTGTGCAAAAATCATGGTGCTATTAATGCGGCCACCCTATCGAATTAATAAGCGGCCGACTTCCTTTAAACACGGCAAAACTCGGAAATGTTGTGTGGTTTCCAAAAATACGCTGCACAAAACAATCGCCTTCTGTCCGGCCCCTTTTTGACCGCAGACTCTTTTGGGCCTGCCATTGGTCTATTGCTTTCCCTGTGACTCTGAGGCGCTCCTATGTTTGATGCGGTTAAAAATCAATTTTTTCAAACTCAAACATGATGATTATGAAACTACTTCGAAGCACTCCACTTTTTATGAAGGGCATCCTGATCGCGGGAATGCTGAGCGGTTGCCAGCATGAGAGCGACATGGTCCCGGCTCCCGAGGCCGCTTCAAGCGCCTCCGACCAAAATGCGAGAACTGCCGTAGCGGCCGGTACGCTCGTCAAGGATGGTGCCACCGATTTATCATACAATGGTCAGAATCTTCTTCGGAAAGAATTTTGCGCCAATGTTTATTCCGAATTCATCTACGCACCGCAACTGATTACGGGTACCAAATATCAATATGGCACCCCGTCGATAGAAACCAAATATACGTTAGACGCGTCCGGCCGTTGCCTCCAGACTGCCGCTGCCAAGACCTACAAATATGAATACAATGCCAGCGGACAGCTTACCTTGTGCTACAATAAAAATCAGCCGAATGAGCGAAGGGAATTCACCTATCTGACCGATGCCAATGGCTGGAAAAAATCACTGAGCGTCGTCGCATTCTATGATGCGCAGGGCGCCAAAACCAAAGAACTGAAATTCAGCTACGGTGCACCTGGTAGTCTCATCCCGGACAAAGCGCCATTAACACCGGATGTGCTTCCGGTGGGCGTAAGCAGGTATCTGCCCGTATTCGGCAGTTTCAACACCAATCTTGTCCAAACCCTGATTGAGGATAAATTCCTGCCTAATGGGGAAAAATCGTCGAGCACTGCATTTTTACATACTTACACGCTAGACTACGCAGGCAGGGCGAAGAACATTACGGTGAAGAAAGTCAACGGGACATTCGTCTCGTCGACCGATAGAAAATACTTTGTGCCGGCATTTAAATTCTAGTAACAAAAATTCGGCCCGCGTAAATGCGGGCCGTTTTCCATATTGCTTAAACGCTGTTAAAGCCTTTCCAGCAATTCCTTCTTTTTTGTTTGAAACTCCTCCTCGGTAATCTGCCCCTTCTCAAAAAGTACATTCAGCTTCTCAATCGTCGCGATTACAATGTCCTGAGGGCTTCTTCCTTCTGAGTTCAGGTCCGAGTTGGAGGTAACGTCGTAAGGCATTTCAGGTGTCTGTTGCCTGGGCGCATCGGGATCCGACACCACTTTCAGCTCCGACAGGTCCACCTGGCCGTCCTGGCTCGTGAACCGGTGAGAACTCGTAGCACCCTGCTGTTGAGAAACACCCGTAATGTGATGGTGCTTGGTGTCATAAATCGTCCTTTTACCGCCGTCTTCGATTACCAGCCGACGAACGGATGCAAAGTATGCGTACCGGAAATTATTCTGCGAACCCGAGGCAGTCGGGCTTCCAAAAACCGCCGGCCACGTGTGACTTGGCTGTTCGAACAAGCTTCCGGCGCTTTGCGTATACGACTTATCGTTCATTCCGGAAAGTGCAGCTTCCGTTTTAGGTTTACTGTCTTCAAACAATATGGCTGTCGAAACGAGCTCAGCGAGCTCTGTACAAAGCTTGTCCACCTTCTGACGAAGGGAAGCGTTGAACATATCGCCCACCATCGTCATGCCGCCTTTCATCCACTGGCCCTGGCCTCCGAGCTCGGGGAGATTGAACTGGGCCATGGTTCCGTTACCGCGGATGATCGCATCCAGCAAAGATTCGACCGTTTGGGATTGTAAATTATATCGGGCCGCAAAGTCATCGACTTTCAACCGTCCCTCATTTGTGAGTGTTTTCATACCAATTTCTGTTTGCCCTTTGCTGGCAAAAACAATGCCATACAGTTATTACAAACCGAAGACTTATCCAGCCAAGCCATTAAGACATTGTATTTTTTGCAGCACCTGCCCCGCCTTATGTTTGAATTGACAATAATTATTGTTTAACCAATCCATTATGTTATGAAAAAAATGAACATTGCGGGAGCAGTATTGAAAATGGCGCTGCTGGGCGGCGTTGTCTTCGGATGCAGGCAGGAGGAAACACTCATGCCACAATCAGAGCAAAATGTTGCAGCAGAAGATCAAAATGCAAAAGTGAACGCCACGAGCATTCAATTGTAAGCAACCGCCTGTGACCATCTTCCAGGTCTGATTGAGAATTCTGAATTTTGGGATATGAAAAAAGAGCAAAGCAAATCCCAGCAACGCTATCAGCAGCTTTACCGGC
>MKSR01000030.1 GCA_001898145.1 Dyadobacter sp. 50-39
GAAATTGCAGTCCACTGGGGATCGGTCAGCCTATTATACTGTTTAATCAATTCTTTAAAGTTTGGTCACTGCAAAGATGGTACGATCCCCTTTCTCCACAATTCCCAAACACGCTCTAAGGCTTTTAACCGCTCCACTTACGAGAAATTTTACCAGACGATAAAGGGGTGGCATGCGGAAACCATTAATCCATTTACAGAGGAAGACGAAAAAGTACATTGGGCAATGTCGTTACTGCTGCTCGACAGGGATGCTTACGGCTTTAGAGGCATCGACTAATTCAAACCGCGTGCTGCTTGCGTCACCATTTGAAAATTAATTCCGTCATTTGAAAATCGGCAGTCGTCATAATTTGGATTGAATGTCAAATCCTTGAAATATTGGTCGTGACTTCCTTAAGAAAAGGCGGTACAAACTGTCGCGACCAAACCAAATGGCCCTTCCGAAATACCAAACTGAGTTACTGAAACTTTCCGAGTACGAGGAATACCTTAAGTTTCTCGATGTAGCCTATGCCTGTAAATTCCAGAGCAGTGGAAAAAGCGGTAATTTTCAGCTCAGAATTTTCATTACCAGACCGAAATACTACACAGAACATTATTACAACCTTGGATTTGGGGCTTGGGATCCCGGAAGTTCTACGGTTGATGACATCATCGAGTTGAGAAACGGCGATTCCGAACAGATTCTAGCTACAATAGTCGACACTGCGCTTGACTTTCTCGAATCGAACCCCTTCGCTTCATTATACGCCGAAGGAAGTACACGAGCCAGAACAAGGTTGTACCAACGTGAAATAGCAAAGCATCTCCATTTTATTCCCGGGAACATACGGATTTACGGCCTGGTTAAGGAAAATGACGTTGGATTTATTGAATTCCGGACCGGCGTTAACTTCGATGCGTTTTTGTTGTCAGTGAAATAATGAATAAATTTGAATTAAACGCTCTCAGTATATGTCATCAACCATAGCAAAGTATTCAGCTAAAAGCGCTTCCAGCCGAGCGAAACGCGGGAAGTCTCAAAGTACTGAACGACATGGGGATCAGATCGTCGTGAAAACGCAGCGTATGGTGGAAGTACTCGAAAAATACCCGAAACCCACCCCCTGACCTGCCCATTGTCCCCAGTCAACCGCCCTACCTTTCCGTATCCGCAATCGTCTTTTCGTTCTCCGTTTGCGGCTTGCCGGTGGCGTTGGGTTTGCCGATGCCGGTGGTGATGAGGTTGTAGAGGCTGTCCTTGATGTAGAAGCTCCATGCATCGCGGCAAATGTTGAAACACTCGTATTCGGGAACCAGCCCCTGGTGGGTCATGCGTAGCTGAGTCTGGCTACCGGCCTTGGTGATCTCGAAAATTACGTGTGTACCGATCCATTCGTTCTTATCTTCTGTAAACTTGAAATAATTATCCAGGATCAGCCACACTACCTTCTGAGCAGGAACCACCTCTACAAGCCGCGCCTGGCAATAATGCACATCTTCGAAGCGGTACTTGAATTCGTCATTAAGCGAGGCCGTACCTCCTTCAATTTCCTCCGACCACCATCCACGGACATTGGTTACAGCTTCGAAAACTTCCTCCGGGTTCTGATCTACCAGGATCGCTGTTGTAAAATCTTGTGCTGTCATCTTCTGTTGATTTTAAGTGTTGACTTTTGATTTTCTATGAACAACACAAAATTACAGCAGCGATCGTAACCAAATACGGTGCGAAACGGACATTATCAGAGGGCTATTTGGACACATTTCATTTAGTAGCGCAGTCGATCCGTAAATCCGCTGACGGGCTGGTGACGACCATTGGTACGAATATTTTAGCCGATCGGTTATAATGTATTAATTTACAACACATTATCACTAAACCTCGAAGTTATGGCAATCGCAATAAGTATTTCATTAGTTATCCTCGCCTGGTACTGTGTGAAAGAACTCAGGAAGAACCCTGAACGCCCCAACTGGAACAAGGCTATCGTAACCACACTTTTCTGGCCGCTGTCGTTACTGATGAAGCGTAACCGCTAAACCAGTCACATTCCGTTCAGAGCGCCTTCTCCATGTAAATCGCATCCGCATGCGGGTTGGGATAATAGGCTGGGATGACTTCGAATCCAAATGATTCGTATAATCTTATCGCACCGGTCATACCTGCAAGGGTATCCAGCCGCAATTTCCGGTATCCCAGATCCCTTGCAACCGAGACAGATCGCTCCAAAAGCAAACGACCGAGCTGACGCCCCCGAAAATCGGGCTGGACATACATTCGTTTTAATTCCGCTATCCCCTCTCCTTTACTGCGCACACCAGCGCAACCCACGGCACGTCTGCCGGCGTACGCGAGCACCAACGCTCCCGAAGGCTGTCCATACTGCTCCCGGACCGCTTCAAGCTCCTCCTCAAACCGCTGAAAAGCCAGGTCGATCGAGAGCGACGCAGCATATTCGCGGAACAAACTTTTCCCTTCTTCGAAATGCACGGGGGTATCGGCGATAATCAGTTGGATGTTATCATTCATATGTCTTACACTTTTTTCCATTATTCAATTATTGACCTCCAACTCCCAATGTAAAATGTTTTTGTAAAGTAACACCAGCTATGGATCCGGCGGCAGGACCCGTTTGCAAGGAATTATTTCCAAAAATTTACACATTCCCGCGCTTTTTGCGTATCGTATAATTGAATTACAATCGTTTATGAAAAAAAAGGCATAGTTGAGTGAATATCGGCCCATTCAAACCAGATGTAACGTATGCTGCAAAGAATACCTCAACGGCTCCTCCCCGGCCACATCTTACTCGCATTGTTTTCCGCAATGCCAATGCCGATCGAAGCGGCACCCAGGTTCGCGGCTTCCGACAGCCTGGATATCCGTCCCGCATTTCTTCAAACAACCCGCATTCTCGGTAAGATCGTCAACGAAGCGTCACGTCCAGTCGCCAATGCGGCCATACTGATCGCCGGGTCGGAGCGCGGCACAGTTACCAATCTTTCAGGCAGTTTTGAAATAGCAGATGCTCCGCTGAATGGGATGCTCGTAGTAAAACACCCGGATTTTGAGACGCGGCAGGTGCCGATCGTGAAATCGGCCAGCGAGTATGTAATTATGCTGAAATCGCGCCCGCAGGCGACCGCCGCCCGCATGAAAAATCCCGCAAGGCCGGCAAAAAAAGATGGTGAGAGTACCCAGGATGGAGAAAGCGGTAGTTCCGTACGTCTTGACCGCTGGCCGCATTTTCAGGGCGGGTACAAAGCGTTGAACAAATTCCTGGCCAATAATCTAAAATATCCCCCACAGGCCTTGGAAGCGGGGGTGAAGGGGCAGGTTCAAGTGTCGTTCCTGCTGGACGAAGAAGGAAATGTCAGCAGCGGCCGGATCATCAAAAGCCCTGGCATGGAGCTTGACGAAGAGGCGCTCCGGCTGGTGAGCCTCATGCCCAAATGGGCTCCCGCGCAAAAGGACGGCAGGCCGGTCGCGGTCTGGTACACTGTAGGGATCCAGTTTGATCCCGAAGTCGATAAGCTGCCATTGAAGATCAAAGAAGAGACGCCAGGCTTTCTGGGTAGGCTCATAAAGCTGAACCCGCTAAAAACACCACTTCCGGTAAAAGCAGAGTTTAAGAGGCTCTTCGGGAACAACACGATCGACCTTTCGGCGCATGAACCACCGCAAACACGCTTGCACACATACGGAGCAGGGTTTGCAACAAGGCCCGCCTACATTCCGCCGAAATTTGACTTCCATGCAGAGCCCTGAAAATCTGCCCGGATAATGTGTTTTTTATAAGTTACCTTCATATATTTATAAAAGTAATCTCCTGCTTGTAAATACGATTGTTCAACCTAACCGAAGATTGAATGAAAACCTTTACAACCATCTTACTTTTATCCATCGCGGCAAGTACGGTCGCGCATGGTCAGCGGACGGATATTCCTGACAATGCTCAGAAAGTCATTCCGCAAAGGTCGCGCGTAGCGGTACGCGTGCTGGACAAGTACACGTTGCGTCCTGTGGAGGCGACGATCATGGTGGTGGGACAGCGACCCGAAGACCTGGTGATTCCACTTTATGAAGACGGTGCCTATCAGTTCAAAATGTCTGCCAGGGACATAGGCGTTATTTCAATCCATGCCAACGGCTACGAAACGCACTCGGAGGTATTGGCTGCGCGCACCCTTCGCCCAACAAAGATTTATTATTTAACACCGGTAAAAAATGCGGATTCTGTTCAGGCGATGGCCGCTCAGGTGTCGGAACTGGATTTGAAGGAAGAGGTGGAAACGGTGCTGCTATTTACGCAAAGTGAGCCGGATTTACTGCCCGAAAGCAATCAGGAACTGGAAATCCTGGCCGATTACCTGGTCCGCAATCCAGCTCCCAGGATCGAACTCTTCGGGCATACCGACGATGTAGGTGATCCGCGGAAAAACCTGCTGCTTTCCTTCGACCGGGTCGACGAGGTTAAAAGGTACCTGGTTTCCAGGCGAATCGAACTCGGACGCATTCGCGGGAAGGCTTTTGGCGGCGAACTCCCGGTGGCGCCGAACGACTGCGAAGCGAACCGCAGGCTCAACCGACGCGTCGAAATACGCATTGTCCCGTAGCATTTCCTTTTCAAATTAACTTCTCAAAAAATCAGTCGAAAGGTGGAAAAATGAGCACTTTTGTAGTGCATATTTGTTGTTTAGGGCGAATGAATCCCCCAACAGCGAAATTTACCAGTATTAAAATCGAATATGAAACAAGTAAAAGCCTCCATTTCAGGCATAGAAGGATATGTACCCGACTATATTCTAACAAACGCCGAATTGGAGACACTGGTTGATACCAGCGACGAATGGATCGTCAGCAGGACTGGCATCAAGGAACGCCGCATACTGAAAGAACCCGGACTCGGAAGCTCACACATGGGTGCCAAAGCCGTCAAAGGCCTCCTCGATAAAACCAATACCGATCCCGCTGAAATAGACCTTCTCATTTGCGCAACAATTACCCCCGATTTCGTCTTTCCAAGTACGGCAAACCTCATCTGCGACCAGCTGGGCATCCGCAACATCGGCAGTTTCGATGTTAACGCGGCCTGCTCAGGCTTTGTTTACGGCCTCGAACTCGGCGCACAGTTTATCGAAACCGGCAAATATAAAAAGGTAGTGGTAGTGGGTACCGATAAAATGTCGGCTGTCATGGACTATACCGACCGCCGTACCTGCATTCTCTTCGGTGATGGTGCCGGCGCGGTGCTGCTCGAACCCAACACGGAGGGTTACGGGGTGATCGACACACTGATCCGTTCGGATGGCGTGGGATATAACAACCTCGTTCAGCGAGGGGGCGGAAGCCGGTTTCCTGCCACCCATGAAACCGTGGACGCACGTATGCATTTCCTGCATCAGGACGGCCAACAGGTATTTAAGTCGGCAGTGCGGAATATGGCGGATGTTTCGGCGGAGATGATGGAGCGCAACCATCTCACGCACGACGACGTGGCGTGGCTGGTACCGCACCAGGCCAACCGGCGCATCATCGAGGCAACAGCCAACCGCATGGGTGTCGGAATGGATAAAGTGATGATGAATATAGCCCATTACGGAAACACCACCGCCGCTACCATCCCGCTGTGCCTTTGGGATTATGAAAAACAGCTCAAAAAAGGCGACAACCTGATATTCTCCGCATTCGGTGCCGGTTTCACGTGGGCTTCGGCTTATGTGAGGTGGGCTTACTAGCTAGGGTATTTTAAAGGAAGAGTTGTTGTATAGCACCTCGAAATGGACAATTTTTGTTTCGTTCGTCCGGTTATCCTTCACTTCCCAGCTGTCGAGCATTGCTGAGATTCCCTGTGCTTCGGTACGGGGAATTTTATCAGACGCCTCTGAGGAATCTTTCGCACCGCGCGCAACCCCCGTCAGTCCTTCCGCCGACATCATGATATATTCGTCACTGACGGAAATCACCTTGTACGGCCTATTGCCGTTGTCCCGGACAGCTCGCATCAGTATTCCAACCAACTTCTGCGTTTTTTCCGCCTTGGGATCTCCGGTCTCCTTGTAGCAATGACTCATTCTGATCAGCAAGCCCAGATTGATCGGATTTTCCATCAACAGCTTTTCACCGGCCTCTATCGCCTTCGCATAGCGTTTGCTGTTCAGATATTTGTCAAACTTATCGACTTCCTTACCATATAGCATCGCCTTGTATTGCGGCGAGAACATGTAGCCGTAATACAGATAAGTACCTTTCTCGCCTGAGTAATAGTCGGGTTCGAGCAGGAATTCATTTAACAGTTTAGGGTAAATGTAGGCGTTGCTGCTGTCCGTCACGGCCGCTTTGATTTTCATAAGATCAGGTTGCTGACCGGCACTGATGTGCGCGATGAAAAGAAAAACCGTGAGCAGTCGAAATTGGGGCATAAAAGACGGGGACAGTTTGATAGCGCAATAAAAAACATCGGCCTGACTTATGAAAATAATTTCCACAAATCAGGCCGGTGCGTAGCGAAAGACAGATAGGTTACGCTGAGAGCGCCATTCTGCCCAGTATCTCGTGGGTTTCACGGATGCGTCTGCGGGCGATCGGGATTACCTTACCACAGCTGAGGTGAATGTAATCCGGCCAGCGCGACGCGATGTGGCGCGCATTGATGCTGTATGATTTGTGGATACGTAAAAAATCGCTGCTGAGCTCGTCCTGAACCTCTTTCAGGCATTTCGAAACCAGGTGCTTTTCATGACGGGTGTATACAAATGTGTAGTTTCCAACACCTTCCAGGCAAGTAATATCGCTGGCTTTCACGGAGATCGCTTTCCCAAACTTGTAAACAGTAATCGTAGGCACGGCTTCGGCCGACGGCATGATGGACAGGTTGTTCATGGGTGAAACGGCTGATTGATTTTTCATGGATTGATCTGGCAATTGGTTATTTATTTTCATGGCTGTTATATGGATTGACTTTATGGCTGGCAGACTGCTTGCTTTTCGAGAGCGGCCCGAACCCTGCTGCGATACAAAAGTGGTGTGTGAACCGTTGGCGGGAAACAGCGACCCGGGTGAATTGTAACTTTTACCTCATGAATAAGCTAAATCGGTTGGTAAACTGAAACAGCCATTTGATCAGTTGAAACGGCCTCCTGACGGTTTAGGCCACGTTGGATGATGTTTTGCGACGATTTGGTTCACAAATACGACGTTTAGCCCTGCCCGGCTTTCGATTGGATTGTCCGGCGTTTATTTTTGTACGAAATGAAAAATGCGCGTAAATGATCCTTGAAAGCTATCTGGCAAAGATCGGCCGAAAGCGGCTCAGTCTCACCAACTCGGCGTGGGTACTGGCGGCAGCGACATTGCTGGCCGGGCTGGGACTTTGGCAGGAGCGCTACTTGTCCGACTATCGCCTGCTGATCGCCGGCAGCCTCATCAATGCAATGCTAATTTGGGCAGCTTACCGGGTAGACGCGGCGCTGTCGGGAAGGGTTACGAGCCTTCTGCCGGAAACAGGTCAATCCATTTATCGCGTGGCAGCGTGGTTTGCAGTGTATGGGATCGTGAACGTGGCGTTTTTCTGGGTTGCATTGCCTTTTTACCATCAAACGGGCATTGACGCGGAGTTTGACTTGTTCCGGGCGCTGCGCATCAGCTTCTTTGTGTTGAGCGGCTCGCTCATCGGCGCCGGGCTCACCGAGCTAGCCTATGCATTCAGGCAATGGAGAATCAGCCAGAATGAGTTGGAACTAATGCAGGAAAAACAGCTGCAACAGGAACTGGAAGCCGTCAAACAGCAGGTTAACCCCCATTTTCTTTTTAATTGTCTGAATTCGCTCTCGGTCCTGATAACCGACGCGCCAGCTGTTGCCGAGAAATTTGTCGATGAAATGTCGAAAGTGTACCGGTATCAGCTGAGTGTAAACGGGCCTGAAAAGGAAGACATTCTGGTGACGCTCGATACGGAGCTGCGTTTCATCAGGTCCTACATTTACCTGCTCGAAACCCGTTTTGAGAACGGTATCCAGATTTCCCTGGACATGAATGAGGTATTTATGGGGGGACAAATGGTGCCGCTGACCTTCCAGATCCTGATCGACCACGCTATTCATTACAATATGGTCTCCCCTGCCCGTCCGCTTCATATCCGCATTCGTAGCAACGAGACGGGCCAGATCGAATTCCGTCATAACCGCCAGCCGAAAACACTTAGCATACCACTTGAAACGCCGGGAATCAACGTGTTGATCAACCGCTATAAATTTCTTTTCAACCGCGCCGGCGCGGTCCAGTTGAAAGAAGATAACCATGAATTTGCGATTATCCTGCCATTGATATTTACATGACCCCAACCCATTTTTACAACGGAATCGGCCGGCAAATATGGCTGAGTCTCTTCGGCAGGTGGATTTTCGCATTGCTGGTTCCCTGGTTTGTGCCTACGATCAGCTATCTGCTTATTGGCGAACCCTACCTGGCCGGCCTCTACAACTTCGTCGGCGGCACGCTGATGATCTTCCTGATGACGATCGTAGCGTTCGTCCCTCACGACTGGGCTGCGCGGTACATTGCCCGCAAATACCCGTCACTCGACTCTTCTCTCAAAAGAAGCGCGCTCTCGGCCGTCGCATTCTGGGTCCTGACGTTTGCATTTGTGACCTGCTACATGCTTTTCATCATGCATTTCAGGCCTTTTGAAGCACAATTAGACGGCCGGATGATGATCAACGTCTATCTCTTTGAATTTGTGGCTGTACTTCTGCTTACAGGCCTTTATGAAATCAACTACTCGCTCGGCAAGTGGAAAACGCTGCAAATCAACAAGGAGGCGCTCAAAAGAGCGGGCATGCAGGGGCAATTGCAAAGTTTGAAGAGCCAGGTGAACCCGCATTTTTTATTCAACAGCCTGAATACGCTCTCGGCGTTGATCGCCGATGAACCCAAACGGGCCGAGCAGTTTGTGGATGAGATGGCCAAGGTATACCGGTACCTGCTGCAAACCAACCAGCACGAGCTGACGACGCTTGCGATGGAACTCCGTTTTATCAGCTCCTATTACCACTTGCTGCGCACACGCTACGATGCCGGTTTCGATCTGGTGATCGAGGTCAATGAGGATGATATGGAAAAAAAGATTCCTCCGCTTACCTTACAGCTCCTGCTCGAAAATGCCGTCAAGCATAATAGCATCCTGGAAGCCAACCCGTTACAAGTTACTATCCGATCGATGGGCGATGACCTGCTCGAAATCAGCAACAATCGGCTGGTGAAATCCACACCGATCCGGTCGACACGCCTGGGGCTGGCCAACATTATGGCCAAATATGAGCTGCTTTCCGACCGGATGCCTGCCATCGACAACGGCGAACGCTCCTTTACCGTCACCCTGCCGCTTATCACCCTGAAAACCGCAAATGCATGAACATATTAATTGTAGAAGATGAAAAACTGGCCGTGCGAAAGCTGACCAAGCTATTGGAAGAGACCGCACCGGAATTTAAAGTACAGGGAATCACGCCCAGCATTGCGGCTACCGTAGACTGGATCATGCAAAATCGGGACGGCGGAAACCCGGAACCGGACATTATTTTTCTGGACATAGAGCTGGCCGACGGGCAGAGTTTCGAGATATTCAACCGGGTCCAGGTAAAAAGCACGGTGATCTTCACCACATCCTATGACGAATATGCCTTGCAGGCCTTCAAGGTGAATAGTATCGATTATTTGCTCAAACCGGTGCAGCAGGAAGACCTCCAACGTGCAGTCCGAAAGTTCTACGACCTCATCGCCCCGGGTAAGGCCGAGCCACAAGCGGCGCAGAAGCTGGACGTGGAAGCGATTCTGAAAAGCCTGTACCTGCAATCGCCCGTGCCCGAATACCGCAAAAGGTTTCTCGTAAAACAAGGTGCACGCCTGTTGTCGGTCGAGACTTCGGAAATTGCCTATTTCTACATTGACAATGGCCTGACGTTCTTCCGAAACCAGCAGGGACAGAAATTCGTGGTGGATTACAAAATGGATGAGCTGGATGCGTTCCTGGACCCGGACCATTTCTTCCGTGTCAACCGCGGACTGATCGTAACGCACCGGTCAGTTGTTCAGATGCAGCCTTACTACAACCACCGGCTGGCGCTCACATTACTCCCCGCACTCGACAAGGAAACGATCGTCAGCCGCGAGCGTGCACACGATTTCAAAGTTTGGATGGGTAAATAGCGGCTGTTTAAAACGACAACATCGCGTACTGGCCGGCCAGATCGGGATAATGGTGGGCGATCACCTCCTGCAACTGCGCGCGTGCACGCGCATACTGAGACCGCACCGTCGCTTCGTTGATTTCCAGCATACCCGCAATTTCTTTATGGCTGTAACCATCCACGGCATACATCAGGAACACGGTTTTATAAATGGGTTTCAGTTTCTGAATGAGTTGCATGATTTCGCCGGCGGTAATTTCTGAAACAGCGTCATCCGTGATGCCAGGCTCGGGAATCTCGTCGAATGCCGTGCGCGCCGCGTAGTGCTTCCTATTCCGTCTAAAATAGCTGATCGCATTGTTGACCATCACGGTCCGCAGCCAGGCCTTGAAGGGCTGCCCGGGATCATACTTTTCCAGATTATTGAACACCTTGAAAAACCCTTCGTTTAACACCTCCTCGGCTTCCTCCGGCGAATAGGTATACCTTAGGCAAATGCTTTTGGCATAGCCAAAATATTTCTTGAACAGGATATGCTGTGCCTGACTGTTACCGGCAATGCATGCGGCAATGACCGAGCGGAAATCGTTCGGGTCAAAAATGATCTTATTCAGGAATTTGAGCATATATTGTTACTTTTCAATGGATCATTCGGTGGGTTTGCTTTGTAATTGGCTACTAGCCGTCCGCTACTAGCCGATACAAAGAGAATGGATGTGAACCGCGAATGAAAGCCGCCCGGACAGATAGCCGGAATGTGTAGCTGAATGGTCCGTTTTACCCGATAAACCACCCGGCAGGAAGTGCGGCCGGGCAGGCAGATCGGCCGGTCGGCAAAGAGTGGCCCTCTAACCCGCGAAAGGCACGATACGTCGAAACACCTGCGCTCCATGCCAGAATACCGGCGTCGGGCTGTTATTTTTACGGTAATGACCAGAGAAAACACAAAAGGCGGCGTAGTGGCCGCGATGCATTTGCTGGCTTGGGCACTGCTCGGCTTTGTACTTGTATTTTACCAACCCTTGTCGTGGGGCGTGAGCCTGCCTGCCGTATTTTGGGTAAAACAATTCCTGAATTTCGGGCTGCTGGTCGCGCTGTTCTATTTCAATTCGCTTTACCTTGTCCCGCAATACCTGCTCAAAAACCGGATTTTCATCTTCATTTTGTGGGTTGTTGCCCTCGTGGTTCTAATGCTGATGGTAAGCAAACTCATTGACCATCAGCTGGAAATCCGGCGGCACATGGAGCAAATTATGCCACGCCCCAGACATCGCGGCGGGCCTAAGCCCCGGCATCTGATCGACGGCATTCTGCTCATGACCACGCTGCTGGTCGTCGGTGTGAGCACGAGCATGGCAGTGATCCAGCGCTGGCAGGCAGATGCACACCTGCGCGACACCGTTGAAAAACAGAACATTACCTCCGAACTCGCATTGCTCAAAGCGCAGATTAACCCGCATTTCTTCTTCAATACACTCAACAATATATACGCACTGTCGTACACGAATGTAGAAGAGTCACGCGAGGCCACGCTTACACTCTCGCGCATGATGCGTTACCTGCTCTATGAAACCCAGCAGGATGTGGCGCCGCTCAGTCGCGAATTCGCGTTTATCGACGACTACATTGAGCTGATGAAGCTCCGCGTGCAGAGCAGCAGCAATGTGCAGTACACCCGTGATGAACCTATTCCCGACTACCCCATCGCCCCGATGCTACTGCTGCCATTCATCGAAAACGCATTCAAACACGGGATCAATGCGTCGCAACAGTCGGAAATTAAAATACACGCCGGTCTGTCGAACAGTGCCTTGACGCTTCACGTAGAAAACCATATTTTTCCGGTACAGAAAGTAGCAGGCGCTGAAAGCGGCGGCATCGGCCTGAGCAATACCCGCAGGCGCCTGGATCTGCTCTATCCGGCGAGGCATCGCCTGGAAATCGATAACAACCAACAAGCCAATTCATTTACCGTTCACCTGACCATCGACCTGACGTAAACCACATCCAGCATGACCCTGAACTGCATTACCGTTGACGACGAACCGCTCGCATTGGGCCTTGTCAGCTCATTTGTGGAACAAACGCCATTT
Source organism: Dyadobacter sp. 50-39 (assembly GCA_001898145.1). Lineage (GTDB taxonomy): Bacteria > Bacteroidota > Bacteroidia > Cytophagales > Spirosomataceae > Dyadobacter. Next base: position 12,266 of record MKSR01000030.1, read on the forward strand.
CTGCATCTGCACGGACGGTACATCAATGCCCTGGATGCGCTGCAAGTCATTACCAGGGAAAATATTCATTTGGTGTACCTGGACATTCAGATGCCGGAACTGACGGGTATGGAGCTTGCCAGGGTGCTCAGTCAATCGCCGGAGACAAAAACGCGCATTGTGTTCACAACAGCATACAATCAGTTCGCGGTGCAGGGATATGAAGTCGATGCACTGGGTTACCTGCTCAAACCATTCGGGTATAACCAGTTCCTGGCCACGGCCATGAAGGCTAAAAAGTATTTCGAAAACCTGCGGGAAGGGACCGCTGAACCCGAACTGGATTCGAGCGAGAATTACCTGTTCGTGAAATCCGACTACAAACTGGTCAGGATTGATTTCGACGCCATTCTATTCATCGAGTCATTTAAGGATTATGTTAAAATCCACCAGGTTAATGGCAGCCCGGTGGTTTCGCATAGCAGCCTCAAAGCGATTGAGGAAAAGCTGCCGTCCGGCAAATTCATCCGCATACACCGCTCATTTATCGTGGCGGTAGGAAAAGTGGATTCTATCAGCAAAAGCGCAGTGCACATCGGCAGCGTCGATATCCCGGTGGGGGATTTGTACAAGGACGCGTTTAAGGAGTTGCTGGCGAAGTGGCAGTGAAATTAATTTTGAATGATTGAATGATTGAATGACCGAATAGTATTCAATCATTCAATCATTCGGTCATTCAATCATTCAACATCACGCCCGCTTCCCCTTGGCTACCGCCTCCACCAGCCCCCGCATGTAACCAAAAAAGCAGAAAAAATTTGATGTAATGCAAAACGACCGCCGACGCTCAGGCGTCGGCGGTCGGGTCAAAAGCAACCGCTAAGCCAGTCCTCAGAAGGTAACACCGGCGGTAATCTGGATCATCCTCGCCTTCGGAAACACTGCTTCCTCGCCGAGGCCATCGATGTAAACTTCGTTCTTCTTAATATCCTGGATCGCCCGGATAGTGATCGGAATAGTCACTTTTCCGGCATCAATCTGCACGCCCGCGCTTACCAACGCTCCTAAGCGGGTGACATCCGCATTGCGTATTTTCTCTTCATTATCAATGGGGGTACAGGCCACGCCTTCGGGACAGAACTGCCCAGTCATTTTGTAGGATGCCGACGTGCGAACGACCCAGTTTCCTCCCGCTTCCACAAACGGCCTGATCTTTCCGCCCAGGATGGTGTACCGAACCAGGAATGGTACCATCAGCGAATGTGATTTCGACTTCATTTTCAAATAGTACTCGGTGTTTTCGTCACCCGATTCCTGTTTGCTCCGGAACATGGTAAAGTTCGGCTGCAAGTGCACAGACCAGCCTTTCACAGCATTTTGAAAACGATAGCCTGCATCCAGCCCGGCCAGCAGTCCCTTGGTGGGCTTCGCGTCCGAATCGTTTGGCACTAAAAAACCGAGCTGCGGTCCTGCAATGACACCGAATTGCCACCGTTTGGCATCTTTGTCCGTCTGCCCGAATGAAAATGCCGGTATCAGTATACTCAGGGCGATGATGAGAGAACGTTGCTTCATAGCTACACAGGTTTGCATTGTAACCTATTGACACATAAAAGTAGCTAATTATTGCATGGCACTGGACATAATTATATTTTTTGAACAAAAATTATCACTATACACTTCAACATCGGGCACCATCACACCTGACCGAAGGACCCCTTAACCCAATTCTTCCAATACCTTCTCTAACAGCGCCTTAGTCTGCCTGACACCTTCATCATTGGTGGGCTTTGAGAGGTCTCCGCCCATATCGCGGATCAGCCCTCCCTCGTACTCGATGCCGACTATGCCATTGTTCCAACCGGAATCCTTAATGATTTTAAACATTTTGATGAAATCCGTTTCCGGGTCGTTGCCATTGGCATCGAACTGGTGTGTTTTGGCACTAATTCCCTTGGCATAAGGCATCATTTTGCGTACACCTTCATACTTATCGTGTTCCTTTACGCATTTTGTAGCCATAATACCTTTAATATCCTGCGTTTCAGGCTTGCTTCTTTCCGCGCAGAAGTTACCAAAATCGGGCAGAAGACCTTTATTGGTTGCCTTCAACTGCTTCATCACTCCCACAAGCCAATCGGGGTCGGTTGACACGCCGAAATGGTTTTCTACGATCACATTTATACCTGCTTTACCGGCATATTCCAGCAATTTGCCATAGCCGTCTACCGCCGCGGTGGCCAGTTCTGCGGGCGTCCCCTCTTCTTTTTTACCTGATAGCATGGCCATCGCATCGCCCAGGTTTACGCGGATAGCCGAGCAACCGAGAAATTTGGCCGCATCCACCCATGGGTAATGCGCCTCTACGGCCTTCGCGCGCGCAGCATTGTCCAGGGCCGTCAGGTTTTCGCCATCCACCATAATAAGGTGGTTTTTCATACCCAGGTCGTCGCAGCGCTTTTTGAGCTCATTCAGGTAGGTCTGCTCCTTATGTTTATTATTAAAAAAGCCGGAAACGTATTCGAGTATCGAAATGTCGTAGTCCTTCCTGGCACGGGCGGGAAAATCCATATTGGTCATTTTACCGCTGAAAAGCTCCGAAGCAAACGAAAATTCAGCCAGCGAGATGTCAAAATTGAACTTAGCTGCTGCGGCGGACGGTGCGCTGACGGCAAGCATATCGACCGGACCGAGGCTAAGCCCCGCAGCGGCAAAACCGAGCTGACCTAAAAAGTGACGACGGGAATGGTTCATGAGTAGATTAGTTAGCTATTAATAATCATTTAGAAACAAATGTGACCGAGAACGGCACAAACAAGGCCCCTTTCGCATTGTCATTTCTGAAAACAAAATACAGATCGCGGGCACCGTTTTGAGGAGCGAGGGGTACGTGGAATGGCTTGGGCGGGGTTTTGGAAGTAAATGCGCTGGCGTCGTCGGTTGGGGGGATCCAATCGGTTTTGCCCAGTAATGCACCATCCGGTGAACCGTCATGGACTTCCACAATACCCCCCTGCGCGTTGAGCTGATCCTTCGGGGCCGCCACCACCATATCCATTGCAGTAATGCCCGTCAGGTCGATGTCCCTGAAAATAGCGTGGGCGTTGGGCTGCGTGACGATCAGCAGGTTGTTCTCGCCCATTTTGAAGCGCATGATGTTTTTCGAAGCATCGTCTGCCTGGCCAAAAAGCAATGTCGGGTTCTTCAATGTGAGTGTCTTTTCAGTCGTTTGAGACGGCATTCCGTCGGCGCCCTTGTCGGTATAACCGGCTATGAGCTTATAAATGCCCTTCGCGGCATCTGCGCCTTCGGGTATGCGGGCGTCGACGTGTCCCTCCGGTTGCAGCGCCTTCAACGCCGGTTTTTGGGCGGCCAGACTCAGAATGTACTTCACCATCTGCCCCGCCTCAGGCAAACCGATCGACGGGTGCGCGGACATGGCCGTCTCGCCCCAAACACCCGCGCCACCTTTGATGATCTTGTCCGAGAGGGAGGCTACTGCACTACCGTCTGCCTTGTATTTCGCTGCCACATCCACGAAGGCCGGGCCTATGGATTTCTTATCCGTGAAATGGCATGCCTTGCAGTCGCTCTTCTCGATCAGCAGCTTGCCCGCCGTAAAGGTCACCGGTGTTTCCTGGTGGCCGCCCACGGACGGTGCCTGCTTGTCTTCGACATCTTGGTAAACGGCTGTTATCCTCACTTTCGAGGCTGGTATAGTGTGCTTTTCCAAACTACCATCCTCCTGGTCCGACACGCTTACCTTATAGTGAATGGGTTTGTCGGGAAAGAAAAAGGTTTTGTTGCCCGCTGTCAGTTCCAGCGAAACCTGCGGCGGCTCATTGCCTGCCTGAACGGTAAAGTTTTGCGAATCTTTCAGGCCTTTTGAATCAGTCACCGTGAGCGTAACCTTGTACGTTCCTTTCTTTTTAAAAGTATACGCCGGATTAGGCTCATTGAGCACCACCGGCGCGACGCCCGCGGCGGAAGCTATTTTCCATTGATATCGCAAACTATCCTGATCGAAGTCCACCGTGCCCGCCGATGAAAACTGCGCCCGGAATGGCACTGCCCCGGCTTTCTTGTCCACCGAAGCCGCTACAAGGGGCTTCCGGTTACCGCCATTGTATTCGATCCGCACCAGCTTTGACTCCGGGTTGCCCATAAACCATCCCTGCCCGTATTCGAGTATGTACAAATCACCGCTAGGGCCAAATGCCATATCGATCGGATGTTCAAGTCTGAGGTTTGGCAAAAACCGCTCCATTTTTACATAATCACCCTTGGGGCTCAGGGTTACCGCCATAATCCAGTCGCGCATCCATTCGTAAATAAACAGCTTCCTGTCGTAATATGCGGGAAACGCCCGCTTTGCATCCTTAAACTGATCGGCATCATACACCGGCCCGGCCATGGCGCTCCTCCCACCCGAACCGAGCAACGGAAAACGTTTTGTCTCGGCTGCCGTGTACCAGATCAGCGCTTTCTGCGCAGGCGGCAGCTCGGTAAGGCCGGTATTGTTGGGCGAGTCGTTCACCGGCTTTTCAGGGTCGAATTTTTTGCCCGATTGCCCGGTTTCAAAGTTAAAATCCCAGTATGCCTTGTTGTCGCCCACAAAATAGGGCCAGCCGTAGTTCCCCGCCTTCCGCGCTTGTCCAAACTCGTCTTCCGCAGCTGGTCCCAGCCCGCTTGAATCCCTGCCCGCATCCGGCCCCACATCTCCCCAATACAGATAGCCATTCTTTTTATCCACCGAAATGCGATACGGGTTACGGTGCCCCATAGTGTAGATTTCCGGTCTGGTTTTCGCATCGTATGCTCCTGACGCATTCTTTGGAAACAGGTTACCCTCAGGGATGGTGTAGCTGCCGTCGGCTTCGGGGTGAATGCGAATGATCTTGCCACGCAAGTCGGCCGTATTCGAAGACGATTTCTGCGCATCGAACGGACTGCGGCCCGGCCGTTCGTCAATGGGCGCATAGCCGTCCGAAGCCCTTGGGCTGGTGTTGTCCCCGGTGGAAAGGTAGAGATTACCTTGCGCGTCCCAGTCGATCGAGCCACCCGTATGGCAGCAATTGTCGCGTTGCACGGGAATGCGCAGGATCACCTTCCTGGAACCCAGATCCAGCGTATTGCCTTTCAATTCGTACCGCGCCAGCATGTTTTCGGGCACGCTGCCCGCCGGTGAATAGTAAAAGTAAATCCAGTGATTTTTCACAAAACCGGGATCAATGTTCACACCCAGGAGCCCGTCTTCGGCTTCGGAATTATCATTATACTTCGTGCTGACGGGTATGGAGGCGATTACCGTTGTCTTTTTGGAAACAGGGTTGTACAATTTGACCGTGCCATGCCGCTCGATGAACAATACGCGCTCGTCGGGAAGCACAGTCAGTTCCAGCGGCTCGTTGAGGTTTTCCGAAAGGACAACCTTTCGGAAGCGGTTCTCTTCCAGCACCTGCGCATGCGCAACGGTGGCGCAAAGCAGCAAGGAGAAAAGTGCAGAGATTTTGTACATGAATCAGGTGTCGTTGACTAGGTTTGTTATGCCGGAAATTAACAGATTTCTTTGCTGTCAACCTGAGCGTCCGCTCAGCCGCAGTAGTAACTATTTTCTAAAAAATTGAATTTTACCAATTTAAAATAGAGACACAATGATAAAGAAAATTTTCTTTGTGTAAAATTTACGCATTGAATTTTTTTCTGATTGTCAGCTTATTACCGATGGAGCACAATTTGAAGGAGTTTTTTGACAAGGCATTGAAGGAGGTTTCACTCGACTGTGCGGTGTTCGGCTTTCATGAAGGCGAGCTGAAAGTACTGCTGCTTCGGTGGAAAGGCACCGATGGATGGAGCCTGCCGGGTGGACATATTCTGCTCGACGAATCGGCCAACGATGCCGCCAACCGCATTCTCACCCAGCGAACCGGTCTGAGCGACGTGTACCTGCAACAGTTCTACACGTTCGGAAATGTGAACCGGTACGTGTATCATCCTGAAAAAGAGCTGCTCGAAAAACTGGAAACAACCTTTGGAAAAGGCTTTTTCGACGGGATTATTTTCCGCCGGGTCGTCTCCATCGGCTACTATGCACTTGTGGAATTCGCCCAGGTACAGCCTACCCCCGACTGGTTCACCGACGAATGCCGCTGGTGGTCGCTCGCCGATGTCCCCCACCTGCTGTTCGACCATAACGAAATGATAGAACGCGCGCTGAAAGCCCTGCGACGGCATGCGCGAAACCACCCGATAGGCTACAACCTCCTTCCCGAGAAATTCACGATGCCTGAACTGCAACGCCTGTACGAGACCATCCTCGACCGTTCATTCGACCGCCGCAATTTCCAGAAGCTGCTCATGAGCTACGACATCCTCGAACGCCTGGATGAAAAGCGCATCGGAGCCGCAAACAAGTCGCCCTATCTGTACCGGTTTGTCAAAGAGAAGTACGACAAGGCCGTCGAGGAAGGAATTTCGTTTTCGATGTAGTTTTTTGGTACCCCGTCAGGGATGTAATATTGGTAGCCATGGAAGGCGATTGATTCTTTTCAAGTGCCGTAGGTACGCAACAGCATTACAACAAACCAGTAACATTCCCCCGGCTCTTTCTTTTACCAGCACCAATATCCTAAACCAGCCACCATGACGCCATCTTCCAACCGCCGCGAATTCCTTAAAACTGCCGGACTTACCACGCTCGGGCTGACGGTCTTACCCAACCTGATCACGCGCGCAGCGCCCAGCGACCGCGTGCGTATAGCGCATATCGGCTTGGGTGGGATGGGCAACAACCATATGAAATGGTTTGCCGATCTGCCCGAGGCCGAGATTGTGGCGCTTTGCGATGTAGATGAGCTGCACCTTGGAGAGACGAAACAGCGTCTGGAAACGATGAAGCCGGGCATCAAGGTGGATACCTATGGAGATTTCCGCAGGATTCTCGAAAGGAAAGATATCGACGCGATCACGGTGGCGACACCCGATCACTGGCATGCGCAGATCGCCACGCTGGCATTCCAGGCCGGAAAGGATGTGTACGGCGAGAAGCCACTTTCGTATTGCCTGAAAGAAGGCAAAATGATGCTCAAACAATTGGAAAAGCATGATCGCATCTTTCAAATGGGGAACCAGATCCATGCGGGAGATAACTTTCACCGCGTTGTGGAATTGATCCAGTCGGGATCGATCGGGAAGGTGCACACGGTGCGGCTATGGAAAAAACCGGGTACCAAGGAACTCGGCTCACCCACGGTGCAGCCGGTGCCGAAAACACTGAATTGGGACATGTGGCTGGGTCCGGCGCCGTTTACCGAATACATTCCCGAAAAATGCCACTTTACCTACCGGTACTTCCTCGATTATTCAGGCGGCGAGTTCGCCGATTTCTGGTGCCATATTGCCGATGTCATGTATTCGGCGATACATCCGACGGGTTTGAAGAAAATCAATGCACGGGGTATCCCATACGAAGGTATTGCCGATGCCCCTAAAACACTCGACGTCGATTATGAATTTGATGGATTGAAAGTGTACTGGACATCCAACCCGCCGGACGTACCCGGCGCCGCCGACCGGGGTATTGGCGCTTTCTTCGAAGGTGATAAAGGAACGCTGATATGCGATTACAATACCCGTGAACTGACTATCAACGGTGAAAAAACGGGCGATATCGCTTCGGTGCCGATCACCAATCCGCGATCGCCCGGGCACCAGCAAAATTTCATCGATTGCGTCAAGTCCCGCAAGCAACCGGAGTCTAACCTCGCCTATGCCCGCGAGATGACGACTCCGATGCACCTGGGGCTGATTTCTTACCGGTTGAAGCGGGAGCTTACCTGGAATGCAAAGAAAGAAAAGTTTACCGGCGACAAGGAGGCGAACCACTTGCTGAGCCGTAAACCGCGTAAGGAATGGGATTTGGTGTAATACTAACCCGATCGAAGTAAATGCTGATTTAACTTGCCACGAGGAATTTAATGCTTTTTGTAGGGGTTGTTCAAGATGGGTTGTCATGCTGATTGAGAGCATGTCCAGCCAATCCATACTTCATCCAACAAATGCACAAATTCATCCTGTTATTCATCATCAGCGTTTGCTCGCTGCCTTCGTTAGCACAAACCAAATGGAAGCTCATTGCCGATAAAGAGCAAATCCGGATCTATTCGTCGGCCGTTCCCGAATCCAAAATCAAGGCCATTAAGGTCGATTGTGTGGTGGATGCCTCGCTTTCCCAAATGGTTTCACTGCTGCTGGATGTGGAGGCGGGCACACAATGGGTTTACAAAACCAAGTCGTGTACTGTCGTGAAACGCGTCTCACCTACCGATCTATATTACCACTCGGAAATTGGCCTGCCCTGGCCGCTGGACAACCGCGATTTTGTGGCGCACCTGATCACCAAGCAAGATCCTTTGACAAAAACCGTCACAATCGACGGACCGGTGGTAGCCGGCATGGTGCCTCCCCAAAAGAACGTGGTGCGGGTAAGCGACTCCAAAGGCCGGTGGGTGCTCACGCCGACAGCAGGAAAAGTGCGTATCGAATACACGCTGCATACGGATCCCGGTGGATACCTGCCCGCCTGGGCAGTGAATGCATTTGCGGCGGAGGGGCCTATGGAGACATTTAAAAGTATGAAACAGCAGCTCAAATTGCCAAAATATAGAAATGCCTCCCTTACATTTATAGCCAATTAGAAGGGTTATAGAATGTAAAAGAAAAATAGGATGAAAATCAGAAGCTACGAGCTGTTCCAGGTACCACCCAGATGGTTGTTTTTGAAAATCGAAACCGATGAAGGCATCGTCGGATGGGGCGAGCCGGTGATCGAAGGCAAAGCGGCAACGGTAGCCGCAGCGGTGCACGAAATGATGGAAGCACTGGTCGGTAAAGACCCGCTCGATATTGAAGGCCATTGGAACACGATGTACCGGGGTGGGTTCTACCGCGGCGGACCTATTCTGATGAGCGCCATTGCGGGTATCGACCAGGCGCTTTGGGACATCAAAGGTAAATTCTTCAACGCGCCGGTTTACCAGCTTCTCGGCGGCAAATGCCGTGATAAGATTAAAGTCTATTCCTGGATCGGCGGCGACAGGCCCGATGAAGTGGCCGGCGCAGCAAAAGAATGCTTCGACCGCGGCTTCAAGGCCATCAAAATGAACGCAACCAATGAAGTGCAGTACGTCGACACGTTCGAAAAAATCGACCTCGCTGTCAAAAGGGTCGCGTCGATCCGGGAGGCGCTGGGCTATGGATTGGAAATTGGGGTCGATTTTCATGGACGCCTGCATAAGCCCATGGCCAAAGTGCTCGCCAAAGAATTGGAGGCTTTCCGGCCGATGTTTATCGAGGAACCGGTACTATCGGAAAACAACGAGGCACTGCGCGAAATCGCTGCACATACTTCCATTCCTATCGCGACCGGCGAGCGGATGTTTAGCCGATGGGATTTCAAAAACCTGCTGATGCATGGCTACGCCGACATCATCCAGCCCGACCTATCCCATGCGGGCGGCATCACCGAATGCAAAAAAATACTTTCAATGGCCGAAGCGTTTGACGTGGCCGCCGCCCCGCATTGTCCGCTCGGTCCTATCGCCCTGGCAGCATGCTTGCAGGTGGATGCAACCTGTCATAATGCATTCATCCAGGAGCAAAGCCTCGGAATCCACTACAACCAGGGCAGCGACCTGATGGACTACCTGACCGACAGAACTGTATTTGACTATCATGACGGTTTCGTCAATATCCCTTCCGGTCCCGGGCTGGGAATCGAAATAAACGAAGAGCATGTCCGGAAAATGGCCGCCATTGGCCACAACTGGAAAAACCCGCTATGGACGCACGACGATGGAAGTGCAGCTGAATGGTAATTAGGCGGGCCTCCGGCCGGTCGGTAATGCACCTCTTTTTTACACTACTGACCAGCCGGAAGGCCCGTGATAATTATATACAAATCAGGCGATTTGCATGAAAGGCGCTCCTATTTCAACGCTTGCGAAATAGCGATTTCGACAGGCGCGGTACCCTTAATATCCAAATCCGCAGCTAATAGCAATGGCGGCTGGGCCATAAACTTCGGCTCCTTACCATGGTGCGCTTGCGCGGCGTGGACCAGGAACGGGTGGCAAAGGTAGACGGTACCGGCCTTACCGGTCGCGAAGGCAACTTCCCTGTCGGGGATGGTATCCAGCCTGGCGGCAAGCTCCATAAACGACAGCCCTGCCTCCCCTTCCGCCTGCAATGTACGCGCGACGTCGGCGTGTGAACCTTTCCGGATACGCGTAGGCGCGTCTCGCTCGCCCACGTCCGAGTACAGGAAAAGCATCAGCAACCCGCGTCCCTTCGAGTACATATTGACACGCCATTCCCAAAAGTTAGCAGGATCATCGCCCGGAAAGCCGGCATCGACGTGCCAACCCGTATCCCCGGGATCCTCATGGGACGGGAAACGGACCGGAAATGTGCCCATACTGCGGCAAGGCCGCCATTTGCCCGGGCCAACGAGCTGATCAAATGCCGCATACAAAACCGGCGTGTTGGCAGATGCTACAAATGCCTCCTGCGTGTACATCCCCAGGCGAATCACGGGCCTGGTCCAGGTAGCGGGATTGTTGCGGTCGAGGCCGAGGTCATTCCATAAAATATCCCTGACTTGCGCGGCTATTTCTTCGGAAAACGCATTGTCGATGCGGACGAAGCCCTGATTGATAAATTGATCTATTTGCTGAGCATTCAGTATTCCTTCCATGGATTTCAATAAGTGTATGATTGAAAAATTGGGATAATAAAATCCTGGCCCCGGAAAACCGGGGAGCACGTGCAACGGCGGCACGGGAAGGAGTGTCAGAGTGTTGGTGCGAACCTCATGGTTACAAAAATAGGAATTTGAAAGCTATTTTTCCCGATAACATTCCGAATTCAAATCGAAAAGCACCCAATTCAGTTTTGGTCGGCTGGTTGCGCAATGCGGTCACGTATTTGCTGGAGAACCAAACCAATTTACACATGAAGAACCTGGCACTTATCTTACCACTGTTCATGCCAATCGCCACTTTGGGGCAGCATAATGCTAATGATCTTGTTATTAAAGAAATCCACAACGGCAAGGTGTGCGAATCCTGCGATGTTACAAGGGCCGGCAGCCTTAGCCTGCACGAAAAGCAAATTTCATTTTATACGCCCAATCCCGATAACCAATTTCTCTACCCGGACTCCACATTAAACAATAGCTTTACGACTTTAAAAGTCTCGCGGTACTACATCGCAATGAGCCGCTTCTCCCTTGACTTTTACCCTTACTCATTCATTCGTAATCTTCATAAAGACTATTCGGAAGTTTATTGGGATTTCAATAAGTTCCAATTCAGGACTGCAATTAATGGAAAACTCAATAGCGATTGGAGGGATATAGGATCCCTCAAATCCGACCCTGATTTTTACTTTGCCTATGACACGACAGAAGCGGGAAGTGATCGTGGTAAAAATATCGAAATGATTCCTGCCGAGCACTATCACGCCGGAAAATTCGACTTGCAGATCAATGATTCGCTTACGGTTGAAATCAGGGACAAAAGCACTCTTCAATCTGTCTATAACTTCTCAATTACACGTAAGCGAAGCGTGCCCGATTACTTCAATTTTGTAGAGTTTTCATCGGATAAGAGCTTTGAAGAAATTCTTAATACACAGATCAGCAAGGCACCTGCCAAGCATGGGCCACCAGCTTCCCATTATCAGATAAAAGGTGGCAATTCTGCGCTTCTTAGATTTGCTGACGATGAGCAATATTATTTTTTCGGTCGCATGCCGCAAAACAGCGGAATTGAATATGCATTAAATAAACCCGAAAACTGGAAAAGACTTGGTGGTGAAAAGGGCGTTCAATTTATTAATGGCTATACTTACATTTACCTCGACAAACCTGAGCCAGGTAAAACCGTAAAGGTTTTTCTCCGGTACAGACACCAACCCGAAAGCATCAACGAAGTGACTGTTGAAGTAACGCGTTTGCACGCCGGCTGGATTGATATTGCGCTGCCGGTGCTCGGGGTAATTTCTCTGGCATTGCTAATCTTTTTAATCCAAAAACAGCGTCATAAGCGCCAGCTAACACGCCTCACCCACAAGAAGAACGAAATCGAAAACCAGCTGCAATTGCTCAGCGGCCAATTGAATCCCCATTTTCTTTTCAATTCACTCAATGCGGTGCAGTCGTTGATCCGTCAGGACAAGCCCGATGCAGCTAACCAATACATTACAGAGGTTGCAACATTCATGCGGACAATTATGGATAACGGCAGGAAAGAATTGATTTCATTGTCGGAAGAAATCAGCATCGAAGAAAAATACATTGCATTGGAACAAAAACGAAAATCATTTGCGTACACCTTCCGGAGCGAGTGCGGGAATGACCTCGACTCGATCGATTTCCCGCCACTTCTTTTGCAGCCGATTATCGAAAACAGTGTCCGTCATGGTTTTACCGAGCGTATCCACAACCCGACACTGACCCTCACCGTCCACTGCGATGCTACCGACCTTGTTGTTGTAATCGTCGATAATGGAATCGGGTACGATCCTTCGGTAAAAGCACAAGGACATGGCCTTTCCTTAACCGGCAAGCGCATTGCACTGATCAACGAAAAGCTGCCGTCCATGCAAATTATGCTGCAAACGCAATCCAGCCGGGGCTTGGGGACTACCACGGAAATCAGATTACTAAAATGGCTTTCATGAAACCGATCCGGTGCTTTATACTCGACGACGAGATCCAGGCGGTGCACAACCTGCGCCTCGCATTGGCAACACATTGTCCGCATGTGGAGGTGGCGGGTTACGCACATCAGGTCAGCAACGCATTCGATTTTCTGACCAGCCAGCAAACGGATATTCTTTTCCTGGATATCCGTTTGCAAAACGAAACAGGCTTCGATTTGCTCAAACAGCTCCATCACTATCAGGGCAGCATCATCTTCACAACAGCCTATGACCTTTATGGTATTCAGGCGATCAAGTTTTCGGCAACAGACTACCTGCTCAAACCACTCGACCACCTTGAATTAACCGACGCTGTGAGGAAGGCGGCCGATCGCAAGAAAGAGCGGGATCGCGGCGCGCAGATAGAGATGCTGATCCAGTCATTCGAAAACCTTCCTTCACAACGCCAAAAAAAGATCGCATTAGCCGAAGCCCATGAAATTCATTATGTATTGATAGATGATATTGTTTTTTGTAAATCAGATAATAGTTATACCACTTTCCATTTAACAAATACTAAGAAAATAACGGTTAGCAAGCCCATTTCCGATTATGAAACAATCCTGGAACCATACGGTTTTCTGAGGACTCATCAATCCTATTTGATTAATAAAAATCGCATTGTATCTTTCAAAAAAGAGGATGGCGGATATTTACTAATGGAAGGTAATTATCAAGCCATTATCAGCAAACAACGAAAACACATTTTAAAAGAAATATTTCACTAAAAAAACAGCATCATCAACTATTAGCTATGAAAAGACATTTATATATTTTCCATCTTCTGCTGCTAACCGCTGGCGGCGGTTTCGCGCAAAAGCAGATTACTCACTTTGAAAACAGCATCAATAAACAGGCCCTCAACCCGGTTTATCAGTCACAGCTCGGCAACAAGATGATCTTTTCATTGTTTACACCTGCGAGCGGCAACGAGCTTTGGGTATCGGATGGAACGAAGGCCAATACCAAACTCCTGAAAGATATTGTGCCTGGCTACCAAAGCAGCTACACGTTTGATTTCACCAAAGCCGGCGACTTTCTATATTTTGTTACCAACCAAAATGAAATCTGGAAAACTGACGGCACGCCTGCCGGTACGCAAAAAATGCTGCGCTCAGACAGCACCTTAAACCTGAATGTTGTGGCAGGAAAACTGCTCGTCACCTTTCGCGATGTAAACACACAGCGGTTTGCATTCGCCTGGCTCGGTACCGACGGACATACTGATTTTTTAAATGAAGATGCAACCGCATTCAGGTACTCCGAAGGGAATCTCTACTTTGGCCTACATGATTCGACCTCGAAAACCTGGACGTTAAAAGTGTTTGACACCGAGTCGCGAACCATTGCCAGCCGTCTTGGTCCGGCGTTGAATGAAATCCTGGTAGAAAAGCACAATGGTTACGAATACATTGCCGTCGATGCCGGTTATGTGGAGAAGACACTGATAGTCGCGCCCGGAAACCGTGCTGAGAGTGCCAAAACTTACGAGTGGAACCGGGGTCCCGCGCCTGTTATGATCAGGGACAAAACCGGCGCACTCTTCCTGATCAATGACCGGATCTACGCTGCCAACAACTTGGGCCTGAAAATATTCAAAGTCATTGAAGGGCATAACTGGGAGACGGTCAGCGATCAGGAATCGAGCCTGATGTATGCGAAAACACCTACCGGATCGACCGAAGGCCCGTTTCATACCAATTTTGTCATCGACGGCGACCAGCTCACATTTACTACATTGTTTGGTTATGAGAGCATTTACGCGGCCTATCTGGGTGTTTTCGATTTCAAAAAGAATACCAAACGCATTTCTCCCAAGCTTCCCGCGGAGGTAACCGGTCGCCAGGTACAGGTGGTGCCGCAATCGCGGGATGTATTCGAGATTCGCTACGGCTACACCAAATGCACTTATGACATTGCGGAAAACAAACCGGTCGCTATCGAGCAGCTTCCGTACCGCGTCGAGAAAGTGAAGGTGGCCCACACGGAATTTGAACTTTCCGACAACGTATATGCAGGTAACGGGGCACTTCGGCTGCCATTGGTCAGCACCCGGCCGATTTACGCCGAAAAATATCTTGCTTACAGAACCGTGCTTAACAACAAGCTCCTGTTTTGGACTAACAATGAAATGCAGGGTGCGGGAAAACTTTGGGTCAGCGACGGCAAAACCACTTCCGAGCTAATGGCGTATGACGGCCTGGTGTCGTCATGGAGGATGTCGATGGATTCTGTCCGGATAGGGAACCAGGTTGTGTTTGCAACGACTAGCTCACAAGGGATCAGAATTTATAAAACGGATGGAACCCCAAGCGGCACACGTGAAATTTACAGCCATCCCACCAGCGACTGGCCGTCGCCGGAGCAGGTGGTCGTCAACAACCGGCTGGCGGTGTTCGATTTTATGGTTGCCGGCAAAAGACTGAGCCTGGTGACTGATCTGGAAAAGGTTTGGCAAATAGATAATGAACAATTCGGGCTTCGCGAATTTCGCCTCACTTCCAACGATGTCTTCATGATCCATTCAACCACCAAAAACGGGATGGGTTATGATATGGTTTATCAATTCGAAAACGGCGATCTGAAACCGATAGAGCTTAATAAAGCCGGTGGGGATGCGATGAACCACCAGATTTTCGACAATCGCATTTACTACATGCTGCGGAACAGTAGTGGGCAGCTGAGCGATATTTGTTACAACGACCTTGGCTCCGACCAGATTAACCGCCTTTTCTCCGGGCCGATGAGCTACCTCCTGCGCAGGGGCGACTGCCTGATTGCGGGTACGATGAGTGGACCGGACGTCAGAATTTATAAGGCGAGTACAGCTGAGTTGCTCGGAGCATTCACCGGTATACACCCCGTCGATGCCACCACCGGCAAGGCAGTGGGCCTTTGGAGCGCCCGCGAGGCGGTGATCGTGCATAACGACCGGGTGATCAGCAAGAAGTTCTCCGGGGACATCGAATCTGGAAACGCGATCCCGCAGGGCATTTTGGTCCAGGTCAACGGCACCACGGGCAGTTCCTGGTACGTTTATGACCTTAAACGCGGAAAAATCACCGAGCTTTTTAACGACGAAACGGTTGGATTCTCCATGTCGGGAGCCGGTGACCGGCTAATATTCGCCAAAGGTGTGAACGACCAGCACGCCATTGTGGTGGACATTGCCAAAGAGAAGCGCTCCGATTTCCCGCCGGGACTCTCCGTGATCAGACTGCTTAGCGAAGACCTCGCATTGGTGACCGACCAAACGTACTCGGCGCCGATGAGTGTTTATTCAACAGCGGGCGATGCCCCGGTCAAAATGTACGAGCTACCGGGCTGGTATGACGCGCCCGGTACGCCAGTTTCCAATTACACCTCCTTCAACACCGCTTCCACCGGGTTCGAGCTGGCCCGGTTTGACCGCGACTCGCTGTACCGTTATCGCGAAATCATCAAAGGACCCGAGGGCATTTCGTTACAGGAGGTGTTTCAGTTCAGGGGAAGCGTGTATGCGGTCGCTTTCACCTACTCGAAAGGTATTCAGGTATGGGAAATGGATGAGATGAATCTCACGCCTGACGACGACGATACACTGGTTGTAGTCCAACCCGAAAAGCCCGGCCGTGGCGATTATTTGCCGGATGAAGCGCTACTTAATGCCTATCCAAATCCGGTTGTGAACGAGCTGAATATTGATCTGAAAGAAGGCGGATTGATCAGAATCCTGGATCCCAAGGGTTTTGAGCAACTCAAAACCGTAACGGATAAAAGTAAAAGGCTGGACCTTTCGAAACTCCCTGCGGGCGAATACATCATTATTTATTCGGGCATTAATGGACGTGTTGTCAAGAAAATTGTAAAGCATTAATGCCGTCCTTTTTTCCAGATAAAGCCGTCGATCAGGTAGTGTGTGATTTGCGGGACTGCCAGCAGCGGCACGATCACCGCCAGTGCCGGCCTGCCGATGGTGAGCGGGAATTGATGAAATAAAGAAAAAAGGTTGCGATGCTCCTTCCAGACTGTCCAGTCCCAGAGGCCTTCTTCGAACCAGGCCAGCAGGAAGATCAATCCCAGGAAGAGTACCAGCCCGTATTGTCCGAAAAAAAGTGGCAGCCACCTGCCGGACTCGGGTCTCACAGCTTCCTTTTTCCCAAATATCCAAATGAGCGCCATGTAAGGAACACCATGACTTACCACATTCAGCAGCGTAAAGGCAAGGTCTCCATTGAAATACACAATCCCGAAGTACCACGACGCCAGCGTGCCGGTAATAACTGCGATCCGTGGAATATTCAGACTTTTGCAATGCCGGAAGTAATGCATCTCCTTGTATGCGTAAACTGCCAACATCAAGCAGTACAACGCCATGGCTACATGTAATGCAGGCTGTGAAGCCGACACCAGGAACTCGTTTTCGATAAACCAGTTGAAATTCCGCTGGCCGTGCAAGTGCCAGTAGAGCAGCGGGTAAATGGTGGCATAATAGATGACAAACTGGTCGACAAGCCGGTACCAGCGCGGTGATCGTTCGAAACGGCTGTACAACCTCAGAAACCCGTACTGCTGCCGAACGAAATGGTAGACCGCCAGATAGGCCAAAACGCGCCAGAACCAGATACCGCTCAGCAAGTAGATCCCCGAACCGACCACGAGTGCCAATACCGGTATGCCTATCAATAAAGGTTTATAGCGGTTATATAGCTGTTTGTTCAGGTAGGTGCGGTAAAGCGTGCTGTACACATGCGCGACGTCTATCAGCAACATCAGCACCACCCACCAGGCATCAGGCATTGTTGCGTTGTCGCGGAATAGTCCGGGAAGGCAAACGACCACCAGCAGGCTCACGAACGGCGGAGCCAGGATAAAAACAATGTCCGTCAGTGGCTTACCCAGCCAAGGCTGTTGTTTCTGCATCGTATTCAGGTTTGTTGCAGGATTTTCCTGGCAGCTTTCAGTCCCTGATAAAAACCTTCTTCAAATATGCTCACGCCGGCAAGGTCGGTATGGGCGAAATGGACATGTTCCCCAATGCTCTTCGCCAGGGACGATCTCACATCGCCATGGATCATTCCCGGCAGGGGCTGCACCATGGCATGGCCCCACAGCATGATATCGATCCGCTCGGTTTGACGACGGATATCCGGATGCACACGTTCCAGGTCGGATAGTACTTTTTCCGACCAGAATTCGTGCGATGCCTGGTATGCTTCCTTCCTTGCGGCCTCCGGCGCCACGTGCGTGAGCGGGAGATAGTAAGTAAGGTTGCGCTTTTCCTTTCGCTGCTGAATCTGCTGATGCGTGGCATCCACGTAGCCAAGTGACGGACTTCCGTAAATGACATTGTCCCAACTGCCCGGCTGTCCGGCTCGCTCGCTCAGCTCCCCGACGGTAAGATTGGCGACCATCCATGGCACGTACCGGAAATGCCTGGTTACTGCCTTCCCCCTTTCCGTATCATGCAGCAACCGGGCGGCCACAAACTGAGGCGCAGCGATAATGCAATGCCGGGCTTCAAATCCCCTCAACTGCCTGCTGGCGACGTCCAGATAACTGATTTCCACTCCTGCCGGGCCGGGTTTGACAGATGTGGCCAATGCGCCGGTCATAACCTTGCCATCAAGATGCTTGCGTAGCGCTTCGATCAGAAATCCATTCCCATTTTCCCACGTGAGCACATCGCTGTACGCAGCATTGGCTGCCCGTCCCTTCCGGGAAGCGAAGTAGTGAATACCGGCCCAGGCACTTACCTGCCCGAATGGCGTACCGAAATCGTCGCGGGTGCAGTAGTCGACATACCAGCGGATATATTCATTGGTAAGGTGATGGCTGTCCATCCATTCCTTCATCGTAACGCGGTCGAGTGCCCGCAGCGATTCGTCGCGGCTGGATGTGTCGACAGGAATACTGAACGCATCGAGTCCATCGGCACCTTTCAGCTTTTTGAAATCACCGATCAATTTAAAAAACTGCCTGAACTCGGCTAGTTGGGCCGTATTCAGCCCCAGGTTTGGCACAAGCCCTTCCTGCCACTGTCCGTTGATATATAGTCTTTCCTCCGGGTCGTGGCAGAGATAAAACTCATCATATACGGGCAATCCGGCCTCATCGTAGCCGGTTATCACTTTGGCATCCTGCAAAAAGTCGAGGTACTCGACCAGGTTGTTATTCGGCACGGGCACGTAGTGCGCTCCCCAGGGATATTTTGAAAATGCATTACCGCCCCAAGTCGCATTCCCACCGGGCTGGTTCTCGAGGTCCAGTACCACCACGTCACGAACGCCATGCTGTACCAAATACCTTGCCGCCGACAATCCGCTGACACCTGCGCCGATAATGACTGCTTCCTTGGCCTCGTATTCCGCCGGCGCATTAAATGTGTGGTCGCGCAGCAAATGCCCGGCTGCGGCCGACGCCCCTATGATCTCCCCGGGAACCAATGCCGCAGCACCACCGCTTTTCGGTCCGCACGCATGCAGGAGCGGGGCCGCGACAACCGGCGCGGCGGCAGCCATACCGGCTGTTAGTCTGATGAATTCGCTCCGCCTCATTGTTCCGAGTATTTACCCCACTCCTTTTCGAAGTAGTTAACCAGTGCCTGGTTATTCAACTTATTCACCTCCAGTGGCTCATGCGCCAGCATGTCTTCAGGAAACTGGAGCATTTGCGCCATTACCGCCTGGCTGATGTACTTTTTCTCGATCGCAAACGTATCAGGCAGCTGATAACCGGCAGACTTACTGGCCATTACATAACCCCATTCACCAAACGAAGGCACATAGTTGTGGTAGGGAACGGTATGAAAACCGGATGCTTTGAGTGTTTCGTTCACGCACCAGAAGCTTTTCGGCGCCACATAAGGCGAGGTACTCTGCACCACGGCCACTGCCTGCGGCGTCATTGCGTTTTGCAGAAGGCGGTAAAATGCCGTTGTGTACAATTTCCCTACCGAAAAGCCAGAGGGGTCCGGAAAGTCGATGATAATGCAGTCGAATTGCCTTTTATTTTCCTTTAACCAGATGAAAGCATCCGCATTGGTGACCATCACGCGCGGGTCTTTCAGCGAACTCCTGTTAATCTCCGAAAGGATATCCTGGCCTGTGAACAGCCTGGTCATCACCGGATCGAGGTCCACCAGCTGTATATGCGAAACCGATTTGTATTTCAAAATCTCCCGCGCTGCCAGCCCGTCACCGCCGCCCAGGATAAGCACATGGCGGGGCTGCCCGGCTGCTGTCATGGCCGGGTGCACGAGTGCCTCGTGATACCGGTATTCGTCGGCCGAGCTGAATTGCAGGTTATTGTTCAGGTAAAGCCGGAGATCATGCTTGTTTTTGGTAATCACAATGCGCTGGTAAGGTGTAGAGGTAGAATAGACGACGTGGTCATTGTAGGCGAGCGTTTCGCTGAAACTCATGATCTGTTCAGAGAAAATGAATGCCGCCACTTCTGCAATCAGGATGATCACACCACCGAAACGAATGGCTGCCACGCCCCGCACCTCCCCTGCGAAATAACGGCACAGGTACAGTCCCACACCCACATTGAGCAACCCGAAAAACAAGCTCGTCCGGATCAACCCGAGATATGGCACAAAAATGAGCGGAAAGATCAGCGACGCCAGCAGGGCGCCGATGTAGTCATAGGTAAAAACCCGGCTTACCAGTTCGGCAAACTCCACTTTATCCTTTAAAATGCGAAGCAGAAGCGGAATCTCGATGCCGACAAGAATGCCCGTAACTCCCACCAGGGCATACAAAACAGGCTGAAAACTGAATGCCAGGGGAAAGACCAGGAACAGCAGGATGGCGCTGAACCCTCCCACCAGCCCCACCAGCAGCTCGATGCGGATAAACCATTCGAGCAGATGGTCATTGAAAAAGCGCGACAGGTAGGAACCTATCCCCATTGAAAAAAGGTACACGCCGATAATAATACTGAACTGCGTGACACTGTCGCCCAGAAGATAACTGGCGAGCGTGCCTGCCACCAGCTCGTAAATTAACCCGCAAGTTGCGATGATGAATACCGCCACGAGCAGTACCCATTGCGCACTATTCCTGCCTGCCGTGTTTTTCATTTACCCGTGAATGGCCGAAGCGATAATAATAGCGATCGCGAGCATAAAGAAGCCCGCAAAGATGGCCAGGGCCATATTCTTGTTCTCCATGATCTCGCGACGCAGGTTGTGCTTCGGTGTGAGTATTTCAATAATGGCAAATGTGACCAGCAGGACCAGTATGCCAATGCCCGAATAAACGAGCGAACTGATGATGTACTGTTGCATCGATATATGTTTAGGTTTTGATAACTATTTGTGGTGCATGATCCCGCTGCTGCGGTAACGGCCCCCGCCCCCGGAACCGGATTGTTCCTGATCGCTGAAAGACAAAATGCGGTCACCCGTAAGGTTAGCGTATGCGAGCCAGGCCAGCAACGCCGCTACATACACAAAATACCACTTCATCGGCAGCAGGTCTTTCAATAGTTCTTTCATGCCTGTCTTATTTTTACGATTTGGCAAATTCGCTGTTAGCCCAGCGTGTGGTTTCAATATAATATCGGGCAATGCCCAATGCCAGCGGTCCGAGGAGGATCAGCAACACGATGATCCACACGTTACGGTATGTACCCGCATCGTACACGAGCTTGCCTTTGAACAACTCCACCCGGCTGTAGATGTTCGGATCGCGGCTGGCCGTCATCTGCAAAAAATAAGTACCGGCGGGTATGCGGGTGAAATGAATCGTCTGTTCCCGGTCACCCTCGGTCCACGACTCTCCGCTGTCCGTGCCGGAGTAAAACTCGATGCCCTCCTCTGCGCTATACTCATTGCCGTTCACCGCATTGACCAGCGTTGCATTCAACTCCAACCAGGTGTTGTTGAGCGGCGCGTTGAAATCCAGCTCCAGACTACCGCTTCTTTTCTCGAGATCGAATTTAGAGGAAATGAAAAACTGCGTGTTCAGCGAGTCCGAGAAAACGTATTCCGAATCAAAAATCAGGCGGTTGGTATGCGTGCTGCCTGTCAGTATCTGCACCAGCATCGCCAGCAATAATGCAATGCCGCCCGATTTGGCAATCGTTTCCGTATTGACGCGGACCCATGAGGGTTGTGCGGGCGCAATGCCCACAGTTGGTGGCAGCGCGGTATTGCTCTGCGCGGCAATCACCGCACGCGGCACATATTTTCCACGGAACCAGGTGATCCGTTTTTGATGGTCTCGCTCCACGCTCAGTATTTCGGGCGGGGCAATGTAATCCATCGATTCCGTTTTCTCATGCGTTGCAAACACATTGCCCGGAAATTCGCCCGAAGCATAGAGAATGCGGTAGTGGTATTTGGAATAGCGTCGGAACTCGTGGTTGTCAAATCGAATGCGGTGCAGGCGGGCATCGCCGGGCCTGGGTGTATGGCGTGTCTCTTTCAGGTAGGTCCAATGTCCGTCCGACTCGGTCAGGAATGCAAAACCATGCAGCTTGTCGTATAGCGTATATTCATCCCAGTAGTCGGAACCTGATTCGTTGTCGCATTTACTGGCCAGGCCCACGACCTGGTAATATACATCCTCGAGAATGATGAGCTCCCCGATTGCGAAGCAAAACTCCTGGTCATGTGTGTGCTGAGTGCCATGCGTCGCATACTGCCGGCCGGAGTACGAATGGCGGGTTTCACATTGGCTGCACACCCAGCTCTGGCTATACGGATAGGTGCGTACCGTGTTTTGGGCATGGCAATTGCTGCAAATGAAATGTCTCCCTTGCTGTTCTGTTTCTCGCGTATTAGTTAAAAAGAGCATCTCCGGCACCACGTCGTGGCAGGCAAACACAACCGCCACTACCTCGCTGTAAGCCACCAATTCCACCCGCTCGGCACCTGAGGTCGCCTCGATACTATCGAAGCGATACGGCAGATCCGGCACAAAAACATTTCCCTCTATCTCGATGAAATGGCTGTCGTTCCTTGCGGTGACGGAGAAATCGCGGTCATCGGGAAGCGTCAGCTGCCTGCTGTCGGCCCTGAACTTCCTGGCAATCGTTGCCTCCTTGAACGGGAGCGCCTCGCAGACGGCGTACATTCCGTAACCCTCGGCCAGGTGGCGCGTGATGCCGTCGTTGCATTCAAGCGTCCAGTAGTTGTATGCCAGGTCCTCAAAAAGCACGCGCAGCCTGCCGGTCACGGTAAACGCAACATCCTTCCAATTCCCGGATGTGCCGGGCTGGATGACGTCCGACGCGCCAATGACCGGGCCTATCCGGGCCTCCGTCAGCTCGTCGGACGAGCGGTACCACACTTTCTGACACCCGCAAACAGCGAGGTTGTTGTCCCCCTGGAAGTACACGGGTTTGCCACAGGACGGGCAGAGCGCTAGTTTGCTTGAACCCATACTTATCGGATGATTTGATGTTCAGAAACTACCTTCGCCTCAAAATAGGTGGCAATCCGCTCGAAGATGGCGAGCACGGTGCCATTATTAACCCGCTGGAAATTGCTGAGGTATATATCCACGTTCACAGTGCCGAATTCCGGCCAGGTATGTACCGAGAGATGGCTTTCGCTAAGACAGACCATGCCCGTGAAACCGCCGGGATTAAAATCATGGTAAACTTCACCTAGCTTGCGCAGCCCGTAAGTATCCGTCAACTCGTCGGCCAGGGCCTTAAAGCCTGAATATCCGTCCAATGAGTCTGCTTTATCCGAATGAAGCGTTGCAATAAGATGCAGTCCGGGGGTATAAGTTTCCAATAGTATCAGGTCTTTGATGGCAGGCAATTTTATAAAAAACCCGGCAATGCGCAAGGTGTAACTTATTTAAATGGTTACTTGCATGCAACCAAAGGGCACATGAAGGTACAGGCTGTATAAGCTGGCAGATTTCGGGACATATTAGGCATCTTATCAAAACAAAATGAGGCGGTACCGGGTACCGCCTCATTTCAATAGTAAGGAAAACAAATGCTACTTCGTCCCTAGGTGGCAAGACGGGTCATCCTGCCGTGTTTTTTCCTGTTGAAAAAAGTGTAAATGATCGGGAAAACGAGCAGCGTCAGGATAGTCGCTGTAACCAGGCCGCCGATCACCACGATGGCCAGTGGCTTCTGCGTTTCAGAGCCGATACCGGTGGACATGGCTGCTGGCAGCAGGCCAATGGCCGCCATAAGCGCCGTCATCACCACCGGCCTGATCCGCGATTTCACGCCCTGCCGTACTGCCTCATCCAGCGGCATTCGGGCAGCCAGGTTTTTATTGAAGACAGAGATCAGGATCACCCCATTCTGTACACAAAGCCCAAACAATGCGATGAAGCCTACGCCCGCCGATATGCCGAAATTCATATGCGTGACATGCAGCGCGAGGATACCGCCCACCAGCGCGAAGGGCACGTTGGCGAGCACCAGACCGGCATCCCGGGCATTACCGAACATGATAAACAGCAAAATGAATATCCCTGCAAGGCTTACAGGCACCACTTGCGCCAGTCGGTCGGTGGCACGTACCTGGTTTTCGAACTCGCCCACCCATTCAACGGAATATCCTTTCGGAAGCTCGGTCAGTTTTTCTTTAACACGCTGCTGCGCTTCGGCGATCGTTCCGCCCAGGTCTCTACCACGTACAGAAAATTTAACACCGATAAAACGCTTGTTGTTATCCCTGTAAACAAAAGCCGGGCCGGTGACTTTCCGGATCGTCGCGATCTCCTTCAAGGGGATTTTACTACCTGTCAGCGCCGGTACCATCAGTTGCTGAATGCTCTGCTCGTCGGCACGGTACTCCTCCTTATAGCGCAGCCTGATATCGAATTTCCTTTCACCCTCATACAAAATCGAGGCCGTTTTTCCACCGATCGCCATTTCAATCACGGCTTGCGCGTCGGCGGTGCTCACACCATACTGCGCCATTTTGTGGTCATGGAGTACTACGCTGATCTCGGGTTGACCGATGTTCCGGATCAGGCCCAGGTCTTTAATCCCATCCACATTCCGTACCGCATCCATGGCGATGTTGGCGTATTTTTCCAGCTCCTGCAAGTCCGAACCGAATATCTTGATGCCGTTACTTGCCTTGTAGCCGGCCACTGCTTCGGCCACATTGTCGACGATAGGCTGCGAATAGTTGTACAATACGCCCGGATAGTTACCGAGTAATTTGTTCATTTCGTCGGTGAGCTGCTCGACGTTGATTTTTCGCTTCCATTCCTTCTGCGGCAGCAGATCCACCTGAAACTGGCAGAAATAGAAGCCATTCGGATCGGTCCCGTCATTGGAACGGCCGACCTGGGAGAGCACCTGCTTCACTTCCGGGAAAGTCTTCAGATCGCGGCGGATGTTCTGCGACATCTTCACACTTTCCGGCAGCGACATGCTCATGGGAAGCTCGGCCGTAACCCACAACGCGCCTTCATTCAACTGGGGTAAAAACTCGGTGCCCAGCAACGTGGCCGAAAAAAGGGATAGTCCCAGGAAAGCCGTCGCAGCGACCATGCTGATTTTTTTATGGGTGTAGCACCATTCAAAACCTTTTGAAACAGTTTTATCAAAAAAATTGACGACCGGATTGTTCTTCTCGCGCACATTCTTGTTCAGCAGAAAAGAACACAGCACCGGAACGAGCGTCAGCGTGTAAAACAAGGCGCCCAGCAAAGCAAAACCGAGCGTATAGGCCAGCGGGCTAAACATTTTGCCTTCCACCTTCTGAAAACTAAAAATGGGGATCAGCGCGGTAATAATGATGAGTTTGGAAAAGAAAATGGCTTTGCCAAGCTCCCCGCCAGTCTTCTTGATCAGACCTAGTTTGGACAACCGGTTGAAGCGCTCCATTCCCCGCTTGTGCGCCAGGTGATCCAGCGCGACAAATACCCCTTCCACCATCACCACCGCCCCATCAATAATAATCCCGAAGTCTATCGCCCCCATCGACAGCAGGTTGGCAGACATTCCTTTGAGATACAGACAGGTAAATGCAAAAAGCAATGCGAGCGGGATGATGATTGACACGATGACCGTCGTTCGCCAGTCGGCCATGAACAAAAACACGATAACTGTCACAAAAACAATACCTTCCACCAGGTTATGCTTTACCGTATCGGCGCAAAATTCGATCAGATTGTCGCGGTCGTAGAAAGTGACCATTTTCACATCCGCCGGCAATATTTTCGTGTTCAGTTCGGTGATTTTTTCCTTAATACCCGCCAGAACCTCGCTCGGGTTCTCCCCTTTCCGCTGCACGACAATGCCTTCTACCACATCGTCCAGGCCATCGAGCCCTACCTGACCTACCCTTGGCAGGTCCGACTCCTTCACGTCCGCCACATGCTTCACCAGCACCGGGTAATCTTTCACATACTCGACAATGATATTCTCGATATCTTGCGCAGATTCCAGCAGCCCGATCCCGCGCACAACATAAGCCTGGCCGTTTTTCTCAATCACATCCCCACCGACATTGATATTACTTTTGGTAACTGCCTCGTACACATCCAGCGGCGTGATATTGTACTTTGCCAATGCGGTCGGATTCACCTGTACCTCGTAGATTTTTTCCCGCCCGCCGAATGCCACCACGTCGGCAACGCCTGGAACGCTCCGTAGCTGGCGGTCGATCACCCAGTTCTGCAACGTCAGCAGCTCACGGCTGTCGCGATCCTTGCTTTCAAGGGTATACCTGAAAATTTCCCCCGTCGGACCGTAGGGAGGCTGTACCTCCGGATCCACCCCGTCGGGAAGCGACACGGTGCGAAGCTGGTTGTTTACCTGCTGCCTGGCGAAGAAGTCTTCGACGCCATCATCGAAAATGATTTTGATGACCGAAAGCCCGAACATCGTCACGCTCCTGACGTTCGCTTTCTTCTGCACCGAATTCATGGCGATCTCGACGGGCTGGGTTACAAAGCGTTCGATCTCCTCGGCGCTGCGGCCGTTCCATTGCGAAACGATGATGATCTGCGTATTGGTAATATCGGGAAATGCCTCCAGCGGCGTTGCCCGATAGCTCGCCACACCGGCCACCACCAGCAAACCGGTGAGGAAAAATATGAAAAAGCGGTTCCTGAGCGAAAAGCCCACGATGCCCCTGATGAATTTGTTCATGATTAGGATTTTGAATGATCGAATTTTGAATGGCCGAATGACTGAATGACCGAATATTTTTATTCCGTCATTCAATCATTCATTCATTCAATCATTGATTCAGCGCATTGTAGATAAGCAACTGGTTATGAGACACGACCGTCTCCCCTTCTGCCAGCCCGCTGCTGATGTAGGCGCGCTTGGACAGGTTTCTGAAAACTTCTACCGGTCGCGCTTCAATTTTGCTTTTGCTGGTAAATACTACTACCCAGTTCTTGCTCCTGTCAAAAATCACGGCCTGAGAAGGTATCGACTGCATCCGGGCGTTTTCCTCGAAATGGAGACTTACGGTAGCATGCATTTCAGGTTTAAGCCGGTAGCCTGCATTGGAAAGCTGGATGCGGACTTTCATCGCGCGTGTTTCAGGGTCTAGCACATTGTAGATCTTATCGACTTTCCCTTTAAATACCTCATCCGGGAAGCTGATTGTCTTGATATCGGCAGCCATACCCGGATAAATCTTGGGAATATCGCTCTCGTGGACATTCGCCATCACCCAAACGTCCGAAATCTGCCCGACCGTGAAAAGGCTCTCCGCATTGTCCGAGCGCAGCTGTGTGCCCCGGTTCACATTCTTGTCGACGATAAAGCCGTCTATTGGCGACCGGACCACATAACTGGCTGAGTTGGAAACCCCGTAAATAGTAAAAAGTGCCTTTACCCTGTCCAGTTCAGCCTGCGATTTATCCACCATTTGCCTGGCTGTGATCACCTCCCGCTCGGCGACGAGTTTGCTCTCGAAAAGGTCCTCTGTGGACGAAAGGTTTTTCTGCGCCATCAGCAAATCTGATTTTGCTTCGATCATTTGCCTTTCCAGGTCCGCGACCTCCCCCGAGCGGATCGAGGCTAGTTCCTGTCCCTTGCGTACGTGATCGCCGAGCTCCACCTTCACGTCCTCAACATTCCCTCCTACCAGCGGGAAGACGCGGATCACCCGGTTTTCGTCCGGCACAACTTTGCCGACCAGCGTGAGCTCGTTTCGTACAGTTTCCGTTCGCACCGTATCGAGGGCAATCTGCCGCATCATCGAATCCGACAGCATGAATGCGGTAGACTCCTCCTGCGGGCGGGCCTGGTCCCGACAGGACGTAGTCCACACGGCCACCATTCCGCCCAGAATGGCGATAGCTATTTTTTGCATTGTTTTTAGATGGTTTAAAAGCGGAATAATTCCTCCCCGACAACGAAATTCAGTTCTTCGTACACTTTGATGCGGTCTGCCTGCAGACGGTTAAATTCCCTGATGCTTTCATTATAAGTTTCAATGAAATCGATGAATTCGAGGAGGGTGATGTTTCTCTTCTGAAAATTGTCGTAAATGCCCTTGCTGAGCTGAGAAAACGGTTCGGTGAAACTGCCCTCGACGCTCTTGTAGGTATTTTCGGCCACCGTCACCTTGTTCCAGGCGGCATTCACCTCGTTGAAAATGCTGTTGCGTTTGGCGGATTGCTGCGTTTTGAAGTAACTGATCCCGGTTTTGGCGGCCCGGATGTTCCCCTGGTTACGGTTAAAAAAAGGCAGATCCATCGAGGCTGAAATCCCAAAATAGTTATTCTGGTAGTTGCTCGCCTGGTCATAAACCGCTCCGACCTCGATGTTTGGCTTTGCAAGCGCCCTTTGCAGGTTGTAATTCAGTTCAGCCTGCTTAACAGCCGATTCGGCTATTTTCAGGTCTGTGCGCCGCAACAATGCTAACTCCCTGAGCGCTTCAGGTGTTTGTGTCCCGATGTGGTAGCGTTCCGTTTCCAGGCTGTCGACCACCGGCAGCACATAACTTTCGCTGTTAAAATAAACCCGCAGGTCCCGCTGGTTTTCAGTGATTTCAAAGAGAATGTTGGCATAGTTGTTCCGCAGTTGGAACAAGAGCGCCTTCAAACGCACCACCTCTTTAAGCGACACATTGTTACGCCCATATTCCTTGTCGAATGCCTCCACCGTCGACGCCAATGTGGCGATCTGACCATCCATGAGCTGCAAGGTCTTACCCAGGAAATAGGTTTCAAAAAAAAGCTGCCGCAAGTCAAATTTCAGCGTGCGGGCCAGTTCGAAAAATTCCAGCTCTGTTTTGCGGGTGGCTTCCACATCCAGCGCCACCTGCCTCCGGCGTTTGCCGGCACGGCTAATGACCTGCTGAAGGCTGATGAATTTCTGCCCTTTACCACCGACATCCAGCCAGCCCCGCGACGGGTTGAAAGCACTCAATTCGACGCTCAGATTGGGGTTATCCCAAAGCCTGTCCTGAATTTCAGCTGCCTTGGCAATGTCGATCTGGTAACGCTCGGCGAGCAGGGTCAGGTTGTTTTTTAAAAAGAGACTGTCCGCCTGCCGGACGGTCACACGCAAGGTATCCTGGGCATGAGCAACAATGCTCACACAGGCCAGTAACCCGATCAGGTAAAATCGCATAACTCTTGTTTTTGACAATGCAAAGATTGGGAAACGAGCTGTTTCGCGCATTATCAATGCATTTAGAAAATTCTTAAAAGTAAATTAGAAGAAAATTAAAAAGGCCATTAGGGAGATCCTGAGGCATATTTACTCACTCCGCCATGAGCATATACCCCAGTCCAGGCCGGGTCTGGATCAGCTTCACCTCGAAACCCTTGTCGATCTTCTTCCTGAGATAGTTGATATAAACCTCTACAAAATTCGTCCCGGGGTCGAAGTTCAGATGCCAGATATTTTTCGCCAGGTCCATCTTGGAAATAACCGTTCCCGCATGGAGCAGAAAGTATTCAAGCAGCGCAAACTCTTTGGCCGTCAAGCCGATAAATTGCCCCGCACGTGTTACCACCTTCGTATCCACATTCAATTGCAGGTCCGCGACGGACAACACGCGCTTGCCTGCCCCTGCGTTTCCAAGATCGGAAAGTCGTAGGGCAGCATGGATCCGGGCAACCAGCTCCCTGAAATCAAAGGGCTTGACAATATAGTCGGTTGCACCCTGTTCGAGCCCTTCGACTTTATCCTCCACCTCGCCATACGCGGTGAGCATGATGACAGGCAATACCGGCTTGAACTGCCTGATTTGCCTGCAAACGTCGAATCCATTCATTCCCGGCAGGTTGATGTCCAGCAAAATGAGGTCATAGCGACCTTCCAAAGCCATTTTCTTACCGGTAAGCCCGTCGCGGGCGATCTGCGCATCGAAATCCTCCGATTGTAAAACCCTGTAAATATTTTGCGCAATGCGCAGGTCGTCCTCCACTATGAGTATCGTTTTCTTCATTTCCATACATTTTCCGATCTGGTTTGTGTCAAAAAGAAGAGTCAGGCGTCATGCAAAGATTGCCCGTCCGTATTTGTAACGGGCGCTCCCGGTGATTAGATTTTAATTAAATATCGCTTTACCACAATACATAACACTGATAATCAGCACAATAAAAAAAATTTACAAATCCGGGAAGAAAACACGCACAAATCAACCGTATTACTATATACGTAAAAACAAAAAACATTGGAGACAAAGCTTATTATACGACAAATGCAACCCACCGACGTGCCGTTCGGAATGCAGCTCGTGCAGCAGGCAGGCTGGAACCAGCTCGAAGCCGACTGGCACCGTGCACTGGCGCTCCATCCTCAGGGCTGCTTCCTTGCCGAGCAGTCTGAGGGCGGTTTGGCGTCTGCCGGAGCGCCTGTGGGAACCGTTACGACTTGCATTTTCGATTCAGTGGCGTGGATTGCGATGGTGCTGGTGGACGCATCGGCCAGGAATCAGGGCGTAGGACGGAAATTGATGGAGCACGCCATCGCTCATCTCGACGACCGGGGCGTGGTAACCCAACGACTGGATGCTACCGTTCTCGGCAAAGGATTATACCAGAAATTGGGATTTGAGGAAGAATATGAGGTGATCAGAATGAAAGGCGTCGGGAAATCCATCAACGGCATGGATGCAGAAGCCATGCGGTGGTCCGCCGATACCCGCGATGGTCCCATCCTTGACCTGGATTTCCACATTACCGGTACCCGGCGCGACGCTTTCCTGCATTTACTGGCGGCGGAAAACATTTTCTTCTATGCGCTTTTTGACGACGAGCTTGCCTATGCCGGATCGCGGAAAGGGCGCAACGCCGTGCAGCTCGGTCCGGCCGTGGCGTCTACCCCCGAAGCCGGCATGCAGTTATGTGACGCAATGCTGCACCATTTAAATGGCATGCCTGTGTTCGTCGACATTCCGGCGCCCAACAAAGCGGCATTGCGGTGGGCAAAAGCCAGCGGTTTGGAAGAACAAAGGCGCTTTGTGAGAATGTACCGGGGAGAAAAAATAAAAGATTACCCGGAGTCGATCTGGGCAAGTTCAGGCCCTGAAAAAGGTTGATTAAAACGCTTTTGAAATGGTTCATAATATTCGTTTCCTATTTATTCAAACCGTTTAATAAGATTATATTTATCAAACGGATTTCAGCAAAAATTGCACGGATAATTTATTTATTTTAGGTAAAACCATATTTATTTGCCGCCGTCAAAATCTTTTTAAGTCAGCGTAAATGATAAGACTTATACCCTCCCCTGTCATACAATTTAAATTCTGAGAAAATGATACGCTTTCTCCAATGCAATTTCCGTTGCAGCTGGCTGTTGGTTATCATTTTATGGTTCAGCCAAATGTGCCACGCTCAGTCATTTTATGCCGTACTCGTTGCCGACACCCGGGATGCTTCACTGGGCGCCAGCTGCGAAAAGGACCTGGAAGAAATGTCAGGCACATTACGGAACATTTCGAAAAAAATAAAATACGATTACCAGGAATTGATTTGCAGCCAGGACAAATTCGGAAGAGGCGGAATTCAGGAAGCTATTTCAAAAATACAATGCAAACCCGAAGACATTATCTTCTTTTACTATACCGGCCACGGAATCAATACCCCTGCTGAAAAAAGCAACTTCCCGATTCTTTATTTGAAAGATGAAACGCTGGAACTGGAAACCGTGCACCGGTTGCTGAAAGAAAAAAAGCCGCGCTTCTGCCTTACACTGGGCGACTGCTGTAACAATCTCTTCGCTGGCAGGCGCAGTATGCGCGCTGCAACCCCCGTGCTGAAAGGAATCGGTGTGACACAGGATACCAAAATCCTTCATACCCTCTTCGTGGAAGCTCATGGGGATTTGCTCATCAGCAGCGCCAAAAAGGGTGAACGGGCTACCGCACATCCCAACGACGGCAGTTTTTACAGCAATACCTGGATGCAGGCCGTTGCCTATGCCGAGAAGCATAACAGCCACGTTTCCTGGGAAACGTTACTTGCCGACGCGGAGAACCGGTTGCAGGAAAGCCTGAAAAGCCTGCCCGATTCTTTGAAACATCATTCGCAATGGGTGCGCAGCTTCCCCGAAACAGCCCTGCCCTGCCCCGGAACCAGCTTCGCGGAAATCAACCGGTTCCTGAATGTACTGGCTGATGAAAAACTGGGATTCAATGAGCGCAACAAGCTGCGGACGCTAGGTCAGAAAGGCTTCTTCGGCCCTACGGCACAAGTGAGCATCTATATGAGCGACCCTGAAAAACCAGTCGAAACACAGCCTATCGATCATTTTTTGAAAAGGATTGTGAACACGGCCCCGCTGATCGACGAATTCAACTTTGTAGAGCGGCTGTCGAACCTTGGGCAGGGATGCACCTACGACCTGGTGACACTGCAAGAAATCCGGAAAACGAAGTAACCTACCTGCACCCCTCAAATCATGCTCAAATACACATCTCTCCTCTTTCTAACCATGCTCTGTATCGGGCGGCTGCATGCGCAACCTGAAATGGACCGGAAGAGGCTTGCAGAGTTCGAAAAACTAACCCAGCAGCGGGTCAACGACCTGCAATTGTATATCTCGCTCATCGCCGACAAAAGCTTGTCAACCGAGCAACGCGAACAGGCCGTAGAACTGGCTGTGAGCCTGTTTGAGAAAGACTATATGGTGAATGGAAAGAGGCGTTCGCCGTACGTGCAGATATCTCGCAGAAATGGCACCATCTCCTCCGTGCCTGTGCGGATCTATTTCAAAAACCTCATGCATGTGAAGTTCGACAAGGTGGAAATCACCTACTATGACGCCGCGGTGGTCTCCGAATTCGAAAAAGGGACCGACGGCAACTACCACGCCACCGCAACTTATTACCAGCAGTTTAAGGGCATGGACCAGAAAGGAAACCTGGTTTATGGTAGCCGGGACCGAAAGGATATTCGTGTGACCGCGCAGAGCGCCGCCGTATATGCGGAGGCCGGCAAGGAAGACCTGAAAATTTTCTTTGGCGACATTACCGTGCGTGACACCGTACCGATTCCGGGCTTTTAGCAGCCATGACCATGAACAGACTTTGGCTCCTGGTCCTGTGCATTCCTTTTTCGGAATTGGCCGCGCAACACGCAGGCCCGCAGACCAATATAAAAACCGGCGTCGAAAAGCATCCGCCTGAGCGCTTTATGAACGGGCAGATCAAACATTTGGGAGATTTCATCGACCGCTTCAATGAGGTGGTGAAAGCCGGCACCGAAGGTCAGGCTGCACTCAGGTCACTTTTTAATGAAGACGATTTAAGGTTTCCAGCTCACGGCCGCATGGCCCAACCCTACGCCCGCCAGGTGGATGCGTTTATCGAGTGGGCGATGACCGGAAAAACCCTGATCCCGAAAAGGGGCGTGATGCGTGCCGTGGTGGGAATAAAAGTGAGCTATGAAGAAGTCGTGGATACGTTGAAAGTCCATCTTCGCAAGGACTATACCAGCGACAGCGCCGCTTACTGGCACATTACAAAAGTAGACAACTTGCTGCGTATCAGGGATGAGGTAAAGAAGAATCGCGCAAAAGAAGCTTCCGTGCAGCCGTCCGGGCTTCCGCCCAATGCAAGCGAAGTGAGCTTTCTGCCGCTGCTGCGCGGCCTGGACGATTACCGGAGCCTGGCACCGTTTACGCCTTGCCTCGCATGCCGTGACACAGCCTGGCAAAAAGTGGAAAGTGCATTGCAAGACGGAAAGTTGACGATCGAAAATGTAGTGTCCAACCGGATTTACCTCACAGCCGGATGCTGGGAGATGGAATTGAGCGAGTTCATCAGGGAGAAGGAAAATTCAGGCTGGCTGATCAGTGACCTGTTTGAAAAAAATAACCCGGTTAAATGATAAGGTTCTATGCGAAGCGAGGATCAAGTAGCAAACACCCATCCTCGGGAATCAAAAAAACCTTAAAAAAGAATACGCGAATGAAAAATCTTCGGATCCCAAAACTGATGGTCAAAACTTTGCTTTTAGCGCTGACGGCAGCTGTGTGTACGCTGCCAGTCTCCGGAGGCTCTTTGCTGGATCTTTCGCCCAAAGCGAAAATCGACACGGCACTGGCATTCATCGGCAAACTCCGGCAACGCGTTTCAGACGAAGACTTTATTAGCCTTCGCGACAGAAGCGACTCACTTTTCACCACTAGCGGTTATATAAACCTCGAAACACAGGACGGAAAACAGCTTCGGCTCACCCGTGGCGAGTTCCTCACCCGCGCACGCGGCTCGCAGTCTGCCTACAAATTCAAAAAAGCCACACTCGTACTCAACGATCAGTTCCGCAACGGCCCTAACGACCGATGGTACTGCCGCAGCACCACTTTCCACGAAGTGAACCGCTTCGATGGCGACTACCCGATTCCTGAAAAAGTAACGTCCGTGAAGCGAAAGCCGGTGAAAGGGAAAGCGCCGTCCGGTGCGGAGAGCTACTGGCAGATTATCGAGCTCACATTAATCGAAGAGTAACCTGACTAAATCATATTTCACGCTAATCCAACCATCAGAAATGAGATCCTCCATTCAAATTATCGCCTTATCCATGCTCGCATGGGCTGCCATTGTTCCAACCTCCCTGGCCCAAACGCGCAGGATGGGACTGAAAATGGACGATGCCAAATACCTCCGGCTGCCGGGCAAATCGTCCAACATTAAACTCAAGGGCGCTATGCCCGCCTCTTACAGCATCCGGGAGTTTCTTCCCGAGATCGCGGATCAGGGCCAGGACGGGACCTGTGTGGGTTGGGCGGCCGCGTACTACATGCGCACCGTTATGGAGGCTGGAAAACAGGGAATGGGCGGCCAGCAGGCGAAAATCGCAGCCACGGCATTCTCCCCCAACTGGCTGTACGGGCAGGTGAAGTCGGGGCTCGACAATGGTTGTGCGGAAGGCGTGTTCCTGGAAGATGCACTGGAAGTGATGAAAACAAAAGGTACTGCATTACTGAGCTGCGCCCCCGCAGATTGCAATGCAAAATTTGATCAATGCGACGAACAAGCCGCCGGTTTCAAAATTGCAGACTACGCAACGCTCTTTAACCCCAAAGACAAGGATGCAACCACAGAGCAGCGCGTGAATGCAATTAAGTCTGCGCTCGTGGAAGGCAAGAACGCCGTGCTGATTGGCATGATGGTACCCTTGTCGTTCATTGAAGAGGCCACTGAAAACTGGCAGGCCGCGCCCGGTGAGAGCGTCGACAATACGGCCGGTGGCCATGCCATGGCAGTGGTCGGTTACGACGACGCTATCAACGGCGGCTCTTTTCTGATTGCTAACAGCTGGGGAAAGACCTGGGGAAGCAACGGATACACCTGGGCGAAATATGGCGACCTGGTCCGTTTTACCAGAAACGCTTACCAGATTTTCCCGGAGCCCGTCGCCAAACCGCAGCCGCAGGCAGTGACGCTCAAAGGGAATGTTGATTTCTCCATCGGAAGCGGCGCGATGGCCGTTCATTCCACCTTGTACAAGGGCATTCAGGTGACGCCGGATCAACCCGACAGCAAAACGGAGATGATCACTTACAGTATGAGCCAGCCCTATCCTTCCGGTACCCGGTTCAAGATGGTGATCAGCAATACAAAACAATCGTACGTATACATTCTCGGCTCCGACCAGGAAAATCGCGTGTCGGCCCTATTCCCCTACAACTCCGGAGAGGTAGTGAGCAGCGCAATGGTTCCTGCCAACAGCACGGTATTGATGCCTTCTGCCAACACGTCGTTCACCCTGGATGCGGTGAAAGGAGAAGACTATTTCGTCGTATTCATTTCCCAGAATGAACTGAACCTGGATGAGCTGACCAACAAGGTCAAAAACGCACAAGGTACCATTGTACAAAAGGCCTATGCGGCATTAGGCGAAGAATTTATTTCTCCCAAAGATATTGCTTACGATTCCGGAAAAATCTCCTACGAAGTGAAAGGGGCCCCGAAAGGAAGTGTGGTGCCTATACTCGTCAAAATAATACACCAATAAATAAATCGGATACCGCCGATAGCTCTTGCAAATTGAATTGCCGAAGCTACCGGTTTGGGTTTAATTGAGTATTTTTAAATCAAATTACCACTGCAAATCCCCGCAATTTGGACAAGTCATTCTCTACCAGTCGTAGCACAGGCCAAAAGTTGGTTTCGGGCATAATTACTTTCGCGCCGAAGGTATTTGTCATTTCTGCCTTGGTACTGCTTTTTTGCGTCGTCTTCTCTCCTGCTGCTCATGCGCAGGACAAAATCATTCAAAAAAACGGAAAAGAAATCAAGGCGAAAGTTTTGGGTACCGATTCAGAATATGTCCGGTACAAAAGATACGATAATCCCAGCGGGCCAACCTATTTTCTTTTCCGCTCGGATGTGATGAGAATTGAATATGAAAACGGGAAAATAGAACCGATCCAGGAAGCTCCGAAAGTTACGCAGGACCCTGCAAAAAACCCGCCGGCCAATGTGGATATTCTCGAACGCAAGATTGCCCGCTATCAAAAAAAGAGCACCCTTTTTCTCACCGCAGGAAGCGTAGCTATCGTGGCCGGCGCTCTCACCATGGTGAAATTGACCGGCGACTACAATAAGTACAAGACGGCCGTCCAGGAAACGAATGATGCCTACACGAGCTGGTACCAGACCAACTACAAAACGGCACCCCCTGCCGGCGATCTGCAAAATCAGGAAAGCTTTGCCAAGTTTGCATCCCCGGGCATCTACGCTGGGGCTGCTGCCGTACTCGGCGGCATTGCATTGGACCTGATGGGACTCCGAAGTATGCAACTGGCGCAAAGAGCCCGGACTGAACTGGCCGGAAAACAACAGGCGCTTTCCTTTGAGCCATTTTACGATGTATCGCGCCGGACAACCGGCTTGAAGGTCGCGCTTTCATTTTAAGCCCCTCCCGTAATCACATTTCCAACGTTCATGAAGCACATTTTTACCCTCATCACCATCACATGCTGCTCGCTTTGGCCCGTCGAAAAGGTCGCGGCAAGCAACATAGCCGCCGACACGCTTTTTCTGAGAACACGTGAAAAGAAAGTGGTCGAAATCAGGGAAGTGTATCCCGACCAGGTAAAATACATGTTGGCAGGCGGCAGGAGCCTCGTCGCGGTACCCATCAGGGACATCGCTGAAATCGTATACAACAATGGCATCAGGGATGTTTTTAATCCATTCAACGCAGCCGGTAAGCCGGAAATAAAATGGCTCAGCCAGGTCTCTTACAGTGATAAACCCGAAGTGAGGCTAACCGCTTGCGTGCTGAACGATGCAGATAAAACCCAGATCGAGGTAAATGGCACCCTGACTCCGGTGGTGACGCGCTCGTTTAAAACCGTCAAAGAGGAAGGCTGCCCGAACGGTTCGCAGGTTTCCCACCAGGTCGTGTTGAAAGAAGGAACCAACAGCATACGGCTCATCGCCAGCAACAGTTCGGGAGCCAGCCATTCGGAGACGCTCTCGATCGTGTATGAAAAAGCCAAAAAACGCATTGCGCTGGTGGTAGGCAATTCAAAATACCAGTCGGGAAGCAAGTTGCAGAACCCCGAAAATGATGCCAAATCGATCTCACAAAAGCTTACCGGACTCGGCTTCACCGTGATAGAGCGGATCGATGCGAAACAGGGCGACCTCCGGGCAGCGGTGGCGCAATTCGGCAGCAGCGTGCAAAGCCAGGATTTTGAGGTGGCGCTGTTTTATTATGCGGGCCACGGGATTCAGGTGGCGGGTAAAAACTACCTGATGCCTGTCGATATCAGCCCTCAGTCCGAAATGGAACTGAAAGTGCTCGCCGTCTCGGCCGACGAAATCCTGGACCAGATGGCAGCCGCCGATGAAAACTCGCAGAGGACCAACATCATGATCCTCGACGCTTGCCGTGATAACCCGCTCAGCCGCACGTGGACCCGCAGCTCGGGCGCGAAAGGACTCGCGGGCATGAGCGCGCCCCCGGGCACCCTCATTACTTTTTCAACCAAGCCCGGATCGACCGCATTGGACGGAGACGGCAAAAACAGCCCTTACACTTCGGAGTTGCTGAAAGCGCTCGACGTGCCGGACCTGCGCCTGGAAGACATTTTCCGCACCGTGCGCGTAAAGGTGATGGAATTGACAAACCGGCAGCAAATTCCCATGGAAAACAGCCTGCTTACACGGGAACTGATCCTGAACCGGACCAAATAGAATAACCGTACCCATGATGAAGCGCTTGCTGACGTTCCTGTTCTTCATGATACCCCTGCATAATGCGCTGGGGCAAGAGTTGAGCGCATACTACAAAATGAAAGCGGCCGATCGTGTGAAACAGGTGCTGAAAGATTTTGAATCCGCATTCAGCTTGCTGGCAAACCCCTATATCGTTGATTCCGAAGAGCGTGACGAGGCTGCCTACCGAATGCGCGCCAGCCTGCGCGCAGACGCTCGTTTTGAAAACGACCTTGTCCCGGGCAACAAGGGCACCAGGACCATTGATTTCGATGAATACCAGCGGATCGCATTCATCAGCTACAAAAAGACCGGTCTTACCTACCATATCGACTGGGAAGAAGCCGAGTTCAAGGCCATTCCGGAAGGCTACCTGGTGCTGTTCTATGGCGTAAAATCCCTTTTTGGGAGCTATCAGGGTCAAAAGCGCCTCGAACTCGAAAATGTGCCCTGCCGTGCCGGGGTGTTTGTCAAACTGGCGGATAATCAGGTGACCGAAGCCCGGATCGGCTTTCTGGACACCGATTTGAAAGGCAAGGGCAAAAACACGCTGCCCCTGACCGGCCAGCGTAATCCATTGGAATTTATCACATTACCGGAAGTAATCGATAAGTTGGCAGGGCAGATCGCCCGCGTTATGCCCAAAAACGGGGTGCGCAAACTGGCGATCGAGGAGATCACCTTCCAGGGATTGGGCGTCTCCAATGATTTTTCGAAACAGCTGACCGGCACATTGAAATCGGCCCTTACGCGGACAAACACCGATATCCAGATCGACCTCAGCCCGACGCGGAGCCTGGAAGCGCTGCTGAAACTGAAAGGCGGGTACCAGAAGGCTGGAAACTTCCTGAAAATCGCGGTACAGTTATCCGATGGCTACGATCGGCCTGTCGGCCCGGAATTGCTTGCCGAGATATTGCTGCTTAATATCCCGAACGCCGAAATAGAACCCGCAGAACACCTTGTGCAGGAGGCGCAGCGGATACGCGAGATCACCGGCCGGAAAGAGACACCCGAACCGGCAGAGCTGCTGCTGGAAGTAAGTACGGACAAAGGCTACGGGCCGCAGTCCTACCGCGAGGGCGATATCATGCGATTGAAAGTGCGGGCAAACAAGCCCTGCACGGTACGGATGATCTACCAGGACGCCGCCAAAAACATCGTCAGGCTGCGCAATGACGACTTTCGGATCGCTGCCGACGCAGTTGACAAATGGATTGAAATACCGGAGAAATTCGAATGCGCGCCTCCATTCGGATTTGAAATGCTGATGGCTTATGCCACCGAAGGAAGTTTTAAAGCAATTAAGAAAACAGAGGAGCAAAACGGCATTACATTGATCCTGGATGATCTTAAAAATGTCGTCGACCTGACCGCCGGAACAAACGAAAAGGTAGCGAGGTCCACCATTCCGATCACCACACAGGCCAGGCGAAATGCGCTTTGAACCAAATGAAAAAGAACCAGATAAGTTAATATTGAATTAAATGACGCCCCAAGATTCCTGCAAACGCTACCGTGATTCGGACCTGGTGTTTTATGAAGAATTGCTGCATGAAAAACGTGAGGCGTTTTTGTGTTTATACCAGCAAACCTACCAGCAATGCATTCCCTACGTGCTGAAAAGAGGCAGCGACCGGGACCAGGCCGAGGATCTTTTACAGGAATGCCTGGCCATTTTTGTAAGCAAAGTCAGGGATGGCAGCTATGCATATCAGGAGGGCACGCGGATCACTACTTACTTCCATCGCATTTATATCAATCAATGGAAGAAGAGCCTCGAACAGCTTACGCGGCGCGGCGAAGTACGGCTGGAAGCACGCTCGACCGCAGACAATGACGACGATGACGCTTACAAGACAGCCAGTAGCAGCTCGCTTCATGTAACGGGCACGGACGAGGAAGGCATCGCATTCCGGACTGAACTGCCAGAAAGCGTTTCCCAGCCGTATGATGAGGACGAACGGAACTGGATATTCAGGAAACTCGACCGCGCATTTCAGCTTTTGGCCGAGGACTGCCGGAAAATGCTGCGGTGGTTCTACGTGGAAGACCGCTCCTTACGGGACATTGCAGGCGAGCTGGGTATGACGGAGGCTTCCGCGACGGTGAAGCGGTTCAAATGCGCGAAATATTTGAAGGAGAAATTTCATTTGTGATGATAAGAATCGGCGGAAACGCGTATCAATCTAAAAAAATCCAACCAGCGAATCTCGATTTGAACATATGGAATTGTCGGAAGAAACTTTTCATGAAATTCACCAATACCTGAGCGGCAGCGGTACGCCGGAAGAGCGCCTGGCCTTCGAGCGCAGGATGCATGCGGACCCGGATCTTGCAGACGAGGTGACGTCTCAGCGCCGCATCCGCAACGGGCTGAAAGCGAACGAGTACAAAAAGGTTTTCAGGGACATTCATGCCCAGCTGCAAAGCGAAGGCGCATTGCCCGGTAATGTGCGCGACGACCAGGTAAAAACAGTGCCGCTGGTATCCGGCCGCGCGGCAAATGCAGCCCGGTGGCCTTACCTGGCGGCCGCAGCCAGCGTGCTGATCGCCATCGGTTTAGTTTGGTACTTCAATCAGGGTACCACGGTTGCGCCCGTGGCATCCGATACCCCGTCCATTCCGGCTGCGAAAGACACTGCCGCTCCGGCACAGCACCAGGTTCCTGGCGATACAGCCGGCAACGATGCGCCAGCCGAAAAGCCCCGAAAACAGGAACCGGCGACGATGAATGCCGACGCATTTTTTGCCCGCTATTTCAATCCGGATGCCGTACTGGAAAGTCCCTTTTCGAAAGACAAACTGGGGCTGAGCCCCTCGGCGCTGGCCCAATGGCGCTCAGATACGGCCCACGTACGGCAAGGTATCCGTTACCTCGCTAGTCGCCAGGCACAGCAGGCCTTACAGGCATTCAACCATGCTGAAACGGGCCGTTTCCCGCAGTTGAAGGGCGTCGCAGCCTGGTATCAGGCCCTGGCCTATTTGCAGCAGAACGATCTGAAAAATTGCCGCAGCCAGCTTAAAAAGGTAATAGCCGATCCTGAAAACAGTTATCGCAAGCAGGCGCAAGAACTACTCTCTAAAATCCAATAGTCATACTCACCTCCACCGATTTGCTATGAAGCGATTCTTAATTTATCTACTACTTGCATCGACCGCCGTCAGCTGCCACATCGATATGCCGTCGAAACCGGTAGCCAAGTTCACGTTCACACCCGAAAACGGATGCCAGGCGCCTTGCGAGGTTACATTTACCAGCGAGTCGGAGCATGCGGTGAGTACCCAGTGGGATTTCAACGACGGCTCTCCGCTGGTGACCGGCAGCCCGGTGAAACATACCTTTGCGGCGGGCAAAATCTACGAAGTAAAACTGATTGTGAAAGGGCCCGATGGTGGCAGCAGTGGAGAAACCCGCTCCGTCAAAATCGACGCGGCGGCCGCTTCCGCGCCTGAGGCGGATTTTAAATACACCATTACCAACGACAGCATTGCCCCGGCGACTGCGACCTTCAACAACCAGTCGAAGAATGCAGCGACTTACCAGTGGGACTTTGGCGACACCGGCTCTTCCAACAACACCAGCACAGAACCGAACCCGGTCCACACTTACAACAATCCGGGCAGCTATGTGGTAACGCTTACGGCAAAAAATGACCAGAATGTGACCGATACCCAAACTTATACCGTCGTAGTCAAAGCACAGGTCCCGGTTGTGGACGCCATCGCCATTTCGGGAGGGAGCAACTTTGCCACGGATATCGTGGTTGACAACGCCGGGAATATTTATGTGTGCGGTGAAGCTGCGGGCACGATGCAATTCAGCAAAACCATTCCAAAAACGTCACAATCAGGTTCTACGGATTTCTTTGTGGCCAAATACAATAGTTCCATGCAATGCCAATGGGCAGTGGTAACGGGAAGCACCGGGGAGGACCATGCCAACGGACTCGCGCTGGATGCCAGCGGCAACGTGTACGTAACTGGATTCCTGGGCGGGGCGCTTGCAGGTGGAGGCACTACCGCGAAAGGTGGTTTCGATGGGTTTGTCGCCAAATTCAACGCTACTGGTGAGCGGCAATGGATCAGAACTTTTGGCGGTCCGGGTGAAGACCAGGGGCGCTCGATCGGCTATTTCAATAACAAGATTTACCTGACCGGCCACATCAGCGGCAGTACTCAAAGTTCCAATATCGACCTCGGAGGAAATACTATTTCAGCGAATGGCACAGATGGCTTTTTTGCACAGCTGAACCCATCCAACGGAGATTTCGGCCAGCCGGCGATCCTGGGTGGCGCCGACACACAGCGTCCGGAAGATATGTTCGTGGATGCGGACGGTAATGCCTACATCACGGGAGGATTTGCCGGGTCGATTTCGTTTCCCTCCATCGCTCAGGCATTGACCTCAGCAGGAGGCAGCGACATTTTCGTTGCCAAATGGGCCGTCGGTTCCAGTCAATTCCAGTGGGCAAGACGGGCGGGTTCTACCAGCGACGACTTTTCATACGACGTTGTGGCCGACGCCGCTAAAAATGTGTACGTGACGGGCATGCACGAAGGAAACATCACCGAGCTGGGTTTGGCCTCTTCCTCGTATATGAATGTCTACCTGGGCAAATGGAATGCAAATGGGGATGTGCAAGCGGGCAGAAACGGCTTTAACGAGCTGAAACCCGATTTCCACGGAGGAATTGCGCTGAGTACGAGCGGTAATATTATGATTGCAGGCGCATTTGAAGACAATGGACGCTTTCCGATGACCAGCGGTA
The DNA here is from genome assembly GCA_001898145.1 of Dyadobacter sp. 50-39. Lineage (GTDB taxonomy): Bacteria > Bacteroidota > Bacteroidia > Cytophagales > Spirosomataceae > Dyadobacter. Next base: position 55,352 of record MKSR01000030.1, read on the forward strand.
ATCCGAGAAGCGGCAAAGGCAATACGGACATCCTGATCACCGAAGTAGATCCTCAGCTCAATGCCAGCGGCCGGTTCCTGGTATCCGACGGCGGCTCTGGAAGCGACCGGGCTAATAGAATCTTTGTCGCTTCGGGATACGTTTTTGCAACGGGCTGGTTTGAGGGCAATGCTGCCTTCAACGAAGTTACGCTCAACGGCGTCGCAACCGTCAAAAACACCTTTATCGTCCGCTACAAGCAATGAAATGCCCCCTATTTTGAGGTACCCTAAAAAAGAGCAGACGAAACGCCTGCTCTTTTGTTTTTGGATGTGAAGCCGTTGCTTACACTTGACATCACGTAGACGACTGGCGTCGATCGTTGTTACAGCCGGACCTTCACGCCGTCACTTTTTCTTCCAGCACGCCGTCGATCACCTCGTCGAGCGCTTCATTTAATGCTTTTGGCGATTCGAGCATCGGGTAATGGCAGGTGCCCGCTATTTCTAACAGCGTGTAGCCGTTCACCGCGTTTTTCTCCAATGCGGCCACATTCGTAGGCATATAATTCACGTTGATCAGGTTCATTTTTGGCCGCAACAAAGGCAGCACTTCGCGCTCGATCTGATCCATTACAAAAAATTGAGGCAGGGTTTGCTGGCCCATCGGCTCGTAGGAATGCCGGTAAGCATCCACAATTTTATCGGTAATCCACCGTGGCGTATCCGGCGTGAGAAGCACCATGCGGGCATAATGCTCGTTGGTGTCGGCATAGGCCTTTTTGGAGCTTTCGATGATCTCTTCCACCTGACTTTCATACTCGGCCGGCAGCGGCGTGGCCAGGTTCTTGAAATTATCGATGGCGATAAAGCCGATAACAGGTCCGGGATAAGCCGTTGCAGCCATCAGGATCAGGTTTGCGCCCAGCGAATGACCGATCAGGATCACGTCTTGAAGATTCAGCTCTTTTATGACGTTCACCACATCGTCGGCCATGCCGCGCAGCGTCCATTCTTTCCGGTTCGTGCCCGATTCGCCGTGACCGGCCAGGTCCATTGTCACCACTTTGTATTTCTCCTTGAAAAACGAAACCTGCTCTCTCCAATAAGATTGGTCAATGAAAGAGCCGTGGACGAAAAGTAGTGTGGCCGGGCCACTGCCATACACATTGTAGCTGATAGCCGTACCGTTGCTGATGATTGCTTTCATAGGGTTGTCGTTTGAAATGAATTGGTTTTATTTCAAAGAAACCGTACCGTAATGACAGCCTATTGTCAACAATTATTAAAGCTTGCTATAAAACCTTCATGAATGCCACGAGCGCTTTCTTCTCGGGGCCGGTAAGGTTCAGCTTGTCGAAAGGTAATGTCTGGTTTTCCAAATTGAAGCCCAGCCCATTCCCGCCGCCCTGGTCGTAAAAGTCCACCACCTCTTCCAGCGTTTTGAAAACACCATTGTGCATATAAGGCGCGGTGAGCGCTATGTGGCGTACGGTAGGTGTTTTGAATGCATACCGGTGCGGTTCGCGTTGGGTAAGCGCAAATTTACCGACGTCCGGGTCGACGGACTTACCTTCGGAAGTGGCCGGGGTTCCGAGCACTTCGCTTTCCGTCTCCACGTAAGCGGGCGGCACAGTGCCGTTGAAGAGCGGGAAGAAGTGGCAGGTAGCGCATTTGGCCTTGCCCATAAAAAGGTTAAAACCGGACTTCTCCTCCAAAGTAAGCGCCGCATCCTGGCCGCCAAAGTGGCGGTCGAGGCGTGAATCCAGGGAGGATAATGAGCGGATGTAGCTCGCAATGGCGTTTTTGAGGTTGCTTTCGGTCACGCCGTCGGCATAGGCTGCTTCGAAAAGCTTCTGCGATTCGGGTTGCTTGCGCAGCGCAGCCACCGCGTCGGGCAGCGAGCCGTGCATTTCGTCGGGGTTGCGGATTACGTCGCTAGCCTGGTCTTCCAGGAATGTCACCCGTGAATCGGCAAACTGCACGGCCTGAAACGAAGCATTGATCAAAGTAGGCGCATTCCGGCTGATCCGGCTGCCGTCCAGACCGATGGCAAAGCTTTTAGGTTCTCCATCGGTAAACGCCTTGTCGGGCTGGTGGCAGGTAGCGCATGTCCGGCCCGACGCATTGGACAATATTGGATTGAAAAACAGCATTTTGCCTAACGATATCCGCTGGGCGGTCATAGCCTGTTCTTCAAAGTTGATGAAGTAATTGGCGTTAAATGCCCCGGAGTCGGTAAGCGTCCGGGCCGATGCGGATAAAAGTCTTTCTTCTGTAAAAACCGGGATACCCAGCTGCTTCTGGGCATCCAGTAGTTGGCCGCTAAGCGGGTTGGCGTAGTGTTTGATAAATTCCAGCCGGTCGAATGCATTGAAATCTTCCGATTTACGGACAAATCCGATGGCCGCGTTGAATGAACTGTCCAGCCGCGAAGCCCATGCACGGTCGGTGCTGTAATGCGTGAGCTGCCGCTGCATACTTTCAAGGGCTGCCGCCACCTCGGGTAATGAATGGAATGCTACCGGCGAATCAAAACCGGTAATGCCCATTGAAACGATCCTGAAAACTTCCAGCCGCATGGCGTCGAAGATATGGCTGTCGGTCAAATCGTTGGTCTCCGAAATTTTGCGCAGCCGGTTCACGTTGGCCCGGATCACATTAGCGGCATGAAGCATATCCGGGTAAGCGTCAGCGGCGATTTTGGGAAATACCATTTCTTCCAAAACCTGAAAACCCTGCGGCTCATTCACACGCAGGTCGTCGTCCACTTCGGGAATATTGGGCCCGTTGAGGGCACGGGTGGTCTCGGGACTGTAATAAGCCGAGATAAATTCGATCCGTTTGTAAGCAATGCGCGCCCGTTTGAAAGACTCCTGAATGGCCGCGGGCCGTTTGGCGAGGATGTCGGCCTGCAAGCGGCTTACCGCGCTATCAAGCGATGTAATGTCCTGCATGAACGCGCTTTTCAGGGCTCCGGCCGGTTTGGGTTCAGGCTTGGTCAGCCACCAGATCAGGCATACGATCAATGGAATGATGATGATCAGAAACAGGGAAAAAAGCAGCCTCCTGTGGCGGTAAATGAATGAATTGGGGTTACGTTCGAATTTCAGCATGGTGCAGGAGCGGGTATTGTTCAAAAGAAAACTCCTGGCCCGAAAATCCGGCCAGGAGTCTGAAAACTAAGTAATTAACGAGGCAGGCCTTCAATGAGGATCAGCTGGCTGGCCTGGTTCTCCGACTTACGGATCGAGCCGCCATCCACTCCTTTGTATTTATCACCGCGCCACGTGTGCGCCTGAATGCCGAGCATAAAAGTGTTGGGACGGCCGGTAACATCTGATACGTCGATCATCCCGCTGCTTTCCCAAGAACCGAATGCAGAAGCACCGCCTACATTATATTTGGCCGCATCGGCCTCGCTGCGACGGTGGTCGATTTCGAGTACCGGCGTCAGTTGCTTGGTATTGAGATTGAACTGGTATACATAACCGTCATGCTTTTCGTCGCCGTATCCGTTGGGGTCTTCCATGATGTACACGTAGTCGAAAGTGGCGCAGACGTTGTCCGGATTCTGGAAAGTCTTCGCGATGCCTGTGCGGTCATCGCCGTCCAGCAGTACTTCCAATTTGCCTTTGAGCGGATCGTTGGCATCGAGTGTCACCCGGTAAATACGGCCATATTTTGAACGGGAATAATCTGCATTTACGCCTTTGTCTTCCTGGCCGGTTACGGCAAAAATGACTTCACGGCCCTGCGCAGCACCGCCTTTGCGGTAATCTACGTCTTCCACACGTCCGAACTTGATCGCTTTCAGGTCGTTCACTTTCCCGTTGATCTGTGCGCCGGTCAGTGTTTTGTGGTTGTCGATTTTAACAAATTCCACATCGTAGACCGAACCCGGCTTCATATCCATTTCCCGCTGGTTGTTATCGGCGCGTTTGAGCATATAAAGCGAACCGTTATCCAGATCACCCACCGTATTGGACAAATACATGGCTACCTGGCCGCCATTTACATCCGAATCGTCATCGCCGATCACAATTACGGTTTTGCCGGGATATGCCGTTTTCGGCAGCGGAACTGCGTTTTCTGCGCTCCAACGGCCGAGACCTGCCACTTCGCGCGAGATATTCGCCTGGCTTACATTGGCATCCACATTCAATGCATGGGTGCGCGACTCCTGCCCACTTTCACCGGAAGTCAGGAAAACAGGGCCGAAGCCGTGCTCGGCCGGGGTCACCAACGTCGCTGAGCAAAGGCGCCAGGTACCTCCGTCCGAGTTCAGCACGTACTCCCCTTTCACAGGTTTGAAACCTTTGTCGAGGGTAATGCGCGACACGGAGAAGTTGTCTTCGTTGTTCACCAGGATCGTGTAGTTGCCGTCCGGATTCTGAAAAAGGCCCGCGCCATCGGCCGACCCGCCGAACACGTACGCAGGCGACTGTTCGAGTTGGTCATCGCTGCTCAGTAGTGAATAAAGGTTAACCTGATTGGCCGCAACACGCCCGGAAGTAGCTCCGGGAAGCAATTTGGCCAATACGGGCGTTACGGAGCGGTTTTGCAGGGTAATGTCGGGGCTGCTCGGATCGCGGTGGTCCGTGCAGGCACCCAGTGCAAGCAATCCGGCCAATGCGGAATAAGTAAATAAAGGCTTCATGGTGAACGTAAACTGATTAAGTGAAATAGTATCACAAAGAACAGCCATTCACTTTTCGCGGAGTTTATGCATTTATTATGAGTTTGTTAAGAAGCTGCCAGGGCCGGCCATGCACAACCAACGACTGAATGGGCGGACCTGTCATTTGTAATCATTTATAGTCGGGTGTTGTCTGCTAGTTATGGTCTTTGCTATATCTTTGCCGCCTTACCATCAATCTTATGCCGAACCTTCAAAAAACACTCATAACAAGCCTTATCGCCGGGGCAATGCTCACGCCACTGGCATCCATAGCACAAAGCAAAACCTGGAAACCACCGTTTGTACAGGGCGAATGGTCGAAAGACTACCGCCCGTTCCGCATTGCCGGAAACCTGTATTATGTGGGCACCTACGACCTGGCCTGTTACCTGATAGCCACTCCGAAAGGCCACATATTGATCAACACGGGACTCGAAGCGTCGGTACCGCTTATACGCAAGCATGTGCAGGCACTGGGATTCAAATTCGAAGACATCAAAATCCTTCTCGCCACGCACGCGCATTACGACCACGTTGCGGGAATGGCGGCCATTAAAAAAGCCACGGGGGCCAGGCTGATGATACAGGAAAAAGACGCCAAAGCGATGACCGACGGCGGAGCTTCGGATTTCGCACTAGGCAGTCACGGCGCCAGTTTTGAGCCGGTGCAGCCCGATCAAGTGTTGAAAAACGGTGAAATCATAAAGCTGGGAACCATGCAGGTAAAGCTGCTGCATCACCCCGGCCACACGCCGGGCGCAAGCAGTTTCTCTTTCACAGTGAGAGATGAAAAAAGGCCTTACAAGGTATTGATCGCGAACATGCCCAGCATCCTGGATGAAACCAAATTGTCGGGAATGCCGGGGTATCCGGAAGTAGGTAAAGATTATGCAAAAACGCTGGCTTCCATGAAAAACGAGCAGTTCGATATCTGGCTTTCCTCGCATGCAAGCCAGTTTGACCTGCATGAAAAACACAAACCTGCCGACCCTTACCGACCGGAAGCGTTTTTTGACCGTGCGGGGTATGACCAATCGCTTGCCGAACTCAAAAAAAGGTACGACGATAAAATGCGCAGCCCGCGCTAACCGATCACCGCCCTGTTCACACCGGAGAGAGTGAATCTACATGCTCTCCGGGCAGGAAAATGTAGAAGGTAGTGCCGCTTCCCTCCTCTGTTTTGAGCCAGAGCTTCCCGCCATGGGCCTCCACGATTTGTTTTGAGATATATAAACCCAGACCAAATGCCTGCTCGCCGGCGGTACCCGGGCGCTTGGAAGTGGTAAAGGGATCGAAAAGTTTGGGGATGGCATCTTTGGGAATGCCCAGACCGTGATCCTCCACGGAAATGGTAATGCCCTTTTCCGACGGCTCCATGCCGACGCGGATTGTTTCGCCTTCGGGACTGAACTTGATCGCGTTTACGATCAGGTTGTTCAAAACCCGCAGCAACTTGTCGGGGTCTGCATTCACTACACCCCCGGTGGAAGCATCGAGCACCAGCCGCTGCCGCTTCTCTGCGGCCCTGAATGTCAGCAGGGTCACGGCATGGTCGAGAAAAGTGGGTAGATCCACTGCCGTTTTATGCAGTTCGGTTTCCTTAAAATCAAAATCGGTTTGAAGTAAATCGCTGATCATGTGCAGGCACGTCGTACTTGACTCACGGATGAGCTCTACGTACTGGCGTGCTTCCTCGGCAGTGGTGTCCTCATCTTGCAGCAGCGAGCACAACGCATTGATGCCACCGATCGGGTTGCGGAGGTCATGAGCCACGATCTTGATCAGCCGGGCGTAGTTCTGGTTGCTCCGCTCCAGAGCATCGGTCGTCGATTCGAGCTGCCGGAACTGCATCGTCAGCACCCGGTTGGTTTTCTTGCTAAGCTTCCAGTTCCGCCACAGCACCACAATGCTCAGCAAGGTAAGCACGCATACTGCTACGGCCAGCGTGAGCATCTGCCCATGGTAGCGGGATTGCACCTGAGCGGAAATAAGCTGCTGGTCTTTTACCGCATACTCAATATAATCGATCCCTGAAACACGGTCGATTTCGGCCTGTTCTTCAAATAATTTCAGCAGTTTCCGACTATAAACGAACGCATTGGCATTGTCCCTCCGGCTTTCATAGTGGTCGTAGAGCTTCCTGCACACGTCTCGCGCGTACATCCGGTAGTTCTTTTGCTCGGCCAGTTCCAGCGCTTTGTTGTAAAACCGGATCGCCTTTTCATGGTCTTCCGGAAGGTAATAATCGCCCAGGTCGAGCAGCAAATCCATGCTGAGATAGTTCAGTTCCAGGGCCAGGGCTTTTTCAAGGGTCGCTTCCAACAGCGTTACCCCGTCCTCACGTCGCCCGGTCATAATAAGTTCTGTGGCCCTAAGCTGGTCGATCGCCAGCTCGAGGCGGACATCGCGATACTTTTTTGCTATTCCGTACGCCCTGTCAATGAGTGCTGTCCTGCGCTCGCCGCTGAACTTCTCAGGATACAGCAGCATATAGTTATAGATCACCAATGCCGTAATGGAATCGTGCTCGATTCTATCGCCAAGCGCCATGGCACGGTCGTAATTGGCCTGAGCTTTATCGTTGTGGCCGCTTACATTATACACCGAACCGATGTTCATCAGCGTCTGCACGATGTTGGACGAATCGCCGAGCGTGACATACTGGTTATAGGCATCGTTGTAATAGCGTAATGCGAGCTGGATGTTGCCTTTGATATCGAAAACCACGCCCAGATTGTTGGTAGCGTCGGCCAGACCCTGCTCATAGTGATTGCGATAGGCTATCTGCCGCGCTTGCTGCGCGTAAAACAGGGTACTGTCCGCATTTTGTTCGTAGAACAGCAGGGAGATCCGGTTGACCATATCAACATAATTCGAACTATCCCGGATAGTGGGAAGGCTTTGTTGCAGCTCCCTGATTTTGTTGACCTGCCCCAAAACCCGATGGTACGACCCCAGGCATATCACCAGGCAGATGGAAATGCACCTTATGTAACCCAATCGCATCATTTTATGTCTCGAATCACTCCGAATAAATATTACAAACTTTCGATATATATCCAAGAAAAATAAAAAATGCGCCCTTGTGAGGCGCATCCACCGTCGCAGGGGCGCAGGACTTACCCCGCCGCCCCGTTCTGACAGTGTTCAGTCATCGGTTTTAGTTAATATTTTAGTATCCCGGGTTTTGTTTAAGCTGCGGCGACGAATTCAGTACTGTCTGCCCGATCGGGAATATTTCAGTATGGTTGTCGGCGTCCGGGGTCTTATCCCACCAGGCGCCTTTATTGAACACACCCCAGCGGATCATATCGGTTCGGCGGCGGCCTTCCACGAGAAATTCCCTACCCCATTCGTCGAGCATTTCCTGGTCGGTTAGCTGGCTGCCGTCGGCCTTGTAAAGACTAGGAGAATTGGCCGGATAATTACGTTTGCGCACCGCATTCAGCAATGCCACAGCGCCAGCCTTGTCGCCTGAGCGGTATTTGCACTCGGCCAGGGAGTAGTAAACCTCCGCAAAACGGATCTCCGCGTAGGCCGAGGAAATCTTATTGGCATCGTCGCTCGGATAGAATGGGTATTTTACAGGAAAAATGCCCGAGTTATTGTCTGCATTGTTCATGTTGGAAGTCTTGTCGGCAATCGGCGTGCCGGGTTTGGCATCAAGGAACTTGCCCACCTGATCACGGAAATACAACGCGTACGGACCTTTGAATCCGCGGACCGTATCCGGCTTGCCGGCAGAGTTGGTGTAGGTCAGGTAGCCATGCAGGAACATTCCCTCTCTTTTGCTGTTACCCAGGTTCTTGTATTTTTTCAGGCGGACATCGTCCGGATACTTCTGGAACTTCACAAACGGCTTACCCAATGCAAACGGGTATTCCTTGCCATCGATGTCCAGACCCGGCTGCATGGCATATTTAGGATTTGCATTGCCAAAATCCGTGAATCCGAAATAGCTCGGCGCCAGGTTAGGCAACATCCAGAAATACATTCCGCCATCATACTGCCAGTGCGTAAGCCCGAAACTTCCCGGAAAACCGAAAACCGTCTCTTTGGAAGTCGCATTGTTGTAGTCAAATGGCGCATCCCAGCGTGATTCCAGGGCATAGGTGCCATATTTGCCGTCGATCATCTCCTGGCAAAGCTTGGCGCAGTCGGCAAAACGGTCGGTGCCGGTGTACACTTTTGCGTTGAGGTACAACCGCACCAGCAACGAGGCCGCACCTCCCTGCGTCCAGCGGCCCACCGAATTGGCGCCCAGGCTTTGGACGGTCGGCAGTTTGGGGAGCGACTCTTTCAGTTCGTTTTCGATGAAAGCGAATGCTTCCTGGGGCGTCACCTGCGGTCCGCCCGAAGTTTCACCTTTCACCTTGGTGACAATTACAATATTGCGGTAGAAATCGAGCAGGCGCAGGTTCAGCCACGCGCGGAGTATGCGCAACTCGGCGATCATGCCATCCAGTTCGGCCTGCGTCATATCGAATTTCGACGGGTCTTTGATACCCTGCAAATCTTCCAGCGAGTTGGTGGCAAGGGTCACTCCGCCGTACAATGCGTTCCAAGGATCAGACGTAAAGCCGTCGTTGGGCGTCCAGGTATGGTAATGCACGCGCTGAAACTGCCCGCCGTCGAACCAGTCGCCCTGGCGGTTCGGGGTCATGATCTCATCGGAGCTGTTTTCCTGCAACATAAACGTATTGCCGCCCTGGATGCTCCAATAGCTGTGCTCGAACGCGCGCAAAAAGTCGCGTGTAACGTCTTCACGCGTTTGGAGGAAGTTGTCGGAGGTGATCCGGTCGAAAAGTTGCTCGTCGAGATTGGTACAGCCTACCGTCGTCAGCAGCAGCATTCCCGCTCCTATCCTGGACCATCCGGCCCGAGCCGTGTTCTTGAATATATTGATGCTTTTCATTGTGTTTCAAAAATTAGAAGGTGAGCTGAACGCCTAGCAGCAACTGGGTAGTCGACGGGTAATAATTGAGCGTACCGTTGTTATCGCCGTTTTTGTTCACACCCGGATAAAGTCCATTTACGTTGATCAGGTCAGGATCCCCGCCGGTAAACTTCGTGAAAGTAGCCAGGTTGCGGGTCGTCGCATAAATACGTACCGATTGCATGAATTTCGTCTGAACAGGCTGGGTATAGCTCAATGTCACGTTATCCACTTTCAAAAATCCGCCCTGTTCTAGGAAATAATCCGATAGTGTCGAATACGTGGTAGGGCTGGTCAACTTCGAATATTTGCCTCCGTCGTAAGCCGATTTGAGCACATTCGCATTTTCCTGCGTCGCCGGTGTTCCCAGGTAGAAGGCATAGGTATTGAACAGCTTGTAGCCGAATGCGCCGCGCAGGAACACGCCCAGGTCCCACTTTTTGTATTTGAAATTGTTGGAAAGGCCCATGGTAAATTTCGGAAGGCCGTTTCCTACAAATTGCTTGTCGTCGTTCGTCGCCTGGTTACCCGGAATCACCTCCCCTTTCTTATTATACACCAGCAATGCACCCTGCTCATTCACGCCTGCCGATTTAAGCGCGTAGAAGCTACCGATGCGCGTGTCTTCCTGCAAACGCTGCAACGTACCCGGGCTACCCGGAGCAGGCATGCCCACCACATCGACGTACTTCTGGCCTTTGAAAAGCGCGTTGGAAAAAGAGACGAATTTGTTGTTGTTGTAGGCGCCCGTGAAACCGAGGTCATAGGTAAAATCGCCCTTCCGGAGTACCGCGGCATTCAATTGCAATTCGAAACCGGTATTACGCATGGTACCTACGTTGGCGAACGTCTGGCCCTGGATGTTCGGCGGGTTGGATACATTGTAGTTTCCCAACAAGTCGCGGTTGGTACGTATGTAGTAGTTCAGACTACCGGAAACTCTGCTTCCGAAAAGCTCGAAATCCAGACCCGCGTTGAAGTTGGCTGCTTTTTCCCAGCGCAGATCGTAGTTGGTGTTCTGGCTGGGGCCCCACACCTGGTAATTGATGCCGTTATACAGATAGTAACCGTAGCCACCGTAAGTATCCAGCGAAAGATAGTTACCAAAATCCTGGTTACCGGTCTCACCGTAATCTGCCCGTACTTTCAGTTCGTTCAGCCAGGAAATATCTTTCAGGAAACCTTCCTGCGTAGCACGCCATGCTACCGAAGCTGCCGGGAAGTAGCCCCATTTGTTGGAATAACCGAATTTGGACGACCCTTCACGGCGCAAGCTGGCCGACAGGTAATATTTCTGGTCAAAATCGTAGTTCAGACGACCGAAGAATGCGATCAGCTTGGACGAGTTCCTGTAAGAACCCACGTTGTTAATGCCCTGCTGGAGGTTCCAGAGACCGCTCCCGAGGTTATTGTAAGTCAATACATTGGAAGGAAAGTTCTCGTTTTTCGCATTGAAACCCGACGAGGTGAAATACTGGAACGAGTAGCCACCTAAGAGTTTAACAGAATGCTTGTTCAGATCCAGGTAATAGTTACCGATCCACTCGAAGCTTTTCTGGTCGTTTTCTTCCAGAATCTGCTCGCCGGTGTTGCGTTTACTTCCATTGATGACCGTCGTCAGCGTCGATGGGGTGAACAAATACCTTCTCATGGAAGAATTCACTTCACCGATCGTCACGATGGTATTCAGGTTTTCGAGGATATTGATTTTTGCGGAACCATTCATATCCAGCAGCTTGTATTCACGGTCGGACTTGACGCCCTTCGCGACTTCAACCGGGTTATTAGCAAAAAATCCGGAAGTCAGATAGGCATATTTGCCGGTTGAGTCGCGTACGTCGAGCGTCGGGTTCAGGGTCAGTGCGTAGTTAAAGCCGCTGTAATCGGCGTCGCTGGTTTTGGTGTAGCGCGGCGCGGCGGTGAAAGCCAGTTCGACGATGTTGTTGGCCGTCTTATGGTTGATGTTGATCCTTCCGCCATACTCGCGTTTGGCTGAACGGAGGTCGATCCCATTCGCATCGCGGTAATCGAGGGAGGTGAAATAGTTGGTCTTGCCGTTGCCACCGGAAAATTGAAGGGTATGCTTGTGCGAGAACGACGGGTTGCGCTTGACAGCATTCATCCAGTTAGTATTGCCGCCAAAATCGACGCCGCGCTTGCGGGCAAGGAAATCATCTTTCGAAAGCACTTCCAGCTGGTTGGTAGCCCAGTCGAAAGTCGTGTAACCGTCATAGAATATACGCGAAGTTTCGGAGCCTTTCTTGGTGGTAATCACAATCACCCCGTTGCTGCCGCGTGTACCGTAAATGGCCGATGCGGCACCGCCTTTCAATACGTCTATCGACTCGATCTCGTTCTGGTTGATGTTGTCGATGTTTCCACCGGGCACCCCGTTGATGACAAACAATGGCCCCAGCCCGGCGCTCCGCGACGACGCCCCGCGCAACTGGATGCTGGGCGAAGAGTTCGGATCGGCAGCCGCGGTGTTGGTCACCGACAAGCCAGCCACTTTGCCTTGTATCGCCATCAGGGGATTATTGCCGCCCACGCGAAGCAGGTCCTTACCCGAAAGGTGCGTAATGGCGCTGGAAACTTCCTTTTTGTTCAGCGAGCCGTAGCCTATCACCACTACTTCGTTCAGCTGCTTCTGATCTTCGGCCAGGTTCACATCAATGGATGTCCTTCCTGCGAGCGCTATTTCCTGGCTAATGTAACCCACATTGGAAACCACCAGCGTGGCGTTGGCATTGCTTACTTCCAGTTTGAAGGTGCCATCCACTTGCGAGACAGTACCATTATTGGTGCCTTTTTCCAGAATGGCCACCCCCGGCAGAACATCTTTGGAATCCCGGATTTTACCGGAAATCTGAACGGTATTTTGTGCGCTGGCTTGCCACGCCGAAAGCATCAGCAGCAGACAGCCCAGCCATGCGGTTGCCCGCGCAAAGGAATGTCCAACCGGCAACAGATATCTGACCCGGTCGGTCGATTTGTATAATTTCATTTTCATGAAGGATTGTTAGGTGAAATGCTCCGCAGCGTTGTTACTTTTTAATTATAATATTGGATTAAAAAAGACTGCTGCGAAGTTCCGGGTTTAGCAGATAACGGGATGATCGTTTTGTCTCAATTTTGAATCAAAATGTCTCACCGTAAAATCTTATGATTTAACTAAGATTTTAGTGGATATCTTTGCATACCGGTTGTGTCAGGTTGTGTGTTTTATATGTAGTTTAAATTGGTGAGGACAATTGTTTCCATCCTGCTTGCCCTATTGATTGCCCCGCAAATCCTTGCGCAGGATAGTCCATTCTATTTCAGGAATTACCAGGTTTCCGACGGGCTTTCGGGCAATGCCGTGGGCGAGATGGTGCAGGATAAAAAAGGATTTATGTGGTTTGCAAGCCGCAATGGCCTCAACCGGTTCGACGGCCACAATTTCAAGGTTTTCCAGAGTGTGGCCGGCGACTCGCTGAGCATTGGCAGCAACTCTATTTTTGCATTATATGAAGACGCCTCCGAGAAGCTATGGGTCGGCACCCACAAGGGCGTGTACCGCTACGACCCCGTCGCCGACCGCTTCGAAGCATTCCGGCTGATACCCGCTGGCGAAGTGCTCGAAATCCGAGGCGACCGTTCAGGTAATATCTGGATCATTTCGGATCTGCAACTCTACCGCTATCATGTACGAACAGGACGTGCGGCACGAATTGACCTTGGCGGCGGCCAGCCCGTTTCCCTGCATATCTCAGCGTCGGGGGTCGTTTGGGTGGCGTGCAACAACGGTGTGGTCCGGCATTATGATCAGCAAACCGGCCGTTTTGAATCCTTCAACGTCGGAGAGCTATCCGGCATCCGGGATATTTACGGTTCAACAACGGTGCATACAGTAGGCGATTCGGCACTACTGATCGGCACGATGAAGAAGGTACTACTCCTGAATTTTGCCCGCAAGCAGGTAAGAAACCTGACGGCCGCCGGCCTGCCCGGTGAGGACATCCAGGTGCACACCATTTTTCAGAAAAGCGACCGGGAATTCTGGCTTGGTACCGAATCGGGGCTTTACATTCTTGACCTGGTCTCGGGCCGGTCCCAGCACATTGTCCGCGAACAATTCAACCGCTACTCCATCACCGACAATATCGTCAACTCGATCCTGCGCGACCGCGAAGGCGGTATCTGGATCACCACCCAGTTTGGGGGTATCAACTACTACTCTACCCAGTTCAACAATTTCCGCAAGTTCTTTCCAAAACCCGGTAACAGCATCAGCGGCAGCATTGTACACGAAATTACCGGCGACAGGAATGGCTATTTGTGGGTAGGTACCGAAGACGCGGGCCTCAACCGGATGGATACCCGGACCGGCCATTTCAAAGCTTTTTTGCCCGACGGCCGTCCTGGCAGCATTTCCTACCGCAATCTGCACGGCATGGTGGCCGACGGCAACGAGCTGTGGGTGGGCACCTACGAGCATGGGCTCGACGTGATCGATCTTCGGACCGAACGGGTAATCCGTCACTACAATGCCTCCTCCGACCCGCGCTCACTGAGCAGCAACTTCATTGTGACGATGTACAAAACCCGCGGGGGCGACATTCTGGCCGGCACCTGGATAGGCCTGTGCAAATACAACCGCGCCACCGACGATTTTACAAGGCTGCCGTTTTTCAACAGTCAGGTACAAAGCATCCATGAAGATGCCGAGGGAACACTCTGGGTGGCCAGCTATGGCCGGGGGGTTTCCTATTTTAATCCCAAAACCGGAAAGAAAGGCTACCTGAGGTACAGCGCCGACCGGCCGGCAGGGCTCGTGGACAACTACGTCAACAGCATTTACCAAAGCATCGATAAAAGCATCTGGCTCTGCACCGAGCACGGGCTTTCGCGCTATAATCCCGGAAACGGCCAGTTCCGGAACTATCGCAAGACAGACGGCCTGCCCGATAACCAGGTATTCCGCTTGCTGGAAGACGAGGCGGGCAATTTCTGGATCACGACCTCGCGCGGGCTTGCCAGGCTCGATGGCCGCACCGACCGGTTCACCAATTTCCACATGGGCAACGGCCTGCCGACCGATCAATTCAATTACAATTCGTCTTTCAAGGATTCAGATGGCACCCTGTATTTCGGCACAGTGGCAGGGATGGTCGGCTTCAAGCCGGCAGCATTGCTGCGGAATGCATTTGTGCCGCCGGTTTACATTACCCGCTTGCAGGTTAATAACCGCGATGTCGATATCCGCCAGCAGGATGCGCCGCTGAAACAGTCTGTTGTGTACGCCAGCGACCTTACCCTTCCCTACCACAGTTCAAGCCTGAGCTTCGATGTAGCGGTACTGAGCTATGTCATTCCTGAACAGAACAGCTACCAGTACCAGATGCAGGGCTTGTCCCACGAGTGGGTGCCTATTCACGGCGACAGCCGGCGCATCCATTTTGCCAAACTGCCGCCGGGTGATTATACCCTGAAAATTCGCGGGGCTAACAACGACGGCATTTGGAACAACCGTGAAACCAGGCTTCGAATCACCATTTTACCGCCTTTCTGGGCAACCGGCTGGGCCTATCTTTTTTATGTGGTGCTGGTCGTGAGTATTATTGTCGTAATTTTTCGTTACTATTTTCTCGCCCTCCACGAGAAAAACCGTCGGCAGATCGAGACGATCGAGATGGGGAAAGAGCGGGAAATTTATAATGCCAAGATCGACTTTTTTACCAATGTAGCCCACGAAATCCGCACGCCGCTGACGCTGATCAAGATGCCGCTCGACAAGCTGCTCGTCAATAGAAAGTCGGATCCCGAAATGATTGAGAGTTTGAACATGATTGATAAAAACACCTCCCGCCTGATCGACCTTACCAACCAGCTCCTCGATTTCCGAAAGGCCGAGGCCAACAATTACAGCCTCAATTTTACCAAAACCGACATCAACGATCTGCTAAGCGATGTTTTCGGCACATTCCGCCCGGCTGCCGAGCAAAAGCAACTGCAATACAAACTCGAACTGCCGCGCATTACCTTACAGGCCTTTGTGGATGAAGAGGCTTGCAAGAAAATTGTCAGCAACCTGGTCAATAATGCGATAAAATATGCGGAGAGCAGTGTCAGGGTAAAGCTTTCGCCATTTAACAGCGATGACCTTTTGTTCCATATCGAATTCACGAACGACGGCCCGCTGATAGGCTACGACGAACGTGACCGGATTTTCGAGCCTTTCTACCGGGCCGAGGGTAGCAGCAAAGAACCGGGAACAGGTATAGGCCTGCCTCTGGCGCGATCGCTGGCGGAGCTGCACAAGGGAACGCTTGAACTGAAACGCTCCGAGCTGGATCAGAATACTTTCCTGCTGTCTATACCAATCCACCAGGACTACGAACTGGACCTGAACAGGGAAGACGAAAGCCATTACCATACCGCGGACGGACACCAGGCAGCCCACAACGCCGCCAGCCCCAACAAACCAAACGTGCTGCTGGTGGAAGACAACGCCGAAATCCTGGGATACCTGGGCCGCGAGCTAAGCTTGGAATACAACATTTTCAGGGCGGGCGACGGCAGGCAGGCGATCTTGCTTTTACAGGAAGAAAACGTCCACCTGGTCATCAGCGACATTATGATGCCCGTGATGGATGGCATCGCATTGTGCCGGGAAATGAAAAACGACGTGCGTTTCAGCCACATTCCGATCATTTTGCTGACCGCTAAAAACTCCATCAGCTCAAAAATCGAGGGGCTGGAAGTGGGTGCCGACGCATATATCGAGAAACCGTTTTCACTCGACCATTTGTCGGCCCAGATCAGTAACCTGCTGCAGAACCGTGACATTATCAAGGATTATTTCGCACGCTCTCCGCTGACACACATTAAGGGCATTGCATTTTCACGGGCAGACAAGGATTTTCTTGAACAGCTGAATGCAATTATCAGCGAACACATCGCCGATAGCGACCTGGACGTGGACATGCTTTCCTCTAAAATGAATATGAGCCGCCCGACGCTTTACCGGAAGATCAAAGGCATCTCCGATATGACGCCCAATGAGTTGATCAACCTTTCCCGCCTCAAAAAAGCGGCTGAGCTGCTTGCCGAAAAGAATTACAAGATTAACGAGGTGGCCGATATGGTGGGGTACAGCGTTCCGACCAACTTTTCACGCGATTTTCAGAAGCAATTCGGCGTAAGCCCTTCGGGGTACGTGAATGCATTGTAGGGCCTTTCCCGCCGCGTCTCAGATAACCTCTGAATCGTACACATTGAACCGGATGCTATCGAACTGGATGGGAGCCTTGCTCACAATGTAAATATCCTGCAATCCGGAGCTGATTTGACGGTAACGGGTATACCTTTCTTTCGTCAGCCCCAGGGCGGAAAAACACTGGGTCAGGTAATGTTCGCTTACGAACGTGGTACCGTAGACGCTGGCATTCTTGATGCTATCTTCGACGACGCTGTCGCTGTCTTCACTTTGTGTTGAAAAAATAAAATCCTGGCTTGAATACCTCAACGAGGTGTCGTGAACCGTGAATGCGAGCACACCGTCGGGGACAAGGCAGTTCCACAGCTGTTTCAGCCATCGTTTGAAGAGGTCTTCCGGTAGATGGCTGAACAGCGAGGCCACAAAAATAAACCGGAAGCTCATGGCTGGACGGAACTCTTCCGGCACGAACGACGAGTGAATGCCATTGACCCCGAATTTTTCGGTCTGGAAATCGACACCATGCTTTTTCACATCGGCGGTGTAGATCTGCCGCGCAGGCATCACATGTACCAGATGCCGTTCCAGTGTGCCGTAGCCTGAGGCAAAATCAAGAAACGGGCCGGCGTGGTGCTCCCAATGCTTTCCCCAGCGCTTCTCACCGATTTTACTGACCATGTCGAGCAGGCTCACCCCTCTGACAAGGTAGGCGCGCACGGCCGCCTCAACACTGAAACCATTATTGATGAAATGCAGGAGCATCATATCATTTTTAGAGATCTCCGTGTTGAGCCCGTCCGGCAAGCCGAGTACTTTCTTAACCCTTTCCACTTCCTGCAAAATTCCCTCGTTCAGGCGCCATTCGTCGGGATAAATGTCGTGGACCCGCTGTTCAAGCGCGTGGAGCTTCTGATTGGTCTCCTTATGAAGCGCCATTTGGGATATAATGTATTTGACCGGCGGCCCAAATACCAGCATGACCATTTTCTTGAGTATTACTTTCATAACCAGCAACTGTTAAAGGTGGAACACTTGAATCGTAATCTTTGAAAAAAGGCGGATGGCCATCCATAAGCAGAAGACAACAAAGAAGTTACGAGTGTTGCGAGTCGTTAAAGTTTTTGGGAGATTTTGTAGTTATCGGGTAACATTGAGGGTTACCGGAGAAGCCTACAATGGCTCAATACGCCCACAAAAAAAGCGCACTTTCGGGCGCTTCTGTATTGTTGGTGAAGATAAAATACGTAAAGCCGGTCGGGTATGCTTTTACCGGTTCGTGTAATGCAGGGTAACGACCCCCGAACCGAGTGTCTTTGAATCCAGTAATTTCAACTTGCTCATCGGGGTGCTGGCGTCGAAAAGACTAATCCCCTCCCCTAATAGTACGGGATGGAGGGTGAGCTTGTATTCGTCTATCAGCCCCAGGTGCATGAAACTCCTGGCGAGTCCGGGGCTGCCGAAAATCACAAGGTCTTTGCCTGGCTGCTGTTTCAGTTTATTCACTTCCTCCACGATGTTGTCCTTAATCAAAGTGGTGTTGTTCCAGTCCGCGCTGGGCAATGTCGTGGAGAAAACTATTTTCGGAATTTCCTGAACCCATCGCGCATGGGCCAGCGAATGGCTGTCTTCGTCGGGGTTGTTCAGCACGGAAGGCCAGTATCCCGCCATCAAATGATAAGTGTTCCGTCCATACACCGGAGCACCCACCGTTTTGATCAGTTCTTCCGCGTATTGTTGAAGCTCTTCATTATAGGACAAAAAGCCAAGGCCGCCGTTCTTGTCACCGGCAAAACCATCAAGGGACATATGTGCAAATAAAACCAGCTTTCTCATCTGAAACGCATTTTGTTTGTTGTTGAAAGGTTAACGCCAGCCCAGTCCGGGCGCCACATGCTCTAAAATGGAAGACAACACATGCACATTGTAATCGACTCCCAGCGTGTTGGGTATGGTCAAAAGAATGGTATCTGCTTCCTGTATCGCCTCGTCCTGTGCCAGCTCTTTGATAAGCTGATCGGGCTCGGCGGCATAACTCCTACCAAAGATCGCGCGCTTTTCCGGCTCAATTAATCCGATTTTATCCCGCCGGTTGGTTTCCTGGCCAAACAAGTAGCGATCCTGATCATTTACCAATGCGAAAATAGAACGGCTTACCGAAACCCTTGGCTCGCGCTGATGCCCTGCCTTTTTCCATGCTTCCTTGTACAGGCGGATCTGTTCGGCTTGCTGAACATGGAAAGGCTGACCGCCCTCATCAAATTTCAGGGTTGAACTTTGAAGGTACATTCCGTTTTCGGCGGCCCAGACAGCGGTCGCATTGGAACCGGCACCCCACCAGATACGCTCCCGCAGTCCTTCCGAATAGGGCTCCAAGCGCAGCAAACCCGGCGGGTTGGGAAACATCGGGTAGGGATTCGGCTGCGCAAATCCTTTTCCATCCAGTCTTTCTAGGAATTCCAGCGCCTTTCTTCGTCCCATATCCGCGTCGGTTTCGCCCGCGTCAGGCTCGTATCCAAAGTACCGCCACCCATCGATCACCTGTTCCGGTGATCCCCGGCTGATTCCTAGCTGTAACCGCCCCTCCGAAATCAGGTCGGCAGCACCCGCGTCCTCTACCATGTACAACGGATTTTCATACCGCATATCGATCACTCCCGTCCCAATCTCGATTTTACTCGTTTTGGCGCCAATCGCCGAAAGTAAAGGAAATGGCGATGCCAGCTGAGACGCAAAATGGTGGACGCGAAAATAGGCCCCGTCCAAACCGATTTCCTCCGCTGCAACGGCCAGGTCAATGGATTGCAGCAAAGTGTCACCCGCCGTCCGCGTCCTGTAAGCCGGATGCTCTGCCCAATGCCCGAACGACAAGAATCCAATTTTCTTCATATCTCTTTTTTCAGGTTCTTATTTCAGAGCCGTTAAATTAGAGAGATTCCGGAGAATAACATGCCGCAATTCAATTGATTTAAGGTTATAATTTCAAAGATTGAACCCGAAATGCAGGCCCGGCTGAAAGAAGAAGAAACGCGGCCATCGATCGTCGACCTGTTTAAACGATTCAGGCATTGTGGATTGATAGGGACGATGGGTGATTGCAATCGAGGGTTGAAAAAAAAGCCTGTCCCTGAAAAGTTTAATGTGATAACCAATGGAGTACGTATTAAAGATTTGAAAGCCATGGTCAATCTTCCTACCGCTGTCATTGACAAATGTTTGAAAAGCAGGCATCACATCCACCTGTGCGAAAAGACCTTTCCATAAAAAGCGCTGATAATTGAGGGAAACACCGTGTTCACGAATGTAACCTGGAAACCCCTCGCCTTCCGCTTCATAGGATTTGCCGAAAGGGATTCCAATCGGCCAGGCATATTTCCAGGTTTTGAACTCGAGCGATACGGCGTCCCTACCCGTAATGCGGTAACCCAAATTCAAATAAACCATTTGCGGCGGGTTGTTATCGGGTACCAAATTGGCCAGCATAAAAAGGGTGCTGCCTATAAAATACTTTCGGTAGGTGCTGTCCTCTTTGGCATACTGAGCTTTGCCTTGCAGCGTGCTTACCATCATTAGAATCGAGGCGAACTGTAAAATTCTCTTTTGCATGTATTTTCAAGTTGAATGATACTGCAAAACTAGATTGGCGGGCAGCTTGAAAACGTTCACCAAAGTTAAGAAATGGCCCCTACACCTTATTTTTCTCCAAAATCCTCGCCCTTAACCTGCTTAATGACTGTGGCTTGATACCCAGGTAGCTGGCCAGCTGGTGCTGGGGCACGCGCTGAATCAGATCGGGTCTTTTTTGCAGCAGGTTCAAATACCGCTGTTCCGGCGAGGAAGTCTTGAATTCATCAAAATTGATCTGCTGCTTAATCAGTACCTCTTCCGCCAATACTCTGCACATACTTTCAAACCTTGGAAACTTGCTGAATATTTCAGCCTCCGTATCCGGGTTTGAAAGCAATACAATCGTGTCCGTTACACAAGATATGTAGTATTCTGAGGGAGATTGATTGACCGCAGCATGCGGTGTCAATGCTTCCATTTCCGTATAGAAAGCAGTTGTTTTTTCTTCCCCGTCGATGATATAATAGATCCGGATACAACCTTTCAGCACAAAGTAGGCATCATTAGACCTTTCTCCCGGCCTGAGCAAAATGGCTCCCTTTTTTAGCGAACGAAACATGGCCAAAGAAACGATTGCTTCCTTTTCGTCCTCTGTCAGTGAAATGTATTTTGATATAAAGTCGAATAATAAATCGTGCATTGCTTATGATGTTACTGTGGTCTGTTACCCTTGTCGTCAACTTCTAAATATACGAAGCTTTGGGCTTGCAAGGCAACGTTCCCGGCTGTCGTCAGTTGACTTCGTTTTGGATGCAAAAATATGTTGGTACGGTTTTTGCGCAAATTCCACTGATTTTCAACGAAAGCAATAAGGCATGAATAAGGATGGTATCATTGTAATAATTGAGGATGACGAAGATGATCGATTCGTTCTGGAAGAAGTGTTCAATGAACTGGGATATCCGAATGAACGGATGTACTTTCCCGATGGACCTTCCGCACTAGATTATCTCTATCAAACAGAAGATCGTCCATTCATCATACTCTCTGACATTAATCTGCCTCGACTGGACGGACTCGAACTGCGAAGAAAACTTCATTCAGACGCACAGCTCAGCCTAAAATGCATACCATACATCTACTTCACAACCGCCCTCAATCAGCGTGCTGTAATAGATGCTTACAGTACGTCTGCCCAAGGTTTCTTTGTCAAGCCCAGCAATTTTGAAGATATCAAAGATACTATTTTTGCCATCGTGGAATACTGGAAGAAGTGTGCTGCACCAAACAACTTCGCCTGACCGCAGAAGAAAAGCGGTTGCCTTTCTATCGGTCATACCCGATTTGTCTCCTACGAAACTCGGTTATTGAATTTAGGCTGAAACAGTTGCCCCCAGGCCCAGTAAGATACAGCCGCGGCGGCAAGGATTAACAGGGTAACGCCCCACTTTTCAGGGCCGCCGTGGGTGGCCATCAAAGTACCTACATTTGATTACCGAAAGTTACCAGTTACCCGTAGGTAATCAGTTACCTTTTGGTAATCAAATACGTCAGCTATGCCTAATTACACGGATTGTTTATCGACGCTTATGCCGATCAGAGATGCTTTGGAAGTAGTAAATGGAAAATGGAAACTGCTGATTCTGGTTTCCATCGGGGTCAGAAACGCCGGAAACTCTACTTTCAACCGTCTGAAAACCTGGGAGGGGCTCAAATAGGAGCTTGTCCGAGTTGATTGTTGGCGGTCATGGTGGGATGTTTTGCGAAAGGGGCCCAGAGGTACTACAATCATTTAACCAAGCAAATCCTGTGTGCTAATAAATCATTATTGAAACGCGGCTCGTAACTCTTTTTAAAGAACTCTACTTTAAAACTCGCACAATAAAGGAATGGAAAAATTAGGCTGCCGAGAATACCCAGTTTGCCAATCATTTCTTAATTGCAATCACAGCCCATTTCTTATTCTATCACTAAGATGTAATGCAATTGATTGTTAGCTCGTAAAAGCTGATATGCGACCGTTCCTAAATTATACTCTGCTGCTATGAAACGCATTGGTAGAGGGTGACCATTAATGCAACTAAACAGACGATGGTCGTGAATATTAAATGGACTCTAAATACGGTTTGGTTTGGCTCGGCGTCGCCGCAATGTGGGCAAAATTCAGCTGTGCGCGAAACCGGCTGATTACAGGCACCTCTGTCAAGCACGCGGAGATTTATACGAAAGTGTTGAACACAGAGCTGGACGAGCCCTGAGATATTTCATGAAGAGAAAATTTCTGGAGCAAATATAAACAATGGCTGAGCCGGCGCTTTACCTTTACCCGAACAGGAAGGAGCCTGCAAGTGTTTGTCTTGCAGGCTCCTTCCTGTTAATCCCGTGATTCCGCTGAGCCTCGAACCGCGTGTGCGAAGAATTGAACCCATTAGTGGGCCCAGTTACAGACGAATAAAAAGGCCTATTATCTCTGTTCTTTAGCAATGCAGTCGGCGCAAAATACAATACACGATCTATCCAATTAGTGCGAATATTCTATTGAGCTCCCTTATTTCATAGTTATGGGGCAATTCGGAGCCATTAATCAGAATAATAGGCGTCGCCTGAATATTAGCCATTTCGGCCCACCTATTGTTTGCCTCAATCTGAGCATCCGAATTCATGTCCTTGGAAACAGCGAACTTTGCCTGCCAGCCAGGAGCGTCAAACCTGCCTTCTCTGAACCAGTTGTCAATTGCATTAGCTCTGTCCTCAATACGCAAGGACAATACAATCCTGACTACGTTCATAGCCAATTGATCCGACCTATTTGGAACGATTAGTAACATTCGACATTTAACTTTACCTCTTTCTGTAACATTACGCACTTCATTATGTACCTGTGCGCACGCCGGACAAGTAGGGTTTGTAATTAATAAAATCTCATGATCTGATTCCGGCTTCCCAGCATCAATCAAAGTAAGGTCGCTAAAAAAAGGAACGCGATAGCCCGAAGTCGAAAACAATGCGCGTAAATAGTTTCGATTGAACCGCATCTTGTTGAATTCTCGTCGCAGCCATTGAACCTCTCCGGACCTTTTTAGATATGGTGCAACAATTGCCCACACTACCGGCAAGAAGGAATAACACACAAATAATATTGAAGCATCTCTTGTGCCGATCTTAATTGATGCATGGTCCAGAATTTGAGTTGTAAGAGCTATCTGAAGCGTAAAGCATAGCAACGTGGCCAAACATAATCTGCACCACACTCTTATACGAAAGCCCTGAAAGTACAAGGAGTAGAATATAAACGGAGTCGTAAGAAATGATAACGCAGATGTCAACACAAATAAGCTATTCATCTGAAAAACCAGAGACGCGATGCATGACAAGATTCCACCAAAAAAATAAAATAGTCCCAATTCAGCCCAAGAGAATATACCCAAAAATTTGGAACCCTCTGATGACGTCAATGCCATACAGGTATTTTGGCCATTAAACGAGCAGAGCTTTCTTAGATAGCTATGACCAGTTCCTAGCGTTGAAGCTATGACTGCTCCGGACATCAGTGATCCGATGATATTAAGTATAATATAGGCATAAACATGGATCTCCTTCGGGCCATCAAAAGTATGGACTGTATTAAATACAATCAATAGTAAATAACATGATATTATGAGCCCGGAAAATGGGTAACGGAGCACATTTAGTACTTCATCACGTTTGTTATTTTTGTAATTGACTTCAATTGACTTTGCAGAAGGTTTAGTAATCAGTGTTACGCCTGGCCAAATCTGCAGAAACTCCGGAACGCTAGTTTCCTGCCATCCTTTCTCAGTGCTCAGCCACCTAACAGTGTCATCCGACACTCTTTCGATCGGAGCGAACAAACCGCCCTGAATATCAAGGAATACCATGCAAGGGACCGAAATAGTACTCAACTTTTCAATCGATAGCCTGCTGGCAATATGATCAACCTGATACTCGTCGAGAATTTCGCTAACCGCTGCAAGGCTCGTGGGTTCTTGATGTTCCATCAGCCTCCTCCTCAGATGGCTCCTAGTAAACTTCACCTTATTCTTGTAAAGAAGGTATTCTAAACTATTAAATACATTAACTTCCGACGCGTTCATTCTTTTCGAGGATTACCTTATCAATGATACTATCAATACTACTTTGCGATTCCGTGCTAAGTGAAAACTCTTGCACATTGGTGAAATATCGTTTGTCACTTAATACTTTGATTATCTTTTCGCGTAACTGAATTGAGGATTCCGTTTCCAAAACACCACGCTCACCCAAGCCATGATGAGTTACTTTTAAACCATTGCCATTCTGGTCATATCGCAAATCGAGCGGATAAACCAACATTGGTACATGATAGTATATGCTTTCCTTGACGGAGCCTAACCCTCCATGAGTAATAAATAAATCCATATGCCGCAAAACAGCCAATTGTGGAACTCTTTCAAAACAGGTGACATTTGCCGGCACAACTATCTGATAATCGACTGTCTCCATAATCAGCTTATTAATTGACAAGACCAACTCAATATGATCCAAGGTCCTAACTGCTTCAATGAGTACCTGAACAAAACGCAATAGTCGAGAAAATGACCCATCATAAAATGTTCCGAAGCTACAGTAAACCAGCGATTTACCCAAATTATCTTTTCTAGAAACGACGTCTTCAAACTTTTGATGGAAATTTGAATCTATGCTCTGCTCTTCTCTCGCTACGTCAACGCAAAGCCCAAGATAGAACTGCCTTTTATTAACAATTTGGGTAGTTAGTTCAAATTTTTCCGGCGCTAAAATAATCTCATCAATGTCGTCATACAGTATGGTGTGCAACGTATCGCGAACTTGCCTTAGTCCCAAGCTATTCAACAGCGCCCGATTGTAAAAATATTTTACTTTTTCCTCTATAAAATTTGTCAAAATAAATCCGTTATTCGATTGCTTTGAAATTTCCAGGCTTGAATGTTTAACGTCTTTGTCCCAAAATCCTTCGGAGACAGAAGGGTAACCCGGTACTACGTAGGTTGACATCATGGGATTAATGTAGATACACCTGGTTTTTGACGAACACAGCTTTATCGGTAACACCGAATAACTCATAAAAACATCAATTAAGATGACTTCTGCAGGGTATTCAAGTAAAATATTTTCAATGATCGACACTTGCTTTTTCAAAAATGAACGCTTAATTAGTCTCGAAATTCTATAGATAAATGATTTGGTCCTCTTGCTAAAAATTTCTGACGATTGATCCCCGGAGTTCATAAATCCAGGACTGTATATATATTCAAATCCATTGTTAGAGACTAAGCTTTCTAATGAACTTTCATTTATAAGATAGCGAACGTTGCATCCCTTAATAAGTTTTCTTGACAGGTAGAATGATGGAATTAGATGGCTCTTTATTGGAGCACAAATAATCAACACGTTTGTTTTTTTTGCCATTTTTATAATTGATGATAGCTGAGATGGTATTTTTCAAATACTGATTCAAATATTTGTATTTCCATATTTGGATTTCCCAAAATCATCGAATCTAGTTGAGGTGGTCATCAAGCCTAGACTAACAAGTTGGCTGGAATTTCTATACCTTATCGAGTTTTCTGAAAAAAAAGATAGTTGCTTTCTATCTCTAATGGTTTTCTGGAAAATCTTGTACATTATAGCATCGCCATAATGCACTTCACGCTGCACTTCCTCGTCAACTTCATCTATGAAATCTGACAGAAACTTAGTATGAAAGGTAATTCCGGATATATCCGGGAAATCTCCCCCGTTCAAGGCATGCATCCCAGGTGTGAGATAAACTTTACCATTATTTTTGAAAAGCGATATCTTCGATAAATGGCATGGTAAGTTTTTTCCGAAGATGCGTTCCCGGACTCCCCCAACATATGTTTCCTGTCTGAAATGCTTCCAATTAGATTTATCAAAAAAATTGTAAACTGTCTTCTTAATATCGTGATCGAAATGGGTGAGTATGGAGAAAGGATTATGCTCGGAGCGCAGTATACCACTTTCTAAGGGCCCGCTGGGATATAGGTCAAGTAAGACCGATCTTAAAGCGTTTGCGCCGAAGGTATCCAAATAGCAACATACATCTTTTAGCTTTAATTGCTCAACATTAGGATATGCTAGTAGCTCATCGATATCAACGACCACACACCAGTGATTGCGACCATATTTGCTAACGAGATGCTCAATCCAATACCAATGACTTTTATAGGATAGACTCGTTGAATAAAGGTGTAAGTTTTCGATAGACAAAGCTATATCACGGGAGTCATCGCTCGAGTTATTGTCAATTAGAAAGAACCGATTTACCCCAAGATCGTTATAATATTTAAAAAAGTATGGCAGTCGTAGCGATTCGTTCCTCATTACCGCAAACAGCCTAATCTCACCATCCCCAGACGGAATTTTCCTTTTATCAATTCTTTTTATACCTCGAATAGCGACGTTTCTAGAAAAAAAATAACGCATTCTTTTCCCGCACTCCACCAATCTCATTGAGCTGCCTCGGACGAATGTCATAATTTCGTACTTCAACATGAACTGATAGAAAAATTAAATGAATACACCTGAATTTTCTTGTACAATTAATTGCTTTGCCTAAGCCCACGTGGCCGTGAGTGGATCATACTGGCAATGGAGGGGCTTCGCGTGTAGATTCTCCGAGTCCGTGGTAAATGCTCGACAATCCAAACAGATATAGCGAAATTCGCAAACCTTGCAAATATCGATCATATCTTTTGTAATTTCCCATGCAGCCCTAAACTTATCGTTCTCGATTATCGATGCAAAGTTGTGTGTCATTATATTTCCAAAAGATGTGCTGAAAGATGGACAGTTCTTCATTTCACCATCATGATCGATGCAGATCTTTCTGTTTAAGCAGCTGTTGAAATGCTGTGCTTCAAAAAAGGATTGAATTTCAATGTTGAAGTAACGCTTTGAGACGAAGCCGCAATGCGTTGCATCGTTGATGGGCTCTCTAGCCTGGATAAGACTTAGGCCCTTTTGGTCGAAACTCAATAACTTGTCGTGTGGAGCTCCGTGGATGATAATTTGAGCAACACGCAGGTGCTCTTTAAAAAGGTCTGGGATAGTATCTACGTCAACCTTGTCAGAGTGTTTTACTACGAGTACAATTTCTTTAATCCTGCTTGCTCGAAACAAATTTAAAATCTTAAAAATTACTTCGTTTGTCAAATCATACGCAAAGAATCGCAACATAACTGCTACGCATCCCAGCATGCTTAGCTCGCGTATGGCCCGGTCGTAATTTGCTATATTGATCTTAGGTATTGTTTGTTCTGAAAAATCGAGAATAGCATTTTCCACCCTCGAGGGCGATACATAATCGTTGGCTATGGGAGGGAAATTATCCAATGCGTCTAAATCACAATAAAATCCCCACGAATCGCTGATTAGGAAGTCGATATAGGAGTTTATTACCGCTTCGTTGGACTGTCCATATTTCTCGCGGAGGAAAGTAATATCCAGATACCCATATGTCTGTATGATGTCAAAAAGGTCATTTGGGATAAATTTATATCTACCTAGTTGGAGGTCACATATGATCGATCGCCTGTACCCCCTAACAGGTATGCAATTACTAAACAGTTTGACAACTTCCATGAATCTCCTGGTTTAAAGTATCGTTCATATTGGAGAAATCAGCAATTAGAATTTTGGCTATTTTCTGATCTAGGTGGTAATTGCAAGGGTATGATGTCATTCCATATTGTCCGACTGGATTGACCTCCAAGAAGAAATACTGCCGATTGTGATCAACAAGTAGATCTATCGACCCAGTATCTAATTGTAAGGAGTTCATCAAAAGCGTTACACTTGTGCGTAACTCTTTGGGAAGTGAATAGGGGACGGTTCTATTGGGACGGGAATGGTCATAGTTCCTAAAGTCGTTTTTGGTCTTCTCATTGCCTTGGCTAAATATGGCCATAGCATACACTTCACCCTTCAAGTAAAAAACACGAACTTCATATTTCTTTACAATATTCTGCTGAATGAGCGATGGAAATCTTCTATTTTCGCGGGATAGGAAACTGCCATTTGGATGTGTCGTATAATTCATAATGAATCCATGTTGTGGTACCACAATATGAATCGCCTCAGATATCGCTTTTGTAATGTTATCTGATTCCAATGAAGCTTCAAGTTCGTAGTCACTAGATAAAATATGTGTCTCCGGAACTCTAAATCCACATTTCAACGCCTTAGTTAATACATTTAGCTTATTCATCGACCTTTGGAAGTAACTACCTAGTCCGGGAAAGGTTTCTATCCAACTATGTAGAAAATCTTTGAGTGTATCCCTTTCCCTTTCCATGTTTCTTTGGAAGATTGAGGAGAAATCGCTTTCGTCTGTCTCCATGTAACAGGGGAGGTTGATCTCCCCTCGACGATACCAGTACGATTGCACGTATTCGAGATTAATTTTCATTTCGTTAAGTAATATGCAAACCCTAACCTCGCCATCGCTCATAGTGATTCGTTCTAAACGTATCATGTCGGATTCATTGATACGGACAAAATTCCGGTCGTAGAAATAGAGCCAATCGATCACATCACAGGTAGATTGATCAAATTCATTGCTAATTACCAGTATCATTCTTAATATGTTGGTGTATAAGAATTATCTAAAATCGCTTCGAAAACCAGAAATGAGTCTATTCGCAAGTGACCTATCCTGCGTAACTACTTCACCCTGACCAGTCAAACCTTGTTTGAAGGTGATTTGGTGACCGAACTGTGTAGTAAGATTTACTGGCAGGGAAACGTAGCCCCAGTATAGACTATCACGACCGGGTACCGCGGCAATCCTGGAAAGTTTGCCAACTAGCATTCCATATTCTCTATATGGATACCCGTCCATTTTTATCAGAACGGTTTGACCTTTCCGGATTTTTCCTAAATTTTTCTGGGCAAGCCGTATTAATCCAGTCTGCAAATGATTCAGCGGTTGAACCAGAAGTATCTCCTGGCCATTCACTACATAATCTAGCTGCTGAACTGGAACTCGAAATGAGATTATTCCATCAACGGGAGAATACAGCAGATACTTTTGCTTCCAGGATTTGATACTGTTGGCAAGAGCTTCAACAGATTGTTTGTACGCATATTTACTTTCATAGAGAGCATATTCCAATTCGACTAACTCTCGATTTTTAGCAAGCCTGGTTGATTGGTTCTGAATAATCTGCGTCTCTGTGGTTCGTTGTGGAGTAGATTTTGCAATGAATTTCGCCTGCTCACGTTTGAAATCAAGCTTAGAAATTACGTTCTCTTTAAACAGTCTTTCCTGCATTAAAAACTCTTCTTCTGCGATAACAAATTCTTTTGTTTGGGACGCATGCTGCTCCTTTAATAAATTTTCAAAATTTTCGAGATTTGTGACATCTTTTGACAACAGATCTTTCCGTATTTTATAGAAATCTTCGGCGACTAGTGCGTTTATTTTCGTAAATTCCTTGTCAAAGATCTGATAGTCTTCCTGCAATTCACCAAGGGTTGTGCTTTGATTAAGAGCAAAACTTCTCGGCGTACTCCAAATATGCTTTCCTATGTCCTCGCTGATTCGTTTGAGTTCGTTCTCTAGGCGTAAAATTGTCTCATAATCTGCATTACTCTCGATCATTCCCACGATCGCTCCCTTCTTCACAGGCTGGCCGTCCTCAACCATAAGACGCGTAAGTCTGCCATCAATTTTTGCTTTCAGCGCATATGGTCGGATATCGCCATTTAAAATAAACGGAGCGCTGACAATGTCTGGATATTTTATAAAGTTCGTGCAGGCAAGAATCGTCCCAAAAACGATAGCCAATAGAGAAATTCCCGATGTCAGCACCCAATGCGGCTTTCGCCCCATTATTTCCTCTACGTCAACACTTTGGATTTCTTGAAATATTTCAACTGTACTCGATAGTCGTTTCATCGAAAAGTCCATTTTTGATTGCAAACTAGAGATGCATGGTTTCCAGCTGATTATTTACTAATTCAAAGTACCTTCCTCTCATACTTATTAGCTCTGCATGCTTGCCAACTTCGACAATATTTCCTTTCTCGAGAACAACAATTTGATCAGCATTTTTTACAGTACTTAATCTATGCGCCGCAATAACTACCGTCCTGCCCGTAAAAAAAATCTCCAAGTTTTTCAATATAGTCGATTCATTATTTGCGTCGAGCGAATTTGTTGCTTCATCAAAAAGAATAAGATTCGGATCTTTGTAGACGGACCTTGCAATTAAGATTCTCTGACGTTGACCTTGGCTAATACCTACCCCTTCAGATCCAATTTTAGTATGATAGCCGAGAGGCAAAGAATCAATAAACGTATGTATGTTCGCCACTTTAGCGGCTTCGATTAATCTATCGGAATCAATGTATTCATCACCAACAGCAATGTTACGGGCTATGGTCTCAGAAAAAATGAAGCTTTCCTGCATTACTACGCCACATTCCTGCCTCCACAACCGATGTGAAATGCTTGAAAGTTTTGTTACTGCACCATCTTGCATCCAGGGCGGTATTCCGTCTCGGGAACTGTCATCAGAACTTTTGGTGAGATAAATCTGACCCTCCTGGGGTTCATAATACCTTAGTATGAGTTTCAGTAGTGTTGTCTTGCCGCTGCCACTTGTACCAACAATTGCTGTAACCTTACCTCGCTTTATTAGTAGGTTTATGTCCTTCAACACAGGTTCATTGCCCGCGCCCGAATAGGTAAAGGATACATTGCTTAGTTGAATGTCCTGAGATCTATCCCAGCTTTGACGAAGTAGCGTGGAGCTAGGCTCTTCGTCCTGCAAGTTGTGAACCTCGTTGAGCCGAGCAATACTTAGGCGTGCATCTTGCCAGGACTGAAGAAAACCTACAAACTGCTCGACAGGGCTATTGAACTGTCCCAATATGTATTGAATTGACATCATCTGACCCAAAGAAAGCTCGCCGTTCATTACGCCACGTACAGTTAAAAACGTGACAATGATATTCTTTCCTTGATTTATAAATAAAGCTCCGCCCTGTTGTATCTGAGACAATGACAAACTCTGTGCGTTGAGCTTGAACAATTTAATTTGTATCTTCTCCCAATTCCATCTGTACCTAGTTTCTGCCCCGCTCAGCTTAATGTCTTGCATGCCTTGTAAAAGTTGTACAAGAAGGCTTTGGTTTCGTGAAGAGACATCAAATCTTTTAACATCAATCTTCTTTCGCCCACGAAGAAAGATCAAGACCCAAGCCATGTAGACTATTGAACTCAAACTGGCAACAAAAAAAATAGTCTTATCGTAGAGGGCTAGAGCAATTGCAAAAAGGAAGAGATTAAAAATAGAAAATAATATCGTTATTGTCTGACTGGTTAGAAACGTCTCAATTCGACTATGGTCCCCAATGCGCTGCATAATGTCACCAAAGTGCTTCACATCAAAAAAAGACACTGGCAGCCTCATTAATTTTGCTAAAAACTCCGAAAGTATCGAAAGGTTAAGGCGGGTGCTAATAAACAGTAGTATCCAGCTTCTAAGGAAATCAACTGCGGTCGAACTGACCAGGAGTACCACTTGGGCAACGAGTATCAAGTAGACAAAAGAATAGTTACTGGTCGCGATTCCTACGTCAACAATTGCTTGGGTTAAGAAAGGAAATATTAACTGTATTCCACTTCCAAACAGCATTCCCAGCCCTAACTGCAGCAACATTCTTTTATACTTCAACAGATAGCTTAGTAGCCCAAAAATGCCAATGCTGTCATGTTCTTCGCCTTCTTCCTCAAAAAACTTAGCGGTAGGTTCAAGTAAGAGGACGACTCCATGCTCCTCTTCTCCATTTGTATTAGATATCCACTGAGACTTGAATTCCTTATTTTCATAGATGACTCGCCCCCTTCCCGGATCGGCAATGTGGAATCTAACTCCTTGCCCGCTCCTGATAGGCCAACCTTTGCCGTTTTTCCTAAAAATACGCGTTTCTGACTGCAAAACATTTTGTAGTCCAGCAAATACACGTGAAAATAAATTCGATCTACGTCGCCTGGCTGCTCCTTCAATTTTGTGTAAGACAACGAAGTGATTCTGTTCCCAATGCAAGATGCATGGCAAAGGCGCCTCGGCAACTAGCTTCTCGATGGATATTTGAGTTCCGATTGATCGGAGCCCAATCGACTCCGCAGCTTGCGCAATTCCTAAAAGCGTTACGCCCTCCCGATTCTGCTGTGATTTCTCGCGGAGCGTTTGAGATGTATAATGACGACCGTAATACTTTGCGATCATTCGCAAGCATGTCGGGCCACAGTCCATCTGATCTAGTTGATAGTAGTGGGGAAAAGAGTCAAGCATTTTGTAATTAAATGGACTAGCCTCAAGGAAACCTTAAACTTCCGATCGGGTGATATCACATGTGTCTACATACCTTTCAAAATCCGTCGAAATATGGATGAGATTTAAATCTCTTAATTGGGCAAGATCTTCGAATTTAACTGAATTGATGTCAAACAGAATCAAACTCGGGTCAAGTTCGATTTTCTTACGATAAATTTTATAGTATTGTGCATTGTCGAAATGTTGTTCTCTTCGACACTCCTCGTAAACTCGATTCTCAAAATCATTCAAAAACTTAGTGTGAAATACAACCCCGACGTCACTACTAAATTTGGCACCGTTTATCGCATGCATTCCTTGAACCAGGTACGTATTTGGCAAATATTTGAATAAAGGGACTTTCGAAAGAAAATGTGGGACAGGAGAATACCCAAACACGCGATCTCGCATCCCCCCGGTAAGGACGACTGAGGTGAAATTCGCATTACGTTTCCAGTCTTTGAAGCTAACAGATATTTTGCGAAAGGATGCATCAAAGAACCTAAGAACAGACAGGGGATTTTGTCCCGAATCGCAAATAGTTTCTGATATAGTTAAATCTGAATACATATCCAAAAGAAAGCATTTAAGAGCAGTATTGTTGCTTTCTTCTAAGTAGCTACATAAGTGTTTTAGTCTAATTCTCTCAATACATGGAAATGCAAACAATTCGTCAATATCTACAACAAGGCACCAGTAATTCAATCCGTAACGATCCAACATATATGTCATCCAATGCCAATGTGCGTGGTACGGCTCGTCCGTTGAGAATACATGAATTTCTGAATACTGGAGCGCGATATCTCTGCTGAGATCTGATGAATTATTGTCAATTATAAAAAATCGGTCAACCCCAAGACGTTTATAGTATTCAATGAAGTAAGGAAGACGAAGAGCTTCGTTACGCATAACCGCGAATAGTCGCAGTTCACCTAAGTCCGTGGTGATCGTATTGTTGTCCAACCTGTGCAAAGAAAAAGACATTTTCGACCGCGTGATTTGCGCCTTCACCCTATTACGCAGTGAATCGATCTGATTTTGTATCTTTGAAGCAAGAGAGACACAACGGTAGTAAAAGGAAAGCCACATCTTTTCTTTATCGGAGAAAAATGGATTGAAAATTCATAGGTTTATGATGCATAGAGATGCAGGCTCACTATGAAAGTTCCAATACGCGACAAATATGTTTTCGGTATCTGCCGACAATTTCATATTTTCCCGTTGAGTAGTCATCTACGGATATAACCTTATGGGTTGGCAATTGAGATTGGTCTACCTGAGTTAAGTTGAAAAATGACAAAGGAAATATTCCTCTGTTCATATCAAGTATTTGTTGAAGTTCCTTCATTATTTAAAGTTTGAAAATGTTCTGTGAACAGCCGTCTATATACTACGTCTGTTCACAGTTAAGAGCTAGTTAGTTTTTGAGAAACCTCAATAATAAGGTTTTTTAGGCGTATTGCCGTTACAGTCTCCACTCCAGGATGTTGATGTCTGCGGAGGGTTACACTGTTTTACTGTACCGTTTGATGCGATATCGCAGCTACTTGTACAATCACCGTTGACTCCAACATAAGTACTGTGTGGATTTGATGTCCATTGTCCACCTCTGATACCTCTCATTTCATCAAGGGAAAGTTCATTTTCCTTAAAATTTTCAAAACCCTCTAACAAAACATTTTCCATGAAATTAGGATTTATAGTTAAACATAATTTAAAAAAAATTCAATTGAGAAATACAGCGGACTAATTTTCACTTAGTTTAGTCTTCAACGTTGTATAGTGTGCCTTACTTACGTGACCTTTATTGTAAGCGTGTTCCACTAGGTTGAAGTAACGTTTCTTGTAGTCGCGACTCGCATGCCACAAGACTAGCCAAGCTGCATCGCTAGCTCCTTCGCCAAGCTGATGATCAGCAGGCCAACCATATCGAGCAATTATCTTCGAGAGAAGTGCTTGATTTGTTTTATCATTCCCAATAATTAGTCTATTGAAATAGTAGACCTCCTCCTGCTTCAATGTTTTCGTCATCAAGCTGTCTCGATATCGTTGGTCAGCTACTAACATTTTCTGCAGTATACGTCCAACTTCTGCAGTTTTGAGTTTCGGAATGACAATATTTGAGTCAAGATCTGACTTAGGGTCAAACGTAGTTTTCAAATAAAAGGGTGAATATTTCTCTTTGCTTGAGTTTTCACTGCTAGCTTGCCCAAGGGTTAAAATTGGCGATATAATACTTCCCAAAAAAAAGAAAATTCTTGAATATCCCATTAGATCTATCAGCTTTGCAAATAAGCTTTTTTTTATTAAGTTTATCAAGATGTCCGCAAAAAAAGTTCCACTAAATATTTGTCAAATCGTCGCATTGATGATTGCTTTGCTCGGCAGTCGCGAACTACACTTCATTCAAATCAATACTTTGGCTAGTGTGTGATAATTTAATTAACTAATGACCAAGATAATTTTATACGGCTCCAAGGAATGCAATAGTAACGATCTTTTAGTATTCTTAGTGATATTGTGTCTATTATTGTTGCTGCATTTTCGATGAATGATATGTTATTGTCGACAAATGACGCAAATGCTAATGACGAATGAAATCACCTTATTAATTGTACCAAGAACATGTCCTGCCCCTGAGGGTGCATTTAGACTTTCCCAACTATTTTAACGGAAAAACCAAATAGGGGTTGGTGTTTTGACCGGCCGCTATGAGAACTTGTTCTTCTTCAATCCATTATTCAAGTATTATTCTGATTTTATCAATCTTTTGATCTGAGTCCTTTTGTGGTACCACATGCAGGTAGTAACTGCCGCGTGGCAGCTCCTTTACGGACAGTTCGATGGTATTCCCATTTTTAAACGTCCCGTTTTCAAAGATGTCTTTTACCTGTACCGCCTTTACCGGCGCTGTGGATTTCGCTGTGGATCACCGGTATTTGCCGATAAGATTCTTCCTCCTTTTTATGGCATCGTGGTCATTGATAATCTCGCAATGGAAGGTCTTCAATGCAATTTTACAGCCCGGATCATCGGCCACCATCCCCACAAACTTCCGGATGAAAGCCAGGCGATTTTGGAAGCAGGTACGGCAGCTTCTAATTTGCAACGATTTGCTGACGGATGTATCCATTCTGTTGATCGACAGGCTCTGCCGTCCTGCATAATCTTCCCGAACCGTTCTGACAATTGTTTGGCCGTGTCGCCGGTAACTTGCCCGGAAATGATGTTGCCGATAATATTGACAATGAGCTCTGCCTGCTCCCTCCCGTAATCTTTACGCAATTGGCTAAAGTCGTGGATGCCCAGGCATGTCGCCACCTTGTTGCTGCGTGCGGTAGCAATGAGGCTGTCCATATTGCCGAGATAAACAGTTGAGAATTCGTCGAAGACCAGGCTGCTTTTCAGCTTCCCTTTCTGGTTGACAAGTTTAATCATCCGGTTTACAAAGAGCGACAGTACAGCGCCATAGAAAGCAGCTCGAAATAAAATCTTTCCGGCAGTTGGTAAGAGATGCGGGTCAATGGAAGGAGTCGGAGATAGTTCGGGATTACATTAATTACAAAGAGCGCCAGGTCCGTGCCGAAGAAGGTATGACGGATGAACTATCAGCTGGATTGAATGGGCGAGAAAGAAAGTTGATTGGTATGACCCTATGGTGAGCGCGCATGATGAATGGCTCTACAATTCAAAACCTAGTACAATCATGAGAACAGAAGATTCAACGAAAAATGTAAACTCTTATTCAACTAACAGGGTAGCACGGGATCAAGCGATGATAGCTGGCCACTGAAGGCGTGGTATGTAAAAAGTTAGAATACAGAAGTCCCCGCCACATAATCAGGCTTTCTGCCTAGTTGCGTTAGCAATAAATTATTTGGTTACATAAGTTAAAAGCCTCCGCAAGTTGATCGTAAAGGAACTTTTTGTTTTTTCTCGACGATGGATGAAAGAAATTAACCACTTGGGTTTCTTTCCACATTCCATAGCCAAATGCTCCGTGAGACGGCCTCTGAAGTGTAATGTTGAGCAGTTGCTCGGCAAGGCGGTCACTGCGGAAACATGTCACAATATGAGTGGGGTCAATTTCAAGGATTTGCCGAAGCAGTAAATCCCTAGTTTGCTCAATGTATTCAGAAATTACATCCATATCCGAAATGGATGATCCGCCTGATTTTTTGACATTTATGAATGCTATCGATTTTAAAGCCTCATGCTTTAGCTGATAATCAAGCGTATGCGAAAATGAAGGAAAGCCATTTTGAATTCCAAAGGCCCATTCGGCAATTCGATGAGAGAATTGCAGATGTACATGCTCATTCCACCATTCCACGTAACCATCATCGGGACGCTCTTGATATTGGCCCTTCGGTATAATATTATGCTCCTTTGCAACGAAAAGAACTCTCTTTTTCTGGTGACGGTACAGTGGTTCGTTAATAATTCCATCTCGCACAAAATAGTTTGTGCTGCCTACCAGCTTGCTTTCTGAATAGAATTTTTTGATTTCGTCAAGTATGGGAGAGTAAGCCATCCGGTTTATTTATAACAGGGCGATCCCCAATTTAAGGGATAATTTTTGTCCCGTGCAAGTGACCTGTACTTTGTTAGAATTTATCTTAGTTTCTGGCTATGACCTAGACGTTCCGTTAGTGCGGCTGGGTTTGTAGGCCCAACCGCACAAGAACGCACCTAACGGTTACGAGGCTTGCCGGAGCTTACCTGACCTGGTAAATAACTTGTTCCTCACTAGGGCAACATTAGCGCTAATTCTAGACTTCCTCACTCGGCAGTAGCGCATCGTTGTTCGAATACTTCGGTGGCCCAACATTTTGCTGACATCTTCCAAGGGAACGCCATTGTTGAGCATCATATCTGCGAAGAAATGCCGTGCATCGTGTGTATCGAGCCTTCTGATTCCTCCACTAACATCCCGTATTTCGCAGAGCTGGGCAATGTCCTTTAAATACACGTTGTATCGGTAGTTGCTATTCACCGGGATTAACTTGCGATTGGCAAGGCAGTAAGGATGGGCTTGGTATTTGGATATCAGTTGGTCGACTATCGGCAGAATTGGTACCATTTCACCAACCTCCGTCTTTCCTCTGTGCTTAACAAGCCAGCGCTCTTTTCTAGGCCCGACTAGAACGATATTTTCCGGACTGAGGTCATAAATGTCCTGATAGGCAAAGCCGGTGAAGCATTGAAAAATGAATGCATCCCTAACCTCAGAAATCCGGTCGACGCTAAATTGCTTTTGCTGGATTTTCTCGACCTGCCAAAATTCTAGCGGGATTACCTCTACATCGCCGCCAGAACACTTAAAACCTTCCATGGGGTTGGAAGCGATGTACTTCTTTTTGACGCCGATTTTGACGATCTGACGCACCCATTTCACTTCTTTTCGGGCTGTTACCTCAGCCAACGGTTTGGCAACATGTAGCGTCAAATAATCATAGAGGTCGTCTGCAAAGGTGTCCGGAAGGGAGGAAAAGTGGATGTCCTGGCGATCGAAGTGATATTTGATGAAACCGGCCACCTTCTTTTTGGTGCTGCGCCAGTGCTTCAAGGTCTCATACGAGGCATTTTCCCGTTCTACCCGTTTCTCAAATTTTGCGATGAACTCATCGAAGACTTCCAGCACGGTTTGCTCGTTCTTGGCAGCGGGCTTAGCTACCTTAGGTTGCTCGACCGCAGGTTTGCCCAGGTAAACGTTCTTAACCATCGCAGGGGTCACCTCAGGGAACTGAGTCTGAAGGCCGTTGAAAATCCGTTCGACGTCTGTTTGCAACTGAGCCAGTTTCTGGTTGGCCAGTTTTACTTCCAGGCCCGAGCCAGTGACCTGTTTAGCATCTAAGTCCCAGGATGCCGGGTTTACTTTCTTGCCTGTTGAAATTTCGGTGTACTTACCGTCGATCGTGATTCTGGCATAAATAGGAGCTTTGCCGTCTGCTTTTGCTTTTTGTCTGTAAAGCCAGAAGAGTACAGTCAGGTTTTGTTTGAAATTCATCATCCTCACAGTTTAAGGTTAGAAAAACATTGATGTTTGAGAAACCCTGGTCAAAATCGCCTCTGTCAAACATGTCCATTCGGTAACCTAATTTAGTAAGCAAAGCAGGTTACCGAATAGGTTACCGAATGCTTTGATCTGGATTGAATCAGAATGATATGCTTATCTTCGAAAACAGTGAAAAAATGACGTTTTTAAACGAAAAAAGCGCCCTTTGAGGCGCTTTCAGTGATCCCGCTGGGATTCGAACCCAGGACCCATACATTAAAAGTGTATTGCTCTACCAGCTGAGCTACGGAATCATTATTCTGGTTTTACCACCTCGCGAACCCAGGACCCATACATTAAAAGCGGTCCGCCGCGCGGTGTATTGCTCTACCAGCTGAGCTACGGAATCATTATTCTACTTGCTGATCCAGCTTTCGAAGATTTGCAGTCTTGGATTAGCCGTGGCGTTTTCCGTAATTGCGATGCAAAAGTAGAATTCTTTAAAGTATAATGCAAGTACCCTACAAGAAAAACCTCGTTTTTCCGTTTTTATTCCTGGCCTTTTTGACGCCGGACATAGCGTTTTGTGCCAATCGAAAAGAGCTAAAAACGGCTGATTCTCTGTTTGCTATCGCCAGGTATACAGAAGCCCAGACACTCTACAAAAAAAATTTCAGCCGGACTGAAAAAAACAGCCAGGCGCTGCTCCTGAAGCTTGCATTTCTGTCCGAGAAAACCAACAACTATACCGACTGCCTTTTTTTCCTTAGTAAATTGGCCCTCACACAGCCTTCCAGACACCTTTTTGAGAAAATGGATAAGCTCGCAAAAGAGCAGAATCTAACTGGCTATGAATTCGACGATTACAACTATTTCATAATATTTTATCGAAAGTATGGTGACTACATTCCGATATTGCTACTAACTTTGGGCACCTATATTGTTGTCATAATGGTTACAAAGACGCGTAGGAAAGAGCCGATTTTGCAGATTCATAAGGTTTCTATCATTGTTTATCTGCTTGCGTTGCTGGGTATATTAAATGTACCCTCCCTTTACCAAACGTGTATCATTGTGAATGAAAACACCTTCCTGCGGGATGAACCGTCATCGGCAGCGGGCGTTGTCGAACGGGTGGGAAAAGGGCACAAGCTGACGATCATCGGCTCTGTCGACCACTGGGATAGGGTAATCTGGAATAACCGGATCGTTTATATCCGAAAAAGTGACCTTTGGAATATATGACAGCAAACTGGTATCGTTTTTGCAGGATTTAAGTTTGTATGTATATTTAGGAATCAAATTTTTAATTTAACGCTGTATGAAAAAGCCAATGAAACGTTTTTTACTATTAATCGCAGGAGTTTTGATGTTAGGATTTGTAACCTCCTGTAAAGAGGAAGGGCCTCACAAAGATGACATTGTGAAGTTCTCGGCTGTAATCAATAGTAGCCCAACCGTTCCAAAGGCTACATCTTCGGCGCAAGGCACCGGGGTATTTGAGTACAACAAGAATACGATGGAGCTCAAATACAATATCAACTTTCAAAACATCACCCCTACTTCCGTGACGCTAAACGCGGCAAACCCTGCATGGGAACGCGGAGGGATCATCAAGGAGCTGGCAGATAAGCCTACGGGCCAGGTGAGCGGGACTTATAAATTGCCTAACTTGGAGCAGCAAACGCAATTGATTTTGGGTATGATGTATATCAACGTTCCTACCGAGCTTTACCCATACGGGGAAATCCGCGGACAGATCATTGCCGACAAAATCGAAGAATAGAGATCATCTCATAATATAAAAAAAGCTTTCGGATTGATTCCGAAAGCTTTTTTTATGCCTTTATTTTTTCCCTCTCTTCTTTTTCTGCCTCGACTGGAATTCTTCCACTTCCCGCATCAGCATCGTCAGGTCGTTGGGTGCGTCGGTCGTGAATTCCAGAGTCTGGGCGTAGTCATCGGCGGTCAGTTTCACTACCGCAACAGGTTTGTCGAGATATTGTTGTATCTGATCGAGTATCGGCTTTTCTTCCTCGCTGCAAAAAGACACGGCAATCCCTTTCTGCATTCCGCGACCTGTCCGGCCCACGCGATGGACGTAACTTTCGGGCTGCTCAGGTAAATCGTAATTGATCACGTAGTCCACGTTCGGAATGTCTATGCCCCGCGCGCTGACATCAGTTGCGATGAGCACTTTCACCGTCCCCTTCTTGAACTCGTTCATGGCAGTGAGCCGATCGGCTTGCTCTTTGTCGCCGTGAATGGTCAGACTGTTGATCTCCATACGCTGGAGTGCATTATACACACGTTCCGCGCGAACCTTTGTGCGTACGAATACAAGGATCTTCTTGTCGGCATTCTGCCGAATTACGCGTTCGAGGAAGAACCGCTTATCGTCCATCGCCACGAAGGCAACAGAGTGATCGATATTCTTTGCCACCGGATTCTTGGGAGAAATCTGAATGCGTATGGCATTCCTCACCAGCGAGTAGGCCAACTTCTTGATCTTCTCATCAATCGTAGCCGAGAAGAAAAGCGTTTGTCTTCTCTTAGGTAAATGCCGTATCAGGTCCTGAATGTCCTTGATAAACCCCAGGTCGAGCATATGATCCGCTTCGTCGAGAATTAGGGTGTCGACGCGGTCGAGCTTGATGTAGCCCTGGCTCACAAGATCAAACATGCGACCGGGTGTGGAGACGAGAATATCGATACCCTTTTCGAGCCTTGCGATCTGAGGCCCCTGCTCTACCCCGCCGAACACACTGAATGTCTTCACTTTGGTGTACTTCGAGATATGAGTAAAAACCTCGGCGATCTGGATGGCCAGTTCCCTGGTAGGAACCATCACCACGCATTTGATCCCTTCGGAACGGCTCGACGACTTCTGTTTATGCAGCTTGTCCACCACCGGAATCGCGAATGCGGCTGTTTTGCCGGTGCCAGTCTGCGCGATCGCGAGTACATCCTCCCCTTTCATTACCGCAGGAATGGCTTTAAACTGGATATCAGTAGGC
Source organism: Dyadobacter sp. 50-39 (assembly GCA_001898145.1). Lineage (GTDB taxonomy): Bacteria > Bacteroidota > Bacteroidia > Cytophagales > Spirosomataceae > Dyadobacter. The sequence continues at coordinate 97,110 of MKSR01000030.1, forward strand.
TTTTTGAAGCCCGCCGCTTCCAGGCTCCGTTTGATTTCCTCGGCAATAGGGTAATCTTCAAATTTCATAGGCAAATAATGGGGCAGACCGGATCCGGCCTGCCCTTTGTTTTAATGGGAGTGCAAAGATAGCCGGTTATCCGGCATTGCATGAGGTATTACAGGCCCGGCTCATAAAACCGTAGCCGGTTACGCAGCACTGCCACCTCACGGTCCAGGTGTTCGATCCTGTTTAACAAACCCTGAATGGCCTCAATACCTTCCAGATTAATGTCCAGCTCATGATGCAACCGTATGATGCGTTCTATTTGGGTCAGCTGTGGGATTTGCAAAAAGCGGGTGTTGTCCAGCACCACGGTCTCAATCAGGTCGTGCTCCTGCAATGACTCAACAAACGCGTATTCTACATTATAACTCGTGCAGAATACCTCGATGGCAATTAATTGATCATTTTCCATATCGTTTTCAGGACTTAGACAATTCTGTAAACAATTCTTTTTGCCGGTCTGTCAGGTTCGTAGGAATCTTTACATCGAAAGTCACATAAAGATCTCCGAACTGGCCTTCCTGCTTGTACACCGGAAAACCCTTACCTTTTAACCTGACCACGCTCCCGTTCTGCGTTTCGGGTTTGACAGGAAGTTTCACTTTTCCGCTCAGCGTTTCTACCACAAGCTCGCCCCCGAGCACAGCAGTGTAAAGATCCAGGTCGGCTTTCAAATGCAGGTCATTGCCCGACCTCCTGAATTTTTCATCAGTACTCACTGAAAAAGTAATGTATAAATCGCCGTTCGGACCACCATTACTGCCGGGACCACCGTGGCCAGGAATTTTGATGGTCTGCCCGTTCTCGACACCGGCTGGTACAGTAATCCGGATGTTTTTGCCGTTCACAGTCAAGGTCTGCTTATGCGTTTCATAAGCGTCCCGCAAGCCCAGGTGAATTTCGGCCTGGTAATCCTGTCCCCGAAACCGGGCCTGACGACCGCCCCCAAAGCCTGAGCCGAACATCGATTCGAAGAAGTCGGAGAAGCCCTCATTACCCCCGCCGAACCATTGTCCCTCCTGGCCCCCTGCTGCCTGGCTGCGTGCCTGTCGTGCGCGTTCGAACTCTTCGCTGTGCTGCCAGTCCTTTCCGTATTTATCGTATTTCTTACGCTTCTCAGGATCGCTCAGCACCTCATTGGCCTCATTGAGCTCCTGAAACTTTTTTTGCGCCTCTTTGTCGTTCGGATTCAGATCCGGGTGATACTTTCTTGCCAGTTTCCTGTAAGCATTCTTAATGGCCTTATCGTCAGCGTTTTTGTCCAGTCCAAGTATCTGATAATAATCTACAAAAGCCATAAATATTCAATCTGTTGAAGTGAATAAAAGGTTTACAAAGCGGTATCTACCTTCGTTCCAGCATTTGAAGATACAAATCTTCCACTTTCTTACGTGCCCAGGGTGTTTTCCTCAAAAATTTGAGGCTCGACTTCACGCTAGGATCGTTCTGAAAGCTGTTGATATTTACATAATAACCCATTTGTTCCCAGCCATAATACGCTACCAGTTCATTCAGAATGGCTTCCAGCGTCTTACCGTGAAGCGGGTTATTCGGTTGTGGTTCCATGCGCACCTTTGAAAATGTTGCCGTATGTTTTAAAGTAGATTTCTGTTCATAAATAATTATTATGCTGGTTGATTAGTTCAAAACCCAAAAACCAGTTCGATGGATCAGATCAAATGGGGCATTATCGGTTGCGGAAATGTAACCGAGGTCAAAAGCGGCCCCGCATTCAATAAAGTACCCAACTCTTCACTGGTAGCCGTCATGCGCCGTGACGGTGCGCTTGCCAGAGACTACGCCGAACGGCACAATGTCCCCAAGTGGTACGACAATGCCGAAGCGCTCATTAACGACCCAGAAATTAATGCAATTTACATAGCGACGCCGCCGGATGCACACGAGAGTCTAGCTTTTAAGGCAATGCAGGCAGGTAAGCCCGTGTATATTGAAAAGCCCATGGCCCGCAACGCAGCTGAATGCGACCGGATAAACGCTGAGAGCAAGCGAACCGGCGTGCCAGTTTTCGTGGCTTACTACCGCCGCGCGCTGGATTACTTCTTGAAAGTCAAGGAATTGATCGATAGCAACGTGATCGGCGATATCCGTTTCGTCGACATCTGTCTTCAATGGCAACCTTATGATGAAGAAGTGGGGCCGGATGCGAAGCCTCGCTGGCGTGTAAAGCCCGAAATCTCAGGCGGGGGCCACTTCCACGACCTGGCATCCCACCAGTTCGACCTGCTCGAATTCATCTTCGGCCCCATAAAACATGCCTCAGGCATCGCACGCAACCAGGCGCATCTGTATGAGGCCGATGATATTGTGATGGCCAATTTTGAATTTGAATCCGGAATATTAGGTAAGGGAAGCTGGTGCTTCACCATAGACAAAGAGCAGCGGCAGGACGAAGCGCAGGTTATCGGTTCCAAGGGGCGCATCACTTTTTCATTTTTTGAGAAGTTCGACATTTATGTCGAAACATCCGAAGGTATCGAGGTATTTCACATACCTTACCCGCAGCACGTTCAGCAGCAGCTCATCGAATCGATCGTCCGCGAGTTACGCGGTGAGGGCAAATGCCCGAGTAGCGGCGACACCGGAGCACGGGCAAACCTGATCATGGACCGCATTACCCAAAAGCAATAATTTTAGCCTTACAAATACAAATACGCGGGTTATTGCTGTTATTTAAAAGATTTACACTACTCTAAATTCACAGTCATGGCCAAAGGAAAAAACCTGGACAAAGGGAGCACCAAAAAGGAGGCAACTAAATCCCTGAAAGAAAAAAGAGCCGATAAAAAGGCGAAAAAGGATGGTAAAAAGGAATACTAAACTTCCAGAAACCACCCTCGAATGGCTCCCGCAAATGCGTTGCAGGAGCCATTTCACTTTTTCAGGCATTCAATAGATCTCCCGGTTTGTTTTATACTTCGCGAGCCGCTTGCGAGAACGTACAATTTTCGAATGTATCTTGTTCTTTTCATCGGGAGTGAGAATGTCGTCGGCCATCGCTTTGTCGATCGTCAGTTCGATCACGCTCCGCTCCTTTTTCAGTTTGGCATATTCGTTAGCGGTCAGTTTACCACTTTTGTAGGCGGCCTCGATCTGCCCGTTCAATTTCCGGAGGTCGGCTTTGAAATTTTGTGAATAAGCGCCCTGGGTTGCTAGCAAGCTTATAATGGTGACAAGAAGGAATTTCATGATTGTATGGAAAGCGTTGTTGAGATTCAAAACCGATGCGAATATAAAACCGCATACACAACCAGTGCCAGAGCGGCTTAGTGACTGGTGCAAATACTGCGCAAGTTTCGGGTTGGCTGTCCGCCGGGCGCAGGCCAAATTTGTGTCAACAAATTTAAGAATCCTATGGACCAGCAAGCTTATCAATACGACAAAATCGCAAAAGCCATCGAGTATATTGTGGCCAATGCCAAAAACCAACCGACACTCCATGATGTGGCCGAAGAAGTCAGCATCAGTCAGTTTCACTTCCAGCGCATGTTTTCCGAATGGGCCGGCGTGAGCCCCAAACGCTTTCTGCAATACATTACGGCCGGCTATCTCAAAGACAGGATCAGAGAATCAAGTAACCTTTCCGAACTCGCCGAATCAGCGGGCTTGTCGAGCCAGAGCCGGGTATACGACCACTTTATCTCCATAGAGGGCGTAACGCCGCAGGAGTTTAAAAGCGCAGGCAAAGGATTGGTGATCAGCTATGGATTTCATGAAACACCGTTCGGTGACAGTTTCATTGCAGCCACCGACCGAGGCATTTGCGCAATGGCATTTGTAGACGATGCCACCCGGGACGTCCAGCTCATTGAACTCGCCCGCAAATGGCATTCCGCAGCCATCCGCCCCGATCAGCAGCTGACAGCCGGTTACGTAAAACGAATTTTCAGCCCCGGACAGCAGTCCCTTGAAAAGCTACCGCTGCTTGTACAAGGCACCAACTTTCAGCTGAAAGTGTGGGAAGCATTGCTGAGCATTCCACAGGGGGCAGTGACGACCTATCAGCAAATTGCTGAACAGATCGGTCACCCGAAAGCAGTTCGTGCGGTGGGTTCTGCGGTTGGAGATAACCCTGTCGCCTATATCATCCCATGCCACCGGGTGATTCGTAAGGAAGGCATCTTAGGCGAATACAGATGGGGTAGCCTACGCAAAAAGGCGTTGATCGGCTGGGAGGCTGCACGTCAGGATGAGGAATATTTTGCACAGAAACAGACGCTGGTCAAATAGTACAATAAAATGAATTGTCACTATAATAGATTGTATGACAATTTCATAGCGCCGGAGCAATGCAATTTTTCCATGTTGGACTGATTATGGATGCATAGTTTCCAAACTATTAACCAAAATCAAAAACATCAACATGAAGAAGAAACTAATCCTGTCGCTGGCAGTATTTGCCCTGATCGTAACTGCAACTTCGGCCAGCTTTGCACAGTTCTCACTGGGATTGCAAGGCGGCATTGCCAAGTCCAACGTAGAAGATTCCAAAACAGTAGCTGGTGGTGGGGTGAACCTTCGCGTATTTGCATCGCCGCAGTTTGCAATCGGTGTGGCTGGAAAAATTTACGCCGACGGTAGTGACTACCGCGTAGCCGGGCAAACGCTGAGCAGCACCGGAACCCTGATGCCTGTGACCGGTACACTTGATTATTTCTTTACTGATGGAGTTATCCGCCCGTATATTGGTGGAGACGCAGGGGTGTATTTCTCGAAATACAAAGCGAAATGGAACGGTGAGACCGTGCTCGAATCGTCCACACGCAGCAACTTCGGTACAGCACCAAGAGCGGGTATCGTGTTTGCATTCGGCAACTTTGGGATCCAGGTAGAGGGTATTTACCACTTCGTTTTCGGCAACAAAAACCACGAATCTCAGACCGGCTCACCTAACAATATCGACTTCGAATCCACTTCCAAATTTGGTGGCGTGAATGTAGGTATCATTTTCGGGCTGGGCGGGAAGTAATTTCCTGATCAGCACTAAAAGCCAGAACGCGCCATACCGGCGCGTTTTTTTGTTGTCAGCAAATCCCGCATTAACTTACCCGTTCATTTATCTGCTACTAATTGACAAAATCGTCGGCATTTACTGAAGAACTTTGCAACTGGCTGAAAACCTTGCCATTTGCTAGCGCTCCTATTTATCAACCGGATTTTGCATTGCCGTTGCTGGAAGTAGCCACTACGGACGGGGTAATTCTGAAAATCATACCGGTAGCGCTCAGCGGCTGGGAAACGTCAGAATCGGAGCTGTTGCTAAAGAAGTTAACCAAACACCTGCAATCCATTCGTAATGAAGGTTGTATGGCCGTGGCACTCTGGGAAGACTATTGGCTGGGCAGAAAATCCATTGTCCAGTCGAGGCTGGCTGCCATGTTGGGCATTTCGGCCAAAATTCCCGGGCGGCTGACGCAGGTACGCAGGATCAGCAACGTGATCACCGAAGAATTCCTCGAAGCCAACCACCTGAACGGCAACGTCACCTCCAAATTTCGCTATGGTTTGTTCCTGCCGGCACGTTACTTCCGTGTGCTGCCCGAAGGATTCGCGTTTGACGCATCGGCGGAGGAAATACTCGTCGCGGTTGCCACATTCAGCAACGCCCGAATTTTTAACCAAGATAATGCCCCTTTCCGATCACACGAACTGATCCGGTTTGCCAGCCTTGCCGGTACCAATGTAGTAGGAGCTTTGGACAAATTGCTCCATGCATTCATACGGGAAAAGTCGCCGGATGATATTATGACTTACGCAGACCTGGAATGGTCCGACGGCCGCAGCTACCGTACGCTCGGGTTCGAACAAAGAGGGTTTCTGCCTCCACTCGAAGTAACCGTGTCCGTTGAGGATATGCGCCGGGTGCGCGTAAAAGCGCCTCAGTCCGCCACCCAAACGCCAGTTGAATATCTAACACTTTACAATCTGGGCAGTATCAAGTATGTCAGAACCGTTAAATCCGTAGAATTCCATGCATAATGCTGCCCCGCTGCTGATCATTTTAGGGCCTACGGCGTCCGGGAAGACGCACCTGGCTACGCGTGTTGCCCACGAGACAGGCGGTGAGGTCATCAGCGCGGATTCCCGTCAGGTATACCGGCAAATGGACATTGGTACGGGGAAGGACCTGGACGAGTATCTGGTCGACGGGGCCAGCATTCCGTATCACCTGATCAACATCCGGGATGCCGGCGACAAATACAATGTAAACGATTTCCAGCACGATTTTTCCGACTCATACCGCAAAATAATTGCTGCAAAACACATTCCCGTAGTGTGTGGTGGAACGGGCTTCTATATATATGCGCTCTTGAAAGGCCACGCAAACGACACCGTGCCTGTCAATGAAGCCTTGCGGGCGGAACTGGAAATGGCCTCCAATGAAGAGCTCCTGTACAGATTCCAAAATTCCGATTCCCGATACCACGCATTGGCCGATATTTCGACGCGCAAAAGGTTGATTCGCGCATTGGAAATAGCCACATTTCTAAATGCTCATCCTGATCATCCAGTCGATTTTGGAACCAAATCCACAGCCTACCCCGCCGTTATGTTCGGGCTGAATCCGCCGGTGGAAACCCGGCGCGAGCGAATCAGCGGGCGACTCAGCCAGAGGTTAAAGCAAGGTTTAATAGAAGAGGTACAAAACCTTTTGAATCAAGGGATTAGTCACGAGTCTCTGATTTACTATGGTTTGGAATACAAATACGTTACCAATTACCTGACCGGCGAATTGAACTATGAAGAAATGCGTTCCCAACTCGAAACGGAGATCCATCGCTTCGCTAAGCGGCAGATGACTTTTTTTAGAAAAATGGAAAAGGACGGCCTGAAAATCAACTGGATAGCCGACCATTGGCATGAAAGTGAGAAAATCCGGTTCATTATTGAGCGTTATCAGGAATTTAAACGTGACAATGGAGGTATTATGTAGGTGTAGCCTAATCAAAAAAACGTCCCTCAATTAAATGAATCGAAAATGGAGCAGCCTATTGTTGCTGCTGGTACTAAGTGTTACGGATGCATACCTGCTCGCGCATCCGAATCTAATCGGAAAAATCGGGGTGCTGGTGTACAAGCATCACTATATCCGCAATTTTCCGAGGGCGCTGCTCACGGTAGTGATCGTTGTAGGGTTATCCCTGGCTATTTGTGAGCTGATTTACAGGTTCACACAAAAGAAGACAGCGCTGTTCAGCTATTTGGTATTGACAGGTATCTCGGTATTTTGGTTTATGTACGTTTTTGTAACATTTTCGTCATTTTCATACCGGATAACAGGTAAGGCTTTCATCTACGGCGCACATTTATTGCCGGTCATCCTGGCGGGAGTTAACCTGAGGTATCTCTTCAAGCGCATCCCGATTAAAGAGCCGGTCGGCGACATGCCAATAGGCGAAAAAAACGGGTCTGAGGCGGTTTAGAGGGTAGTTGGAAAGGCATTTTGTTGCGTAAAGGCGATCTCGCAATAGAATATTCTCATAAATCCTTCAAATTGTGTAATATTATTATTCGCGTCTTGAATTTTCACAAATAAACCACGGATAATAATAGAAAGTACGCGGTTTTTTAGGATATTGCGGCTTGTGTCGGACCGGGAAATGGTTAAACCCGAAGCCATTTAACACAAAATTAACTTGTTGGGTAAGTAAATCGCTGTTAACGAAAAACTTTGGCTTGAATTAACCGATTAGCCTGCCTTGTTCATTAACCCTTTTAATTTTATTCTTATTTCTATGTCCCAAATAGCTGAATTGACCCTTGAAGGTAAAAAGTACGAGTTCCCCGTAATTGAAGGAAGTGAGCAGGAGAAGGCGATAGATATTTCCAAGTTGCGTGACCAGACAGGGTATATTACGATTGATCCAGGTTACAAGAATACCGGTGCCACTAAAAGTGCCATCACATTTCTGGACGGCGAGGAAGGCGTTCTGAATTATAGAGGTTACTCGATCGAGGACCTGGCGGAAAAATCATCTTTCCTTGAAGTTGCATATCTGCTCATCTACGGAGAGCTTCCTACTGAAAAACAATTCGCTGAATTTGAGCATGAAATCCGTACGCATACGCTCGTTAACGAGGATATGCGCAAGATTTTCGAAGGTTTCCCGGTGAACGCGCACCCGATGGGTGTACTGTCTTCGCTGGTGAGCGCGATGAGCGCCTTCTACCCGGACGCTAACGCGCAGAACTCGGAAGAAGCTACTCAGCTGCACATTATCCGCCTGCTTGCTAAGTTGCCTACGATCGCGACGTGGTCTTACAAAAAATCACAAGGCCACCCGGTAAACTATCCGCAAAACGAGCTTGACTATTGCTCGAACTTCCTGAACATGATGTTCTCGCTGCCCGTAGCGAAATACAATGTAGATCCGGTTGTTTCCGCAGCATTAAATAAACTGCTCATCCTGCATGCCGACCACGAGCAAAACTGCTCTACTTCGACGGTGCGTTTGGTTGGATCTTCCCATGCCAATATTTTTTCATCCATTTCCTCGGGCATCAGCGCGTTGTGGGGGCCCCTTCACGGCGGAGCCAACCAGGAAGTGATTGAAATGCTGGAAGCGATCAAGGCCGACGGCGGCGATACGCAGAAGTACATTAATATGGCCAAAGACAAGAGCAGCGGATTCCGCTTGTTCGGGTTCGGTCACCGTGTTTACAAAAACTTCGACCCACGCGCCCGTATCATCAAAAAAGCTGCGGACGACGTGCTGAACAAACTGGGCATCAACGACCCGGTTCTTGAAATTGCTCAGAAATTGGAAAAAGCGGCTTTGGAAGACGAGTACTTCGTTCAGCGCAAGCTATACCCGAACGTGGACTTCTATTCAGGCATCATCTACCGTGCGTTGGGTATTCCTACGAATATGTTCACGGTTATGTTTGCAATTGGTCGTCTTCCGGGATGGATCGCACAATGGAAAGAAATGCGCGTGAACAAAGAGCCGATCGGCCGCCCGCGCCAGATTTACACCGGAGCACCGAAGCGGGAGTTTGTACCGATGAGCGAGAGGAAATAGTAATGATTGAATGACCGAATGATTGAATGACTGAATAGGTGGTTTACAGAAAACGTACCATTCAGTCATTCAATCATTCAAAATTATCACGGCGAAAGCCGCTCAATCTTCCACCCGCCATCGACCTTCGTATACGCTAACCGGTCATGCAGGCGGCTGGGCCTTCCCTGCCAGAATTCAATGTAGTCCGGCACCACGCGGTACCCACCCCAATGCGGCGGTCGCGGTACGGGCTGGCCTTCAAAACGGGCTTCCAATTCCTTCGTCTTTTCTTCCAGGAACTTCCGGTCGGGTATGACATCGCTCTGAGCCGAAGCCCAGGCACCGATCTGGCTCCCGCGCGGGCGCACAGCAAAGTATTCAGCCGATTCCTCCTCGGAAACCTTCTCGATTTTGCCTTCGATACGAACCTGCCTTTCAAGCTCTTTCCAGAAAAAAGTCAACGCTACCTGCGGGCTCGCTTCGATTTCCCGGCCCTTCTTGCTGTCATAATTAGTGAAGAACGAAAAGCCGCGGTCGTCGAGGTCTTTCAGGAGCACTATCCGCCCCGTCGGGCGCCCGTCTTTTACCGTGCTTAGCAGCATCGCATTGGCCTCGGAAATGTCCGCCTCCCGCACGTCTTCAAACCATAACCTGAACTGTTTCAGCGGATCAGGATCGAGATCTTCTTCCAGCAGTCCTTTGAGCTGGTAATCGTAACGGATATTTGCAATGTTATGATCCATTGGATACTAATATGTTCAATGTTGGGATGCCAAAAGTAGCCATTTCAGAGGAAAGATTATTAGATTTGTAATCTATAAGAGACCGTACGTACGAAACAAGCATCACGATGGCACAAGAACAACAAGAAGGGGTCAAAAGCGAAGAGCAGGACGACCTGGCACCCAAAACGATTGATACCCTTGAAATTGATCTTAACAATGAGTTGACGGAAGAGCACGAGGAGGAAACGCCTGATGTGGATTACAGCCAATTATCTAAGGAACAACTGGTTAACTTGTTAGAAAATGAACTGACATCCGTTCGTGGAGAAGGTGTCGCCGCCGCTCAACTGAAAAAGGCGGAGGCGGTCGCAAAGGGTGTTCGTACGGTCGTGGATCAGATCAAACAAAAAGACCGTGAGGCAGCGTTCAAAACGTTTGTAGAGGAAACAGGAGGAGAAGACGGTTTCGAATACAAGTACGACGCTGAAACGCAGAAAATCGACGCTCTTAGCCGGGAAATTCGTGGTCTTAAAAATGCCTTTTATCAAAGCCAGGAAAAGGAAAAAGAAAAGAACTTTAATGTAAAAACGGCGCTGCTGGGCCGCCTGCGCGCACTCGTGGACGAGGAAGGGACGCGTGAAACAGACGCTACGGGACTGAAATCGAGCTGGGAAGAATTTAAGAAGATCCAGGAAGAATGGAAAGCCGCAGGGAACGTCGCATCACCTCACAACGGTACCCTTTGGGCCACTTATAATGCGTTGATCGACCGCTATTTCAGCAACCGAAATATCTACTTCGAACTCAAAGAGCTTGACCGCCGTCGCAACGCAGAACTGAAAGCTGAGTTGTGCGAGAAAGTGGAAGAACTTGGAAAATCGCTGGAAAGCCGCCCGATGACGCGCGACATTCTGAACGAAGCCAATCACATTTTCGAAGAGTACAAACACCTGGGTCCTGCCCCGAAAGAGGATCAGGAAAAGCTGTGGCAACGTTTCAAAGAGGCGCTCGACGTACTGTACGATGCACAGCGCGGCCAGTTTGCCGAACAGAAGAAATCGATGCAGGAGAACTACGATCAGAAGCTGAAAATCTATGAAGCGATCGTCCCGTTCACCGCATACAACTCGGGGAGCATTAAGGAATGGAATGCCAAAACCAAAGACATTATGGCGTTCCAGGACCAATGGGTGGCCCTGAAAGGCATTATGCCACGTGAGGAAGGCAAAGAACTGAGCAAGAAGTTCTGGGCTGCACTGAAAACGTTTTTCAACAACAAAGGTGAATTCTTCCGCCAATTGGAGGCCAAGCGCGAGCAAAACCTGGATCTGAAAAATCAGCTTTGCGAGGAGGCCGAAGCGGTACTATCCACTGGCGAGGACAATCCAGCCACGACCCAGAAGGTGATCGAGCTGCAAAAACGCTGGAAAGGCATCGGCCAGGTTCCCGAAAAATTCAAGGACACCATTTACGACCGCTTCAAAAAGGCTTGTGACTCCTATTTCGATCAGAAGCGTGCGAAAAATCGTGAAGTGGAAGAAGAATTCGAAAACAACCTGAAACTGAAAACCGACCTCATCGAACGTATCGAGGCAGCGGCAAAAGACAAGGACGAATCTTCGCTTAATTTGTTGAGCGCATTTAAGTCGGAATGGTCCTCAATCGGATTTGTCCCCAAAAAGGACATGCAGGCCATCCAGAAACGGTATATTGCAGCGATCAACACCTACGTGAGCGCAATCGGCCAGCTTTCGACCAAAGAGAAGGAACAAGCCGTACTCGAAAGCGAGGTGGAATTGGTACGCGACGGCGAAAGCAACCGCAATCTTTACCGCAAAGAAAATGACATTCGCCGCAAGATCACCCAACTCGAAAACGACATCTCGCTTTGGCAGAATAACATCGAATTCTTCGCCAAATCGAAAACTTCCGATCGCCTGAAAGCAGAATTTGAAAGGAAAATTAACAACGCATTAAGTCAGTTGGACGAGCTCAAACATCAACTCACTATTATTCAGGAAGCTATCTAAAACCTGAAAAAAAAGTTGAAAAAATTACTTTGAAAAGGTTGCATTGTATATCCCGCTCGACTACTTTTGCACCATGATAACGGAATAACAAACGGTATCGCAAAGAAAAAGGCCTCCATAGCTCAGCTGGTAGAGCAACTGACTTGTAATCAGTAGGTCGTTGGTTCGATCCCGACTGGGGGCTCTTAAAAGAAAACACTTAGCAAATTTGCTAAGTGTTTTTTGCTTTTAAAGGTTTCTTTGATTCGCCTCACCGGCTCCGCCCAGCCAGCTCCGACGATAGTAGCATTGCTTCATCTACAATCGGATCAAATCAAAAACTTGTGGAGCGGATAGGATTTTCCTAGGTTTGTACTTTTTACGGATCAAATCAAAAACTTGTGGAGCGGATAGGATTTTCCTAGGTTTGTACTTTTTACTCAAACCATTTTGTTTTGGAGAGTTTCCTGCCCATTATCCAGTTTCT
>MKSR01000031.1 GCA_001898145.1 Dyadobacter sp. 50-39
GGTAAAGCTGCTGATAGCGTTGCTGGGATTTGCTTTGCTCTTTTTTCATATCCCAAAATTCAGAATTCTCAATCAGACCTGGAAGATGGTCACAGGCGGTTGCTTACGGAGAGACTATCAGCAGGTACTGGCGGAATTGGGGTTTATGTATTCCACAAAGGTGACCGGTGGCGCCATCGAAGTTACGCCATGTGGTCTCCATCTACTAGACAATAAGAACGAACTGAGAGATATCTTAACTAATCAGGTACTTCTGTACCAATATCCAAATGGAGGCAAAAGAGATTATGCGGATGATCAGATAAACAACGGAGTATTACTAAGGCCTGCTGTACTCGTTTGGCGTGTCATTATGCTGTTGTCTAAGAAGGGAAGTCTACCCTATGTCAGATCAAGCGAGATTAGAGATTTTTTAATGCGCTGCTGTAATCACAATGATGCCGAGGCCTGTGCAGACGCTATCATTTTAGCACGGCATTCAACGTCCAGCATAGCGTCAAACGATTTACGAAACGCAGGTAGAAACGCGGCGGATTGGATCACCTTGTTGGACAGTACGCTTCTTTTCAAACAGACTAATTTGAATGGCAGAGTTCTCGGTTTTTCAGAATACTCGCAGGACAATTTAGATATATTGGATGAGCTAATCTTCTCACTGGAAAAGAAGGATACATTTTGGAATCCGTCCTACATTGATGAGGAAATTAGAAGAGATTGGTACGCTTATTACGGTGCGTTGCGCTTTGAGATAGAATTGCCAGCTAATGAAATCGGCCTAGATATAGCCGAGACTGAGGAGACGGAGGAGCAAACTCTAACAGTACAGGGATTCGGCAGTGTTGCCCTGAAGAATTTCGATCCAGGTAGATTGAATTTCCATAACGAGAGTCGAAGTAAGCGATTTGGTACTATTGAGTCATCATATGATGCGGGGATGATAGCGAACCAACATCGTTTACATGATTCAATGGTAATTTTAATTGCCTCAGTATGTAAGAGTAAAGGAGCAGAGGTATTTGAAGATGCAAAATCAATCGATTTGCTCGTAAGATATCATGACATAGAGTATATCATCGAGGTTAAGACGATAACGTCAAAAAATTATGTTAAGCGTCTGAGATATGCCGTAGGTCAATTACTCCAGTACGATTTTCTGTTGGAATCTGAGTTCTCTAACCGCAGGAAAGTCTTAGCAACACCTTCAACTTTGACAACACATACACAATTTGTTCCCTTTGTCACGAATTATTTAGATTTTGATCTATTAACTCTTTCGCCAACGAGCGCTGGCCAAAGACTCCTCTGTACATCTAACCATACTACTTCGACCGAACTTTTTTCTTACTAGACAGCTTCACTGACGGCCCAAAGGAGAGATAAACTCGCCAGCCTCGACAAAATTCTTAGCCGACCGCAGTAAAAACCTACCGATCAATGTCCAGGTTCGGTGTGGTCAATTAGAAAAATCGTGTTTGAATATAAGAGACGGGCAGGTAATTCCATCATTTCTGTATGATGGAACTACTAGTGATGCTAGATATTAAGTCTCTCTCTGGAATTCTTACTGCTCGAAAATGTCCCAAGATAGGTGAATAAGCCTAATACGAGGAAAGAGTTCCGTAAGAAGATAATGAAGGGTTGATGTTTAGCCTATTAAACCCAACCATATCATATGCTTCAACACTTGGGGATGCTGACGGCTCCAACATGTAGTCGCTTTGCTTGGCTATCTTATCCCTAACCAACTTTCGTCTAACGTCTATTACAAAGTCTGTATACAAACTGTAAAAGTGGTACGGATCTTCAAGCAAGAGATCTTTTTCATTAGGCTTCTGCGCTTCTATCTCTTGTACGGCTAGTGGCGACACTTGGAAACCGAGTTCCTTTTTAACCAACTTATCTACTGCATCCGCAACTAGACCCTTGTAAGATTCGGCACTCACTGATGATGTTCGATTGCGACTCCAAGTCTCGTAAAATGTCACAAATACATCTAGCAATGCAAGGTTGCCGTTTTTTTCTTGTTCTGTCATAGTAACTGTTGCCATAATCTTCAACTAGAAAACGTGGTTTTTATGAAAAATGTTTACTCAACGCCATATTTACGTTGTGAATGGCACAAATTCCAAATTCAGAATGCAAAGCTAACTGTCTGAAAACTAAATAAAAAGCCTTCTGTCACAATTTTTGCTAAAATCTATGCCAAAGTTTGGATCGAGCAACGACTTGCCGCGATTACCCTTATAAGTCGTTGATAGTCAGTCGATTGATTGCGTGTCAAATGTTCTGGAATTGATAAAAGACAACGTACAGTGTGCATTTTTTTCTCATTCCTAAGTTACCGATCAAACTAATAAGGGAGATTTGAGCATAATCTACTGAAAATCAGTCAGAAACTAAATTCTCCAATAAGGGATTACATGGTTTACAAATTTTATGCGCATTAACTCTTCAACTGGCCATGTCTGTACTTTATCAAGGGCTCTGTTGAAGAAAAGGTGTCTAAATTTATCAAAAAAGAAATCGGACTCTTTAACAATGCGCCCGAAAAGCTCTTCACGCAACACCTCATGAGAGCTCACACTCATGCCTGAGGCCGAATAAGTACTAGATTTTACCATGACATCTAGACTGAGAAACAGGACATTTAATTGAACAAGAGAATAATTTAAAGCATCTTTTATTGATTCATCTAAATGATGACTGCTGGTTGAGCTTGACGAGTCTGGCTCCGGATCAAATTTCGTAAGATGGGTCTGGTAGTATCGTTCAGCCCCGGGATTTATAATTAAGTAACCGATAGCTCCACTCTTAAAAAAGTAAACACGTACTTGTTGCGTAGTAAGAACACGCCTGAATTCCGGTTTATTGGGGAAGATAGTACCAATTGTTGTAAAATACTGCTTGACGATATCAGCCCATTTTATTCTAAAATTTTGTATCAACTTGTCCTTGTATTCCGGCGAAACTGGTTTATACCCTCTTGCAAACGCCATCTGATCAGTGTCTTTTTTATTCCATATAGATGCTGTAACATCGAATAAGAAATCAGTATGCTCCGCTCTATCTTCGAAAAGATCGAGAACTGAAAAACGATTGTGAGGGAAATTCGGCGAATCTGATGACGAGGGATCGGAGTTGACGTCGTCTTCCATAAACATTCCTGCCTGCAAATGCCAGGGGCGTCCGAATATTCTATTTGGGCGGATATACGTTGGTAGGTGCTCGTGACCTGTTAAAACAATATCGCACTGCTCAATTAGCTTGTGAAGAAATGATTTATTTGATTCCGTAAGTTGATACATCTCTTCCCATTTTAACCAGTGAAAAGGGTGGTGCAGAATGGCAATCTTTGTAAACGAGTGAAATTCTTCACTTTCAATACTAGCAGTTATCTCCTTAGTAGCCATCAAACTCGAGCCGATAATCTGGCCACCTAGTTCATTCGCGCTGCTAATAAGGTAGAATATTTTTTTTAGATCTTCGGCATCACGTTCTTGGTCATGGATTAATTCGTCTATCACAGATGACGTTACAGAGGAACTGACACAAAACCAGGCAGTATTAAATAAATAAGTTATTGTTCTATTCGCTCTATCAATATCTAGCCCATGTAGACGGTAAGTTATTTCTGATACACCTTCATTGGCTCGTTCGTTTATTAGAAAATCAGAATAATTCTCGAATAGACTATTGTAGTGTGAGCTATACTGATTAAGCAAATTTTCTTTATCTTTAAAAGCAACTTCTAAGGTGTGGCCGTCAAGCAAAATGTTGTCTAGAACATTAGCTGCTTTCTGGCGATCTACGTCGTGGTTGCCAGGAATGCAAATAATCCTAATGTTAGGTATAGCATCCTTTATAGGACGAATTAATAACGCACTCAGTGAGTCGTAATCTTCTCGTGAACCCGAAAAAGCTAAATCGCCACTAAGTATTAATATTTTTATAGGTGTTTCGGCATGTAGAAGGCGAATTTTCCTTATAAAATCGTCAATTAGCGCTCCGATAGAGGGTGAATATTCTATTCTATTAGTAAAATATATCTCCCGAAAGTGAATATCACTCAGCCATAAAACTCTAATTGGATATGTCGTAACCATATTTTACGATTCTTGCTTTTTACTTTTTTTCCATACATTCACCAAGAAATCACGCTTAGAAAGAAGGGCATAACTCCACAATGTTCTGAGCATGTTAGTTTGTATTGAATAATATACCTTCTCGTTGCGCTTATTCGTAAAAAACTGGCCGCCAAGGGGATCTATTAGGAATAACTTATCTTTATTATTCACGTGATCCATGAAAATCTCTGACGGGGTTCCATCTGACCATTTCCTTCGAAGAATCGCGACCGACTTCCCGTTTTTCTCGAATATTAATCGCAGGTAGCTGTACATGATTTTTCTCAGGAAGTCTGATTTAGATTCACCGGAATCTCGCTCGAAATGATAGATTGTGTGTGGATTATTGGAATATATATTAGTAAAGAATTTTTCGATATCAAGAAGCCTGTTTGCCGTATCGGATCGTGACAAAAAGCTTGCCTTGATGCCATCCACTTTTCTGCCGAAATCAGATATATTATCTTCTGTAGAAGTGGATTTTATAAAGGGTTTTAAATTCTTAGTAAGATCATACAATAGCCGCTTGTTATCTTGGAGAATTGACAGCACAGCCCTTTTTATAGCGGGGAAATATCTTGACCAAAATGACGCTACTTCTTCGATTGGACATGTTAACTTGTCGATCTGCTCGGTCGAAAACACCCCAACTAACAGAACTAATCGAAACAGCTCTTTCTTAAAATGGAACTCGTCAAAGACACCTTTAGTGGTGTACATGGAGGTGTGTTGAAAATTGTACATCCAGAACCAGTATTCAAATAATTCTATGTCGAGGTGGCAGATGTATACAAGTTGGATTGCGTCAATGGCATATGATTGTGGAACTAACAGCCTTTCAGTGTCCATCGTCGCGATGAAAGGATCACGTGAATTCCTAATCATGTCCCTATATGTATTTATTAATATTGCTAGATCATGTTGATTTGAGTTTTTGTCTCGGGCAAAGCTATTTAATATTTCTTTTCCTAATGTAAAGAAAACAAATTCAGGTGCTGTTAGGTGATAGATATTGTAATTAATGCTTATTAAATTAGATTCTGTATTCCTAAGATTAAGTTGAACAATCTGAGGGTGCCCATAAGACTCGTTATATACGAGACTATCAGCAATATCAATTACTATCGTATTGTAGGTCGTAAGTAGTTGCTGAATTGAGCTATTGAGATCTAAGTCGAAGTCGAAAATCTCCTCGAATTGGTAGCAGTTTAATGTTCTTATGTGATAGCCTTCCTCAAATGCCTGGATATAGTCGCTGAGAATTCTCTCGATTTCATAAACCGTTTTGGAACTCTCCTCAGAGTAATCTTCATTGCTTTTGAAAGTACGGTTAAATTTCCCATGTTCTTCCTGAATGAATATCCTAAGGCGTTTGATGAAGTTGTAAAAATCATTAAAGTATATGCAAAGTACTGGATCCTGAATGCCGTTGTTGTAGTTAAAAAATATTTTGTTGATCTTTTGACGGATATGTCGCGATATTTTTAGGCTCTTCAGTTGATTATATGTCGCTCTAATTTCTTGTGCGTCTATGTACAGAGCCGACTTGAATGGATGGGGAAACCTTGTTGAGCTAAATTCAGTATTTCTATTCTCAATATTTAATGGTATTAATGTTTTAGTCTTATAGCTTCTAATATAATCACGGATTGCTTGTTTTTCCTTTTGCCCGTCATTTGATTGTGCCTCATCTTCTGATAGAAAAGTATGAAATAGTTTATGATTGTTATCTAGGGAATCCGATACCTCTGGAATCCAGTAATCACTTTTTCCCGTAATAGAATATATTTGTTTTTCTTCAAAATTAAAAATATTTACCTCATTGAGTTGCTGTACTAATTTTGAAAGCTGTCCTGGCTTTACCTGCCACTCAATCTGAGTTTTTAGATCTATTTTCGTGAAATCATGATTCGGGTCTATGAAGGCATTGTACTCTATACCAATGTATGATTGAGAATCGGCAAAGATATGATAATCTTCTAGATGGCTAAGCTCGGTCGGTTTGACAAAAGATGAATATAACGAGTTACTTAGGACGTAATCTATCTGGGAGAGGTTTTTGATTGTTAGTTCCCTAAGCTGATCTACTAACGCTGGGATTTTGTCTACAGAGTTCGTAAAGATTATTAATGACACTTCGAACCAGGAAAAGGACTGAAGGAATATGACTTCAGTCTCTGAATCAATTTCTTTTACTTTTTCGCTTACTAAATCTTCTACGGATTTGAGAAAACCATAGCCGTTTCCCACTAGAAAGCCATTACTCAGCTTTAGGTTAGTAATGCAGATAAATTTTTTCTTACTATAAGTATCGACAAAATTCCGCGTCTCCTCGCTCGATTGTTTGCACCACAGCCCTGTTAGCACCTGATATGAATTAGTGTCAACATTTATTTGAGAGCTGATGCCATCCGATTCAGGAAAGAAGATTTTTTGCGTAAACTTGTTGTTGTCTATGAGAGAGATAAACGCTACGTCGAAGTTTCCAAACAGATGGTAGGTTAATGGCTCATAAAGGCCATCCATCGCAGAAGTGTCTGATCCACTCCCCAAATCCGAATAATTGTTCTTAGCGTTGCTTTTGAATTTGCGATAGTACTCGGAAATACTTCTAACGTAAGGGCGTGTCTGAGCTTTGGGATATGTTGCGAGTGCAATATGTATAGTTAGCAGTTCACTGTCAAGATGCATACCAGCAAAGGATACAGGTTGTGGGGAGAGGTAATGTTTTGGGCACGGAGTAAAATGGCTATTCTGCTCCGGAAGCGGACTTTGTTATATTCACAATTAAGTCATAGAATCGAAGGATTGAATCGGTGTTGATAGAGGTAATACGTCGTTTGTGCTGTGCAAGCCCTTTTCCGCCGAAAGAAGAGCGATCGATAAATAGCTATCGAATCTGTCCCCAGTCTAATGCGCTCCCACTTAATGTAAGTGCCTGTCTGGTATGTTTTCGCTATAAGTTACAGATGTTTTTGTTTGTTTAGTAGATATACCTAAAATTATTATTTACCGGTTTCTCCGGAAAAATTGAGATCGGCGCTACTATAAATTGAATAACGTTTCCACAGGTTATCGGTATTAATAGTTGCCATGCCAGGATCAGTTCTGAATGATACAGCCACCAGATTTAAGTAACTGAGATTTCCAGATACTTCCTGCTGTCAACCGAGACGACGTCCCAATATAACATACTGGATTCCGTAACGGACGAACGACGAATTAACCAAATGATTGAAACCTTATGGCGACTATGCCATACGGAATTCATGCCTCGGATACCGGTTACTAGCCAGTCATTGGACTTGACGGTTGAGTATTATTTACCAGCGTTTGTCAAAATATCAACTTTTTCCCGCTCGCATTGTAATAGACGCTCGTATAGCTTTTTGTGCTCTTCGAAAAGCTCTACAAGCTTGTCGAGCGGATTGAAAGTGCACTGGTTATTATTGAAAGGCCCGTGATTGACACTATTGTCGTTAAAATTATTGAAGTAATTAAACACAGCTTCTTCGCTAAAATTTTTTATCCCTTCTGGTGTAACTCCAAGAATTTTGGCGATCTGATCTAGCAACTCTTCATCAACCGTCTCGCTCTGCTCGATTTTCGACACAGTTTGCTGGCTCACCTTCAGTTCGTGGGCAATAAACTCCTGCTTCAAACCTCGGAGTTCACGGATACGGCCAATCTTGTGACCAATATGATTGGGTTTGGTTGCTGTGCTCATGGTTACAAATAAAGGAAATATCCGCGCGAACTTCAATAGAAGGCAGAAAGTGTTTTACCAAGGTTCTGTGGTAGTATACAACTTGCCGTGGTTCGGCACGTTCATCCGCTGCCTCTTTTTTGTAAAAAAATGAGAAGCCTATGAAAAAGGTAAATTTGACAACAAACGAGAATCAGGGTTCGAGTGAGCGGAAGCTTGCAGATGCACGCGATTTGATCGCAGAATTCTTTCAGGCGACCGATCTGGATTTCATTCGTGTCGAACTATGGCAATTCCTCAAAGCGGTGACCACAGAGAAACCGTTCTCATTTTTAGGCGATCCGTCGACGGTACTTTGCCTCCGGAGACATTTGCAAAAGATCATTAAGGCATGTAGGCTTATGCATGAGGTTGCGGAGGAAGACGGAGTCAACTTGAACACCAGTGATTTTCAGCCTTTCAGCCATGCACAAATTGAAGCGGATCGGCAGTATATGCGGGATGTCCGCGAACTCAACGATCGGCATGGCGGCATGATCCGTAGGTTGTCGCTCGCAGAGACCGAGCAGCCCTTTCTGGCTATTAAGCGTGTTTTTAGTACTTACGGCTATGACCAGTGGCAAGAGATTCTGGAAGACTGGGTAGAATATGGATTGAGCAAAGCGAGTATTTGCGAAGCGACCGGCGAGTGTGCTGAAATCATTCAATACGAGTTGCTGGAATCACTTCTCGAAGCTGTTTACCTGATTTCAAGAAGCGATCAACAAATCCCGTATCAGAAGCGCCGTCTTGGGAAGCTGGCGGGTAGCAAAGCCATTATAGAATTATTAATTGCTGCACTCGACCCACTCCTCATATTTGAGGTCAAGCATGCTGCGCCTGAATCAACGGAGCAAAAGCCATACAGAGATCTGCTGATTGTGTTTGCCGATGACAATCAAAAGCTCCTCAAAGAGCATCAGCCCATCGTTGAGCTATTCAGTGCCGGTGATGAAAAGCTCTGTTGCTCGGTTCACAAATTGTCGGATATTCTTCAGGCGCTTACCAGCGGGCAAGTGTATTTTGCTTTGGCATGTACTGCCGAAAACCTGGTATACCAACGGAGTGCTACGCCATTACCAAAAACGCCCCCTGAAACCCTCAGTCAATTGATCGAAAAATCGAGACATGCGTTTGCAGCCGGAATAAGCAAAGCCAGGAAATTCTTTGAGGGAGCACAGTATTATCAACAAGTAAATGAGCAGGCACTATCGATGTTCATGCTTCAACAAGCCGCTGAAACTACATTTCGAAGTATCGCGATCGCGCTCCACGGAAGCGAACGGCGCACGCATTCCATCAGATCACTCAAAAGGTTTAATCATAGACTAGCACCCCAGCTCAATGACGTGTTCCCGGACAATACGGCCCAAGAAGGACAATTGTTGACCTTATTGGAAGATGCTTACGTGAGGGCTAGGTATGATTATTCCTACCAAATCGAAAATGTCGATATGGAAACCCTTTTCGCGCGGGTCTTTTGTTTGTTGGATTTGGCAGAGCTGACATTCACGGAAAGAATGGCGGCGGTCTCTAGCTTAGCTGGTAACTAACGCAGTTCTACTCGGCATCAGAGTTTTGATTGCTAGCAATGTTACGAAAATGTAGGATCTTCTTTTCCGGGCCTGACGTTTTGTACGCGGGGAGGATCTGCTTAACTGTGTCAAAGACAATGTATAGATGTAGCTAGCCAAGGAAGAAATAGACTAGCAAAAGGGAGGCATGATTTAGACGAACAAACTAATGCTTTTAGAGATAAAAAAATATAACTAATTAATTGTATCCACCTGAGTAAGTGCATCTTCCCTGCGGCTATCAAAAGTCTTAATATCGCACATTGAAAACATTAGACGATTAAGATTATGCTTAAAGGTGCGGAAAAAGCGG
>MKSR01000032.1 GCA_001898145.1 Dyadobacter sp. 50-39
GGTCGTACCCAGGTTCGAATAGGTATTCTGCGAATTGGTAGATTGAGTGCTGTTGGTAATGCGGTTGTTGCTCCCTTTGGAGAAGCCTTGTGCTAATGGCTTGGTTTCCCAAACTAATTTTCCTTTGTTTTTGCCCAGGTAGGATTTGGCATACAGGCCAGCCCCAAAGTTGGTTTGAGGGAATTGGGTATGGTTAATGGGGGTGGCGAGGTCGGTGTTGTAGAGGCGGAGGTTGCTGCGTAAGTTTAAATTTTGGTCGCCGTAATAGATCAATGATGCACCCGTCCACGTGTAGAAAGGAGCTCCTATTACGATGTCAGAATACCCGTCCGCGTTTACATCTCCAGCACCCGAAACCGAGCACCCCATTAATTCGCCGTAGTATACGGCACAAATTTTAAATGACGGTTGTGAAGAGATAACTCCGTTAGGCGAACCTCGAAAAACGAAAGCACCTCCGAGATCTGATGGTTTGTTTTCTTGATATTCCATGGCACCCACGATAACGTCGCCATAGCCATCTCCGTCGACATCGCCACTACTTTTAACAGATATCCCGAAATAACCTCCTAACATATTCGAAATCTCGATACTTGACATATTTAATTGAGAGACACCAGTTGGTGATCCATAATATGTGAAAGCTGTCCCTCTCATACTTTTGCCAAATCTTGGAGCTCCAACAATAATGTCTCCAAAACCATCGCCATTCACATCACCTGCGCTGGCAACGGATGAACCCATTTCGGCGTTTGTTTGGTTACTTTGAAAGATGGTTACTTCGATAGCTGCAATTCCACTTACTGAACCATGATAGAGGAAAGCAGCCCCTTCATTACTTTCTCCGTCGCTAAATGTCTTGGCTCCAATAATGATGTCGTCAAAGCCGTCTCCATTTATATCTCCGGCATCGGATACAGAACAGCCAAACTGACCATTAACATTAGATTCTTCGAGAATTTGAGGTTGCAACAAAACACCTGACGATGATCCAAAATAGATGTATGTTGCGCCGTGACTTACTTGATTGCTCTGATAAAGTGGTGCGCCTATAATCACATCATCGTAGCCATCATTATTTACGTCGCCTGCTTTCGAGACGGATCGACCAAATTCTGAATTGGTATTTGCGTCAAATAATGTTACTGAGGAGTTTAGGTTAATGCCATCTGCTGCTCCATAATAAATAAAGGCCGCGCCGGCGTCTGTTGCCCCTGTTTGATAAGCATAAGCACCTATTATTACATCGTCAAAGCCGTCTCCGTTGAGATCGCCTGCGCCGGAAACAGAGCAACTAAATTCCGGATAGGGCCAGCGCTGGCTTTGTGTAATGATATCAAAATTGGTTATGCTGATGCCGGTGGGGGAGCCATAATATATTCTTGCTGCTCCAACTCCGCCACCCTGATATTCCTGATATTTGACAGCACCCACAATGATATCGGAATAGCCATCGCCGTTTACATCTCCTGCGGAAGCTACTTGATTGCCCTCATATGAGGACGATTTTAACTGTGAAATAATAATTGGTGGCTTTGCTTCATCTAAACTTTTGCTCTCACCAAACCAAACAAACACACTCCCCTCATCCTTCTGCCCGTGGTCAAATGCATAGCTCCCCACCAGCACATCACTAAACCCATCCCCATTCACATCACCAGCCGGGGCTACCGCGCTGCCTAGCCAGGCATCCCCCTGATTACTTTCCAGCACGGATAGGGGAACCGGGTTCAGGCCTGCCGACGAGCCTTGATAAATGAATGCGGCACCTTCATTAACCTGCCCTTTGTCATAGTAGCGTGAGCCGACGATTAAATCCGCGAATCCATCCGCGTTCACATCGCCCGCGCAAGCGACAGAAATGCCGAATTGGGCTTCCGTCTGATCACTTTCAAGTGTTAATGCGGGTGCGATATTGATACCATTGGGGGAGCCATAATGGATCATAACGGCACCTTCATTGCTACTGCCCTTATCATATTGGTAGGCGCCTACGGCGATGTCGGAAAAACCATCGCCGTTCAAGTCTCCGGCGGACGAGAGCGCGTGACCCAGACGGGCATCGATCTGATTGCTTTCTATCACAGTTGGATTAGCCGTTACCACTCCATTAGCCGAGCCTCTGAAAATGAATGCGGCGCCTTCCAGGTACTGCCCGTTGCTATACAGCCGCGCACCCGCCATTACGTCACTGAACCCGTCGCCGTCCACATCGCCGGCACCGGCTACCGCAAAGCCCATCATGGCATCTTTCTGGTTGCATTCCATCAATGTATAGGTTCCCAGTCCATTATTCGCACCAAGGATCAAAACGCCTACACCTTCATTTGACTGCCCGTTATCAAACTGATGCGCGCCAGCCAGCATATCGGAATATCCATCGCCATTGACATCCCCGGCCATGGCGACCGAAATGCCCAGATTGGCCTCTGCCTGATCCAGCTTGAAGATATAGGGGCTGTTTGTAACCAACCCGTTTGCGGAACCCTTG
>MKSR01000033.1 GCA_001898145.1 Dyadobacter sp. 50-39
CCAAACCGGTCGTACCCAGGTTCGAATAGGTATTCTGCGAATTGGTAGATTGAGTGCTGTTGGTAATGCGGTTGTTGCTCCCTTTGGAGAAGCCTTGTGCTAATGGCTTCGTTTCCCATACCAGTTTACCTTTATTTCTTCCCATGAAGGACTTGGCATAAAGGCCCGCCCCAAAGTTGGTTTGAGGGAATTGGGTATGGCTGATGGGAGTGGTTAGGTCGGTGTTGTAGAGGCGGGGGTTGTTGCGGAGGCCCAGTGTGCTGTTGCCGTAATATAAGAATGCAGCATCTTTATCTTTTTGGGACCAATCATAGTTAGGAGCCCCTACAATTACGTCGCTATAACCATCGCCGTTCACATCGCCGCCACCGGAAACTGAAATTCCCACAAAATCAGGGCTACCGCTTTGATTAGCATCAAATATTACAGGGGTAGGCTGGATGCCTTGAAAGTTACCCAGGTAGATTAAAGCCTCGCCTACAAAGCGTTCATTGACTTGATCAATATAGTAAGGAGCTCCGACTACCAAATCACTGAGCCCGTCCCCGTTCACATCGCCAGCACAAGATACCGAATACCCAAATGCCGGGCTTGTTCCAACTTGATTCCCTGTTATTGCAGAGAATGAAGCGGTATTTAGCCCGCTTTTAGAACCATAATATACGTAAACAATGCCATCAATATTATGATATGGAGCACTAATAGCGACATCGCTGAAACCATCCGAATTTATGTCGCCGGCGCTTGAAACAGACCACCCGAAATTTTCAAATGCTTCGGCACCAGTTATTGTTATGACATTAATAAAATTAATACCACTTACTGAACCGTAATACAGGTACGATGCTCCATGGTCATCGGCGCCGGACATGCATGCGCCAACTATCACGTCATCATAACCATCACCATTTATGTCACCTGCTGAGGCAGTCGCATTCCCAAGTTTGGTATTTGGCTGATTACTTTCATATGATTTTACTGATGCCTTATTGACACCACCTTCTGAGCCTAGGAAAATGTAAATTCCGCCTTCGTCTAGTTGACCATTAGTTAAATTTTCAGCCCCAATTATAATATCATCAAATCCGTCACCATTAACATCGCCTGCGCTTGAAACTGCATTGCCCATAAATGCGTCTGTTATGTCGCTTTCTATTGTTGTTACAATTCCACCTAGGCCCCCCGCAGATCCATGGAAAATAAAGACGCTTCCTTCATTATTCTGTCCATTATCAAAAGAAGGAGCACCCACAAGTACATCACCATACCCATCTCCGTTGATATCTCCTGCAGATGCCACTCTCCCGAAAGCAGCTCCGGCTTGATTGCACTCCAACAACTTGCCGGTGTTAAGCATGATTCCAGCAGGACTACCATAATACAGGAAGGCGACACCTTCGGCAGATTGTCCGTTATCGAAAAGATAAGCACCTACAAGAATGTCGGAATACCCGTCTCCATTGACGTCACCTGCATTTGCCACAGAATAGCCCGAGCCTGAAACGACCTGGTTATTTTCAATAATGCTATAATTGCTACTCTGAATTGATTTTGCTCCACCAAACCAAATAAATGCTGCACCTTCGTCCTTTTGTCCGCTATCGTAGGCGCAGGAACCTATAATGACATCACTAAACCCATCCCCATTCACATCACCAGCCGGGGCTACCGCGCTGCCTAGCCAGGCATCCCCCTGATTACTTTCCAGCACGGATAGGGGAACCGGGTTCAGGCCTGCCGACGAGCCCTGATAAATGAATGCGGCACCTTCATTAACCTGCCCTTTGTCATAGTAGCGCGAGCCGATGATTAAATCCGCGAAGCCGTCGCCGTTCACATCGCCCGCACAGGCGACGGAAATGCCGAATTGTGCTTCGGTCTGGTCGCTTTCCAGCGTTTGGGAGGGGGCGAGGCTGACGCCGTTGGGCGATCCGAGGTGGATCATCACAACCCCTTCGTTGCTGCTACCCTTGTCGTATTGGTAGGCGCCGAGGGCGATGTCGGAGAAGCCGTCCCCGTTCACGTCTCCGGCCGACGAGAGTGCGTGCCCCAGCCGGGCGTCTATCTGGTTGCTTTCTATCACAGTGGGGTTGGCAGTTACGAGCCCGCCTGCCGAGCCTTTGAAAATAAATGCGGCGCCTTCCAGGTACTGCCCGTTGCTATACAGCCGCGCACCCGCCATTACGTCACTGAACCCGTCGCCATCCACATCGCCGGCACCGGCTACCGCAAAGCCCATCATGGCATCTTTCTGGTTGCATTCCATCAATGTGTAGGTTCCCAGTCCATTATTCGCACCAAGGATCAAAACGCCTACACCTTCGTTGGACTGGCCGTTATCAAACTGATGTGCGCCGGCCAGCATATCCGAATAGCCATCCCCGTTGACATCCCCGGCCATGGCGACCGAAATGCCCAGATTGGCCTCTGCCTGATCCAGCTTGAAGATATAGGGGCTGTTTGTAACCAACCCGTTTGCGGAACCCTTGTAAATC
>MKSR01000034.1 GCA_001898145.1 Dyadobacter sp. 50-39
TTATGATGAGCTGGTTCCTACTTAGGAATTTTAAGTTACCTGAGCCGTATGAGGGGAAACTCTCACGTACGGTTCTTAGGGGGGAAAGCGGGAGTAATCCTGCTGACCTACCCGACAAGGCCATCGCCAAGGAAGGAATGGCCGAATACATCCGGTATCTTTTCAAAACGGTCAGAAAATTTTTCGGCGAGGCTATTGTCGTCACCCAGGAAGTCGAGGATATTATCTCCTCGCCGGTGGTCAAACAGGCGATCATCAACAATTCGGATTGTAAGATCCTTCTAGATCAATCCAAGTATCAGAACAAATTCGATCAGATCCAGGAGCTGTTGGGCCTGACCGAAAAGGAAAAATCACTGGTACTATCGGTCAACAAGGCCAACGATCCGCTGCTGCGCTACAAGGAAGTTTTCATCAGCTTGGGCGGAGTGCTCTCCAAAGTGTACCGCACTGAGGTGAGCCTGGAAGAATACCTGACCTACACGACCGAGCAGACCGAGAAAATCAAGGTACAGCAATACGCCCAACAGCTGGGCAGCATGCAGGCGGCCATCGCCGCACTGGCCGCTGACATGCGCAAGAATTCATCACGCTAAATCGCTTGGAGCATGCTAAAAAAAACCGTTCTTTTATTGTTGCTGCTTTTGCTGGTAACCCCGGCCCGGCAGGCCCAGGCGGCAATCCCGTGGGCACAGATCATCAAAGAAGCAGTCACACGGGTCGTGCGCGCATTTGACCTTTTGGTCCAGCGGAGGCAAAACAGACAGATCCGGCTGCAAAATGCCCAAAAGGCCTTAGAGAATACGATGGCCAAATTAAAGCTTGACCAAATCGAGCAGTGGGTAAAAAAGCAGCGCGAGCTTTATGAAGACTACTATCAGGAGCTCAAAAAAGTCAAAGCCGTCGTCGGCTACTACTTCCGCGTCAAATCCATTACAGAAAAACAGTCTCAGATCGCCCGGCAATACCAAACCGCCTGGTCACTGTTCAGCAATGACGCGCACTTTACCCGCTCCGAGCTGGCCCACATGCAAACCGTATACGAGGGAATCCTGGCTGAAACGGCCCGCTCGGTTGAGCTCTTAGAGCTTGTGGTCAAATCGTTTGCCACCCAGATGTCTGATGTGGCCAGGCTTGAAATCATCGAGCGGGCGGCCGCTTCAACAGACCGGATCTATGATGAGCTTGTTTTGTTCAACCGGGAAAACCAGCTGTTGAGCCTGTCGCGCGCCAAAAACGCGTTTGACGCCAAGGTGACCAAAGAGCTGTATGGACTTGATTGAGGGCTTGTGGAAAAAGAGATTATCCCGTCAGTAAAAAGGATCACGATGAAAAAGCTGCTCATCGCGCTTGGGCTGGCAGCTGCCGCTGCCGATGCTCACGCGCAGAAATTCAAGGAATGGTTCCGCCAGAACAAAACCCAACGGGAATACCTCGCAGAGCAGATCGCGCAGTTAAAGCTCTACTTCGAGCTGACCAAGCAAGGTTATGAAATTGCCAAGGATGGCCTTGATGCGATCCATCAGATTAAAACCGGCGAGTTTAAACTGCACAAAAACCGCTTTGATTCGCTCAGTATCGTCAAATCTGAAATCACCTCGCTCTCCCAGCTACAGCACATCACTGATTTGCACGGAAGCATCAACCAGATCTGCGAGCAGCTTCCCGGCCAGATCGCTGGCTGCGCGCTGATGGATCCGGCCCAAAAAAAGCAGATGCTCACAGGCCTTCAAAGCCTGTATGATGACTGCCAGGTGCTCATTGAAAGCTTTTTTATGGTGATCCGCGACGGTCAGCTGAGCATCACCGATGACCAGCGCATCCAGCTCTTAGAGGCTGTCAAGACCCATTTTGAAGAAAATTTGGTGTTCGCCCAAAGTTTCCAGAGGCAGCTGGGCCTGGTCTGCAAAGCCGCGCAAGATGAGCTGAGCGAAATCGAGTACCGCCGGGCGCTGAAAGGAATTAAATAACGCTGATATGAAAAAGCTAATCTTGATCGTGTTGCTATTGACAGCGGCCGGCCAAAGCGCCCAGGCGCAAACCCAAGAGGTCAGCCAACTGATCTTAAATCTGGAAAAGCTGCGCCAGCTCCGAAAGACCCTGCAAGAAATTAAAAAAGGTTACCAGATCCTTTTTGAGGGCTACACCAAAATCCGGGATATCTCGCGCGGCAATTTTGAGCTGCACCAGACATTTTTGGACGGGCTTTTGCAAGTCAGCCCGGCAGTAAGAAATTACGGCCGTATAAAGGATATCGTTCAAATACAGCTTGCCATCGCGGGAGAATGCCAAAAGGGCCGCAGCCAGCTTAACGGCTCAGGGCTATACAGCCAAGCTGAGCAAGACTACCTGAACAGCGTCTACGCATCCCTTAGCGCCCAGAGCCTGAAAAGCCTGGATGCACTGCTGGATGTTGTGACCGCTAAAAAGCTCAGAGCCTCCGACGACCAGCGACTTTCTGCCATTGACGCCATATTCGAGAACGTCAGCGAGCAGCTGATTTTTCTTCGGCACCTGAACAGTGGCAACAGCGTGCTAGCCGCCCAGCGAAAACAGGAAGTCGCCTCCCTTAAAACGATTCAAACCATCTACGGCTTGCAGCCCTAGCTGCACCATAAGGCTATGAGAATATCGAAAGCAATGCGGCTATCCGTAGCTGCCACTATCGCTACGCCCACTTTTAGTTATGCGCAAGGCTATCAGGCGCAAATCCGCGGGCTCAACAGGGTGCTCGATGAGCTGTATACTGAAATGCTGCCCCTGTGCGAGCAGCTGATCAGTGTGGGGCGGGGCATTGCGGCTTTCGCCGCCATTTTCTACATCGGCCACCGGGTTTGGCGCCACATTGCCGCCGCAGAGCCGGTCGACTTTTACCCGCTGCTCAGGCCCTTTGTGATCGGCTTTGCCATTCTTGTCTTCCCAACTGTCATCGCTTTGATCAACGCGGTGCTTTCCCCTGCCGTGCAAGGGACCTCTGGCATGGTCAAAGACTCGGATAAGGCCATCGCGCTGCTGTTGAAAAAGAAAGAGGACGCCATCAAAAATTCTGACTTCTGGGAGATGTATGTGGGCGATGACAGCCGGGGTAACCGCGAGAAGTGGCTCAAATACATGTACGGTGAAAGCTACTCGGAGGGCTTTACCGACGGGATTGCCAACGATATCAAGTTTTTTATGGCTAAGCAGTCCTACAACTTCCGCAACTCGATCAAAGCGGCCCTGAGCGAAATCCTGCGGGTGCTCTTTGAGGCGGCTGGGCTGTGCATCAATACCATCCGAACATTTTATCTGATCGTGCTGGCCATTGTCGGCCCGCTTGCTTTTGGTATCGCCGTCTTTGATGGCTTTCAGTATACGCTCACCAGTTGGATCGCCCGCTACATCAACGTATTTCTCTGGCTTCCGGTCGCAAACATCTTTGGGGCAATCATCGGCAAGATCCAGGAAAAGATGATTGCCATGGACATCCGTCAGATTGAAGGTTCCGGCGATACATTCTTTAATGCCCATGATATGGCCTACCTGATTTTTTTGATCATCGGCATTGTCGGCTATTTCTCAGTGCCCTCCGTGGCAGGATACATCGTTCATGCCGGCCCGTCAGGGGCGCTACTGCAAAAAACCACGCGGGTGCTAGATGCTGCTTCTAGCTCGGCAGCCAGGGTCGCGATTCCTGCCGCTCCCCTTTTGACACCTACCAATAAAAGCTAACCAATATGTTCACCAAAACGCAAGACATCGACCGGGCCTTCCGGCACATCCGCTTATTCTGTTTGGCGCTGATCGGCTGCTGCACCCTTTCGGCCTGCATCTCGGTGTACCTCTCCTACCGCTGGGCAAAAAAAGTTTCTGGGACGGTATACATTCTGGCCAGCGGAAAAGTGCTGGAAGCTTACGCCTCAGAACGCGGCGAGAATATCATAGTAGAGGCCAAAGATCACATTAAAACTTTCCACCAGCTCTTTTTTACGCTCGCCCCAGACGAGAAGGCAATCACGGCCAATCTCTCGCGGGCGCTGTATCTGGCAGATGCCAGCGCCAAAAAGCAGTATGAGGATCTTCGTGAGTCAGGATTTTATGCAGGGATCATTTCAGGCAATATATCCCAGCAGATCCAGATCGATAGCATCACAGTCGATGCATCCGCCCAGCCATACGCCTTTACGTGCCGCGCCGTTCAGCGCATCATCCGTCCGACCAGCATCGTCTCGCGCAGCCTTCTCACCCAGGGACAGCTGCGGCCTGTCGAGCGAAGCGACAACAATCCGCACGGGTTTCTCATTGAGCGGTGGGTGACGCTCGAAAACAAGGACATTCAAATTCAAACCAGATAAATGCTATGTTTTACCGATTCAAACCAGGGCGGGCCCACCGGTCAAAGACTACCGCTTCGCCGCGTGAAAATCATGTTCCTATCGCGCGCAGGCTCGCCGCATACCTTGGCCGCCATGCCGAGAAACTACCGGCTAAAAAGCTCAAAATGCTGCTGGTGGCGACCGGAGCTGGCGCATGCGCAGCAGCAGCGATGCTTGTTTTTGAAGGCTTTAAGCAAGACCAAAACGGCCGCTTTGATTTTGAGCTGCCCGGCATTTTTCAACGCATCACTGTTCCCGACGGCCCATCGCGTCAGCAGGCTACCGACGATTACCTGGACAGTCTGCAAAAAGCTTTCCTTCAAGACAGTATTCAAAACGCTCAACAGCTCGATGACCATGACCCGACCCGTCTACACTGAACAGTTCTTGCGCGAGCGCAAATTTTATCTGATCCTGCCCATCCTAGCGCTTCCCTTCCTGACTCTGCTGTTTTGGAAAATGGTTGTAAAGCCCATGGAGCAACGCGGCCGTTTAGAGGCTGAGCCTGCTGGATTGCAGATGAGTCTTCCCATGGCAGATCTGAAAGCGGAGCAAAACATGGACAAGCTCGCCTATTACAAAAAGGCCGATCAGGACTCAGCCAACTGGGCTCAGCAGATCAAAAAGGACCCCTACCGGCAGCATGAAAGCCTGCATCAGGGGCCCGAGCCGGCAAGCCAGGCCCTTTTAGGCCTTTCAGGGCCGCGCCAAGGAAAAAAGCCGCGGGCGGCGCAACTGCCGGCCCCAAGCGCCCCTGAAACCAAGCTGCACCAAAAGCTGCTCGCCCTGGATAAGGCCCTTGCAAGCGCAGCAGCCCCATCCTTTCAGGAAAAGCCACAAATGCCCCAGCCGGCTGCCGCGCCAGAGATTGCCCATCTTGAAAAGATGATGCAGCAGATCGCAGACCAGCCGCCGCCCGCAGTCGATGATCCTGAAATGTCAAGACTCGATCAGATGCTCGATAAGCTCTTAAAGCTGCAAGAAAACCAGCAGGGGCCTGCTCAGAGCGCGCCCATCGGTTCTCAGCCGCAAACAGGCTTACCTGTCAGCGCGGCAGCGGCCGACCAGCAGATTTCGCTCCTTGCGGCTGATTCCTTGCCCCCCGCCACCAATGCCGGTGTGAACACAGGCTTCTACGGGCTGGCTGAGAATGGGGCTTTTGACCAAAGCCCGGTATTGACTGCTGTCATCGATCAAACCCAGCAGCTGGTTTCAGGTAGTGTTATCGCGCTCAGACTAACCAGCCCGCTTTACGTGGCCGGCAGCTGCATCCAGGAAAACAGCCTGATCTATGGAACCGCATCGGTTTCAGGGGAGCGGTTAAAAATCAAGATCACCACCCTGAAAGCCGCAGAAGGCATTCTTTCTGTAAACCTTTCGGTCTATGATCTGGACGGCCTTGAAGGCATCTATATACCCGGAGCGCTTTCGCGGCAAATCGCCAAGCAGCAGCTGGCCAGCCAGGTGCAGGGCTATCAGCTGGATCCCGACGCCTTCTCAGCCGGCGCACAGGCCGCATCGGCCGGCATCCAAATGGGAAAGATGCTGCTAAGCAGAAAAACCAGACTCGTTCAGGTAACTCTCACCGAAGGCTACAAGGTCATTCTTTTTGACCAAAGTGCAAACCATCCATAAACCATCTGCTTATGAAGCTTCATTTAAAATCATCGGCTGCCCTGCTTTGCTTGATCCAGCTCGCAGCGCGCACCTTACCAGCACAAACAGATACGCTTTACGGCTTGCAGCCACTGCCGATTCAAGTAGGCGCTGAAAGCACGGTTTCACTGAGCTTTCCCTGCGCAGTCAAAACCCTGGACCGCGGCAGCGCAGCGCTGCTTGCGCAAAAAGCCAAAGGCGCAGACAACGTAGTTCTTTTAAAGGCTGCCAGCAAAGACATCAGGCCGACCAGTCTGATCGTGATCACCCAGGACGGAAAGCTGCATGCCTTCCAGGCCACCTATCAAGAGCCCCCGTCCAGGATGGACCTAAGGCTGCTTGAAAAGCCGCACTCCGGCGCTGATGCGGATCCCCAAGCAGCCACTGGAAAGGATCAGATCCAGCAGCAGATGCAGCTCACAGCGGAAAAGGCGCCAAACATACACATCAAGGGCAAGGCAGGCGGACTGCATGCGCGCATTGACGGCTTTTTTGTGGCTGGCCCTTTGATGCTTGTCCGGCTAAGCCTTCAGAACCGCTCAGTGATCGGCTATGACGGCTACCCGGTCCGGGTACTGACAGAGGATAAAAAACGGCTTAAACGCGCAGCGAGCCAGAAAGATCCCATCCCATTACTGCATAACGCTGATAAGGCAGCTAACCTGAAAGCATCCGAAAAGCAAACGATCGTGCTTGTATTCGCAAAGCTGACTATTGCAGCCACCAAGCGAATCTCGGTTCTGATCACAGAGCGCGGCGGCGCAAGAAGCCTGACGCTTCATCTGAGCCCCAAACATTTCAAGCGCATCAAAAGCCTGTAACTAAAAATCGAAAGCATGCCAACAGCAGCTTTCGACTCATCCGGCAGCCGTACAAAACCTGTTTCCAAAACAGCGCTGATCATTAAAACACATCACCAAGATGAACAAGCAAAATTTTGAATACCTTCAAGCGCAGCTCACATACACCGGGTTTGGCCAGGGCCTTACCCAGCAGCTGCAAACCGGCATGCAAAAGCAGCTGCCTGAATTTACGCTTCACCACAAGGCCCTCTTCCAAGGAGATCAGATCACCAGCGCGCTTCATTTTAGAAAATCCAATCAAAGCGGACTTTACTTCTTTAACAGCTACCTGGCTTCCCTTCACAGCCGCGGGGAGCAGGAAAAGCTGCACCAGCGGTTTTACATCCAAAGCCAGGGAAGCATTACCCTCAAAGAAGCATTTAACCTCCTGCAAGGAAGGGCCGTCGCAAAGCAGCTGCTCAACGCCCAAGGAGAGCAGTATACTGCCTGGCTGCAGCTGGACTTTAAAGAAACCGACCGGTCTGGCAATTTCAAACTGCGCCGGTTTGGTCAGGATCACGGCTATGACCTTGAAGGCCAGCTCTCAAAGCTTCCCTTAAAAGAGCTTGCTCATCCGGACAGCAAAGCAAATCTTCTCGATTCGCTCTGGAAAGGAAACCGCCAGCAGGTCACTTGGATTGACGGTCAGACAGAGCATAAGCTGTTTTTGGAAGCCAGCCCGCAGTTTAAAGCCGTCATTGCCTACGATCAAAGTGGCTTGCGCCGCCAGGCCGGCCAGCAAATCCTGGCTGCTGACGCCTGGTTGCAGGCGGCCAAATCCCGCCAGCACCACACCGGCAACGACCTGGGCCTTTCGGCCGGTTGATAGCGCCCTGCGGCCGGTGACCACCGCGCTACAAACACGTCTAGATCATGAGCCTTGGCAGCGAACACATCGACAAGGTCCGGAACACCGACCTTGTCAGCTACCTTTCCCGGCTGGGGATTGAGCCCCAGAAAATAAATGGAAACAGCTACTGGTATCTAAGTCCCTTGCGCGAAGAGAAAACGCCTTCTTTTAAAGTGAACCGGGCGATTAACCGCTGGTATGATTTCGGGGAAGGCGCCGGCGGAAACCTGATCGATTTTGCCCTGCGCTACCATCAGTGCTCTTTGGCAGAGCTGCTGGCCAGCTTTCAAGGCGAGCTTTTGCTTTTGCCCTCAGCGCAAAAGGCGCAGATCAAAGCCCCCGTCCACAGGGAAAGCCGGGTAAAGATCACAGATGTGACCGAGCTTCAAAAACCTGCGCTTTTAAAGTATCTGGATCAGCGGCGAATCGATATCAGCGTAGCCCGCATGCACTGCAAGCAGGTCCACTACCAGATCGCAGACAAAAGCCTTTATGCAATCGGCTTTGCAAACGATGCTGGCGGGTATGAGCTCAGAAACCCTTATATTAAGATCAGCAGCTCGCCCAAAGATATTACCCGCATCGTCTCTGGCGCTGGGCAGCTGGCTGTCTTCGAAGGGTTTTTCGATTTTCTTTCTTACAGGTCGCTGTATGCACCGGAGGCCTCCGGCAAAGACTTTCTGGTGCTTAACTCTGCCGCATTTTTCAGTAAGGCCACGCCGGTACTAAATACCTACCGCAGCGTTGAGCTTTATCTGGATCAGGACGCGACCGGAAGGGCTCTGACCCAGCGCGCATTACAGCAGGGCAGTCACTATACCGACCAAAGCGCTTTGTACAAAGGCTTTAAAGATCTAAATCAATACCTGACGGCGTTGAAAGGTCCCTCCCAGCAGCATCCTGGTAAAGATCTAGGACAAAACCTTTCTGTCTAGCGCCCGCAGCCCCGCGCATCCAATCAATGATTCAAACCCGTACGCCCATGAGCAAGCCTGTTAAACCAGTAAACCGTAATATATATCTTTCCGTTGAAGAGCAACAGTATCAGACCCTTCAGGCCCGGCGCGCCCAGACGACTTGCCGCAGCCTGACAGAATATGTTCGATGCCTTGTATTGCAGCAGCCGGTCACTGTCAACCATCGAAACGCTTCCCTGGAAGATCTGATCACTGAGCTTTCTCTGGCAAGACGGCAGCTTGCCAGAGTGGCGGCCGCCTTGACAGAGTCGGCCGAAAAGATGGAGCTCGCTTCGCCTGACGGGCTTTCTGACTGGCTTGAGCGCCATCAGAATGAGCGGCAGATCGCCCTGGCCCACATTGAACAGATCTATCAGCTTACCAAACAAGCCGCAAAGATATGGTTGCAGTGATCCGCTCCTCGCGCTCTGCGAAACGCTGCTGCGAGTACAACGAAAAAAAGGCTGGGCAAGGAGCGGCAAGCTGCATCATGGCAGGCAACTACCCGGCAGACCCGTGGGAGCTTTCCAGAAGAGAGCGTATGCTGGTCTTGCAAAGGCGGATGGCTTTGAATGCCCGCTCAAAGCGAAGCGCTCTGCACATCGTCCTATCGTTTCACCCTGATGACAAGCTTTCCACCAAACAGCTGTCCAAAATATCTGAGCGGTACATGGATCAAATCGGCCTGGGGCAGCAGCCTTACCTGGTTTACCAGCATTTGGATACGCTGCACCCGCATCTGCACATTGTCACTGTCACAATCAAAGCCGATGGCGCAGGGATGCAGGCCTTTCCCACAAGAATTGCTATTTCCAAAAATGTCAGGGCCAGCATCGAAAATGATTTTAAGCTTACGCCGGCCGCTGGGCAAGTGGCCACGCGGCAGCACCACAAAAGCGCCCAAAGGCTGCAGTACGGAAAAGTGCACACTGCCCAGGGAATCTCCGCTGTACTTTCGGTGGTTTTACCTCATTTTAAATATAGCTCGTTTTTAGAGCTTAACGCGGTGCTCAGGCACTATAACGTGGTAGCCAAACGCGGAGGTCCCGACTCGCAAACCTACCAAAATCAGGGGCTTTACTACCAGATGCTCTCTGAGAAAGGAAAAACCATGGGAGTGCCTGTCAAGGCCAGCAGCTTGCCTTCCAGGCCGACTCTTTCCTACCTTCAAAAAAGGTTTGAGCAAAACCGCGCACTTTCAGCCACTACCCAGCAGCGGCTTAAAACCTTGATAGGCCTTGCGCTCATCGGACAAGATCAGCCCAGCTTCTGGGGCCTTCAGGGCCGGCTGGCCAGTGAAGGCGTTCAAACAGTGTTTGGCTACGATCAAAGCGGGCAGCTAAGGCAAATCATCTTCGTTGACTTTACTTCCCGCTCTGTCATCTCGGCCAGCCGGCTGGGCGAGCGCTACAACCCTTCCAAGATCTTGCAGCCCTTTGGGCCTGCGGGCTACGCAGCCGCCCAGCAGCAGGGCGGGCAAACTTTGGACAGTGAATTGCCCGTTGGCAAACGCAGCGGCCAAAATATGCCTGTTGAAAAAAGCGCGCCTTATAGCAAAACCGAACAGGAAGGCTTTTTAAGCTTATTGCTGCAGCCAGCCTCGCCAGAGGGCCTTTTGCCCTATGAGCTCAGAAAGCCGGCCAAGAAAAAAAGAAGGCAAATATCCTTACATCTTTAATATTCACTGCTGATGGCATCGCAGACAGGGGAAAACGAGCAGGCGCTCCGGCGAATCATGGACATGTCAAGGCTGATCAGCCTGGGCCTGCTAGGTCTTCACTGCTACTACTACTGCTACCGGGTTTTTGCCGGCTGGCAGCTCAGGTGGGCTCTGACAGACAGGATCTTAGAGCAGATCATCAAGACGGGATTATTTGCAAGCTTTGAGAAAGCGCGGCTAATTTCAGCAGTCTTCCTTTTGATCTCCCTGCTAGGGGTAAGGGGTAAAAAAGATGAAAGGCTATCATTGATTCAGCCTGTCGTTGTGCTGCTTTTAGCGACGATCAGCTTTTATCTCTCCGGTTTGGCACTTCGCGTCTCAGCCCCAGCCCCTACCGCCGCCATAATATACACCTGCTGGTGCTTTGCCAGTTACCTGGGCATGCTTTGGGGCGGAGCGCGCCTGTCACGCGTGATCCGCCAGAAGCTCACCGTGGATATCTTCAATGCGGACAACGAGAGCTTTCCCCAGCAGCAGCAACTGGTCGAAAATCAGTACTCGGTCAATCTGAAAGCGCGCTATAAGCACCAGGGAAAAACCCATGATAGCTGGGTGAATTTTATCAACCCGTTCCGCGGCATGCTAGTAGTGGGCTCACCCGGGTCCGGCAAAACCTACTACGTGATCCGCCATATTATCACCCAGCACATCCGCAAAGGGTTCGCTATGTTTTTATATGACTTTAAGTATGATGATCTTACCCAGATTGCCTACAATACCTGGCTGCAAGCGGCCGGATTGCCTGGCAGGGCCAAAGCCTTTTATTATGTCAACTTTGATGATCTGTCGCGCTCGCACCGCTGTAATCCATTAGAGCCCAGTTCGATGAGTGACATTTCTGATGCGGCAGAATCCGCGCGCACAATCCTGATGGGTCTTAACCGGGAATGGATCCGCCGGCAGGGCGACTTTTTTGTCGAATCGCCCATCAATTTTTTGACGGCGATCATCTGGTTTTTGAAAAAATATGAAAACGGAAAATACTGTACCCTGCCGCATGCAGTAGAGCTGATGCAAACCGAGCATGCTAAACTGTTTTCCGTGCTTCGAACCGAGCCGGAAATCCAGGTGCTGATCAACCCCTTCATATCCGCCTTCCTGCACCACGCCAATCAGCAGTTGGAAGGCCAGATCGCATCAGCCCAGATCTCGATGGCGCGTCTTTCCTCACCTGCGCTATACTATGTGCTTTCCGGAAGCGACTTTTCACTGGATGTAAACAGCGCAAGCGAGCCCAAAATCGTATGCATGGGAAACAACCCGGGAAAGATCATGACCTACGGCGCTGTGGTCTCATTATACATCTCGCGGATGATTAAGGCTGTCAATCAAAAGGGAAGGCAAAAATCCAGCCTTGTTTTCGACGAGTTTCCCACAGTGTATCTC
The DNA here is from genome assembly GCA_001898145.1 of Dyadobacter sp. 50-39. Taxonomy (GTDB): domain Bacteria; phylum Bacteroidota; class Bacteroidia; order Cytophagales; family Spirosomataceae; genus Dyadobacter. Next base: position 11,766 of record MKSR01000034.1, read on the forward strand.
AACCACATCGATTCGCTGATTGCCACAGCGCGGCAAAACAAGGTGGCAACCACGCTGGGTATTCAGGATCTAAGCCAGCTCAGAAAAGATTACGGCAGAGAGCTGGCCGATGTGGTCATGAACATAACCGGTAACATCATCTGCGGACAGGTGACCGGAGAGACAGCTAAACAGCTCTCAGAGCGGTTTGGAAGAATCAATCAGGACCGTACCAGCCTATCCATCAACCGCACTGACACCTCCATCAGCCGCTCCAAGCAGCTGGATGCGGCCATTCCTCCCTCGCGTATCGCCGCTTTAAGTGCAGGCGAGTTCGTGGGTATGTGCTCAGACAATCCCGACCAGCCCTTGGAGCTGAAAACCTTTCACTGCACCCTTGTTAACGACCATAAAGCATTATCTGGTCAGAAGAATGCATTTGAACCGCTTCCAGTCGTTCGAAACATCAGCCGTCAGGTCATAGAGGCCAACTACCGGCAAATCAAAGATGAGGTCGAGCTGATTATATTCTCACAAATGGAAAAAATGCTTTCGGATCCAGAGCTTGCGCATTTGATAATCAGCAAGTAAAACACCCGTTGTGCGGTTGAGATTTGCAAAGAAGAAAATTTGTCATCTATCTGATTTTCAGAAAGTTAATAAAATAACCACATTGCATTAATGATATGCTATTTCAGATCAAAATTCACAAATTTCCAGCCATTGCCAAATCAGTATTTCAAGACGAAATCGACGTCTAGGGCAATTTTAAACTCTACCAAAAAAAACATAAATGATGTTATACAGACGATTAAGCCAATCTGTTCGGATGAGTCCCTTTCAATTGATTTTGAAAAGTGGCGTTTTAGAAAACTTCGCTACGGGTATCCTAACTTGGTTCACAGAACAACGTATAATGTGAAACGACGTAGATTTTTTGACAAAACTTCCCAATTAGCGAAGCCTGTCTGCTTAAAATTCTTAGAATACGATGACAGATGTCTTATCGATTCGATCCCTGTCCCGATTTGCCAAAACCTCGGATTCAGCGTCTAAAAATATGCCGAGACGATGAGTTGGTCAGGCCTTCCACGTCATGGCATGCAAGTCATAAGCGTTACTACCACGACTTTAAGAAGCGCCTAATAATGTCCAAAAGAGGCTTCCCTTTCACAGCTGGTATAACAACGGCAAGCATGGATGATTCCCGATATATTCCAATCCTAAAACACGAAAATCCAACTGATTGTAAACCACTTGCCAATCTAGGCCATGTTTCAGCCGATCAGCAACTTACTTTTTTCCGAGAATCAGTCGTCAAAAACATTACCCCGTTCAAGGCCAATATAAAATCGAAAACCTGAGGAATTATCAGCGTCGAAAAACGCGTAAAATAATTGAAACTCTTTTCGCTCAACTCTGCGATCAATGCTCAAACGAAACCACGCCAAGACCTCAGACGATCTGTTTGCCCGAATTGGCTAAAATAGCTTCCGTCTCAGTCCTGAAAGCATTCAATTAACTGGCAAACAAACAGCTTGGTCGAATTAAACATTCACTAGTCTGCTGACCGCACAACGGGTTATTTATATATTTGCAGCTAACTACCACAGCATGGTAGTGAACCAGACGTGCAATTGAAGCAGACATTGGGCGATAACATTTAAGTTTTAAGTAAAAAGCAACCAAAAGGGGCAGTAAGATGATTAAAAAAGTCATAAAATTAGTGTCTAGACTAAATATTCCGACCATCTATTTCAATTTAAAGTATCTCCCTCTCCGGCAGGCATGCTTTCTGCCGATTTTGGTCTCAAGAAGGACCTATTTAAAAGTTGTATCTGGGAAAATTGAAATCAATGCACCACTCAAAACTGGGCTGATACAAATCGGTTACGGCGGAGTGGGTATTTTCGACAAGGAGCGCTCAAGGACCATATGGGAAGTATCTGGAACGGTGATGTTTAATGGAAAGTGCAATATCGGACATGGATCCAAGATATCCGTGTCAAGTTCCGGGACCCTTTCACTAGGATCGAATTTCGTCATTACGGCAGAAACGTCAATCATCGTCCAAACGCGTGTTGAATTTGGAGATAACTGCTTGCTGTCGTGGGACTCTCTTATCATGGATACAGACTTTCACAAAATAAAAAACGACTTTGGTATCCAGATAAATAGCCCAAAACCAGTTTTGGTGGGCAACAATGTTTGGATTGGATGTAGATGCTTAGTGCTAAAAGGTGCCCAGATTCCCAGCAACTCAATCGTAGGTGCAAACTCCCTAGTCAGTAAAGTTCTAGATAAACAAAATGCACTCTACGCAGGAAATCCCTGTAAGTTAATTAAGGAGAATGTCAATTGGGAGCCTTAAAGCGTCACCAATCCCAGTGGGGACCATAGAGAATATCAGACTGACAAAACCTCTGTCCACAGTTCTTTAAACATACAATGCAACCGTCTTTCGATAAGCATCCTATTTGCATGCCAATTTTCGATTCCTTTTCCCGAAAGAAGACAATAACGTTCCTCAATATACAACCGGCTTGCTCCCGCGACCGTCTTGGAGTTCCCGCATGACTGGCAAGGTCTTCGCACAACTAGCTTCATAGCTGTGTGAAAACTTTAAGAAGGGGGGCCTATTGACCCGCTGACCGAAAGATGACCGATTCAAATAGCTTACAGCAACGTGAGGGGACCGATAATGTGCAATATCCTGGGTAATTTTTAATAGATGTAAGTCCCGCTCATGCTCATTTATGCGATGAACAAGCGTTGCTGCTGCACTTCCTCTTCATTATAGATTGCAAGTCGGCAATTAACCATAGGTAGGCTTCATGAAAAGCCACCATGGCTCGACGAAGTCAAAGCCCTCAGGTAATTTTTACGCTGTGTTTGTTTTTGGCTTTCACAGTTGCAACTCGTTGTAAATTTCCAAGCTCTTGGCGCGAACCATCTCGACATAGGTACCTGCAACAAACAATTTATTTTCATGATAGAGGACGTTGACTATGAATCTGTCAGCAATGTATTTTGACTTATGCATAAAGTCAACGCATCTAGCCCGTTTTGGGGGCTATCAAACTCGGCCGCCAGAATAAATCAACAACATATTCAATATTAAATAGTCGCACAAAAGTATGCGTCCGATAAAACCATATTTTAACAGACCCGCATAGTTTGTAATCTTGTTTCATGAAAAATGAGGCAGAAAAAATGCGTGAGCTGTACGATCAGTGGCAAACGCAAGGCATAAGCAAACAGGCTTTTTGCAATCGGAATGGTATGGGATACCATAAATTCAATTACTGGGTTAAAAAAATCTGTCGCAAGAATGACATTCCGGTCGTACGAACCAGTGGGTTCAGCCAGATACCTGTTCAACAAGCGGATGTAGTAATTGAGCAAAACCAACAGGCGCTGGCCGCCATTACTTTTCCATCAGGAGCACGTATAGAGTTGTTCGGGTCTCTCGACGCATCATTTATAAAGAAGCTCATTCTTTAAAATGCTGGCCTTATCTACTAGTTGCCGGTACTTTCTGTATCGGAGCCCAACGGACATGCGTTTTGGAATCTACAGCCTAGCCGGCCTGGTCCGGAATGAACTGGGCTTTGATCCGTCGAGCGGCGATGTTTTCGTTTTCTTAGGTAAACGACTTAATCAAATCCGGCTCTTGCAGTGGGATCGGGACGGGTTTGCGATGTATGTCAAAAAGCTGGAACAAGGCACTTTTGAATGGCCAAAGTCAGAAAATATAGCCATTACTAGCCAGCAACTGATACTTCTTTTACAGGGTGTAATGCTGGATTCTGTCCGCCTCAGAAAACGTTATCAGCACACAAAACAAGACGGGAAATCCGTGCAAAAAGTGCCATAGTAGCTTGTATCCGTTACAAATATGCACGTGCAAATGGTGAGGGTATTATAACTGCATCTCTTCCAGACCGTGTAATTGAAAAAGGTATTCCTTCCGAAGCGGTCATTGCCCAAATGGTTGTCGATAAGTATGTTTTTGGCCTTCCCCTTCACCGGCAGATAGACAAATACAGACGGTTAGGAGTAAATGTTCCTGCTTCAACCGCCTCTGACTGGATCATGAAAGGCTGGCAGCACCTGGCTCCTTTATGGGAGCTGTTAAAATTGCTGGTTCTCAATCAGAAGTATTTGCAAGCAGACGAGTCCCCTCTAAAAGTGCTTGATAGAGATCACAAAAATGGGGTCCATCATGGCTACATGTGGATCTATAATGCTCCTTGTGATAAGCTTACGCTGTTTGATTATCGGAAAGGTCGTGATCAAAGCGGACCTAAGCAGATGCTGGAAGGGTACGCCGGTATACTTCAGGTTGATGGGTACGCCGTCTATGAAAAGCTCTTTGGTAACCATCCAGATATCCTTTTGGTCTACTGCATGGCCCATTCCCGCCGAAAATTTGTTGACGCTCTTAAATATGATAAAGAAAGATCGACTTATGTGCTTGAACGCATGCAGGTACTCTACGCTCTAGAACAACGAATGCGGGATCAGCAACTGGATTGGGAGCAAAAAACAAAATTAAGGCAGGAAGACTCAGTACCGGTTCTTTTGGAATTAAAGGAGTGGATGACCCAACAGCTCCCACTCGTAATCCCTAAAAGTCCACTCGGTCAGGCTATAGCCTACTCCTTACCACGCTGGGAAGGACTAAGTGCCTACGCGCTTCACGGGCAAATTGAGATTGATAACAATCTCGCGGAGAACGTAGTCCGGCCCCTTGCAATCGGAAGAAAGGCATTTTTGTTCGCCGGTTCTCACCAGGCAGCTGAAATGACAGCAGCGATGTACTCATTTATGGCTACGTGCAAGAAAAACGGCGTTGATGAACAAGAATGGTTGAAAGATGTCTTTGAAAGGATCCAGTCACACAAGCAAAAAGATCTTTATCAACTGCTTCCAAACAACTGGATCAAATTCCGTAATCAGAGCGCCTAAGCTACCTGCCAGAAAGCCCAACTACACAATACGGGTTCGTCGGATGCATACGCACAAAAGCATTGTGTCAGCTCATATTCCCCTCAGAATACCAGGCAGTGAGAGACTTATGGTACTTTTCACTAGACAGTTGAGCCAAATTACCATTACACTCAGCGTATCGTCACATTATTATTATGGAACTCCTGGTTCGCTTTTCTTAAAATTCGCCGTAATCGCGAGCATATTGTGTTTTATATTGACCTTTTCAAAGTTGCTCCTGTTGACTTCCTTATCTTGTGAGCAAAATGCGCTGTAGTTGTGTTTGACCATCGACAACAAGCTGAACAATGTATAAACCGTCTGGATAGTCCGCTAGTTGTATCCCAACTTCAACATTCTCGCCAACGCCCTTGACAGACTTGAACCACAATTGGCGCCCAAGAAGGTTAGTGATGGAAATTTGTGCGATTTTATCGATTCCTAGATGGAATTGTGCAATTACTTTCCCTTTTGTTGGGTTCGGATAAATTGTCAAGTTTATGCCTCGAACATCTTCGTTAAGCGATTGTTGTGCATCGTTACGATACGATGGTAAGTACCCAGAACTAGATCTTCTTGCCGGACTTGCACAGCTCACTGTCTTAGCACTGCCAACCATGTAAGTGCTGCCTTTCACCCGCACGCTCAACTGGTGCGAAACACCGTCTTTCAACGCTTCGGGAAGCGGAATATTGAATGCATAATTACCTGTTCCGTAACCCGCTGATTTCAAATCAGCACGGTAAATGTTGGCTACCCCGGTCGCTACAACAGCACCTGCTTCCAGGATTTCAACCGTCAGCGCATTGGCTGGGTAGGTCTTATCCCAGACCCAACCGGTAATTACCGAGCAGTTAGCTGTTTCAAAACCACCGCCATATTGCGAAGGCAATGCACAGGTCATAGTGCGCGGAGAGCCTCCCAGCACATAGGTAGTACCCTGGATGCGCACGCTGTATGAATGCGCCTGGGCGTCCTTCAGGTTGTTGGGCACCGGGATCGAAAATCCATAGTTGCCTGTACCGGTCCCCGCTGTTTTCAAGTCCTCGCGGTAAGTATTCGCAACAGTTGTCGCCACCACCGCACCATCTGCCAACAGTTCCACTGTCATCGCCGCATTCGGGTGGCTCTTATCCCACGCCCAGCCGCGGAGCGTGTTGCAGTCGGCCGACTCGAAGGCCCCATTGTATACTTGCAGCAAACAGTTCACCGTCTTGGTCGTACCGCCAACCATGTAAGTGCTGCCTTTCACCCGCACGCTCAACTGGTGCGAAACACCGTCTTTCAACGAATCTGGAAGCGGGATGCTGAATACATAGTTGCCCGTTCCGTAACCCGCTGCCTTTAAATCAGCACGGTAAATATTGGCTAGTCCAGTGGCTACCACCGTGGTGCCTTCCAGGATTTCTACCGTCAGCGCACTTTCCGGGTAAATCTTGTCCCAAACCCAACCAGTCAGCGCAGAACAGTTGGCCGTTTCAAAACCACCGCCGTATTGCGAAGGCACCGCACAGGTCATAGTGCGCGGGGAGCCTCCAAGCACATAGGTAGTGCCCTGGATGCGCACGCTGTACGAATGCGGCTGGGCGTCCTTCAAATTGTTGGGCACCGGGATCGAAAACCCATAGTTCCCTGTGCCGGTACCCGCGTTTTTCAAGTCCTCGCGGTAGCTGTTGGCTACCGACGTTGCCACCACCGCACCATCTGCAAGTAGTTCCACCGTCATAGGCACGTCGGGGTGATTTTTGTCCCAAGCCCACCCACGGATAGCATTGCATTCAGCCGTTTCGAAAGCGCCACCGTATATTTCCAGCAAACAGTTCACTGTCCTGTTTCCTACCAGCATGTAGTTGCTGCCCTTCACACGTGCAGTCAACTGGTGGGTCCGGCCATCTTTAAGTGCCTCCGGATATGGGATACTGAATGCATAGTTACCCGTGCCAAAACCGCCGGCTTTCAGGTCGGCCCGGTAAATGTTGGCCAAACCAGTGGCGACAACTGCATTACCTTCCAGGATTTCTACCGTCAGGGCATTGGCGGGATAAATCTTGTCCCAAACCCAACCGGTTAAAGCCGAACAGTTTGCTACCTCAAAACTTCCAAAGGTTTGCGGTTCGGCACATTGCACTGTTTTAGGAGAATCATCGAGCACAAACTTGCTGTCTTTAGCCCGCAAACTCAACTGCCTAGGGGTGTTTGTCTTCACAGAGCTAGGCAACTGAAATTCGAAGCCAACTTTCCCGCTACCGCCTACAAGAGGCTGAACATCGGAACGATAAATATTAGCGGCATAAGATCCCTGGAACTGACCATCGGCTAAAAGATCAACCACTAAGGACGAATCCGGGTACTCCCCAATCACCGTCCAGCCTTTGACAGTGTAACAGTCGGCTGACTCAAATTTTCCGCGGTAACCGCAACCGACGATTTTTGGAGATCCCTCAAGCGAGAAATTGGTACCTCGTACCCGAACGGAGAGGTTCCTGTAATTTCCATCCCGGGCGTCTTCGGGCAAGGGAATTGAAAATCCATATTTGCCAGTACCGATTCCGTTTGCTTTTAAGTCAGCACGGAAATTGCTCGCGATCGCCTGACCGTAAACCTTGGTTCCGTCCACGAGCTCGACGACCACTTCAGAAGCGCTGTTATTTTTATCATATACCCAACCAGATATAGCCCTGCAATCGGCGGTTTCCAGCTTTCCTGCATAGTCGCTGGGGGCGGCCCCGCTGGTCAGGCCGGCGAGTGTAAACACATCGTATTGATCGGGGATGATGGCCCTGGCGGTAGAAATGGATCCGGAAGTGAGGGTACTGTTACCCCCTAACAGCGCAACGGCATCAACCTGTGATGGTATTACTTCCCAACGCTTGTTCGCTGAACTCCAGCCAACGACGGATAACTTGTTAAGCGCATTTCCAGTCAATCCGGCAATACCGCTATTCGTATTCCAGGTGAAGCTCAGGGTTGTAGGCTCGGCACCGTCTATGTGCCAGTATTCAACCGAGCTAACAGTCTGAATTTCTGCCGCTTTGGCAGTGACCGTGAACGGTCCGCCAGCGAGGGTTGAAGCACCGGGGTTCTCGGCATAATATGCACCGATGATCCCGCTGCCGTCTCCCGCAAACGGACCAGCCGTTATTCCATGACCTACCGGAAAAATGAAGCGGTCTTTTCCGTACCGCCGCACGTAGCCGTCTATGAAGTGGCTGCTGCTCAGACCGATAATATCCGCACCTTCCACAAAAGTGACCACAGAGCTTTGAGAACGTTCGGTCCGCAGGACTCCTGTTTGCGCAAACGAACCGGCCGCAGCAAAAATCAGGATAAAAAAAACAATTGGTAGTCGAAATATTTTCATAATCTAAGCTCCATTCAGAATCTGCATCCCAATTTTCCCTAAAAATTTCAGTTCGGCGCCGTCTTCCACTTTCAGATCCTTCGCCTGCAAAGCTGAACCGACTTCCACCACGTGGCCCCTGCTGACTCTGACCACATCGGTGAGGGTAGGAACCCGCCCGGATGACCAAACCGCCGGATCGTGCCATTTACCGGAGGAAATCGACCGTACCACTTCCGAGAAAAGGGAGGTTGTTGAAAAGTTCTTGAATAGGAGCTGGTCGGTTTTGGTATTTGCAGTACCAAACCAGTCATTCAGCACGTCCGCATAAACGCGCCGGAAATCAATCTGCATCTTAATGTCCCGGTTGACTGTCGCCGAAGTTGCGGTCGGCGGAAGCAAGCCATTGACCAGATCGGGGTTTACGCCTACCAGCTGCCTTTTGATACCGGTCCCGAACACAAACATCGGTGCACCTACCCCGTGATCGGTTCCTTTGGACGCGTTGGAGTTGGCACGGCGGCCAAAATCGGAGAAGGTCATACCCAACACCTTATCTTCGATTCCCTGCAGCTTCAAGTCGGTTTGAAACGAGTAGATCGCGTCGGACAGTTTTTTCAGCAACTGGGCATGGATACCTTCGGTACTTGACGTTCCGACCTGACCGGAGTGGGTATCAAACCCTCCGAGTTCCACATAATAGATTTTGGATTTCAATCCTCCGTGAATGAGCCTTGCAACGACCTTCAGCTGGTCAGCCAACTCGTTTCGCTGCGAAGCGTCAGGATACGTGGCGAGGTTTCTGCCCGCATCGGCAGCCGCCTTGATCTGTGCAGCATAACCCACTGAAAGAACCTGCTTCTGCCTGATATAGGACACGAGGTCTCCCGCATCACAACAAGGCAGCGGCCCTTCCATTTCGGAAGTCCCCTCGCCGATCAACTGATAGAAAACACTGGGATCCTGAAGTGTAACGCCGAGAGACGCCTGGGGACCTAGCAAGGCCGGGGTACCTATCTGACCGATTTGAATTGCCAAAGGATCTTCCATTTCGGCGTTCGGATAGCCGTCCGGATAACCGGTGAACCTGTCTGCCAGGTAACGCCCAGCCCAGCCGGAGGATGCGTATTGATTGGCATCGACGCCCGTCATCCAGATGTCGGTAGACCGGTAATGCGATTGGTCTGGATTGGGATAGGATACCGAATTGATGATGGCCAGTTTACCCTCGTCATACAACGACCGCATTCCGGTCATGACCGGGTGGAAGCCCGTCGCGGCGTTTCCTGCCAGTTTGAGCACACTGCTCTCCGGAATCGCTATGTTATTTCTTAACTGGTTATAAGCTGAATAATATTCCAGCGGAATGACGGTGTTCAATCCGTCGTTCCCACCTGCGAGGTAGATGATGACCAGCACCCTATCATTATTCAGGGCAGCGGTTTGTTTCAATGACCTGACCAGGGCTGAGCTTTTTGCCATTGATTTGACGCCAAAGCCGTCGAGCACCAATGGAACCATTAAGGACGATGCAGCTGATATAAAATCTCTTCTTTTCATTTCCCCTCAGAATTAAAATATTTGATATTCCGCCATTCTCAACATGTATTTCAGGAGAGCACGGCAACGCCACAGGATGGTATTTTGCTTGGCAATATCTGACGGAGAAGCCCGATAGGCATCCCACTCGCGGATCCATGTAGTACGCGGGCTACTTTTCATCATCATGATGGAGTCAATGAGAAAGTCCTTCTGTTCCTGGGCCAATTCGATGGCGTAGAGGTTTTTGGAAAACTCGGCCAGTACCTGCTCACAAGTAATGGCAGGTGTACCGGCCACATCCGAAAAATTGGGTTGAATAGCCCTTAACCTGGCCAGCACGTCGATACCGAGCACGTATCCGGGCTTGATCTCAAGGCTCGGGTAAACCAGATTGTCCGTCCGGCTGCCCCGCACCCCCAAGGTGGTTTCATTAATCCAGTTTTTGGAATACCCGGTCTGGTAGTATGGCAGAGATCCAAACACGGTAGGTTGGTTCAGCAAATTGAGTTGAAGCAAATTCATGCTGTTGCTCAGATAGCTCATCATTTTTTGGAACGGCCCATATTCCGTTGTAATGTCCGGGACCGGCCGGTCGAAAATCCGGATAGCGCCGATCAGGAACTCCGCGGGAGACTTTACAATGGCGCCTATATTTCTGTTATCGAAAAAAATGTTGCTGGTCAGAAGCTTGCGGAGAACAGGTGCGATGGCAAAGTTGTTACCCGAGCTCGCAAAAAAAGCGGCGAGCGGAACAATCACCTGATCTTCTATTTCCTGGGTTACATTCGGGTTGACATACCAGCGATACAGTTTCCGGCAAATGTATTTCGGTGATTCAGGATGACTTGTCAGCATCCTGATCAGATCCCCCAGCTCCGCCTCCCCCGCGCCGGCATCACTGTGCCCCGCGATGGTGGTGTTATTATATTTTTCTGAAAAGACCTTGTCGGTCGTGTCGTGCCTTTCGGGACTGAAAACGGAACCGAAACTGGTCGATCCGTCCATGAACCGGTTGGTCGCCTGCCAGCCTGTCAATACGCGGGCGGCCGTCTTAACGTCCTGCTCCGTGTAATTGTAGTTTCCGGCGAAATCCTTCTGACCTACCGTAAAGAGCTCCTGAAGTTCGCGAGCATAGTTCTCGTTGGGGAGTGTCTTGGTGTTTTCGTTGCCGTTTTGGAAGATGAGCATCCCGGGGTCCTTACTGATGGCAATGGCGAAGTCCCGGAAATTTCCCAGTGCATTTGCCCTGAGCAGTCTCAGATACCTGTCCATGTACCTGTAATCCTCCACCGGAAAATAGGTTACGACAAAGTGGTTTTGCCAGAAGGCCGTGATTTTCTCCAAAACGGATGGTTTGCCGTTTTGCTCGGCCATCAATCCGATCCACCAATACTTGATGTAGTTGAAATAGGTAGGATTGAGGCTGCTGTTGAACGGCTTGTCCAGGAATGTCTGCCCGGCGTCCGCCCTGGTGACATCCATTTCCACCGGCGGAGGCGGAGTGGCCCGGTAGGCGGCGTTGCTGATGAGCAGGTCTACGGCCTGAGTAGCGGTTTTGCCCGTAAAATCAGCTACTTCCTGATTTGTGGGACCGAATGTTGCCCTTCGCAACAGGTGTGCAGCCATTGCAGCGGTCAAGGGCGCTGTGTATGTATCCAGGTATGCCATGATGGTGGCGAAATGGGTTGCTAAGCGTTAAAAACTTGAAGGAGATCTCCGACTTGCTGAGGTTCCGGTGCGGAGGCGGTTCTGACCGGCACAAGACGTTTGTCCTTTACGGTCGATACGCCATAAGGAGATGCTTGCCTGGATCGTCTGTTTATTGGTGGAGCCTGTTTGAATTAACGACTCACGGTTGGGACGCCGATGCGCCCGGTGTGGAGTGTAAGATTAAATTCCTACTATCCCGGAATGGAATTTGGATAGTCTTTACATACTTCGTTCTCATTGGTACAACATCTCTTCCTAACACGTCACAAAATTAATGAATTGGCAAAAACTTATCAAAGTATTTCTACATATATTTTGTAGGTATTTTTAGTTGATACCAAATGTATAACTATTTAAATAGAAGTACTTCAAGAATTCTAGAAAATTCTTGCGGATTTGGAGCTGTAATACATACAGATTTATTCGTAGATGGATGTACAAATTTCAGTGACAACGCGTGTAGCATCATCTGTGTCAAATTCAGGTGCTTCTTGAAAAACCGGTTTTGCTTGTTGCAGCCGTGCGGGCGGTCGCCGATGATCGGGTGCATGATATGAGCCATATGCTTGCGAAGCTGGTGCATGCGGCCTGTGGCGGGGTTGAGTTCAACTAAGGAGTAGCGGGAGGTGGGATGCTTTCCGATAGCGAATGGTACTTCGGTGCGCATTAAGGTTTTGAAGTAAGTGAGGGCGTCCTGTGTTACGCCGTCATCGCGTTTCAGGGGATAGTCGATCTCGCTGGAATCGGGCGTGTAGCCCCTTACAATGGCGTGGTAGGTTTTGTCAACTTCCCCATTCATGAATTGCCGCTGCATTTCACTGTTGGTGGCTTCGTCCAGGGCGAACAGCAGCACGCCGGAGGTCTTGCGGTCGAGGCGGTGGACCGGATACACCTTACGGCCCAGCTGGTCACGCAGGAGCTGCACGGCAAATACATCCGCGTCACTCGCGATCGGCGAGCGGTGCACGAGCAGACCATTGGGCTTATTGATAGCAACCAGGCGCTCGCACTGAAATAAAATTTCTAAGGGGTCCATTCTGAAAATAAAAACGGGGAATTTTATCCCAAAGCGGTCGGTCAATGTGTCGAAAGTTGCCAACGAATGCAAGCGAGGCGACTAATTAACCGTAGATGCGTAACGAATTAGTTGGAATCGGTATTCTTCTTCGAATGACGGATCCGAAACCTGATCACGCCCCACAATACTAGGTACAATATCCCCAGTAGCATGCCAATCTCCATGGCAAACACCCATGCCGTGCGATCAAGCAGGCTTTCTATAAGGTTATTGATAATCGCGCCGGGCTCATGAATGACATCCCAGCTGTTCATCCGGCGAACGCGGCCAAGATATACCCCGAAGCCCGCGAGCGGAAGGCTCACGAGCAGCAATGTATTCGCCGTCCCGCGGGTGAACACCCGCCGCCATGAGCGGTGTATCCAGTATAATGACACCAGACCGTTGAAAAGGCTTACTTCGGCGTAGGAAAACAGCATAATGATGTCATGCCAAGTCAGATCGCGCTGATAGTCGACCGTAAGGTGCGCCAGGTCGGTAATCATGTAGGGCGCATTCGGGAAGAACGCCAGCCAGGCTAGGCTGAGAATACCCAAGACCACAATTCCTCCGAAACGCTTGGTGAGGGTGTCCGCAAAAAACGCAATAATGAGCGGTATCCAGCTCAAAAACAGGTTCCAGTCGAGCGAAAAGTCGACGGGGGAGTTGAAAAGGATGCGGACAAGGTGGAAAAATACTGCCAGCAAGCTCAGAAGCAAAAGCAGCAGCAGCGAAAACAAGCCCTCCATCGTAATGATGGGAGGATCGGATACGCTGAATTTATAATTCCTTATCCAATCTATCAAACGGTCCAAGTGTACGTAATTTAGGTTCTTTCATGACGAATAAGCAAGACAAAAAAATGCTCACGTCTGACCAACTCTGATCAAGAGGCCTGTGCCTCAGTAGGGTTTACGGTTTTCGGCTGATCCTTTTTGGGTCTCCTCCGCTTGTTCCTGCGCTTAGGTGTTCCAGCTACCGCTGTTGCGGCGTCTGATGCTCCATCCACAACTGCCACGGGGCCTGGGGCCGCGCCGGTACTGTCCTCGGACCGTCCTTCACGATGTGGTTTTCTCGCGGAAGGTGCGCCCGTTCCAGCTTTCTTCTTTTTATTCTTACTACCGTTACGTGCTCCCGAACGAAAACGTGGCGGCGCAAATACGGGAGCCTCGCCCAATCCCAGCTCTGCGGTAACGGACTTTTTCTCCAATTCCTTTTCAAAGAGCCTTTCGATCTTTAATACATATTTCTGATCCTGCTCATTGATGAACGTCATGGCAGTCCCTTTTGATTCGGCACGTGCCGTGCGCCCTATACGGTGCACGTAATCCTCGGGGTCGCGGGGAACGTCGTAGTTCACCACATGGCTGAGATTATCAATATCTATGCCGCGGGATAACACGTCGGTCGCCACGAGGATGGGAAACTGCCGGTTTTTGAAATCGCGGAGTACGATTTCGCGCTCGCCCTGTTCCGAATCGGAGGAAATACCGTGCGCCCCAAGACCGAGTTTCCGCAATGCGCGTACAATGGGCTCCACGTTAGACTTACGGGACGTGAACAACACCATACTGATATTTTCTACGCCTTTCAGCAAATGCATCAGCAATGGCAGCTTCTGTTCATCTCTTGCAAGGTAGAACTGCTGGTCGATCCGGTCGGCCGGACGCGAGACCGCCAGCCTGATCTCCTCAGGATCTTTAAGAATGCGTTTAGCCAGATCGCCGATCTTAGGCGGCATGGTGGCCGAGAACATCAATGTCTGTCTTTCATTGGGCAGATAACTCATAATTTTGAGGATATCGCTCAAAAAGCCCATATCCAGCATGCGGTCAGCCTCATCGAGGACCAGGTGCCGCAGGTCGCGAAAATGGACATAGCCCAATTGCAAATGGGCGATAAGGCGGCCGGGTGTTGCGATGATAATATCCGCGCCCTGAGTCAATGCCTTTTTCTGCTGGTCCCATTCAGGACCTTTATTACCGCCATAAACTGCAATGCTAGTGGCTCCCACGAAATAGCCCAGGCCCTGGATCTGCTGGTCAATCTGCACGGCAAGCTCGCGTGTGGGTACCAGGATCAGCGCGCCGGTGTGCGCGTTGGCCTCATGGGCCACCTTGTCGAGAATGGGGATCAGGTAAGCGGCAGTTTTGCCGGTTCCCGTCTGTGCGCAGGCAAGCAGATCTTTTCCGCTGAGAATGTGTGGTATTGCCTGCTCCTGGATAGGCGTCGCCTGTTGGTAGTTCATAGAATCCACGGCGTTGAGCACGTCTTCGTGGAGTTCAAATTCGTTGAAATTCAAAATTCAGCTTTTAATATCTGCAAATCATCTGATTCACAGAAGTGTTATAGATATAGCTGACTTTGATTTTCCCAGTCAGCAAACCGCTCGATTTGAACAAATATAACCAATATGTCCTGAAACGACAAGAAAGGTGCGAACCATCGTGTAAAAGATCAGCTACACGGCAGGCTCACACCTTCTTGCATTCTTACGGTTTTCAGAAGTTGACGGCCCTTAGATCACTGGCTTCTCCGGGCGTGTAAAGTCTCGAACGGGTGATGAAACGCACACCCAACGGTATCTCCAAAGAGAAGCTCGCGCCCCGGCCGGGCACGACATCGATCGTCAACTGGGTATGCTGCCAGTATTCGAACTGGTCGCGACTCATGTAGAACCCGCAGCCGCCTATTTCCCCCAACAGCACGTCACTATCCGAAATGCGGAACTCCCCTTTTGGGAAACACATGGGCTGCGATCCGTCGCAACAACCTCCGCTCTGATGGAACATCAGCTCTCCATGCTCCTCCCGAAGCTGGTTCACCACCTTTTCGGCTTCGGGAGTAATCAACACGCGCTCGGTCATGTCATTCTCAGAAAAATCCCAGCTTATTCTTATCGTAAGAAATCAGCATGTTTTTGGTCTGGCGATAGTAACCCAGCATCATTTTGTGGTTTTCGCGGCCAAAACCCGACTTTTTATAGCCGCCGAACGGTGCGTGGGCGGGATAGGCGTGGTAGTTATTGACCCACACCCTACCAGCCTGGATCGCCCGTGGTACCTGATAGAGCTCGTGCGCGTCGCGCGTCCATACGCCTGCGCCCAGCCCATAAAGGGTATCATTCGCAATGGCAATGGCTTCTTCGGTCGTCTTGAAAGTGGTAACACACACCACCGGTCCAAAAATCTCCTCCTGGAAGATCCGCATTTTGTTATGCCCTTTGAAAATCGTAGGCTGAATGTAGTAGCCGCCCGAAATGCCGTTTTCAAACGTCTGCGTGGCACCTCCTGTGAGCACTTCGGCACCTTCCTCCTTGCCGATTTTGAGGTAGGACAAAATCTTCTCGTACTGATCGTTCGACGCCTGTGCGCCCATCATCGTAGTGCCGTCGAGCGGATGGCCCATTTTGATCGCTTTTGTTCGCTGAATGACCTTTTCTATGAACCGGTCGTAAATGCTTTCATGCACGAGCATGCGTGACGGGCATGTGCAGACCTCTCCCTGGTTTAAGGCGAAAAGAACAGCGCCTTCAATAGCCTTGTCGAGAAACGCATCATCCGCATCCATCACCGACGGGAAAAAGATATTCGGCGACTTGCCACCCAGCTCCATCGTCACGGGCACCAGGTTGTCGGAAGCATATTGCATAATCAGTCTTCCCGTAGTTGTTTCACCGGTAAATGCGACCTTGGCAACGCGCGGTGACGAGGCCAGTGGTTTACCGGCTTCTACGCCAAAGCCGGTCACGATGTTGAGCACGCCCGGAGGCAGAATATCGCCGATCAGCTCCATTAGAACCATGATGGACGTGGGCGTCTGCTCGGCGGGCTTCACTACCACGCAGTTCCCGGCCGCCAGTGCAGGCGCGATTTTCCAGGTTGCCATTAGCAGCGGGAAGTTCCAGGGGATGATTTGCGCCACTACGCCCAGCGGCTCGTGCACGTTAATGCAGACAGTATTTTCGTCATGCTCGGAAACGCTGCCTTCCTCCGCGCGGATCACGCCGGCGAAGTACCGGAAATGGTCGACGCACAGCGGCAGGTCAGCTGCCCGGGTTTCCCGAATGGCCTTGCCGTTGTCGATGGTTTCTACCGTGGCCAGGTATTCGAGGTTGTCTTCAATCACCTGGGCTATTTTCAGCAGCAGGTTACTGCGGTTAGTCGCCGAAGTTTTGCTCCAAGCCGGAAATGCAGCATGCGCTGCGTCCAGGGCTGCCTCCACATCTTCCTTTGTCGAACGGGCAGCCTTGGTGAAGACCTGTCCGTCGATCGGTGAGATATTTTCAAAGTATTCTCCTTTGGCCGGTGCTACAAAGCGACCGTTGATATAATTGTCATATTTTTCTTTAAAATCAGGCCGCTTAGCCAGGTTTTCACTGCTGTAAGCCTTCGTCTCAACTGCCGGGTTTTCCGTGATCGTATCCATTATAAAAGGTTATATTTAGAAATGATTGATAATACAAACCTAGCCCGGACGGCCGTTAATCAGTGGTACGATCGTGTCAAGTGTTAGGATAATTATCTCATTTTTTCAGAAAAGAGTTATATTTAAGTTTAGATCAGAATGATTGAATGATTCACTGATTGAATGATCAATGAGTGAATGATCAATGAGTGAATGAGTGAATGGGGATTGGCAGTAGTTTAAATTTGGCTGGGAATGAATGATGGTTATAAGTTGGATCAGGTGGCGGTGTCGGGAGAGAAATCCCTGAAGACATTGGTTGAGAATCGCAGGGCGTTTACGCTGGAAAACTGCGAGTTGAACTTGTTTGAGACATTGCAGCGTTCGGCGCTAGTGCCGCTCACGTTTCCGGACTTTGTTGTTACGAGCATGCTTCGCGGTAAAAAGGTCATGCATTTGTTCGACCAACCCGGGTTTGATTACCTTCCCGGTGAAACGGTGCTCGTACCGGCCAATGTGACCATGAAAATAGATTTCCCGGAAGCGCAGTATGATAATCCTACACAATGCATTGCGCTGGCCATAGACCAGATGAAGATCCAGCAGATCGTGGACCGGCTTAGCGAAACCTATCCGCGCGAAGGCCGGCAGCAGTTCTGGTCTTTGCAGCACAACCAGTACCATTTCCTCAACAACATCGAGCTGGCGCAGACACTCAACAAGCTTATTAAAATCTGTTCCGGTACGGCATTGGGCAAAGACATTCTTGCCGATCTTACCTTGCAGGAGTTGATTGTACATATCATACAGACGCAGCACCTTGCAGCCACTGACGAAGCTTCCTATCTGCACGAAGACAGCCCACTTGCATTTGTGGTGAATTACATCAAAGCCAACATCAATGAAAAAATCCAGGTGGAAGATCTGAGCGACAAAGCTTGCATGAGCCGTGCCTCATTCTACCGGGCCTTCAAACGTGAATTCAGCATCAGCCCGCTCGATTTCATTCTCAGGGAAAAGATCAAAAAGGCCAAACAGCTCTTGTCCCAAACCAAGGATAGCATTTCCGACATCTGCTATCAGTTGGGGTTCTCCGACCTGAATTATTTCGGCAGGCAATTCCGGAAGTCCGAAGGGATCTCACCGAGTCAGTACCGGAACGTCACAAATCGCAACGAGTGATGCTTTGGGGTCGGGTATTACCTACACAATTCGCCCGGCTTTTAGCCTGTCCGTCATCATAATGGCCCGGTCGATCCGTACTTGTACGGATTTGGCGCTAGCGATGTAGTGGATAATTGCCCGCTGGTTGACCGGTTTTGCATTTTCAAACAGGCGCTTCGCGTCCTCATCCTGCGCGAGCAGTTCCTGTAATTCTTCCGGCATATCCCGGCCATATTCACTATCGTCCTTCCGAACCGTGGCCTGCAGCTTTTGACCTAGCACGAATTTACCCTGCTGGCGAAGTGGCGTGGCTACATTAATATAGAAGCCGCCCCCACCCTTCGGCCGGATAGCGCATTGAAAATGGACGATACCATTGATCGCGCAGCGCACACGCGCGGGCTTGCGCCCCTGCACGAAGCGTTCGGCGACCTCATCGGGTACCATCATATAAAATTCGCCTCCCTTTTTGGGGAGGCGTTCCAGTATCGTTTCGAAATGTACTTTTTCTTCCATCGGAAGTGAATGCAGTTACTCGGTTAGCGGCCTTACCTGGATGTCTTTGTAATATACTATGCTCTTCGGATCGTGCGCCTGCAATGCGAATGTACCCTGTTTCAGGAATTTGTTTTTCATGTCGCCCTCGCGCTTGTCCAAGTCCATTTCTTCGTAATCCACCACCACTTTGTCGTTGATCTTAATGGTAATGTGCTTGCCTTCGACTTTGACGTACTCGGTGTACCATTCATTGTCTTTCACGTAGGTATCCTTCACATCTACCACATTGTAGAGGCTGCCGGTGCGCTTGTAGTCGGTATGCGACTGGTTTACCTGCACTTCGTAGCCCTGTGCCGGCCAGCCGTCTTCCTGATAGGCGGTGTGAATAAATATCCCGGAGTTTGAGCCTGGCGTTGTTTTCACCTGCGCTTTGAATTCGAAATTCTTGAACATATGGTTTTTAACCGGACCTTCATAAAAAAGGTGGGCACGCGGCCCGGCCACTTTGATCGTTCCATCTTCTATTGAAAAGGAGCTTGCATTGGCACCGACCTTCCAACCGGTAAAGTCTTTTCCATTGAACAGGCTGATCCAGCCGTCCTGTGCGTGTGCAGAAATTCCAAGGGCAATGCTCAGCAAAACGGCGCTGCAAAAAACATGCATTAGTCTTTTCATAAAAATCCCGGTTTGGTAGTTCAAAAAGGTTGGTTTGTGAAATCGGTCAACGTGTAATTAAACCGCAAAGCCGTGAAAACTACTGTTTCTTCACACAAAGTTTACCCACCGGGCGGCAACCTTCGGGGCCGTTTTATGGTTGTATGGTGTCGGGAAACCAACCGCTTTCCTGCAACCACCGAATTTTTCAATGAAGAACCCCTATTTATCGCTCCTTGCCACAGCGTGGCGCTATGCCCGCCAGCAGCGCGGCCGCTACCTGCTAGTTTACGGGATGTTTGTGGTGGCCAACCTTGTGCTGGCGGCCCATCCGCTGCTTTACGGGTGGTTTATTCAATCCATTCAGCAGGATGCCGAGGGGACTCTGCGTAATGTGTGGTTGTACGCGGGTGTATACCTGGGCCTGGTTTTACTGGAATGGGCATTTCACGGGCCCGCGCGGGTAATGGAACGTAAACTGGCCTTCGATCTGAGCTGCAACTTTCTGGACGAGCTGTATCATCAGGCGCTGCATTTACCCATCCGCTGGCATCAGGACCACCATAGCGGCGCGACGATCA
Organism: Dyadobacter sp. 50-39; assembly: GCA_001898145.1. Lineage (GTDB taxonomy): Bacteria > Bacteroidota > Bacteroidia > Cytophagales > Spirosomataceae > Dyadobacter. The sequence continues at coordinate 31,690 of MKSR01000034.1, forward strand.
ACCGTATCCGTAAGGCCTATGAAGCTTTGAAGGACTTTTTTCAGAACGGATTTATGTTCCTGCATGCATTTGCCAAATTCATATTCTCCTTCATCGCCATCATCTGGTTCTCGCCGCTGTTCGGTGCCGTGGGCGTGCTCATCGGGATCATCAATGTATATGTGATTTTCAGATTTGATAAGCCTTTCATCAAGGCCTTGGATGAATCTAATGAAAAGGAACACGTTGTCTCTTCCACATTGTTTGACAGCCTTTCCAACATTATCACCGTTATCACATTAAGGCTTGAAAAACGCATGAAAATTAGCCTGATGAGCAAGGTGGCAGATGTATTCCCGCCTTTCCGCCGGTCTGTAGTGATTAATGAATGGAAATGGTTTGTGGCGAGCGTGTTCATCGGAGTGATCTACATTGTAGTGACAATCGGCTACGTGTATCAGCATTATATACCCGGCGAGGTGTTTCTGGTGGGGGGATTGGTCACTTTGCTGAGTTATGTCAATCAGTTTACCTCGGTGTTCCAGGACATTGCCTGGCAATACACCGAGATCATCCGCTACAATACTGAAGTACAAACTGCCCGCACTATAGGAGAGGCGTACCGCGAGCACCACCGCGTCGACGAGGCCGGCGAGCTTCCGGAAAACTGGCAGGAGATCCACATCAGCAACCTCAATTTTTCACATGGAGAGGTATATAATGCCGAAAAGCGGGCGCACAGCCTCCATGGATTGGATATCAGCATCCGCCGCGGTCAGCGCATAGCTTTCATTGGCGAGAGCGGGAGCGGGAAAAGTACCTTGCTGGCATTGCTGAGGGGATTGTACCAACCGGAGAAGGGAACCATCGTGACGGTCGATAATCGGCATGAGGCCGCTATCGATATGCTCGCCGACCAGGTCACGCTCTTTCCTCAGGACCCTGAAATCTTTGAAAACACCATTGCATACAATATTACGCTCGGGTTGCCATTCGAAGAAAGCGATATCATGCAGGTATGCGATACCGCGCATTTCACCGATGTGGTCGACAAACTTCCCAAGGGACTCGAATCCAGCATTCAGGAGAAGGGCGTTAATCTTTCCGGCGGACAGAAGCAGCGGCTCGCCCTCGCGCGCGGCATACTCGCTGCCCGCATGAGCGACATTGTCCTGCTCGACGAGCCTACCAGCAGCATCGACCCGAAAACCGAATCGATGATCTATGATAGGATGTTTGTGGAATTTTCGGACAAAGCGGTGATATCTACCCTACACCGTTTGCACCTGCTCGCGAAATTTGACTACGTGTATTTACTGCGAGACGGATATGTGGTCGACGAGGGTACATTTGCACATTTACGTCAAAACAGCTCCGCATTCATGGAGCTTTGGCAACATCAGGTTGCGCTGATGAGCCGGCATGGCGACTAACTATTTATTAACCGGCACATTTTTTGTGATAAATACAGGATAGAGTCAAATTCCATAAGAATAGTGCAAAAAACACAAGACATTATCCCATCAATGGGTTACATACGGCTGGCGCATCACTCCTATCACCGCGCATTTTGTAACCAAAAATCGCTCAAAAACGGGCAAAATGCCATTTTAACTACTTTTGAGCCTATCGGTAACAAGTTGACCGTAGCACTGAATAGTACAATTCGTTACCAATCGGTTAAATCTTGAAATTTAAATATGAAATTTTTCGGTAACCGGACTATTTTGACTTATTTTGATCCGAATTGTTGTAAACTCACCACTCCGGCCTGGCAGATTAGATAATTTCATTTTTCTAATTTTGTAAATCATCTAAGAGTGCTGTCGAATTTCATATGCTCAACTGGTTATTTAGTAAAAAGACAAATAAGGAAGTAACGCTGGATCACATCGGGATCGACATACATTCTCACATGATCCCGGGAGTGGACGACGGGGTGGAGACGGTGGAGGAATCTGTGGCGATGATCTCCAAAATGCAGAGTCTCGGATACCGGCGCGTCATCACTACCCCTCACGTGATGTGGGATTGTTACCGCAACACCCCTGAAATTATTCTCGGCAAACTTGAAGAAGTGCGGCAAGCCAGCAAGGCTGCCGGCCTGACGATCGAAATCGGCGCTGCGGCCGAGTATTTCCTGGACGAGCATTTCCACCATTTGTTAAATACCGGGCAGCAAATGCTCACTTTGCCAGGCAACCGGCTGCTGGTGGAACTCCCCTATTCCACGCCGCTGATGAATACCTCCGAAACACTTTTTTCGATTATCGGAAAGGGTTATCAACCGGTACTGGCGCATCCGGAGCGCTACACTTATTTCTACTCTGACCCCTCCATTTATAAAAAACTCGCGGACGGCGGCTGTGAGCTCCAAGTGAATGTTTTGTCATTATCAGGATACTATGGAGAAAATATCAGCAAGATGGCCGAATGGCTTTTAAAAAATAACCTGGTCACGTTTTTGGGCACTGACGCGCACAAAATCCAGCATTTGGAGATGATCCAGCGCAGTAACAAGAAGAACTGGATCCTGCAGTATCCGTTTCAAAACGAAAAACTTATAAATTTTTAATGACGATAATTGAATTTATTTTATATTTGTATCAAATTGCAAGTTTGCATTTGCTTGAACTTTATCAAGAAACCCCTTAACAACGGCATGTCAATCACCAACAATACTATTCTGACAACAATCATCTTTTCCCGCGACGGAAATTGATAGGGCGGATCCGGATAGCTTGTTAAACAGCTCACCAACAATATTTTACACAAAACACTATTTACTCAACATTCATCTAATGAGATTTAACCCCAAAAAACTGACAAGAGTTGCTGGCATCTTGGCGTTTGCTTACTTCGCGATAATTACAGGAATGACGTCCTGTGTAACCCCAAAATCGATTGTATATTTCCAAGGAGATTCGACCCGGTACTATTCACAAGAAGTTAAACAAACCTACGTTCCTAAAATCCAGCCGAGCGACATCCTTTCCGTTATCGTAGGAAGTTTGAATACAGAGGCGAACGAAGTATTCAACATGCCTAACCAATTCACTACCGCCAGCATCAACTACTCCAATGTCGGTGGCTCACGTGTACAGCCTCTTGGTTACCTGGTTGACACGGACGGCCATATTGAAATCCCGTTGATAGGAAGACTGAAAGTAGCGGGTTTGAGAACAACCGACGCAGCGGACACCATCCGGGTCAGACTGCAAAATTTCCTGAAAGAGCCTTCGGTGATCGTACGCAACCTGAACTTCAAGGTATCCGTATTGGGAGAGGTGAAACTGCCTGCTATTTATGTAATACCTGATGAGAAAATCACCCTGCCGGAAGTACTCAGTTTGGCCGGTGACCTCACCATTTATGGAAACAGGAACAATGTCATGATCGTAAGGGAAGAGAATGGCAAACGTGAATACGCAAGACTCGACCTGACCTCACGGGAAATATTCAACTCGCCTTATTATTACCTGCATAAGAACGACCTTATATATGTTGAGCCCGTCAAAGCGAAAATGCTCGATACGGACAGCCGCATCAGAACAGTTCCACTTATCGTGACAATCGTCGGAGGTATCAGCACCCTCGGTATTCTTATATTGAATTTAACTAAGTAACACAAAGTTAATAACCAAAGTATCTTATACTCAACGTTATGAAAGACAACAGTTCCAATACAAATTCCCAGGAAGTTTTTGAGGCGGAAGAACAGGATTTTAGCCTCAGTGAATACGTACGCAGATACGTACGGTATTGGTACCTTTTCCCAATATTCATCGCGCTTGCTTTAACCGCCGCTTTCTTCTATCTGCAGGTTACCCAACCTATTTACAGCACTCGGACCAGCATCCTCATCAAGGATGAAAACAAAGGTCTGAGCGGAGCGCAAGGCGACATCCTGTCCGAGCTCAGCACGCAGTTCGGTGGGAACAAGCTGGTGGAAAACGAGCTTGAAATCATCAAATCGCAGACGCTCATGGAGCAGACGATCAAGGAACTGAACCTTGACGTTTCCTACACGTCCAAAGACGGCTTGCGCACGGTAAACCTTTACAAAACCAGCCCGGTGAATGTGAAGGCAGAAGTGATCAATCCGTTGGGCTACCGTGAGCCGATGATCATCCACATTGTCGACAGCACGCATTTCCGCTTCAATGACGAAGACAGGGTGTTTACCTTCAACCAGCGCTTCAACAACGCATGGGGTGCATTCATCGTAACCAAGGGAACACCTTCGGAGTACGATGAAGTAAAGGTGCATTTTACCGAAGTGAAGGCCCTGGCGGAGAACATGCTTAGGAGACTTTCTGTTGAGCAGCCAAATGTAAAAAGTACCGTTCTCGAACTTACATTCCAGGATTCTGACGTTCAGCGATCGAAAGATGTCCTGAATAAACTGCTTGACGTTTATGTACAGTCATCGCTGAGCGATAAAAACAGCGAGGCCAGCAACACCCTGAAATTCATCGAAAATCGTCTTGGGCTTATCACCGGTGAACTGGGTGATGTAGAGAAGGATGTTGAATCCTACAAGACTAACCAAGGCATTACGGATATCAGCGCGGAATCCCAGTTGTTTCTCGAAAACATCAAGGAAAACGATTCGAAGCTGAATGAAGTAAATACGAAAATCAGCATTTTGGAAAGTGTAGACAACTACATTCAAAATGCCGGTGAAGGCGCGGTTGCCCCCGCAACGTACATGATCGACGATCCCGTTTTGGTATCGCTTCTTACGAAATTCAACGACCTTGAATTGCAGCGCGAGCGTTACGCACGAACTACTTCACCCAACAACCCACTGCTTCAAACGATCAACACGCAGCTTGCGGGAACACGCCAGTCGATCCGTGAAAACGTGCAGAACCTGAAACGCGGGATGGCGGTAACCAAAAGGAACCTGGAGGGTATCAATACCCGGTTCTCGGCAGGCCTGAGAAGCATTCCGAAGAAAGAAAGAGAGTTCGTCGGTATCAAGCGTCAGCAGTCCATTAAGGAAGAGCTTTACCTTTATCTGCTTCAAAAAAGAGAAGAAACGGCATTGGCGTATGCGTCTACCGTCACTGACAGCAGGCTGATCGACGCTCCGATTGCTACTTATGCGCCTATCAAGCCTAAGAAGGCCCTGATATGGTTTGGCGCTGCGGCGGCAGGATTTGCGATACCGTTACTGTTGATTAACCTCCTGTTCTTGCTGAACAACACCGTTCAACGCAGAGAAGAGATCGAAAAAGTTACCCATACTTCAATTCTGGGTGAAATCGGCCAGATGAAAGGGAATGTCAATGGAATCCCTGGCGAAGAGTCAATTATCAAAATGACCAGTCGCAGCGCTGTGGCGGAACAATTCAGGGCACTGCGGACCAACCTGCAATATCTGGGCGATGGCAATTGCCGAGTGATCATGCTCACGTCATCCATTGGTGGAGAAGGAAAAAGCTTTGTAAGTATCAACCTCGCGGCGAGTTTAGCCTATTCCGACAAGCGCGTGCTGTTGATCGGTTTAGACCTTCGCAAACCGACGCTGCATGACCGTTTGGGTGTTCCCAACCGAGTCGGGGCGTCCAACTGCCTCATCGGACAGGGTCATTATGAAGACTTTATCCAGTCGACCGGCGTTCACCCTAAATTCGACGTGTTAACGAGCGGTCCGATCCCTCCTAACCCATCCGAGTTGCTTAGCAACGGAAGGCTGCCGATACTGATCGAAGAACTTCGTGAGAAGTACGATTACATCTTGATCGACTCCCCTCCTTACGGATTGGTCACGGATTCGGCCCTGATCGCAGAGCACGTAGATGCTACATTGTACATTGTACGCTTTAACTACACCATTCTGGATCACTTGAAACGGATCGGAGAGCTTCAGAGAGTGAAAAGGTTCAACAACCTTTCCGTGATCTTCAACGGTGTGAACTATGGAGCCGGTTATGGTTATGGCTATGGTTACGGCGGCTACGGCTACGGTTACTACGCGGAAGAAAACGACAAGGGCGTTCAAAATGTCGCTGATCGACTGAAGAAACTCGTTAAGCGCGGCTAAGCATTTGCCTGACTTCCCTCATTGCGGTAAGCAACAAATGAGGGAAGTCAGGTACACTTTAATGCATCTATTGCATTATTCCAATGTATCCGCTCTAAAATTGGCAAAAGCTCGAAAATATAACTATTTTTAGTTGGCGTACATGCCATACTGCTTTTGCGCCAGGAAAATGCATTATTACTCAACGTTACACATGATGAAAACAATGACCTCGCACAGCAGAAGTGCTATTTTAAGCTATCAGAGTAGCACCTGCGATCTTCAAAGGATATTCTGGCCGCAGAGGTAATTTGCCATGAGGCTGATGTCAACTTACTACAATACTGTCCGCTTATTTATCGGGTTAACAAATATTAGCCGAAGAAACGTATGGCAATTTAATTGCGTGCAAAAAGCAATTAATCAGTGATTGACATTTAGCATTCAACAATTCCATCGATTGGTGAGAATTTCTACCGGGCCCGGGCGATAAAGTTGCCGGAGGGCCTTGAAAGTCAAACCAGCGTGATCAGAAACTCATCGGTAAATATCCTTCTATGTCAAGAATTGTTCATGTAATATTATCCGGAGGAGTCGGAAGCCGCTTGTGGCCCATTTCCCGGAAATCCATGCCCAAGCAGTACATTCCGTTGTTTGGTGAAAAATCCTTGTTTCAGCTTACTGCGGAAAGAAACAGGCACCTGGCCGACTGCGTACTGGTGGTGGGCAGCAAAGACAACTACCTCCTCTCTCGCGGAGATTTAATCCGTGCAGGTGTTCCCGCATACGACGAGATTATCGAAGCAGCACCACGAAACACCGCCGCGGCCATTGCATTTGCAGCATTGGCGGTAAACCCGGAAGATATTTTGCTCGTCACGCCTTCGGACCATATCATTACCAACGAGGCGGCCTACGCGGCCTCCATTTCCGAAAGCATCGCCCTCGCGGCGGAAGGCAACCTGGTAACATTCGGCATCACGCCGACGAAACCGGAAACCGGGTACGGCTACATCGAGTTTGCCGCTAACGAGGTATTGTCGTTCCGCGAGAAGCCCGATTCGGAAACGGCACAACGGTTCATCAACTCCGGCAATTTCCTTTGGAACAGCGGCATGTTCTGCTTCCAGGCCGGAACTTACCTGAAAGAGCTGAAACAATTCGAGCCCGAGCTCTTCGAAGCGTCGGTCAATACGGTTACCGCGGCAACGTCTCCGTTTATGCCTGAGCATGAAACGATGCAGATTCCCTCCAAAAGCATCGATTACGCCGTCATGGAACGCTCGGATAAGATCCGCGTGGTGAAAGCTGATTTCGGCTGGTCGGACCTGGGTTCATTCGAAGCGATTTGGGAACATTGGGAAGGCAGCGGCGAAGAGCACCGCTTCATCAACAACAATTGTGTGGTGGGCTCCACAAAACACATCGAGTTCCTGGGCGTCGACAACATCGTGTTGGTGGAAACCAAAGATGCAATTCTGGTACTAGCCAAGAATAGCTCTCAGGGGGTTAAACAAATTTACGAGCGTTTGGAAAAAGATAAACCTGAACTGGTTCAATAGTAATGGATAAACAGTCAAAAATTTACATAGCAGGCCACAGAGGTATGGTGGGATCGGCGATTCACAGAACCCTTTTGGCACAGGGCTATCAGAACATAATTACCAGAACCTCGTCGGAGCTCGATTTGAGAAGCCAGCAGGCGGTCGAGGATTTCTTTGCGGAGGAAAAACCTGATTTCGTGTTTCTCGCCGCGGCCAAAGTGGGTGGTATTGTGGCAAACAATACTTACCGCGCGGATTTCATTTATGAAAACCTGATGATCGAAGCCAACGTGATCCACCAGGCCTATGCGAATAATGTTGAGAAGTTAATGTTTTTGGGATCGTCTTGCATCTATCCGAAGCTGGCTCCCCAGCCGCTGGTGGAAGACTACCTACTCACAGGCCCGCTCGAAGAAACCAATGAGCCCTATGCGATCGCGAAAATCGCGGGGATCAAATTGTGCGAGGCCTACCGCGACCAGTACGGCTGCAATTTCATCAGCGTAATGCCGACTAACCTCTATGGTTACGGCGACAATTACGACCTGAACAACTCGCACGTGCTTCCTGCGCTGATACGCAAGTTTCACGACGCGAAGCAGAATGACCAGCCGTCGGTGAACGCCTGGGGCACCGGTTCCCCCAAAAGGGAGTTTTTGTTTGCCGACGACCTTGCCGAGGCTTGTGTTTATCTGATGAACAACTACAACGGCCGGGAATTGATAAACGTAGGTACGGGCGAGGATCTCTCGATCAAAGAGCTTACGGAGCTCGTCGCGAAGACCATCGGATTTGAAGGCGAGATTACCTGGGATACGTCTAAACCGGACGGCACCCCCAGAAAGCTCATGGACGTTTCCAAACTGCATTCTCAAGGCTGGAAGCACAAAGTTGAGCTCAGCCAGGGGATTGAACTTGCATTCAAAGATTTTTTGGCCAATCAGGTCGAGTATACTAATTAATTAACATCACATCGAATAAAAAGTTAACACCATGTCAAAAGTAGCGTTAATTACCGGCATCACCGGTCAGGATGGAGCCTACCTGACCGAACTCCTGCTAAGCAAAGGATATACTGTTCACGGTATCAAAAGAAGAAGCTCGCTCTTCAATACGGATCGCATCGACCACCTATATCAGGACCCTCACGTGGATAATGCGAAACTGATCCTCCATTACGGGGACCTTACCGACTCTATGAACCTGACGCGCATCATTCAGGAGGTGCAACCAGACGAGATTTACAACCTCGCGGCGATGAGCCACGTGCAGGTGAGTTTCGAAATGCCGGAATATACAGCTAACGCTGACGGAATCGGTACCCTGCGTATTCTCGAAGCGGTAAGGCTGCTCGGATTGGCGAAGAAGACGAAAATCTATCAGGCTTCGACCTCGGAGCTTTACGGTCTCGTGCAAGCAGTACCGCAGTCGGAAACAACGCCATTTTACCCAAGGTCTCCATATGCGGTAGCGAAGCTTTACGCTTACTGGATCACTGTTAACTACCGTGAAGCATACGGCATGTTCGCGTCGAACGGGATTCTGTTCAACCACGAGTCACCTTTGCGTGGAGAGACGTTCGTAACACGCAAGATCACCAGAGCGGCCGCCAAAATCGTGTTAGGCCTTCAAGACTGCCTGTACATGGGTAACATCGATTCGCAACGCGACTGGGGACATGCAAAAGACTATGTGGAAGCCATGTACCTGATCCTGCAACAGGAAGTTTCTGAGGACTTTGTGATCGCGACAGGTGTTACCACCCGCGTAAGAGAGTTTATCCGCAAGACATTCGCTTTCCTGGGTGTGGAATTGACATTCACCGGTTCGGAAGAAAACGAAGTGGGTACCATTTCTGCAATCGACACTGCCCGCCTGGCTGAACTGGGAATTTCGGAAGGTGATCACCTGAAAATAGGAACTACTGTTCTCAAAATCGACCCAAGATATTACCGTCCGACCGAAGTGGACCTGCTAATCGGTGATCCTGCCAAATGCGATGCGAAACTCGGATGGAAACCTAAGTTTACACTCGATATGCTGATCGAAGATATGGCCACTTCCGATTTGCGTTTGTTCCAAAAAGACCAGTTGTTGTTGAAAGAAGGGTTTGGGGTTATGAATTATTTTGAATAAATGGATCTCTGCGATAAGGAGTTAATGATCCGCAGGATTTGCTTCTTATCGCAGCTGCCCAAAACCAATCGGTGCGAGCTGCATCATACCTCTTTTTCCTGTTAGTTAAAAAACGGTACACCACAATTGCAGTGAAGACGCCTAAACATTCTCATTCATTCAACCAGTAATGTTAACGATATCCAAGCGCTCCACTTCCGAAAGAAACCCTGAAACTGGGCAAGGGAAGAAATCTGTGCCTAAAAGCATCCTTACCCTTGCATTTTTTAGAGGAGGAAATGTGGGTATCCAACTGCTATTAGTGCCAATTTCAATAAACTATGTTTCCGCCGAGTATTACGGGCTTTGGTTGACAATTAGCTCTATGATCACTTGGCTCAATATAATGGATTTTGGGCTATCAAATGGACTGCGAAACAAACTGGCCATATCCAAATTGCAAAGAGATGTAGGTCTCAGCAAAAGATATATCAGCACGACCTATGCCATACTTTTTTACATTGCAATTATAGGGATCATTGCTGGCTCAATCGTTTCCTATTTTGTTAACTGGAGTAGTGTCCTGGACATCCCGTCAAATTTTCCGAAGGATTCATTTTTCGCTTTACTGATTATAGTAATTATCTCGTTCTTTCTTACTTTTCTATTAAAGCCTATCAGCGCGGTCGCCTATTCATTTCATTATCCCTTTGTTGAACCGATGCTTTCATGCATTTCTTCTGCGGTCAACCTGGTGCTATTGCTAGCCCTTAGAGATCTAGACAAAACGGGGAATGTCATCCATTTGGCATTAGTATTCTGTCTAAGCCCAATTGGTGTTAACGCCTTAATAAGTTTCGTTTTATTCAGAACTAGATTTAGGGAATATGCACCGTCTATTCGGGATATTGATATGAGCGAAGCAAAACCACTAATGTCTTTAAGTGTTCAATTTTTTGTCATTCAGATTGCCGCGACGCTAGTGCTCACCACAACAAATTTCATTATTTCGCACTATTTCGGGAATACTGCGGTCACCGAATACAATGTTGTTCAAAGGTATTTTAGTGTAGTTCTCATTTTACAAGGGATGATTCTGGCTCCGTTCTGGAATCTTATTACGGAAGCTTACACCTCCCAACAACCTGAATGGCTCAAAAAAACAATGAAAAAATTACTTCTGATCACACTTGGCTTCTCAATAGTTGTTGCGATAATGATTATCACCTCTCCTTTTATCTTGAAGTTTTGGATAGGAGACAGTGTGGCCGTTACAATGCCGCTAACGATTGCATTCGGCTTTTACACGATTGTGTTCATTTATGCAACTTTATTCACAACATTTATCAATGGAACCGGAAAAGTAAAATTACAAATGACCACGTCAGTGTTTACTTGCATTTTCTATATACCTTTTGTCATTCTGCTCGTAAAGGTGTTCAATATTGGAATCATTGGAATCGTCATTGCAAGTACAATATGGACCATTCTAATATTGCCGTTAAGGTATATTCAATATAGAAAACTGGTATCATTTCCGGTTAAAAAAAGCATTTGGACCTCTTAGGATCAATTACTCAGATAATCACAATTTACAAAAGTCATTAAAGATTCGAATCATAAAATGATAAACTATTCTTTTAAAGCTTCGAAGCGTGAGCTTAAAAACTGGAAAAATGCATTCGGAAATAGAAAATCGAACAACGAGCCTGTTTCTGAGCTCCAAAAGATCGGACTCATGGATCCATCAATCGGAACTAGTAACATGGGAGATTATATCATCCAGGATGCCGTAAAGAAATATATACGGCAAACGTTTCCCAGTTCATTCGTTTCGACCTTCCCCTCTCAGCTTAGCAGGAAGATGGATTCTGTAAACCTGATGCAGGGCCAGGACATCATACTTGTAGGAGGAACGAATCTGCTTGCATCTAACATGGAGTCGCGTTTCCAATGGAAAGTGAATCCCCGGGATGCTTATTTTCTTGCAAATAAGATAGTTCTTTTCGGTGTAGGCTGGTGGCAATATCAAGACTCGCCAAATCCCTATACAAGTCAGTTATACAATAATCTTTTGAGTAAGAACTTCATTCATTCTGTTCGGGACTCATATACTCGTGACAAGTTGCACAGCATCGGAATAAAAAATGTCGTTAATACGACGTGCCCGACACTTTGGGAACTTACACCTGAAAAGTGTATGGCAATTCCCGTCAAAAAAGCCTCGGACGTAATAACGACCTTGACTTTTTATAACAAAAATTATGAGCAAGACAGGGCGCTAATTGGAACCCTCCAAGCAAACTACAGAAACGTCTATGTCTGGATACAGGGATTTGAAGATCTTCATTATCTGAAAGAACTTGCTCCCGGAATGGAAAGAATCGTCACGGTTAACCCGGATCTGGCATTCTACAATGAGGCCCTGACTGGTAACGATGATATTGAGTATGTCGGCACGAGGTTACATGCCGGGGTGCGCGCTCTGCAACTGGGAAAACGGACCTTGATCGTTGCTGTTGACAACAGAGCAGTTGAAATCAGCAAGGATACGAATTTGAATGTCATAAGAAGAGAAGATCTCGACAAATGCCTGAATTTCATCAACCAGGACTACGTGACAGATATTCGCCTTCCAGAAGAAGAAATACAACTCTGGAAAAACCAGTTTAACACCCTGTAATATAATAAACGATATGAGGATTCTCTGGTTTTGCAATACATCGTCTTTGTATAAAAGTCAGGAACGGGGCTATAATGGCGGCGGATGGATTTCGTCCCTTGAAACCTTAGTTAGCAAACAGCCCGGTATCACGCTTGGAATTAGCTTTTTTGATAACGACGAAAATTTCCGCGTCGCTCGCGGGAACACTACCTACTATCCAATATCCATTTACAGTCGGAGCTCGGCTAAGATCAAGCATAATATATTTTACAGTAGATTCGACGAAGTAGAGACAAAGACATTCCTCAGTATCGTTGAAGATTTTAAGCCAGATCTGATCCATATTTTTGGAAGCGAGCAAAGTTTCGGACTAATAGCCCCCTTCGTGACTGTTCCCGTTGTCATTCACATCCAAGGAATACTAGGTCCCTACTTAAATGCCATGTTTGCTCCCGGTACAAATAAATTTGACTATCTAAGGCATATGCGGATAGCCGAGGCGATAAAGAAATTCCGAGAGTTGCGGTTCTTTTCTCATAATGCAATCAGGGAAGAACGTATATTGGCGAACTGCAAATATTTTATGGGCCGGACGCATTGGGACAAAGCAATTGTACAGCTGCATAATCCCAGAGCAGAATATTTTTATTGTAGTGAAATCCTGCGCCAGGAATTCTATCAGGCCAAAGCTTGGGTTCAGAATTACAGCCCGGATGATGTCCGTATTGTCAGTACACTATCTAAAACAGATTATAAGGGATTTGACCTGATATTAAAAGCTGCCGCACTGCTGAAGAAGTTCACCAATACCGACTTCACTTGGGCTGTTTATGGCATCAAGGATTACAGTTTCTGGGAAAAGAAACTGGGGATGGAGGCAAGTAAGTTGAATATCAAATTGATGGGTGTCGCCTCCTCAGATACTCTTATTAAAGCTCTACAGTCTGCAGATATTTTTGTCCATCCTTCATATATAGACAACAGCCCTAACAGCGTCTGCGAAGCCCAATATCTTGGAGTTCCTGTGATTGCCACGAATGTCGGTGGAGTGTCAAGTTTAGTAGATCACGGTCGGACAGGCATGCTGGTACCCGCTAATGACCCTTATTCGCTTGCGCAGACCATACTGAGGCTTCACCACGACCCGGCATATGCGACAGCTATTTCCGCCGAGGGAAGAATTACGGCAATGCACAGGCACGATGTCAATAGCATACTTGAGCAGAATCTAACGATTTACAAGTGCATTTTGGAAAAGACATATCATGCTCCGCTACTCTAGTAAGATCATAAAATACATTTACCAGCTCGCGGCCGTGAAAATTTCATGGCTAATGACGTATTTCAAATTTTCTATCAACGGGGTCAAATTTAACAGTGACTTTGTTGCCCATGGCGTTCCGATTGTCAATGTTAACCTAAAAGGCCAGTTTTCTATTGGCAAAAAGTTCACCACGCACAGTGGTAAACATTTCAATATGATCGGAAGGCAGCAGCCGTGTTATTTCATTGTTGGAAACGGCGGTCGACTCACAATTGGTAATAATGTCGGGATAAGTTGTACAGCAATTGTTTGCTGGTCTGCCATTACGATCGAAGACAATGTAAGAATTGGTGGCGGTGTGGTAATTTACGACACTGATTTCCATTCCCTAGATATCCATGAAAGATTGGCAGAGCCCGAGGTCACAGCAAATATTGCAACTAGGCCAGTCACAGTTAAACGCAATGCTTTTATCGGTGCTCATTCAGTCATCCTTAAAGGCGTCACCATTGGCTATAACTCTGTAATTGGCGCCGGTTCGGTCGTTACAAGATCGGTCCCTGACAATCAGATTTGGGCGGGCAACCCAGCAAGATTAATACGCAATTTATAAAGTAATTACTAGTAATCATGTTAGCGAGCACCAAAAGAAGAAACACAGAATATTATTTATTCTTTCTGGTTTTACTGATACACGTATTCTTCAACAGTTTTATGTTACCTGTTGGCTTACTTTACACAATGCTTTTGAGCCCGCTAATGTTTCTATATCTCTTCAATAACTTAGATAGGGAATTTGCTAAGAGCCTTGGTGGTTTCGCGATGATATCAATTATTTTTTTTATTATTCATTCATTTCAGAAAATAAATATTTCCTATTATTTCACATCACTAGCCATTTATCTTTGTTGCCTTATTTTTTATTGCTTTTTCAGGCGATTGCTGACAAGATATTGGGCTCAGTTTGAATTATTAGTTCGAAAAATCGCCCAAATTAACATAGTATTGGTTGGAATTGCTCTCTGTTCACTAGCAACAGGCATTGCTGTAAATGTTTTTTGGTTCAAGAATGAAATTACACAAATCATAGGGTTTAGGCGTCTAAGGCTATTAACATACGAATCGTCCTATTACGGTGCGATTTTAGTTCCATTTTTCTTTTATTATTTTCAACATTTCTTCTTCAAAACGCTAAATAAGGAAAGGGTTTTTCTTTTCTCGACAATCATCATATCTATTTGCCTTTCCTTGTCTTATGGGACCATTGGAGGAATCGCAGCATCTGTTATTATAGTTGCACTAATTAATCTAGTAGTTCGAAGAAGAGCAAAATTTAATAAGCGCGTCGTGATTACAACTATTATTGTCGGTAGCGCCATTGTAATTATTTCGATTTTTGCTTTAAGTGATTCTGGGTTTGTGGCAAGGATATTCAATATACTTGAAGGAAAAGATTCGTCTGTCAATGGCCGCACCTTTGATTCTTACACGATAGCTCTGAATGTTCTAACAAAAGAAAATGCAATGTTGTTTGGCATTGGGCCTGGACAATTTAAAGTTCTGGGTGTAAACGAAGTAAATCGGTTCTACGAATATTTCCTAAACGACAACTTCGAAGCATCAAAGACTGTTCGACTGCCCTGTGCAAACGCTGAAACATTAGTTACTTACGGAGTGGTTGGCTTGGTAATTCGGCTTTTATTAGAAATATATCTGTTTATCAAAACTGACGTAGCCTCAAGCTCTTACCGGCTACACCTGTTTGTGTTTATTTTTTTAACACAGTTTGCTGGGAGTAATTTAACTAATCTACCCGAGTATTTTATCTGGGCCATTTGTTTCACGCCAAAATCGTTCTACGACAATTTTTTTATCGGAAATACTCCGGCAACACGTAAAATCTCCCGATCATGATAACCATTATCACAGCTACCTACAACGCCGATCGCTTTCTGGTAAATCTGCTGGAAAGCGTTGTTCCGCAACTGTCGAAAAATGTTGAGCTAGTATTAATCGACGGGGGATCTACCGATAAAACCATCGAGATCATCGAGCAATACGAGCAGCATGTCGCGTATTGGATCAGTGAGAAAGATGCGGGGATATACGATGCATGGAACAAAGGACTGCGCAATGCCAAAGGCGATTGGATCATGTTCCTGGGTGCGGACGACATGCTCAGAAAGGACGCTATCGCCCAATACGAGAAGTTCCTCGACAGCATTCCCAATAGTCATGAATTGCATATCGTATCGTCAAAAGCGCAAATGCTTGACCAGAGTGGCAAAAGCATCCGCGTAAAAGGATGGGAATGGAAATGGCCTGAATTTCTGAAAGAGATGACCATCTCCCACCCTGGCGCACTGCATTCGAAAAAGCTCTTCGAACAATATGGCGTGTTTGACATCAGCTATAAAATCACGGGCGACTACGAATTGTTGCTCCGCCCCCGCCAACAGCTCAAAGCCGCATTTATGGATGAAATCACCGTAGATATGTCGGAAGGAGGAGCTAGCGATTCGACCAGGGCGATCAAGGAGCACCTCAGGGCTGCCGTTCATACCGGCGGAGCGAACGAGCTTTCTGCGAAAATGAATGCGCGGGTTGTGCTAACCAAATTTTTAATAAAAAAACTATCCAGAAAAGCGGGACTGAACGTGTATCTCAAAAAGTAGTTTGCTGATCCGTATACGCTATCCCCGCAAAATCGACTCCATTGATGAACGTTTTGATGATTGTAAGATCGAATTGGCTGGACACTCCCGGTGGAGATACAATCCAGATAAAAATGACTGCCAAATACCTCCGCGAATTGGGGGTGTCGGTGGACATTTGCCCGGCCAACACGAAACAAGACTATAACAAGTATTCATTAATCCATTTTTTCAACATCATCAGGCCGGATGACATCTTGCCGCATATCAATCACGATGTTCCTTTCGTAGTGTCGACAATTTTTGTGGACTATTCGGAATACGAGCGGTTGAACAGGACAGGGATTGCTGGGTCGTTATTCCGATTCTTCGCACCGGGCGTTATCGAATATATCAAAGCAGTAGCCAGGTGGGCAAAAAACGGGGATGAAATTAAATCATCGTATTACCTCACGCATGGGCATGATGCTTCCATCCGAAAAATTGCTGCCAGGGCGAAGTTGCTGTTGCCCAACTCTCACAGTGAGTACAAGCGGTTTCGCAACTACATCAACCTGGATGTCAAATACAGGAAAGTAGTCAACGCGATAGATACGAAAACTTTTGACGACCAAGCGGTTCCGAATGAGCTTTACAGGGATCACGTGCTTTGCGTCGGCAGAATCGAGGGAAGAAAGAATCAGCTGAACCTGATCAAAGCCATGCAGGGAACAGGCATTCCACTTACAATTATCGGAAAAGCCTCCCCTAATCATGTGGGCTATTATGAGGAATGCAAAGCGCTCGCGGCTAAAACCACGAATGTCAGCTTCATCGAACACATTTCCCACGACGACCTCGTTAAGATATATGCTGCGGCAAAGGTACACGTGCTGCCCAGCTGGTTTGAAACGACCGGTCTGAGTTCTCTCGAAGCAGGGGCTATGAGCTGCAACCTGGTGGTGACGAGAAAAGGGGATACGGAAGAGTATTTTTCAGATATGGCTTACTACTGCGATCCTGCTGACATTGAGTCTATCAGAACCCAGGTCGTGGAGGCCTTCCAGGAAGAAGTTAATCCCCGCCTTAAAAAGCATATCCTGGCAAATTGCACCTGGCAGCTTGCCGCCGAGCAAACATTGGAAGCCTACCGGGAAGTGCTTCCTGAGACTTCGAAAATATAGCAGAACCAGTTTAACACTTACCATTTTCAACCTATCGGATATACAACTATTCATTGAGTCAGGCAAATCAAGACAGTACGTAACGGTTTGGTTTGCGGTTAATTAAGTAACATTTAATGTAATATGATGTATTTGATTGAAAAGATAGTGGTTGTGGTCCTTTGTCAGATCATACTGGGTTTTACAAATTCATGCTATTCCCAACAGGCTGGGAAAAAGGTCATGCTTGGGGCTTACTATTTCGATGGATGGACGGGAAAGACTAGCCATGTGTCACCCGCGCTGAAAGAAAGGTTCCCTGAAAGAATGCCGTACGGAGGGTGGGAGACAAGTAATATGAGCAGTATTGAAAGACAAATCGATGAAGCTGCCAACGCAGGGCTTTCTTTTTTTAGTTTTTGTTGGTATCAAGGGCGAAGTAAGACCGATAGCAGCGATTTCGGAGCGAATGTGATGAACAATGCACTAAGGCTGTACCTAAACGCAAGTAATAGAGAGCGGCTCAAATTCAACATTTTAGTTGTCAATCATGAGGGTTACTTGATTGACTCAGCCCAGTGGCCTGCTCTTTCCGACTATTGGTGTCTGTTATTCAAAAATCCCTTTTATTTACAAGTCGACGGGAAGCCACTAATTGTCTTTTTCGGCCTTCAGTCATTATTAAAATCTTTCTCAGGAGATCCTGAAAAGGTTAAAACCGCTTTAAACTCTTTGAGAGATAACGCTAAGTCAAAGGGTTTAAGGGGTGCTACTATCGGCGTCTGCGTCGGAGCCGGTGAATTTGAATTGAATCTAGCAAAAAAATGTGGATTTGATGTTCTGACAAACTACAATAATCACGGCAATGGCTTTTTTGGAAACACGAATGAAGAAGTTCCTATTGATAGCATGAGGATTAAGGACATAAAAGTCTGGGACATCATAGGATCAAAAGGAGGCCTGCCTTTCATTCCTGCCGTGACGCTAAACTGGGATAAAAGACCGTGGGAGCGTACCGGCACAACATATTCACAAAGATTTAGCGGATATTCCGAAAGGTCAGTAAAAAGTGCAGTAGTCGCTTGTAAAAACTGGATGGCTAAGAACAATTCCAGGACTGTAGCAGAAAAGATAGCAGTGCTGTATGCCTGGAACGAGTATGGCGAGGGTGCGTGGTTAACACCATCGAAAATGCTTAAAGACAGCCTGCTCAGGGGAGTAAAGGACGGTTTGAAATAGTAAAAGTGGTTTCTGAACAGCTTCCATGAAGAATCAGGACATTAATTAATCATTACAATGAGAAAAAGGCACCTTCTGCTAATCATATTACTGAGTCACCAATACCTTGCGAATGCCGCCGGGCCTCAACAGGCACCCGAGGGCGACCGCAAAGTTGGCAATAAGAAGGGAACGTCCGCTGACTCCTCAGCTGCCGCTCCCCGTAGTATGCATTACTACTTATCGGCGGCAGCTATCGCGACATCGAGCGGCACAGTGCCATTCTGGATGCGCGCCAATCAGTACGGCAGTGTACCTTTAAAAGGCCTGTCCACAGCATTGGTTGGAGAAATCAGACGGGACTATACCAAGCCCCATAAGCTGATGGATTGGGGTTTCGGTGCCGAAGGGCGGGTTAACATCGGGAAGAATTCCAATGCAGTTCTGATCCAGGGGTATGTCAAAGGGCGGCTCGGCATTTTTCAACTGAAAGCAGGTCGCAGCCGCGACATGGTGGGTATGGTGGACTCCACCCTTTCCACGGGTGCTTTTTCAATATCGGGTAATGCCCTGGGCATTCCCAAAGTGGAACTTTCGATCCCTGAATACTGGACGCTGCCTATCCTCGGCAAGCTTTTCGCATTTAAAGGAAACTTTGCGCACGGATGGGTCGGTAACAAGGATGTGGATTATGCCACCGGTGATCGCAGTGTCAACACATTTCTTCATCAGAAGTCGGCCTACGTGCGTTTCGGGAAGGCGCAATGGCGATTCAAACTCTACGGCGGGTTCAACCACCAGGCCATGTGGGGGAATGAAAAGAAAATGAACCCGACCATGTTTGGCCTCTCCACTTTGGAAACGTTCAAATATGTGGTATTTGGCCAGAGCTACGGCGAAAAAGGCACCGGGCTTCCATTGTCGAAAATTGGTAACCACCTGGGTTCGATCGACCAGGGCATTGAGTACCGTTTCGATAAAGTGCAGGTGAACGGATACCACCAGTTTTTTTATGAAGTGGGCGGCCTCTACCACCTAAACAACGTGAAGGACGGTCTTTGGGGGCTGAGCTTTAAAAACATTCAGCCGCAGAATGAATCATCTCTGGTTCGTCTGAACAAAGTCGTTGTTGAGTTCATGAACAGTAAAAGTCAGGGAGGCGAAATCGACGCTAAAATAACGCCGTCCGGCGACGAAGACTATTACAATAACTATGTGTATGTCAATGGCTGGACCTACAAGGGCGAGAACCTTGGAAACCCGCTGATGACCAGCAGAAAGTACGCACGCACAAACCTGCCGGCCAGAAATGAGTATTTCGTCAATAACCGGGTGCAGGCATACCACGTCGGTGTGGACGGAAACGTATCCAAGTACGCTTTCATCTGCCGGTTGACATTCACCCAGAACTTCGGAACATACGGAACCAGCCCTTGGGGACATTCCCTGAACAACAAGCGATTCCCTGCCAAGCCGCCGTATTTCGAAACGGAAAACCAGTTCTCGGGATACCTGGAAGCTTCCAGGAATATCAGAGGAGTGAATGTGGGAATGTGTGTAGCCGTGGACCAGGGAACTATGATTTACAATGCTTCCGGCGTGTGGCTTAAAGTGTCCAAATCCTGGTAGGTAGTTTTTGAACTTACGATAAGATAATATCGAACTTAACATATGAAAATAGCGATCATTGGCACTCGTGGTATTCCCAACCATTATGGCGGATTTGAACAATTCGCCGAATACCTTGCCAAAGGCCTCGTGGAACGCGGTCATGAAGTTGTGGTCTACAACTCCCACTCCCACCCCTACCAACTGCCGGAGTGGAACGGAGTGAAGCTTGTGCACTGCAATGATCCGGAAGATAAATGGGGTACAGCGGGCCAGTTCATCTACGACCTCAACTGCATTCGTCATTCCCGAAGCCAGAATTACGACATTATCCTGCAACTGGGCTACACCAGCAGCACGGTTTGGGGATGGTTGCTGCCGCGCAAAAACTGCATTATCACCACCAATATGGATGGCCTGGAATGGAAGCGTACCAAATATTCCAAACCGGTAAGAAACTTTCTCAAATGGGCTGAATACCTGGGAACAGTTTACAGCGATCACTGGATCGCCGATTCACTGGGTATACAAGATTATTTAACTAAAAAATATAACATTCCTTCTACGTATATTCCTTACGGTGCCTTTCCGTTCGAAGATGCGACGAATGACTGCCTGAAAAGCTACGATGTAACCGAGTACGGCTACAACATGCTCATCGCCCGGCTGGAACCCGAGAATAATGTAGACACCATCCTCGAAGGAGTGTCCCGAGCTACCACCAAATCGCCGTTTCTCGTGGTTGGGAAACATAACACTAAGTATGGCGAGTATCTGAAGAACAAGTTCGCCGCAGTCGGCCATATCCGGTTTGTGGGAGGTATCTACGACATCAATGTGCTGAACAATCTCAGGTATTTCTCCAACCTCTATTTCCACGGCCACTCCGTGGGCGGTACAAACCCGTCGCTGCTCGAAGCAATGGCCTCGCAGGCGCTGATCTGTGCGAACCGGAACGAGTTCAATTCCACGATCCTGGAAACGGATGCGCTTTATTTTTCACAAGCGGAAGAGGTTGCGAAAAGCCTGGATACCGTCCGTAAGCAAGATTACCTGACCCTGGTAGAGAACAACTTGCACAAAATCAAGCACATCTACGAATGGAATAAAATCATTGATCAGTACGAGAATCACTTTAAGACCATATACTCAACGAAACATGAAATTCAGCAAAACATCCCTTCCTGATGTCCTGGTCATTCAGCCATCCGTTTTTGGAGATGAGCGGGGCCATTTCTTCGAATCCTTCAATGAGGAAATCTGGAAGGCCCAGGGGCTGACTTCCAGATTTGTACAGGATAATCAGTCGTTCTCCCAAAAAGGCGTGATACGCGGCCTGCATTTTCAGAATGCTCCCCATGCTCAAGGCAAGCTGGTGCGGGTAGTAGCCGGCAGAGTGCTCGATGTAGCGGTAGATCTCAGGCCGGAATCGCCCACCTTTGGAAAGTTCGAACTGTTTGAGCTCGATGCCGTGAACGGTACGATGGTGTACATTCCGGAAGGATTTGCACACGGGTTTGCCGCATTAGAGGATAGTATTTTCCAATATAAGTGCACCGGCCTTTACCACAAAGCTTCGGAAGGCGGCCTAAGATGGGACGATCCCTTTCTGAACATTCCCTGGGGAGTAAGCGAGCCTAACGTATCTCCGAAAGATCAGATATTGCCCACATTTGAAGAAGTTTTCCCGACGTCTCTGAAGTCCTGATGGCCGACGTCCCATTTCTCCAGTTCAACCGTAATTAATTATGAAGAAAATATTGATAACAGGCGGCGCCGGTTTCATCGGTTCGCATGTGGTACGTCGGTTTGTGAAAACTTACCCGTCCTACGAAATCTACAACCTCGATGCATTGACCTATGCAGGTAACCTCGAAAACCTGCGCGACATTGACAGCCTTCCGAATTATCATTTCGTGAAGGGCGATATCGTCGATGCTGGATTTGTGGATCAGCTTTTTGCTGAAAACAATTTCGACGGTGTGATCCACCTTGCCGCGGAATCGCATGTCGACAGATCTATTTCGGATCCGCTGTCATTTGTGATGACGAATGTCGTCGGAACGGTAAACCTGCTTAATGCAGCCAGAAAAGCCTGGAAAGAGGATTTGGCCAATCATTTGTTTTACCATGTTTCGACGGACGAAGTTTACGGCGAATTGCACGATCCGTCTGAATTCTTCCTGGAAACTACGAAATACGATCCCCGCTCGCCTTACAGCGCATCGAAAGCTTCTTCCGATCATTTTGTACGTGCTTACCACAACACTTACAAAATGCCGGTTTTGATTTCAAACTGTTCGAACAACTATGGCCCGAACCACTTCCCCGAGAAGCTGATTCCGCTGATGATCCATAACATACTCCATAACAAACCGCTGCCGGTGTATGGTAAAGGTGAAAACATCAGGGACTGGCTTTTTGTAGAGGACCATGCGCGTGCGATTGATACCATCTTTCACCATGGCCAAAATGGTGAGACCTATAATATCGGCGGCCATAACGAGTGGAAAAACATCGACCTTGTGATGCTGCTTTGCAAAACGATGGATGAAAAACTCGGCCGTCCCGAGGGAAGTTCCGAGCAGTTGATCCATTATGTGACCGACCGTGCCGGCCATGATCTCAGGTACGCCATTGATGCCACCAAGTTGAAAAACGAGTTGGGCTGGCTTCCTTCTTTGCAGTTCGCGGAAGGGCTGGAAAAAACCGTGGACTGGTACCTTGCCAATGAAACCTGGCTCGAAAACGTAACATCCGGCGCTTACCAGCATTACTACGAAGAAATGTACGAGGGGCGGTAGTCCTTCGATCCACCATCCAATCTTCTGTTCAATGAAAGGAATTATCCTCGCCGGCGGCTCAGGCACCCGGCTACATCCGCTGACGCTCGCTGTAAGCAAGCAATTGATGCCTGTTTACGACAAGCCGATGATCTACTACCCGCTTTCGATTCTGATGCTGGCGGGCATTAGTGAAATACTCATCATCTCCACGCCGCATGACTTGCCGCATTTCCAGAAACTGCTGGGCGATGGCAGCCGCATTGGCTGCAAGTTCACCTACGCGGTACAACCGACGCCCGACGGCCTGGCTCAGGCATTCATTATCGGTGAGGAATTTATCGGCAACGACAAGGTAGCATTGATCCTGGGTGACAATATCTTCTATGGCTCAGGCTTGTCGAAGCTTTTGCAGGCCAACAATGATCCCGAAGGCGGTGTAATTTTCGCCTACCAGGTCCATGATCCCGAACGCTATGGCGTCGTTGATTTTGATCCGGATTTCAAAGCACTGTCCATTGAAGAAAAGCCGGTGAAACCGAAATCCAATTACGCGGTACCAGGTCTGTATTTCTACGATAATGATGTTGTGGAAATTGCCAAAGCTATCAAGCCTTCCCCCCGTGGTGAATACGAGATTACCGACATCAACAAGGTGTACCTTGAAAAAGGCAAGCTGAAAGTCGGCGTGCTGGACCGCGGCACTGCCTGGCTGGACACCGGAACATTCGAATCGCTGATGCAGGCCGGCCAGTTTGTTCAGGTGATCGAAGAACGGCAGGGTTTGAAAATCGGGTGCATCGAAGAAGTTGCTTTCCGCATGAATTATATCAACGCAGAAGAGCTGGCCGAAATCGCCCAGCCACTCGTGAAGAGCGGCTACGGGAAGTATTTGCTCCGCCTTTTGCCAGCAAGCGCTCAACTGTCTGTTTAGCAATAAATTTCGCCGTCCTGAGGCCGCTTTCCTTCATTTCCAAAGTAATGTGCGCAATCCGGGACGGCGAAAATGCTAAAATTGTATAATAAAGGGAGAAGAGATTATTTCTCAATGAATTTTCAACGATAAACTACTGACAATCTTCTAATTATGGAATCAAACATATTTCGATGTTTTGATTTATAAAAGAAATGTCTTAAACTTGTTGACACCATACATGCATTCACCTGTTAGCTCGGGGTAGTATGGACTTCAAAAACACTCAACGTAGAAATTCATGAAAAATCATTATCCGGGTTTACTGCCCAAGGCACATCTCTGGACAGACGTTGTACTCCTCAATCTGTCATTCTTCTTTGCCTATGTTTTTCGTTTCGAAGATGGCATATCGACGATTTTTGAGAACCAGTACGTGAATCTTCTACTGGTCGCCAACCTGGTCTGGATCTTCACGATCTATTCACTCAAAACTTACCGTTTTACCAGGTTATCCTATCATTTCAATACCCAGATCGGGAATTTCCTGAAAGCAATCACAGTGCATGGTGCATTGATGATGGCATTCCTTTACCTGAGCAAGCAGGGCGAGGAATATTCACGCTACCAGTTCCTGATGACTTACGGGCTTTTTCTGACGCTCGCAATCTCTTTCAGAGCCGGTGCAATCCTCTTTTTGAAACTTTTCCGTCAGGCCGGCTATAACTACAACCGTTACGCGATTGTAGGAAAAGGTGACCTGGCTACGCTGATACGCGAATTCTATGTACAGCACAGAGAACTCGGATACCGTTTTTCCGGCGCGGTCGACTTGTCTTCTACGCAGAATTCGGTAGGCGATCTCGAAACCATGGTGAAAGAGAAGAAACTTGACTACCTGTACTGCTGCCTTTCCGAAATGAATGACGAGCAGGTTAAGGAGGTTATTCGCATTGGTGAGCGCCAACGCACCCATATTCGCCTTGTTCCGGATTTCCGGGGCTTTATGAC
This sequence comes from Dyadobacter sp. 50-39, assembly GCA_001898145.1. Classification (GTDB taxonomy): domain Bacteria; phylum Bacteroidota; class Bacteroidia; order Cytophagales; family Spirosomataceae; genus Dyadobacter. The sequence goes on from MKSR01000034.1 coordinate 56,617, forward strand.
CAACATGGCATCCATCGAGTACCATGACATGTACCCGATCATTCAGATCAACACGAAACCGTTTTCAAGCCTGAATGAGCAGACCGTGAAACGCGCATTCGACCTGATATTCTCCGTCATTGTGATGATTCTCGGTGCGCCGGTATTCTTCCTGGTATGGGCAGCGATCAAGATCACATCACCTGGACCGGTGTTCTTCAAACAGCAGCGTTCAGGCCGTTGGGGAGAGCTTTTCTACATCTACAAATTCCGCAGTATGCGTGTGGATGCCGACAAAATGGGTTTACAGCATTCAAAAGGTGATGACGATCCGCGTATTACGCCTATTGGCCGCATTCTTCGCAAGTCGCGTCTGGACGAGCTTCCGCAATTTATCAACGTACTAAAAGGTGAAATGTCCGTAGTAGGTCCGCGCCCGCTATACAAGTATGATGTGGATATGCTCATGGAAGCTGCCCCGCATGACTTCCAGCGCCTGCTGACAGTGAAACCAGGCATTACTTCCATCGGCCAGATCAATGTAGGCTACGCCGATACGGTAGCGAAAAACGTGGAGCGGTTGAAATATGACCTTCAATACCTTAAATCATATAGCGTATTTGACGACGTTCAACTTATTTTCAGAACTGTTCAGGTAATGGTTCTTGGACGTGGTCAGTAGAATTTATCTTACAGTATCCACAACCGAAAGTCACGAAAAAGGCGCCAGTTGGCGCCTTTTTCGTTTTAGCTCTATTCTAAATGCTTCATATTTCCTTCTCACTTTTTTATATGTAGTATAAATTCTAATTTTGTGTAACACAATATGTTACTCAGGTTAGAATTTATAAGGAGGAAGATGAGAAGGGTTTTACGATTTTCAGGAGCATTGTGTTTGCTCGTTGCTACATTACCGGATTTGCAGGCGCAACGGCGCAAGCTATTTACAGACAGGGTTGCATTCGGCAGGATAACCTACGCGAGCACCCTGGTGGTAAATGGCAGTATGGTCGATGGTTATGTGAAAGTGAAGGGAAGCAGCCGGTTCATTTTCCCGGTCAGCGATAACTCGGTGTACCGCCCTTTCGCAGCGACCGCTGATGGCACTATGGGCGCCTACTTTTCGGCTAACCCCGGCATAGCCGTTACCACCAGCCATAAAGGCGGCAATTATCCTCCGCTTCCAACCGGAGCCCCGTTTTCCGTGAACAGCAAGGATAGTAATGTCGGCAAAGTCTCACCGCAGGAGTACTGGGACATCAATGGCGCAACAGCGACTAAAATCACATTATCGTGGTTTCTGGAAAGCGCAATGTCATCGCTTGCGCCGGGAGGTAACCTCAACAAAGTTTACATTGTGGGCTGGAACGGCTCGAAATGGGTCAAAATCCCGTCGGTAGTCGATGCGGTATCGCTCTGGGGCGGCGCCAGTAATCTGAGCTCGGGATCAATGACTACCGTTTCTCCGATAGTACCCAACACCTACCTGGCCTACACTTTCGGGGCAGACCTTTCCTCTGCGCGCGAAATAGCGGCGGGCGCCGATAGCGCACTGGTAGCCAGGGATGCAGGCGAAATCTTGAAACCATTTGATAGCTCCGCTGATGAAGTCGAAGCGGTGGTATACCCGAATCCGGCAAGAGACCGGATTTTCATCCGCTATGGACGCAAGATAAAACAGGTATCGGTGTGGGATGTGAACGGTCGCCGTATCCTGAATGTGAGTCGCGGTTATGAAAATGGAATCGATGTGCGAGGCGTTCGGCCGGGAATGTATGTTGTCAATGTGGAAGACGAGAGAGGGGGAACCACATCACGGAAAATAATAATCAACAAATAATACGCCCTTCCCTGAGGCTTTGATTAACTTTGCAACTAACGCATTTTAAAAATACTCAATGAAAATAGTTGTTTTAGGTGCCTCAGGCCAGCTGGGAAGCTGCCTTAAAAAAGTCTCAACGGAACGTAATCTCACCGACATCTCCTTCCCTTCCGAAGAAAACGCAAACATTCTCGATAAAGATTTACTCGACCAGTTATTCACAGCTGAGAAGCCTCAGTTTGTGATCAACTGCGCAGCTTACACGGCGGTTGACAAAGCCGAGGATGATGTAGACACCTGCCGGAAGGTTAACCGCGATGGCGCCGCGTACATAGCAGAAGCTTGCAAGAACCATCAGGCGACGCTCATCCATGTTTCCACCGACTTTGTTTTCAAGGGAGACGTGCCCAAGCTGCTTTCAGAAACCGATGCGGCAGAACCGGAAAACATTTACGGGTTGACCAAACTTGAAGGCGAAGCGGCCATTGCAGAAATCCTGCCCGCGCATTACACACTTCGCACAAGCTGGTTGTATTCCGAGTTTGGCAATAATTTTGTTAAAACAATGCTCCGCCTGGGCCGCGAGCGCGAGCAGCTGGGTGTGATTATCGACCAGGCAGGCTCCCCTACTTACGCGATCGACCTGGCCAATGCGATACTGGACATTATCGAGTCTGATAACAAATCTTACGGCATCTACCATTACAGCAATGAAGGCGTTACTTCCTGGTATGATTTCGCCAAAGCCGTTTTTGATCTGAGCGCAACAAGCGTAAAGCTCAATCCGGTCAAAACTTCCGAGTACGTGACCCGCGCGGTTCGGCCGGCTTATTCTGTCATGGACAAGTCCAAGATCAAAAGCACATTCGGCATTGAGATTCCCTACTGGCGCGACAGCCTGGCCGTTTGTACGGAGAGGATCCTGGCTAACGGCTGACTTTGAAATGGAAGTCTTTCCGGATAGACAGCATTAGACCTGCCGCCGGATCGAACAGCTTACCCCGGTCGACAGACAATGCCACCTGAACAGTTGATCCGCCCAGAAAACTGGTCTGCTTCGCCAGCGCGAGCAGACCAGAAAATTGATATACCGTCTCCCGAAACGGCTGGTCATAAGTTCCCTGATTGCTCGAAAAAGAGAGCTTGGTTTTCCAATGGATTCTTTGAAGCGAACCCTTCATGCCCAGATGCGTAACCCAAACGCGGTTGTTGTTGGTGAAAAAATCTGCATACAAAGGCCAGTTATTTTCTGTCGCAGCGGTGATAAACGGCGTTCCGATCCCTCTTCCAAAATACGACCATCCATCCCGCACCTGACCGTTGTTGAAATAGTCATCTTTTCCGCGAATCCCGTTCGCATTCGTAGTCTCGGTGCCGCCCTGACTTTTCGTATATAATAATTCCAAAGTCAGCTTGTCAAGCGAAAAGCTGGCCGGTTCTGTATGTTTGAAATTGAACACAAGTCCATTCAGCCCATCTTTGATGTTGTTCAGATAAAACAGTGAGCCGTCTTCGACCAGGTTCTGCCTGTAAAGAAAGATATTGACATTTGGCAGGTCAAACTCGATACCCGCATCCAGACTGGCGACGTGATTGCCGATCCGGTTTGTCCGGTCAAAATTTGAAAGCTCTGTTTTGTTTTTCGGCTTCAATCCGGTAATCACATACCAATAATAGCCCAGTCCGTTGGGCATCTGCCCGTTTTCCGTAAAATAAGGTGATTTTCCACCCCATTGAACCGCGTGATTAAATCCGCCATATAGCTTAACCTTTCCCGACGGCCTTCCAAGCCGGACGAATAGCGCCTTATTGTGCAATTTAAGATGGCTGGTGATTGGCCTGCTATTTTCAAAGATTCCGTCCGAGTAGAAACCTTTGAAATAAAGAAAATTCTTGATCAGCGGCTTGTATTCAGCAAAGCCCAGCTGAATTTTGGGAATAGGAAGCGCATTTCCCGACCACATGTACGCCCCCGAGCCAAGTTCATCATCGTTGAATCCTGCATATTGTTTGAACCTGCCCACAGTAAACTGAAATCCTTTGAAGTCGATTCCGGCGTAGGCCTGCGGAAGCAGTACCTTGCTGTGTTTGCTGACATTGCCAACCACTTCCACGCCATATACGTAGGTCCAGTTCTTTTTTGCCAGCGTATCACGGGAGAATGGCTGCCTTCCGGTTATGCCGGCCCGGAGACTTCCCGCCTGGCCGGTCATGGAAACTACGCCCCATTGGTTTGCATGAAACCAGAACGGAGTGCGCGAGCTGGTCGATCCGTATCCGGCCACTTCGACCCAGGCCTGGGTATGCCCGGCAGCCGAACTGGTATCCTGCCCAGCAACCGGATGTAAAAGGCCCACGGCAATAACCACCAATACGATATAGAACAGTTTTGTGCAGCGAGTGGGAAAAGCCTCAGAGCTTGTGTAGATCTGGATCATTATAGCGCAATAACGTTGATAAGAGTTTACCCACTAAAAATAGTATTTAAATCCTGCCTATTCTATCATTTATGATAAATTAGCAGTCCTGAGCCGTTACACATATACCCGCCGTTAACGCTTCGTTAACATTTTTACATGCTAAAAGTCAATCAAAACCGTTCTACTTTTGCTTGTGGCAGAATACCCGGCCATTTTTTTGAGTACTAAACCTTTCGACCCGAACGATGATCATAAAAGAAGATAGCTCGCAGGACCGCGACGGGCTGCCCCCATTTGTCAATAGCTGGAAACAGCTTTACATTCTGCTGATCGGCATGCTCGCATTGCAAATTGTCCTCTTCTATTTATTTATGACCCGTTTTCAATGAGCACACTCGACTGGACTGTTCTTTCGCTTACCCTTTTATTTGTAGTACTGTACGGAATCTATCGCAGCCGTGAGAAGCATACGATGGATTCATTCCTGCTGGCCGGGCAGTCGATGCCGTGGTACCATGTGACCCTGTCGCTGATGGCCACCCAGGCCAGCGCCATCACTTTCCTTTCTGCTCCCGGACAGGCCTATACCGACGGGATGCGGTTTGTCCAGTTCTATTTCGGCCTGCCGCTTGCCATGGTGGTACTTTGCGTGACATTTGTTCCCAAATTTGGAAAGCTGAAAATATTCACCGCTTATGAATTTCTGGAAGGGCGCTTTGATCTGCGCACGCGCGCGCTGACCGCATTTCTTTTCCTATTGCAGCGCGGCCTGTCCACAGGCCTGTCCATTTATGCGCCTTCCCTGATCCTTTCGGCCATTCTGGGCTGGGACATTACCTGGACCAACATCATTTCCGGAGGCGTGGTCATACTTTATACAACTCTTGGCGGCTCGCGGGCGGTTTCCCACACGCATTTACAACAGATGGGCATTATCACCATCGGGATGGTGGTGGCTGGCGTGATGGTGGTAAAGCTGCTTCCCGATCAGGTCTCTTTCACCGACGCGCTGCATGTGGCCGGCAAGATGGGCAAGGTTAATCTGATCGATTTTACATTTGACCTTAACAACAGGTATAATGTCTGGTCTGGCCTGATCGGCGGCTTCTTTTTGCAGCTCTCCTATTTTGGTACGGATCAGTCGCAGGTCGGGCGGTTTCTGACGGGCAGCTCCCAGGGCCAAAGCAAGCTCGGGCTAGCCATGAACGGGCTTTTGAAAATCCCGATGCAGTTTCTGATCCTTTTGGTGGGCGTGCTGGTATTTGCATTCTATCAGTTTACCACTCCCCCGCTTTTCTTTAATCAAACCGCCGTCGATCGGGTCAAATCCGGCCCATACTCGGCTGAATATGCAGCGCTTGAAAAACAGCATGATCAGATCCAGTCCGTCAAGCGGCCGCAGGTTATGGCCCTTACCGAGGCGATCCGTAAAGATGACCAGCAGGCAATCTCCGCATCACGGGCCGTTTTGGCAGAGCTGGAAGGCAAAGTAAAAGATGTCCGAAAACAAGCTGCCGGTGTGCTTTCAAAGGCCAGTGGCGGGGAAACCAACGACGTAAACTATATTTTCCTTCGGTTTGTGATCGACTACCTTCCCGCAGGTATGGTGGGCCTTTTGATTGCAGTGATCCTGCTGGCCTCGATGGGTTCGGTGGCTGCCGCCTACAATTCGCTGGCCTCATGCACGATAATCGACATTTATAAGCGGATCATCCGTAAAGACGAAGACGGACGCAACTACGTGGCAGCCTCCCGCTGGGCAACCTTCTTTTGGGGAGTATTCTGTATTGCTGTCGCGCAATACGCCTCCCGGCTGGGCAGTATGATCGAGGCCGTCAATATCCTGGGCTCACTGTTTTACGGTACGATCCTTGGGATTTTCTTGGTCGCATTCTACTTCAAAAGCATTGGCAGCCGCGCGGTTTTCTGGGGAAGCATCATCGGTGAGCTATTTGTGATCGCAAGCTATGTGATCGATCTGACCGCATTTCTTTGGCTGAACCTGATTGGCTGCGCGCTGGTGATCCTGTTTGCCTGGCTCATTCAGAAACTTTGGCCCGAACGCCAGGTAGCCAACCGTTAAGTGCTATGCGTAAAAATTACGCATAGCCGAATGCTACAAACATGCCCTGCAAAGTACAATTCTCTTTAAAAATTTAACATTTTAAAGAAAGCATGGTGCGCTGCCCATTTTTTTCAAAGATCTAGGAAACTATTCCCGCATTTAAATCCTTAATAAGTACAATCCGACAACGGGGCAGCTTATACGCAGACCACTTATGTCACCGATTGTTTACAAAAATTCTCTAAATCTGCTGGCTATGTTAACGCCGTTCAATCCTTTCTTTTCCGGGGTCAAAATCCTATGGCTGGCCACCGACAGCTGATCTATTTCTCTCACCATTTTTCCGACTGTTCATCATCAGACAGCAACACGTTATCTCTATCCAAAATTCTAATTAACACCTACATGAAGTATTGGTCTAAGCCACAAAAAACAACGCGTTTGGCGCTTAGCTCGGCATTGCTCTTATTGAATTTGCTCAGTACAGCCCTGGCGCAGGGCATCCAGGAGAGTAGCCGGCAAGCCCCGGTTCTGGAACAGGCAACTTTACAGGATGTGGTTGCATATGCGATCAAAAACCAGCCAGCCATCCAGCAATCGCTGATCGACGAGCAGATCACCGCTAGCCAAGTCCGGGCCAAACTGGCCGACTGGTACCCGCAGATCGGCTTTAACTACAATTTGCAGCACAATTTCATCGTCCAGACCAGCATCATTGCCGGAAACCCGGTGAAGCTGGGCGTAAACAATGTCTCTGCGACCCAGTTTACACTTTCTCAGCAGATCTTCAACCGCGATGTGCTACTGGCCAAACGCACGCGCGCAGATGTCCTGTTTGCCGCAAGCCAGAACACGGTCAACAACAAGACCGACCTGGCTGTGAATGTCTCCAAGGCATTCTACGATGTTTTGGCTACTACTCAGCAGATCCGGGTCGCCGACGAGGATATCCTGCGGCTAGAACGCAGCCTCAAAGATGCTCAAAACCAGTACAAATCCGGCATTGCAGACAAAATCGACTACAAACGGGCAACCATTTCGCTTAACAACACGCGCGCCAACAAAAAGAGCAACGAGGAAGTGCTCAAAGCCAAAGTGGAATACCTGAAAACACTGATGGGTTATCCGCTGGACAAAGCCCTGCAGATCGGCTATGACACCTTGCAGATGGAGCGGGAAATTGCCCTGGACACTTTGCAGAATGTCGATCTGAACGCGCGCATCGAATACCAGATCCTGGCTACACAGAAGAAGCTGGCAGAAGCCAATGTGCAGTATAACAAATGGAGCTACCTGCCCAACCTGTCCTTGAATGGGGCCTATAACCTGAACTTTCAGAACAACCGCTTCACAGATTTGTATGGTAAAAACTATCCCAACTCCTTCGGGCTGCTAACCCTTTCGCTACCAATTTACCAGGGGGGAAAAAGAAAGGCCAACACAAGGCTGGCCGAGTGGCAGCTCAGGCGCCTGGACTGGGACCTGAAAGGTTTACAAAACAATGTCAACTCTGAATACGCGAGCGCCCTTGCCAACTATAAAGGCAACCTGACAAACCTTCTGGCTCAGAAAGAAAATGTTGAGCTTGCCCGCGAGGTGTATGATGTGATCCAGCTGCAATACAAATCCGGCATTAAAACCTACCTGGAAGTGGTCACCTCCGAAACAGACCTTCGCCTGGCCCGTATCAACTATTATAATGCATTGTACCAGGTACTGGCCAGTAAGATCGACCTTCAGAAAGCGCTCGGGCAGATCAATGTTCAGTAGCTGATCCAGTCCGCATTCTGCGCGCAATTTTTAACTCCTTGCTTCAATCGAAAATATTTTGATGATATGTTTTTAAATACAATGAAATATTACCCCGCTGCCCTGCTCGCACTGACGATCTATTCCTGCGGCAAAAAAGATCAGCAACAGCAGCCTGCGACGCCTCCTGCTGTCCAGGTGAGCTTATCGGAAGTGACAACTTCGGAAGCTTCCTATTACGATGAATACCCGGCAACGGTAGTGCCGCTTAACGAGGTTGAACTGCGCCCGCAGGTGACCGGCTTTGTCACCGGCATCCATTTCACCGATGGCTCCCGGGTACGCAAAGGTCAGCTGCTTTACACGATCGATGCGCAGCTTTATGATGCGAACTACGATCAGGCTGTGGCTAATCTGAACGTTCAGCAGGCCAACCTGGCACGCGCTCAGAAAGACGCTGATCGTTACCATGAGCTTGAAAAGAATGATGCGGTGGCCAAACAGCTCGTTGATAATGCCGACGCTGCGCTTGAAGTCGCCAAAAGGCAGGTCGACGCGGCCCAAGCCAGCATCAAAGCCAGCCAAACCAGCGTTCGTTACACGAAGGTAACCGCCCCTTTTGATGGCATCATCGGCATCTCACAGGTGAAGGTCGGTGCGCCGGTTTCAGCAGGTCAAACCATCTTGAACACCGTATCAACCGATAGCCAGCTGGCAGTTGATTTCAACGTGGACCAGAAAGAAATTTACCGCTTTACCACCTTGATGAAATCTCAAAAGGCAACAGACTCGACTTTCTCGATCAAATTTGGAACCGAGGTCTACCCGGCCCACGGAAAGATCGCCCTGCTGGACCGCGCCGTCGATCCGCAAACCGGAAGCATCAAGGCCCGGTTGGTATTTCCCAATAAGGACAACCAGCTCCGCGCCGGCATGAGCGGTACGGTGATGGTGCTCAACAATGCAGGCTCTAAATCCGTGGTAATCCCTTACAAAGCAGTAACTGAGCAGCTAGGCGAGTACTTTGTCTACGTGGCCGGTGACAGCAGCAAGGTTACCCAGCGCAAAGTGGTGCTCGGAACAGCACTCGGCCCGAACATCATTATCAAAGATGGGCTGAAAGAAGGCGAAAAAATCGCCGTGGAAGGCGTGCAAAACCTTCGCGAAGGGGCAGTTGTACAGGAAGGTGCGCCAGCTCAGGCTCAGGGCGCAGCTCCAAAAAAATAAGCAGCCGGTCCGTTTTCCTATTTCATAAACCAGTACGAAATGATTGCAGATATTTTTATAAAAAGGCCGGTCACCGCGATAGTATCCTCGGTGGTGCTGGTCCTGGTGGGGCTTATTGCCCTGACCACCCTGCCGGTAGCCCAATATCCCGACGTTACCCCTCCTACCGTAACGGTGAGCGGGACCTTTACCGGCGCGGATGCCCAGACAGTCGAGCAGACGACCACAACGCCTATCGAGACCCAAATCAACGGCGTGCCGGGCATGACCTACATGTCCAGTAACAGCACCAGCAGCGGCCAAAGCAGTATCAACGTCACATTCGATGTAGGTACAGATGTCAACATCGCCGCCTTGGACGTGCAAAACCGGGTGAGCGTGGCAGAGCCTACCCTGCCTGACGCGGTAAAACGCCTTGGCTTGACGGTTCGCAAGCGTCAGCCCAGTATTATGATCGCCTTGGCGTTATACTCGCCTAAGGGGACCCATGATGCGCAGTTTATCGGTAACTATGCCAACATTTACCTCAAAGACGCACTTCAACGCGTGAAAGGGGTGGGTGATATCGTCTCGCGCGCCGACGATTTTGGTATGCGTATCTGGCTGAACCCGGAAAAACTGGCCAACCTGAGAATGACACCTTCTGACATTTCCGCGGCCCTGGCAGAGCAGAACTTGCAGATCGCGGCAGGTACGGTGGGGGGAACCCCGCAGCCAGGCGCACAAGCGTTTGAGTACAGCGTGCTGACCAATAGCCGGCTAAACACCAAAGAGCAGTTTGAGGATATCATTGTACGCTCAGCGCCCGAGGAAGGCAGCGTGGTGTACCTCAGGGATGTGGCCCGGGTAGAACTAGGCAAATTCGACTATGGCGTAAATGCGTTTGTAAGCGGAAAGCCGGCTGCATTCGTGCTGATTTACCAGGCGCCAGGCGCGAACGCGCTTGATACGTATGAGGGCGTCATGAAAGCGCTCACGGAAATGAAGAAAACTTTCCCCAAAGACATTGACTATGTAATACCGGTTGAAACAGCCTCTGTTGTGAAAGTGTCCATTGAGGAAGTACTTCATACCTTTGGCGAAGCGATGATCCTTGTGGTGCTGGTCGTGTTTTTGTTTTTGCAAAACTGGCGCGCGACCCTGATTCCGATCCTTGCGATCCCAGTCTCGCTGATCGGTACGTTCATCTTCTTTATCCCTTTCGGCTTTACGATCAACACGCTGACCCTTTTTGCATTTGTACTCGCGATCGGTATCGTTGTCGATGACGCGATTGTGGTAGTAGAGGCGGTCCAGCACTATATCGATGAGAAGAAAATGTCGCCGCGCGCCGCTACCGAGCAGGCAATGAAAGATATTTCAGGACCCGTGATCGCGATCGCATTGATCCTTGCCGCCGTGTTCGTGCCTGTGGGCTTCGTGCCGGGCATCGTAGGGCGGCTCTACCAGCAATTTGCGATCACGATCGCAGTTTCCGTACTGCTTTCCGCATTTGTGGCCCTCTCGCTGACGCCCGCGCTTTGCTCGATCATGCTCAAACCTTCCAAGGGCGAGCACGACAAAAAGAACGCGCTTGAAAAATTCTTTGACCGTTTCAACCGCTGGTTTGATAAAGTCTCGCGCTCCTACACAAGGGGCGTCTCCAAATGGATCAAAGCTACCCCGCTGGTGCTGGTGATGATGGTGTGTCTTTTTGTGGGCCTTTTCTTCCTTTTCAAAAATAAACCCTCGGGCTTTATTCCCGTCGAAGATGAAGGGCGTCTGTTTGTGACCTATGAAATGCAGGAGGCGACTTCGACGACCCGCAACGTAGCGATGATCAAAGACATCATGGCCCGCGTATCCTCGATTCCCGAGGTAAAGGTAGTCGGTGGTCTTGCCGGTTTGAACGTGATCAGCTTTTCTAACAAGTCCAACGTAGGTACTATGTTTGTCAGCCTTCACCCATGGGCAGACCGCAAAGGCGCAGAGCATCACGTGCAGGCGGTGATCAAGGAAATCCAGAAACGTACCGCAGATATCAAGGAGGCGCGCGTGCTGGCGATCGCTCCGCCGGCAATCCCGGGTCTGGGTGCAACCTCTGGTTTCACCTTCCAGCTGCAACAGTCCACCAGTACGGACAATATCCAGCAATTTGAGGCCGTAGCCCGCGAGTTTTTAGGAAGGGTCAACAAGCGCCCTGAAATTGCGATGGCCTACACATTCTTTAACGCCAGAACGCCAAGTTATCAGATCGATGTCGACCGCGAGAAGACCAAGAAACTGGGCGTGCAGGTAAATGATGTATTCAACTCGCTGTCGACGCTTTTGGGTAGTTCCTACGTGAACGACTTCAACCTTTACGGCCGCAACTTCCGCGTGATGGTGCAGGCCGACAGCAGCTTCCGCTCTTCACTGGATAAGATCCAAAAGTTCTATGTCCGCAACCGAGCCGGCAATATGGTTCCGCTCAGCGCCTTGGTCAGCTCGCGCGTGGTAGAAAACCCCGCACTGATTTCCCACTACAACATCTACCGTTCGGTGGAGATCAACGGTACGCCTAAGCCAGGTTTCAGTAGCGGTCAGGCCATCACCGCATTGCGCGAAGAAGCGGCTAAACTACCCGCCGGCTATAGTTACGAATTCTCCGGCATGAGCAGTGAGGAGATTAAAGCGGGAGATAGCACCACGACGATCTTTGCGATCTCGATCATATTTGTTTTCTTGTTTTTGGCAGCGCTTTATGAAAGCTGGTCGATTCCGTTTTCAGTCCTGTTTGCCGTACCAATCGGGGCTTTCGGGTCAATTCTGACCCTTACCTTCCTTCCGAATCTGTCCAATAACATCTACGCCCAGATCGGTTTGATCACTTTGATTGGTCTGGCCGCCAAAAACGCAATCCTGATCGTTGAATTTGCCAAAGAGCGCGTTGACAATGGCATGGAGTTGGTCAAGGCTACCCTGGAAGCGGTGCAGTTGCGTTTGAGGCCGATTGTCATGACCTCGCTCGCATTCATCCTGGGTGTACTTCCGCTCGCATTTGCAAGCGGGGCCGCCGCTGAATCGCGGAAAACAATCGGCTGGACCGTGTTCGGTGGCATGCTTGCGGCAACTTCGCTGGCCATCTTTGTCGTGCCGGTCTTGTTTGTGGCCATCGAAAAACTGGTGGCCGGTAAAAAAGCGCATCAGCCCGCCAAGCCGTTAACTGACGCTTCTTGATATTAACAAAAAGCTGCTTTTGCTAAAAAGCGGGTCATAGGTGCTACCGATGGCCCGCTTTTTTATATTTTGGCACAGAACTTATTATCATCATTTATGTACGTCAAACAGGTCTTTTCGATCTGGCGCCTGCTCAAAGGTATCTGGGCTGGCGTCGTTGCAGTAACCGGCTACGCCACTCTTGTCTTCTATCTTTTCAGCTATCAGAACTGGCATTTTCTTTCTTTCCCGATTTCGATCATTACCATTCTGGGTACGGCCCTTTCTCTGCTGTTGGGTTTTAGGACCAACTCGGCCTATGACCGCTGGTGGGAGGCGCGCAAGTGCTGGGGAGAGATTGTCAACGACAGCCGCACGCTCGTGCGACAGGCCAAGGCTTTCATTGAGGCGCCTGAAAACGAAAAAAAGGAGCTGGTTTCCGGCATCGCCCATCTACAAATCGCCTGGTGTTACGCGCTGGCCAACTCGCTTCGCCGGACTCAGGTGCTTGTTTACGCAGATCTTCACCTGACTGCCGAGCAGCACGCCTACGTCAGCGCGCAAGATAATATTCCTAATGCGATCTTAAATCTGATCCAGTTCAAAATGGCTGAGCTGCACGATGCAGGCAAAATAAAGACGCTGCTTTATCAGAACATCGACGAAACGCTGCGAAGGCTTTGCGATGCGATGGGTAAATGTGAACGCATTAAAAACACGGTTTTCCCCACCCAATACAGTTTTTTTGTGCTGCTGGTGATATTTATTTTCACGCTGATCCTTCCAATGGGGCTGGTAGAGAGCATCGGCCGCATTGCCATCCCTGTCACATTCACCATTTCCTTTCTGTTCTTTTATGTGGAATGGATCGCCTATATCATGCAGAACCCGTTCGAGAACGGGCCAAACGACATTCCAATGACCTCTATGTCTCGTAACATCGAAATCAACCTGCTGCAACTCGTCGAAGCGGACAAGATCCCTGAAAAGATACTGCCCAAAAATGGGGTAGTCATGTAATCCAAAAGGGGGGAAGCCCTCTGGCCTCCCCCCTTGGATCAAAATTTGCGGATACTATTTCGGTTTAACCCTGGTGTAGTAAAGTTCTAGCTCAACACCCTTGTCGGTATTGAGCTGATCGCCCACCACCAGCCGGTCGACGCTTCTGGCAAATTCACTCCCTGCATCACGGAAGGTGCCACTCGATCCGAACGGGCTGCTTCGGATAATAAATCCGCCGATATCATTGCTGGGAGTAACCATGATCTCTGTGGCAAACGAGCTGATATCGAAACGGTAGTACTGCTCATTTTTGATCAGATCATTGAAATAAATGCTGCTCACCCCGCCCCCGGAGCCCAGCAGGGTCACCGCCAAAGGCGCCCCATTGGCGTCGGTATAAAACTGATTGTTCTTATCCAGCCGGTATAAATAAAGTACCTTGGGCGGCCTTAAAGCATCGGAGACAGAAGCGCGAAGCGGCTTAACGCGCAGGTAAGCCTTGTTGATGGCCGTATACTGGGTGTATTTGAAATTGCTCAGATATGGAAGGTCCACGCGCAGCATAATCCCTGTTCCAGCCTGCATAAATGCCAGATTGCCTGCCTGGGAAGACGGCAGCGAAAGGCGTTTGTTATCAGGCAGTTTAGCAAGCTGCGTGCCTGCCGGATCTGCGATGGTCTGGTTGTAGTTGGCAGTAATCCTAAATATGGTCGAATCTTTCTTGAATTCGCTCACCGAAGGCGTATGGTAATGCAGCTGCACCGAAGAGCTGTCAATATTCCATCTGAATCCGACCACCGATCCGTTATCAGTGGCAGCCGGCATTATTGCAAGACCTTTCACAAGATTGATCCAATCCACGCTGGAAGTGAGCTGGTTGCTTTTGGCCATTTCAAAAATCTGCTTTCCAAGCACGTCCGACAGCTTTATTTTTAATAGCGCAGTCGTGGTGGGTCTTGGCACAATAGTCGCTTTGCCGATCGGGGCCGGATCATAAGGGGTCGAGTTATGGTTCCAGTAGGCGCTGCCAGCCGGAATATCTGTGATGTCCTTTAAAAGCTTATAAACCGTAAGGTTCATCGGCTTGGTGGTATCCCCGTAGCTGTAAGTCCTATCGAAGGGTAGCGAAAGTATTAAAGAGTCATACTCTGCATCCTGCACCAGGCTCACCCCGCTTACGGCCGTAGGCTGGAAAAAGCTCATGCTTCTGACCTTTCCAAAATAGGGATCCTTGTAAGTACCGATCAGCATCCTTGATGCGCCACCGGTCATCACCGAATCCGTACCGATCGTTGAAAGCTTAATGGTGACCGTATCCGTACTTAGCACGGCGAAATCGTCGGGATCGGGCTGCGAGAGAGACTCTATTTCATCCCCCCACTCACACGCTGTAAGCGAAAACGCAAACCCAATTATGATCAGAAGCTTGTAGACTATGGACGACTTCCCGAAGGAATAAGACTGAAATTTCATTTAGAGCAAGAACAGTAAAAAGTGCAAAAATATCAGTTGCATTCTTAATTACAACATGATTCAACGATTTCGGGCAAATAAGAAAGTAAAATCCGGTTTGCAACAAAAGATCCGGTGCATACGTAAGAGTTAACAAAAGCTTTTCAACTGTTACGCACCAGGCAGTTCAATAGTGGCAAACCCGGTAAGAAACGTAAAAGAGTCAGGACTATTTTAAACCTTTTTCGGTTGGAATGCATCCTCAGACAAACCCGGACACTCCACAGGCGCAACATTGTAACCCGATCCGCGTTGAAAGTAACTGACAGATTAAAGTTTTGGACAAAAAATTTCTGATTATTTTACTTAGCAGTATCAAGATGTTATGTTTGCAAAAAATTTAGGTTACGGGTAAGCCTGTCTAACGTGCGCCAACCGTCGACCTGCTTAAACATTCAATAATTCTCATTACTCATTTGTAACAATTCGTCAAACAATAATTTCATGTTTAATACCTTAAAAAAGACTTCGTTAGCCCTTCTAGTCGCTTCTGCCTCGTTGGTACAGATGAGCTGTTCCAAGGATGATGAGACCGAAAAACTCGGAAACTGGTTCAGAAAGGATTTGCCAAACTTCGGAGGATCTATCAGGACCAACGCTGTGAGTTTTGTGATTGGTAACGTTGGTTACATTGGTACTGGTTATACAAATGAAACTGTTGCCCGGGTAAAGGATTTTTGGGCTTATAATGCCGACCGACAAACCTGGTCACAAATAACACCCTTCCCTGGCACAGGCCGCAACAATGCCACAGCATTCGTTTTGAAGGGCAAAGCCTACGTCGGTGGTGGTTATGATGGCGTGTTAACGGTCGATAACGGCTACAAAAAAGATTTTTACGAATACGATCCGGCTACCAACAAATGGAAAGGTGTCGAGGAGTTCGGTGGCGGAACCCGTCAGTTTGCTACCTCTTTTGTAGTGAACGACAGGGCATATGTGGGCCTTGGATTCAATGGCAGCAACTACTACCAGGATTTCTGGGAGTATAACCCTGGCACTGACAAGTGGACCGAAATGGCCACATTCAAAGGAGGTAAAAGAACAGGCGCTATCGCGTTCACCGTTGGAACGAAGGCATATGTTGGTTTTGGCGAAAGCAATACCGGCACATCCTTCAAGGATATTTACAGCTTCGACCCGGCTGGTAACAACGGCGCAGGTAACTGGACCCGCGTGGACTTTGCGACCGGCTTTGACCAGGACAACTTCCCCGCACGCTCTTACGGCTCGGCTTTTGTGATCGATGGCAAAGCTTACATCGTCGGTGGAAGAGGCCGCTCGGATGTATGGGAATACGACCCGGGATCAAACGGCTGGACAGAAAGAGCTTCTTTCCCTACTCAGAGAGGGTTTGCCGGAGCGTTCTCAATCGGCAAAATTGGTTACCTGGGCACGGGTAGCTCAGCCGGCTCTGGTGGTGGCACAGACGATTTCTGGGGCTTTGATCCAACCCAGGCAATCAACACTGACGACGATCTGTGATCCGCAGAAACAGCAGAATCCTGATCATAGGTATACTGGCCTTCGCTGCCGCGATTTACTTTCTGTTTTTTCAAAGACAGCATGTCAATCAGGGTGGCGAAGGCCTTTCCCGTTTCAAGGTTGAAACAATCAGGGGCGAGCATGGATGGGGCTATCACATTCGCCAGGACACTACGCTTCTGATCGAACAGAACGTAATTCCCGGAGTCCCGGGTAGCAACGGGTTTTCCTCACAAGAAGAGGCGGCAAAGACCGCAGAGCTGGTCAAACACAAGCTCGACCAGGGCATTTTCCCGCCCACCATTTCCGTGCAGGAACTGGACAGTATGGCAATTAAATATAAGTAGAACAGGGCCCTGGGGGCCCTGTTTTTATTTGAAGATGTACGTGCCCATGATCGGATAGTGATCTGAATATTTGACTTTTGAATAAGTGGTAAACTGTTCTACCGACAAACGCTGGTCATCATAAAACTGGTGATCGATCCGGATGAAATAGGGCAAATGGTTGAAAGTGAAACCAAATCCCTGTCCCTTCTCTTCAAAACTATTTTTGAGCGATTTCCGGAGCTTACCGTAAATATAACTGTAAGGCACCTCATTAAAATCTCCGCACACGATCACCGGATAAGGCGAGGCCCGGATCCATTCCTGCAAGATTGGGAATTCTTCGGCCCTGCGCTTAAAACCATTCTTCATTTTGCGGAGCGTGATACGGCCTTCTGCTTCTATCCCTTGCATTTGTTTTTGACGCACAAGCTTGCTCAACCCGAGCGTCATCGAAAACAAATGCAGCCCAATCACTCTGACCGTGTCAGACCCGATTTTGATATCGGCCTGAATCATGCCGTTCTGCTGTCCAAATACGGTATCCTGAGAGGCCACTATCGGATGTTTTGAACGGATCGCAAGCCCCCAATAAGAGCTTCCATATTTTCGGCCGTGATAATAGGCCGCATGCCGGTAGCCTTTCCCGCTCAGGTAATTTCCCGTGTCAAAGATAGTTTGATCCTCCTCGTAATACTCGGGCATGCAGAGCACGTCCGCGCCGCTTTCACCGACCCATGTTTTCATAGCTTCGACTTCCTTGCGTCCTTCCTGGGTACGTCCGCCCGAGAGCTTCTGAAACACGTGCACATTGTAGCTCATCACAGAGAAGCTGCCCGGATTTGCACGCCCCTCAGATGGAACGTCTGTCCGCCCAAACGCATAGGTCCTTGAGAAAAACAAACCGGCCGCGGCAAACATAACCAGTGGCAGCAAAGCCCTTTTGCGCTCGAGGACAAACCAAACCGGGATTGAGATCAGATGGATCAGCACTACCGCAGGGAAAGACATCATCATAAATCCGGCCACCCATCCTTTGAACGGTACCCACAGAATCATCGCGTAAACCACCAGGGTATAAAAAGCAAAGCATTGATACAAGAACCACAGTAACTTCTTTATACCCTTCATCGATCGAAAATAACGTTTTTTTGCAAAAATAGGCGATCGCTACCGATTTGGAAGACATTGCCCAATGTTTGTAGAAATGATAAAATAATTTTATATTTGCATCCAATTCTATTTTGATCGATTGATTGAGGGGGTCTAAATCCCCTTTTTTATTTGTATAGCTTATACATGACCGTAAAGGAACATTTAGAAGTTTTGCTGGCCCCGCTTCTGGAAGATGGCGACTGTTTTCTGATAGACATCGTAATCAAACCTTCCAAGGCAAGTCAGAAAGTTACCATCCTTGTGGACAGCGACGAGGGCATCACTATCCAGCAATGCACCTCCATCAGCCGCAGGCTCGCCAAACAGCTTGAAGAGCTTGAAATATTCACAGACGCGTACACCCTGGAAGTTTCTTCGCCTGGCCTGGACCAGCCGTTAGTGCTCCCACGTCAGTACCAGAAAAACGTGGGACGCAGCCTGAAAATCACTTTGAAGACTGGTGAAGTATTGCAAGGAAGTCTGACCGATGCCGGCCAGGACCGTATTACCATCCAGCTGCCAGCACCGAAAAAGAAATCCAAAACACCGGTGGATGAAACCTCGCTGGTGCGCACGATCAGCCTGGATGAGATCTCCAAGGCCTTGATCGAAATCTCGTTTAAATAGTCTCACAACGCCGGATCAGCGTTTTTTGGTTGTGATCAATTATATAATATGTATAACTTAGTATCAGCAAATATTCTTTAACATACCCATGGATAGCGGAATATTAATTGAATCATTCGCGGAGTTCGCAAGCTCTAAGAACATCGATCGTCCAACGATGATCAGTGTTTTGGAGGAGGTATTTCGTACTATGATTCGTAAGAAATATGGCACCGATGATAATTTTGATGTAATCATCAACCCTGAAAGCGGTGACCTGGAAATGTGGCGCACGCGTGAGATCGTAGACGACAACTCAGAGGATATCTGGGAATACAATAAAATACCGCTTGCGGAAGCCCGCAAGATTCAGAGTGACTTTGAAGTGGGCGAGGAAGTTGCCGAAGAGGTTAAACTCGTTGAATTTGGTCGCCGCCTTGTACAGACCGCCCGTCAGACCCTGATCCAGAAGATCAAGGACATGGAAAAGGAGATCATGTATGAAAAATACAAGGATCAGGTGGGTGAAATGATCACAGGCGAAGTCTACCAGACTTTAAGGCACGAGGTGATTATCGTCGATTCGGAAGGTAACGAGCTCTCGCTGCCGCGTACCGAGCAGATCTCCAAGGACCGCTTCCGTAAGGGCGAATCAGTTAAATCGGTGATCCATAAAGTAGAGATGAATAACGGCTCTCCCAAGATCACCCTTTCGAGAACATCACCGGTATTCCTGGAAAGACTCTTCGAAGTGGAGATTCCCGAAATCTATGATGGAATCATTTCGGTACGAAAAGTTGTTCGTGAACCAGGGGAACGTGCGAAAGTTGCCGTCGAATCATATGACGACAGGATCGACCCGGTGGGCGCATGCGTAGGTATGAAAGGCTCACGTATCCATTCCATTGTCCGCGAATTGGGTAACGAAAACATAGACGTTATCAATTACACCGACAACCTCGAACTACTCATCAGCCGCGCATTGAGCCCAGCCAAAGTTAGCTCGATGCAGATTGACCGCGACGCCAAGCGCGTGTCGGTTTTCCTTAAACCAGACCAGGTATCACTGGCGATCGGTAAAGGCGGGCAGAACATCAAGCTGGCCGGCAAACTGGTGGGAATGGAAATCGACGTATTCCGCGATATTGAAGAACAAAATGATGAAGACGTTGATTTGACCGAGTTCTCGGATGAAATCGACGAATGGATCATCGACGAATTGCACAAAATCGGTCTGGACACAGCCAAGAGCGTACTCACTTTGAGTAAAGAAGAGCTTGTAAGGCGCACAGATCTGGAAGAGGCGACTGTCGAAGAAGTACTTGATATCCTGCGGAAAGAATTTGAATAATATTAACCCGCAGGGCTGCGCAAAACAGTTCTGCAATCAATGCAAAACCTTATTCTACTAAATTGCTAATATGGCAGAAGATAAAATGATGCGCCTTAGCCAAGTGGCACGGATCCTGAACGTGGGAATTACTACGATCGTGGATCATCTGTCTGCCAAGGGGTATAAGGTGGAAACTAATCCAAATACCAAAATTAATGCCGATCAAATCGAGTTTCTTGCGAAGGACTTCAAATCCAGTGAACTGAGATCTTCCCTATCGCAAAAACCGGCTGCCGCTGCTGTGGAAGCACCGGCCGAAGTGAAGGAAGAGAAAGTGAAGAGCGATGTTGAGGGAATTCTTTATTTTAGAAATGCACCCAAAGCAGAGGAAAAGCCTGTGGTGGAAGAAAAACCTACTGCTACAGAGCCTCAGGCTGCCTTTGAAAATAAACTCCCTGGTATCAAAGTGGTTGGCAAGATCGACCTGGATGCCAAACGGCCAGCAGCTGCTCCGCCCGCAGCCGAGCAACAACCTAAACAGGAAGCGCCCAAAGAGGTGGTAGCTGAAAAGCCTGCTACCCCAGCCCCTGCTCCTGCTGCTCCGGTAGAGAATAAAGAAGACGTAAAACCAGTAGCTGTTCAGCCAGAACCGGTCAAGCAAGCTCCGGTGGAGGCTCCTTTGAAAGAGGCGGCTGCTCCGGCAGAAGCCCCGGCTGCTCAGGCTCCGGTCAAGGAAGAGCCGCGCAAGACAGAGCCGGTAGAGGTTAAGCCTGCGCCGGTTGAGCCCAAGCAAGCCGCGCCAGTTGCCGACAAGCCTGCTGCCGCTTCGCCAGAGCCAGCCAGCCCTGCCGAAGAGCAGCCCTCGGGTGAATCACAGCTGATCGAAGCGCGTGGCGAGCAGCTCAGAGGATTAAGAGTGGTTGGAAAAATCGAGCTGCCAACCAATAAGAAGAAAGATCCGGTTGCGTCAAGCGACACGTCTGCTGATAAGAAACGCCGCAGGAAAAGAAAAAGAATCCGCGACGGAGCGGCCACCCCGGGAGAAAACCGGCCCGCCGACCAGAATCCGGCCGCTGGCGCTACTACCAATACTGGCAACGCCGATGCCAACCGCAGCCGTCCCAACCCCGCAGGTAACAATGCGCAGGGCGGCACTCAGCAAGGCGGAGGACAATCCCGCCCAGCTCAAGGCCAGGGCGCGGGCAATCGCGGCGGAGGCAATAACAGCAACAACAACCGCAGAGGAGGTCGCCGCGAGGAGGTTTCCGATAAAGAAGTTTCAGACAATATCAAAGCTACTATGGCCCGTATGGGCGGTGGCAATACCAAAGGCTCGGCCAGAGGTGCGAAAGGACGCCGACGCGATCGTGGAGATCAGAATGATGCGACGGGCTTCGGAGACGAGGAAACAAAAGTATTGCGCGTGACCGAATTCGTTTCGGCCAACGATCTGGCTTCACTGATGGATGTGACCGTACAGGAGGTTATCTCAGTTTGTATGAGCATGGGTATGTTCGTCTCGATCAACCAGCGCCTGGACGCGGAAGCTATCACTTTCATCGCCGATGAATTCGGATTTGAAGTGGCCTTTATTTCTGCCGAAGAAGAAGTACAGAACGATGTTCAGGAGGAAGTGGACGATGAGGCCAGCCTGAAAGAAAGAGCGCCGATCGTAACGATTATGGGTCACGTTGACCACGGTAAAACATCGCTTCTTGACTACATCCGTCAGGAAAACGTAGCAAGTGGAGAGGCCGGAGGTATCACCCAGCACATCGGTGCATACAGCGTTAAAACAAAAACAGGCAAAGCGGTAACATTCCTGGATACGCCGGGTCACGAGGCATTTACAGCTATGCGTGCACGTGGTGCCAAAATCACCGACGTGGTTATTATCGTAATCGCTGCTGATGACAGTGTGATGCCGCAGACCCGTGAGGCGATCAACCACGCTCAGGTAGCGGGTGTACCTATCGTTTTTGCATTCAGTAAAGTGGATAAGCCCGGTGCAAACACCGAGAAAATACGCGAAGAGCTGGCCAACATGAACCTTTTGGTCGAGGAATGGGGCGGTAAATATCAGACCCAGGAAATCTCATCCAAATCGGGACTGGGTATTGATGAATTGCTTGAAAAAGTACTTCTGGAAGCAGAACTGCTTGAATTGAAGGCAAACCCTAACCGCCGCGCGATGGGAACGGTTGTAGAGGCCTCCCTGGACAAGGGCCGCGGTTATGTGACAACGATTCTGGTTCAGACAGGTACTCTGAAAGTGGGAGACGTAGTGCTTGCCGGAGCGCACTTTGGCAAGGTAAAAGCGATGACTGACTACCTTGGAAAAAGGCTCAAAACGGCCGGCCCGTCCATGCCAGTGCAGCTGCTTGGCCTGAACGGCGCCCCACAGGCTGGTGACCGCTTCAATGTATTTGAAAACGAGCGCGACGCACGCGACATCGCCACCAAGCGTGAGCAGATCCAGCGCGAGCAGTCCATCCGTACCCGCAAACACATTACGCTTGAAGAGATCGGCCGTCGTAAGGCGATCGGTACCTTCCGCGAGCTGAACCTGATTGTTAAAGGTGACGTGGATGGATCGGTGGAAGCCCTTTCAGATTCATTGCTGCAACTTTCGACCTCGGAGGTTCAGGTAAATATCATTCACAAGGCAGTAGGCCAGATTTCTGAATCTGATGTCAACCTTGCAATTGCTTCCGATGCGATCATTGTCGGATTCCAGGTTCGTCCTTCTTCGAATGCGAAGAAAATGGCCGAGCAGGACCAGATCGAGATCCGCCACTACTCGGTAATCTACCAGGCGATCGAAGAAATCAAGGATGCGATGACCGGTATGCTTGCTCCGACCATCGAAGAGATCATCACCGGAAATATCGAAATCCGCGAGGTATTCAAGATCAGCCGCATCGGTACTATCGCTGGTTGCTATGTAACGGATGGTTATGTGAAGCGTAACAACAAAATTCGCGTTGTCCGCGACGGCATCGTACTTTTCACCGGCGAGATCGACTCGCTCAAACGTTACAAAGACGATGTTCAGGAGGTAAGAAACGGTTACGAATGTGGTTTGAGTGTTAAAAACTACAACGACATCGAAATCGGCGATATCATCGAAAGTTTCGAATTGCGCGAAGTAAAACGAACACTCTAATCAGCGTACTATATTGTAAAGCCTGCCCTAGTAATAGAGCAGGCTTTTTTATGCGCTATACTTTCTCATCATGCATTCCCAGCCTGGCCTTTACCTCTGACAAAAGCCGGCAACAAGCTGCATACAGCTGGGGATTCCCCATGTTTATCCTACCCAAATAGCTATCCACTTCCCGGGCATACACCCGCGCAAAGCCAGGATCATGCTCAACTATCGAGAGCATATTATCGATAATATCAGCATACTTAACTGTCTGAGCGACCGGGCAAGACGTGGAAATACGCGCGCTTTCAAGTTCCTTCCGCTGGGCTCTGTTCAGCGAGGGAAATTTCTCGGTAGTGTACTTATCGGTAAGATCGTCGACGCAAGCCAGGATCACCTCATCCTCTTCGAGATTATAGCCAATGCTCATCAGCATGTGGGACAAATCAGCCAGCGAGCATTCAGTGTCTTCTATCAGGTCATGGCAAAGGGCAATTTCGGTTTCGTAACCATCCTTGACGTACTGCTCAAGCCGGTCTGCAACACTGAGCAGATGCGTGTAATAGGGCGCGCCGGTATACTTGCGTTTTTGCCCGCCATGCATCTGCTTCACATAATCAAACAGTGCCCATTGGCGCTCGGTTAATTCCAACATACCTTGATGCAATCCAAAATTTCAAATAAGATTTCCGCTTTTCTTTTTAAAATAACAATAAAACTCTGGTTATTGAAATTTCCGTGCAAAACAAGCTCCATCAATTCGAAAGTGTCCCGGATCAAGGCGGCTAGCGCGTTGTAGAATCAAAACAAAAAAGCTTGCATATCAGCGATATACAAGCTTCGACTATTCGTAGGACGTAGCGGGTTCGAACCGCTGACCTCCGCCCTGTCAAGGCGGCGCTCTGAACCAGCTGAGCTAACATCCTTCTTTTGGTGCCGCGATATTAAATTAATTTTTGTTATGATCCAATTCGAAGTGGTAAACTTTCCGGGACGGGATCCGGTAAAGCAGCATCAGCCCGATCACGAAAATAACCAGCAGCGCAAGAATACTGTTGCGCATACTGCCGGTGATGTGCTCTACACTACCATAGATAAATGTACCGATTACGATAGCGAACTTTTCTGTCACATCATAAAAACTGAAATATGACGCAGTGTCTGTGATATTCTCCGGAATCAGTTTGGAGTAAGTCGATCTTGAAAGGGATTGAATTCCGCCCATTACCATGCCTACCGTGCACGCAATAACGTAAAACTCCATAGCCTGGGTAGTATAGTATGCGCCTGTGCAAATGCCGATCCATAAAGCTACCCCGATCATCAACGCATAAATATTGCCAATTTTGCCCGACAGCCAGGCGAACGTGTAAGAGCCTGCAATACCGACCAGCTGTATCAACAGCACGGTAATGATCAGGCTCTGAGAAGGAAGTTTGAGCTCGGTTGCGCCAAAGATTGTTGCCACATACATCACCGTGCGAAGGCCCATCGTATAGATGAAAAACGCGCTGAGGAACTTGGCCAGGTAGGGCTGCTCGCGAAGGCGCCCGTAAACCTTTCTGAGCTCGTGAAAACCATCGAATAGCCAGTTTCCGCCTTTTTGCTTATCCGCATTCCCGGAAGGCAAATAATAAAACGGAATCTGGGCAAACAGTATCCACCACAGTCCAACAGTGAAAAACGATATCCGGGCTGGCAACGATTTTTGGGTGATACCATAAAAATCCGGCGCAAGAATCATGCTCAAATTGAAAAGCAGCAGCAGCACACTTCCCAGATAGCCCAGCGAGAAGCCACGTGCGCTGTACTTATCGAAACGGTCCTCCGTAGCGATTTCAGGCAGATACGAATCGTAGAAGACGATGCTGCCACTCCACCCTATCAGGCTCAGCCCGAACAAAAATATCCCCGAGAGCATGGTCTCCTTGGTGAAAAAATAAAGCAGCATGCAGCTGACAGCGCCTGTGTAGCAAAAGAACTGCATGAACCGCTTCTTCTTTCCGGTAAAATCAGCAATGGCCGTGCAGATCGGAATCAGCAGCGCCGTTATCAAAAAGGAAACCGACACTGTATAGGAAAACAGGACCGAGCTTTTGATGGGCATACCAAAAAAATCAACCTCTGGCCTGCCCGAGGCGCTCAGCGCAGTAGCGCTGAAATAGACCGGAAAAATACTGGAAACGATCACCAGCGCGTGCACCGAATTGGCCCAGTCGTACATGCACCAGGCATTGATTATGGAGGGGATGTTTTTTTTCATTCAAAAAAAATTTGCACAAAATAAGAAAAGCGGCAGATTTTACCTGCCGCTTTTCGCTATAAATTGTATATCGCACCACCAGTTACTTGATCACAGGCTGGAAGACCATGATGGCCTCCTGCTCTACGCCATTGATGGGCATTTTGCTTTTAAGTTTCATTCTGCTGTTGGTAAGCTCTTCCAATCCGAATTCTCCGGAGAATCCAACGATTTTGATATCAAGCGCCTTTTCCTCGTTGATCAGATACCAGGTGCCGCCATTGATCACCTGGCTTGAACTTTGATCAAGAGCTCGTACAGTCGCGTTTTGCTGGAATTGAATGTCCATTTCCAGAATAAATTTGGTATCTCCACTGAGCTGGTTTTTAGGGATATCCTTTCCCGATAAATCAGTGACCGAAGACATCCTCCAAGGATAATTGACCAGTATTTTACTCTTTGCTGTCGGCTCAGGCGTTTGCTCCTTATCTTTGTCCTTGCAGCTGATCACCAAAAGCGAGAAAAACAGGACTGGAACAAAAAGAAGTAATCGTTTCATGTTGATTGTATTTTACGTTTCAAGGCAATTTATATCTGTTGAACTCTCTGACCCCGCTGTTTTGCGTCTGTGTCCCGGACTACGCGTCGCGGACTGCGCGTCCCGGAAAAATGAAATTGGCGACATTGCAAAAGTAACGAATTTGTCTGGTCTAATCTTATGGCATACTATACAAACATCTATTCAAAGGCATTTCTCAGCACACTTCTCTGCATTAAGCTGATTGCATTCTCTGCTCATAGTCAGAACTGCCAGCCCGATTATGTGCTAAACCCGGTAAGGGTCAACAACAGCATCGAATGGAGCAAATTCCCCGAATTTTCCCTGCCGTTTAAAATGATATACAGCGGCCCGCGCTTTGGCGATACCCAGTCCCAGCCGTTAAAGCACGGCTTCACCCACATAGCTGCGTTCAGCGGACCAGAGCCAGCTTCGCTATCGGCCAGCCAGCGCGCGATGCTCTGGTATGGTGTCGCGACATCGAGCGGGAACCAGCCCTGGGCCGATAACGCCTTGCGTAGTCCTTGGGGCAATGATACGGCCGCCTACCGCAGCTACTGGGATAATTATGCCAGTACAGTGACCAGCGTGGATGTAGTCTGCCTTGATATTGAGCGTATGCAGCGGGAGGACCGCGACATTCTCTCACTGAAGTCCAACAGTCAGATTCCTCAAAACTACCGCAGCCTTTCAGACGCCGAGTTTCTGGCTGCTTACAAACGCGACATGCGCTGGTGGTATACCGAGGCGGCCAACCGCCTGCGGGCAAAAGGCGTGAAAGCACAGCTGACAAGTTACAGCGATGTGCCTATCCGTAACACCTGGCTGAATATCACCGCCAACAGCTGGCAGGACTGGAGCACCAACCCAGCACGGACGCACTACCTGATGCAGGACAATGCAGGAAAGATCGGGGGCAGTTTCTATAATATCAACGATTTTCTTTCGCCTTCCCCCTACTATTACTACGGCTATGATCACCCGATCGGCAAGGATTACCTCTCCTATCTGCTGTTTAGCATTGAAGCTAATGCAGCATGGAGCGCCAAGCCTATCATCCCATTCGTTTGGCTGCGGGTACACGACAGTTATGATCCCAATATTCCGCTGATCACTAATTTCATGGCCGAAGCCACGGCCATCTTCCCTTTCTTTTCCGGCGCAAAAGGACTTTGGCTTTGGGAAAACCCGTTTCTGTCGACCGACCGCCAGGAAAACTACACGCCCTACGAGCATTTTATTTACGGGCTTTACCGCTTGTCGCAGTTCAAGGATATGCTCGAAGGAAACTACCAGCTTGTCATCCCGATGTCGGCACGCGACAATATGGAGCAGCAAAATCCGGTTTGGCGCGGCATTGTGAAAGGACAAAACATCCTGATCGCCGCCCAGAATCCCTATGCGGACGATAATGCTACCACATCCATTACGGTTTCCTACCAGAACTGGGCACGTAGCATCACTTTGAAAGGAAAGGAGGTTTTTCTCTGCAAATTCGATCTGAACGATTCTGTCACGGGCATTGAACCCGCTGCCGATATGGTCAATGTGTATCCCAATCCGGCAGCGCAGCAGCTGAACGTTTCCCTGACCGGTATGAACGGGGCGACCGGTGTTGAATTCGCTTTAACGAACAACAAAGGGCAGACTTTGCTGCAACAAAAACTGAAAGTGGCAGCCGCAGGGCTGAAAACAACGATCATTCTTCCCAAACTTTCTTCTGG
The DNA here is from genome assembly GCA_001898145.1 of Dyadobacter sp. 50-39. Lineage (GTDB taxonomy): Bacteria > Bacteroidota > Bacteroidia > Cytophagales > Spirosomataceae > Dyadobacter. Next base: position 84,148 of record MKSR01000034.1, read on the forward strand.
CATATATTTTGCCCGATTTACCACCGATAAAAGAACTGTCATTAAAAAGGTAGTGATCCTGCAATAGCCGCTGCCTTCATTGCTATGAACCGACTCAGTCAACAAACAAGCCCATACCTGCTTCAACACGCCCACAACCCGGTGGATTGGTATCCCTGGGGCCAGGAAGCGCTGGACAAAGCCCAAAGTGAGAACAAGCCCATTCTGGTCAGCATCGGTTATTCGGCCTGCCATTGGTGTCACGTCATGGAGAGAGAATGCTTTGAAAAAGAGTCTATCGCCGCGGTGATGAGCCAGTATTTCGTGTGCATCAAAGTCGACCGGGAAGAGCGGCCGGACGTGGATGCGGTATACATGGACGCTGTGCAGGCGATGGGCGTACGCGGGGGCTGGCCGCTGAACGTATTTTTGCTGCCGGATAGCAAACCATTTTACGGGGTTACCTACCTTCCGCCCCAGAATTGGGTGCAGCTTTTGAAAAGCATTAACCAGGCATTCACCAATCACTACGATGAGCTGGCAAGCTCCGCGGAAGGATTTGTGGCAAATATGGTGGCCTCCGAAAGCCAGAAATATGGGCTTGTGAACGCGGCCGTTCATTTCAACAGGGATGATGCGGATCTGATGTTCGAAAAGATTCGACAGCATTTCGATACCCAGAAAGGTGGTATGGACCGTGCTCCAAAGTTCATGATGCCTTCGATCTATAAATTTTTGCTGCGCTACTTCGATATCAGCCAGAATCCCGAAGCGCTCGCCCAGCTGGAGCTTTCGCTGAACCGCATTGCACTCGGTGGCATATACGACCACGTTGGCGGCGGCTGGGCACGGTATTCGGTAGACGAGGACTGGTTTATCCCACATTTCGAGAAAATGCTTTACGATAACGGGCAGTTGCTGAGCATCTACGCCGAAGCCTATTCGCTAACCCAAAACCCACTTTACGCAAACCGCATCAGGCAAACTATCCAATGGCTTTCAAAAGAAATGCGTAGCCCGGATGGCGGCTTCTTCTCGGCCTTGGACGCCGATAGCGAAGGAATAGAAGGCAAATTCTACATCTGGACCGAAGACGAGCTCAAAGCCGCGCTGGGAGATGACTTTGACTGGTTTTCAAAACTCTACAAAATATCGAAGAAAGGAAACTGGGAGCATGGTTACAATCACCTGCATCTGACCGAACCAGTTGAGCATGCGGCAAAAACCGCTGGCATACAAACCAGTGATTTTGCAGTATTGTATGAAAATGCATTAGCCAAGCTGGCCGAAAAGCGTAGCTGGAAAATCAGGCCGGGACTCGACGATAAGCTGTTAGCTTCCTGGAACGGGCTTTTAATCAAAGGATTGACCGACAGTTATCGCGCACTGGGCGATGAAGAAATCCGGGAGCTGGCCGTTGCAACCGGCCGTTTCATTGCCGACAAAATGACCAGCGGTAATCAGTTGAAACACAGCTATAAAAATGGCATCGCCTCAGTAACTGGCTTTCTGGAAGATTACGCCGCGGTCATGGAAGCTTACCTGGGACTTTACCAGGTAACATTTGAAGAAACCTGGCTGCGAAAGGCCCAGGAGCTGGCCGATTATACGATCAGCAACTTTTTTGACCAGGCCGAAGGCTTTTTCCATTTTACCGATGCGCACGGAGAAGTGCTCATAGCGCGAAAAAAGGAGCTTTTCGATAATGTAATTCCCGCCTCCAATTCGATGATGGCCCATAATCTTTACACATTGGGCAAAATGCTGGATCGCGACGATTACCTGGAAATAGCCGACAATATGCTTTCGAAAATGACCAAGTTGATCCTGGCCGACGTGCAATGGGTGACCAACTGGGCTGCATTGTATTGCCAGCGCGCGGTACCTACCGCTGAAATCGCGATCGTAGGCGCCGACGCGGACGCGGTACGCAAGGACTTCGACCGCTTTTTTATCCCCAATAAGATCGTAATGGGGACAAGCGCCTCCTCCACCCTGCCGCTGTTGCAGAACCGGACGGACATCAACGCGAAAACGGCCATTTATGTCTGTTACGACAAAACCTGCCAGCTTCCGGTAACCAAGGTAGAAGAAGCGCTCGCCCAGCTTTCAGGGGTCTAGAGCATCGGAAAATACCGCTCTGCGAGCACATGGCTGTGGTGTAAGGGGTGACCCAGAATCACAAAGCCCAGCGCCAGCGCGTTGATCTGGGTTTGATTGGCATTCCCCATCCGCGTGAGCATGGTCTGATCCATCTGCTTAAACAAAGTGATCGTGCTCTGCCGAAGCTGGTTGAATTCGTCCAGTAAATCGCCGACGGTCCGGCGGGCGGCAATCGTGTTGTCCGCCAGTAGCGCCTCATCATATCCCGGAAGTGGGGTCTTATCGTTTCTGGAAAACCGCAGCGCCCGGTAGGACATGATCCGCTCGTTGTCAATGACGTGCTGCAAGATGTCCTTTACCGTCCACTTTCCAGGAGCGTATACCCGATCTGCGAGCCGAGTCAGCTTTTCAATGTCTGAAAACACATGTTGGGGAGTGTATTTGGCAAAGCCCTCCAAAAGATCTATGTCTTCAATCAAATTGATGTACCTGTCAAAAAACGGGGGCATTGGCTGGATCTGCGATCTTTTCATGGTGTTATAGGATAGTTAATGTATTCTGCGGTAAGGATAATCTACTCTGCGCGGCTTTGACTGCACCTTTCCCTCGATATGCGCATACAGCGAATCACTTGATCTGAAATCGTACACAATCCGCGTGGGAAAATCATGTTTGAGATTTTCAAAGACAAACCTACGGCCATCCATGGTTTTAAGCCTAAACAGTACCTGCTTCTCATCGTTTTGGCCTGCCGCCACCGGCGCGTAGACGATCTGGTTTTGCTCCCGGTAGAGCCGCACCTTTTCCAGCGGCGTGGTATCACCATTTGCCAGCGTATAACTGATGCCGGAAAACGCTGTCGGGCCTTCGCGGGTCCAGGTCTCGTAGATATCGCCCCTGGTGCGTTTATTCAACCAGGTCCCTACGATCGGCGAGAGCTTTTCAAAATCCTTTTGGGTAAAACCCGCATTTTGCGAGAAGGCGCACAGCGCAATAAGAGCCAGCGGCAGGGCGCGCCTGGACGGCTCAGGTAAAGACAGATAGGTTCGCATCGTTTTAAGCAATAGATGGATCTTGGGGTAAGATAGCAAATTTTGGTGCTTGTTTGCCCGGTAGCGCCCCTTACCTTATTGAAATCCCAATCGATTGTTTTTAAATACCATATTAAATAACCAACGGTTACGATACTCTCCAGCCAATGAGCGGTTTAAGGATTTGCTTATGTGTGTCTAAAATGTTTACATTTGGATATAAATCCTCTTTAAGAATTGAGAAGACTCGCCTCGATAGGGTTACTGGCATTGCTGCTCTACAATATGTTTGGGCTAAGTCTTGCTGTTCTTTTCTTTGAAAATGACTATCAGATTGCCACTACCGGTGATCCAGGCCAGGCGCTGGTCATGAAAATGTACCTACCCTCGATCCCCTATGCACAAGCGCTGGAAATCGACCAGAACATCCAGGGGCTCGTGCGCCAGGATGGCCAGTTCTATAATCCCACCCAGGTTCTGCACCACAACGATACGCTGTATGTGACGCTGCAATCCAATGAAGCGGCGCGTGATCACTTCTTTGAGCTGGCAAACGCTATCCAGGTGCTCAACGATCCTCAGACAGATCTCCCCCAAAGCCCTTACAGCAAAGCAGTCGAGCTGATGGGTAGTCTTTTGAAGATCTGTATCCCCGACATGTACAAATTCTCTTTCGCCCAAGGACGGACCGCGCACTATGCGACTTCTGTCGTTGAGCGCCCCTTCCAGGGAATGCACTACCTGTCTTACCAAAGCTCGCTAGCCACCCCACCCCCCGAGCGCGCCTAACTGCCGATAGGATTTTTAGCATACGATCACACTGCGCGTTTGCCGCCGTGTGCTATGCAACATTTTTCCGCGCCAAAACTCATGGCGCACAACCTATTAATTCATTACTCTATGATGCGTTCTTTACACCAAAAAGGGCTGCGGCTGCTTGGCATATTGCTGACCGCTGCGGGCCCGCTCTGCTGCGCTTACGCCCAAATGCCCAACGATGCGATTTACATGGGCAAGAAAACGGCCTGTCTGGCTGTTTCCTACACGCATAGCTCGTGGGATCAATACTGGGAAAATTCCTTAAAGCGCGAAAACCTGAACATCGGTACACACACCACCCAAAGCGTAATGCCGATGCTGGCGGTGGGCATTACCAAAGACTTCAATGCGATCGTGGCACTACCGTACGTGTGGACGCAGGCCAGCGCTGGAAACCTCAGATGGCAGAAGGGCGTTCAAGATGCCTCGCTGTGGCTGAAATACCGGTTTTTAAATAAATCCGGTTTCTCGCTGCACGCCATTGCAGGTGCCTCGATTCCGGCCACCAACTATATCCCTGATTTTCTTCCGATGTCAATCGGTATCCAGTGCAAAACTGCCACAGCGCGCTTGCTGGCCAGCTACCGCCATAAGAGCGGCGTTTACCTGACTGCGTCGGGCTCTTATATTTTCAGAAGCAAAATCACGATAGACCGCGATTCTTATCAGGCCGATGACCGGTTGTATAACAGCAATAAAGTTTCTGTTCCCAACGCTTATGACGCCTCGGCGAGGCTAGGTTATCTTAAAAAAGCAATCCAGGCCGAAGGCTTCATCGAATACGGAGCGTGCGATGGTGGAGACAACATCCGCCGTAACGATATGCCTTTCCCGACCAACAATATGAGAGCAACTCTGGTGGGCGTGTATGCCAAGTACCAGCCGAAAAATATCGGTGTCAATGCCCGCGCTTCGCATGCGATCTCCGGCCGGAATATGGGTCAAAGCACTGCCTTTTCCGTGGGCGTGTTATACCAATTCCGCTATGCCAAAGATGCTAACAACTAATATTCTAGACAGAAAACAATGAAAATCAATTATATCTCCCTTCGACCACCGATCACCCGGTATGTAATCCCGGCCCTTGCGGTGATGATGCTATGGTCTTGCTCGAAGACAGTCGACGAGCCCACCGCCGGCATCAGCTCCCCTTCCAGCCTGGACGAAAATGCCGGAACATGGAAGCCTTACCTGCTGGCTTCTGCCAGTGAAATCCCGGTTGCCGAGCCCAAACAAGCCACCTCTGAGGATTACAAGGCAGAGCTTAAAAAACTCAAAGACGCAACCGATGCGGTCACCCCTCAGCAGCGCGAGCAAATCAATTACTGGGGTGCAGGCGCCGTGTTCCGCTGGAACGAGATCGCGCGCGAATTGTGCGCCCGTTACAATAGTCCGCCCGCTTCCACCCCGGACGGCAAATACCCCCTTCCTGATGCGGCCAACCCGCTGAAAGATCCCAAATTCCCGTTCGCTAACCCGCCCTATGCAGCCCGTGCGATGGCTTATCTGAGCGTAGCCCAATACGATGCGCTGGTAGCGGCATGGAACTATAAATTCAAATACAACCGCAAGGCCCCTTCCAAGAATGATGCCTCCATTAAAACGCTGCTACCGGTAAGTGACCTGCCTTCCTATCCTTCCGAAGATGCGGTGGTCGCCGAAGTCTCAGTGGTGATTCTGAAAGCGATGTTCCCTGGCGAGGTGCCTTATTTGGAGGCGAAACTGGCCGAGCATAAACACAGCAGAATATCGGCCGGATTGAATGTGGATAGCGATATTGCTGCCGGATCCGAGCTGGGCAAGGCCGTTGGCGCCAAGATCATGGCCCGGGCAAAAACAGACAAAATGAGCGCTGCCAACGGTCAGGCGATGACTGCGGCCATGATTGCCAATGCCAAAAAGATTGGGGTCACCGAGCCCTGGGTAAGCCAGGAATTTCCGCCGCGCCCGCCGATGCTTCCCACTTACGGCTTTGTAAAACCCTGGAATTTCGATTCGGCTACCGTGGTCGCCCTGCGCCCTGAGGCGCCGCCGGTCATTGGCAGCCCCGCCTTTCAGAAGGACATGGACGAACTGCTCAAAATCGCCAAGGGCCAAACCCGCGAGCAGGCGCGCATCGCCAGCTTCTGGTCTGACGGTGTAGGAAGCTATACGCCTCCGGGTCACTGGCACAGAAAGGGCGCTCAGCTATGCCACGAAAACAAATACAGTGAAGTGCGCACCGCGCGCGCACTTGCCCTGCTGGGCACGACTATGCAGGACGCCGGGATTTGCTGCTGGGACGTAAAATACTATTACTACTACCCACGTCCTAACCAGATGAGCAGCAAGATCAAAACGTCGGTGGGCCTTCCCAACTTCCCCTCTTACACCTCTGGGCACTCGACCTTCTCAGGAGCTGCGGCCGAAGTGCTGGCCCACATTTTCCCGTCCAGCAAAAAAGAGGTCGATGATATGGCATCCGAAGCGTCCATTTCGCGGATCTATGGCCTGATCCACTACCGGTTCGACTGTGAAGTCGGCCTGGCCACCGGTCACAAAATCGGAAGCTACGCCGTACAGCGCGCCAAGACCGATGGCGCTGAGTAGCTCAGAAAAATGTTAGTGAACAAAAAAGGTCCCTTCCATACCGGTCGGGACCTTTTTTATGCGCCAGATGCCCTTAAAGGGATCGATCACCGGTTAGCCGCCGTCCGCCAGCCAGCATCTGGATCATTTTCGCGATCCGCTCCACTTTGGTTTCGTCCTTTTTGGCAGCGTATACCCAATCGCGAAACTCCTTTTGAGCGCCTTCGGATAGTTTAACAAAGTTAGCATAAGCTTGGGGTTCATCTTTGAGGCAATCGATCAGCTCCTGGGGTATAGCCAGTGCAGACTCGTCGGCATAGAGCACGATTTTCACCCAGTCACCTTCTTCTTTGCGGATCCTCTTTCGTATTTCTGCTTTAACAGCAAGAAAAAGCTGGCCGGAAGCCATAGGCATCAGGTTGTAGCCGGTCAATTCATAATCGTCGATCCGGCCCTTGACTTTGACCATTCCTGCCTTCCTTTCGATATCCTTCCGTATTTCAGAAATCACAACGTATGTCCAGCCGCCCTTGCCCGGCATTTTCTGCAACTGGTAATTTTTTTCTACCAATAATTCAGCCATTACTTTCTCTTTTCAGGCGACCCATCCAGGGCCTCCCAGGCCATGCTAAGTGATGTTGTTGATGTCGAAAGGCAATTTACGCAAACGCTTACCAGTCGCGGCAAATATGGCGTTACCCAGCGCAGGGGCGATGGGCGGAAGCCCAGGCTCTCCTACCCCGCCCGGCACAGCACCGCTGTCGATGATATGTATCTCCATTGGAGGCGCCTCATTGAGCCGCATCACATTAAACTGATGATAGTTGGTCTGATCACATACACCGTTACTGAATGTGATACCGTCTTTGATTGCGGCGGTGATACCCATGACGATATTTCCCTCGGTCTGCGCCTTCACATTATCTGGGTTGACATAGTAACCGCAGTCGATCACCGAGACGACCTTGTCGATTTTCACGCCCGCATCCTTTTTGGACACCGTAATGCAGCACGCAGAAATACTACCGAAAGATTTGAAGACGGCCATGCCCCTGCCGCTGCCGGCAGGCAATTTTTCGTCCCAATTGGCCTTTTCGGCCAGCGTATCGAGCACTTTTTTGAACCGTTCGTCGGGCAGGATTTCCAGGCGCGCCTTCAGGGGATCTTTTTGGGCAAGATGTGCCAGCTCATCGATAAAGCATTCCTGGCCCCAGCCGAAATTGGAAGCATACACAGAGCGCCACCAGACAACAGGAATGTCGGTTTTCACATGGGTCCAGCTCACTTTGGAGGCACCCGCAAACTCGTACTTATTGTTGGCCGTACTGATCTCCTCGCTCAGCCAGGGGTCTGCTTCATCTTCTTTGAGCCCCTTGAAAACTTGTCCTACGATCGACTCGCCGATCGCGTGGTGGTGAAAGCCAGCAATTTTGCCATCCTGTACGAACCCCTGCATATGACTTAGCATGCCCGGGCGGTAAGGGCCCTGGGTAATGTCATCCTCACGGGTCCAGATCACTTTAACAGGCCTTTTGAGCTCTTTGGAGATGTGGCACGCTTCCAGCAGGAAGTCGTGGTAGGCCTTCCGGCCAAAGGCGCCGCCCAACAGCGTTACATTGATTTTGACCTGCTCGGGCTTCACTTTCAGATAGCCACACACATCGCGCATGGCCCAGTCAGGCCCCTGAACGGGCGCCCATATCTCGACTGTCCCGTCATCCTTGACGTGCACGACTGCATTTTCGGGCTCGATCGGGGCATGCGCCAGAAACGGGGTCTCATAGTGCGATTCAAGCTTTTCCTTCGCATTCGCATATTTGACCGTGAAGTCGCCTTTTTCCTCAAAGTTTACGCCTTCTTTTTTCGCAGCCTCATAAGTAGCGGCGAAATAGCTCGCGGTGTCAACGGTTTTGGCATAATCCGCATTATCCCAGTTAACTTTCAGCGCCCGCTTACCCTTTAAAGCAGCCCACCAGTTGGTGGCCACTACGGCCACAGCCTCTGAGGTCCGGTGCGGCATGGTGCGCTCGGTTTTGATCACCTGCAAGACGCCCTTAACCTTTTTGGCCTCCGTATCCTCGATCGATGCCACCTTACCATGGATCATCGGTGAATGCACAATGGCCGCATACACCATGCCAGGCACGTCCACGTCAATGCCGTAAACAGCCTTGCCGGTTACGCGCTCAGGAACATCCAGGCGCTTGTTATACTTTCCAATGATTTTGAAATCCTTGGGATCTTTCAGCTTGGGTTCCTTGGGGATTTCCAGCTTGGATGCCTCGTCTGCTAGCTCTGAGTATGAAAGGCTCCTTCCGCTGGCCTTGTGCCATATCTTGCCGTCTGCGGCCGTGCATTCAGACAGGGCAACATTCCATCTTTTGGCTGCGGTAGTGGTGAGCATTTCACGCGCGGCAGCGCCCGCCTTGCGGATGGGCATCCAAAGCCCACGCACAGAGCTGCTGCCCCCCGAGGTCTGACTGCCATATTTTCCCATTCCGTCGCTTTGCACGATCAGCACCTTATCAAGGCTCACTTCCAGTTCCTCTGCAAGAAGCGAAGGCACAGCCTGCGTGGATCCCTGGCCCATGTCCGGGCGTGGGTTGACCAGCGTGATACCACCACTGGTGTCGATAATGATGAAGGGATTGATTTCCAGCCTTAAAACCGCAGGGGTGATCTTTTTCAGAGAAGCATCCTTGGTAAAGCCCGAAATGCCCACTGCCAATCCGAGTGAGCTTATGCCGGCCGCTTTTAAAAAGTCGCGCCGCGATGTAGGTATTTTTCCCAATTTGTTATGTGGCTAAGGTTGATGAAATGGGCATTAGCGCTGGCCGATCCCTTTGTCGGCAACTTTCATTTCCGCCGAAGCGCGGTGAATGGCCTTTCGGATCCGGTCGTAAGTGCCACACCGGCACAAATTACCGCTCATGGCCGCGTCAATATCCGAATCGCTGGGAGAGGGATTCGATTTAAGCAGCGCGGCCGCTGACATGATTTGTCCGGACTGACAGTAGCCACATTGGGGCACCTGCTCTTCGATCCATGCTTTTTGGATAATGCTCATCTTGCCGTCTGCGATTCCTTCGATGGTGGTGATCTTGTCGTTTCTGCCCACACTGGAAACCGGGGTCTGGCATGCGCGGGTGGGCTGCCCGTTCAAATGAATAGTGCAGGCGCCGCAAAGCGCCATGCCGCACCCGAATTTGGTCCCTTTCAAATCGGCAAAGTCGCGTATTACCCACAACAAAGGCATGTCGGGTTCCACATCGACTTTCACCTTTTTGCCATTCAATGATAGGTTGTATACAGCCATGGTGATGGTGATGAAGGTAGAATGAGATGGTGAATAATGCTGTAAAATATTCGAAATTCCCTGACTTTTACAACAATTCGCAGTCGATATCAGGCTTTTAAAAAACGTAGTGACAGATCACCTACCGCGGCTGCCTGTTCAGATAATTGGTCTGATACTGCCGTAGCTTCTAATTGAGCTGATAGCCGGTGCAGCAGCCTCGCCGATGCTGAACCCGCGGGTTTAAACGTATTTCCAGCAGGATGCCCAAGAACGCCTCACATAGCGCCATTTTCATTGATAGTAGTCCTTACTCTGAGTTTCAAAAAAGACAGCCATTTCATTTAGATTCAATTCTGGTCAAAACACCCGGTAACCTTTTCGGTAACCTCCCTTGCCTAAACAAGTTTGGTTAGCAAACCTTGTCAAATCGGTTAATGCTGAATATGTAGACAAGTATTGATTCTTGTTGCCAGCTTGGCGGCTTACGTATTGTATTTTCATTATGTAGCTACCTATAAATTAATTAGACGCCCGCTCGCCCAAACCCAAAGTGACCATCAGCTCCCGGGCTGCTACCGCCCCGGCTCGGTTGGCCCCGATAGTGGAGGCAGACGGACCGTATCCCGGTAAATGGATGCGGGGTTCTTTTGCGACCATAGCAGCCAGCCGGCCGGACATGATAATGCCGCCGGTTTCTTCCCTGGGTAAAACGGCTTCCATATGGTCCAGCGCCCCGCGAAAGCCGGTATTCCAGAGAATCACATCGGCCTTTTCCTCCCTGCCATCTTCCCATTTAACACCATTTCGGGTGATCTCGTGAACATGGGAAAGCGGTTCAGTACGCCCCTCCGTTTCATGTCTACCACTTCCGGCTAAAGAGGCAGCCCGGTAACCGAAACGACAGATGAGGGTAGCAGACCATTTCTCACCCTTTCTTCCACCATCGCCACGGCTTTGTGGCCGGCCACATCGTCAAAAGGACCTTCTCTAAAAACGGGCGGGCGGCGGGTGACCCAGAAAGTCGTGGCCACTTTTGAAATCTGGTCGAGTAGCTGGATGGCAGATATGCCAGCGCCAACCACGACAACGCGCTTTCCTTTGAAATAGTCGGCAGTTTTAAAGTCTTTGGTATGTAGCTGTTCACCCATGAAGACGTTAGCTCCCGGGTAGGCAGGAATGTAAGGGTTTTCCCATGTACCGGTGGCGTTTATGATCCCCATTGCTGAAAACAGCGTTTTCGACGAATCAATGTAGAACCGATCGTTGTGCAGGTACACATTCTCCACTTTCACCGGACGAAATACCCGGATGCCGAATTTTTGCTTGTAAAGGGCAAAGTAACGGGGCACAGCAATGCTGGCTTGCACGGTCGCATTAGCCTTATCGAGCGTTTCTTCGAAAGCCATTCCCGGTAAATCATGAATCTTCACAGTACTAAGAGTGAGCGACGGCCAACGATATTGTCATGCACCACCCGCTGCCGAAGCCGCATCAAGTACTATAAAATCAGCTCCGATCTCCAACCCCAATTTCTTTAAATGATAAGCTGCTGAAAGACCAGCTTGGCCGGCACCGATGATGATGATCTTTGTTTTATATCGAATTCTATCTGGCATTTACAACCTTTTAATGCGTCGTTCTTACTATGATCACTTAATCCGGGAAGAATCAAACTCAGATGTTGCGGCTCTACTTATCAACCAGGCCAAATTAATGAATTTGTTCTTGATAGAAGCTGTGGATCAATTCGATTACCAAGCCTGGTTGATCATTTGGAATATTGTGTGAGCTGCCTTCCGCGAGCTTCAATCTTCGGTTTTTATTGGCCTGAACAAAAGTGCGCTGCGCATTTTGGAATCGCTCGTTCTCCTTTTCATCTAGAAATGGCCCTTTTTCTGCCATAATATTCAAAACAGGTATGTGACCCGGGAAAGGCACCTGCCGAACATAATCACTTCGATGTTCCATCGTGCGCAGCAGGTGATATAAATTGATGTAACCGGGTTCAAAATCTTTGCGATCCAGGGTCAGGAAATAGCTTTTTGCAAAATTCATGTCTTCAAAAGAAGGAATTCTCGGATCTAACAAAACTACTCCTTTAACCTTGTTTGGATGGCGCGCGGCAAATACGCGGTTGTAGAAGCCACCCGGGGAATGGCCGGCCAGAATGAAGTCAGATTTCCCATAACCAAGTCTTGCCAAAGCCGATTCGAGACTTTCTATTTCGCGTAAAATACTGTAGTTGGCCGAATCCAGTGTACTTTGTCCGAAGCCGGCACGGTCATAGGTAATCACAGTGGCTTTAAGCCGGTCATGTAAGACCAGGGCAATAGAATCCCACTGCGATGCATCCAGACCGCCACCGGACTCAAAGAGAATGGGCGTATTTGGCCCCTTCACAACCTGAATGTGTAGTTTTGTACCGGATCCTTCTAAAAGTGTGTCCAATACCTGTCCATTGGCATTTCCAACAATCAGTAATAGTGCAGCAAGGAGCCCTTTAAAAATCATGGTTGGGAAAAGTAGTTTAAACGCTTGTCATAAGAAGTAGGCATCTTGCTTTTTTTACGTTTCATCCGCGTCTCGTATATGAATTTAGTTACCCTATCGCTGCGTAATTTGCCATTGAGGCGGTTTTACCTGACCTTACTGCTAGCATCGGCATCTTTCATTTGTCAGTCACAGCATTTATACAGCAAGTCTTTTGGGAGTCCGAGCAATGCCCCCATCATTTTCTTGCATGGCGGGCCAGGCAGCAGCAGCGTATTCTTTGAGGCAACGACGGCTCAGTTACTGGCTGACAGGGGATTTTATGTGATTGTTTATGATCGCCGGGGGGAAGGCCGGTCGGTTGACAAGCGGGCTCGTATGGACTTTACCGAAGCGATTGCAGACCTGAATCACGTTTACGCCGAGTATAAGCTCGAAAAAGCATCGTTGGTTGCTTTCAGCTTCGGCGGCCTGGTCGCAGCTCAGTTTGCTCAGCTACACCCCCATAAGGTCGCGTCCCTGATTTTGTGTAGTGCGCTAGTATCTCAGCAAAAATCTTACGAAACTATTCTTCGTTCTGTCCGGGCAATTTACATCAATAAAGAGGATCATGAACAGTTAAAAGAAGTCCTGGCAATCGCTAAGATGGACACTAATTCTTTGGCCTACCGCACGCAGGTTTTCAAACATGCATCCACAAACGGATTTTTCTCGCTTTCAGCGCCAAATGAACGTGCGAAGCAGATTTATGCTACTTATCAAACAGATACACTCATTAACAGCTATGTAAAAAACGAGCGTGCAGTTTCGACATTCTGGGAGCATGAATCGAAGCATAACATCGATATTACGCCTCAACTAAAATATTTGCGAACGCTGCAAATCCCCATTTATGCACTTTATGGTAAGCAGGATGGCCTTTTTTCAATCGAGCAAGTTCGTGAAATCGGCCGCACCATCGGCTGTGATAGGGTCCTATATTTGGATCAATGCTCACACACGCTATTTATTGACCAGCAGGAAGCCTTTTTATCGTCGTTAGCGATATGGCTGAAATGACCTTTCCTTGTCTGATAAACGAAAGCATCGCATCTCAAAGCCCGCGACCGGCTGATTCTAACGGCCTTAATTGCCTGAAATCTAGCGGCTTCCAATGCTATCATAAGGGTCGCCGGGGGTAGAAATCTGGAAGCCTGCGCCTATACTATGCCGGCAAGACCCTGCTTGTAACTTTCACCAACAGGAATAGATTCCTTTCCTACATGCACTTCATTTTTACCGATCATCGTCAAATGAGAAATACCCACTACATACGAACGGTGAATGCGGCGAAACAAGGTATGGGGCAAAAGCTCGGCTACCGACTTCATGGTCATATGGGTAATGTAATTGCCGTGAGTAGTTTTAACGATAGCGTAATCCTTTATGGCTTGCACCAACAGAATATTTTGATGTTCCAGTTTAAGCAGTTTGCCATTCACTTTAAAATATGAATAAGCGATTTCGGGAGTGCTTGGTTGTAACTTTCTAAACCGGGAAATGCTTTTTACAAGCCTTTCATAGGTAATAGGTTTAAGCAGGTAATCCACTGTATCCAGGTCATAACTGGATGCGGCATACTCCGGAAATGCCGTTGTAAAAATGACCGCCGGGGGATTTTTGAGACTTGCAATGAAATCGATACCACTTAAAACGGGCATTTTGATGTCCAAAAAAATAATATCGATATCACCAGTTGCGACGGCGCCAAACGCATCAATCGCATTCGCGAATTGACCTAAAAGATGTAGGTCGTCTATTCTAGAAATGTGGTTTTCCAGCACCTGCCTGGCCAAAGGTTCATCGTCGACCACAATGCACTTAATCATTCCGACTTCAATTTTAGGTTCAGTTGGACCTCATAGCAATCACGGGCTTCCGTTACCTCGACCCGATGAGCGCCAGGGTACAGCAGGGACAATCGCTTCACCACGTTGGTAAGTCCCAGGCCCACTTCCGTGGTGGCGCTGGTATCCATTGCCCTGCTGTTTTTTACCTCCATAACCAAATCATGATCAAAACAACAGATCAGAATCGATACATATCCGCCTGCGATTTCGTCTCTGACTCCATGTTTGAACGCATTTTCAACAAAAGGCAGCAGCAACAACGGCTCAATAACCAGCGCGTCCGTGATACCCTGTGTTTCAAATTTAATGGAAATGTGTTCTGAAAGTCGAATGGACTCTACTTCCGTGATGCTCCGCAGAAATGCAATCTCATTGGTAAGCTTTACCGTAGGCAACTCCGAGTCGTAAAGAATATAACGCATGATATCGGCATGACCGGCTATTAGTGGAGCTGTCTTCGCAGAACCTTGTAATGCGAGGGAATAAATGTTATTAAGTGTATTAAAGAAAAAATGGGGCTGAAGCTGGAATTTCAATGAATTCAGTTCTACCTCAAGCTGCTGGCTCCGCAGTTCATTCACTTGATGGGTCAAACGCCCGGCTCTCAGATAGTATGCCAGCGCTGTAATTACAAGCAAATCGCGAAAGATATAAACGACGCTAAAATGCAGCATGACGTCCGCTTTCAACCAGGTTGCCGCATTCGTCACCATGTCTGCCGGCAGAAAGCTCATTTGGGATACCAGCCAGTAATTGAGCACATAACTGAAATTTAGGACAATCAGGAAAACAACCAGCAATAATGCGAAAGCTAGCAGACGCTCACGGAACAGCAGTCTTTTGATCAATAACTCGTAGTAGAGCCCATACGAAATGATATTGAAACTGCCATAAACTAGGCGCTCGGGTATATCCTGAATAAACGAAGTTGCCGAGCCGCGCTCATTAAAATTGTACTCAAAACTGGAAATGACGGGGAACAAGATAAAATAGATCAAAAAGAACGCGATTTCTGCCTTTTTCTCTTCATGCCGCTTGGTTCCTCTATAAATTATCATGGCAATAAATTACTCAAAATTTCCCAAGCCAACGATTCTGATCAACTTTCGATCTTCCCATTTTCGACGAAAGCACCAGAAATTTCGACGGAGGGCATTAAAGAATCTGATTGACGAAAATACCAGCTGCCCAGTCTAAATTAAAAAAATGGCCTGCTTCCCCGTGCTACCTTCGAAAGAAAAACCTGTATCTGACATGAAGTCACTTATTATATTCTCCCTGGGTTTGCAGCTGGTCTGGCTGACCGTCTTTGCACAAGATACCCACACTATTATTGCCGGCGTAAAACATAGGCAGCAGTCATTAAGATCAGTGTCCTACACGCTGAAAAGAACCGATACACTGGTCACAGGCGACACAAGAACGATGACAGGCAGAGCCATTATAGAGCTCGGAGATACTGAAAACACCATCGGCATTCGCTTTTGGGCTCAACGGAATGGTTTTAACCAGCAAACGATTGTCGATGACCGGATGGGCTATATTGTCGATACGCTGCTGAACACCTACAAAACGGTATTGAATCCTACCGACAACATTTTTTACAGCACCACCGGTGGCCAGATGATTGTTGCGGATCTGGTAAAACTTGACACAACTGGCGCAACAAACATTATGGCGAGTCAGGACGGCCAACATTACTACCTTACATTAACATACCCGGACCTGACGGAACATGACGTTACCAAACGCTACAAACAGCTTACCATCGATAAAAATCGGATGTTACCCGTATTTGTGAGAAAGCACCAGCAGACATTGGGTAAAGTGCAGGACCTACAATTTCAAATATCGAATCTCAGCACGTCGCAAGAGTCACAATATGATTTCTTGAACCTGAGTTTTCTACAATTTTACAAGCAGGAAGTAGCTTCAATCGCTTCGGATAGTCCATTAGCTGCGCTGTCAGGCAAGCAGGTAGCCAGTATGACACTTTCGTCGTTCGAAGGCGTTCCAAGCCAAATTCAGCCCTCCGATGGCAACGTCATCCTATTAGACTTTTGGGAAGTATGGTGCGGACCGTGCATTGCGTCAATGCCGAAAATTCAAGCCTTGTACGACCAGTACAAAGATCGCGGGTTAAAAGTGTTTGGCATCGTTCACGAATCCAGCCAAGTAAATGTGTCCAAACAGAGAGTAGAAAAATCAGGGTTGACATTCCCCATGTTGGTCGGCAATGAAACATCAAGAAAATACTTTCATGTTTCTGCCATCCCGCTCTATGTGCTGATCGGAAGGGATGGCAGAATTCGCTATCTAAGCGAAGGCTTTTCAGACCGGCTGCAGGTCGAAATCCAGCTGGCATTGGCTCCTTAGCGGGCCTAAATTTATAATTGTTTATAGCTCAATTGACTTATCGATAATTCCCCGGCAGAAAGAATCCAATCCACCCACATAAAATAGGGGCACCTCGTAATTTTCAGCAGGTATGAATCAAGCATCTCAATCATTATTGCAATATTAAACAGACGTCGAAGTGCCTAAAACACATCAAAAACGAAGTGTGATGCTTTCCATAATGCTGTGCAATCATCCGGAGGCATGTTGGGCCACAATCCATCTGATCAAGCTGTTTAAAAAAAGGGAAAGATTTCATTCTAAGCAAAAATCAACGCATTCTCACACCAATGAACCGGAATGTGCGTTGTGATCGGTCTAAAAAATGATAGCTGCCCGTCATTTCCAACGTATCATCCTTGCAGCGTCCGGTCGCATTAACCCTCAAATCACTGCCGTCCCGGATGTCTATAACGCTGAAATCGGAGGGGCTACTTTTGTCTACCGTCAATTTAGCTGCAACGCTATCGAAACCGGTAATCGCCCCATCCGCATTTTCAATGGAGATCTCGAAGCTGGCGGGTTCTGTAAATGACTCCTGCTTGGAAGCCGGAAAATCACTTGGATAAAAGCTTCCCGAGATCGTGCCGTTGTACCGGCCCGCGATATCGATTTTTTCGGGATTTGGCGTTTTCTTTCGACAAGCAAAGCTAGTGATGAAAATCAATACCCAAAGTTTCGTTTTCATGGTGTTTTCAGTTTGGCTATCAGGGCTTTTCCGGTTGATATCTTATTATTAATGGTTAGCTAAATTTAATAAGTAACCGTTAATAATTTGTTTGCCGTCGCCATATTTTATAATCAATGTTAGATTGCGGTTATGGACGGCTAAATCATGATCAAGACCGGGTAACAACGATCCGCCAATTCAAATACACATTTGGAAATGCCAACGCCACATTCCGATTGCCCTACACCGGACCTGTCAAAGGTGGGCACCCAATGAAAAAATGACGGGGGTTGGCTCCGTGGTTGAAAGCCCATCCGGCGGCCTAAGGTGCGGCTGGCAGTTGCGCGGCCAGCTAAAAAGCCGGATGACAAAGTGTAGGCTTGCAACCGTCATTTTTCGCTTTGTAACTTTCGTTTGCACAGATCGCATCTTTTAATAATTCTTTTCAGCAGTCCGGGCATCCCGCAATAGGCTATTTAGTCGTGTCTTCCGATAGATTCTAATCGCAGTCGTTCGTTCTGCAAAAAAAAACTGCCTCAGCTAATTCCAGCAAGCGTAACACCCGGGAAGAAATTGAACGAACTTCCTGTTCGCTGATCTGGTAGTCAGGATTGTATCTGGCCCCGAGATATGCGTCTTCCAAGAGCTGCAAAAGCCGCTCTTCATCCGGCGAACCGCCAGCAAAGATGTCATTCAGTTGAGTAGCTAATCTATGGTTAACCCTTTTAAGAGATCTGATGGAATGCGTGCGCCGTTTGCTTCCATAGAGCGCAACTGCAGTGCTGCGAAATGTTGTTTCAGCGGCTTGTCGAAGCATAAACATCGATAGAGCTTGATCCTTTACTTACTGGTAGTACACTGCTCCCTCAAAGAACTTTCGGGCTTTACTCATTCCGGCGATAAACGCGTGTCTCAACTTCTCGATCAGTTGGTTGATGGTTTCGGGCAGCATTTTTGGTAATGGCTGAGCACTCAGCCGGTATACCAGGTTTTCGGTGGTATATGCCAGAGAGAAATATACCTGACCGCTGGTGAGCGCCTGATGAATATCCGACAATTTGTGAACTGAGCAGCAGAGCTTTTCATCACCGGCACTGAATAGCTCAACGATGTACTGATGCTCTTTGAAGGTCTTTTGGTTGCCATTGGCAAATACAATCAGTAGATCTCTGTACGGCTTCTCCTGAGTTGATTGTGCCGAAGGATGCTTGACCTCAAATATAAGAAGTGGTGAAATACTGTAAGCAGTCGGCTGTCCCCCTTGGTTTCTTCGAGGTATAGACGAGGATTACTGGTTCGCTTTCCAGCGGTTTGGGAGAAGATCTGAGAATTTACCTTCG
>MKSR01000035.1 GCA_001898145.1 Dyadobacter sp. 50-39
GACCAGGGTGAGGTGGTACTGGTCATTCGCGATAACGGCCCCGGTATCTCAGACGGCCAGCTCCGGGCCTTGTACCAACAGGATGCAGTGATTAATGGCAAAACCGGCCTTGGATTACCCTCAAAAAATTTAGATCAACCAAAGAGTTCAATTTAACGACCGAATAAATCAGCATGCAAAGCAATAACCTATGGTTATATCTCTATCGGCCAACAGCTAGTCAAGATTGAGAACTCGTCCTAATTGGCTACTTATTTGTACCCGTCACATACTCGTGAAATCTCACTAGCGTCTGTCGGAGCGTTCAAATACGAACAGGACGCGTTCACTAACGGACGAGCTAATTTTGAGAATATCCTTCCTCTTTTCTCATTTCTGCAATTTTAAACCTGGCAAAGTATTTGTCAGACATTTACGAAACTAATAATTCTATGAAAGGTACTTACCTAGGCGAGTTTGAAGAAGTCGTCCTACTAGCCGTAGCAATACGGACAGGCGATGCGTATGGCGCCACAATCGTCCTTGAAATTGAACAGCAAATGGGTCGTACAGTGAGCCTGGGTTCGGTACACACGGCATTACACCGCCTGCAAGAAAAGGGTCTGGTGAAGTCTGAATTTGGTGGAGCGACCGGTGAGAGAGGTGGTCGCAGCAAGCGGTTGTACCTAGCTACGTCGCTGGGCCGTCGTTCCCTGGAAGAAATCCGGCAAATCCGGAATCAAATGTGGGACACAATTCCAAAAATCGCCTGGTCATGAAACAAGCAAAACGCGACCACCCGACTCCTCCCGCTTGGGCTACGGCAATTCTCAGAATGTTTTGCAGTGCGTATCTGATCGATGAATTTGAGGATGATCTAAATCAGCTCTTTCACGAGCGTGTAAGATCGGTGGGAATACGGAGAGCCCGGTGGCGCTACATTGAGGATGTATTCAGTTTACTTCGTCCGCTTCTTCTTCGGACAAAGTCAAGTAATTCCCGGAACCCAAGCCATATAGATATGCTACGAAACTACATCAAGATCGCTTTCCGTAACCTGTTCAAAAACAGCACTTATTCGGCTATCAATATTTTCGGGTTATCCATCGGGATGACAACTGCCATCTTAGTCGGCCTCTGGGTATGGGACGAAATTTCATATAACAAATACCACGGCCACTATGACCGCATTCCGCGCGTCATGCAGCACCAAACCTATAATGGCGTAACCAATACGACCATTGCGACGCCATTGCCCATGAGAGCGGCTCTGCAGAACGAACACGGTAGTGACTTCACCTACATCGTTTCATCGTCATGGACCAGGGACTACATTCTGGCATTTGGCGACAAGAAGCTTTCCAGAAAGGGAAATTGCGTTGAACCCGATTTCCCGTTGATGATGTCTCTTAAAATGCTGCGCGGCACGGCGGCCAACTTTGCTAATCCTACGTCGGCATTGCTGTCTGAATCCGTGGCCAAGGCCTTGTTTGGCAGCGAGGACCCATTGAATAAAATTATAAGGATAGACAATAAGAGGCATTTTAAGGTGGTCGGTGTGTATGAAGACTTACCCTATTCTACCGAGCTTCGGGAAGTTACTATCCTGCTTCCATGGAAATTTTTTCTCGAAGAAGAGCCTTGGGTTAAACGATCGGAAACCAATTGGGGTAACAACTCTTTCCTGCTGTTGGTGCAGATTGCCCCCAACACAGACTTTGCGCAGATTAATTCCAAAATCAGGAGCATCAAAGCCCGGCATGCAAAAGAAGAAGCACGATTTGACCCCCAGGCTTTCCTTCATCCGATGAGCAAATGGCATTTGTACTCCGAGTGGGAAAATGGCCTGCCTGTGCGGGGGCGCATTCAGTATGTGTGGCTGTTTGGGCTAATCGGAGCTTTCGTATTACTGTTGGCTTGCATTAACTTCATGAACCTCGCTACCGCCCGGTCACAAAAACGTGCCAAAGAAGTCGGTGTCCGCAAAGTCGTTGGTTCGGTGCGAAGTCAGTTAATCGCCCAGTTTTTCAGCGAATCGATTCTGATCGCGTCAATCGCTGCCATATGCGCCCTGTTTCTTGTGCAGATATTGCTCCCTTTTTTCAACCAGATCGCCGACAAGCAAATTGTTTTCCCCTGGGATAGCGGGAAGAGCTGGCTTTTGGGTTTGGGTTTTACAGTGTTTACCGGATTGCTCGCCGGCAGCTACCCAGCACTTTATTTATCCGGCTTCCGGCCTGTTAAGGCCCTAAGGGGCACTTTTCAAACCGGCCGTTTTGCGGCATTGCCTCGTCAGGCACTGGTGGTTGTCCAATTTACCGTATCCGTTACCCTGGTGATCGGCACAGTGGTCGTGCTTCGCCAGATCCGGCATGCCAAAGACCGTCCTGTCGGTTTCGACCGTGCCGGATTGGTGTCTGTCGCTATAAATACCACCGAACTCCAAGACCACTCACGCGCCCTGCTACACGAATTAAGGCAAACCGGCTTAGCCCTGAATGCAGGCAAGTCATCCAGCCCGACCTCCGAAGTGTGGAGCAGCGATGCCAGTTTTAGCTGGCCTGGCAAAGACCCGGATCAACTCGGCGACCTGGGCACGGTGGGCGTCACACACGGGTATGGACAAACCGTCGGCTGGCAGTTGAAGCAGGGCCGCGATTTCTCAAATGGATTTTCAACTGATAATCTGGGCATGGTGATCAATGAAAGCGCTGCCAGATTCATGGGCCTGAAAAACGCCGTAGGCACGAAGATCGCCTGGAACAATGAGCAATATACCATTATCGGTGTGATAGGCGACGTGATAACCGGATCACCATTTATGCCCATTCAGCCGACCGTTTTTATGCTAAAAGAAGACTGGGCATCCTTCATCCATATCAGGCTCAATCCTGCCCTTGGTTCCCGGCAGGCTCTCACCAGGCTCGAATCAATTTTCAAGAGATATAATCCCGGAAGTCCCTTCGAATACAGGTTTGCCAGCCAGGAATATGCCCTCAAATTCAGCACCGAAGAGCGCATCGGAACGCTATCGACGCTATTTTCGTCGCTCGCCATTTTCATCAGCTGCCTGGGGTTGTTGGGGTTAGCATTATATTTCGCGGAGCAGCGTCAAAAGGAAATCGGTATTCGGAAAGTACTCGGAGCGTCGGTCGGAACCTTGTGGCAAATGCTTTCCAAAGACTTCCTGATACTGGTCGGAATTGCCTGCCTCGTGGCAATACCTGTTGCGTTCACCGCGATGCGCCACTGGCTGGAACAGTACACCTACCGGACCGATCTTTCGTGGTGGATTTTCGTCGTTACAATTTTGGGAGCCTTGGTTGTCACCATTCTTACCGTCAGCGTTCAGGCTGTGAAAGCCTCTTTGCAAAACCCCGTAAAAATCTTGCGAGATCACTAGAAATTTTAGATAAGACAATTTGCATGCCAAAAAGAGTACAGAAAACCCACGGATTGTTTGAAGAGATATATCGTATAGTTGAAAGCAACCACTCAGCTTGTAAGGGAGATCTGCTAATTCTAAATGGGTATCACTTTACTGGATGATCTAAACGGACCAAGAAGACAGCTAGTTCGACACACCTAAAAACGAAGTGGCTGAGTCATTCAGAAAAATTCTACCACGGGAGCTGTCTTACAAACTTTGCCAGGTCTTTATTGGTTGGAATCTCGCGTGGAATATCCGGTACCAGTCGATTGACTTTTCCGCGACCAGCGGGCCGGATCCATTCTTTAACGCCAAAACGCAATTCGAGTTGGGTATTTGGAAGAAGCGTCGAGTACATTTCTCCAAAATGGCTTGGGTGCCCATTCACAGGTGACTCTCCGGCCAGAAGCGCCATATTGTTATCTTGCACGAGCGTTGCGAACATCATCGCACTGGAAAATGTCTCAGCGCCGACGATGACAATCACTTTGCCTTTGAATGGATTGGCCACTTTACCCGGAACAACGGTTTTCGAAGGAAAATGCAGTATTTGCCCTGGTGCGGCATTTTGATAAGTCTCATCTTTGAATCCCCAGGAAATCAGCCGGGCCAGATACGCTTCGCTACGTTTCCAATTCATCGAATAGTGTTTATAGGGTTTGGGAAATATGTGTTTGATTATCATGTTTCCCACCGCGGATGCCCCGCCATCATTGCGGCTTACATCTATTATGAGCCGCGTCACTTTATCCCTGTGGATCATTGCAAAAATGCTGTCAATACAACGCTCATAGACGGTCAAATCCTGGCTTCCTCTTGTCGCAAAGGAACGTGCGGAAATGTACCCGATGTCACCCATCCGCTGATAAGAGATGTTGGTGGCCACGCTATCGGCACGGTTCGGAGCTTTATTCTGCGCGTTGGCATTTACGGTCGTGATAGCTGCGTGCTCATCCCCAAGCGGTACCAAAGCAAGCCGGGCCGTTGTTTGAAAGTTGGCTACCGACAGCGGCTGATTCAACCGGGTTTCCAGCGAATCCAGGTATGCCTCATACCTTTGCCTGGTCAATCGAGAAAACGGATTGGCATGTACGTCAAATAATTGCTTTCGAATGAACTGAAAATCTTTCCGCATAGCCGCTGGTGAAATTAGATCGTCCTGAGCGTTTACGGATGCATTAATAGCAAATAATAGCAGGAAACAGATCAGAATGGGACGGTGAACACAGAGCATAGTTTTAAACGAAAGACTTTGATTGAATAATTGCATGATCGCTATGAAGGATGAATCCTAAAATCAAATGTTGCATGACATAGCCGATATTGAAAGTGAACGTCACCAAATCACATTGCCGGAAGAGTACAGAAAGACCACCGAATTAATTGGCATTGCAGTAACATAGATACAATCTATCACGTAAGGTCCGTTGGGATATGCGCTAATACAACACCTATCACTTTTGAGATAGCGTCAAATTAAAGCTCGGATGAATTGCTCATACGGCCCGGGCATGTCAAGCCACTTAAAATTGTCTGTAAAGGCCAGTATGATAATAAATGAGGTAGCTATCCCAATGACTGCGATCCCTACGGCGGCCCCCTTCGACCTGGTCTTCAAATAATGAATAGCGGAAACGTGCAAGCTGATTGAAGCGACAGCCAGGAAGTAGTAGGGTATAAAAATGAAAGTCGCAGGATAGTAGTTAAGTCCGGTTGCCGCAAAGTAGAAATTAGTATCCAGGTGCTCAATGTACCGTCCTGAAAGAACTGCGCCGACGTGGGCAACCAGAAAGAAGGAAAGGTAAAGACCCGAGTACACCTGGATTTTCTCAGCAATCGTCTGGGCATCCCTTTTGTAGATTAACCAGATCCCAGTAACGATCTGGAATAAAACAACTAATAGCAGAAGTGTTTCGATGACCGGATGCCTGTAAACGATGCGAAACTGCTCCATGATATTAATATGTCTTTCTGGGCTATCGAGCGCAAAGAGGTGGTTGAGAAGGTGAAATGCTATGAAAACCGACAATGTAACACCGGATATGTAATGCAGGGATTTCACCAATGCTCTTCTATCATGCTGAATCTTCATGGAATATGCACTTGAAGTTTGTTAAAATGCAGGGCCGGTAACGACTACCGACCCTGCTCAATCATGACAATTTAAACTCGATATGGTTGTTAAACCTTGGCGGAAAGAGAATCAAGATACTGCTGAAACCGCGTTTCACCCAGGTATGCATTCCCATCCGGTACCAGCGTCGATGCAGGCACCGTCAGACCAAAGTATTCGTTGCGGTCGCTGGCGATCACAGATTTTTCGGCATCAGTCGCCTTCACATACTTCTCCACAAACTCACTCATCTGCCCGCGGACCGGCCCGGCAATCTCGACAGTGCCATTCGATGGTTCGGATATCGCAAACCGGGCTATGAACAGTGCCACGTCTTCGGCTGCAATGGGCTGGAAGTCAATTTTTGAGACGTGAACTTGGTTGCCTTGTGCCCCTCCGGCGACTATCGTCGGCACAAATTCATGGAACTGGGTGCTGCGGACAATGGTGTAGGGCACGCCGGAGCTTTTGACCAGGTCTTCCTGGATTTTCTTCGCCCGCATGTAGCCCATGCCTTCCATCAGGTGCGTACCTACAATGGAAAGGGTCACGTGGTGTTTGACACCTGCATTTAGCTCAGCAGACAAAATGTTGCGGCCCACAGTCTCGAAAAACTGAATCGCTGGGCCATCCTCAAAAGATGGCGAATTCGAAAGGTCAACAACCACATCCGTATTTTCCAATGCATCCGAAAGGCCTTCGCCGGTCAGCGCGTTTATTCCCGTTGAAGGTGAACCAGCTATAACACTATGGCCAAGCTGGCGAAGCTTTTTAGCGACGTTTGAGCCGATCAGGCCGGTGCCGCCTATGATAACTATTTTCATGATTTTTTGAGACTTAAGTAAAAACTTGGAGAAGTAACAGGCCTGATTAGCTATTCATCCAGTCGTCGAACCGGATTGTGCCAGGATAAAAATCACCTTGCGGAACCAGAAGGGATTTGGGGATTTCAAAGAACATGTACTTGTTCTCGTCGTTGGCTTTTACCGGCTTTTCACCGCCTTTCACAGACAGGTACCGGCTTACGAATTCGTCCATGGGTGCCAGTTCGGGCCCAGCGATCTCAACCGTCGCGTTTTTAGGAGCTTCCAACGCTAGCTTAGTGACCAGTGCGGCCACGTCTTCCGCCGCAATAGGTTGGTAGTCTACGGTAGAAATGTGCACGGCTTCTTCGTCGGATTGCACCGCGATCAAGGTCGTGATATGTTCGTGGAACTGCGTGGCGCGGATGATCGTGTACGGGATGCCGGACTGCTTGATAATGTCCTCCTGCTCTTTTTTAGCACGCAGGTATCCGATGTACAAGGCCCGGTCAACCCCTACGATCGAGAGTATCAGGTGGTGTTTGACGCCGGCCGCCTTTTCCGCCTCAGCCAGGTTCTTGCCTGCTATGCGGAAGAATGAGATCGCAGTATCCTCTTCGGGAGAGGCGGAATTAGAAAGATCAACAACCACCTCGGCATTCTCCATCGCCGCCGCAAGGCCTTCGCCAGTCAATGCATTGATGCCCTGTGATGGAGAAGCGACTACAACCTCATGCCCCAGCAGCCGAAGTTTTTCGCTCACATTTGCCCCTATCAACCCCGTACCGCCAACAATTACAATTTTCATGATTCTGAAATGTTTAAGTTTAAAATCGTGTAGATGATTCTAAACTTGCCATTTCAATGCCAGGCAGCCAAGTATTTAATAATCAAATATTTAAACAACTTCAACTTATTCCATTTTCACTTTATTTAGTGAAATCATCAAACGCGTCATCTTATTTGATGAACATGAATGCAGTGAAGCCGGGGTTTAATGCGAGAAGTAATCAGCCTTTGCAATACCGAGTTTGCGTATCTTGGAATGCAGGGTATTTCCGGGAATGCCCAAGATTTCAGCGGCCCCGCCAATGCCAGAAATCTTGCCCCCGCACCGGCGCAACACCTGTATGATATGCATGCGCTCGACTTCTTCCAATGTTAAATCGGATTGCATCGGCTGAGCGTCCGCTGCTGCGCCTGCCGCCTTCGGCAGAAAGAATTCGCGGATTATGGGTTCGGTTGCGAGTATCACCGAGCGTTCAATGAGGTGTTCAAGTTCGCGCACATTACCGGGCCACAAATAGGCTTGCAATTGCCTTAATGCATTCGCTGAGAGCTTCACGGTTTTCTTGCCTATGCTTTTGCTGAATTTAGCCAGGAAAAATCCGGCAAGACTTTCAATATCTTCACGGCGGTCGCGAAGTGGCGGCAGCTTGATGGGGAATACATTCAAACGGTAATACAAATCCGAACGGAACCGGCCCGCTTTCACCTCCGCTTCCAGGTCGCGGTTGGTCGCCGCGATGATCCGGACGTTTAGTTTGATCGTGTTTTTCCCGCCCAAGCGCTCCATTTCCTTTTCCTGCAAAACCCGCAGCAGCTTTACTTGTGTTTCCAGCGGCATCTCCCCTACCTCGTCCAGAAACAGCGTACTGTCGTTGGCCAGCTCGAACTTGCCGATGCGCCGCTCGACGGCCCCGGTGAATGCGCCGCGTTCGTGTCCAAACAATTCACTTTCGATCAGGCTGGCCGGCATGGCCGCGCAATTGACCTTGATCATCAGCTTTCCATTGCGGGCAGATGCTTGGTGTACGGCCCGGGCGATCATCTCCTTTCCGGTTCCCGTTTCACCGAGCAGCAGCACCGTCGTGTTATTTTCAGCCACTAATGAAATGAGCCGGTAAACCTGCTGCATAGCCTCACCGATGCCCACGATCCCCTCAAAATTAGTATTGAGTTGCTGTTTAAGATAATCATTTTCGTCTTCCAGCTGCTTTTTCAAACGCAGGATCTGCTCATGGGCGAGCACATTCGAAAGCGCAGTCGAAATCTGCGCACAAATACCCTGCAAAAGCGGCCCGCTGATCTGCTCACCAAGCGTAAGCAGTCGGCTGTCCCCCTTGGTTTCTTCGAGGTATAGACGAGGATTACTGGTTCGCTTTCCAGCGGTTTGGGAGAAGATCTGAGAATTTACCTTCGTAGTTGG
>MKSR01000036.1 GCA_001898145.1 Dyadobacter sp. 50-39
TTTTGAAACTGCTTCTGCAGCTTTTTTCTGCTACCGGCCGCCAGACAATTAGGTGGTCAATTTGCCACGGAATCAGGTGGTCAACTTCTCCGAAATACCCATGCTAGGAACGGGATCAGGAGTAAGGTGCTCGGCTTTATTGAAGATTTCATTTTCCCACGCTTACGAAGCGGGCCAATTGTAGAATTTTTGCAAGGAAGAAAGCTTCTGATGGCCCGATTGCTGGATCGCACGGATCTAGATATAGCTGATTGGGGTAGGGTTATTTTGGAGAAACTACAAAAGGATATTGAATGGGAGATTCAAGACCAAGAGAATCGTAATAAGGAAACTGTGCACGATTCGTTTGAATGACCATTTTTTTCGAAGATCAGTCCAGGATGGGCTTTTATGGCAATCAGAAGAATCTAAAACACTAACAATCTCTCTTGAAGGACGCTGCGTAAGTATCGTCTAGGTTGATGGCCACCATGATCACGTAAATATTTTGGAGACCAGTAGATATTTCTCAGATATGGAAAAGACGACTGATTTCCTCACTAACGTGCGTTTCTTATACGACTTAGGGTATAGGGCATAATGCCCAAGAAATTAGCAATATCCCGTAGCTTTATCCGGGCAGCGGGAAATTGCTCCTGGAAAATTGAGTAAGCTTCGTTGGCTGGTAAAATGAGGATATCGCCTCGTTCCCTTAAACGGCGTCTTTCGATTAGATAAACGGCCTGGGCTAAGCGGCGGGCTTCACAGAACTGCTTCACCAGTCTTTCCAGGTCGAAATTGGAAATGGAAATCAGTATGGTATCTTCCACAAAAAGCAGGTGTTCGGCTTCATGAATGCTGTTTTGCTTTGTTATCACAAACATCTTCTCCCACCAGAACCCAGTAACTATCTCCCTGCCTTGTTGATTAAAGTAATTGCCTTTTACCAAACCGGAAACGACAAAGTAGACGGCACTTTTGCTGATGACTTTAGGGGCTAATTCCGTATTTTTTTCAAACCGTTCAACAATAACCTTTTCGGATAATTCGGCGATAAACTCATCTGAAATCGGCGAGAGTTTGGCCAGTAAGTCTAATAGTTTTCCGGTTGCTGCACCTTTCATTTCAGTATTCTTTTATCCAGTTTACCATTCCTTCCAGCATCCTGATGACAACTGCCTTGTCGCCTTCTTCAAAGGCATACGATTTGTTGCGCATGCTTTCCTGTGAAATGTCCTCCTTCCGTGGTGTAGAGAGGTACGGGGCTATCGTCTGGATAACCGTATTCAGCGATTTGGCTTTCACGACCCGTGTAGCATCCATCGCGCGGAGCGCCAACGCGACCTGATCAACGGATAAGAAACACATGATCTTGAACGGGTCCGTCTTGATCTTGGGAGCTTGTTGCTGCTGGTTCTGAAGAGGTAGTACGTCCCACTGATGCTTCTTTTCTAGGTAAGTGATTTCCTGGGCAAACCAGTTGCCCAGCACTTTCTTTAAATCGGCGTGGTGCGGGTTGAGCTTCACGGCGGGCTTTCGGTGCATCTGGTTAAATTCCTTGTATGCTAAAAGCAGCTCTGTCATCTTTTCGTGAACTGCCCCATATGCGTTAATTTTTTGCGCAAGCTTTTGTGTGTAATAGTTCATAAAGCTGCGACTATTGAAGTTTAGGTATACCAGTAGCTCGACCACAGCGCGGTGTAGCGTCTGCTGATCCTCTTGCTGGCTGATCTTTTCAAGTCCAGCCAGCAGGTCTTTCTTGTAAAAAACCTCACGGAAAGAGATCGGCCTTTTTTCAGAATCATAAATGAAATAGTGCAGGCTCTGTGATACCATATCAGTCAAAGCGCGGTTATCGACACGGACGAAGAGCTCCTGACGAAGCAGCTCGAGCCGGTCGAGCATTTCCCTTTTGACCTGTGCCAGGTAGGCTGCCGGTACCCGTTCATCCAGGCTCAGATATTCGTGAAACCGGTTTTCTACAAAGCCCAATAACTCATCCAGACTCGATGAAATGCTCACCAGCGCATCGTGCAGAATGCTCAGATTGCTTTCCGCCCTTGATGTATTTTCATAAGCCTGGTCAAGCAGCATGACAAGGCTTGCATGATATTGTCTGATCAATAGTTGGATTTTACGGCGAGAGTCCAGATGAAAGCTCTGGTGTTTGAGAAACGAAATATGTCGGTCTTTTTCCTCTTGTGCTTTGGCGACAATTGTTTCCAGCTGCTTTGCTGTCAAGGTGCTGACATCGGTCTTACCCTCATTAAGGGTCACATTAATGATAAAATCAAGCCATTCGAGCGTATAGTTTTTTTCCAGCATTGCAATCTCCGTTGAGTTGGTCGGAGGGCCTTTTCATCCCCCCGACCGGATGGGTGCCTGTTTAGTTCTGGGCGACCAGCGTACATATTGTGCCGCTCGTCGTGATAGGATCATCGTCGTCTGGTGTAGGCCCGAGATGGATCGTTTTTACTTTGGGTAGCGAATGGACTACTAGTTTCGGTTTGCGCGTTCTTTTCATTGCGTTTGCTGTTTGGTTCTAACACCAGCAAAGCAATGATTTGGATCGGCTAGGGGCAATTTTTGGGGCTGAACCGGAATGCGCAGGGGCTAAAAGTGCTGTTTCAGGGTTTTTGTTGAAGCGGTATCGAAAGCGTTACAGCGTAGTTGCGGTGGGTTTCCGTGATTTGCACTTCATGACGGCCTGGATATAACAGATCCAGCCGCCGTTGAATATTCTTTAGGCCGAGTCCGTGCGCGCTGCTTTTGCGCGGCTTGTTAGCAGCGAAGGGTTTATCATTCTCAATTGAAAATCGCAGTTGCCCCATGTCTACGTGAATGTTGATCCTGACAGTGGACTTTCCCGAGTGGGAGCGAACGCCATGTTTTATCGCATTTTCAGCCAGAGTGACCATTAAAAGGGTGGGGATTTTATGTATCGCGTTACTACCTCCCTGGTGGTTCCAGATAATCCGTAGCCTCCGTCCGTGGCGGAGACGTTCGAGTTGAAGGTAACGTTTAAGACCTCTGATCTCAGCTGAAAGTGGTACCCAATCATCATTGGTTTCGTAAAGTGTGTATTTGAGAAGTTGGGATAACTTTTCAAGATAACCCGCTGCATCCCTGGAAATAGGTAGAATTTTGGCATAGGCAGAACTGATTACGTTGTAAACGAAATGAGGTTCAAGCTCCGATTTCAGGATATTAAGCTCACTTCGCAATGCTTCTTTTTCAAGTCGCGCCTGCAGCATTTGTTGTCTGAGACCAAATTGTACCATTTTAATCCCAACCGGAAGAACCAAAAGCTGTAGTTCCTGAAAATCGTAGACGAAAAATAGCCGCTCCCAGCCGTTACGGTGGCTCAGTGGTTTCAGATATAAACCGCCAATTGCCTGAAAGGCTGGGCTTAACTGGGAAAGGTTGTAGAGGCGGTCAAGGCCGAAATACATTGCCAATGTTACAAGGTGCATACTGCCAAACAAAACCACAAGCATCAGCAGCAGCAGCGATAGGCCTGAAAACTTTCGCTCGAACCGGTAGAAGAGGTGTACCGACAGATAAAAGATAGGAATAAACCGAAGGTAGTATACGGTGTAGGAGATTCCGAGTTTGGCGTCAAGGGCCTGGCCCGAAAATGCGGGCAGGAAATACAGTAGGTGATAAGCGACAAAAAATGCCCAGAAACCAATATGGTATCCCGGGCGCAATCTGCCGCTTAGGTTGAAAAGGCCCCAGAAAGGTTCTTTGGTCAGCTCATCCCATCCGCTTAAACCCGGTCGTGAGCCGGAGGATAATTTCGTTTCGCTCATCTTTGGCAATGCTTACTTTATAGTTGTTAAGCATCTTGATAGTGCTACCTTCGATGCTGTTTACCTGGTACCGGTTAACGATATAGGACCGGTGCGTTTTAACAAAGTGTTCAGGCAAGCCTTGATAAATTTCACTGACAGTGGCCCGGGTTCTTATGATATTGCCGCCTGTGCAAAAAATGGCAACATAGTTGTGCTGGCCTTCGATAAAGCAAATGGTCTGATAGGGTATTGCATATAATCGGCGGTCAAATTTGACCCAGAGCGAGGTGGCATCAAAATGAGGTGTTTGTAGCGGATAATCCGTTGCCGAAATGTTTTGTTCTGCAAGTTTTTCGGGTCGAGACTGCTGCACCGGGGATTTCTTCTGCTTCTTCTCGAGTGCTTTGCTGACTGCCTTCACAAAATTTTTGTAGCTGACAGGCTTTGAAAGAAATCCCAACACATCGTAATCATATCCATCAATCGCGTATTTCTGGTGGGCGCTGGTGACGATTACCGAACTTCCCAACCACGGAACCATCTGTAAAAGCTCCAATCCAGACAGTTCCGGCAGGTTAATGTCAAGGAAAACCAGGTCCGGCCGGAGCTTGCTAATGCATTGCAACCCTTGCAAGGCATCCTCGCAGGTTTTGATTAATGTCAAACTTGACATTTCCGAAATATGTGTTTTCAGAATGCGGCGGGACGAGGGCTCATCATCGATAATGACGCACCGGGTTGGAGAGATCGGTTGTGTGTTCATAACAGTTCATTGGCCTGCCCGCGCAACCGGGCTGATGGTGTCAGATAAGGTTAATTTAAGACACAAGCGGTTACTTATCAAATTTTTGTTGATGATTTTTTACCCTTCAGCTGATAGTCGTAAAACTTCTTAAGAAAATGATAGATTGCGTGTTCCTGTCGACGTTGATCGCTGATGAACAGCCTGTTACAGCACAAGTGCATTAGATCGATTATCAGCGTTTGCTGTATTTGGTGATCGCCCATCGGATTGCGGGTCAGCGTGTGCATGATCTTGGCATCCCGTTCATTTAGTTGCTGATGGATTTCGGCTAAAACGGTGCTGTCCGAGGCCATGGCGGTAGCGATGTGCTCCCTGTGTTGGCGGAACTGCTGATCCAAGGCTATCAGGTCGTTTTTTTCAAGAAGGTTACCAGCTGCCTGAAGCGTTTGGAGCTTCATTGCCGGGTTATATTTTCCGAATGCAGTAAGCAGGCCATCGCAGGCTATCATTGCGACCAGCCAACGCTGTGTTTGCTGACCATTCAATTGTAGCAGCGCGATGGAGCTGGCGATCGCGTAGCTATCGCTGCAAAAGATAGACTCGATATCCTCGTATCCAACGCTGCTGTATCTTTCCAGTTCCCTTTCATAGAGCTCAGATTGTAGCCGAAATACCAGGCCGCTTTCAATTTCATCTTTCAGTTTTTCTGTCAACGATATCGCAAATCGTGCACTTTGCTGTTTGCCAGGGCCGGTAAAGAGCCTAAGCCGAATATGTGGATCCGGATCCTTGAATCGAAGGAAAAACCAGCCTTTGATGCGGTTGGTCTGTTGCAGTGTGAGACAGAAATCAAATAGTTTTCCGACCAGTAGCCTTTCACAAGTTTCTTCGCTGGCGTATATTTTCAGGTATGTCCAGCCATCCTGGGCAGATACCCATCTCTTGCTTGCCTGCTGATGTGTCACAAGTAGCGGCTCAACGAGCTTTGGCTCAACATCGTTAAAGATCGGTATAACCATCTCATTGAGATGCATCTTCCTGCCTGCGTGAAGAAACCCGTATTTTACTGAGTGCAAAGATTCCTGGATACACAAGCTCTTTTCCTTACGCAGTTTATTCAAACAAATCCTAACTGCCGGGGCTGAATGTCCATCGATTGACAGGAGCTGGTCGTTGGTCCCGATCAGAACAAAGCGGGGCATGTTGAGCTCTTTTTCAAGGCCTTGCCACCACCTTACAAGTTCCTGGTCACTGAGCGCCTTTTTGGGGATCAACGAAGGGCCAAGGTTCCAACATGCCTTGCGCAAAACAATGCCGCGATACTGGATACGGGGAAGAAATAGGCTATCACTGAGGTGTCCCCAGTCCCATAGGGGTGTAAGTGCGTTTTCACTTACTGCAACATCCGCCAGAAATTGGTAGGCGGATGGTCCAAGCCTTGGGTTATAGGCCGTGGTGAGCCTGGGGATAATGCGTTTTCGCAATGAAGCAGAACTGACGATCACTTGTCCCGCTCGCACGCTTACCATTAAATCACTGGCCGCAATAGAAGTGCCTGACTGGCCTGGCCCACACAACAGGTTGATATGGTAGTCACCCAGGGATGGACGACGTACTACATTTGCGTCCTTTCCGGCTGGCACGAAATTGACCTCAGCTACGATTGCGCCTGCATATTGTCCTATCTCTTTGGCCTTAACAGCTCTTAAGCGATCTGCAAGGGGTGTATCCGCGTCTGCAAAACGAGATAAGAAATGCAGTGATCCAGGGCCAGAAATGCCGCGAAGGTCAAAAAAGTAATCGCCCCCATCAAAATCTCGCTCCCCGGAGCAGAACAGGTTGCCCAGCACCGAAACGCCTTCTGCGATCCTGGGCGGATGCTCTGGCTGTATCAGCTTGAGGTCTTCGTCGGTTAAGAGATAGAATTTTCTTTTGAAATGCCTCGCGTCATGGTAAGCCCTATCGATCAGCTTGACCCGTTCAACCGCAGATGGTGTTGTCGTCCGGGATTGTTTGGTTTGGGAGGCCATCGGAACGTGGCCAAAGTAAGATGAATTCATATGGCCGTAGCCGATACCAAGCGCCGGGTCGAGTGCTTGCAACAACGGGACTTGTTTGTCCCCGTAGCGCTGGTAGAATCTGGTTGCGAAGGATTTGAGCGCTTCGGGTTTACGATTTTGAGTTGTGCGTAGTAGTTTGCCAAGATCAGCCACAATCCCTTTCACACTTTCCCGGCTAACCGTCGACATTGTCGTTTCAAATTCCATATCGATCTGCACCGGGTTTCGCTCGGCGATACCTGCCGCACTCAAACTGGCTTCGAGCGCGGCAAACCGTGCAGGGTCATCCCGTCTTCCCCTCGCCAATGCGGCAGTCTGCTCGAATACCTTGACCAGTTGCGGCTCGGTCTGAGAAATCTTTCTTAGCACATTCTCAAAAGTGCTCAGGCTTACCAATGGTTCGGTATTACCGGTCAAAATTTGCTCCGCACACAATTGAGCAACATACTCGGAGGCATGCCTGTGCGGGAGACCTTGTCGGCATAGCGCCTGAACAATCGTTGATACTTTCGCGCCCGATCGGGCTGCCTGCAGTGCAGTGACAAGGTACAGATCGTTTTGGACTTCTTTCAAGGCAAATTCGAAGGTGCCCTCGCCTGTGGGTGCTCGCTCAGTGAAGCGCAGGTAGTCGCCGTTACGGTATAGACTGCTGTTAACTGTCAATATTTCGTCGGTCCTTTTCGAGCTTAACCGCCTGGCTATTTGCTGCAAGACGTGAGCATTCAGGGTCGTGTGCTTTTTAATCTTTCCGCTAAACTCGATTTGGGTGTGCTCGGAAAGTTCTGCAACGAAATACCCTGCAAAAAGACCAAAGGGAGTACAACGGCTTGCCGCCCGTGCGAAGTATTTGTACAGGCTCAGCATCACATTCGGGTCCGCTGGCTCGGCCTCGCCCATGTTCTCCATTTTGACTAAGGAGTCGTAGAGCGCGGGCGAGGCCAAGTAGAGCGCTTCTCTGAGGATGGGCCGTTTGTATGCCTGGCAGAGCAACGCTTTGAGCGAATCCGGCTTTTTTTTCAGCTGGCCATTAAGCTTTCTTAGAATCGAGTAGGGCAATAGCGGTCTTCTCAGGACGACAAAGTCATGTGGTTCGAGTTTGTTCATAGCGCTTGGTTCTAACAGGTTACACCCTGGTAAAATCAGTGCTGAAAAGACCAAATAGAAATTTCAGGGACGAATCACGTCATGGAGGGTACGAAAGGATGTGTTTGAGGGAGGATTTAGATGTTTTGACCCGAAACAAGCCAAAAAGTGCAGCCAAGCTACCGGCGGCGATTCCTGAGCCCGCTGTTAAACAGCCAAAAGTGTTCGGCATAACCGCGCTACTGCGCTTTCTTATTCCGCTTCCTTTTGGCCGGTGCGCCACCGGTTGTGCAGAGCTTTCTTTTTTTCTTGTTTTTTCTTTGGGTCAAAACATTGTCGTTTTCGGCAGGCAGATCATCGGAAAGCAGGGCGAAAAGAACGGGTTCAATCTTATAATTTAAACCGTTTAAGCTCATGGCGCACAACATTCATTTCAACGAAAACACAGGCAAACATTCCTTTTTCTCCGTCAAAGAGAAAGCATGGCACGGCCTTGGCCTGATCGTGGACAACTGCGGGTTAAGCAGTGAGGCAATCGCCTACGCAGGCCTTGACTACGACGTCGTAAAATCTCCGCTTTTTACTACCGGGATTACGACCGGTAACGGGGACGGCGTAACTATCCACGAGCCCGGACAGGCTACTGTTCCGGGATATTACGCGACCCAGCGCATAGATACCGGTCAGGTACTCGGCGTGGTCGGCTCGGATTACCGGGTAGTACAGAACCGCGACGCGTTCACATTTTTTGACAGCATCGCAGACGGTAAAGGCATACGCTACGAAACAGCGGGAGGCCTCGGAAGCGGGGAACGTATATTTATCACCGCCAAGATCGACGACAAAATCATAGTCGGTAAAAACGATGAAATCGAGCAGTACCTTTTTCTGACCAATTCGCACGACGGTTCTGGAAGTATTACCGTGGCTTTTACCCCAATCCGGGTGGTATGCCAAAATACACTGAATGCAGTCGTCGGAAGTTTGTCCTCCGCTGTACGCATCCGCCACACGGCAAGTGCTAAGGAGCGGCTCGCATCTGCCCATAAATTGATGGGGATGGCCGCAAAGATTTCAGTACAGACCGAAGCGGTTTTTAATAAGTGGGCCAAAGTCCGCATCACAGACGGCCAGCTGCGTCGACTGATTCAAATGGCGATGGCGCCAGGAAAAGAAACCCTTGGCAAAATTCAGGATAGCCGGTTTGAGTTGCTCTCTACTCAATTCAATAATCTGGTTGACCGGGTTTACAGCTATGCGATGGCAAGCCCCGAGCAAAACCTTGAAACGACGGCGGGTACCGTTTTCGGAGCGTACAACGCGGTAACCGGATACTTTCAAAATGTCAGGTATTACAACACCGCAGAACACAAAGCCAAATCGATCCTTTTCGGAGGAAGTGCAAGCCAGCGCGGTAAAGCAGCTTTTAAGCTTTGTGACAGGTTTGCCACGCATGGCCCGGAAATATTCGGATCTAATTAGAAGACGGTCACCCGGAGGCCTATTGCCTCCGGGTGACTAACGGCTAGCCGAAAAAATCGCGGCCGCCCTGCGGGGCGGCGGTCAGCGGTGTCGCGGCGGATCGGATAAGGTTTTTGAGAATAAACAGCCGCCGCGACGGGCATTTTTGATTTAGGGGGATTTCTTTCTTCAGGGATTCATAGGGCGTGGATTAAAGATTGGCCGCTCATTAAGGAGCCAAGTTAGCCGGGCTGGCTCTGGAAGCGGTATGAAATTCCGGCATAAAACACCGGCCTTGCATGCCGGCATTTATTCCGTTGCTTCACGCCGCTTATCGCCCTCCGGCAAGTGCTGCACCATAATTCACTTAAACCAGATGATTATGGAAACGCTAGCAAGATTTACACAGACTTTTCAGGTAGCAGAAATTGACCTGATCTACAAAACAGGCTTCAACGTAACCGAGCGTCCGAAAATAACTCAGGCTACTGACGCTTATGAGCTACTGCTTAAGAACTGGAATCAGGGAAGACTAGGCTTTGTTGAAGAATTCAAAATCCTGCTGCTCAACCAGGGCAATTTTGTTTTGGGAGAATACCAGGTTTCACAAGGGGGCGTAAGCGCCACATCAGTAGACGTACGACTTATTTTTGCCGCTGCGTTGAAAGCAAACGCGTCAGGACTAATCCTTGCACATAACCACCCATCAGGACAGCTGTATCCGTCCGATGCAGACCGCAGCGCAACCCGCAGGATATGTGAGGCGGCAACCCTTTTTCAAATCGATGTGCTGGATCATCTAATCATCACAAGCGGATCTTTCTATTCTTTTTTAGAGGGCGGCGACCTTTGACGCAAAAAAAATAAAAAGCTGCCGGAGTCGCTCCGGCAGCTTTTATCGTACGTGGATCTGATTGGCCAGCAACGCTGTTCAGGTTTTTGACAGCTGCTGCAACTTTTGGTTCACCTCGGTAAGCCCGGCCTTAAAAAGTAACTTTTCGATAAATTCTCCCAGGTCTGTTGCTACGGCCTCACCCGCAAAAAAGAGAAGTGATGATGGGGCTTCCTTCGCCCCTGTGAGCCCTGCCTGCAATCCGGCGGCCAAGGCCAGCGTAGCTTTCCGTGTCAGCTTCATATCAAGCTTGATTTCTTCATTCATTCCCGGGCTTGAAAGCAATGTTTCAAAGAGCAGGTTGATCTCGACCTTATTTTCCATCACGTCTCTGGTTTTTGTTGAACATCGAGAGCAAATGAAACGCGTCTGAACCAGTTTCACCCATTCGAAAATCGAAAGGGTCATTTTTGTCCAGCCAGCTTGTCCTATTTTCGTATCACATCTGGGGCTAATCCCGTATGCGGCTTCGCTAGAAGCAGGTCAACCGAATTTAGATGATAGGGTGGGACGCCCCCTTTTTGGGCGGCTCAACCACCTGTCTTTCCGTGGTTGGCCAGATGTACAAATGTATCACGCGGCCAGCCGCGGTGCTTCATTTGGATCTGGCTGCTCGCGCAGGGCGGGCCACTCGGAACTCGTGGTCTTTTGCAGAGTGAGATTTTTGAAACAGATAAACGTCTGGACATGGAAGAGGGGAAAGAAATTCGAGAAAAATGGCTTCATGTAAGGCTATCAAGTCAGGAGTCGGCTGAGCTTAACAAGCTTTTCAAGGCAAGTGCAGAAAGGTATCTGAGCGATTTTGCAAGGAAGAAATTACTCGGCAAACCAGTTCTGGTCGCTACCCGAAACGCATCCCAGGACGGGCTCATCGAACAGCTCGCAGGGCTCCGTACCGAGCTCTCGCGCCTAGGCACAAACTACAATCAGGCGGTCAAAAAACTGCATGCCGTCTCGCGGATCAAAGACTTTGAGCACTGGCTGGTTGCCTATGAATTAGACCGCAGAAAACTGCTGTCTCAGGTAGAACAAGCCGGGCTTGTAATTGCTGATTTGGCTGAGCAATGGTCGCAGTGATTCACAGTGGCTCCTCTCTCAGAGAGGCGCTCAACTACAACGAAAATAAGGTCAAACGCGGTGTTGCCGAGTGTATCGACGCCGGTTATTATGTGAAGGACGCGGGAGATTTGAGCTACCGGGACAAGTTCTCACGGCTAAAAAAATTGATGGACCTCAATAGCCGGACAAAAGTCAACACGCTGCATATCTCCCTGAATTTTGCAGCAGAAGATAAACTCGACAAGGCGTCTCTCAGGCAGATTGCCGGCGTGTACCTGGATAAGATCGGCTTCGCATCGCAGCCCTATTTGCTCTACGAGCACCGGGATGCGGCTCATCAGCACGTGCATATTCTGACTACGAATATCCGTGCCGATGGAAAAGCTATCAACCTGCATAATATAGGCAAAATCCGCTCGGAAGCTGCACGCAAAGAGATCGAGAGCGAGTTCTCTTTGGTGCGGGCCGAAGACCACAAACGGCAGGTTTTTCAGCTTAAACCTGCCGTGCTTTCACCCTTGCAATACGGCCGGGCAGAGACAAAGCAAGCCATAGGCAACGTATTGCAAACTGTGATAAAGGGTTATCATTATAGTTCGCTCGTCGAGCTCAATGCTGTTCTCGCGCAGTACAATATCTATGCCGATCCAGGAGCAGAAGGATCCAGGGTCAGACAGGGCGCAGGCTTGTTGTTCCGTGTTTTGGACGGCAACGGACAAAGCGTTGGTGTGCCCATCAAAGCCAGTGATTTTCATTTTAAACCAACATTAAAATCATTGCAAAGCCGTTTTCTTGCAGGCAAAATTGCCCGGGAAAAGCATGCAGCACGCTTGAAGAATACGATTGACAAGGCTGTTTCTTCCGCTAATTTCGGTGATCTGCCTGCCCTTCAAGAGACGCTAAAATCAGAAGGAGTAGCGCTTGTTCTGCGCACGAGCAAGACCGGTTTGACCTATGGGCTTACCTACGTCGACCACCGGACTAAGGTAGTCTTTAACGGAAGTGATCTGGGAAAAGCTTATAGTGCCAAAGCGGTTCAACAGGCGCTTGCATCCCAAATCATGGATAGTCGGCAAAGGATGCAGCACCAGTCTGCTGCACTGGGAACACCAACAATTGGTGGTCAATTTAGCCTCCCAACTTTCAGCGGTACTGCACCGGAGAGGAAGCATGAGACAGACGACTTACTCGCTTCCCTATTCAATCCTGAAACCGGCGAGCAGGGCGTGCCATGGCAGCTTAGAAAGCCACGTCGAAGGCGAGGAAGGTAATTTATCAA
This sequence comes from Dyadobacter sp. 50-39, assembly GCA_001898145.1. Lineage (GTDB taxonomy): Bacteria > Bacteroidota > Bacteroidia > Cytophagales > Spirosomataceae > Dyadobacter. The sequence continues at coordinate 12,353 of MKSR01000036.1, forward strand.
ATCAAAATCATAAGCTTATGAGCATCCAAACTGCAGAAAACCAGCAAGCTCTGGCGCGCATCTCGGATATGACGCGCCTTCTGTCATTGGCAATTTTGCTGATCCATTTCTACTATTATTGCTACGGGTTGTTCCAGATCGCAGGCTTTGTAAACGGGTTCGCCGACCGGATCCTGGACAATATTGCAAGGACCGGTCTGTTGAGTGCGGCATATAAATCCAAGGCGATTGCTCTATGCCTGCTTCTGGTTTCCCTAGTAGGCACCAAAGGCAAAAAACATCAGAAACTAAAAAGCAGGTCAGGTATTTATTTAGCCCTAATCGGTCTCTTGGTCTACTGGCTACCAGTGTTGATTCTGGGAGTATCTGGTCCTATAAAGCTGCTCGCCGGTCTTTACATTGGCCTGACGCTGATTGGATTTTCGCTCATTCTCTCCGGCGGGACATTACTTTCCCGGGTGATCAAAGTGAAACTTGGCGGGGATATTTTTAACCGGGAAAACGAGACCTTTCCGCAAGAAGAGCGCCTTTTGGAAAACGAGTTTTCGATCAATCTGCCCGCCGAATATATCCTTAAAGGCAAGTGGCGGAAAAGCTGGATCAACTTCATTAACCCATTTCGCGGGGTTTTGGTGCTGGGTTCTCCGGGATCGGGAAAAAGCTACTTCGTGATCCGGCACATCATCACCCAGCACATCCGGAAAGGCTTCTCCATGTTTATCTATGATTTCAAATTTGACGATCTATCGCTGATTGCCTACAACAGTTTCCTGGCTAATCAACGTGCCTACAAAGTTTTGCCGCGGTTCTATACCATCAATTTTGATGACCTGGACCGTAGTGCCAGGTGCAACCCGCTCGAGCCTTCGACCATGCTCGATATCACTGACGCCGCCGAATCTGCGCGTACAATCCTGCTTGGTTTGAACCGCGAGTGGATCAAAAAGCAAGGTGATTTTTTTGTAGAATCTTCGATCAACTTTCTTACCGCAGTCATCTGGTTTCTTCGCCGTTACCAGGATGGGGAGTTCTGTACTTTACCTCATGTGATTGAGCTGATGCAAATGAACTACGATGAGCTCTTTACGGTCCTGCGAACTGAAAAAGAAATCGAGGTATTGGTTAACCCCTTCATTAGTGCATACCTGAATAACGCCATGGAGCAGCTGGAAGGCCAGATCGCATCTGCCAAGATCGCATTGGCCAGGCTTTCATCACCGCAACTCTATTATGTGCTATCAGGCAATGATTTGACACTGGACATCAATAACCCAGACGCCCCCAAGATTCTGTGCATCGGCAATAATCCTCAGAAAATTCAGGTATATGGTGCCGTGATTTCACTCTATGCAACAAGGCTCATCAAGCAGGTGAACATGAAGGGTAAGCTGAAAAGCAGTCTGATTTTCGATGAGTTTCCGACCATCTTTCTCAATAACATCGACGGGCTGATCGCCACAGCGCGGTCTAATAAGGTCGCCACTACCCTGGGTGTTCAGGATGCATCCCAACTCCGGAAAGATTACGGGAAGGAGCTCGCTGAGGTTATCGTAAACATCACGGGCAATGTCATCAGTGGTCAGGTTTCTGGCGATACCGCAAAGCACCTCTCGGAGCGGTTTGGTAAAATTCAGCAGGATCGGACAGCACTGTCGCTGAACCGGTCGGATACCTCAATCAGCAAGTCGATCCAGTTGGAGCTTGCCATTCCGGCCTCCAAAATTTCGTCAATGAGCTCAGGCGAATTTGTGGGACTGGTCGCCGACAATCCTGATCAGCCCATCGATTTGAAAGCGTTTCACAACCGCATCTTAAACAATCATCAGGCCTTGGCGGCAGAATCAGCGGGCTATAAACCGATCCCTGTTGTAAGGCAGATCAGCGGCCAGATCATCAAAAAGGTGTTCGAGCAGATTAAAGATGATGTGCGCGAGATCATTGAAACCGAGATTGCGAATATCAAACAGGATCCGGCACTGAAACATTTGCTCGTCGCAAAGAAAAAATAGACGGGCACTATATTTACTGCGTAGCAAGCGATCTGGGGATTGCGAATTTGGTAGCTGGTGTAATCAACAGTTTTTCGACGGGTCACATCAATGAACCGAACAGGCGATTTTCATAGACCTTTGACTAGGGCTGAAAGCAGGGCCTGTGCCAAGGTATAGATGTTTAAGACATAAATGCATTCCTGAAAAACTTATCGCGTACCGAGTCGGCAGTGTCTAGCCATGCCCTTAGCAAATACTCTCTCGTTACTGGCGAGAGTATTTGCATTTGCCGGTGATGGACATTTTGTAATCGACCGTTTCGCCTAATAATACTTGAATCATAGCTAGGAGCGCAAAAACTCCTTGTTTAGCCCGGCGCTTAATGAGCAGAGATACCAAGCGGGGCGCCCTGTTATTTCACACCTATCAAGCGCAACCTGGTAGATGAGTCCAGCCCTTTCCAGTTCACGTTTATAACGGCAAATGTTCTTTTGCGGAATGCCAGTCGCGACTGAGATCATTGTTGCGGTCGCAACATGATGGGCAAGAAAACGATACACAAGCGAGCGCTGAGTCCCGCTATTTCTGAGCTTGAATTTTTGATTTTTCATACAGAGTGATTTTTTTAGATCCTCTGCAACGTTAGGAGGGTGTTTTAGGGTTGATGGTGTTCGATAGTCCCTATTTATAGTCCCTTTAAATCTTCTTTTACCTTGTCCAAGTGGAGATGAGCGGTATAAGTAGTCCTATTTTCCTTAGACTTTTGGTTGATAACCAGAATATTACCCTTTATTTTTCGCTCATTCGCCGAAAGGATCTTTTCCAATATTTTATATAGGTGGTTGCTTTTCTGATTTGCAAACTGGCTTTTTAGAAATTCCAGATACCCCATTGTGTCTAACAGCGCGATACGATATGGTAGTTTGTTGGTTTTTAGCAGATTGAAGATCTTAGTAGAGTCGAGTTCTCTTTCCTTGCAGAATCCTTCGAAATCATACCGGTACAATTCATTTCTGAACTGGTTCTCATTTTTCGGGATTTTCGCTAATGTTGTTAGATCTTCCGGCATGATAAACTGTACTTCCTTGGGTTTGTCAACGGTCGGCACGGGAAACTGAACTTTTTGCTGACTTTGGTACCCATAATCTTTCGAACAGAAGTCTTTTTCCGGCGTTTGCTGTGGAAAGTCTAGAAATTCCTTTTCCAGCAACTTATAAAAAAGCTTTTCATCGGCATCCCGAACTTGTATAGGATAGCCGCCCTTCCATTTGAGCATAAAACCGAATAATATATGCCTTTGCTCTTCATTCAATGGTAGTGACCTTAATACCTCCAGTGTTGAGATCGCCTTTCCGTACAAGTTTGCCCTCGAATACCGGTCCTGCTCCCAAAACAAGTTCAGAAATCCTAATGGAGAAAATGTCCCTTTTCGTGGACCTGATTCGAAATAATCATATGTCTGAAAAACAAGTTCGCTATTGCCGATGTTTTTTTCGTTAAAGTAGAAGTCCAAATCATTTGGGGCAGATAGGGAACAGATATCACTGTCGTTGTAAATAAAATTTTTGGGGCTTGGTTCAAGTATAATTTTGTCAGCTGGCATAGTGCCTGGACGTAAGAAGAGATGCTTTTCCGGGGAGTTTTCAGGGAAACTCAGGAACTCCCTTTCCAGGAATCTGAGCGCATTCGCTGAGTTGGCATTGATGTGGCTAATGGGATACCCGCCGTAAAATTTCAAAATGAATCCAAACAAAATGTGTTTTTTCTCTTGGTCTAGTCTTAGTTTAGTTAGCGTTTGAACCACTGAGTAGGGGCGATTCCAATTACTCTCAAAATACGACCATTGCTTATGCCAGAGGTTTAAAAAGGCCAAGGGGTCAAACAAGCCAGCGCGGGGACCGGATTCGAAGTGTCGAATTGTTTCATTGACAAAATCTCCATCGTGATTCCTTAGAAGACTATAGAAAAAGTCAAGAGAGTTGTGACTGGAAATCGAATCGATATACGCCGAGACGGGTATGTTTTTTCTTTTTAAACCGAGATTTACTGAGAAGTTTTCATTTTCTGCCGCTAATTGCCGTTTCAGGTAAAAATTGAAGTAACGCTTCAATTTTTGATAGTCTTCCTTTTGCTGTTGAGTGTCGACACCGGTCATTCCGTGAATGTCGACAAATATGTTCTCATCGTCTTGCAGTATTGCTTCCAGTATTTTGATGGCTATTGGATTAAAAAGATTTTTTGCTTCGTCGACGATGCTTGTTGCCAGTATTTCAGCTTCTTTATCATACCCGGCTACTTCTTGATTTTGAATTACTGTTTTTTTTAACGCTTGGATCTCTTGCTGGATTTTTTTCAGGATTGTTACAGTGGGCGTTTTTCTCAGATCCTGGACATAGAATTTCTCATCCAACTCATTTTTGGTTAGTTTATCGTAGAACTCATTGGTGATTTCATAGACCCGGCGTTCAAAGTCGGTTTGGTGGACAATGTGCGCCATCACTGGTATTCCACTCGATGTTACAGGAATTCCTTCGTGTACGTGCTCGAATCCTTCCTTCAACTGTTGACGGGTAAAATACTGTGAAATGTACCGGCTCACATCTGGCATTTGCGGGGCTGACTGAAACTCCTTGAGCAGCTGCCGCTTTGCATACCTATCTTCGGTGAGGATTGCCTTAAAGGGGAATTCAGATTTATCTAGTTCTTCAATAAATTGACGAAGCCTATTTAGACTTTCCTTCATCGGGGATGTTTCTTGCACAATCAAAATAAATTCGAGGTCCGTTATTCGTTGACTTGCAATTTATGAAAACGGACGGATCAAAATTGCATAGAGTTGGGATTTGGAACGACTCCGCTAATAGATCTCTTAGCTGCGTCAGCTGCTTTGAAATAATCTGCTGACACTACTTCCTTGGACAAACCCTAGAATTGACAGTTTTTGATATTCGAAGGATCGACCTATATTGCCTGCATTGTTAATTGTTTTCTCTTTATGGATAAAGAAGCTAAGGAGATAAGGAAAATTATCGCTGTTAATCAAGAGGTTGAAGCCTCATACCAGTTTATCGCTGCCGGACTGGGCCATCTTCATAACCAAAATTCGATGGTCTCTAACAACCATGTTTTCCTTCAGCTGATGGCAGCCGGAATAGAAAGGTTACTGAAAATTTTGCTACTGCTTAAGGACAAGCATTTAAACGGAAGCTTTCCAGATCTTGAGCACGCAAAGAACAGATTTCAACAATACAACGCGGGGCACGGGATAGCCAAAATGTTAAATGAGCTCCTAGATTATTCTGATTCGGTGCCGGTGATGCAAGTTCATCCGATGCTGACGGAGGGGATGTCATTTTTGAAGAATGATGCCAAGTTCAATGAATTTGTCGGTATCCTAACAGAATTTGCTATTAGTCAGCGCTATCATTATATAGACACAATCATCTTGGATAAGGAAAACCCCAAACCGAACCCATTTGAATTGACCAAGACATTCATTAGCAGTTTCAATAAAGATATTGATGTTTCGGAAATATCTTATGAAACCGAGGAGAGAATCGCTATTGAAAAAACCATAATCTGCATTGAAACCGGTGTGGTTGCACTGAGCCGATTTTTTACACATGGGTTAGGGCAAGAGGCAAACCGGTACTCGGGAGATTTTTCCAAATTCATTCTTCTCAAGGAAGACGAGATGGGCAAACTACTTTACAACAAAAAGTCCAGTTCTCCCAGGGATTTTTATGAACCCATGTCTGTCGTCTCCTTAAGATTTCTACTACTAATTGCTTCCTCGAAATCTAAGGTCATACATCACTATCAGAGAGAAGAATGGCCATTTCATGTTGACAAGGTGACAGTTTACTACAAAGGTCCACGCTCATTTTTAGTACGAATCGGCAACCAAGTATTTGCATTGACCAGCAAGACGGCGACTCGATTCAAAATACCGGTTTACAGGATGAGTAAGAATCTTAAGCAGCGACAAGTAGCGCAATTCCTGCTTGAAGATGCAGAAAGATTAGTTTCCGCTCAGCGATGAAGTTATTTTCCATTTTTGCGCGGAAGATATTGAAAGAAAATAAGTGAAATTGATTACCACCAAATCACTGTTACTTGGTGCTTTAATGCTAGCCGCTCTGTAGATTTATCCATAGATACCAATAAGAGAGAAAGCCAATGGATGAACAGCCAAAAGTGGAATGGAAGATCGTACCAGTGTATGAGGTATTCTATATTGAGTGTATCCGGCTGGCCTCACTCGCAGCGATTAACAGCTGGGAAAGCTTAAATGAAATCGTCAACAGTGAAACTTTACTAAAAAGCGATGGCCTTGACCTCATCGACCTGGCGGAAAACATCATAAACCAGACGGCAATTCTTTCGAAGTATTTTTACCCGCCCAGAATTCAGGGAAGTAAAAATGTAATTCACAGGCTACGTGGAGAAAAATTGAGATCTTCATACTTGATCGATGATAGCAATCCATTGAAGGACCGAACATTCAGGGATTTCATTGAGCACTTCGATGAAAAACTTGATGAATTTTTGAATGGTATTGTGGCAGGAAACATCATTCCCCCAAAAAGGCTCTTCTGGAAATCCGAAGATATCAGTGAAGTTACCATTTTGTTTAAGGCTTTTGTTGTCAGCGAATTCAAGTACATCTCGTTGAGTCGGGAAATCTACTTGCCGCCCCTAATGCAGGAGGTCTATCGCATTTATAATTTGAGCCTTGACTACCTGGACAATGGAGGAAGGCTTCGATGATCCAGAGGTCAGTGGCAATAGCGTCTATGGCAGAATGTAAACCTGCGGTTCATTTGCTCATAGCGCAAATACAAAAAAATGACGCCTTAGTTGACGAGTAGTGGAATTCTATTGTGCGGTTGGTTGACTAGTGGCAATGATATTTTAATGATATCTCGGCTTTGCGGTTTTTAGGTAACACTGTGATAAATGACGTTAGCGCTTGGTAGAGGTGAAAAAATTCGAGGACTGTAATTGGGCCGGCATCAAGGTAAAATAGCGAAGTTAGTGATGGATATCCAAAAGCGTCTTGTTGATATCCATAGGTGGCCTCCCGCGATTCAGGCAGATCGAATGCATTGCATAATAAATCCAACTTTTCTTTTGTCTCTTGACGCATTAGGGACAAACTTGCATCGTCAGCGGCTTTGTGTTTGAATTTACAAGCAAATGTCACCCAGAATGGGCTTGTATGTTCTGTATGGTAATTTATACTAACTTTTTTCGCCACGGACTTATTCTTATTGTGTTAAGCGGGTATGACAACTATTTAATGTAATCGAGCTAGCCCCTGGATCGGAGGAGCATAATGGAAGCGAATAAAGATCCTTCATTTTCTGGCTTTGTCAAAGTCATTGATAAATATTGAAAGAAGATCCCCACTTTTTAGCTCTCTATTTGATAGGCCTATGTCTTCACGAAACTGAAAAAGGACATCTTCGAATTTCAATAACCCTTCTTTCGTTCCCTCCTGATCCATTTGCGTGGCCGCACTCTGCTTTCTCAGATGCTTGATCCAATCAATATATATGGCAAGGCTGTCATCCGACATCCAAATGATAGCTCTTTGATTAAACTTGCTCAAGAACTCTGTAAGCTCGTTTTCACTCAATTGCTCTTTTGTAAGTAACTGGGTAACGAAGGCGATGAATTCCTCATAGACTGGGATTTTCTTGTCACGAATTTGCTGCTCGATCACCTTCCGACGTTCGGAACTGCGATTTATAAAGTATCCGGAAACAGTTACAATTGCGGCGATGCTTGCGACAACAATATTTGGGTTAATTGTGCCTAACTGGCTATGCACCGTAGACACGATCCCCCACCATAATAAAAGAAGAAGGCCTATTCGTAAGGCCCAGTCAACCAAATCACTTGCAATGCTCCACACCGCTGGGCGCACATATTTTAATAATTTAGATTTCAGGTTCATTTAGTTGGAAGGTTATCCTTCAAAGTAAGTAATGTTGGGCCTTATTAGCTAGGCGCTGGAATAATTTTATCGCAAGTAGCAGTGAAACTTTCAATCTGTTATCTTTAGATTAGTAGCAGCATCAGTAAACCTAGCGGGATATGAATTCCTCAGAGCAGAAAGAATATCAACACAACATTCCGACAACCACAGAAATAGCGGATACGCTCGATCTTGTACGAAACAAGCTTGCGTTGCCAGAAATTTGGACGGAGCCTAATGAAGATATTAGAGAAGGGTATACCGAGGTCTTGCGAATACTATCAGAAAGGGTGGAAGTATTCGAGGAAATTGATCAATCACTTGCGAGTGAAGAGGCTAAAAAGCTGGCCGTGTGGGCGGTAAAATACCTCCGGGGGGAGGGGATAACACTCGAGCGGCTCCTGTCGGTTGCTGTAAAAAGGCCGTAATTTCGGCGAGTGATCGCAGACCCCACGGCTAGTCAAACCTAAATTGATGTTCTCCACAGGGCATTTGCCGTGATGGTTGTACGATGGTCGACTTTCTGACAACGTTTAAGCCAGCGTACAATAATGGAAATATTTAGTTTTCGGGGTCAAAGAGTTCAGTTATGCAGGCCAAGTCACGTACACAAATCTGAATGTGGTCATGCTCAAAAAATCTGCTGCCTGGGTATAATTCGTTACCTTCCTGAAAAGGTGCCCTAACGGTGCCGTATTTCACGTCTGGTTGGGCCTGCGGTAGTAATGTATTGAAAAGGTGATGCATGACAGCACGGTCCAAAAATCGCAAGACCAAGTCGTCCGTATTGCCAGCGTGATTTTTTGGATTGATGTTTGTGGGCAATTGGAGACCTTCGACAGCGTAGAGACTGACCATATCTTCGTACGCAATCGGTAAAAACTGGCGGGAAACGGAATTTGCCAGATCGAAGCATGTCGCCAATTTAATTTTGGCTCCAATTACTGCTCCCTCTTCTTTGTGATAATTAGCCGCCCAATTCAGGGCACGCTGGAAGTCATTTTCCCAGAAATATATCCCATCACCTAGCCAGTCCCAGGGGTTTTTGCTTCCCTCGAAGTGTATCTGATGGGATAACAACGAATCCTTTACTTCCTTTTTACATCCATGAAATCCAAAAACCTGGATGTCTGTATAGGGTTCGTTCACCTGTCAATTCCAAATTTATGCGATTCGACTCTGAATTATTTTTTTTTGTGGGAAGCTTTTTGGCTTGGAAGAGGATTGAATAATCGTTGACCACTTCGCCTGAATCGTTTTGATAAAGCCTTTGGATAACGACGTAAAAACGTCGGAACCTCAATATGTTCGGAGGAGATCTCAGCCACGATGTAGTCTTCGCTCAGTGGTTTTGTAATTGGCTTTACACCAGTGACAGTGAAAAGCTGCTTACCAGCGGTCGCCACTTTAACCTGCTGATATGCCGAGCTGTCAAATACAGGGTTGGCTTTGCCATTTGCCAATACTAACCCACTATCTGCAAGCCTCTGCCGAGCAAGTCCCTTGGGATCATCTGACTCGTCGAGCTCCTTTTGTCTTGTTACGACAAGAGCTTTTAATTTTTCTAATGATTCTCGGATCATGTCCAAATCAATCTTTAATTCCTAAAAGATAAACGGTAAAAGCTGAGAAACAGTGCAAAATAGCGATTAATCGTAAAGATAGTATATAACTTCTTGATGTTGAAACGAGGTAGCAGATAATAAATCGATGATTGACGAGGGCAATTTATATCGGCTCCCGAAATGATAGAGGAATTATAGCCGCAGGTTAGACAAACTTCGACTTGCGCAGTTCTTCCAGCGGAACCAGCACCATTAGAATAGAACAGGAAATGAGGATTTTAGAATATGAATGGCAATGCCTATTGGAGCAACTGGCGCCGAGGGGAGAGCTCGTCGCCTGGCATTATCGAAAAACTGATCTCAGTGGTGCGGCCTTCTACGGGTTACATGAAATTCGCGGGAACTGAGTTAGGATTGCTAATATCTACACAGACTGAATGACAAGTAGTCGTTTTCGCATCATGTGCGAGTCATCGTGCCCACCTATTGGTGAGCCGATGACAAGCAGCCGCATTCTGGTTGGGATTTCGCGTCCACCCTTATTTCGGCCTTGATTTTTTCAAAGTTGCAGTCGCACAGATCGTCGATAGCATCTACCGGGCAAGAATAGGTGTACAAGCAAATGTGCTCCATCAGCTCAGTGCAGCATTCACCCAAATTGCCGAGATATCCTATCACGTCGTCTTCCGTCAAACAGTCGCTGCTGTTCACTCGGACAAAGGTCCTCTCCGTGCGATACCTGAACCAGTGCATTGGTAGACTGAAACTACTGACGTTGATCAGAACCTCACCCGGTGCGTAATCCGAGCTCGTGAAGTTGCAGGCGCGAACGCAGTGTGTAAAGGATTTTACCGTGCTCAATATTACCCAAACGTGTTCGGCGGTATCACCAGGTCTTATAGCCCGTACAACGTCGCCTTTCCTCAAATTTCTAAACTGTTTAATCATAGGATTTTATATTTAATGAAGATGCAATAGTACTATATCCTTTAATTGAAAGATAGTTTTATAATAAAGATTGATTAGAGGATGGCTCCTGTAATATTTCTTATTTTCTTTTTAATTGTTTAATAATGAGTGATTTATAAATATTTCGATAAGGGAGTCATAATAAAGATTTGTTAAAGCTATATAGGCCATCACTTTGAAAATGTGTTATCGCCGCATCGGCGGGTGTTGCCTTTGAAACAATCCCCGACCACTCGGTGATGAGGAATCGACGCCAAATTCACCCTGACACCAACGAGATAAGTGGTGACAGGCCGCTCAATAAAAACTTTTCGTTCCATTGGAATTCAAAGAATTCTTCTCTGAATTTCTCCAGTTAGATTCCTGCTTCATCAATTAAAGAGCAGCGCCATGGAGGGAAGAAAGAGGGGAGTGACTTCTGAAAAAGACGTTATTGAGTCTTTTGCAGAAGAGGGGTTTTCGCTTACGGTTGGCCAAGCTAAACAAGTATTAGAATTTTTGCGCGGGCTGGCAAAAGTCGTCGTAAATGATTATCTTAAAGAATCTGCTTGCAAGGCAAGTGGCAGTAAAGTCTTCAACAACACCTAATAAAAATGAAAGTAGCAGATCTGTACGTTAGAGTAAGTACCGATGAGCAAGCCGATAAAGGCTATTCGCAGCGAGCGCAGGAGGAAGTTTTGCGGAAGTTCTGTGATATAAACAACATTGATGTTCGAGAGGTCGTCTATGAGGACCATTCGGCGAAAACCTTCGAGCGCCCCCAGTGGTCGCGCCTGCTATCAACCCTCAAAAAGACCAAGGGAAAGATCAATCTGGTACTTTTCACTAAATGGGACCGGTTTAGCAGAAATGCGGGAGATGCCTATCAAATGATAAACATACTTCGTAAGCTTGGTGTAGAACCGCAGGCAATCGAGCAACCACTTGACTTGTCTGTCCCTGAAAACAAGATGATGTTGGCGTTTTACCTGGCTGCACCGGAAGTGGAGAATGACCGTCGGGCGTTGAATACATTTCATGGTATGCGGAGGGCACGGAAGGAAGGGCGGTATATGGGAGTCGCACCAGTGGGGTACGTAAATCGAATAACCGAGGACGGGACAAAGTATATCGCGTTTCATGAGCCCTACGCGACTATCATGAAATGGGCCTTTACCGAAATAGCTCGCGGTATTTACGCGGTCGAGGAGGTGTGGAGGCAGGCAAGAAGAAAAGGCCTCAAATGTGGTAAAACCTCGTTCTGGCGCGCGCTTGAGAACCCTGTCTATTATGGCAAGATTGAAGTGAAAAGTTATCGCGATGAGGAATACCGACTTGTGGACGGCGTACATGATGAGCTTATTTCAGAAAAGATTTTTTATGATGTGCAGGATGCGATTGATGGAAAGCGCAAGCGGCAGCGGCCAAACGTGAAAGCAATATCTGATGAAATATTTCCTTTGCGTGGATTTCTTGGATGTCCCAGGTGCCATAGAATGTTGACCGCTAGCGCTTCGAAGGGGCGGAACGGGCGGTATCATTATTATCATTGTCGTGCGACTTGCGGATGCCGGTTTCCCGCGCAGCAGGTCAATGACAAATTCGTCAACGAGCTTAGAAAATTTAAACCAAGAAAAGCGACACTTCGGATATTTAAAAAACTATTGCTTGAAGAGTATTCCGATCAAAACAGAGCCAGCAAGAGCGAACAAAAGTCTTTGCACGAGCAAATTCAAAAGCTGAACGGAAAATTAGGTAAAGCCAGGGAGCTTTTGCTGACATCGGAATTGGATTCGAAAGATTATAAGGTAATCAAGTCTGAAATTGAGGAACAGTTAATCCGTCTAGAGGCGCGGCTTTTGGAAACATCTCGCCAAGTTCAGCCAGCAGTTCGAAACATCGAACAAATGACTGAAAGGGCGCTCGAAGCGCTATTAAATCTGGATAGTTTGTTTTTGGGAGCAGATTCCGAAGCCAAACGACAAATTATCGGTTCGATTTTTCCAGAAGGCTTAATTATCTCAGAAGAAGGATGTCGAACCGCAAAAGTCAACGAAGTTGCGGCTCTTATCTATCAGATTAACAGTGACTTATACAAAGGAAAAACCGGAACTTACGACGAAAATTCGTCAAAGTTCCGGTTAGTACCCAGAGCCGGAGTCGAACCGGCACGAGTGTTACCTCATTGGTGTTTGAGACCAACGCGTCTACCAATTCCGCCATCTGGGCATTGATCTTCTGGGTTGGGAGTGCAAAAGTAGACAGAAAAAGAGATTAAGCAAGACGCTGGGGCAAATTTTCACAAGATTTTTATCAGAAAATTCCGGCGTTGCCGCTAACCCGCTTATTCATAGCGCAATGCTTCGATAGGGTCCAGGCGCGAGGCTTTGATGGCCGGATAGATGCCCGAAAGTACGCCCACCATCACGCATATGGCAATGCCGACAGCCATCCATAGCCACGGCACGACAAATGTGCTCGTTTCGCTGATAATGCCGGTGATCGAATTTCCGACGAGAATGCCGAGGATCAGACCGCCGATTCCGCCGAGGATACATACGACAATGGCTTCGATCAGGAATTGCATGCGGATCACCCGCGGCGTGGCGCCAAGGGACTTTCGGATACCTATTTCGCGGGTCCGTTCGGTAACGGATACCAGCATGATGTTCATCAATGCAATGGCCGCGCCAAGCAGCGTCACGGTGCCGATCACAAAGCCGCCAATGCGGAGGTAACCGCTCACTTCGGCAAAGTCTTTCACCATGGCATCGGCCCGGTCGATGGTAAAGGAGTCCTCTTTACCGAGCTCGTCGCCGCGGATGCGCCGCATCATACCCCGCGCTTCTTCCACGATCAGATCGCCATTGGCGGCGTTGGGAGCGGATGCGGTAATGTTGTAGGTGAGCGCCCGGTTGGCGGCAAGCCCGCGGCCGTTTTCAAGCGGGATCAGGATCAGCCGGTCGGAATTGTTGTTGCTGCCGAGCGAGCCTTTTTTGGCGAGCACGCCCACCACTTTATAGCGGCCGCCCATGAAAGTGATTTCCTTATTGAGGGGGTCGTTGCGCTCGAATAGCTTCCGCGCAATTTCCTGCCCCAAAACTGCAACATTCAGGGATTTTTCGAGGTCATTCTTGTCCAGGTTCCGGCCCAGGTCGATTTTGTATCCATTGATACCCAGGTACTGGTCGTCCGAGCCCACGACGTCGCTGTTCGGGTTGGTTTTCTTGCTGCGGTAGTTCACCTGCACTGCTCCGCCGATGTTGGCCGAGAGCGACGCGGTGGCTTCGTAGGAGCTCTTGAACTTGTCGGCGAAGGTTTTGGCCTGGCGGTAGGTTACCGGCGGGTATTGCTTGCTGCGGCGGCCTCCCTGGCGAAATTCGTCGTCGTCGCGGTTGCGGACGGTAAAAGTGTTGGCGCCGAGATCGGCGAAGCTGCTGTTCACGGAGCCCTGGATCCCGTCGATGGCGGTGAGGATCCCGACGAGCGACGTAATGCCGATGGCGATGATCATGGCGGTAAGTACCGTCCGGAGTAGGTTACTTTGAATCGAACGCAGGCCTTCTTCGATGTTTTCGCGTATTATCATGGCATTTGAAGCTGGTGCACCAGAAACAGGGTTTGGTCGTTAGTATTGAGGCCCCCCGGGAATCCGGACGGGACCGGGGCATTCGAAACCGGAACGAGATTTGTGGAAGATTTCGGAACCTGACGGTTTCTTTACTATATTTAATCTTTACCTGAATGTAAAACTGCGCATGAAAGTCGAAAGAATCAAACCAGTGATACGCCTCTATATCCCGCTCGTCATTTTTTTGATCGGCTCGATGAATGCCATGGCAAACCGCCTGCTGATCCCGATGGACGAGTCGCAGAAGAACCATCTGAAGGCTTACGGCATATCGTACTGGATACTGAAAAATTACGAAATGGAAATGGACTGGCTCCTCAACTACCGGGGCGGCAGTTTTATGGTCGCTTACAATCAGCAGTTTGCTTCGGAGATGACCGTGCGCGGCGTAAGTTTCGAGGTGATTTCGGAAGCGCAGGCAGGCCAGATCCTGAATCAGATCAGTGCGCCGGACGTGAATATGGACGCTGTGAAATTGCAAAAGGCGCCCCGCATTGCGGTGTACTCTCCCAAATCCAAGCTTCCCTGGGACGATGCAGTGACGCTCGTGCTGACCTATGCCGAAATACCCTACGACGTGGTGTATGACGATGAGGTTTTGAATAATAAGCTGCCCGAATACGACTGGCTGCATTTGCACCACGAGGACTTTACGGGCCAGTTCGGCAAGTTTTTCCAATATAAAGATTATCCGTGGTACCGCGAGCAGAAAAAGGACGCGGAAGAGACGGCTGCCAAGTTTCAGTTCAGCAATGTGCCGCAAATGAAGCTGGCGGTTGCCAAAAGAATAGCCGAGTTTGTGACCGGCGGCGGCTACATGTTCGCAATGTGCAATGCGACGGACACTTTCGACATTGCGCTTGCCGCCGATGGCGTGGACATCGTGGATGCGATGTATGACGGAACGCCCGCCGACCCGTCCGCCAATTCGAAATTGAATTACAGCAATTCTTTTGCATTCCAGGATTTCAAAACCATCCCTTATCCTTACGAAATCGAGTTTTCGGACATCGACAACCAGCCCGACGAACGGGGGCTGATCGAAGCGAACGACTTCTTCTCGCTCTTCCAGTTCTCGGCCAAATGGGACCCTGTGCCGAGTATGCTCACGCAGAACCACCAAACCATTATCAAAGGCTTTTTGGGACAGACAACGGCTTTTAAAAACCGCCTGATCAAACCGGAGGTGATCATCCTGGCCGAAAACAAAAATGCCAAGGAAGCGCGCTACATTCACAGCACGCACGGGAAGGGATTCTTCACATTCTATGGTGGCCACGATCCGGAGGATTACCAGCACCGTGTAGGCGAGGAGCCTACGGATCTGAACCTGCACCCGAATTCAGCCGGCTACCGTCTGATCCTGAACAATATCCTTTTCCCGGCCGCCAAAAAGAAGAAGTTAAAGACCTGACGAAAAGTTAACAGCGTAAGAAAAGCGTTTGAAATCACACCGACCGTGCGTTATCGCACGGTTTTTTGTTTTTATAAATCAATATAAATTTCTGATTAACAGTGTGTTGTGCATTGGCATGGATTTCGGATAAAGGAAGGTGTATTAGCCATGAATTTTTTCCATTGAAAACCTCCAATCAAACCCACATGGATCGGGAAATTGCACCGGAATATGTCAAGCAAAGCAGGAACCGCCGATGGGTACTCCTCGGTGCCTCGGTCATAGGCCTCGCGGTACTGTTTTACTTTTTCAAAAAATCACTTTCAAGTACCCTCGAAAGCGCCCGCGTCAGGACGGGTACCGTCGAAACGGGCGACGTAGAAAACACGCTGACCGCTTCGGGAGAGATCATCCCTGCCTACGAGCAGATCTTCACGAGCCCCATCCGCGCGAGTATCAAGCGTATTCTGCTCACGCCCGGCACCCGCGTCCAGCCGGGTCAGCCCATTGTGGAACTGGACAAGTCATTGACCGAGATCGAGTTTGAGCGCTATCAGGACCAGCTCGAGCTGAAAAAGAACGGAATCGATCAGCTGCGGATGAAGCTGAACAAAGATTTGTACGATGCGGAGATCAACGACAAGATAAAATCTTTGAATATCAATAAACTGAAAGCGGATTTTGAAGACGCAAAACGGTTGCAAAAGGTGGGCGGCGGTACTTTGGAGGACATTACCCGTGCCGAGAATGCATTGAAAATCGCCGAACTCGAAAAGAACCAGCTCGAAAACGACCTGAAATACAACCGCGAATCGATGGGTGCGAGCCTGCGGGAAACCGAGCTGGGTGCCCGGATAGAAGGCAAAAACTTGCAGGAATTGCAGCACAAACTCAAAATGGCCGACATCGTAGCCGACCGCCGGGGCGTGCTGACCTGGGTGAACGAAAATATAGGCTCGTCGGTGAACGAAGGTGAGATGCTTGCCAAAGTGGCCGATCTGGGGAGTTTCCGCGTGGAGGGAAATTGCTCCGACGTGTACGCCGACCAGGTAAAAGCGGGGCTCGACGCGATCATCAAAATCAATGAAACGCAGCTGCGCGGTGTGATCACGCAGGTGAAGCCCGCGGTGAAGGACGGGGTGATCGGCTTCACGATTCAGCTGGATAATGCCCGGAGCGAGTCGCTCAGGCCCAATATGAAAGTGGAGGTGTATGTGGTGACGAGTAAGAGTGCCCGTACCATGCGCGTCGCAAATGGCCCTGCGTTTACGGGTAAGCGGAAACAGTATGTGTATGTCGTTGAAAACGGTAAGGCGCGCCGGCGGCAGATAGAAACGGGACTCTCCAATTTTGATTATGTGGAAATCAAAAGCGGACTGAAAGCGGGAGAGAAGGTGGTCCTGACCAATATGAACGAGTACGAACATCTTGAAGAGCTGACCATCGAATGACTGTGAGAAAGCTTTTCCTCCTGATTTTCGTCATGGCCGCGGGGCGCGCTTCCGCACAGTTGCGCAAGCTGACGCTCGAAGAAGTAGTGCAGCAATCCAGAGAGCAGTCGATCTCTTCGAAGCAGGCTGTGACGCAAAAAAAAACCAATTACTGGCAGTACCGTTCGTTCCAGGCCGACTATAAGCCGCAACTGAGCCTGCTCGGTACCCTTCCGGGTTTTACGCGCTCCTACATTCAGGTGGTGCAGCCCGACGGTACGGTCTCGTTCCAGCAGGTTTCCAACAACAACTCCACGCTCAACCTTTCGCTCAGCCAAAGCATTGCCATGACAGGCGGCACCGTGTATGTACAGCAGCAAATGCAGCGTTTCGACGACTTCCAGCGCGATGTTACCCGTTACAATGGAATTCCGTTTGAAATCGGGATCAGGCAGCCGCTTTTCCAGTTCAATCCCTTGAAATGGGACCGCAAGATATCGCCGCTGAAATACCAGGAAGGTAACCAGCAATACATTCAATCGCTGGAACAGGTGGCGCTGGATGCTACCGGTTTCTACTTCGATTTGCTGGTGGCGCAGGTGAACTTGCAGATCGCGGAGAAGAACCGGAGCAACAATGATACGCTCTTCAAAATTGCCCGGCATAAGCTGGAATTGGGTAAAATATCGCAAAACGACCTCTTGCAGCTGCAAATGGGCCTCTTGACGGCTCAGAAAGACCTGGCCTCTGCCCAGCAATCGGCGGCGGTGGCTTCGCTTAAACTGAAAATGTATATGGGCTCCCGCGACGAGCGTGAGCTGGAACTGGGAATACCCTCGGAGGCATGCGAGTTCGCGATCGACCCGCAGATGGCCCTCGACGAGGCATTCGCCAATCGCTCCGCCTCGGTGGCATTCCGGCGAAGGTTGCTCGAAGCGGACCGGGACGTGCAGCAGGCACGCAGGAACAATGGCCTCAATGCGACGCTGAATGCCACATTCGGGCTGTCGAACCAGGGTAATCTCCCGCGCGAAGTGTACATGAGCCCGCAGGACCGGGAATTTGTGGAGCTGCAACTCACCCTGCCCATTCTCACATGGGGCCGCAACAAGGCGAGAACGGAAGTCGCCCGTGCGGCGCAGGAATTTGCAAGGCAGTCGGTGGAGCAGGATAAGCTTACATTTGAACAGGAAATTTTCACCCAGGTAACCCTTTTACAAATGCTCCAGAAGCAGGTTAAGCTCACGCAGGTGGCCGATGGCATTGCCGCCGACCGCTACCAGATCGCCAAGGAACGTTTCATTCTGAGCGACCTGAGCGTAACCGACCTGGGCATCGCCACGCAGGAAAAGGACATCGCCCGCCGCGACTACATTCTCGCATTGCGCGACTACTGGCAGGCGTATTACAGCCTGCGGCTCCTGACGCTTTATGATTTTGAGCGGGGGAGGAAGATAAGTTATCAATGAGTGAATGAGTGAATGTGTGAATGAGTGAATGAGTGAATTTTGAATGATTGAATGACTGAATGATTGAATAAATTTTGAATAGGTGAATGAGTGAATATTTCGCCACCCCGGCACTTCCAACCAGTCAACATTCTGAATTTCTTCATAATGTATTTCATTTAAGCCAAAATAAAATCTATCAAACAATCCATCCTCTTATTGATTCATTGATTCATTCAATCATTCAATCATTCACCCATTCACTCATTCACCCATTCACCCATTCACCCATTCACCCATTCACTCATTCAATCATCAACCATACCCGTACCGTGCCATGATCAAACTCCAAAACGTAGAAAAAGTATACCGCACCAGTTCGATCGAGACGCTGGCTTTGAACAACATCAACATCGATGTGAAGAAAGGCGAGTTCGTTTCGATCATGGGGCCTTCGGGCTGTGGGAAGAGTACTTTGCTCAACATCATCGGGCTCCTCGATGCGCCTTCGAAAGGCCAGATCGAGATCGATGGCTCCCCTGTGGAGCGTTATACCGACAAGCATCTGGCCGAATTGCGCAACCGGAAGCTAGGTTTTATTTTTCAGAGCTTTCACCTGATAAACGATCTATCGGTGATAGATAACGTCGAAATTCCGCTGCTTTACAGGAATACGTCGGCAAAGCAGCGCCGCGAGCTCGCGCAGGAAGCGCTGGAAAAGGTTGGGCTGAGCAACCGGATGAAGCATTTTCCGAAACAACTTTCGGGCGGACAGAAGCAGCGCGTCGCCATTGCGCGGGCTATCGTGGGAAAACCCGAGATCATCCTCGCCGATGAGCCGACCGGTAACCTCGACAGCGCCATGGGCAACGAAATCCTGGGCATTCTGCAAAAGCTCAACACCGACGGCGCGACGATCGTGATGGTCACCCACGACGAGGCCATGGCCAAAAAAACGGACAGGCTGATCAGGCTGTTTGATGGAACGCAGGTTAGTTAATGAGTTAATGAGTGAATGAGTGAATGACTGAATAGGTCGAGAGGCCAAAAATGGTCATGACATTGTCAAGATTAGTTTAATACAACACCTGACCACTTGACCAGTCCTGACAGAACATTCACACATTCAAAATTCATTCAGTCATCGCTCCGGCGACCCGGTCACACATTCAAAATTCACTCATTCAGTCATTCAATCATTCGGTCATTCAATCATTAAACAAAGTATGCTAACCAACTACATAAAAATCGCCTGGAAGGTATTGCTGCGGCATCCTTTCTATACGTTTATCACGCTGTTCGGCATTACCCTTACGCTGACGGTGCTGATGGTTGTGACCTCTTTTCTGGACCACCTTTTCGGGGCGCATTATCCCGAGGAGAAGCGAAGCCGGTCGCTGTATATTGCTACCCTCATACAAACCGATTCGGCCAATACGACCATGTCGTCCGGGCCGGCTTCTTTCGAGTTTTTGAAGAAGTATGCCAAAACCCTGAAGACTGCCGAGCGGGTTTCGGTGATGAACAACTTCGGCTTTTCGAATGCTTATGTGAACGGCAAGCGCATCAAGCTGAATACGAAATATACCGATGTGGAGTTCTGGTCGGTAACCGATTTCGAGTTCCTGGAAGGCAAGCCTTACGATGAAACGAACATCCGCAATGCCGACCATGTGGCTGTGATTACCGACGCGCTGCGTGACCAGTATTTCGGGTTCGACGGCGAATCAGTGGTGGGCAAGACGATCGACATCGAGAATATCAACTACCGGGTGATCGGGGTCGTGAAGGGAAGCCCTCCGACGAGGGTTTACACCTATTCGGACGTCTATTTCCCTTACACAGCGCCCAAAAGTAATTATGAGGAAAAAGGAATGCGCGGTCGTTTCGTTGCTATTGTGCTCGCCAAAAACCCGGCCGATCTTCCGGCAATTCAGGCGGAGTTCGACAGCCATATTGCCCGCATCCCGCGCTCCGAATACTCCGATAACAACCGTTTCAATGTGCTGATCGTGAAGGCTGACACCTATTTTGACCATTTCCTCAGCATGTTCACCCGGAGCGACAAGGACCGCATTGCGCTCTACGCGATTGTGGGTCTGGTGCTGCTGATGATCATGGGGTTGCCGGCGGTGAACCTGGTCAATGTGAATGTCAGCCGCATTCTGGAACGTGCTTCGGAGATCGGCGTACGGAAGGCATTCGGGGCACCCGCCAAAGCGCTTTTGTGGCAATTTATCATAGAAAACATCTTCATCACATTTATCGGAGGGGCATTTGCCCTGATCCTGACATTTGCCGTCATCCAATTTATCAATGCCAGCGGCTGGATCGCCTATGCCGACCTGACGATCAATCTCCCAGTCTTCCTGATCAGCATATTGGTGTGCCTGGTGTTCGGGCTACTGTCGGGTGTTCTGCCCGCTTTCAGAATGTCGCGCCTGAAAATAGCGGAAGCGCTGAAAGTGTGACTGAACAAGGGCTTTGACTCGCAGCGGCTCCAATGCGACCACTTAGCATTCATCGCTCCGGCGACCCGGTCACTCATTCAATCATTCAATCATTCAAAATTAAATTCCATGCTACGACATCTTTTTAAACTAATATGGAATAAAAAAGGCACGCATTCTCTGCTGATCATCGAGGTATGGGCCGCTTTTATGGTGCTTTTCGGCGTGCTGACGCTCATTGTTTTCAACCTGCGTAATTATTTACAACCCATCGGATTCCAGTACGACCAGGTGTGGAACCTGGAACTATCGTCGAACCAGGATACAACCGAGGTCGCTGCGAAACTGCAGCGTGCGATGCAGCGGGTCAAATCGTATTCCGAAGTCGTCGCTGCCAGTCGTATGAGCAGCAATACCCCCTTTTCGGCCAATCAGATCGGCAATTCAGTGGGGTACAACAAAGTGAATGTCGGCGGAGATTTTTACTATACCGACGGTGAGCTTTTCAAGGTGCTGGACCTCCCGCTTAAAAAGGGCCGCTGGTACCGAGAGGCCGATCTGGCCGGTAAATTTGTGCCGCTGGTGATCAACCAGAAAATGGAAGACAAGCTGTTCCTGAATGAGTCGGGATTGAATAAGGTGGTGAAAATTGACGATAAGACTTCCGGTAAGATTGTCGGCATTGTCGATAAGTTCAAAGCGAAGGGCGTGTACATGTCGGATAACCCTGCTTTGTTTTATATGTTCAGGAAAGACGACCGGTGGAATTCCAATATATTGATCAAAACCCGCCCGGGCACCGATGCGAACTTCGAAGCACGGCTGGTGAAGGATATTGCCATGATGCTGCCTGGATGGGGTGTGGAAGTGGGGTATCTCAAAGATTCACGCAAGAACCGGGATAACCTCACACTCGTGCCGGTGCTTATATTCCTGATCGTGAGCGGATTTCTACTGACCAATGTTGCATTGGGCCTTTTTGGGGTGTTGAACCTTAACATCGCAAAGCGAAAGGGCGAGATAGGCCTGCGCCGTGCTATGGGCGCCACCGAATCCGGCGTGACGAGCCAGTTTCTCGGGGAAATCTGGGTATTGGCGACATTCAGCCTGGTCGTCGGACTTATTTTTGCCGTCCAGTTCCCGCTCATGAACGTTTTTGACCTCGACAGGGAAATTTACATCATCGCGATTTTGGCGGCAGTTGCCATAATTTATATCATTGTAACACTATGCGCCTGGTTCCCCAGCAAGCAAGCCGCCGCGATCCATCCGGCCGTGGCGCTGCATGAGGAGTAGGGCGGCGATGAGTGAATGAGTGAATGTGTGAATGTGTGAATGAGTGAATGAGTGAATGAGTGAATTTTGAATGATTGAATGATTGACCGGGTCGCCGGAGCGATGATTGAATTTTGAATGATTGACCGGGTCGCCGGAGCGATGATTGAATGGATTAAGTCATTAGGTCAGGAGTAGTCATGCAGTTGTTTCAATTTTGACTGTCCCAACAATATCACTCATTTGAAATTCACTCATCGCTCCGGCGACCCGGTCAATCATTCAATCATCCACTCATTCACTCACTCACTCATTCAATCATCCACTCATTCACTCACTCACTCATTCAATCATCCACCCATTCACTCATTCACTCATTCACTCATTCACTCATTCACTCATTCACTCATTCACTCATTCACTCATTCAATCATTCAATCACTCCCCCCAATGCTCCTAATCGTAGACGACGACCTGGCCATCCGTACTTCCCTTCTGCTGCTTTTGAAAAAGGAGGGGTTTGAGGTGCGTGGGGCCGGGTCGCCGGAAGAAACTTTTGAAATACTGAAAGTGGCGACGCCCGAGCTGATATTGCTCGACCTCAATTTCTCGATTGAAACGTCGGGAAAGGAGGGAATGCATTTGTTGCAGCGGATCAAAAAGCACAATGCGGCCATTCCGGTGATCCTCATTACCGGCTGGGGGACGATCGACCTGGCGGTGCGCGGAATGAAAGAAGGCGCCGCCGACTTCGTGACCAAACCCTGGCAGAACGATTACCTGATCCAGTCGATCCGTACGATCCTGAACCTCGCCAAACCAGCACAGCAGGCAGGCAGCCGGCGGAAACTGGACCAGCAATACCATTTCGAAAACATCGTAGGAGAGGACCCGAAGCTGCTGGACATCCTGGAAACCATCGGACGCGTTGCTCCTACGGATGCGCCGGTACTCATTACGGGTGAAAGCGGTACGGGCAAGGAACTGATTGCCGAGGCCATTCACCTGAACAGCCGCCGGAAAGTTCGCCCGTTTGTAAAAGTCAATCTCGGCGGCATTTCCTCGACATTGTTCGAGAGCGAGCTGTTCGGGCATGTGCGCGGCGCATTCACCGACGCCAAAACCGACCGCATGGGCCGCTTTGAAATGGCCCACCGCGGAACAATTTTCCTGGACGAGATCGGCGAGCTGGATTTGTCGAGCCAGGTGAAACTCCTGCGCGTGTTGCAGGAACGCACGTTCGAGCCGCTGGGAAGTAGCAAAAGCCGGACCGTGGATGTACGGGTGATTTGCGCCACCAACCGGAACCTGGAAGATATGGTAGCCCAGGGCACATTCCGTGAAGACCTTTATTACCGCATTAACCTCATCACCGTGAAACTCCCCGCACTGCGGGAGCGGCCGGACGATATTCCGTTGCTGTCGGCGTTTTTTGCCGACAACCTCAAAACGATTTATAACAGGCCGGAACTTAAAATAGGGACGGCGGCATTGAAATGGCTCAAAACGTTGCCATTGCAGGGAAATATACGCCAGCTCAAAAACCTGGTGGAGCGGACGGTGCTGCTGGCAGGTAACAATGTGCTCGATATCGACGATTTTCAGCGCAACCTGACGGCGGGTAATGCAGCGTCAGCGCAAAAGCATGTGCCGGAGGTAGGCAGTGTCACGCTTGAAGAAATGGAGTATCAGATGATTGTCAGGGCCATGCAACACCATCAGAACAAGGTGAGCAAGGTCGCCCGCTCGCTGGGGATCACGCGCTTCGCATTGTACAGGCGGTTGGAAAAATTCGGCATTTCGTTCGATTCGGAGGAGGTATGAGGCTATCTACGAAAGCAAAATACGTGGCCTACATTGCCGTCGTGCACCTGGTGCTGGTGTTGCTGGTCTACCGGCTGCTATTCGACAATAAAGTGCTTTTTATTGCCTCGGAAGTGTTTTTACTGCTGTCGGCCGGAATGTCAATCGTTCTCTACAATAATTTTATGCAACCTATCCAATTTGTGAAGTCCGGGATCGAGGCTATCAAGGACAAAGACTTTTCCATCAAGTTTGTGCCGACCGGCAAAGGGGAAGTCGATGTGCTGATCGAAGTGTACAACCTGATGATCGACCAGCTGCGTGAGGAGCGCATCAAGCTGAACGAGCAGCATTTCTTTTTGGAAAAACTCATAGAGGCATCTCCCATTTCGATCATTATCTTGGATTTCGACGACCGGATCGAATCGCTCAATAGTAAAGGGAAGAGCCAGTTTGAGCAGGATAACCGTACATTGTTGGGCAGGAAACTGGATGAAACCGGCCTGCCGCTGCTTACAGAGCTGGCCGGTATTCTCGACGGCGAATCCAGGCTGGTCAAAACCAATGGGATCGCGACATTCAAGGCGCAACGTTCGCATTTTATGGACCGCGGTTTCCGGCGCTCTTTTCTGATGATCGAGGAGTTGACCCATGAGATACTCGAATCCGAGAAGAATGCTTATGGTAAGGTAATCAGAATGATGGCGCATGAAGTTAACAATACCCTCGGCGCGACGGATTCGATTTTGCAGACAACCACCCATTTACTGCCCGACCCCGATTACAGCGACATCAAGGACGCATTGCACGTAGCCTCGGAACGGAACCAGCAGCTGACGCGGTTCATGCGCAATTTCGCGGACGTGGTGCGCCTGCCTGCGCCCGTGCACGAACGCACGGATATGGGCCTCCTCACGCGCGATGTGGCGGTATTTATGCAGAATGCGGCTTCGCTGCGGAATGTAAAAGTAACGAGCGAGTCGGAGGAAAATGTGTTCTGGGACGTCGATAAAGGCCAGATGGAGCAGGTGCTGATCAATGTGATCAAGAATGCGGTAGAGGCTTGCGGAGGCGGGCAGGAGGTGCGTATCGCTACCAGTTCTTCCCGTATCGTCATCCGCAATAACGGAAAGCCCATTGATCCGGAAGTGACTGGCAAGCTCTTCAACCCGTTTTTCAGTACCAAGCGCGACGGCCAGGGCATCGGCCTTACGCTGACCCGTGAAATCCTCGGCAACCATGGCTTTGATTTTGCACTGGAAACCGGGCCGGACGGCTGGACCGAGTTCCGCATCGAAAAGTAGCGGCGTCAGTTTCTGCGGACATTGATTGCAAATGCCCTGGCCGGGTTAGCGACCATTAATGTTTGAAGCGGTCGGGTGAAATCTTGTCCGCGCCGATGAAATCGACCAACAGGTGCTCATGAATTAACGTAGGGCCGAGCCGTGCGATGTCTGCGGGAAGTATCCATAATCAGCCTTTGTCTCAAAAAGGGCCGACGACTGGCTACCTCCTTCACTCGATCATGATAAATGGCGTTGGACTGAACGAGATCACGAAAATGACAAACGCGATGACCCCTAGAATCATCCTCTTTCCGTCGAGCGGCGTATTGTCTTCCGTGTCCGGATGGCGGATGCCGAGGAACCGGCCGAGAATGAGTACAAACGGAAGCAGATTGACCGAGCCGTCGAAATCCGGACGCAAGTAGGTAACTGCAAACTGGCCTACAACGATCAGCAGGCTGATCATCAGGGCCGTAGAGGGATTGTCGAATGCCCTTTTGAAACAGATATACAAAAAGTAAATGTAGATGGCGAGGTAGAGCAGCCGCTCGTAGAACTCGGCATCGCTGCCGGTGGCGAAAGACTCGGTGCGGAAAACGCCGAGGCCCGCGTAGAATGCGAAAACACCGAACAAGACTGGGGCCACCACATCAAAACGTTTCTTACCGATCATTCCGTAGAGAATGTGGCCGCCGTCGAGCTGACCGATCGGGATCAGGTTCAGGGAAGTGAAAAACAAAGCCAGGTAACCCGCAAAAAGGTATGGATAATGGATGATCTCGTAAGCGTGGGGCAGGCGTGCGGGATCGGCTACGTAATTTTTGAAAAACCAGAACAGGATATTATCCCCGAGCATCAGGTTACCCGCCGGATTTTCATAGGCAAATTGCGGGTAGCTCAGCCCGAAACGCTCGTATTCGGGATGTATTTTGAAAATGTAGTCGGGAGGGGGCAGATGGGTGAATCCATACCAGAGTACCACCAGCGCTGCTACAAAGCCGGCCAGCGGGCCAGCAATGCCTATATCAAAGAATTTGACGCGTGATTTGACAACCTCCTTAATGCGGATGAACGCGCCCAGCGTTCCGATGCTTTGCGAGATGCCGAACCAAAGCGGGATATAAAATGGCAGGGTAACTTTCACTTTATGTGCTTTCGCAACGAAATAGTGTCCGAATTCATGGATCGTAAGGATCAACAGGAAAGGAATCGAAAAATGGAAACCCTGCACAAATTGCGCCCAGCCCATCGGCCTGGAAGGCATAGGAACCTCCTTCCCGTCGGGTTTACCGACCAGGAAAAAGATCATGTCGTACACAAAACCGAATATGTTCCCGAACATCCATTCGGCACCGGCCATCGTGGTGGTGATGATGGTAATGATAAAAAGGGCTGCCTGAATGATGTGGGTCCGTGTGCTAGACTGCATAGTCTTTGAGGTATTCCAGGATGGTTACCGGCTTTTGAACATGGATAGTTTCGATGCCCAGCTGTGCTGCACTACGAATGTTGTCCGCGTTGTCGTCGAGGAAAATCGTTTCGTCGGCTTTGATGCCAGCCTTGTCGAGTACTTCCTGATAAATGCGGGTATCGGGCTTCATGATGCCCATTTCATAGGAAAGAAAAACGGTTTCGAAGAGATCGTCAAGCTTTTCGACGCCTGTGGATGCTTTCAGGATTTTGTTGACCTGCGTAATGTGGATCGAGCTGGTGTTGCTCAGCAGGAACAGGCGGTATCGCGTCGCCAGCTTTTTCAGCAGCTCTACACGCTCGGGCGGGAGGTCCAGCAGCAGGCTGTTCCATGCCGTGTCGATCGCTTCGTCCGACAAATCGGGGAAATTCAGGATTTCGCGTACGTAGTTCCGGAACGTGGGTTCGTCCATCAAACCGGTTTCAAACTGGCGGAAAATTTCGCTCTCTTTGAAAATAGTAAGAATTTCGCTCTGCTCCCGGCCGCTCAGTTCGGCGAATGATTTGGAAGCAACGGGCACATCGATGTTCAGAATGACGTCACCGAGGTCAAAAATGATATTCCTGATCTTGTCGTTTTTCATGGATACACTTACGCTTCTTCTACGACCACGCCCATTGCACAGAATTTGTCGATGCGCTGATCGATGCGGTCCTGTTCGCTGATAGTGGTAAGCTCGGCGATATTTTCGAGAATATTTCTTTTCAGCTCTTCGGCCATCCATTTATGGTCGAGGTGCGCGCCACCCAGCGGCTCGGCGATAATGCCGTCTACCAGCTTGTAGTTGGTCATATCCTTGGCTGTAATTTTCATCGCTTCCGCTGCCTGCTCTTTGAAATCCCAGCTTCTCCACAGGATTGCGGAGCAGTTTTCCGGCGAAATAACGGAGTACCAGGTGTTTTCGAGCATTAGTACACGGTCGCCGATGGCAATACCCAACGCACCGCCGGAAGCACCTTCTCCGATCACGATACAGATCACGGGCACTTTCAGCATAAACATCTCTTTCAGGTTGCGCGCGATCGCCTCACCTTGTCCGCGCTCCTCCGCTTCCATTCCGGGAAATGCACCTGGGGTGTCGATGAGCGTCACGATAGGCTTGTTGAATTTTTCGGCCAGCTTCATCAGGCGCAATGCCTTACGATATCCTTCGGGGTTGGGCATACCGAAATTGCGGTGCTGACGCTGCTTGGTATTACGGCCTTTTTGCTGGCCGATCAGCATGAACGACTGCCCGCCGACATTTGCCAGGCCACCGATAATGGCCGGATCGTCGCGCACCTGGCGGTCTCCGTGCAATTCGATGAACTCGTCGCAGATCAATTCGATGTAGTCGAGCGTGTAGGGGCGGTCCGGGTGGCGGGAGAGTTGCACACGCTGCCAGCGCGTGAGGTTTTCAAATATTTCCTTTCGAAGGTTAGTGATGTTGCCTTCCAGCAACGCAATGGCATCAGAAAAATCGACATTGTTTTCTTTTGCCAATGCTTTCATTTCTTCGAGCTTGCGTTCGAGCTCGGCCATAGGCTTTTCAAAATCGAGGTATGTTCTCATAATTCAGGTTCTGTGATTAGTGGGCGGGGTGGTTCAGAGTTCGTAGGTCGTGCCCCGTAACGGCGTTTCCACCGAATGATAGCCGATTTCCTGGATTTTACTTTGGAACTCAGCCATGCTTTGCTGCTCTCCGTGGACGAGGAAAATGCGTTTCAGTTTTTCCGGATCCTGCATTTTTACAAAATTAATTAAGTCGTTCTGGTCTCCGTGGCCGCTAAATACGTCAATTTTTTCAATATTAGCCAAGACCGGGTACTGCTTTCCGCGAATCGATATCGTGTCCTGCCCGTTCAAAAGCCGCCATCCGAGCGTTCCTTCCGAGGCATAACCGATCATCAGGATCGTTGCATAGGGATTGCCGATATTGGCTTCCACATGGGCCTCTACGCGCCCGCCCTGTACCATTCCCGAAGAAGAAATGATAATGCAGGGTTCGTTGTAATTCGATACCGCGCGGCTTGCATCGGCGCTTTCGAGATAGATCAGGTTTTCGAAATCGAAGAGCATATCGTTGTCGTCCTGAAATTCGCGCGCCTGTTTGTTCAGCATCCGCACGTGCTTTTGGTAAACCTTCGTGCTGCTGTGCGCCAGCGGGCTGTCGGAGAATACCTTAATGAACGGGAACGATTTATCGAGATAGAGCTGGTTGAGCGTGTAAAGCAGCGCCTGCGTGCGCCCGACGCTGAACGACGGAATGATGAGCCTGCCCGGAATGTCGATGCAGGTACGCTTGATGACATCCGCCAGCGTCTCCACCGGCCCGCGCTGGTCCTCGTGCAGCCTGTTTCCATATGTCGATTCGCAGATCAGGTAGTCCACCTGCGGGATTTCCTGCGGGTCGATCAGCAGTGGATAGTTTTTCCGACCGATATCGCCGGAGAAGCAGAGGCGCTTTTTCTCGCCGTTTTCATACACTTCCAATACGATATGCGCCGCGCCGAGCAAATGGCCGGCTGCATAGTAAGTCACCGTCACATTGTCGGCAATGCGGTAGCGCTGGCCAAAAGCAACGGGCACGAAGTTATCCATGGCCTCGATCACATGTTTTTCAACATAGTAATCCATCGGCACTTCCCGCTTTTTCTTCCCGCTTCTTTTTTTGGAATTGATGCGCGAATTGAGCCTTTTCTGGTGCAGATTGGCCGCATCTTTCAGCAGAAGCGACGTCAGGGCCATGGTAGGCTCAGTACAAACCACCTGTCCTTCGAAGCCCTCCTTATACAGGTTCGGAATGTTACCCGAGTGGTCGATGTGCGCGTGTGTAAGCAGTACGGTGTTGATCAGACTGGGTTCAAACGGGAAAACGCTCTTCTGCTGTTCGTATCTTGTTTTCTTGCCGATCTCATCCAGATCAAAATCGGAGCCGCAGTCGATCAGGATGCGGTAGTCATCGGATTCCACTAGGAACATGCTACCTGTGACCTGCTGCGAAGCCCCCCAAAATGTCAATTTCATATAAATAGTATGGGGTGAAAGCTATATTGGTATTTTTCGTCTGGCGGAAAAATCAATATCACTATTGCGTCTTTTCTTTGTAAACTACTAATCAATTGTCTAATATCTTACAAAAGTACCAAAAAACAGCCTGAGATGTGGACATTAGTTGCTAGATTGGACAAAGCGGCATAAATTTTGTGCCATGTGAAGATTTAATATGATGAGAACCACCCTTCTATTATTCAGCATTTTCCTGGTAACCCGTATTTCGTTGGCACAGGCGATCGACAGCGCCGGACTGGTCCGGTTCAGCGATGCGGTGCTCGAATTGCAAAACAGCGAATTCATGCGGAGCGGCTCGCTAGCCGTGAGCGTCAAGGGTGTGAAAGAAGCCAAAAATATATTTGCATTGAATGCGGAGCGGTCGCTGCCGTCTGCATCCACATTGAAACTCGTTTCCTCCGCCACCGTCCTCGCTCTCTTCGGAGGTGATTTCCGGTTTCAGACTTTCCTCGAATATGACGGCGCCCTCCGCGGCGATACGCTCGCTGGAAACCTTTACATTCACGGCACCGGGGACCCGTCACTCGGAAGCGACCGCATGAAAGGCTATCCGACCGCACCGGAAATGATCAATAGGTGGGTAGCGGCGGTAAAAAAGTCGGGTATCCGGTATATCAAGGGTAAAGTCATTGCCGACGCCTCATTTTTCGACAAGGAAGCCGTGGCGAGTACGTGGATCTGGGGCGATATGGGCAACTACTACGGTGCGGGCGTGCAGGGCTTGAATTTCAATGAAAATCTCTATCGGGTCAAATTCAAGCCCGGAGTGGACGTCGGCGATCCTACCACGGTGCTGGGTACCGATCCTGCGATTCCATATTTGTCGTTCACCAACCAGGTAGCCACCGGCGAACGCGGCTCGGGCGACAATACGATCATTTACAGCAGTCCGCTGGGCAATAATGTACTGCTGACCGGTACCGTGCCGGCCGGTAACGCGAGTTTCACCGTGAAGGGCTCCATTCCAGATCCTGCCTGGTACGCGGCTTACGCATTGAAAAATGCATTGTCCGGCAATGGCGTGGTGGTAGCCGAAGCATCGCCCGTACCAGGCAACGAAGTACTGCTGACGCCGAATCCAAGGAAGATTATCGACGAATACAAATCGCCTCCATTGCGCGAACTCTGCCAGCAGGCCAATTTTTGGAGCATTAACCTCTTCGCGGACGCCTTTTTCAAACAATCGGGCAAGCGGCTGTCGGGTAGTTCGGGTTTCGATGCCGCGGCTACGGCCATTACCGGCTACTGGTCGGGCAGGGGAGCCGACCTGAGGGGTTTTTATATCAAAGACGGCAGTGGTCTTTCGCCCTCCGGCTCCATCACCGCCGGCAGCCTCACCGATATTCTCAATTTGGCTAACAAGGATGTTAGTTTCAAGGATTTTTACGGCAGCATCGCCGTACTCGGGCAGAATGGCACAGTTCGTAACCTGGGAAAGGGAACGCGGGCTGCGGGTAATGTGCATGCTAAGAGTGGTTCTATCGAAGGAACGCGGGCGTTTGCGGGGTATGTGAATGCGAAATCGGGTGCCCTGCTGAGTTTCACGATCATCGCGCACAAGTACGTGCCGGGAAGTAACCGGGTGATTTCCGATTCACTGGTGAAGCTGATGACGCTGATGGCGGAGATGTGAGGACTTTTCTGAAGATAATGGGGACCTATGACCAGCATGTAACCGCACAATTTCAGTCTGAGCGAAGTCGAAGACAATCCAGACCGTAATCGCGTAATGACATCACGCAACTACCTTCGACTTCGCTCAGGGTGACAATAGCGTGCTATTGAACGACCTTCTCAATCACCAGATTATGGTTGGTATAAATGCAAAGGTCCGCAGCGATCGTCAGGCCTTCCCGCACCATTTCTTCCGCTGACAAATGCGTCGCGTGTTTCTTCAGCGCCTGAGCAGCCGATAATGCAAAGTTTCCGCCCGAGCCGATGGACGCAATGCCGTTTTCAGGTTCCAACACATCGCCCGTGCCCGAAATAACGAGGATTTCGTCTTTATTGGCGGTGATCATCATCGCTTCCAGCTTTCGCAGGTAGCGGTCGGTGCGCCAGTCTTTGGCCAGTTCAATGGCCGCGCGTTTCATATTGCCGCCGTAGCCGTTCAATTTTTCTTCGAAACGGTCCAGTAAGGTGAATGCATCGGCCGTAGAGCCGGCAAAGCCTACCAGTATTTTCCCGCCTTGCAGGGTCCGGATCTTTTTGACATTACTTTTGGCAACGGTATTGCCCATGGTAGCCTGACCATCCGCGCCCAGGGCGACAGTTCCGTTGTGCAGCACCCCAAGGACGGTGGTAGCGTGTATTTTCTCCATATTGATATTTAAATGCAAATGTTAGTCGCTTTTGAAACAAAATGCCTCTGAAAACAAAAGTGCCAGACCTTGCGGGCCTGACACTTTTTCATGCATTTGTAACAGGGTTAAACCAGCATGCTCATCGGCTCTTCCAGCAGCTTCTTCACTGTCAGAAGGAATTGAGCAGCCGTCGCGCCGTCTACCACGCGGTGGTCGGCCGAAAGCGTTACTTTCATGATGTTGGTCGGGTAAACCGTTCCATCTTCCTTGAAAGCAGCTACTTTCTTGATTGCACCGATCGCCAGGATACAGGAATCCGGCGGGTTGATGATCGCGGTGAATTCATCTACACCGAACATACCCAGGTTCGACACCGAGAATGTGTTGCCTTCCCAGTCTTTCGGTTGCAGCTTTTTATCTTTCGCTTTGCCGGCCAGGTCTTTTACTTCACCTGAAATGGCAGAAAGCGTTTTCTTGTCAGCCTCGCGGATTACCGGCACGAGCAGACCTTCGTCCACTGCCACGGCCACGCCGATGTTGACATAATTGTATTTGCGGATTTTGTCACCCAGCCATGCGGAGTTGACGGCAGGGTGCTGCTTCAATGCCACGGCGCAGGCTTTGATCACCATGTCGTTGAAAGAAATTTTTGCAGTAGCCACTTCGTTCAGCTGCGGACGCAATGCCATTGCCTTGTCCATGTTGATTTCCATGGTCACATAGAAGTGAGGCGCGGTGAACAAGCTTTCGCTCAGGCGGCGTGCAATGGTTTTGCGCATTTGCGATATCGGGGTATCCACAAAGTCGCCGGAAGCCGGTGCCGCAGCAGCGGGGGCAGCTTCTGTTTTCGCAGCGGGGGCGGATTGTGCAGCTGGTGCAGCAGCCGGAGCCGACGCTTGCGCAGCGGGTTTGAACTCGTCCACATCGCGTTTTACGATGCGCCCGTTATCGCCGCTTCCTGAAACTTCGCTCAGATTAATGCCTTTCTCGTCAGCCAGGCGTTTCGCCAATGGAGATGCTTTCACACGATCGCCCGAATCGGCTACCGAAGTGGCTTTCTCGGAACCATTTACGGCAGGGGCAGTTGGTGCAGGAGCAGCCGCGGCAGTTTCCGCAGGTGCCTCGCCGTTTTCACGGGCCAGCAATGCTTCCACGTTCGCACCTTCTTCACCGATTACTGCGATGATCGCGTCCACAGGTACCGCATCGCCTTCTTTGATGCCCACATACAGCAGGGTACCATCTTCATATGCTTCCAGTTCCATCGTAGCTTTGTCGGTTTCGACCTCAGCCAGGATATCGCCTGATTTTACTTTATCGCCTACTTTTTTCTGCCATGAAACCAGCGTACCTTCTTCCATGGTATCGCTCATTTTGGGCATACGCACTACCGCAGCGTTGATTTTTTCGGTAGAAGCCGCAGCAGGGGCTGCCGCAGCTGGTGCGGATTGTGCAGAGACAGTCTCAACAGCGGGAGCTTCTTGCTTGGGGGCATTGGCTGCCGGCTCCTCTTTGGCAGGAGCGCTTCCGTTGCCTGCACCGTCGAGCAGTGACTGGAAGTCTTCGCCTTCGTTACCCACGACCGCCATGATACCGTCGATAGGTACTGCGTCGCCTTTGTTTACGCCGATATAAAGAAGGGTACCATCCCAGTAAGATTCCAGGTCCATGGTTGCTTTGTCGGTTTCCACCTCGGCAATCACTTCACCGGATTTAATTTTATCACCTACTTTTTTGTGCCATTCCGCGATAACACCTTCTTCCATGGTGTCGCTCATTTTGGGCATACGAATTACTTCTGCCATATCGCTTGTTAAGGTATTTTTGTTCTTGGTCGAAATTCAGACTTTGGTCAAAATTACAATAAAAGGTGAATAGGAGAGATGTTTGACATTATAAAATTGCCCCCCGCCATGAGGGGCCTCCTGTTTTGAAAAAATAACCGTTCTTGTAATGCTTGATAATCAATGCGGTAGGGTGTTTTCTGGCGATTCTGTCAATTTATGATGCCCCGAATGGTGCCTGTGCGCGGCGCTTTCATTGCTTTTTCCCGGTATATGAATGATCCGCCAAAAGATGTGAATTAAGCCATCCGGCTGCATTCACCTCCGGTTTCTTTGACTGAAGGCGCAGGGTTCGGAAAAAGCTGCGGGCAACAAGCACGCGTTTTCTAAAGGTATAGGATGTTTCTCCAAAGGCATTGCCAGGCCGCTCAACCGTTACGGTTGCACATCGCAGGCCGGCTTTGGCGATCAGTCCGATCAGGTAGGGGGAATGCGGTAAGTAGGGGATAAAACCGGCGGCGGCCTCGCGCCTCATCACCATGAACAAGCCTGCATTCATGGGAATCTTCCGGGCCGAAAACCAATGAACCATTCCCTTGAACAAGTAGGAGGTCAGCAGCCGCCCCGGTGACTCGTACCGTCCGTTCCGACGGGCAAATACCACATCTATCCCCGGCTTCATGGCATCGATCAGCGATGGCAGGTTTTCGGGCTCGTCCTGCAAATCCGCATCCATCGTTGCCACCAGTTCTCCCCGGGCGAACGCCATTCCGGCTATCAATGCACCGGTTTGGCCGGCATTTCTTTTCAGGTTGACAATATGAAAAGGAATAGTGGACGGTAATCCACGCAGAATAGCGAGCGAATGATCGGGAGAAGCGTCATTCACATACACGATCTCCAAGGGAATGCCTAGAACCGCCGCTACCCGGCTGATCCGCTCGTGCAAAGCTGCCAGTGTGGAAGCGCTTTTGTAAACGGGAATAATAATGCTGATCATCAGTAACCCTTTTCGTAGTTGACGATATTCAGCAGCGTTTCCCCGCGCGAGTAGCGTGCGAGGTTTTCTTCAAAAAGGGATTGCCATTTGTACTCAGGCCCTTCCAGGCTCCGGCCTACGTGCGGGGTAATGAGGATTCGCGGCTCTGCCCACATCGGATGGGAAGCATTCAAAGGCTCCTCTTCAAATACGTCAAGCGCGGCACCCGCCAGTTTGCCCGCCCGGACGCTTTCCAGTAAGGCCTGATCGTCGAGGGTTCCGCCTCTTCCTATATTCACTACAAATGCGCTGTCGGGTAGCTGGTTTAGCACGTTTTTGTTTACGAAATGGCGTGTTTCCTCCGTTTTGGGCAGGCAAATGACCAACGCGTCTGTTTCGGCGAGTTGTGCTTGCCAGCTCTGCTGCCCGTATAGCGGAATGCCCTGTTCTTGAGAGTCATCGGGACGGTTCCTCACTGCGGATACGCTTCCGCCCAAGGCCGTTATTAATCGGGCGATCTCCTGCGCAAGGCTGCCCCAGCCGAGGATCAGGCAGCGGCTGCCGTGCAAAGTGCGCAACCTGTGTCGCTGCCAGGAATGCCCGCGCTGTTCGTCGCGAAGCAAATGGACGTTCCGGAACAAGGCAAGTAGCAGGGTAAGGGTATGCTCAGCCAATTCCGCGTCGTACACCCCTCGTGCACAGGTGAGGGTTACGCCTTTTTCGAGGAGCTGTTGTTTTTCGGTTAAGATAATGTCCACGCCCACAGAATTCGATTGCATCCAGCGAAGCTTTCTGGCAAATGGGAGGCTTTGAATAAAATAGCGGTTTCCCAGCACGATTTCGGCATTTTCAATCAATTTGCAGGCTTCTTCATAAGAATGGGCGACGGCGATTTCGTGCCCGGGAGCAGCTTGTTGCAGGCGTTGCCGATGGGCCTTCACCGGCTCATACATCAGAAGGATCATGCGTGGTGCGGATTGGTGGTCCAGCGCTCTACCTGCTCGCGGAAGATGCGGAAATCTGCCACGACCTCCTCATGCGACCGTGCCCGCGCCTCGTCATAAGCTTTGCGGATGTGATGGACCATGTGCTCCATGCTGTGGGTCGCGTGGTCTTTGATAAATGTCCGTCGGAGGAAGCTGAAATCGATCCCGAGACGGGCATATTCGTTGATCAGGTACTTGCTGGGAATGGGCAGGCCATTGGGTGGGTAGGTCACGCCGCCCGCACCGAGCGGTATTCCGAAATGCCTGCGAATGTCGATCACCGTTTCATTCATGAGCGGAATGAAAATGTTCCTGCTGTTTTGCTGGATATGCAGGTCGTTGAGCCCGATGTAGGCCCTGTTCAGGGGAAGTTGACTGAGCTCTTCCAGGCACGCGAGCGCGGAAGTCGTTTCGATGAGGATATTGAACCTGGCGCGTCCTCCGATCATCTGCAGGGTGTTACGCGCCTCGGCCACGGTCCGGACCATAGGGAGGAAAATCTCGTCGGCACCCGCCCGCAGCGCGAGCTCCACCTCTTCTTCGGTGTGCTCTCCCGAAAAGCCATTGATCCTGCATATCAGCTTGCCGGCCGGCGTCACATCCCGCACGCGGCACAGATCTTCGTAGGTATCGTAATTGATCTGCGTATCGAAATTTTCCTGGCGGAGCTTCTTTCCCTGGTTTTCCCAATCGACAATGATGCCGTCCACGCCCGCTGCCATGGCCGTTCTGACGATGGCCGGGTCGGTCGAGAATAGAAAGAGCTGGAAATGGTTAGGTAAATGTAGGTTCACAAATCTCTTGTTTTCTGTGCAACGATCAGGCAACTGGTACCAAAAGGGATTCTAACTTTGCTTCGGATGGCATTTACTTCCCATCCAAGCAAGCTCCTCAGCAAACGTGCCGTAGCCGGCCGACCGGCCATATGTTCGTTCCGCTTCTTTTCGGGGGTATTATTTTTTTTGATACCAAACTTCTCTGGCAATACCCTCGCAAGCCACATCGGCGCCCATAAAAGCGAAAAAAAGTATGTGGCATAAGTCACCCTGAAACCCGTTTCAGTAAGCAACCCGGAAAGCCGGCCGAGCGTATACCGCCGGAAATGGCCCAGCTGCACGTCGTTTTCAGACCATAAGCTCTGAAATGCGGGAACAGTCAGCATGATTTGCCCGTCCGGGGCAAGCAAACGGTTGATATTTTTGAGGAAAGATTTGTCGTCGGCAATGTGCTCCATCACATCAAAGAACCCTGCTGCTGGAGCGGCGCCGTCCGCCTGGGCGATGTAATCTTCGAGGGTACTTTGGATGGTCGACCGGATCCCGCGCTTTCTCGCATTTTCGACACCGGTGCCGTACGGTTCCACCAGCGTAACTGCGTAACCCGCATTCTGCATGGCCAATGCGGTAATGCCGTTCCCGCCTCCGATATCCAGGAATTCGTGGGGGAAGCGGTTGGCTTTCATTGTTTCCACCAGGCATTCATTCCGGTGCTGGTACCAGAACGACATATCTTCCATCTCGAAGCACACCGAATTGCCGTCGTCCGGATAAGAAACAAGCCACTTTTCTCTGTTATCTTCAATCATCTTTTTTCTCCGGTGATGATCTGAAACGGCAGAAAACTGTTCAATCCCGGAATTTTTTCCAGTACAGGTTCGCTCTTTTGCCCCAGGGCCGTGTTCGACAGGAAAGGGGGGTAAAAGCCGAATCGTTTGATCTTCAAATTAGACCAGCCGGCATAGTCCATTGCACTGAATAGCTTTGTTCGGGTCATATCCGCCACTCCTTTGTCACCTTCCCAGGACATGCCGGGCGTCAGCGCGATTTGCAGGTAGTAGAGCGGATTATAGGCGTTGGGTTCCAGAAATACCAGTTTTCCACCCGGCCTGGCGATCCTGTACATGGCCTGGAAGCAGGCGTGCAGGCTATGAAAATGGTGCAATGCCATGAAGCCCATAACCACATCGAACTGGTCGTTCAACTCTTCAGGCGCGTCCAGAATATCGGCGGCGTGGAGCTTCACGGGAAATTTATTGTCGTTGTAAACCAGCAGCTGCTGCAACAGGAACGGCGACAGATCGAGCCCTTCGACCTTATAACCCTGTGCGAGAAAATTCAAAGTGTATTTGCCCATTCCACATGCCACATCGATGATCCTGTCGGATTTTTTGATGCCGGCAAAATCGATCACCTCCTTCACATGCCTGCGCACGTATGGAGAAGAAACCGGGATCATCGTTTTTT
Source organism: Dyadobacter sp. 50-39 (assembly GCA_001898145.1). Taxonomy (GTDB): domain Bacteria; phylum Bacteroidota; class Bacteroidia; order Cytophagales; family Spirosomataceae; genus Dyadobacter. The sequence goes on from MKSR01000036.1 coordinate 50,376, forward strand.
TGATCTTGTGCCCGAAATAATCGAGTTGCTGGTTGTTGTGGAATTTGATGTTCGATACGACAATGCTCATAAACAATGGGGTTCCGTTGGTGCGTTGAATATACGCAAAAATGTCCCCAGTGAGCAACGTGTTCGTAATGACTTTTCAATCGGTTACGAATAATTTCTATCGGGTATACGTCACTGATCGTTAGTAACTTCATATAAACTCACATGCCAGAGAGGCGAACGGAATATCGCAAGCTTGCGCAAACCCGATTGCTCCGGGTTACGAATGTTTTCTACGGATAGAATGTAGCTGCATCCCAGGCGCTGCAATGCTTCGTGGGAAAGCGTTATCGCCCGTTGGCGCGGGGCTTTGCCGCGTGTCATGTGCGTTTCGAAATAGGGCAGGCCCTGGTCGTAGACAAGGAGGTTCTGGCTCCCCCAGAAATCGTAGAAACCCCGGTTGTTCCCGTTCTTTTCCAGTTCGGCGGCAATAATTTTTCTGAACTTGTGCTTGTAGGGCAGCGGATAATTGCTGGAATACCCGTCCACCGTCCAGATGCCGTTGTACTGGGCCACCGCAGGCGGGATGCCGATACTGGCGACGCGGTAGCTGTTTTCCGGTTTTCCGATTGCCGTTTTGATGTCGCGGAACATTCGCTCCGCGTAATAGTCTTCGTAGGTAAAGATGTAATGGTAGGGTACAATGGCGATAAACCTTTTTACAAAACGCTCATAGTAGGTAGGCTGGTAGGCAAAACACACCAGCAGCTGCAATGCGCCCACCACCGCGAGAACCGCTGTCCGGTATTTAGGCACCACCAGCAGCAGGGCTTGCGCCGCGGCGATATGCCAAAGCAGTTGCAGGAAAATGTGGAACCGTTCCAGGCTGAACATCCGGAGCAGGTCGGAGGCATTCCGCAGTGCGACCACCGGCTCCCAGTTAAGCATCGCAATGTAAAAGCAAATGGTTACGATGACGGATAAAGTAATCGTGAGGCCGCGGGGTAATGCCTTTTCACGAAAAACGTGCAGGGCATATACGGCACCCACAAACGGGAGAAGCACGAACGTATGCAGTGAAAGCGCCACATCCACATTGCCGAGCAGCAAGTACCGGGCAAATATTTTCAGGCAAACGCTCAATGGCACTGCAAACCGCTTCATTTCCGTCCGGTGGGAAACAAATCCCTCCCCGCCGAGCAGGTTCTGGATCAGGTCGATCTTCGTGGACAGGTACACGGCTAAAAGGACAGCGAAGGCAATGAGCAGCCTTCGTACCGGCCGTTTTTGAAACAGATCTATTCCAATCAGCACCGCGAATGCAAAGAGGATAAATACCCCGGCGGACTGGAAATTGGACGCAAATGGGAATGCTGCCAGGATCAGCCAGTTCCATCTGGCAGCCCGTCCGCTTCGGATATTCAGGAGCACGAACAGCAGCAAGGGCTGGCCGGCAATGCTGAGTCCCCAGGTTGGTAGAAATGGCGTGAATGCAAACGACAGCGCCAGCAATGCCGAGGCTGATTCGGAGGTTCCGAAATGCCGGCGGCAAAGCAGCCACATCCCGGTGAGCGCTACGCCGCTGATAAAGATGTTGTACACCTGGAACGCGTAAAACGTAGGCAGCAGCAGGTTGAGCCAGTAGTAGATGTTGTAGGTACTTACCAGCGTAAATTTTGGTACACCCCCCATAAATGGCTCGATGATCGTGTACGGGGGCGCCCACGCGTAAGCGGGCTGCGTGGCGAGGCGGTACCATACCACAAATGAGTCAAGCGAGTCGAACGCATTGAAGAATGCACCGGGACCGAGAAAAATGGTGGGTGCATGATAAAGCAAAAATACCAGCAACACCGCCCTGAGGTAGTATTGCTGGTATTTTGCTTTCATATCGGGAATTGCTAGTTGATCTTCAAAACGGCCATAAATGCTTCCTGCGGAATTTCGACGCTACCTACCTGACGCATCCGTTTCTTACCTTTCTTCTGCTTTTCCAGGAGCTTGCGCTTGCGGGAAATATCACCGCCGTAACATTTGGCCAAAACGTCTTTCCGCATCGCTTTCACCGTCTCGCGGGCGATGATCTTCTGACCGATGGCCGCCTGGATCGCGATCTCGAACATTTGCCGCGGGATCAGCTCGCGGAGTTTTTCGCAAAGCTTCTTGCCCCATTCGTAGGATTTCGAACGGTGTACGATGGCCGACAAGGCATCCACTGCCTCGCCATTCAGCATCACGTCGAGCTTCACCATGTCCGACTCCTGGTAACCTGCCAGTTCGTAATCCAGCGAAGCATAGCCGCGGGAAATTGTTTTGAGCTTATCAAAAAAGTCGAATACGACCTCAGCCAGCGGAATGAGGAATTGAAGTTCCACGCGCTCGGCGGTGAGGTAAATCTGGTTTTTAAGGATACCCCGCTTGTCCATACACAGGTTCAGGATCGGGCCGATGTAGTCCGATTTGGTGATGATCTGCGCATTGATATACGGCTCCTCGATGTATTTGATATGGTTAGGCTCTGGCATTTCCGACGGCGCGCTGATGTTCAGGAGCTTGTCTTTGGTCGTCAACACCCGGAACTGTACCGACGGCACCGTGGTGATCACCGTCATGTCGAACTCGCGTTCGAGTCGTTCCTGAACGATCTCCATGTGCAGCATACCGAGGAAGCCGCAACGGAAACCGAAGCCCAGCGCCGCAGAAGTTTCCGGTTCCCAAACCAGCGCGGCGTCATTCAGTTGAAGCTTTTCCATGGCCTCGCGAAGCTCTTCGAACTCGCTGGTGTCAACAGGATAAATACCGGCGAAAACCATCGGCTTTACCTCCGAGAACCCTACGATCGCTTCGCTGGCGGGGCGGTCGATATGCGTAAATGTGTCGCCTACCTTTACTTCCTTGGCTACTTTGATACCCGAGATCAGGTAACCTACGTCGCCGCATTCCACTACTTGCTTGGGTATCTGCTGCAAACCGAGCGTACCGATTTCGTCGGCAATATATTCCTTGCCGGTCGCCATGAATTTTACTTTATCACCCTTTTTGATGCTGCCGTTTTTCACACGGAAGATTACCTCGATACCGCGGTACGAATTGAAAACAGAGTCGAAGATCAGCGCCTGCAGCGGACCTTCCGGATCGCCGACCGGCGCAGGAATGCGCTCGACAATGGCATTCAGGATGTCCTCGATACCGATACCTTCCTTGCCGCTGGCCGGGATAATGTCGGCACGTTCGCAGCCCAGCAGGTCTACCATTTCATCCTTGATCTCCTCGGGCATCGCGCCGGGAAGGTCGATCTTGTTCAGGACAGGGATGATCACCAGGTCGTGGTTGATAGCCAGATAGAGGTTGGAGATGGTTTGCGCCTCGGTTCCCTGTGAAGCGTCCACGAGCAGCAATGCGCCTTCGCAGGCGGCGATCGAGCGGGAAACCTCGTAGGAAAAGTCCACGTGGCCCGGGGTGTCGATCAGGTTCAGTATATATTCTTCTCCTTTATAAACATAGTTCATCTGGATCGCGTGGCTCTTGATGGTGATGCCGCGTTCCCGTTCCAGATCCATATTGTCGAGCAATTGCGCCTGCATTTCGCGCTGCGATACAGTTTTGGTGAATTCCAGCAGGCGGTCCGCCAGGGTACTTTTCCCGTGGTCAATATGGGCAATAATGCAAAAATTACGGATTTTCTTCATGAAAGTAGTTCCTATTCCAATGCTTTGAATATATAGTTCAGGTCAAAGCAATCACAAAATTACGAGGGTAATTAATATTTCAAGATGTTTTCAAACAGAAGTTCAAACTAAAAATGACACGCATGCTCACAGGCCTGCGGGCCGGGGTGCCTGTGCGGCACGTCTGCGCTGCGGCCAGGCGTAGACCCAAAACGCTGCGATCGTGAGCAATGTCAGCGGCATTAATTTGCCGTAACGAACCAATGCGGCCGCCAGGACGGTCATTCCGAGGAGGATAACGGGGTGGGGCAGGTAGCCAATGAGCGTTCTCAGCCAGAGGGCCGGCGTCTCTTTTGCATCGCTCCTACATGTGCCAACTTGACCATTAAAATCGAGCGAGCTGAGCCATTTGACAAGCAAGTTACTGTGAGGGCCGGCGTTGCAATCCAGATGCCGCGGCCACGTGAGCAGCGAACCGTAGGCAGTGACCAATGCGAAAAGAAAAGGCCCGAATGTCATTTGCATCAATACCACCATAGGCAAATGCAGCACAAGCGCCAATGCCATGGCGTAAACGACCGTCCGGCGGCGGAGCAGGAGCATGACGATGCCCATTTGCAATACGATCACGCCAATGCCCATCATTTGGGACAAAAAGCCATTCGGGAAAGCGCCGGCTGCATGTATGTAGGCTGTTAGCTGGTGCTTGGTCACGAGAAGCGTCTCCATGCTGGCGCCGGTCCACCAGTCGGTATCGGATATTTTATTGAGGTCAGCACCGAGGTAGAGTACCGCCAGCTGAAAGCGGATCAGGCCGGTTCCGGTGATGTGATTGCTTAGTGCTGTGCAAAGAAACACGCAGGCCGTGAACAGGTGCGCCACTGAAATGCAGATCTGGCATGAAAGCACCCCGGTAACGAAGGCAAGGCCCACGCCCAATGCGCCGAGCCGCACAAGCCGGGAGAACAGCAGCGCCGCGATGCCGCCCAGAAACAATACCCTGACGCCCATATTGAATTGCGCATCGCTGCCGAATTCTCCCAGAAAACCGATCACCGGGTAGAACCGCCCGCCGCCCTGGTTGCCATTGAAGGGAAATTCGCTCGTCAGCAGCAGGTATACCGCGAGCAAGCGCACCGCTATAACCAACTCCGGCACGACCGCTTTTCCGGTGACATACAAAGGATTGAGGTGGCGCATGATGCTTAGCGGCTGGCTTTCCACAGATAGGTTCGCTCTGCGGCTCCGTTTCGGCGGTAGGTTACGATCACGCTGTCGGGGTTGCCCGGCGCGACAGCTTCCACCGATTCTATCAGCCGCCGCAAATTACCCGCCGCATGCGCTTCCCATTGGGTTTGGGCTACGCCGTAGCGTGCCTCAATAGCACGCCTGCCCCAGCCGAGGCCGTTCTGGAAAGCATCTATCCGGTAAAAAACCTGGGTGGTATGCGGGGCCCATGAAATGGTCCGGGTGTCGAGCGTGAGTTCATAGAGTGTGTTTACAAGCTGCGCCGAGAGAAAAAGCAGTCCCGGGAGCCATTTTTTGAAGTGTGAGTACATCATGGATGGAGGAGTAGATTTACAAATCAGTGAGCGTAGGTTATGGTGGAATTTTTATAAAAGTTAAGTAAAAAATCCTGTGGATCGAAAATGGGTGCGTAGAAAAATAGCCACCCGTGTTCAACCCGTCTTGAGCGGCGTTAACCAAAATATTTAATCAAATGATTAAATATTTTGGTTAAATAAAAAACAGCATTTACCTTTGGCGCATCAATTGGAAACTGAACAATGGCGAAAGCGAAAAAGGCGGAGTTGGATCTGAGCACCGAGGAGCGGATCAAAGAGGCGGCGAGCATTGTATTTACCAAAAAAGGGTACGGCAATGCGCGAACAAGGGATATTGCAGAAGAGGCGGGCATTAACCTTGCATTGCTGAATTACTATTTCCGGAGCAAGGAGAAACTTTTTCAAATCGTGATGGCCGAGCGGATCGATAAGTTATTCGGCGTGCTGGGGCCGATACTTCACGATGAGGCGACCACCTTGGAGGAGAAGCTGGAAAAGATCACGGAAAGCTACATTAATATGCTCCTCGAACATCCCGACCTGCCGATTTTCGTGCTGAGTGAAATCCGCAACAATCCCGAGCAATTAGCCAACCGCTTCCAGGCCCGCAAACACTTGAAAGAATCGGTATTTATCAAACAGCTGATCGCCCGCAGAAGCGATATCAATCCATTTCACTTTTTGATGAACCTGTTGGGTATGAACCTGTTTCCGTTCGTCGCCAAACCCGTGATGGCCCCCATCGTAGGGAATGAGGAAATGTACAGGCAGCTTATGGAGCAGCGCAAAAAGCTGGTCCCCGCGTGGATGAAGCTGATGCTGGATCAGGGTTAACGCCCTTTTTTTACCTATATATTAATCAAATGATTAAATAAAACGAATAAATAAAATGATTAACAAAATTAAAATAGGCACGCTGCTATGGGGCCTGGTGCTGGCCTTTACGGGGGCATTTGCACAGGATAGGCCGCTGACGATCCGGGAAGCATACCAGCTCGCCCGGAAAAACTACCCGATGATCCGGCAGCAGGTACTGATAGACAAAACGCGGGACTACTCGGTGAGTAATGCGGCAAAAGGTTACCTGCCCCAGCTCGCAGTGCAGGGTCAGGCCACGTATCAGTCGGCCGTGACGGAATTCAAACTGCCCGTATCGATCCCCGGAGTGGAGTTTCCCAGCATCAGCAAAGACCAATACAAAGTCTACGGCGAGGTAAACCAGACGATTTACGACGGCGGGAACGTCCGTACCCAGGCGCACTCGTACGAGGCAAATGCGGCGGTGGAATCCCAAAAACTGGAAGTAGAGCTGTACAAGCTCAATGAACGGGTAAATCAGCTGTTTTTTGGGGTATTGATGCTGGATGAGCAGCTGAAACAGAATGAGCTGCTGAAAAAGGACATCAACCTGGGCATCGGCAAAGTCCAGGTCCTGGTAGACAACGGTACGGCATTTAAGAGCAATGCCAATACTTTGAAAGCAGAGTTGCTCAAAGCGGACCAGCGCACGATCGACCTTGGCGCGAGCCGCAAGGCTTACCTGGAAATGCTCGGATTATTGATCGGGAGGGAGCTGACGGATTCGGACGGGCTGCAAAGACCTGCCGATCTGGTGTCGGGAACCGATATCAGCCGGCCCGAGCTGAAACTGTACGAGGCTCAGAACCGAAGCCTGGATATTCAGTCGCAGCTGCTCGACGTCCGCAACCGCCCGAAACTCAACTTCTTCTTCCAGGGTGGTTACGGCCGGCCGGCATTGAATATCCTCAGCAATGGGTTCGATCCCTACTACATTACCGGCTTCCGGCTTAACTGGTCACTTTCCGGGCTTTATACCATTAAAAAGGACCGCGAGCTGATCCGGAACAACCGCGATGCCATTCAGCTTCAAAGGGAGACATTCCTTTTTAACACCAACCTGGCTGCCAGACAGCAGCATGCCGAACTCGACCGTTTCAACCAGTTGCTGAATACTGATAACGAGATCATTATACTCCGGGAAAGCATTAAGACAACCGCTGCCGCCCAGCTCGAAAACGGGGTGATCAATACCAACGATTTTCTGCGCGAAGTGAATGCGGAAGACCAGGCGCGGCAGAACAAAATCCTGCACGGGATTCAGCTGCTGATGTCGCAATACAATCTTGACAACACCCTGGGAGGCCATATTGAATAAGCATTTAAACAGAACCACATGAAAACATATTCTTATCTGATCATATTGGCCGCGGGGATGGCGGCTTGCAACGGGAAAGAGAACCCTTACGATGCTTCGGGGACATTCGAGGCCGTGGAGACGATCGTATCCGCCGAGGCAACCGGCCGCATTATAGCTTTGAACCTGGAAGAAGGCCAGCAGCTGAAAGCGGGCCAGACGGTAGGCTACATCGACAGTTTGCAGCTATCGCTCCGCAAAAAGCAGCTCGAAGCGCAGATCAGGGCTACCGGCAGCCGCGTACCCGATATTGTAGCGCAAACCAATGTATATAAACAACAGATCGCCGTCTCGCAAGTGCGGCTCGATAACCTCCTGCATGAACAAAAGCGCGTTCAAAACCTGCTGAAAGCCGACGCGGCAACGCCCAAGCAGCTGGATGATATCGATGCGCAGGTGGAAGAATTGCAAAAGCAGCTGGATGTGATCCGTAAACAGGATGCGGCCCAAACCTCCGTTTTGAAAACGCAGACCTCAGGCCTCCGGGCGGACGTGCAGCCGTTAGTTATTCAAATCGAACAGATTAACGACCAGATTTCGAAGTCGAAAATTGTTAACGAAGTGAACGGCACTGTGCTGACCAAATATGCCGAAGCCAATGAAGTGGCCGCTGCGGGTAAACCATTGTATAAGATCGCGGATCTCTCTACCATTATCCTGCGCGCCTACCTGACGGGCGACCAACTGACCGGCATACGATTGAACCAGCAGGTGACCGTGCTTGTAGACAGCGCCGGCGGACAGTACCGAAAGCTGCCGGGTACCATTGAGTGGATCAGCAGCAAAGCGGAATTTACCCCTAAAACCATTCAGACGAAGGACGAACGTGCCAATCTGGTCTACGCGGTGAAGATCCGTGTGAAAAATGACGGGTATCTGAAAATAGGCATGTACGGAGAAGTTGCATTGAAATAATGGAAGCGGTTGTTGTCAAAAATCTCGTCAAAACGTATGGCAAGGAGCAGACCGTGGCGGTGGACGACGTTTCGTTTTCCGTCGGCCGGGGCGAGCTGTTCGGCCTGATAGGACCCGATGGCGCCGGCAAAACGAGCATTTTCCGTATGCTGACGACGCTGCTCCTGCCGGATGGAGGCTCAGCGAGGGTGGATGGGCATGATATTGTGAAGGATTTCAGGCAGATACGCAGTTCGGTAGGGTATATGCCGGGCAAGTTTTCGCTCTACCAGGACCTGACCATCGAGGAAAATCTCAACTTCTTTGCAACTGTTTTCGGTACGACGATCGAGGAGAATTACCATTTGATCAAAGACATATATGTGCAGATCGAGCCTTTTAAAAACAGGCGCGCGGGCAAGTTGTCCGGCGGGATGAAGCAGAAGCTGGCATTGTGCTGCGCATTGATCCACAAACCCACGACTTTGTTTCTGGACGAGCCTACCACGGGCGTCGACCCGGTTTCCCGGAAGGAATTTTGGGAAATGCTCGGAAGGCTCAAAGCGCAGCAAATCACAATCCTTGTTTCAACCCCCTACATGGATGAGGCCTCGCTTTGCGACCGCATTGCATTGATCCAGGGCGGCAGGATACTGTCGATCGACACGCCGCAGAACATCATAGAAGCCTACCCCGACCGGCTGCTCGCCGTGAAAGCCAACGAAATGTACCGGCTGCTGAAAGCGCTGGAAAGCCATCCCGATGTGCCGAGCAGCTACGCATTCGGCGAGTACGCGCATGCCACGTTCCGGCATGCCGACACACGGCCGTTGGAGGCATATCTGCGTGAGCAGGGACTCACGGGCGTGGAAGTGAAGGACGCCGAGGTAACGATCGAGGATTCATTTATCAAATTATTACACTAAAAACCGTCACAGCTATGATGCAGGACGACAGAGTGATAGTCTGCGAGAAGCTCACGAAGCGCTTCGGAGACTTTGTTGCCACCAACGAAATTACATTTGACGTACACAGAGGCGAGATTTTCGGCTTTCTCGGCGCGAACGGTGCCGGTAAAACCACCGCTATGCGCATGCTCTGCGGGCTCTCGTCGCCTAGCTCGGGGAAGGCGACTATTGCGGGCTTCGACGTGTACACCCAAACCGAGCAAATCAAGAAGCATATCGGCTATATGAGCCAGAAGTTTTCCCTTTACGAAAACCTGACTGTACGGGAGAATATCGAGTTTTTCGGAGGGATATACGGCCTTTCCGACGAGCGGATCCGGTCTAAAACAGCGGAACTGCTGCAAAGGCTCGGCCTGAAAAGCGAGGCCAACAAGCTGGTGGCTTCATTGCCATTGGGCTGGAAACAGAAACTCTCTTTTTCGGTGGCAGTATTGCACGAGCCCAAAATCGTATTCCTCGACGAGCCCACCGGCGGCGTCGATCCGGTGACCCGGCGGCAGTTTTGGGATATGATCTACGAGGCGGCGAACAGCGGCATTACGGTATTCGTGACTACACATTATATGGATGAGGCGGAGTATTGCAATCGTATATCCATCATGGTGGATGGCAGAATGGAAGTGCTCGATACACCGGCAAACCTGAAAAGCAGTTTTCACGCACGTTCGATGGACGAGGTATTTTATCAACTCGCGCGCGGCGCCAAAAGAGGGGATTAGTGATGAAACAGTTTCTCGCATTCGTCAGAAAGGAATTTTACCACGTCCTCCGCGACCGGCGTACGCTGCTGATCCTCTTCGGTATGCCCATCGCGCAGATATTGATCTTCGGTTTCGCATTGACCAACGAAGTGAAGGATTCCGAGATCCTGGTGGTGGATTATGCCAAAGACAATGCTTCGCAGGAACTCCTGACGAAGATCGGTTCGAGCCGGTACTTCAATATCCGGCAGGCTGCATTAAGCCACAACGAAATATTGAGCACATTCCGCAAGGGTAAAATCAAAGCAGTGGTCGTTTTTCCGGCTCATTTCAATGAGGACCTGCTGCATCAGAACAAGGCGCAGGTCCAGATCATTACCGACGCCAGCGATGTGAACACGGCCAATATGGTCACGAACTACCTGTCCTCGATTATTGTGGATTATCAGAACCAGATCAATGCGAACCTGGAAATCCCGTACCGCATCACGCCGGAAGTGCGCATGCTCTATAATCCGCAGCTCAAAGGTGCGCACGGTTTCGTGCCGGGTGTAATGGCGTTGGTGCTGCTGCTGGTTTCGGTGATGATGACGGCCATTTCCATCGTGCGGGAAAAGGAAACGGGTACGATGGAGATCCTGCTTGTGTCGCCATTCAAGCCCGTGCTGGTCATTTTTGCAAAAGCATTTCCCTACCTGGCATTGTCGCTCGTGAATGTGACGGCGATTCTGCTGCTCAGCGTTTTCGTGCTCGATTTGCCTGTGAAAGGGAGTGTGGCGCTGTTGTTTGCCGAAAGTACTTTATTCATCATTACCTGTCTGGCGCTGGGTATTTTCATATCCATTAAAACTTCGTCGCAGCAGGTCGCAATGCTCATTTCGCTCATGGGAATGCTGCTGCCGACGATCATGTTCAGCGGTTTCCTGTTCCCGATCGAGAATATGCCGTTGCCATTGCAAGTCATTTCCAACATTGTCCCTTCCAAGTGGTTTTACATCATCGTCAAATCCATCATGATCAAAGGTTTGGGCCTTGCCGCACTTTGGAGAGAAACGCTGATTTTGCTGGGTATGACCTTATTTCTGCTTTTGGTGAGTTTGAAAAGCTTTAAAATCCGGTTGCAATGAGGACATTAAGATTTTTATTACGCAAAGAGTTCAGGCAGATTTTCAGGGACAAAGCCATTGTGGCGATGATCTTTTTCATGCCCATGGTGCAGCTGATACTCATGCCGCTGGCAGCGGATTATGAGGTGAGGAATATCAATTTGGCGGTAGTCGACCATGATAAATCGCCCTATTCCCAAAAGCTGATCTCCAAAATCGTCGCGTCCGGCTATTTCCGATTGACAGGCTACAATACCTCCTTTCGGGAAGCATTCGGCCTGATTGAATCCGACAAGGCGGATCTGATCCTTGAAATCCCGCATGATTTTGAAAGAAACCTGATCCGGGAAGACCACGAAAAGCTTTTCGTGGCCGTGAATGCGATCAACGGTACCAAGGCCAGTCTCGGAGGTTCCTACCTCGGCAGCATTATCGGGGATTTTAATGGGGATATCAGAATGCAGCTGGTAACGCCGCCCAGGTTCAGCCAGTTTCCGGTAATCGAGGTGGTGGCGTCGAACTGGTTCAATCCGGTGTTGAACTACAAAGTTTTTATCGTTCCGGGCATTCTCGCTATCCTGGTCACGATGGTCGGCGGGTTCTTATCGGCATTGAATATTGTGCGGGAAAAGGAGATTGGTACGATCGAGCAAATCAATGTGACGCCGATCCGGAAGCACATATTTATTCTAGGTAAACTGATCCCTTTCTGGGTTTTGGCCAATATCGTATTCACGATCGGCTTGCTCGTGGCCCGGTTTGTGTACGGCATTGTGCCGGTAGGAAGTCTGCTGACGCTCTACGCATTCATTTCAGTGTACCTGCTGGCGGTGCTGGGCTTCGGTTTGCTGGTATCCACATTTTGTGACACCCAGCAGCAAGCCATGTTCATCATGTTTTTCTTTATGATGCTGTTCATACTGCTGGGTGGTCTGTTCACTTCTATCGATAGCATGCCCGAATGGGCGAAGCTGATCACGCGTATCAATCCGGTGCGCTATATGATCGAGGTCATGCGGATGGTCATTCTCAAAGGAAGTAGTTTTTCCGACATACTGCCGCATGTGGGAATAGTGGCATTCATGGCCCTGGTACTGAACAGCTGGGCGATTCTGAACTACAAAAAAACCAACTGACCCCTGATCAAACCCGGTTAATCCAGCTCCACCATCGCCTTGATCACCCCATTGGCCGGATCCAGCCAGCGCTCAAATTCATCCTTCACCTGACCGAATGCGACGCGGTGGGTGATGTATGTTTTAGGGTCAACCAGGCCGTTTTTCATGCTGTGGATCACGTGCTCGAAATCGGCGCGGGTAGCGTTGCGGCTGCTCATGAGGGTAGCTTCGCGCTTATGGAATTCGGGGTGGCTGAATACAATTTCGCCCTTTTGAAGGCCTACGAGCACATATTTGCCGCCGTGTGCGAGGTAAGCGAATGCCGTGTTGATCGCCCGTAAATTGCCGGTTGCGTCAATCACCACGGTCGGCATATCGCCGTTGGTGATTTCGGCCAGGCGCTCGGCTACGTTTTCGGTCTGGCCGTTCACGGTATGCTCTACGCCAATGCGCTCGCGGCAAAAGGCCAGACGCTGGTCGTTCACATCCAGCGCGATCACATTGCCGCCGGCAATGCGGGCAAATTCCATGGTCCCTAAACCAATGGGGCCCGCGCCGACCACAAGCACGTATTCATCCTTGCGTACGTCCGCACGGCGCACGCCATGTGCACCGATCGCGAGCGGCTCCACGAGCGCGAGCTCGTCGAAGCTCAGACCGTCGCCGTGCACAAGTGAGTAGGAGGGAACGGAGAGGTATTCTACCATTCCGCCGTCGATATGCACGCCCGACACTTTCAGGGTGGTGCAGCAGTTGGGTTTGCCATTCCGGCAGGCTACGCATTTGCCGCAGTTGAAATACGGAACAAATGTAACGGCCTCGCCTTTCACAAAACCGGGCGCATCCGTTTCAACGATTTCCCCCGCCAGTTCATGGCCGAGGATTCTCGGGTAGTTAAAAAAAGGCTGCGTTCCCTGGTAGGCGTGCAGGTCGGTCCCGCAAATGCCTATTCTTTTGATTTTCAAAATGCTGTGCCCCGGCGTAGCTACGGGTGCGTCGGCCTGTTCATAGGAAAACGAGCCGGGGGTGGTGCAAACGAGTATTTCCATCGGTCGTGATCAGGAATTGGCCAGTGCGCGGTCAAGGTGAACGTAGCCGCCATCAACGTAAATAAGCTGCCCGGTAGTGTGGCTGGATTTTTCAGAAAGCAGGAAAATCGCCATGTTCGCGATTTCTTCCGCGGTGGTCATGCGGTTTTCCAACGGGATATTCGCGGTGATAGACGCCAGTTTTTCCTGGGGGTTGGGCAGTGTTTCGATCCATTTTTCATAAAGCGGCGTCCAGCATTCCGCCACGATCACCGAATTCACACGGATGCCGTATTTGAGCAATTCCACCGCCCATTCACGCGTCAGCGCGTTGCGGCCGCCGTTTGATGCAGCGTATGCGGAAGTTCCGCCCTGGCCTGTGTCCGCCGTTTTGGAACTGATATTGACAATCGAACCTTTGGAAGCCTTCAATGCCGGCAACGCATAATGCGCCATCAGATAGTAATGCACGACGTTTTTGTGCAAAGAAGCGATGAATCCTTCATAGCTGCCGTTTTCAAGCCCTACACCATCATTCACACCTGCATTGTTGATTAAACCATCGATCCGGCCATATTTTTCCAGCACTGCATTCACCGCTTTTTCGGATTCCTCCGGGCGCGTAAGTTCGGCTGCTACCTGAAACGACTCTTTTCCTGCCGCCGAGAGGGCGTCTACTACTTTCTGGTTGTCTTCGGCATTTCTGCCTACAATCACGGGAATTGCGCCTTCGGATGCCAGCACCTGCACGATACCTTCGCCAATGCCTTTGGCCCCGCCGGTCACGATGACTACTTTATTTTGAAGTTTTAAATCCATTATTATTTTAATAAAAACTTATAAATGAATGGGTTGCGTCCTAATGCGAAGTGCCTAGCGTCACATGCTTTACCGAACCGTTACGGATGGCGAAGTACAGTACTACGAGGAAACACACCGCTGGGACTATGTAAGCCGTTTGAATGGACGAAATATCTGAGACCTGACCCATAATGACCGGGAAAAAAGCACCACCTACGATCGACATAATCACAAGCGAAGAGCCGATTTTGGTTTTTTCACCCAGTCCGCGGATACTCAGTGCGAAAATCGTCGGGAACATGATCGACATGAAGAATTCGACGCCCACCAATGCGTAAACAGAGAACATACCGTCGGTGAGTACGGCTACAATAAGCAGTACGATGTTGGCAACGCTGTAAATGGCGAGCAGACGCGGCGGGGCCACGAAGCGCATCAGGTAAGTGCCTATAAACCGCCCGATCATGAATGCCAGCAATGCACCCGACAGGAGGTAAGCGGCTGTTTTTTCATCGATACCGGCCACATGATCGGCGAAACGGATGAAAAAGCTGCTAATGCAAACTTGTGCTCCCACGTAGAAGAACTGCGCGGTAGTTCCCAGGATCAGGTTTTTCTCGCCCCATATCGAGCCGGTCGGTTTTTGTGCCACTTCTTCCTCTTCCTTAATCTCCGGTAGCGAGGTCCGCCAGATCATTACAGCCACCAGCAATACTACCAAGCCGATCAATATGAACGGAATTTGCACCGACGACGCTTCTTCGTTCAGGTAGGCATTGAGCTGATCGGGGGACATTGCCTGGTGTTCCGCCTCGCTGAGCGTTTTACCGGACAGAATGAACTTGCCGCCCATGAGCGGCGCCAGAAATGCGGCCAGGCCGTTGAACGACTGTGCGAAATTGAGCCTTTGCGTGGCGGAGTCCGCATCACCCAGTACGGTAATGTAGGGGTTAGCGGCCGTTTCAAGCATGGTAAGCCCGCTTGCGATTACAAACAAGGCGAACAGGAAGAATCCGAAATGCCGCATTTCAGCAGCAGGATAGAAGAGAAATGAGCCGGTAGCAAACAGGAGCAATCCAAAGGCAATACCCGCTTTATATCCATATTTTTTCATGAAAAGCCCGGCGGGCAAAGCAATCAGGAAGTAGGCGATATAGGAAGCGGAATCGATCAGCGCTGATTGGAAATCGCTTAGCTGACAGGCTTTTTTTAAGTGCGGGATCAGGATCGGGTTGAGATTGAGGGCGAAGCCCCACAGGAAAAACAATGACGTGATGAGGATGACAGCCAGCCTCGTCTTACGATCGGTCATAAGGGTTAAATATTATTAGATGCAGCAATGGCTGTAAAGTAAAACAAAACAATGCAAAGGAATTATATTTTTTTACAGGGAGATGGTTCTTTTCCCCATAAATATTCCGATACATTGTTTTGTAAAGCCTGCTTTTCAGATATTCAGCTGCCGCTGCACTTCATCCTTTTTTCGCCGCGACACTTCGATGCGGGAGCCGTCGGAGAGGATGATGAACTCGTTGCTGTTGCTGATCCGGATGATGTGGTCGAGATTGACCAGATGAGATTTGTGGGTCCGGACGAAGCGGAATTTGGCCAGCATATCCTCGAAATGTTTCAGCGTTTTGCTGGCAATGAACGGCCTTTTGTTGATCAGATGAATGATCGTATAGTTTCGGTCTGCTTCCAGGCGAAGGATTTCGTGCACCATAAAGAAGAAAACACCTTCGCTCGAAGGCACTGCCAGGCGGAAGTCCTTGACGTCCCGCTTGTCGATGTTGGCTGCGAGATTCTCGAAAAGTAATTTACGCTGACGAAAGCTTTCGTTTTTGGTGTAGTGGCGTTTCACCGCGTCCCGCAGGTCTTCCGGACTGATGGGTTTCAAAAGGTAATCCAAAGCGCTGAACCGGATCGCCTGAACGGCATACTGGTTATGGGCCGTGATGAAAATGACGTCGAAATCCGGGTTGTTGGGAAGCTGCAAAAAGTCGAAACCGTTCTGATGGGGCATTTCGATGTCCAGGAAAACCAGGTCGGGTTGATAGAATTCCAGCACTCCCCGGGCCTCTTCTACGGATGCGGCAGTACGTACCTCTGTGATTTCGGGTACGAAACTGATGATAAGCTGGTGCAAAACATTGCGGGCTCTTGGCTCGTCATCGATGATCAGCGTTTTTATCATAGTGGGTATGGTGTTAAAATACCTTGTGAATGCAGCTCACCCGGCTGCGATTTTTGCACAAAGTATGATAACGGGCACAACCGAGCCTATTCGAATGTCCGTATGGTACCAAATGGTTATTGAAAGGATCGGGACTGGCAAGTACCCCCTGTTTTGGGTGTTTTAAGCGGTATGCTAATGGGCCTCGTAGCCCACGGGTTTTTTCTGAAAACTGTAAATCAGATAGAAAAGGGCGGGCAGGATCAGGATGCTGCCCAGCAGCAATGCCCATCCAAGCGCTTCGATGGTTTTTTCCTGACCGGCGTGCTCGGTGAGCGACAAATAGCCGCCGTCTTTGAACAGCACGATGTTCGGGAAATGCTTGAAAGTGGTGGTTAAGAGGATCATCGTCACCTGAAAACCTGCCAATGGGCGTAGTAACGCAATTTTTCCCTGGTATAGCAGCGTCCACATCCATACGAGCGAGAGCGTAGCCGAAAGAATGGCAATGCGGCCGACCCAGTTGCCGAATACCCAGTCGAACAGCGGGATGTGTTCGTACCACGCTGCCGCAAACACCAGCCCGCCGCAAATCACCGCCGCGATATTGAAAAACTGCGCCTTATGTGCAAACCGTAGCCGCTCGTGCTCGATCTGCGTTTCGCCGATGAGGTAAACCGACGCCAGAAATCCGCAAATGGACACAGTAAACAGCCCGACTGTCACGGCAAACCAATGCAGCCAGCTGAAAATATATGCATCTGCGAACGAGCCGGCCTGCGGATCGATGTGCCCCGAAACGGCGCTTCCTGCGATGATGCCCAGGAAAAGCGGTGTCGTGAAGCTGGAAACCGCGAAAATAGAATTGTACAGGTGCTGCATGTCGTCCACTACGGCGTCGTAATGGCGGAAAGTGAATGCGGTACCCCGCGCAATGATACCGATCAGCATAACCGTCAGCGGGATATGCAGGTTTACCGACATGGTGGAATAGATCACCGGAAAGCCGACGAACAGAATCACGATGGCGATGATCAGCCACATGTGATTAGCTTCCCAGATGGGCCCGATGGCCGAATAGAGCGTTTTGCGGGTTACCTGCTTGTTTTTCTGCGAAGTGAAGAGCTCGATAATCCCCGCGCCGAAATCCGCGCCGCCCAGCAGCAGGTAAAGCAAAATCGACGCCCAGAGGTATGTGATGACGATGTAGAGCATGGGGAATGATTGAATGAGTGAATGATTGAATGAGTGAATGATTGAATGAGTGAATGATTGAATGATTGAATGATTGAATGAGTGAATGAGTGAATGAATGAATGATTGAATTAGTGAATGATTGACCGGGTCGCCGGAGCGATGAGTCAATGTCACGTGTGGTCAAATGTGATTAGTCAGGTGTTTTCTGCGATCTTGACAACTTCATGACTACTCCTGACCCAATGACCTAATCTATTCAATCATCGCTCCGGCGACCCGGTCAATCATTCAATCATTCAGTCATTCAAAATTCCTTCCATTCACTCATTCCAAATCATAAAGCACCCCAACCATCTTAATCTGCCGGTAAAGCATAAACACCACAAATGCGGCCAGGGAGACGTAAATGGCTGTGAACAGGTAAAATGAATAGACAATGCCCGGCATAGGCGTAACCGCGTCGGCTGTGCGCATGACGCCGTAGATGATCCAGGGCTGTCGGCCTACTTCCGTCACCGTCCAGCCGGCCTCCACGGCGATAAATCCCAGCGGCGTGGCCAATGCAAATATTTTCAGCAGCCAGGGCGCCCGGAGCCAGTTTCGCTTTTTCCATAATGCCGTAAAATAGATCACGGAAACGAGCATCATCGCCATCCCCATCCCGACCATCACCTGAAATGCGTAATGCGTTACGGCCACCGGTGGGTGATTTTCTTCCGGAATGCGGTCGAGGCCCGTTACTTCCGCCTCGAAATTGCCGTGTGCGAGGAAGCTCAGAAAACCCGGCAGCTTGATCGCGTAATCGACTTTTTTTTCTTTCTCATTTGGAATGCCTCCAACAATGAGCGATGCAGACTTTTCGGTATGGAAATGCGCTTCCATTGCTGCCAGCTTGGCCGGCTGGCGAACGGCGACGTCTTTTGCGGAAATGTCGCCGCTCAACGGTTGCACAAGTGCCGCTGCGCAGCCGAAAACCGCCGCGATCGTGAAGGATTTGGTATGAAAAAGCACGTTGCTCCCACGCAGGATCATCAGTGCGTGTACCCCCGCTACCGCGAAACCGGTGGCGGCGAATGCGGCGATCGTCATATGCAATGCCTGTGAAAACCATGCTTCGTTAAACATGGCGGCAATGGGGTCTATATCCAGGTATTGTCCGTTCAAATATTCGAAACCCGCCGGGCTGTTCATCCACGCGTTAGCGGCCACCACGAGTATGCCCGACGCAAGCCCGCTCACGCCCACAACCACGCCTGTGAACCAGTGGAACCAGGGATTGAACCGGTCCCAGCCATACAAAAAGAAGCCCAGGGCGATCGCTTCAATAAAAAATGCCGTTCCTTCCAGCGAAAACGGCATTCCGAAAATGGGCCCGGCATGTTTCATAAACTCGGGCCATAATAGCCCCAGTTCGAAAGACAGCACTGTACCCGAAACCGCGCCGGTTGCGAAGAAGATTGCAACACCTTTGCTCCAAGCTTTCGTAACGTTTTTATAGATAGTCTGACCGGTTTTGAGATAGTAGTAATGGGCGACGGCCATGAAAAATGGCATGACCATTCCGATACAGGAAAATATGATGTGAAACCCCAGTGAAAGGGCCATCTGGGATCTGGCGGCTATGAAGTCGTTCATGGGAATAGATTTACTGAAAAATATCGTTTTCCGGGTTAGGAACAGGCGCCAAAGGGTATTTCAAAACTAGTCAAGACTTTTTAGAAGAACCATCATTTGTCCTAAAATGATCGGGTCTCCGGCCTTTTTTTATCAAAATGTATCAAGCGTCAGATATAACCATGAACAGGATGAAAAAAATCATTGCCATACTGCTATTACTGGCCGGAGGTGCCAGCGCACAGTTTCAACAGCCCTGGCTGATCGACGCCCGGCATATTAAAGTCGATACCTTATTATGGGACCTGAACCTGCTCAGTAAGGCGCCGCAATCCCGCTGGCTCGACGACACGGGTGCCGTGCGATCGCTGCTTTACCGGAGTGTAGATTTTGAAGGGAAGCCCACGGAAGTGTTTGCATATTATGCCAATCCGGATATCATTGCGGGCCGGCCGGCTTCGAACAAGAAGTTTCCGGGACTGGTACTGATCCACGGTGGAGGCGGAAAGGCATTCAGGGAGTGGGTGGAAAAATGGGCGAACGATGGATACGCGGCCATCGCTATGGATCTGTCGGGCAATGGTGCCGACGACAAGAAGGTGGATCAGCCCGGGCCGGACCAATCCAACGAAAACAAGTTTCAGAAGATGGAGAAGGGAAACCTGAAAAATGTGTGGACCTACCATGCCGTGGCGAGCTCCATTCTGGCGCATTCGCTGCTATTGAGTTTCCCCGAAATAGATCCGCTTCGGACGGGAGTGACCGGCATTAGCTGGGGCGGATACCTTACCTGCCTGGTTGCGAGCCTCGACAGCCGCTTCATCGCCGCCGCGCCGGTATATGGCTGCGGATTTTATGACGAATCGGATGTTTTCAAACAAAGCCTGAATGCGCTGACTCCTGCCGCAAGGGCCCGTTGGATGAAATTCTTCGACCCGTCGGCTTACCTGCCTTACGCCAAGCCATTTATGTTCTTTATCAATGGGAATAAAGACAAGCATTATAATGTAGAGCCTTACATTAAAACCTACGAGCTGAGCGGTAACAGGCAGGTATGCATTATCCCGGATATGCCGCATAGCCACAAAGACGGCTGGGCACCAGCGGAAATCAAGACTTTTTTCGACGGCGCATTGAATGGTAACCCTCATCCGTTTGTGACAGCATACATCATCGCAAAGGAAAAGAACCAGTTAACGGTGATCCTGAAACCGATTGCCGGTAAGCAGGTAGCCTCCGCCGAGTTTTACTACACCAACGATACGACCTCCGATAACGAGCATCGCAAATGGAGCCACATTCCTGCAAAGATTAATGAAGATGCGAAGACAATAGTCCATCCCGTTCCCGAAGAAGGTTACAAGTATGCGTTCTTTTATTTGAAAGATACCGACGGCATTTCCGGAACGACGGCGTTTTTGAAGAATGGGGCGTTTGAATAGCTTTTAAGATGGCTGATTCTTCTTTTCGGCCAGCCGCTGCTTCACAATGTCTCCCGGATATTTCAAAGCCAACTCGCGGATGTCGTAGGTGAACTCTTTGAAAGTTTCTTCCCAAACCTCGGCTTCGCCCGGCTCATACGCGTAGAAGCCATGTGAATTAAGTACCCCTTTACCGCCTTCCCGCACCACCTTGTCGATCAGTTCCGGTACTTCGGTGCTATTGTTGAGGGTAGGGAGCAGGTTTTTCATAACGGTATGGTACGCCGGAACGCCCGTCAGGTCCATCCAGCGGAATACGCCCACCAGTGTCATGAAATACCCCGCATTGTTGCGGCAGGAGCGATCGACGTCCTCGATGGTAGCATAACCATTTTCGACGAGGCTGATGGCCTCGCGGTACATGGCGTACATGAGGCGGTTAGTAATAAATCCGGCAATGTCCTTTCGCACCAGGATGGGCTCTTTGCCCCACAAATGGGAGAGTTCGTACAGGTATTCGCCATTTTGAATGTCCGTTTCGTCCCCGCAGATAATTTCCAGGAAGCGGGTCGTGTGTGCGGGTTCGGTCCAATGCAGGCCCAGGAAACGCGACGGGTGCTGCGTCAGTTTTTGCAGCTGGCTAATGGGAATAGCAGAAGTATTGCTGGTCAGCAACGCGTCCGGCGCAATCTCTTTTTCGATCTTTTTATATACCGCCTGCTTGATGTCGATGTTCTCGATTGTGCATTCATTGACGAGTTTGCAGGGGTGAAGCACGGAGTAGTCTTCGCTGATGATCAGTTTCCGCAGGAAGAATTCCGGCTCGTTATCGATGATCCCGTTTTGCCAGGCATTTTGCAGGTGTTCGCGAATGCGTCGTTCGGCATGGTCGAGGTCGGCGGGGATAGGAGCAATGGCTGCTACCGGGTGACCGGCTATAAGCAGGCAGGTCACAATGCTGCAACCCATTAAACCAAGGCCGACAATGCCTACGGGGATTTCATTTGGATTCATTTCAGAATGCGGATTTAGGATTTGCTGCGGGAAATATAGGTTAAAAGCGCATCCCCGCGATTGGTTACTACAAAAAAAGCCCCGAAACCATCGGTTCCGGGGCTTATATCGACCTGTTGTAAGATCTAGCGTGACCAGCTTGCTACTTCACTTTCCACCTCTTCTCTGGTTTTGCCGATCTTCTTCTGAATCTTTCCAAGAAGTTCATCTTCTTTTCCTTCTTCATAAAGCAGGTCGTCATCGGTCAAGTCAGCATATTGTTGCTTGAACTTTCCTTTGAGTTCGTTCCAGTTACCTTTTACTTGTTGTGTGAATGAGCTCATGATTGTGTGGTTTTTAGTTTGGTAATGGCGCCTTTTCAAGCGCTTTCTACCAAACTATGTTCAAGAACCATTCCAATGCTGAAAACGCCCATTCCACGGTTTTTGGACGATTTCTATGAGCAAAAAAATACACGAAACGTCCAAAAACTTCCGACGATCGATGCTGTCAGCCGATCAGTTTGTTCAGCCGGACGATACCCTGCACCATGGAGCGTACCGAATGGTAGTTTACTTTCCATGAATGGCTCATGTGCTTCCAGATCGGCTCTCCCTGGCGTGTCAGGAGCGGTAACCATTCGCCTACCGAATGGTGGATCATTTTGTCAAAAACAAAACGGTGCGTGGCATCATAGGCTTTCAGGTATTTTTCATCACCATACACCCGGTAGGCATCGAGCATCCCGATGATCACCTCGGCCTGCTGCCAGAATTCCTTCTCGCGGTCGTACACCTCGCCCGCATGCGAGCCTTCCACGTACACGCCCCCAAACTCCCAGTCGATCCCGTGCTCGACCGCGTGGTCATAGGAAGCTTTCAGTTGGTCATGATATGCATCGTAAGGAATGCCGGCGATGTCGAGCGCGTGCATGAGCAGCCAGGCGAACTCCACATTATGGCCATAGCTGGTGTTGTCCTCGGCAGCGCTTTTCAGGCCATCTTCGGTAAAGCGGTCCCAGCCCCAGATAATGTCGAACTTGATCTGCGGGGCCACCGTCCAGTCTTCCCAGAACTGCGGAATGCCCGTTCTATATTGCGGGTGCATGATCTTATTGATCAGCAAATTGATGATTTCGACCAGTTTCCGGCGATGAACCTGCTTGCCGGACGCTTCATACAGGGTGGTGAATGCTTCCATGAGGTGCATATGTGCGTCTAGCGTCTTGCGGTCGCCGCCTGCGGAGCCCGGGCCTTTGAGGTCCCAGTTACGATGGAACATCTCGAAATAACCGCCATAATAGGTGTCCGCACCGTGTTTTTGTAAAAGATCAAAAACCTTTTCGGCATATTCCAGCCCCCGGGGATCGCCGGTGGCCAGGGTATATTCTGCCAAACTGTAAATTGCAAAGCTGTGGCCGTAGACTATTTTTTCGTCGATCTTGACATTGCCCTTGCGGTCCATGAGCCAGTAAAATCCGCCATACTCATTGTCCCACATTTTGCTGATCAGAAAATCCACCCCGTGGCGGGCGATTTCGGCGTAGCGGCCCTCGCCATAACCTGCGCGGTGCGCCGATGAAAAGGTGTAAACCGTACGTGTCTGGGCAATCAGCGACTTTTCGTCTTCACCAGAATCATTGCCAGCATTGTCGAAATGGGTAATAAAGCCGCCGTTTTCTTTGTCCACAGCACGGTTTTCCCAGAAAGGCAGCAATTCGGTGGTCAGGTGCTGGCGGATCTCGTCGCGGTAGCTTTTCAATTGATCTACATTCATTGTATTAAAATATGGTCAGAGTTTTTGAAATGGTTGCTGGATATACTTGGATGCGGCCGGCATCGGCTATTGGCACGGGTCGAATATCACTATAAATATTTTTTTTCGGATTATTTACTCTACGAGGGCAACCGCGGCAGGCGGCACGCTTGCAAATGCTGATCCATACTTCGTAATTCGCAATGAATTCATCAATCCCGATCCCATGAGTAATTCTGAAATCGTAGAAGTCCTTGAACTAACTGCCAAGCTGCTGGAACTCCATAATGCCGATCCTTTCAAGATCAAAGGTTATTCGGTTGCGGCTTTTTACCTGGACAAATACAAGGAAAGCGAACTGCAGTTCATGACCGAGCAGGAGCTCACCAAATTGCAGGGGGTCGGGAAAAGTACGGCCACCAAAATTGCGCAGATCGCGAAAACCGGCACATTTCCGGAACTGGAAGAGCTGATCGCCAATACGCCGCTGGGCGTGATGGAAATGTTCAATATTAAAGGTATAGGGCCCAAAAAGATTGCCGTTCTGTGGCAGGAACTGGGCATCGACAACCTGCACGAACTGGAACTCGCCTGCTTGAACGGCACTGTTGCCAAAGTCAAAGGTTTTGGCGCCAATACCCAGCAGAAAATCCTTGACTCGCTGGCATTTCTGAAAGACCAGGCCGGGAAGCTCAGGATGGATAAGGCCGAGTCGGTTGCCCGGTTAATCATGGATGAATTGAAAAAGACATTCGATCAGGTGGAAGCGGCCGGCGAGATAAGAAGGAAATCGGAAGTGGTGGAATCGATCCGGATTCTCGTGGGGACAGATTCCCCGGCGCTTTTGCAGGCTACGATCGGTGCGATAGAAGTGCTGGTGCAGGATGAGAAAAGATCTTCGCCGTTTGTGTGGCGAGGTAATGTCCAGGATGTGGCGGTTGCGATCGAGATCGTGGCGGTAAAGCCCGAACGGTTGGTGAATGAGCTCTTTCTGGAAACGGCCGGCGCCGACCACCTGGGCATGGCAGGAACGTCGGGAAACACAATCTGGCGCCATGCCTATTACGAAACTGCTGATACAGAGCAGGACATTTATGAAAAAGCCGGCTTGCCCTACATCGTACCGGAAATGCGCGAGGGGGCTGGGGAGTTCGCCTGGGCCGAGACTCGCACACCCGACCAGCTTGTTACCTGGGATGACCTCAAAGGTATTTTGCACAACCACAGTACCTACTCCGACGGCCAGCATACGCTCGAACAAATGGCCCTGTATTGCAGGGAGCTTGGTTTCGAATACCTCGGTATCGCCGACCATTCGCAAACCGCTACTTATGCGCAGGGGTTGAAAGTGGAAGAGGTGATCCGTCAGCACGAAGAAATCGCCAGGCTGAATGCCCGGTTCGCTTCGGAAAACCCCGATAAGCCATTCAAAATTCTCAAAGGGATCGAATCCGATATCCTCGGCGACGGTTCGCTCGACTACCCGGCGGATGTACTTGCGTCATTCGACTACATTGTGGCCTCCGTACACAGCAATCTCACGATGACGCTCGAAAAGGCCACTGCACGCCTCCTCAAAGCCATTGAAAATCCGTATACCACCATTTTGGGCCACCCGACCGGTCGCTTGCTGCTATCCCGCGAGGGCTACCCGATCGACCACCAGGTAATTATTGACGCCTGCGCCGCCAACGGCGTGGTGATTGAGATCAATGCTTCCCCCTGGCGCCTCGACCTCGACTGGCGCTGGATTTCCTACTGCATGGAGAAGGGCGTCATGCTCAGCATCAACCCCGACGCCCACGCCATGGAAGGCTACCTGGACATGCATTACGGCGTAGCCAATGCAAGAAAGGGCGGTCTTACAAAAGATATGACCTTCAACGCATTGAGTCTGGCGCAGATAGAGGAGTATCTGAGAGGACGGGCTGCGAGAATAAGTTAACTATTCTTAAAGTATAATTATAATATAGTTATACTATTTTAAGAGTGTACTTGTAAAATAGTATAACTATATTTGCGGTGCACTTTGAAAATAGTAAAGTCATGTTCGTTGCACGCAACATTTACCCCAAGCTTTTAGCACATTCTACCAAAAAGCAGATCACCGTGCTTACCGGTATGAGGCGGACAGGGAAAACCACCCTTCTGAAACAGTTGATGGCGCAGTGCGACATCCCGCAGAAGCATTACTTCGATCTGGAAAGGATAGATGTACGCGCTCTGTTCTCCGAACCGAATTATGAACTCATCGTACAGGCGCTGAGCCAGCAAGGGACTGATTTTTCGAGGAGAGTATTGATCTGCATCGATGAAATCCAGCTGGTTCCGAATTTGCCAAGCGTGTTGAAATACCTGTACGATAGCTATGATATCAAGTTTATCGTCACCGGGTCGAGTGCATACTATATGAAGAACCAATTTTCTGAATCCCTGGCGGGAAGAAAGAAAATCTTTGAAATTTACCCGCTAACCTTCGGGGAGCTGCTTGCATTCAAAGGGCTCCCGGGCGGAAAGCCGGAAATTCAGAAGGCCGCGAAATTCATTACTTCCGAGTATCAGCGGTTAAAGGGATATTATGACGAATACATTGATTTCGGGGGATTTCCCGAGGTGGTTTTGGCAGAGTCGGCAGAAGATAAGCGTGACTTGGTTAGCGACATTCTGAGTTCATATATCAATTTCGACCTCACGCTCCTTTCCGACATTCGCAATCCTACGAACCTGTACAAACTGATCAAACTGCTCTCGGTCCGCATTGGCACCAAACTGGATATTTCGAAGCTCACCAGTTTGACTGGGATGGCGAGGCAAACCGTCGAAAACTATCTGGATTTGCTGGAAAAGAGCTATTTGATCAGAACGATACCGGTCCTTTCGAACAGTCCGGACCGGGAAATAGTCAAAGCAAAGAAGATTTATTTCCTGGACAATGGCATTGCATCGATGGCCGGAGAACTGGGCAGCGGTTCGAAATTTGAAAACGCAGTGTTCAACCAACTGATGCACCGGGGAGAGGTGGCTTATTACCAGCTTAAAACCGGCCGCGAAATCGATTTTATCCTTGATCAGAAACAATGCTTTGAGGTGAAGGAAACCGCTACCGAGGCTGACCTGAAAAATACTGCTTCGCTCGCGAAGAACCTTGCGATCGGCGAGTCGTACGTGATAGGCAGAAACCCCGTCAGGGTCTTCGACGGCTACATCTGGGGAGGTTTCCTTCAATAGCACCTGCCGTTACAGTACGCGAACTTCCAACTCCTTTTCCGGTATTCCTTCCGGCAAATGCGCCATGATGCCTTCCCGCAATGCGTCGATCAGGCGCGCTTTCATTTGTTCGCGGTTCACGACCAGGCATACCTCTCGCGCGGGCTCGGGAAAGCGGAAGTGGCGGATGTGTTTCTGGCGTTCCTCCGAAAGCTCCATCACCGCCATTTCGGGCAGGATGGTAATGCCGCCATTGCGTTCGACCATGCGGATGAGCGTCTCTATACTACCTGAGCGGTAGCTGAAGCTGTTCCCGAACTGGCTGCTGCGGCTCAGCTCGCACAGGCGCTGTATCTGCGTGCGAAAGCAATGGCCTTCTTCGAGCAGCCACAGTTCGTTGGGCTCGATGTCGGTAGGCAGGATATATTGCTTGGAATACAAATCGGTTTTTTCGGAGACATAGGCGTAAAAGCGCTCCTTGTAGAGCGGGATTTCCTGCAAACTGTTTTCTTCCGAAACGGACGCGATAATGCCGACGTCGAGATTCCCCATTTTAAGCGCTGTAATGATGCGGTCGGTGATCATTTCCGAAACATGCAGTTTGATATCCGGAAAATTGGAAATGAAAGGGTTGACAAAATGCGGGAGCAGGTAGGGAGCGATGGTCGGAATGACGCCTACGTGCAGCTCGCCGGATAGATCTCCATTAAAATGCTTGGCGATTTCGTTGATGCGCGAAGTTTCGCGGAGGATCACCCTGGCTTGGTCTATAATTTCGCGTCCCACACTGGTCGGTACAATAGGCTGCTTTGTGCGATCGAAAATTTTCACCGATAGCTCTTCTTCCAGTTTGCGGATCATCATTGAAAGCGTCGGCTGCGTTACATTGCAATGCTCCGCAGCTTGGATAAAGTGCCGGTGGTTGTCGACAGCGACGATGTATTCCAATTGCTGAATATTCATTGATTGGGAATGGTAATTATAAATTTCATTTATACAAAGGTAATAGTTATCACTTTGATTGATCTAATGAAAGACGAGCTTTTTGCAGTGATTGGTTAATAACTAATGATTTCATCTGAATAATCGCAATTCTGTTCAGTTCAATAACTCTGTCCGCCGCCGGCCGTCCCTGACCGATCAGCATGGCATTGATGCTTTCGAGATTTGAGAGAACGACCAGCTGTTCCAGTGTTGCGGTATCGCGGAGGTTTCCACCGCCGGGATTGGCATTACTCCACTCGCGCGCTGTCATACCGAATAATGCGAGATTCAGAATGTCGGCTTCCTCGGCGTAGATCTTACTGATGGTGATGGGATCGAGCTCTTTGGGTATCAGATTTTCCTTTACCGCGTCGGTATGAATGCTGTAATTGATCTTCGCCAGGCTGCGCCGCAAATCCCATTCGAGGCCCGCCTGTTTGTTTTCTTCCTCTTTTAACCGCTGAAATTCTTTGATGAGATACAGCTTGAAGGAAGCGGAGATCCAGGATGCGAACTCGAATGCGATGTCTTTATGGGCAAATGTCCCTCCGTGATGCCGCCCCGATTTCGATATAATACCGATTGCGTTAGTCTTTTCGATCCAATGTTTTGGGGTTAACACATAGCTGTTGCTCCCTGCTTCATTTTTAACATACTCGAATTCGAGTATGTTAAAATTTGGATTGTGTAACTGCTCCCAAAGCCCGTTGAATTCAATGGTGAACCTGTTACGCATCCAGTTTGAAATCACCAGGCCGGGAGCTCTGTCCTTTTGTCGCGCGATGTCAGTTAGCGAGATAAATTCACCCTGTTCCTGTTTCAGTACGCTAATCTCCTGATCGTTAACAATCAACCTTTGACTTTTCATTTCGAAGAATGTTATAGTTCATACATTCTTCTTTTACGACAGGTCACGAAAAAGGTAACCGCTTGTAGTAGCATTAAATCCTCATTAAACTTCCCTTTTTCAAGACTGCCCCCGCTTGCATTTCCCTGGGGAATTGTAACTTAGCCCCACTTTAAACCAATGCTTACATAAATAACTGTCAACTATGAAAAACCTGAAAGCATGGATGTTGCTGGCCCTGATGGCGGTGGCGACGCCGATTTTTGCGCAGACTACGGCAGAAAAACAGAAGACGGAAGCGAAGTTGAAAAAGGACGGCACGCCGGACAAACGTTACAAGGAAAACAAACACCTCAAGAAGGATGGTGCGCCCGACAAGCGTTATAAAACCAACAAGGCCGATACCACCAAGGCAGCAAAAAAGAAGTAATCAGTTGAAAACATAAGCCCGGATATTTTTCGGGGAAATTTAGGGTAAGCGCCCGACCGGTTGTCAATAGATCGTACAACCCGAGTCGGGCGCTTATTTTTTTACATAAACCAGTCGGTGCAATGAATGCAGCCTTAGCGGATGACCACGTCACGGTTTTGAGCAGGGACAGGGAATCGGAGTTTGAAAAAGTTTTCAAAAAACATTTCAAAGGACTGCATGCCTACGCCTGCACGATTTTGAAGGACGATATCATGGCCGAAGAGATGGTCCAGAATGTGTTTTGCAGGTTATGGGAAAAAACAGACCATATCGATATCCGCGAATCGGTCAGCGGGTATCTGTACCGGTCGGTCTACCACGAAAGCCTGAACTACCTCAAACACCTGAAAGTGCGGGAAGCACACCGCGATTACACGCTGCAACAGGAGCAGCAGAGTGCGAGCGCCTCGCAAGGCCTCGAACTGTCGGAACTGGAAACCCGCCTCGACATTGCATTGCGGGAACTGCCCGAGAAATGCCGGACGATTTTCCAGATGAGCCGTTTTGAAGAATTGAAATACCAGGAAATCGCCGACCGCCTGCAGCTACCCGTCAAGACGGTGGAAAATCAGATGGGCAAGGCACTGCGGTTGCTGCGGGTCAAGCTGTCCGATTTCCTTCCGGCTTCCTTTTTACTTTTTTTCCTCAGCTGATCAGTCATGAAAACAGAACACAACCCGAACATAGATGAATTGCTGGTGAAGTCGATGCTCGACGAGGCCAGCGTCGCAGAGCAGATCGAAATTAAACAATGGCTGCTTGACGACGACGACAACCAGCGGTACTTTGAACACTTTGAGCTGATCTGGACCGAAAGCAAGCGCTTAGCACGCATGAGTACCGCGGATGAAAACGCAGCCTGGGAACGATTTAAAGCCAGAACGGCCGCCCAACCGCAGGAAGTGAAGGTAATGCCGATGTACCCGAGGCCGGTATTCAGGATCTTGCGGATGGTAGCCATGGTGCTCATGACAGCCGGGGTAGGCTGGCTGAGTTACCTGTTGGCCATCCGCAGTTCCTCCCACGAAATGCTGACGGTCAGTTCGGGAATGCAGACGCTCACTGATACACTGCCGGATGGGTCGGTGGTAACCCTCAACAGGAAGTCCAGTATCAGCTATCCGCAGAATTTTGAAGGGAAAACACGGCAGGTACAGCTCACTGGAGAAGCGTTTTTTGATGTAAAACCCGATAAATCAAAACCATTCCTGATCGCTGTCAACGATGTGACTGTGAAAGTGGTCGGCACTTCATTCAATGTGAAGGATAATGCGGAAAGAACGGAGGTAATCGTGGAAACCGGCATTGTGGAGGTACTGCGCGATACGCAGCGTGTGCGCATTACGCCCCGTGAAGAAGCGACGGTGCTGAAAGTGAGCTCCCAAATGCGTAAGAACGTGACGGTGGATGAATTCCACAATTATTACCGCACCCGCAGGCTGTTCTGCGACGGTACGCCGCTCTGGCGCCTGGTCGAAATCCTGAATGAGGCTTACGAGGCCGACATCGTGATCGGCAATGAACGGTTGAAAAACCTGCCGATCAATACCACGTTCGATCAGAACTCGCTGGAAAGCATTCTGGGCGTTGTCAGCGAAACCCTTTCACTCAAAGTTGAACAGCATGGCCACCAGATCATTTTGAAATAGCCTTATCTTTCGGGATGAATCAGAATTCTATATTCCCTGGTCTTTTAAGGCTGGCAGTACTATTGGTAATGATCCCGTGCGGGGGTTTTGCGCAGCAGATTCTGACTAAACCGGTTGATATCTCCGTAAGGGGGCAGCCGGTTTCTGCCGTTTTGAAATCCATGAGCGAGCAGGGGAAATTCTATTTTTCGTACAATAGTAACCTGATCGCCGGCGACAGCCTGGTTACCTTGAATGTGACCCGGCAGCCGTTGCGCCAGGTGCTCGACGAGCTTTTTCAAAACAGATTTCAATACAAAGAAAAAGGCGACTACCTGATCATCCTTCCGGCAGTCAGGGAAAAGTCTTTCCATATCAGCGGCCTCATTCTCGATGACGAAACGGGTAAGCCGGTCGATTATGCCAGTGTATATTCACGGCAACTGCTCGTATCTACGCTGTCGGAGGATGATGGCGGTTTCAGGCTGCGTGTCAGGGAACGCACCTTTCCCATTTACCTTACCGTCAGTAAAGTGGGATATGGTGATACGACGATGGTCATCACCAGCACCGAAGAATCGGCGCGCACCATGCGCATCCAGCCCAGGGCAGTCGACCTCGACCCGCTGATCGTGCGGTACTCGGAAGGGGAGTCCACGTGGCTTGGGCGGCTATTTCTCTCTCAGCGCCTGCGTGCGCAAAGCCGGAATATCGGACGGTTTTTCGTGGCATTACCCTACCAGGCGTCGCTCACGCCCGGGCTGGGTACGCACGGGCGTATGAGCGGGCAGGTGGTCAACAAGTTTTCACTCAATGTGGCCGGTGGGTATACGGCCGGGGTGAACGGCGTTGAAATCGCAGGCGGGTTCAATATTTCAAAGGAAAATGTCCGCTATGTACAGCTTGCAGGTGCCTTCAACGTAGTTTCGGGTGATGTAGATGGCGTGCAGGTTGCGGGTTTCAGCAACAATGTGCTCGACTCGCTGCATGGCGTGCAGGTTTCCGGTTTCAGCGGAATGGTGCGCAAGCATGTCGACGGCGCACAGATAAGCGGCTTTTTAAGCAGGGCAGGGGGCGGTATGGCCGGCGCGCAGGTTACCGGTGCCATCAGTCTTATCCGAAATGGAGGCCATGGCGCACAGATCTCCGGCGGGTACAATCAGGTACGCGGAATTTTCGAAGGGGTGCAAATCGCCGGAGCTGCCAACAATGCCCGCGATTCCATCCGGGCGACGCAGATTTCAGGCGGGCTCAACATTGCCCGGAATATCCGGGGAGTGCAGCTTGCTCCATTTAATTATGCCAAAGTACTGCGGGGCGTGCAGATCGGCATTGTCAATATCGCCGACAGTTCATCCGGTGCGAGTATTGGTTTGTTCAATATTATCAGGAAAAGTACTTCCAATATCTCTGTCTACGCCACGGACATTGCGCCGTTCAACGTCGCCTGGAAAATGGGTACACACCGTTTTTACAGCCTGCTCGTGGCGGGTACCGGCATTGATAACAGTAAAAAAGTACGGACTTTCGGAGCTGGGTTCGGTCGCGAGTTTTTCCCATTTAAAAGGACCGGTTTCTTTATAGAAATACTCAGCCAAAACATTTATCTCGGCGATTGGAATGCAATGCCGTCGTTGTACCGGTTGCAGATCGCCGGCACCTACAAGGTCGGTAAACGCTTCCTGCTATTCGGCGGGCCATCTTACTCCATTTACGACAACGATGGCATAGAAACCCAAAGAGGCTACAAGCCATTTCCACCGTCGGGATACCCGAAGATCGGTTTCGGCAGCCAGAAGGTCTCCTCGTGGATCGGCTGGCAGGCTGGGTTGAGCTGGCGGTACGGCAGATTATAGTTATCTGAATGAATGCAAAAGAGAGCGTCCCGTCACGAGACACTCTCTTTTTGATTTTGTTGCATCAATTGATTCCGACTCCCGCGCTGATGTGGCCCGCGATCACGGTAGCCAGGTCGATACCGGCCGTGATGTTCGCAGAGAATACCAGCAGCAGTCTGGTGCCGGCTGAAACCGGAATGGAAAGGCCCGTTGTGATTCCGGAAGTTCCCGAACCGATTGCCAGAATGCCCGTTAGGGATGGAGCAAGTGTAACAGTACCCCCCGGAACCAGAGTGAATATGTTGGTGCCCGCCGAAGCCTGGTATAATTGGCCTGTGATAGTAACAGTGGATGCAAGCAGGTTCAGGGCGATGGTATTGCTGAAAGAACCGGAAAGCGAGGTGATGACGCCGTCGCGGGGAACGGAAAACGCCATGTTGTCTATCAATGTACCGTCTATTAAACCACCCAATGCTGAAATGCTGCTCGCGGAAGCGCCAAAACCGAGTGCCGCCCCCGTATTGGCCAGGCCGCCCAAAACGGTCGTCATAGTTGCCGGTGTGCCGCTGGCGAAGGGGATAATGGCACCTCCGCCGGAAGCCGCTGATGTCAGCGGTACCCAGGCCGATCCGTTGTAATAGTAGAAGCCAGGTGTAGCGTCGGTTTGGAAAATCAGCAAACCGGTAGCGGGACTGGAGATATTTCCCCGGTCTGTCAGCGACATTCTTGGTATCAGCAAACCCTTGCTGGTAGACTGAACATCCAGCTGTGCGCTTCCATCGGGTGAGATCGTGCCGATACCTACCTGGGCGTCGGCGGCCAATGCGAAAAACGCGAACAATGCCGTTAACAATGCTCCCTTCCAATTCCGGGGAGATGGGATGACGTTGAAGGTATATAGTATTTTCATGGGAATGCGATTGTTATTGTTTGATGATTTTGATTGTCTCTGTTTTACCCGCTGCAGTTTCGATCTTCACCAGATAGGTGCCGGCGGGATAATTTTTCAAACTGAATTCCTGGCCGGGCTTCGGCTTCGCTAATTCGAGGAATGCCTTGCCTGCCAGATCGGTCACTTTCACGCTTGCCAACGCTTCCCTGGCCCCGATTTGAAGCTTGTCGACTACCGGGTTGGGATAAGCGCTGATCAACCCGGATGATCCCAGCCGGATCGACTGGATACTGCTGTAAGCAAAGCTTCCGTCCGTATCCACCATTTTCAACCGGTAATATTGCGTTCCAAACCGCTCTGCGGCATCGCGGAAGAAATAGTCTTTGTGCTGCGAGCTCTCATTGGCCGCATTGACAATACCCAATGCGCTCCATCTGCGCAAGTCCTTGCTTTGCTGAATTTCAAAATGATCGCTGTTTATCTCCTCCGAAGTCTGCCAGTAAAGCACGGTTGCATTTTCAACCCGCTTCACCTGAAATCCGACCAGGGTCACCGGTAATGCGTTCTCCTGCGCGGCCGTCAGGGAAGTGAAATTGGTGACCGGCAGGGTGTTGGAAATGTAATGCTGGGCGCCATTGACCGTGCTTCCCGTTGTAGATACAAAATTGGCATTTCCATGTTGGAGCTGCAAAGTGCTCTCGGTGTTGCCATTCAGCTCCGAGGCCCGGTAAAAGAATCCCGCTACGCCGGTAAAGTCAACCGGAGTGGTAAGATTGTACACCCTTGCAATACTGGGAGGGCTGCCGGGAATGGGAGTGGGTGAAATTGTCAGGGTCTGGGAAATGAGCGAAAAATCAACACTCGGTTTAAGCGTCAGGCTGTCTATGAAGACTTGCGTATTCTGCGCAATAAAGAAACCGCCGGTTCCTACGGTAAACTGCGCTTGTGCGGTCAGGGTGGAAAGCAATGCCAGTTGGCAAAAAATCAGATAACGTTTCATCATACAGATTGGGGTTTATGCGACGATTAGGAACAAGGATATGATAATGCGTTAAATGTATATAAATATTTAAAGATGATGTTATGTTTTATTAAAATTATTTCGATAGGTAAGAGTTCTGACTTACCTGATCTTGTAGATGTAAGTTGATAGGGTGGCGAATTAGTCATCCGGGTCAATCTTTTTTGATAAAAAAAACAGGGTAAGCGGTATTCCGGTTGTCGATTAAATGCATACGGAAAAGCCGGTCGGATTGAAGGCCTGCAACAGAACCGGCAAACGTGTGCTTTTCAACAATCCGTTTTAAATGCATTACCCATGAAAAATTTGCTTAACAATCCATCCGCATTCTTCCTTGCCATTGCCTTGTTTATCGGCTCGCCGCTTTGTTCCCTTGCGCAGCGCGATAGCTCAGCGGCCATACATATCGGCTTCATATATCCGGTCAGTTCCAATGGCAAACAGGCCGCTTCCATTACCAACCGGTTCTCACTACACGTTATCGCGGGCCTTTCCAAGGGCGAAACCGGCGCAGCTATCGCCGGGGTTGCCAATGTGGTCAAAGAAAATGTCAGCGGTGTGCAGATGGCCGGTGTGGCCAATGTCATAGGAGGCTCGGCGAGCGGTGTTCAAATGTCGGGCGTGGCCAATGTGACCGGCGGTGATGCAAGAGGGGCCCAGCTGGCCGGCTTCTCCAACATTACGCGCGGCGAAGCGCAGGGAGCGCAGCTTGCCGGGTTCCTGAACCTGGCGGAAGCCTCTGGTGCCGCCCAGGTAGCCGGTTTCGCCAACATTGCCAAAAAGGACGCGAAAGGCTTGCAGCTCGCAGGGTTCTTCAATAAAGGCAATGAAGTGAATGTTCAGATAGCCGGCTTCGCCAACGTCGCCAAAAAAGTAAAAGGCATTCAGCTGGCAGGTCTGATCAACATTGCCGACAGCAGCGATTATCCCATTGCCATTTTCAACTTCATTAAAAATGGTGAAAAGTCGGTTGCCGTCACTTTCGACGAAACCATGACGGGCATTGTTTCCTTCCGGTCGGGCGGGCGTGTACTATATGGGATCGCGGGCATAGGCTATAATTTTAAAGATAACCCGAAAGCCATGTATGCGGCGGAAGGTGGTCTCGGCGCGCATATACCGCTGGCCCGCAGCCTGCGCATTAACCTGGAAGCCGTAAGCCACACGCTCACCGATTTCGACGGTGGCCATTACAACAAAAACTCGCTCCGAGTGTTACCCGCACTAAGACTGGGCAGCCGTTTCGAGGCATTCGCCGGGCCTACGCTCAACTACGTGTCGTACGATCGTGAGAAGGATTATGACTTTATCAAAAAGTACATCTGGAAAAACAATAGCTCCAAAGACTTCCAGGGGCTGTTCGTAGGGTTCAACGTAGGTGTGCAGTACCTGTTCTGATGCGGGCGCTGCGGTTCAGGCTGGCCCTATGGGGCTGGCGCTCCCTGTCGGACCTCATTTTCCTGATCCTGTTCAGGATATGGCCCTACCGGCGCAATATGGTGCTGCTGAATATAGCCCGCTGCTTTCCGACGCGTTCGGAAAAAGAGATCCGTCAATTGGTAGCAGCCTATTTCCGTCACCTGGCAGATCTGATCGTCGAACCGTTGATGATCGGTGGCGTGGCACGCAGCAGCCTGGAGAAATTGGTCAGTTACGAAAACACCGCGCTGATCGACCGGCTCCTGCGTGAGAAAAAACACATTGTGTTGATGGCTTCGCATTATGGCAGTTGGGAATATCTGCTGTCACTGCCGCTCCAAACCGATTGCCAGGTACTCGCCGCCTATTCGCCGGTTTCGAACAGGTGGCTCAACAACTGGCTGCTGAAACTGAGGGGCCGCTTCGGCGCGGTCATGATCCCCAAATCGGAATGGTACCGGAGAGTGCTGGGGTGGGATGCCGGGGCGTCTGCCATATTCGTCACCATTGCCGATCAGCGGCCGCCGGAGTCGGGCAAGTATTACCTTAACTTCATGAACCGGAAGACTTTCGTGCAGTCCGGCGCGGCGCGGATCGCCGTGCAGCGCGATTGCGCGGTGGTGTACCTGGACGTTACGAAGAAGGAGCGGAACGCCTACCATTTCAGGTTCCGGCTCATCACCGCGGAGGCGCGCCAATTGGGCGAAGCCGGGATCATGGAGCATTACTACAAAGCGCTGGAAAATACCATTGAACGGCAGCCGGAACTTTGGCTTTGGTCGCATAACCGCTGGAAGTTCCACTCGCGGCAGGGCCAGAAGCCCGTCAACGCCCTGGGATTGTTGTAATATTCAGCAAACGGTAGGTGTTTTCCCCAAATCGGGATTTTAGAACGGTTTTTTTAAATAATTGAGAGTGAATGGTTTGTGTAGGGTGCGTTAGGGTGGGAACCATAATTTTACCGGGCGGCGGTCAAACCAATTATTTACTAAAACAAAGCATTATGAGAAAATTAGCATTCATGGGTGTGTTTGTGATCGCCGCAATGGTGGCAGGATGTAATGATGACGACGAGACGACAGACCCAACTCCCGTATTGCCCGAACTGAAAGTTTCGACTACGCTTTCCGGTGCAAACGAAGTTCCCGCTAATCCATCAACAGCTACTGGTTCGGTAGATGGTACATTAGACCAGGAGTCGAGGATTTTGAGCCTCAACATTACTTACAGCGACTCCGCGGCGTCGGATTCAGCGTCGGCCGATTCGGTTTTTACCCCAACCGCCTGGCACATTCACAAAGCACCGTCCGACTCGGCGGGTTCGGTGGTGATCGACCTGGGTACTGACTTCAAAACACCCTTCGCATTTAAAGATACGCTTACCGAGGCACAAGTGGCCGATCTCAAAGCAGGCTTGTATTATGTTAACATCCATACGGCTAAATATCCGAACGGAGAGATCAGAGGTCAGCTGAAAGCTGAGGAATAACCCACTGGTTCGGCACTCGTGCAGTGCAAAAAACAAGAGCGGCTCCGTGAGGACGCCGCTCTTTTGTTATGAGCTGACAAGTAGTAATGCTTGATTAAAACAGGCCTTTCGCTTTTTCCAGCGCCGAATCCAGCCCGCTGGCGTCCGAACCGCCCGCCGTAGCGAAGAACGGCTGCCCGCCGCCGCCGCCGCGGATCTCTTTCGCCAGGTCTTTCACGATCTTGCCGGCATTCAGGCCGGTTTCCTGCACGATGTTCTCGGCGATGAACACCGAAAGTTGCGGCTTTCCGCCGATTTCCGCGCCAAATACGGCAATCAGGTTTTCGACCTGGTCACGCAGTTCGTAGGATAGCTGCTTCAAGGAATCCGCACTGGGTACATCCACCTTTTCCACGATCAGGTTGAACGTGCTGTGCGTTTCCATGTTGGCTACCAAAGCGGTTTTCAAAGCCTGGATCTTCTCGTTTTCAAGCGCTGCGATTTTCTTTTGCAACACCGAACGCTCTTCGATCAGGTTTTCAACCGCCTTGATCAGGTCCGTCGGTCCTTTGAGCAGGTCTTTGATTTTATTCAAAGTCTCTTCCTGCTGGCGCATCAGTTCCAATGCTTTTTCGCCGGTAACAGCCTCCACGCGGCGCACGCCTGCCGAAACCGAACCTTCGGAAATGAATTTAAACACGCCGATCTCGCCCGTGGACGGCACGTGCGTACCCCCGCAAAGTTCGAAGGAAAACTTAGGGTCGAAAATGATCAGACGTACAAAGTCCCCATATTTTTCACCAAAAGTAGCCGTAGCGCCCGCATCCAGCGCCTGCTGAATGGGTACATTACGTCTTTCGTCCAATGCGATGTTCTCGCGGATCTTCTCATTCACGCGGTCTTCGATCTTTCTGAGCTCGTCGTCGGTCACCTTCGAGAAGTGCGCGAAGTCGAAACGCAGTACCTCATCGTTCAGGAAGGAACCTTTCTGGCTCACATGTGAGCCGAGCACTTCCCGCATCGAGGAGAGCATCAGGTGCGTAGCCGAGTGGTTTGCCTTGATTTTGTTGCGGCGCTCGATATCGATTTTGGCGGTAACAATTCCAGCGCCCGACAATGCCTCATCGAGGTTTTTGTCCCGTGAAACATGAACAAAAAGGTCATTTTCCTTCTTCGTATCGACAATCGTAATCTTCTTTTCTCCTCCTTCCTTACTCCCCAGAATCAAAGTGCCGGTATCACCCACCTGTCCCCCCATTTCAGCATAGAAAGGCGTGCGGTCCAGCACAATATGGTATTCTTCGCCGGTCTTGGTTTTTACCTTGCGGTATTTCACAATGTGGCTGTGCGTTTCTTCAAAATCGTAACCGAGGAACTCCACGCCGTCGTACTCGCGAAGCTCGATCCAGTCGGTGGCTTCCTTGGCCGCATCCTGACGCGAACGTTTCTTCTGTTCGGCCAACGCATCCTGATAGCCTGTTTCATCGATCTGAAAGCTTTTTTCACGGGCGATCAACGCGGTAAGGTCGACAGGGAACCCGAAGGTATCGCTCAGTTCGAACACCTCGTCACCCGGAATGGTATTGATACCTTTCTCTTTCAGGCCAGAAGTAATGCTGTCGAGCCTTTTCAAACCGGATTCGAGTGTACGCAAAAAGCTCTTTTCTTCTTCCAGGATCACACGCGTCACGAATTCTTCCTGGTCTTTCAATTCTGTGAAAACATCCTTGAATTGCTCGGCCAGTACCGGCACCAGCTTATGGAAGAATGGCTCCTGGAAGCCCAGGTAGGAGTAGCCGTAACGCACCGCGCGACGGAGAATGCGGCGGATCACGTAGCCCGCCTTCACATTCGACGGCAACTGCCCGTCGGTAATGGCAAAAGACACCGCACGGATGTGATCGGCGATCACGCGCATCGCGATATCCGCGAATGGCTCGTCGTTTTGGCCGTATTTTTTGCCTGAAAGTGTTTCCAGTACCTGAATGGTGTTCTGGAAAACGTCGGTATCGTAATTCGATGTTTTTTGCTGGATAGCCATGCATAACCGCTCGAAACCCATTCCGGTGTCGACGTGTGTTGACG
Organism: Dyadobacter sp. 50-39; assembly: GCA_001898145.1. Lineage (GTDB taxonomy): Bacteria > Bacteroidota > Bacteroidia > Cytophagales > Spirosomataceae > Dyadobacter. The sequence continues at coordinate 89,442 of MKSR01000036.1, forward strand.
GCAGCGGGATCAGCGAGCCGTCGGCCTTGCGCTCGAACTGCATGAATACCAGGTTCCATATCTCTACTACCTGCGGATGGTCGTTGTTTACCAGCGACTTGCCCAGCACTTCCGCTACTTCGGCAGGCGAGCGCAGATCGATATGGATTTCCGAGCAGGGGCCGCACGGACCGGTGTCACCCATTTCCCAGAAATTGTCCTTTTTATTACCCAGGATAATGCGGTCTTCGCCTACAATGCCTTTCCAGAGATCCCATGCCTCCTGGTCGAAAGGAACACCATCCGCTTCATTTCCTTCAAACACGGATACATACAGCCTGTCTTTCGGCAGTTTGTAAACGTCCGTCAGCAATTCCCACGCCCAGGCAATGGCTTCTTTCTTGAAATAGTCACCAAACGACCAGTTGCCGAGCATTTCGAACATCGTGTGGTGGTAGGTATCAAAACCCACATCTTCAAGGTCGTTGTGCTTTCCTGACACGCGAAGACATTTCTGCGTATCGGCGATCCGGCGCGACGGAGGAGTGCCGTTGCCGAGGAAGAAATCCTTGAACTGCGCCATCCCCGAGTTGTTGAACATCAGCGTGGGGTCGTTCTTGGCTACCAGAGGCGCCGAGGGTACTATTAAATGCTCTTTGCTGCGGAAAAAATCAAGAAAAGCCTGACGTATTTGATGCGAGGTCATTGTGTCTGTTTTGGTACTGCTTAATCCAATATAAAATTGGGCGCAAAGTTAACGAAAATTCTCGATCATTCAGGCCGGTAGATGAGCTTTCCAGCATTGTAGGCCGGATTGGTCGCTACGACGGTGCCCAGTCTGCTCCTTCACTAAACCGCTAACGGTTATACGTTGTGCGGATGCATTTAATGAAATGCATAGCAAGCAATGGGGAGAAACTGTTTCATGGTTTCCAGAGTGCAGTGTGGCGATGAATCGAAGGATGAAACTGCGCCGTACCTGATGACGCAGCTTCATCGCGCGCTAATTGGCTATCACAAACGGGATTTGCTCCCGGATTTTTCGGCCGTCTCCCAGTAAGGCCTCTATTTCGAGGAGCAAATCCGAGGTTTTGTCAACCTCGTACAAAAAGGATTGTTTTATCTCGACTTGGGTAAGTGACTTGCAGTCGCAACCACGCTGCGCGTTGAAAATCAATTTATTGTGCTTGTTTTTAACGGTCAGCGTGTAGCTGGTTACCCATGTGTTACTGGGCTTGACGGTTGCTTCGATCCGCACGCTGTCCTTGTCCTTGATCACCTGATGAGATTTTGGGGATAGAACCGTGATCTCTGGTGCATCCACCTCTTTCTCCTTGCAAGCGGGAAACAGCCATGCGATTGCCAGGTACATTGCAAAAAAAAGTTTTGTTTTCATGTTGATCGCAGATTTAGTAGTGGATAATCGCTTTGGCATGGGCCGAAACATATTCGGATTAATGTCTTCGGCGTCGCCTTTTTTTAACCAGACGGATAAGAAGGACTTGTCATATGCTGTCACCGATATTTTTGGAAGAAACAGGTGCGGCTCTGCCAGGTGCTGCGCAAATCAGGTTTTTCAAATATCGTTTGATAAAGCGCGTCCCCTTTACAATGTGGTCGTTGATGGTTCCCGGGGCGATGGCCAGTTGTTCGGCTACTTGATCGTAGCTGATACCATCAATCTTGCAGAGGGTAAAAACCAGTTTGCGCTTCGGCGGCAGTCCGTCTATGGCACTAAGCAGCAAGTCGTGGTATTCATGGCGCTGCAGGGTGATTTCCGTATCACAATGGAATTGCTCCGTGTGAAAGGCTACTTCCTTACTTATTTTCTGGCCCAGTGCCTGCCGGGCCAGAAAATCGAGCGCGTTATGCTTGCAGATGGTAAGCAGGTACTTTTTCAAATGCCTTATACCACACATGGTGCTGCGGTGCTCCCAAATCGTCAGGAAGACATCCTGGGTAATGTCTTCTGCGACTGGCCGGGACCGGGTAATTCTTTGGGCATAGGCAAGCACGGTCGCCTGATACTGCCTGTAAATGTGCGTAAAGGCGAGGGGGTTGCTTTGTGAAAGCAACAGCATGATTTCTTCTTCCGGGAGACTAAAAAGCTTTTTCAAAACCGTAAATAGGATAGTGCGTGCCGCGAATCCGTTTAAAATACATGCGAGAAAACTCCTGAAAATGCGGTTAAGCGCCGTTAGCGGATCATGTGTTGTTCCGGCCTTTTTAAAGGTTTATGCAAACCAGCGCCCGTTTTTTACTGGTACCCCACAGTACAGGATGGCTTTTCTTGAAATAATTTTCCAGCTCCCTGAAAAGTGAGTATAAACCCCCAAACGCATCCTTTTTTAGATATAAAGCTTAACAAACAGATAATGCCGGTGATAGTTTAAATCCGGATTTATGTTTGACAGGTCCTGAAATTCAATCTACTAATATCGATGAAACCGTTTTCAGAGTTATCGGCTGAGGAGTTGGCGATGGAAAACCTCTTCATAAGATGGGTTCGGTTTCCCGATGACCCGCCGATCCGCTCCTTTTGGGAAAACTGGATCCTTAAATACCCCGCGCAGAAAGATACGGTCGCGAAGGCGCGCGAGCTGGTGCTCATCGCGTCGGACTGGCGGCCCGATGGCCTGTCCAGCCAGGACGTGAATTCGATCTGGGGACGCATCATGAGTTCACTCGATATTATGGGCGATCGCGATGCGCGGAAAAATGCACAGGACAGGCCAGCCAGTGGACTCTCTGCCGTCAACATCGTGCTGATCCTGATGTCTGTGACATTTCTGCTGTTTATATTTTACTTTATATTGGGCAACCGGTAAGCCCACCGCCCCCTCCGCTGCTGATTTTATTATTTCCCGAAAAATATTGACTTTTTTAAGGGTGACCGGAGAATTATGCGTCACCTAAAAATCATTATGCAGTTACATACTGCTGGTGGTTGTCCTGAACCGAAAATTGACCAATCTCAGCGAGCATGGAAGCTTTTAACCTGCCTAATAACTGGAATACGCCCGAGCCGGCGGTCACGAAACCTTCCTCGCCCGAACCGCTCTGGGATATGCTGCGGGCCGGTAGCAGCGAAGCTTTTGAACAGATATTCAGGCATTACTATCCGTCGCTGCTCAATTACGGGCTACGTTTCAATAAGGACGACGACGAAGTGAAGGACTGCATTCAGATATTGTTCATGAACATCTGGGAACGCAAGGCATTCCTGGGCAATTCGGATTCGGTGCGGAACTACCTGCTGGCATCGCTCCGCCGGCTGATCCTGAAAAGAGTGAAAGCCAGCGCAATGACGATCGCGCTCGACGACGACGATTCGCTCTTTCATGTGGAGCTTTCGGCCGAAATGCAGATGATCCACGATCAGACGCTTAAGGAAAATGTGCTCTCACTGCAGAACGCCATTCAAAACCTGCCGGCGCGGCAAAAGGAGGCGCTATATCTCCGGTTCTACAACGAGCAGTCGTTCGGAGAAATCGCGCTTATTATGAATATCTCTACCCGCGCGGTGTACAAACTCATTTACAAGGCACTGGATGCGCTGAACGAGGAGCTTGCCCCGGAAGGCAGGGATGTTCCGTTTGTACTGGGCGTTTACCTGTCGCTGCTTGCGTCCGGCACGGCATTCACGGGGCATGTAGAAGTTGTTAGAGAATTAATATAAAAATTTTTACAAAAAATTTGACCGATCGAGGGTCACTCGGTATTTATTCCTGCTTATCCAGGTAAAGAATAAATACTATCCTATTGGAAGCGCACAAATACGACCGTTTTGGCTACAAGGATTTCGTCCTCGATGACGATTTCCGCGCATGGCTCAGCGGCACCGCCCCCGAACATGACCACCTGTGGGAGAAATGGCTCGCAGCCCATCCTTCCCGCCACCCCGAAATCGAAAAAGCCCGGACGATCGTTCTCGCAATGCATTTCCAGGGCAGACCCGTCCCCGCTTACGACATCGAGCAGCAGTGGCAACGGCTGGAATCTTCGATCGCCCAATCCGACGTTCCGAAACCTGCGGACGCATCGCCACGCCGTATCGGTTTTCGCCGTGTATTCAGGCTCCTTGCCGCAGCTTGCGTGCTGGTGGGAGCGTTCTTTCTGGCCAATCGCTACCTGGTCCGCCGGGATGCGCCTGTGTCGGCATTTGTACCGGTAGAGCATAAGTCGTCGAACGGGCAGCAGCGGAAACTCGTGCTTCCCGACGGCACGCGTGTGACCCTTAATGCCGGTTCTGCGATCTCTTACCCGGAAGCATTTGAAGAAACAGTCCGCAAGGTAACGCTCACCGGCGAGGCATTCTTCGATGTCACCCGAAATGAGAAAGCACCGTTCGTCATCAGCACGGGCGATGTCGTGACCAAGGTACTCGGTACTTCATTCAACATCCGCGCTTACCCCGAAAACAAGGCCGTGCAGGTGGCGGTGGTGAGCGGAAAGGTAAAAGTGAATGCCAGAATAGGTTCGGAAGACCAGAATGCGTGCGTGTTCCTGAGCAAAAGCGAAATGGCCACTTTTCAAAAGGAGGCCGGCGAGCTCATCGTGAGCACCTATGACGAAAAGGAGCAGATCGGCTGGAAGGACGGCATGCTCTACTTTCAGAAGTCGGACTTCCATTCCACCATCCTCAAACTGGAACGCTGGTATGGCGTGAAATTCGAAGTGGCGCCGGGCGTGCGCATGGATGCCGACTGGCGGTTCAGCGGCAAATTCCAGGATAAGCCATTGGATTACATCCTCGGGGTGATGAGTTATCCCAACCGGTTTTCATACAAAGTGAACGACAGCATTGTAAAACTTCAATAACCGAAATCTCCTATGCGGTCTGATACCAGCTAAAAAAAGAACCGGTAACCATCGCTGATTACCGGTCCGTGTGACTTTCCCGTGCTAAGAGTTGGCGCTCAATCAGGTAACGGAGAAAGCCACGTGTAATGAACGTGAAATTCAAAACGATCAAAAATATGCAATATAAACTACTACGACAAATTGTAGCGATGTCTAGGTATGCGGTTATCGGGACGGTTTTGCAATGCATTTTCGCGGGCTTGCTGTCGGCTTCCGACGGTAAGGCCCAGGAGCAGAGCATTGAAAAAATCTACATTTCCATCGATCTGCACAACGTGCCGCTGGAAGATGCCTTTGTGGTGATCAATGACAAGACCAATTTCAATTTCCAGTACGACCAGAAGCTCGTACGGAACAAAACTGTCGACCTCAACTTCCCGCAGGCCAGCGTGGGGAAGCTGCTCCGGCACATTTCGCAGGAAACGAGTCTGAGTTTCAGCAGGGTCAACGAAACCATTTATGTGTCCAATGCCAAAAAACACGCGGTTACCGAAGTGCTGAATGGCGTTTCGGTGTTCAAGGCTTCGGCTGCGGGCAAGCCGGAAGCATTTGCGGGCTCCGCGGAGGCATACCATGCGCAGCGGTTGCGGCAGGTCATGGACAATGCGATTGCCTCCCTGGCCGTGACGGTTACGGGTGTGATCCGCGATGAAAACGGCAACGGCCTGCCGGGCGTGAACGTGGTCGAGAAAGGGACGCTCAACGGCCTTTCGACAGATACAGATGGTAAGTATAAGATTACAGTGACCAATAATGCTTCGGTGTTGGTATTCAGTTATATAGGATACATATCGCAGGAAATACAAGTGGCAGGCCGCCGGTTGCTGGATGTGAAACTGGTACCGGAAAACAAGGCACTGGAAGAAGTCGTGGTGGTGGGGTACGGCACGCAGCGCAAGGAAAGCGTGGTAGGTGCCATTTCGCAGGTAGATAACAAGGCCCTTATGCGGGCGGGTACGTCCAACGTCACGAATGCGCTGGCGGGCAAGCTCTCGGGCGTGCTCACGATGCAGCAAAGCGGAGAGCCGGGCAGCGACCATTCCGAAATCGTGATCCGGGGCCTTTCGAGCTGGAACGGTTCCCAGCCCCTGGTGATGGTCGACGGCGTGGAGCGTGATTTCCGGGATATGGATCCCAACGAGATCGCGACCATTTCCGTGTTGAAAGACGCATCCGCCACGGCCGTTTTCGGCGCGAAGGGTGCCAATGGGGTCATTATCGTAACCACCAAGCGTGGTACGATCGGCAAACCCAAGCTCGATTTCACAGGTTCCTACGGCCTTGCCAAAGCGACGCGCATTCCCGACCACATCAGTTCTTACCAGACGATGTCGATGTATAACCAGGCATTGATGAACGGCCAGCAGTTTACCGACCTCGTTCCCCAAAATGCATTGAACGAGTACCGGAACCCGTCGACGCCGCTCAACAGCCTTCGCTACCCGGATGTCAACTGGTTCGATATCATGACCAAGCCTTTCGCGACCAATGCGAATGCGAATTTCAACGTTTCGGGCGGTACCAACTTTATCAAGTATTTCGCCTCGTTGGGCTATGCTTACCAGGGGGATTTCTTTAAGGCTTATCACGAAGGCTACGACGACACCCGTTATTGGTACAACCGGTTCAACTACCGCACCAATATCGATTTCAACCTGACCCGCAATACTACGCTGACGCTGAATGTAGGCGGTGAGACCGGCATCAAAAACCAGCCGAGCAGCACGCCCTGGCGGAACCTCTATTCGACGGGACCTTCGCGTTACCCGGCTTATTTCCCCGCCTGGGTGCTCCAACAAGTGCCCGATCCGGACTATCCGAACGACCAAGGCGACCGGCTTGCTATGAACTTCGGAGAGTTTACCGGTAACCCGTATACCTCCATGAACCAGGGATCTTTCAACCGGTATCTGGATTCCAAGCTTTTTACCGACCTCATTCTCGACCAGAAACTGGACGCGATCACCAAAGGGCTGTCGGTCAAAGGGAAGGTGTCCATGAGCACCTATTACCGCAACCGCTCACTTACTGCCAGCTACTCTTTCCCGGAATACCAGCTCAACTACGACAAGATCGGCACCGAAGAGAACCCGTGGTTCAGGGCCGGGCAGGGTAATGAGGTTTTTGAACAATCGCCGCTGGACATCAACGTGGGCGAGTTGGAGAACGACTATTACAAAGATTTTTACTACGAACTCTCGGCCAGCTATAACCGGGCGTTCGGTAAGCATAGTGTGACCGGGCTCGTGCTCGTGAACCGCCAGCAGAAGGACAAGACGATCGAATTCCCTTATTATAACCAGGGCCTCGTGAGCCGGGCGACCTATGATTACGCCAACAAGTATTTGGTCGAACTGAATGTGGGCTATACCGGCTCAGAGCGCTTCGCACCGGGCAAGCGGTACGGCTTCTTCCCTTCGGGGGCCGTTGGCTGGGTAGTTTCGGAGGAGAAGTTTTTCAAAAACCGCATTTCGTGGATCAGCAAACTGAAACTGCGCTATTCCGATGGCAAAGTGGGCAGCGATATTGCCGACAACCGGTGGCTGTACCTGAGCGAATATTTCAAGGACAATGCAGGCTATATCCACGAAGACCTCGGCCCGAACCTCGTATCGCAATGGGAAGAAGCCCGCAAGCGCGACTTTGGGATCGAGCTCGGGCTCTGGAATGATACGTTTACATTCGGTGTGGACTTTTTCGACGAGCACCGGCAGAAAATGCTCCTTACCCCGCAAAGCGTTACCATGCTCGTGGGCAACTCGTTCAAGGAGCTGAACCTGGGCCGGTTGAAAAAGCATGGGATCGAACTCGAGGCAGAATACCGCAATCATACTTCTTCGGGCCTGAACTACTTCGTGAAGGGGATTTTCGGTTTCAATGAAAACCGGATCCTGTTCAAGGACGACCTGCCTTATGCTTACGACTATCAAAAGGCGGCCGGCAAGCCGCTGGGCGCGCAGCTGAGCGGCGTGGAACTGACCGGTAGCGGATACTACACTTCCGTGGACGACATTCATAACAATGTGTCGGCCATCGACCTGCAAAAGCTGAACGTGGGCGATTACAAGTTCCTCGATTACAATGGCGACGGTAAAGTGACCAACCTGGACAAATACCCCATTCCAGGCTCGGATTATCCGCCCATTACCTATTCATTTTCAGCGGGTTTTTCGTGGAAAAAGTTTGATTTCAACTTCATGTTCCAGGGGAATGTGGGCAAATATGTGGAGTTTAACCAGCCCTATGAAGTAGAGTTTATCAAAGGCGACTGGCGCGTGCATGCATCGCAGCTCGACTACTGGACGCCTGCCAATCCCAACGCCAACCATGCAACCCTGCATTACTCGGGCGGCGGCAGTACCGACAACCTTTTCTGGGGCGGCGGCGAGGCCGACAGGGGCTTCGATATCATGATCGAAAACCGCTTTTGGCGCAATTCCAACTATCTGCGATTGCGGGAGGTGTACGCTTCCTACACATTCAATTCCAAATTCCTCCGGCGTGTCATCGGCACCTCCAACCTGGTATTTTTTGTGACCGGCAATAATCTCTGGACATTCACCAAGCTCATCGAGGGCGATCCGGAGCGGAAAGATTTCAACCAGGGTTTCTACCCGCAAATGACCACCGTGAAATTTGCCATCAGGGCTGCATTCTAACCCAAACCAACGGATGATGAAAAGATTAATTACGATACTATGTGTACCGGTGCTGTTAGTTTTGATGCTCGGTTCGTGTGTGGAAGACTATCTCGACAAGGCACCCGAGTCGGGCCTTACGCCGGATGATGTTTTTTCGAAATACGAAAACTTCAAGAAATTTTTCGACGGCATTTACGAAGGCAACAAGCTGGACGGCACGACCTGGCGGGCCTACAATATTAAAAATGCCTATTCCCTCTATTTCGATTTCTGGGACCAGAAATACACCCTCGAAGCGCTCACGGATATGAGCGATATGGGACGGGTAATGGACGCCCAGGTAATCAAAAGCGGGCAGATTTCGGCGATTATCAACAAAATGACTTACGACCCGGCACGCCGTCCCATTCTCGGATCGATGTTTTCGATCATCCGGAAATGCAACACGGCGTTGAAAAACATCGGGATGCTGAAAGATGCAAGCCCGGTGGATATCAACGATTTCAAAGGCCAGGCGCATTTCATCCGTGCATTCGCGCATTTTGAGCTTTTCAGGTTGTGGGGACCTATGCCATACCTCACCACCGTAATGGACCAGGACGATGAATGGGATATTCCGCGGCTTTCGAAACGCGAGACTTTGGTCCGCATTGCCATGGATATGGATTCTGCTGCCATGTATTTCGAGCAGGCCGATCTTATGCGCCGTGACCCGGGCCCTGGCGTGGCGGGACATTTGAACAACCCCGAACAAAAACGCCCCACCGGCGTAGCCGCGAAAGCATTCAAGGCGCGGGCGCTGCTGTATGCAGCCAGCCCCTTGAACAATGAAAAGGGAAATGTGGATTGGGAAGATGCCGCAAAAGCCAATTGGGAAGCCATTCAGCTTGCCGGAAAGTATGGCTACGAACTGCTTCCGCTGGATGATTACAAGAAAAATTACATTGGTACCACCTATTCCAATGAGCAGCTATGGGCGTGGTACGCCGGTACGAAGGCCTATAACAATGCGGACCTGAACGGTCAGATGAACGGAGTCTTCGGCGGCGGCAAAACGGGCTGGTCGGGTGAATGCCCTACGCAGAATACCGTCGACAAATTTGAAACCAAATGGGGAGAGCCGCTGAATACCCCGGCGGACCGCCAGGCAGCGACGGCAGCGGGCCATTACAACGAGCAGGAACCGTATAAAGACCGCGACCCGCGGTTTTATATAGACATTATCTACAATACCGCGCCGGTACCGGGTTATGGCAATGCCAAAATCTACTACGAGACCAAGGATGGCGCCGCAATTTACGGTCAGCTGCTCGACCAGTCCTACGCAGGCATCACGCGCACGGGCTACTACGAGCGCAAAACGTGGGGCGAGCAGAGCGTGAACAACAAAACGACCCCGCAATACACCGATCCGCTGATCCGCCTGGGTGAATTGTACCTCAACTACGCAGAAGCGGCCAATGAGGCTTACGGGCCGAACGGTACCGCTCCGGGCGCGTCCATGACGGCGTTGCAGGCGCTCAACCGCATCCGTACTCGCGCAGGTATGCCCAATGTGCTCGCGGCCTACGCGACCAGCAAGGATAAGCTCCGCGACCGGATCAAGAACGAGCGCACGATAGAGCTGTGCTTCGAGGGTGGACATTATTACCACGACATCCGCCGCTGGAAGGACGCCCCCAAAGTAATGGGCGGTACGCTGTACCGGATGGACGTGGAAAAAGTGCCCGCAAGCACCGCCTACCCGACGGGTTTCAAATATACCCGCATGCCGCTCTCGGCCGATCGCCAGGCGCGGTGGAAGGATGCCATGTACTATCTGCCTTTCAACACGGAAGATATCTACAAGATGAAAAACTTCGTCCCCAACGAAGTCTGGTAACCCGTAACGCTCAATCCAATGATGAAAAAAACGATACATTATATAGGGCAGGGGGTTATCGGAATGATAATGCTTTGCCTGCTGGCCGGTAGCCAGGTGCTTGCCCAGGACAAAACCGGCAAAAAACAGAAGGCCGTGAATGTGCGGCTGAAAGTGACCGACGAGAATGGCAACCCGATTCCGAATGCGTCGGTGGTGGTGGGCGAGGGGCAGATCCACGCAGAAACCAATGCGAGCGGCGACTTTGATTTCGAGGCGTTGCCGGAGGATTTCGTGACCGTCTCCTCTTATGGTTACAGTAAATCGGTTTCGCTGGTGAGCGACATTGCGGGCGATAATGTGGTAGAGCTGAAAAGGGCGAAACTCTTCGCGACGCCCGACGACGCCGTGCCGATGCCTTTTATGAATATGCCCAAGCGGCTGGCTACGGGAAGCTATGTGACCCTGAAAACCGCCGATCTCGAAAAATACCCAACCAACGACCTGCGCAATGCATTTGCCGGGCTGGTCAATGGCCTGGAAGTGGTGGAACGCGACGGTTCGCCGGGCCTCACTGCCGAAGAGGAACTGGGGAATTTCAGGATTACGGAGAAAATCGGCATCGCCACCCGCGGACGAAGCCCGATTTTCATCATCGACGATGTGCCGACGGACATTACAGAGATGCCCATCGACCCGCAGGAAATTGAGTCGGTGACGATTATCAAGGATATTGTAGGAAAAGCCATGCTCGGCCCGAGGGGTGCGGACGGCATCATTTACATTAAAACAAAGAGAGGAAAAGTACACGAGCGCGTGCTGAGCGTCAATGCGGAGCAGGGCGTGAGCGTGGTGGACCGCTTCCCAGGCTGGGCCTCGGGTGCCGAATATGCGCAGCTGAACAACGTGGCGAGGACCAACAGTGCGCTTTCCCCGCTTTATAACGAGAACGACATTGCAGCCTACGCGAAAAGCGATCCTTACAATCTGTACCGCCCGAGCGTGGATTTCCGGAGCCTGATGCTGAAAAACTCGAAGCCTTTTACAAGGGTCAACCTGTCCTCTACCGGTGGGAACGAGACCGTCCAGTACAGTGCTTACCTGGGATACAATGGCGAGGGGGATATTTACAAGATCGGCGCAAAATCGGATTACAACCGCATTAATGTCCGCTCGAATATCGATATCAAAATCAATCCGCTGATCAAGGTCAAGTTTGACTTTTTCGGAGGGCTCACGCTTCGCCGCTCGCCCAACTACGGCTATAATGCCAACTTCACTAGCGAAGACGGTAATACCAATACGGCCCTCGACCTGGTGGAGTTCAACTCGGCCATCAATGACATTACCAACACGCCGCCCATCGCATTTCCGGTGTACGCTGCATTTGCCGACAACCCGGTAGCGCCCTGGTACGGAGTGAGTTCCAATTTCAAGACCAACCCGATCGGGAACCTCATGCACAATGGCTACTATACCGAAACCGGGCGGACAGGTGCCTCCAACATTACATTTGAATACGATTTAAAAGAACTGGTACCCGGTCTTAAATCGACCACTTACGCCGGATTCAACCTGTTCAACAGCCTCCGGATCGGCAAGGCCGAGGATTACATTGCTTATATTGTCACGCCCGGCAAAACGGATGCAGGCATGGACACGATACGCCTTTCCAAAGTCCACGACGGCGTGGATATGGCCGGTCAGGCAAAGCTGCACGACTATTATTCGCAGCGTTTTGTGGTGTACGAAAACCTGAGCTACGAGAAAAGCTGGGGTGTGCACAGCATTCAGACCGGACTTACCTATTACCTGGGCAAGTCGACGCGCAACGGTATCGAAGAGCCTCAGCGGCAGCAGAATGCGGTTTTTAATGGCGTGTATTCATTTAAAGACCGCTATGTGTTCCAGGGAGTGCTTAATTACGCCGGTACTTACAGCTTCGACAAGGGGAAACGCTATGCCATGTTTCCCTCGGCCGGTTTGAGCTGGGTGATTTCCGAGGAGGGATTTTTAAAGAACCTGAAAGCGATCGACTATCTGAAAATCAGGGCCGAGGCCGGGATGCTGGGTTATGAAAGCTTCCTGCCGCCGTTCTATTACCTCGACCGCTGGGCCGTGAACTCGACGGGTTCCGCATTCGGGCCTTACTCGACCGGACAGTGGTTCGGCAGCAACACCGACAATTCGGTTTACCGCACAACGCAAGGGCGCGTGGGTAATCCCGATCTGACCTGGGAGAAGCGCAAGGAGTTCAACATCGGGATCGACGGGTTGTTTCTCCGGCGCAGACTGTCGGTGGAGATCAATTACTTCAATAACCTGCGCGACGGGATTGTGTCGCAGCTCGCCAATACGCTGCCGCTGGTAGTAGGCGTCTCCGGAGCCCGGCCATGGTATAATTACAACAAAGTCAGGAATTTCGGACTGGAAGCCGCATTGCAATATACCGAGCGCCTGGGTGATGTCCGCATTTCCATCGGGGGCAATGCGACTGTGCAAAACAGCAAGGTCCTGAAATGGGACGAGCCCAATTACCGGTTCGACTACCAGACCCGCGTGGGCAAGCCAACCGACGCTTACTGGGGGCAGACCTACGCTGGCAAGTTTGCCACAGATGCCGAAACCGGCGTCATCCGCCAGGTGTACGACGATGACCTCAAAGCAGGCGATCTCAAATACGTAGACCGCAATGGCGACGGCATCGTGGACGACAACGACCAGAGCCAGATCGGCTACACTTCGCCGAGGCTGATCTACGCATTGAACCTGAAACTCGCTTACCGCAACCTGGAATTGACCGCGATCGGGAATGGCCGGGCGTTTTACCAGCTGCCTCTTACCAACAAGTATTTCTGGAACGGCTGGGGCGATAACAACTATTCCGATTTCGTAAAGGAGAATGTAGACGGGCAGTACCCGCGCCTGACTTATTATAAGGTGAACAACAACTTCGTATCCTCGGACTTCTGGCTGCGCGACGGCGGTTTTTTCAAAATCCAGAATGTGGAACTGGCTTACAATGTACCTGTACGCCCGGCCAATATCATCGGCGCACGCGGCATCCGTGTGTATGTGCGCGGGGCCAATGTGCTCACTTTCTCGAAGATCAAAACCGTAGATCCCGAGTCGATCAATTCGGGGATAACCAGCTATCCGCTGTACCGCACATTTACAGCAGGGGTTAAACTGACATTTTAAAGCCAGAGCTATGCATTTGAAATCATTATATATGAAAAACATCCTGTCGCTGACGCTGGCTGCATTCGCGCTGACGTCCTGCGTCGACTACCTGGAACCTTATCCGAACGGTAACCGGACCACCGAAGATATCTGGAAGTACCAGGACATGGTGCAGGGCCTGATCGGACAATGCTACGACGTGATGCCCCGCAACTATAACGACAACGAAGGCGTGTTCCTCGACGGTGCTACCGACGACGTGGTAATCACCAGTACCACCCACGCACTGACGCGCTTTGCCGTGGGATCGCTGCCTACGAGCCAGGACCCGTTCCGTACTTACTGGGACAGGAACTACCGGTCGATCTACCTTGTGAATCTTTTCCTGAAAGACCGCCGCGGCTACAATACACGCTTCCTGGTGGACCCGCATCTGGACAGCCTCGTCAAAAACCGTTTGCAGGGCGAAGCATATGCTTTGCGGGCGTGGTTTGAATGGGATTTGCTGCAAAAATTCGGTGGCACCGCCAATGGCCAGCTGCTGGGTTTTCCGATCGTGCTGGAACCGGTGGACGTGAAAGCGGAGACGAACCTCCAACGGAACACTTACGAGGAATGCGTGAAGCAGATCATCGCCGACTGCGATTCGGCTTACAAATATCTCCCGATCGCACACCGCGATTTCCTCGTCAAGAATGTGAATGACAGGGCCTATGCCGGCGGCCGCTACTGGGGCCGGATGGATGGCATTACCACCAGGGCCATCAAGGCTTTGGTATACCTTACCTGGGCCAGCCCGCGCTTCAATCCATCGAACGATGTGACGCGGTGGGACCTCGCCGCGCAGAATGCCAGGGAAGTGATCGATTTCAAGATGAAGACCGATGCCGTTACCAATGGATTTAATGTGAAGAAAGGCGTCAACTGGTTCGATCCCAATTTTCCGGGCATTATCTGGGCATCGCGCTACAATAATGCGAACGACGCCATGGAGCGGATGTATTACCCGGGTGGTTTTCAGGGTACCGGCTCGGTGGGTGCCACCCAGGAGCTGGTGGATGCATTCCCGATGAAAAACGGCTATCCCATTACCGATCCCCGCAGCAAGTACGATCCCGCCAACCCCTACGCCGACCGTGATCCGCGTTTCTATGCGGCTATTTTTCACAACAATGCCAAAGCGCTGAGGATCAATTCCGACAAGGTCATGTACACTTTCGAAAACTGGCAGAATGCGAAGGACGCAGCAGGGCCGGCGGTGAACAGCCGCACCAACTATCACATTAAAAAGATGGTATTTATGGGACTCAACTGGTCCGACAACTCTATTAACCGCCAGCCGCATTCGAAGTTCTTTATTCGCTGGGAGCATATGTTGCTCACATTCGCGGAAGCCGCCAACCAGGTAGAGGGGCCCGACGGCGGAAAATACGGCATGTCTGCCAGAGAAGCGATGAAGTACCTGCGTCAGAAAGACAATTCCGATGGCGGAAAAGGCTTTGATACCGACCCCTACCTGACCGAAATCGCGGCGGGGGGCAAGGCCGCTTTCCATGAATTTGTCAAGAATGAAAGAAGGATCGAAACTTGCTTCGAAGGCCTGCGCTTCTTCGATATCCGCCGCTGGACCACCAGCCTTACCGCGCTGAACAAGCCGGTGCATATGGCGAAGATCACCCGCAACTCGGATGGGAGCTTCCAATACAAACTCGACCAAGTGGTGGAGGCGCGGTCCTATTCTTCGGCATTCCTGCCGATCCCATATGATGAAATGCTGAGAATGTCCAATCTGGTACAAAACGATGGCTGGGAGGCCTGGAAATAAATATGAATGGTATGAAAAAGAGAATTGCCGTTGCCCTCGGGCTCACCATGGCCCTGAGTGCCTGTTATGACGATTACATCAAGGATTTCGACCACACTTCGGTGTATTTTATGTACCAGACCAACGCGCGCACGTTTGTGGTGGGCGAGGGGATGAGCATTGAGGTTGGTGCTGCGCTCGCAGGCGTTCGCGAGAACCGCCAGGACCGCGTCGTAGGCTTCCAAATGGATGCGTCGCTGGTCAATGCAAAAGCGTTGGACGCCATGAAAGCAGGGGCAGGTTATATCCGGGAGGCTGTGAGCGGTGTCGACACGCTGAAACCGTTGCCTGCCGATTATTTCACCATTTCCGACAATTCGAAAATGGTGATCAAAGCCGGTTCGCATATGGGCTCGGTGGTGATCAAAGCCGATTCAGCGCGGTTCCTGAAAGACGCAGCTACCATCCGCGCCGGGTACGCGATTCCGTTCTACATCACTTCCGCCGACGCCGATTCCATCGTAGGCGCGAAGCGTTCTGCCGTGGTGGCGCTGAAATACGAGAATATGCTTTTCGGCAACTACTGGCACGGCGGCGTCACGACCGTGAAGGACGCCGCGGGCAAAGTGGTGAAGACCGTGAAATATTACACGACCATCCCGTCACCGGAAGCCAAGATTTTTAAGCTCAAAACCGTCGCACCCGACGCCCTGGTGACGAACATGATCAGCGATAAGGAGGGATCATTCAGGATCACCCTCGACGGAAACGTTATCAAAATCAGTAAAGCGACCGGTTCCACGATCGATGTGATGCCTGATGGTGCAAGCACTTTTAACCGGGCCAGATTGTTGCAGGAACGTAAACTGTTTTTGAGCTATAAATATGAAAATGAGGATGGTACGACCTCTTTTGCCCAGGATACGCTCACATTCCGGAACCGTATCCGCGACGGTGTGAACGAGTGGCAGGATGAGAATCCGGACCATTACAAATAGGTGTCAGATTACCGCTTCAACAACTAGACGCCTGCCATATCTGCTGGGTATTTCTCTTACTTAATATTGGTTTAATACAATATTTTGAGAGAGATTTCCAGGTGGATATGGCATTTTTGTATTCGTTTATGCAAATATTTTATAATAAAATATTGGAACGAGTCTATTTTGGCAACGTTCCCGATAACGATTGCATAAATAAACTTAGCGGATCATTTTCAATTTTCTCACCGAATCTCTATTCTCCGAACTGATTTCCAAATTGTACTTTGGGTACAATAAATATGCTTATTGGAATTGTTCAAATAAGCATGTCGCGGATAATCAAAAGTGCCTTTCATCCCTAAGCCTCTTTCCAGATAAAATATTTTAACGGATTGGTTACAAATCTGTGCTAAGTAACTGTGTGCCTATTTGTAATTATTGAAAGAAAAAATGTAATTATTTGTAAGGGGTAATCTATCAAGTGATCGTCAGGATTGACAGTTTATGGTGAACTATTAATGGTTAAACAATCAATGCGTATGAAAAGAAACTTTACAAGTATTGGCCACTGTATGATGCGTTGGGCAATGGCTGGTGCGGTGGTGACGGGTTTTACAGGGCAGGCCTATTCTATGAGGCCTTTGAATCCGTCCATCAGGGTGATTGACAGGACAGTTTCTGGAAAGGTGACATCCGTAGAGGATAACCTTCCCGTCCCCGGGGTTTCGGTGGTACTGAAAGGAAGTAAAAGCGGTACCAACACGGATGCCGACGGTACATTCAAGATCAGCATCCCGGAAGACAATGCAGTCCTCGTGTTTTCAGCAGTAGGTTTCGTATCACAGGAAGTGGCTGTGGGGAACAGAAGTGTGGTGGATATCGTGCTGGCCAGTGACCAGAAAATATTGACGGAAGTGGTGGTTGTAGGTTATGGTACGCAAAAGAAAAGCCAGCTGACCGGTGCGATTTCGTCGGTCGGTTCGAAAGAAATCAATGAAATGCCTATTACCAACCTTGGCCAGGCTTTGCAGGGCCGTGCTGCCGGGGTGGATGTGACGCAATCGGGTTCCAAGCCCGGAACCGTACCCAAGATCCTGATCCGCGGCCGCCGATCGTTCAATGCCGGCAATGATCCTTTGTATGTGGTGGATGGTATCCCGCTGGCAGGTGGATACGAAGATATGAACCCCAACGACATCCAGTCGATGGAGGTATTGAAAGATGCGACCGCAACGGCGATCTACGGTTCACGCGGCGCGAACGGCGTTGTGATCGTAACGACCAAGCGGGGAGGCCAGAAAGGTAAAACGACGGTCAGCTACGACGGTTACGTGGGTGTTTCCAAAGCGCTCGATAAGGTGAAACTGTTCAGCGGCCCCGAGTTTGCCGAGTTCGTACGCGAGGCATACCGTGCAACTGGCGGCTACAAGGACGCAGCCGGCAATGCGATCCCGACCGGCGTGATCAATGCCGAAGCGGATGCGAAAGTGGCGGTTTTGGGAGGTGACCCTAACGTGGCGAAAGGTATCGCCAACGGTACCAGCACCGACTGGCAGGACCTTGTGGTGGGCACAGGTGTGATGCAGAACCACTCGGTGGGTATCCAGGGCGGAAGCGACCGTACCCAATTCTACATTTCGGGCGGTTATTTCCGGGATAAGGGTGTAGTGAAAGAAGCCAATTTTACCCGTTTCTCGCTGCGTGCCAACATCGACCACAACGTCAACAAATGGCTGAAAGTAGGGCTCTCGTCTTATATGATGAACAGCATCCGCAATGGTGAAAACCTGAATACCTACGGGATGACGATCAACCAGAACCCGCTGGCGGTGCCATACGACGAAAACGGCAAACTGATTTTCTCGCCTACCAACGACGCATTGCTTACCAACCCGCTCGCGGAGCTGGTGAAGGGCGCGCAGATTGACCAGTTGAAGCGCTACCGCATTTTCAACAGCCTTTATACGGAGTTCAATATTCTGCCGGGTTTGAAATACCGCGTGAACTTCGGTCCCGACTTCACCATTACCCGTTACGGACGTTTCATCGGTGCGATGACCAATGCCAGAAAAGGGGGCGATGCACAAGCCAGCACCGGCAATGCAATCGGTTTCAACTGGACATTGGAAAACATTGTCAACTATACCAAAACGTTCGGAGGCAAGCATAACCTGAACGTGACATTGCTCCACTCTATCCAGCGCGACCGTGCGGAAGCATACACTTCTTCGGTACAGGGTGTTCCTGTTGAGACGCAGTCGTTCTACAACCTGGGTGCGGCTACCACCGTATTCTCTCCCGGAAGCGGGCTGGTGGAATGGACGATCAACTCGTACATGGGACGTTTGAACTACGATTATAATGACAAATACCTGGTTACATTGACAATGCGCCGTGATGGTTCCAGCCGTTTCGGTGAAAACAGCAAGTATGGTAACTTCCCGGGTATCGCAGTAGGCTGGAATATCGGTAACGAAGATTTCCTCAAAGGCGTTAGCTGGATCGATCTCCTTAAAGTACGTGCAGGATGGGGTAAAGTGGGTAACACCGGTTTGGCCCCATATCAAACCCAGGCTTTCCTCGGCCGCACCAGCTACGCATGGAACACCACACCGGCATACGGCTATCGGCCCGGAACCATCGGAAATGCAGACTTGCGCTGGGAATCATCTGCTACTTCCAACGTAGGTCTTGATTTCAGCCTTGTTCACGGACGCGTACAAGGTTCATTGGAATTCTATCAAACCAACACAACCGCATTGCTTTTGTCTGACCAGCTGCCTGGATCGATCGGTTTCAACGCTGTAACCCGTAACGTGGGCGAGACCCGCAACCGCGGTATCGAGTTGGGCGTGACTACTACAAACGTCACTACCGGCAACGGTTTCAAATGGACAACCGATCTCACATTTACGAAAAACACCGAGGCGATCTTGTCGCTTTATAATGGAAAGGTCGATGACCTGGGTAACGGCTGGTTCATTGGCCGTCCGTTGAGCACGGTTTACGATTACAGAAAAATCGGTATCTGGCAAACCAACGAAGCCGACGCTGCAAAAGCAGTGAACAGCGAAGTGGGCCAGATCAAGCTGAAAGACATTGACGGCGATGGCAAAATCAATGCAAACGACCGCGAGATCATCGGCTCAGACGTTCCTGATTTCAGCGCAGGTATCACCAACCGTTTCAATTTCAAGGGTTTCGACTTTTCATTCTTCTTCTTTGCCCGTGTAGGTAACCTGATCCGCAGCGAGTTCCACAGAAACAACAATGCGCTCGCAGGACGCTATCAGCAAATGAAAGTGGACTACTGGACGCCAAACAATCCGACCAACGAATTCCCGCGCCCGAAAAGCAACCAGGAGTTCCCGGTTTACGGCAGCACGCTTACTTACTTCGACGGTACATTTGTGAAGTTGAGAAACGTGAACGTAGGATACACATTTACACCGGAACTGTCGAAAAAACTGGGAATGGAATCACTCCGCTTGTATTCGAGCATCCAGCAGCCGTTCATCTGGGCTAAATACCGCAGCAAATACAACGGTGTTGACCCTGAAACTACCGGCCTGGCCGCAGGTGGTACGGGTATAACCCCTGCTACAATGGTGATCACATTCGGCTTGAACGCGAAATTCTAACGGCCTGGTTTTGAAATTTTAAAAGATACTGACAAATGAAAAATATAAGAAAATCGATTGTGGTGTGTGGCATGGCGGCGCTGATGCTTGCCGGGCAGGGGTGTAAGGATGTGCTGGACGAGAACATCATCTCCGGTGTAGGCAACGACTACCTGAATACCGCCAAAGGTTTCGAAGATGGTGTGAAGGCTGCCTATTCGTCGCTCCGCTTCTACTATGCAACCCAGCAAGGGCTCACGATGAGTGAATTCGGTACCGATATTTATGCAACCGGTGCAGACGGCGGATACAAAGGTTTCCATTTTTACGATGGCCAGCTGAACCCGACCGTTGACTACCTGGCTACAACCTGGGATGAGCTCTACAAAGGGATCAATACCTGTAACGCGGTGATCGAGCGTGCCGCGAATGTGACGGGCCTAGCCGATAACATCAAAAAACTGCGTGTGGCCGAAGCCAAATTCCTGCGTGGGCATTACTATTATATCCTGCACCAGCAATACGGCGGCGTGGACCTTCGCCTGACCGAAACCATGGTTCCGACCAAGGATACGAAACGGGCGAGCGATGCTGAAATGTACGCGGCGATTATCAAGGACCTTAGCGAAGCCGTGACCGATCTTGAAGCCAAAGCGCAATCGAGCGACTATGGCCGTGCTACGAAGCCGCATGCGCAGGCACTGCTGGCGAAGGTGTACCTGGCAAAAGCCTATTCCAGTGAAAAGGCAGCAGACGATTTTACCAAAGCTGCCGACCTGCTGAAAGAGGTTTCTACCAAATATGGCTACAAACTGCTCGATGATTTCTCCGCTGTGTTCGATGAAAACAACCAGAATCACTCGGAGGTAGTATTTGCCGTGCAGTATACATCCGACGCATTGACAAACGGAACCGGTAACAGCTTGCACCTTTATTTCGGGATGCAGTATGACGTGCAGCCGGGTATGAAGCGTGATACTTACTGGGGACGACCATTCAAACGTCTGAGACCGACTGAGTATCTGCTCAATACCGTGTTCGCTGACCGTGTAAACGACTCGCGTTACAAGAAAACTTTCCGTGATACCTGGCTTTCCAATAACCCTGGTACGTACAATGCAGCATCCTTCGATGACTCGAAAACGAAAGTGACGTTTGCATCAGGTGATACGGCCATCTTCATTCCGGGTTATGAAATGACGAAAGAGGTGCGTGCAACCAAAAAATACCAGGTGTTGGTGCCCAGCAAGTATTCGGAGGCGTTGTTCCCTACATTGCAGAAGTTCTTCGATTCGAAACGTCCTGATATGACCTACGAACCAGGCAGCCGCGATTATTATGTGGTGCGTTTGGCAGACGTGTACCTGATGCTGGCCGAAGCATTGTTGCAATCGGGTGACAAGGCGGGCGCTGCGGAGGCGATCAACATGGTGAGATACCGCGCAGGCTGGCCCGGCAAGAAGGACAAAATGCTTATCGATGCGAAAGACCTTACGATGGAAACCATTATCGAAGAGCGCGCCAGGGAGCTGGCCGGTGAGCAAACCCGCTGGCTGGACCTGAAACGCTGGGGACTGCTTGTGGATAGGGTGAAAAAATACAACCCGCAAGCCTCGGCTATCCAGGCATATCACGCATTGCGTCCTATTCCTCAGACCCAGATCGACCGGAGCGCGAAAACAACCGACGGAAAGTCGGTGTTCCCGCAGAACCCCGGATACTGATCGGTTCCCTACGGGATAAATACATCAGGATGGCTGCCATGTGCGGCCATCCTTTTTTGTTTTGGTAAGCAAAAAGACCAAAAATATTGCCGGAGAATAATTGGTATTATCCGGCTAAAAACTAGGACAGTTTACTGGCAGGAACAGGCTGGAATGGGTGGCGTCAGGGTGGTATATTTCACCCTAAACATCATCTTAATTCACTGACCTATGCACATCACAAAAGGATTTTTAGCCTCTTTGCGGCGCATAAGCGGGGTATGCATATGTGCGATATGCCTGCACCCGCCAGTGCCCGCCAGTGTCGTCGCGAGTGCGCGCGCAAGCGTTGGACATGTAGTACAAGCCGATAGGACTATCACCGGCACGGTCGTGTCCAGGGAAGGAAATACATCCCTTCCGGGTGTAACAGTAGTCGTTAAGGGAACGAACCAGGGCACCACCACGGATGCCGATGGCAAGTTCTCCATCGAAATCACCGGTAATGCGGCCGTGCTGGTATTTTCGGCCGTCGGCTACGTGACGCAGGAGCGTGAAACGGGCAATGCCAGCATGCTGGATATTTCGCTGGTAACCGACCAGAAGACACTCAATGAAGTGGTGGTAGTCGGGTATGGCACGCAAAAGAAGCGCGACCTCACCGGTGCCGTATCCCAGGTAAATGCCACCCGCCTCGAAAATGAAAACCCGCAGTCGGTGCAGGACGTGCTGCGTGGAAATGTGCCGGGGATGAACGTAGGGTTTTCGACCTCCGCCAAAGGTGGGGGAAGTGTTTCGGTGCGGGGGCAGAACTCTATCAATGCGGGTTCCTCACCGTTGATCGTATTGGACGGTACTATTTACTACGGCGGCCTGGAAGATATCAATCCCAATGATATCGAGACGATCGATGTGCTGAAAGACGCCAGCTCTTCCGCGGTGTTCGGTGCCAAGGCAGCCAGCGGCGTTATTTTGATTACTACCAAAAAAGGCAAGGAAGGCAAGCCGGTGATCAACATCAACAGCAATTTCGGTTTTGCGGAAGTGGCTAAAAACCAGCCCGTACTAAGCCCGCAAGGCTTCATCACGTGGCGGCAGGAAGTAATGCGGAATATCAATGCCACAGCCGAACCCGCCCGTTTTGCCGACCCGAACCACCTTCCGGCGGGTGTCACGCTCGATGAATGGCTTGCTTTTGACGGCTCCAAAGGCGACCCTACCACCGTGTGGCTGCAACGTCTCGGAATGCAGCCTGCCGAAATCCAGAATTACAAGGACGGTAAAAGCGTGGACTGGTATTCCAAAGTATTCCAAAAAGGCTTCCGCCAGGACCACACCGTAAGCCTCTCGGGACGAAACGAGCGGATCTCTTACTACATGTCATTGGGATACCTTAATAATGAGGGCATCGTCGTAGGGGACAAGTACAGCACGGTCCGGGCACGCCTGAACCTGGAAGGCAAGGTGAACAAATACTTGTCGGTAGGGATGAACACCCAGTTTGCCCGGCGGGATGAGAGCCAGGTTCCGGTCAACTACGATCTGGCACGCGTCCTTTCCCCCTGGGGCTCCGAGTTCGATGCAAATGGTAACTACTCGTGGCGGCCTAATGGCGAAGCAAGCGGAGGAAACCATCCCTACTATGCGCCGAGTTTCACCAAACGCGACCAGGGAGCCCAGACGCTGAATTCGGTGCTCTTCGCAAAAGTGAGCCTGCCTTTCGGATTCACCTATCAAATCAATTTTACCCCCCGTTTCGACTATACACACCGCTATAATGCAGAATCGGCCAAGCACGCCGAATGGGCTGCCGAAGGAGGCCGCGCCTCCCGCAAGGACTCCACGGTTTTCAACTGGCAGGTCGACAATATCCTGAAATGGAATAAAACCATCGCCGGAAAACATCAGATCGACCTTACTTTCCTTGCCAACGCCGAGCGTTTCAGAAGCTGGCGCGACAGTATTTCCAACAAAGGTTTTGCCCCCACGGATGTTTTGGGATACCACAATATCCAGGCGGGCGGATTGCCGGTAGTGTATACCGACGACCAGACCAGCACCGCCGACGCTTTGATGGCCCGGCTTTTCTATTCATTCAAAGATAAATACATGTTAACACTGTCGAGCCGGCGGGATGGTTACTCCGCATTCGGGCAGAAGAACCCGCGGGCTGTATTTTCGTCTGCGGCGTTAGGCTGGGTGTTTACGGATGAAGGTTTTCTGCATTCCAAATGGTTGAGTTACGGAAAGCTACGGGTTTCGTATGGTAACAACGGTAACCGCGACATTCCGCGTTACGATGCCCTCGCTGACCTCGCGAGCGGCAAATACCTGCACGTGAAGCCCGACGGCACCGTATACCAGGTGAGCCAGCTGTACGTAAGCCGAATGGCCAACCCGAATTTGAAATGGGAGAAAACGAATGCATTGAATGTGGGCCTTGACTTTGCATTGTTCAACAATGTGGTGGATGGCAGTATCGAAGTTTACAAGTCGACTACGAAGGATCTTCTCGTGAAACGGGCCTTGCCGAATGTCCTGGGTTTTGACAATGTTTGGGATAACCTCGGCGAAGTACAGAACAAAGGGCTGGAAATGAGTTTGAACACCAACAATATGCGCCGCGAAAATTTCACATGGCGCAGTACATTCAACTTCCAGCTCAACCGCAACAAGATCGTGCATTTGTACGGCAACATGGTCGATATTAAAGACAGCAATGGTAAGGTAACCGGCCGCAGGGAGGCGGACGATGTGACAAACCGCTGGTTTATCGGCCATGCGCTTGATGAAATTTGGAACTACCGCATCCTGGGCGTATGGCAAAAAGAAGAGGAGGCCGAAGCTGCCAAGTACGGCGTGAAACCGGGCGACTTCAAATTGAAAGACGTGAATGGGGACGGCAAGTTTACCAACGACGACAAGGAGTTTCTCGGGTACACATCCCCGCGCTTCCGCTGGACATTCCGGAATGAGTTCAAGCTGTTCAAAAGCCTGGATGTTTCATTCATGATCTATTCCTACTGGGGACAAAAGGGCACGTTCAACCAGATGAAGAACCGCGACGGGTTCGTGGACCGCACCAGCTCTTATGTATTCCCTTACTGGACGGAGCAAAACCGCCAGAATGAATGGGCGAGGCTCTATTCCAGCGAAGGCTCGGCGACCGGGTACGCCGTTTACCGGAGCAAATCGTTCGTGAGATTTGAAAACCTGTCGGTGGCTTACACCGTTCCGAAGGTGGCTTCGCAAAAGGTCGGTGTACAAAACCTGCGTATTTACGGCAGCGTCCGCAACATTGGTTTTTGGGCACCGCAATGGAACTTCTGGGACCCTGAGAACGGAACAAACGGAACTACCAACAGCAGCATTGCTACGTCTGTTCCCAGCCCGCGCATCTACACCATCGGGCTGGATATCACCCTGTAATCACTCACACACATAAACTGCACGGACTATGTTTAACCATACATTGAAATATTTACTTGCCTGCGGCCTGTTGGGCGCAGGAGCGGCGATCACCTCCTGCAAGGAAACCTGGCTGAAACCCGAACCACTTTCTTTTTACGAGCCGGACCTGACATTCAAAGACCTGGGCGGGTTGAAAGCCACGCTAGTGGCGTGCGAGCGCAACCTGCGCCTGGAATGGTACGGCGACGCTATGCCGATGATCACGGAGTCCATCTTTTCGGATATTGCCGTGGAGGGAACAACGGACAAATCGGGGCCTGCGCAGAACCTGAACCTGCTCATTACGCCCGATGCTCAGCTGAACCATATTGATTACAACCGCATAGGCTGGTATTGGCTTGAAGGTTACAAGGGGATTAAGTATGCGAACACGGCCATTTCCCGCATTGATTTACCCACCTACAAAAACGAGCAGGAAAAAAACGAGCTGCTGGGCGCCGCTTATTTCCACCGTGCGGCACGTTATTACCGGCTCACGCAGCAATTCGGGGATGTGCCATTGATTTTGAAGGAAATTAACGGTCCGAAGCTTGATTTTCAATCGACAAAACGCGAGGTAATCCTTAAAAAAATGAAGGAAGATCTCGAATTTGCCGAGCAGTGGGTGCCTGCCGTAACAGACAAGGGAATGGTGAACAAAGGCTCGGTGAGCCATTTGCTGACCAAAGTCAATCTGGCGCTGGGGTTGTTTGACGATGCGATCAAATCGGCCACGAATGTGATCGACGGGGGCACGCATAAGCTAATGACCTCGCGCTTTGGTGTGAATGCAGGCGACGCCTCGCGCAACGTGATATGGGATTTGCACCGGCCTCAGAACAAGGCCATCGCTGCCAATACGGAAGGACTGATGCTGGTGATCGACCGGCTGAATATCGAGGGCAACGTCGAGGGCGGTATGCTCATCATGCGCAACGCGGTGCCTCTTTGGTTTAATAATATCAATACGCCTAATGGGAAACGGGGCACGATTGATACCTATGGCATCGAGATCGATCAGGTTGTCAAGTACGGCCGCGGGATCGGACGTTTACGCCCCACGGATTATTCGCAGAACCAGATTTGGGACGATAAAAATGACCTGCGGCATGCGCCCGGCAATTGGACACGCATGGAGGATATTTTGTACAACAATCCTGCATTAAAGGGCGAAGACAGTTATTATGGTAAAAACCTGCAACTCAAAAATGCGGAAGGCGTCGTGCTGACCATCGATACCATCCGGAACTGGTTTGATTGGCCGAACTACAAACTATTCGTCGACGACCCGTTGCGCGTGCAGCCCCAGGGTGGTAATTCGGATTGGTACGTTTTCCGGCTCGCTGAAACCTACCTCCTGCGCGCCGAAGCTTACGCGTGGAAAGGGGACCTGGCAAAAGCAGCCGATGATATCAATGCCGTGCGGGCCCGGGCCAATTGCGCCCCGCTTGCGGCCGGTAAAATCAATATCGGTACCATCCTGGACGAACGGGCACGTGAGCTCTATTTTGAAGAGCCGCGCAAAACCGAACTAACGCGCATTGCCTACCTTTTCGCACAGACCGGTAAGCCCGCGCCCAACGGCAAGACGTACAGCCTGGATAAGTTTTCCGATGACAACTACTTTTACGACCGGGTGATGGAGAAAAATGATTTTTATAACAAAGGGGTCAAAACAAGGCACGCCGATGAATATACCATGAGCCCATACCACGTACTTTGGCCGATTCCACAGTCGGCGATCGACGGTAATACCCAAGGGAGGATCAATCAGAACAAGGGTTACGCGGGGTATGAGAAGAATGTGCCGCCGCTGACAGAAATCCCGAAATAAATTTACCAGCAATGGCCCGTAGATAGCGGGTCATTGCTGGTTTATATCGTCTGGGAGTTACGGATTTTACACTAATCTAAACCTGAAATGAACAGACGGAATTTTCTGCAAAACACTTCCCTCGGCGTGGCTGCTGCATTAGCCGGTACGGGCTGGCTTGAAGCCGCTATAAAGAAGGGCGATATCAAAATCGGTTACTCGGCCATTACCTGGGGCGGCAAGGACGAGCAGGCGATGGCCGACCTGGCAGGCCTGGGCTTCAAAGGCATTCAGCTGCGTGCCAATACCTTCGGTCCTTACCGCAATAAGCCGTCCGAATTGAAGGATGCCCTGGTGAAGAACAACCTTACGCTCTGCATGTTTTCGAGCGGTAATGTGGAGATTGATCCCGCCAAATTCGAAAGTACGGTCGATACGCACGTGGCACATGCGAGTTTTGTGAAAGCCCTGGGCGGCAGTGCTATGCAGCTCACCAACAGCCTCCGGCCCAAAGACCGCGCTCCGTCGGTAGAAGAGTTGAAAAAGCTGGCACAAGTGATGAATGAGATTGGAAAACAAACGGCAGATCAGGGGGTGCAGGCCGTGTACCACAACCACATGAACCAGCTTGGAGAAACGCCTGAGGAGGTGGACGTGATTGTGCAGGCAATGGACCCGCGTTACATGAAACTGTTGCTCGATATTGCGCATTACAAGCAGGGAGGCGGTGAGCCGCACGAGGCGATCGTCCAATACAAGGATATTTTGCATTCACTCCATTTGAAGGATACGAAGCCTGCCGAAACCAAAAGCGGCTACAAGTTTGTGGAGCTGGGCCAGGGCAGGGTGGATGTTCCCGCGGTTTTCAAGGCGCTGGATAAGGTCAAGTTCAAAGGCTGGGCGGTAGTGGAGCTCGACGGCGTGCCTGATCCTGAAAAATCTCCGCTCATTTGCGCAGAAATCAATAAAAAGTACATTACCGAAGTTTTAAAATATCCGGTGTAGTATCAACTGGATTTGTAAGGGTATTCCAATTAATATTTCGTTATTACTGTAATAACTGATATTAGATAGGATACCCTTTTACATTTTTCAGTTATTCATCATCTTAATCAGCACAATGAAAAAATTACGATTACCGCTGGTCGCTTTGGCCGCGTTCCTGCTCAGCGCTCCCCTTCAGGCCCAGAAGTCGAAAGATGGTTGGGTAGAACTCTTCAATGGCAAGGACCTCACAGGCTGGAAACAACTTAACGGCCAGGCCAAATACGAAGTGAAGGACGGTGCGATCGTGGGGACTTCCGTGATGGGTACCCCCAATTCGTTCCTTACAACCGAAAAAGATTACGGCGATTTTATCCTTGAACTGGATGTAAAAGTGGATAACAAGCTCAACTCAGGCATTCAGATCCGCAGCTTATCCAAGCCGGAATACATGAATGGCCGCGTACACGGCTACCAGGTGGAAATAGATCCCAGCGACCGCGCCTATTCGGCAGGTATTTACGACGAAGCACGCCGCGGCTGGCTCTACCCGCTCGATTTGAATCCGGAAGGAAAAAAAGCATTCAAGCGCGACGCCTGGAATAAATACCGTATCGAAGCGATCGGCCATTCCATCCGCACGTTCCTGAACGGGGTGCCTGTGGCGCACGTGGTGGACGACATGACGCCCGTGGGCTTCATTTGTTTGCAGGTACACGCGATCGGCAGCAAGGAAATGGAAGGGACGCAGGTGAGCTGGAAGAATGTCCGCATTAAGACAACCAATCTGAAACCGAGCCCGGCTACGAACGTCCGCATTGTAAACCTGATCCCCAACAACCTGGATCCGGCCGAGAAAGCACAGGGTTATTCATTGCTGTACGACGGCAAATCGGCCGATCAGTGGCGTGCTTACGGCGGCACCGATTTCCCTTCCAAAAGATGGAGCTACAACGACGGTACCATTCAGATTTCGAAGTCGGATGGCTCTGAAACGGGTAACGATATTGTGACCCGCAAGCTTTACGGCCCCGCATTCGAATATGAATTTGAGTTTAAACTCACCGAAGGGGCCAACAGCGGCGTCAAATATTTCGTAGATCAGAAATTCAATTCCAATGGCAAATCGGGTATCGGCTGCGAGTACCAGGTACTTGACGACGAGCGCCACCCGGATGCGAAGCTTGGTAAGAACGGCAACCGCACCATCGCCTCGTTTTACGATGTGATTCCGGCCGATCGTCCGAAGAATTCGGTGAAAAAAATCGGTGAGTGGAATCAGGGCCGCATTGTGGTGCAGAAGGACGGTACCGTGCAGCATTTCCTGAATGGCTACAAAGTGGTCGAATACGTGCGCGGCTCCCCGCAGTTCCGGGAATTCGTGGCAGGTTCCAAATTCGCCAAATTTGAAGGTTTCGGCCTTTCGCAGGAAGGTAACCTGCTGTTGCAGGACCATGGCGACAATGTGTTTTTCCGCAGTTTGAAAGTGAAGGAGATCAAATAGCCAGAATGGCTGGAAAAAAGGTAAAAAAATACAGTAGATACACGGGCACCCGACATTTAGAAACGATTGCCCGTAAATCAGAATGCAAGGCAATTAAAAAGTCAACTTTTATTCAAATCCAATATCATGACCAGTAGAAGGGATTTTCTTAAAAATGCAGCACTGGCTTCTGCGGGTGTCGCAGTAGGCACCAATGCTTTCAGTGCGGCCAGCTACCGCCGTATCGTGGGAGCTAACGATCGCGTCAGGGTAGGTATCATCGGTTTCTCGGACCGTTTCCGCAGCTCGCTGGCACCTTCTTTCTCAGATCACGCCAAAGAACTGAACTTTGAGTTTATGGGGGTTTCCGACCTTTGGAACCGTCGCCGTGATGAAGCGGAGGCATTCATGAAAGGAAAGCCATATGCAGCCAGCGAATTTGTAAAAGCACGTAATAACGAGGAATTGCTCGGACGCAAGGATGTGGACGCGGTGATCATCAGTACTGCCGACTTCCAGCACGCATTGCATTGCGCGGAAGCCGTGAAGTCGGGACGTGACGTGTATGTCGAAAAGCCATTCGCGGAAACGCTCGAAGATGCCAAAGTGGCATTGAAGGCGGTGGAAGCTTCCAAGCAAATTGTGCAGGTAGGCTCGCAGCGCCGCAGCGCGCCTAATTACTGGGCGGCTTACGAATATATCAAATCAGGCAAATTCGGAGACATTACCACTGTGGAAATGACCTGGAATGTAAACCAGCCGGGCCGTTGGAGACGCAAGGAGCTGGTGTCGCAAATCCGCAAGGAGGATACCGACTGGACGCGCTTCCTGATGAACCGCCCGAAAGTGGAATGGAATCCACGGTACTACCTCGAATTCCGTTTGTTCTACCCATATTCTTCCGGTATCCCGGGACAGTGGATGGCTCACCAGATCGATACGGTACACTGGTTCTCAGGCCTGGATGCACCGCGCAACGTGGTAGCGAACGGCGGTATTTACACGTGGAAAGACGGCCGTACCAATGTTGATACGTTCAGCGCGGCATTCGAATACGGTCCGTTCGACGATAAGAGCAAAGGCTTCCAGGTGATCTATTCGTCGCGCTTCAACAACGAGGCAGGCGGCGTGAAGGAGTATTACTATTCCAATGGCGGTATGATCAACCTCGATACGAACAAAATTACTTCCGAGGGTGGCTTGAAAGAAAGGGATGCCAAAGGAATGGGTATGCAGGCTAATTTGCTGCCTGAGATGTCGTTGAAGACCGGTGAAAAAATCGCAACCGACGCCAATACCGGTGCGGATCCGATGACCTCGCTCCACATGCGTAACTGGATGGAGTGTATCCGAAGCCGCAAGGAGACGAATGCACCTGCCCGCGTGGGCTTCAACCACTCGGTGGCGAATATCATGGCTACCCAGGCCTTGCATACAGGTAAACGTGTGAACTGGGATCCGAAGAAAAAGGAAATCGTGCTTAGCTAACATTTTAAAAGATCGAACAGTGAATTTAAAACATACTGCTTTGGCGCTCACCGCCGTGGCCGTTGTGGGAACCGGAGGTGTTTTTGCACAAAAGGTAGATCTCGTCCGCAACGACAAGGACAAAAAAGTGGAGGTGAAAATCGACGGTAAGCCCTTTACGGCTTATTATTATCCTGGCGAACAGAAGCTGAAAAAGGCTGTCCTGTACCCGGTAATGACCGCCAAAGGCACGGTAATTACCCGCGGCTGGCCGCTGGATCCCCGCGCAGGCGAGCGTGTCGACCACCCGCACCACGTGGGTATCTGGCTCAACTACGAGGACGTGAACGGTAATGATTACTGGAACAATTCCGACGCTGTAAATCACGAGAAGCGGGCGTACGGAACCATCATCCACACCGGAATCACCTCGGTGAAAAGCGGTAAAGACAAAGGCGAGCTTACCGTGACCGCCGACTGGGTGGACAAAGACGGTACGCTGACCCTCAAAGAAGTGACCAAATACACTTTTAGCGGAAAAGGCGACACTCGCATAATCGACCGAAGCACGACACTGACCGCCGTTTTACCGGAAGTGAGTATGCCCGACGTAAAAGATGGGATGTACGCCATCCGCGTCGCACGCGAGCTGGAATTGCCTTCGAACAAGCCCGAAATTTTCACCGACGCCAGCGGCATTGCCACCAAAGTGCCGGTAATGAACAACGAGGGCATCACCGGCAACTACCGCAACAGCAATGGTGTCGAAGGTGAAACGGTATGGGGCAAACGCGCGATCTGGTGTAACCTTACGGGCAAGATTAAGGACGAAAATATCAGCATTGCGATGATCGACCATCCCAGGAATGTGGGTTATCCGGCCTACTGGCACGCACGTGGTTACGGGCTGTTTGCGGTGAACCCACTGGGCATGAAAGCGCTCAGCGACGGCAAGGAAACGCTGAATTTCAAACTTAAAAAAGGTGAATCGACGACGTTCCGCTACCGTATGGTCATCGCTTCCGAGCATTTGAAAGACGCCACGCTCAACGACCTCGCGGCAGCTTATGCCAAGACGGAATAGGGTGTGAAACATAGAAAAGCCAGCGAGCGATCGCTGGCTTTTTTTATGAGA
Organism: Dyadobacter sp. 50-39; assembly: GCA_001898145.1. Lineage (GTDB taxonomy): Bacteria > Bacteroidota > Bacteroidia > Cytophagales > Spirosomataceae > Dyadobacter. Next base: position 121,411 of record MKSR01000036.1, read on the forward strand.
ATCTGTTGGTATAAAGCGGATAAAAGTATGTATGCAGGCTGCTCAACGGTCCTTGGTACCCGGTGAATGCCAGCTGATCACGTGGTAGGTCGCGGATGTTTTGCCTACGTTACGCAGGGTGTGCATTTGATTGGATGCCTGGAAAATGACGGAGCCGGGGCCTACTTTCTTCTTTTCTCCATTCACCAGTGCCTCCACGGTACCTTCCTTGATGATAATCACCTCTTCTTCGGGATGTCGGTGAGGTGCATGTGCCGCTTCACCGGGATTCAACGTGGTCACGTGGCATTCGAGCTCGTCGGTTGTGGCGGTTTGGGAACGAAAGAATGTTTTCACAGAGCCGATGGCCGTGCCTCTGACGGCGATGTTATTCCAGTCAAAAACGGACGATTCGAGTAGGTTAGCTTTGGGTCGGGCGACAATGCAGGTCAATGTGCAAAAAATAGAGAGGGATGCGACCGTGAGGTCTCGTTTGGTAATTTTCATACAAATAGGGGGGTATTGAGTAGTTTTTAGGTAAAAGGCTTCCGTTACCGGCGTTTACTTTGAATGTGTTGTTAAAATAATTTAAGTTTTTATTGGATTGGTTCAAAAGGCTTTCGCGGACGCCTGAATATTTTGATAATGGACAAATAAACGTTATTCTTGGCGGCGAAACACGGAAACTGTCCGTTATCTGTTTGCGCTCAATTCATGGAAGATCAATCAAGAAGAAGGTTCCTGCAAAATGCGGGATTGGTTTCTCTCGCCTCTGTTTCTCCTGTCCCTGCCGAGCCCGAAAGGAATAAGGAGCTGTTTATCCATCATGTTTTCTTTTACCTGAAGGAACCCAACAATGCCCAGCACGAGGCGCAGCTGCTGGAAGGGTTGCATAAGCTGGCTAAGGTCCCCTCGATCGAATATGTGCATATCGGCAAGCCTGCGGTAACGAGCCGCCCGGTGATCGTCAATGATTATACGGTTTCGTGGATGTGCTTTTTCAAGAACATTATTGAGGAGGAAATTTATCAAACGCACCCGATCCACCTCGAATTCATTGAGCAGTACTCTCATTTGTGGGAAAAAGTAGTGGTTTATGATTCCGTAGGCCCGAAGAAGGTCAGTTGACATGCATTGGGTGCTACTGTGGCGAACCTTTTGAAAGAATGATGCTATGAAAGAGAATTTCAAGGAAAACCATCCCGAATGCCGGGAAATGATACTGCCGGTACGGGACGCGCTGGACGTGATCAGCGGAAAATGGAAGATTTCGATCCTTATTGCCATGGGCCTGGGCAACAAGCGGTTTATGGAATTGCAGAATGCCATTCCCAATATCACTCCCCGGATGCTGTCCAAGGAATTGAAAGAGCTGGAAATGAACCTGCTTGTGGAACGGAAGGTGTACGACGCGTTTCCGCCCATCATCGAATACGAGCGTACGGCGCATGCCCGTTCGCTTGAACCGCTGATTGAAGAACTCCGCCGTTGGGGCGAATACCACCGCCTTGTCATTACAGGTTCCAACATTGAGCATCCTGTAACAGCATTGCAGGATTGAAATAGGGTCATGCCGTGGCAGTTGCGATTTTAAAATGAAACCCGTTTAACCGAAATCCATGAAGTTTTTCCCGTATCTGACCGCATCGCTTGGCGCATTGGGTTTTTATATCTCGCCTGCATTGGCACAGCAGCCATCGGATGCGATCCGGCTGAACCAGGTTGGCTTTTACCCCACGGCCCCCAAAATGGCTGTCATTGCCGCAGATGGAGGCGACGCCTTTGAAATTAAGGATAGTAAGTCGGGGAAAACGGTACTGAAAGGCAAATTGGGAAGCACGCTTACCAGCCAGCATTCAGGCAGACAAACGCGGTTGGCCGATTTCAGCCAGCTCCGCAAGCCAGGTTCCTACCTGGTGGAAGTAGCCGGAATAGGCAAATCCGCGGCATTCACGATCGGGACCGGTGTTCACCGCCATGTTGCCGAGGCGGCTTTGAAAGGGTTTTATTATCAGCGGGCATCCATTGAACTTCCCGAAAAATACGCGGGGAAATGGACCAGGGCAGCCGGGCATCCGGACAACAAAGTGCTCATTCATGCGTCGGCGGTATCGGAAGGGCGCCCTGAGAACAGTACGATTTCCTCCTCACGGGGCTGGTACGACGCCGGAGACTACAACAAATACATTGTGAATTCCGGAATCACAATGGGCACACTGCTATCGCTGTATGAAGACTATCCCCTCTATTTCGAAGATCTCAATGTAAATATCCCCGAAAGCAATAATGGCGTGCCCGATTTGCTGGACGAAGTGGTATGGAACCTGCGATGGATGCTCACTATGCAGGATCCGGCTGACGGGGGTGTGTATCACAAGCTCACAAACCCTCGTTTCGACGGGATGATCATGCCGGATGCCGCGAAAAATCCCCGCTATGTGGTCCGGAAAAGTACGGCTGCAACGCTGGATTTCGTGGCAGTAATGGCGCAGGCGTCGCGGGTTTTCAAAAGTTTCGATAACAAACTCCCCGGCCTGGCCGACTCTTGCACGACAGCTGCCGTTAAAGCCTGGCAGTGGTCGGAAAAAAATCCTTCGGTGATTTATAACCAGGACGCCATGAATAAGGAGTTCGATCCGGATGTAGCTACCGGCACCTACGGCGACCGTTCGGTAAAAGATGAGTGGATTTGGGCTGGATGCGAAATGTACGCGACGACCGGCAAACCGGAGTATATTAAAGAAATAGACCTGGAATTGCAGCAACCGATGGTGTTGCCTACGTGGAGTCAGGTGAAAACTTTGGGATACTACACATTGCTCCGTTTCGCCGAAAGATTGAAGTTACCTGCCGGGCAATCGGACGCGCTGCGGAAAAACGTGCTGGATTGCGGCAATCAGCTTTTGACAGACCTTGAAAAACAGCCCTACCACACAGTAATGGGTAAGGTAGCGAAAGACTATGCGTGGGGCAGCAGCTCGGTAGCCGCCAACCAGGGTATAGCGCTGCTGTATGCGTATCGCCTCTCAAAAGATCAAAAATATCTGCACGCAGCGCTCGGTAATCTCGATTACCTTCTCGGCCGCAATGCCACAGGCTACTGTTTGCTGACAGGCTTCGGTTCCAAACGGGTAATGCACCCGCACCACCGGCCTTCCATCGCCGACGGAATTGCAGATCCTGTTCCGGGCTTGCTTTCGGGTGGGCCTAATCCCGGGCAACAGGACAAATGCCCGGGCTATCCCAACAAGTTTGCCGATGAGTCATTTACCGACAGCGATTGTTCTTACGCCTCCAACGAGATCGCGATCAACTGGAACGCGCCGATGGTATACCTTGCCGCCGCGCTGGATGCAACATTCCACTAGAGGGAATTCACGAACTTTTCCCTTTTACCGGCACGGTCTCGGGCGTTTCGTTGTAACCCTTTTTTTGGGTCATATTCCCCTTCTCCGACTTCTGGATAGCGTCCTGCTCCACCTGGCCTGACGGCTTTGCGCTGTCGTCTTTTTGCTTGGTTTTGCTTTTCGGTCCGCCCTGGCTTGGTGAGCCCCCTTCTACATTTTTGGTTTGCGTTTTCATAGTTTTTTAGGTTTAGGCGGGTGCTTGCAAATTCCGTTCCTGCCGGCGCGACTTTTTCAGGCGTGTGCAGTAGAACAGCCTCCGGGGCCGACTCTTTATCAAATCACAATCCAACAAACAGCATGAACCTTTTCAAATCTTTTTCTCAGTTACGCAGTCTCCTCAAAACCATCGATATCGAAGCCGTCGCCAGGCTTTCACAAAAAGTAGATCTCAACCAGCTAATGGGTACCGTCTCCCAAATGAGCGAGGAGGACCTGGGTAAAATGCTGAAATTCATGCAGGCCGGTTCAGGCAAAAAAAAGGCGCCGCCGATCGTGAACGGCGATTTTTATGAACTGGCCTCGACGCTCTCGCCGGAAGAGCAGGAGATCCGCCTGAAAGTGCGGGAGTTTATGGAAACGGAAATCAAGCCGATCGCTAACCACTATTGGAACAATGCGCAGTTTCCCAAACACATTATTCCACTCATGGCCAAGCTGGATATCTGCGGGCTTACCTACCAAGGATATGGCTGCGCCGGACGTTCGGCATTGCTGGAAGGCTTCATCGCGATGGAAATGGCCCGCATCGATTCGTCCATTTCCACGTTTTTCGGTGTGCATAGCGGCCTCGCCATGGGGTCGATTTACCTATGCGGTTCGGAAGCGCAAAAGCAGCAATGGCTGCCTGTGATGCAGCGCATGGAACTGATCGGCGCATTCGGCCTGACAGAGCCCGAGGTGGGTTCGGGCGCTGCCGGAGGGCTTACCACCACCTGCAGGCGGGAGGGGGACGAATGGGTGATCAACGGCCAAAAGAAATGGATAGGCAATGCAACCTTCTCGGATATTACGATTATCTGGGCGCGTGACCTGGGCGACAACCAGGTGAAGGGGTTCATCGTACGGAAAGAAAACCCGGGTTTCAAGGCGGAGAAGATGGAGGACAAAATGGCGCTGCGCACCGTAGAGAATGCGCTTATTACATTGACCGACTGCCGCGTGCCCGAGGGCGACCGGCTTCAAAACGCCAATTCATTCAAGGATACCGCCAATGTGCTGCGCATGACGCGCGCGGGCGTCGCGTGGCAGGCAGTAGGATGCGGGCGCGGCGCGTATGAGCTGGCATTGAAATACACCATGGAAAGGAAGCAGTTCGGTCGGCCCATAGCCGGTTTTCAATTGGTACAGGACCTGCTGGTTACCATGCTGGGCGATCTGACGGCCATGCAGACGATGGTTTACAGGCTATCGCAATTGCAGGATGCCGGCGACCTTGCCGACGAGCATGCTTCGCTGGCCAAAGTTTTCTGCACACTGCGGATGCGTTCGATCGTGGACCATGCGCGCGAGCTTTTTGGGGGCAACGGGATATTGCTCGAATACGACATTGCCCGCTTCGTGGCGGATGCGGAGGCTATATATTCCTATGAGGGTACAAAGGAGATCAATTCGCTGATCGTCGGCAGGGCCATTACGGGAGAAAGTGCTTTTGTATAAATGAAGAAGGGCAGTTTCAGCTGCCCTTCTTCATTAACGTTTAAGCGTACCGGCTTTCATTTCGTTGAGGTCTTTTTCCATCGACACCCACGACATTCCGGTCACCTTTTGCGCTTCGACTGCTTTGGTTTGCCAAACTATCGCCTCGTCTTTCCGGCCTAGTTTGTATAGCAAATGCGCATAAGTGTCAATGTAGGCAGGATTGCCCAGCGGAAGGTGGTTCTTATCCCGACGAAGTTCTTCGTGCCATTCCATTGACTTTTTGGACCACATCAATGCATTTTCCAGGTCGCGGGGATTGTTGTTGTACTGGTAAAAATTCCAGGCGTGGTTATTGAGCTCGGTATGGAAATATTGCGAGGGCGGTGCGAAATGTACCGCCTGCTTCTCACCCGCAGGGCCCAGCGGTGTCTGGTCTGCCAGGTTCTTTTTCAGCATTTCATCATCCATTCTTTTCAGGGAATCGACCGTGATCATCATGTGATGATGCTGAAACAGGCTTCGGCAATGGCGGAAATAGGTTGCTGTATCTTTTACCGCAAAAAAGTAGAACAGCATATTTCTGTCGAAAGCAAGCCGCCCTTTTGCGAAATCTCCGTTGTAAGTGTTTTGTAAAAAGTTTGAGCTTTGATAAGCAAGGTCCTGGCTTTTTGTTTCAACTGCTTTTCGCATGGTATTTCCCACAATGCCGCTGTTAAATGCGGATGCTTCCCGGAATGGGACTGATTTATACATGCTGTCGATCATCTTATGCGGTACCAGCGCCTGAATTACTTTATAGGCACGGCTATCCAACATAGGACCTTGCTGGTAAATGAATTTGACGGTGTGAAAATTGACAATTGAATCTATCGGTAGTTTTCCTACATATTCATCCAGTAAGTCGTTTGTAGGCATATTCACTTCGCGGCGTTTCAGGATATATGCTTTTAGGAATGCGGCCGACCTTTCTCCTTCTTGATATTCCTTTTCGAAATCGGTTATTTTTTTGTCGCCTTTGCGGCCAAGCGCCACCTGGGCACTTTCCAGATAGGCCTTTGAATAGCTTGTAGAGCCGTTATAACGGTTTAATACATTGCCATCCGCATCCACAAAAAGTGATACCAATGCCCCTTTGATATGAAATTTTTCCGCCAGCTTTTTGCCATTTTCAGACGTTACATTGCTTCGGACGGCAATAAAATTCTTTTGAAAAATATCGCGCAGGGCAACGCCTTTAAAACCCTGGGTCGCTACCTCGTTGCATTGTTCGCATTCACTGCTTTCGAGATGGATGAAAATTAGCTTTCGTTCCTTCCTGGCTGTTTTCGAAAGCGTTTCCCAGGGTGTGTTTTCATTGATGAATGTAATTTGACCGCGGCATTGAAAAGAAATGATCAGCGAAATTGCCAGTACAATATGCTTCATTATTGATCGGAAGGATGAGGTTTTTTCAAATGTAATTTAAATTTTGTAACCGAATGTTAAAATAAAATAAAATTGAAATATAATACCTGAATGAGATAAGCGATTTGCAACCATTATTGCCATTGTATTGTCTCATTTTCAATCCCATTCCGCAACTTTTGACCCCATGAAAAAACTTCTCCCTTTCCTTTTTATCATTTTTATTTTTTCCTGCAAAGACGCTACCGTTTCCTCGCGGACGGAAGTCTGCGGTGTAAAAGATCCCGTTCGCAACCTTCCCTGGCTGAAAGCAAAAATCGACTCGCTGAAAACCGAAAAGCAGGATGATATGCTCATGGTTACGGTCGGAAAAATCAAGGACGAGTATGTTTTCGATTACACCATGACCTATATGTCGTGCCACGTCTGCGTCGTGTACCGGTGCGACGGCTCCCGCGTCGACCTGTCCAAATTATCACAAACCGAAATGGAGGAATTTGTGCGTACGGTCCGTGGAGAAAAGACCCGGGGACCCGTGATATGGCCGGAGAAATAGCCGCAATTCTTGTCAATCAGCGGGGTAGGATGTAATTTGTGCCGCTCAACCCAACTATTCCATTCGTGCAGGCACCACTAACCATCCGTCGCGCCTCCGCTGCTGATCGCGAGGTCATCTACGAAATGATATGCGGCCTCGAAAACACGCTGCTCGACCGGCCCGGTTTCGATGCAGCCTTTGACCGCAACATCGCAAGTCACAATATCACCTATTTCCTGGCGGAACAGGAAGGCAGGCCGGTCGGAATGGTGAGCTGCCATATTCAGCCGCTGTTACACCATGCCGCATTGGTTTCGGAAATCCAGGAAATGTATGTGGAGCCCGCATACCGGTCGCAGAAGATTGGGAACGCATTAATGGAGCACGTAACCGCCTTTGCAAAAGGTGAGGGTGCCATTCAGATGGAAGTTACTTCCCGTGCCACGCGTGAGCAGGCGCACCGGTTCTACCAGCGCGAGGGCTTCCAGAAATCGCACGTGAAGCTTGTAAGGTATTTTAAAACCGAGTAAAAAAGCACCGGGCCAACGTCCCGGTGCTTTTTGCATTACCCTAAACCTTCAACTATAACCTTCAATATCTCAGTATCGGCCTCTGTGGCGACCATCGCGTGACCAGCGGTCGCGGTCGCGGCTGAGGCGGCGGGTATCCGACATCAGCTCGTGCAGGTCGTTGCGGAGTATTCTTTCCTCACGGTTCGACAGGCGGCCGTGACGGGCAAAATGCCGTTCTTTATCCTGGATGTTTTCGTAACGGTTCATGAGCATGTTGGCCTCACGCGAAGTGAGCGTGCCCCATTGCACACCGTTGGCGATATTTTGTCGTGCTTCTCTTTGAAGTCTGTTGATGTCAGACATTCTTTCATGGCTGGAACCGTCGCGGTAGTCGTAGCGCGGACCATATTGGGCGGAAGCATTGGTGAATCCTAATGCGAGAACCACTGCGGCAAAAAGTATCTTTTTCATAACCCAAAAGTTTTAATGTTTGTGGGTTAGAGGGCCGCCTGCCGCAGAGGTTTAAATGGGGATTGTTAACGATTGTTAACCGAAAATGCAGGGTTTTTAACCATTTGAAAATCAGCCTGCGATCGACGCGCGAATCATTTCCTGGGCCTCATTCAGAATTTCTTCCGCTTTCCGTCCAGCCGGTTCGATGCCGGGCAGGACAGTGAAACTAAGCCGGGCGAAAGATTTCAGGGGAAATATTCCTTTGGGGTTCATCGCGCCGGTGCCGTTGATAGCTACGGGCACCACGAGCGCGTCGGGCGCTCTTTTGAGCAGGGTAGCCACGCCGCCGGGCTGGAACGGTTTCATATCGCCGCTGGCCGTGCGGGTACCCTCGGGGAATATAATGGCCGATGCCTTTTCGTCCTGGATCAGCTTGCCCAGGCGGGCGATCTCGGTAATGGCTTGTTTTCCGTCTTTGCGGTTGATGAGCGCAGCGCCGCTTTTGCGCAGGTTGTAGGAAATGCTTGGAACACCCTTTGCAAGCTCGATTTTAGATACAAAGCGGGGGCTGTATTTCCGCATGTACCAATAAACAGGGGAGATGTCATAGCTGCTCTGGTGGTTGGCTACGAATATGATGGGACGGTTATCGGGCAGCTGGGCAAGGTTTTTGAGTTTGATGCTTGCCCCTGTCAGGTAGAGACCGAATGTGAGGGAAAAATTAAGCCAATCGACCGCCGTTTTGTGTGCCTTTTTGCCGAAGACGTTGAATGCGATCACTTGTATGACATGAAAAACCAGGAGTGTAAGGCCGAAATGGATCAGATATAGAGTACTTAGAACGTAATCGAGGATTTTTTTCATTCTTATTTTTTCTGCAAAAATAGTCGAAATCTGTTTTGGTTACTCCAAATTCTAAAAGGCGAAATGACAATTGTCATTCAAAACTTACGTATTATTCACGTTATTTGTAAAATAGTCAATAGTGTTTAAATCGAGATACAAATGGATATTACGCTTTCAGCCGAAAGGCTTGAAGTAATGAAACATATAGGCAAAGACCTGGACGGACTGATTGGAGAATACCTGAAACCGATCGATGAAAACTGGCAACCCGCTGATTTTCTGCCCGATGCAACAAGGGAGAATTTCTTTCATGAAGTGAAGCTATTGCAGGAAAGTTGCCGGGATTTGCCTTATGATTACATTGCCGTGCTCATCGGGGATACGATTACGGAAGAGGCATTGCCGACTTACGAATCGTGGCTCGTGGATGTGATCGGTGTGAACCAGGTCGATGAACCCGAGTCGGGGTGGGTGAAATGGGTACGTGCCTGGACGGCGGAAGAAAACCGTCACGGCGACCTCCTTAATAAGTACCTCTACCTCTCGGGCCGCGTGAACATGCGCGCTATGGAGGTTTCCACACAATACCTGATTGCCGACGGTTTCGATATCGGTACCGACCGTGATCCTTACCGTAATTTCATCTACACGTCATTTCAGGAGCTGGCGACCAACGTATCGCACCGTCGCACGGCGACGCTCGCGAAGAAATTCGGTAATCCGCATTTGTCCAAAATATGTGGCGTGATCGCTTCCGACGAAATGCGTCACGCGAAAGCTTACAAAACGTTTGTAACGCGGATACTCGAAGTAGACCCGTCGGAGCTGCTGCTTGCTTTGGAAGATATGATGAGGAAGAAAATCGTGATGCCGGCCCACTTTATGCGGGAAACCGGCATGAAAATGGGCGAAACCTTCTCCCATTTCTCCGACGCCGCACAGCGCCTGGGTGTCTACACCACATTGGACTACATCGACATTCTCGAAGACCTGCTCAAAGAATGGAATATCGATTCCGTTCGCGATATCAATGAAAAAGCTGAAAAAGCAAGGGATTACCTCATGGCACTTCCTGCACGCCTCAGAAGAATCGCCGACCGCACCCGCGTTCCGGAACTTGCCTATGAATTCAGCTGGATCAGCAGATAAATGATCCCGACCGTTGACTGCCGATTTTGTAGTCTTCCCATGAAATCGGCCGTCAGCGGTCTACATTACAGCAGCAACATCACCGCTCCCCGTTTGCTGATGACTTTCCCTTTGGTGGAAACACCTTCAATTTCCCATACATAAGTACCTGAAATGGCGGCGGCGCCTTTGAAAGAGCCGTCCCAGCCGGTGTTGAGCTGGTCGGTGAAGAATACCAGTTGCCCCCAGCGATTGTAGATACGAAAGTACCGGATCGACGCGATGTCGTTAACGACCGGTATAAGTACTTCATTTTTGCCATCGCCATTGGGCGAAAATGCGCTGGGGATAACAATGCTTTCCTGGCGCTTGATGGTAAGGTTTACCTGCCCGGAACCCGTGCAGCCCTGCTCCGACGTTACATTTACCGTGTAAGATTTGTTTTCCTGCAAAATAGCAACCGGGCTTTGGATATTCGCATTGTTCAGTCCATCGGGCGGCGACCACACAAAGGTAGCTTCGGCATAATTGCGGATCTGAGGCGAAGTCGCGCTCAGCTGGAATGGAACGTTGTATTCCACCTGGGCATCGGGTGTGACATTGACCTCTAACTTGGGTGAAACGCGCACCAGCACTGTGTCAGAGAGGGTACAGGAACCCTTGGTCGTGGTAATGACATATTGTGTGGTCGCTTCCGGTGTAGCAACCGGTTCCAGTGCGCCGGCATTATCCAGCCCGTTTTGAGGTGCCCAGGAGAATGTTTGCCCGTTGCTGGTGGTTGCCAGGGTTACCGACTGGCCTACACAAAGGGTGGTGTCGGGCATGGTTTTCAGCGTGATATCACTTCCAAATGTCACGTCGGCGTTCTGCGCTGCGGTACAGCCGTTGCCGTCTTTGACAAATACCCTGTAACGCCCCATTGGCACCTGAAAAGCATTGGATGCCTGGTAATTCACCGAATCGATCGAATACTGGTACGGCCCTATCCCGTCCTTGGCCGTGAGTGTGATGGTGCCGTTGGAGCCGGTTTCGCAATTGCCGCCGGTTACGTCCGCGGTGAGGGATGGATTGCTGATCACGATTTGCTTCCGGTTGTCGAGCGCATTGCCGCAAGACTGGCTCGTCACTGTGAGTGAAACGTTTTTGGTGCCGCCGGTAGGCCAGTTCAGCACATAAGGTCCCATTCCCGAACCGGAAACGACGGTTGCACCGTCCCAGTCCCATTTGAAATCGTAGCCTGTACCCGGCGAAGGAATGGCGCCGGTATATTTCACCTCCACGTTGGCCGTATTGCCGCAAACCGGGTTGGGGGAAATGGAGAAATCGGCATAGGAGTTGATACTGGCTTCGAAACAGATATCGGATACCGACTTATTCACCTCGGCCTGGGAAAAATGTTTGCCGTGAAAGGCGAGATAGGCAAAATTCGCTTCCCCTGATTCGCAGGTCTCGGCACTGTCGTCGCGGAAAATGTAAATCGGGACACCGGTTTTGCCGACGTAATCTTTCGCCGAATCGATGTAGGTGGCGAACAGATTGTTGCCTACATACACTTCCATCCTTCCCGTGGCGCCGTCGCGCGTGAAGGTCAATAAATAGTAGGTGGATGAGTTAAAATAAGGGCATGCGCCCACGATGCCATTTGGAAAAAAATCGAGGCACCGTTCCGGGCTTCCGGGGGCACTCTTGAAGTAAATACCATTGTCGCGGGTACCGTTGGAGAAATCGATAATCCTGGCCCAGGTTGTGCCCCAGTTGGTCACCTTCAGGTAAAGTTGGATCGTATATGACTCAGATACGAGGCCATCGTTGTTGGGGTATACCAATCCCCAGTTGAGATTGTTGTGAAAAACAGCCCGTCTGCCGCCGCAGGGGAGCATTTCTTCGAGGAAGACGCCTGGGATATTATCGCTGGCACATGAACCTGCTGCGCGTGCCAGTGCGAGGTCGGGTCCGCATTCGGGCTTCGCTACGGACAAGTCGTTTTTGAAACGATAGGTGTGTTTATCGGTTTGCGCCTGGGCAAAAGACAAAAAAGAGCATAAAAAAGTCAGAATATGTAAAGCGCTCCACTTCATATCATTGCCTGCCTGCCGAACGTGAGTAAAATTTGGGATTCAAAATTACTTTAAATACAACTAAAACGATGCCAGTTCGCCGCTTTTTTGATGGAGGGGGCCGGAAACGGACTAGGCCCGCAAGTGCAGGCCTGATCCAGACAACCATATGTATGTGAGAGTTTACTATGGGAGTACCCTTACGTCTCCGCGGCGGATCATGAGATTTTCCTTCGTTTTGAGGTCGTCATGAAGCATTTTGCGGAAACTGTCGACACGCTTCGTGGCGGTGAGGCGCTGGCCCTGCGGGGCTGGAATGCCCATCACATCGAGCGCCTTGCGGAGCAGCGTTTCATTTTCATCGCCGAACGGCAGGTAAGGCACGGTAGTATCTTCGACCAGGTAGTCGGGCGTCATGCCATTGATCGTGCCGTAGTCCGACTCGCCATTGGCATTGGCGGTTTGGCCCAGCATAAGGTATACACCCCATTTCCATCGTTCCTGGTCATCGCCGATCAGTTGCCCGAATAGGTTCTTGCCCGCCGTATGCTCGCCGATGCGGATGACACTCATGTAGGGTTTTAATCCATTGATGACCAGTTCGCTGGCCGACGCTGTGCCATTGGAAGTCAGTACGAACACACGGCTCAAACTGCTGCCGATATTGTTCGCTTCGTTCAGGAAGGTATAGTTCAATGCGTTCGCCCCCTGCATTTTTTGCCAGTATGCGGTATACTTGTCATTCCACTGCTCCTTGTAGAATACTTTGGAGCTCGTCACGCCCGTTCCGATCAGGGAGGCCAGCGTCTCGGCGGAGCTGATATAGCCACCGGGATTGAACCGCAGGTCAAGCACCAGTTCATTCACCCCTTTGCTTTTGAAATCCGCGAAAACCTGGCGCAGCTCGTTGTCATATTTGGATTGATCGGCTTCGGTGCCGGGTACAAACTGTGTGTAAACCAGGTATCCGATCGTTTTGGCGTAATCCGGTTTTGAAATAACCGTTGAAAAAAGGACCGGATCTTCACTCACTTGCGCCCTGGTTATGGTAACCGCCTGGGTGCCCGCCACGATGGACGAGCCGGAGACTTCTCCCAATGTAAATGTGGCCGTCTCGCTCCCGCTGAGCAACGACGCGTAGTTGCCGGAAGTCAGCTGCGTCCCGTTCACTTTCATGAGGATATCACCGCGTTTCAATCCAGCTGCTTCGGCAGGGCTGCCTTTCACCACGTAGTTCAGAAAAGCGGCGATGTTAGACTTCCCGTTATCGATGTAAGACAGCGAATAGCTGATCCCGAAAATCTTGCTGATGCCGTTAAACTCGTTCTGCAATGCGTCGATATCATCGGTAACCATCGAAAACCGGTCAACCGTTGCGCGCTGGTAAACGAGTTTTTCAAAGTAGTCGTGAGGATCGATCGTATTATCCAGGCTGGTCTTTGCAGGCAGGTTTTTATACCAGAAATAGGCATCATCCATGACATCGTAAAGCCAGTTATTGATATCGGGGTAATCGGCCGTCGTTGTGGAATCAGTGGTCTTCACGGCCGGGGCGACATCCTTGTCGTTACACCCCACCACCGTCAACGCAAAAATCAGGACACAGAGCAGATGTAATCGTTTGAAATTTACCATAGTGTTCAGTTTAAAAGTAATGCGTAAACTGATGTGCCATAGGCCGTGTTTGTCAAGCAGGTTAATCGGTAATATACTGCTGTTACGTGCGGTGGAGGGGAAATGTGGCGGGGCCCATGATAGTTGAGCCGAAATATTTAGTAATTCGTTATTTCAAAGCCGTTACCCTTTCGAAGATAGAACGTAGGAGTGACAAAAATTATCGCCACTGGTCCGGAGGCTTTTGAAACAAAAGTCGCGTCCTGGGCCAGTGGCGATTTATGAAGAAATGAGTGCTTAAATCCCTGTCAATCCCCTGAAAAAATTCCTGGCGATAATGGCATATTCGAGCGGGTTGGCCTTGGCGGGGTCTTGCTCGGCTTCGAGGACGATCCAGCCGGTGTAGTTGCTTTCTTTGATGATCGCGAACAGTGAAGGGAAGTCGATGCAGCCTTCTGGATCGCCCGGTACGGTGAAGACGCCGTTTTTAACGGCCGTCAGAAAGCTCAGCCGCTCGTCGTGTACACGTCGCAGCACGTTGGGGCGTACGTCTTTCAGGTGTATATGTGCAGTGCGGCCGATGTATTTGTTCAATGCCGCTACCGGATCTTCGCCGGCGAAATGGAAATGCCCGCAATCATAGTTCAGAAATACGTAGTCGGGGTTGGTTTCATTCAGCAGCCGATCGGTTTCCTCGACGGTCTGAATGCAGGTCCCCATATGGTGGTGAAACGCCAGTTTCATACCGCGATCACGGGCAATTTTGCCCAATTCAGTCAGGCCGTAGGTGAAACTATTCCATTCTTCACGGGTATTCAGCATTCCTTTACCCTCAAAAACCGGCACTTCCATTTGCCCCTGACAGCTGTTTCCGGTTTCGCCTCCGCCGATTACTTTGGCGCCCATGATTTCCAGGAAATCGAGCAGTTTGGTGAAATTCTCGCGGTTTTCGGCGAAAGATTTGGTCGTCAGTTCATAACTGTTCCATTGGTTGCAAATCTGCAAGCCGCGCAGTTCCAATGCCTTTTTCAAAACATTGGTATCGCGTGGAAACTTGTTACCCACTTCGCAGCCTGTAAAACCGGCCAGCGCCATCTCGCTCACGCATTGCTCGAATGTATTTTCGCCGCCGAGCTCCGGCATATCGTCGTTGGTCCAATTGATAGGAGCAACGCCCAGTTTAATGTTTTCGAAGTTCATTCCTTATAAGAAAATTCGTTGCGTTTTTTTGTTCTCGCGATAAGTTTCGTACGCCTTTTGAACCGTACCGGAGGTCGAAACTTCTGCTATGGGCACTTCCCACCAGGCGTGGTAACCTTTTACGGTGCGGTAGAGGCTGGTTTCGATGTAGATAACGGTGGTCCGGTCGGCGTTTTTGGCTTCGGCCAATGCATTTTCCAGTGATGCGCGGTCGGTAGCGCGGATCACGTTTGCGCCGAGGCTCTCGGCGTTTTTGGCAAGGTCTACCGGCAGGAAGCCGCCCGACAGCTGGCCGGTTGCATCGTCGCGGTATTTATACATTGTGCCAAATCGCTCGCTGCCAATGCTTTCCGAAAGGCCGCCAATGCTGGCGTAGCCATTGTTGTTCAGAAGCAGGATCGTAAAGCGTACGCCTTCCTGAATGGCCGTCACGATTTCGTGGTTATTCATGAGGTAACCCCCGTCGCCGCAGAGCACATATACTTCACGCGTCGGGTCAGCCATTTTAGCGCCGAGGCCCGCCGCTATTTCATAGCCCATGCACGAGTACCCGTATTCGAGGTGGAAGTTTTTCGGGTCGGTAGCACGCCAGAGTTTGTGCAGATCGCCCGGGGCACTGCCGGATGCATTGATCATTACGTCGCGGTCATCCATGAAGCTGTTCAGCGTACCGATCACCACCGCCTGGTCGATCGGCGGTACGGTACTGTTGCCTTCGGCGTAAATCTGGGTCACCTCATCGTCCCAGGCTTTGTTGATACCGGCAATGTGCTCCCGGTATTCTGCCGCTACCTCAAAATCACCGAGGAGTCCGGCAAGTTCTTCCAAAACAGCCTTGGCATCCCCGATCACCGGCAATGCAGCATGTTTGAATGCATCGAACTCGCTGATATTGATATTGACGAACCGGACGTCCGCATTCTTGAAGATCGATTTGGATGCCGTCGTAAAGTCGCTGTACCGGGTGCCGATCCCGATCACGAGATCAGCCTGGTTGGCCACATCGATCGCATATTTGGTACCTGTTGCACCGAGCCCGCCAATGCTGTAAGGCGCATCGTAGCGCACCGCGCCTTTGCCCGCGAACGTTTCGCCCACAGGAATCCCGGTTTTGGAAGCAAACTGGTGAAGCGTTTCGGTGGCGCCGCTGTAAATGGCCCCGCCGCCCGCTACGATCACCGGTTTTTTAGCAGATTTGATCCATTCAGCCGCCTTCTGCAAGGTTACCAGGTCCGGGCGCGGCCGGCCGACATGCCATACGCGTTTTTGAAATAGTGATTCGGGAAAATCGTAAGCGTGGGTTTGCACATCCTGCGGCATCGAGAGTGTCACGCAACCCATTTCTGCCTGCGAGGTGAGCACGCGCATTACTTCGGGAAGCGAGTAAATGAGCTGCTCGGGACGGTTAATGCGGTCCCAGTATTTGGAAACCGGTTTGAAACAGTCATTCACTGAAATATCCTGCGAGGCCGCGCTTTCGAGCTGCTGTAAAACCGGGTTCGGTTCACGGGTTGCAAAAATATCACCCGGCAGAAGTAGTACAGGCAACCGGTTGATGGTCGCCAGTGCGGCGCCGGTGATCATATTGGTAGCACCCGGACCGATCGAAGTCGTGCAAACGAATGCGCCCAGCCGGTTCTTCACCTTGGCATAGGCCACCGCCGTATGCACCATCGACTGCTCGTTGCGGCATTGGTAGTACCGGAAATCCGGGTTTTCCTGCAAGGCCTGGCCGAGTCCGGCCACATTGCCGTGCCCGAAAATACCGAAGCAACCCCCAAAATAGGGCTCCTCTACGCCGTCGCGCTCAATGTACTGGTTTTTGAGAAACATGATGGTAGCCTGGGCCACCGTAAGTCGTTTGGTCATGTCTTTGAATATTTACTGTTCGAAACAGAGTCAGCTGATATTGTCGCCGAAATCGCCCGCCTTGCCCGTGCAACCGAACAGATCGAACTTTTTCAGCATAAATTTTTTGTATTCTTCCATGAAGATCTTCCCTGGTGTAGTGGGGGCGAATTCATCGGGCCGGTCACGGAAAAATTCCCGGTTGACCATCGTCCAGAGCAGCCGGGTATCGGTAGCGATATTGATTTTGCAAATACCCAGCGGAATGGCTTTTCTAACTTCCTCTTCCTGCACGCCCTTGGCATCGGTTTTCAACTGGCCGCCCGCCGCATTAATGCGTTCGATCACTTCCGGAACGACATTGGAGCCTCCGTGCAGTACGAGCGGAAAGCCCGGCAGGCGCTGTTGTATTTCTTCCAGGATATGGAACTGCAATCCCTGTCCGCCGGAGAACTTGTAAGCGCCGTGACTGGTACCTACGGCAATGGCCAGGCTGTCACAATCGGTGAGATGCACAAAATCTTCCACCTGCTGCGGATTCGTATAAAATGAATGCGCAGCATCGACGGTCAGGTCGTCTTCTACACCCGCCAGCACACCAAGTTCGGCTTCCACGCTCATGCCTTTGGCGTGCGCCGCGGCTACCACGGCCTTCGTACGGGCCACATTCTTTTCAAAACTGTCGTGCGAGGCATCGATCATCACCGAGGTGTAGCCGCCTTTGTCGATTGCGTCGAAAATATGTTCTTCATAACCGTGATCCATGTGGATCGCGTAGGTGACGCGCGGGTAAATGCGTGCGGCGGCGGCTATCATGGACAGGAGCATGTCCGCATGGGCATAGTCGCGTGCGAAGGGCGTGGTCTGCACGATAAAAGGCGCATCCGCTTCCTGAGCAGCGGCGAAAAGGCCATGGATTTCTTCCATGAAGAACACGTTCACGGCCGGTATCGCGTAGCGGCCATAGCATTTTTCAAAAAGTTGGCGAGTTGTCAGTAGCATTGGAATGGTTACCAGAAAATGGTGTATAAAGCTGCCAGCACACCGCAGATCAGCACCGAGCCTATCGCGAAGCTCCTGCCGGGCTGGAACATTGATGCCTCTATGTTCAGGCCCTTCGGATTGTTCTTGCTTTTGGGATCAGCCAGGGAAATGGCGGCGATAACCGCGCAGAGTATCAGGAAAATGTAGCCCATGCGGTCCAGAAACGGAATTTCGGGGTACATAAACTTGCCGGCTGTCGATAGCGGGATCGTCAGCAACGCGGCTGCCAATGCGGCAGCGGAGGTAGTCCGTTTCCAGAACATTCCGAGGATGAATATCGCAAACACTCCTGGCGTAATGAAGCTGCTATATTCCTGGATAAACTGGTAGGCCTGGTCGAGGACCCGTAACTGCGGTGCGATAAGGACACCGATGGCCATTGCAACATAGATTGTGATGCGGCCTACGCGCACCAACTGGCGCTCGCTGGCCTGCGGCGCAATGTACTGTTTGTAAATGTCTAATGTAAAAATCGTTGAAATACTGTTGGCTTTACCGGCTAGGGACGCCACTATGGCCGCGGTAAGCGCTGCAAAAGCCATCCCCTTCAAGCCTGCGGGCAGGAGGTTCAGCAGAACCGGGTAGGCATGGTCAGGTTTCACCACATTGCCGGCGAGCATTTCTTGCTGGAACATGCCGTTTTGATATAAAACGAAGGCTGCAATGCCCGGGATCACAACGATGATGGGGATGAGCAATTTGAGCAAAGCGGCGAACAGAATGCCTTTCCGGGCAGTTGGCAAGCTGGCACCAAGGCTGCGCTGGATAATGTACTGGTTGCAGCCGAAATAGGCCAGGTTGTTGATCCACATGGCACCGAGGATCACCGTCAGGCCGGGAAGGTCTTTGTAGAACGGATTATCCTTCGGCAGGATCATATGGAAATGCGAATCAGCCTGTTCTTTCAGTAACCCGAGTGCATTGAAAATGCCCGGTCTGTTGAAATGCTGCGATACCAGATCCAATGCAAGGTAAGTAGTTGCCAACCCTCCGAGGACGAGCACAACCACCTGCACCACATCCGTATAGCCGATTACCTTCATCCCGCCGATCGTAATCACGACGGCAAACAGTCCCAGTCCCACGATCGCGTATTGAAAATCAATTCCGGCAGTCACTTCAAGCGCCAGGGCGCCGAGGTACAAAATGGATGTCAGGTTTACAAATACATACAGCAGAAGCCAGAAAACCGCCATGATGGTCGCTACTGTCGGATTATACCTTTCCCGCAGGAACTGCGGCATGGTGTAGATCTTGTTTTTGAGATACACCGGGAGAATGAACAACGCCACGACGATCAGGGAGGCTGCCGCCATCCATTCGTAGGAAGAAATGGCCAGCCCAATGGCAAATCCCGATCCCGACATTCCGATAAAGTGCTCCGCAGAAATGTTGGAAGCGATGATCGAGGCACCGATCGCCCAGAATGTCAGCGAACCCTCCGCAAGAAAGTAGTCGGTCGAACTGACTTCTTTCGAGCTTTTCTTTCTATAAATCCAGTAACCGTAAGCGGAAACGCCTATCAGATAGATGAAAAATACTATGTAATCCAGCGATTGCAGACCGGTAGTGGACATGCTTATGAAAGGGTTAGTTAATTAAATGGGATTGTGAAGGATGACGGGGAACGGTATTGGTCGGGTTGGTCAGGTGTTGGTCAAGTGTAGTCAGGTATTGTCAGGCGTCGGTAAAAAGTCAAACTTATTGATTTTTCCCAACAACTGACCAAACCTGCCCGCACTTGGCTATACCTGACTATTCTACTACACCTGACTAAACCCTGCTATACCTGTGCAGCCGCGTATTGCAGCACTTCGTCCAGTTTCACGCTTCGGCCTTCCGTCAGGGACTTCATCGCAGCGATGCCGATGGCGGTGGCCATCAGGCCGTCGTGCGCGTCCACGGGGGAAGGAGTGTCTTTCAACACGCAGTCGATGAACGTTTTAAGGCAGACGCGGTATGCCGTTTCATACCTTTCGAGGAAGAAATGCAGCGGAAGCGAGCTATGACCGCCATTGCTGTCGAAATGAATGAGTGTGTCAGTCGTATTGTTTTCTGCCTTCGCCATGCCTTTTGATCCGAAGATTTCGAGGCGTTGGTCGTAACCGTAAACGGCTTTGCGGCTATTGTCGATCACGCCTATCGCGCCATTTTCGAAAGTCAAAACAATGACAGCCGTATCAATATCGCCGAATTCCCTGATCTCCGGGTGAATGAGCGCGTCTCCCTTTACAAATACCTCTTTCACCTCACTTCCCACAATGTAGCGGGCCATATCGAAGTCGTGGATAGACATATCGAGGAAAATCCCGCCCGAAACTTTCAGGTACTCCACAGGCGGCGGTGCCGGGTCGCGGCTGGTAATGCGCAGGATGTGCGGCTCACCGATTTTGTCGGCCGCTACCAGGTGCCGCACATTGTTGAAGTTGGCATCGAACCGGCGGTTGAAGCCCAGCATTAACTTCACATTGTTGTCGGCAACGGCCTTTTCGGCTGCCTGGATCGCTTCGAGTGTGACGTCGAGGGGTTTTTCACAAAAAACATGCTTTCCTTTTTCAGCCGCAGCAACCGTGTAGGGTACGTGGAAAGGGGTAGGAGAGCAAATGATCACAGCCTCCACATCGGGGTGGTTGATCACATCGTAGGCGTCGGTAACGACCTCGGGTACACCCAGGTCTCGGGCGAATGCATGCGCAGCCGGCGAAAGGTCGGAAGCGATAATCACTTCCGCATCGGGCATGTGGTGCACCAGGTTTGTAAGGTGTATCTGGCCAATCCGGCCCAGTCCGATCACACCGGTTTTAAGTTTTTTTGTCATCTTCTGGTATTGCGAGCGAGTTTCATCCGTCGACCGAAGTCGGCGGTCAATGATTATAAGTTATCAGAATTTCCTGTGCCATTCTTTCAGCCAGCGCTCGATCACCACTTTCGTTTGGGTGAAGAACTCTACCGCGTGTTTGCCCTGGCCATGGAGGTCGCCGTAGAAGCTCTCCTTCCAGCCGGAGAACGGGAACTGTGCCACCGGAGCGGCTACACCGATATTGATACCGATATTACCTGCCTCAGCCTCGTGACGGAAACGGCGCGCGTTCAGTCCGCTGCTGGTGAAAATACAAGCCATATTACCGTACTTGCCTGAGTTGATAAAGCGGATCGCTTCGTCGATCGTATTAATATGTACCAGGCTCAGTACCGGACCGAAAATCTCGGTCGCAGCCAGCTCGCCGTCCAGCGGAATGTCTTCGATGATGGTAGGAGCGATGAAGTTCCCGTTTTCGTAGCCGTCAATTTTCGCGTTGCGTCCATCCACGAGCAAACGGCCTCCTTCGTGCAAACCTTTGTCAATCAGGGTGTGGACGCGGTTCTTACTTTCGGCGGTGATCACCGGGCCCATCAGTACGTCCGAATCCAGACCGAAACCGGTTTTACGGCTTTTAGCAGATTCAACGAGGCTCTCGGTGATGTCCTTATGCTCACCAACGGTGATGATCGTCGAAGCCGCCAGGCATCGCTGTCCCGCACAGCCATAAACGCTGTCGATCACGATCTGCGAAGTCATGTCGATATCCGCATCCGGCAGAACGATTACCGGGTTTTTTGCGCCGCCCTGGGCCTGAACGCGTTTTCCGTTGGCCGAACCTTTGGCATACACATAACGGGCCACATTGGAGGAGCCCACAAAGCTGATACCCTTGATCACCGGATGTTCGAGAATGGCGTCCACCGTTTCGCGAGCGCCCTGTACCAGGTTCAGCACGCCCTTGGGAAGGTCGAGCTGTTCCATGAGCCCAACGATCTTGGTCATTGTGAGCGGCACTTTTTCCGAAGGTTTGATAATGTAGCTGTTACCGCAGGCGAGTGCGTAGGGGAGGAACCAGAATGTGATCATACCCGGGAAATTGAACGGCGCAATGCATGCGCACACACCCAGCGGCTGGCGGATCATGTACTCGTCGATACCCTTGGCAATATCTTCGGAAAACTCTCCCTGGATGAGCGTCGGCATACCGCAGGCATTCTCCACGTTCTCGATCGCACGGACCATTTCGGCCCTGGCCTCGATGAACGTCTTGCCCGATTCGAGCACGATGGTCCTGGCAATGTCGTCGGCGTTGTCTTCGAGGATTGTTTTGAGTTTAAACAAATATTGCACGCGCTTCGAAACCGGCGTATTTCTCCACTCCTGAAAACCCTCGTGGGCAGCCGCTGCGGCATCGGCAACGTCTTGTGCATTGCCGTACGGTACTTTTGCCAGCACTTCCTGCGTGGCGGGGTTCAGCACGTCCGACAGTTGGTCGGAGTGGCTGTCGACCCAGCGGCCGTTGATGTAATTCTGTAATTTTTCCATGTGTATTTTGAAACTTATAATCCTCCGTATCCTTTCACGAACTCCATTACTTCCTCATAGGCCGGCATGAAATTCGCGCAGCCTTCCCGCGTGACGATAATCGCCCCGCACGCATTTCCCATTCTCACGCTTTTGTACAAATCCCATCCCCGCAGCAACCCGAAGGAGAAACCGGCGCAGAAAGCGTCGCCCGCCCCCAGCACATTCAAAACTTCCACCGGGAAGCCCGGTACTTTCACTTCTTCCTTACCGGGCTGGAAAATAGACGCACCGTCTTTACCACGCTTCACCACCAGTGTTTCCACGCCTGATTGCAGGATTTCCTGGATGGCATTTTCGATATTCCCGCGGATTTCCGGCGCCGAGATCTGCTGGTGTTTGATCAAAAGCTGCTCTTTGTCGGTCAGGAACGTGGCAAGAATCTCTTCCTCGGTCCCAACCACGATGTTGAAGCTCCCCAAAGCCGCGCGGATTGTTACGCCGAATGCGCGTGGATCGAACCATTGGTCGGCGCGGAAATCGATGTCCAGCAGCCTGGTAACCCCGTTTTTCTTCGCCATTTCCAATGCATAGAACATCGCCGTGCGGCTCGGATCCTTGCTGAACGCGGTACCTGAAAACGCCGCGGCCTTGAAATCCTGGAACGGTATCGCAGATACGTGATCGATATTGAGGTTGATATCCGCGCAGTTTTCGCGGTAATATACCAGCGGGAAGCGGTCGGGTGGCTCGATACCCAGTACCACGGCCGAGCTGCGTGTACCTTCGATCACCGGCACCCATTCGGTAACGATGCCCTCGTTGTCGAGGAAATGCTTGATGAAATTTCCGACCTGGTCGTTTCCGATTCCCGTCAGGATAGCCGTTTCCAGGCCCAGCCGGCGGCTACCGGTGGCGATGTTGAGCGGGCAACCGCCCACAAAGGCGTTGAATGCCTCAATTTTTTCAAATGGGCTGCCCACGTTGGCCGAGTAGAGGTCAATGGACGAGCGGCCAAGGGTAAGAAGATCGTATTTGGGCATGGGAGTATATTTTACTTCGGCTTTCGGCAATCGGCTGTCGGCCTTTTTTTTACTTCGGCTTTCGGCCTCTTATTATTTTTGTCCTATTCTATTTTCAACTGTCCGACAGCCGATAGCCGACGGCCGAAGTACTTTTCTACCTGTTCATCTCCGCAGTCACGATCGGCAGTCTCGGATCGGCACCTTTCCAGGTCCCGTAAATCCAGTCGTGGTCGGGGTCGGAGGTGTTGGCGAGCGACTGGTCGCTTCCGGCGAGGAAATTGAGATAATATACATTGTAGCCATGGCCCGCCACTACCGGGTGGTAGCCTTTGGGAACGAGCACCGCTTCATTGTTTTTCACGCGGATAATTTCGTCCAGCGAGCGGTCTTCGGTATAAACCTGCTGAATGGCGTAACCCTGCGGTTTGTCGATTTTATAGACATAGATTTCTTCGAGATTCGCTTCGAGCAAAGTGCCGTCCTCGGCTACCTTGCGCTCGTCGTGCTTGTGCGCGGGGAAGGAGC
The DNA here is from genome assembly GCA_001898145.1 of Dyadobacter sp. 50-39. Classification (GTDB taxonomy): domain Bacteria; phylum Bacteroidota; class Bacteroidia; order Cytophagales; family Spirosomataceae; genus Dyadobacter. Next base: position 144,956 of record MKSR01000036.1, read on the forward strand.
TCCAATTGCCCGATGGCGTGTACACTTCCACACACACGATCTTGTGGCAGCCGAAGCCCGGTTCGAGCAGGCTGTTGATCTGGCGGTTGGCATTGTCGCCGCCACGGTATTCGATAGCAGCTTCTTCGGGGCGCTTCATACGCGGCGGGTGGTCTTCGTCGGAAGGGACTTTGCAGATGGCTATATCCGTGCCCGGCGACTGTGCGGTGAGCACGAAAGGCGTGCGGCGTGAAAGGTACATCGCGTGGCCAATGCCACTGAAAACATCCTTGCGGCCATTGCCCGTTTCCCAAACCTGCCCGGCCGCTTCCACCTTGAAATTTCCGCCCAATAATGCAAAGCAATATTCATAATCGCCGGTATCACCCACAATTTGTTCGCCCGCTTCCAGTATTTTAGCTTCGAAGTTCAGGTACGTCCAGCCGGCTTGTTCGGCGGTGAGGGAATGATAGGTCTTGTCGTGTGTTCGGGGCTTGATCAGCAGGTCACTCATTGTGGTAAATCCATTACATTTGCACAATGATAGTGTTGTATAAATTAAACACAAAATGTAAATATGTTAATATTGAATGCAAACGTTTGAAAAAATTTCAAAGAATTAATTGACCTATTTTAACTCATGAATTCCTCACGTCCTGTTACGATTAAAGATATTGCACGGCGTTTCCGGTGCTCTCCCTCCACTGTTTCCCGCGCCCTGAATGACCATCCGGCGATCAATGAAGACACCCGCAAAAACATCCAGGAATATGCCAGAGAGGTGGGGTACCAGCGTAATGAAGTGTCGCTGAGCCTGCTCAACAAAAAAACCGCTTCGCTCGGCGTGGTAGTGCCGACTATCAGCAATTACTACGAGACGGCGGTGATTGAAGGCCTGCATACGGTCTTGCAGCCCATGGGTTACACGCTCAATATCTGCGTGACAAACGAAAGTTACCTGCTCGAAAAGGAATCACTGTCCAAACTGCTCTCTAACAGAACGGAAGGTATATTTCTATCGGTGTCGCAAGAAACTTATGACGCGGGTTACTACGAGCATCTCGAACATGTAATCCAGCGGAAAACGCCGCTCATTTTCATCGACCGGGAATACGAAGATTTCGAAACCAGCCGTGCGACAGTGGACGATTACCATGGCGCATTTGCGGCAGTAGAACATTTGATTTCGATCGGTTATAAACAAATAGCGCATTTAAAAGGCCCCAACGGCCTCACCGTTTCCGAACAGCGTTTCAAGGGTTATATCAACTGTCTGAAAAAATACAATATGCCCATTCGGGAGGACCTCATTCTCAATACCAACTTCAATGTAGAATCCGCCATTCTGCCCACCAAGCGCCTGCTGGAACTGGCATCCCCGCCTGATGCGATCTTCGGTGTGAATGACCAGGTAGCGATCGGTGCCATGCGCGTGGCGAAGGACAAAGGCCTGCGAATTCCGCAGGATATCGGCCTCGTCGGTTTCGATAATTCGCCCATTTCCGCTTACACATTTCCGTCGCTCACCACCGTCCACCGGCCGGGACGTAAGATCGGAATGGAAGCTTCTCGCTTGTTTCTCAATCAGTTGAACGGTTCCGGGGACTTTGCGCCCGAGAGCATTGTGCTCCCTTCCGAGCTGGTAATCCGGGAGTCGTCGCTGCGGATTTAGGGCCGCAGAGCCCGTGGATTTTTGAAGAAATAATTAGATCGTAACTCCCAGATACTTTGAAAAAATATTAATAGTTTAGACGATCTGTAACTCTTCTATCTGATTTGTAAACTTGATTTTTAAATTTCGTTCAATCCGACTTTTCCTGTCCGTATTGTGTGTGCTTGCTATGTGCGTTGGCGAACTCCGGGCAGCTCCTTCCATCGGTATCAAGCCTGTTCCGTCGTGGGTAATTCCGGTTACACCGGGTGGGAAGGCACCTTCTTCGAAGGACTTTTCAGAGGGCTACTATATATCCTTTCTCGACAAGCAGATCAATCTAACGGCTCAAAGTACCTACCAACGCTTCGTACGGCAGATTGTTTCCGAAAGCGGGGTTCAGAATGGGTCTGAATTTTCGATCAGGGTCAATCCGGCTTATGAGCGCATTGATTTTCATGAAGTAACCGTATGGCGGGGCGGGCAGCGGTTGTCGCAGCTCAATCTGCGCGATTTTAAATTGCTACCGGTGGAGTCGGAGCGGCAACGGTTTATTTACAATGGCGAGTATTCGGCGACGCTGGTGTTAAAGGATATTCGAAAAGGCGATCGGATCGATGTATCTTATTCACGTACAGGCTGGAACCCGGTGTTCATGAACAAGTATTCGGCCTTCCTGTATTTTGATGCCTACGATTATATTTCCCACATTCATACAGCTATTCTTGCGCCGAAGGGACGTGCGTTGTCTTTTAAAGATTTTAACAAACCTCCGGCCAGAACCGTGCGGGATACAGGATGGAATACGGTATACGAATGGACTGCAAATAACGTCAAAAATAGTTCCTACGATGACGACGTACCCGGTTGGTATTCCAAGGAGCCTTTTGTGCAGGTGACGGAGTTCAAAAGTTGGAAGGAAGTGGTCGACTGGGGCCTTAATTTTTACCAGATACCCACGCCGACGGGCACTTTGAAGAAAAAAGTGGATGAATGGAAGGCGGAAAGTAAAACCAGGCAGGAATTCATTGGAAAGGCGATCCGCTTCGTCCAGGATGAAATCCGCTACCTGGGCGTAGAAACGGGAGAAAACTCACATAAGCCGCACCGGCCGGAAGAAGTGTTCGCTCAGCGGTATGGCGACTGCAAAGACAAAGCTTTCCTGCTGTGTGCCATTTTGCGATCGAATGGGATCGAATGCGATCCGGTGCTGGTGGATACCTACAAGCGCTCGCGCCTGGGTGATTACCTTCCTTCTCCATCGGATTTCAACCACGTGATCGCGCGCGTAAAGATGGTTGAGGAAAGGCTGGGTAATGAAGATGTATACGCGTTTATCGACGCGACGATCTCATTACAGGGTGGAACAGCGCCACAGATGCTTTGCCCTCCTTATGGCAAAGGACTGATTCTCGCTAATGGTCAGTCAGGCCCGGTGGAGATCAGTCGGCATAAATGGGGTAGTGTTGACATCGTGGAAGACATTTATCTTCCTGCAAGCGGCGATTCTCTGGCTCAGGGGCGGCTGGAAGTCAAGACAGTTTACAATGGAGCGGAAGCCGACAATTTTCGGGCGGAATTTCAGGAAGGAGATATTTCCAAACTCGAAGAAGACTATCTGAATTTTTACAAGGATATTTTCAAACACGCAGAAGTCGATTTCGCCGATACGCTGGAATATTATGACCACCGGGAGGGGAATAATTTTTCACTGGTTGAGCGCTACTCACTCAATAAACCCTGGCAGCTCGATACGGCCGGGAACAGGTATTTCTTCGATATTTTTGGAAAAACGCTCTATGGCGAGCTGACATTCCTGCCCGGACGGCCCAGAAAAGATCCGCTTTATCTGAAATTTCCCTTTGAACGAACGTACACTATCAATATCCATTTGCCGGGCGTGTTCAGTGTCGCCAAGGATAAATGGCAGATCGAGCGTGAGGCATATGCGATTGAATTTGAGTCTGCTTACTTGCCCAAAGAAAACATCTGGTGTTTGACCTATCATTATATAAACCGGAAAGACCACGTCCCTCTTGCGCAGATTAAGGAATTCAAGGCCGACATGGACAAACTGGCCGGGGCCCTGGACTACCAGCTCAGCGAACCGAAAGCAGGTGGTATGAAACCTTCGGATATGAATGGAGCGATGATTGGAGTTCTCATTGCCGCGATTGTATTTGCTCTTAGCTATTTTAAAAAGTTGTACACATATTCTCCTGGTGCAGGGATATACCACGAGCCGGCGATGCATACCGGCAGCTGGCTGGTATTTGTGGGTTTCTCAATCGCGGTAACCCCGTTTGTTACGTTCGGACTGCTGGTGAATATTTTGACAAAAGGCTACCTTACCAATAGTTTATGGAATGCCTACGAGTCTTCGGGATGGCTCCGTTCCTGGTCATTCAGGGGGCTGATGATGGCCGAGATATACTTCAATATATTTGTGCTCGGGTTTGCCATTTTGCTCACGGCCCTGTTTTTCAAAAAACGCGACTCGTTTCCTCAGCTTTACATTCGGTTTCTGATAATCGCCGCGGTAGGTGTTTTAACGAATCAGGTGCTTGCTTTCGCATTGTCCGACAACGGCACATTTGACTACGTTTTGGCTTTCAGGAACATTGTTTTTGCTGCGATCTGGATTCCTTATATGCGTCGTTCAGAACGCGTGAAACGCACATTTGTGAATACATACGGGGCCAGTCCGGTAAAGGAAACTACCGAAAGTGTGGAAGTAATGAAGCCCTGAGCATAGTGATTCTGGCATCAAAAAAGAAAAGCCGGTCAGGTTACCCCGACCGGCTTTTTGTTTGTTTACTCAAATATCAATACCCATCATTCTGCTTCAAATATCCCGGCAAATTCGACGCGCCGTCGATGGCGGTTTGCGGGATCGGGAAGATGCGTTTCTTTACGTCGGTATTGGTTTTTTCGGTCCATTTGCCTTCGTATTTGCCAAAACGGATCATATCCGGGCGGCGCAGCATTTCCCAGTAGAATTCGAAACCGCGTTCGCGGAAGAGCAGGTCGAGATTCATGGTCGTAAGCGCAGGCGGCGCGAGCGTCTTCGTGCGTGATGCGCGCACGAGGTTTACATCGGCCAGGGCACCGGCCGCGTCGTTGCTTTTGCGCAGCTTCGCTTCGGCACGCATGAGGTAAATATCGGCCAGACGTGCGATCACGATATCGGCTTCACCGCGGTTACGACCGGTGTTCGACTTATTGCTGAACTCGTATTTCTCTACACGGTAGCCCGTATTGTAGTTGCTGCCTGCGGTAGTGAAGTCGATCATCTCAGAGAAGCTTACCGGCAAATCGGCACGGTTACGGGTCACGTAGCTCAGTTTACCCACTTTCAGCTTGCCGTCGGGGCAGCGGAGGAACGCCCCGTTTACCCGCAATGCGCCGTATTGCTGGCCTCTCAGGATACCGCGGTTGATCTTGTAATCCGCATCAGCTACACAGGTGTCGGCCGCATTGGAATAGATCGACATGTTTTGCTGATAAAAACGCGGGTCGCGGGAAGGGTCAACGGCACCATAAGCCTGTACCCAGGTCTGGTAGAAATCCGAAGTAATACCCGGACCATCGGTACCGTTCGCGGCAGGGAATTCTGCGAGCGGGAACTGGTCGCCGGAGATCGAGAAGTAAGCCATACGGTTGTGTCCGTTCAGCTCGGCGCGCTGGTCAACCGCGAAAATGATCTCTTCGTTTGTGTGGTTGCTGTTTCCAAAGATCGCGAAGTAGTCCGCGGAAAGTTTCGCCTGGCCGGAGTTGATCACCTTGTCGGTATACTGGATCACCTTATCCATATCCTCGGCCTTGAAATCGAACGTCGCACCGTAAATGTTGCGGTACACCGCTGCATTTAAATTAAGACGAGCCAGCAAGCTCCATACGGCAGCTTGGTTCAAACGGCCCGGACCTACCACCGACTTCGGTTGCAAAACCGGCTCTACTGCCAGGAATTCGCTTTCGATGTACTTGACAGCCTCATCGCCGCGGATAATCTTGGACGTCGTGCCCGGATCATCCTTCACAAATGCAATACCGAACAGATCGAGCATCACCATATTGTAGTAGGCGCGCATACCGCGGGCCTCCGCAGTGTAAAGTGCCGTATTGGGCGAAGTTGCACTCTTAAGGCCTTCGATGGCCGTGATACACCTCGAAATCGACTGTACGAGCTGGTTCCAGGTGTTGTTTACATTCGGGTCGGTGCTGGTGGTATTGTGCCCGTGCAAAGCAATGTAAATACCGTTATCGCCCCAGTCGGTGCCGCCCCGGTATGGGAGGATGGCTTCGTCGGTGGAGATTTCCTGCAATGCAAAATAGGTGGTATGCTGGAAAAGGTTGGGCAGCAATGCGTAGGTCGGTGCGAGCAGTCCGTTGACTGTTTCTTCTTCTGAAAGTTTGGCCGTGAGCGTTTCGTCCAGCACTTTTTCTTTCAGGTCGGTACAGGCGTTGCTGAACATGAGCAGGCCGGTTACCGCAAATATGGTTGATAGTTTCTTCTTCATGGGTCAATAATTAAAAGCCGAGGTTGATCGAGAAAATGACAGTTTTCGCTTTCGGATAGCTCAGGTAGTCGATGCCATAAGAGGTAATGCCGGCGATCGAACGGTCGTTGTTAACTTCCGGGTCGTAGCCATTGTATTTGGTCCACAAAGCCAGGTTTTGGCCTGTAACCGAAATGCGGGCTGTCTGTACCCATCTGCTGATACCAAGCTTGGCGGTGTTGAGGTTATAGCCGAGCACGAGGTTGTTCAACCTCAGGTAAGCACCGCTTTTGAGATACCTTGTAGAAACACCTGCCGAGTTGTTAACCGATTCTTCCGGCGATTCGAGTGCTTCCGGTGTTACGTTCACACCTTTCGACAGTTTCAGCTTGTAAAAATTCGAGTTCGCAGTGTTGTCATACACTTTGTTGCCGGCAACGCCATTGAAATTGGCGCTCAGGTCGAAGCCCTTGAAGCTGACATTTCCGTTGAAATTGTACATGCGGGTAGGTAATGCAGTACCGGCTACAACACGGTCGGCGTCGTTCACGATGCCATTGCCGTCCACGTCGCGGAACTTGCTGATGCCTTTCTCGTCGAAACCGATGAACTCTTTCAGGTAGAATGAGCCGATCGCCTCCCCATTGATATAGCCGTTGATGGTGGCCGACGTCAGACCGGATCCTTGCGCGGATCCCGAAGGAATAACGGTATAAGGAGAGTGTTCGACGCGGTTTTTGATGAAAGTAATGTTTCCGCCAAGCGAGTATCTCAAGCCATTCTCCAGGGTATTGCGATAGTTCAGGTCAAGCTCCAAACCCTGGTTGATGATCTGCATATCAGGCACGTTGGTCCAGAAAGTACCCGCTGGCTGAACTGGGTCGGCAGGGATCACTTCAAGCAGCATCTTTTCGGATACCTTTCTGAAATAATCAATTTCTCCACTCAATGCCCCTTTGAACAAACCAAAGTCAAGACCTAAGTCCGTCTGTTTGGACACTTCCCATTGGATGTTGGGGTTAGCCAGACGTGTGTAGGTAGTACCGGCGGGATAGGTGGTGCCGCCGTCAAGCGGATAGCTCGCAGTTCCTGAAACCACGGATGTAAAACGTGCCTGCGTAATTTTGGATGGGATTTCCTGGTTACCCGTCGATCCCCAGCCTGCGCGGAGTTTCAATTCCGAGAATGGCGACGATTTCATGAAAGGTTCTTCTGAAATCCTCCAACCTGCGGAGAACGACGGGAACGATCCGTATTTGTTGTTGGAACCGAATTTGGACGACCCGTCGATACGCAACGTAGCGGTAAGCAAATACCTGTCTTTGAAACCATAGCTCGCACGGCCAAAGAACGATTGTAATTCATTGATCGTCGCGAAACCGCCGGGTTGATTCAATGCCAACGAAAGATCTTGCCCGAGGCCCGGGTTGTAGATCGGCTCGATGTCCGAGATCGGGAATTTGTTGATACTGAAATTCCGGCTCTGAATGAAAATGCGCTGGTATGAATGACCGAGCAATGCGGTCAGGCTGTGCATTTTGGTATTCAGGTTGTAAGTAAGGTAGTTCTCGATCAGTCTGTTGGTATTACGGAGACCGTAGTTTTCCAGACGTCCGATCTCGGCCGGGATCGTACTGGGCAGCAATTGCTTATCCTGTGTGGCCGTTGAGTTATCGATGCCAAAGTTCAGTTTGTAAATCAGCCCGTCGATAATCTTCACGGAAGGCGAAATACTCGCCAGCACGCGGTTGGTCGTCAGTTCCTCCTTATACTGCTGCAAAGTGAACAGCGGGTTGGTGAAATCCTGATATTGAGCAATTTGTCCGTTCGCATCGTAGGGAGCGTAAGTCGGGTTGATGGTCAGGGCACTACCAATCGCACCCTGGATGTTAGGACGTTGGTTCTTGGTATTGGTAGCATTCAGATTAAAATCCAGCGTCACGCGGTCGTCGAACAATTTTTGCGAAAGGTTCATACGACCCGTGTAGCGGTTCTGCTGGCTGTTTTTAAGAATACCTTGCTGTTTTTGCGCGCCAAATGATGCGTAATAGGTCATTTTATCACTACCGCCACCCACTGACACGTTGTGATTGTGAGTAGTAGCAGTCCTGAAAATTTCCTTCTGCCAGTCCGTATTGGCTTTCCCGTCGGTGATGGTTGCGCCGAGCTTGGTCGCTTCGGCCAAAAACTCAGGTCCCGAGAGCACATCCAGCGGACGTGCTACATTGGAAATACCCAGGCTTCCCGAGTAGGTCACTTGTGCGGTGCCAGACTTGCCTTTTTTAGTTGTAATGAGAATAACCCCGTTGGCACCTCTTGCACCATAGATGGCTGTGGCAGAGGCGTCTTTCAGTACATCGATCGACTCGATATCCTGTGGGTTCAGGAAGTTGAGGGGGTTGGTATCGCCGCCGGTACCGCTGTTGTCGAGCGCCATACCGTCCACCACAAACAGCGGCGTACTGCCGGTGCGCACACCACCCGGTCCGCGCACGGTGATGTTGGTTTTACCGCCTGGCTCACCGGTAGCCGAAGTGATATTCACACCCGAAACTTTTCCCTGAAGCAATTGCTCGGGCGAGTTGATGATACCCTGGTTAAACTCTGCGCTTTTGAGCGACTTCACCGAGCCGGTAATGTCCTTCTTCGTAGCGCTGCCGTAGCCGACTACTACCACCTCGCTGAGGTTGGACGCTGCTTCTTTAAGCTTGACGACGATGGAGCTCGCATTGCTTTCGGTGAGCAGGAAATCTTTCAGGGATTGTTTTTCAAATCCTATATAGCTGAATTCCAGGTTGTAACGCTGGCCTGTTTGCAGATTAGCAAAACTGAAAGAGCCCGATTCGTTGGTAGTTGCTCCCTGCTTGTTATTGCCGCTGACGTCGGAAATCACCACGGTAACGCCCGGCAGTCCTTCCGAAGATCCTTCGGTGGTCACTTTCCCGGTAAGGGTAACTTCCTGCAACTTGTTCATGCTGGTTTCAACATGTTTTCGGGGCTGGCCTTCGGGAACCGGTATTGCAGCAGCTGCTATGGCATGCAGGCCGCAAACGGCCGTTACCTGCATGAGGCAGTTTCTGATTATCCCGGTCCTGACTGATAGAGTCGAAGTATTTCTCATAGTCGTGGATTATTGGATTTTACAGTGAATAGAATGTTGGAGCCAAAGGAATTTACAGTCATAGAGGAAAATTTGGAGTAATGAGTTACAAGATTACCGATTGTATTATTAAGATAATTAATAGTAATTACTTTATAGTCAATGCAAACGTTTGAAATTCTGTGCAAACGTTTGAAAAAATATGGAGATTTAATTGGATGAAATTAATACTGCTTTTTGGGGTGTAGGAATAGTGATTTTAAATCATCCCAAAGTCTAACGGGGATGAGAAAAGTTGCATTTAAGCAGCATTTCAGGCCAAAAATGGGATTAGCAGGAAGAATAAATGAAGGAATTCGCTTTAAGGAATTGTTAAATCGGCCGGAGCGGATAGGACACGGGCTGGAAAGTGGAGTAGCGGGAGGGAAGCGACGGAGAATTTTCAGACGACTAAGCGGCGCTATCAGTCGGAGTAACTTTTAAGGTTAATCCACGCGTTTTCAGCAGTTCATCCAATTCCTGTTGATGTTCTGCCAGGAGCTGTTCGTATTGCGTGATCATTAACCATGAATCGCCTGACTCGCGATGCATTTTCAGGGTTTGATTAGTGAGTGCTACAAGTTCTATAAGTCGCGACACGCGCAATCCCCATTCTTCCAGTTCTACTATCATCTGTGGTTTCATGACTCAGTAATTTAGTTGTATAAACCCTTTCGATTGTCCTTTTCGAGTATCTTTAGAGAACCCATGCATCCACTGCACAGAGTCCAGGTAAGATTGGAAGAAGTCTTTGTGATCCTTTGGGTAATCTTTAACAAAGTATCCGTCGATACGGAGTCTTTGGTCACGACTGTATTCTTTCAGAAGGTACAACAGATGCTCATTGCGACTGAAAGTTTTCGCATTTACAAATGTCACGAAATCGATATCTCCTGGATTAAGTTTCCTGGTAACAAAACTTCCGTCGATCCATTGATGAAAATCCGTGCCAATGATGGCAACCAACTTCTCCATATACACCGAAAAGTTCTCGAAAATTACCTGCCTCGTGCTAGATCTGGGAAAAGCATCCACAAACTCAGCTTTAAATGTCGACCAGTCAGTATAAATAATGTCGTAGGGCTTCAAGTTGCCCTGAATGTCAAACTCCAAGTGTGTGCTGTTTTACTGGTAATTAAAGATACCAAAATAAAACTTTTAAACGTCCTGCCGCAACACTTCCAGCGGCGGGCGGGACAAGATGCCGCGGCTGTTGAGCAAACCGATTATTACGGTTAGCAACGTGACGAAAAGAAATATCAGTGCCACGGGACCGGGCTCGGGATTGAATTCGGACTCGAAACTGAACTTCGCGAGGCTGAAACTGCCGATGATGGCAATGAGAATACCAGTGATTGCGGCCAGTGCGCCCAGGAAGAAATATTCGAGCGAGGTGATGATGAATATCTGCTTGCGGCTCGCGCCCAATGTGCGCAGCAGAACGCTCTCCTGAATGCGCTGATATTTGCTGATCATGACGGATGCAATGAGCACGATAAGCCCGGTGAGGATACTGAAACCGGCCATGAAGCGGATCACGAAGCCGATTTTGTTAAAAATATCGTCGAGCACACGCAGTACAAGGGCCAGGTCGATGATGGAAATGTTGGGATACTGCCGGACCAGCGCCTGCTGAAATTGCGCGGAAACGGCCGGATTGGGTACGTGCGTGAGCATGGCGTGGAACTGGGGCGCTTCTTCGAGCACGCCGGTCGGGAACACGACCAGGAAGTTGGTACGCACTTCGCTCCAGTTCACTTCGCGGAAACTGGAAATAATCGTAGGCATGATGGTGCCCTGGACATTGAATACCAGCGTGTCGCCCAGTTCCAGTCGGCTTCTTTCGGCGAAGCCTTGTTCGACAGACACCGGGATCAGTTCCGCGGATTTGTCGTATTTACCCTGCCATTTCCCTTTGGTGATTTTTTCGGAAGAAGTTGTGGAATCGCGGAAAGTGACGCGGTATTCGCGGCCGAAAATGCGCCGGGATTGTTCGGCGGTGGTGTCGCCTTCAAAATCGGCAGCGGTTTTACCGTTAATTTCCTCCAGACGCATATTGACGATGGGCACGCTTTGGTTAATGGGCACATTTTGCGCCTTCGCAATGGCCAGCACGCCGTCTTTTTGATGGCTTTGGATATCGAACAGTACCATATTAGGCTGGTTACCGCTGCTCGACAGCTTCACCCGGTTGAGCAGGATGGTTTGTATAAAAAATAGCGTGCATATCAGCGACGTTCCCAGCCCGACCGATACAATGAGGATCGTCGTCTGGTTGTTGGGCCGGTACAAGTTCGCCAGGCCCTGGCGCCACAGGTAGCTCCATGATACGGGGAAGAACCGGCGTACTAGCCACATCAGCAAGCTGGCAATGCCGAAAAGCACCAGGAACGAGGCGAGTATGCTGGCGGTAAACACCAATGCCTGCACCCAGGTCTGCATTTGCAGGAACGAAAACCCGAAAATGAACAGGACAATCAGCCCGTACAAAGCCCAGCTGACCGCGTCGCGTTCGGGATGGGATGCGTCCGAAGCCGAGCGGAGTACATTCAGCGGTGAGACTTTGCGGATGGATACGAGCGGGGGTAATGCGAAAAGAATGGAAATGAGCACGCCAATCGCGAGCCCCTGGCCGATGGCCGTCCAGGATATGTCGGTAGTGAGATCAAATGGGAGCAGGTCTTGCAGGACCACGGGAAGAAATTGCTGGATAACGGTCCCCAGTATGGTACCCAGCACCGTGCCGATCAGCCCGATACCGGCGATCTGAATGAGATAGATCAGGAATGCCTGCGATGCTTTGACGCCCAGGCAGCGCAGGATCGCGATGGAGTTCAGTTTCTCGCGTACATATATGTGTATGGCGCTTGCTACGCCTATACACCCGAGCAGGAGCGCTACAAATCCCACCAATGACAGGAAGCGCGTGAGGTCGCGGAACGAGCGGCCGGTATCTTCCTTCTGGCTCTGCACCGTATTATAGTCAAGGTCGTACCGTTCGAATTTCGGTTGCAGCGTTTTGACCATCTTTTCGACATCCGTTTTCGGAGGATATTTGAAATAATACCGGTAGCCGACGCGGCTGCCTTTCTGCATGAGGCCCGTCTGGTCGAGAAAGCGCATCGGGATGTAAACCACCGGTGCCACGGAGGCGGTAATGCCTGTCGAGCCGGGGGCTTTTTCAAGAATGCCGGCAATGGCAAATGTCACCTCGCCGATCCGGATCGAATCGCCGACCCTCGCGCGGTATTGCAATGCCAACGTCTGGTCTATCAAGGCTTCCTGCCGGTCGCGGAATGTCTTTTCAGCCGAAACCGGCACCGTTTCCAGTTTGCCATAGTAAGGGAAATCGCCGGAGAGCGCTTTCACCTGGGTGAGCCTGCTGCCGCCGCCTTTATTGAAATACACCATCGAAGCAAATGCGCGCTCCTCGGAGCGGACTTTGCCCAGCGAATCGACGAACGTGAGCGCTTTTCCTTCGATCTTTTTCCCGCTGTAAACCGATAAATCGGCACCGATAAGCGTTGCGGCCTGGTTGTCGATATTGTCGCGCAGGTTGTCGCCGAGTGAATAAATGGCCACGAGCGCGGCTATGCCGAGGATAATGGACGATATGAAAAGGGCCAGCCGGGCGCGGTTTCTGCGGCTGTCGCGCCACGCCATTTGCAATAACCAGGAGAGGTTGAAAGTATTGGGGTTCATCGGAAATTCACAGTTAGCTTGCCTCCACAATTTTGCCGCCTTTGATGCGGATAATGCGCTGGGTCTTGGCAGCGAGTTCGAGGTCGTGGGTAACAACTACGAGTGTAGTGCCAGCTTCGCGGTTGAGATCAAAAAGCAGTTTTACCACTTTTTCGCTCGTTTCGGCATCGAGGTTGCCCGTGGGTTCGTCGGCAAAGAGGATCTGCGGCTGATTGGAGAATGCACGGGCCAGCGATACGCGCTGCTGTTCGCCGCCGCTGAGCTGGGTAGGGTAGTGGTGGCCGCGTTCGGCAAGGCCCACTTTATCGAGCAGGTCGAGCGCACGGGACTTCACATTCTTCTCGCCGCGGAGTTCCATGGGTACCATCACGTTTTCCAACGCGGTGAGCGTGGGCAGCAGCTGGAAGTTTTGGAAAATAAACCCTACGTACTGGTTGCGCACTGCCGCAAGCTGGTCTTCGTTGAGGCCGTTCAGCCGCGTCCCGTGCAGCTCTACTGTGCCCGCCGTGGAGCGGTCGAGGCCGGCGCAAAGGCCTAGCAGCGTCGTTTTGCCGCTGCCGGATGGGCCTACAATAGAGACTGTGGAACCTGTTTCGATGGAAAAACTGATATTGTCAAGGACTTTGAGGGTGCGGTCGCCGCTTTTATATATTTTACTGACGTCGTGCAGATCGAGTATGGTATTCATCAATGGTTTTTATTTTATGTTTGCGTGGTGCTCTACCGGGGAGACCTAATTTGGCTCTTTTCAGTTATTGTTTCTCATAAATATAGTTTAAACGGTTTTTAAATGAGAATGAATGGCCCGGTATACGTTTTTAAACTGTAAAATTCATTCCACTTCGATACAGATTATGACTGATATACGTCGTTTCAAGGCATTTTTAGCATTGTTTCTCCTCACAGCAGGATTGTTTTCCTGCGGCAGCGGGCAAAAGGAGGGTTCAGAGCAGAAGCCCGGTTCAGCAGATACATCGGCGAAAGCACCTGCCGCTAAAAAGAAGATCATCGTGTTTTTCGGAAACAGCCTCACCGCCGCATACGGCCTCGACGATCCCTCGCAGGGTTTTGCCGGGCTGATCCAGAAGCGGATCGATTCGCTGGGCCTGAACTACAAGGTGGTGAATGCGGGTGTGAGCGGCGAGACCACCTCGGGTGGTAACAGTCGGATCGACTGGCTCCTCAAACAGCCGCTTGACGTTTTTGTGCTCGAACTCGGAGGTAATGACGGCCTTAGGGGGATTCCGGTTTCAGAAACACGCAAGAACCTGCAGGAAATCCTCGACAAGGTAAAGGCCAAATATCCGGATGCCAAACGTGTGCTGGCGGGGATGCAGATCCCGCCGAACATGGGCCAGAAATACGCGGGTGAATTCAAGGAAGTGTACGCCGATCTAGCCAAAAAGAACGATGTGACGCTCATTCCGTTCCTGCTCGAAGGGGTGGGAGGTGAAACCAAGCTCAACCAGGCCGACGGCATTCACCCCACAGCCGAAGGGCACAAGATACTGGCCGAAAATGTGTGGGTGAAGATCAAAGATTTGCTGTAAAATGAAAGAACCCGCCATCGAGCGGGTTCTTTGTTGTTCAGGCATTGTAAATTTCGTTGCCGTGCAGTTGCCGGGCTCCATATCTATGCCAGGCTTCGATGATCTCCATCCGGTCTTCGACGGTTTTTGGAGTAAACGAGATAATCGTCTCGCCAGCACGGATGCTGGTCTCGAATGCTTCCGCATGCTCCTTGGGTACGCCGCGGCCGTGTAATGCGCCTACGATGCCGCCCGTTAGCCCGCCTGCACCTGCACCCGTGAGTGCGGCAAGTAATGGTCCGGCCACCGCGATGCCGAGTCCGGGAATAATGACCGTGCTGCCGATGGCGATAATCGCCCCGGCAATAGCCCCCGCCGTACCGCCGATGGCCGAGCCAATGCCCGCATTCTCCATGGTGGTATGCGAAGGCTTTTCTTCGCCGATCTCTTCGTGATGTATCCGGTGTGTATCGTCGGAAATGATTACGTTGATCTCTTCCGGTTTGTAGCCTCTGTAAATCAGCTCGTCGTAAGCTTTCTGCGCATCCATGCGATTGGAGAATGCCGCGTTAACCAGCGAGGGATAGTTATAGTCGATTGTAGTTTCCATGACCTGGGGTTTTAGTTTGAATCCTGCCGTTTCAACAACAACTATGCCAGATGACGGCGGGCCAGGCCGGGCATAAAAAAGCCCGGAACGGTTGATTACCAACGTTCCGGGCCTTTGGTGAATGAGTTTGCGCTATACCACCCTATCGCCGCGTATCAAACGCAGGATGATGGCCACTACGGCGATCACGAGGAGGATATGAATGATATTTCCTAAGCCAAAACTTGCAAAGCCGAAATAGCCGATCAGCCACAAGATCACCAGGATCACGGCTATGGTATACAGGAGATTTCCCATTGTTGTAAAATTTTGAGTTAGAGTTATATTAGAGATACCAGCTTTACATCAATTTAGGTGCCAGGCACTTTATCATGCCCCGGAACGGGATATTTCCACGGTTTCTACAATATTTGCGGGGTTCAAGGCTGTTCTTCCGTGCAGTTGTAGAAAATTTTCTCAAAATCTTACGGTAACTGCCATTCCATAATCGTCATTGTCTCAATTCCCTTTCAATTCTTTCCAATGAAAAAAGCATTTCTATCTTTTTTTGCATCCGCCGTTTTTATTTTCTGTCAGTTCAATGCCGCGCAGGTCTCCGCGGCCCAGGTCGACACCGTGGAGGTCAACAGTGCGGTGATGAAAACGAAACTGAAAGTAGTCGTGGTACGGCCCGCGGGTTACAGCTCCGGCAAGGAGTTTCCGGTGGTTTACCTGCTGCACGGTTACAGCGGAAACCATTCCAACTGGATTACCAAAGCGCCGGGCATCCAGCAAGCCGCCGACCAGTATAATATGATGATTGTTTGCCCCGACGGTGGGTTCAGCAGCTGGTACTGGGACAGCCCGGTAGACCCGCAGTCACAGTTTGAGACCTATATCTCCAGGGAACTGGTGGCTTACGTCGATAAGAACTACAAAACCATCAAAGACCGTAAAGGACGCGGCATTACCGGACTGAGCATGGGCGGCCACGGCGCATTGTACCTCGCATTGAAGCATCAGGATGTGTACGGCACTGCCGGGAGCATGAGTGGGGGCGTGGATATCCGTCCTTTCCCCAACAACTGGGACATGGCAAAACGCCTGGGCAGCTATGCCGAACAACCCGAAAGATGGGAGAAGAATACGGTCATTAATATGCTCCATTTGCTGACCCCTAATTCACTTTCGCTCATCATCGACTGCGGTACCGAAGATTTCTTTTATGGCGTCAATGAAAACCTGCACCAGCAGCTTGAATACCGCAAGATTCCCCACGACTATATTTCCCGCCCAGGAGCACACAACTGGCCATACTGGGAGAATGCCGTTCAGCACCAGCTTCTTTTCATGAATACTTATTTTAGTAAAAAATAACACTCAAATCCGTTGCATGCGACTCATTATGAGGAATTTACTTTTTGCATTGACGCCTCTCTGTGCTTTCGTGCCGAAAATAGTGTACGGCCAGGAGGGTAATCGCGCACTGCCCGACCCATTTACTTTCAACAGCGGAAAAAAGGTGAAATCGGTGAAAGAATGGGAGGAACGGCGAAAGGAAATTCTCGAAACGATGACGCGCGAAATGTACGGCACCTCGCCGGGACGCCCCAAAAACATGCGCTTTGAAGTTTTTGACCTCGATAAAAAAGCATTGGGTGGTAAAGCAACCCGCAAGCAAGTGACCGTATATATTGCTGAAAATGGCCGCGAAGCCCGGTTTGACTTGCTGGTCTACGTTCCCAATCAGGCCAAACATCCTGTACCGGCGATCATCGGATTGAATTTCATCGGCAACCAGGCGATTCACGCGGATCCGGGTATCAAGCTGACAACCGCCTGGGTCGAAAACAGCCGGATGTTTCCCTGCGCAGCGAATGGCAAGGCCACCGATGCCTGCCGGGGCGTCAATGCGTCGCAATGGGCGGTGGATAGTATTCTCGCACGCGGTTACGCGCTTGTAACGCTCTACCGCGAGGAAGTAGCCTCCGATAGAAAGGAATATGCGTTTCAGACAGGCGTGCACCCGTTGTACCCTGCTTTGCAGCAGCGGGAGGACAATTTCTCGACCGTCGCTGCCTGGGCCTGGGCATTGAGCCGCGGGCTGGACTATTTGGAAACCGACAGGGATATCGATGCAAAGCGCGTGGCTGTGTTCGGTTTTTCGCGCCTCGGCAAGGCTGCGCTCTGGGCCGGTGCAACAGATCGGCGGTTTGCTGCCGTACTGAGCAATGAGTCGGGTGCGGGAGGCGGAAAGCAGTTCCGGCGCGGGATCGGGGAGGACATTAACCGCCTTTGTACCGTATTTCCGCACTGGTATGCCCGGAGCCTGAACAAATACAAAGGCAAGGACACCGAGTTGCCGTTCGATCAGCATTTTGTCCTTTCGCTCATTGCTCCGAGGCCGGTTTACCTGGCTACGGCAGAGGACGATAAAAATGCCGATCCGCAGGGTGAGTTCGCTACCGCGCGGGCTGCGGATGGGATATACCGGTTTTTAGGGACGAGCGGTTTTCCGGATGTACCGTTTCCGGCGCTGAATCGGCCCGTATCGGGCCAGATCGGCTTTCATATCCGGCCGGGCGGGCACGACGTTAAAATGTTCGACTGGATACAGTTTTTAAATTTCTCTGATTTACATTTGCAAAAATAGACCGAACCTTATATTTAATTTTACTATTCAGCTAAATGAGCAACCATTCGTCTGCCGGCACCGTTCACGCCTCCCCGCCTAAGTTCACTGACAAAAAATACCTTGTTACCCTGGTCTTCGTAACGTCCCTGTTCATGTTCTGGGGGATTGCCATTACGATGGGGGACGTGCTCAACAAACACTTCCAGAAGGTGTTGAGCCTGAGTAAGACGCAATCCGCTTTCGTACAGTTCGCGATTTTCGGGGCCTACTTCATTATGGGTATCCCTGCGGGTTTGTTCATGAAGCGTTTCGGTTATAAAAGCGGTGTATTGCTGGGTTTGTCGCTTTTCGCATTAGGTGCATTCCTGTTCGTTCCTGCCGCCAGCACGGCTTCATTCCCGTTCTTCGGCATCGCGTTGTTTATCCTCGGTTGCGGCCTGGCTACGCTCGAAACCGTGGCGCACCCGTTTGTAGCGTCGCTCGGCGACCAGCGCACGAGTGATCAGCGCATCAACTTCGCTCAGGCATTCAATGCATTGGGTGCTATCCTCGGGCCTGCGATCGGCGGCTACTTCCTTTTCCGGAACCACGTGGAGGGCAGTACAGACCTTACTTCTGTGAAGAACCTTTACATTGCCATCGGTTCGGTGATTGCATTGATCGCGCTCGCTTTTTCATTTGTGAAAGTTCCGGCCCTCATTGATCCGCACGCAGCGGAGGTGAATGCCGATACTTCCAATGTGGATACGGAGCCCGGAAAGACATTATTCCAGCACAGGCATTTTGTGTGGGCGGTAGCGGCCCAAACTTTCAATGTGGCGGCGCAAGGCGGTACGTGGGCATTCTTTATCAATTATGCGCACGAGAAAATGGGCTTCTCCGACGCGGTGGCAGCCAACTATATGATCGGTTTCATGGCATTGATGCTGGCCGGACGTTTTGTAGGTACTTTCCTGATGCGCTTCATCGCTCCCAACTCACTGCTGGCCATTTTTGCATTCAGTAATATCGTCATGTGTCTCATTGTAGCACAGGCGTGGGGATGGCCTTCCTTCATCGCGCTGATGATGCTCAACTTCTTCTTCAGCATTATGTTCCCGACAATTTTCAGTCTTGGTCTGAAAAACCTCGGATCCAATACCCAGCAAGGCTCTTCATTTATCGCGATGGGCGTGGCAGGAGGGGCATTCTTCCCGTTCCTGATGGGCGCAGTGGCAGAAACGAATGTAGCACACGCCTACTATCTGCCGATCATCTGTTATACGGTGATCTTCCTGTTTGGTTATAAATTTTATAAAACGCATTGAGGTACTTCGGCCGCCGGCAATCGGCCGCCGGCAATCGGCTGTCGGCTTTTGGTTAGCTGAAAATCAGCTGAAGTACCAATTAACTAATAGAGATACCTCGGCCATCGATAATAGGCTTTTGGGACGACTGACAATCAGCCGACAGCCGAGAGCCGACAGCCGAAGTACTACCAAAACACTTAACAAATGAAACTCTGGGGAATCGACTTAGGAGGTACTAAAATAGAATGTGCAGTGCTGGATCCCGAAAGGAATCTGGAAGTAGTGGTACGTATGCGCGTGCCGACGGAATCGGTGAATGGCTATGACCATATCCTGTCGCAGATCAAAAAGCTGATCGACATGGTGGCTGAGCAGGTGGGCGAGCGGCCGCGGAAGATCGGTTTCGCGACCCCGGGCGTGCTCGAACCGGATTCGCAGCTCATGAAAAACTCCAACACGACCTGCCTCAACGGAATGCCGCTGAAGGCCGATCTGGAAAAAATATTGGGCGTGCCCTGCCAGCTTGCCAACGACGCCAACTGCTTTGCATTGGCCGAAGCACTCATGGGGGCCGGTAAGGACTACCACGGGGCCGAAGTGGTTTTCGGGGTTATTATGGGCACCGGTGTAGGCGGCGGCCTGGTGGTAAACAACAAGATCATCGGCGGCCACCACGGTATCGGCGGCGAATGGGGCCACAATATCCTCGAAGAAGGCGGCGAGCCATGCTACTGCGGCAAAGCAGGCTGCGTGGAGCAGGTGATCGCCGGTCCGGCTCTGGAGCGCCATTATCAGAAACTCAGCGGAGAAAAGGTGTCCATGAAAACGGTTCTGGAAAGGTATCATTCCGGCAACGACGAGCATGCGAAAGCGACTATCGAGCGCTTGCTCGAGTATTATGGCCGGGCTATTTCGACGCTGATCAACGTAATCGACCCGAACCTGATCGTGATCGGCGGCGGAGTCGGCAATATCGACCTGCTTTACACAGCAGGCTACGAGCGTATCCGCAAGTATATTTTTAACAAGGGAGTCGTCACGACGCCGATCGTAAAGCCCAAGCTTGGCGATAGCGCCGGTGTTTTCGGCGCAGCGCTCCTGTAATCGGCTGCTGTTTTCCAGTCCCGGCATTGTCCAGCATTTTGTTGGAGAATGCCGGGACTTTTGTTGCCTTTTGTTTGAGGGATATAGGCAGTAAATCAGTAATTTATGTGGCTTCTTAGCTCAGTTGTCATCAACTTGTATGAGTCATGTACACCACCATCACCACTACTAGAACCCTCACCAACCGCATCCGGTCGATCGACACGGTCCGCGGCCTGATCATCATTGTCATGGCTCTCGACCATGTACGCGATTTTTTCCACATAGCCGGTGCTACCGGCGATCCTACCGACCTGGCTACGACCACTCCGGCCTTGTTTCTTACCCGGTGGATCACCCATTATTGTGCACCGTCTTTCATGATGCTTTCGGGTTTGTCGGCCTATCTGTCGGGCCTCAGCAAAACGGCGGCCGAGAAGTCGGCCTTTCTGATCAAGCGCGGTTTCTGGCTTATTCTGGTTGAAATGGTGTTTATGACGTTTGCATTCACATTTGATGTTTATTACAAAACACTCTTTTTTGCCGTATTCTGGGCATTGGGCGGCGCAATGATCGTGCTCGGCATTGCGGTACGGTTTGCTTCTCCTAAAACGGTGCTGGTACTCGGGCTGGCACTGGTATTGGGGCATAACCTGCTGGACTATGTGAAGTTGCAGGAAAACTCGGCAGCCGACATCCTCTTACGCATATTCTTTACCGGTAGAGGTACATTCCTGCCGAGGCCTGATGGCGGCGCGATCGTTTTTTTGTATGTGATATTTCCCTGGGCAGGCATTATGATGTCGGGCTACGGCCTGGGCATGCTTTACAACCGGCAGGAAGATCCGGCACGGCGCAGGAAGCTGCTCGTGTGGATTGGCTCTACGCTTACATTGCTGTTTGTCGTGCTAAGGTTTATCAACGGTTACGGAGACCCTGCCCCTTGGTCGGTGCAGGATACCGGCATTAAAACATTCATGTCCTTCCTGAATGTGACCAAATATCCCCCCTCGCTGCTATTTACATTCATGACGCAAGGGCCGATACTGATTCTACTGGCCCTCACCGAACAGACAGATAACGCATTCAGCCGCATTTGTACGGTTTACGGACGGGTACCGTTCTTCTTTTTCCTGGTGCATTTTTACGTAATCCATATTATGACCATGGTGACGGTATTCCTATCCGGCTACACCTGGCAGCAAGCGACCGACGACAGCCTTTTCTTCAAATTCAGGCCCAATGAATTCGGCTACCCGCTCGGGCAAACCTATCTGATCTGGATGTTCATTGTAGTGGCCCTTTACTGGCCGTGTAAATGGTACGGCGAATACCGGGCGCGGAAGAGAACCTGGTGGCTCAGCTATTTGTAAACTATTAATTAATTTAAATACACACTTTCATGAAGCATCTTTTGCTCCTGTTTTGCTTTCTAACACCTGTTCTAACCAGTGCACAAGCGCCGGAGGAAAACTACACGGCAGATCCGGCCTCAGAGGAACATACTGGCGTTCCCAAGGGCGAAGTTTTAAAATTTGTGTTTGATCAATCCAAAATCTTTCCCGGTACTTGGCGCGAGTATTGGGTGTATGTGCCCGCGCAATACAAGCCCGATACGCCTGCGTGCGTATACGTGAACCAGGACGGCATTCAATGGAAGGCTCCGACGGTATTTGATAACCTCATTCACCAGAAGGAAATGCCGGTCACGATTGGGGTGTTTGTGATGCACGGGCGCGTGAAAGCCGCCGATCCCAATGCGGCCAACGACCGTTTCAACCGCAGTTTCGAATACGACGGCCTGGGCGATGCCTATGCGCAGTTTATCCTCGAAGAAATCCTGCCGGAAGTGGAAAAGCAGAAGACCAGCGACGGCCGCGCGATCCGCCTGTCGAAAAATGGTAACGACCGGGCCATTGGCGGTTCGAGCAGCGGGGCCGTGTGCGCATTCACCGCTGCCTGGGAAAGGCCGGATGCTTTTTCGCGCGTTTTTAGTGCGATAGGGACCTACGTGGGCCTTCGCGGTGCTGACCGCTACCCGACATTGGTACGGAAGGTGGAGCCCAAGCCGATCCGGATTTACATGCAGGACGGGGCTAACGATCTCAATATTTACGCCGGCGACTGGTGGATGGCCAATCAGACCATGCTGCGCGCGCTGACATTTGCAGGTTATGAAGTAATGCACAGCTGGGGCGAGGGCGGCCATAACGGCAAGCAGGGTACCGCGCTGTTTCCCGAAGCCATGCGCTATCTGTGGAAAGGCTGGCCCGAGCCGGTAAAAAAAGGCCTGTCGCAGAATGCATTTCTTTCGGCATTGCTAATTCCCGGAGAGGAATGGAGCATTGCCCGGGAAAGTTTTCAATTTAACCCAAAGCCCGCGGCTAAATGGGCGGATGTGCTTCAAAAAGCGGGAAAAGTAGCCGCGCTCTCACCTGATCAAACACTGCTCTATACCGCCGATCCGGGTTCGCACTGGCTTTGTTCCGATCAAATACAAGCAAACGGCAAGCCCGCGTATAAACAGCGGTTTGGCTGGCTGCATTCACCGGATACCGAGGAGAATGCGGGCGCATCCGGCATTGTTTGCGACCGTGACGGCCGCATCTATGTGGCCACGCATATGGGCGTGCAAATCCTCGACCAGACCGGTCGTGTGAATGCGATCCTGCCCGTTTCAGGTGGACGGGTTTTGGCAATAGGGTTCGGAGGAAAAGATTTTGATATACTTTATATTCAATCCCAAAACAAAACTTACCGCCGCAAGCTGAAAACGCGCGGTGCCAGCCCGGCGGAAGCGCCTAACAAACCGGATGCTCCCAAGCTGTAAGGCCACTAACCGTTGAGGAAAATGGCCAGGATGATCAGTAATCCGGCAACGAGGCTTATCGAACCGGCAAACGGGAAGAAATAAATGAATTCAATGGCTCCCATGGCCACGTAACCAATCCCGATGGGTGTAAGCACATTGCGTGCAATGTCGTGGTTGCTGTCGGCATAACGTGCCGCAGAGAGGATCAGCGCTATCGACATAGCGTATACGACGAACAGAATGAGACCGTAACCTTCAAAGTAATCGCCCATGCTCCGCATGACGCCCATGAACTCGAACCTTGGGCCGGTCATTTGCCGGATCACCTCCTGTTTGACAGGGTCGGGCGTTTCTTTCCATGAAAAATGGCCGAAAAAATGCCCGACTAAGTGTACAGCGATGCACAGCGCGGCAAGGCGCAGGACGAGTCTGGGTTTCATATGGGGTAGCGTCAGATTTAGTTTACCATTCCATCACAATACTTTCGAACTCCGCCAGGCGGGCTAGTGAGAGGCTGATCGTGCCATCTTTCCAGGTGAAGTTCAAAGGCTTGTGATTAGTCAATGTAAACACTTTTTGCGGTTTTTTCGCCACCCTGATCCTGAATTGCAGGTTGCTGACCGGCAAAGGTTCGAAATAGGTATTTCCGCTGAAACCGGTAAGGTTGATCAGGTGCAGAATCTGGCCGTCTGGGGTATTTTTAGCCCGGTTTTCCGGGGTATTCCAGGTGAATTCCTTCAACACCGTTTCGACCCTCGCGGGCGCATTCGTATCGAAATTCTGTGCGATTTCGGGTAGCATATGGTGGATCATATCCAGCAGAAGGTTCTTGTGTTCCTGGTAGCCGTGCATGTAATAGATCCGCCCCAGGCTGATCGGGAAAATCGCCGCCTTGCTGTTTGGATGGTTTTTGATGGCCAATCCATAATAACCCGTAGGGTCGTGGCCGCCTATGATTTCGGGTGGGCCGGGGCGGCCCTTGGCCAGGACAGGCAGCAGCTTCCGGTCGGCGCCCGACAGGTCATAAAGCCCGAGGTTAAACTTCCAGAAAAGCATGCTTTGCCCTTTGAAACTCTTGAAAATACTGCGGTCGTCCGGCACGAGGTAGTTGCCTGCTCCGTCATTGTCCTTCTTTTCGATTTTTGCACCAAAAAGCGTGAGCAACGTTTCAGGGCTGTCAAACAGCGCCCGGTTGGTGGCAATCAGGTGGGTACCTTGCTGGCTGGCTTCTTTCAGGATGCGGATCGCCTCGGGTTTCAGATAGGTGATTTCGGGCAGAATGATCAGTTGATAACCTTTTACTTTCTGTTCGAGGTGGGCAATCTGCCCATCCTCCACGATGTCGAATGGAATATGTGCCTCGCGAAGCATCAGCTGAATGCCCCGGTATTCTTGCATCGGTTCGCCATTCGGCCAGGCACCGGGGGCGATCACCGCCACTTTTGCTACCGATTTGTATCGGCCAAAATAGGCCTCATTGTTCTTGTGAAAACCATAAACTTTCCTGAGAGCGGGGTAATTGCGCTCGTCCTCATACCCGCGCATATCGCCCATCATGCTCATGTCCAGGCCCGAGCCGTTGGCGATGTTCTCGTATAACCGGATCCGCGTCTCCTCAGGTTCCACCGCATTGTAGCGCGACTGGAACGAGATCTGCTGAATGCTGGCATTGCTGATAATGTGATCGGGGAATGAGTTGACCGCATTGCCCACATTGTCGGACGCCGTGTAGGGCCAGTAGGGCAGGGTGGTCATGCTTTGCGACTCGTGCCGGATGATGTCCACAAACTTGTCGGAATAGGTGCAGATCGCAATCTGCTCGTTCCTGGATTTTACCAGCTTGTGCAGCCTTTCCGACCAGTCTTCAACCGTAGCCTTTTTGAATTCCAGGTATTGCTGAAAGAGCGTGTCCGCTTTATTCTCCTCGGTTGGCAGTGTTTTCCCGCCGCTGAATTCCGCGAAACGTTTTTTGTCATAATCATTCTGGTCTATTCCGTGGTATTTACCTTCATAGGGATTATTGACCTGGTAACCAGGCATATTCAGGAAAATTCCGTCGATCGGGAAGGTGTTGATCACCTCCTCAATGATTTTGAATGCCTTTTCCTGGACATAAGGTGCGTTGATAGACACTACATACATATCGGTATTGATGATGCGTTCGCCCTTGGGGGAAATGTAGCACCAGTCGGGATGGGCTTTGAAAATGCGCTCGTGCACACGGCTGAAATCAAAGCGTACGATTACCTTGATGCCCTTTTCGTGGCATTTCCGGACGATGTCGGCCAGTACATTATTGTCTTTTAAATAAGGGTTACGGTAATGGAAATCGAGTTTGGTAGGGTAAAAAGCCATGATCCCTCCCGCATTGATCAGCAATGTATTGGCCGAGCAGTCAATAAGGTCCGTTAAAATAGAGTCCGCATTGATCGTAGCGGCTTCGTATGCGGGCAGGTTCATCTGGATTACCCTCAGATTGTTCCTTTTCCACCAAAGGTCTTTGGGGCTTTGAGCGGCGAGCCAGCTTGGATTCAGGATCAGCAATAGGAGTAAAATGCGGTTTTTCATGCAGGATTAATGGTTTGGTGGAAAAGAATAGGGTTCCATCGCATCTACTGGAAGCCCGCGGATTGATTTTTATAGATGAATAGGTTGATATAACTTGATCATGCATTTAACTCAATAGTACATTGAATGGACGATATTTTTTCCTGACGGTCATCCTCCTGGCCGTACAGGTTCCGCGCGTGTCGGCACAGAACGGGTGGGTTAAACGGTTTGTGCAGAAAACGATTTCGGATACAACCGGCGAGGGAAAATCCAGTTTCCGCGTATACCCTACGCTGGGCTATTCGCCGGAAACGAGCGTGGAGTTCGGCCTGTCGTCATTGCTGCTTTTCCAGGCCAAAGGTGACACACTGAACCGCCTGAGCGAGGTTGCCGCGTTTACATTTGTCACGCTAGAAGGTCAGTACGGCATTTGGCTCGACAATGCGATTTATGGGGATAAGGATAAATGGTTTTTTCTGGGCAGGACGCGTTTTCAGCGTTTTCCATTGCTCTACTACGGTATAGGCCACACCACACCCGACAAAGAACCCGCGCTGATCGATGCCAATTATCTGTTGCTGAGGCAACGCGTTTTAAGAAGGGTAATACCCAACTTTTTCATCGGTCCGGAAATCGACTATCAGCAGCTTTACAATGCGGAATTCAAACAACCGGAAGACCACATGTACGACGAGCCGCTGGGCAGCGACGGCACGCGCAACATGGGCCTGGGTGCTGCATTGGTTTATGACAACCGGCACAATGTCCTCAATGTGCGTAAGGGGTTTTTCGGAGAACTATCTTTTTTGAAATACAATCAATCGCTGGGAAGTCATCACAATTTCCAGGGTTTCAATCTGGACCTTCGCAGTTCGCATCCGATGACGAAGCGCAACGTGCTGGCCTGGCAAGTCTACGGCAACTTTTTTACCGGCAGCGTGCCGTTCAACCAAATGGCGCTGATGGGCGGGGAGATGATTATGCGGGGCTACTATTATGGCCGCTATCGCGATAAGAATATGCTTGCCACACAGGTAGAGCACCGCTGGCTGCCGTTTGGGTTCAGCAAGCGGTTTGGAGGAGTGATTTTCGCAGGCGCGGCAGTAGTGGGGCCTAAAATTGCGTCGCTTACGCCCGCACGTGCGCGACTTTCCGGCGGCGTAGGGCTACGGTACCTGTTGTTTCCCAAAAAGGATATTTACCTGCGGCTGGACGTTGGCTTTACCAAGGAAGGGCCGGGCTTTTACCTGTTTACCGGCGAAGCATTCTAGTCGCGGTGCTTGTAGCCGAACGCGACGAAAAACAACAGCACGCCTACCAGCCCCAGCGCCCATGACAGTGAGGTAACTTCCGCCAGGATACCAATCAGGGCAGGCCCTGCAAGCTGGCCTGAATAGCCCAGGATCGTCACGGCGGACAATGCAATGGAAGGCGGAATGTTCGGAATGCGCCCTGCGGCAGTGAAAAAGATCGGTACCACATTGGCAGCGCCCAGGCCCACCATCACAAAACCGGCCAGCGCAGCAATGGCGGAGGGGATTGCAACGGCTACGATGAACCCTGTACCGGCCAGAAGTGTACCGTAAAATACCACTTTGGCAGGACCTAACCGATGGATAATGCCGTCCCCCGTGAGGCGCATAATGGCCATTGCCACCGAGAAGGCCGCATAGCCCAGCCCTGAGAAGGAAGGGTCGAAGCCGCGGGAAAATTGAAGAAACACCGCGCTCCAATCGAGGAGCGAGCCCTCTGCCAGGAAAAGAATGAAACACATTATACCCAGCAGCACCACCGGGCCTTTGGGCAACACGAAGCTGGTGCCATCCATTTTCGTCTCCTCCGAATGCGGTAACAGGTAGCGCGACTGGGTTACCGTGATAAAGACGAGCAATGCGGAAATGGCCACCGCGGCGTAAGTCGGCGAAAGCCCCGCTTTGATCAGGAAGCCAAGGCCTATGGAGCCCATAAGCCCGCCCAGGCTGAACATCCCGTGGAAGGACGACATGATATGACTACCATGGCGCTCCTGCACCACCACGGCCTGTGCATTCATAGAGACATCGATAGAACCTATTCCAGCGCCAAATACGAACAATGCAGCCGCCAGTTGGATAGGCGAGCCCGCCATCAGCAGCAGCGGAAGCAGGGAGGCGATCACCAGCGCCGATACGATTGCCACTGTACGGCTGCCATATTTATTGATCAGCAGGCCTGTGAGAGGCATCGTGAGTATGGCCCCGGCACCCAATGCAAGCAACACTACTCCCAGGTCGGCGTCGTTCAAGCCCAGCTTGATTTTCGCAAAAGGTACCATCGGCGCCCAGCTCGACAAACCGATGCCGCATACCAAAAATATCAATAGTGTTGCCCTCCTGGCTGCGCTGATTCTCAGTTTCTCTTCCATTTATACCGCATCGATTTTCTACAAAGAAATATATTTTTGCAGAAAATTGCAAAATGTTGCAAAAAATAGCAATGTCCTTGAACAGACTGTCTGCATTCGTCCTAAAAAAAAGAGGCCAGGTTTGTGACCTGGCCTCCGGATTGTCGTCAGATATTTTTCTTTTTGGACTCCTTCACGACGAAGTCCACCGCCCGCGCCGTAAGCGCCATGTAAGTGAGCGACGGGTTCACGCATGAGGCGGAGGTCATACACGCGCCGTCCGTTACGAATACGTTTTTCACAGAGTGGAGCTGGTTGTTCCCATTCAGCACCGAAGTCTTGGGGTCGCGTCCCATGCGGGCGGTACCCATTTCGTGGATCGCCATACCCAGGTAGGAGCCGTTATCGTAAGTACGGACGTTTTTAATGCCGGACTTTTCGAGCATTTCTGCCGCGTCGTTCATCATATCTTTCCGCATTTTCTTCTCGTTTTCACGGAGATCCGCGTCGAACACCACGGCCGGGATACCGAACTTGTCCTTTTTTTCCTTGTTCAGGTACATCCGGTTTTCGTGGTAAGGCAAGGTTTCACCGAAACCGCCAAAGCCCATTGTCCAGTTGCCCGGTGTCGTGAGTTCCTCCTTGAAATCGGCACCAAATGCAAGTTCGGCCACGTTACGTTGCCATCCCTGGCGGCTGCCGCCTCCCTGGTAGCCGAATCCGCGCAGATAGTCACGCTTGTCGGAGCCTACGTTCCGGTAGCGCGGTACATATATACCGTTCGCACGTCTTCCGAAATAGTATTTGTCGAGGTCGCCTTCCCAGGTACCGCTTGCGCCTGTGCGGAAGTGGTGGTCCATCAGGTTATGGCCCAGCTCGCCCGAGTCGTTACCCATTCCATTCGGGAAACGGTCGGATGTAGAATTAAGGAGCAATGCGGTGGTGGCCAGCGCACTTGCACATACGAAAATGATGTTGGCAAAATACTCGCGTTCCTGCAAGGTAACCGTGTCCACGACGCGTACGCCCGTGGCGCGGCCTCCCTGTTTTTTTCCATCGTAGATGATCTCCCTAACCACCGAATCAGGGCGGAGTGTCAGGCGTCCCGTCTTCATCGCCGGCGGCAATGTGGATGATTGGGTACTGAAATAGGCACCGTAAGGACACCCGTAGGAACAGCGGTTGCGGTACTGGCACGGTCCGCGGCCGCCGTCGAGCTGAATCTTGGTCGGCTGCGAAAGGTTCGCGACGCGTCCGATCGTCATGGTACGGCCGGGAAATTCCTTTTCCAAACGCTTGCGCACTTCTTTCTCTACGAAATACATGTCCATCGGCGCGATGAAATCGCTATCCGGCAACTGGGGCAGCCCGAGTTTTTCACCCGAAATACCAACGTGTTTTTCAACATATGAATACCAGGGAGCAACGTCCTTATAGCGGATCGGCCAGTCGACCGCGATGCCGTCTTTCAGGTTAGCTTCAAAATCGAGGTCGCTCCATCGGTAAGACTGCCGGCCCCACATGATGGATTTCCCGCCTACGATATTCGGACGGAACCAGTCGAAGCGCTTTTTCTCCTCGTAAGGCTGATCCATGTCGTTCATCCAGTACTTCTCCGTCATTTCGTTGTACGGATAGTCCCGCGAAAGGAATGGGTGCGTTTCTTTCTGTTTGACCGTCAGGCGGCCATTGTATTGCGTTTCCCAGGGTGCTT
This sequence comes from Dyadobacter sp. 50-39, assembly GCA_001898145.1. Taxonomy (GTDB): domain Bacteria; phylum Bacteroidota; class Bacteroidia; order Cytophagales; family Spirosomataceae; genus Dyadobacter. The sequence goes on from MKSR01000036.1 coordinate 174,510, forward strand.
TCAATGCATTTTCGTAACCTGTTACGTGTTCCAGGTTTTTACCTTTTTCGAGCATGAGCACTTTCAGCCCCTTCTCGGTGAGTTCTTTCGCCGCCCAGCCGCCGGAAACTCCGGAGCCGATCACGATGGCGTCGTAGGTGATGTCTTTTTTTGCGTCAATATTAAGATTCGCCATTTTTCTGTTAGAGTTTGGAATGGTCAGGAGGTAGTCAGTAAGTCATGTATTGTTTGTTCCTGCGTCCTGTAAATGTTTCCGGATTAAAGTGCCCAGCTTTTTTGTCCCTTGGGCATAGGCCAGCTGCCTTCGAAACGGCCGGGGATCGGCAGATAGTCGAGCGCTTGTGTCGCGCCGATTTCGGAGGTGAAATAGCCGGTGACGGTCAGCCCCTTCATTTGCAGGAAGAAAGGCTTGTCGGAAACCGTGGTCTTTTTGATAATGTCGTTTTTCTGGGCAGAGTCCAGCGCGGCGAAGTCTTTGGAATACGTTTCTTTGGCGAGGGCATCTACTTTGGCCAGGCCATCATAGAATTTTTTCTGCTCCTCCATCGGGTAACAGTCGCGCATGACGCGCACGATAAACTTTTCGGCCCCGGCTGCTTTGGCGCCCGGTGTGCCGGTGGTAGGGATGATCACATCCGCCACATCCGCCAGCAGCGCTTCCTGCTGATCGGATATTTCAAGGGATGGCCCGAAATTCAGACGTTCGCCTGTAATGCCGGCCATCAGCGGGGCCGAAATGGCACCACCAAGCAGGAAGGTTATTCTTTGAACAGCTTCTCTACGGTTCATGGGTAGGTTATTAAGTCAGGAATTCAAATAGCTATAAAAAATATCTTTTAAAGATAATTAAGATTGGCGATTTGGGCGTCAAAACAGGGCTGTTTTCCCGAATATTCATTCATAGATACCATTCGCACATCAAATTTCGTGAGGTCCGGAGTCAGTAGTGATATTTGAACCATATTATTGGACTAGGGGCTGGAAAGACAGCAATTCAATGGGGCTGTTGGACAGTTAAAGGTTAGTAATAGAGGAACGTTGAGTAAATAATGTAGATATCTTCCCTGAATTTCAGGGAAGATATTTTTTTGGAGGGCAGTCCCTAAAGTCGGCTTGCTTTCTCATAGTGTATCAACCTGACTAAGCGAACTGCCGACGTTGCTGCAAATCCGGGGGACTGGCGGAATCCGGATTGTACGATGGAGGCGAAAAGGCCGGATGCGTCCGGTCTTTTTTTGTACCCTATTGAATGCAAATGGCCTCTTTACACTTGATGTTTGAGGATTTTATCTTTTAATTCGGTCTGATCATTCTAAATTATCTCAAATGGAATACAGACAACTGGGAGGATCCGGCCTGAAGGTGCCGGTGCTTAGCTTTGGTACCGGAACGTTTGGCGGTACCGGCGATTTCTTCAAGGCCTGGGGCAATACGCAGGTAGACGAAGCCACGAAGCTGGTGGGCCTGTGCATGGACGCGGGGCTCAATTTCTTCGATACCGCCAATGTCTACTCGCAGGGTTTGTCGGAGGAAATCCTGGGCAAGGCGGTGATTGGCCTGCGCGACAGGATCATCCTTTCCACCAAAGCCACGTTTAGGATGGGCGACAAGCCCAACCAATCCGGTTCGGGCCGTTTTCACCTGATCAATGCGTGCGAGGATAGTCTGCGCAGGCTGCAAACGGATTATATCGACATTTACCATATGCACGGCTTCGATGCCACCACACCGGTGGAGGAGACGCTCAGTGCACTGGACGACCTTATCCGCGCAGGGAAAGTACGTTACATTGCCTGCTCCAACTTTTCCGGCTGGCACCTGATGAAGTCACTTTCGGTTTCGGAGCGGTATGGCTGGGCCAGGTATATCGCTCATCAGGCGCATTATTCATTGCTGAGCCGGGAATTTGAGTGGGAGCTTATGCCTCTCGCGCTCGACCAAAAAGTAGGGACGATTGTGTGGAGTCCGCTATCGGCAGGACGATTGGGAGGAAAGTACCGCCGTAGCCAGCCATTGCCGCCGGAGGGACGCATTGCGCAAGGGGGTGGGGAAGGCCCTGCGATTCCGGAGGATTTTTTCTTTCACCTGATTGACGTGCTGGACGAGGTAGCAGCCGAGACCGGCAAGACGGTAGCACAGGTGGCGCTGAACTGGCTTTTGCAGCGGCCCACGGTGAGCAATATCGTGATCGGCGCACGCAATGAAGAGCAGTTAAAACAAAACCTGGGGGCAGTGGGATGGAACCTGACATTAGACCAGGTCAGGCGTCTGGACGAAGCTAGTGACAAAGCGCCCGTTTATCCATATTGGCACCAGCGGAAGAACACCGCATTGAATCCGCTTCCTGATTTTTACGGCAAACTGTCCGGGAAGTCCTGAATTTCAACCGGAGGCCGGGCGCGCAGAAGTGTATCCCGGATCGGGCTACCTGGCCTCCGGAATATATAGCCCGTGCTGCATGGCATAAACGATGAGATCGGTCGTGCGGCGGACTTTCAGCTTGTCCATCACGCTGCGGTGGTAGTATTGTACTGTGTGGGCGCTCAGTCTTAATTCATATGCGATTTCCTTGATCGTATGGCCGCCACAAACCTTTTGCAGCACTTCTTTCTCTCGCGGAGAGAGGTGCATCACCACTTCTTCCTCTGTAAATACGCTGTTGATGAGGCTGTCGCGGATGGCCTTGCCGATATACTGCTTTCCGGATTGTACCTGGAAAATCGATTCCTTAAATTCTTCAAACAGTGTTGACTTTGATAGGAAGCTATTAGCCCCCCGGCGGATTGTGTGCTTGACCGTCTGCGGGTCTGTAATGGCCGAAAGCACAATCACCTTCGTCTCACGCGGGAGCGTCGCGCGGCAAATGTCTAGCAACTCAAAGCCATTCGGGCCATTCAAGGCCAGATCCATAACCAGAATGTCGGGAGGGCATGCGCTTCTCGCCGTCAGAAAATCCCTGCCGTCCGTGTAAGTATCCACCCTATTGATTTCCGGGACCAGCTGCAAAAGGCTTTGCAGAGCATCTGCCAGAAGGAGGTGTTCATCCACCAAAACTATGTTCATAGAATAACTTTATAGAATAAATTTTAATATCACTGCGATGTAGTTGTACAATACCTTATTTTATACGATCCAACCATTAAATTTTCGGCGCTTTTTCAAAAGTTCCCGTGAAATATAAACCTATTTGATCAGTTGCGTATTGTTCTACACAAAATACTATAAATCAGCAGATAGTATCCATTGTACGTAGCATATTACTTATTTTTCGGCAACTATCTTGTACGAATTTATAATTGAGTCGTGGATAAAATTAATTGGATTACCCCAATTTTTTGGGGGTGTATCTATACTCAAAATATGTGGGTTTATTTTGATTCATTTATAGATACATTTGCAATTAACCACTATTTAGTTTGAGAAAATAGTATAACTAATTGAAATAAATAGGACAGCACACATTCTTGAAATCATCGTAACGTAAAACAACTTTGATAGTATTACAATAAATTTACTCATCTCTCTTGCCGGTCACCCGGCATTCGTTAAGCGACACCTTCACAAAAAAGACCATCGGAGCAGCGCATTCGGCAGCCTTTCCAATGGCATATCAACGATAATTTTTATGGATGCTTCCGGCTGGGCCGGTCAAGTCAGAGCTGTGCTTTGTAACGCATTGGTTGTCTTGTATTTATGTTTCACTATTCACATAACGGTTTGTCTCTATTCTAAAATTTCTATCTCTATGAAAAGTTCTATCGGCTATCTCATCCCAAAACTCAGCGCGCTGAGGGTTGCGGCCTTGCTCGTAATGGCAGTACTTTCTTCGCAAGCTGTTTGGGCGTCACAACATGCGACATCGGCAACCCCGAACACTTCCAGCAACCTGGCACCCGCTTCGGTTACCAAACTCGACAGTCTTACAGGCGCCCCCGATGGGAAATACGGAAGGCTTCTGGCCTCCGGTTTAAAGGTTTCGGTTGTTACATATGCCAGCTGGGCGAGCGTGACTTTGAATTTGCCCGCATCTATTCCCGCCGGAAAAAAAGCATACGTCAAGATTAAAGCACCGGAAGCGGAAGGCATTTCGCTGGACCTGGGAAGCCTGGTGAATTTGCTGGGAATCCTGGATGCGCAGGGGATTGTAGTGACCACAAGCGCAGGTACCGCGTCGACGGAATTGGTGAAGGACAAGAATAACAACCTGTACCTCGCTGTAACATCTACAGCTTCCTATAATAATGTTACCGTGCGACTGAATTTTTCCGGTTTCACAGGCATTCTCGGGGTCGCCATTGGTACCGTTCACCTGGATATCGATGCTATTTCAACTTACGAGGATGAAGTTTTCACGCCATGCAGCGCCGTTGGATTTGCTTTCGCGGATATTGATCCGGAGGCCAAGGGTATCGACATTTCGTTGATCAATCCTTTGCTGGACCCGCAAAAGGCGATCGATGGTATCGTTAGTGCAGGCAACTACGCCTATCTTCAGAACGGTGCGGTAGGTGCTGTTTCAACGGTTTCGGAAACCGTTTATCTGGGAACCCCATCCCCGGGTACCAACCAGGTGCTCGCGACCATTTCGAGACCTCCGAGCCTCGTGGACCTTACATTATTGAATGGCATCACCATCGAAACCTATCTGGGCTCAACGCAAGTAAGTTCGGCAAATCTCGGAACCAATCTTTTGACGCTGACGCTGCTCACGCTGTTTGAGAACAATAACCTGGTTACCGTGTCTTTCGTACCAGGTGGTACATTCGACCGGATCGTCATTAAGGCCACAGCGGCAGCGTCGGTGTTTACCGGGCTGCGCGTTCATGAGCTTAGCTCCCGTCCTCCTATTGTGTTCACCGGCGGAACGGTGACCCCAGGGCGCGTATTTGACCCGGTTGCTTCCGACCTTTTCACTGCCAAAACAGGAGGAGCGATAAGTTTTAGCATCCAATGCGGTTTGCCAGCGGATTACACCTACGCGTTGTACCAGGTATCCTCCCCGGGCGGCCGCACCATGGCTGGTACTTTGCCCAGCACCGTGACGCTTAACCCGAACGGTAATTTCTCGGGTACTCCTACATTCGGACAAAACGGTACATACACATTCGACGTGCAGGCCACCAACCAGTTTGGCCAGAGCGCGGTGGCTTCTTTCACGATGGAAATAGAGGCGGCATTGCCCGTTACGCTGGTGAGCTTCAAGGCGCTCGCCGAAGGACCTACGGCATCGCTGTCCTGGACGACTTCGGAAGAAACCAATAGCGATCGTTTCGATATCGAACGCAGCCAGAACGGTAAAAACTGGTCGAAAATCGGGTCGATGAACTCGCATAAGGAAAGCAGCGTGAACCAGTACTACTCGTTTGTGGACCCGTCGCCGCTGAGAGGCGAAAACCTCTATCGGCTTAAAATGGTCGACCTGGATGGAACATTTGCGTATAGCCGGATCGAGCATGTGAATTTCAAAGCTGTCGCACTGGTTTATCCCAACCCCGTGACCAGTACCGATCGCTTGTCGGTGAATGTCGGCGATTGGAGCAAGGTAAGCCTGGTGAAAGTGGTCAATGCTTCCGGTAAAGTCGTTTTTGAAGCCTCTAATGCATTGCTTTCCGGTATCAGTGCCCGCAACCTCGCTGCGGGTGCTTATGTAATCCAGGTAACGCACACCGATGGTACGGTTACCTCACAAAGATTTGTAAGACAATAATCCTGCACACATACACACACAAACCGCTGGCGCCATGTCAGCGGTTTGTTTTTTGTGTACCATACCCCAAAAAGATAACCAACTACTTTTTTTGAAGCGACAGAGCGGTATATTTGAGCTTTAAAGTATCCCGATTACCAACGTTAACTTTACTATGCCCAGCAGAAGAGGTAAAAAGAGCAAGTTCAAAAAGGTCCTGATTCCGGTTTTGAAATGGACCAGTGCGATTGTCCCCGTTTGTGCCTTCATTTACGTTCTCTACTACTACAAGCAATTCGACTTCCTGAAACCGAAAGCGCAGGTGAAAACAGAGACCAAGGTGCTTGACCAGAGCGACTCCACGCTGGCAGCCCTGGGGAAATCGGAAGCACTTGCGGCGAAAATACACATCACCGAAAACGAATGGCACCTCGTAGGCGGGCTCGCCATCCACACCATGACGGTGGAGAATACCTCAGAGTCGCCGGTAAAAAATTTGGAGGTGGAGTTTAAATACCTCAATGACGTACAGGCTGTGGTAACTTCCAAGATCGTTACGATCAAAACACCGCTTCCGGCGAAGAAATCCACGAAAGTTTCTGAATTAAGCGTCGGTTACGTCAATAACTCGGTGGTGGGCTGCGATGTGAAAGTGCTAAGGGCGAGAATCTAACCTGCTGGAACTGTGCCTGGCTGGTACGATTATTTATGCAATGGTACCAAACCTGACCAACAATGGATACCATGGCACAGCTACTTCAAAGTCTCTACAATATGGCGCCGGTACTGGCGATGATCATCCTTTTCGCCGCAGCCATCGGCGGATTCTGGCTTGTGATTGAACTCAAAAAAAGAAGCGCATATACCCGTCATTCGCTGAGTGACCGTTTGTTCCTGAAACGTAACACCGGAAGACTTCGCAAAATGCAGCTGCATTAACAATGGGGCAAAAAAAAACATCCCAATTACAAGGTAACCGGGATGTCTGATTTTACTCAACGTTATTGAAAACCGTTCGACGGGTTTCCGATACAAACTTAATGATTTCTTTATTCAAAACATTGATTTTTGTTTAGGAAATAATATTTTTTGTAGCCATTCGATAAGTTGCATTTACTGATCGGCATACGGTTGCCTATGAAGACTGAATATCAAGCACTAGCGTTTTGACCTGATCAATAAAGTTTTGCAAATCCAGGGCCGAATATTGCTGTTTTTGGGCATTTTCATAGTCGAAATAAACGGAAAGCATGCGATTGTATTTAATCAGCGAATTACTTTTATGCGACTTCAATTCGCGGCCTTTGTACTCGCCGTGCTCGTCCATGCGGTCCACCAGATAGGACATCATATAATAATGCATGCCGCTGTCCTGGTCAAATCCTTCAAATTCCAGCGACGCCAGATCAAGTAATTCCTTGTCTGCTTCGGGCAGCGAACGAATGGAATCATTGATCCGGCTGTACATTTTCATGATATCGGAGATTTCATTGTAAACGCTCAATGGTACCTCTTCGTACAAGTTGTTAAACACCTTTGGGTAGAGGCCTGTATAGCCCTTTTCTAGTATCTCAATCCTTTTTTCATAGAGTTCACGTTCCTTTTCGTTGCCGAGGGCGGAGAGTATTCTGCATTGGTTAATCAGCAGTTGTCGTTCAATGAGGGAAATGCTTTCGGGGATCATGTAAGGCTGGTTCGACATTTTTGGCAAGTTAAACGGTATTAAGTACATATTATGTTGACTTTCCTTGTAATGTTCAGGAAAGTTTGCTCACTTACAGCTGCATTGTATTACACGGCCAACACGAAATTGCCGATACGCCTGATGTCTCAACCGATGGAACCACTACACACCGACTCAGCCCATTCCGATCACCGCCCCGACGGAGAGACGCTTTCAGATTATGTGAAGCGTATGGAAACCGAAGGGAATCTCAGAAGGCTCGCTCAAAAGCTGGAAGGCGATCTGAGACAACCTGTTACCGGAGAAGATCGTCAGACTTCCCTGCCAGGCAGCCCTGATCTTTCCTTCGAAAAGTTCGAGGAGAAACGCAAGAGCCGTGGCGATCAATAGCCATACCAATCCCCCCACCAATATTGCAGTTTTTTCCTGATTTCTTCCTCACGCGCATTGCGGCCTGGGTCGAAGAATTTGGTACCCTTTAACTCGTCCGGCAGGAAATCCTGCTTGGCGAAGTTGCCTTCGAAGTCGTGCGAATACTTGTAGTCTTTGCCGTAACCGATTTGTTTCATCAGCTTTGTGGGCGCATTACGCAGGTGCAATGGCACAGGCAAGTGTGCAGTGCGCGTAGCAGCCTCGATGGCGTCGCCGATGGCCATATAGCTCGCGTTACTTTTGGGCGAAGTAGCCAGGTATACGGCTGTCTGCGACAGAATGATGCGGCATTCGGGGTAGCCAACCACATTTACGGCCTGCATACAAGCGTTGGCCATGATCATCGCCGTCGGATTGGCATTGCCAATGTCCTCGGATGCCATGATGAGCATCCTGCGCGCGATGAACGACGGATCTTCGCCTGCGACGATCATCCTGGCCATCCAGTACACCGCCCCGTTGGGATCACTGCCGCGCAGTGACTTGATGAATGCCGAAATGATGTCGTAATGCTGTTCTCCGGATTTATCGTAGCGGGCGATGTTCTGCTGCGCCACTTCTGTCACCCATTCGTCGGTGATTTCAATCTTTTTGGTCTCTCCTTTGCCCAGCACCACGAGTTCGAGCAGGTTCAGGAGCTTGCGGCCGTCACCGCCCGAGAGCCTCAGCAGCGCGTCATAAGACTTGAATTTAATATTCTTCTCTTTCAGCCAGGGGTCTTTTTCCAATGCGCGGGCAATGAGCCCTTTCAATTCTTTTTCACCGAAAGCTTCCAGAATGTAAACCTGGCAGCGTGAGAGCAAAGCGGAATTGATTTCGAATGAAGGGTTTTCAGTCGTTGCACCGATCAGTGTAACCTGGCCCTTTTCAACGGCGCCGAGCAATGCGTCCTGCTGGCTTTTGTTGTAACGGTGAATTTCATCGATAAATAAAATAGCCGGGAAAAGGCCCGAAGGTCGGGCAAGTACTTCCCGTAAATCCTTGACGCCGGAGCTGATCGCACTGAGATTGTAGAACTGCCTTTTTGTGGTTTCCGCAATGAGTAACGCGAGGGTAGTTTTCCCCACTCCGGGAGGTCCCCAGAAAATCATCGAAGGAATAGCGTTTTGTAAAATGGCTCGTCTGAGCGGTCCTTTTGGGCCAAGTAATTTTTCCTGCCCCACAAAATCGTCGAGCGTCCGCGGGCGGAGGCGTTCGGCGAGGGGTGTGGTAATCGTGTTCATGCGTGAAGTGTCGGTAGTCAGTTTGTTAATGTAGGGTAAATTTAACACAAAAAAAGCGCGGCTGAGTTCGCCGCGCTTCCTAAGCACATATTTAAACGTTTAAACAGACGGCTATCAGAAAGTCAGCCTGTCGAGTGTCATCTGCTTTTTAAGGTTACCCAATGCACCAAAAACGAGGTTGTACACGGATTGAATGTTTATTTTCATCAAATCTGCGATCTCGTGGTTGTTCAGGTTCATGTAGAATTTCAGGAAAATAGCTTCGCGCTGGCGGCGTGGCAATCCGTTGATGGCTACATTGAGGTGCTGGTTGGTGGATTCGAATTCTTCTTCTGAAATCAGGTGGTTTTCGTGGGAAGGCGTGTTGATATGCCAGTACTCAACCGGGATATCTTCGTTGCTGGTATGCTTTTGTTGTGCATTTAAATGGCGGACCAATTTACGTTTGATGGAAGCCATCAGATAAAAGCGAACCGAGGTGGTGTCACCGAGCGTCATGCGGTTTCTCCATAACTCTACAAACAAATCGTGGATGCAATCTTTGATCAAAGGCTTGTCGATCGTGAATTGCGAACAGTACTGGTAAAGAATGTGAACGTAAGAGCGGTAGAGGCATGCGTAGGCATTTTCATCGCCTTTTCTGAACTGATCCCAAAAACAGAGTTCTTCTTCTTGCTTGTAGCGTAGGTGAGCCATTGTTTGGAAAGGATTTGGAATTGGGGTTAGGAATGATTGTGAATAATGTCATTATTACACTTGTAAATATATTTATAAAAAAACATATTTTAAAAATATTTTCATCATAAAATTATATTTCAAAGGTTAATGATACTATTTCCCTAATGCCGCCGCCGACTATAATGTAGCCGCGGTAAACTTGAAATTCTCTCCGTCAAACAGGCCTTTATCACTCAGTTTGAGGGATGGTATGACCAGTAAAGCCATGAATGACAGCGACATAAAGGGAGATTTTAAAGTTGACCCAAGTGTGTTTTTTACAAATCCGTCCAGCTTCGTGTAGCTCCCGGCTACATCGTAACCGTTGCGGTCGGTCATTAAACCGGCGATCGGCAGCTCGATCAAATGCTCCTCGCCAGCGCCCACGGCCGATAATCCGCCCTTCGCGCTGATCACCAGGTTCACTGCATGGGCAATACTTTCATCATCACATCCTATACATATTATATTGTGCGAGTCATGCGCCACCGATGATGCTAATGCACCTGCTCTCAAGCCAAAATTGCGGATGAATGCGATTGCAGGAGGTGCGGGCGCATAGCGGTTCACCACGACCACCTTCAATACATCTTTTTCCGGATCCGGGACTACTGCCCCGCCGATAATTTTTGCATCCGTTATCCACTCATTTGTAACTAATTGACCATCTAACGCCTCGATTACCCTGACCTGTTTCTCAGAACTTTTTGCATTCAAGCGAAAATCTCCCGCCGTTTTAAGGTTGCATTCAAATCGGTTGGGGTGATGGCTGCGTAGATCAGGAATCAGCGACGCTCCGCTTTGAGCCACCACAGCTCCATCGATCCACGTTTCCAGGACATTGAAAGCATTCAAATCGTCAACGACTATAAAGTCGGCCGGGTCGCCCTCGCGCAGCAAACCGACGTTCAGGCTATAATGCTTCACCGGATTTATGCACGCTGCTTGCAGCACATTCCAGAAATCGTAACCCATCGCCAGCGCACGTTTGACAAGTACGTTGATATGTCCCTCGACAAGGTTATCGGGATGCTTGTCGTCCGAGCAAAACATAATGTGGTCGGGATACTCGTCGATGAGCGGGATCAGTGCTTCGAAATTGCGTGCGGCACTGCCTTCCCGGATCAGAATTTTTACCCCGTAACCGATTTTTTCCTTCGCTTCCTCATAGGTGAAGCATTCGTGATCCGTACTGATTCCGAAACTCGCGTAACGTTTCGCCGCCTCGCCGCGCAAGCCTGGCGCGTGGCCGTCGACTACCTTATGGTAGCGTTTGGCCCAATCGATTTTGGCCATCATATCCGGGTCTTCATGCAGCACCCCCGGAAAATTCATGACCTCGGCCAGATAGCCGATTTCATCACTGGCCAGCAGTTCGCCCACTTCTTCGGCACTGACGATCGCCCCGGCAGTTTCGAAAACCGTCGCAGGCACGCACGATGGCGCACCGAAGCAGAATTTGAACGGAACGCGCTTCCCGTCTTCAATCATAAAATGCACCCCTTCCGTACCGAGCACATTGGCGATTTCGTGAGGGTCGGATACCGTTGCAATCGTCCCATGTACCACAGCCAGTCGTGCAAACTGCGCGGGCGTGAGCATCGAGCTCTCGACGTGTACATGCGCATCCGTGAAGCCGGGCAGTATATAAGGTAGCGAGGGATTCTCCGGGCCGGTAATGTCGATTTTGGCGATAGACCTGTCCACAATATGGATGGCGGCTTCGCGGATCGTCCTGTCGGGAATGTTGATCAGATTGGCTTTCATAATGCTGTGTTAAATGCAGGCAAATGACCGGAAATGGGAATTTTGCGGAATTCCTTCTGGTATTGCATCGGGCTTTTGCCGGTGTGGAGTTTAAAATACTTGTTGAAATTGGCAAAATTGTTGAAACCACTTTCGAAACAGACCTGAGCGACAGGAATGCGGCTTTCCGACAACAACTTGCAAGCGTGTCCGATGCGGAGTTCAAGCAGAAACTGCGAATAGGTCTTGCGGCTGCGGCTTTTGAAATAGCGGCAGAATGAATGCGGGCTGATGTTGGCGACCTCGGCGATTTCCTCGATCGAGATCTTTTTCTGGAAATTGGAAATCGAGTACTGGTAAATGTGGTTAATGCGGTCGGTGTCGTACTGGTCGTACTCGTTCTGGTACTGGGTGTTGGACAGGACATTGATTTCCTCGCAATGGGCCAGGGTTTCCAGTATTTGCATTAACGAAATGATGGAATTGCCACTGGTCTGGTTGAGGAGCTCGTGCAGGAGTGTTTTCACTTTGTCGGTGCCCTGGCCGAGTATCTTCATCCCGAGCCGTGCTTTCACGAGCAAATCGTGGATCGACTTGTTTTCCGGAAGCGCAAGAAAGCTTTTACCAAAAATGTCTTCCGAAAAATGGACGACAGTGGCCTGTGCATAAAGCTGGCTGCCGCGTTGGAAGTACTTTTCGTCGCAACGCCAGTAATGCGGCAGGTTGGGACCGATCAGCAGCAGGTCACCGCTTTGAAAACTGCGGATGTTATCCCCCACGAACTGCGTACCCGAGCCCTGTTCGATGTGAATGAGCTCTAACTCAGGGTGGTAATGCCAGCGGTTGTAAAAGTAGAGCACCACGTCACGGCGGATGCTGAACGACTTCTGTAAGCCTTTGGGTACTTTAAGTAGCTGCGGTTTCACAAATAATTACATGATTAAAACCGTAAAAGAGAAATATATGCCAATATAGTTGAAAAATTTGCTAATGTCTGAGTTCATTGTATTCAAATAATTCTGTTGTTTTGCTGATATATTCAATTTGGCATCATTGAAAACCAGATGGATATATCAGATTACCATTCACCTGAACATTAATATGGCGTCCCAATTTCTGAAAGTTCACCCTTCCGACAATGTTATCGTGGCATTGCGCGATCAGCCCGCCGGCGCGGACGCGATGTACGAGGGGAATCTCTACCATCTTCAATATGGCGTTTCGGCCAAGCACAAATTCGTTACAGAGGACATCGATACCGGCGGCGCTATCATTATGTATGGCGTGCTCGTGGGAAGGGCCACCCAGCCGATTAAAAAGGGAGAGCCGATCACGACATTCAACCTGAAACACGACGCGCACGATTACAGCACTGCCAATCGTCAGCCTTATTCATATACCCAGCCGGATGTAAGCCACTGGCAAAACCGGACTTTCAAAGGTTACCACCGCGAAGACGGTCGGGTAGGGACCTACAATTACTGGCTCGTGGTACCGCTAGTATTTTGCGAAAACCGAAACGTGCTGATTATGAAGGACGCATTCGAGCGGGAGCTGGGTTATGCGCAAACCGATATGTACCGTGACCAGGTTCGGGAATTCCTGCATTTATATCAGCAAGGGGATATGCGTACGATCAAAAATCTGGAAACATTCGTCGATGCTCCTGCGTCGGCTAAAAGGAAACCGGAACGCCCGTTCAAGAATGTGGACGGCGTGAAATTTCTCACGCACGAAGGTGGTTGCGGAGGTACTCGGCTGGATGCCAATACATTATGTGCATTGTTTGCTTCCTACGCGGTACATCCCAATGTGGCGGGTATCACGGTACTTAGCCTCGGCTGCCAGAACTCGGAGCTAAAAACGCTCGAAGACGAAATCCGTAAGCGCGATCCGCACTTCAATAAACCTTTCTTTGCATTCGAGCACCAGAAAGGTACAGAGTACTCGCTGATGTCGGGTGCAATCAAGGAAACTTTCATGGGCCTTACCAAAATCAATGAGTTCGAACGTTCGGATGCACCTCTGTCTAAACTTTCCGTCGGACTGAAATGTGGCGGTTCGGATGGTTTCTCAGGCATTTCGGCCAATCCTGTTCTCGGGCATTTGTCGGACCTGGTGGTGGGCTTGGGCGGACAAACGCTTCTGGCCGAATTCCCGGAACTGAACGGGGTAGAGCAGGAGCTGCTCAACCGCTGCGTAACGGAAGAAAAAGCGGCGAAATTCGAGAAACTGATGCGCGACTACGCCGGCAAAGCCGAAGCCGTAGGTTCCGCATTTGCATTCAACCCTTCGCCGGGCAATATCAAGGACGGTCTGATCACCGACGCGATCAAGTCGGCTGGTGCAGCCAAAAAAGGAGGTAATGCCTATGTTTCCGACGTTTTGAATTATACAGAACGTGCCACGGAATCCGGCCTGCATCTGGTATGTACACCAGGTAACGACGTGGAAGCTACCACCGGCCAAACTGCGGCGGGTGCAAATATTATCCTTTTCACCACCGGCCTCGGTACCCCGACAGGCAACCCGATTTGCCCGGTTGCGAAAGTCGCCACCAACTCGGCCCTGGCGCAGCGAATGCCCGATGTGATCGATTTCGATTGCGGTCCGGTAGTAGACGGCACGCAGACCATCGAACAAAACGCCGAAGCATTGCTCGATTACGTGATTAAAGTAGCCAGCGGCGAACTGACCAAAGCGCAGCAATTGGGGCAGGACGATTTCATTCCGTGGAAAAGAGGCGTTTCTTTATAATTATTGACAATCCGTCGAAATCCGATCCGTTGATTAAAATCAACGGGAAAAGATAAAAAAAAGCGCACATTACAAATCTATTGCCGGGGGCTTCATCCCCCGGATCCAAAGAAAAAGAAGATCAAAAAGATCAAGAAAAGAGCGATAGCAAAAGCTATTGCCCGGAAGCACAAAAAACACTATCATTAACCCAACGCTTCGGCCTTGGGACTAAACCAACCAACAATGTTCAACCTAGCAGGAAAAACGGCACTGGTAACCGGTGGAGCGAGCGGGATCGGATTGGCGATTTCGAAAACTTTCGCGAAGCAAGGCGCCTATGTGCACATTCTCGAACTCAATATTGATCTGGCCAACCAGGTGGTAGGCGAAATCACTGCGGAAGGCGGACAAGCTGAGGCACACGCACTGGACATCTCCAAGCAGGCGGATGTCGTCAATATCGTCAATGCCATTGCGGCCCAACATCCGATCCACATCCTGGTAAACAATGCCGGTATCGCGCACATCGGGAAGGCTGATACGACCGCGGAAATCGATTTTGACCGCGTGATCAACATCAATGTCAAAGGCGTTTACAACTGCCTGATGGCCACCATTCCGCATTTGAAATCCAATGGCGGCGGGGTGATCCTGAACATGGCCTCCATTGCCGCAACAGTAGGAATACCCGACCGCTTTGCTTATTCTACTGCTAAGGGCGCAGTTTACTCGATGACATTGTCTGTTGCGCGTGACTACCTGAGCGACGGTATCCGTTGCAACAGCATCTCGCCAGCCCGCGTGCACACGCCGTTCGTGGATGGTTTTATTTCAAAAAACTATCCTGGAAAAGAGGAAGAAATGTTTGAAAAACTGTCTAAAACGCAGCCGATCGGCCGTATGGCGAAACCCGAGGAAATCGGGGCATTGGCATTGTACCTCTGCTCGGATGAAGCAGGCTTTATAACCGGCTGCGATTATCTGATCGACGGTGGGTTTGAGAAACTAAATAATTAGGAAGAGGCTGTAAGCTATAAGCTGTAAGCCTAAGCCAATTTACACGTTAGTAAAATTTATAAATATTGAACATTAAGACGGCGGAACCTGATCGCATAAAGCTTACAGCCTACTGCTTATAGCTTAGGGCCTATTGCTTAAAGCCTCCCCGTCCAAAATATCCCTTTCCATGAAACTCTTTCGATTTGGTGCATTTGAAAATGAAAAGCCGGGCGTAGAATTGGCCGACGGTACGAAGCTGGATGTTTCGGCATTTGGTGAAGATTACAACGAGAAATTCTTCGCGACCGACGGTATCGCGCGACTGGCCGGCTGGCTGGAAGCCAATGCGGCGGCTGCTCCGAAAGTGGACGAAGGCTTCCGCTATGGATCCTGCGTGGCGCGTCCGTCGAAGATCGTGTGCATTGGAATGAACTATGCCAAGCATGCCTACGAATCAGGGGCGACGGAGCTTCCGAAGGAACCGATCATCTTCTTCAAATCTACGACTGCGCTGTGCGGGCCGTTTGACCAGGTGATTATCCCGAGAAATTCGGAAAAAACGGACTGGGAAGTCGAGCTCGCCGTCATTATTGGTAAAAAGACAAGCTACGTCGATGAGGCGAATGCGCTGGATTATGTAGCCGGCTATGCAGTTCATAACGACTATTCAGAACGGGCGTTCCAAATGGAGCGTGGCGGGCAATGGGTGAAAGGTAAAAGTAACGATACCTTCGCGCCGCTGGGCCCATACATGGTCACTGCCGATGAAGTTGGTAATGCCAACGATCTTAATTTGTGGCTTAGTCTGAATAGCAAAAAGATCCAGGATAGCAATACATCCGATATGATTTTCCAAATCCCTTTCCTGGTAAGCTACCTGAGCCAGTTCATGACGCTGCTTCCGGGGGATGTGATCACTACCGGCACTCCCGCAGGTGTAGGCCTGGGCATGAAGCCGCCGGTATACCTGAAAGCAGGCGATGTGGTGGAATTGGGTATTGAAAAACTGGGTTCGCAAAAACAGGAAGCGATTGCCTGGAAAGCGGTTTAATATATGGTAATCGACAGCCATCAACATTTCTGGGTTTACGACGAGGAACGTGATTCGTGGATCACGCCTGAAATGGAGGTTATCCGGCGGAACTTCCTGCCGGAAGATCTCTGGCCGGTACTGAAAGCCAACAAAGTTGATGGATGTGTGGCCGTACAGGCCTCACAAACAGATTCGGAAACCGAATTTCTCCTGCATCTGGCCGAGGCAAATGATTTTGTCAAAGGCGTGGTAGGATGGGTGGACCTCAGGGCAGAGAACCTGTACGATCAGCTCGAACGATACTCCCAGTTTGAAAAACTGAAAGGGTTCAGGCACGTAGCGCAAGGGCAGCCCGAAGGGTTTTTACTGCAACCAGAGTTTATCAGAGGGGTGGGGACGCTGGTCGCATTCGACTTTACCTACGACATCCTCATTTACCAAAACCAATTGAAGGAGGCATTCAACTTCGCGGTAAAGCTGCCGAACGTGCATTTCGTGCTGGACCATATTGCGAAACCGCTGATCAAAGCGCAGGAACTCCATCCGTGGGCGGACGATATCCGCCGGCTCGCCGAATTGCCTAATGTGCTTTGCAAAGTATCCGGCATGGTCACCGAAGCCACCTGGCTCCATTGGGAGAAAGCCGATTTCCGGCCTTACCTGGATGTGGTTTTCGAAGCGTTCGGAACGGAGCGGATCATGTATGGTTCCGACTGGCCGGTATGCCTCGTGGCGGGCGAGTACGAGGGGGCGAAAGGTATTCTGACCGACTACCTGAGCATGTTCTCCGACGACGAGGTGCGCGATGTGATGGGGAATAATGCCAGAAGATTTTACAACCTCGATATTTAAACAGGAGTATGAAAAGATATTGTCTTGCGGTAGACCTGGTAGACGATCCGCAAATGATCGCAGAGTACGAGGGGTATCACAAAAAAATCCAGCCTGAGATCCACAAAAGCATTACAGATGCAGGCATTACCGTCATGGATATTTACCGGGTCGGCAACCGGCTGTTCATGATTATGGAAACCGACGATGATTTCAGTTTTGAAACAAAGGCCCAGATGGATGCTTCCAATCCCAAAGTGCAGGAATGGGAGCAGCTCATGTGGAAATACCAGCAAGCATTACCCGCTGCAAAGCCCGGCGAAAAGTGGGTTTTAATGGAACAGATATTTGCCCTCTGAGAAGAAAGGTCGTAGTAGGAACTAGCATTCGAACAGGTTGAGTAGATTACTTTTTGCATTATCCATCCTTACCTTATCATTCACATTGCTTTCATCGCAGCCGCGCCAGGCTGTGGAAGTGAAGTTGATGAGTTTCAATATCCGGCATGGACTAAACAAGCAGGACGAGTCGAATCTGAGGGATATTTTACGGATAATCAAAGAAAATGACCCGGATCTGGTAGCATTGCAGGCGGTCGACAGCCTGGCAGACAATGGGAAAGTGCAGTTTCAGCTTCGGCAGATAGCCGTCCAGACGGGTATGTATTACGCGTATGCCGTAGCCGACACGAATGGAAACGGGACACAGGGCGTGGGCATACTTTCGAACTGGCCGTTTGAAAAAACGCAGGTCATCTATTTGCCCCGCACACCGGGTGCCGACCCGAAGGTGCTGCAATGCGGATTGATCAAGCTATCAAGATCGGTCACTTTCCGGTTTTGCAACTCCCGGCTCGAATATGCCTCGGTGATGGATCGCGCGTTGCAGGCCGCATATATCAATCAAATGCTCGTCAACAGCGTCCAGCCCGTGCTGTTGGGTATGGACATGGGTGCCAAACCGAACGAGCAGCCTTATTTTTCGTTCCGCAAAAACTGGCAGGACGCTGCCCGTGGGTCACAGATGCAGACCTGGAACGAAGGTTTACCGGGCGACCGGCTCGATTACATTTTTGCCTTGCTCAATAACAAGGTCCGCATCAAAAACTACAAGGTGATCCGAAATTATCCGGAAGTTTCTGATCACTATCCCATTCAGGCCACCATCGAATTTTGGTAGAAAATGAATTACTCAAACTGGAAGATCGGATTATTTATCCCCTGCTATGTCGATCAGTTCTATCCGCAGGTAGGGATTGCCACGCTCGAATTACTTGAAAAACTGGGCTGTACTGTCACGTTCCCGCTGAATCAGACTTGTTGCGGGCAGCCCATGGCTAACTCCGGGTTCGAGCATTTGTCACGTTCTTGCGATAACCTCTTTTATGACCTTTTCCAGGACTGCGATTACATCGTTTCGCCTTCGGGAAGCTGCGTGCTGCACATTAAGGACCATTTGAAAGCCGATAACAAAGCCGACGAATCGAAAGTGCTCAGAAAGAAGGTGTACGAACTGGTCGAATTCCTGACCGACGTTTTAAAAATAGACCACATAGAGGCTGAATTCCCGCACCGCGTGGGGCTGCACCAGGGTTGCCACGGGCAGCGCGGGCTGCATTTGTCGCAGATGTCGGAGCTGAATGCGGCGCCGTATTCGAAGCCCGTATCATTGTTAAAACAGGTAAAAGGCATTGAACTGGTCGATCTCGACCGCACCGACGAATGCTGCGGTTTTGGCGGGACGTTCTGTGTGAGCGAGGAAGCGGTATCTGTGAAAATGGGTAAAGACCGCGTGGCCGACCACATCCGCCACAATGCCGAGTATATTACCGGCTCGGATATGAGCTGTTTAATGCATTTGGGCGGCATTCTAAAACGCGGCAATTCCAATGTGCAGGTGGTGCACATTGCGGAAATTTTGAATGCCAGTATTTCAAAAAGAAAACCGGAGCCCGCATATTGAGCCCCGGTTCATACAAAGTTTATGCGCTAATGCGCGGGATGGAATCTGAGAAGCGCGCGTTGTTAGTTGATTGAAGAAACAACGCGGCTGGTTGTAGTCAAAATATCAAACGATTGTGCAGTCTTCTCTTTACCATCCGTAATTTCGAACGTGTAAGTACCGTCCATCAGGGTTGATAAATCGAAGTATTTCAGGTAGTTGTTTTCAACTTTACGATTTTCTGAGAAAAGCACATTCTTGTCATTGTCCAGAATACGTACAACTACATTCTTTGAAATTGGATTATTATAAGAAACGCGGAATTGCAATGGTTTAACCTGCAGAACTGTCAGCTTGGAAGAAGCATTCTCAGTTTTATCTGCGGTAGCGAAGTTGTCCTGGGCATTTGCTGCAAATGCCGATCCTGATAGAAGCAAACCTGTGATGGCTGCGATAATAAGAGTGTTTTTGGTTTTCATAGGAGTTAATATTTAAATGTCTAAAAAAAGTTAAACTGAACTTAATTCAGACTCCGATGCCCCGATCGAAAAACTTTGTTGATCCAAAAGTATAAGATATTGCAATACAAGAAAATAGCATTTTTTCGATTTGTAAAAAGTTGTTTATTAAACAAACGGCAAACTTGAAATAATGCAACGAATGTGAAAAGTATAAATCTTATTCTTCTTTAAATACCATTATCTAATTGTTAAGGCAGCTATGTCCAAAACAGTAATGGAGCACGCGGACGCTTCCGAAGTGTTCAACCGAGACGAACCTTACGTAAACTGGCACGACGAGACCCTGTGGTTTGTCCGCCAGAAGCGCGATAAATCATCCAAGCAACTGCCCGAATGGGAGCAGCTCCGAGAAGCCGCATCGGGTATCAAGCATTATGTGCTCT
This sequence comes from Dyadobacter sp. 50-39, assembly GCA_001898145.1. GTDB lineage: Bacteria > Bacteroidota > Bacteroidia > Cytophagales > Spirosomataceae > Dyadobacter. The sequence continues at coordinate 194,445 of MKSR01000036.1, forward strand.
CACATATGGACGAGCTGCTGGTTTCCTTTGAACAAAAGGCCAAGGAGAACGGCGTGCAGGTACATTGGGCGGCCAACGCGGCCGAGCATAACGAGATCGTGCTGGGGCTTTTGAAGAAGCATAAGATCGACAGGATGGTCAAAAGCAAGTCGATGCTCACCGAGGAGTGCCATATGAACGAGTTTTTGCAAAAGAACGGAATCGAGGTCATTGATACCGACCTTGGCGAGCGCATCGTGCAGCTTCGTAATGAGCCTCCGAGTCACATTGTGCTTCCGGCTATCCACCTGAAAAAGAAGGATATCGGTGATCTTTTCCACGCACATCTGGGCACGGAAGCCGGCGCTACCGACCCGCAGTACCTTACCGAAGCTGCCCGGCAACATTTGCGCGATAAATTCCTCACGCGCCGCGCCGCACTCACGGGCGTCAACTTCGCCATCGCCGAAACCGGGGGATTCGTGGTGTCTACCAATGAGGGTAATGCCGATATGGGTGCGCATTTGGCCGATATCCACATTGCCTGCATGGGTTTTGAAAAGATCATTCCAAAGCAGGAACATCTGGGCGTTTTCCTGCGCCTGCTGGCCCGGAGCGCTACCGGCCAGCCTATCACGACTTACAGCAGCCATTTCAAGAAGCCAAGAGCAGGGCAGGAAATGCACATTATCATCGTGGATAATGGGCGGAGTACCCAGCTGGGCAGAAAGGATTTCAGAAATTCCTTGAAATGCATTCGTTGCGGCGCCTGCATGAATACCTGCCCGGTGTACCGCAGAAGCGGCGGACATAGCTATCATAATGCAGTGGCCGGTCCGATCGGCTCCATTCTCGCGCCGAATTTGGATATGACCAAGAATGCGGACCTGCCGTTTGCCAGCACATTATGCGGCAGCTGCTCCAATGTGTGCCCGGTGAAAATCGATATCCACGACCAGCTTTACAAATGGCGTCAGGTGCTGGCAAAGGAGGGTTACGTGCCGAAGAGCAAGGAAATCGGTATCCGCGCCATGTCGACAGTGCTGGCCGCGCCACGATTTTACCAGTGGTCGGGCCGGCTGGGCCGGACAGTGATGCGGGCTATGCCATTCATGGTCAACAATGGATTGAACCCCTGGTACAAACAGCGGGATATGCCCGAGCCGCCGAAAGAAAGTTTCCGCGATTGGTATGTCCGTAACAGAAAGAATTGAAGATGAGCTCAAGAGATAAAATTTTAAGCCAGATCAAACAGAATAAGCCTGAGGAAGTGGCACTGCCGCAGGTCACCAGGTTTGTCAGCCACTTTGAAAGTACCGAAGACAAGTTCCGCGAAATGCTCGCACTGATTTATACGGAGGTCATTGTGGTAAAAAACCTGGAAGAGCTCGCGCAAAAAGCCGGGGAGCTGTATAAAGGTGTGGTAAACCGTGCCACGACCATCCCCGCATTAAGCGCCTGGGCCGATTTTAGCCTCAATGTTTCGGATCCTCATGAACTGGAAACGGTTGAAATAGCAATTCTGCAAGCGGAATTCGGGGTAGCTGAAAATGGGGCAGTCTGGATTTCGGACCAGTATCTGCCGCATCGCGTGCTGCCATTCATTACACAGAACCTGGCGTTCGTTATCCCGCGCAATGCGCTTGTGAACAACATGCATGAGGCCTACGTGCGCTTGCAGGACACCCAGGGCTGGGGATGTTTTATTGCAGGTCCGTCAAAAACTGCGGATATTGAGCAATCGCTGGTCATCGGCGCGCACGGGGCGCGCAGCATGGTGATCTTCCTGCTCGAAGGCGAGTAGTTTTGTATGGACCAACAGGTAACAATCAGGCCGTTCACCCGAAATATTGCCGAAAGGCTGGCGCAGCTGGCCAACAACAAAAATGTGGTAGCGCAGGTGAGGGATAATTTTCCTTCACCTTATACGCTTTCCGACGCCCACTATTGGATCGACTTCTGCAATGGGCGCAACAATGCGCAAAGCTTTCACCGGGCCATTTATTACAAGGAAGAATTTGTAGGGGGAATAGGCGTGCTGCGCCAGGAAGACATTCACCGTAACAACGCCGAGATCGGCTACTGGCTCGGCGAGCCTTACTGGGGCCTCAGCATTACCACCGCGGCCGTCATGCAGATGACCGAATGGATTTTCGCCAATACGAGCATTACCAGGCTCTACGCAGGGGTATTTGAAACCAACCCGGCCTCGATGCGGGTGCTGGAAAAAGCCGGTTACAAGCTCGAAGCCATTCACCGGAAGGCCATTATCAAAAACGGGCAGGTACTCGACGAACATTTGTTTGTGAAGCTAGCCGGGGAATGAGCTTTAAAAATGTATTTTTACGATCTGTAAAATTACACGTTCCGTTATGCCCAAGATTATCGTTGCGATCGACGGTTATTCGAGTTGCGGGAAATCCACGACTGCGAAACTGGTTGCCAAGCAATTGAATTACCCTTACATTGACACCGGTGCGATGTACAGGGCTGTTACCCTGTATTTTATCCAAAACCATATCAGTCTGACCAATCCTAAGGAAGTGGAAAGCGCACTTTCCAAGGTCAATATCTCCTTTCGCCGCCATCCCGAACTGGGCCGTAACGACACTTATCTGAACGGCTTGAATGTGGAGGACGAGATCCGGAAAATGTATGTTTCCGAAAAAGTAAGTGAAGTCAGTGCGATCGCCGAAGTGCGGCATGCGCTGGTGGCCCAACAGCAGCGAATGGGTAAAACTAAGGGTATTGTCATGGACGGTCGCGACATTGGTACGGTCGTGTTTCCGCAGGCGGAGCTGAAAATTTTCATGACGGCCGATCCGATGATCCGGGCGCATCGCCGCCAGCTGGAACTGATGGAAAAGGGCGAGATAGTAGACTTGGGACAAATCCTGGAAAACCTCAAAACCCGGGACCATATTGACACGCACCGCGCTGAAAGCCCGCTCCGGCAGGCGGATGATGCCATTTACATCGACAATTCATTTATGACCCTGGATGAGCAGGTAGAGGTAGTCGTGCGCCTTGCCGACGAGCAAATCGGGTTGTCACTCAGACGGCGCGCTGCCGGTAATGCCTGATATGCATTCATTTGATTCCGAATACCTCATTGTAGGGCAGGGGATAGGGGGCACCTCGGTGGCCTGGCACCTTTACGATTCCGGCAAAAGCTTTCAGATCGTAGCAGATTCTTCGATGCCTTCTTCTTCCCGCGTTGCGGCGGGTATTTTCAATCCTCTGACGGGTAAAAAGTTGGTCAAGACCTGGCTGGCCGACGACCTGTTTCCTTATGCCCGGCTATTTTACGGAGGTTTGGAACAAAGGCTGGGGTGCAAGTTCATGCACCTGACACCCATTTACCGGCCTTTTCGGTCCATCGAGGAGCAAAATACCTACCTGGCGCAAACGGCCGACCCGGGAATCCGTCCCTATATTGCCACTACGCCGGATCCGGGGAGCGGGATGCCTTATGTGAATGCCGGTTTTGGCGGCCTGGAAGTGGTGCAATCGGGCTGGATCGATCTGCCGGCATTACTCGACGCGAGCCGCGCTTATTTTCAGGAAAGAAATGCGTATGTAGAGGCCACCTTCGACCCGGCTCAGCTTTCGCGCACGGAAGAAGGCATTGAATGGAATGGTAAGCGGTTCAAAACGGTCGTTTTCTGTCAGGGATTTTTTGCACTGGAAAACAGCTGGTTCGACTGGCTGCCTTTCGCGCCGGTAAAAGGACAAATCCTGGAAATCACGACCGACGTTTCTTTGAAACCGTACATTATCAACCAGGGAATCTTCGCATTGCCCATCTCCGAAAATAGGATGAAAGTGGGAGCGACCTACTCGTGGGATCCGCTGGATTGGGAGGCTACCGGCACCGCTACCGGCGAGCTGGAAGATAAATTAAAGGGGCTGCTCAACAGCCCTTATGCATTGACTGGCGCCCAGGCGGGCATCCGGCCTTCCGTGCGGGACCGCCGTCCGCTCATAGGAATTCACCCCCAGTTCTCTAATGTCTGTATTTTCAATGGGTTAGGGACAAAGGGTGTGACGCTCGCTCCATTTCTGGCAAAAGAGTTTTGTAACCACCTGATTTACGGCAAAGAATTGAACCCGCTAGTGAATATAAAAAGGTATTTTTCGTTATATTTCCGTTGACGTCAGCCTAAGCAATATGAGCAGAAGATATATTTACACATTAACCTTTTCGATCGGTCTTTTAGCAGTTTTTGGATTATTCAACGACTCAATAGCACAACGCTATCCTTCACAGGAGACTTTTGGAAAGAACCGGGTCCAGTACAAAAAGTTTAACTGGAAGATTTTCCGGACTACCAACTTCGAAATCTATCACTATCAGGGCGGAACCAATCTTGCCAGGCTCACGGCGCAATACGCGGAAAGTGAGTTTGATAAAATCACCGACATTCTGGGCTGGACGCCCTACAACCGCGTCAAAATATTCCTTTATAATTCTCCGGCCGAGCTCGAACAGAGCAATATGGGCCTTTCGGTGCTGGATAACCTGTCCGACCAGAAGCTCAACCTCTCGCAATCACGCGTAGAAGTGGCCTACACGGGGGACCAGATCGGTTTCCGCAAAAAGCTGGTGCGGGACATCAGCCTTCTTTTCGTTTACGATATGCTTTACGGCGGCAATATGAAGGAAGCGCTGCAAAGCTCGCTGCTGCTGACATTACCTGAGTGGTTTATGTCGGGAACAGCAGCCTACATTGCCGAAGGCTGGTCGCCGGAGCTGAACGATTACATGCGCGATTTCTTCAAAAACCGCAATGTCCGCAAGCCTACCCTGATGACGGGCGACGACGCGACGCTGATCGGGCATTCGATTTGGAACTACATTGCCGAGCGTTACGGAAAGGATAAGATTTCCGACATTCTCAATCTCACCCGCATTATCCGCACCGAGCAGACAAGTATCACCTCCACGCTCGGGGTACAATCCTACAACCGCTTCCTGCGCGACTGGCGGGCCTACTACCTGAACCAGACCAAGAACGCCGAACAGTTTTATTCAGATCCTAACCCGACCTGGAAATACAAGCTCAATGAGTTCAACGTAACCGATGCCAGCGCGGTGATCAAAATTTCACCGGACAAGAAGTATACGGCAGTGAGCGAGATCAAAAACGGCAGATACCGCGTGTATTTGTTTGATAGCGAGTCGGGTTCCAAGAAGGTAGTTCGCCAGGGCAAGCTAGACATCATCGGAGGCCGTATGAAAACGCAGCCGCCGCTTTTGGGCTGGTCGCGCAACAACGAACTGACGATTCTGGCCAACGAAAACGACAAGAAGAACCTGTACCGGTATGAAAATGTGGGTACCAAAAAAATCAAGATCAAAACCAGGCGTAATATACGCGGGCTGGATCAGATCGTGGACATGGACGTATCACACGACGGCTCGATGCTTGCAGTATCTGCGGATAAGGCCGGTCAGAACGATGTATTCCTGATCAGCGTGGCCCGAGCTTCGGCATTGCCGCTGACCAATGATCTTTACGACGATCTTTCGCCCCGTTTTGTTCAGGGCTCTTCGCGCCGGGTAGTTTTTTCTTCCAACAGGCCGGTCGATTCGCTGGGCAGGGGAGACAAAGGCAATTTCAAATCGATTGCGCCTTCCTACACATTGTTCGAGCATGACGGAACGCCCCGGTCCGAGAATATCATCAAGCTGGTGGAGTCGGAAGGAAAGACGAAAGTGACGCCGGTTTATGCCGATGAAAATGATATCGTATACCTTTCCAATGGCAAGGGGGTTAATAACCTTTTTAAATACAACCGCGCCGCGCAGACCAGCACTCAGCTGACCAACTATATTCAGAATATCCGTAATGCGGATGTAAATCTGAAAGCCGCTGGCGGGGCATTGGCCTACACCTATCTAAATGACGGCTATTATACTGCCGCTTTCAAGAATGGATTCGATATCAATGCGACGGTCAATCCTCCGGCTTTGAGTGTAGCCAGTGCGGGCGCGCCCGCGAACGGCGCAGCCAATGCGGCCAAAACTGATTCAGCTGCCAAAACTGCGCAGGCGGCCGAACAGCCCAAAAAGCTTGCATTAAAGGAAGGGGAGGTCGATACTGATAATTATGAATTCGATGAAGATGTTTTGAAATCGTTTGAGTCCCGAAGAACACGCGGAAACTTCCCGACCACGCCCGGTATCGCCTCGCGCACGAAGGCCGTCCGTGAAAACATCGCAATCAAAGGGCCATACAATTACAAGGGGCTGTTTATCACCAACGATGCAAGCTCTGACTGGCGCATCGACCCGATCCGCGGGTTTGGTTACGCCCAGTCGATTTCGATGAACGACCTGCTCGAAAACCACGTGATCAAGGCCGGACTTTTCATTTCATCCAACTTCCGGAACAGCGACTTGTTTGCTGAATACAATAACAATACCTACCGGATCGACTTCGGTCTGCGTGTGGACAGAAAGACGCTTTATAACGATTCGGAAGGACTGATCCAGAAATACCGTTTCAACCAGCTGATGTTTACGGCCTCTTATCCTTTCTCGACCACAAGCCGGTTTTCGGTGTCGCCGATGTTTACCTCTACGAGGATGATCGACGTGCTGCTTCCAAACCCGGATTTGTCTTCCAACTACGGAGGCGTGCGCAGCGAGTTTGTGTTCGATAATACCCGTGTGAATGGGATGAATATGATGGAAGGTACCCGTTTCAAGGTTCGATACGATCTGTACCAGGGGCTGAGCAATGGAAACGAGAGCTTCAACCGCGTGAGCCTGGATTTTCGCCATTATCAGAAAATCCATCGCGATTTGATTCTTGCCGTACGCGCAGCAGCCAGCCATTCGGGCGGACGGGCGCCTAAGCAAAACATCCTGGGCGGTATGGAAAACTGGCTCGGCAACCGCAAGGAAAACCGCACGGGCGACAACCCGCTGAATTTCCAACGCGACAACCGCGATATTTTCTTCGCCGAATTTGCCACGAACCTTCGCGGTTTCAAGCTCAACAGGCTGTCGGGAACCAGCTACATGTTGCTGAATGCGGAGTTGAGAATCCCGTTGGTGAAATACCTCTACCGCGGGGCGATCACTTCGAGCTTCCTGCGCAACTTCCAGATTGTCGGCTTTGGCGATATCGGTACTGCCTGGACAGGCAAGGGGCCATTCAGCGAGAACAACAGTTTGAACACCCAGATCATCGGGGGCGAAAACGAGCCGTTCCGCGCGACGGTGACCAATTACAAGAACCCATACCTGATGGGCTACGGTGCGGGTGTGCGCACGACGCTTTTCGGCTTCTATGCCAAATTTGATTACGCCTGGGGCGTAGACAACGGTTATACCAACAAGCCAATTCCTTACGTGACATTGGGTTACGATTTTTGACCTGATCCGCCAGTAAAAAAGTAGTATTCAAGCGTTATAAAGATGGCAAGAGATTGACTTCTCCTGCCATTTTTGTTTTCAATCAACCAAATGCAGTGCTATGTTTTTGACAAACACACATCACTATTCTACAAGGATTTTTCTTGCCGTGGCTTTGCTTTTGGGCGGCTGCGGCTCAGCCTTCGCGCAGCGGGAAGTGCTCTATGAGCAGTACGTGCAAAACCCGATGTCAATCAACCCGGGTTTTACAGGCGTGCGCGAAGACTTTAATATGACCGCTATATTCCGAAGAAAGTGGTTCAACATTCCAAATTCGCCCACCAGCCAGACCTTTGCTGCCGACGGGACAATTGCTAACGGCAAATTCGGGATCGGGTTTCAGGCGCTCAACGACCAGACCAGCTATTTTACCACCACCGGTTTTGTAGGCTCATTCGCATTTCACCTGGGCTTGTCAGATACCTGGAAGCTGGGGCTTGGCGCGCAGGGCGGGATCAATGTGCTACCTGTTTCGGATGGCACATTCGTTAGTAACAACCGCGCATTGGGCAGTTTCGGGCTCGGTGCCTGGCTTCGTTCGGAGCATTTGTATTTCGGTATTTCCAAGCCGGAAGTGCTTTCCCAGAAATTCGGCGACCAGCTGGTGGGTTCGCTTTACCGCCGGCCTCTTTACATCACCGCAGGCGGCAGTCATCAGTTGAGCGATGAGGTGATGATGCTGCCGCATGTGCTGTTTATCCAGGAAAAAGACCACAAGCTCAGATTCGACTTCGGGTCCCGGTTCTGGTTTAAGGAGAAAGTGGGCTTGGGGGCGTCCTACCGTGTGGGCGGCGGGTACAATTCTTTTGCTGCAAAAGTGGATTATTTTCAGTTAACAGCTGAGGTTCAGGTGGGAAGAAATGTGCGGCTGGGCTATTTTTACAGCACCAGACAAGTAGAGCAGATCTATGCGTCCTACTCCGGACCGAAAGGTATCCACGAGCTCATGCTTAAATTTATTCCCAATCCCAAAGGTTTTCAGAAATTCTAATGTCAAGAACCATTGCAAATCGACTTTCGGGTTGAGTTAAAAGGATATTTTTATTCGTAATCTTTACATAACTCTCGTACCTTTGTGCCGTAAATGAAATACTCACTTTTGTGATGGATAAATACACTTATATAGCAAATTCCGACGCCGCTTATATCGAAGAATTGTACAATTCCTATAAGCAAGATGCAGCTTCCGTTGATGAAGGCTGGCAAAAGTTTTTTGAAGGTTATGATTTTTATCAAAAATACCCTGTTACCGGCAACGGCCACGCCAATGGCTCGGCCAATGGTAAAGAGGCTGCCGTAGTTGGAAAATCGGATCCTGCCCGCATCCGCAAGGAAATGGAGGTGGTGCATTTGATCCGCGGATATAGGTCGAGGGGACATCTTCTGGCGACAACCAACCCGATCCAGAAAAGGAAAGACCGTCGCCCGCAATTGGACATTGCTGATTTTAATCTGGGCCCCGAAGACCTCGATACCGTTTTTGAAGCCGGTGTTGAGGTCTTTGATCGTCCGGCCACCTTGCGTGAGATCGTAGACGCATTGAAAACGATCTACGCAAGAAATATCGGTTTCGAATACCTCTACATCCGCGACCGCGACCAGAAAAGCTGGCTGCGTAAGAAAATCGAGAAGGAGGCATTGACGATGTCTTTCTCGATCGATGAGAAAAAACACATTCTTTCAAAGCTCAACGAAGCCGTTGTTTTTGAAAACTTTTTGCATACCAAATACCTGGGCCAGAAGCGTTTCTCACTCGAAGGTGGCGAGACGACGATCCCCGCGCTGGACGCGATGATCAACAAAGCTGCGGAAATGGGCGTGGTGGAAGTGATGATCGGTATGGCGCACCGCGGCCGTCTGAACGTGCTGGCTAACATCATGCAAAAAACCTACGGACAGATCTTCAACGAATTCGAAGGTAACCTGCCCGACCAGGTTTGGGGAGACGGCGATGTGAAATACCACATGGGTTTTGCCAGCCAGATCACCACCAAAGATGGCAACAGTGTACACCTGAAACTGGCTCCGAACCCTTCGCACCTTGAAGCGGTGAACCCGGTAGTGGAAGGCTACATCCGCGCCCGCGCTGATGGCATGTACGATAGCGATTATGACCGCGTGTTGCCGGTATTGATCCACGGTGATGCGGCTGTTGCCGGCCAGGGCATCGTTTATGAGGTAACCCAGATGTCGGCGCTGAACGGCTACTACACCGGTGGTACCATCCATTTTGTGATCAACAACCAGGTTGGTTTTACGACCGACTTCGTTGACGCGCGTTCGTCGATCTATTGTACGGATATAGCCAAAATCGTAGATGCGCCCGTGCTGCACGTGAACGGAGACGATCCGGAGGCAGTGGTGTACTGCATGCGCCTTGCGGTGGAATACCGTCAGAAATTCAACAAGGACATTTTCATTGATATGGTTTGCTACCGCCGTCACGGACACAACGAGGCGGACGAACCGAAATTTACCCAGCCGGTTCTATACAAATCCATTGAGAACCACCAGAACCCGCGTGAAATCTACCAGAAAACGCTGGCAGACCGCGGCGATGTGGATGCGCAGCTGGCGGCCAATATGGACAAGGAATTCAAGCAACTGTTGCAGGAGCGCCTTGACATGGTGAAGCAGAAAGCATTGCCATACACCATGCCGAAACTGGAACAGGAATGGCATACGCTGCGCAAATCGAAACCGGAAGATTTTGAGAAATCACCCGAAACCGGTGTGCCTCAGGATGTGCTGGAAAAAATTGGTAAAGCGCTGATCAGCACCCCTGAGAACTTTAACAGACTGAAACAGATCGACAAATTGCTCAAAGACCGTGAGCAAATGATCTTTGATAAAAAGGAAGTAAACTGGGCTACCGCCGAGCTGCTTGCATACGGCTCGATCCTTGCAGAAGGTAACATCGTCCGTTTGAGCGGCCAGGACGTGCAGCGCGGTACATTCTCTCACCGTCACGCGGTATTGCGCGATGTTGAAACCAATGCTGCCTACAACAGTTTGCAGCACATTCAGGACGGCCAGGGCCAGTTTATGATCTATAACTCGCTGCTTTCGGAGTATGGGGTATTAGGTTTTGAATTCGGCTACTCCATGGCTAACCCGAATGCACTGGTGATTTGGGAAGCGCAGTTTGGTGACTTTGCCAACGGTACGCAAGTAATCATCGACCAGTTTGTAACATCCAGCGAAACGAAATGGGACCGCTGGACAGGTCTGGTAATGCTGTTGCCTCACGGCTACGAAGGGCAGGGACCGGAGCACTCCAATGCGCGTCCGGAGCGTTACCTGCAACTTTCGGCCAATTATAATATTATCGTAGCGAACGTGACCACGCCGGCTAACTTCTTCCACTTGCTTCGCAGGCAGTTGAAGTTCCCGTTCCGCAAGCCGCTGATCGTGATGTCGCCCAAGTCGATGCTGCGTCATCCGCTTTGCGTTTCACCGCTTGACAGTCTGGTAAGCGGCTCGTTCCAGGAAACCATCGGAGATACTTACGCCGATCCTAAGAAGGTGAAGAAAGTGCTGCTTTGCACCGGCAAGCTTTACTACGAACTATACGAAAAGCAGCAGGCCGATAAACGTGACGATGTGGCAATCATTCGTCTGGAACAAATGCATCCGTTTCCGCAAACACAGATCGACGCGCACCTGAGCCGGTACGAAAACGCAAGCGTTTACTGGGTACAGGAAGAACCTTTCAACATGGGCGGCTGGACATTCATGCTCCGCATGTACAAAGGCGTCAAGCCGTTGCAGGTGATCGCCCGCGAGCCAAGTGCTTCTCCTTCAACAGGATTCTCGAAAATCCATACGAAAGAGCAGGCGGAGATCATCAACAGGGCTTTTGAATGATATTCCTATAATTTTTGACATAATTCGATAACAAGATTGCACATAAAATGGCTGAAATTGAAATAAAAGTACCGCCCGTTGGCGAGTCGATTACCGAGGTTACGATAGGAAACTGGTTCAAGAATGATGGCGATTTTGTGAAGATGGACGAGGTGATCTGTGGATTGGATTCGGACAAAGCGACATTTGAACTGACTGCGGAAGCGGAAGGTATATTGCATATCAAAGCGCAGGAAGGCGATACGCTCAACATCGGCGACCTGATTGCTACCATTGAGGCAGCCAACGGTGCTGCTCCCAAAGAAACAGCTCCCAAAGCGGAAGCTGCGGCTCCTGCTGCCGCTGCGCCTGCCCCGGCTGCTGAACCGGCCAAAGCGGAAGCACCTGCTGCTGCCGCGGCACCTGCGCCAACCGGCCAGGTTTATGAAATGAAAGTTCCTGCGGTAGGAGAGTCTATCAGCGAAGTTACCATTGCTTCTTGGAGCAAAAAAGATGGGGACTATGTTGCGGTAGATGAAATCCTTTGTGAGCTGGAATCCGATAAAGCTACATTTGAATTGCCTGCCGAAGCGGCGGGTATCCTTACCATAGTAGGAAAAGAAGGTGATACTTTGGCGATCGGCGCTGTGATCTGCACGATCGCTCAAACGGCGGGTGCTCCTGCCGCAGCAGCTCCGCAAACGGCTGCTCCGGCTGCCGCGCCTGCTGATAAAGCTTACAGCGAGAAGCACGCATCGCCAGTTGCTGCGAAAATCCTTGCCGAAAAAGGAATCGATCCCAAAGATGTGAACGGCTCGGGTTCGGGAGGTAAAATCATGAAAGACGACGCATTGAAAGCTGAGAAAGCTGCTCCGGCTGCTGCACCTGCAAAACAGGCTGCTGCGGCCCCTGCGGCTGCGCCGTCTCCTGCGGGCGCGCGCGGATCACGTCGCGAAAAAATGTCTTCACTGCGTAAGACGATCGCCCGCCGCCTTGTCGCGGTGAAAAATGAAACGGCTATGCTGACCACTTTCAACGAGGTGGATATGAAGCCGGTGATGGATCTGCGTTCTAAATTCAAGGATAAATTCAAAGAAAAGCACGAAGTAGGTCTTGGCTTTATGTCATTCTTTGTGAAGGCAGTGACCGTTGCTTTGAAAGATTTCCCGGTGATCAACGCCCAAATCGATGGTGAAGAGCTGGTTTACAACGATTTCGCGGACATTTCTGTGGCCGTCTCAACGCCTCGCGGACTGGTTGTACCCGTTATCCGCAATGCAGAAACACTGTCATTTGCGGCAATCGAGAAAGAAATCGTGCGTTTGGCAGTTCGTGCGCGTGATGGTAAACTGGGCCTGGATGAAATGTCGGGCGGTACCTTCACAATCACCAACGGCGGCACATTCGGTTCGATGCTATCGACCCCGATCATCAATGCGCCTCAGTCGGCTATTCTGGGTATGCACAATATCGTAGAGCGCCCGGTGGTAGTAGATGGTCAGATCGTGGTTCGTCCGATTATGTATGTCGCATTGTCGTACGATCACCGTACGATAGACGGTAAGGATTCGGTAAGCTTCCTGGTTCGCGTGAAGCAGCTGCTTGAAGATCCTATGCGTCTGTTACTGGATATGTAATATTATCATTTCGGAAAAATAGATAACAGAGCAGGCCCGGGTTTCCGGGCTTGTTCTGTTTTAGGCTATTGCAATTTGGAATTCTGCTTGTGGCGGTCCTTGTCTCGGTCGGTTTTCTTGGCCAGGTTCTTTTCGAAGGCCTCCGTAAGGTTAATGCCCGTCTGGTTGGCCAGGCAGATCAATACCCACAGCACGTCGGCCATTTCATCGCCGAGGTCTTTACCCAGATCTGACTTCTTGAAGGACTGGTCGCCGTATGTACGCGCCATAATGCGCGCAAGCTCGCCGACTTCTTCGGTAAGGATGGTCATGTTTGTCAGCTCGGAGAAATATCTTACGCCGTAGGTCTTTATCCACTGATCGACCTGGTCTTGTGCTTGCTGGATGGTCATTTTTAGTTTTGAATGAGTGAATGAGTGAATGGAAGAGTTGCTGGATAACTTGCCAGGCAGGATTTTAGGGCTGCTATATTCTGTTTTTCGAGTCGATAACGATCGTGACGGGGCCGTCGTTTAATAGTGACACTTTCATATCCGCGCCGAATTCACCGGTTTGAATAGGCTTCCCTAGTTGCTCCCCCAAGAACTCAATCATCTTTTCATAGATCGGGATCGCTATATCGGGTTTGGCGGCTTCGATAAACGAGGGGCGGTTGCCCTTTTTGGTACTTGCGTGCAATGTGAACTGGCTGATCAGCAGAATGTCGCCATTGACGGTTTTCAAATCCAGGTTCATTTTGCCTTCCTCGTCGTTGAATACCCGCAATCCTACGATCTTCTTGCCCAGCCATTCGATATCTTCCGGCAAATCGGAATGCGTAACGCCGAGCAACACCATAAATCCGGTTTTAATTTCACCTTTTATCTTTCCTTCAATGGTCACCGAAGCGCTGCTCACGCGCTGGATTACTGCAATCATGTTCGTTGTTTATTGATTTTTGAGAAGGGCAAAAGTACGGGGTAATCTTTGAAAATGGACTGAATAATGCGTGAAAAGCCGATGGTTCAATAAATGTGGCCGGTTGCATTCTTCATGGGTAAATCGAAATTTAAGGACACTTAGATTGATTGTAAATTCAAAGTTAACACGCCACTCTTACAGTCGTTGATGGGCCAGCCACACTATAAAATTGAATATTCCATAGCTCGCAAAGCCTACTTATTCGTTAGCCAAGGCAGGCATGGATGTGTCGATAAAGTGGTCACGTTTCAGTTGATCGGTAATGATATTTATAATTTGGCCTTTGGCGACTGGAAACGGGACGATATTGAGTTCGATGATCTGGTTGTTACGGACAACGGGGACATGGAAATGGTACTTTCTACGGTAATTGAGATTACTAAGATGTTTTTAGCAGCAAACCCGGACGTGTATGTCTATTTTACCGGTAGTACAGCAGCCAGGACAAGGTTGTATCAGATTATCATAGGCAATATTTCTGAAATCGTGGTCGGCCAGTATGATGTGTGGGGTGAACTAGAAGGGCATTGGGTTCCTTTCGAAAAAAATGTAAATTACGAAGCATTTCTTGTATCAAAATCGTTATGATGTTATGGAAATCGTACAAATGGTAAGACGAATATGGCTTGCAGCAAAGGACTCCGACGAGCCTCAGGGAACCTATAATCCCAAATTAGATAAATTTGAGGATATCGATCTGTTCCCTGAGAAAACGGCTAAAGCGAGGGAAATGATCAAAAATACGGCGCTACCGCATAAGCTTTTAAACCGTCAGGTCAAGAAGTAATTTGTTCCCGACCAACCCACTCAATGACATCCGAACGCATTTCCGTTTTCGACATTTTCAAGATAGGCATTGGCCCGTCGAGTTCTCATACATTAGGTCCTTGGCGGGCCGCTCAGCAATTTCTGGGTTTTGTGAAGGAGAAAGGGCTGCTCCAAGATGTGCAGCAGGTCACGGTGCATTTGTATGGTTCGCTGGCTAAAACCGGTAGGGGGCACGGTACCGACATTGCGGTGATCCTCGGCCTGAGCGGATACGATCCTGTCACGATTGAGACAAGTTCCATTGACAGAATTCTTGCGGATATTGCCGCCAGCGAGACAATCCGGCTGCACGGCGAAATGCAGATCCATTTTAATCCGAAAACAGATGTAGTATTCCACAAAACGGAGTCGCTGCCATTTCACCCCAACGGGGTCGCGTTTGCAGCTACCTGTCGGAACGGCCAGGTCCTGGAAGAGACTTACTATTCTATCGGAGGCGGTTTTGTGATTCAGGAGGGCAGGGAGGCGGCTGGTGGTGCTTCGCCGTTGGAGCTCCCGTACCCGGTCGATCAGGCTTCGGACCTGTTGAAATGGCACCGCGTTACCGGCAAACCAATCTGGGAAATCGTGCTGGAAAACGAGCGCGTCTGGAAGGAGGATGCTGCTATCCGGAAAGATCTACTCAATATCTGGCAGGTGATGCAGGATAGTATTTTCTTAGGATGCCAGCATAAAGGGGTATTGCCAGGCGGATTGAATGTGAAGCGAAGAGCAGCTGATCTGAACCAGAAACTGTTGAAAGGCCATAGCTGCGCGGGCTGTGATGAGTGGATCGGGCTGATCCGGAGCCACGGCGCGGGATTCAATTACACCCTGGATTGGGTGAGCTGCTTTGCATTGGCGGTCAATGAGCAGAACGCCTCATACAGCAGGGTGGTGACTGCACCCACCAACGGGGCGGCAGGCGTGATACCGGCGGTACTGCAATTTCATGTGACGTTTTGCGGGGGAACAGAGGAAGATATTTTCAGGTTTTTGCTGACGGCAGGTGAGATAGGCAGCATTTTTAAAAAAGGTGCCACCATATCAGCGGCAATGGGAGGCTGCCAGGCCGAAATCGGCGTGTCGTCGGCCATGGCGGCGGCGGGCCTGGCGCAGGTTTCCGGCGGGACAGTCGAGCAGTGCCTGATGGCTGCGGAAATCGCGATGGAGCACCATTTGGGACTTACCTGCGATCCGGTGGCTGGTCTGGTGCAAATTCCGTGTATCGAGCGTAATACGATGGGGGCGATCAAGGCTATCACTGCTTCCCAGCTTGCATTGCAAAGCAACCCGGAGAATGCGAAAGTGTCGCTGGATAATGTGGTGCAAACCATGTGGCAAACCGCGCTGGATATGAACAACCGTTACAAGGAAACTTCCGAAGGCGGCCTTGCGGTAAATATCCCGATCAGTCTGAGTGAATGCTGAGCCGCCGGGCTTGCATTACAGTTTCAGCAGCAAATGGGCAAGGCCAAAATACACCCCGTAGCCGATCAGGTCATTGGCCGTGGTAATGAAAGGCCCCGAGGCGACAGCAGGGTTAATGCCGATCTTTTCAAGTAAAATCGGGGTTAACGTGCCCATAAAAGAAGCAAGGAACACCACCGACATCAATGCGATCGAGACCACCAGCGCCAGTTGCAGCTCATTTCCGATCAGCATATTAAAACCAAAAACAATGGCGCTGATAATGAGTCCGTTGATAAAAGCCACGGCGAACATTCTAATCAGGCGCTGACCCAATGTGGTATCGATACCGGTCTTGTCGGCAAGGCCTTGCAGGATAATCGATGAGGTCTGAATACCCACATTGCCCCCTGTTGAACCAATAATAGGAATGAAGGCGGCCATAGCCGGGATGATTTTAAGATCCCCTTCAAAAAAGCTGATAAACTTCGCGGCAAGAATGCCGCCCATCATACCCACCAGCAGCCACGGCAAGCGCGCCTTGGTTTGCTGCCAGATGCTGTCATCTTCTTCCACATCCCCGGTAATACCCGCC
Organism: Dyadobacter sp. 50-39; assembly: GCA_001898145.1. GTDB lineage: Bacteria > Bacteroidota > Bacteroidia > Cytophagales > Spirosomataceae > Dyadobacter. Next base: position 211,105 of record MKSR01000036.1, read on the forward strand.
ATGGCCAGCGTATCCGAACTGGCCTGATCGGTGATCACATCCACGATGTCATCGATCGTGATGCGGCCCAGCAGTTTTCCCTGCACGTTCACCACCGGCAGCGCGTCCAGGTCATACCGCCGCATTAGCTCGGCTACTTCTTCGGCGGGCCGGTAAGTCTCGACAAAGATTACATCCTTGTCGTAAAGGCTCTCGATTTTCGTGTTCTTGTGGGCTAGCACAATTTTTTTCAGCGAGAGGATACCCAAAAGCTTGCCAAAATCGTCGACTACGTACACCGCATATACTTTCTCGACATCCTCCGCCTGCGTGCGAAGCTCCTCGATGCATTGGTTCACTGTCCAGTTGACATTCGCCTTCACGAGCTCTTTCTGCATCAAACCACCAGCCACATCCTCGTCATAATGCAGCAGGTCGAGAATGAAACGGGCCTGCTCGCGATCTTCGAGCATGGCAATCACTTCCTCGCGCAGGCGAATGGGCTGCTCTTTGAGCAAATCCACCGCATCATCGGAGTCGAACAGGTTGACAAACCTAGATATTTCCTCGGATGTAAAAACTTTCAGAAAGTTACGGCGTTCATCCCTGTCCATATCAGCCAGGATCGCCGCGCCGGTCTCGATGTTCAGCTGGTTGACCAGGAATTTGGCGCTTTCGGTTTCCAGCTCGTACAAAAGACTGGTAATATCCGCGGGAAACAGGTTCTCCATTTCGGCGCGGATGGCCGCAGAGTCCTCTTTTTCAATCAGTTCCTGAATGTGGTCTACGTATAGCTGGGTTAATTCGAACGTCATCGTAATCGAGCTTTTAGCGATTGGCGAAATGCTTTTAGCTTACTTAATATACTGTCTCAGAGGAGGTTTAGTTTGCTGCCTGCGCGTTTTGGGCAAGCAACGTCAAGGTAACGAAGTCCTGAACGCTCAATTGTTCGGCCCGTTGGTTGAGCAAAGGGTGATCCGGTATTTCGCCTACCGGCTTTAATGCATTCCGAAGGGTCTTACGCCGTTGGTTGAATGCCGTTTTTACCACTCTGAAAAATAGTTTTTCATCACATTCCAGTGCTGCTACCGCATTCCGGCGCAGCCTGATCACCCCGGACTGTACCTTCGGCGGCGGGTCAAATGCGCCCGGGGGAACCGACACGAGGTAGTCTATATCATAAAATGCCTGCAAGAGCACGCTCAATATGCCATAATCCTTGTTTCCGGGAGGCGATGCTATGCGCTGTGCCACCTCCTTTTGCAGCATACACACGATCTCGGGGATGCGGTCGCGGATTTGGAGCGCGCGGAAAAAAATCTGCGAGGAAATGTTGTAAGGGAAATTCCCGATGATCGCAAACTTGTCCTGGAAATGCTCACCCGGGTTGAATTTGAGAAAGTCGCCGGCAATGATGCGCGGGGAAAGGTCGGGATAATGCTTTTCAAGATAGGCTACCGATTCGGTATCGATCTCGATGACATGGGTGGTAAAACTGCTTTTGGTTAAAAGAAATTGGGTAAGCACGCCCATACCCGGCCCGATTTCCAGCACGCGGTCGTAGCCACCGTGGCCGGAGAGTCCGTCAACGATGCGCTGGGCAATATTCAAATCTTTCAGAAAGTGCTGGCCCAGGTGTTTTTTGGCCCGCACTTTGGAATCATCCGGTTTTTTATAATTCATTTTCACAAGTCAAAATTACGTCTTAATTCGTAGATTTAACGAATAAAGAATTGGAAGGAAACTTAAAAGTGCGATTGTACCGGGACCCATGGAACTGATTTTATCCCAAACCGACTGGCAGACTATTCACCACACGCTCCAACATTTAAACCTGATCGGAATTACTTTTTCGCCGGATTTCGTCGTCCGCAGCGTAAGCCCGCATGCGCTGATGAAAACAGGCTGGCATGAGTCGGACCTGGTAGGTTTCAGCATTTTTGACAAGTTAATCCCCAAGGAAGAAGAGCACGAGGTGCGCCAGATGCTCGAAGAAGGTATCCAGGGAAAACGCAAGCTGGAACAGCGGGAAGTGCCGTTTCTGGCCCAGAAAGGGACATTGCGTACTTTTTCGATCAATTCGGTATTGATGCACCAGGAACAGGACGAGGTCGAGTGCATTACGCTGGTGGGCGATGACATTACCCGCCGCCGCAGGATGGAATCGGCCATTGCCAAATCCAATTCGCAGTTACAGGACCTGGTGGATAATACCAGCGATTTAATTCAGCTGGTGGCCATCGACGGCAAATTCATCTTCGTCAACAAAGCCTGGCGCGAGGTGCTCGGTTACGGGCTGGACGAGATCGCTTCGATGCGCATGGAGGACATCCTGCACCCGCAGCATAAGGAGGAGGCGCTCCAACAATTGAAGCGGATCGAACAGGGCACTGCTAATCCAAGCTTTGAAGCGGTGTTTATGAACCGCGACGGGAAAAAGGTGTTCGTAGCAGGTAGCGTGAACTGCCGCTTCGATAACGGCAAACCCACCGCATTTCGCTGTATTTTAAATGATTTTACAGAAAAAATCAGGGCTGAGAAGGCGCAGAACCTGTATTACAGCATTGCCAACTGGACGGTCAACACCCAGAACCTGGAAGAATTCTACCAGGGCATCCACGAGGAACTGGGCAAGATCATCGATGTCAGAAACTTCTTTATAGCCCTTTACGATCCCAGCAAGAGCTACATTTACTTTCCTTATTATGTGGACCAGTATTTCAAAGGTAATGTACGGTTCACCAAAAGGAAGCTGGGCAATGGCCTGACCGAATACGCGATTGCTTCCAATAGGCCCCTTTTTCTTTCCGATACGGATATTGAAAAGCTGGCTAAGACCAACAGCTTGTACTTATATGGGGTCACTCCGAAGGTGCTGCTTTGCGTGCCGTTGCGCATAGGCGACCGGGTGACAGGCATCATCGGGGTCAAATCCTACGATGATCCCAATATGTTTGATACGCGCGATCTTGAACTGCTCGAATTCATCTCCGGCCAGGTGGCGATGGCCATTGCCCGCAAGCAAAGCGAGGAGGAGCTCAGTAAATACCTGGCGCGTTTGAATGCGATTTTTGATAGCAGCTCGCACTTGATATGGTCGGTCAACAAGTCGCTGCAACTGACCTCATTTAACAGAAATTACGCAGATCTGATCCATAACCAGCTGGGCGTAAGGCCATCGCTGCAATCCAGCGCAGAAAAATTCGGCTGGCGCATGGTAGGCAACAGCAACCGCCGCACGCTGGAAACCAAGTACCGCCAGGCGCTGCGCGGCGAACCTCAGTATTTCGAATTCAAAATCGATCGCAAAGACGGAGGTGAAATGTGGCTGGAATTCTACCTGAACCCGATCCATTATGCCGATGGGGTGATCGAGGAGGTGTCCGGTATCGCGCGCGACATCACCCGCAGAAAGGAAGCTGAACTGTCGCTCAGGCATAGCGAGGAGCTCTTCCGGGGGATTTTCGAAAACTTGCAGGATATTTACTGCCGTATCAACCGCCTGGGCGAGATCACCATGATCAGCCAGTCGGTGCTCAAACGGCTGGGCTATCTGCCCGAGGAGGTAATCGGGCACAGGGTAACCGAGTTTTTTGCCGACAAAAAGCGCATTCACTCGGCGTTGATCAGGCTCAGAAAAACCAAAAGCCTGCGCAACTTCGAGATTACCATGTACCGTAAGGACGGCACGGAGCGTCAGTTTATGATCAACATGCTGATGTTTACCAATGAGAAAGGTAAGCCCACCGAAGTGGCCGTGCTCGCGCGCGACATTACCGAGCTGAAACGCAACGAGCAGGAGCTTTTGAAAGCCAAAGAGCATGCTGAGCGCTCGCTAAAGGTGAAGGAAGGGTTTTTGGCCAACATGAGCCACGAGATCCGCACCCCGATGAACGGGGTGATCGGGATGATCGATTTGCTGGGTGAAACGCCGCTGAATACCGAGCAGAAGGACTATGTGCTGACCATCAAACGCTCCTCGGAAACGCTGCTGAACATTCTCAACGACATTTTGGACCTTTCCAAAATCGAGGCAGGAAAAATGGAGCTGCACGAGGCGCCGATCGCCGTCGAGGAGCTGCTGCTTAAACTGGTTTCACTTTTCGGGCAAACCGCCAAAAGCAAGGGAAACACGCTCAGCTACCACATCGCGCCGGATATTCCCAAATTCATCATCGCAGACCAGACGCGGCTATTGCAGATCATGTCCAACCTGACATCGAATGCGCTGAAATTTACCGAGAACGGCTCGGTGAAGGTGTTTCTGACGCTTTTGAAAAAGGAAGGATTGTTTCACAAGATCAAAGTCGAGGTGCAGGATTCGGGGATCGGGATCAGCGCTACCGACAAGCAGATCTTGTTTACCTCATTTACACAGCTGGACAACTCCTCGCGCAAGTCTTTCGGTGGAACCGGCCTTGGCCTGGCCATTTCCAAGCAGCTTTGCGCGCTGATGAACGGGGAAATCGGCGTGGAATCTACGCTCGGGGAGGGCAGCACTTTCTGGTTTACCTTTGAGACCAAAGAAACATCGATTGCGCAGGTGAGCACAATCATGCAGCAGGAAGACACTCCGATTGAAGATGTGTTTAACGACTACCACCCGTCGATTCTGCTGGTGGACGACAATGCGGTGAACCGGAAAGTAGCCAATGAAATCCTTAAAAAGTCGGGCTGCGAGACCGACCTGGCCGAGAGTGGTTTCAAGGCCATCGAAATGGTGGAGAAGCGCTATCATTCCGATGCGAAGGGCTACGATATCATATTTATGGATATTCAAATGCCCGATATGGATGGCGTGGAAACGACCCAGGAGCTGAAAAAGCGCTTTTCCAGGGGGCTGCCGCCGATCGTGGCGATGACGGCCTATTCGATGAAAGAGGACCGTGACCGGTTTATGAGCCAGGGAATGGACGACTACATTGCCAAGCCGATCCGTGCCCAAACGCTGGTGCAGAAGGTAAAAGAACTGATGGGCAACAGTGAAAACCGCAGGTTTGAGCAAAAGCAAAAGCAAATTGCCCAGGAGGCGATGGTACCTGTGCTCGACAAGGAAATCATCGACCAGCTTGCCGGCATTGGCGGCTCTGATCTGGTGTGGTCGGTTTTCGAAGATTTTGTCACCGAATCCAATGAGCTGGTGGCCGGCGCATTGCAGGCCTATAAGACCGGCGATATCAAAACCGTTAAAAGTAATCTGCATACTTTAAAGGGGAGCGGAGGAACGGTAGGCGTCTCGCAGGTGGCAGAAATTGCCCGCGATGCCGAATGGCGGCTTAAATCCGACGATACCAGCACGCTCTCGGAGGCATTGCCCGCACTGGAAAAGGCTTACGAAAGATTCCTGGCGAGTTATAAGGGTTTGTTAGGCGAATGGCTGAAATAGTAGACGGCCAGCCGCCGGCAGCTGACTGCCGGCAGCCATTTGTTTCGTCGGTGAAAATGGCCTGTTAGTCTATTAAAATATCCGGTCCTGTCGATTGTAAGGGTTTATTGCCGCCGCGCATTAAACTTTGGTAGCCAAGGGTGCTCTAACCTGCAATAAACCTTTACAAGTCATGAACAGATTTACATTCCTCGTGCTGTTGCTTGCCAGTTTGGCTGCCCCGGCATTCGCGCAAAATGCGCAGATCACAGGCGCTGTCCTCGATAGCGTGAGCCGTGAAGCGGTAGTAGGCGCCTATGTGGCTGTCAGCCGCAATACCCCGGATGCCAAACCCGAATACGTGACGACGGATGTGAACGGCAAGTTCACTTTCACCGGGCTTACCAAACAGGTTTCCTACCTGGTCAAAGTCACCTACCTGAGCTATAAGGATTTCACGCGCATAGTCACCATTGCAGGCGATGTCGAGAACCTGGGCACGATTACCCTCTCGGAAGCAGTTGCCAACCTGAAAGAGGTAAAGGTGGTCGGGCAGGTAACGGCGATGGAGCAGAAAGGGGACACCACCCAGTTCAATGCGGCCGCCTTTAAAACCAACCGGGATGCGACCACCGAGGACCTGATTCAGAAGATGCCCGGGATCACTGTGACCAACGGAGCAGTTACCGCGCATGGGGAGACGGTCAATAAGGTGCTAGTCGATGGTAAGCCGTTTTTTGGCGATGATGCGGCATTAACCCTCAAAAACCTTCCTGCCGAAGTGGTTGATAAAATAGAGGTGTTCGACAAGCTGAGCGATCAGGCCCAATTCACGGGTTTTGATGATGGCAATGGACAGAAAACGATTAACATCGTCACCAAAGCCGACAAGCGCATGGGGCAGTTCGGAAAGGTCTTTGCAGGATACGGGCTCGATGACCGCTACCAGGCGGGTGGAAATGTGAGCTTTTTCAAAGGCAATCAGCGTATATCGGTGATCGGGCTGAGCAACAATATCAATAACCAGAACTTTTCCAGCCAGGATCTGCTGGGCGTATCCGGCGGGGGAGGCGGGGGCAACCGCGGCGGGGGCGGCTCGGCGGGTAATTTCCTGGTGGGCAACCAAAGCGGGATCACCGGCACCAATTCATTTGGTTTAAATTATTCCAACAAAATCGGAAAGAAGCTCGACGTAAGCGGAAGCTATTTCTTTAACAGGACCAGCAACAGTAACGTGCAGGGGCTTTCCCAGGAATATTTTCTGCAAGGGGGCAGCGGCAATCAGTTTTACACCGAAAACAGCCGTACCAACACGACCAATTCGAATCACCGCCTGAATTTCCGTATTGAATACAATATTGATCCCAAAAACTCGCTGATTATCACCCCGCGGCTTAGTTTTCAGGATAACCACTCCGGAAGTGTGAAAGCCGGGCTTACCACGCTTGCCTCCGATGGCAGCCGTGTGAACAGCTCCGATAACAGCCAGGGAAATGCCAACAAGGGCTACAACTTTTCCAACGACATTTTGTTCCGCCATGCGTTTGAGAAAAAAGGCCGAACGATCTCATTTAACCTGAATACCCAGGTAAATGACCGAAATGGCCGCCGCGACCTGTATTCGAGAAATACCTATTTCAGTAACCTGGCCCTGGGCGATACGGCCATGCGGGGCGACACGATCGATCAACGCAGTTTTACCCACTCGGATGGGATCACATTAGGCGGGAACCTGGTTTATACCGAGCCGATCAGCACTACCGGCCAGTTGCAGTTCAACTACGGGCTGACTGTCCAGAACAGCAATTCCAATAAGGACACCTACAACATGAGCTATGATGACGGCACTTATTCGGACCTGGATTCGCTGCTGACCAACAACTTTGACAACCGCTACATTACCAACCGCGCCGGATTGGGCTACCGTTACCGGAAGAACAGCTGGTCGGCCAACGTAGGCCTGGATTTTCAGAATACGGGCCTTTACAGCCAGCAGCTGGCCCCTGTCGACAATAAGGTCGACCAGTCGTTTACCAACTTTCTGCCCAATGCGATGATTAACTACCGCTCCAAGGAAGGGACCCAGTTCCGCGCATTCTTCCGCAGCTCTACCAACCAGCCTTCGATTTCGCAGTTGCAGAATGTGGTCGATAACAGCAACCCGCTTTCGCTCACGGCCGGTAACCCGGATCTCAAACAGGAGTACCGCAACATGATCAATGTGCGCTACTCGCTGGCGGGCGCCAAAAGACCATACAGCTTCAATGCGATGATTTTTGTCACCCAAACCAACAATGCGATCGTGAATTCGACCTACATTGCCCAGAAACCCGAGACATTGCCCAATGGATTGTTTCTGGAAAGAGGCGCCAAATTCACCGCGCCGATCAACGTGGACGGTAGCTGGAATGCGCGCTCGTTTCTGGCTTATGGAAAGCCTGTTGCGCCATTAAAACTGAATCTGAACGTGACTACGGGCTTTAACTATGTACGCTCGCCGGGGATGATCAACAATGTGCCCAATTACTCGAACACCTACGCGATCTCGCAGGGCCTGGTAGTCAGCAGCAACATCAGCGAGAAGCTGGATTTTACCGTGTCTTACTCGGGAAACTATAACGTGGTGCGCAACAGCATCCAGCCCAATCTGAACAATAACTATTACACCCAGGGCATTACCGGGCGGGTCAACTGGATATTCGGGAAAGGTTTTGTACTGCAAAGCGATATCAACAACCAGTCTTACCGCGGGTTGGGCGCCGGCTTCAACCAGAACTTTACGCTCTGGAATGCGAGCATCGGCAAGAAATTCCTTAAAAACAATGCAGGGGAGCTGAAATTGACTGTCTTTGACATTCTCAAACAAAACAACAGCATTACCCGCAATGTCACAGAGACTTATGTGCAGGATGTCACTAACCGTGTGTTGACCCAGTACGCGATGCTCACATTCACCTACACGCTCAGAAACTTTGGCAAGATGCCCTCGGGCAATGACGGCAATTACAGACGACGCGATTTCGACGGCGGAATGGGCTACCCGCGCGGCGGCGAGCGCGGCAATGGCGGCGCAGGCCGTGGCTTTGGCAACTAGGCATTAAACCCTTCATTCAGTGATAAACAAAAATCCCGGAGCCGAAAAGCCCCGGGATTTTTTGTTTGATCGCGTCTGAAATTATTTTCGGTCAGGGAAGGGAATGATCAGCTTTTCACCTCTTTCGGAGAAATCGCGGCTTTTGCCGTTTGCTTTCATCAATGCCTCTTTGCTAACGCCATATTTGCTGGCTACCACGCGAAGCACATCGCCCGGGCCCACCGTATGCACCGCTTTGACTTGTACTTTCAGCCTGCCACCCGCTTTGGCTTCGGGTACAGACGCGTTGAGTCCCTGCAATGTTTCAGTTTTAAGATTATAGCGCGAGGCGATGCTGGAAAACGTCTCGCCGCTTTGGATGGTATGGGTTATCTGCTCGCCGCCTATGGATGAGGCCGAAATGGCGGGGCGTTCTTCCTTTTTAGGTTCGGTGGCTTTGGGCTGCTGGGTTTTCTCTGGTTGGGTTTCCTCAATGGGCTGCTCGGTAGGGGCCGGCTCGTCACTGACAGGCTCGGCTGCGCTCTCTTCGAGCGTCGAATCGACGACTACCGATGTAAGTTCTTCGGAGCTGGAAGAACTGTCGGAAATATATTCGTATCCGACATATAGCATTGCCAGTACCAGCAACACCAACACAAACAATGTGACAATAGGCAGATTCGACTTTTCAGTGGGACGGACATTTCTTTTCTTAGGGAATTCGTCTTCCATAGCCTGGCCGGATTCTATTTTTTAGTGGAGTTAATTTTCTACGAAAATAATAAAGACAACCTAGTATCCAAGTTGATTTTTCAATTCCTCATTCATCACTGCAACTTTCTCTTTCAGGCTCTCTTTGAATGCATCGAGCCTTTCTGCGAGGCTGGCATCGCTTGCGCCGATAATTTGCGCAGCAAGTATTCCTGCATTTCTGGCCCCATCCAGGGCTACGGTTGCCACCGGGACGCCTGCCGGCATTTGCAGGATAGAAAGTACCGAATCCCAGCCATCGATCGAATTGCTGGACAAAACAGGTACCCCGATCACCGGAAGCGAGGTCAGCGAAGCTACCATTCCCGGAAGGTGCGCCGCCCCGCCGGCCCCGGCGATGATCACCTGTAACCCGCGGCTGCGTGCCGAGGAGGCATATTCGAGCATACGCTCGGGCGTGCGGTGTGCGGATACGATCTCCATTTCATATGAAACGCCCAGCTCGGTCAATGCGTCTGCGGCGAGCTGCATAACCTTTCTATCCGAAAGGCTGCCCATGATAATCCCTACCATTGGTATATCTACTTGGTTTTGTGACTGATTACTTTGATACTGCTTCTGACAAAATCCGCTTTTGCTTTCAGAGAAGCAAGGTCGGCATCCATGATGGTGATGTGGCCCATTTTACGGAACGGCTTGGTGATCGCCTTCCAATAAAGGAATGGGAATACCTCAGGCGTTGCAAGCAGCTTTTCCATTCCCTGATAAACGGCCGGGCCTTCATAGCCTTCCTCACCCAGCAAATTCACCATCGCCGACGGCCCGTAGGCGAGCGTGCTGCCCAGCGGCAAATTCAGGATCGCCCGCCAGTGCTGCTCGTATTGCGAGGTCGCATTGGCGCGGATCGTGTGGTGACCGCTGTTGTGCGGCCGGGGCGCCACTTCATTGATCAGTACCTCGCCCTGGTGCGTGAGAAAAAGCTCCACTGCCAGCAGCCCGACGATCCCGAATGCTTCGGCGGTTTTGCGGGCAATGTGCTGGGCTTTCAAGTCGATTTGCTCACTGATTTCAGCGGGAGCGAAAAGGTATTCCACCAGGTTGTGCTCGGGGTGAAACACCATCTCCACGGTGGGGAAGGTTTCCAGCTGGCCATCTGCGTTTCTGGCCACGATCACTGCCAGCTCCTTCTCAAAGGGTACTGCTTTTTCCAGCAGCCCGGGTTTGTCGAAGGCTTTGTCCAGGTCTGCTGCCGAGGTGAGCCGCTGCACCCCGCGGCCGTCGTAGCCGTCTTTTCCCAGCTTATGGAATGCGGGCAGAAATGAAATATGATTGGATACATCCTGGCGGTCTTCGGTGAGAATGAATTCGGCCGTAGGAAGCTGCTTGTCGGCGTAGAACTGCTTTTGAATGCGCTTGTCCTGTATCTGCCGGATCACCGAAGGCTGCGGATAGACCTTTTTGCCTTCCTTTTCCAGGGCTTCAAGCGCCTCGACATTGACTTTTTCGATTTCGATGGTGATAATGTCGAGCTCTTTACCAAAACGGTAGACAGTATCAAAATCTTGGAGGGAGCCCTGCGTGAAATGGGGCGCTATTTTCCGGCAAGGCGCCTCTGCGTCCGGGTCAAGTACGTGAATATCAAGGTTCCAGTCCACGGCCGCTTGCAGGAGCATGAGCCCCAGCTGGCCGCCGCCAAGAATTCCGATTCGGGATGAAAGCATTTATGATGTGATATTTTCCCGCAAAATTGGTTTAAAAACCTGTGAGATGAAAGCAATGCCCGCTATTTCATGAATCGGATCAGCCCGATTTCCACCAGCAGGAAGAACAGCGCCGCATACAGGAAGTATTTCCAAAGGTGGGTGCCCATGTTTTGCTGCTGGAATGCAGTCGAGAATGCATCATCGTCGATGCGGTCGAAAACCTGTACATTCTTTTTGCCTGAAAACGCGGCCCGCAGCTCGTTGGGCGAATAGTATTGCAGCCGGGACTCGGCATGGTTGTGGTTCAAGGCGATGATCTGCTCGGTTTTGCCACCCAGTACCAGCTCGAAATAGCCCGCAGTAAGCCCGTCTGCGGCCTGGTCGCCCTGGGGGATTTCCAGCAGCAGCTGATTGCCTGTCACGCGCTGTACGGGGATGATCTCAGTTTGATTGCGCCGCAGTTTATACACCGAGTTGGGTTTGGGTTTATCAACGGTGAGGCTGATCGGGTTTTCATCGAAGGTGAAAGAGGTGCGCTGCTGGCGGACGCTGGAAGCGGCGATTTTATACATGACCGGCACAAATATGGCATGCTGGGCCAGGTTCCCGTTCTGCTGATCCAATGGCGCTGCAAAAAGATAGGTTTTCCCCGAGCCGGAGAGCACCTGGTTCAGATACGTCTGCCCGTTTCTGAGCGTAAGCAGCTGCTGCCCGGCGCTGGACCAGCTCCACACCGGCTGCGCGCCCGGCAGATTCAGGTTCATCTCCTGCCGCATCGACTCTTCGAAGACATCGCTGAAAAAAGGATTGTTACGGTCGGGAACGGCAAGCGGCAGCGGTGCCTGTGATTTTTCGGAAGTGATGCCGCTAATGCCCAGCGGACCCAGAAAGCGGCTGTAACTCTCAGCTACCGGCTCGGCCGGTGGAATAACGGCCAGACTACCGCCCTGCCGGACAAAGTCCTGCAAATCCTGGGGCAATGTACCTGAAAGCTGGGTGAGACCTTCCAAAATCACCAGGTCCGCGTTTTTGATCAGCCCCGGATCTATATTTTGGGCGCTGTAACTTTGCAGGGTGAAAAGGCTGTCATTGGCGTAGACGTTCTGGATGTAATTCCCTTGCGGCTTCTGGCCGTACACGTGCAGCACGCGGATCAGCGGGGAGGCGTTCAGCACAAAATAATAGTCGTTATCGAAAGTGACCGGAAAATCATCGAAGGTGATCTGGCCCTTTTTATAACCTTTTCCTTTGAGGTTGAAGTTGAAGCGGGCCGTGGAGCTTCCATTTGCCGGCACATTCACCGACGCTGTCGAGGCCTGGGTATTATCCAGGTTGAGCTTTAAAACCACATTACGGGCCTCACGGTTGCCCGAGTTGCTCACCTTCACAAACAGTATGTTGTTTTGTAGCTCGCGGATAAACGGCGTGTTCAGCCAGGCTGAATCGACGAATACGTTCTTTTCGGCCTCTGCCTGCACAGGTACCAGAAAAATCCGGTTGGTCGAATCGGTTTGAATCGCCGACAGATCGCCGGCGGTGCTTTTTTGAAAATCCGAAAACCAGAAAAGCTGGTTCTTTCCCGACTGCGCGTGGCGGGCCATCAGGTTCTGCTGGCGCTTGTAGACCTGTTCGAGCGTACGAGGCGTGCCCGAAAGCCCGATGGTCGTCAGCCGGTCGCGGAGCTTCTCGGCCGGGTAAAGGCCCTGCTCCTGGGCCGAGAAATCGTTGGTGACCAGTTGGAGCGAGGCCGCATTTTTGAACAACCCCAACAGATCGCCCAGGCGGCTGGTGGCAATGTCCAGGTAACGCTTATTGTTGAGCTCGCTTTCCATGCTCAGCGAATTGTCCAGATACAGGCTGGTAATCCCGCGCCGGTCCAGGGTTACATTGCTTTCTGCTGGGATAAACGGCTGGGAGAATGCAAATGCAAGGCAAGCAATAGCCAGGATCCTAGCTGCCATCACCAGCCAATGCTTGATCTGGCGGACCGACTTGGTTTGGGTTTCAACCGCTTTGAGAAATGCGACATTGGTGAAATAAACCCTTTTCGTCCGCCTGAAATTGAAAATGTGTACGGCAATCGGAATTGATATAGCCAGTAAACCCCACAGGAAGGACGGAAAAAGGAAACTCATGTAGCTTAGGATAGTCTTGTGTCAGTGATCTCTGGCCGAATATGGCTTCAAAACAGCGCTTTTCAAATGTTCAACGCAGTTAGTAAAGACAAATTACACCAATTTCTCATAACAGTTTTTTATTTGAAGACCTTTCTCATATCTCGGGTCCTTTTTTCTAACTTTGCACTTTATTTTGCCCGCGCAACATTTGAGTTTGCCTCGCAGAGAGAGAAGATCGTTAATTTAAACAGAGTTATGGCCAAAGTTTCGGTAAACAAACACCAGCCCGTCTATCAAATGCCTACGAACCCGGCTGCGGTTCGCACTAAGAAGTACGCCCTACCTACCCAAAAATACATTTCGCTGGCCATGCGTTATTTCTTCAAAACGCAGCTCAAATGGGTGCTCATACCCGTGGCCCTGATTTTGATCAACGCCGTGCTCAGCCTCACAGGTGTGTATCCCAATCTGTGGATTTACATCACGGTTGTGGTCGCTTCGCTGCTTTACGTGCTTTTCTGGCTGATCCAGTTTACAGGCATCACCCAACTGGCGCAGTACAAGCCGATGTTTGAGAAGTTTTCCTATGAGATCGACAACCGTCAGATCATCATGAAGCTCAATGCCAAAGAAGGCAGCGTGATGAAATGGGAGCAGATCCAGGATGGCTATAAAGATAAGGATGCCTATGTGCTGGTCATTTCAAAAGGACAATTCCTGCATTTGCCGTTCAATATTTTCACTTCCGAGCATGATATCAAGGTATTCGAACGGATTTTGAAACAAAAAGAGCTCTTGAAAGCCTGATTAAAGCATACAAAAAAACGCCCGACTTTTCAGCCGGGCGTTTTTTGTTGAAGGCTATTTGATGCTTGCCTCCTGGTGATGCTTGGTGAAATTCTTCTCTCCGGCGGTCACCGATATTGCCAGATGATTGTTCAGCGGCGGGATCGGGCAGTTGTAGCCGGTGCTGTAAGCGCAGTAGGGATTGTAGGCCTTATTAAAGTCGAGAACGCAGCTGCCGTCTTTCAGGTCGGTCGTTTTAAGGTCCAGGTAGCGGCCGCCGCCATAAGTTTCCGAGCCGTTGGTTTTGTCTTTGAAAGGAACAAAGAGGTAATCCTTGTATTTCGCGAGTTGCTGAAGGCTCAGGCTGCGGTAGACAGTCAGCTTCTGCCTTCTGCCATTGACCCTGAATTTGAGCACCCCGTACTTGACGTAGGTTTTGTTCATGCCGCTGTAAGTGGGCATTTCAAATGACTTACCCTTGGCTTTCTCAAAGCGGGCGTGCACCCGGTAGGAGGAGTCAGGCTCGAAGAATTGCAAATAGGGCAGATCCGCCTCTTTGAGCGGGGAATTCTCCGAGCGCAGGAATTCTTCCTTGTAATGTTTTCGGTACTGATTAGTCTCTTCGGTAAAAGTTTGTGCTTGTGATCCAAACGCCGCGACCAGAATTGTAAACAGTGTGCTTAAAACGACTTTCATAAGTGTAGGGAAAAAAGAAATCCGGTAATTTTTACCGGATTTTATTAAAATTATTCCACAAACCCAAAAACGGGGGAACTTTTGTTATTGGGCCGAAATTTTCTTCACTTTCGATTCGTCGATGTTAAATGCCTTCACGACTGCCTGGTAATTGTTCAGGTCCACTTCCGCATTGGCGCGTCCGTTCAGAAAGTCGGAGGGAACCACCACCACCCGGAATTCGAAACCGCGCGTCCAGTCGGTAGCCACATTGGCCAGGTTCACATTGCCGTCCATGAAAATCATCATGTCATTGTCGGTTCTGTCGAAATTATAGGTAACCATGCCGTTGGGATTGGTCAGAAATGCGGTTTGCGGAAGCGGTCGGTAGGCTTTCAGGCCGCCTGCATCGTTCCAGTAAACATACACCAGCACTGCGTCCGAAGGCAGCACCTCGATGTTCTGCTGTTTGAAGTTCAGCGTATAAGAGTATTCGTTGGCGGCGGTGAAGTCAACTTTGACGATGTCGAAGGTTATTCCCAGTACATCGCCTCCCTGCGGGCCCGGATCGCCTTTCGGGCCACGGCAGCTTTGGAATAATGCAACAACAGCGAGCAACAGCAGGGGCAAGAGTTTTCTGTTCATGACTTTGAGTTGAAATAATTGAGAAATCTGTTAAAAATTTGTGATTAGATGATGATGCAATTATAAAGTTTAAATCCCGATCAGGCATTAACCTTTGTTAACTAAAAAATGCCGTTCCACGCATCACAGGCAGGCATACACTGGAACACAGGACGGTAAGTAATTATTGTGTTTATAATGCAGGGATTGTTTGCGTAGATATTGTTTGCGTGCTACTTTTCCCCAAAACAACGATTTCGGATCAACTAACATTAAAAGCAACAACGATGATTAACCGTAAAGCAACAGCGATTTGGAAAGGTACCGGCAAAGAAGGTACAGGTACGATCAGCACCCAGAGCACCGTTCTGGAAAATACCCAGTATTCTTTCAATACCCGGTTCGCAGACGGTAAGGGAACCAATCCCGAAGAGCTGGTTGCGGCTGCTCACGCCGGATGTTTCGCCATGAAACTAAGCTTTGAGCTGAACGCGGCTGGCTTTACTGCCGATGAGCTGAACGCGACTGCGACGATCTCACTTGACCCCGCGCAGGGCAAAATCGTGAAAAGCGCGATCGAGCTGAAAGCCCAGGTTCCCGGCATCAGCGCCGAGCAGTTTGCCCAGGTTGCCGACAAGGCTAAAAAAGAGTGCCCGATCTCGCAGCTTCTGAACACGGAGATTACCTTGAATGCAGAGCTGGTATAGGCATTGAAATTCCATTACTGACCACTCGCCATGCTGCTTGCAGTGTGGCGATTTTTTTTACTCGATAAAAAGATCGCTCGCGATGCGGTCGGCGAAAAGCTTACCCGCCTGGGTGAGCAGCAGAACGCCCGACTCCTGGGTGATCCAGCCCTTGCGGGTCATTTTGGCCAGCTCTTCACCGGCTTGCAGGGCGAATTCCCCCTCAGAGAGTGTTTTCAGCTTTTGCAGCTGGACCCCCCATTTGGTCCGAAGCCCGGTCAGAAGGTATTCATTGGTTTGGTCGGCGGCAGACAGCGTTTCGATGGTGGCAGGAATAAGCCCCTTGGCAATCGCGTCCAGGTAGCTGGCATTATGGGAGACATTGTACTGCCGGCTTGTGCCATTGTAGGAATGCGCGCTTGGGCCCACGCCCAGGTAAGGGTGCTGCTTCCAGTAGGAGCTGTTATGGTTGCTGTAAAGGCCGCCGCGGGCAAAATTGGAGATCTCATACTGCTCATAGCCTTTCTCTGCCAGCGAGCGGGTCAGTATTTCAAACTGCTCGGCGGCATATTCTTCCCCGATAGGGCTGATCTTTTTCTTTTTTAGCCAGCTTCCAAAAGCGGTTTGCGGCTCGATAGTCAGGCAGTAGGCCGAAATATGGGGCACATTTAACGTAAATGCTTTGGAAAGATCACTGAGAAGAATGCTATGATCACCGGCGGGAATGGCATAGATCAAATCGATGGAGATATTGTCGATACCGGCCTGTTGCGCCAGTTTCACGCATTGCTCTGCCTCTATCGCCGAGTGCGCGCGGTTCATAAACCGCAGATGCGGCTCATGAAAAGACTGAATGCCGATACTCAGGCGGTTAATGCCCGCTTTGGCAAACATTTGAAGCGAGGCCGCATGCAGGTCGTCGGGATTGGCTTCGAGGGTAATTTCCGCATTGGGCGCTACGCGGAAATGCCGGTGAATGGTCTCAAGCAGAAAATCCAGCTCCCCTTGGTCGAGCAGCGAGGGCGTGCCGCCGCCAAAATAAATGGTTTGCATATCCCCTTCCGGCAAATAGGATTTTCTCAAAACGATCTCGCGCGCTATCGCCTCCACTACCGCGCCCTTGTGGGAGGTGTTGGTACTGAAATGGAAATCGCAATAATGGCAAGCCTGTTTGCAGAAGGGGATATGAATGTATAAATGCATTATTTTGAATTTTTCTGCCACTCCCAGCCGACTTTCACACCGGCCCAGAGGTTATTTTTCGGCGCGGCATTGTAGTAGCGGTTACCGAACGCGTTCAGATCGTAACCCAGGCTGTAAATGCCTGCATTAACCTTCTCGGCCGATGCTGACAGCTCACTGTAAAAATGTTGTCCCCAGCTTTTCTTCCAGCTCACGCGCGCTGTCCACTGGTTGTAAGCCGTGTTTTTAACCGTATTGGCATCGTTAAGGTAGAACGAATCGCCATGCTGGTAGGTGACAAATGCCGAAAGGCCGTATTTGAGCAGCACATCCAGGCCGGTCGATTGTGAAAAACGCGGAATGCCCGGAATCAGTTTCCCGCTCAGGTCGGCGTCGGCCTGCTGGAACTGCTCGTAGGTGTATTTGGTGTAAGTGCCCGTATTCCATAGTTTGAGCATGACCGGCAGTTTCGGCCCGGAAAGAATGTCCCATCCGATGGTCCATTCAAGGCCTTGCTGCCGCGTTTTGCCCGCATTGACAAAATACTCTGCGCCAGCCTGGTCGAGCCTTCGCACGATCGCGTTGCGCAGACCGAAGTGGTAGACGCTGATCTCCCCGGAAATCACTTTCCCGATCTTACGGATGCCGATTTCGGTGTTGTTTCCTTTTTCCGCTTCCAGGTCTTTGCGGAACCCGCCCGCCGAAGGGCGCACTTCCTGCAAGGTAGGGGGGGAGAAGCCGCCGCTGTACGAGGCGGTCACCGACCAGTTGCCGGCAATGACCTTGTTGGCCGCAAAGCGCGGGATGAATATGCCGTCGAAAGTCTTTTGGTCTTTGTTAAACGGCAGCGGAAAGTAGCGCTCGTAGCGGTATTTAGAGGTATTGTAGCTTAATCCCGCGCTCAGCGTAAGGTCTGTGAGAAGTGTCGCTTCGAGCTGGCTGAAAACTGAAAGATTGGCCGTGCGAATGTCTTCGACTGTCTGCTGCTTGTCGGCAACGCCCGCTTTGTTGTCATAATTCCGCTGGGCGGATTTGCCGTACTGCCATTCAAAACCGCTGGTCCAGTTGGTTTTCAGATTGCCCCATTCGGACTTGTTTTGCCAGATGTTGCGGCCGCCCACACCATTCTCATCGCGTTTTTCAAAGTTGGAGATAAATGGGTTGGCAAAGTCGGTAAAGGTCAGATACAACGCGGTAGCCTGGCTCCATTTCTCAGATAGCTGCAACACGTAATTACCCCCCAGCAGCGCCAGCCGGGTATAGATCGCTGCCCTTTGCGCCTGGCTGCCCGGCAGGGTAGGTGTGGGCTGGCGGGCGAGTTTAGGGTCGGTTTGATACTGGGCCAGGTTAATGCCGCCCGGCGTCTGGTAATAAAGGTCCGAATACATACCCAGCAGCGAGAGCGTACCTTTTTCGCCTATGCTGGAAGAGGAGCTGAACCGGATCGCATCGCGCGCCATTGCGCTGTGGTTGCGGTAGCCGTCCTGCTGGCTATGGCCGTATTGAATCGAAATATCACCGATTTGCAGCGTAGAATTCCGGCTTTGAAAGCCGTATTTGCCCAAGCTCACGCTTTGCTCTGCCCGGTTCAGATACGGGTTGTCCGGCCGACTCTGCATGAGCACCACGCCGCCCGTGCCCGCCCCGTACAGACTGCTGCCGGGGCCTTTGATCACTTCCATACTTTGAATGGCCCCATAATCGACCGAGTTCAGCGGTGTATTGCCGCTGGCATCGGTGAAGGGAATGCCGTTCCAGTAAAACTTTACATTACGCACCCCGAACGGGGAGCGTATCAAACTGCCGCGGACCGAGAACCGGTAGCTGCCCGGCGAGCGCTCTTCCATGCGAACGCCGGGGATGGTGTTGACCGCATTGGCCCAGGTGTAGTTGGAGAACCGGCCCAGCGAGCGTGGAGAGAGCATCCCAACTGTGGCGGTGGTCGTCAGGGGTTCTTTATCGGATTCAAAGGCGTGTACGGTCAGCTCGCCAAGCTGGCGCGCTTGCAGCGAATCGCTTTGCGCAGAAGCCGGCCCTGAATCATGGAAAATGATCAAGGCGGCAAAAAGGCCGGTAATACAGGTTTTGAGCATACAGGTTTAGGGGTACATTAATAAAATGCAAAGCTGATCATAAATGCCAACAGTTTCAATATGTCAACAGGGGCTTAACCGCCCGGGTTGGTGCGAAGTTCAGCGACTCCGGGCGCGCTGAGAAGAATTTTCTACAAAAAATGCGCCGATTCGCTCTATACGTGCTGGTAGGATTTTTGCTCAGCAAGCACTAGTCGCACATTTAATTGAAACAAACCTTAATACCCAAAAGCATGAAAAAGATCACCTGGATTGTCGCCTCTCTGATGCTGGTCGGCACACTTTCACTGACAAGCTGTTCAGACAAAACAAAAGACTCTGCGAAGGACACCGTAGAGGAAGCTAAAAACGATATGGACGAAAACGTGGCTGACGCCAAAGCCGATATCAAAGAAGCAGGGGATGATTTTGAGGCAAAAGTCAAGGAGGATAAAGACGAGCTCAAAAAGGATATCGACGATGCGATCAGCAAACTGGACCGTAAAATAGAGGAGGCCGATGCCAAAATCGACAAAGCTGCCGACAAAGAAAAAGCCAAATGGCGCGAGCGCAAAAAAGAGCTGAATGCTGAAAAAGAAGAGCTGCAAGATTCCTGGAAGCGCGCCCAGAACGAGACTGCCGACAAGTGGGACGAGTTCAAGGCAAACACCAAAGAAAAAATCGCTAAAGTAAAGGCAGATCTGAACGACTAATAAATTGATGAGGGTTATGGAATAATGAAAAATGCTCCGGTTTTTCGGAGCATTTTTTTGTTACCGGACCGGCAGATGGATCTCAGTCATCATGCACCGGGCCGAGCCGCCGCCGTTGCCTTCAATGACTGAAAGGTCCGTATGCAGCAGCCGCGCGTAGTCATCCAGGCGGTCTTTCTGCCGCGGCGTGAGCGACTCGAAAGCCTGGGTGGACATAACCAGGAACTTTTCGCCTTTCAGGTTGCGCACCATGAGCATATTGCCCGCAAAATGCCGCATTTGGTCAAGCGATATCTCAATGATATCCTTATGGGTTTCTTCCAGCACGGATCTGACCATTAACCGCTCGTCGGGATCTTTGATTGCTTCCAGGCACACGACCGCAAAGATGTCTCCTACGCACATGAGCACATTAGTATGGTAAATAGGCCTGTCTTGCTCGTCAGAAGCGGAAAATGCGATGATTTCATATCCCATCGCGTCGGCAAATGCGTCGAGCACCTCGCGGTGCGTGCGTGGGGAAAGGCAGGCGTAGGCGATTTTGTAGCGCCGGTCGAAAACCATGCTGCCGGTGCCTTCCAGGTATTTACCCTCTTTTTCAAAATGGGTCAGATCAATTACTTCTTCCACATTGAAATCACTGCCGAGTGATTCGATAATGTCGCTGCGGCGTTCCAGACGCCGGTTTTCGGCCATCATCGGGTAGAGCACCACCTTGCCGCTCTGGTGAAAGGACACCCAGTTGTTGGAAAAAACAGCGTCGGGGCGGTCGACCTGGTCGGTATCCTCGAAGATATGCAGTTCAAGGCCGGCTTTTTGCAGCTGGTCGATCATCAGCTCGAATTCTTCGCGGGCGGTTTGCTGGGCTGTGTCCCTGGTCTGGTCGGCCAACGATTTTTGCTGAAACTCGTTGCTGGCCGCGGTTTGATGGTTGAAACCAAACCGCATGGGCCTGATCATCATGATCCGGGCAGTGGATTGCGGCTGGATTTGAGTCGATGAAGTGATCACGCGCATAGGAGTAGTGGTTTTAAATGCCTTTATGCAATTTACAATTCAAACACCTGGATTACAATACTAAAGTTCACGAAAAAGGGGCATGCTCATGCAGTGCGAGCCGCCTCGCGCGCGGGAAAGCTCAGCGGAGGGCAAGGTGATGAAAGTGTCTGTCAGCTGCTGTGGCATTAGTTCATCATTTTCAAATTTTTCCAAAAGTCTTTTGGCGCTGATGACCTTAAAGCCTTCCTTTTTAAATGCTTCCAGGGTCTTATCGTTGCGGTCATAGCCGATCACCACCCCATCGCGCAGGGCCAGCAGGTTGCACGAGTCGGTCCACTGCTCGCGCTCGCCATAGGGGAATTCGTTGCCGCCCGAGTAAATGAAGCGCACTTTACCGGTCACGCCCAGCTCATCGCGGCTGATTTCGGTCAGCAGATCTTCCAGGTTGTCGATCTCGCGCGGCTGCTGCTGGCTTCCTTTGACAAACTGCAAGATCCGGAACTCTTTATTTACATCCACAGGGGCGAAAAAATGCAGCACATCCTTTTTGCGCGCCTCATCGCCCACCCGGGCAATGGAGCCCAGCAGCACCCACACATCTTTTTTGACCTGGGTGAAAACCGTGTCAATGTGCATATAATCCCGTTTTTTGGGGATTTTGATAATGGTGATTTTTTCGACCACCTTTTTATCAAACAAAATCTTCATTACCTGCTGGGCAGCATAAATGGAGGTGCGCTCACTGCAACCGATCAAAAGATGGCCCGGCGCGACCATCATCACATCCCCGCCTTCGAGCGTGCAGCGGTGGTAGTCGCTGGCCTTCTCATCGTCAGGCAACAAAAAATGCCGCTCGTTTTCGGGTATTTCGATGATATTCTGCTTTAAATGGGCAAACATCGGATGGTAAAAGAACACGAACTGGGCCAGTATCGACTCGCGGGTGCGGGCGGCCTTGGCCGGTTTGTTGAGCAGGATATGGTCGTTGATCACAATGCCGATATCGCGCGTGAAGATCAGGTTGGGCAGCGGCGCGAAAAGCATTCTTTTATCTGAGCAGTAGCCTGAAATGAAAATGCGGGCCAGCTCATGGGCGTCAAATCCTGCCAGCTCCTGCTGGACCTGGTAGGAGCAGCGCTCGATCCCGCAGATGGCCGCTGTGAGCTTGGTGCGGATTTGGGCATCTTCCAGAATCTCGCCCAGCAGCCGCTGGATGTCTACCACATGGTCGGAGGCGAAGTATTGCTCGGTGCCGGGGATAAAAAAGGAGCGGGTCGGATCATCGTTGATCTGGCTGAGCTTACCTTTAATTTTTTTGGGATCCAGAAAGTACAGCAGCAGTTTTACGTAGTAGTCGTACTCCTTTCTGCGCATGGTGTCAAGGTGCACAATGTCCTCAAAGAGCCAGTCCTGGGCCTTGCTGGGCACTACTTTGCCCAGGCCGCGGTCGGGGCTGTGGATCAGCAGCCTTCGAAGGGTGCCCGTCTCGGAGCTTACCCCGACGGGCAGTGCAGCTATCGGATTATTAGTCATCATGAAGTGTTTGGAACGCTGGGGGCGCAAAGTAAATGTTTCTTGGGGAATTAAAAACCAGCCTTTGTCCAACCCGTTTATTCTCTGACCGTTTAAGGGATAAATATCGCGCTGGCGGGAACATCCTGCCCTTTAAAAAGGTTGTAGAAAATAGGTGGCCCGTACTTTAAGACATTGATGCTCATTTTCATTTACGGCTAATGCGTATTACTTTTGCGGGAAATTACCACGAACTATCTTTTAAGTATAAATCAGTTATGCTCTCTATTAATGACTTGCGTGCCTCCATTGAAGGTAAGGAAATATTAAAAGGCATCAATCTGGAAGTAAAGCCGGGTGAAGTGCATGCGATTATGGGGCCTAATGGTTCCGGTAAAAGTACTTTGGCTTCGGTGTTGGCAGGACGGGAAGAATACGAGGTTACTGGCGGAAATGTAGTTTTTGACGGAAAGCAAATCCTGGAACTGGCTCCCGAAGAAAGAGCTGCGGAAGGTATTTTCCTTGCATTCCAATATCCGGTGGAAATTCCCGGCGTTACCACCATCAATTTTCTGAAAACGGCTGTTAACGAGATCCGTAAATATAAAGGCGAAAGCCCGCTGGACGCTGCCCAGTTTTTGAAAATGGTGCGCGAGAAGGCCAAGCTGGTAAGCATGAATGATTCGCTGCTGAAACGCGCGTTGAACGAAGGCTTCTCCGGCGGAGAGAAAAAACGCAACGAGATCTTTCAGATGGCTGTTCTTGAACCCAAGCTGGCGATTTTGGATGAGACCGACTCGGGCCTGGATATCGATGCGCTGCGCATCGTGGCAGAAGGGGTTAACTCGCTTCGCTCTCCGGAGCGTTCCACCATCGTTGTAACGCATTACCAGCGCCTTTTGGACTACATCGTGCCGGATTACGTACACGTTCTCTACAAAGGCCGCATCGTCAAGTCAGGTCCGAAAGAGCTTGCCCTTGAACTGGAAGAAAAAGGTTACGATTGGATCAAAGCGGAAGTAGAAGCGGTAGGTTAAGCATAAAGGCAGATTGTCAACCCGAAACTTAACCCAACACAGCACCATACCCCATTATCGATGAGTACCGAGACCAATTTAAAAACCAGACTAATCACCGATTTTCATGCCCGCGAGGCCGTGATGAACGGAGAGGCGTCTTCTGAATTCCACCAGAAAAAGCGGGCAGGCCTGGCCCAGTTCGAGCAGTTGGGCTTCCCGACGATCAAGCACGAGGAGTGGAAATATAGCAATGTAAGGGACCTGATCAGTGTTTCTTACGATTTCAATGCGGATAGCTCCATCGGCCTGGCCGAGCTGGAAGATCTGAAAGTACCTGCGCAAGAGGCTAATATCCTTTATTTCGTAAATGGCCGTTACAATGCCGAGCTTTCAACGATCATTTCACCGGTCGAAAAGGTTACGATCAGCGCGCTTTCGGAGGCTTATAAGAACGATCCTGCGAAAGTAGCATCGCATTTCAATGAGCTTACCAAAGACGCCGAAGATGCATTCACTGCATTGAACACGGCATTCACGCAGGATGGCGTGTTTATACATATTCCTGATAACCAGTCGGTAGAGCACCCGATCATCTTGCGTTTTGTGAGCGATGCGCGTGAGAAGAATGTAGGCAGCCAGCCGCGGAATATCATTTCGGTTGGTAAAAATGCGCATGTGAAACTGGCGGAAGCGTTCAGGACACTGGGCGAGCAGCGCTCATTCACCAATGCGGTTACCGAAATCCATGTGGCAGAAGAGGCCAACGTACAATATTATAAAGTGCAGAACGAGAGCGATAATGCTTACCACGTGGGTACCACCCAGGTGCGTATGCTCGACCGCTCGCACTTCTACGCGGGTACTGTTACTTTGAATGGTAAATTCACGCGCAACAACCTCAATATCGTCCTGGACGGTGAGCATTGCGACGCGCATATGTACGGACTGTACTTCCCGGACGGCTCCCAGCACGTGGATAACCACACGGTGGCCGATCACCAGAAGCCGAATTCGGAAAGTAACGAGCTTTATAAAGGTATTTTGCGCGATAAATCCAAAGGGGTTTTCAACGGAAAAATCTTCGTGCGTCCTGACGCGCAGAAAACCAATGCATTCCAGTCTTGTAAAAACATCGTGCTCTCGCCCGATGCGACGATGAATACCAAGCCGCAGCTGGAAATCTTTGCCGACGATGTCAAATGCTCGCACGGAACGACTACCGGTCAGATCGATGAGGAAGCTTTGTTTTACATGCGCTCCCGCGGGATTTCCCAGCCGGAGGCGATGTCGCTTCTGATGTTTGCGTTCTGCGCGGATGTGGTCCAGCAGATCAAGATCGATTCGATTCGCGAATATCTGGAAAACGTGATCACCCAGAAGCTGGCTTCGAAATAGTTTTCAAAAGGTTTCAATACCTGAATTAATACATTTGCTGGTACCCAACCGCCATTTTTGGGGTTGGGTATTTTTCTTAAATGACGAATCACAATGAGCCACAACCTCGATATCGCATCCATCCGAAACGACTTCCCGATTCTGAACGAAGTCGTCAACGGCAAACAACTCGTCTATTTTGACAACGCGGCAACGACCCAGAAACCACGCCTGGTGCTGGACGCGCTGTCGGGTTACTATGAGCATTACAATGCCAATATCCACCGCGGCATCCACCATTTGGCCGAAAAGGCTACGTCTGCATTTGAACAGTCGCGCAAGCGCTTACAGGCCTTTCTGAACGCGGAGCATTCCGAGGAGATCATTTTTACCTACGGAACGACCGACGGGATTAACCTTGTCGCATCCGCGTACGGCCGCAAGTTTCTCCAGGAAGGCGATGAGGTGATCATCTCGACGATGGAGCACCATTCCAACATTGTGCCCTGGCAGATGCTTTGCGAGGAGAAAGGCTGCGTTCTGAAAGTGATCCCGATCAACGATCAGGGCGAGCTGCTGATGGACGAATACGAGAAGCTGCTCACCGAAAGGACCAAATTCGTAGCGGTAGTACACGTTTCCAATGCATTGGGTACGATCAACCCCATCAAAGAGATTATCTCCAAGGCCCACGCAGTGGGCGCCAAGGTGCTCATCGATGGCGCCCAGGCAAGCTCGCACATTCAGATTGACGTGCAGGACCTGGATTGCGATTTCTATTCGCTCTCTTTGCATAAAATATACGGCCCTACCGGCATGGGTATCCTTTACGGCAAGCGCGATTTGCTGAACGCGATGCCTCCTTACCGCGGCGGCGGCGAGATGATCAAGGAAGTTACCTTCGCTAAAACGACCTACAACGAGCTGCCTTACAAGTTCGAGGCCGGTACGCCCAATATCGCCGATGTGGTAGCGGCCAAATTTGCATTGGATTATGTGGATGCCCTGGGTAAACCCAATATCGCCGCCTACGAAAACGAACTGCTCGCCTATGCGACCGAAGCGGTGAAGGAGATCGAAGGACTGCGCATTATCGGCCAGGCCAAGGAGAAAGTAAGCGTGCTGTCTTTTGTGATCGAGGGTATTCACCATCAGGATATCGGCGTTCTTTTGGACCAGCAGGGCATCGCCGTCCGCACCGGCCACCATTGCACCCAGCCATTGATGAACCGCTTTGGCATTACCGGAACCTCGCGCGCCTCGTTTGCTGTTTACAACACAACCGAGGAGATCGACAAGCTCATTCAAGGCCTGCATAAGGTGAAGCGGATGTTGGGGTAAATTTCTAAATTACCGGCATTGTTTCATTTTAAACTATTCACGCATTATGGAAGACAATTTGCAAGAAGCACGTAGGTATCTGGAAAATGCCAAAGAAATACTCAGGGAGAAGGCCCGAAAGGATGGAGATCATTATGTCGATAAAAAATATGTGAGGCTCGCTGGTCATGCCGCGTACTCCGGAGTGCTAATCGCCCTGGATAATTTACTAGGCAAGAAGAAGGGGAGAAAAAGTGTTGAATGGTATCAGGAGAACTTACGCAAAGTGGACAGGAAAGCACTAGACACCTTTAATTCAGTCTACTCAATTGTGCATTTATATATGGCTTATGATGGAGTCAAAAACGTAAATGTATCAAAAGAAGGCATCAGAGAAGCGGAAGCATTGATTGACTGGATCGAAACCCCGCACAGCGGCAGCTTAAATAGATTATTACAATGACGATAAACGAAACGCAGGACGAACTAATTTCTGATTTTGAATTGTTTGATGACTGGGAAAGCAAGTACGAGTTCATCATCGATCTTGGAAAGCAGTTCCCGCCTTTGGAAGAGCAGTACAAAACCGAGGATAATATTATCAAGGGATGCCAGTCCAGGGTGTGGCTGAATGCTTACATGGATGGTGAGCTGCTGAAATTCGAGGCCGATAGCGATGCGATCATTGTGCGTGGGTTGGTGAGTATGCTCGTCAAGGTACTTTCGGGGCATACGCCCCAGGAGATTGCCAGCGCGGATGTGTACTTTATGGAAAAAGTAGGCCTTCACCAGCATCTGGCACAAACCCGCTCGAACGGGCTGGCGGCGATGCTCAAACAAATGAAAGCGTACGGCTTCGCTTACCAGGCCAAATCAGTGAATGCATAACAACTTATTATAGACCTTGCGATGTCAGAGGAAGATTTGAAAGAAGAAGTGATCCGCGCCATTAAGACGGTTTACGACCCGGAAATACCGGTCGACGTGTATGAGCTTGGATTGATATATGATCTGAAAGTATTTCCGATCAATAATGTATTTGTGTCGATGACCCTTACCTCGCCTTCCTGTCCTTCGGCGGGCACCCTGCCGGGTGAAGTCGAGCAGAAGATCCGCGAGGTGGAAGGTGTGAACGATGTAAGCGTAGAGCTGACCTTCGATCCGCCATATTCGACGGAGATGATGTCCGAGGAGGCTAAGCTGGAATTAGGGTTTATGTAAATAACTTCGGCGGTGGGCAGTCGAGCTTTTTTAAAAAGGCCGAAAGCCGATTGCCGACAGCCGAAGCCCATAAAATAGTAACAACAACTTTTAAACATTAACATATATGTATCCACCACAATTAGTGGCTCCCATGAAAGCCGAACTGACCAATGTCGGTTTTCAGGATCTGACATCCGCTGAGGAAGTCGATAACTTCATGCAAAACACCAAAGGAACTGCTTTGGTAGTGATCAATTCGGTATGTGGTTGTGCAGCGGGCGCTGCACGTCCGGGTGTGCGCGCGGCGCTGGCTGGCAGCGATGTGAAGCCTGACCACCTGGCTACGGTTTTTGCAGGAGCGGACCTTGAAGCTACCGCTAAAATGCGTGAGTACACATTGCCTTATCCGCCATCCTCTCCGGCCGTTGCGCTCTTTAAAGATGGTGAGCTGATTCATTTCGTAGAGCGTCACCACATCGAGGGCCGTTCGGCGCAGATGATTGCCGAGCACCTTAAAATGGCTTTCGAAGAATTCTGCACAGAAGAGGCATAATTCAAAATTTGTTTAATGACTTGACGGCTACTTTCGATTACATTTGAAAGTAGCCGTCTGTTTTCAACACCTGCCCATATGAGAGGACATCGTTTCACGAAATACATTCCGCCCGAGCAAGGGCCAAACAGCAAGTTCGATCAGCTCCTGGATATCTTTCAGCAGCTGCTGCTGATGACTTCGGGCGATGTCTCCGAAGCCATGTCGTGGCTGAGCCAGCTCGACCGCCAGTACAATTTGACCAACGATTCGTATGGCATTGGTGATTTCTTTGAGGACCTTAAAAAGAAGGGTTACATTTCAGAGGAGAAGCAGGAAGGCGAGGGGCGGCTGATTATGACGCCCAAAGCCGAAAAAAGCATTCGCAAAAGCGCTTTGGATGAGATTTTCGGCAAGCTGAAAAGGTCTAAATCAGGCGGTAATCACCACACGCCGCATTTGGGCGCGGGCGATGAGCTGACAAGCGACATCCGCGATTTTCAGTTCGGGGACACGCTCGATCAGATTTCGATGACCGAATCGATCAAAAATGCGCAGGTCAACCATGGCATCGGGGATTTCATGCTGATGGAAAACGATCTGGAAGTAGTCGAGCGTGAGCAGAAAACCACTACTGCGACTGTGGTGATGATCGATATCAGCCATTCGATGATACTGTATGGCGAGGACCGGATCACCCCGGCCAAAAAAGTAGCTTTGGCGCTGGCCGAGCTGATCCGCACGAAGTATCCCAAGGATTCGCTGGACATCATTGTTTTTGGAAATGATGCCTGGCAAATTCAGCTCAAAGATTTGCCTTACCTGGAAGTGGGCCCTTACCATACGAATACCGTGGCTGGCTTGGAGCTTGCCATGGACATTCTGCGCCGCAAAAAGACGCGTAACAAGCAGATTTTCATGATCACCGACGGCAAGCCGACCTGTTTGAAAGAAGGCATCCGCTACTATAAAAACAGCTTCGGTCTGGACCGTAAGATCATCAACAAAACGCTCACGCTAGCCGCCCAGTGCAGAAGGCTTGACATTCCGGTGACAACGTTTATGATCGCAACTGATCCTTACCTGAAACAGTTCGTGCAGAATTTCACCCAGGTCAACAACGGCCGGGCCTATTACAGTAATTTGCAGGGCTTAGGGGGCTTCGTACTGGAAGATTTTCAGAGAAATAGAAGGAAAAACGTCAAGTAAGAGTCTGGGAGGCCTGTGTAAAAAGCCGTCTCGGAAACCGGATGGCCACCCGCCAGTCTTAGGCTAAACATCCCAGCAGACCTGTGGCGGTGTGTTTGAGAAAAGTAATGCTTTTGCACAACCTGCGGAAAAATTCCAGGTCTTCCGATTTGGGGTAAAATAAAATTCCATAATATCTAAATAAAGTTTTTTATTACAAAATTTTATTTTATATTTGAGGAATAATTAAAATAATATTATGAATCAAGGCAAAGTAAAGTTTTTTAACGAGACCAAAGGTTTCGGTTTTATTGCTCCGGATGGCGGTGGCGATGACATTTTCGTTCATACCACAGGTCTTAATGACGATATCCGTGAGAATGACAATGTGTCCTACGATGTTGAAAACGGTAGAAAGGGATTGAACGCTGTAAATGTGAGCGTGATCTAACAATCCTTTCATAGTTAATATGCTTGAATTCCTTCCGATCAGGAAGGAATTTTTGTTTTTTAATATTTGTGTTGTCCGGTATTCGGAAGGTGAACGAGGATAAATCCTAATAGATATAAGAAATATGGCCGAAAATCAGGCGAAAAAAGAACAGAAGAAGAAAAAGGCGCTGCTCAGACAGGATAAGGCAGAACGGGCTGAAATGCGCAGGAAAAATAGTGACAAGGGCAAAAGCCTTGAAGAAATGTATATGTATGTGGACGAGATGGGCAATCTGTCTTCTGTTCCACTTAACCGGTCAACTATAAAACCCACTAAATTGGAGGAGATCGTGTTTCAGACTGTTCCCAAGTCGGAGCTGGCCGGTGATAGCGAATTGGCCAGAGAAGGCCAAATTCAATATTTTGACCAAGCGAAGGGGTTTGGGTTCATCACAGATGCGCTGACTGGCCAACGGATTTTTGTGCATTCCAGTGAACTGCCACGGCCTGTCAAAGAACAAGAACGCGTTTCTTTCCTGCGAGGCCAGAATGAGAGAGGTTTTTTCGCAACAAATGTCACAATACTGGCTGCCACCAAGTGATACCCCTTTTTTTCGCAGCTGCATCGCCCTTTTTGATAGGCGGCTCACAAGGAGGCCCGCAGTTAGCTGATGCCGCGGGGCTGATAGATATACGTTAAAAACCCCAAAGGGCTTGCATTCGGCGAGCCCTTTGGGGTTTTTAACAGGATCCATTTTGGGTCGTGACCCGATCTGCTGCAAAGTCCGGTACGTTGATGATCCTTAGTTTTTGAGGCTGATTAAATAGTAGGCACGGTTCCCCCGTCAATGACAAACTGTGTCCCTGTGAGATAGCCGGCGCGGGTTGAGACTAAAAAGCCAACCAGTTCGGCCACTTCTTCGGGCTCTGCCGGCCTGCCGAAGGGTATTCCGCCCAATGCGTCCATGACACTTTGCTCGGCCTCTTGAAGCGAGATGTTGGAATTGCTTGCGATCGTTTCCAGCCAGGTTTTGACGTTTTCCGTCCGGATCCAGCCCGGCGAGACGGTGAGCACGCGAACCCCTTTGGGCGTGACTTCATTGGATAAACTTTTGCTGTAATTGATCAAGCCTGCTTTGGCTGCGGCATAAGGCAGAGTGGACTGATAAAGCGGCAGCTTGCCCTGAATGGAGGCGATATGAATTATCACACCACTTGTCTGATTGATCATTTGCGGCAAAAAACCTCTGTCGAGCCGCACCGGCGCGAGCAGATTGGCTTGCAGCGTTGATTCCCAGTCTTGATCAGATAATGCGGCAAAACCACCAGCCGGTGTTACGGAAGAGCCCAGGTTATTGACCAAAATATCCAGCCTGCCGTAAGTGGACAGCACCTGGCTGACCAATTTCTGTGCCCCTTCCGCTTTACTTAAATCGGAAGCAATGAAATGCAGCTGACCGTTTTCTTTTTCCGGCGGGTTTCTTGCGGTTATGATCACGGTTGCGCCAGCTTGTGAAAGCCTTTCTGCAATAGCTCTGCCGGCTCCTTTTGTACCTCCTGTTACCAGCGCGATCTTCCCTGATAGTTCGTTGTTGAAATTAAACTGCTCCATTTTGCTTTGCTGTGTTAAAAATTTATAGGGCAAAATTGGAGGGTAAAGGCAGTTCATACAAGTACGGAATTACGATTCAGATAGGGATAAATTTATCCCCTATTGTACTTATTGGAACATAGGTTTAGTTTTGAAATATGTACGAAAGAAAGACAACACCGAACCTGAATTGCGGACTGGACCTGATCGGTGAAGTGCTGTATGGCAAATGGAAAATCCGCTTGCTTTGGTTTATCGATCAGGGCCATCAACGCCCGAGCGAATTGCAGCGCAAAATCCCCGATGCTTCGCGCAGGGTATTGAATGTCCAGTTGAAAGAATTGGAAGATCACGAACTGATTACCCGGAAAATTTATCCGGTCGTTCCTCCAAAAGTAGAATACCGCCTGAGCGAATTTGGCAGGACGCTAATTCCTGTAATAGCCGCAATGGGGCAATGGAGTGACCAGCATGAAGCGCGTTTGCGTGAGGTGATTTTGAAGCAAACTGTGAGCGCTGATTAAATCCCGGATCGGTTCGGGGCTTATGTGATCACACGCCGGGCCGAACTGAAGACCGGTCAACATATACAGATGATCTACCGGGCGCGTGTGCACGTAAAGCGGATCGCCGCCGCTTCTTTCCAACCCCAGCTCGGATATGAGCTGGTGCCTTACCGGTTGTCGCCCGAAGGGCCACCCGGATTTCCTTTTCCGCCAATCTGGGACGATTACATAGGAGGACCTTACGGTTTAAATCCTCCTTCGCCCACGCCCCATAATCCGGTCGATCTTAACATGCCCATAGGGGAAACGCGCAGCTATGTGGTGAGGCTGGAATTGGTTTTCGACACGGAGTTTCAAAGCGGCCAGTATTTGGGTGACCAGCTCATTGGCGTTACGGCAAACCGGCCCTCTCGGTGGCGTGCGCTATTTGCTGCCCACCGAGATCATATTCGCAAAAATCCGGTATGCACCCGTAACGCCTGCGGGCAGCTCGCGGAAAAACGAAAGGCCGGTGTAGATATAATGGCCTTTGCCATACTGCGCATAAAGCGTGCTGCCTTCCCGCGCGGGTTCGTCCTTGTCGTTGGCGGAAAACAGTGCCTGGTAATTTTTTTTATCCCAATCCTGGGCGAAATACAGCCCGCGCTCCTGGATCCAGCCTTCGAAATCTTTTTGCGTAATTTTGTTGGGATAATTTAAAATGGGGTTCTGCGGTTGCAAAAGGCGCATTTCCGCATCTTCCTCGGTGACCCTTTCACGGCCAAGCTCTATATGGTACGGGCCAATTTCTTTCACTTTCTGACCGCCCGGAATGGTGTATTGCACCACCATCGTGCCGCCATTTTTGACGTAGTCCATTAATTTGGCCTGGTAGTTTTTCAAATAGCCCTCTGTGTTATAAGCGCGCACACCCACCACAACTGCATCGTACATGTTCAGGTCTTTGGCCAGCGCCGCCTCGTTGAGCATCGTCACCTGGCAGTCCATTTGCCGCAATGCGGTAGGCACATCATCGCCCGCGCCAGCGATATAGCCAATGTTCCTGGCGGCAACTTTTACATCGATCTTGGCCAGCCTGGCAGAAGACTCCGGAAACAGCGTCTGGCTAGGAATGTGCTGGTAGGCGATTGTTTTGACGGATTTGTCGTACTGCTTCCCATCGACGGTCGCCACAGCTTTTATAACAGCTTCCTGGTTACCGGCTGGCGGGGTGATAATAAATGAGAAATACTGCTGCTGGTATTTATTGGTCAGATTAAATTCGGCTGATTCGGGAACCACTTTCCAGCCCGACGGAACCACCGGTTTTAAGCTGCCTTTGACGCTGCTGCGCTGCGCCTCGACGACCATATTGACCGTTTTAGCCTCCATTGACGGGAAAATGAACACTGGCTCGGTAATGGTGCTAGTCACCGGCGGTCTGATCTCGAACGGGCGGTAAATTTCGCCTTCGGCCGGATCGACGGATTTGTAGACCCAAGGCCTTTCAAACACAAACCGCTGGCCGCCGATCTCGAACTGATAGCTGGTTTTAGTCTCCGGACGGTTTTCGGGAAATCCGATATCCTGCTGGCGATCGATCTGGAAAATGCCCCGCTCGATGGGTTTTTCCAGCCAGTAGGGCTGCGTGGTGTTCAGCGTGGCAGGCAGTAAGGCCTTTTTGGGAAAAGCATTCATTTGATTTGCACCTAGGGAAAGGTTCAAAACGCTATCGGCCGGTCCGCCGGTCCAGTTAAGGGAAACAAGCTTGACAGGGTAGTCGGATCTTTTTACAACGCTGATGTTAATTAGGGCATCATCGCCGGCCACACCGGAAAAGTCGTTAGGATTGGTCTCAAACCAAAGTCCCGCGCATTGCTGGATCAGGTCTTTGACTTCTTCTTTCTTTGCCTTCACATAGATGTTTGCCGAATCCAGTTTGCTGAGCTCTGTGTTGATTTTGAGCAGTTCTGTAATGGAGGCCGAAGGTTTGTCGACCGAATAATTTTTGATAGCCGCCCAGATCAGCGCCTGCACTTTCTCGCTACCCTTCACGCGCTTCCAGCTCACATCGATGCCGTCAAAAAGGTTTTTCTGGGCCGGCGTGCCTACTTTATGTAGGAAGTAATCGATCCGCTCTCCGCGTTGCGGAGCGCTTCCAAAGCCCTGGCTGCGGTGCTGGCTGCGGCTTAATGCGGCGATTTCTGTGTAGGATTTGCCTAAAACAGGGTTATAACCACCAATCTCAATGGAAATGAATGGATTTTTCTCCTCGTTGGGCGGCCTGTTGGTAAAGCCCGGGGTGAACGTGTTCCATACCAGGCGTTTGGCCTGCCAGGTTTTAACGAATTGAAGCTGGTCGGGGTAAGCCTTCGGATCTGAGGCCAGCTTGAAACCCTCTTCGGCCAGGTATGCCGAAGTCTGATGGTGACCATGCCCTGCGCGCGGGTCGGGTGGGAAACGGGTAATGATCACATCGGGCTGAAACTTGCGGATCATCCATACCACATCGCCCAGCACTTTCTCGCGGTCCCAGAAGTTGAGTGTCTCATCGCGTGTTTTGGAAAACCCAAAGTCGTAAGCGCGGGAAAAGAACTGCTGGGCGCCATCGATGCGCCTTGCCGCGAGCAGCTCCTGGGTACGGATCACGCCGATATTGTAGCCCTGCTCGGAGCCGATCAGGTTCTGGCCGCCATCCCCACGGGTGAGCGACAAGTAGCCGGTGCGCACCAGTTGGTCCTTGGAAAGATAAGACAGCATCAGCGTATTCTCATCGTCGGGATGGGCTGCGATGTAGAGCACCGAGCCGAGCACATCGAGCTTTTTGATGTTTTGGAAAATTTCACTCGACGAAAGGGCGGGCGCCTGGGCCAGCAGCCGGGTGGTCAACAGTACGAATACGAGCGTAAAAAGACGGTGCATAAAGGGTTAAGGTGGTTGGTATAGGGCTGATTAAAGGGTCCAGGTCAATACATAGTCTTCAAATGTATCAAATTGAATTTGTATCGGTTCTATAAGATCCGCTTTTTGAAGGGTAACTTCAAAAAGCCCGTTTTGGTTGCGGGAAAACCTTTCAATGGTGATATGTTTTTTCAGATCGAGCGCGGCATCGCCGGCATATTTAAATACGGATTCCTTGGCCGACCAAATCAGGTGCATTTGAAGGTTGTCTTCCAAATCGACCCATTGCAGCTCCGCATCATTCAGGAAATAGAATGCACCCTTGCAGATCGAGGGCTTCATTTGCTGGATATCTACGCCCACCGCTTGCCCCCGGCGAAGGTACACGCACGCATATGCACCCGAATGCGACATCGAAATCTCGAAAGCCGACCCGCTCAGGTGCGGTTTGCGCTGCGCATCGTAGGCTATCAGCGCGGTTTGGCCTGACATTTCTTTTAACAAAGCCCTGCACGCCAGCCATTCCTGT
The DNA here is from genome assembly GCA_001898145.1 of Dyadobacter sp. 50-39. Lineage (GTDB taxonomy): Bacteria > Bacteroidota > Bacteroidia > Cytophagales > Spirosomataceae > Dyadobacter. The sequence continues at coordinate 245,876 of MKSR01000036.1, forward strand.
TTTCGTTTTTCTTTCGAAATCGCATCCAGTGTTTGCCGTTCGGACGGCTGCAAAGCAAGCATTGCCAGCAAATCCTCCCAGGGCTCGCTCATGCGCCAAATGCCCAGTTTCGATACCGGTGAAATGCTTTTTATAGAAACGATGCCCATTTATTGCTAATTTTGATATTCAGGAGGCGCCGCATTTACGCCCCTGAGCTGATTTTTATGTGGCCTAAAAACAAAGTCCTGCGTTCGGCACTCAAAGCATTCGCTGTATTTTTTCTGATCCTAGCAATACTCTTTGGATTGTTCCTGTGGCGCATCCGGGTACCCAAGCCCGAGCTTGAAAGTACTAAAACTGTACAAAGTTACAAACGCGAGCAAATAGGGGAGAACCATTACCGGGTAGGCAACAACTGGCTGCGCAAGAATAAGCATGGCATTTGGGAAATGTACCTGGAAGGTACGCCCTACGAGCGCGGTCTAATTTATGGTATCCTGGCTAAGGAGCTGATGGAGAAGCAGGAAGTGCATTTTGTGGCGCAAATCAAGGAAATGATCCCGAGTGCGTTTTTCCTGCAAGTACTGAAAGGTTTTGTAGGCTGGTTCAACCGCGACATTTACAAATACACTCCGCTGGAAAACCAGCAGGAAATCTACGGGGTCTCGCAGTCTTTCCCGGATCAGTTCAATTACATCGGCCCGAAATATTACCGGATTCTCAACTACCATGCCGCCCATGATATCGGCCATGCCTTAACGGATTTGAATATGGTGGGCTGCACCTCTTTTGCGGTCAACCACTCGCTTACCAAAGATTCGACGCTGCTGATTGCACGGAATTTCGATTTTTACATGGGCGATGCATTTGCCGAAGACAAGCTGATCGTCTTTATGAATCCCGATAAAGGCTATAAATTCGCTTCCTATGCCTGGGCGGGCCTGACAGGCGTCGTTTCCGGGATTAATGAAAAAGGGGTCACCGTTACGCTGAACGCTTCCAAATCCGATATCCCTTTCGCTGCCAAAGAGCCTATCTCGATTCTGGCCAGGGAAATATTGCAGTATGCAGGCAGCATTCAGGAAGCGCGGAAAATCGCTGCTAAAAGCCAGACCTTTGTTTCTGAATCGCTGCTGATTGGCTCTGCGGCCGATGACAAGGCGGTTATTATCGAGAAATCGCCCCAGAAGATGGACGTCTATGACCCGGGAATAGATGCCGTGGTTTGTGCAAATCACTACCAGAGCGCCGCATTTGTGAAGGACTCTGTCAACATCAATAACATCCGCGATACTGACTCAAAGGCGCGTTTTGATCGAATGACCCAGCTTATGAGCCGCTCATACCCGATCGATGTCAGCGCGGCGGCGGGCATTCTGCGTGATCAAAAGGGGGTCGATGACAAATTTATCGGTTACGGTAATTCAAAGCTGCTCAATCAGCTGATCGCCCACCACGGCATCGTTTTCAAACCTGCTAAAAAAGAGTTCTGGATATCTTCGCCGCCTTACCAGCTTGGCGAGTTTGTGGGCTATGATTTAAATGAAATCTTTGCCCGCAAAGGGAATTTTGCCTCGTTCGACTCGCTGGATATTGACAGTGACCCTTTTCTTCAATCAGCGGATTATAAAAAGTTTGAAGCTTTTAAATCAGTCAAACAGAAAATCACTAAATATGTGATGCTGGATGTGCCGCTTACGCTGACGGGCGAGGATGAGCAGAATTTTGTCGCCAATAATGCGCAGAGCTACTTGCCGTATTTTTTTCTGGGCGAGTATCATCAAAAGAAAGGCAGCTTAGGCAAGGCGACCGCCTACTACCAGCAGGCCTTGCAACGCGAGGTTTCTTCTTTGAATGAGCAGAACCTGATCCGCGAGCGCATCGCTGAATGTAAGCTGGGCAAGCGCTAATGCCTTCGCGCAGTTTTTCAGATTTTTAATACCAACCTTTGATTGCCATGGATCCCCAAACACAGCAGCCGGCTTTGCAGCAGCTCTTGCTTTATGTCGCCAACTACTCGAATTACTATAAGCGGATTTTCCGGGAGCATCATATCAATCTGGACGCGGTTCAGACCACGGCCGATCTTGCGCAGCTGCCCTTTACAACCAAGGACGATCTGGCGCAGCACAACGATGATTTTCTTTGTGTACCCAAAGGCCGGATTACCGACTTTGTGACCACCTCCGGCACGCTCAGTGACCCGGTCGCATTTTACCTGACCGATTCGGACGTCGAGCGCCTTGCCGAAAACGAAGCCGAATCGTTTCGGTGCGCGGGCGGCTCCCCGCAGGATATCTATCAGCTGATGACCACCATCGACCGCCGTTTTATGGCCGGGCTGGCATATTGGATGGGCGCGCGCAAAATGGGCGCAGGCATGATCCGTGTCGGCCCGGGAGCGCCGTTTCTGCAATGGGAATCGATTCAGCGGTTCTCACCGACAGTGATCATCGCAATTCCGTCATTTATCCCCAGGCTGATCGACTACGCGGTGGCCAACCAGATCGATTTCAGCGCTTCGAGCGTCAAATCCATCATCTGTATCGGCGAGCCGATCCGCAACCCGGATTTTTCGCTCAACGAGCTCGGCAAACGCATTACCGCTCAGTGGGATGTGAAATTGTATTCCACGTATGCGTCCACGGAAATGGGCGCAGCATTCACCGAGTGCCAGGAAGGCAGGGGCGGGCATTTGAATCCGGATCTGTTGATTTTGGAGGTCGTAGACCAAGACGGTCAGGCCGTCCAAGACGGCGAGCTGGGCGAGGTGGTAGTTACCACGCTGGGCGTGGAAGGCATGCCGCTGCTGCGCTATAAAACCGGCGATCTTTGCCATGTATACTACCAGCCGTGCGCATGCGGGCGCACCAGCCCGCGACTCGGACCTGTGGTGGGCAGAAAGCAACAGATGATCAAATTCAAGGGTACCACCATTTTCCCGCCGGCATTGTTTGACGTGCTCGATGCGGTGAAAGAAATCGATCTGTATCAGGTGGTCGTATCTAAAAACGAGTTTGGAAACGATGAGATAACCATTGTCTTACCGATGCAGTTGCAGACCTCGGCATTCAAGGAAACGATGCATTCGTTGTTCAAATCAAGGCTGCGCGTATCGCCTGCATTAACTTTCGTAACCGCTGAAGAACTAACTTTCCGGATCTACAAACAGGAGAAACGCAAACCTGAGAAATTGATCTATATTTGACCCCTCTATTACCATAAAAATAAAATTACGATCATGAAAAAGTTTATTTACGCGTCTGTAATGGCCATTTCGATGCTTGCCGCAGATGCAGCTTTTGCTCAGCGTGTGGATCTTCGTTCAGGAGATGTCAGCGTGTTGTCCGGCCAGAAAACGGTTAACGTAGAATACGATTATTCCGAGTTTGGGGTAGGTAAATTTGCCACCGAGCAGGAGTACCTCGATAAGAAATCCGCTGAATACAATGCCAAGGAAGCCGGCAAAGGAGATGCGTGGAAAAAAGCTTGGGTAGAAGACCGCAAGGCGCGCTTTGAGCCCAAGTTCGAAGAGCTCTTCAATAAGGGAATGCAAGATAAGGGCATTACAGCGGTCAAAGGCCGTCCGGATGCGCAGTATACGCTGATTGTGAAAACCAAGTTTGTCGAGCCGGGCTTTAACGTGGGCGTCATGCGCAAGAATGCTTACGTGGATTTTGAGGTGGATCTGGTCGAATCCGCCAATAAATCCAGTAAAGTTGCTGAAATTGGAATGAGAAACGTTCCCGGTGGTCAGTTCGGCGGTTTCGACTTCGATACCGGTGTGCGCATCGCGGAATCTTATGCGAAAGCGGGTAAATCCCTGGCAGCGTTTCTGGACAAAAAACTCAAATAAACTTTCAAATTACTACCAGTTATGAAAAAGTTACTACTGATCGCATTGGTGCTAGTGAATGCCTCGGTCGCTGTGGCCGATAACACGATGGCAGACCTGTTTGCCGGCAAAGCCAAACTGGTTTTCCTGGGCCTTGACTTTACACAAGCCAAGTACATTGGCAAAGTAGGCTTTACTGACGCGCAAGCCATCCAGAATCAGCATATTGTGAGCTGGAATAATTTGATCGAGCTTGAACCCAAAAAATTCTCCCTGCAAAAGGCTTTCAGCCTCAAAGACGATCAGTATAAGTCAAAAGTGGAGGATATGGTAAATCTGAACAAATCGGTGAACGTAGAGAAAAACATCACCGACGAGGATTATAGTATCACCGAAGAGCAGGTCAAAAAATCGGTTGCCAGGTATTCGCTCAGCGAAAAGGACGGCATCGGCGTTGTTTACGTGGTGGAAAGCCTTAACAAAAGTGCCGAGAAGCTGGTGGCCTGGGTGACATTCATCGATCTGGCCACTAAAAAGGTGATTCACACGGAAAAAGTAGAAGGTAAAGCGGGCGGCTTCGGTTTCCGGAATTACTGGGCGGGAGGCGTCTACAAGATCAACCAGGAGATCGACAAGAACCTCTACAAAAAGTGGAGCAAATCCTTCAAAGCATAAAAAGTAAATAGAATTGTTTATTTTTAATGCTCAGATTGATTACCGATACCATATCGTTCTTTTTGTAAGCTGTGATCTGTTTGCCTGAGCAAAGGGTGAACGTTCACAGCTTACTGTTTAAAACCACTAACCCGTCATCGTGCGTTTAGCCAACTCGCTTTTCCTGCTGCTGATATGTCTGCTTTGTACAAGCTGCGGTAAGATGCTCTACCGTTCGGCAGCGAAGGCTTTCACGAAAGGGGCCAAACAGGCGCCCTACGATGCGATCATCGTCCCGGGCTTTCCCTACAACGGCGAAAAATGGGACATGGTCCACCAGCTGCGCATTCACTGGGCTTATTATCTTTATTCGAAAGGCTACACCAAAAACGTGATCTTTTCCGGCGGCGCGGTGGCAACTCCCTATATCGAAAGCCGGGTAATGGCCAATTACGCCCAGGCCCTGGGCGTTCCCCGCGAGCACCTGTTTACCGAAGAGAAAGCCCAGCACAGTACCGAGAACGTGTATTATTCCTACCGCCTTGCAAAAGACCACGGCTTTTCGAAAATTGCGCTTTCCACTGATCCGATTCAGACCAGCTACATGAAAAAGTTCATTAAAAAATATGAGCTTCCGATAGGTTTGCTTCCCACGGTGATCGACACGGTCAAAACATTGAATGTCTATGAGCCCAAGGCCGATCACAGTAACGCGCTCGTCAGAGAAGGGTTTGTGAAGCTTTCCGACAAGGAAGGTTTCTTCAAACGTTTTCGCGGTACGATGGGCAAGTACATTGTCTGGCACGAGCAGGACCTGAAAAAAGCAAAATACAGAAGAAGATACAAGGACCGGATGATACCCTCTTCCGAACAAACAGGGAACAATAAAAGCGTACAATGAAAAAAGAATTGTCGGCCATTGAAGCCAAGTATGAAGCACAAAAGATAGCCTTCGGACCGATGTACTTCCAGTCGGTGGTTGCCCTCAGGGACCTGGGTATTTTGCAGTACATCAGCGAAAACCGCAAGGGAGTAAGCATTGCCAACATTATTGAACATGTGCATGTCTCCGAATACGGGGTGACTTTACTGTTGGAGGCGGCCGAGATTCTGGGAGTGGTAGAAATAGAGGAGGAGATTGTCAGAATCAGCAAAATCGGTTTCTTCCTTTTGAAGGATGAGATGACGCGGGTGAATATGAACTTCATGAGAGACGTCTGCTACCTGGGCGCAAGCCATATGACCGAAAGTATTGTCAACGGCAAACCCGAAGGCCTCAAAGAGCTGGGCAACTGGCCTACGATCTATGAAGGACTTTCTATTTTACCAGAGCCTGCGAAAACTTCCTGGTTTGAATTCGATCATTATTATTCGGACAATGCCTTTCCCAACGCTCTAAAGATTGTATTTGCCAAAAAGCCCAAAATGCTTTTTGATATCGGCGGAAATACGGGCAAATGGTCGTTTGCTTGCTGCGAGCATGATGCCGATGTGAGGATTAAAATACTCGATCTGCCGGTGCAGCTCAATGTGGCGCGCGCCAACGCGGCCGGGCGCGGCCTGCTGGACCGGATCGATTTCCACGCGATCGACCTGCTTGATACCACTCAAAAAATCCCCCAGGGCGCCGATGTGATCTGGATGAGCCAGTTTCTGGACTGCTTTTCCAAAGAACAGATCGTGGCCATCCTTCAAAATGCTTTTCAGGCAGCTTCCCAAGACACCACTTTATACATTCTGGAACCATTTTTTGATAACCAGAATTATCCTGCTGCACATTATAGCCTGGTGGCGACCTCGTTGTATTTTACAATTATGGCCAACGGCAACAGCAAAATGTACAGGATCGGGGTGATGAAGGAGCTGATAGGTCAGGCAGGTTTTGAGGTGGTCAACACTTACCCGCTGATCGGTGATAGCTATCATACGATTCTCGAATGCAGGAAAAAGGCTCAGTAGCCAGTCGATCACATACAGAATGCGTAAATATTGATTGTTATGAAGCGAATGGTGGTGGTTTGCCTTGTGTTTTTGGCGGCAGCCTTGACAGCCCAGGCCCAGATCGACAAAAAGTCTTTTTACTCGGCGCTTTCAAGCGGTCAGGAAGAGGCGATCGATAAAGTGCTCTCAAAGCTGGAATCAGAAAAGAGCTCACCGAAGGTTAATGCCTACAAAGGTGCTTTGACGATGAAAAAAGCGGGGTTTGTCAAAGGGGTAAAATCCAAGTTGAAGACTTTCAAAGAAGGGGCCCACCTGCTCGAAGATGAGATTAAAACCAGCCCGGCCAATACCGAATTCCGGTTCCTGCGGCTGACGATCCAGGAGCACGCGCCGGGGATATTGAATTACAACAAAGAAATAGATGACGACAAACACGCGATCCTGTCGGGCTATGCTAAACTGGACAGCGAACTGAAAAACGTGATCGCCGACTATGCGAAGGATTCGAAGGTGTTGAAGGGGTCGGATCTCAGATAGGAATGCATTAATAGGATTTTGCAGATCAATGAAAAATATTCTAGTCGTAAACTACTCTCAATCAGGACAGCTCAATGAGATTATCAGCCAATTTCTGATCCCTTTCGAGCCGGAAACCGTTGAGCGGTTAGAGATTTTTCCAGCCAAACCGTTTGTATTTCCCTGGACTTCGGACGAGTTTTTTGACAAGATGCCTGAATGCGTCCAGGAAGATCCGATACCGTTGCAGCCTTTGCACTTTGGAGCCGGGCGCTATGATCTGATTGTGATCGGCTACCAGCCCTGGTTTTTATCGCCGTCTTTACCGGTTACCTCGCTGCTTAAAAGTCCTGAGTTTAAAGCCCGGCTGCGCGACACGCCGGTGGTTACCGTGATCGGCGGGCGAAACATGTGGCTTAATTCGCAGGAAAGCATTAAAAAGCTGATTGCCGACGCAGGGGGCAAGCTGGTAGGCAATATTCCGTTGATGGACCGCGTTTCGAACCTTGTCAGCGCGGTAACCATTCTGCACTGGATGCTGACCGGCCGCAAAGATCGAAAGTGGGGGATTTTTCCCAAACCAGGCGTGAGCGATCAGGACATTGCCAGTGCGTCCAGGTTCGGCGCGATCGTTAAAGATGCCCACCAGAGCGGGCAGTACAGCGGTTTACAGAAGCAAATCATGGCCACAGGCCTTATTAACATACCCACCGATATTCTTTTTATCGAAGGCAGGGCCAAAAAGCTGTTCAGGATTTGGGCCAATCTGATCAAAACGAAGGGAACCACGCCTGAAAAGCGCAAGCGTCTGGTCGGATTTTTCAAGTACTACCTGCTGGTGGCACTTTTCATGGTGGCCCCCGTGGTGGTAACCCTTTACCGGTTGCTGATCGCCCCGTTTGCCGCCAATGCGATTAAGAAGAAAAAAGAATACTTTTGTGGTGTAGAAACCAAATCATAATGTCAGAAGCATATATTACCAGAATTGCCAAGTTTTTACCGAATGAATCCGTTTCCAACGAGGAAATGGAAGAATATTTAGGATACATCAACGGAAAACCATCCAAGTCAAAAGCCATAGTTCTGCGCAATAACGGCATCAAAAACCGCTACTATGCACTGCGCAAAGACGGAACGCCCACGCACACCAACGCGCAGATGGCTGCTCTTGCCATCAAGGACCTTTTCAAAGCAAATCCCGCTGAAATCGGTGAAATGGACCTGCTTAGCTGCGCCACATCCAGCCCCGATCAGCTGATGCCCTCGCACGCCTCTATGGTGCATGGTAACCTGCCCGATGCTGCCTCCATTGAGGTGGTATCTCCTTCGGGGGTGTGCTGCGCGGGAATGCACGCGTTCAAGTATGCTTACATGGCCATCAAGCTCGGCGAGAAGCAAAAGGCGGTCTCATGCGCTTCTGAGCGGCTTTCGACCGTGCTGCGCGCGGATCAGTTTGAAGACGAGGTGCAGCAGCTGGCCAAATTGGAAAAGAACCCTTATCTGGCATTTGAAAAGGACTTTCTGCGCTGGATGCTCTCGGATGGAGCAGGCGCATTCCTGCTGGAACCGGCCCCTAATCAAGAAGGAATTTCACTGAAAATCGACTGGATCGAGGGCTGCTCTTATGCCAACGAGATCGAGGCGTGCATGTATATGGGCGCGCAGAAGCTGGATGACGGCTCGCTGAAAAGCTATAAGGATTACTCCGCAGAACAAATCCAGGAACAGTCCATATTCAGTATCAAGCAGGATGTGAAGCTTTTAGGTGAAAAAATCGTTAAATTGGGTTTTGCCAAATTCAAAGATATTCTCGCTCAAAAGGGCATGACCATGGATGAGGTAAGCTATTTTCTGCCGCATTTGTCCAGCTACTTCTTTGAGAGCAAGATCGAAGAGTTCTTCAAGGAAAACGACATGTGTGTGCCTAAGGAAAAATGGTATACCAACCTGGTTACAAAAGGCAATGTGGGCGCGGCCTCCATTTATATGATGCTCGAAGAGGTATTCAACAGCGGGGCTTTGAAGAAGGGCGAAAAAATAATGCTGGCCGTTCCGGAAAGCTCGCGCTTTTCCTACATGTTCTGCCTGCTGACCGTGTGCTAAATCATACAAAAGCTGCCCATAACCATGAAAAAGCAGGACCTTCCGCAAGATCCCGGAGCCCTCGACAAATTTACCCGGGAGGTGTGCTACGTCAAAAATGACGAAGGCAAGTACGAAACCGCACTGAGCAAAGGCTGGGAGGTGAAAAAGCAGGCGCTGGACAGCGCCTGGGAGGAGGTCAACGAGCGGGTCGAACAGGCGCGCCAGGCGGTAGCCAGCGGGGAAAAAAGCCCGGTATACTATTTTATGGAACTTCGCCTGATGGATTTGTCGGTCCTTTCGGGTTATACGGGCATCTTCCCGTTTTTTATCAAACGACATTTCAAACCATCCGTTTTTAGAGGTCTCAGCGAGCGGAAGCTGGAAAAATATGCCCGGGCTTTCGACATTACTGTGAGCGAATTGAAAAATTTTAAAGGTTGAGCCAGTGAATATTGATAGTCAAACGGATGAATTTCATCATGTACAGACCGCCCATTGCGAAAACGGGGTCACCACTGCGCTGCTGCGGCACCATGGCCTTGATTTTATGACCGAGCCGCTGGCGTTCGGAATGGGTTCAGGCCTTTTTTATATCCAAATCCCTTTTCTGACGGTCAACAATGGCCCGGCTATCTCTTTTAGGACCATGCCCGGGGCGATCTTCAAGCGCACATGCAAGTCGCTGGGTGTGGAGGTAACCCGCAAAAAATTCTCTAACCCTGCCGCCGCCGAGGCGTTTCTGGATCAAAAAGTGAGAGAAGGCGTGCCGGTAGGCTGCCAGGTGGGGGTTTTTCACCTTACCTATTTTCCCAAGGAATACCGCTTTCATTTCAATGCGCATAACCTGATCGTATTCGGCCAGGAAAATGGCCGCTATCAGATCAGTGACCCGGTCATGGAAGATGTCACTTCACTGTCCAAGCAGGAGCTTTCCCGCGTGCGCTTTGCGCAGGGACCGCTGGCGCCGAAAGGCCATATTTACTTCCCGGAGAAAATAAGGCCTATCACCCAGGAGATGATCCGCAAGGGGATTGTCAGCGGGATCCGCCGCAATGTGCGTGACATGCTGAGCATTCCGGGCAATTTTGCCGGGGTTAACGGCATCCGCCATACTTCCAATCACGTGCGCAAATGGCGCGATAAGCTCGGGCTGCGCAAGGCAAGCCTGTATCTGGGCCAGATCGTGCGCATGCAGGAAGAGATCGGCACTGGCGGCGGAGGTTTCCGCTTCCTTTACGGGGCTTTTCTTGAAGAAGCGGCCGGATATTTGCAGGATGAGCGCCTGTCAAACATCTCCGAAGATTTTACCCGCGCCGGTGACATGTGGCGGGCCAGCGCCATCAAGATGGCAGGCGTCTATAAAGGCCGGCTTACCGAGCAGAAGGACTTTGAGGAAATTGCCGACATCATGCTGGAAATCCGCCTGGTCGAAAAGCAGGCGTTCCAGAAGCTTTCCAGCCTGAAACTGGGTAAATAGTGCGGACAGGTATGGCAGCTCAGGCGTGTATAGAGATCAAAAATGTTTACAAGCGTTACAAAGCCGCCCAGGAGGATAGCCTCTCCGGCGTTTCACTACGCATTACACAAGGCGATGTTTTCGGGCTGCTGGGCCCTAACGGCGCGGGTAAAACCACATTGATTTCCATTTTGTGCGGGATTATCCCTGTTTCCTCGGGTGATGTTCAGTTTTACCACGACGGGGAACCTTATTCGGAAACCGAAAGGAAAAGAAGGATCGGGTTTGTGCCGCAGGAATATGCATTTTACCAGGAATTGAGCCCGCGCCAGAACCTTGACTACTTCGGGGCGATGTATAATCTTTCCAAAACCAAGCTGGAAGAGCGCCGCGAGCACCTGCTGCAAGTGCTGGGGCTTGAAAAGGCGGCCGACAAGAAGGTCGGCACGTTTTCGGGCGGCATGAAGCGCCGCGTGAACCTGGCGATCGGCATTATCCATCAGCCCCAGATCCTTTTTCTGGACGAGCCGACCGTAGGCGTCGATGTGCAGAGCCGCAATGCGATTATCCGCTATCTGCAACAGATCAACCAGGACGGTACCAGCATTATTTACACCTCCCACCATATGTCCGAAGCAGAGGAATTCTGCAAAAATATCGCGCTGATCGACCATGGAAAGGTTATTGCAGCAGGTGAATTACAGGACTTGAAAACCCAGCACGCGGTGGCCAATCTGCAAACATTGTTCATCAACCTGACCGGGGAGGAGTACCGCGATTAAGCTTATGTTCAAATTATATTCATCCCTGCGCAAGGAACTGCTGCTGCTGATCAATGATAAGGTAGGGCTGGCTTTGATGTTTTTAATGCCTTTACTGCTGGTGTTTATCATCACCATTATCCAGGACAGTGCTTATAAAATGGTCAATGAAAACCAGATCCCGCTTTTGGTGGTCAATCACGATCAGGGCAAAGAGGGCGCCAAGCTGGTCGGGCTGCTGCAAAAATCAGGGCTTTTTAAGATCGATGCCCAGGATGGCATCGCGCAGGGCTCGCTCAAATCCGAGCTTCTTGCCAGGGGTAAAATGATTGCGCTGTATATCCCGGCTGCGTTTTCTGCGGGGCTGGAAAGCAATGCGGCAGATGTGAGCAGCATACTGATGGATGATTTGGGACTCGAACACGATACCACAGCCAGTGAGAAGATTTCGATGCCCAAGCTTTCGTTTTACAACGACCCGGTTTTGCAGGAAAATTACAGCTATTCGATTATCAGCGTGATTCAATCCTACATGAGCGTAATCGAAAATTCGCTGATGATTGACCGCATGTACGCCAGTATGGATATCGCCGAGCGTTCCCAGAAGCTCAAAGACAAGATGATCTCCAACCGCGTGGGCATCCAGCAGATCCTGGCCAGCAACAACAATTCGACTGCGATACCTAATTCGACGCAGCATAATGTGCCTGCCTGGACGATTTTTGCCATGTTTTTTATGGTGGTATCCCTGGGAAGCAACATTGTCAAGGAGCGCATCAACGGTAGCTTTCTCCGGCTGAAAACGATGCCGACCACATTCATGGTGGTCATGTTCAGTAAAATGGCCATTTACGTGGTCGTTGCCGCATTGCAGGTGGCGCTGACCTTTTCGATGGGCGTATGGATTCTTCCGCGCCTGGGTTTGCCCAAGCTAAGCGTGCCGGACAACATCATCGCTACCGTCGCTGTGATCTTCATCAGCAGTATGGCCGCCGTCAGTTACGCTTTAATGATCGGCGCTTTTGCCAAGACCGAGCAGCAAGCCAACGGGTTCGGCGCGATTTCGATCATTATTTTCGGGGCGATCGGTGGTATACTCGTGCCGACGTTTGTGATGCCGGGCTTCATGCAGTTTTTCAGCAACTTTTCGCCGCTGCACTGGTGTCTGGAAGGTTTTTATGTACTGTTTCTCAAAGGCGGCAGCTGGCAGGATCTTCGGGGGGTGTTCTCGTTTCTGGGCATTTTTATAGTGTTTTGCCAATTGGCTACATATTTTAAGCTGCGGTTGGAAAGAATTATTTAAGTTTGAAATTCTATCTGCACCCTGGCCGGTAACAGGTCAATACATAAAGTGGTTAACAAATCGATATGGACATAGAAAGCTTGAAGCCCATCCTGAAAGGGCAAATTGTACAATACCTGAACTTGCTGGACATCAACCCTGCTGACATTAAAGACGATGAGCCTTTGTTTGGAGGCAATCTGGGGCTCGACTCGATTGATTCGCTCGAACTGGTGGTGCTGCTCGAAAGGGAGTATGGCATTAAAATCAATAACCCGGCCGAGGGTCGCAAGATCCTGGTCGATGTAAACCACATGGCCGAGTACATCCTCGCGCACACAAAAGCCGCTTGATTTTGCATGGGAAGGGTATTGGTGACGGGTATGGGCATGATTTCAGCCATCGGAAACGATCTGGGGCAAAATCATGAAAGTTTGCGCAGCAGCCGTTCGGGGATCGGGAAAGTCGCTTTCTTCGAATCGGCGTACGCCTCGCAGCTGCCCTTTGGAGAGGTAAAGCTCAGCAACGGCCAGCTCCAGAAGGCCATCCGACTACGCGGAGCCACAGGCTATACACGCACCTGCCTGCTGGCCGACAAGGCTTTTGGGGAAGCCATCACCGATGCGGCCTTGACGCCAGGCCAGCTCTCTTCCCTTGATACGGCGCTGATATCTGCCAGCACAGTGGGCGGTATGTGCCTGACCGATCAGCTTTACCAGGATGCCAACCGAAGGTCGGAAGGATCTGAATTTTTGGAATCCTATGGCTGCTCGGCCCACACCTTAAAGCTCATCAGCCGGTATGGAATCAAAGGCTTTACCGATACCATCAATACGGCCTGCTCCTCGTCTGCCAACGCGATTATGCTGGGGGCCAGGCTGATCCGCTCGGGAAGGGTAAAGCGCGCAATCGTCGGAGGAGTCGACAGCCTTGCCAAGTACACCGTCAATGGCTTTAACGCATTAAAAATTCTTTCCGGCTCGCCCTGCAAGCCCTTCGATGTGCACCGCAGCGGGCTGAACCTGGGTGAGGGGGCGGCCTACCTGGTGCTGGAAGCCGAAGAGCTGGCCAAGGGCAAGAAAGTATATGCCCAGGTAGCCGGGTATGGCAATTCTAACGATGCGCATCATCCTTCGGCGATGTCGGATCAGGCTACGGGCGCGATCCGTTGCATGCGCGAGGCCATCGCATCGGCAGGGATTGATCCCGCTGAAATCGGCTATGTCAACGCCCACGGCACTGGAACACAAAACAATGACCAGGTCGAGCTTTTTGGAATGCAGCAGCTATTTGGAAATGTGCCCGCATACAGCTCCACCAAATCTTTTACAGGCCATACGCTGGGCGCTGCCGGCGCGGTCGAGGCTATTTACAGCATTTTAGGGATTGTGCACTCAGAGCTTTACCCGAGTCTGAATGTCAGTGAGCCCATCAGCGCGGCCGCCCCTGTCCAAACTTGGCAAGGCGGATATCCGCTGCGGTATGTGCTTTCGAATTCATTTGGGTTTGGCGGTAACTGCACCTCGCTGGTATTTGCGGGCGTGAATTAATGCTGCTGCATGAGCTGGCCAAGGATCTGCTGGGCCGCCACTGAAATGACGGTTCCCGGCCCGAAAATGCCTTTTACACCCGCATCATAAAGAAACGCATAGTCCTGCTCGGGAATCACGCCTCCGGCAATGACGATAATGTCGGCTCTTCCCAATTTTTCAAGCTCTGCAATAAGCTCGGGGATCAGGGTCTTGTGGCCGGCAGCAAGGCTGGATGCGCCGATGATATGCACATCGTTTTCGATGGCCTGTTTGGCCACTTCCTGCGGGGTTTGAAATAGCGGAGCGATGTCAACGTCGAATCCCAGGTCGGCAAAGCTGGTAGCGATTACCTTTGCCCCGCGATCGTGGCCGTCCTGACCCATTTTGGCCACCATAATCCGGGGCCTGCGACCTTCCAGCCGGGCAAACTGGTCGGATAACTCCCGGGCGCGCGCAAAGTTTTCATCACCGGAAACTTCGGTGCGGTAAACACCCGAGACCGAGCGGATCGTGGATTGATACCTGCCAAATTGCTTTTCCATCGCGTCTGAAATTTCCCCTAAGGTAGCTCTTTTACGGGCTGCGTCCACTGCCAGTGCCAGCAGATTCGACTGCATATCCTTGCCGCCCGGCTGGGTGCATGCGCGGGTGATCCGCTCAAGGGCCGCCTGCGTTTGGCGCTGGTCCCTGCTGCTTCGGATAGCTTCCAGCCTTTCGATCTGCTGACGTCTTACGGCCTGGTTATCGATTTGCAGGATCTCGAAGGTTTCCTTCCCGGCGGACTGGTACTGATTGACCCCCACGATGATTTCCTTCCCTGAATCGATGCGGGCCTGTTTTCGTGCTGCTGCCTCCTCGATGCGCATTTTCGGAAGGCCGCTTTCAATAGCCTTGGTCATACCGCCCAGCGCCTGCACTTCCTCGATAAGCTGCCAGGCCTTTTCGGCCAGCTGCGTGGTCAGATACTCGACATAGTAGGAGCCCCCCCAGGGATCGACAGCCTTACACAGGTCGGTCTGGTTCTGGATGAAAAGCTGGGTGTCTCGCGCGATACGGGCCGAAAAATCGGTTGGCAGCGCGATGGCCTCATCGAAGGAATTCGTATGCAGCGACTGGGTATGGCCCATCACAGCGGCCAATGCCTCGATGCTCGTGCGGGTAATGTTGTTAAAAGGTTCCTGCTGGGTAAGGCTGTATCCGCTGGTCTGGCAGTGCGTGCGCAGCATCAGCGACTTTTCATTTTTCGGATTGAACTGCTTGACAATCTTGGCCCAGAGCATTCTTGCGGCGCGCATTTTGGCGATCTCCATGAAGTGATTCATGCCTATGCCCCAAAAGAAGGATAACCGCGGCGCGAAATCATCGATGGCAATGCCTGCGGAAATACCCGTGCGGATGTATTCAAGTCCGTCTGCCAGGGTGTAGGCCAGCTCTACGTGCGCAGGCGCGCCCGCTTCATGCATGTGATAGCCACTGACGCTGATCGAGTTGAACCGCGGCATGTGCTCAGAGGTGTAGGCGAAAATATCGCCCACGATACGCATGGATTGCGCCGGCGGGTAGATGTAGGTGTTGCGCACCATGAACTCTTTGAGAATGTCGTTCTGGATGGTGCCCGTAAGCTGTTCGGGCTTTACACCCTGCTCCTGGGCAGCGACGATAAAAAAGGCCATAACCGGGATTACCGCCCCGTTCATGGTCATCGAGACCGACATCTGATCCAACGGGATCTGATCGAAGAGCGCCTTCATATCTTCAACCGAGTCGATGGCCACCCCAGCCTTACCTACATCGCCTGTCACGCGCGGATGGTCCGAGTCGTAGCCGCGGTGGGTGGCAAGGTCAAATGCGACCGATAATCCCTTCTGGCCGGCGGCAAGGTTTCGCCTGTAAAACGCGTTGGATTCGGCCGCCGTGGAAAAGCCCGCATATTGCCGGATTGTCCAGGGGCGCTCGATGTACATGCTCGCGTACGGACCGCGAAGGTAGGGAGCAGCGCCGGCGCCGAATGCCAGGTGCTGGCAGCCGGCCAGATCGGTTTTGGTGAAACGGGCTTTAAGGAAAATACCTTCGGCGGTTTGAAACGGTTCAGCCCGGTTTTCAAGTGGGGATTGCCGCTGGCTTTCCATCGGAGCGCTTTTGAAGGCATCGCCCTGAGGTGTCCTGATAAATGCTTCCCAGGCGCCATGTGCCAGTTTGTAGGTCATATCTTCCAGGGCAAACGAGCCCGCAGCCGGATCGGCTACTTTGCTCAGCAGGCTTTCGTGTTCGAGAATGTGAGATACATGACTTGCCAGCCGCTGAGCCAGCGCGGTGTTTGTCTGGTCAAACGGCAGCACAGTAAGCGCGTCGCAGCCGCCGATCACCGCGCTGATCGCCTCACAGGCGGCCCTTACGATGTTGGTATAATCGGCTTGATCTTCCTTGTAGTCAATGACGGTGCGGGCGTGAATGTAAGGCGCGCTTTGCGCGAATGCAAAACCAAGAGCGCCGGTCATTTTCTTTAACAGGTACCTCAGGGCCCTTAGCTTGGCTATCTCAGTCAGATAATGCGGCCCGACCGGAACCAGAAAGCTGGTTTGTTCAAATGCGCGGCCGGCCGGCAGGCCACTGGCCAAAGCCTTTGAAAAAGATATTAAACCCAGCGTGAGCTGGGAGAGCGGGTCGGGGCCGCTGAGCGCTATCTGAACCGGGCGGGATCCTGCCAGAGGATCTTGATTTACATTTACCCATCCAGGGCTTGCCTTTTGAGCAGCCTCGACTGATGCTTGCGCGGCCCAGTCTACCTGGTCAGCGGTCACATATGGCCTGAAACGAAGCCCAGGCGCGGCTACCCAGTTGTCAAGGGCCTGGAAGCGCCCTTGAAGCTCTTTGGCTGCCAGTTCTTGCCAGGCAGCGTGCTCTTGCGGGATAAATTCAGAAAAGAGCTGTGCTGGCATGGGCGGGTCGGGTAAGGTTCGGTTCTGGGATATGTGCTATTGACAAAACTACAAATTTTGGCATGTAAAAAGGGGAGCCCCAAAGTAAAACCGCCTCTGTAACCTGCTGGACACGATTAGGCTCATTATTTTATTTGGGGGTTTGCAGATACACCTGACGGCAATTAAATTGAATGTTCGTTTCATCTGGAGAGATCAGGTATTTTTATATCTTTGCCGTCCTTTTGAACTATGATAATCAGAGTTTGGTAAATTATACATTGGAAAGAATCAGCACAAATAGAGAGGTAGACCAGGTTTGGGATGCATGGCTGAGAATTATTCAGCAGCATATTCCCGAGCAGAGTTTTAAGACGTGGTTTGAGCCCATCCGTCCCTTAAAACTCTATGGTAAAGTACTTACCGTGCAGGTTCCCAGCCAGTTTTTCTACGAGTGGCTGGAAGACAACTATGTGAATCTGCTCAGAAAGGCACTGGATTATGCGATCGGCCGCGACGGATTATTGGAATATTCCATTATTGTCGATACCGGTAACGAGAAGCACCAACCGTTGACCATGAATGTGTCAACCCAGAAATCTCCAAATTACTCAAAGCCGGATAATTTCTCGACCGACCCGCGTTTCGGGGCGACAGTGCGGGACAAGGACCAGGATTCGCTCACGCTGGATACGTATCTGAACCCGAATTATTCGTTTGAAAACTTTATCGAAGGCGACTGTAACAGGTTGGCGCGTTCGGCGGGTTTCGCTGTCGCGCAGCGCCCGGGTCTTACCTCGTTCAACCCGCTGATGATGTATGGCGGGGTAGGGCTGGGTAAAACGCACCTGGTGCAAGCGATCGGAAATTACATTACCAACCACTACGAAAACAAGCTCGTACTATACGTTTCTTCTGAGAAATTTACCAACCAGTTCATCAATTCGATCCGCAATAACACCCTGCAAGAGTTCACTGACTTTTACATGAAAGTCGATGTGCTCGCCATCGACGATGTGCAGTTTTTATCCGGTAAAGAAAAGACGCAGGACACCTTCTTTCATATCTTCAACCACCTGCATCAGCTCGGCAAGCAGATCATCATGACCAGCGACCGCCCGCCGCGCGAGCTGCAAGGCTTGCAGGACCGTTTGCTGTCCCGCTTTAAATGGGGGCTGACCGCGGATTTGCAGGCGCCCGATTTTGAGACGCGTATTGCCATCATCCAGAAAAAGATTCAGTCCGAAGGCATCTCAATCGACTATGATGTGATCGAATACATCGCCCACAGCGTCAACTCGAACGTGCGTGAGCTGGAAGGCGTGATCGTATCGCTGATGGCCCAGGCCTCGCTCACCCGCCGTAACATCGATGTGGAGCTGGCCAAAAACACGCTCCGCAACATCGTGATGAATGAAGACAAGGAGGTAACTATCGATACCATCCAGGAGATTATCGCGGATTATTTTCAGGTGTCTATCGCCGATTTGAAAAGTAAGAGCCGTAAAAAAGAGGTGGTCTACCCGCGTCAGCTGGCGATGTATCTGGCCAAGGAATACACCGATCTGCCGCTTAAATCGATTGGCTACCATTTCGGGGGCCGCGACCATAGTACGGTGATCCACTCTATTCAAAGCATTAACCTTTTGATGGACGAGACTCCGGACGTGGAAGAAACTTTGCAGAAGCTTCGCAGTTACTTTAAGTAGGTTTTGTCGTATCAATGTTCAGCATCAACCATCTGAACATGACAACACCGCCCATTATCCTTCTTTCCCGCAAGCAAATCCATCCACAGGCCTGGGATGATCACATTCTTCATAGCCGCCAGCGTGTCATTTACGCGTTAAGCTGGTATCTGGACATCGTCTGCGAACGGTGGGAGGCCCTTGTCTGGCCTTCTGCTGACAGGTTCCTGATTGCAATGCCGCTGCCGGTAAGGTCTAAACTGGGCAGAAAGATTCTGTATCAGCCGCTATTTTGCCAGTACCTGGGTATTTTTTCCAGCAGTGAGCTCGGTGCAGCGCAATGCGCAGCATTTCTAGAAGCGCTGGCGGCGCGTTTCCCCTACATTCCCAGTTACGCATTCAATCCGGATAATTTCGATGTAATCAATGGGCTTCTGCCAAAAAGCTTTCAGTGGCAGGTTTTGCAAACGCACTGGCTGCATTTGGACAAACCCTACGAAGGCATTCGTGCCGGCTACCGCAAAGATCGCCGTAAGAATCTCAGACAGGGATTGAATGCGGCATGGGATGTTATTGAATCCAGCGATTTCGAGCCGTTGATCAGGCTTTTCAAGGAGAACCACGCTGGCGGAATCGGGAAAGTCAGCGCCGGCGCATATCAAACGCTCGGAAGGCTCGGAGAGCACTGCATCAGAAGCGGCGCCGGCCGCCTGCTCTATGCGAGACGCGGAGGCCTTGTGCATGCAGGCATGCTGCTTGTATATTGGCGCGGGCGGGCGGTTTATCTTTTTAACTCGGCTGATAGAATAGGCAGGAAGGCAAACGCAAGGGCGCTCATGCTGGATAGCTATTTTCGCGATCATTCCAAGCAGGCATTGGTATTTGACTTTGAGAGCCCGCAGAAAAAATCCATCGCTACCTACTATACCGGATTTGGCGCGCGTAGCACTTGGTTTTACAGCATTCGAAGAAACGCGCTACCTTTCCCTTTAAGGCAAATTCAGCATTTGAGGCAGTGGCTGCTGATCAGAACCAGGCAATGTCTTTTTTGAGGCCTTTGTAGGATTTCAAATCCATTTCCAGCGAACCGATCTTCAGATCGACCTCGGCCTTCAAAGGGATTTTATTGGAATCGTCTGAAACCCACAGCGCCATCGGCTCTTCGCCTTTGAAGAATTTATTGGAAGGAATCTGAGGGGAGAGCCGGATCACTTTGCTTTTGCCGAACTTGGTTTTGATCACATCGCGGCCCACATAGCGCACGCGCAGCTTGTAAACCTCGCCGTCAAAGAATGTGGGCACTTCAATGATCTCTCCTTCGCGAACTTTGTCAAAATTGATTGTGCGCAGGAAAAAATAGCCGCTGATGATGTCGTGTATGTTGTTTGGCACATTGTAGGTTTTGGTCTCCTCTTTCACGCTGGAAACAGCCTGATCCTTGCTGTGGTTGAAAAAGACAGTCTCTTCCTTGCGGTATTTGTTTTCCTGGATCTGCCGCTCGAACATATGCGGCAGGATAGCGCTGGTGTCAATGTAGGATCGCCAGGTGTCTCTCACCCGTGATATCAGATCGAAGGCGCCCACCGTCCGGCCGATCACATTGACGCGGTAACAGGGCCGGTTGTTGATCATCGAAACGGCTTTGCTGACTTCTACCTTGGCTTCGGCGGCATTGATAAAGCCGTAATGCACCCTGTATTCGACCCGCTCACCGGTACCGAAGCTTTTGTTGTGGACCACGCGGTCCATTTCCACGCTTTCATCAAACTGGCGGAATGAAAGCAGCAATGCGAATGTAGAGATCGCTAATAGTAATGTGTAAGATCGTTTCATGCTATGATAACATTACAGGGAAGGGTATTTGCCCTTTAAATAGTTCAGGTATTTTTTTAAATCCCCTCCAAACTTCTTTTCGTATTCCTGCCTGAAAGTGTCCTGCTTGGACTTGTAGGTCAGGAAGCTGATAAAGTAAGCATTATTGGGAAGTTTTCCGTCGGGCCAGCGGCTTTTGTTTGTTAACGTCCGCTTGCCTGCAAGAAGTGTATCCGTGTCGCTAACGATATCAGAGATCAGTCTGGTCTTTAACGCGTCCTTTTGACGGTCTGGCCGGGGGTTTGGGCCGAATGTCTTATAAAGACTATCCAGACGGCGCGCGCCCCTAAGCATGTGCTGCGAATAGGCATCATTATACCGTTTCGCGTATTCATACTGGCGCATTTGCTCTGAACCGGCGCCGTATTTGTATTTCAAAAACCGGATAGCTCCCTGATCGCCGACAAAACTGGCCAGGTTTTCGTTGAGTTCCAGGTTGTTTTTCACAAAAAGCGTACCATGGGTGAGCTCATGCAGGATCAGGTTGGCAAGACTACCATCGCGGCGGAGCAGCATGCTGGAAAGGATTGGGTCTTTCAGGTACCCCAGCGTGGACCAGGCCGAAACATCTCCGATGTCGGTATCAAGCCCTTTCTGGATCAAAACTTGTTCTTCTGCTGCCGCGCGGGTTGAATCAAAATAGCCTTTATAGGGAAATGTACCCACGATAGGAAAATGCCAAAGGTGGGGCTGTACTTTATACCGCTCAGAGGCTGTAATCAGCCAGATCAGCGGCCGGCCATGTTGATCGTAGAATGTGGTATAATTATCCGAGGGCGTCAGGCCCAATGAATCCACGCCAAATTGTTTGATCTGCTCGATCAGACGGATTCTCGCTTTCAGCGAGTCGGGAAATGTCTTGCTGGCTAAAACGTCTTCGAGCTGTTGCACATCGAGCAGTATGCCCATCTGTCCTTTGGCCTGCAGGAAAGCGTAAGTGAGCACCTGCCGCTGCCAGATGCCCGCCATCAGGGCGACTGCCAGCAGGATAAGCAGTATTTTTTTGATCACAATTTTCAAGTTAAGTGAATGCGCCGCGCGGCCGGCCGGCGGTCCTCCCTATAAAGGAAGGGTAACCGGTACAAAATTAGGGAAATGAGCGGTATTTAAATGCAGGCAGCGCCTTGGATGCAGCCGTTTAATAACCCGGCGCGGCCAGTTGGGTATTGCCATTTTTCTGCTTCTTTCCCAAAGGCCTGAAAATGCGAAAATTTCGGGAATAATTAAGTTTTTAGGCCAAATCCGGGTTGTTGTTTTAGTTGAAAATAGCTATTTTTACAAAACAATAAAGACCCATGTACAAGCGGTTTTTGTCCTGCAAAAGCCGCTTTTTTATGTACCAACCAAATTACTGTTACCATTTTTATGGCACAAGCAACAACAGATAAAGACAACAAACTAAAAGCGTTACAGACCACGCTCGAAAAGCTTGACAAGGCTTATGGAAAAGGTACTGTGATGCGTCTGAGCGACACCAAAGTATTAGATATTCCGGTGATTTCAACCGGCTCTCTGGGACTTGACCTGGCCCTTGGCGTGGGCGGCGTTCCGCGTGGCCGGATCGTGGAAATCTACGGACCTGAATCATCGGGAAAGACCACCTTGTCGATGCACTGCATTGCCGAGGCCCAAAAAAAAGGCGGCCTGGCCGCTTTCATTGATGCCGAGCACGCCTTTGACCGCAGCTATGCCGAAAAGCTGGGCATCGACACGAGCAACCTGTTGATTTCACAGCCCGACAGCGGTGAGCAGGCGCTCGAAATCGCAGAACACCTGATCAGCTCGGGAGCGGTTGACATTATCGTGATCGACTCGGTAGCTGCATTGGTGCCACGCGCTGAGCTGGAAGGAGAGATGGGCGATAGCAAAATGGGTTTACAGGCCCGTTTGATGTCGCAGGCGCTTCGTAAGCTGACCGGGGTAATCAACAAAACCGGCTGCTGCTGTATCTTCATCAACCAGCTTCGCGAGAAGATAGGGGTGATGTTTGGTAACCCTGAAACGACCACAGGCGGTAATGCCTTGAAATACTACGCATCAGTGCGCCTGGACATTCGCCGCGTCGGTCAGATCAAAGAAAGCGCTGACGCGATCCTGGGTAACCGGACGCGCGTGAAAGTGGTTAAAAACAAGGTTGCACCTCCATTCAAAGTGGTAGAATTCGATATCATGTACGGCGAGGGGATTTCCAAAGTAGGGGAGATCATTGACCTGGCTGTGGAGCTGGATATCGTCAAAAAATCAGGCTCATGGTTCAGCTATGAAGGTAACCGCCTGGGCCAAGGCCGTGATGCGGTCAAGGCGCTGATCAAAGACAACCCCGAGCTGATGGAAGAGCTGGAAGGTAAAATCCGCGGACAGGTAAACACTGATCCGGATTCATTGATCGACACCAGCGAACCTAATGTGGCCGACGAGGGTTCTCCCGAATAAGCATTTGAAGGAAAGCATAAAAAAGTAGTGCCCTGCTATCTGGTTTAGCAGGGCACTACTTTTTTTATGCAAACTATCTGATCGATCCGACCGGTTATCAACCTTAAAAAGGTTTGCGGTCGTCGTCATCGTCTTGGTCAAAGTCATAATCGTCTTCGCCCGGGCCAGAGAACATGCTGCTGACCAAATCCTGGAACTTCATGCCCTGATCCAGGTTCTGCTTACCCACCAGAGAGAATTCTGCCATGCCGTGCAATGCGAATTCCATCATGAATAGCTTTTCCTGGGCATCGCTGTAAGCTGATAGCATATCCACAAAATCATCCAGGCCGTCGATGGTTTTCAAACGGGCGATGTACTCGCGGTCGGTCATCTCGGCAGGCAATTCCATTTCGTTGCCTGCGCTAAACCACTCCACTACCTTCGCGTAAGGATTGATCTTGCTCTTCTTGCTTTTTTCCGGGTCGGGAAAGAAATTCAAAAACTGCGTGCGGATCGCCTTGCCAATCAGGTTTTGCGCCACAATCACCGGGCCTTCTACCTCACCTTCATAAACCAGCTCTACTTTCCCGCAGATCGCCGAAACAACCCCGTAAAGGTCTGAAATCCGCACGTATGTCGAGCTTTCACCATTGATCAGCGCCCGGCGCTCGGCTGTGCTTAAAAGGCTTTCATAGGCCGAAATCGTAAGGCGGGCCGAAACACCGCTTTTGCTATCGACATATTCGCTTTCGCGGGCTTCGAATGCAATCTGCTCGATCAGCGTCTTTACCAGCTCGTTGACACGCACCAGCTGCTTCTGCTCGGGCTTGACAACCGCTTCTTGTTCGGTGATACGCTTGCCGGTTTCGATCGTTTTGGGGTAATGCGTTACGATCTGGCTTTCGATCCGGTCTTTCAGGGGCGTTACAATGCTTCCGCGGTTGGTATAATCCTCGGGATTGGCCGTAAACACAAACTGGATATCGAGCGGCAACCGAAGTTTAAAGCCACGGATTTGAATATCGCCTTCCTGCAAAATGTTGAACAATGCGACCTGGATACGCGCTTGCAGATCCGGCAGCTCATTGATCACAAAAATGCCGCGGTGCGAGCGTGGGATCAGCCCGAAATGGATCACGCGCTCATCCGAGTAAGGCAGCTTCAAGGTCGCCGCTTTAATAGGGTCCACATCACCGATCAGATCGGCCACCGAAACATCGGGTGTGGCCAGTTTTTCGGTATAGCGCTCATCGCGATGCAGCCAGGCGATCTCAGTCTGCTCGCCCTGATCTGCGAGCACATCCTTGGCATATCGCGACAACGGCGCCAGCGGATCATCATGCAACTCTGAATTTTTCACGTAAGGAATGTATTCGTCCAGCAGGTTTACCATCATACGCGCAATGCGCGTTTTAGCCTGCCCGCGAAGACCCAGGAAATTGATGTTATGCATCGAAAGGATGGCCCGTTCCACATCGGGAATGACCGTTTCTTCATAACCCCAAATTCCGGGGAATACATTCTGTTTGCTTGTGATTTTTTCAATCAGGTTGTCTCTGAGCTCCTGCTTGATAGAACGCGACTGATAACCTGCTTTTTTTAGTTCTCCGAGCGTTCGGATTCCCAGTAGTTCTGTGCTTGTAAGCTTTGAGTATGTCATGAAATATTCGATTAACGCGCGTATGCCACCGACCGCATTTCACGGATCACCGTGATCTTGATCTGGCCGGGGTACTGCATTTCTTTTTCAATTTTTTGGGAAATATCAAACGAGAGCAAACCTGCTTTTTCGTCTGACACATTGTCGGCGTCGATGATCACGCGCAGCTCGCGGCCGGCCTGGATCGCGTAGCATTTCTCTACGCCGTCAAATGAGAGCGCCAGGTTTTCAAGATCCCGAAGGCGCTGGATGTAAGATTCCATCATCTCGCGGCGTGCACCTGGACGAGAGCCTGAGATCGCATCACAAACCTGGATGACCGGCGAAAGGATCGAAGTCATCTCGATCTCATCGTGGTGCGCTCCGATGGCGTTGCATACCTCTGGATTTTCTTTGTATTTCTTGGCAAGCTCCATGCCCAGGATCGCGTGCGGAAGATCCGATTCTTCCGGCCACACTTTACCGATATCATGCAGCAGCCCTGCGCGTTTGGCCAGTTTGGTATTCAAGCCCAGCTCTGCGGCCATGGTCGCACATAGTTTGGCCACTTCGCGGGAGTGCTGCAACAGGTTTTGTCCGTAAGAGGAGCGGAAGCGCATCCGCCCGATCATTTTGACCAGCTCCGGGTGCAGGCCGTGGATACCCATGTCGATCACAGTCCGCTCACCGATTTCGACAATCTCGTCTTCGATGTTTTTGCGGGTTTTAGCGACCACTTCTTCGATACGGGCCGGGTGAATACGCCCGTCCTGAACCAGCCGGTGCAGCGACAAGCGGGCGATTTCCCTTCTTACAGGGTCAAAACCGGAGATAACGATGGCCTCTGGGGTGTCGTCGACGATGATCTCAACGCCGGTGGCCGCTTCCAGGGCGCGGATATTACGTCCCTCCCGGCCGATGATTTTCCCTTTGATATCATCGTTTTCAATGTTGAATACCGACACGCAGTTTTCGATTGCATGCTCTGCGGCTGTGCGCTGGATGGTTTCGATGACAATCTTTTTGGCCTCTTTGGTCGCAGTAAGACGCGCTTCTTCCATCGCGCTTTTGATGTAGGATCCCGCCCGGGTTTCGGCTTCGGCTTTCAGGGCGTCTACCAACTGCTCGCGCGCCTGCTCGGCAGTCAGGTTCGCTATTTTTTCAAGCTGTGCAACCTGCTGCTGCAACGATTTTTCGGCCTCTTCGCGGCGTTTTGTCGCGGTTTCAAGCTGCTGGTTGAGGTTGTTTTTCAGATTATCCAGCTCATTTTCCTTGCGCTTGGTCTGCTCCATGCTCTGGTTCAGGGTCTGCTCGCGCTGTTTGAGCTTTTGCTCGTTGCTTTGCAGGATGCTGCGTTTTTTATTGGCGTCTTCTTCGAATTCGGATTTCAGCCTCAGGTATTTTTCTTTCGCTTCCAGGATGCGGTCTTTCTTGATGTTTTCGGCCGCTACTTCTGCATTCCGGAGAATTTCAGCTGCACGTTCCTGGGCCTCTTTTTCTTTTGCGTCGAATGAGCGCTGAAAAATGTACTTACCTGCGAAAATACCCACCCCCACGGCGATGATATCGGACAGGATGACGATGAAGAACAAAGAATTTGACATTTCAATAATGGTTATATATAGTTGGTTTTACCGACTACACCCGCGTTGAAATGCCGAAAGTGGAAGAAATTGAAAGAATATTTTGCAGATACTGTAAAATCAAAGGTAGGTATGGGTGTCAGCTTTCGATAGCACTGGCGATGGTTTCGTCCAGTTTTTCCACTCTGCTCTTAAAAGCCGCTACCAGGTCGTCCATTTCTTCCTGGTTCCGTTGTAATGCCACCAGGCATTCAATAGAGGTCAATGCAATGGCCTCAATATCACCGTATACTTTTCCTTTTAATTTATGCTGTTGCACACGCTGCATGAACACCTCATACCCATCCCTGTAGAATTTCTCCTGATCCGCCGGAACGCTCAGTTTGAAACCTCTGTCCAGCAGTTTTATAAAGACAGAAACGTCTGGATTGGGTATGCTATTTTTTTTCATAAGGTATCTTCAAGCAATTCGATGCACTTATCGATCTCCTGGATATATCTTTCAACTGATTCTTTCAGCTCGGCAATTGCGCCTGTTGGTGTCAGTTTACTAGTGACAAGTTTAGCGAAACTTTTAGACTTATTAAAGTCTTTTTCTAAAGAGGTGTATTTTTTCCGTATTTCTTTCGATTCTTCCGTGAGCCTGGCGTTGGCCGCCCTGAGCTCGGCATTTTCACGCTGGAGCTCTGAGATCGACCAGGTTAGTTTCTCCTTATGATTGATCAGAATTTCGAGTTTTTTCTCGACGTCGGACAGTTTGTGTTCGATAATGCGTTCAGTGGTCCTCTCCATTTTCCTCAACTGAAAAAATCCGACAATGAAAACTGTGGTTTATTTTCTGATCACCGCTTCAAATTCCCTCTCATAGGTTGCAATCAGGCGTTGCATGGTTTTGTCGATCACCTTATCGGTAAGCGTCTGCTGCTCGTCCTGCAAAATAAAGCTGATCGAATATGACTTTTTGCCTTCCAGGTTGGCGCCCTCATAGACGTCAAAGACATTGACCGCTCTGAGCAGGTTGCGCTCAGTCTTGTAGGCAGCCTGTCGCAGCTGCTCAAAGCTGACTTGCTTGTTTAGCACAACAGAAAGATCACGGCGCACCTCAGGGAACTTAGGCACTTCCGCATATTCTACCGCCGCGTTGTACTGGCCAAGCAGGTAATCCCAATCAAAATCAGCATAATAAACCGGCGCTTTGATGTCCATCTTTTTGGCCAGGGCCGCATCAAGCAGTCCAAAAGAGACCACCGGCTTTTTATTGGCCAGCAGCGTCAAGCCGCTTTTGAAAACGCCGCCATCAGCCGGCTGCTTTTGAACATCACGGATTTTCATCGCGCTCAAAACCTGGGTGACCAAAGCGGCCAGGTCGTGGAAAACGACTTCACGCGACTTTTCAAACCAGCTTTCCTGGCGGATATTGCCGGTCAGAAACACAGAAAGGCGCTCTTTCTCGATGTATTTTTCGTCTGCTTGATGGTAGGCTTTTCCGAATTCAAATACTTTCAGATCCTTTTGGCGGCGGTTGCTGTTGTGGGCAATCACTTCAAGGCCAGAGAACAGCAGCGTCTGGCGCATCACCGACAGGTCTTCGCTGAGGTAATTAAGAATCTTGACAGGCTTGCCCGGCAGGCTTTCGCTTAACATGCTCTGGTATTCAGGCTTGGTCAGAGAGTTGTTGATCATCTCGTTGAAACCATTGCCGACCAGAAGCTCTGCCACGCGCAGTTTTAGCTTTTCCGGGTCGTTGACCGGAAAATCCGAGAGGTAGTCCGAGCTCAATGCATCCGAGAGCTCGACCTGACCAAAACCGTAAATGCGCAGAATTTCTTCGATCACATCAGCCTGGCGCTGCACGTCGACGCGGTATGGAGGCACGATGGCTGTGAAACCAGTCTCGGTTTCATCCGTAACGCGGATGTCAAGCGATTCGAGAATTCCCTTGATCAGCTCTTTTTCCAGGGACTTGCCAATCAGCCGGTCGATGTTTTTGTATTTCATGCTTACCTTGAAATCCGCGATAGGCTCAGGGTAAATATCGGTAACCTGGCTGGAAACGCTTCCACCGGCAATTTCCTGGATCAGCAATGCGGCCCTTTTCAAAGCGAAAAGCGGCATATTCGGGTCGGTGCCCCGCTCGAAACGGAACGAAGAATCGGTTTTCAGCGCGAAGCGCTGCGCGGTCCTGCGCACCCAGACAGGGGAGAAGTAGGCCGATTCAAGGAAAATAGAGGTAGTCGCCTGGGTCACACCGGAAGTGAGCCCGCCGAAAACCCCGGCAATGCACATCGGCTCGGGGTTGCCGTCGGCGCCTTCGCTGCAAATCATCAGGTCGCCGGCCGAAATTTTGCGCTCCACACCGTCCAAGGTGACAAATGGGGTGTTTTCAGCCACGGTAGTGACAATCACTTTTTTGCCCGAAATCTGGTCTGCATCAAATGCATGCATGGGCTGGCCCAGCTCATGGCAAACGTAATTGGTAATGTCGACGATGTTATTGATCGCCCGGATGCCGATCGTGTGCAGGCGCTGTTTGAGCCATTCTGGCGATTCGGCCACGGTAATGCCCGAAATCGTCAGGCCCGTATAGCGCGGGCAAGCCTGGGTATTGCGTACTTCTACCGGGATCGGCAGATTTGGGTTGTCTACTTTAAATGCATTGATTGCGGGCAATGTGATCTGGCGCTTTAACACCGCTTTCAGATCGCGCGCCACGCCATAATGCGAGGCGGCGTCCGCGCGGTTAGGCGTCAGGCCGATCTCGATCAGGTAGTCTGAGGAGATACCGAAATACTCGGCGGCCGGTGTGCCGTTAGGCAAGTCGGTGTCAAGTACCAAAATACCGTCGTGGGAAGTTCCGCTGCCCAGCTCATCCTCGGCGCAGATCATTCCTTCTGAAAGCGCTCCGCGGATTTTGGATTTTTTCAAAACCAGCGGCTGTTCGCTGCCGGTGGGATATAATGTTGCCCCGACGGTGGCTACGATCACTTTCTGGCCGGCAGCTACGTTTGGCGCGCCGCAGACGATCGAAAGCGGCGCTTGTCCGCCTACGTCCACAGTGGTCAGGCTCAAACGGTCGGCCTCGGGGTGTTTCTCGCAGGTGAGCACCTGTCCGATCACTACGCCCTGCAAGCCGCCTTTTATCGATTCGATCTCTTCAATACCTTCGACTTCCAGCCCGGTGCCGGTCAGCAGCCGGTCGATTTGCTCGGGTGTTTCAGTTATTTCAATTAAATCTTTAAGCCACTTATAAGAGATCTTCATCTAGAATACTTTAATAACAATAAAAATTCAGGCCCGGAAAATGCGGCCTGTTTGCAAAATTAATGATTTAGTTCGAACAGCATTCGGCCACAAGGCGCCTGCCCCGTGTTTTTTATCGCTGCTACGGCTGATGGGTCGCCTCTTCGGTCACTTCGCCGGCGTGGATGGCTACTGTCAGCGTGTTTTCAGCCGGCGGCACCGGGCATGCGTAGCTTTCCTGGTAGGCACAGTAGGGATTATACGCCTTGTTGAAATCCAGCACGATGGTATTGTTTTTGATCTGATCGGCCGGATAATCCAGGTAGCGGCCGCCGCCATAGGTCTGCTTCCCGCTGGTCGCATCGCGGAACAGGACCGAAATGGTCCCCTCGTTTTTTAAGAGCAGTAGTTTTTGCGGCTGACCTTCCAGGCTGAAATTGGCATAGCCTAGTTTTTCATATTTTTCGGATGTACCGTCAGTATATTTAACGGTAACCGCCTTATCGTCCTGCATGTAAGGGGAAATGTTGGCCTTCACCCGAAAGGTCAGGCTGGGCTCAAAATAATGCAGGCCATGGAATGCTTCCTTGTCCTTGATCGGCGAATCATCTCCGGATTTGAACTGCTCGTCTTTGGCGGCGCGCTCTTCCAGGATCTTGGCCTTGTAGGCTGCCGGGTTGGCCGCCAGCGCGTCATCGGAGCTGTTTGCCCCGCCCATATTTTCAATGATGAAGTAAGCAAGGATCGCGATGAGCATGGCGATCGTGCTGTAACGGATCACTTTATTTTTGAACATAAGAAGGATAATTGCGTAATCGGACTGCAAACTTACACCCGAATGGGCGCTTTGAAAAAGTATGAGGGGTTTATTTACTTTTTTGGAATAATTTTGAAACTTCGCGCCCACCGGGTTTGCGATCTTGGTTGAAATATATCTAAATTGACCTGGGAAAAAACTTTAAACTCAATACCTGCCCCATTGTATGTCATACACAAAACGAGTACTCATTGCCGAAGACAGTTCAGTTATTCAAAACCTGGCAAGGAAGATTCTGGAATTTCAGCATTATGAAATTACTTCCGTGAAAAACGGCGAGCAAGTGCTGCAATTGCTTGAAAAAGAAGATTTTCATATCATTCTTTTGGATATCAATATGCCTGTGATGGATGGAATGGAGTGTGCAAGAAGCATCCGCAAATTGCCTGACGAGAAAAAGGCCAAAACCCCGATCGTAGCAATCACGGGCAATGCCAAAAATTATTCAGAAGAAGATTTCAAACAAGCAGGATTTGATGATGCGCTGATGAAGCCCCTGAATTTCGACCGCCTGGTTGAAGTGGTGGCGCATCTGACCGAATAAAAAGCCTGATGAGGATTACATTTTTAGGAACCGGCACATCGCAGGGAATACCCGTTATTGCCTGCGAGTGTGTCGTTTGTCGTTCTAATGACCAGCATGACAAGCGTTTACGCACCTCGGTGTGGGTCCAGACCCAGGGCAAATCCTTTGTGATCGATACCGGTCCGGATTTTCGCCAGCAAATGCTTCGGGCGAACGTGAAGGACCTGGACGCCGCCATTTTTACCCACCAGCATAAGGACCATACTGCCGGGCTGGACGATATCCGGGCATTCAACCACCGCCAGCAGATGGACATTCCGCTCTACGGCAGACAGCAGGTTTTGAACCAGATCAAAACCGAATTCGCTTACGCATTTGCCGAAAAACGCTACCCCGGTGTGCCGCATTTCTCATTACATCCTATTGAAAACGAGCCGTTTGAAATAGAGGGTGTGCAAATCGTTCCGATCGAGGTGATGCACCATAAGCTGCCTGTTTTCGGCTACCGGATCGGCGACTTTACCTATATTACCGACGCCAACTACATTTCACAGGAAGAGCAGCAGAAAATCATCGGCTCACGGGTGCTGGTGCTGGATACGTTGCAAAAAGAGCCGCACCTGTCGCATTTTACCCTCTCACAGGCCCTGGATCTAATCGACCAATTAAATGTGCCCCAGGCGTACCTTACGCATATGAGCCATAAGCTGGGCCTGCACGCAGTGATTGAAAGCGAGCTGCCGCCGCATGTACATTTGGCATACGACGGGCTGGTGCTCGATCTATGAAAAGCGCTTGTAGCGGCCGGTTGCCTTACAGAAAAGAGCCGGCATAGTCTTTGACAAACTGCTCAAAAGAAATGGCGCTCCGGCCGGTAAGCTCCTGGACGGTGCTGGTGACCGGCGCGGCCTCTCCCCGTGCGTAGTGCGCGTAATCTTCCAGTAAACCTTCCAGCTGCCACCGCTCAAAACCGGCAGCTTCCAAACCCGCCCGCATTTGCTCGGGCGTCACATCGATGAATGCTACCGGTTTTTCAAGCACCTTCGAGAAAATTTCGGCCATTTGGTAGTGCGTCAGCGCAGAAGGGCCTGTGATGTCATAAATCTTGTTTTGGTGAGCTGGCCCTGTCATGCACCGGGCGGCAACGGCGGCGATGTCGCGCACGTCTACTGCGCTGATGCGGCCGTGTCCGATGCAGGCAAAAAATTGTCCGTTTTCCTTGATATAGTCCTTGAAGGCCAGCAGTCCCTGCATGAAAAGGTTGGGCCTTAAAAAGGTGTAGCTGATCCCGCTGGCGCGGATCGCGTTTTCCACTGCTGCATGATAGCGAAGAAACCGGACCGGCGAGCCCTCGCTGGCCGCAAACTGGGATAATTTGACGATATGGCCGACACCTGCGCGGGCTGCGGCCCCGACAAAATTCAGCTGCTGTCGCTGGGCCTTTTCAGATGAATTAGTCAAAAGAAATGCTTTTTGTATGCCTTTCAATGCCGGCTCAAAACTTGCCGGCTCATCCAGGTCACCTTCGACTAGTTCTACCAGCTCGATGCCGCTAAGGGCTGTGGGAATAGATTTGTCCCGCACCAGCGCCTTTACCGGCTCATTGAGCGATATCAGCTCTTGAATTAAATGGCTTCCCACCGATCCGGTAGCACCTGTCAGAAAAATACTTGCCTGTTTCATGAATCATTGTTTTATAGAACAGGACAAATTTGGTCGTTTGGGCTCTGAAAAAATTGTAAGAAAACGAAACTACCCGTTCACGCATATCCACCTGAACAAGTGGGTCTTCCATGTGTCTTTCAAAAGGCTTAATATCGCCTAATGAAAACATTAGACGACTAATATTATCTTTAAAGGTGTGAAAAAAACGGAAGAGATGCTCCGGCTGGTTACTGAACTGGAACTGGGCGATTATGACCGGAAGAATTTTTCCCGCCTTCATGGGATCAGCGTTAGTAAATTGGACTATTGGCGGACGCGGTGTAGGGGTCAGAATAGCGATCGATGTGGTTTCCTAGATATTCATAATGAGCCAGAACCGGTTTTGCTGGAAGTTGTCTATCCGGGCGGAGTGCTTAGCTGGATTAAGCGGACTTGGCCCATGCACGTTTACGACTGTTGGTTACTTTATTATGACATAGAATGTTTTCGCTGAGCTCGCCGGACCGCTATTTGCTCTACCGACGTGATTGCGACATGCATCGCGGTGAATACTGTTTGAGTGGTCTGGTGGGTAATTAACTTGGACGTAATCCATTCAGCGGAGATGTCTTCGTTTTTTCGAACCGTCGCGGAAGCAAATACCTCAAACAAGACGTTTAGGCGACTTGTCAATCAAGCTGATCGGACAATACGGCTTTTACCGGACGGATACGGTTATTCTTTGGAGTGCTGACTGCCAATTGTGTCTTCATAGCTAAGCAGCGGCGAAAGAGACAGAAAGAAGCGCCCAAGACAGCTGCCTAGCCCGATAAATACCCCCACTTCAACTCGGTTTGTTAACAACAATTGGGACAGGTATGCAAAATCGGCATAATTCCGACTTGAAAACAAAACAGGGAAAGTCAAAAATCGAATTATTCAAGTTTTTGACTCTCCCTAGACTAAAAATGTATACTACAATTAAAGCTATTTACCTTACAAAAATGCTCCAAAAGGAATTTCCAAGAGAGCCCTATCTATCTGTCGCTCATGATGAAAATGAATGAAATATCCAGACTCGATGTCCTGATAAAGTCGGATTACTGCCAACGGCGGCCGTACACCTTGGCATGCGACCGTCCGAAATCGAACACGGAAAAGATTGCAAAAATGCTTCGGGATCGAACAGGGCAAGTTTCATGCCGTTGGTACGATAGTTGAAATAATCCGGTTGATCAAACCTGGACTAACTCAACTTGAAAACATTCCTCGCTGCATGCGCCCTGGCGCTTTGCCACTTCCATCCAACATCCGCGCAAACACAAAGCAACACCCGGGAAGTCCGGGGTAAAGGTAAAATCATCAACAAAACCTTTTCGGTTGCTACTTTCGAGGCGATCGAAATAGAGCAGTTCCCGGCCAACGTGGAAATACAAGTAACAGACCAACCGCCTTCGCTACACATTTCGCTGGACGAAAATCTTTTGTCCCAACTCAGTGTAAAGAGTGAAAACGATATTTTGAAACTGGCGCTGAAAGACCCTGATAACAGAGAATTTTGGATCACTAAAGAGGATACTATGGTAAGATCGTGACAAGAAACTCGAAAAGCCTGCGTAATGGATCAAATGGCGACGTTGGTGTTACCTGTATAAAAAGTCCGGCATTTGAC
Organism: Dyadobacter sp. 50-39; assembly: GCA_001898145.1. Classification (GTDB taxonomy): domain Bacteria; phylum Bacteroidota; class Bacteroidia; order Cytophagales; family Spirosomataceae; genus Dyadobacter. Next base: position 279,934 of record MKSR01000036.1, read on the forward strand.
CTGATTAATGACGCAAATGGGAATGTCACCTTGGAAGGCTCATCCGGAATGCTAAGCCTGATCAGCCGCGCAAACGGGAATATCAATGCACAAAAATTTGAAGTAAAAATGGCTTATGTTGTAGCCGACGCCAATACCACCATCCGGTTGAATACCCGAAAGATCCAGGCTGCCACCTAGGCATTTGCCCGGATAGAAAACGTCAACAATGCTCCCTTACAGAAGACGAAATTTGAAACATCCGTTGCGCCGGGTTCAAAACTTATCACTCTGAATATTGTAGATGACAATGCAGCTGCTCAATAAGTTACATTCATATTCTATGCTTCCGGAGAGACAGCCAACGAAACCAATGGATTTACTTTGGCCCCTAACAAAAAAAGGAAAAGCAATATGTCGTCGGCACAAAAGTATACATCGCCACAAAAGAACAGGTTGACTTACTCATGAGCGGTAAAGTGTTACAGGATAAACCTTTCCTGATTGTTAAGGCAGGTGAAGGACGCAAAGTATTAATATCGGGCAAATAACCAAACCATCACCATGCTCCAATCCTACCTGAAAATCGCTATACGGAGCCTGCAAAAGAACAGGCTGTTTTCAATGATCAATGTGGCCGGGCTTGGCATGGGCATCGCCGCATTTATTTTAATCTTCGAATACGTCGCTTTTGAAAAAAGCGTGAACACGTTTCATAAAAACCTGCCGAGTTTGTATCGGATGCTCGAAGACAGACCCAACGGAGATGTTTTTGCGCAATTTGCCCCGGCAATCGCACCATTGGTCAAAAAAGAATTTAACGAGATCAAAGCGTATTGCCGCGTGGCCGAAGGTTTGGCAAACGGAATTATCACCATTGGCAACGGCGACAAAAAAGGTTCTGTTCAGTCCTTTCGGGAAGAAAAACTGGCTTATGCGGATGGCAGCTTCTTTACACTATTTAGTTTTCCGCTGATTTTGGGCAACCAACAATCTGCTGTTTCAGAAACCAACACCATTGCATTGTCCGCTTCCCGCGCCAGGAAGTATTTCGGCACCGAAAAGGCGTTGGGGCAAACGCTGACGGTAAACAATCAGTTTGGAAAAACATTATACACCGTTACGGCCGTCTACAAGGATATGCCGGAAAATTCGGATCTGGATTTCGACGCGATCCTGTCACTGCAAACACTGGCCAACCCAGCCAATCTCAATGGCAACGGCTGGGCACGGCTCGATGGTTTTGACGGTTCTTATGTAACCAACTTTTTGCAGCTGACCCAAAAAAGCGACGCTGGCGCGCTGGAAAGTAAAATCAACACATTAAAACAAAAGCTCGATCCGGAAGACAAAAGTAAATTTGTCCTGCAGCCCATGTCGAAAATCCACCTGGGCTCATCCATGGACGACCGTTACCAGACCAGCGGCAGCCTTTCATTCGTATATCTGTTGAGCGGCATTGCCATCCTGATCCTGGTGATCGCCTGGTTTAATTACATTAATCTTTCCACAGCCACATCCCTTAAAAGGGCAAAAGAGGTGGGTGTGCGGAAAGTAGTGGGCGCAGGCCGTTTCCAATTGATCAACCAATTCCTGGGCGAATCATTTTTGCTCAACATCATTGGCTTCGGTGTGGCATTGGTGTTGGTAAATGCTGTGCAAAAAACTTTTAATGATTTTACACAAAAGAACTTTTCGCTAGCCGGTTTACTTAAAGACCAATCCTGGATCGCCGCAGCGGCACTGCTGGTCCTGGGTGCTTTTCTGTCGGGCAGCTACGTTGCGTTTTCCATCACGTCCCTGCAGCCCATACAAATCCTAAAAGGTGCTTCGGGTCTGAGGCTGAGTTCAGGCAAGGATAACTGGCTACGCAAAGTGCTCGTCATCGTTCAGTTCAGCGTTTCCATCATCCTGATTATCGCGACACTAGTGTTTTACAAGCAACTCCAATTCATGCAAAATAAAGACCTGGGCTTCAAATCGCAGCAGCGGCTGGTAATTAATGGCCCGCAGCTCGGGGACGAAAAATCGCTGGGCGCGAGCTCTGCATTACTTGACAATCAGGTGAGCGCACTGCCGTATGTTCAGAATTTTTGTCATACCGGCATTGTCCCGGGCACCTATTATTCATTCAACGCTTCGGGCATTGTCAGACAGGGTCAGAAACAGGATGATGCCAAAAAAAGCTACGCAATGGGGATCATCGATGATCGCTATCTCACCGTTTTCCAGATCGGGCTGGTAGCCGGACGGAATTTTACCGTGCGGGAAGCCGAGCAGGCCTGGGAGAAAAGCGGAAAATTAATGATCAATGAGTCCGCAGCACGCCAGCTGGGTTTTGAAACACCACAAAAAGCAGCTGGCGCAATCATTCACTGGGGCCAAGCCTTCGAAGTGGTTGGCGTGGTGAAAGATTACAATCATCAAGGGTTACAAGATGCGATTGACCCAATCATTTTCATGCCCCGCCGGTCGGGCGGAAGGCTCGTTCTGCAACTTTCTACGGCCAATATGCAGCGCCAACTGAAAGAATTGGAAGCCTTATACAAGGCGGCATATCCGGGAAATCCTTTCGAATATTTTTTCGTCGACCAAAAATACGACGAGCAGTACAAGACAGAAAAACAGTATGGCCAGGTCTTTGGGCTGGCTTCGATGCTGGCTATTTTTATCGCCTGCCTGGGTTTATTCGGGCTCGCGAGCTATATGACCGAGCAGCGAACAAAAGAAATCGGTGTCCGAAAAGTGCTGGGCGCCAGCATTGCCGGTATCCTCGCGCTGGTCTCAACAGATTTTCTGCGGCTGGTAACTATTTCCATTGTTATCGCTTGTCCGATAGCCGGTTATCTCATGAAACAATGGCTTCAAGATTTCGCCTATAAGACTGACATTGCATGGTGGATGTTTGCGGGAGCCGCAGGATTGGTTTTGCTGATCGCAATTTTCACCGTTGGTTTTCAAAGCCTTAAAGCCGCGCTGATTAACCCCGTCCAATCCCTTCGAAACGAGTAGCCGGTCCCGTAAACTTCCATTAGGATACGTATTGGTCTTAGACTGGACGGCGACGTCCGAAAAAATCACACGAATGTCTAGTTAGCACAATGAAGGATATCTCCTACCTTACACCCATGAAATAATTTGAGAAGCCGTAAAGATCCAACCATCCATTCTTGAATGATTTCGCACGAATAAATGCTGGCCCTTTTAATTTAAAAGGCCTTCTGTATATTTCTGATGTGGTTGTCGGCTCACTTCCATCCGTAGTAAATCTTATGGTTGCATCGGGAGACTCGCATTTCATCGAGATTATAATTTCAGAACCGTTTTCAGTTCTGCCTTCATGCATAGTAGTAGCAAGTAATTTGCTGCCAATAACGCGCTTCCGCCAATGGGTTTGAATCCCAATGGACAGCCTATCTATTTGCTTGAATCCTATTTGATGGGCAGGGGAACCTGGCTGTAAGCGAAAGTCCTGCTTTTGTATGTTTTGGAACAAAGGATCAGAAACAATGCTATGCTTGTCAATGCCCGAAGCTTTCAATGCCGAGAGCTGCTTTTGCGCATTGTCAGGTGCTTTTGTTGAATAATAAATATTGTTGTCAATCAAAGCGTCAGTCAGCGGTGAGCCTTTCCGGGCGTAGTAAAAGCGGAACTCGGTACCGATGTCGTCGTAAAAGATATTATTCTGAATGCGCGTGCCATGATTGGGTCCCCTGCCAAAAATGACATATGCCCATTCGTCCCACATTTCGCCGTTTCGGTTTACGGGATAAATGTTGGCGAAGATGTTATTCACGTAGCTGTTGTCATGCTTATGCTCCACAGCCCCGTACACGCATTTGTAGATAATGTTTTCGGAAAATAAGGTTTGTTCCTGCAGATCGTCCGGACGCAATGCAGTTTGTACGCCTGCACTGAAAATATCATGAATGAAATTCCGGCGTATCATATTGCCCGTCCCAGCCCCGGAGAGGTAAATCGCGTTCCCGTCGCCCATGGTTTCCACCACGCTGAAAATTTCATTGTCCCGGATCACATTGTTCCGCGCATGAAGGTAGGGGTAAAAAAGAGCCGTCAGTTCTGTTGCGGCAGCGTAACCAGCAGCAATCTGCGACTTATGGCTTGCGCTGATCTCGTTCCAGCGCACGGCACGGTAACCTTCGCCATCCCTGGGCGAGCCGTGTTTAAAATCCCGCGTGCCGCTGATGGTAATCCCGATGAATGGCGTATGGTGAATGAGATTATTCGCAATAATGTTCTCTCCGCTTTGCGCAATGTAAATCCCGGAGCCGTACCAATACTGCTGGCCCGTATGGTGAATATTGTTGTTTCTGATCTCATTGAATTGGCTGACATCTTTCGTCCCCGGCCCGTAGCCGCAAACGGCGATTCCATGTTCACCAATGTTAGCTATAATATTTCCTTCAATGCGGTTGTAGCGACAATGCAGATCGAGACGAATGCCGGCTGAACCACCATCTGTGAACTCACAACCTTCCACCGCGCAATGCTCGGCGCCCCGGAAGCGGAGCATTGCATTGGCTTGGTCCACCGCCGACCAGTCGTGCTGGAAGCCCGGCTCTGCATCCTGCCAGGTGTAGCGGTCGTTATTGGCAAAGGTCAGGTTCTTAAAAACGAGTCCGCTAACAGGGTAATCTGCTGACGCTTCCGCCATAATATCACCGTTTAAAAGGAAAAGTTGAGTGCATTGCGGTGCGGATACATTTTGGGGCTTCTGATCGTCCGTTGGCCAGATCCATAGTCGGCCGGTTGTCGTATCCAATGCCCATTCACCGGGTTTGTCGATGAAGCTCACGTGGTTTTCCAGCCAGCATGTTTCGGTAATGTGGTGCGCATCCAGCGACCATTGTGGCTGAGGGTCCAGTGGATAAGTGCCGCCGACGGTTGTTGCTATGCGCCGGCTCTTTTGATCGATTTGCTTTACTGGCAAGATGTTCATCGTCCAAGCGAAGGTGGGCCGGATCAATACTTCGATGCCGGTATTTTCAAGTCCCTGCATAGAAAAATCCTCTGGCAAGATCAACGTTTTGTTATCCGCCGCGGCTTTGTTCTGAATAGGCATAAATCCCTGCGATCTGGCGCGCGGAAGTACTTTTCCGTCTGAGTAAAGCATCTTGAAATTTGTTCCTTTCGGCAAATCTGCATACCATAGATGGCCACTCGCCTCTAAGGCTCTATGCGCTGGATCATGCCCTGCTTTCTTCCAGCCCGCGACAATTTTTGCCGAGGTAATCAATACCTTTTCCCCTGGAAATGCACAGTAAGAGATCTTGAAACCGTTTTTTGCTCCGTCTTCCCTGTCAAATACGACTGTTTTATCCAGCACGTAACGACCAGCGTGCAGGAAGACGACTATATCTTCCTTCTGGCCATTTTTTATTTTTTGCCGTACCGCGATTCTGGCTTTTTCTATCGAAGCAAATGGCAACGACCGGGTGCCTGGGTTTTTGTCATGGCCATTGGGAGACACATAAAATTCGGTAGCAGAAGATGCGAAGGCTGATAGAATCAGAACACACAGAACTATTATGCTTTTCATGAAGATTACTCTTTAATGAACTTATAGCTTGCCGTACCCGCTTCGGTTTTGTGCAGTAAGAAATAGACGCCGGGTTTAAGATTTTCCACCGATAACTTGTGCGCATTCTGGCCTTGATGGTCTGTGATAGGCTTGCTTAAAAGCTCGGCGCCATCTTTGGAATAAAGCTCGATTTCGGCGGCATTGCTGCTGACCGATTTGTACTTGAAATTGATCTCCCCCAGTGCCGGATTTGGATAAATACTTGCCTCTCGAATGGTGCTGAAACCCACCGCTACAATACTTGTATAGGTAATCTCACCCGCTTTGTCCACGCCTTTGATCCGGTAGTAATTGTTTCCACTGAGCGGGTTGGTATCCAGAAACTCGTAGTCGGCCACATCCCCCAACAGGTCTTTGGCATACAATTTCCCAATCGGCATCAGTTGGCTGGGATTGCTGCCTCGCAGGACCTCAAAATGATCGTCGATCGCCGCCGTAACCGTTCCCCAGGCCAACTTTGCAGTGTTCTGTAACTTACTTACCTTCAAAGGCAGGAATTTTACCGGCAGACTCGCAGAAGACGTATTCATTTCGAGCTTTACGAGCGCGCCGCCCCAGCCGTCGGCAGGCGAGGCGTCGCCAAAACGGATATAGATTTCGTGGTTTTCATTCAAATAGGGCGTCAGATCGACGGTTCGGACACCCAAGTTACTGCCGTCGTGGATGTCGGCCGGCGAGCGGGCTACCTCTGTCCAACTGAACGGATCTTGCCCGGCATGCACCAGGAAATTATTATACATTGTCAGGTCCACACTTACGCTGGTGACGCTGGGGTCGACAGAAAGCTTGTACACAAAAAAGTTATTCAGATCGGCATAGCGGGAATGATTTCCAACATCTAATGAGGAAAATCCGTAGTCATACAAATGCAGCGCTTCACCGGCAGCATCCGCAGTTGGTTCAATGGAGATTTCGGTAAAATCCTTGTATTGAAGACCGCCATTTACCCGGTACTGAATGTACAGTTCCACTAGCTCCTCGGGCGTAACCACTTCAAAGTTTGACGGCAATGTTGAGAGCTGCGCAGCAATATCATTTACGCTCATGCTGGACACGCTTACGTTAAAGAAAGCCGGTGTGGCGCCTGTGTAATTTTTGATATTGGGCAGCTCGGTAATGTCATAAGTTTTCATAAAAGCCTTTCCGCAAGCGATCATATTGGCATCGGCATTATTGGCCACCGACACATCGCCCACATTGTAACCTACCAAAATACCTTTGGCATTTTTGAGATAGCTGTAAGGAAGCGCCTGCTTAAAATCCTGCCATAACGTTCTCACCAGCCGGCAATCCGTATCCAGCATGTACGCGTCGCTTTCCTCCATGAAATTTTTGCGGAACTGCTGCGGAAGCAGGGGAGCTGTGTAGCCCACGCCCGACACGGGTGTTACGAAATTGGAGTTGGCAATATTGTTGTAATAATAAGCTGCCGCCGTGGGATTCAGCTCGTTGATCGTACTCAGCATTTCCCAGCCCATCGGGTAGCTCGTGCGGCTGGCAGCGTCAAAATCTGCCGGAAATACGCGGTCGAGGAACGACAGATTATCGCCATCGGTACGCGTAATGGAAAGGTACACTTTTGCAGGATCAAAGGTGAGGCTGCGCCGCGGCTGAGCGGGTAGCGTGGCCAGCGGCAGACCCGTACTCCAGCTAAGGTTGAAGGATTCGTAGGTAACCGTCATAAACTTGCCCTTTTCTGTGACCTTCTGCACAAAACTCCCTTCGTCTGATTGCAGGTACCACACGCCAATGACAGGGGAATTGGCAGGCGATACGTTCAGAAATGCTTCTTCCAAGGCTTCAATCGCCGGCGTTTTTACGCCACGGTAATTGTTATACGTAAATATTTTTTGCGAAATGATGTAGTCGAGCGTACCCAGGCAGAAGTGCGAAAGGTGATTGGTAATGTCCGTCCGCATATCCTGGGCCAGATTGGTCATTGCCCAGGTGTATAAGCCCAGCCAATCGGATGCCAAACTGCGCGTATCGGCCAGAATGGGCAGGGTGAGGCCGTAGTTGGTGATCAGCTCGTTGCGCTGGGCGTCGGTCAGGATCACGGCATTGTGCTTGCCGGCCAGCATGGAGGTCACATTAATTTTGGCCAGGTTATCATCGCTCACCTGAAATCCAGGCGGGTAAAATCCGCCGGCAGGGTAACTGAACACCGCCGGATCATAAAGAACACAGCCGCTGATGTCTGCCGAAAAATCATCGATCAGGCTGTAAATGTTCGTATAAGGCGTTTTGGTGTAGCCAGTCAGTTTGTCGAGCCAATACTGGGTGGAGGTGTAGTTTACTGCTTCGACAATGCCATTACCGACTACAAATATGCGGGGCGTAGTACGGTTCACATTGCCTTGCAGCGACATGACCGTAAAGATTTCCGGAAGGGATTTTCCGTTAACATTGATATGGCTAATGGTACTCGCTGGCGCCGACGCAGCTCGGGGAAAGATAGTCTGGGCGAATAATTGCGGGCTCGATAGGGCCAGTGTAAAAGCCACAATCACAGATTGGTAAATGAGTTTCATAAGGAATTTGTTTTGCGTGGGACAAAGTGATGCTGCGCCCCGGAATTTTCCGGGGCTGTATCTGGTCGATGCATTGTCAATAAATCAGTATCCCGGATTCTCGGGGCCCAGGTTTGGATTGTTGGAGATGCGGCTGGGCGTAATGGGTAAGTAATAATGTTTGGCCTGGAAGCTGGAAGGTGTACCTGCCATCGCATCGTTGTTAAGCTCTATTCTGAACTTGCCGGTGGCTGCATCGTAAAAAGTATAAATGCCGGTAAATTTTCGGGTGATCGCTTCTTCGGCGGTCCGCCACCGGCGCAGGTCCCACCAGCGGTGGTTTTCAAACGCCAGCTCTACTTTCCGCTCATGCCGGATATTGTCGCGCGTGGCAGCCACCAGTGTTTTAATGCCTGCGCGTGTACGGAGCTGGTTTACAGCATCCAGGGCTTCCTTGGGTTTGTTGAGTTCAAAGGCCGCTTCTGCGAAGTTGAGGAGGATTTCTCCATAGCGGAAAACGATAAAGTCTACCGAAGTTTTTCCCTGATCAACCGGTATCAGCTTGTCGTCCAGGTATTTTTTTACGTTAAAACCCGTCATTTGCCCGCCCGCATAGCCTCCCGCAGAAAACGATCTCCCCTGCGCAGATTTGCCTTCATAAAAACCCGTTGTAACCTTCGTGCCCTGGCGCGTGACGATGCCGCCCCAGTTTTCAATGGCTTCTCCTTTCCACATATCTCCTTCGAAATAAACTGAAGCAAAGAATCGTGGGTCTTTGTTGGCAAAAAGTTCGGTCAGATTCCAGGGTTTGCTCGTCGCAAGTGCCCTGTTTAATGTTCCGGGTGTACCGTCTGTATTTTCAAATGATTCCACCATTTCCAGGTAAACGGCCGTGTTGGCACCGCCCCAGCCGGGTGTGAATTGGAAAGGCGACATGAAAAGGTCATAGTTACTTCCCACATTCACGCCGGTCAATTGTTTGGAAAAAATGACCTCACTGTTGTTCTCATCCAGAAAAAGCTGCCGGAAATTCTCGGATTTATTGTCCGGCATTTTGTTGTAAAGCGAAAAGGATTTGGCGTCAATGATCTGTTTGGAAGCATCATAAGAAGCTTGCCAAAAACGCTGCGCATCAGCCGCCGGCACACCCACCAGCCCTTCAATTTCGACCCTGCCCCAGGTAGCAATGCTGGCCGCGAACAGGGCTGCACGGCTTTTCAATGCAAGAGCGGCATATCTGGTAGGGGAGCCCACTTCGGCAGACGGATAAGATGCAGGCAAATCGGGTGTGATCGCGTCCATTTCCGAAAGGATAAAGTCGTACACTTCCGCCTCCTTATTTCTTTTTACAAACAATTCTTCATATGGATCGTCGATCTGCTGCGCCCGGGTTATGAGCGGAATGCCACCGTACCTTTTGACCATATTAAAATACGTCAATGCGCGGGCGTATCGGATCTTGGCAGACAATTGCTTTTTGAGGTCTTCCGAAACCGAGGTAGTCGTCACAATCTTTTCCAGAAATTCATTGGTTTTGCGGATCGTTTCATAAGGCCACAGTTCGAGCAGGCCGCCGTTTTTGTCCAGCAGTCCCGCTTTCCATTGAAAAAACAACGGATGCCAGTTTCTGCCCTGCCGGCCCTCGTCCGATAATCCCGAAGTCGGGTCCACTTCTTCGAATCCCTGGCCGTCGCGCACCAGGAAGCTCATTTCCCCGTAAACACGGTCGATGTATGCATTAATGAGTACCGGATCATTCCAAACCTTGTCCTCGGAAATAATATTGAGCGGCGCCTTGTCAAGTACCTGTTCACAGGATAAGGTCAATAGGCCGGTCGCCAGAATAAATATGTGCGCAATCTTCATAGGTTTTTTAGGATTTAGGGTTACAAAGTCAGGTTAATACCGACTGAAACGGTTTTCTGAATAGGGTAGCTCCATCCTCGGGTCGCATCGGGCGACTCAGGATCAAGGCCGTACTTTTGAAGCGGATTGATGGAGAATAGGTTAACTCCGGTCAATAGCAGACGGGCCTGTTCCAAGCCCAATCTTTTTATAAAACGCTGGTCTAATGTGTATCCAACTTGCACGTTTTTAAGCCTCAGATAAGATGCGTTCTTGTACCAGAAATCAGAATTCCAGTTATTGGTAATTTGCCCGAGCGTCTGCCGGGGAATAATGGCATGGCGATCATTGTTTTCCGGCGTCCAACGTTCTTCCCAGATTACCTTGTAAGGTGTCCTCACGCCATCCAGGTTGATATTCCCCGCTTGGAGCAGTACGTAATAATCTGCCGCCCCCTGAGCCAATGCACTGAAATCGAAGTTCTTGTGGCCAAGGTTCAGGTTGATGCCGTACATGACATGGGGTGTGCCGCCGCTACCGATGGTAGTCACATCGCGCCAGTCAATGATGCCGTCGTTGTTGAGGTCTTTGATCTTGATGTCGCCGGGGTGAAGTGTCGAATTGTCTTTTCCGTCCATATTGTACCCCAATGAATTTATCTCTTCCACAGAGGTGAAAAGTCCGTCCGATTGGTAAGCATTGTACACATCCGTCCATTGTCCCGAGCGCTTTTTCAGCCGGATGTCGTCAGGATCAGTATAATTTACTTCGTCGAAGTGGACCCAGCGAGCGCGTGAATAGGACACATTGCCGCTGATATCGTAGCGAAATTCACCCGTGCTACCCCGATGACCGAGCACGATCTCGAACCCGCGTGCGCGCTGACTATTGATATTTTCGCTTGGAAGCGAAGCCCCGAAAGTACTAGGAAGCGAAGCCACCCGCGTGCCGAGCATATTCTCCCGCAAGCGACTAAAAAAGTCGATTTCCGTATATACTCTCCCCCCGAATACCGATGCTTCCAGGCCCACATTAGACAGTGTCATGGTTTCCCAGGTAATGTTCGGATTTGCCAGACCGGTCGTCGTCAAGCCAGGAACTTCTTTGCCGCCTACCACATTGTAGCCCGCAAACTGAAAACCGGTCAGGTACTGGTATGCACCCGCATCGTCGAAACCGGTGCGGCTCACACCCCCTCGCAGTTTAAGATTGTCCATCCATGTGACGCTGTTCTTGAAAAACAACTCTTCCGAAATCCTCCATCCCGCGGAAATGCTTGGAAAAAGACCCCATCTTTTATTTTTAGGAAAATTAGGTGAGCCGTCGTAGCGCATGGTCATTTCGGCCAGGTACTTGTCTTTGAAACCATAATTCAGCCTTCCAACAAAACTGGCCCTTCCGCTCACTGCCGCGCTGCCATTGGCTTGCTGGTTCAGCGTGCCGCCCGCAAAAAGCTGGTCGATAGAGCTGGTGATGTAGTTTTCCCGGTAAGCATTGAAGTTTTTTGTATTGTAATCAATGGCTTCAAAAAGCAGTAAGCCATTGAAACTATGCGAATTTTGGAAGGTACGTTCGTAATTCGCCGAAAGCTGGCCGGTAAAGATCTGATTGGTATAGTACGCCTGGTTCAGCGAAGTGGGAGAGGATTTTCCGTATAATGAATAGGTGTCGGCTTTGTAGTCGTAGTCCCAGATGTCGTTTTGTTTTGTCCACCGTTTTTGCTCCTCCTGGATCTGGAAGTAGTTCATTCTCAATCTGAAACTTAAACCCTGCACGGGTTTGACATCATAGTTGAGTTTTGCAGATCCGTTGATGGTCGTTTTGAAAACCTTATGGTAGCCGCCCAGGTTTTCGTGCGTGTTAATAATGGCATTAAATGGTCCAGGACTAATATGCGGCACTTTGCTAGGGTCTGGGAAAGAGGCGGCGGATGTAGGGGTACTGTCGAAGAAATCCATCCAGAACCATTCCTCCGAGGCAGGCCGGTTAGACTGGCGGATGTTTTCTCGGATACCCGAAAGGTCCAGGGAAAGTGTCAGCTGCTTGTTTAGGTTTACATCCACATTTGATCGTACATTGAACCTCTTATAACCGGTATTATCCCCTTTGAACATCCCATCCTGGTTTACGTAACCCAAAAACGTGTAGTATTTCACCTTATCATTTCCGCCGCTGACGGTGAAGTTGTATTGCTGTTGCGGCGCACGCTTGCGCATGATCTGCTCAAACCAATCGGTGTTGGGATACTGCGGGTCATTTCCCACAAAATACTTGGCGATATCGGCCTCCGAGTATTTTGTAGCGTTTTCGGCAATGCCGGAGTTGAGCTGAACTTCCCGATACAAGGTTGCGTATTGTCCGGCGCTCACTGGTTCGGGAAAATTGGTGTACGACTGGTTTGTCAGCGTGGAATTCAATGAAATTTTTGGTTTACCGGCAACACCGCGTTTGGTAGTAACCAGTACCACGCCGTTTCCGGCACGGGCTCCGTAAATGGCGGCCGAAGCATCTTTCAGAATTGAAATGGACTCTACTTCATTAGGATCAATATTATTAAAGGGCTGCTCGGTACCGTCAACAATGATTAGCGCCCGGCCAAAGTTCCGGATGTTGATATTCGCCTGATCGTAACCCGGCTGTCCACTGGTTTGTTTAGAAACTAGCCCCGGTAACCTGCCGGCGAGCGAATTGGCAAGACTAGCGGCTGGCGATTTGACCAGATCCTGATTTCTGACCGTCGCAATGGATCCGGTAACGCTGGCTTTTTTCTGACTGCCGTAGCCAACCACCACCACTTCTTCCAACGCTTTGTTGTCTGCTAGCAGTGTAATGTTTAGCGCGGTCTGATTATTGAGACTTACCTCCTGGTGAAGATAGCCTACGTAGGAAAAAACGAGGATGCTGTTTTCCTCAGGCACGTCAAGGCTGTATTTACCTTCCGAATCGGTAATCGTGCCGGTCTGCGTGCCCTTGACTACGACGCTTACACCCGGGAGCGGTTCATTTTTCTCATCATTTACAACCCCTGAAATCATGCGAAGTACAGCTTCCGCCCGGGTTTTTTTTGCGGGTAAAAGGTTGTTTTCGGTGCCGTCGACAGGTAGGCCTGTGGTTTTTTTCGGCTGTTCTTTTGGCTTGTCTTCCGGTGCTTTTGCGGCAGCAACGATCACATAGGAGCCACTTTTTTGCTGAGAAAACTGTAAGCCGGCAGCGGGAAGGATCCGTTCCAAGTTGGCTTCAAGTTTGTCGCTCCATTCAATGGACGATACGGCCACGTTCCGGTTTCTCACAGCCTTGTCGGCATACATAATGTCGACCTTGTAATGGTCTTTAAACTTTCGAAGCACATCGGAAAGTTTCATGACGGTCGGCTGCTGCCGCTTTTCAGTTTTTGTGGCGGGTTGCAAAGCTAGGGTCTGGGCAGGGCAGCCCCCGACGGTTACGGCCGCCAGTAGAAGCGCGATTAAAAATAATTTCATTTGAGAAAAGGTTTAGGATATGGAATGCAGTTGAGAGGCTTATTGGGGTGATGAACGATCTTCGAAAAATGTGACATGTTTGCCTTCCATGTGATACTGAATGTCAAGGATCCGGCAGATCGAGGTGATTAGTTCATGTTCGTCCTGGGCCTTGAAAGAGCCTGAAATTGTTTGTGCAGCCAGTTCGGCAGAGGAAATTTTGACGGTCAGGCTATAGTTGTTTTCCAGCAGGCGGGCAATTTCCGTCATAGTGGTTTGCTCAAAAACAAAGCGAGATTCCTTCCAGGCAGCATATTGTGCAGGTTCTGAGAAGCGGTTATGTGCTACTTTTCCTTGATTATCAAGCGTAATGACATCGCCAGGCGCCATAATCAACGCTACGCGGTTCGAACGGGCCGAATGGTGTACCTGCACTTTACCTTTGTTCAATAGGATTTCGGTTTTGCCTGGGCGGCTATACACGGTAAACTGGGTTCCAAGCACGGTAACATTGACTCCCTCAGGTGTTTTAACAATAAACCGCGCGTTGTTACGGGTATGGGTTACTACAAATTCGGCTTCCCCTTTCAGTATCACTTCCCGCTGAGTGCTTTCTGCAAAATTCCACCGGGGTAAGACCAGCTCGGAATTGGCATTCAGACTGACGCGGCTTCCATCTTCTAGAGTCCATGTTCTGATTTCGCCCGGGCCGGTGGATAGGGTCTCATATATAAGCTCCTTTTGAAAAAGCCATCCCGTGGCAAACAAGAGGGCAATCGTGCAGGCAGCCGCCAGCCAGATCCAGCGTATTTTGACGTCATGTTTTTTAAAAGATGTAATAACGTCCTTGATGTCGGTCTGGGCGTCTTTCTGACGAAATACTGCAATGCCTTTTTCGACATTTACTTCGTATTGCGGACGGGACAGTTCCCATTCGAGCAGGTATTTGTAAAAAAGTTCTTCATTTTCCAGCTTTTGAGCCCATTCATCGATGAGCCTCCGTTGTCGAGCAGATACAGTGCCGTTAAAGTGGTCGAACAACAATTCCTTTGTTATCGTAGAGTTCATGTTTTTATTTTTGAGAGCGCAGCAGGATCTTAAATGCCGGCGCATTGGCTGGTTTTATAGCGTAGTGATAGCAATCAAAATGGAGATAAACCATTTGTTACGAATTAGCGCACGAACCGTATTGCGTGCCCTGTATACATGAACTTCGGCTGTCCGTGCGGAAATGGAAAACTCGTTGGCAATTTCCGTCAATGATTTTCCTTCAAAGTGAAAAAGCAGGTAAATGCTTTTTTGTCGACGAGGTAGCGTAGCAATTGCCTTTTCTACATCCTGATACAGTTCCTCGTATTGGGTGATGTTGTCAGGCTGCTGAGAATCGCTGCCTGTAACTTCTGTCAAATCGTTCAGCTCAATCTTGCGGGTAGTAGCTTCCCTTTTCAGGTAATTGTAGCCCTCGTTGCGGACGGTGCGGAAAAGGTAGGCCCGGTAGGAAGTTGTAATGCGTTCGAAAATTTTTCCTGAATAGAATTTGAAGAAAATATCGGAGACAAGATCTTCTGCGATTTCTCGTGAGCCAACAAATTTGACCGCGTGCGTGCAAAGTGCGGCATAGTACCGGTTGTAAAGCAGTTCCATACCTGCTTTCGAGTCATGATGCACGGCAGACCGCAAAAAAACCTCGTCGTCCTGCTCATCGTGGCGGGTGTTGTCCTCACTATCCGGGCTAGGTAACATGGCTATGGGTAACAATCGCTTGACTTCTATGGAAGCACCCGTCGTTATTTTCATATATCAAATAATGACAAAAATTTATAGGTAATTTTTTATTTTTGACACGAATACCAACATGACAATTGGAAGTGGGTATAGTACTTACTTACAAGAGGAAGTTTTTTCAAGATTATTCTGAGAATATTGGCGCTTGAAATGCGGAGGGAGGTTAATTTAATTAGCAGGAACTAATGCTAAGGCCTGATTTCGAACAGCATAACGGTTCAATAGGAGCCAATTTTGACGTAGGTCACTTTCACGCCATTCCCTTGCTAATTTGCACATTGCTTCTGACTGATCCATTTTGACTGGTTTTTCGATCAAAAGTAAAAGCCGCATTCTTGCCAAGAAAATTGTGGTTCATAGGCTGCTTACGCTCACGCGGCAGATCTGGAACTGAAACCTGACATAGCGGGCAGGGCTCAGGTTCAGATAATGCTTAAAGTCATGGATCAGCTGGCTTTGATCGTAATAGCCGCACGCCTCGACCAGATGCTGCCAGTCGACTTTTCCAAGATGGCCATCCAGCAGTTGGATAGCCTTTAAAAACCTTTCGTAGCGCGCCTTTTCCTTGGCGGAGTAACCCAGGTATTTTTTGTGGTTAAGCTGGATGTTGCGCTCGCTCTGACCGGTTTTTTGAGCGATCGCCTTGATGGGATTTACCGCCAGCGGCACCGACTCAGCAGCCGATATGTGCTCAAAGGATGCATCGCGGCATCTGAGATAGGGCCGGCAAAAGTCCAGGATCATCATGGGCCTTTCCTGAGCCGCTTCGGTTTTGAGGCTGTGCCACAACTGCGTAAAGCAATTTTGCTTTAAGAGCTCATCGGGGTGGGCCGCTACGGAGCCTGAGATCATCGCAGGCCCAAAGAAGCGGTAGAAGGCATCATCCTTAAAATTGACGACCAGAAGATCTGCGCCGTCACTGAGCGTATATTCAATGGGTTGTCTGACAGGGCCCAGCACAAGGCATTGATCAAGCTGCATAGACTCGGCCCCGGAAGTAAAGCGGACTGGTGCTCCGAAACTAAAAGCCAGGATGGTTTGAAAGCTCGGTACCAGTAATCTTTTCACATCACTGCCGCCTTCATTGACAGCACAATAAAAATAGCTCACCACCTGGCTGAATTCTTCTCCAACCTGTATTTTGAGCTCCTTGTAGTTTTGGTTTGATGGCTGCATGGGTATGTGCGGCTGTCAGCTGTAGCGGTCGTTACGCCAGGGATAGGCCGTGTTGGAGTATCCTCTGAGCTCCCAGAAACCAAGCTGGTTTTGGGGTAAAAACTGAATGCGGCTGATCCATTTACTGCCTTTCCATGCGTAAAGCTGTGGGGTAATCATTCGCACCGGGCCGCCATGCTCGCGTTCCAGGGGCTTTCCGTCGGCGGTGTGTACCAGCAGCACATCTTCCTTTAAGGCTTCCTGCAAGGAAAGGTTGGTCGTGTACTTATCATAGCCATGGCAAAGTATGTGGGTTGCGGCGGGTTTGGGCATGGCCACAGCGGCAATGTCAGCCAGGCGCACGCCCACCCAGGGCACGTCCATGCGCGACCAAGTGGTCACGCAGTGAAAGTCGCTCACATCACTCGTTTGCGGCAGGGCCATAAACTGCTCCCAGTTGAGCGTGAGCGGCGATTCTACCTCGCCGTCGATGATCAGCTTCCATTTCGAAAGCGGTACGTCGGGTTTAAAGCCCAGATCCAGCACCGGCCATTTGACTGTCGCAGTCTGGCCGATGGGCAGCTGCGGCATCCCGTGGCGATTGGGCGCGCCACTGCCCATAGGACGGCTGTCGGAGACCGAAGGCGTTTGGGCCATTTGCTGCTCAAAGCGCGCCTTTAATTTCATGCGCGCTTCAATGATCTTATCAAGTTTGCTGTCCTGTTCCATGCTGTAAGATGTTTAGGTGCTGATCCACTGCATCATTAAAGCAGTTAAATACCCCCCATAAGTTCCAATCGCG
Organism: Dyadobacter sp. 50-39; assembly: GCA_001898145.1. Taxonomy (GTDB): domain Bacteria; phylum Bacteroidota; class Bacteroidia; order Cytophagales; family Spirosomataceae; genus Dyadobacter. The sequence continues at coordinate 297,070 of MKSR01000036.1, forward strand.
TAACCTAAAATTGCCAGCAGCACGCCCACCGATGCCAGCGAGGGGTGAAACGCGGCGGCCACCACCGATGCAGACGCTGAGCCGCCCACATTGGCCTGGCTGCCGACGGCCAGAAAAAAGAAGGGAATTTTGAGCCATTTGCAGGCTATAATAAGGATCAGACCGTGAATCAGAATCCATATCAGCCCAATGGCAAAAAGCCCGGGGTTACCCGCTACTGCTCCCAGGTCCATTTGCATGCCGATACAGGCCACCAGTACATACAGAAATACCGAGCCAAGTTTTGAGGCGCCATAGTATTCCAACTTGCGAGCCGGGGTGAGCGAGAGCAGAATGCCGATCAATGTGGCAATGCTGATCACCCAAAAAAAGTTGGATGTCAGGCTGTACTTTTCCAGGGCGGGATAATTCCGGGAAAGGTAGGGCGTGATCACCTGGGCCAGGCCATGGGCAAGGCCGGCAGCACCAAAACCTGCCGCTGCCAGGAAAATATAATCTTTCAAAGCCGGATTCTGCTCGTTTGCCTTTTGATCTGCATCCAGATGAGCTTTTACCTGCTCGACCGCTCCGCTGTCGGCTCCCAGTAGCGCATCTACCCGCGAGGCGATACCTGCTCCGTAAATCAATGCGGCCATCCATAGCTCGGCGACCAGTACATCGACTGCTACCATCTGCGAAAACAGCGCGTCGCTGGGATGAAATACCTCACGCAGTGCGGTTTGGTTAGCGCCCCCGCCAATCCAGCTGCCGGCTATGGTGGCCAGCCCGCGCCAGACCGCGTCGGCTCCTTCTCCGGCTACGGTAGCCGGACTGAGCGTGCCGACAATCCACAAAGCGATCGGCCCGCCGATCATAATGCCCGCCGTGCCGATCAGCATCGCAGCAAGCGCTTTCGGGCCCAGGCGCGTCAGGGATTTCCAGTCCATGCCGACTGTGAAAAGCACCAGGCAGGCAGGCAGAAAGTATTTGGAAACGACCGGGTAAAGCGCAGAGCCGGCGCCATTGATAATCCCCAATGAATTCAGAACGCCGGGTATGAAGTAACAAAGCAGCAGGGGAGGGATAATGGCGTAAAACCGTTTCCAGCCGGGCTGGGAAGCTGTATAAAATATACCGGCAAGGATAAGCATCAGAAGGCCAAGAACGACCGCGTCGTTGGTAATCATGCGTCAGAATCAGAATGGGAAAAGGTTACCGGGTAAAAATAAGCGAAATGTCTCAGAAAGGCATCAGAAATTGGGTGCCGGCGGGGTCTGCGTTGAATAGCGATTTGGGGATTTGCCGCCAGGACCCGGGTTTGTGGTGAGCCGGATGTTGGATCTGCGCGTTAGGGAAGGGGATGGATAATTTTTCCTTTGGATGATCTGCCCGGTTCGCAACAGTCGTGTATCTTTTTGCTGAATACTAGCTCTGCCCGCGCCGGCGGCCGGATTGAAGGTGTTGAAATATGGGCTGAAAATCCATACTGGTAACACAGCCTACGAGACCAGGTTCTGCCGGCTCTTTTTAACGAAGTCCGAGGGGGTAGTGCCTTCCAGTTTCTTAAACACCTGGTTAAAGGTAGCTTTGGAATTAAATCCGCAGTCCAGCGCAATTCCCAGCAGCGATAAGTGACTGTTGGCCGGCTGCATCACCTGCTGTTTGAATTCGCGCAGGCGGTGCTGGTTGACATATTCGAAGAAATTGACCCCGAAATCCGCATTGATCACTTGCGAGAGCTGATGGCGTGGCACGCCCAAACGAACTGCCAGATCCACCAGCGTAAGATCATTTTCCAGGTAAGGTTTCTCGTTATCCATTAACGCCGACAGTCGGGCCGCAATGTCCTGGCTAATTCCCTCGCCAAGGGCGCTCTTGGCATATTTGGGAGCAGGTTCGATATTTTCCGTAACGAGCTCTGCCACCATCCCGGCAGCGGTTGGCATGACTAGTGTTTTTTTATTGAGCAGCTTAAATGCAATCCAGTACACCAGTATCACCACCAGCACAAAATGTGCCGGATAAATGCCGCTGAAATAGGCTAGTTGATGTTTTTTGACATAGAATGTACCGACCGAAAAAAGCATGATCGCCAGCACGATCCACAGAAATTCTTTTAGCCAATCAATGTCGATCAGCTCGCGGCTGGAGAAATGCTCGGTGCGTTTGGGCTGGTTCTGATAGAAAATGCCCAGAGCGAAGGCAGTAAAACTGACATGCAGGTAGTTTGTAAAGCTGTTCATCCAACCGAAATCCGCTTGTGCTACAAGCCCTTTGTTTGCAAGGTAAGCCACTTTGTCCGAGCCCGGGAGCATAAAGTAGGGCATCAGGAGTGCCAAATAAATGCCGAATGGGACGATTAATAGCAGTTGGCTGCGGCGAAACCTGAATTCGGGATCGCTGATGCTCTGCGTGAGCAGCACGATCAATGGACCGTAAAGCAGCGGCAATAACCAGGATAACCTACTGAAATGGGGATAACCGATAAAAAGGTTTTTGACCTCCAGACAGATCAGAAATAAATGGAACATCAGCAGCAGGATCAACGCGGAAAGAATGCGGTTGGGAAGCTGGTTGGATTCCCTGCGGACCAGAAGGAATGCCAGGAAACCTCCCTGGATGATACCTGAAAGTAGCAGTGCTGTGATCAAAGTGCAAGGGGTTGAAATTGGTTGTGCGAAAGGTCTGAACTTGTCGGGAAAGACGATTTACAGTTCATTCCGATTCAAAATTGCGGAAAAATTTAAAAATGAACCTTCGTATCACACTCACTGTGCTCCTGAACCTGGGTATTTACTTAGCAACCGGTGCACAATCTTTGCCCGGCAGAAAGATAGCTTCCGCTCACGCGCTTGGCGACTTGCAGATGGTCCGCTTGTCTGTCGCCAGGCTTCATCCCGGCTTCGGGCGGTTTGGTCCTCGGTCCGAATTTTTACAACCACTTGATTCGCTTAAGGCGGCGCTGGAAAAATCCGACTCTGTCTCTGTCGAGTCTTTTTTCAGAATGCTTAACCCAATCCTGGTCAGGCTTCGTTGCGGGCACACCAAGTTCTTTCCGCCGATGAAGCTTTTTCCATTTTATTTCAACACTGACCATGTACTGCCTGTGATCGTTCGCTTCGAGGATACGGGCCGTCTTTTGGTGATCCGGTCAGCTCATCCGGAAACGGTTGGTCAATATCTGGAAAGCATTCAGGGCCGGCCAATTTCATCCATATTGCAGGAATTGCGCCGTCAGATGTTGGTAGATGGCCATGTGCAATCCTCGGCCGATGCCCAGATCCAGCAATATTTCAGCGCCTGGTACGCAGACTTTATCCAGCAGGGCGACCGCGCATTGACGGTGGGCCTGACAGACCAAAACGGAAAGGCAACCTGCATGTTAATGAAAGGTATTACCGCGGCTGCCTGGCAGGCACTGGATAAGAACAGCTCCTATCTTACCCATCACAACCACCTGCGCTTCGGCAACGACTCGGTAGCGTACCTGAGGATCGCGAACTTTTATTCCCGTGAAGGCGACAAGCACTTCCGGCGCTTTCTGGATTCAGCTTTCACGGCGATCAGTCAGCGGCCGGTTGGGCACCTGGTGATTGATGTGCGCGGCAACGAGGGAGGTAACGATGCCCTTGGGAAGGCGTTGTTTGCGCACATTGCCCGCCGGGATTTTCGTTATTGCGATCACATTGAGGTGAAAGTAAAGCGGAAGAAAGAGCTGCCCGACCGTGGCCGAGCCTACCTGCCAAAATTCATTGGATTAGCCAGGCTTTTTATCAAAAAGGATGTACAGGGCCGTCTGGTGTTCAAAAAGCATCAGAACCTTGGCATGCACCGCCCACGCCAGGGCGCCTACCAAGGTAAGGTATCGTTTTTGCAGGACGGGCTTAGTTATTCGGTCACTTCCGAGTTTCTCGCCGTAGCCCGCAGTGAGGACCGCGGTACATTCATCGGCGAAGAGTCGGGAGGTACCTACGAAGGCGACAACAGCGGGACATTTGTCATCTACAAACTTGCGGGAACTGGTCTTGACCTTGGCATTCCCCTTGCCGGTTACTATTCTGCCGTCAAACCGGTGCCATCCCCCGGTCGTGGTATTCTTCCCGACATCACCGTCAGGCCGGGCCGGGAAGATCTGCTTTCGGGTCGCGACCCCATCCGCGCCGCTCTTTCGTATGGAAGCTCAATACTTCTTAACTTCTAAATAGCCGTGAAAATCAGCATCTTATTGCCAGCGTTTCTGACGCCGCTCACCATCCGTTTGTCCTCTCAGGCCCAGGACTCTTTACAGTACCGACTGCGGATGAGATTACCCCAGTAACGAATGCAATGTATTGAGTCTTTCTACTATGCAAGACTAGGAATCGCTTTGGAGGCCATGGCTGTCCTTTGCCTTTATGAGTGCAAGCCGATGCATTTAGCAAGCGCATCCCGATAAAAATCGCCAACGGGTATTTCCGTCTTTTCGATCATGATCCGGTTGCGTTCGATGGTATCTATTTTTGCTATTGCAATAATAAAGGAGCGGTGAACTCTTAGGAATTGGGCTGCGGGCAATTTCTCCAACAACCCGCTAAGGGAAACTTGGGTGCTTACGCTGCGAGCTTTTGTCTGAATCAACACATGATCCTTTTTCCCTTCGATAAACAGGATCTCTGTCAGATCGATCCGGACCGTTTTGGTAGCGGATTTAATGAAAATGTGCCCTTCTGACGGTTTGATTGCTTGTGCGAGAGCAGCTATCGAACTGGGCTGATCCAATTGTTTTGACTGGACTTTTTGAACGGCCGTCAGAAATCGCTGGAAGGGGATGGGTTTAAGCAGATAGTCAGCCGCGTTCAGCTCGAATGCATCGACGGCAAACTGAGGATAGGCAGTTGTCAGAATAACCGCGGGCGGGTTTTTCAGCGTCTGTAAGAAGTGTAAACCGGATAGACCGGGCATCTCTATGTCGAGGAAAATGACATCGACGGTATTTCTGGACAAAAAGTCGAGTGCCTGCATCGGCGTTGAACACAGCTTTTCAAGACGCAAAAAGGGTATTCTTTCAATGTAGCCTTCCATGACTTCCAGGGCTAGTCTCTCATCATCGACCACCAGGCAGCGGATTTTCATCAGTGTCAATTTATAGTTAATACAAGGTGGGTATCAAAATGGTCCTGCGTTTTGCCGAAGTAAAGTTGATGTCTTCCAGGATACAAATGGGCCAATCGCCTTTGCAGGTTATCCAAGCCGATTCCGCCTGGGGCGCCTGCGACAGGCTGCTGGACACCGTTACTGGTGAGCAACGTTAGACTACCTTCATCTACGCTGACCGATATGGCTGCGAATTTTGCCCCGTGTTTAAACATGTTTTCAACAAGGGGCATTAGCAGAAACGGCTCAATCCAGACTTGCTCAACATTTCCCTTTACTTCAAAATCAACAGGAAAATCCAGGGGAAGCCGCAATTTCTGCAATTCGACGAAGTTTGCGATCATTTCCAATTCCTTCGATAGATTAACGCGCTCCTCATTGGTTTCATAAAGTGCATACCGCATCAGTTGTGATAGCTGCATGATGCCGCCGGGCGTGTCCGCGGATCTTTTGATGGCCAGCGCGTACAGGGAGTTGAGCGTGTTGAATAAAAAATGGGGGTTGAGCTGAGAGCGAAGAAAAGCGAGTTCGGTTTTCAGTTGTGAATTTTCCAGATCCCGCGTTTTTTGTTGAAACGAAAACCAGTCGACAGTAAACCGGACCACGCAGGCGATCAATACAAACAGCCACAATTCGAATGACCTAAGCCAAAACTGCTCTGAATAGGGTAAAGGGAAAGGTGTTGCCGAAGGCCCAATGTACCAGTTCCGAAGCCAGTGATAAGCCGGGATGAATACGGCTGCCAGCAGGGTTATGCCCAACGCATTCAACAGCAGAAATCGGGGGAGTTTTTTGCCAGGCAGGAGTGCAGGGATCCAATAGCCGTAATTCAAGTAGAAGATACCGGCCTGGGCAAAAATATGGATGCTGGGGTGGCCGACCACAAAATCAATGCCTTGGTAATTACTAACATGTATGACAAGGACTATATATAGTAACCAGCCCACCCCGTGCAGCAAAAATGGAAGATGGGTTGGCAGCAACCTGTAACAGCGATTTGAAATTGGGTTAGGCATCACCAGGTGAAATTACAAAAATAGCTTGTGGGATTTTTTAGTTGACCCTTAGACACCTCCGATCAGCACGCAGACGGGTTAATCCAGGCTCTCAGTGGCCTGTCAGGACATTATCTGCTTTCCACGGCCTGCAAACCTGTTTTGGGCGAAAATGTGTTTGGCTGAATTGTCTCTTGTTTTGATTTGACCAAAAATCCAAACAGTATGACCTCGCAGATCATCCAAACCGACCGGCTCAGCTATTGCTACGGGGACCGGCCCGTGCTTCACCAGGTAAGCTTGCAAGTGCCCACGGGCAGCATTTTCGGCTTTTTGGGGCCGAATGGTGCTGGAAAGACAACGACTATTCGTTTGCTGCTGGGCCTTATCTGCACTCAGCGAGGTCGGATTAGCTTGTTCGGAGATCAGATCGGAACGCACCGACTTCCTATACTGCGAAGGGTGGGCGCGCTTTTCGAAACGCCGGCCCTGTATGCGCACCTTTCTGGCCGGCAGAACCTGGAAATCGGAAGGTTGGGGCGCAATGCAAAACGAGGGCAGGTGGACAAAGTATTGGAAATGGTCGGTTTGATGCGCGAGGCTTCACGCAAAGTACATAGCTATTCGCTGGGTATGCGACAGCGACTGGGGATCGCGCTGGCGCTGCTTGACGATCCGGAGCTGCTGATCCTGGACGAGCCCACAAACGGGCTTGACCCGGCTGGTATCCGGGAAATCCGAACCTTGTTGGTTGCTTTGAGCCGCTACCACGGCAAGACCATATTCATTTCCAGTCATTTACTTTCCGAAATGGAGAAAATGTTAACGCATCTGGCCATCATCAATGCAGGCCATCTATTGTTCCAAGGATCGATTGATGAGCTTCGCTCGGACCAACACTTGCAGGCAATCGGCATCTCCAATGAGCCTGCGTCTGCGATACCGACATTGGAAGATATCTTTTTACACTTAACAGACCCTTTGATATGAAATCATTGAACTATTTATGGCGGGGCCTTCTAATGGAGAAGATTAAGGTCAGCGGAACACTGGTGCTAGGGCTGGCATTTTTTGCGCCTGCGTTTGTGGTTTTCGTCGCATTTGTGGCGGCTTACGCAGACGGAGGTGAATTTTACAAGCCGGGTATGAACCCCTGGATCAATTTTTCCGGTCATATCCTGGTTGGTTGGGCATTGTTTGTTTTTCCGATCTATGTTTCACTTCAATCGGCGCTGTACGCCGCTATTGAACATCAAAACCGCACGTTCGCCTACCTTTACAGTCTGCCTGTCCCCAGGTGGAGTTTCTATGTGTCTAAATTGCTGGTCCTTACGGCGCTGACCGGATTGAGCCACATTGTGTTGTATGGATCGGCAGAGGCTGCCGGATGGCTGCTGGGCCTGCTCAAACCAACCTACGGGTTCCAAAACCATTCCATGCACCAGGTGCTGTCGAAGGCCACCTTGCTGATGTTCTTCGGTGGTGGGGGGATAATGGTCATTCAACTCTTTATCAGTTTGCAGTCTGCGAGCTTTATTGTCCCTGCTGGTTTCGGACTTTTCGCAACCATGGCAGGCGTGATCTCACGGGGATTTGCGATCAGTACGGCCTCTCCCTATTTGTGGCCCATTTGCTTTTTGCACAATTCACTCGAGATGGCAGAATGGCGCTATGCGTACCTGCTGATTAGTGTGGCCGTTTTGGTTTTGGGCGCGGGGGTAAGTATTCAGCTTCTGAACCGGAAAGCCATTGTCTGAGGCGCTCACCGCTGACAGCCACCGGCGGTTTTTCAACCGGTCGGTCCGTTGGGTCATCGCGGGTAAGTAATAGGATGGTCCCTTGAACGGCCCGCACAGGATCAAATATTCAGGATACAGCAGCGTTCCTACGGCTACGCCTTCGGGTCATTGGGCCAGAAATCGCCCCACGCGAGACAAGCTCAGACCGAACCTGCAATGCAGCCCCCAATCCCGAACAGATCGCGGTATGGGCTAGCTCGACGGCCGGTTAGGTAACTAATCATAAATTGCCAAGCACATAACCGCGCTGAGCAGCTTAGCAGGACTGATCAAGCGCTACCGTATCCGGCAAAAACTGCCGGATACAGCTTTGTTTGTAGTTGCGGCCAACAGGCAGCTGATGGCCCTGGACTACCACATGGTTAGGGTGCATTCGTTCGACCTTGTCCAGGGGCACGATAAATGAGCGGTGAATGCGAAGGAACAGGCCTGAGGGAAGCAGTTTTTCGGCCAGGCTGATCTTTTGTTTGGAAATAAAAACTTCGCCCGGCGTAATCACTTTAAGATAGTCCTTCACGCTTTCAATCCAGAGAATGTCCCGCGTGTTGACTTTCACATACTGCCTTTCAACACGTAAATACAAGTAGTGCTGCTTTTGCCCTTCTCTTCGTGATTCAGCAGCGGGGGCGGGTTTGGTACCTTTAAAATTGAAGAGAATTTTATCCACCGCTCGCAGGAAACGTGGCAGGGGAATGGGTTTAAGCAGGTAATCCACGACATCGAGCTCGAATCCTTCCATGGCGTGCTCAGGATAAGCGGTTGTGAGCACGACCATCGGCGGGGTTTTCAGGCTGCGAAGCAGGTCGGTACCCGAGAGACCGGGCATTTTCACATCCAGGAAAATCAGGTCGATGGGTGTTGTCTGTAAAACCTGATAAGCTTTAATCGCATTCGCGCAGCTGCCAGTGATCTCGATTTCTGGCACGTTGGCCGCGTACAGTTCGATTATCTGGATGGCATGGGGTTCGTCGTCGACAATGAGCGTACGGATTTTCATGATCGGTCAGGGGTTGGTGACGGCAAAAGCGAAAGTTCCAATTCGGCCAGGAAAACGTCCTGTTCGTCGAACCACTCGAAATGGTGCCGGCCGGGATAGAGCAGTTCAAGCCTCTTGCGGATGTTTTTCAGGCCAATCGCCCCACAGGCCGCTGGCGGGTTGGCAACAGTCCGGGCTACGTCCGACTTGCTGTTGCTGATCTTGAATACCAGGCGGCGATCGTTGGCATTGATTTCGATGTTAATCCATGGTGTGCCGATCGTTTCGCTCGCACCATGTTTGAATGCATTTTCAACGAGCGGAAACATGAGCAGTGGGGCAACTTTTTGGGTGCCAATGCCGCCGGTGATGTCCAGGTTCAGCTCAAGCCGGCTCTCATACCGCATTTGCTCCAAGTCAATATAATCCCTCAGAATATCGATCTCCCTTTTGAGAAGCACTTTCTCTGCGGAGCATTCATACAGCATGTAACGCAGTACATTGGCTATCCGCAAGATGATTTCAGGCGTTTTCGACGAGCTCGCCAGTGAGAATGCGTACAGATTGTTAAGCGAATTGAACAGAAAATGTGGATGCAGCTGCCCTTTTAAAACGTTCAGCTCGGCCTGAAACGCTGCTTCCCGCCGCTCGATCCACATGAGCACAAATTTGAGCGCAATGCCGATCCAGACGACTACGTTGCTCCTTTCGACCGCATTCACAAAGTCGGTCGGACTGAGCAGCTGAGTATGCCAGGTGCCTTCCAGTTTAGCCCACGTGAAACTTGCGTCCTGCTGTTTGTAGTATTGGTAAACAAATGGGTCGGAGATGAAGATTTCGACCAGTCGGTACAGGACCGCTGCCAGTAGCAGGCAAAGGGCGAGCGCCAGAAGTGTTTGCAAATACTTCTCTTTAAGAAAAAGACGGTTAAGCACAGGCCCTGAGAGCACATAGTAGTAGCAAAGATGCACAGGTAAAAGCATTAATACTGTGCAGATTCCGAGCCAGTGGCTTTTGTAGGCTGTGCCGTAAATGAAGGTCAGCAGCGCGGCGGCGCACATCCAGAACAGCGATTGTCTTAGGATGGGTTTGGTTGCTAACAAGGGGTGGCTGTTCATATTTGCAAACATAATTTTTACTGGTAGTTTTTAATGAAGATTGTCGACAAAAAGCAGTTTTCGGCGACGAAAAATGACAGTCGAGCATATTTGCCGGTCCATTGCTGCATTGGTCGCCGGAAGTTGGAGTCTGTCGATCAAATTTTATTGACCGCATCCAGGCGTTTTAACTTGCACACCGAACAAAAAGTAGTGAGCCATGAAAATCAAAATGAAGTATTTATGCTGGGTAGCATTGCTCTGGACAGGCTGCACCAGTACCGACCCGGATGCCGCCTCAGGAGAACACCAAGGATGGCCTGAGCAACCCGAGCTGCCAATAGTTGCCGGACATCAGACATTCTCTGTTGCAGGCGATGAGTTTGCCGTAAATGTCATGGGCGAGATACAGCCGCGCTCGCCTAAATTCCCGTCCATTGATGTCCGCAAGGGCTTTCTGCGAGGTTACGTGGCCGACCTTGCGGGCAAGCCCGTGAAAAGTGCGTATATAGGGGCGCGTATAACAGTCGTTGGCGGAGCCTACTCGGGCGCTTCGGCGGAGTCAGATGAAAATGGGTATTATGAAATCGATCTGCCGATTGGCGCGGTGCATTATTATGCCACGGGCTACACGATCGATTACGGCGGCAGCAGGGCGGTGGTCGGCCTCACTCCGGCAGATGACAACACCTCCGGCTTCGCCTCTCAGATCGGGATGGTCAAGAATTTCGTGCTACAATCGTATGGGTTAGGCAACAAGGATAATGTTTTGCAGCAGCCCGGGAATTCATCCAACTATTACGGCGGCGCCATTAGTTTTGACTACCAGGTAGATTGGGATGATAATGTGCCGAATTACCTTCCCAAAGACGGCGAGATCGAGATCGACCTGATACCCGACGGCGGGGGGCTCTTCGGTGAAACAAAGTCATTTAAAGTCTACAAAAAGATCGGCTACTCCGGGCTTGCGATCTTGAATATACCGGTCGGTAAATACACGATCAAAGCCAGGCTTCGTGGAGGCAGCGAGCTGCGAATCACCCAGAGCGGCACCTATGCCAACGCATATCCGCATTTCGGGCTCAAACCCCGTACGGCTGTGGGGACTGCGGGCATCCTGTTTACGCCTTCGTGGCAGGTAACGCCAGCAATGGTCCCGGCGCACCACGGCAACTGGCAGGCGGTGGTAGTAAGACTGGAAAGGATTTGAAAAAATGCTTGTAAGAGCTAGCCTCACTTTTTAGCATATCGCTGCTGGGCCTGCCGCGCAGATAAAAGGTTTAGAACGATGACCGGTCGTTTGAGGTCGTAAAAAGATTCGGCTGCTGTGAGCAGCGGCCCGAGTGGCTGGCGTTCATCTGGCCGAAGGCCTACGGTTGCCTAAGAAGCCTGGCGCGGGTGAGGAATGCTTTGCTGCGCTTCAAAAACAAAAAGTGCGCTAGGGTCACAGCAGCAAGGCCGCGCTTTGTCTTAACTATTACAAGCAAGAAACCGGGCGATGCAGCTATCAGGATTATGATTCTTTCTTTGGCGCTTTTATTAAAACCGATCCAAGCAAATGGCGACAGCTGTTATTAATTCTGCCGATATTTTCCGCATTGATTCATTTCCCAATCCCCAGTTGCTGCGGCCCGAGGCCGTTTTGGCCCATAGAAATGAAATTGACACATGCCAGCATACAGAAGTGGGGACCTTACTAGTCAGGAGCCTGCTATTCCCGGATATACATGTGATGAACCTGCATTGGCAGGTCGGCAGCGATGTTAGTATCGTCGAGGATAGTCCGGCGGATACGGTGAATATCAACTTTCAAATGTCCGGCCGGATGAACACACGGTTCAAGGGCATTAGCAGCGAGCTTGTCATGAAACCCCGTCAGCACAACCTTGTTTTTTCGCCGGAAGGCGGCTTTCAGAACAATGTAAGGGCCGGCGAGCAGGTCGAAATGTTCCATATTAGCATCGGTAAAAAATACTTTTCGGATCTAATCGGATGTGATGACTGTTGGAGCGAGCGTGTGCAGAAAGCTATGGCCAAAGAGAGGCCATTTGCCGGGAAAGAAGTAAATCCGGATGTGACCCCTTACATGATGAAGCTAATCGGAGATATCAAGCAATATCCGCAAACCGGGGCTATGCGCAATTTGCTTGTACAGTCGAAAGTTTTAGAGTTGCTCGCGCTGCAACTTGAACAAATCCAGGATGCTGCGGGCCATGCTCCCAGCCTTAATGCCGTGGAAATCGGGCGTCTTCACGAACTGAAAACATTTCTGGATGCCCATTTTCTGGAGGAGTTCAGTTTGCAAAAGCTTGGCCGGATTTGTCTGCTTAATGAATTCAAGCTCAAAAAAGGGTTTAGGGAGCTGTTTGGTACAACAGTTTTCGGCTATCTGCGCAAGCTGAGAATGGATTTCGCAGCCAAGTTGCTTTTGGACTCTTCGAAAAGCATAGAGGACATTTCCCAAATGCTCGGTTACGGACATCCACAGCATTTTTCTACTGCATTCAAAAATTATCACGGATCAAGGCCTTCCGATTTCCGATGTTGAAAACAAGCCTTTGAACCATTAACGGCTCACCATTACCAATCGTCTCTCATTTGCTGGGCAGGATCAGCTCGGCATACCACCTATTTTTACCTTAAATGTCCTTAAAAGTGCTTTACGGCAGGTCATAATAGATTCGTCTAAAAAAGTGAGCCTTCGCTTATTGATCAGCAATTCTGGTTTGGTGCTACAAGCCGGGCAAACGGATTGGAACCAGAACTTGATCATACAGACAGGGCAATTCCGTTTTCATCGGACGGATAGCGCTTGATATCAAGGTTATGGATGACTAGCCGGCGTCTGTTGCCGTCTTTGGGAGTTCTATACAGAATGTTGTTCCGGCATTGGGCAGACTAATATATGAAATGGAGCCTCCGTGGGCTTCAACAATTTGTTTAGTGATTGAAAGACCGAGGCCAAAGGATTCTTCGCCCTCGGTTCCTTTGCGTCTGGAATCAGTAAAGGCATCGAATATCTTGTTGCCGATCCCCGAGGGTATCCCAATGCCCTGGTCCTTGACAACTATCTTGATGCTATCATCTTGATGGAGGAATACCGAAATTTTACTTGCATGAGGGCTGAATTTGATCGCATTTGAAATCAGGTTGCTGATTACCCGCCAGAATTGTTCATAATTTAAGACTGCCTTGACGGGCATTAAGTCAAGGTGAATGCGCTGGCCTTTCTGGCGAGCCCTGGGTCCGAGCATGTCTGCGCATTGTTTAATTAATGCACTCAGGTCGACCTGGCTTTTCTTTGAAACTTGTTCAGTGGGCGAATTCAGGTGCATGAGATTATTGACAAGTTCCAGGGAGTTGCTGCCGGTCTGCTTGATGATGCTGAGCATTTCCAGATCATCAGTTGAGCGTCCAGTTTCCTGGATCATCATCTCGGCAATAGGAGAGATAGCGCCGATTGGTCCCCTGAGGTCGTGGGCGACAACCTTCAGCATCCGGGTGTTTTCCCGCTGACTGTTTTCCAATGCGGTCAGTGCCTGTTGAAGTTGGGCATTAAGATCTGTGAGTTTTGCAATATTTTGGCGTGAGCGGCGATAATTGCGCCAGCTAATTGTAGCTATGGATATGGCCATCAGTAAAAAGATGGTCAGTGCATATACGTATACTGTTTTGACCTCTGCCTCTTTTTCCAATATGCCGAGTTTGTGTTGTTGGACTTGTTCCCGGAGTAACTGGTCCATGTCGATGTCTTTAAACCCTTTTGAAGCTGCGTCCAGAGAGTCCCTGTGGGCGTCGTATCGTTTGAAATAAAAATATGCATTTCTAAAATCGCCCTTTTTTTCTAGATATAGCGATTTGAGCGAATACCACCTACTCCATATTTCAGAATTGTAGCTGCTTTTGCCCCTGCCAGATTCCAGGTCGCTTTGTAACTGGTTCAAAAGCACGGCTGCGTCCGGCAGGCGGCCTTGTAAAAGGTAGAGATGAGCAAGTTTCACCTTCCCTGTTTGGGCATCCTCAATAGCAAATCCCGCCCTGTCATTGAGCATGATATTTGTTTTCAGGTGCTGCTCGGCCAAGCCGAATCTCCCAATGCGCAGATAAGTGCCGCCCAAATTGCCTTCCACAACACCCCGAGCGGTGGTGATAAAATTTTGTCTTTCCGGATGGATGTCTTTTTGCGATTTAATAAATGCGAGTGCTTTATTGTAATAGGCTACTGCCGAATCGTTTTGGCCGGACTTTTCAAAACAAAGCGCGATGGAATTTAAGACACTCTGCCGCTGCACGAAGGCATATTCGAAAGAGGGGCTTGTGCAAGAAGATATTTCGCGGTATGCTTGGTGTAGGTACGGGATCGCCTCTTTGTAATGTTCTTGCTGATAGCGTATGATGCCCAGCGCATTGCTAAAGTCAGCCAAGCTGCAATTGTCAAGTTCCCCTTTTGCAAATTGCCTCCCATCATAGTATTACTTAAAAGCTTCGTTAAAGTGTCTTTCTTTTTGGAGGAGCTTCGCCATGGCATAGAGCGATCGGCTATACTCGTAGCTATGTAGCTCCTTGTCGTTTTTGCTTGACCAAAGCATACTGTCGACATATACCCTTCTGGCCGCCGTATCCTGGTAGTAATATTCATAATAGTTTACCATGCAACGGTATTTCCTCCAAAGAGCCCTCTTGCCCAGGTCTTTTTTTGTCCCAAAAGCGGAATCAAGAAAGTGGACTAAGGCTTTGGGGGTGCTTCCTTCCATGATCGCTGTCGATTGATCGACAATACTATCAGCCCAGGCAACATCTTGCGGGGCGTGCGACGGGGTGGTTTTGCATGAAGTCAATAGCAGAGGAACACAGGCTGTAAAAAGGAAGTAGAGTTTACTCGTCGTAAATTTTTGTGGCGCAGAAAGTGACGTAATTATTCTAATATAACATAAAATGAATCATCCGTGGGACTTAACGGACTGAAAATCGGCAATACCTATATCTTGAGGAGCCAGCTCATCGAGTTGTTCGCGTCTTACCACGCCCGTGTAGGGATCGTTTACATCGAACAACCCTTTAAGCAATGGAAACTCCAAAACGGGTTGAGAAGAAAAGGTGCCTGTTAAAGTTGCTATCAGTGTAAGCTAGGGAATAGAGAATCCTGACACTAGCTCATATACCGTCATTGTACATATCTTTGGATGTTAGATTCTAGGAATATGCCCGCGATAGACTACTCAACGACAACTCAACTCGAAAAACTCTCAGGTATTGTGGTACGCATCACGTTCCATAGTTTGGAAACCGGCTATTCAATACTGAAAGTAGCTAGTGCGCAAAGACCGAACGAGGAGCTTACGGTTGTTGTGCATCAGTCAAAAGTTTTTGCCGGAGCCACAATGGATTTCTATGGTGAATGGGTTTCACATCCTAGCTACGGACTCCAGTTCAAAGCCAGCAAAGTTACTGAGCGAAAGCCCGCGACTGCGAGCGCCCTTGAAAAGTATCTGGGCTCCGGACTGATCAAAGGAGTAGGTCCGGTGACGGCCAGAAGAATTGTAAAGCATTTCGGAGAAAGGACACTGGACGTATTTGAAAACAACATCGAAAGTCTCACACAGGTAGAAGGCATTGCGCTCTTGAAACTGGAAATGATCAGAAATGCATGGACTGAACATAAGGAGATCCGTAATGTGATGATGTTTTTACAGTCACATAATATCTCCACGCTGTTTGCGGTCAAAATTTATAAGGTCTATGGTAATGATGCAATCGGGATTGTCCAGAACAATCCCTACCGGCTGGCTGCGGATATATACGGAATTGGGTTTTTATCTGCCGATCAGGTAGCGCTTAGCTTAGGCCTAGCGGCAGACTCGCCTGAACGGATTAAGGCAGGTATAGGGCATGTTCTACAGAACGCTCGTGAAGAGGGACACTGCTATCTGACCTTGGAGCAGATCCTGCCCGCCGTATCTGAATTGTTGTCTTTGACTGATTCTGGCCCCGTTGAAGTGATGCTTGATGAACTTCAAAAAAACGAAGAGCTTAAAACCAGACTACTGCCCGACCAACAGGGAAAAGTACAACTCTGTTACTATGCGTATTCATTATACTACGATGAGCAGTACATTGCCTCCCGGCTTCAACAAATGGTCAGCAGACCGCTTTCAGATCGCGAGAAAAACCTTCAAAAGGAGCTGGCTAGCTTTTGTGATCAGCACCGGATTACTTTAAGCGAAGAACAAAGTCAAAGTGTTAAGAAAATAGCCCGTGAACGGGTTTCTGTCCTTACCGGTGGGCCAGGTTGTGGAAAGACCACCACCACCAGGGCTTTGGTAGGTGTACTTCAAATGATGAATAAGAAGGTGCTGCTGGCCGCGCCTACCGGCCGGGCGGCACAGCGTATGAGTGAGGTTATCGGCCTGGAAGCAAAGACCATACACAGATTGTTGGAAGTAGACGCGGTTAAAGGAGGTTTCAAAAGAAAAGGAGATAACCCGCTTGAAACCGATGTATTGATTGTCGACGAATGTTCGATGCTTGATGTGCATCTGACAGCCGCCTTACTTCGGGCGGTAGCCGATCATACGCAACTTGTGCTGATCGGTGACGCAGACCAGCTGCCGGCTGTTGGGGCGGGCAATGTACTGAAAGATATCATAGCTTCTCAGACCATTCCTTGCCTGAGGCTGACGAAGGTATTTCGCCAGGCGCAGGAATCCTTAATTATTTCTTATGCCCATCAGATCAACAGAGGCGAAGTACCTCGGATCACCTCTCCGTTTCATATGCCTGCGGCCTGGAAGGAAAAAAAAGATTGCCTTTTCATAGATTCCGAAGAAGCTACCACAGAGCAGCTCCGGTTTATATCCAAGGTAAAGCGTCTGGCTGCTGAAACAGTTAGCAAACCTGGCGCTGAAAAGATTGAATTAGATCCCTACCAGCAGTATAATGGTTTGGCTATTCCTGCAAAATTCAGCCACGTGGATCTGGAAGCTTTGATGCAGGCGCGTACCCAAACCGACGAATTGAAAGAAGTACTGGGCCGTGTTCATCCGTGGTCCTCTTTACGTTATGGATATGCTGCTGTGGATATGGTTGAAAAGCTATATCAGGGAATCATTCCCAAATACTATGGAAACCAAACAGAAATACAAATTCTGTCTCCGATGACCAAAGGATCCCTTGGGACGGCAAATTTAAACAAGGCAATTCAAGAAAAGATTAATCCGTCTGGGACAGGAAAAGCTCAGCTCAGTCTCGCGGGACGTATTTTCCGGGATGGAGATCGTGTAATTCAAAAGCGAAACAATTACGATCTGAACGTCTTTAATGGTGATATTGGTGTAATTACCCACGTTGATAATGAGGTGATGGAACTGGGTGTACAGTTCAAGGCAGGCCAACAGGTCAAGGAGGTTATTTATTCGAGAGAAAACCTGCTGGAGCTAGATCTGGCCTATTCCATTACCATCCATAAATCACAGGGCAGCGAGTTTGAAACCGTTATCATTCCTTTGACCACCCAGCATTTTGGTATGCTGTTCCGGAATCTAGTTTACACCGGAATTACCAGAGCGAAAAGATTGGTCGTTTTTGTTGGTACCAGAAAGGCGCTGGCTATGGCGGTCAATAAGCAGAATACAGCCGCCAGACAAACTGCACTTGCATATCTGCTAGGCCAAACCGGCAAGTAAACAGGGGTAGGCAAACTACTTTTAGTAAATCCTGTACCTGTTTGACCATTACAGAAATTGTCCTCTCGGCCGTATGTTGCCTGCCCCAGTGCAATGATAGAGTATACTATCATGTACTTTTCTAAGTAGATTTTAGATTCTAAGTTAGGATCATTATGGGAAGTATATTTTAGTGTACTTCTTTATCCAATGCTTCAACGCTCATCGGCTTATCACACAAAAAGTATATTATAGTATACTTTTTGTGTGATATTTGTGATGGAATCCGTAGATTTACCTTAAAAAGATCATTATAATGGACTTTGTATCAATTATTGAGGCGATCAAAGAAAGGCGAGAATCACTAAAGGTTACGCAAAACGCGCTATCAGACTTATCTGGTGTAGCACTGGGCGCTTTGAAAAAACTTGAGTCTGGCAAGGGCAATCCTACTTTATCAACATTGAAGAAACTATGTGATGCCCTAGGCCTTGAGATCATCTTAAGCGTTAAAAAAAACATTAATCCATGAGAAGTGCAAAGGTTCTTTTTAAAGGAGAGGAGGCCGGTGTCCTATTGCAGGATAATAACGGTGCATTTGAATTTCACTACCACAAAGAATGGGTAGAAGACAGTTCGAGACCTCCTATCAGCTTGACTTTACCAAAAACGATTGAGGCCTATAAGTCTCCATACTTGTTCCCCTTTTTCTATAATATGTTGCCGGAAGGCTCCAATAAACAAGTGGTCTGTCACCTAAACCGCATAGATCGAAACGACTACTTTGGCTTGTTGCTCACGATTGCAAAAAGCGACACGATTGGAGCTGTGACAATTATTAAAATCGAGAAGTAATGAACTTACCAGATATTCAATTCTGCCCAGGCACATTGGCGCCTGGCTACTACACTTATAGTAAGAATTGCCTCAGGCGGGTCTTCGATGGCAAGCGCGTAAGCCATATTCTGAGGTATGATTCACCGGCGACCAATCAAGACACCGATGAACTTTTTGAAGAAAACCGCAAGCGGATGTCAATATCGGGTGTTCAGGAAAAATTTTCGGTAATCCTTGATAAGAATAAATTACGATTGATCAAAGAAGGCGAGCAAGGTAATTATATTTTAAAGCCGATACCAGCCGCTGGCCGCAGGCCGGATCAAATGCCGGCCAATGAGCATCTGACTATGCAGATCGCCAAGCAGGTTTACGGTATCGAAACAGCAGAGAACGCATTGATCTTTTTTGCGGACGGAGCGCACGCCTACATTACTAAGCGGTTCGATAGACACGCCGATGGCAGGAAACGTGCTCAGGATGATTTTGCATCACTGGCGGGACGTACGCCCCAAACCCATGGAGAACACTATAAATACTTAGGAAGTTACCTGGATATTTTTGAGCTGATGCAAAAGTATGTTCCTGCTTACACAGTCGAATCACCGAAATTGCTCCGAATATTAATGTTTAACTATTTATTTTCTAACGGTGACGCGCATTTCAAAAACTTTTCTTTGCTCGAAACCGATCAGGGAGATTATCGTTTGAGCCCAGCCTATGATTTGCTCAACAGCCGTATACATATTCGCGATAAAGATTTTGCATTGGATGACGGCCTTTTACCCAAAACAATAGCCCAAGGCACAGTGATGCAGCAATTTATTTTACTAGCTGAGATAGCACGAATCAACTCAAAAGTATTTGACGGAATAATCTCACGTATGCTCAGCGGGTCCGAACAAGTGGAGCAATTAATATTTGCGTCTTTCCTAGACGAAACAGCAAAGAAAAATTACTTGCAGGCTTATCAAGGTCGGCTCAAGCAGCTTCTGAAAATCTAGTTATTTCTATGGTGTAGCTCGATTAAGATGCAGCGGTATGTATTACGACCAGGATAACTCGCCAAAGCAAAAATCCGCAACGGATTATGAAGAGGATAGAACAATCGCGACACAATCACCGCTGAGTTCCTTTTTCCTGATTTTTGCTCTGCCGAGCGAATGCTCCGGCGGTCAGGCCGCTGTAACGTTTAAATTCCCGGTTCAGGTGGGATTGATCGGCATAACCCAATTCCTCGGCTAAGCCGGCAAGAGCGAGATGAGGCTCTTCCCATAAACGGTCACGGGCCTGTTCAAAACCGATCAGGCTGGACACATCCTTCACTGTATGTCCCGTAGAAGCTTTGAACTGCCGTTCCAAAGTGCGCACCGTGGCGTGCGCCGCGGCTGCCACCGAACTGACGGGCAAAGCGCCGTTCTCTTCCCGCATCACCTTGCCCGCTTTGGTAATCAGTGCACGCTCGTCTTTAACAGCATTTTTGATCAACCAATCACGGACTAGTCCCAATGCCCCGGCTTTGTCTTGCAGGTCTAATAGTCGTTTTAAAGCAGATTGTAAAGCAGCAATCGGGTGCGTTAAGCTTTGTACCCCACCCTGGATAGCAGATAATGCCAGCAATGCATAAACTGCCCAGGGATAACATTTGACGCCAATGATCTGTAAACGCCCCTCGGCTTGAAAATAAACCGGCTGTTTTAGCAAGCCCACCATAAAGGGTGAGGGTAGGGACTGAGGCTGCCCGCCGATCAACAAACTGCAACCACTGCCGAAATGAAAAACGAGCTCTGCATTTCCATCCGGCAACACTTCAAAAGCCATAGGCGAAGCGCCAAAGTCCATCTCACGGTACCAGATACCGCTGACCTGGTGGCATAGTTCTTGCGGCGCGTCTAATTCCTGATGCTGCATAGGCAAAGATAGCAATCTCACCGCAGCCTGGGTAGTTTCAGCCTTCACTTAAACCAATGCGTGAATTCCAGCGGCGACAAGGCGGTTACTACTTCTGCAAGGCAGGTTTCACTCGGTGTCACAGACTGACCTGCAAATGGCAGCAGTTCGCTCATCTTTCACCTTACCAGCGGACAGCGCATCCATTTCCATCTGTTTTTTAGCCCAGGCATGCAAATGAGCGATAAAAGGGATCAATTCCTGCCCGGTCTCACTCAACGAATATTCAACTTTCGGTGGAACTTCGTGATACATCTTTCGGAGGATCAATTTATCTTCTTCCAGTTCACGCAAGGTTTGTGTGAGCATTTTTGTTGTGATGTCCGGCAAAGTCCGGGTTAACTCGCCATATCTTAACACACCTTTCATGTCCAGGTACCACAGAATCCTGGCCTTGTATTTTCCGCCTATGCGTTTGAATGCATAGTCGACCGCGCAAAGCTGATTCGCTTGCGTTAATATTTCATCTTTTTTCATACCGTCTCTATTTTAAAACAATTGATAATCAGCATTGCATACTTTTTGGTGTATAACATACAAAAAAGTACATACTTGCCAAAAGTAAGTATTTGGTCTAAAATTGCATTACTGTTAACAGATCAAATGATGGTTATTAAATAAACAAATAATGAAAGATCAAACACCTGCGACCGATTATAAAACCGGTGCCGTGATGAAAGCAGTTCGATTACACGCATTCGGCGGACCGGAAGTGCTGCATTATGAGGATGCGCCGATGCCGGAGCTAAAAGATGGCGAAGTATTAGTAAAAGTCCACGCATCCGCACTTAATCCCCCCGACTGGTATTTACGGGATGGCTACCGTTCCCTTCCGCCTGAATGGCAACCGCAGGGAGATTTTCCAATGATCCTCGGGACAGATATTTCCGGGGTAGTTGAAGCGGTTTCAGAAGGGGTAATCAATTTTAAGGTTGGTGATGAAGTTTATTCCATGGTTCGCTTTTTCAGTATTGGAGAAAGCAAAGGCTATGCTGAATATGTGAGCGTACCTGCAGAACATCTTGCCATCAAACCGGGCAAAATAGACCATGTGCATGCTGCTGGTGCGCCGATGTCGCTGTTAACTGCATGGCAGTTTCTGGTGGACATTGGACACAACCACCCTAACCCGTTACAGGCTCACCCGCACATCTCGGTACCCTTGCAGGACAAAACGGTGCTCGTCAATGGAGCTGCTGGTGGGGTTGGCCACTTTGTTGTTCAGATAGCGAAGCTTCGGGGCGCGAAAGTGATCGGTGTGGCCTCTACCAAACAAGAAGCTATTGTACGAGAACTCGGAGCAGATGACTTCATTGATTACACGAAAACAGCGCCAGAGGATGTTGTCCGGGACCTTGACCTGGTCGTGGATACGGTCGGCGGTGCATCAACCGGGCGCTTTCTGAAGACTCTAAAGCGTGGTGGCGCTTTATTTCCGGTTTATCCTTTGGGTTTTGAGGGTGGGGCAGAAGCCGAAAAACTTGGGATCACCGTATCATCCGTGCAGGTGAGGTCAAGCGGGGTACAACTGACGCAACTGGCCAGATTACTCGATGACGGTAGTATCAAGGTCGTTATTGACAGTACATTCCCGTTATCGGCAACACGTGAAGCACATGAGCGCGCAGCCAAGGGTCATATTCGAGGTAAAATCGTCCTAACTGTTGCCTGATATGAACGCCCAAGACATCGCAGACCAGTTAAAGCTAAGAGCTTTGGTAGACAAGGTATCGATACTGGCAGATAAAAAGGAATTTGAGGCCCAGCTACAATTGTTCACCGAAGATGCTATCACAGAAATCACCGTAGACGGAAGCCTGATCATGCAGTTGAACGGGCGTGAAGCTATGTCAGCGGCCTTCAAAGGTTTTAACAATAGCTTTGCGGCGGCCTTTCACCTCAATGGACAACATGTGGTCACTATCAAAGGTGAACATGCCAACGGTACATTATATAGCCATATCACCCTGCTCAGCGTTGCAGAGGGAAAAAAGTTCAAATCAACCATAGGGGCTATATATCAGGATGAATATGAGAAAGTTAATGGCGACTGGCTTATCGCTTCAAGGCGGGGCATGTTTATCGGGCAGGATAAAAACCCTCTTGGCTGAAAGATACTACCTCAAAGATTTACGTTCTGTTTTCCTGAAAAGGCCAAAGGTACTTTCTGAAAAGTCCGTGAAGTGGCTGAAAGGACTATGGCGTTTGACATTGGCAGGTCAATTAAGTCGGTTTGTCGCAATAGCATGCGGCATGCAGTAACAAAAAACCGGCCAATAGATTAGCCGCCTTTTTCCGGTACGCATCTTTGGGCCAGGTGATGGTGGCCTGCCTGGCCATGTCGGCTCCGGTAAGTTTTACCGCCTTGGCTGCGGCTGATCGACTATCGTGGAGCTCATCAACACGGTCACCCACCCGCCCCGGCCTACCAGTTTCAGCAGGGTGTGGATATCATTGATCTCCATTACCGGTACAGCAGCCAGCTGACGCTCCTCAAGCACTTTGTTGAGATAATTGCGAATGCTGTAACCATTTGATGGTTGTACAGCAGCTCCGAACCTTTTTTCAACTAATCTTGCCGACGCCATTTTGCGAACCCGACTATCTGCTCTATTTTTGTGTTGATCAATATAAAAATAATTTATGCGAGGAAGACCGTCATCAATCGATCACGAGCAAGTCATACTGAAAGCGCAGCGCGTGTTTTGGGAGAAAGGTTTTGGAGCGACTTCCCTGGGCGATTTGCTCAAATCGACGGATATGGGCAGCGGAAGCTTTTATAATTGTTTCAAAGGCGGCAAAAAAGAACTTTTCGGCAAAGCTATCGCGCAGCGCAGAGAGGTATTCCAGCAATTCAAGGCCGTGCTCGACAATTCCGAATCACCCGTTCAGAAAATCAGGGATTTTTTCGGTAGCATCGCCGAGGCGGATCATGACACGCACATGCGCGGCTGCATCATTGCAAACGCAGTTACTGAAATGGCGTTTCTGGACCCGGAGCTGGAAAAGGAGGCGGCGGACATTTTATTGGAAGTTGAGCAAATGTTCGCAGGTGCCATCCGGAGAGAGCAGCTCGCAGGGACGATCGCCAATCCCGCGCCACCCGAAGTATTGGCGCGCTACCTGATCACAGTCTGGAACGGTCTGAATGTAACCCGCCGCGTGCACACAGACAAAGTAGTGCTGCGCGAGTTGATCGACTTACAGTTGTCAGTGATCAGCTGACGTTTTTTTGGGGCATTTTTGGAATGATCAATACAGAAATAATTTATTCATTGTTAATGAACTTAAACTAAAACAAAAGACTGCCTTCATCAGCGGCTCTACCCAAGGAATCGGATTTGCCATCGCGCAACAACTCATGGCCGAAGGTGCCCATGTGATCATCAATGGTAGAAATCCTGAAAAAACGAAGGCAGCGATGGAGCAACTAAGGGCTATATTTCCTTCGGGGAATGTGACTGGCATTGCCGCGGATTTCTCAAGTTCGGATGAAGTAGCCGCGCTCATAGCCGGGTTGCCGCAGATCGACATCCTAATAAATAACGTCGGGATCTTCGAATTGAAACCGTTTACCCAGATCGATGAATCCGACTGGCGGCGAATGTTCGAGGTGAACGTACTGAGCGGGGCGCGCCTGGCGAAGGCGCTTTTGCACGGAATGCTCGACAGGAAATGGGGGAGGATCGTGTTTATCAGCAGTGAGTCGGGGATCAATGTGCCGGCAGATATGATCCATTACGGCGTAACCAAAACGGCCATGCTATCGCTCGCAAACGGGTTATCCAAGCTCACCAGGGGAACCGAGGTAACTGTTAACAGCATCCTGGGTGGGCCGACGTATTCGGATGGTGTGGCCGGAACCGTCGAAGCTATTGCCGAAGCGCAGGGTATGACCGTGGAACAAATGAAGGCCGCCATTCTGGCCAGTACTAACGCGCATTCACTTTTGCAGCGGTTTATCGCCCCAGAGGAAATCGCGGCGCTGGCTGCTTACCTGTGCAGTCCTCTGGCCGCAGCAACCAACGGTTCATCGCTTCGTGCTGACGGCGGCGCACTTCAAATGCTTTAACCGGATTTTGGATACAAACCTCCCGGATACGGTTAATCCTGCCTCAGGGGGCATTGCTAGTTTTGCATTGATTAAAACAAACAAATACCAATATGAAACTTGTAAAATTAGGAAGCCAGGGGCTCGTGGTGCCATCGGTGGGACTGGGTTGTATGGGAATGACGGGCATGGCCCACATGGATATTTATGGTAAAGCGGATGAAGCCGAGGCGATTGCCACCATTCACCGTTCGCTGGAACTCGGCGGGAATTTTCTCGATACAGCAGATCTTTACGGGCCGCTCGTCAACGAACAGCTCGTCGCAAAGGCAACCAAGGGACGCCGCGCAGATTACCTGATCGCAACAAAGTTTGGCTGGGAAATCGACGACAATGCGCAGATTACCTGGAAGTTCCGGGCAGACAAAGCATATGTAAAAAAGGCAGCCGAGCGCTCGCTCGAAAACCTGGCAACGGACTATGTCGACCTTTACTACCTTCACCGGCTGGACGCCAATACGCCCATAGAGGAAACGGTAGAGGCCATGTCGGAACTGGTAAAGGAGGGCAAGGTACGTCATATAGGTCTGTCGGAAGTTTCGGCTGAAACCGTCCGTCGGGCCCATGCGATCCACCCTGTCACGGCTGTGCAAACCGAGTATTCGCTTTTTGAACGTAGTCCTGAACAGGCAGGTATTATGCGAGCGCTGGAGGAGCTAGGCGTTGGTTTTGTAGCATATTCGCCATTGGGCCGCGGGTTTATTTCGGGCGAACTGAAAAGTCCGGACGACCTGGCAGCAGATGATTTCAGGCGCGGTATCCCGCGTTTTCAGGGAGAACAGTTTTACAAAAACTTGGACTTGCTTGCGGAAATACAGCGTATGGCGGCGGAGAAGCAGGTAAGCTCGTCGCAGCTGGCACTGGCCTGGGTGATTGCCAAAGGTGCCGTGCCAATTCCGGGAACGAAACGCCGGAAGTACCTGGAAGAAAATATCGCTGCCACGGAAATTGTGCTCGGCGAGGCGGATCTGGCTCGACTGGAAGCGATTATCCCGCTGGGAACCGAAACGGGCGATCGGTACGACAAGTTTGGTATGGACGCAATCGACCGTTAGCCATTTTGCGGGCAGGGCAATGTCCTGCCCGTTTACTTATATTTAAACAATGAAAAAACAGGTCCCCTACCTTATCCACTCGATTTCGGAGCAGCACCGCATACTAGGTTTGCCCGGGCCGGTACATCCGTTGGTGAGCGTATTCGATTTTGACGAAATCGATCGCACCCATACCGATACCAGCAAAGAAATGCTTGTGATGGACATGTATTGTATTTCCCTCAAAAGGAATGTAATCGGTAAAGTGCGTTACGGGCAGGGATTCTGTGATTTTGACGAAGGGATCATGTTTTGCACCGCCCCCGGCCAGGTTACCAGCAACATCTCCGAGAATCATAGGCCCAGCGGCTGCTGCGTAGTATTCCATCCCGATTTTATCAGGAGTCATCCGCTCGGGCAGCGCATTAAAGAATACGGTTTTTTCGATTACGCTGTCAATGAGGCGCTTCATTTGTCGGAACAGGAAGAAAGTTTGGTGCTGTCGGTGTTGAAAATGCTCCGCGAAGAAATCAGCGGGCGGATCGACGCATATTCCGAAAATGTCATCATTGCGCACATTGAATTATTGCTGAGCTACGGGCAACGTTTTTACGGCCGGCAATTCCTTACCCGCAAGCCCGTGACGAGCGACGTGCTCGCGCACCTAGAAAAACTCCTGTCCGACTATTTCGCCGGCGAACGTCCCATGTCCGATGGCTTGCCGACCGTAGCGTACCTAGCCAGCGAACTGAATTTTTCCGACAATTACCTGAGCGACCTGCTTAAAAATCTCACCGGCCAGAATACGCAGCAGCATATTCACCGGTTTGTGATTGAGAGGGCCAAAGCATTGCTAGCCCAAACACAGCTTACGGTAAGCGAGATCGGTTTCCAGCTGGGTTTTGAATTTCCTCAGTCGTTCAGCCGGTTATTCAAGAGCAAGACGAATATAACGCCGGCTAAATTCCGTGCATCGTTCAACTAGCTTGCCAAAGAAACACCAATCTACTACCCTTCACAATCCTCTCTGAAATTGGCTTACCAAGGCTCAATGGACTTGAATATTCTAACATTGCGATAACTGGCGCCCACCAAACATCTGTCTCCCGGCAACCGTACTTTAATCAGGTTGCTAATAACTATCAGGTTTAGCAACGAGTGAGATGTACTCTTCGGCTACGGCGAGGGACGATGGTATTGATAGCGTAAAACGCAATGCCCCGATAGCAACTATTGAAGATTTAACCTGATCCCCATTATTAAAATTTATAAGAGCAACATATGTGCACTCATTAATTGAACTTGATACATAAATCATGAAAGCTTGGTTAAGGCATACTAGTAAATTGCATAAGCAGATCCGTAATCGACTTCTTGTCCGCTACATATTTGTTACTCAAAAAAACACCACCTAAGCCTGTCTTGGGGTTAAAAAACAAAAACGAGCTTACTCCTGGATCATCCCCATCATGCCCAATAGTCCCATTTACGTACAGATTCCAAAAGATACCCTTGTTGCGCGTCGTTAAACGGATGCCTTTAGGCGGAGACTCTTTAGCGAATTGGGGCGTAAACATTGTGCTATACGATGATCTCTTTAACAGTTTCTCCCCGCCCTGATACCCCTTTATCAGTGCAATTAGATACTTGCTCAGATCAGCCGTATTGGTTCGAAGGCCACCGTCTGGATACGTAATTAAATGATAGAAAGGTAAAGCCGAAAAGTTGTCATCGTAGGGGTGGGCATAGCGCTTTAGGCGCTTCGCGTTTAGAAACCAGCTTGTTTGACGCATGTGAAGCGGCCGGAAGATATATTGCCTAGTAAAGTCAGCATAGCTCATGCCCGATTTGATCTCAACCAAATAGGCTGCTAGTGCCGAGCCAATATTACTGTAGCTAGATGAGCGGCCAGCGGCATCAAGGCCAAAATTTTCTTTGGCATAATACTGCCCCCTGTCATTAAGATAATCGTACATAAAACGGCCCAATGAACAATCTCGCACCCGCTGGTTGAAACCCAATTTTTTCAATTTTGCATAGGCCACGGAACTATACGCCGCCAGTGTGGTATCAAATTGATAGGTGTCGTAGAAGATGGACGGATTATCAATAATGCCGGAGGTATGGTTGGCTAGATGCCGTACCGTCATGCGGCTAGTAGGCGCATTTGGATTAACGACCTTGAACGGCAGGATGGCATTAATATCGGTATCTAAATCAAAATAGCCTAATTCAACCGCTTTCAGCAAGGCGAGGGCCGCGAATGTTTTACTGACCGAACCAATGTTTTGAATACTCTTGGCACTGTACTTAATCTGCTGCTCGATGTTAGCGTAGCCAAAGCTATGCTGATAAATAATTTTCTTCTCGTTAACTAATACGACGGATAGTCCTGGCAAGCTATCTCGTTGATACACCCGTTCCAATGCCCTGGTCAGCGTATCAAACCGGGATTGTCCAAAGGTCATTGATAGGGTAGAACTCAGGATGAGTATTGTTTGGATAATAGACATTCGGTTTCGCATATGACTCATTTAGCTGGGCCAAAAGTACTCATCGCAAACCTGTTATAATTGTAAAAAATCGAAATGTGGGGTGACAGGTAGCAAGTAATTATCACGTCTAAAGGCGGATGGTAGCTCCCCTAACACCCGTTGGTAAGCCCGGATGAAATGAGCCTGGTCGTAGTAGCCATGCCGATAGGCTAGCTCTCCTAAAGTAGTGGTCTGCTCACGATGGTCCAGCTCACTAATGACTTGCCTGAGTTGAAGTATACGCTGCGTTTCTTTCGCGGTGGGACCAATCAGACGTTTGAACTGCTGCTCTATTCTTCGCTGGGAATAGCCCGACCGACGAACCATATCCGCAATCGTTTGCTGGTTAGTGAGCCCCTTCTGCAAGTAGTTGAAGGCCCATTGGATGAAATGAGTACCGGTATCGGGTTGTAAGCAGCTAGCAAATGCGTCATACACCTTACCGATTATAACGGTTTCATCGACTCCATCCAGATTAGCCATAGTTTCATATAAGGGTCTATTGATCGCTTCCAAGCTGACCACATTATCGGTAAATGAGCTCATTGGAATATTGGTCATCATCGAGGGGACCCAAGGCTTAAGTTGTACCATAATCGCCTTAGAATAAGCTTTCATGACGACGCTTACCTTTCTGGTAATTTGGCCGGCTAGGTAAATTCCAGGCGGCAGATGAATGGGATCCCCGGAAAACGTTAATGAGATGCCGTTACCGTTGATGAAGGCCAGCGTACAGCAGCCGTTGGGTAAGGCATATTGGGGGGATGAAGGAAGAGGATTAAGATCATGCTCGAGAATCCAGAACTTTTGAATAGAGTCCCTAGAAGATTCCTTAGTGGTTATTTCGCGATAGGTTGGCAACATAGGTCAATGACTTATGGATGGTTCCATGTGTAAATATTGAATACTTTTTAACACTCCAACTTAAAAGATCTAAACTAAATTACAAGACTCCGATGAGAATGAAAAAGTCACACCTTTATGTACAAAACGAAGAACTTTCAGCGAACAATGTCCACATGCATACGTCGTTTTGTAGGTGCGCAAAATAGAAAGTTAATGCAATGATATACAAGGAATTAACTTTGTGTTTTAATGAAGTTTTTGGGTGCAGTGTGCTTCAACTAATGATACTGGGCATTTTGGGGAATTTTACGACGGCATTACTTCTCTTCTTACGCCCAGGTTGGCAATTCTGACGGGACAGAATACTTTTAGGATAAATTTCTCGTTTAAAAGCTTATCAGATTCATCTATTCAGCGCTTTCCTGTTTGGTAACTTTGCGCTTTCTCCCTCTTGGCTTGCCGGTGTACGGCTCTTTGGGCGCTTCGGCCTCTATTGCTAATTCGTAACCAATTATCCCCTCAGAGTGGTTGAATATAGTAACTGTAAAAATGTACTTCGCAGCTTGATAACCGATACCGCCGCGTTTCAAAATAACCGGGAGCGCTATTCCTGAGCCTCACCCGATCCTTGTAAACTCAAATGATCCTTCTGTAATACTCCCCGAAATTGAGGCCATCGGTTAAGTTTAGTAACTTGACATTAAACCGATGAGACAATGAAACAAAGCCGGAGAAAATTCACAGCAAAATTCAAGGCAATGGTGGCTGTTGAAGCCTTGAAAGAACGAGAGTCGTTGAGCGAACTAGCGACCAGATTCGAGATTCATCCAACGCAGGTATCGGCCTGGAAACGGGAATTTCTGGACCGCGCGGAAAAAGCTTTCGGAGATGAGCCGGCCAAGGAAGAGGAATCTGTCGATGTTGACAATCTTTTTAAGCAGATCGGCCAGCTTCAGGTGGAGAACGACTTCTTAAAAAAAAGCTTGAAAAAAGCAGGTCTATGAAGGAGCGCATGGCATTGATCGACAATAGTCATCCATTGAGCATTCGCCGACAAGCACAAATTCTGAGCATCAACCGAAGTCAGTTGTATTATCGACCTGCTGGTGAAAAAGAGGAGAACCTGGCTTTGATGGAGACAATGGACAAAATCTTCTTGTCCGACCCAACGCTGGGCGTGTTGGGTATGCAGGACGAGCTGGCGGAAAAAGGGATGCCCTACAATGTCAAACGTATTCGGCGACTGCTTCGGAAAATGGCCATTGAATCGATTTATCGGCACGGGCCGCCCCGCGAAACGTAACCTTAGCCGTCTGGGAAAAGCGAAATACATTCATCCGTATCTGCTGAGAAATCTTGAAATTAACCGTCCCAACCATGTTTGGGCTTTGGATATCAGCTATATACCAATGAAACATGGGTTTATGTACCTGACGGCCATTATGGATCTGTACAGTCGTTATATCGTTGGATGGCAACTTTCTAACAGCCTGGAAAAGGAAACGCAGACAGAGCTTCTGAATGCAACGATATCCAGGTATGGCAAATCAGAAATAATTAACAGCGATCAGGGCGCCCAGTATACCTGCGAGCATTGGGTAAGCACATTAAGTGATCTTAAAATCCGGATCAGCATGGATGGAAAAGGCAGGGCGACCGACAATGCGCATATTGAGCGGTGGTTCCGGACAATTAAACAGAAATATATCTATCTGAATCCCGAGAAAAACGGTCTCGACCTTTATCAGGGAGTCGCTCGATTTGTCCAACATTACAATTGCAGAAAGCATCAAGGAATTGGTCGCAGAAAACCAATGAACCTTTACCTGAATGCTGCTTAATTTTAATTAATAATAGCCGAACGCTGGCCTTAAAAATGGGGAGTACTTCATTCTTGCTCTTCGGTGAGATCAGGTACAATGATTTTATTTTTCGTTTCCCTTCTGCCGTTCCAATTTTGAAAGAAGCTGTTTGTGGCTCTACTCCGCTCTCTTCAAGTGTGGACTGTGGGAAAACAAGTTTTCCTGAATCCGAAATATAGCCTGAGGGCTTGGCTTTCTCAACCGCATTTGCCTTCGAAACCTGCGGCGCTTTAAGATATACTCTGTATTTGGCTGAATAAGAAGCGCAAGAGAATGCGATAATCGCCAATTGAAACCAGACGCACAGGCGCAAAATACCCTAGAGAAAGACCAGCTACTTCTCGAAATTTTTGATGTCTTTGAGGTGAGAGGGGTACTAAGTGTTTAAAGCCATGCCACCCCAAGCTGCTCAACCTTTCTAAGACACTAAAAGGCAAACACCTTCGGCGGATTGTTTGACCCTTGCCTTTGATAAGTCTGGGATCAAATCGCCGGTCTGCGCATTCACAGAAAGCCCAGCAAAAAGCAAGATCAGCAACGATAGTAGTGCCAGAGGGTTCAATTTAAGGCGGCCGACCAAACCGCAATCACGAATTAACTTACGATTGTTTATCTTTGGCCGGTATTCAATGTTTCATGTATTGTGGAAGGAAAAGAAGACAATTCGTTGGGCGGTGTCAAGGAAATTGCGCGTAGGGCCAACGTTTCTCTGGGGACCGTGGACCGGGTGATCAACAACCGGGCGGGGGTGGCAGTAAAAACCAGGAACCGGGTAAACGCAATTATTGAAGAGCTCAATTACCAGCCAAACGTGCTCGCCCGGCGACTTGCCCTGACATCCAGGGGAACCCTGCGGGTTGCAGTTTTACTGCCCGATATTTCAGAAGAAACCGAGTATTGGAAGGCGCCGCTGGAAGGGATTAATAAGGCGGACCTGGAAATCAGGCAATATGGTGTTCAGGTGGAGCACTACTTTTTTGATCAGAACGTTCAGTCCGTTTTTGCTGAACAAGTTAACAGGATCATGGCAAATGCCCCCGATGGCGTGCTGATCACGCCGACCTTTGAAAAAGAGTCGATCGCGCTGATGAAATTCTGCAAAAAGAAGAAAATCCCCTGCGTGCTGATGAACTCGGACATACCCGATCAGCATAGACTTTGCTATATCGGTCCTGAGCTTTTCGACAGCGGATACCTCTCGGGGCAGTTGGTCCACTATTGTCTCAAAGAAGGCCAGAAGGCAATGATTGTCAATATCGCCCGGGAGATCGAAAACAACGTGGCGATCCTGCGTAAAGAGGATGGGTTTTTGGCCTATTTCAGGGAAAAACTTTCCCAGGACCAGCTCGTTCACCTGAATATGACCGATACCGGTTATGCCTCCGTTGCCGCCCGACTTACCGCGCTGCTGGAAGCACATCAGCAGATTGGCATTATATACGTGACCAATTCCCGGGTCGCATTGGTAGCACAATGGCTGGAATCGATTGGGAGAAAGGATATTGTTCTCATTGGTTACGATTATCTGGACAAAAACCTGGATTACCTCAAAAGGGGGGTCATCGACTTTTTGCTTTGCGAAAAACCTCAGGAGCAGGGTTACCGCGGCGTGATGTCATTGTTTCAATATTTGATATTCTCCACCACCGTCCAGGAGGATTATCTGATACCCATCGATATTGTTACCAGTGCCAATTACCGGTATTATAGAAATTAAGTCTGGCTCTATTTATCAAATCTTTTTTCGTGCACGTGCACAGGTTTTTATTTTTCAGATGAAATATCGATATATTATTTCGCTACTGGTTGTTATGTGCCCTGCCTGGACAGTTCTCTCGCAGTCATTGTCCATCAAGAAAGAGTATGCCTCGACTTTGGTACAACTTTCGGGCACGCTGCTGGAGCTGCAAATAGACGGGAACAAAAAGGCCGATTGCGGCGCACTGGCATGTAGCACCTGCCACGTGCTGCATACGCGGGCGGCCGAGGCTGTTTACCCTTTTGCGGTTTCCTACCGGATCACGGGTAACAAGCGGTATCTGAAAGGCGCCAAAAACGCAGCAACCTGGCTGATCGGCCAGCAGCAGCCGGACGGGAGTTGGAAAGAAACACCCGAAGAATGGACAGGTACCACTACCGACCAGCTGCTGATGCTTCTGCTTGCTTATGATGTCATTTCCGGCGAACTGGACAAGCAGGAAAATGCTTCATGGCTTGCGGCAATCACCAAAGCAGCCGACTATCTTCATCAGGTGATGAAACCCGAGTTTGCCAGCATCAATTATGTAGCCACCACCACAGCCACACTCGCCACAGCGCACCAGCTGACAGGGACAGAACGTTACCTTGCCCGTGCACGCGAGCTTGCGCACCGAACGGTTTCTAAGATGGATGAAGGTGGTTTTATCAATGGGGAAGGCGGCAGGGGAGTAGGGGCCAAATTGGGGATCGATCTTGGGTATGAAATGGAAATGTCGCTTTGGGGGCTGGGCCTCTATGCCAGGATTACCGGCGATACTTTGGTTGACAACCGCGTACGCAATGCTTTGAAAACCCATTTAAACTTTATTTATCCGGATGGCTCCATAGACAATTCCTGGGGTATCCGATCTAACAAGTGGACGATGTATGGCGGTGCTACTTCGGATGGATGCCAGGCATTGTTCTCGCTTTATGCAGATGATGATCCGCGTTATGCCAGCGCTTCGTATAAAAACCTGCTTTTTTTAAGAGAGAATATCCTTCCTGGCGGCCTGATCGGCTATGGCCCGCATCACAACCGTGTTTTTGAAACGCAACCATGCATTTACCCGACTTTTACCAAAGCAAAAAACCTGGCGATGGCTTATCAGTTTGAGACAACGCAAAGCAGGCCCAATCGGCCTTTGCCGACCGAAAAGATTGGGTGGGTCAAATATTTCGATAACCTGGATGTGGTCCAGGTACGGACCAAGAATTTCATGGCGACCATGACAAGCTATCGCTATAAAGACCAAAAGGCGGGCTCTAAAAGCAAATATATGTTCCGGCCGGATGGGGGCACGATGTCGTACCTCTGGGTAGAAGGCCATGGTGCATTGCAGGTATCGAGTGTGACCGAATATTCCCGGCCCGAGCCCATGAGCTTTCCCGAAGCTCCTGGCGTAAAATGTCTGACGCCACAGATCTATTACCGGGATTCGATTGGGTATTTTACCAATTTGTTTGAATTCGATGCCCGCATGAGTACCAATGCTTTGGATAATGGTCGGTTTCGTGTCAAAGCTAGTGGTGAATTGAAAAACCGGGATTGGATCAATGGCGGTGTCGCTTATGCCATTACCTATACTTTTACCGACGATTTCATAGAAAAGAAGGTGGTCCTTACTTATCACGATGCTTTTCCAACGGTGATCATTACCGAACCTTTCGTGATGCAGGCTGGGATGGAGATCAGCCAGGCAAATGACAAGACAGTTACTATAAATGCAGGGAAGAAAAATTTTGTTTTCACGACTGATAGAGATGGAAAACTGATTGTGGGAAAAGATGCTGAGCATTATTGGACGCCCTATCCGGCTATCAAAGCTTTTCCGATAGAAATAGAGATCGCCCCACCGAAGGGAGGCTTTACGCAGACGGTCATTTACAGGATCGCTTTGGAAAGATAAGATTCTTCTTTTTTAATGCGTGGCATACCACCATTTGAACAAATCCTAAACAATTAATTGCCCAAAACACCTTCCAGTACACTTTTATACAATTAATCTTCATAAGGACGATAAAAAATTTGGTCGCTATTTTTTTTACTTTAATTTTGTGCACGTGCACGATCGTTAATCACTCCTTACAAAACAGTCCAGGAAACCAGTGATAAGTCAGGCACATTTTATTTTAATCATTTTTCGTGCACGTGCACGAAATTTTAGGTAGAAAGAGAAAGATGAATAACCCTATCGACATATGTTGTGCATATCTCTATATCATTTCACGATATGGATATCCTCCGCCTGTTGAGGATACGGTCAGCCATATCCGGGAAATGGCGGGGCTGGGGTTTTCGTCCATTGAACTAGAAGGAATAGGTAAAAAGAACATTGAATACCTTTTCAAGCATAAAAACACAATTAAAGAAGCATTGGAGCAGTACGGTTGCAAGGTGCCCATTTTATGCCTTGTACTTCCGCAATTGGGAGCGGATCTGGACGCAGCCGGCGAAGCCGAATGTTTGGAACTATTTGAAATGGGTTGCGAAACGGCCCGGTTTTTCGGGGCGGAGGGTGTATTGGACAACGGCCCCCTTTTACCGCTGCAATATCCTGCAAATATGCCCGTCATGCGCCATTACAGCGGCAGTGAAATCGATAGCCTGCGACCTTTATCTGCTTCCCGCTGGGAGCGTTACTGGGAAGAACTAGCGGACAGATACCGTTCAGTTTGTGCTATTGCCGCCCGATACGGACTTGATTATCACCTTCATCCATGCGAAGGCAGCCTGACGCCGTCTACTGATTCTTTTTTGTTTTTTGCCGAAGCAGTTGGTGCGCCGAACCTGATGTTTAACCTCGACACAGCAAACCAATTTCTGATCCGGGAAAACCTGCCGCTCAGTGTGATCCGGTTGGCGCACAGGGTTAAATACATCCACATTTCAGATAACACAGGTCAACAGGCTGGCCACCTTCCGCCCGGAAGCGGAAACATCAATTGGAAAATTTTCTTTTCCGTGTTGCGCGAAGTGGGTTTCAACGGCAGGCTTGCCATTGATGTAGGCGGGGCCGAAACTCAGATCGAGGACCTGGATGCTGCCTATTTAGAAACGGCACAGTGGCTCAGGCAGCAATGGTCCAGCGATCTTAGTGTAAAGTTGTAAGTGTTTTATTATGAAGTAATTAGATTAAAAAACTAATGAGTGTGCCTGATAAAAGAAATGTCGGATCAACTTGGATGCTGCTGTTGGCATTTCATTTTCTGTTTGCCGGAAACCTGACAGCCCAGCAATATGACATCCGGAATTCGGGTGCGATAGGGGATGGTATCACCGATAATACCCTTTTTATTCAAAAGGCAATCGATTCGTGCACCATCACGGGCGGCACCGTGTACATTCCCAAAGGGACTTACCTGACCGGTACCTTGAATTTGAAAAGCAACGTAACCCTCCATCTTTCAGTGAATGCGACTTTGCTCGGGCAGCCTGCGGCAAAATTTTACCCTTACCAGGACTCAGGAATCCACTTTTATGGGGAAGATTGGGCCAAACAGGCTTTGATTTTTTGTAAAAACCAAAAAAACGTAGCCATTGAAGGCAAAGGGACCATTGACGGCCAGGGAGCCGCATTTGTGACCACTACCTTGAAAAAGCCGGACCGTTATAAAAACAGACCCTACCTGCTCTGGTTTGCAGGATGTGAAAATGTGTCGGTGACCGGAGTGCAATTGCGAAATTCAGCATTCTGGATGCAGCATTATCTGGGCTGCAAAAAAGTGCGCATCGACGGGATCAGCATCTGGAACCACTCCAATAAGAACAACGATATGATCGATATCGACGGGTGCAGCTACGTGACCATTTCTAACGTCAACGGCGATTCAGATGATGACGGGATTACCATCAAAAGCACCTCACCGCTTATATCCGAGCACATTGTAATTTCCAATTGCATCCTCAGTAGCCACTGCAGCGCCATTAAATTCGGCACGGAATCTGTGGGGGGCTTCCGGAATATTGCCATTTCAAACTGTGTGATCAAGCCCTCGGCACAAACGACGACCATTTATGGCAAACCCGCCGGGATCGGAGGACTGGCCATGGAGATCGTCGACGGCGGGATCATGGAGCATATTGCAATCAGTAATCTTGTGATCGACGGCCCGGAAGTACCGCTCTTTCTAAGACTTGGTAACCGCGCGCGCAAGTACATGGCCACAGCAGCGGTGCCCAGGCCCGGGATTATGCGCGATATCAGCATTTCTGACGTGGTCGCCACCGGCGCGGGAATTACAGGCTGCTCGGTTTCGGGTATCGCCAAAGCGAACGTTGAAAATGTTTCCTTCAACAACATCCGCATCGAGTTTGCGGGCGGAGGGGTATCCACTGACGTAACACGGAAAATAGAGGAACTGGAAGATTTGTACCCGGAAGGGACGATGTTTGGCAAACTTCCCGCGTTTGGATTTTTTATCCGGCATGTGAAAGGGCTCCGGATGTCCGGTATCAGTATGTCGTTCAAATATCCGGAGCAGCGGCCAGCGTTTTTTATAGATGATACCAAAGATTTTGCAATTCTTAATATCGATACAAAACAGGCAGGACCATCTGTGCTTGTGCGCAATAGCCTGGATGGACTGGTGTCGGCAAAGAGTAATGGCAAGCCTTCGGAGGATTTCCTTAAAAAGGATGGATCCTCGAAAAACATCAAAGCCAGACTTGACTAGATTTAAAGAAAGAAACCGGTTGACGTATATACATTGTCGTTATTTAAAATCATCGGTCTGCTCGTGGGAGCACTTTTTACCTTCTGTCATGCAAATGGCAGGCAGGCAGATCATTTTTTGTTTGATATGGGAACGCCGGTTTCCAAAGTTGAAAAGGGTTTTATACGCATAACGACTTCCACAAAATATTCCAAAGAACGCCGATATGGCTGGCTGTCGGCTCCCCGGCAGGCTTTTGATACGACCTACAACCGCATTGCCGATTCGCTTTTTCGGGATGGTGTTGCCGGCGTGGGAAGTTTGGTGTTTAAGGCGGATGTGCCGCCGGGCGAGTATTTTGTGTCGCTTACAGTAGGCTATCCCGGAGCGCGGGCAATGCCCATGGAAATTATGGTGAATGACAGCGTTCTGGCAACGATCACAGTTCCCTGGTATCGACTTCCATACCGCTCTGTCCGCAGCAAAGTGATGATTGGAAAGATAGGAGCAATTGTAAAAGTAAAAGGCATCGGACCTGCCCAATTAGCGGGTATTTATAGTCTGGAAGTCAGGCCGGTAGCGGCTTGGCCCGTGAATACTTTAACTAAAGGGCCCGACACAGACCTAACCGAAATGACTTCCGCGGCAGTCTCATTGGAGAAAGAACTTGGCAATAATCCCGGGAATGCGGCTTTGAAAAACCGATTGTATATCTTACAAAAGCACATCACTGCCGCTAGATTTTACGAGCAGGCAGGCTGGTCTGCGGAGGTGCGGAAAACGAGGATGAACCAGATCCAGCGCATGTATGCGGCGATCGACCTGCTCGATCAGGTCGTGGCCGATCGGGCTTCGCCATTGTATGATAAGTCCCTGTATCTTTTGGCCAAAATACATTACTGGCTGTATAAGCAAGACAGTGAGTTGCTCACAGAAAGTAAAGCGCCTTTGTTTTTTGGTGAACTGGCAAAAGTTTTTCCCGATCATGAGCTGATCAGCATGTACAATGGCGATCAGATCGAGGATCCCTACGTTTCGGATGTAGATATGCAAAATGCGCCGGATTGGGCCAGGTTCCAGCACGAGGCGATGGGACGAATGCTTAAAGTGATTCATTGGTGGGTCAATGAGCGCCAGGCTCCCAATGGCGAACTGGGCGGAAAGTATGCCGATGACGTGGAAATGCTACGCTGGTGGCTGCCTGCGATCCTGGGTGCGGACGATGCAACTGCCCGCAAAGGTTACACCCGATTGGCCGATGGAATCTGGAACAGTGGGGAGCTTGTGAGGGGTTATGATAAAAAAATAGACGATGTCGAGCACGCTGCGGAGCTTTTCCGGGATTCGCACGCGGGCATGTTTCTGGTGCGCTATGGCGACCCGGCTTACGTAGAGCGTGCGATGATCAGTATGCAGAACTTTGATAAAGTCTGGTCTGGTACGACGCATTTAGGACACAGGCATTTTAAATCGTACTATTTCTCCGCGACAGAAGCATTGGAAAATTCGCCTTACGGCGTGGACGTTCCGCTGAATGCCCGCGCACTGCTCACCGGATTATGGGCGGCGTGGTACAATCGCAATCCTACTTTGATCAGGCAATTTTCCGAGTGGGCCAGTGCATGGGTAGCCGACGCAGGAAGAACGGAGAACGGCAAACCTGCGGGCATCATTCCGCCAGCTGTCTCATTTAAAAATGAGACGATCGGAGGTGATTCTAAGAAATGGTACGATCCCGGACTCCGATACAATTATTACCAATGGGATCATCTGGGGCACATCGCAGAGCTTTACAGTTTCCTGAATGGAATGCATGACCTGACCGGCGATAAGTCCTTTCTTAATCCGATAAACAAGGTGGCGGAATTGATGAGAAGCCGGGATGAAGAAATGGAAACAGCCCAGCCCGGCTCGTTGAAATGGGTAGAACAAACACTGACGGCCGGGGGCGACGATAGAACAGCCGGGGCAAATCCGTTTGGCAACCTATTTGCCATGACTGCCAAATTGGGCGGTGATAAGCAGTATAACCAACTGATCAGCCAATATGCCTCGCCTTATAATAAGTACCAGCTAACCGGCCAGGTGAAGGAGTTGCTTGGTGGTTTTGACCAGATCCTGAATTCTCTCCGCTATAATTTCCCGCTGCTAACCAGCGAAGCAAAATTCACCGACCGGGTGTATGTGCGGGGAAGCGACCTGCTGACGGGGATGTACACAGGCCATTTCGGAAGGGGATTTGAGTATCCGGCATTGGTGGCAACTTGGAAAAATACAGGCAGAAATGTATCCGTATTTGTCAGAAAAGGGGATCGTTCTTCCGCGCTTGTTTCGCTTTACAATGCGGGCAATGCGAAACAGGTGGAGATGAATACCTGGATGCTGGCGCCCGGCGAGTATAGGCTGCGCATTGGAACCGATGAAAATGATGATACTGTGTCCGAAAAGCTGATTCACGAAGAATTGGTGACGATCCGGGAGCGGGTCGAGGTGATCCGGATTGAGCTTCCTGCCAAAAGTCAGGTAGTGGTCAGGATAGATTTGGAAAGGGTATTTGAGCCGAATAAAACCGCGTTACCGGATATTGCAATCGGCGCCGCCGACATACAGGTTTCGAAAAATGCAAATAAGCTCGGTGTTGAAGCTCAGGTACATAACATTGGAAATGCCCAATCAGCGAAGTCAATGGTATATCTGGCTATAAATGAATTGGTTGTTGATAGCCTAGCATTGGCACCCATTGAAGCCCCCAATGATCTGGTGCCTCGTATGCAGAAAGTTCATTTCAATTTCAATCCAAAAGCCGGTCAGAATCAGATCACGGTTAAGGTGAAAAGTGGAGGTCAGGAACTGAATTCCAATAATAATACAGCGACGGTCCCATATGCAGATACGATCGCCAAAGTGCTGCCGGTTCTTCCATTTCCGCAGGTGGTAACGCAGGGAGTAAATCCAATGTCTTTCTTAGCTTCGGCGGATTTTAAGGCAAAAGGTTTGGACGCGGGGCAAATGCAGCGGTTGAAAGCGCATTGGGAGACGTTTTTGCCTGAATTGAAAGGAGTTTCTGCAAGTCAAAAACAGGTTATCGAGCTCGTTTTTCTCAAAGATATCCCTGCCACCGACACTGCATTTTTAGCCAAATCGAAACCGTACCGCGATAGCATTGGAACAGAGGGTTACCTGCTGCGGGCACATTCAGGAAAAATAACGATCGCCGCGCATACCGAAACCGGACTTTTTTACGGATTGCAGACTTTGCGCCAGCTCACGCGCGGCGGCTGGGGGCAGGAGCTTTTTATCGCCGATTGGCCTGCATTCGCCACCAGGGTGATTTTCGACGACATCAGCCGCGGCCCGATTTCGACCATAGGTTATATCAAAAAGCAGATAGAAAGAATGGCCGAGTTGAAGATCAACTACCTTTCTTTTTATATCGAGCACGTAGTGCAGCCGCTATCCCACCCGGATTTTGCGCCCAAAGATGGCAAGTTGACAATTGCCCAGATTAAGGAATTATCCGCTTATGCGGAGCGATTTCATATGAAACTGATTGGCGGTTTTCAGTCTTTCGGACATTTCGAGAAAATTTTGGCTTTGCCTCAATACAAATCCATGGGGGAAACCGGCTCGCTGATTTCCCCGCTCGATCCCAAGGCCAGGCAGTTTCTGCAAGATGTGATCGGGGAGCTGGCAGATGCATTTAATGCGCCCTGGTTCAATGTGAATTGCGACGAAACTTTTGACCTGAACAAAGGAAAATCAAAAGCATACATCGATAGCATTGGCGCAGACCGGTTCTACGCCGATCACCTGAATTTTCTGTATGGGGTTTTGAAAAAACACAACAAGAAAATGATGCTATGGGGAGACGTGGCCATCCAATACGATAAAATCCCTGAAAGGCTACCCAAAGATGTGGTTTACCTCACTTGGGAATATGGCGATGCCAAAAGCTTCGATCCATGGATCAAGCCCTTTGCAAGCCGCGGGCTGGAATTTATGGTATGTCCCGGCGTGCTCAATTCGTACCGGATGTTTCCGGATATGGTAATGGCAAAGGCCAATATCAAAGGTTTTCTGGAAGCCGGAAAGTCGCAGGGCGCCACAGGCGCATTCACGACTTTATGGGAT
This sequence comes from Dyadobacter sp. 50-39, assembly GCA_001898145.1. GTDB lineage: Bacteria > Bacteroidota > Bacteroidia > Cytophagales > Spirosomataceae > Dyadobacter. The sequence continues at coordinate 338,411 of MKSR01000036.1, forward strand.
GACGGCGGTACTTATTTGTTCTCAGCCGATTGGTATGGCGTCTATGCCGCAGCTGAAAAAAGCTGGAACCTGGCGACCAAAAATGAGGTAGGATTTGATGGCCGGTACAGTTTGGCGGCATACGGCTCTGAGAATGACAATTATGTAAAAGCCGTTTTTAAATTATTGGAATTGAGAAGCTTGCCGCTCACCTACAATATGAACGACGTCCTGTGGCAGCAGGAATTATTGCCGGAAAAAGGGCAGCCCTTGTGGCTGAACAATACCTCGGTACCACAAGCGAAAAAGATACTTGCGGAAGCGTCAAAGCTGTTGGCAAACGCGAAACCGCAATTTAATGCAGACGATATCAACACCCTCAAACATTCAATAGCGCAATACACCTTGATGATGGATTCTCGGCAGGTATTGGCCTCGGCAGCTGAAAGTTACCGCCAGGCTTTTGAATGGAAAATAGAAAAGCCTGTGGACGCGAAAAAGCTGACTATTCAAGCGGCGGACGCGGTGGAAGCTCTCAAAGAAAGGTATGTTGTTGTAAAAAATAATTACCGGAAAAGCTGGCTGAATGAAAACCAACCTTATTGGCTGGACGTGGTGATGGCCACTTATGACGTTAAAATCGCTGCATTGGCCGGATTGGAAGCAGAACTTGCAAAGGCTGTAAAATCTTCGGGTAAGCTGGTTTTGCCAGCTCCGGTCGAGATTGGATTTGATATCCTGGAAACGCCGCATACGTTCTTTACCTACTGGCTGCTGAGCGGGCCTTTTCCTTCGGAAAAAGAAGGTTCTGTACCTCCGTTTCTTTATTCGGAAAACAGAGAATATGACAAACCGCCTATCCCGGGAGGTATTGCGACTTACAAAGGGAAAAACTACCGCTGGCACAAATTCGCTTCAAAAAATGGCGGAATGATAAACCTGGACGCTTATTTTGGAAAAACGGGCCCGGCTGTTGGTTACGCTTATTGTACTTTAAATGTGACCGAAAAATCCATCAGCGAGGTTTTTGTGACATCGACTCCCGGGACGCAGGTTTTTTGCGACGGGAAAATAATAGCTACGATTGCTGCAAGCGGGAAGATAGCCACCGAGCAGAAAATACCTGTTTCCCTCGGCAAGGGTACTCACTTATTTCTTTTAAAAATACCCCAAACAACAGGCGCGCCCTGGACATTCAACATGCGGCTCAGTGACGAGCTACAGATCGTGAACACCAAACATAAATACCAGACGAATTCTAAAAACAAAACCTATGAAGTGGAATAACCCAAATCGTTATTTGTGTGTGTTGATGCTCTTTTCGCTTTGGGCAACTGTTGCCCGGGGCCAGGCGAAAAAAGAGGATTATCTGTTGGCCGTCAACCAGATAGCCCAATACATTTCGGGCCCGATGATGGACGAGCAAGGCAGGTCGAGGTGTGATTACAATATGACCGAGGGGAAGTGGTACGAGTACGAAGTTCCCTGGCATACCGGTCAGGCTGTCAACGCGTTGCTGGCGGCTTACAAACAAACCGGCAACAAAAAATACCTCGCCGCGGCAATCAAAGGAGGTGAGTATTGGGCAGGGTTGGAAATCAAAGATCATCCGGTGCTCAAAGGCATGGTGAACGCGCACCATGGCGATACGATCGGGGAGGATTTTATCGTCTTTGCAACCGTTTCCGATGGTACACCTGGTATTTACGAACTCTCGCGGGTAACCAAAAATGACAAATATGCCAAAGTCGCCACATCGGCCGCCTATTGGATGATGAAAAATATGTACGATGCTGAAAAAGGCATTTGCTACGATAATATCGATGCGAAGACCGGCGAAGTGCTCAAAGAAAACAGCCCTTTCTGGAAGAATAAAGCAGAGCAAACCTTATTCGACGTTTCCCGCCCCAATACAGAAGGCTGGCTGTTCAAAGATGCCTTCGAATTTTCCGGTGATAACAAATTCAAAGATGCTTTTATCAATCTTTGCAATAGCCTGATTGAAAAACAGGGCCCGGAAGGGGTTTGGATGAGCTTTATGCCCAATTCGGCAGAAGCCCGCTCGTTTCACCCGCGCTTTTCATTGTGGTATGCCGAGTCGCTGATCCAGGCATTTAAACTGACCGGCGATAAAAAGTACCTGGATGCAGCTTCCCGCACGGCCGAGGTTTTCGCCAAAGCGCAGCAAAAAGACGGCACGATCTATTACGATAACTACCTTAATGGCAGGCAGCCGGATAAAGGTTCGATTACCGGTTCGGCCGCGGCATTGGCCGGGATTGTCTGGATGCAGCTTTCCCAAAACGGCTACAAGCAATTTGACGAAAATATTGAAAAATCGGCCAGCTGGATACTGAAAAATCGCTACGCTCAGGATCATCCCGATCCAAACTTGCGCGGTGCGGTGCTCGAAACCCGCATCCGGTTCAGAAAAGGCAAAGCGTGGCTTACCAACCGCGACACCGGAAGTACTTTTGCCCTTCGCTTTCTGGTAGATTACATCGGCTACAAATTCAAATAAATCCTACTTATAACCGCTCTCGATTCTTTATGAAAAAACTACTCACTAACTATGGTACCCTCGCGGGTATGCTGGTCGCTTTTTTGCTCTTTTTTTCCGGTTCGCCTGTTTTTGGGCAGCAAAGCCATGGCAGTGTAAAAGGGCAGGTTACGGGTGTTAACGGTGAAATTCTTCCGGGCGCTTCAGTTTTTATCAAAGGGACCAATATTGGTAGCGTTACCGATCTGGCAGGAAACTATTCCTTGGTCAACGTCCCGGCCGGAGCGCAAACTATCACCGTCAATTACATGGGATTTGCGCCGGATGAACAATCGGTCGGGGTTATTGCAGGCAAGACTGTTTTTGCAGACGCTAAACTGAAATCGACGGACCTGACCTTGGGCGAGGTAACTGTTACCGCATTGCTCGAAGGCCAGCGCAAGGCACTGAACCAGCAGCGGAATTCGGACAACATCAAGCAGGTTATTTCTGCGGATGTAATGGGACGTTATCCCGATCTGAACGTAGCCGAGTCATTGCAGCGTTTGCCGGGGGTTACCATCGGTAGAAACAGCAGCGGGGAAGGTGCAACGGTGCAAATGCGTGGTACGCCGGGCAATTTTACCAACATTAACGTGAACGGCGAGCAGATCATGGGAACCCAGGAAGACGGTTCGCGGAACGCGCAATTGGACGTGATCCCGATCAATGTGCTTTCATCGATGGAGGTAGTGAAAACGCTTACGCCCGATCTGGACGGCGATGCGATCGCAGGTGTGGTGAATATGAAGACGCCGACGGCTGCTACCTTGAAATCCAGATTCGCAGTTGACCTAGGGGCAGGCTACAATAACCTGCGCAGCAACCTGAACGGAATTGGAAATGCTTCCTGGGGCAAACGGTTCCTGGCAAGTGAAAGCAGCCCGAACGGGAAGTTGGGCGTGATTGCGACGGGAAGTTATTTCCGTACCAAAAACGGCTACGATGAGATCAGGGCGCAGGTTTGGGAGCAGAACGACTATGGAAAAGGAGAAATTTATTTCCCTACCGATATCCGTCTGTTGTATGTGGAAAACCAGCGGACGCGGATCGGTACTTCGGCCACAGTCGATTACAATTTCAGCCCGACGACCAATATCATTGCCAATTTCATGTACAGCACCCACAATAACGAACTGACCCGTTACCGCAAACGTACCCGGATGCAGACTGCACGGAATGTGCTGGGAGAGGACGGGGTATTTACCAATCCGAGGGGACGGGGTTATAACGAGATCAAGGCTGCGACCGAGGACAACAGCAACCTGAATTTCAATATCCAGGGCGAAACCGTGGTAGGTAGTGTGAAGCTTGATGCAGGGGTTTTCATGAATAAATCCAAGTTTGTAAACAGGTCGGGGATATATAACTACATCACCGGCAACATCCCGCTGTCCATTTCTGATATCAGCACCGACTATTTGTCAGCTTCCGGAACGGACTGGAAAAACGATGCTTCCCTTTATACCTACAATACCGTGGAACGCGACTGGTGGAATACCAATGGTACCAATTTTACGGCCCGCTTAAATGCAAGTGTTCCTTATCAGATGGGCAATAATTCGGCTTTTTTCAAGGCTGGTGTAAAAGTGAAACGCATGCATAACGAACGCTCCCGCCCCAACGAAACCATTGTGACAACGTATGCAGGTGATGCCGCCGCAGGAAAGCTGACCAATTTCTCGGGTTCGCCGGAAGTTTCGGATGACTTATTGGATGGAAATACCAATTTCGGATTGGGTGTGGATAAAGACAAAACGATCAATTTCCTGAATGATAACCTTGGTACTGACCTCTTTCCAATCAACGTAGGCGCAACCAGAAACAGCATCGATTCTTACTACTACGATGCCCTTGAAACCGTTTCTTCCGCCTACCTGATGAACCGGATCCAGTTCAACAAGCTGATGTTCCTGATCGGGGTCAGAATGGAAAAAACCAATGTGGATTACAAAGGGAATATCATCCAGACCGACGCCGATGGAAACTGGGCCTCGACCACGCCCAATCAGCAGACCAATGATTACCTGAAAGTACTTCCGAATGTTCAGTTCAAGTACGACATCGACAAATCATCGCTGGTACGTGCCGCACTCACTTACGGCTACTCGCGTCCCAACTTCGTGGACCTGGTACCGGGCCGACTGATCAGCATCCTGAGCGAAACCATCACAGACGGTAACCCACAGCTGCAACCAGCATTTTCGACCAATGTGGACCTGATGTATGAAAAATACCTGGATAACCTGGGGATTATTTCAGGAGGTTTTTTCTACAAAAAGATCAACAAGTTCCAGTATAATAGCGTGTTTGCGCTGGCCGGAAACGAATTCGAGGGAGCCGAGCGCTACACAGGTTGGAGATGGTTTAGAACCTTAAACGGGGAAAGTGCCAATGTGCTGGGTATGGAGCTGAATGTACAGGCTAACCTGACTTTCCTGCCGGGGATACTGAAAGGGATTTCGTTGATGGCCAATTATACCTATACCCATTCGAATGCCGACGCGCAGTTCCGCAAGGATCTCCGGCTGCCCGGCCAGGCAGATCATACTGCCAACGGTTCGCTGGCTTTCACTCACAAAAAGTTCACGATCCAGGGTAACCTCAACTACAATGGAGCTTACACGGTATTGCTCGGCGACCAGGATGCGACCGACGTGATCCGTAACCAAAGGATCCAGATCGACGCCAATGCCAGTTACCGGATCACCGACAAGATCTCCTTTTATGTGGAAGCACAAAACCTGACGAAAGCGCCGCAAACGGACTATTTCGGGGAGCGCGAAAGAATGTACCAGAAACAGTTCTATTCTTTCTGGGGCCGTGCCGGGGTGAAGTTTAGGTTCTAAAAACAACGCTATATCAATATCAATTAATTTAACATACTTTTTACAATGCCTATTATTAAAAAAGGAACTGCTGATCAGCTGGAAATCAGGATTTTTGAAAACAGGGAACAGTTGGGTGATGATGCCGCAAAAACGGTGGCAGACAAGATCAACGAGCTGCATCAAACGCAGGAAGTGGTGAATATCATCTTCGCTGCCGCTGCTTCCCAGAACGAATTTCTGGCCAGGCTGATCACGCTGGATATAGACTGGACACGCGTCAACGCTTTTCATATGGACGAGTATATTGGCCTTCCGGTGGGTGCACCGCAGCATTTTAGTTATTTTTTGGGTGGACAAATTTTCAACCGGGTGCCTTTTGCGAATGTGTTTATTTTGAATGGAGCTCCTGACGATACGGAAGCGGAGTGCCAGCGTTACTCGGGATTATTAATGCAATATCCGACCGACATTACCTGCATGGGAATTGGTGAAAACACGCATTTAGCTTTCAACGATCCTTTCATTGCCGACTTTAATGACAGCAAGCTGGTCAAAGTCGTGGAACTGCATGATGCCAGCCGGCAGCAGCAGGTTAATGAAGGCTGTTTTGATGCCTTGGCAGAAGTTCCCAAAATTGCTTTCACGCTTACCGTGCCTGCTTTACTCAAAGCAAAAGCGATTTACAGCATGGTACCGGGCCCGTCTAAGTCCCAGGCGGTATATCATACTTTGGTCGATGAGATATCCGAGAAATATCCTTCTACCATTTTGCGTACTTTGCCCAATGCGGTTTTGTTCCTGGACCAGGCCAGCGCGGAGATGGTTCAGGAATCGGAATTACAACCCGTTGTTTTTGAATAGCCGTTTGCAATTTGGTTTTAATTAAAAAATATGCAGCCCTTTTCTTATTGAATGATGATCAACAACACGACCGGAAATTACAGGTGGGCGATCTGCACGTTGCTATTCTTTGCCACCACGATCAATTATCTCGACCGGCAGGTATTGGGATTGCTCAAACCCGTACTTGAATTGCAATACGGCTGGACAGAGCAGGATTACGGTTACATCGTCATGGCTTTTTCAGCTACCTACGCCATTGGTCTGGTGGTTTTTGGTCGGGTTGTGGATCGGATCGGGGCTAAAACGGGGTATACCATTTCGGTAACCATATGGAGCATTGCGGCCATGTGCCATGCTTTGGTGACCAGCTCTCTGGGTTTTGGCATAGCGAGAGCGGCATTGGGAATTGGCGAATCGGGTAATTTTCCGGCAGCCGTAAAAACGGTCACCGAATGGTTCCCAAAACGCGAACGCGCATTGGCAACCGGTATTTTCGACTCAGGTTCCAATATTGGTGCCTGCGTTGCACCGATTTTGGTTCCCTGGCTTTTGGGCGTTTACGGCTGGCAGGCGGCGTTTATCATCACCGGAGCGATCGGCTTTGTCTGGCTGATTGCCTGGCGGCTGATCTACCAGCATCCTGATCAGAATTCAAAACTATCTGCGGAAGAGCTTGCTTACATCCGTATCGACGACGAAACCAATCAGGATCTTACTCCGGCGGAAAAGATCCCGTGGACCAAGTTATTTACCTTAAAACCGACCTGGTCTTTTATCATGGGAAAATTCCTGACCGATCCGATCTGGTACTTTTTCCTGTTCTGGCTTCCTTCCTATTTTAGTACGACCTTTAGCCTGGATCTCAAAAAACCAGGCTTGCCGCTGGTGATTGTGTATTCGGCGGCCACAATCGGAGCTATCGGGGGCGGTTTGTTATCGTCCTGGTTTATCAAGAAAGGCTGGTCGGTTCCCAAAGCGCGAAAGGCCGCACTGCTGATTTCTGCGCTTTGCGTGCTACCGATTATCGGGGCGCGATTCGTGTCGGATATGTGGGTGGCTGTGGGGCTGATTGGCCTGGCAGTGGCGGGTAACGCGGGGTGGAGCTCCAATATCTATACCATTGTTTCCGATATGCTTCCCAAAAGTGCGGTCAGTTCCGTGATTGGCATTGGCGGGATGGCGGGTGCGATTGGCGGCGTTTTGTTTCCTTTGTTCATTGGCTATACCCTCGACTTTTACAAAGAAGCCGGTAACCTGGTGGCGGGTTACAACATCATATTTATTGTGTGCGGCGTATCCTTTCTGATCGCCTGGCTGACAATCCATTTCATCACTCCCAGGATGAAACCTGTGGAGCTTTAAGTCTTATTCACTCCCGTTATGAAAACCCGTTATGAAGACCATCACTCCTGTACTACATCCACTGCAATCACTCACTGCTGAGGAAATCAGCCAGTTCGTTGCATTCATCCGTCGTGAAAAAGGGTTTCCCTACGACACCACCCGTTTTGTTTCTATTGTACTCAAAGAACCTTCCAAAGAGGAAGTTGCTCAATTCAACAATGGGGGACAAGCGCCTTTAAGAGCTGCATTCGCGGTTATTTACGACAGCCTGACTGGCATTACCCACGAAGTTACCGCGCTGATCAATGAGGAGCAGATCATCAGATGGAACTCCATTAACGGCGTACAGCCGACGATGACCGCCGACGAGCAAATTGAATGTGAGCAAGTCATCAAAAATGATCCTGCTTTTGCGGAAGCATTGAAAAAACACGGCGTGACCAATCCCGAACTGGTCATGATCGATATCTGGACGGCCGGTAACTACGGTGCGGAAGAAGAAAGTAAGCTGCGGCTTGCCCGTCCGCTCTGTTTTGTCAGAAGCGACGAGACCGACAATGGATATGCCCGACCGATAGAAGGCTTGCGCCCTGTCGTCGACCTTCGACTGATGAAACTGATCCGAATAGAAGATTACGGTTACACGCCCCTTCCGCAACAATCGGCCAATTACCGCGCCGACCGCGTGAAAACCTTCCGGACGGACATTAAACCGCTGGAAATTTCACAACCAGAGGGACCGAGCTTCACCGTAAACGGATACGAGGTCGCCTGGCAGAAATGGGATTTTGTAGTAGGTTTCAATTCGAGGGAAGGTTTGGTTTTACATAATATCACTTACAATGACGAAGGCAATGTGCGATCGATCCTGTACCGCGCATCCCTTTCAGAAATGGTGGTCCCTTACGGGGATCCGACGTCAACCCAGAAACGTAAAAATGCTTTCGATACCGGCGAATATGGCATGGGGCAATGTGCCAATAGCCTTACATTGGGCTGCGATTGTCTGGGTTATATCCATTACCTGGACGCGGTGATGAACAACAGCCGTGGCGAGATCGTGACGATCCCAAACGCAATTTGTATGCATGAAGAAGATTATGGCATTCTCTGGAAACATACCGATCGCCGCGATGGAAAAGCCGAGGTAAGACGTTCGAGAAGATTGGTGATTTCTTCCATTTCCACCGTCGAAAATTATGAATACGGCTTTTTCTGGTATTTCTATCAGGACGGTAATATCCAGTTTGAGATCAAGCTGACAGGCATTTTGTCGCTGGGTACGCTGCCGGAAGGTGTAAAATCCAAATACGGTACGCTCGTAGCGCCGCAGGTTTATGCGCCTAACCATCAGCATTTCTTCAATATGCGCCTTGATTTTGATTTGGACGGAGTATCCAATTCCGTGTACGAACTGGATGTTGTCGCCGAAGAGGAAGGGGAGGATAATCCTTTTGATAATGCATTTTATGCAAAATCAACCCTGCTGGACACTGAGAAGAATGCAAGAAGAAAAATGGACCTGGCCTCAGCCCGTACCTGGAAAATCGTCAATCCCAAATCCAAAAATGCGTTGGGCGAACCGGTTGGCTATAAACTGATGCCGGGCGATAACTGTTTTCCATTTGCCAATGCGCGCACCAACTGGTACCGCAGGGCGGGATTTGTGCAAAATCATTTGTGGGTAACCCCGTTTGAGGAGTCCGAAATGTTCGCAGCCGGGGATTATCCCAATCAACATCAGGGTGGAGACGGGCTGATCAAATGGACGGAGCAGGACCGGAATGTCGCCGATCAGGATATTGTGGTTTGGTATACCATGGGTCATACCCATATTCCGAGAATGGAGGATTATCCGGTAATGCCCACGGCATATATTGGGTTTTTATTAAAGCCAAATGGATTTTTTACACAAAATCCTGCTAACGATGTACCGCCTTCTGTTCCCCAGAAAGCCGGAAACGCGTCATCGGGATCTTCCTGCTGCCATTGAAAAACGCATAAAAGCATCGCGCAATGGAAAGAAACGGAGATATCATTAAACAACCTTTGGGCTTTGTGGGCGAGGCGACCAAAATGGCTGTCGCCGTCGGGATTCTGCTATTGCCTAAATGCGGGTTGTGCCTGGCTGCCTATCTGAATTTGCTCAGCATATTTGGGATATCCTTTCGAAGTTATGCTTCTTGGGTCTTGCCGGGATTGCTGTCGCTGCTGATCATTAACTTGATTGTAGCGTATTTAAAGGCCCGCAAAATGGGTAGCTATTATGCGTTTGCGCTTTTGGCGGTGGGGGTTGGGTTACTTTTTATCGGGAAGGTCTGGCTTTTGCAGGAGGCTTTAAGCTATGCTGGGTTATTTTTTATGGCCGCCGGATCTATTATTCAGATAGCGCAGTCGCGCAGGGTGTGTAGCCGTTCGTATGTATAAACAGGATGCCCCGCCGGGGCTTGTAAAATACTGACAACATCTCGTCTCTAAAAACAGGAAGCCAATCTGGGACTAATAATCTGAAATCGTTACGTTTCTTTAAACAATAAAAAAAGCCCCATTTGTGCACTGCCCCCAAAAAGTTAGACACTTCTTGGGGGTATTTTTATGGGGCATGTACATGTTTGCCATCATTGACGTATACAGTCGTCGAATTGTGGGTTGGAGTATTTCTAACACTATGAGTATGGAATGGTGTCGGGAAACACTTTTGGATGCCATAGGTACACAGGGGCCGCCCGAAATATTTAATACGGATCAGGGCAGCCAGTTCACGAGTCCCGGATTTATTAATCCACTGTTAGAAAAGGCATACAGATCTCAATGGATGGGAAAGGAAGGGCTCTTGACAATGTTTTCATCGAAAGATTTTGGAGGTCGCTCAAACAAGAGTACGTGTATTTAAACCCTCCGAATGGTGGGATGGATCTGTATCGAGGCGTAAAAGCATAGTGTGCCGTGAACTGTGTTGTTGCCTGAATAACAGCGATACAGGTGCTTTGGAAAAGATGAGGGTAGGCCCCTCGGAATCGGCTTACAGGAGCAGGTTTCAAACCAGCGTATGCGGCTTCGGTTAAGAGCCTTGGTCGTGAGCGATACGTGAAAAGTCGGACTAGATCTGGCAGGTGACTATGCAAAAGGTGACCGCAAGGGAACCATTGATGAGGTACCGAAATACTTAGACGATGTCAAAACCGAACTCCTATGCTTAGTTCGGGATAAGCGAGCGGGGGACCTGCTTACTGCGCTGGCGGCATCCGGTATAAAGATGGCACGAGTTGCATGGAGGCTTTTACAAGGAACACGGGAACCTGTCGCCGGGATGCTAAGGGAGAAATTCAAGCAGAGAACCTGCGAGAATGAGAGTACCGATGCCTGGCACAGGGGCAGACTAACCCGTAGTAGTGCTGAAACTTCTGTAATGGGAGTGGAGCGAAGGGGTTAGCTTATTCAGCGAATGGAATTGAACAACTAATTAACATTAGGAGGATTTAATGAAAAACGCAAAGTCATTTGAAATTTCCAAACAACTTGTGCTGGAAGCATTCAAGAGGGTCAAGGCTAACAAGGGCAGTAGTGGAATAGATGATGTAAGTATTGCCGAGTTCGAGAAGGACCTCAGAGACAATCTGTACAAAATCTGGAACCGTATGAGCTCCGGTTGTTACCTGCCATCTCCTGTTAAGTTGGTAGAAATACCTAAATCAGTCGGCGGAAAACGTCCTCTTGGAATCCCAACGGTTGAAGATCGTGTGGCGCAAATGGTGGTCGTCATGAGTATTGAGCCATTTATTGAACCACACTTTCATGCGGATTCTTATGCTTACCGCAAGAACAAATCAGCTCACGATGCACTGGATACGGCAAGAGAACGCTCGTACACCTTTCATTGGGTTGTTGACCTTGATATCAAGGGGTTTTTCGATAACATTGACCACGATCTGCTGCTCAAAGCCCTTGGCAGGCATGTAACCTGTAAATGGGCGATGTTGTATATCAAACGTTGTTTAACCGTTCCCTACCAGTTGAGAGATGGATCGCAGGTGCAAAGGGGCAAAGGGGTGCCACAAGGTTCGGTCATCGGACCAATACTGGCTAACCTGTTCCTGCACTACGCATTCGACGAGTGGATGAAAAGAAACCATTCCAACATCCGCTTCGAAAGATATGCTGATGATACCATCTGTCACTGTGTTAGCCTGAAACAGGCCGAGTTTATTAAAAAGGCCATTAAACAACGGTTAGCAGACTGCAAGTTGGAACTCAATGAGACAAAAACAAAGATTGTTTATTGCAAGAAAAGCCATCGCGAAATCAAGTACGAGGTGACCCAATTTGATTTTCTGGGTTACACTTTCCGGCCACGGCGCTCTATTAATGCACGTGGCGAAGTCTTTCTTAATTTTTCCCCTGCCATCAGTCAGAAGGCGAGGACGGAAATATGGAAAACGATCAGGGGGTGGAACGTGGGTTACTGGGAACAGATCACACCGAAAGAAATTGCCAAACAGATCAATCCCGTCATACAAGGGTGGATCAATTACTATGGCAGGTACCGTATCAAAGTACTTAAAGATGTCTTGCAACGGATTAATCTGAAATTGTCCAGGTGGATTCGGAACAAATTCAAAGGGTTCAGGAAACACAAGACCAGGGCGATTCACAGGCTTGGGGATATTGCACAGGCGAACCCGGATCTGTTTGCGCACTGGAAATGGGGAGCACGGCCAACAGCCAGTCCGAAAAATCGGAAGAAACTGGCGGCATGACTGAATAAGAAGAGCCGTGTGAGCGGAGACGCTCACGCACGGTTCTGTGAGAGGCTTAGGGTGTGATTCCCTTTGCCTACTCGATTGTGGAATTTTACAACCGCCGACGCAAACACACTGGCAATGGTTGTATTCCTGATGATCTGTTTTTCTAGACCAATGCAAAAGCATCATAATTAAACTTAATTTCATCCGTTCGCTGTCCAGTGAAACGGGAGTACTTCAGATGAGCAAAAAGTATTTCCATCAATATTGATACCAAATAACAACCCTAATGCTCGCGCCAATGCCGGATCTTTTCAAAAAGGACCTTCATGTCCGTTTCATCCGCATTGTAATAGACGTCACCTTTGATAGTGTTCAGCAGAATAAACGGACGGACCTTTTTATTGACATAAAGCTTAACAATTCTCCCGCCTTTTAACCTGAAATTCCCTTTGGCATAATCCCCAGCAGCAAAACCACCCACCTTACTAAATATACCGTCCTTCTCCGGCAGTTCATCTACTAGTTTCTGGCCAAGAATTTCCTGCTTTGTCAATGTGACGCCAAAAGAGCCTTTGATCTCCAGTATATTATCCTTTAATATCATTTCGGAGGTTTCGAAGCCTGAACTCAATGAAATAACTATCAATAGAACAGAGAGAACACCTCCGACAACGTAAGATATCAGCTTTTGACTCCGGTCAGCTGAGAACCTATTTCCTTCAATGATAAAATATATGTACGCAGCCAATGGGTAACCTATCATGAACCTACTTGCCCAGTTGTTGTCGATCAAACTAATAAGCATTGTTCCGACGAAAAGTGAAATCCCTAAAATGGTATGAAATCTCTTGAAAAACTTGGCATACCCTTCAATATCAAAGGTGGCACGTTTTGCCGCAGACAACGTATTGTAGCCCGACAAGATATACTTCGCGTTATTTTGGGTTACAATAAAACCAATTGAAAAAAAAATGAGAGATATTATAAAAGCGATATAGATCATTATTTGAAAATTAAGATTCTTATCTGAGTAAAATCCAGTCTGCTATCTTTTTCAAAGCTATTGGAGAAAAAGTTTCTTCAATCTTGCCATATTCCGCAATATTTCCGGTGGGAGCAGTCTGGAAGAGATGATTTAGGCCCTGCAATTCCTCAATAGTTAGCTGGACCTTAGGGTTCTTGGTCAAAATCTCACGGAGAGCCGGAAGATTTTGTTTCGCTGAAACCTGCAAATCCCTGGAACCATACAATGCCAGTACCGGCCCGGAAAGCTTTTCAAGATTCTCCTTTGGCCTCCATTTTATAAATTCAACAAACCATGGGGTAAACGTTTGACGGGTAACCTGCTGAGCCTGTTTCCGGATTGCATCTTCACTCATTGTTCCCTTTGCCAATACGGTAAGTTGGCTGACAAAAACATCTTCAACCTCTCTCATTACAGTATCAGTGATCGGACCACTTTTTATAAGCGCAAATGCTTTGGCGTTTGTTTCGACCTGTAACTTTATCATTTCTTGTGAAGCTCCCCGAATTTCACTGGTCAGTCGCGCCTGTTCGAGCATGAGTTCATCAATATTCACCGCAGGAGCAGCCAGAAGTACCAGGAAGCTGGGACGTTTGTCTGAAGTTGCAACGATTGGCCCAACCAAACCACCTTCACTATGACCAATGAGCCCAATCTTGTTAATGTCCGCTTTGGGCTCTTTTTTAAGAAATTCTATCGCTGCCGCGGCATCCTCGGCAAAGTCATAGGTAGTTGCTTTGGAGAAATCTCCGCCAGATTTTCCTACGCCTCTTTCATCATATCTTAACACTGCAATTCCGTTCCGGCCCAGATAGTCAGCCAAAACTGCAAAGGGCTTGTGACCAAAAATTTCTGAATCTCTGTTTTGCGGCCCGGAGCCGCTGACCAAAATCACAGCCGGAAACTTCCCGTTCCCATTTGGCACTGTTAGTGTCCCTGACAATGAAATACCGGCCTTTTTATTTTCAAACGTCACTTCTCGTTCTTCATATGGAAAAGGAGCTTTTGGTGTTTGAGTCCGATTAGAGGCCGTTTTTACAGCTAGTCCTTTTGTCAGGACCAGCGGGAGCTTCATCCCGTTTTGCTTCCATTCTCCGTTAAGGGTGCTATCATTGGTAACTTCACCGACATAAACCGATCCGATCAAATCCAGGCTAATGGTAACTTTCTTTTCATTCAAGAGGACAGAGCTGGCTGCAAGCCCCTTCACATTCTGCGCCGGAATATCCATCGATGCACGGTATACGTTGTCTTTCTGAGTGATCGTAAAGATGACATCAATTTGCCCACCTGGTATCTTTAATGTCCCATTCCATAAGCCCTCAATTTGTTGTGCATTCGCAAATGAAAATGAAAAAGCTAATAAAAAGGTGGTGAGATATTTTTTCATACAAGCGGGATAAGATATTGAAGAAGAACTTTTGAGAGTAACTCCGCTGTAAGTAGGCCGGCGATAAACCAGGCAATAGCTTTGGCACCACGAATATTTGTCGAAACTACAAAAGAATTGTACATCAGCGCAATCATCCAAATGCCCGGTATCAGCGTTATAATGATTGTTAGCGCTAGCATCGGATCATCGAGCTTTACCGGGTAAACTGGCAGAAATCCGATCAGCGCAGCAGGCAAAGTAGTTAATCTCGCCATCGCCAAGGTGCCCGCAACGTCTATAAGCCGAATTTTCGATTTTGAGAAGGCAATTCCAATTATATAGAAAACAGCTGTCACCGATGTCCAGGCAATAAATTGCTCCATTAGAAAAATTCCATATTTTCCTCCCGCGCCAAAATGAATGTCAATGGCTCCATCAAAATGTGCCTTGCTGAAATAAGAAACAATCGATGCCAAAAGCATGGCTGTCCAGCCTACCAGCAGCGCTGTTCCTCCCGCAATGTGGAGAAAGGGGTTGAACAGCGATCTGTATAAAGATGGTTTTGGTGTTGCAGTACTACTCATTTTTGTTGATTTTTTGAATTAGGTCATCCAGCATATTTCGAACAGTTGGATAACTGAGGCCAAGCTTTTGTGCCATTTCCTTAAGACTTCCGCTACTTCTTATGAAATCAATGGCAAACTGCTGATCCTCGGATGACAGCTTAGCCAACGGCGGAAGGTCAAATTTGCCGGAGACCGCAGTTTCACATCGTTCACATCCAAGGCTGTTCACCTGCAATAATCCAGAACAAGATGGACATGTAAAGGGCAGTTTCTTAATCATTGCTCTACAAACTTAAATAATATTTAACACAAACTTAATAATATTTAATTATTATGAAACATATCTCGGTCTAATCGTAGATCTGATGGAGTATTTCCATGCGACTGTGCGAAATATCTTCGGAGTAGACATGATGTGGGGATGTACTTGATATTTGTATTCCGCGACGATGAGTAGTTGCGATGAATGGTCATACCGGGGCTAATCGCCTGGCGGCTTTAGCAATGATAACAAGTCCGCCTTGATCAGAGGAAGGGCAGCAGGGTCCGTCGGAGAACCTTATGGGCTAATGGTCACATACCAGTCTTGCGATGGTACAGCCTTCGTTTACCACATTTGTATAATCGGTTTTACCCACCTTCTTATAATGGAATCCAACAAGAAACACGTTCATGAGAAAGCAGTCGGCAGTACTGTAATCATCGAACTGCTGATTGTAGTATTTGACCAGCTTTTAATATTCGTGGTAAAGCATCGGGAAAGCTTACAAAATCGGGAAAGCTAACAGTGCAAATCCAGAATATTACATAAATTACTAAGAGCCTGGCAGGCACATTCCACGGAAACCGCAGAAATAGTCTACCAACCCTGCCCAAACTGACGCAGCGTCGTATGACCGATAATGTGTGCCCAATAAAGCTCATAGTAGTCGGTCTTGAACGCGAATCGATGCTCATTTGCGGTCAATCGCCTTAGTTCGTGGTTTTCCGAAAGACTGTCTGGTTTGCTGTAATATGAAGGCTTCGCACTGTTCTGAATAGAAGGAGCGATTTCGTTCTACGAAATCCCTAAGCGTGCTCATCGGCCTTTGTTCACCCATTCCATGAATAATAATCACGGCCTGACGCTTAATGTATAGTCCTGGAATAGCTTTACACAGAAGCAAAAACGGATGAAAGCAAAAAGGAAGGAAGTCACGATCAAAAATCGAAAACCTTGGGAACGACTTACTGAGGTGGAAAAG
>MKSR01000037.1 GCA_001898145.1 Dyadobacter sp. 50-39
CAGCTTCACACACCACCGTTACCAGCGATGCATGTGTCGGTAGGTTACCGCTGACGAAACAGCGGGTCTGGTCATATTGCCAGACAATCACTTATGCGGCGTCTCGTCGCACCCATGCTTCCTCGATCAGGATGACTTTACGGATCCCTGTGAGCTTTCGCATCTTGGAAATGAAGACTTCCATGATGATAATGGTCACAATCGGAAATAGGATCGGGTGGTCTTTGATATTGTCCAGCTCAAAGACAATCAGCCGCTCTGATAACAGATCGATGTTCTGCTTTGCATTCAGCAGGTAGTCAAATTCACCGCCGCGGAAGTAGGGCCTGAGCACATAAAGGAAGTTGCTCATATCAAAGTCTTTCTCTTTGACTTGGTCTTTTTTGAGCACGTTGGTGTACTGGGTCTGCAAAAACTCATAAAAGCTATCAAAGCACGGAAAGATATCGCGGCTTGCCAGGTAGTCGTAGTATTGGGTCAGCGCCACAGAGAGGGCCACATACTCGGACCGTTTGAAAGTCTCATCATCCTTTTTCCAAAGCGCTAGCAGCAGCGTTTTGATGCTTTCCTTCTTTTCGGTGTCCAGCACATCGCCTTTTGCGATGTAAAACGGGTTGAACCGGATCGGATTGTTCTCCTGGTAGGTGAAGTAATAACCTGAGAGCATATCACAAAGGCCTTTATAGCTGTGGCCCACGTCTACCAGCACGATATGGGCACCGGACTCAAAGTAGCTTCTGACCATGTGGTTAGTAAAAAAGCTTTTTCCACTGCCGGAAGGGCCCAGGATAAACTTGTTGCGGTTGGTACAGATCCCTGTTCGGACCGGCTCATCAGAGATGTCCACCAGCACGGGTTTGCCCGTCAGCCGGTCACCGAGCCTGATTCCGAAGCTGCCCGGTGAGGACCGGTAGGGCCCTTCCAGGTTGAAAAAACAGGCGGCCTGTTCTGCGAACGTATCGAATGTATCATTGATGGGAAAGTCGGCTGCATTTCCCGGGATGCCCGCCCAGAAAATCTGGGGGGCGCCGGAGGTCTCCAGTTTCGCTGATGTATCCAGCTGGGCAAGTGCCGATGAGACCATGCTTTTAAGTTCTTTGACCGAGCCGTGGTCTTGCGTCCAGGCTAGCACGTTAAAGTGCGCTTTGACCGGAAGCCGTTGTTCGCGGATGGCTTCGTTTAAAAAATCGTTGGTGGCATCCAGTGCCAGGCTGTTTTCTCTTGCATAGATGGAAAGCGATTGGAGCCTTAGCCTTTTGCTTTCCAGCTTTTTAAGCGTTTTTTCGCTGGGGGAGGTAAACACGTATTGGTTATAGATATGATTGCAAGCCAGCAGCTGGCCTAAAAGGCTTGCAAATCCTACGCTAAACTTGGTTCTGTCTGTCGAGTAGCGCTCATAGGTGCTCGAGGCGCTACAAAAGCCGGGCAACTGGTCTGCATCCGCCAGCGTGTAAAGGCTGCAGAGCTTATCGGCAACTTGAATCCCTCTTTCAAAGCTGATATCGCCCAGCATGCTTTCCTGACAATTGGCTAAAAGAAAGGCATACTTTTCAATCAGGCCAGCTCTCCGCTGTTGGCTGAGCAGCTGATGGTCTTCCAGCTGAGTCAGAGAAGCAAAGCCGCTGTCTTCAAGGATTCGTTTAAACTGCCCTGCGCTGTCAAGAAAATCATCTAGCAGAGCCTTAGACAGGGTTTGGCTGGGCACGATCGAGCGGCGAAAGAGATTGCTGGTCAGTGAGCTGGATGATTTTCTTTCATCCGCTGATTTAGTGAGCATCACATAACACTCGTGAGAAAGGAACGGTCTTCCCTGAAAGAAGCTATCGCTGGATCTTGTCAAAAAGCTAGCGGATGAGCCGGGCGTGGCCATAAATTCTTCCCTGAGAAACCAATCCTGCTTGTGGAGCACCACCCCACAGGGGAGCACCTTAATGGCTTTTACCCAGCTTTGATGGAAGGCATCGTACTGCTGCTCAGAAAGGGTGAAGATCTCGGGCATCTGCGCCTTGAATACGATCGTTACATCACCCTGGCGCGAAAGGATCATATTATGCTCTACGTCTAGGATCGGAAGCAGCTCATCGAGTAGTTTTTCCATTGCTTGATGCGGTTTGACGGCCTTTTATGAATTGTTTTCTTGATCTGGCCTTGATTAAATCAGGGATTTTTCTTGCCGCTAGCGCCTTGGTTAAGCCGTGCTCGCCAAAGCTTGCGCTTAGTTGATAGACGATCGTCAGTAAGATGCAGGCCATAAAGACGGCGATCAAAAGGCATAGGTAGGTATTGACCCTGCACAGATATAAAACCGCGTACAGGATCATCACCGCGAACATGGCGCCTCCTGCATACCAGATGTATTGCCCTTTAAGCCCGCGAAAAACGATGCTTCGATTGATACCCTTGTTGATCAGATAGGTGATTCTTGCCATCTTTTCCGATAGAGTTTGATTGACTGCTTCTGAACATGTGCTGACAGGCCCGGCCATTTCGGCCAGAACCTCAGCGGAAAGGTCAGGCTTAAAGGGTGCCGGTATTAATTATACGTCTTCCCTTTAAGCCGCGCCTTGCTTTTTTAAAGTCCAAAGAATGATTGCAGCACGGTCGCTACTACGACCAGGAAAATGCAGCTTCCAAACCATGCAGCGGCAACCTTACCAGTATCCTGATCGCCAGCGTTCCATTTTTGGAAGACTTTGACTGCTCCCACCAGGCCGAGCACCGCGCCAATGGCATACATCAGATTAGTGCCGGGTTCAAAGTAGGAGCGGACCTGCGAATCGGCTTCCTGGATTCCTGCCGCCCCATCCTGTGCCAAGGCGATGCCCGCCGCTAGGCATGAGGCCAGCGTTAGGGATAGGGCATACCGTACCCTTGCATTGTGTTTACCTTTTTTCATACTCGCTTATCGGTTTTAGTTGAACATGCTTAGAAGTTACCGGCCGCAGAAGGGATGTCAGCCATCTACTGCATTTCCCATAGCTCAGCTTTGTCAGCCGGGTTTAGAAGCACCGCGCCAAATCTGGCGCATTCGGTGTCAATGTGCCGGTTGACTGCGTCCTGCAAGGGGGGAGCGGTTAAGGAGGGGTATTCTTTCAGGATCGTTTGCAGCAGCTGTATCAAATCCTGCTTGTTATATTTTTGTTGGCTGGCTTCTTCTATTTCCAAAGTCAGCTGATCATACAGATCCTGGTGCTCTGGCAGGGGCGGGTGGACAAAGGCCTTTGAGGGCTCGATGGCCGCCTTATCATCTGGTACATCAGGGCCGGGCGGCTGTCTGTCGGCGGCAGCAGTTGAAATACTCAACCGCCGCTTTGTTTTTGCGGCAGCAAACAGGCTGCTGATTTCAAGTCGATAAAACTTCCATCCGACAAACAGGTAGTAGATCGTCAAAGCACCTGTCAAGATTCCGGCGTAAATGGCCCAAGCGTTAGAGATAGTCATAGCAGCTTACTTTTACGTTTGAAATGATCCAGCCGAAATGCCGATCATTTTTGTTACGTAACAAAGTAAACACCCGTGCAAGGGTACAGAAAAGTACAAGATTAGTTGTACCTTTTTGTACCCTTGGCATCGCGACAAGTATCAAGTATAAGGAGTCAATAGGTGCTCAAACTTTTGGAATAAATAAGTTGGTTGCCCCCGATTTCGACCTTAGGGCGAAAAACAGTTGGGGAAGGCTGATTTATGAGAGCGAAATCATTGATAAGCAGTCGGGTAATCAAACAAGATGATCTCTCCGGGCTATATGTGATCAAACCCAATTCTTAAAATCAAACGCGGCAAGATGGTGCAAGCGTGAACGGACTATTTTAAGCAAAAGGCTTTGGGTGGCGCATCTTCTGAAAAAAAGGAACCGAACAAGTAAAAAGTGAGCCATAGAAACGGCTTTTATAACTCATTTTTGCGTTATATTTGAGTTATAGAATAGGGGATATAACTCATGAGATGGATTTGGGAACAAACTGATTGGCCGAGATTCCAATTTGACGTAGCGAGATTCAATGCCTTAGAGCGCGCCTTCCACAGAAATACGGGATTGATCATTGGATCGATGACAGCGGTATCTTCTCATGAAGTCGATGAGCTGCGAGTAGCTCTACTAAGTGGTGAAGCCTTAGATACCTCAAAAATTGAAGGTGAGATTCTCGATCGGGATTCTGTTCAGTCGTCTATCCGCAAACAGCTGGGTCTGCAAACTGATGGCAGAAGGGCTGGTCCAAAAGAAACCGGAGCTTCTCAAATGATGGTCGACTTATATCGGAGTTATGCAGAGCCACTCACAGAAGAACGTCTCTTTTCATGGCATCGGATGATCATGAATGGCAGGATTGATTTAGATGTTATCGGAGGCTACCGAAAGCATGCTGAACCGATGCAAATTGTATCAGGGCGGCTAGATATGCCAAAAGTTTTCTATGAGGCGCCTCCGTCTTCACGCATACCTAAGGAGATGAAACAATACATCGATTGGTTCAATCTCAGCATGGATAATGGAATGGCAACAATCATCCATGCAGGAATAGCACACTTGTACTTCGAGTTGGTTCACCCATTTGAAGACGGGAACGGTAGGATAGGTCGCGCTATCGCCGAAAAATCCCTGACTATCGGAGCAGGACAATCGCTGATCACCTCGTTGTCGACCATTATTGAGCGGGACAAAAAGGCATATTACCTAGCCTTGGAACGAGCAAACAGATCTTTGGATGTGACGGAATGGTTGATCTATTTTTCTGAGAAGATTCTTGAAGCACAGCTATATGTACAGAATTTGATTGCCTTTATAGTAAGCAAGGCGCGCTATTTTGAGAACTATGGCAGCCTGTTGAACGAACGCCAGCACAAAGTGGCACTGCGGTTATTCCGTGAGGGGCTCGATGGGTTTAAAGGTGGCCTGAGTGCAGAAAATTACATTCGTATTACCTCAACATCCAGAGCAACAGCCACCAGAGATCTTTCGGAAATGGTAGAATTGGGTGCTCTAAAAAAATCGGGCAAGTTGAGGCATACCCGATATTACCTGCCCATTGTTGAAAATCTAGATGTGTAAACACGCCTGGATCTCTAAACTTGGCAAAAGTAACAAACCGAGAAACAGCACCTGGACTCTTGGTTTACCATTCTGTCAGGTCTAATACTGCTTGCTAACCCCTGCGGTTTGCCTCTGAGATCATGGTTTGTTTGTGAACTAGAATCCGGCAGTTAGGATCGGCTGAGTTTGCCAGGCTTCAGTTAGCAAACCAGACTATTAGCGAGCTCGACATCGCATCAAATAGTGAGGCTTATCGCTTTGTTCAGACTATGAACGAGCCTAATGTTATTAATAAATACATTAATCAAAACGAGCCATGAATAGTAACTGGTCATTCAACTCATCCTTGAGAACAGCTCTGATGGAGAAATTTCGAGGCCTTCACACAAAGCCACGATCGTAGTAAGCGCTAGATTGACCTTTCCTTTTGCTATTCTTTGAACCTGCGCGTACTCCAGTCCGGAGCTCGCAGCCAACTTCCTTAGGCTTAAGTCTTTTTCTTTCGCAGCACCGAGCATGGCTTCGGCGAACCGTTGAAGTATTTGTTCCTTGTTTTCCATGCAAGGAAAGTGAATCCAATCAGAAAATTTTTTGACGTATGATCGTACGTCGAAAAGAAATAATATATATATTTGTATGGTTACATCCGGTAAGTCTGAACGTTGGCAACCATGTACCATGCGATACTTCACAAGAAATTTGAAGCATTCGCTTTGAGTCTCACATTAGAAAACTGGTAATTTTTGGAACGAGACGACAAGCAGAATAGCTCACGACCTAGGCGTGGGTTTTGCTTATTCGTTCCAGGGTATACCAGTGCCTCTAATGTCAATAAGTTGAGATCCACGCCGTTTTACGGCAGCTTACCTCCGTCTCAGCTTTGACTCTCAGTAACAATATTATGTTCACCGATTGACACCATTAAATTGTTACCGTTATGAAGGCTATCCAAATCTTCAGGCTTATCATCAGAAAGCCCCAGTGATTCCTCATTTGAGCCGCCGCCTTGTTCACCGGTCATTCTAAGCGATCGGGTGGGAGAGGTGCGCTTTCTTCACTTATCATTTATTCACTCCAAAATCTATTGCAATGAAACTCATTTATTGCTCTACAGGGAAAAAACTGTCCTATATCCTGTATCTGCTCCTTGCTTACTTTCTGATGATAATGTGGAGTCCGGCTCACGGGCAGGTCCCGCGCTCTTTGCAGGTCGGTGACCGGCTTCCGGGCGTTAGACTTTCCGGAGTAATGAATCACACGTCTTCTACTGTTTCATTATCGGATTTTCGGGGTAAAGTACTTATTCTGGACTTCTGGGCCAGCTGGTGTGGCCCATGCATCAAGATGATCCCTGTCTTGGATTCACTGCAGCGGCAGTTTGACGGAAAGGTGCAGATTTTCTCGGTCACCAAAGAAAGCGAGCAGCAGATCCGTTCCTTCTATTTGAAATACCTGCGCCGAAATCCCCAACGTATAACCGTCCCCGGTGTGGCAGCAGACACGGTGGTCTCCCGTTTGTTTGATTTCAATGCCGTGCCGCACTATGTGTGGGTGGATCCATCGGGAACAGTGCGGGCGATCACGGGCATGGAGGAACTGACGGAAGCGAATCTTTCCGCGATGATATCAGGCAAAGTGCCTTCAATGACGCAAAAGACAGACGAGCAGCGGATTCCTTACAGCGCTTTCTACCCGTTGATGCTTGACGGCAACGGGGGAGACGGATCGGGCATGCTTTATCATTCGCTGTTGTCGCGCTATACGCCCGGTCTTGGTTTTGGCCACTCGATCCTGCGTGATAGCACCTCGCATTTCCGGATCACCGTCAAGAACTGCGAACGCGCCTGGTTCTTTAAGATCGCTTACTCGAACGCTGGAATTCTGTTTAATGAGACAAACACGATCTTTCAAGTCCGTGACAAGGGTAGGCTGACCTCCTCGTTGGTGGGCGGACCTTATGAGCGGTGGCTGCAGGACGGAAACGGCTTTTGCTATGAGCTTGCCGTTCCGCTTGAAAAAGAAAAGCTTGCTTTTGAGCTGATGCAAAAAGATCTCAGGCTCTTTTTCCCTGAATACATCTCGGCCGTTGAAACACGCGATACGACCTGTCTGGCCTTGCGGCGGATTTCGACCAGTAGGGCGCTTGCCAGCACCGGTGGCAAAACGCTTCTTGATTTGGGACCCTATGAGTGGAAGGTTTCTAACGCGACTATCAAACAGATCATCAGGCGTCTGAACTACTTCCAACGGCTGGATAAAATTGTTATTGACCAGACAGGCTATCAGGGCAAATTTGATATGCTCCTAACGGCGGGCTATTCGGATCTGAAAGCGCTCAACGCAGAGCTGGGCAAATACGGCTTTGCTTTGGAGCCTGTCCAGGCCCCGATACAGGTACTCGTGATCCGCGACAATGATCAACCTTAACAGGCCAGGTTATGAAAAAATATATATTGATTTTTCTGCTCCTTCTGATAGGAGCGCGCCTTTCGGCGCAGTCAGCCTATCAAGCAAAAGGCACTGTCAGCGGAAGTGACGGCGCCCCTCTTGCCGGCGCATCGGTCGTAGTGAAAGGAACAAGCCAGGGTGTAATGACGGATTCGCTGGGGCATTTCCGGATCAGCGTGCCCTCTGACACTTCTGTTCTGGCCATTTCATTCATCGGCTATCTGACCAAAGAAGTGCGCGCGGATTCCAGGGAGGCAATAGATGTCAAGCTGGTTGAAAACGCCAGCCAGCTCACAGAGGTGATGGTCTCGATCGGCTATCAGCAACTGCCCAAAGAGCGTGCGACGGGCTCGTTTGCACAAATCGACCAGCAGCTTTACAACCGCAGCGTAGGGGCCGACATTGTCAGCAGACTGGCAGACGTAACGCCGGGTCTGATCTTTAATCGTGGGATTGTGAAGCCAGGTAGCCAAACCAACATATCGATCCGCGGTGAAAGTACGCTTTTTGCCAAGGCGGATCCGCTGATCGTGATTGATAACTTTCCTTACACGGGCGATATGAACGCAATCAATCCCAACGACATCGAAAGCGTGACGGTGCTCAAAGACGCTGCCGCAGCCTCGATATGGGGGGCGCAGTCAGCCAACGGCGTGATTGTAATCACCACCAAAAAGGCCGCTTATGATCAGCCGCTCAGGGTCAGTCTGAACAGCAACATCACCTTTTCGCAAAGGCCCGACCCGTATTATCTGCCTAAGATGTCAAGCTCTGAGGTGATCGATATGGAGCAGCTGCTATTTTCTCGCGGTTATTACCGGGCGGCTGAAACCAGCCCAAACAAACCGGCGCTAAGCCCAGTGGTTGAGCTTTTAATTGCAGCCCGTGACGGCCGGATCACCCAACAGGCCGCCGCCGACCAGATCGATGCGTTCCGAAAGCTGGATGTACGCGATCAGTACGCAAAGCATCTGTACCGAAGCAGCGTCAATCAGCAGTACGCTCTGGGCATGCAGGGTGGGGGCAAGACTTCCCGCTTTCTGCTCTCTGCCGGTTTTGATAAGAACTTGTCTGCTGCCAAGGGCGATGGCTTTGAGCGTATCACCTTGAATGCCAACCAAAGTGTGTCTGTTTTGAAAGGGAAGGCAGAGCTCACCACGGGCATTTACTACACCAACCAGGATGCGCTCGAAAACGCGGTAAACCCATCGATGTTTAACCAGACTTCCACAGCGGCTGTCTATCCGTATGCGACTTTTACCGACGCAGGCGGCGCTGCCTTGCCGCTCAACCACTATTACCGCAATAGTTTTTTGGATCAGGCCCATAGCCAAGGGCTGCTGGACTGGACCTTTGTGCCTTTGACCGAAATCGGTCTTGTCAATAATAGGAAGCGGCAGATCGATTACCGGATCAATTCCGGGCTTCGCTACACGATCCTTAACGGGCTGTCGGCCGAAGCGCTGCTGCAATACACGGCAAGCAGCAGTAAAAGCCGCCGGTTGCAAAGCCAGAACAGCTGGGCGGTTCGTGACCTGATCAACCGGTTTACCAGCGTCTCTGAGGGCAGTATCACCCGCGCAGTACCGCTAGGCGATATTTTAGACCAGTCGTTTTTGGATGTGTCCGGATACTTTGCTCGGGGCCAGCTCAACTATGACAGGCTGCTGGCCGGAAAGCATCAGCTGACTGCCATCGCAGGCGCAGAAGTCCGTGATCTGGCGACCAAAGGCAGCTCTTGGCGCGCCTATGGTTATGATGATCAGATCGGTAGTTTTCAACAGGTAGACTACCTGAGCAATTTCAAATCCTATGTCAACCCAGCGTCTGCCTCCAACCGGATCCCCCAATATGGTGGCATCACCGGAATGACTGACCGGTTTATTTCCTATTACGTCAATGCCGGCTACACCTTTGATGGCAAATACATCTTTTCGGCCAGCGGGCGAAGAGACATGTCCAACCTGTTTGGCGTAAATGCCAATCAAAAAGGGGTGCCGCTATATTCAGTCGGACTCGGATGGAATCTGCATCATGAGAAATTTTTTGCGCTCCGTTGGCTTCCTTACCTGAAACTTCGGGCTACCTACGGCTACAATGGCAATATCGACCGGACACTTGCCGCGCAGGTAACAGCCTCGTACAGCAGCGCGGCACAATCCTCGATCGGCCTTCCGTATGCGACTATTCGCAACCCGCCTAATCCGGACCTTCGCTGGGAACGCGTCAGGATGATAAACCTGGGACTGGATTTTAAGACGGCAGCAGGCCGCCTGTCGGGAAGTATTGAGTACTTTCAAAAGAAAGGCATCGATCTGATCGGCAACGCCCCACTGGCTCCGCAAACAGGCCTTACCAGCTTCCGCGGCAATACGGCGCACACCAGCGGGCATGGCTTGGATCTGATCATAAACAGTAAAAATCTGACGGGGAAACTTGGCTGGCAAACCCAATACATGCTCAGCTATGCGGCCATCAAAGTCACCAAGTATCTACCCAAATCTAGCAACCTGCGGGGTGACTACCTGAGCACCTCGCTCGGATTTCCCACCGAAGGAAGGTACTTCAACAGCATTTACAGCTTGCCATATGCCGGCCTTGATCCTGAAAACGGGGATCCGATGGGTATGCTTGATGGGCAGGTCAGCAAAAACTATGGCGCGCTTTTGTCGGTTTCTGACCTGAACGCTTTAATCTACCATGGCTCCTCGCGGCCCTTGGTGTTTGGCGGGCTGCGCAACACGCTCAGCTGGGGCGGCTGGACGCTGTCGGCCAATGTCAGCTACCGGCTTGGCTATTATGTGAGAATGCCGTCAGTGGTTTATTCCCAGGTGCTTAGCGGCGTGCAAGCGCATGGAGATTTTAGCAGGCGCTGGCAGAAGCCAGGCGATGAGCTTCATACGCACGTCCCCTCACTTCCGGCGGCCAGCAATAGCAACCGGGATCTGTTCTATACCGCCTCGGAGGCATTGGTAGAAAAAGGTGATCACATCCGTCTGCAAGATCTTCGATGCAGCTACTCGTGGAAATCTGCCCGGCAGCGTGCTGTGATAAACGATGTTGAGATTTTTGCCTACGCTGCAAACCTGGGTATCATCTGGAAAAAAAGCGGAACCGATCTAGACCCTGACTTCAGGGACAGTAACCCGCCGCTGCGCAGCATTTCATTTGGCGTCCGTGCTAATTTTTAATTCAACGAACCATGAACAGATATTTGATTTGGCCAGTGATGTCCGCCTTGCTGCTGATGAGTGCATGTCAGCAGGATTTTATGGATGCAAAGCCGGATAAGGCCCTGGTTGTTCCGACTACCATAGTGGACTATCAGGCCATTTTAGACAATTTTAATACAATGAATACCCCCGGACTCAACCTGATAGCGGGTGACGAGTTTGTCACCACCGATCAGATGTACCAGGCTTTGGAGCAAGTCGAGCGGCAGACATATTTGTGGGCAGACGATCTGTACGAAGGGGGTAGCTCCACCGACTGGGAATCTTGCTATAAAGCTGTTTTTACTGCAAACATTGTCTTGGAAGGGGCGGCAAAGCTGGCAGGGGAGGCCCCGAGCACAGAACTGGATAATCTTTTGGGATACGCCTATTTCTACCGCGCCAACGCCTTCTATGGCCTTGCCCAGCAGTTTGCACCGGCCTATGAGCCGCAAAATGCGCATGCCCAGATGGGAATCCCGTTAAAGCTTTCAGCCCAGGTGACAACGACCGAGCCGCGCGCTACCCTTCAGCAGACGTATCAGCAGATTCTATCTGATTTGGAGCAGTCCCAGAAGCTGATCACCTCCGAGTCGGTATGGAGAAATCGCCCTTCTCGCGCAGCTGCACTCGCTTTGAAGGCCAGGGTCTATCTGGCGATGGGGGCATATGATCTAGCCGAGCAGAACGCCTCGGCCAGCCTTGCCATCAACGGGCAACTGGTTGACTTTAACGAGCTAGATGCCAAGGCCAGCCTGACTTTCCCTGATTCTCCCAGGCAGGCAAACAAGGAAGTGATCTTCTACGGACGAATGAACTTTTATCTTTTCTTTTTTACGCCTTACTATCAGGTAGACCCGGTTTTGTATGCATCCTACGATTCGACAGATCTTCGGAAACAGTGTTATTACGATACCCTTGCCGATGGAGCGGTGTGGTACAAAGGAAGCTATGCGGGGAGTTTTGGGTTCTTTAGTGGACTGGCCAACGATGAGCTTTACTTGATCCGGGCAGAATGCCGGGCGCGGCAAGGAGATACGGCCCCTGCTCTGGCCGATCTGAACACGCTGCTCGAAAAGCGCTACAAAAAAGGAACATTCAAGCCAGTCCAGGCCAGTGAACCTTCCCAGGCGCTGCGGGTCATCATTGCTGAGCGGAGAAAAGAGCTTGTCGCCCGCGGTATCCGGTGGACAGATCTCAGGAGACTCAACAGGGAAAAAGAGTTTGAAACCCTTATCCGCCGCCGCATCGACGGTAAAAATTATGTGCTTGCACCGGGCAGTCTCAAATATACCTTTCCCATTCCAGAAAACGAGATTTCAGCCAGCGGTATCCAGCAAAATCCCAGGTGATAATACAGCTGACCCATGACACTATTGAAGCAAGGAAAGAATCGCAAACGAATCATGCAGCAAACCGTATCCGCTTTCAACTACGAGCCAGCGGCAGTGAAAGGTCTGGCCGAGATCCATGAGGCTATCGCCAAAGCAAGCTGGAAAGTATCCGGGTGTGGTCTTTCGCAAGGAGCGCTCTCCTGCGCGCTTTTTATCGACAAGTATGCCCGCTATCAGAAAATCGATCACGATGTTGAGCTTTCCAGGGAGCTTTTCGATCTGGGGTGCCGTAGCCTTGCGGTAGAAAGAAGTAGTTGGCTGGAATTGGCTGACCTGGCCCTGGTGTGCCACCGGTTTAGCCGCCGTCACATAGTGGAAGCTGATCCGGATTACTTCTTTGAGGACATTGACAAGATCGCCATTCAGGTTGTGCAGCACAATGGCCCGCTTACAGGTTTTAACAGCGCGCGCATGGGAGCGGCCCTGTATGCTATGAGGCGGCTGGCCGCGGGCGCCAGCGCTTTTAGTAAACCGGTCAGCTCGCTAACCTCTGCGATTACCTTGGACACCGCCACTAGCGGCCCGGATCAGGCGGGTCCAGCAAAAGCCAACCGGTGCAGCCTTGCCGTTGGCCATGCGGCGCCAGTTCTTTTTGCCGCGGCTGCCTGCGAGCTGGGCCTGCTTGACAAGCGGCTACCCATAACCGGGATCAACTGGCGGATAGAGCAGATACTCTCCTTGTTTGATCCGGCTGTACCATCAGAGTTCAACACGGGATGGCATCATGGCGATTTGGGCAAGGCCTATGCGGTGCTACGGGCAGGAATGGCGTTTGAAAACAAAGGTTGGATCGGGGCGGGGATGCATATTTTGATGTGCTGCGCCTATCAAGTGCTCAGTCAGGGCGTTCTCGGGCTGGATATTGCAGGGGGCGGAGCTGGGATGGCCCTGGTATTTCAAAAAGTGTACCGGATCACTGGTCAATATGTTTTCAAAGAAGCCGCTGGCAGAATTCATTGGCTGCTTGCGCGGACGGCTATCGCAGTCGATGAGGGCAATATTGACGCCGGATACAGCTTTAATCACGGCATATCTGGAATAGGGCTTGCCATTATCGCAGGGATGAATGAGCAGGACGAAGAACTCGATGAGCTTATGTGGCTGATCTAGATGTGAGACTAGCGCGTTGGCCGGCCGCGATACGACCGCAGGCTGCGCCTAAGGGGGTAGGCTGCGTATTTGGGCTATGGAAGTAAAAGTCAGAAAGCGGGGGTTCGCCGCGCATTTTGTATCAACGACTTTGATGTTTCAGGCATTGATTCTTGGGCAGGCTTAGCAGCAATGCAAAGGAAGGGCTCTGCCCTTCCTTTGTTAGTCCACCTCAGGGTACATACCCGTTAGTAACCTGGGTGGCAGCCTGCGCATTGTCATCTGCGTTGTGCTCATTGGGATCGTAGTTTTCAGGAAAATCGGCCTGACAAATCCCTGAGCTGCTCACGCAACCATCGACTTCGCCTTGCTCCCAGTTCTGACTGGATGCGCCCCCCGTCCGGGTCCATCTCTGAGCTTGTTTGCCTGGAAAGTTTGCGGCCAAGGCAAGGGTGCTACCTAGCAGCAGTGCCGCTAGGGGAAGCATACTGAACTTGTTTCTGGTTTTCATCGGTGTAAATTGTTAGTGATTTAAACATGTTTATGCTCGCAGCTAAGGCAGGCAGCTGCGTGGCCTGCCGGTCGGTTCTCCCTGGGAGACGCGACTGGTTAGATCAGATTTTGGAAAGCAAGCCTCCTTTCATTTGGTGGATGATGTATATACCTATCAGCGAGATAGCCAGAAAGAAAAGGTTAAATAGCAGATGGGAGCCAAAACCCATTTGCTGCAATACGCCTCCGCAGGAACACGGCGTTTTTTCAAAGACATTCAAGAGTACCAGGCCGATGTAGCCGGTAAAAATCAGCATCATCACAGCCGAAAGGTAAAGTCCGTAAACTCTTGTAGATGTACGTAGTAGCAGCGCAGTCGCTATCAGTTCTATGACAGGGATCAGAACGGCTAAGGGGCCGATTAACCCCGCCGGAAAAGGCTGCATGCGCAGCTGCGTGCGAAATACTTGCAGCGAAGCCAGTTTGGACAGCGCCGTGTAGCTATACAGGATAATGAGCAGGGCGGTGATGATGGTGAGCATGTTCTGTCTTTTCATCGGGCATGTTTCGATTGGCGATTGAATAGAGGCAAGCCTAGCGGCTTTGTTGAAAGCAAGTTGGCTTTTTACAATGAGCGCAGACTTCGGGAAAGTGAAGCGATGATTGAAATGTTTTCTTACCAGGCAGGGGCCTACACAAGCTATTTTTTTCTTATTTCGCTCAGCGTCTGCGGGGTTATCCCTAAAAAGCTGGCCGTATCCCGAAGGGGGAGCTTGTAGGCAAAGAAGTGGTGCTGGAATTCGGCATATGCTTGCCGCGCGGGCATCGCACATAGGTGCGCTTTAAGTTCTCCCAGGTTTCTGTCCAAAAGCAGGATCCGGGCCGCAAAGCGCGCAGTTTGCAGTTGTGTGAGTCCTAAGCGTAAGGCCGTTGCCTGGGTAAAAACCGAAAGCCTGGCGCATTCGAGCGCTTGCAGGTGATCCGCTGTGGCTATGTCATCCTGCTGAGCGTTTGTCAGCAGAATGATCTGTCGATCCCGCCAAAAGCGGGTAACCCTCTCTCGGCCATTTTCGTCATAGTAAAACCCTTTCACAGTACCGTTGTGGACGAAAAATGCCTGGGGCCGGTCAGTGTCTTTGCAAAGGATTTGCCCCTTGCGCAGCGTTCTGTTGACTGGCATCCTGTTGAGCAGTTCTGCCAAGGCCTCGTCCTTGTCATATGCGGCCAAAATCGCCTCGATCAGGTTGTGTTCGCTCATCTGGACCGCCTAGCGCATTTCGTGTTCCTTGATCCACTTGGCCACCGAGTCAAGTATTTTCAAAACGCGCTCTTTGTCGGAGGCTTCAAATTGGTAGGCCTTCGAACGCATGCTCTCCCAGGATATCTCCTGCTTGCGGGGCGTTGATAGATGGGGAGCAATGTGCTCAAATACGCTGTTAAGTGATTTAGCTTGGATGATTCTTAAAGAATCCAGGGCTCTGAGGATGAGCGCAATCTGATCGATCGATAGCACACAAAGAATTTTGCCCGGACCGGTCGAGCGGGTCTTCTCAGCGCGATTCGTCTCTGCAATACCCCATCTTAACCCTGCATCCAAATAGTCAAGTTCTGCATCAAGCCAGCGGCCAACCATAGTTTTCACGCTTGGCAAGGCAGGATCAAGCGCGTGCTCAGACTGTTGGTGCAGCTGCGTGAATCTTTTCCGTGCCCAAAGTAGCTGGTTGAGCTTTTCGGTAAGGCTGTGAAAGCCGTTGATGTGCGCTGAGAGTTGGCCGGTGTAATAATCGATAAAGGACCGGCAGTTGAAGTTCATAAAGATGAGCGTTTCAATGAGCGCGTCCAGAAGATGGCCCTCTTCTGCTGCCAGCCTTTCAAGGTGGCTAAGAAGTTCCTGGTGATAGAACACCTCCCGAAAACTTGGTTTGTATTTGCTTGGCTCAGCACTCAACCGGCTCAGCTGGTCACTGATTATCGCTGCAACCGGCGAGCCTGCTGCGACGCTCTGCAGCCATGGGCGCACCGAATCAAGCCGGTTGGCCAGTGTCTGTTTTAAGCCTGCAAGCCGCGATGATGGCACCTTACAGTCTAGGTCGATGTATTCCCCGAAACGGTGCTCGATGAAGTCAAGCAGCTCATAGATAGCCTCACGGGCGGTCTTGCTTAATGTATTTGCCTTTTCACCATAGCCTGGGTTTTGCCGTTCACCCTCAAAGGCGGTTTCCAATAGCAAAACCAGTGACTTCTGGTACTGGCTGACTATGCGCTGGATCTTGCGCCGACTGAAAGTCATGAAACCGGCCCGGGAAAGAAGTGTTTTGCTTTGATTTATTTCTTGGCGGATCTGGGTCTGAATGCTTTCCAGCTGGCCAGCATCTAGTGCGGCTATATTAGTTTTGGAAGGATTCAAAATTGTAGTGACCGCAAGATCAAGCCACTCGAAAGCATATTTGCCATCCATTCGCTTCGGCCGTTTAAAACTTTATATCATTTTCAAGACGGGCGGCTGCCCGGCGTGTACCGAAAGGAGAGTTTCTGCAAAGCTGCTTTTGGGAAAGAATCTAGTCAACTTAAGTAGACAAAATGCGAAAATCTGTATAGGAAGCCCTTGGGTGAGCCGACTGAGACCACGCATTAAAAGCTAATTAAAGAGCCAACCGGACCTTTCTGGTCACAGTTGGCTCACAAGGCGGATCTGCAATGCCTTTACCGGCGAATGCCGCAAGTAGTGCCGCTGGTCGTAATGGTGTCTGGACCGCCGTTTGGCTTTGGTGCGGCAGCACGCCGGGCAAGGTTTGCAATCACGCGCCTTTTTAGCTGGATTGGTTCATTGTTTTTTTGATTTTGCATCGGGCTTCAATTTAGGGCTGCATTTATGCAGTGCCCAAATCACGCCGCTTTTAGCTTGAAGGCAAAGATTAATAGATCAGTCGCTGAGATAAAGTATACCGATCAGCCGATTAACGGGAATTGCAGGTACACCAAAAAGCTCAGGGGCCTCTCAGTTATTTTCAGCTGATGTCTTCCAGGGAAATAGGCTTCCAGCCTCCTTCGTAAGTTAACAAGCCCCAGTCCGCTTCTGCTTGTCTTTTCTTGTTCGCTTGGCGTGCTTGACGGTTTTGTGTTGAATACCTGCAATGTTATGCTACCGTCGTAGATCTGACATGTGATCTTTACGTAGGACGGCTCATCGGTGGCATGAACCCCATGTTTGAGCGCGTTCTCGACCAGGGTCGTAATAAGAAGCGTGGGTACGCTCCCGCTGGTGGTCGTTTGTCCTTCCACCTCAAAGACGATTTGGCTCCGGCGGCTGGTGCGCATCGCTTCTAAGGCGAGATACTTTGAAATAAATTCAAGTTCTGTTTGAATCAGAACGAATTCGCTACGGGCCTGATAAAGGGTAAATCCGATCAGATCTGCCGCTTGAACCAGATACTCCGAACCCTTGGCTGAATAGGTGCCCACCTCAACGCTGGCCGCATTAATCACATTGAACACGAAATGTGAATCTAGCTGCGCCCGAAGCGCTGTAAGCTCTTCTTGCAGCTTTTGCTTTTGAAGTTCCGAGTTTTTAAGATCAGCCATTGCGCCGAGCCTAATCCACTTGAGCCCGAAGGGAAGTGCAAGAAGCTGCATGTCCATTAAATCGTAGACGAATACGTAGTAGTCAGCTTTCTTTACGGGTATCCAGCTTCTAAGATAATAGCTGCCGATGGGTTTGAAATTTCTGGGAAGGTTTTCAAGGCCAAATTGGTTTTCGTAGAAGTGATAAAGCGGCTTTGTGACAAGGTGCATGGCTGCTAGGCATACAGCAAAGCCGAGCAAAGGACTGTACCACGAATAAGACAGCTGGCCAATCAAAGACAAACACATCAGGGTCAAATAATATATCGGTATAAATCTGGCGTAATAAAGCAGGTATGCCAGTCTGGTGTCGTAGCTGTATATCCTTTCGGGAAAGATGGGTAAAAAAAATACCATATGATAGCAGATAAAGGCAGTCCAGAAGGCCAGATGGCCAGCTACGCGCATGGGCGAGCTGGCCGGCAACAATAGTTGCCTGTAAATACTGTTGGCACTACTTGTTTTCATAGCCGCCTCTTTCGGTTTAATAACTTCTCGATCACGCTTTCCTTGTTTTTGCTGGCCGGGATGGTAAAATTTACGCCGTCAGGCATTTTGAGCGTGTTGCCTTCGATGACCCGAATCGCTGAACGGTTTACAATATACGATCGGTGTATTCTTACAAATTCTGATGCGGGAAGCTTGCGCTCAATAGAGCCGATATTGCCCTTCACAACAATTACGCCCATTGAGCTGTGTACTTTCACATAGTCCTTTAATCCCTGGACGGCGTAAATTTCGTGCAGTTTAAAATGGTGGTGTTTCTTGCCAGAATAGATCCATATGGAGTCGTCCTCAAAGGGTAGCTGTGCTGCGGCTTGATCGTGATCGCTGTCGTCATCGGCTATGTAGACGGCTGAACCTTGAAGTTGAACAGCCTTTGCCATAAGCAGTTCTTTGGCCTTGGTGACTGCGCTGTTGAAGCGGCTCATGCTGAATGGTTTGAGCAGAAATGCGATTGCGTCATGCTCATAGCCCTCCAATGCATACTCGCGGAATGCGGTCGTCAAGATAACCTGTGGTTTTGGGGAGTCAATCTTGCCGAGAAGCTCCAGGCCGCTGATGCCAGGCATCTTCACGTCAAGAAACAACAGGTCCGGCCTTTTTGCCCTTATCATTTCAATAGCCTGGGCGCTGCTGTAAGACTGGCCGGTAATTTTAAGCCAGGGAACTGATGCGATCAGCCGTTGCAAGGCGGCGTGAGAAGCCTGCTCATCGTCGATGATGAAACATGTAACCACAAAAGAAGAATTGGTGTCCATTTCGTTGAGTAGTTAAAGTGGATTCATACCGAATGGGCAAGAAGGGCTAACAAGTTCAATTAAATAGTCTATCGGTTACAAATTACGAATAAGTGAGCCAAAATCAAAAGCCTAAAGAAGGATTTTGTTATGATATTCAAAAGATTACCTGAAATGTCCAATAGTTTTTGTCGAGCGGTATTGTTTGCTTAAAAAATACAGCAGAATCATCTCCTGTTTCCGGTGTGCGCTTTCTAAAATCCGGTTGATAAACATATGCACGTAGCTTGCTATTTCGGGTAATGAAAGGCTGGCGGTGAGCAGCTCCCTGATTTTTTCAGAGCGGATTTTGAAATGATCCGATACTTTGATGCACAATTCGGACGGGTTTGCAAGCGCCTGGTCAATAACGGGCCGAGTCTGCCTGTATTTGCGGTCAAGCTGGCGGGTAAATGTTTTGTCCTGAGACAATTCCTGCATGAATTGAAGATAGGCGTTGCTGGCGAATGTCAGCTTTTGGTCTATGCTCATCTGAAAATCATCCAGTAAAGCATCGATTCCGATCAGTGCGGCCTGTAACCGTGCGGTGTCTTGGGCTTGGTGCTGCAATTCCGAAATGATTTCGATGCATGCAAGGCTATCGTAGTAAAAGATTGATTCTACACTTTCATATCCCAGGCTTGCATACCGTTCTAGCTCGCGCTCGTATGTGGCCGTCTGAATCTGCTCGATTCGGCTGCTATCAATCTGGCCTGTCAATGCCAGGTGTAGCCTTCCGAGCGCGATCTGCCAGTCTTCTTTCTTTGTGAGCATTACGCGCAGCCGGATATGGGAGCTGGGTTCAAAATAGCGTAGGAAATACCATTTGCGAATCATCCCCTGTTCTGTGAGCGTCTTGCAAGCCGGAGCGATGCGGTTAAGCAGTATCGTGTCCAGTAAGGCGCACTCGGCATATATTTGAAGATAAAGCCATTGGCTTCCCAAATGAAATAGTCGGGTATCAGCAAGGTCCGGTAAGAGTAGGGGACTGGCTTCTTGGCTGACCTTAACGATAGGCTTGAAAGCCAAGACTAGCTCGTGGGCAAATCCTCCCATCAAATCAGCGTTAATCGAGCCGCTCACATCTGGTAAGTACTGTTGGATTTGGCTGATGCTTTGTTTTTGAAGCTGGATAGCAAAGAGCTCCATAGAAAAACGGTTTTCACTATCAAAAAGCAGCAAATTATCCCCATGGCCAGCCTGGAAGTATCGGGGTATTTGAAGCTGCTGCTTTAAAGCGCTCCATTTTACCTGACAGCCAATGGCATTCAGAATGCGCTCTCGCAACACTGCGCAAACCGTCCATTTTGCAGGCGTTAAGATCAGATGCCGGTAGCTAATCATAGGAAGGAAAGAAAAATCTTCCAAGTGTTCCCAATCCCAACGCAGCAGCTCAATATCCTGATTGGCAACCTGGGAAAGAAACCGGTAGACCGGCAGCCCTTGATGGTAGTTGTGTGCGGATGTGTTGTGAACAATAATTTGTTTGCCCAACCGGATGCTGGTCAATACAAATTTGCCTTCCTTGGAGAGTGAAACCAAAATGTCATTGATACTGATTTGATTTGCTTCTTTCAAGGTGGAATGCGCCAGATAGGGGATTTCGTATGGCCAAAGCCGGGGCCTGGCCAAAACGGCGGCTGCCCTGTCGTTTGGAATATGAGCGATTTCAGCATGAATGGCCTTCGCGTTTTCGCTAGCGATGAAATGGGCGGCACTCGTTAAGTAAGCAGTCAGTGCAGGGTCGTCTTGGGCGCACCTTGCCATTAGTTCCAGTCCCGACTGCCCGCCGGAAGCTTTTAGATAAAAAGCGAAGTGGCCGGCGTCCAACTCCTGCTGATTAGAGGCAATTAGTTCACCCAACCAGTATGTACCATGTTCACAAGGCGCCTCTTTGGAAATCTCCCTAAGATCGTAATCGTTGATTTCAATACGGTCTGTCCCGCTACGAAGCGCTCGATCGAGTAGCTGTTGTTTGAGTTTGCCAGCTGGGCTAGCCCCTGGCAACTGTTGGGTTTCGGTGAAGGTAAATTCGAGCTGTTCCAGTAGTGATGGCGTCATCGAGCCTTGTATGCTGATCTGGGCATACTGGGTTCCCATCGGACTATCCATCAGCTCAGTGAGTGGCACTTGGCGCTGGCCGTGCACTGTTTTAAAGTTATTTTTGAGCTCATCAAAATAGGACGGATGTAGGCTATTTCTCCTAAGTAAGCCTTTGATGGCAGAGAATTCTTTTGCCAGCCGCTCTACTGCCTTTTTTTGCAGCGAAAAGCTAGCGGCTTTCATGGTGAGCTGTGCGCGGAAAAATGAAGCGCTGATGCTGTTAGGAACAAGGGCTGAAATTTGCCGGGCGGCACGGTCCAGTTCGGATGCGGATGTATGGGGTGAAAGATCATTGAGCATAGACCAGAGCTGTTTGATAGCTGTTGATCGGTACTGATGTTGATCTAAGTATGCCTTCAAGCGGTCCTGAAAGTCGGGACCTGTGATATTGTAGTTAAGCTCACTAACCAGAATGCCTGCGTCAACTGCCTCCTCAATGAACATAACAGCCTCACCCAGGCCGATTGAGCAAGCCATTAATTCCGTCAGCTCGACCTTCGATTTCCACTGTTTGGATGCCTGGATTAATAGACTTAGGTGAGCAGAATAGGTAACTTCTATCAGGTTTTCTACTGCGTGCGCTCCCGCTGACGCGCGCTCGATGTAGCGGTAACCATTCCTTGAAGGGTATAAGCTGCTATTAACCCTGTAAAGAGTGTGCCGATCTCCATTGATTTGCTCCTGCAAATAGCGAGCTATGTGACTGAGGACCTCAGGCTGAAAGCGGATGCTCTTGGTGATGTTGCTTGCCTTCACGGAAGTCAGGTTTGTTTGACCTGAAAGCTTACCTGCCCCGGTCGCAGAGAAAAGGCCGAATGGGGTTGCTCTGGTGGTGATTCTGATTAAATATTTGTAGAGTGAGAACAGTATTTTGCGGCGCGTATTTTCCGGTGAATGAAATGAATACTGCGTGAGAGCTGCGTGAAGGGAGGGCGAGGCGATGTATATAGCATCACTAAAATCTGACTGCCGGAATAGCGCAAGCAGCAAAGTTTCCCACTTGTCAAAATCCGCACCGCTTTGAAGATGCAGCTGCAAAAGTGCTGAGATCGGCGTAGCTGCGCGTCTGATCAAAAAGAACTCGTAAGGCTCATTGTTCATTAGAAAGGCTTGTGCTTGGTGAATCAGCGAAGTACACCATTATAGGGCTTTGGTAGTAATTTAGTATACTATTTTATAGAATTTGTAGACCTTGGGCCAATTCAAGCCAAAGATGCCCTGACTTAAAATAATGCAAGTCTTTTGAATTCAGGACGGCCACTCGGGGTGAAAACTGCATGGTTGACGAAATTGCGTAATATTCATCGCCAACCCGAATGGCGCCTAGATCGCTAAAACCACCTGGTAAAAAGGGGTTTCCGTATGTACCGTCTCCCTGATCGCCTATACCCTGTCAAGCGTAAAATGCGTAAAAAATGAAAAAATTGCCGCTCGTGTAGGAAAGACATTGGAAATCAGATAGACAGGAGTATCTTTACAACGTAAATCAGGGGAAGCTCTTTTCCCATTTACGACATACATCCGAATGTTGCGACTCAGCAACAAGACGAGCTAAATCCACCGAGCCAGACGGGCTGGGGGATTTCACGTCTAAACTTGTATGTCGATGATTACCAAAACAATCTCTGCTTCTGAAATCGCAAAACTTAGAAAAGTTTGCAAACGTCTTGGCATGTTTAAAGCTGTATGCCAATTACTTTACGTTAGTTTCCGGATTGGAAAGGAAGTTGCTGAATTCCTCGGATGGATTTAAGATTTGTCTGTACAATCGTAACAGGTTGTGATACAGTGGGGTTATCGGCTTTTGACTGTTATGCCGATGCTCCGCCTGTTTCTCATATGTTCCCAGGCTCTGTTTGCCTAAACGGTCATTCTTTGTCTACATGCCGTGTGGTCGGCGTCACAGCACCGATTACCTGTGAATTAGCTTTCAAACGCATACGGCATTTATGGAGAGGATACGCCCCGGCTTAGACACTACGGGCAGGCCGGAAGTAAATCTCACCCTGGTAGTGTTCAGTGAAGTCCTGTCCAGTTATAAACTTCCACCCGCCGAGCACAGAAAAAAGCCCGGACCCGCAGGTGTCGTAGACACGGATGCACTATCTGCGGATAGGATGGGCGGTAAATGAAATTTATTTACTTTCCTCAGATTTTTGAGGCAAAAATCACGAACCAAAAAGTGCCATAGCAGCTCAGAAATGGCAGTTAGGTTAATTTTTTTACAATGCCGGGTATCATTTGTTTGTAAATATATTTACTGCGTAATTTTTACAGTGTAATCGTTAAGGTGTAAAAGAAAAACGCCTGACCGACATATGGGATCAAGGGTAATCGATCAGGGCCACTGCTGTATGATCTCTACCAACTTTCCTAGGGCTTGTAGAGAAACATAGATAAAGCCAGAAATTTCCGTAGCGACACCGATGATTCGCTCAATGGGTAGCTTTGAACCAACTGGCTCGGGGCTACCTTTTTTCATGCGATGTTGCATGGATCAAATATATCCGTTCTCAATATATTCCGCAATTACAATTTTAATTACAGTTTTTTTGGTAAGTCCTGTAACTATATAATAATCAAACTGTTGACATTTTATTTACATGGCCTAAGCCCGATAAAATTTTTTCTTACAAGGATGAGATTTTAGATTCTGTTGCTAAAAACCTGTAATTTTATTTCACATTTTTAGTTCAAAACTTCATCAACATAACATGAAAAAGTACTCACTGACGGCGCATGCGCTGCACAGTCGGTTACAGCTCGTCCATAATAAACTGGATGCTGAACCCAAGATGGATCCCTCCCAGGTGGTCATCCGAAATCTGAAAATATTTGAGAAGGCTGGCCAGTCGGTCGCAATGCATCACAATCAGCTGGCCACCAGAACCGAGTATCTCGAAGCTGCTGAATTGTTCCTTATGACAGTCGAAGGCTATGACGCCAAGCAGCCAACTAAGAAGGAAGAACTATATGTGGTTCTGGTACGGCTAATCGGGCATGAATGGTACCCGATGACGGAAGAAATGATATCCGGTGGGAAGTCTAGCGAGGTCAGAACGATGACACAGGAAGAAGCTAAGAAGCTATATCTTAAGCTTTGTAGCCGGGGCAAGCCTTCGGATTACAGGGTATCAATATATACCCCTGATAATGTGCGCTAATGATAATTTTATTGTGATTTTGCACCATATCTGTATATTTCAGTGTTCTATAACCAGGAAAGCACTACCGCTATGGAAAAGGTAAGGAAATACAGCAGTTTTGAGGCGATGAAGGACACTGCAACCAGCGGTACTGTCAGTGCTGCTGTACTCGCGGAACGGCACAAAAAGTTTGAAATCTTCATGGATCTCTTGAGAGGAGACAATCCGCCTGAGAAATCGCAGCAACCCGTAAGGAAGCCAAAGTAAGGATTACCTGAATGCTTGATTTCAATTCACTTCCCCGAATTATAACATCACTGAACGATCACAAGGTTGAATACATGATCGTCGGTGGCTTCGCTGTGTCTTATTACGGATACATCCGGGTCTCCATGGCCAGGAATACTAATCGGCCTGCCGATAAAGCTGACCTGGATATCTGGTACAACCCGACGTACGAAAACTACTTCAATCTTCTAAATGCTTTGGAAGCTGTACCGCTCGACGTTGAAAGACTGAAAGCAGAGCAGGACCCGAATCCGAAAAAGTCGTTTCTGAAATTCGACCTCGCCGATTGCACCCTGGATCTGAACCCGGCAATCCGGGCAGCGATCCGGTTCCGGGACGCTTACAACAGGCGTACCGCCTTCAAACGGAATGGGATGGAGATTTCCTTCATCGGCCTCGAAGACCTGATTGACGATAAAGAGATTATGGGTCGCCCGAAGGATATTATCGATATTCTCGAACTTAGGAAGTTGTATCCGAGCATTTAACATCTCCACAGTTTTCGCGGATCTAAGATACACCCATCCGAAGAAGTGGCGTTTGGATATACCGGAGGATGTTGACCCCTTAAAATCCGGAATGTCTTGGAATGTTAGAGCTAAGGATTTGGTTAAACTCATTAAAGAAAATCCAAGCGCAACTTTCACCGTCGATAGTGACTGCTGGTGGATGACCGATAAAAGATGGAAACGAAACTGCGTGTGGCAGCGAAGTTACCGAGTTGGGCGATGGTGGATATGGCTCTGGTCATTGCTATGGTGGGGACATTTTGGAAGCTCTGGCTAAAATAGTCGGCGTAAAGGTCGAAAGCGTATGAACAAGCTCGTCCCACCCATCTACGAGATCGATCTCCCTATCCCAGTCATACCGGTAATCCCAGCCCTGATTATTCCTATTGACAAATACGAGCCGAAAGTTGATAGTTCTATCAAATTTATTGAAACCAGTATATAGCGTTCGCCTGATCTTCCTTTCGTGGCTGCCATGTAACTGGCCAAGTGTGTTTTTTCAAAAGCTGTCCGCGTAATAGGGTTGCATTTGCAGGGTAGCCACAGATTTTTGCTGTTTAATTTGGGCCGGTGCGCTGTATTTGACTCCTGATACCGCGCTATCCTACGACGGCTCACATAACGAAGCAGAATTTGTATCCGGCTACGCAGTTCTGAATTTAGCGCTACCGGTGAGACTTAGCACCGGAATGCACCGAAAAACGACAGTACCACCGAGTTATTTATTTTGCACGAGTCGTCTGTTAAGCGAAATCTGTTACAAGGACCTGACGCCAGTAGAAGGCAAAATCCATGTTTGCAGCGATACATTGAGAAGCATGCACATGGTCATCACCTCTGCTCACAAGTAACCGGTCGTTAACAATAGAAATATTTTTATAATCTCTATAATTTAATATATTTTCTCCCTGGCGTTTTGGTATATTTCGTTGATTTTCAATCTCGACCTACTCAACGTTCACATGGGAAAAATTCTACGCCATCTTGGCGTGATGGCAGCCGTTGTCTTAACGGGAACTTTCAGCCTGCACGCACAAACTTGCACGGTCTATGACTTAAAGCTTAACTCTCAATCTGCGGTCAATCTGCGGTCAACAGTTTTAGCCCCTCTTGTAAGACGGTCAAAGGGGACATTACGATTTCCGGAGCCGACATTACCGACCTGTCCCCGTTGGAGAATATCGAAACGATCACAGGAAAACTTACAATTCAAAATAATTCCAGTCTTCCAAACCTAAAAGGCCTGGAAGGTCTCACGGGAGTGCAGCATTTACTGATCTACACCAACGAGTTGCTTACCGACCTTTCAGGTTTGGAAGGACTGACGTCGGTTTCGGGCATTATTCACGTTAGGTTTCTTAAGAATCTGACCAGTTTGAAATGATTTGATAATCTGGCGACGGTAGGTTTTCTTTACTTGAGTAATAATGAGGTATTGCCCAATTTGAGCGGGCTAGGCGCATTGGAGACGGTAACGGACCTTTTGTCAATTACGACCAACAACGCGCTTGTGAATTTAAGCGGATTGAGCAGCCTGACTGGCTTAAGGCGCATTATTGTAGGGGAGAACGAGCTACTGAAAAATCTAACGGGCCTTGAAAAGCTCGAATCGGTGAGCTATCAAATG
Source organism: Dyadobacter sp. 50-39 (assembly GCA_001898145.1). Lineage (GTDB taxonomy): Bacteria > Bacteroidota > Bacteroidia > Cytophagales > Spirosomataceae > Dyadobacter. Next base: position 26,242 of record MKSR01000037.1, read on the forward strand.
CATATCACTTTGAATAAGGGCCTTTTAAGCCTGACGGGGCTGGAAAATCTACATTATCTCAGCGAGGCTTATATTACAAGCAATGATGTACTCCCGGATCTTTCCGGGTTGGAAGTTGTTATTGGCGTGCAGTGGCTAGTGATGGGAGAAAATAGTGCGTTGACCAGTCTTGCCGGCTTGAATAACCTCAGGTCTTCGACCAATCTGATTATTCGTGGTAACGCCTCGCTGGCTAATCTGGATGGTCTGGATAATTTAACCTACGTTGGTTGGCTGCAAATAGTGGGTAATGCGGAGTTGCTGAGCCTTTCGGCGCTGGTCACCTCTGCCAGCGGGCGTTCGAACGCCAATGCGAGGGTGGGGGCACTAGGCTTGAAAAGCTCAATATCACTAGCAATCCTAAACTCATGCTATGCGCGCTCGAACCTGTGTGCTCATTCCTGGGCAGCGTCAGCGCTGTCGTAAGCGGAAATGGCTCGGGCTGCCAGAGCCAAGCGGATATCGAACATGCATGCGGAACGTTGCCGGTCAAGCTGGTGTCATTTACGGCGACCTCCGAAAGCAATACCACGCTTGTCGCATGGCTAACAGCCGAGGAGCGCAATAGTGCGGTATTTGAAATTGAGCACAGCGTTACGGGACGGGCTTGGCAGAAGGTCGGCGAAACTGCGGCCAGAGGGGAAAGCAATGATCCAGCCAGCTACCAATGGATCCATCGGAATCCAGCTGGGGGAATGAACTATTACCGGCTGAAAATGATTGATCTGGACGGCACGTTTACTTACAGTAAAATCGAAAACCTGGAATTCAAGATAGGTCTGTTGTCTGCGGGCATTGTTTATCCTAATCCGGTTTGCGACAAAATCCACATTGACAGCAATCGTGAAATAGTTAGCCTGAAAATCGTTGACCTGCAAGGCAGGACTGTCTATGAAACAAGCCGACTTTCCAGGGATGGAATCTCTGTAGATCGTATAGCTGCTGGCGCATACCAGATCCAGATGATCACAAAGACGGGAACTGTCCATACAGACCGAATCATTATTTTTTAGAATCGAATACAGAAAGGTTCGCAAATGGATTTTTGCTAATTTTTTATGTAACTTTACCTGCAATAAACTCAACGTCCTCCATCATGAAATCTTACGATTCTCTTCGGTATTCGTATATCGAAATGGTCCGTATGCACCGCTCCGAAATACTACTCGAGTGGCAACGGATCGAAAACCAAAAGCTTATCTTACGCAAAAAATATCTCGATGAATTACATTCTTCGCAAAATGGCCCATTGATGAAAATTTATATGTGGTTTGACCTCCGTGTTCAGACATATCGTCAGGAGGCTGAACAGGAGAGGAATTTATTCAAATTACGATATGAGCAAGAGAAACAGCTCCATCGGCTGAAAACGACATTGTGCCCGGTCGACAATTAATACCGATAGTGATATTGCCCGGATGCACAGAGTGGTATTTCGAAAAGCAATAAAAAAACCTGCAAATGATTCATTTGTAGGTTTTTTTATTGTTACGGGTATTATTCAACATGTTCTAACTAGCACATGTCTCAAAAAGTTATCAACTTCTATCCCGTAGCTACTGGCAGGTATAAAATCTTTTTCATCAGGATGCTCGCATAATCTTTTTACCACTAGTCGACTAAAATTGCGTTCTGTCGACTAGGCAGGGCAGGCTGTTTGCGATGTGGGTATTCATGGCTATCCTTGCAACAAAAATCGACAGCCATGAAACAACTTTTACCTCCTATATTTTTTTTCGGCCTTCTACTAGCCGCGTGCAAACCCGGTGCAGAAAAAGACCCTTCGTATCAATTTGAAAAAGGATTTGGTGACTCCAAAGAGCATCCTGTTGGCGTGCCTTTTAGCTGGCCGGCAGGGATACGTCTTCTCGATAAGCCGAATTCGACAGAGGATTGCTTCGAGGACTCAAAGAAAAAGAACCGTTTCCATGGGCATGGCGGTAATGTGCAAATTTGTCTGAATCTTTACAATGAAACCGACGCACCCATTAAAGTGCAACTTCCTCCCGGGTTTATGCTTGTGGCTAAAAGCCTGAGGGTGCAAAATGGTTTTATTGTGACATGGGTGACCATAGAGGTGCCGCCCCGAGAGCAGTATTTTGCGACACTTTACATGATCTGTGCAAACACAGACAGGAGCTCACCCTACAACGACGAAATTGAAGAACAGGCCGTTATCACTGACCACCCGGCGCTCAGGGAGCTTTCGAAGCTGCTCGAAAATAAAAAATGCAACTTTGAGGATTATGGAGGCAAGTATTTAGACCCAGACGCGGTGGCAGCGTCAGATCTTCCCATGCTTGCAGCAAAAAACCTGATTTACGGAAAGCCGATAACCGAAGATGTAAAGGCGAGGATTCTGGCGTTGCCGGAAAGGTAACGTCTGAGAATTATAAATGCGGTTTATCGGCGTAGAATTGGTTACAGAAATAAACTGGCCAGAGGGGATAGTTTTCTTTTTGTGACCTGCCAAACATCGGCGTAATAGTGATCTGCTAGGAGAATTCCTTTGCTTGTCAATTTAGTATTTGATGACCTCTTTTATAACGTCGTGGAAGAGCGGATCTATCATTGAAAATGGCTCGTCGAGCATAAGGAAGGGATGATGCATGTTGGCTAGCAAGAGAAATTCAAAATATTTTAGCATACCTAGCGAGAGAGCTCCAATTCGCTGGTTTTCAAATGATGCTACACCTGGAGAATAAAACAGACGATTTTGAACTTCCCCATCTGAGAATACCATTGCAATAAGGCTACTGACCTTCATATCACGAGGCAGGAAACTCTCCTGAGGCAGATAGGCGATTATTTTACTGGAAATATTTGCCTTTGGTCGGAACGGAATATTGTAGCCTTACCTTTTTGTGAGGTTCAATATTTCCTTGCCTCGAAGTCGCGGAATATAATTGCATTCGTTCGGCTAACCTGTTGAAGGATATATTCGCAATTTACCGCTGCTTCTCTCATTCATCTGGAAATCGTATCAAACTGCAAGTTAGTTGTTAGAAAAATACCATTGATTCAGAATGAAAAAAAAGAAGTTGTCAAAAGAGACAACCTCGAATAATTATATCCACTTGCGTCTGCCTTAAAGCTAAATTCTGGTAAAGATCAAAAGATCATTGGTGTTTTTATTTTTCACTTTGAAGTATTTGTCTGAGACTTCTCTTAGGACATAAGTTTCCTCACCAGGTAAAAATATTGAGAATTCTTTGTCATCGCCATTGTATGACCATCTATACATAGGATCTGTTCCTGCGGGAATAACAATGTTTAAGTTCAACTTACCACTTTTCTGAAGGCTGATATTCGTTAGTAAAGAACTCGTGATCATGGGTTCGGCATCCTTGGCGATGCGCCAAGTTCCAATGAAGTAGTCTGCATTGGCGGATGGTACGTCTATATACTTGCCGGAGCAAGAAAGAATGAAAATCAAAAAATAAAAGAAGCAGTTTTGATAGTGTTCCCATAGGATTAAGCTTAGATTGTTGTCGAAAAAGTTGGTTAAATATGTAGAATGTAACCGGAATAAGACATAGCAAAATACTGGAAATTAGTTAGCGGCAAAGTAGCCTGAGTGAACTTATTGTTGGAAAGCTCTAGGCGGATCAGGGAGGGGATGAAGTGGCACCTGAAATTTAGGTGCTTTCAGTGACCTCGCTGGCGCCCGCAGCCGGACTCCTTTACCTGACCTAGGCTTTTTGCGTTGCACTGACAACTTACTCGGACCTCAATGCATTTACGGGATTGATCAATGCAGCTTTAACCGACCGATATCCAACTGTCACAATCGCAATCAAAAATGTCATTCCGAGCGCGACGATAAAGGTTGTCAGGTTTAGCTCGATATGGTATTGGAAATCGGCCAGGTATTTATCCACAAGCCACCATCCGATCGGAGCGGCAATAACGAAGGCTACTACGAGCAGGTGAGCAAATTGTCTACCGAAAAGCCAGACGATACTTCCCACACTAGCCCCTAACGTTTTGCGAACACCGATTTCTTTGGTCTTTTGGGCGACCATAAAGGAAATGAGGCCATACAAACCAAGGGAGCCAATGAAGATCGCGATGCCGGCGAAGAGCCACATGAGTTGCAATAGGAGCTGATCGGTTTCATAAAAACGTTGCAGGTGCTCATCCAGGAACTGGTAGGAATAAATGTAATCTGGATTGGTTTCGTTCCATGCCTTTTCGATGGAAACCAGCGTTGCGGGCAGCTTTCGGCTGCTTATTTTCAAGGCGCATTGCGTATTATCTGCAGCCTTGGTTGTGAGGCAAACCGGGTCAATTTTCTCGCGGAATGATTTGTTATGAAAGTCTTTCATCACTCCGACGATGATCCCGCTGCGACCATTAATATTCACATTTTTTCCAATTACTTCCTGCGGCGATTTAACCCCGAGCTTTTGAACCGCGGTTTCGTTCAGCAAATACTCCCTCGTGGTGTCGGATGGTACCATGTTGCGGCCTGCCACAAGTTTCAGTCCGAACATAGCGAGGTATTCAGGGTCACCGGTTTTGTAGAAAATGGTAAATTTTTCTTCTTCGGGCCTGCCTGCATACCGGATATTAGTGTCGAAATTATTTTCAGGCGATGCTGGCGGAGCGCTCAAAAAAGCAACTTTCTCCACCCCTGGCAATTGTGAAAAACGCGCCCGCATGGCGCTTTGCTTAGCAGGGGTTGTTTCCGGCACTGACAGTAGCACGATAGCGTCTTTTTTGAAACCCATATCCGCTTCACTATTGAACCGCATCTGACTGGTAATAACAATTGTACCGATCAAGAGCGTCTGCGAAATGGCAAACTGAGTGACTACAAGGCCCTTGCGGATAGAAAAGCCGCCGATCTGGTTCTGAGTGAGCTTCCCTTTCAGTGCCATAATCGGCTGGAAACCTGCCAGTACCAGCCCGGGATATGAGCCTGAAATGAAGGTGACAACTATCAGCAGGCAGGCGACAAAAACGGGTTGATTTATGTCTTTCAGCCAATCGAGTGTGACGCGGGTAGACAGCAGCTCGTTCATAGATGGCAGCGCGAGGTATGCCGCCCCGCTGGCGAGTACGAAGGCAATGAGGGTAATGAATCCTGTTTCGATGATAAATTGCCAGAAAAGCTGCCCCTTCCTGCTGCCCATTGCTTTCCGCACACCGATCTCCTTGCTGCGCCCCAACGCCTGGGCAGTGGCTAGGTTGATGAAGTTGACGCACGCAGTAATGATCAGGAAAAGACCAATCAGCGAAAGCGCAATGAGCTGGCTTTTGGTAATGGCGCCGCCAAATTCCTGGTTCATGTGAATGTCGGAAAGTGGTTGCAGATGAAATTTGAAGGTTTTTGCATCTTTGCTATTGTAGTATTTGGTGGAAATGCCGGCCATGGCTTTGTCTGCCTTCGAAGCATCCGTGCCGGGTTTCAGCAACACATAACGCCTGGGTAGCGCTCAGAATTCCCCCCCAGGTATTGAGCCACGGGGTTGTTTGTTTGATGCTGGGATAAGAGAGATATATTTCCTGGCGGATATCGGTGTTTTCGGGCAAGTTTTTGAGAATACCTGTGATGGTAAAATCAGTTTTGTTGTCCAGCCGGAAGCTCTTTCCAATCGCCTGATCCTTTTTGAAATATTTCTCGGCCAGGCGCTCGGTAATCACAGCGGTATTGGGTTGCGAGAGCGCTGCTTCGGGGTTTCCGGCGATGAATGGGAAATCCAGGATATGAAAAAAATCGGGTTCGGTATAGGCTACCCCGTCATTAAATTTGGGATCGTCTTTGCTAGATGGGAAGGAGATATTCCCGCCGAAGCTGATGAGCATCGAAGCTTTTTCAACGAACGGATAATCGTCGCGCATGGCAGCACCAATGGGCTGTGGCACGCTACCATATTTGCTGACGGTCTCATTGTGCAACTCGGAAGTAACCCGGTAAACGCGATCTGCATTCGCATGGAATTTATCGAATCCGAGGTGGTAATTGACAAGTGAAAAAATCAATATTCCGCAACTCATGCCTAGCGAAAGTCCGAGAACATTGATGACAGTGTAAGATTTGTAACGGGCAAGCGTTCGCCGGGCGACGGTAAGATAGTTTTTGATCATGGCTGTACTGAATGTTTTGGGGGAATAGTAATGCACTTTCTTCTGTGTTTTTTGCCGCGAGATCAACAGACCCGCAGCGCGTCTTTTCAGATAGTAAGGTTTCGCGAATTTGACCGCTTCTAACAAGTATCTTTTTCTGGCGGCGGCCTCACCTACCCGGTTTACGTCGAGTTCGAATTGCTCTTGCATGTCGCCGCCCAGTTCTTCGAACAATTCTGACGGACAAAGCATCCTAAACAATCTTTGAGCAAAACGCGGGGGGAGGGCTTTCTTTTGCTTTTTCATCACTGTGCCGGATTTACTATTGCATACCAGAATTGGTTTCGTATCTCCTGGATTTCGGTCAGCATGTCTCGCCCTGCCGTAGTAATCATGAAAAGCCGCTTTCTTCTTCCTCCCCGGCTTAAGGTGGCGCCGCCCATTTCCGAGGTGACAAAACCTTTTTCTTCGAGCCGGTATAACGCAATATGCACAGCGCTGAGGCTGATGGTGCGATTAGTGCGTTGGCGAAGCTCTTCGGCTATGCTCACGCCATACGCTCCGGCGCCAAGCACGATGACGGTGAGCAGGACCAGTTCTTCAAACTCACCTAAATAGGGTCTTCCCATATTAAAATTATTTTCTTATTATTTGCTAAACAAATAATGTACCAACGGGACTAACCTTGTATAAGGTGTTGATATTAAATTAAATGAGTGATTTTCTTTCCGTTTGGAATGTCCGAAATCGAACGATTAGTCGCCTGACCGGACGAATTGCAGTAAACAACACCAGACGCAAGAGTTGTCCGGGAGCCGGACATCAAAGTGGGGACTTCCCTACATACGGCAGTGAGGGACAAGACAGCACATGCAAGCGCAATACGGACATTTGATATAGCGCCCAGATTTGGACGCTGATGCCTGGTTGCTCTGGGTATTTGTGTTACACCTGTAAGTACCCCGTTTCTCAGACAGTCATTTGTTGGTGAATTTTCTTTTTCACCAGCGATTCCTTCCATTCAAATGGTGTCAAATTGCCCAGTCCTTCGTGTGGTCGTCGCTGGTTATATTCTTCAATCCATTCCGCTGTTAATTGTCTGACCTGATCCAGATCGAAGAACAAATAGGCATCTAACACTGCTTCTCGGTACAATCGGTTAAATCGTTCAATGTAGCCGTTTTGGGTCGGCTTACCAGGCTGTATATACCTGGTTTCAATCCCTTTCTCCTCACACCAGATCGTAAAATCTTTTGAGGTGAATTCTGGCCCGTTATCCGATCGGATCGCCCTTGGGAAGCCTCGGCTTTCGCTGAGCTGATTTAGGGTCCGGATAATTCGTTTGGAAGAAAGCGAAGTGTCCACTTCTATGGCCAGAGCTTCCCGGGAGCAGTCGTCGATCACATTAAACGTGCGGAATTTACGATTGCCAATCATACTATCGCTCATAAAATCGACGCTCCAAATTTCGTTTACCTGGGCGGGCTGCGCTAACGGTTGCCTGACCCGATCAGGTAATCGCCGCTTCCCTTTTCGCCGCTTATTCAGCTTCAAAACTTGATAAATGCGGTGTACTCGCTTATGATTCCATGGCTTACCAGCTCTGCGCAGGTAGGCAAAAAGCTTCCTGAAACCATATGAGGGATGTTTGAAGGCCAAGTCTTGAAGCGACTCAATCACCTCAGAATCATCTTTCTTACTGCTGTAATAGTATTGAGAACGAACAAGGTTAACGATTTTACAGGCTCTGCTCACAGCGATGTCGTACTCGCGAACAATCTCCTCGGTCAATTCCCTTTTTGCGGCAGAGCCCAGCCCTTTTTTGCGAAGATCTCTTTCAAAATCTGATTATCAAGGCTCAGGTCGGCAAACATCTTTTTCAAGCGCGAATTCTCTTCCTCCAAGTCCTTCAACCGTTTGACGTCAGATGCTTCCATCCCGCCATACCGGCTCTTCCAGTTGTAAAAGGTGGCCTCAGAGATACCATGCTGCCGGCATATTTCCTTAGTCGGAATGCCAGCTTCCTGTTGTTTCAGGATCGAAACGATCTGTGTCTCTGTAAATCTCGTCTTCTTCATCAGTTTAAAATTAAGGTTTAATCTCTAATTTCAAACTGTCTGTTTTTTAGGGACACTTACAATATGAATAAATATCTCGCCCTATTTTGAAAAAATATTCATTTTTTCGTCATAAATGGGGCTTTGTATATTTAAGAAGTTCAGCACACTGTGAAACACGTGATTCTGCGATAACATCTTATTTTGTTTGAGTCGTCTCGAACCATCTGACAACCATACAATAAAAGGAATCGCATATTGTTCCTTGGGAGCTATACTTAAAGGAAGCCCATGCATATACAGGTTTTTTTCTCCTAGCGACTCGCCATGATCCGAGATAAAAATCATAGTACTATGGTAGTCGTTAAATTGTTTCAGATCTTCAATTACTTTTGATAAGATATAATCTGTATAAACGATAGTGTTGTCATAAGCATTTACCAGCTCGTCATGAGAGCATTTGCCTAACTCAACACTATTGCAAACCGGCTTAAATACCGTAAATTGCGGAGGATATTTTTTGCCGTATGTTGGACCATGACTTGTACTGGTATGTAGTACTACCAATATCTTGTTCTTTTTGCTGGCTCTAATTTGCTCTTTTAATCCATTCAAAAGAACTTCATCGTAGTTGCATCCTTCGCCTTTGCAGCTGGCCATCAAAGCATTCTTTTCGTGATACTCCTTTATGTGAACAGGCGGTTCTCCCCAGTTTGTTGTTCTCCAGATGACGTCAATATTATTTCTATACAAATAATTGGGCAAAATCTCATATAATTCGTCAGAGCTGCTATGTTCTAAAATCCCTTTTACGCCGGCGGTGGTATAAGTTGCGACAGAAGTGGCATCAAAATGGAATAAATTGGGAATTTTGGAAAGAATTGGATTGGTGTTTTTCTTGTATCCATATAAAGAAAAATTCTGGCTTCTTGCCGACTCACCTATGACCAGGACTACAATGGATTTCTGATCATCCTTTATAGTAGCATCGGGTAATAAAATTTCCTTTTCGTTCTTTTTATGCTCGTGTATGTAGAAACGTGAGGTATTTACTACATAGGACCAAGGCATGGACAGGCCAATTAATTCTTTTGCATTTTTATCAACCCATAGCCAATTGCGTGCATTTGCAAATATTAGCGCAACGAGAAATATTGTAGTTAGCGAAGTATTGATAAAAAAAATCTTCCAACTTGGATTTGTTAGTTCAATTTTGACTATGTAGACACTTGGGATAATGCCCATAACTATCAAGTAAGTAAATAATTTTACGGAGAGAAAACTTACGGACTCGTCATATTTTGTATTGAGTACATTTCCAATCATACTTTCGTCAAGTATGATACTGTAAGTGTTAATAAAATAGATAGCTAGCGAGTTAATTATAAACAATATAGCTAATAAAAATTTCCCAAAGGCGCGGAAGAGAGAGAGGAATAGATAGAAAGCAAAAGCATTTGCAACCAACGCTGATACAATCAAACTGCTGACAAGGATAATGCCATTCAGGCTAGTATAATCAGCATTAGTAAATACAAATCTGAAAAATGGATAATAGAAAAATAGAAAGTTTATGAAACTCGCAAATAGAACAAAATGAATTATTTTTAATTTACTTTTTGGCATATTTGTAAGCGATTTTTGATATTGAAATAATCGAAATAGTTATTGGTAAATACAAAATAGTTAAATTCTCATTGATGGCTCTAATTGCTAGCACCACACAAGAAGCCAGGAGTAATACGACAAAGATCGGATCGTATTTTGTGTTGTCAACCCAGATCCAGATTTTGTATTTTTGGTCGATAAGAATACCCGAAAGCCCACAGATGTAACCAATAATACAACCAATAATAACATCTAACGGATAATGTGCGCCAACACCCACTCTTGTAAAAGCCAGAGCCAAGCCTGTGGAAAATATAAAAGCTATGCACAGAACTTTATGGTGTCTGTTTTTGGGTAAAAATGCAAATAAAAGAACTGTTAGTATTGTGAAGATTGTGATTGCGTGTCCAGAAGGTAAACTATTGTGCCCTGATAGTGCGCCACCAATAATCACAAAACTACTGTTGTCAAACGATGCGGCAGGCCTTGGAATCTGGAATAAGTTCTTCGGGACTATGCAGAGCATAGGTGATAAAATGGTAGCTATTATTAAAGGCCCCCAAATTTTAGGTGCATATAAAATGAAAATAGTCAGGAATGACAAAAAAAACAACGTATCTCCAACCTGCGTGAGATTATATATCAGGTTCGGTAATTGTGATAATTTTGAATTGACAGCATAGAAACACTCCTTTTGGATTCTTATGTATCCGGTGGCGGATAAAGCACCTTTAAGATAAAGAAATATAGTGATAGATAGGAGGGAAAATGCCGGTAAAAACAATGAAGAAGGTTTTACCTTAGAGTAATTATTAATAACTTTGGTATTTATTAAATTTTTTCTTTCTGAATTTATACTTAAGAAATTATCCAACATGTACGTTGTCATTAGGTTCTTGGAGGATTTGCCAGGTTGATCGTACATTTTAGCTTACACAAAGTTTCGATGGGTGGTGGGCTCGTAGGGGGAGCTAGGGGTGCTCTTCAGCATGACCTTTTGCCGGTTAGTATGATTGACGTGTTGTTCTTTAAAGGATTGGTTTCAGGCGCATTACAAGTCGATACTCATCTTCATTCTGACGCCCCATTTGGATAGATCCGGACGGTTGGTTAAATAGGTGAACCTTCGGACTACGTCCACTCTCAAAAATTTGAATATGTTGGATACCCCAAGCCCCCCTTCGATATAGGGTACCTGGCCGAGGCTACCAGAGAGCCGGTTTCCCTCGGGCGTGGAAGGCAGAAGGATTAGGTTCGAATGATACCCGGGCAGGCTAGATCTATCTAAGGCTCCGGATAATAGCTTAACCGTCAATATTTCCCTTAGTTTCAGCTTTTTGATGAGCGGGATCTTGTTGAAAAAAAAGCCATTAAAAGAATGTTGAATGTGCAGGCTTGCATAACGGTTGCTGATAAACTCCAGATTGTTCATCAGGTTATACGACTGGAGTTGGTTGGAATAGGACTGGTTGGCCCGATGAATGGTCAGCAAAGGAAAAGGCAATGAACCTAAGACCATTCCCGCCTCTGCCGTAACATCGGAGAACCCAAGCTGTGAGAGAAAAAAACGTTTGGAGGCGTTTAGTGTAAACCGTTGGTAGTTGTATTGACCTCCCATAAGGCCCTTCATGCCGAAGGCAGCCCGGAGCGTGTAAACGGGGTAGCCATTGATGATAGGCCTGCGATAACGTTTTCCCTGGAAAAAGGTCTCATGCGGAGCCCATCTGAGCTCGGAATAGATTTCGGACGTTGCGAGTTGATCTACCCTCAGACGGGTGTTGTTTTGTGGGGCAGATTCAAAGACCAGGATGCCTGCGGGCGCGATTTTCTGGTTGCGATACCCGAGTCTGAATGCCAGGTGACCAGTAGTTTCGTGAAGGTATTCGAACTGCCATTTTTGACTGTACCACATCTTATTGTTGCTCCCTCTGCGGAAAGAAAGTAGGATATTGTCTTCCGCCAGGAAGCCAAGCTCCTGTCCGGGGATCTGGATATCGCTGTTATAACGGATAGAGACCGAGCGGACCGGAAACCGGTAAATGGAGCTATCGTTCAGGGATACGGTCATTCCCAAGCCATATTTTGTTTGCTGGTCCCTGGTTCCATACGCCAGGTATCCGTCCAGTACTACCTTTCGGCTAAAGAGCTCGGATGTTCGAGCCCCAACTTTTAGCCTGGAACCCTCTACGGAGTTGAAGCTATAAAAGGAGGAGAATGGGCCAAATTCGAGCGGCCCCAAGGGTGCATATCCGGAAAGGGCAAAGGCTCCCAGTGCCATCGACTTACGGAAAGATCTGGAATGTTTAAGACTATCGACATTGTTAAGTGCCTGTTGGTCGATGGCTGAGAGCTGCTCTGGGCGGTCGATCTCCCCGGCGACGGCACCTTCTTTTTTTACATAGCTTTCCAAGGCATAGGGATAGTTCCCTCTCTGGGCGTAGCCATCGATGATGTAGGTCTTTTGGCCAAACATGCCGATCCCGTCTTTGAATATACCAAGTTGCATCGACATCGTGCTCCGGCTCAGGTAATACCGCCCCGTCATTTCGGAAAGGTACTCGACAGACAGTTTGAGGTCATTGAGCCAATTGATGTTTGCTTTTTCACTGATCGTAAAGTCTGCACGTTTTACCGCATAAGTTCCGTCCAGTGTAACGTAAAGAAATCCTGTAAGGAGCGCATCCTCCTTGTTACGGGGAACGACATTGACCTTTATCAATTGGGGCCGGACGTTTTTGATCGTATCCTGCAAGTAATATTGGTAAAACAGGGGGGCCGTTTGGGCAATCGGACTCAGAAAACGGCGGTTGCCGAGGGTGATGTCGGCATCGTAGAGGTCCGGCTCTCCATAGATCTTTTCCAGGAACTCGTCAAAGCCGTCTTCATCAAGGTATTGGTCGATGCGTGACTGGTTCTGGCCGAGGATAATGGGTTTGGTTGCCTTCTGTTCTTTAAAAGCATTCCAGGTGCTTTTTTCGTGCAGGTATACCGGTACCAGGGATTTACCCGCCACCCCGGAGGTATCCATCCCGGTTTTCAGGAATGGGTATTTGCGAAGCAACCAGGACTGGGAGGCTTTGTCCTTGGCCAAGGCCAGCGACATGGTGAGTTTCTCATATTTTTTAAACCCATAATCGTCCCTGGTACGCGCGTTATTGCTGTCCCTGCGGGCGATGACCTGCCTTATAAGCTCGACGGCGGGATTATTTTGGTTTCGATACCTTTTGCGTTTGCTGCTAACGGTCACCTCCTGGAGGCTGTTCGGGTCCTGCGAAAGAAAGATCGCTAGATTTGGGGCCATAGAGCTATTGAAAGGATAGTTTATTGTCTGATAGCCGACGGCGGAAAGTCTCAGGCTACCAGCGGCTTGGTGGGACCAGAAACGGAATCTGCCCAATGAGTCCGTAATGATGCCTCCGGAAGCGATGCCTGCAAACTGTACGGTAGTATAGGCAAGCGGCTCCCGTGTGTCTTTGTCCGATACGACGCCCGACACAAGGATGGAGCCTTGCTGTCCTATCGATGGGAAAGCCGCGAGCAGCAGCAGACCCGTGTAAATTACTTTGAAAATTTTAGACACCATTCCTCGGTTACTAGATGTATATACGTGTGTTTCATCGTAAACCTGCGGCCGGCTTTGCATCCGTTGCGCTGCAAAAGGCGGTGAAGCATTAAGTCAAAGTAAAATCATGCTTAAAATTCGGTCGCCAAAAGAATGACCAACACGTCAACAATCGTGACAAACTTGGTTTGCCATCCGGGTCTTTTGCATCGGTTCAGCTACGAGGGCTATCGCTAGGGGAGCTGCAATGGCGCCAGGTGACCAACGTCGTTAGTCATCGGTAGCGCCGTATTGCTCATTTAATTTTTCACTGGAATGGAGAAATGTTTTCCTTTGGAAGAGACCTTTGATAACTGACGATTAGGGTTTTGGAAGTTTAACTTGTTGCCTTTATAAACAGGTTCCAACGGAGCAGGAGAAGGTAGAGTCTGAGGCAGGTAGACGAAATGGGAGTATGGCCTTAAAACCAGCGTTATTAGATGTATAAGTATTTGTTATTTGCCGCGCTAGCGATAGGTGGCTTGGAAAAAGCGTCCGGTCAAACTCAGACACAGCAGTATGATGTCTTTCATGACGACCGGTGTGTGGGAAAGATGCTCGTTACAAAAATTAGCGATGGACGAAAATGCGTTTTTAAGCTGACTTTCAGTGCGGCGTTGAGCCTGCTGATAAAGAATGTATTTATCGAAGGCATGGAGGAGGCGTCTTTCGAAAATGGTGTACTGGTCTACTCGAAGGTCATGCGAAAAGTGAACGGCAATGTTAAAACAGACAAGCACACGAAAAAAGCAAACAATGCTTATATAGCCTACGAGGGGGATACCAAAACAGTGATCCCGTTGAGTGAGATAAGGTCGAACTTTTTCACTTTGTTGTTTGCCGAACCGGTTAATGAACCGACAACTTATTCCGACTACGTTCAAAAGGAATTAACACTGGTCAAAACGGCGGCACACATTTACCAGGTTACGACGAAAAACGGGCATTTCAACCGGTATAGCTACGTCAATGGCGCATGCTCGATGATTGAAGTGAGCACGCTGATGCTGACCCTTATGTTAAGACGCCATTAGGCAAGAAAGGGAAGGCCTATTGCTTGCCGGCTTACCGATAGCGTTCGTGTTATCGGCAAAAACATTAAAAGCGACCTCTGATAAATGCATAGAAAACTTTACATAAGTATCGCCCGCCAGTTGTGCGGTGAGGCAAACGAGAATGAAAGTGCCTTGATACAACAATGGTGTAAAATGAGCTCAGCCAATTCTAGGTTATACGATAAGCTTCGGCTTGTCTTGACCAAAGCCGAGCAACTGCCTGGCGTAACGCCCTTCAATACTGAAAAGGCATGGCAAAACCTCGCCGGGCAAATACACGGCGCACGCGAAGATACAGACTAGACAGCAACGCGTCTTACGAATTGGCCGCTCCCTGATGATTCAAATACGCATTTGAACACGGCTCTGTCGGGTTGATCGTCTTTCCTTATCATGTCTTCGATCTGCAATTTAAGGTACTGGGCCATTACTGGCCTCCCATTCGTCGCAGAAAGAATTACAGGTTACAAAATCCACATTCTGCCCTTTCAGTTTTAAGAGCAAATTTTCAAATTTTGTTGTCAGTTTTTGGGAATCAGGGCATTTTACATAAGTGGGAAGTTTGTAACTGCTCAAATCTGCAAACTCCCATGGATGGAAATATAGCGTCAAATTACCCCGCTTTTTTAATGTAACCCTACTTAGCCATAGATACATGCTTAGCGGTAGGTTTTTAAAAGACAGCCAAAACAATGGGAGTCGTAACCAGGGGGTAGCCGAGCATGGCAATTGTATGAGTCCGTCGATCAAATGCGGATCGGCAGACCGGCCGAGCATATTATAGCGGCCGGGCAACCAAATCGGGTTGATGGACGAGTCGTAACGAAACCCCCACTTTTTGAGTAGCGATCTGTCTATCGGTTTTAGACGGGGCATACGAAATCCATGAATGACTTGCCCGGTTGCTGCTTCGAGAATCCTACGCGAGTGAACGATGTCGCTCTCGCGGAATGTCCGGGTGTGTGAATGAAAGAGCGCATGGGAGGCGATTTCGTGTTTTTGGGAGAGCCGGCGGACCAGGTCGGGGTGCTTGTCGGCAAAATTTCCAGTCACAAAGAACGTAGCCGGGACGTTGTGCCGGCTCAGTACCTGGAGTACGGCTTCCAAACCCAGCAGGGTTACCTGCATTTGATCCGCCTCAGGTACGTTCTGGTTGAATTCTTCCGGGATGTCGAACTCCTCGAGATCGAAGGTAAGCATTACGAATGCGTTTTGCATAGGCTAATGGGGACGATTATTTTTATAAAATTTGCCGCTTCCCGCAGCAGGACTTTGATGCTGAAATCAGTAAAGATCACCGAAGGCTTGACTGACACATCCAGCCCATGTATTTCGAATCCTTTTTGGAGTAAATTGAAGATCAGCTCTATTTCAAAAATAAATGTATTGGTACGGGTTGCGAGCAGCTGCGGCAGTACATCTTTGCGAAAGCCTTTAATGCCAGCTTGCGTGTCGGTTATGTGTTTGTCCAGGAGAAATCTGTTCAGTACCTGCAGGACCTTGGAGACAAGCCTTCTTTTCAGCGGCAGCTTTTTGAAATAGCTCTTCCTACGATTACCATATACAAAGGCGCATTGGGGATTGTCCTGGAAAATTCTGGCCATTTCGACAATCGGATCGGTGCCGAAAGGAAAATCGATGTCGGTATACATGATTATTTCGCCCCTGGCCATGGCTGCCCCTTTCCGAATCGCGGCCCCCTTGCCTTCGTTAATCACACTGTCCAGCAACGTAAGGTTCGGGATGCCCCTCAGGGCAGGGATATTCATGAGCCTCAGATTAGCGGAGCCGTCGTTGGAGACGATATATTCAATCGGTGTGCCCGGTAGTTTTGTTTCGAGCTCACAAACGGCGTCTACAAGTATTTGCCACCAGCCCGGCAGCGGATTGTAGCAGGGCAGCACAATGCTGATGCCCGGCCTAGTTTTGGTTTTCATGTTGATGAAGCAGTAATTGTATTTGTAAAACCACCCATACCAGCACGCACGGGATCACTTTG
Organism: Dyadobacter sp. 50-39; assembly: GCA_001898145.1. Lineage (GTDB taxonomy): Bacteria > Bacteroidota > Bacteroidia > Cytophagales > Spirosomataceae > Dyadobacter. Next base: position 42,673 of record MKSR01000037.1, read on the forward strand.
ATCAGATAAGGTTCAAAAAAGTTGTGGCGCAGCGCGGGCGGATAGATGTCGGTAGGCGCCAGAATGCAGAATACAAATACCAGCACGATCAATGTTTTCGACCAGGGCGCTAGTTGTTTGCGGTTGACGATGTGAAATAACACCACCCCGGGAATGGCGATCACATAGGTGGGCGACTCGGCTGCATGGTTGAATAAGATCACCCAAAGTGAAGCGTAAGCCAGCAAAAGCAGACGTTGCCGGAGTGTGCGGTATTGATTACGAAACAGGCAAAGTAGCCAGGTAATGCCGAACAATACCACACCTGCCAACTGAACTTTGGCGACGCCGCTCTGTGAGAAAGACGGCCACCATACTTTGATCAGGCCCAGGATCGAAAATCCGTAGTTCACCGCATGGTCGGCAACCAGAATGCCATGCCAGTCTTTGTAAACCTGCGCGAAATCATCCAATCCGGTGACAGGCAATGGCAAAAGTGCCAGTACCACCGCCCACAGCACCGAGTAACTGATATATTCTCTTTTTTGCGGGTAAAAAAGGAACATTCCCGCATAAACCAGGCCATAACCCTTGATGCAGAATGCCAGCAGCGGGAACAGTGCTGCCCAGCGTGTCTCTCCATTTTCCAGCAGGGTAAACGTAAGCAGGCCCGCCGCGACGATCAGCGGGTTGGTTTGTTGGCCATGGAGTGAAGTCACCAGCTCGAAAAGAATAAACCACCAGAAGAATGCCTTGTCGGTGTGACGGAGTGGCAGACTGCGGATCGCATAGAACAGCGCCAGCGAGCAGCAGGCTAGCCAGAGCACCAGGCTGACCGGCAATGGGAGCAGCGAAAAAGGTGCGAAAAGAATACAAAAAGATGGGTTGTAGAGGAACAGGTCGAAGTACTCGTTAGGATATTCCAGATGCAGGTTCTGGTGCGCGACAAGGTGCCCGAGCGCCGCCCTGAAAATCTGGAAATTATTGTACTTCAACGGCCCTCCTGCATAGTGCTGAATGGCAATAATCACGCTCAAAAGTAGGTAGACACCCAAAATTATTTTTGGACGCGACAGGAAGTCGGAGACTTTTCTGATCAACATGGATTTACAGGTAATTCAAAAACTAAAATTTTCTTCCGGGCTTAGTTCCTTCGCGGATTGGCCGTTCTTGCTTGCCAGCTGCTTGGTCTTCACGCTTGCCAGTGCCGCGGAAGCTGCCAAACCGCCAGCTGAATGTTAAGGTCAATGAGCGGTTGTAATACCGGTTGGCACTGTTGCTTTGAAAGCTCGGGGCAGTTGCAATGCTTTTTTGCAAAAAGTTACTGCGCAGAAAATTATTAACCCCCAGTGTTAGGCTTGCTTTCTTATCCAGGAGCTCTTTTTGGACAGAGAAGCTATAAGAATAGTCTGCCGAATTTCGTCCCTGCAGGGTTACATAACCATTACTATAGTCTCCCGAGAACTGGATGGTATATCCCCGGGGGAGTATATACGAACTGTTTAGTGTATACGCGTAAAAGATCGCGTCATTTTTAACGTTCAGCGCGCTGCTGGAAAACCACACGTGGTAAATTTCAGCGCTCGTACCCATTGTCCAGCTGTTGCTGAGCTGCATATATATATTTACATTGGCGCCCAGGCGCTTGTTCGACGCAATATTTTGCGAGGTTGTGTAGGAGATGCCAAGACTGTCTACGCGGCTCAGTTGTTCGATGGCATTACTGTTGGCGTTGCCATAGATGCTGCTGTTTAGCGCCAGGCCGGAAGGACTGTTATAGGAATGTGCTAGTTCCAGCATCCGGGTGACTTCCGGCCTTAACCGGGGATTTCCGGCCGAAACGTTGCGGGGGTCGCTGGCATTGACATAGGGATTTAAGTCCCATATCCAGGGGCGCCGGATGCGCTCGGTGTAGTTTAGTTTAAAATCGTGCTGGTCATTGAGTTTTCTGGTAATAAGCATGTTGGGGACAAAGTTGCCGAATGTCGCCTTAAAGGAAGGGGAAGGCCCTGCGAAATTGCCGCCAAGGTGCGTGCTCTCATAGCGGAGCCCGGGCCGGAATCCCCAGCCGCCCGGCGTTTCCAGTTTGAAGCTAAGGTAGGCTGCCAGGGTATTTTGAAAGTAGGCCATGCGGTCAGAGCGGAATGGCACCTCCTGCAGCGGGCCGCCTGGATTGTTGTGGTTGTTAAGAACGGTGAAAGAGCTGTTTGATTCATTCCTTGCGAAACGCAAGCCGGTTTCGATCAATTGCTTGCCGGATTCGCTCAGGGGATGCCCGTAGTCGACCTGGAAGCTAAGGTCATGACCCGAGCCTTTATTGGGGCTTTGCTCCCTGAAATGGGGTCCCCCGTCAAGGCGGAATTGTTCAGTCACATAACCTGATTTGTCGTTGGAACGGCCGTAATTGCCGACCAACCGGAGATTCTGTTCTGGCCGTTTGAATTTTTTCTCATAATTGAGCGAAAAATCTACCCAGCCGAAATTTCCATTCTGGTAACTTTTTTGATTATACTCCGTTCTTTCAACCCCAGTGGTATACAAGTTGTAAAGGCTGGCCTGTTGTGGCCAATGTCCTTTCCAATAGGAGATTCCGAGTCCTACCTTCTGTGAAGAATCCGGCGTGAATTCAACGTTGAAGTCGCCGTAGACGCCCTTATCCTTTTGAATAGCATCTGAGCGCTGGATCAGCTCGCCGATCTTGACGCCGCCAGCTAATGATGACCGTTCCAGCATAGAGACGTTACGCTGGCGTTCCTGGCTGCCATTTAAGGTAAGCCCGAATGCAAATTTGCCACTGGATAGATTTACGGCGCCGTTCATGGATTGTTCCAGGTTACCGCCGCTCAGGTCAATGCTGCCATTGGTCCCTTTCATTTTCTTTTTGGTAACGATATTGATGACACCCGCGGCGCCTTCGGCCTCATACTTGGCGGAAGGAGAAGTGATCACTTCGACCGATTCGATCGCACTGGAAGGAATCAATTTAAGCGCCTCTTTGAGGTTTTTGGCCAAAATCCCTGAGGGCATGCCGTTCAACAAGACTTTAATGTTGGAATTCCCCCTCAATTTTACTTCTCCGTTGGCGCCTACGGACACCATTGGGGCTTTCCGGAGCACATCGGACGCGGAGCCGCCTTTATTGCCGATGTCGGCGGAGGCATTATACACCAGTTTGTCACCCATGTTCACTATCAGAGCCTTTTTGCCTGTGATGGTGATTTCGCCTAACGTACTGGCCTGTGCCTGTAAGTAAATTGTTCCCAGGTCGATTACCCTGTTTGCCCCGACAGTCAAGGTGGTTGACTGGTAGGTTTTGTACCCTACATAAGACAGGATAAGTACATAGTTGCCCTTTCCCTCGGTAAATAGTTCAAATGCGCCTTTTTCGGAAGTTAATGAACTGGCTACAATCGAACCATCGTTTGCCTTCAAGGCAACGGTCACAAATTCCATCGGATTCTTGGAGGAAGAATCTGCCACGCTTCCCCTAATTAAAAAGCCCTTATCAACCGCCGGATTCTGGGCAAAAGAAGCAGTTGCGGCGATCCAAAGTCCTATAAAGGTTATACACCATCGGTGTCTTCTGTTGTTAAACATTTCTCTGAGTTTATTCGGTAATTCTCAAAGAAAAATGTTCCTCAGCTGCGGCTAAAATGTAAATGAGCAACCTCATGGTTTTGATGACTAACAACGTTTGTCATCTATTCTTGCCGGATAGGGGGAAAAAGCAGAATTTTGAGCGTTCGATACAAAAGTCAGTTATATGTCAGAGAAAAGGAAATGGTATTTTAGCGTGTATGTCCAGGAAGGTGGATTCTTCGTTGCCATGTTCATTCTGACCATGTTGCACGAATGGATAGAAGTAGATACAGTAATCGGACTTTTAAAAGGGCTGGCTTTCTTTCTCATCCTTTATCTGCAGGCGCAATTGCATCGGTTCTTTATACTTCCGCTGATGCTTAAAAAGCAGTATGGCATGTATACGATAGTGAGCATCGTTACAACATTGGCGGGAGCGCTACTGCTTTATACTGCCAACTACTTTTGGCTTGCTCCCGCTTTTTATTTCGAGGACGGTTTTCTCATTTCGTTTATTTACCATTTTGTTATTTGTACGGTTAGTACCATTACCATTATGTCATTTTCCCTGGCCCGTCAATATTCCATAGCTGTGCAGAACCGGTACCATGACCAGCTACTGCTTAGTGAAATGAATATCAAGTTCCTGCATGCTCAGTTGAATCCCCATTTCTTTTTCAATATGTTTAATAACCTCTATGGTGTGAGCCTGACCGAACCGGCGAGGGTGCCTGAGCTTATCCTGCAACTGTCCGGGCTGATGAGATATCAATTAGAAAACGGCACAAAATCGACGGTAAGTATCCAGGAGGAAATCGAATTCGTTCGCAACTACATTGTTATGGAAAAGGAGCGGGTCGGCAATAGGTGTGCCATCTCCTTCAATACCCCCCCGGATAGCTCACTACTCAGCAGTTACCAGATCGCGCCTTTGATCCTGATTACCCTGGTAGAAAATGCATTCAAGCATAGCCTGACCGTTACGGCAACCTGGTTTATCGATATCACCATTGAGATGAAGGATCACCGGTTGATACTCGATATACAGAATTCGCTACCGGACTTATCTTTGAAACAGGACTCCACTGGTATTGGGCTGAAAAACATTGAGCAGCGCCTGGAGCTCCTGTACAAAGGGCAATATAGTTTTCTTACCGCTGCTGACCAAGACAGCTACCGGACAACCTTGATATTGCAGCTAAAGAATTTTTGAACTATGGAGCCATTGCGTTGTATCATCGTTGACGATGAAGAGGGTGCACATCGGGTAATCGCACACTACCTTCATGACATTTCATTCCTAACCCTTTGCGGTTCATTCTACAACGCCCTTCAGGCAATGGATCACTGTTATAGTAATCCCGTAGATGTTATTTTTTTGGATATCAACATGCCAGGGCTTTCAGGTATGGAAATGTTGGCCGCCATGTCACACCCGCCGTTGGTTGTATTGACTACCGCGCACAGTCAATATGCCCTGGATAGCTACAAGTACCAGGTAGTGGATTACCTGGTGAAACCCATAGAACTGCCCAGGTTTATGGCGGCTGTCGATAAGGTTCTCATCCGTTACAGGCCTGTCAGTCCGGCGGGGCATGGGGCCGGCGGCCGGACCGCAGCATCGGATTTCTTAATGTTGAAGGTGGACGGGAATATTCTTAGGGTCGAGCTTGAGCATATACTCTATGTCCAAAGCTGGGGAAATTACGTCCGGGTTTATACCACCGAGGCGACCTATCTGAGTCCAATAACAACCACTGAGATAGAGAATAAGCTCGATAAGGCGCGTTTTATGCGTATTCATAAATCCTATATAGTTGCATTGAAGAAGATACAGAAAATTACCGGTGGACAGGTTCAGTTGGACAAAAGCGTCACATTGCCGATCGGGAACACTTATCGACGTGAATTGATTGAAGTACTTCAATAGGAAAGGTGTATTGGCTTCTGGCCACCACTAGGAAACGGATATTGCGTATGCGGTTTATGGCCTGCACGACAAAAATGAAATTGGAAAGACTTTCAAAATCAAAATGACCAATCAGGTTCGTCATTGAAAACAACGAGTTTGTCATTTGATTGCTCAGTTGGCCAAGGCGATTACTTACTTTGTATTAGGGAATCAGATCTAGTTAACGAGAATGGGATGCGCTCCCTCTCACGAGAAAAGCTTTTTAGATAATCTACTACTATGCAGAAAAATTCTTCGGCAGAAGGTGGCGACACCACTTCGTCTACAAATATTGCCAGCTTATGGCTGCGCCTAGGTCTGGGTGTTGCTATGCTCCCTCACGGATATGAAAAATTGACTCATTTCGCTGAGCTAAAGAACTCTTTCATGAGCTTTCTAGGACTGAGCGATCCTGTCTCGCTGGCACTGGCCATTGGAGCTGAATTGTTTTGTTCCATCTTGCTTGCGATAGGACTGTTAACACGGCTTGTACTCATTCCACTTATCATAACTGCGTTCGTAATTGTTTTTGTAGCACACCGGGGGGATATTGTCGGCGAAGGAGCCGCAGGTTTCTTGTTGTTAGTCGGCTATATCACTTCTCTGCTGCTGGGAGCGGGTAAGTATAGCGTGGATGCTGTCATTTCTAAGAAGACAGACCATCGGTTTTCTTTCTAGCCATTTCCGGCGTTGCAACCACTCTTAGATGGATTCTCTATTACCGGGCTATCAAGCTTGGGCCCGTTTTGGCAATAGTCTTATTTGATAAAGGATTGATTTCCAGTGTACTGGCCGGAATGATCACTGCTGGGTTTGCCTTTTGGATTAGAATTTGATAACTTGCGGTATCATACTATATGATCCTGTTCTTCTTCCCGCCCCTCAATTGGCGTGGATTTTTTTTCAATATGGCCTTATCAGGCCCGCAAGTATAATCCAAAATGAGTGATAATCTCAACTTCCTTTTTTTAGGCAACACCCTCATGTCCTGGGCCCTGGCCATCTCACTTCTTGTTATACTCTTTATTGTCATCAGACTGTTCCGTTCTGTGGTGATTAGAAGGGCGAAGAAGTGGTCCTTAAAGACCACCACATCTTGGGACAACTTTTTGATTGAAATGATCGAATCTTCGGTGGTGCCGGTATTCTATATCGGGTCGTTTTACCTGGCATTTTCGATGCTGACAATGCCCGCGAACATTAACCGGGTCCTCCACATTGCTTTTCTGATCGTTGTCACCTTTTTCGCCCTCCGGATTGTGAGCTCGGCTTTTAAGAAGTTTGTGCTTTCTTTCATCCATCATCAGGAAAACAGCGAAGCTAAGCAAAAGCAGGCAAGCGGGCTTATCCTGATTGTGAGCATAGTCATCTGGATTATCGGGTTCATTTTTATGATCGATAACCTGGGCTACAACGTCACCTCGCTGATCGCCGGGCTGGGGATCGGTGGTATTGCCATCGCTTTGGCTGCGCAGACGATCCTGGGCGACCTGTTCAGCTATTTCGTTATTTTCTTCGACAGGCCTTTCGAAATCGGTGATTTTGTAGTGATCGACGACAAGTCGGGGATCGTCGAGTATATCGGGATTAAAACGACCAGGCTACGGACTTTGGGCGGCGAGCAGCTTGTTTGTTCCAATACCGACTTGACAAACGCCAGACTGCACAACTATAAAAGGCTCCAAAAACGGCGCGTGCTGTTTTCGCTGGGCGTTACCTACCAGACTACGCACGAAAAACTGGAATTGATTCCCCGGATTCTAAAGCAGATCATCGAATCCAAACCATATATACAGTTCGACCGCGCGCATTTTTCCGGCTACGGGGATTTCAGCCTCAATTACGAAATTGTCTACTATGTGATGGATGCAGATTACACACTGTATATGGACCAGCAGCAATCCATTTATCTTGATATCTATCGTATTTTCGAGCAGCACGGGATCGAATTCGCATATCCGACCCAGACATTGATTCTACAACCCGAAACCGGCCAGTCATTACAGGGCTCAATGGAATGAGGTCTATTTACAGTCAAGAAGCGCCGTTCCCAGTTCAATCGCCTTCTTTTTGTTGACCTCACCGTCGCTGCTTACGTCCACGGTAATAGCCAGCTCAACGCCTTTGTCGAAAATGTACAACCTGTTTTCAAATGAATTCCAGGCCGCAGCCTGGCCAAGGCCGGGCACGTCGCTGTAACTTCGGGCCACTTCGGCGAAAACCGAATTCAGCGAGCCAGCCGTAGATTTCTGCGTTTCTTTGCTTAGCCTCATCTCGTCAAGCTTTTTGACTTCCGCATTGACTTTGGCATTGTCACTTTTGCCGTCTATGGCTTTGTCTAACTGTTTTTGAGAGGCCGCGAGTTGTTCTTCGGTCGGGGCGCGGTGGGAGTTTTTGAAATAGTCCAGCGTCACTTCTTTCATGCCGTGCAATTCGACCAGATCATTTACCGGCACCAGCCTCTCGCTTCCTAATATGGACATCGTTTTTTTGCGTCCGCTTTTCCACGAGTACTGCATGCTGTGGTAATCGCTGTTTTTCATCACCCGATTGTAGTTCTGCTTTGCCTGGTCCTTGGATTTTCCCGCCACGGCTGCGGCCTTTTCCAGGGGGAGAAGGCTGTTGAGCCGGTCTTTGTATGCCAGCAGGCAGCTGGCTGTTTTTCCTTCGATGGCGTTTTTAGAGGAACTTTCGCTGTTGGCGCTTTCACTTTTTGTACAGGCAGTGATTGACACAGAAACTGTCAGTAATAAAGACAGAATAGATTTTTTCATGGCTAAAAGATTGGATATATCCTATAATTTGACAAACTCAACGCGCCGGTTATTTGCCCGGCCTTCAGCAGTTGCATTGTCGGCAATCGGCTGGGATTCTCCCCGTCCATCCGTATCAATGCGTGCTTCATCAATATTCCAGTTAGTGACCAGCGCAGCTTTCACGGCGGCCGCCCGTTTGCCCGACAGTGTAAGGTTACTTTGATCATCGCCTTGACTGTCGGTATGCCCGGTCACCCGGATTTTGACCGCGGGGTTATCCGTTAGGGTTTGTCCGATTTCTTTCAAAATCGCATAGGAAACCGGCTTGATCACGTCCGAATTGGTGTCGAAAAGTATCCCGCTTGTAACAAATTTGCCCTCTGTCAGCAGTTTGCTGCGGGTGTCGGGAAGGCCGGAGGCAACGCGCAGATCGGTCACAAACACTTCACGGTCTTTTACATAAAAGGTGTTGGTTTCAAAAATCATCCGGTAGTCGGCTCCTGGCTGAAATGCGCGCGGAATGTCCCAAACTTTGGTTTCATCCAGGTACACCCGCAGCCGCGCTTTCTGCCTCCATACCGATACCTTAACGAAAGGCTTTTCCGGCGTGTGCCAAAGATCAGTCGTTTTGGTATTGTTCAAAATTTCGCTCGGGTAGGAGTTCATAACAGCTATGCCCGTACTTCCAACAGGATCCAGTGTCACCGTCACCTGATTGGCGTAGTGGCGGGACAGTATTTCAGGATACAGCTTTGTGTCAACAAACCGCAGCATGGTCATTACGCGATGCGCGTCGTCGGCGCCGAGCTCGAACTCGATGGTTGTGTTCTCGGGAATTACAGGCACAGACTCAGGATAAAATGCCTTCATCATTAAATTTGAGCCATTTGCCTGCTTTACCTTGGAGGGTCACAACTTCGCCGGATCCATCGGTATTCCATTTTCCCGGAAAATCACCTACTGCGTCTTGTGTGAAATCTTCGGCCGCTATGACTTTTTCGCCCGGGATAAAGTCGAATTTTGAATAGGCGGCAAAGCCAACCGGCTGCTTTGACGCGGTCTTGGCCGTTTTTTCATCATTTGGCTGTTCAGCCCCAATTTCTTGTGTAGCAGGGTTTTCAGATACTTCTTTATGCTTATCCTTTTTTTTGAAAAGTCCGCCAATACCGTCTTCGACCTTGTCAAAGCCCTTGTCGATACTTTGATCAATGCGGCCGTTGGCGCGGTCGGTGGCTTTTCTTTTGGCGGTGTTACGCGGGTCAAGGATTTGCGCCTCGGCCAGGTGGACCAGCAGTATGGCGGCCAGAGTAATTTTGGAACAAATATTCATCGGTTTTTCAGGAACGTGGCTGTCAAATATCGGCCGGCACCTGCCGCATTCAAATACTGACTGAGCAACTGACAAACTTGAAGGAGTAAACTGCACGGTAAAATGCGCGTGTCACTCATTCAGGTGATTCATCTGCTCACCGGCCCTGATCTTTTCGCTAAGCAGGACTATATTTACTTGCTACCAAGATATCTTATGAAAAAAGTCCTGCTATTGCTGCTTGTTCATATAACATTCCGTGCATTTGCTTCGGATACCCTTCGCGTTAGCCAGTTAGGAGAGCTATGGCAGTTAGGACAGACGTTTTCAGGGGAAATCAAAACATCCGACGGCCGCAGGGCGCAGCTTTATCACACGTTACAAAACGATCTGTCAAAAAGCGTTTTCATCGACCTGAAAGCGCCTTCTGCTGACAGCATTAAGGCTGCAATTCTGGGTAATTTATCTGACACGACCATCGTTTCCGGTCCCTATGTCAATGCAATGCACTGGCCGTTCCCGGAAAATCCCGCCATTATCCCGGTCCATCTGAAAGCGGGCCAGACCATTTCCATACAGGTGACACTTTGGAGCGCTACCGGTAGGCCGTTTTCCGTTCAGAACGTCGTTCTGCAAAGCCGCGCTTACACGCTGCAACAGTCCGTCGAAGGCTTTCGCGCGTTCATGGGCAGGACCGAATTCAATGGTTTTTTCCTTGGGGCAACCGTTTTTGCGATGCTGTTTTTCCTTTTGATCTGGGGAAAAGTAGGGCAGCGCGTTTTCCTTTTTTACAGTTTGTATTTACTGGGAGCTGCGGCTTATTCGCTGGTGGTCAAAACACTTCCGTATTCCTATCTGACCAAACTCGCCTACATCGATTATCCCCTAACCTACAAACTCGGCGAACCGGTCCAGTACTTGTTTTTTGCGGCCTACGTAGCATTTGCCAAAGAGCTGCTTGACATCGACCGGAGGCAACAAGCGCTTTATTGGGCGGTGACCGTTTTCATTTACCTGCTGCTCGCCGGCGGTATTGGTTTGCTGGCGTACAATTTCCTGAATTTCGATTACAGTTTGCAACAACAAGCCTTTCTGTGGTCGCGGCTGATCATCCTGCCGGCTGCATTGCTATTGCTCTTCTGGATTATTTTCAAAGTAAAAAGTCCGGTCAAATGGTTCTTTGTCGCGGGCAGCTCATTGTTTTTTATCGGCGGCTTGCTGGCAGTGATGGTAGATCCGAAGAGCCGTCACCTGTTTTTGGGCATCACCAACCTGAATCCGGTCAATTTTTTCAAAACCGGAATTTTACTCGAATGTCTCTGTTTCGCACTTGCGCTGGGGTATAAAATCAGGATACAGCAAAACGAACGCGATGAAGCTGCCCGGGCCTACATTGCCCAGCTCGAACTGAACCGTCAAATGGCCGAAAGTGAAAACCTGCGGCTTGAAAAGATGGTAGAAGAACGCACCGAAGAAATCCTTCAAAAAAACACACTGATCGAACAGCAGAAACAGGCGCAGCTGCGGGCCGATCTGGAAAAGCAGCTGGCCGAAATGGAAATGAGGGCACTGCGTAGCCAGATGAACCCGCATTTTATTTTCAATAGCCTGAATTCTATTCGTTACCAGATCCTGAAAGCGGATTATGAGCAGGCTGTGGATTATCTCAACCATTTCTCAAAACTCCTCCGCTACGTGCTACAAAACTCCCGGGAGCACGTAGTAAGCCTGGCCGATGAGATTGAAATGAACAAGTTGTATGTACAGCTCGAAAAGCTGCGGTTTAGCCAGGGATTCGAGTTTGTGCTTCATATTCCTGACGACATCGACACTGCGGGCATCATGGTGCCGCCCATGCTTTTGCAGCCTTATATTGAAAATGCGGTAAAACACGGACTGGTACCCAGCCGCAAGCCACTAAAAAAGTTGTCGCTTCGAATGCAGCTTTGCCCGGCCGGCTACCATATCATGATTGAAGACAATGGCGTTGGCCGGTCGTTGGCCCCCAGATCTACGCTGCAAGGCAAGCAGCAATTGGGTATGGTGATCGCGGGCGAGCGGATCGGGCTTTTCAACCTGCACTTCCAGCCTCGCATTTACGTTGAAGTGGAAGATCTTTTCGAAGCAGGTACACCCAGCGGTACCCGCGTTTTATTCACCTACGATATGCAGGAAAAATGATTTACTCAGCTGTTCTGATCGACGACGAAACCCACTGTACCGAGAGCCTGGACCTGCTTTTGCGCAAGGCCGACCTGGGAATAGAAGTGATTGCGAAATTCAATGAGCCAGCCGCAGCTGTAACTTTTTTAAACGCGAATCCGGTGGATTTGATTTTTCTGGATATCGAAATGCCGGAGATGAACGGTTTCCAGTTGCTGGAGAGTGTACATAATCCGGAATTCGACCTGGTTTTTACTACGGCCTACGACCAGTATGCAATCAAAGCCTTTGGTTACAGCGCAATGAACTATTTATTGAAGCCCATCGATCCCGAGGAGCTTTCACAGACCGTTACCAAATGGATCGCCAAGAAAAACAAAGCTCTCGAACCCGCTCAGATCAGGTTGTTACATCATTTCTTTCAGAACCCAAGCACGCCCAAAAAACGTGTCGCCGTGCCTACTTCCGATGGGCTGGAATTCCTAGAAATCGACCGGATCATTCGATGCGAAAGCGAAAGCAACTATACCTGGCTGCATTCGGTCGACAATCAAAAATTGCTGGTTTGCCGGACGCTCAAAGAAGTTGAATCCATTTTAAGCGAGAGTGGTTTTTTACGAATCCATCATTCCCATCTGATCAATCCCAGCTTTGTCCGCAAGTTCATCCGTCACGACGGCGGCTCTATCATTATGGACGACGGCATGCAGCTCTCAGTTTCCCGGACCCGAAAGGAGAGGCTTTTCGAGCTTTTCGACAATGTTAAGAGGTTATGACCAAATTGTTTTTTATAACAACTTCAAAGCGTTGCAGGGTGGTATTCGTGGGAATTAAGGGGCCTTGGGGGGCAAGACCTGAATTTAATGGAGCATCAGACAGCGTAATGGCACGGTTATAGCAGACAATGCTATTAATTATCCAATTGCTGCTATGAAGCCGAAACAATATTTACTCGCGACCAGAAACGTTGCTACCCTTGTTATTTTACTCTGCGTGTTTTCTTCCTGCTCGAGGAAGCTCACCTTTTCCAGATCTGCCATCGTCCCGGCCGCCCAGGGGGCTGTCAGAGTCAACCGTGACAAAAATGATAACTACGCCGTAGACCTTAACATCCGTCACTTGTCACCACCCGAACGGCTGGTTGAATCCAGAAACGTATATGTCGTCTGGGCCAATACAAGAGACAATGGTGTGAGGAACATGGGGCAATTGAATAGCAGGAAAGGCCTTTTTTCCAAAATGCTCAGAAGCAACCTGCAGACTGTAATGACTTTCGAGCCTACCAATTTTTTTATCACCGCCGAGAGAGAGGCTAATATCCAGTACCCGGAAGGCCAAGTTATCTTGACCACCAGACGGTGAAAGACGCAAGATCAGGACAGATGAAAAGAAGCATTGAAAGCTTGACGGGATATTCAATCGGCGGGACAGATGGCGTTATAGGTTCGGTCGGGGAATTGTATTTCGATGATATGACCTGGCAGATACGCTACTGGGTTATAGATACCGGAAAATGGCTTCCAGGCAGAAAGGTACTCATCCCTCCGCAAGTAATCTTGGGGCTTGACTGGAAGAATAAAATCATCGAAACTAGCCTAACCATTCACCAGATTAAAAATAGTCCCGCGCCTGATGCCGATAAGCCCGTATCCCTACAAGAGGAATCAAAGTCCTTCGGTTATTCCCCCAATTACTGGTTCTTGCCAGCAATGAATGACGAAGTTGGTTTAACCAACCAGCCCGGTGGCGACAGTTTACCTAATTGTCACCTACGAAGCTCTCGGGCTTTGATCGGCTATCAGGTTCAGGGGCGGGATAACTATTTGGGTACTATTACAGACTTCATCATCGAATTTGACACTCAGAAATTGAGTCACATCGTCGTTGATGGTCGAGCCTGGTTACATTCAAATTACCTGTTGATAGGGGTGGAATCAGTGCTCCGGATTGAATGGGCAACATCCAGCATGACTGTTGAACTTGGGAAGGTTGAAGTCAAGGATTTTGGCAGATATAATCCATGCGATGGTATCAATGTTTTAATGGATGGTTCTTACTTGGACTATCATGGCCGGCCAGCCAAGTAACTGACGCTTTGAAACGCTCGTTTTAGAAGGCATTGATTTGAGACGCAAGGTGGATTTTAGCTGGAAGAAATAAAGATATCTACATCAGATAAAGAATCTGTGCAAGAGTACTCTCAAGCGCAGGGCATTCACTTTTAAACTTTAACATTGCTTATGGAAAACAGCAATTATTTGAAATTCATCGGAATGCTTATGGCTTCCTTCTTTGTGATGTATGCTGTCATGTTCTTAAATGTCAATGATATGGAACATATTTATCTAAGCGTCACACGTCTGTACATGACAATTCTGATGATTTGCCCGATGGCGATCATCATGGTGCTTTTCATGCCCAATATGTACCCCAGAAAAAGGGCAAACATGATGATTTATATGGGTAGCGCCCTAATCTTTGTCCTGGCATTCACGTTTCTGCGCAACCAAACTTTCGTCAGTGACAAGCAGTATATGAAGGCGATGATCCCGCACCATTCTTCGGCAATTTTGACCAGCAGCAGGGCGGATATCAAAGACCCCCAGGTGAGGATGCTTGCCGATAGCATTGTCAAGTCCCAGCGTGAGGAAATCCAGCTGATGCGCTCGGCCCTTGAAAGGTTTTGACAAATCGTCTGTTGCCAAATCAGCCTATTTGTAGCGTTTGATCAACCGGGAAATGGTAAGTCCCTGGATCAAAATAGAAAAGAGGACAATCACAAACGTGACGGGCACGATAATGTTTTTGAAAGGACTTGTTGGAAGGGATAATGCCAGGGCGACTGATATACCGCCACGCAGACCGCCCCACGCCATTATTTTAAGGCTGGAAAGAGGAAAATCCTTGATGAACCTAAACAGGCCGGCAGTTGTATAAAGGGCCACAAAGCGGAAGGTTACTACCACCACCGACATTACCAGACCGATGATAATATAAATGAGCTTGAAATCCACGATGACGATTTCGAGCCCAATTAACAAAAAAAGGACAGCATTGAGAATTTCATCGATCACCTCCCAGAATTTACCCAGATAGTCGCGGGTCATATCGCTCATTGCCAGTGCTTTTCCGCGGTTTCCTGTCATGATACCGGCGACAACCATCGCCAGTGGGCCCGATACGTGTAACAGATGGCATAGGGAATAACCACCCATCACCATGGCCAGGGAAATCAATATTTCGGTCTGAAAATGGTCAATTGACTTCATCAATTGATAGCCTGTCAGACCTACCAAACCCCCAATCAACAGCCCGCCACCAGCCTCTTGTAAAAACAAAAGGCCAATCGCGCCCGCCCCGAAATTTCCTATTCCAACCGACGCAATTTTAAGTAGCGTGGCAAAAACTACCACGCCGATCCCGTCGTTGAAAAGCGATTCGCCGATGATGTTTGTTTCCATAGCCTTGGAAAGCCCAGCCTGTTTTAAAATCCCCATGACGGCGATAGGATCAGTTGGAGATATAAGGGCTCCTAAAAGCAGACAGTATATGATAGGGACCGGTTTATCTAAAAGATCCATGATAAAATAAAAGCCGTAACCTACCAGTACCGTTGAGATCAGAGTTCCCATAACTGCAAAGCTTGCAATGCTCTTCGAAGCCCTGAGAAGATCGGACAGGTTTACATGCAAAGCCCCGGCAAACAGCAGAAAGCTCAGCAGGATGCCCAATAGAAAATCTGAAAAATCGATCAGCGACAATTCTTTCTCGATCAGGGCGGTAAAGCTGCCGGAAATGTAACCGATGCAGATTACAGTCAAGGCGGCCAATGCGCCCAATAACATCAGGCTGATCCCTGACGGCAGTTTCAAAATTCTCACGTTCAGGTAGGAAAATAATGCGGCCAAGGTGATCAGCACTGAGAAAAGCAAGAATATTTCCATAAATCAAAGATATTGATTGGTTGAGCTCCGGAATACTGCGTCTGAAATTCGTTTTCGGGCAAGAGCTACGTTGAATTGTAAACATTTGTTTGCTGACATGATTGTACAAAGGTTTTGAGGCCTTATTTTTTTATCCTTTATTTTACCCTCCGTACGATCTGCAAACTAACCCTATGTAAACAATTTTCTATGCAAAATCATAAAAAGCTGAATGAATTGGCAGCAACTGCCATTTGTGGCAACGATATCACTTCTTCATGCCTGTATGTCTCTTCGCTGACGATCATTTACGCGGGCCAGTATGCCTGGCTGGCTTTGCTGCTGGTCGCTATTGTGCTTTTTGTGTTCAGGAAGATCTATGGGGAAGTCGTGGGTGCCCTGCCGCTGAACGGCGGCGCATACAACGTCTTGCTTAATACAACCAGTAAAAGCAATGCTTCTATTGCTGCCTGCCTGACAATCCTTTCCTACATGGCGACCGCTGTGATTTCTGCCAGTGAGGCCATGCACTATCTGCACGGGATCTTACCGGGCGTGCCGGTGCTCTTGGCCACTGCTGTGCTGATTACCCTATTTCTTTTTCTGGTGATGTCAGGAATCAGTGAATCTTCCATTGTGGCTGTCATCATTTTTATTTTGCATATCACAGCCATGATCTTGCTCATTGGCAGCGCCGGATGGTATATCCTCAAAAATGGGCTGGATATAGCAATCAGCAACTTCCAAATGCCAGCGCATGGTAGTCTTGCCACAGCGCTGTTCTTTGGTTTCAGCACAGCCATGCTCGGTATTTCGGGTTTTGAAAGTTCAGCCAACTTTGTTGAAGAACAACAGCAGGGCGTTTTCAGGAAAACGTTACGGAACATGTGGGTTGCTGTCTCGCTGATCAATCCGCTGATGGCGCTGGCGGCAGTCTCAGTACTTCCGCTGGCCGAAGTGGCCGAGCACCAGGAAGCTTTGCTGTCACACCTGGGCAACCAAACAGCAGGGAGTTGGCTTGCTATGTTTATCTCGGTGGATGCTGTGCTGGTATTGAGCGGGGCTTTGCTGACCTCATATGTCGGTGTCAATGGTTTGATACGCAGGATGACGCTCGACCGTATCCTTCCACAGTTTCTTCTGAAAGAGAATAGCCGTGGCAGCTCCCCGCGGATCTTGGGCGTTTTCTATCTGCTATGCTTGTCGGTGCTTTTTATTACCCAGGGTCAGCTTGGCCCGCTGGCAGGGGTCTATACGATTTCATTCTTATTGGTAATGATTTACTTTGGGTTTGGAAACTTCCTATTAAAACTTAAACGCGCGCGCCTGCCGCGGCCCGAACGGGCGCCGGTCATGTCGGTGGCTTTTGCCTTGTTGGCGGTAATGGTGGCCCTATATGGCAATGTCCGCCTGCATGCGGATTACCTGATTGTATTTCTGCAATATTTTCTTCCCGCTTTGGTGCTGATCATGCTTCTGCTCAGCAGGAACGAAATATTGCAATATGCTTTGCGCTTCTTAGACGGTTTTTTTACTGGCGTGAAACGTTTTATTATCGTAGCCAAATGGCATTTGACCCGCTCGTTAAAACGACTTACCGAGCAGGAATTTGTGTATTTTACCAAAGGTGATGATATCTCGATCCTCAATAAAGTGATGATTTATGTTCAAGAGAATGAGATTACTAAGAAGCTAAAAATTGTGACTGTGCTAAACGACGGCGGCCACGTATCAGAAGATTTCCTTCGTGACCTTGATGTGCTTGACCGCGCATACCCGGAGATCAAAATTGAGTATACACAGGTTCATGGTGTTTTTGGCCCGGAGATCATCCAGCGGCTCAGCGCACAATGGAATATCCCGATCAACTTCATGTTTATCAGCTCGCCAAGCGACCGGTTCTCACACAGGGTATCTGATCTGGGTGGGGTCCGGCTTATTATTTAAAAAGCAGCCTTTTCAAGGAATACCTTTACCGAATCTGAGCGTAATCTGACCTTGAGCCAATCATTGATCTTTCCCAAGTCACGTGTTGTTTGCCTGGTGTTTTTCGAGCCAATCACTACTACGGTGAAATTGTGCGTAGGCGCACCGGATTTGAAGAATTGCTGCCGCTGGGCCGAGCAATAGGTAACATCGGGGAAAAGCGGTTTCATTTCTTTCAGCAGCGGATCGCCCAGCTTCTGCTGAATTGACATGGAATCCCGCCGCTGAATAGCAATGCTCAGCTCATTTTTCAAACGGTTTATCTGGGCCCGGAAAAGCTCGGTCTCGGATAAATCCTTAGACACGTCAGCAATTGAGAAACCCTGGGCAATGACCAGCTTTGCGTGGGAAAGTCCGTAATAGGCTTTGCGCTGCACCAATCTTTTCTTTTCCGCTTCGCTGATCGTCTTCCCGCCATAAGTGAGCTTGATCTCTCTTTTGATAGGATCGAGCTCGTTTTTTAAGAGAAAGTCCCCGTCAATAAAGCTTTCTTTGGCAATAAAGTTGTTGGCATTCTGAATAAAGGTCTCTTTTTGTACCAGGAGGTAGCCGTAATAAACGCTTGGAACCGTCGTAACGAGTACGATAAAGGTAACCCAGCGGTTTGCCATCGTTTTCTGGGTTTCGTCAGCATAATATCGGATGGGGTATCGAAGTAGCCGGACTGTAATGAGTGTAGCGCTGCCGATGAAAACGGTATTGATGGTCAGCAAATACAATGCGCCTAGCATAAACGACCAATTTCCGGTTGCCAGCCCATAACCTGCGGTGCAAAGTGGAGGCATCAACGCTGTTGCGATAGCTACGCCAGGGATTACATTGCCTTTGTTTTTGCTCGAGATGGCGACGATACCTGCCAAACCACCGACGAGTGCGATGATCACATCGTAAATATTGGGCTGCGTCCGCGCTAACAGTTCCGAATGAGCCTGGTAAATGGGTGTGACCAGGAAGTAAACGGCCGAAGTGAGCAATCCTGCCACTATGGCAAACATGTAATTAACAAATGCTTTCCGGAAAAGGGGAAAATCATAGGTAGCAATACTGTATCCCATACCAAGGATCGGCCCCATTAACGGGGACACAAGCATCGCACCGATAATGACCGCAGTGGAGTTTACATTTAAGCCAACCGAAGCGATAAAAATTGCAAAGATCAGAATCCAGAGATTGGTACCTTTGAATTCGATACCACTTTCAACTGTATCGTGAATTGTCGTATATTCTTCGCGTTCTGATGAAATATCAAACCGCCTGAGTATATCCTGGATTGCCATAAAATAAAGCTGATGAAAATTACATTAGTTGATAGTCGGCTTCAACGTCAGCGGGATCGCTCCTTTAAACTGTTGGAATTGGGCGCGTATTTCCTGTATTTATTCCTGCTCATCAATCTTAGTCTGGGCCGGGATAGCAAATGCAAAAAGCACGCGTGTAATGGTCGCGTGAACGCCGGAGAATAGTAAACACGCCCATACCGCAATGCCGATCAGCAGGTAAAAAAGGAGAACGACACATACCGATTAGGCTGCCGCCGACAAGCAGCACCAATAACCCCGCGCCGATTGCCAGATAACCGAATTTAATATGTGCCGTGTAGAAAAGCGCGATTACGAGCACCGCACCGACATCATCGGCTACGGCAAGAGCAGACAAGAAGATTTTGACGAAAGATGGAATGTATCTGCCCGAAAGCGAAAGTAACCCTAGTACAAACGCAATGTCGGTCGCCATCGGGATTCCCCATCCACCTGCCGACTCGGTGCCTGCATTAAATGCGAAATAAATGGCTGCCGGTACGAGCATCCCTCCCAGTGTGGCTACCATAGGCAATGCCGCTTTTTTGACATTGGACAATTCGCCGGCCATAAACTCCCGCTCCAGTTCCAGCCCGATAACGAAAATGAAAATCGCCATCAGTCCGTCATTGATCCAGACATGCAGAGGGCGATCGAATGTGCTACCATTGAAGCCCACCGAAAGGCTGATTTTCCAGACATGATAATACGGTTTGCCCCACGGCGAATTCACCCAGATGAGCGCAGCCACTACGCACAGAAACAGGCTAATACCACTGGTGTATTCCTGCTGGAAAAGCTTGCTGACAGGTTTGATGACGCGATCGATCGGGGTTTTAGTCATGGTGACGGGCAAGATGGAGAGACAAAAGCTCTGAGCAAATATAGGCCAAAAAGTGTTTGAAGCCGGCGAACAGGCCCACCCCCCTGTTAAGGAAATTTTACTTTATCTGGCGCAAAGTATTTCATGTGAGTTGCATGCGTGGGCTGGATATTTACAAACGGGCAAAGATTTGCCTAGACGAACATTTCAAAAACACAAGATTGAACCTGGGATGTGGGAGCTACTGTCTTGCTACTGGAGGCCACCCCGCTCTGTTCTTAAAAACAACAGGGATGAGTCGTCCGCCGTTTCCTAGCATAATAAAATCAATAACAGGCCGTGAAAAGTTTTACGTAAACTGGTGTGAGAATATCTCTTTGGCTACTATGTTTTTTTCCAGCACGTAGGTGAGCCACTGCTGCTGGTCAACACGGTTTTTCTTGCAGGTTGTCATAATTGAATACATGGCTGCGGCCATCTCGGCTGCTTGGTGGGAGCCTGCGAATAAAATGCCTTTCTTTCAATGGCAAAGCGGCCTGATGGCGTTTTCAGCCAAGTTATCATCTAGTTCGATTTGGCCGTGCAGGGCGTATGCAATCAGCCCTTCCCAACGTTCCCAACGTGGGAGTCAATAAGCAATGAATTGCCCGAGTGGGCTTTTCGGCATTACCAGTGGCAGTTGCTCACGTATCAAATGCTTCAACTCAAAAATGATTGGTGTCGTTCATAATATTACGAGTTGAGTGTGGCTGATAAAACCATTTAACTACCAGCATGCTGGATCTGTATATTTAGATTTTCTGCATCAGAGCTTCCAGACGCCTCCATTATTGGCATCGATACCGGCCGTGCTCAGCATGCTTTTTGCCAAGACGCTTCTGGCACTGCTGCGGCAGCATGTAATTACTGGTTTGCCTTTTTTTAGCCATGTATCTGTCTTTGAGTTGATTTCACTCAGGGGGAAATTGACGCTTCCTTCTATATGCCTTGTTGCAAATTCATGGGCAGAGCGAACATCGACTATAAGTGCCCGTTGTTCAACAAGGGCTGAGTAATCCACCTTTTCGATCGAAATAATGATGACAAGATTCCCAATAGTTTATTTTTTTCTTTTTGTGGTGATACCCAGTATAGCATATAGCGGGCAATAATTTAGCAAAGAGGTTAGCAGTAGTACCGCTCCGATCGCAATAAGGACGATTCCGAGGGCTCCCGATGTTATTTTTAAGAAGTATAACAATGCGGTCGCCAAAAAGACCAGCACACGGCTAATTTTATCGGGGGTTCCTAAATTTGATTTCATGATGTAGCTGGTTTAGTTGCTTAAAGATTGGGCGCAAGGCCAATTACAGGGGGAATACCGCTCAGTGGACAAGAGAGATTTTGTATTTTGCTGATTCCTGTCAAATGATCTTGCTCGATTGGTATGGATTTCTTTCGTTTTTCACTAGTGAATGATACAAATTTCGGAACGGGCGGCGAGCTTGTTAGTGACATTTGTCACGGAAGGGAAATTCCCGGCCACAGGGCGCTGATGGCGACGAGCATAATATTACTGGGTCAAAAAAACGGTCATTTGTTTGGTCACTAAACCTTCGAATGAACAATGCGTCACCTGCAAAGACCTGAGGGGGCGTATGCGCCCTTACGATCAACTGGGCATGCGACCGGATCGCGACCAGGTAACTTCGTTATTTTGAAGGCGCCCTGGCTGAACCCTTCTAGGAGAGGTGCTTAGATGCGGGTTTGACGTCCGGATTCACTGACCGTTCAAGGCGGAAAAGCGCGATGGCCAGAAGTAGCGTTGCGGGAAAAGCCGCATATAGCCCCAGTGGGGCTATGCTAACACAAAAAATAATACCGGCCCAGCAACCTATTTTCAATGCCTGCCGGCCGGCAAACATAGAAATGGCGATCAGCAACTGGCAGAATGCAATCGTTAATACCATCGGGGTGATAATCGAGATAAATGCTCCTAATATGAATTTTTTGTAGAGTGGAATTGCTGTATCCGCATAATCCTGATAGGCCCACGGAGCGTCGATTGCGATGTAGGTGTTGGCTGCTGCGGCCGCTAAGAAAATCACCATGACCGTTAGTCTGGTGAATTGAATATTCCTTTTACTTGTCACTATCAGGACAACAGCAAAAGCATTGCTGAGCCAATAGGCCGTCCAGGAAAATGATGAAGAGATTTCAAATATTTCCATTGTGATTGACGGATGGGTATATCCAAGTTGTTATAGATGTGATTATTGTGCCAGGCGCAGGTCACTACCAGGTCTGCCCTGGAGCTAGATAATAAGCACCGTCTGAGTGCTCACAAGAGTTTATGTAACTGTATTCCCCGCCGGAGACTTGCGCTGTTGATCCTCCTTTCGGCACGTGGATCCGCAACCTTGAGCTAACTTACGGTATTCTTTTTCAGTTCTGGCCTTAAGGTCTTCCAGTGTGTCCTGGCAATTTTGTTCCAGGTCTTCAATCAGCTCTGAGGCGGCCTCGCTCAGTTTCCGCCGGGTACGCCTACCTTTATCCGGAGCAGTTAAAACGCCCGCAGTAAAACCTGCTGCAGCTGCGAGGGCTATGGCGAGTGCAATCCTGGTATATTTCATGGTTTGAATGGTTAGTTAATAATCGTAATAAGAAGGGGGGACGAACGCACCGCGAATTCCCGCCAAAGGCACGGATTTATTTCATTTCCATGTCCTTGCTCTCTTTTCATTTGAAGGCAGTGCAACGCGCAAGCCCCGTATTGCTTGTCATTTTGGTAAACCAAGAGAACTACCTTGCCATCTTTATTTTTTATTTTGCAAGTTCCGCTCAGTGGGGCAGATATTGTCAAACTGTCAGCGGCGCCACCTTTTACATGATACAGGTATGTGCCGTGTTTAGCGGGTTTGCCCATTACTTTGCCTGTGTGATTGTCGACAAGGTTTCTTTATCATCCATATGTGCAATCTTAGCGCCAGCAGCGTCCTTGATCACTCCGTGCGCCGTCAGCCATCCAATGTGTTTTCTCGTGCCATCAGTCACCTTTCCTGCTGAATTGATCGATGGTCTTGGCTGCTTGTAGTTTTGTGAATAGGCATTGCTGATCGCAGAAACCAGCAGGACTAATACGAGCAACAGCTGAGTCTTCTTGATGTGATTGGCTGTTTAATTGTTTATCAAATTTACTGCCGCACAGAGTGGGTAATTATGACAATGGTCACATAATCAGCAGCCTTACCTCATGATTGATGCCTGCCAGGGCCGCGCTTACTTCTTTACAATGTTTAGTAAGTGTGAAGCGTGCAGTGAGGCATGGAAAGACCTGCTGAGTTCAAGCGCAAAAAGGCTGGTTTTGCTTTTGAAGAGTTTATCAAACGACCACCTTGTGAGCAGCTGTGAAAAGAATTTAACAAAGAAAAAGGTTGCCAGCGAAAAGAGTTTGGCTACATCAGCCTTTGAAAAGTTCCAACGGAAATCTACCAGATTCATATGTATCCTGTAAGCTTACAGTTCAGGATTTCATTGACCGTATATCCTCTCTGCCGCGCGAGGCGGTATATCTCAAACAACAAATACAGGACGACGCACCACCTCAAGATCGCGTATCAGCGCATCTATGGGCCTTTACGCGACCAGGTGTTTTTCAGTATCCAGTAGTTAAACTAAGGCATCCGCAGGCAGCCGGAAGTGCACAACAATAAGAATTCCCAGGGCAAAAGTTACAGTCGCTTCTGGCAGTTTTCCCAGCAGGAACAGCACCTTCTGCAAACACTGCCCGACCAGCCCTTAATGATCAAGCACAGCACTTCGGCCAAGGTGCAGCTGGATGCAGTAGGACATACATACTTTCGGAGCATGGTGGAAATATCCTTTTCCCATGATACCGCTCCAACTTTTTCCTGCGCATCTACTTCCCAGAAGCGCTGTACGGATCAGCCTAGGCACGTTTTCGACACTGATGGTCTGAGGAGACTCATCAGTTACTATTTTTTATTAAAATAATACTGATATTTGTCATACTCAGCTTTCTTTGCATTGAACAACTAACCTTCTTCGTACATTCTACGACATGGAAGACCTGCATGTACATCATGGTGACGATTTACCAGACAACCTGGCCTGGAAAATGTTCCGAGAAGGGGACGACCAGGCGATGAACGTGATATTGCAGCGTTATTTCCGCCCTCTTCTGCATTACGGCAGCAAATTCTCAGCGGACCGTTCACTTGTAGAAGACACCATCCAGGACTTGTTTTTAGGCTTTCTCGAAAAAAGGCAGGATTTGGGGAGCCCCGCCAACCTGAAAAATTACCTCTTTAAGTGCCTGCGCAATAACCTAATCAGACAGGTCAAGGAAAAGGCGCGGTTGAAGCCAATCGAAGAGGACGACGCCCTCTTTACGGAGCCCACAAACATCCAGGATATCATTATGGGCCTCGAAAATTCGCACGAGATGTCGCAGCGAATTTCTAGCCTTTTTCTCTCGCTCACCAAACGCCAAAAAGAAGTCATGTTTCTCCGGTACTACGAGAACCGCAGCAACGACGAAATCGCAGAGATCATGGATATCAACAAGCAATCGGTGTCAAATCTGCTTGCGCAATGCCTGACCGTTCTTCGTGAAAACTGGGTGCATATCCTGTTTTTGCTGCTACCATCTCAGATCAAATAGCTACGACGCATCAAACAGTCTAAATAAAATGGGCTGACCATCAACTAGTTAATGCTACCGTAAGAAATATTCAAAAAAAAGATTCCTGAAATTGAGTATTGACAGTGCGTTTTTTGCTAATCGTACTGGAAAGGCAATTATTCGATTTTATGAATAAATATTACAATTTCAAGGCGGTCGATTTTATCGATGATCCCGGCTTCCGCGACTGGGTGTACGGCAGGTCCCAGGATGCTGCGGTGGATTGGCAGCAACTTGGTGAAGCTGAACCCTCGCTCGTGCATGAAATGGAAGCCGCCAGGCTGTTCTTGAAAAGCGTTGCCGGCGAGCAGCCGGACGTGTCTGAGGATTACATTAAAATTTTCGGCGATCGTATTATCCGCAAACATAACCAAGAGACTTCGCGGGAGACCAAACTTTCTACGATACGCTGGTATAAGAACCCGGTTCGCCTTTTGTATATGGCAGCTACGGTTTTTCTTGCTTTTGGCCTGGGTTGGTACTTGCTGCTCTCGGCTAACAGGAATGCTTCCGAGCAGTCCGGTATGCTGGCCTGGCTTAGAGCTGATGACAAACTTGTCAATAAAAGCAACGGGTCAAGCCATGCGGAAATCATAACCCTGCAAGACGGGAGCAAGATCACATTGCAACCCAACAGCTCGGTCACCTATCCCGAGGTTTTCGACGGGACAGAGCGGAATGTACAGTTGGAAGGCGAGGCGTTTTTTGAGGTAAAAAGGAATCCGAAGCAGCCATTTCTGGTGCATTTTAACAATCTGACCGTGAAGGTTCTCGGCACAAGTTTTAATATCCGCTCATTTCCAAATGAGCAGAGTGTAAAAGTAACCGTCAAGACGGGCAAGGTTGCAGTGCTTCCGGACAAGGCGGGCTTCGGGGTACGGCTGCTGACGAAGGCGCCGCGTGCGGTAACGCTGACGGCTAACCAGGAAATCCTGTACAAAAAGGGCGGAGATCGGTTTGAGCGGGCCGTCGCTATCAACAGTCAGATTGTGAATTCCGCGATATCCGAAGCGGATTTTGAATTTGCCCGGACACCACTTAGCGATGTGCTCGAAAAACTTGAAAAAGCATACGGTATCCCCATTATCTACGACGAGGACCAAGTGCGCGACTGCTCACTTACGGCCTCGCTTTCGGACGAACCATTACTTGAAAAATTGAAGATGATCTGCAAAACAATGGATGCCAGCTACGAAACGGTGGATGGCCGGATCGTGATGAATGTGAAAAGCTGCCGGGCGGCGGTGCAATAAATGTTTAACTTAACTGACCAAGCTCTATGATAACATAGCTACCCAAACAAAAAAAGACCAGCAGTGTTTGCGCCACTACCGGTCCTTCGATCCCTTTCCTTAGTCAAAAGCCTGGTTCTTTATGAAGAACCAGAAGGGGATGTTTTGTCCAAAAATCTCACTAGTTGATACAAAACCAAGTCAAATATATGAAGCGAAATTTAGTCCCACAACCGTTACTGCTGAATTTTATGAAGGTGACCTTGATTCAATTCTGCCTGTTAATCGTCTTCACCGGGCTCGTCTTGGCGCACGATTCCCGGGGACAGGAAATTCTCGAACAAAGGATCACATTAAAAATAGAGGAAGGCGAAATCAGCACTATTCTCGCCAAAATTGAGGGTATTGCCAAAGTGAAATTCATGTACAGCCCGGAGGTAATCCAGGCAGGCCGGAAAGTGAAGTTGGTTGCGACCAATGAGCGTCTCGAACGGGTTTTGCAAGATTTCCTTTCGCCGCTCCGCCTTACCTACGAGGTCAATAAACGGACGATCATCTTGAATCTGGCACCGTCGCGCTCGCCTTTGAGTTTGCAGCCGTTGCCGCACTCGGAGCGATTCGACAAGGCTAGCGTGACTGTTTCGGGTACTGTAACAGACGAAAAAGGCGACGCGCTGCCCGGTGTCAATGTGATCCTGAAAGGAACTCCGTTCGGCACGAATACCGATACCAAGGGCAAGTATGCGTTAACTATCCCCGATAGTGCCGGTGTGTTGGTTTTTAGTTTCCTGGGTTATAAAACGGTCGAGAAAGAAGTCGGTAACCGGACTATTCTGGATGTATCGATGGGCCTGAGCGACAATTCGCTGGACGAAATAGTTGTCGTTGGTTTCGGTTTGAAAAACAAAAAAGAAACCATATCCGGGGCCATTTCCACGGTTCACGCCGATGAACTGTCCCATGCTAGCACGGTTACAGCTGCCGGGGCGCTGGTGGGCAAAATGCCGGGAATCGCTTTCCGGCAGAGCACAGGCAGGCCCGGCAGCGCGCCCGACATTGAAATTCGTAACTACGGATCGCCGCTGGTGATTATCGACGGTATCCAGAAGGACTATGGCAGCTTTGCACAGTTGGATTTTAATGACATTGAAAACATTTCGGTGCTGAAAGACGCGTCTGCATCCATCTACGGCATGCAGGCTGCAAATGGCGTGCTGGTTGTGACAACCAAAAAAGGCAAGCGCAATCAAAAGCCGCTGATTACGCTCAACGGCTATTATGGATTGCAGATACCCGCGGGCTACAATAAGCCAGCCGACGCTGTCACTTACCTGAAAGCCATCATACAGGATGAAACCTACAATAATGTCCCGGCTTCCGCACGGTCTGTCACGCCGGAGGAGTATAACAAATGGGTTCAGGGTGCCGAGCCGGGCTATCAATCCTTTGATTGGTTTGATTACATCTGGCAGACCAAACCACAGACCTATGGCAGTCTGAATGTCTCCGGTGGCAGCGAGAATACCGATTATTATATCAGCTTTAACCGGGTCGAGCAGAAAAGCATGCTTCGGAATTTCCATGGTTTTGACCGGACCAATTTTCAAAGCAATGTGAACATCAATCTCAGCAAGAAACTGAAAGTCGGCTTGAACGTCACCGGGCGTCTGGAACGTAACAGGCAACCCGGGCTTCCAGGCGATGATTATGATTTTGCATTGCAGTCTGCATTCCGGAACTTACCGACCAAACGCCCATTCGTAAACGATGACTCGCGCTATCCGGGAATCTCGGCCATTGATCCGCAGTTTAGCTATGGCTGGATCAACGAGGAAATGTCGGGGGTTTACAAGTCTGAGGTCAGGATCATGCAGCTGAACGGCACGGGGGAATACAACATCACCAATAATTTGAAGGCCAGGGTCCTGCTGAGTTATTGGTTCAAAAACTACCGGACGGACTTGCGTGAGAAGTCGCCGATTTTATATAAGTACAATGAAGCCGCTTCCGCTTATGACATTGCCTATCAAGGAAATGCGCGGTACACCGAGCGCTACGTACAGAATTCCGAGGAGATGACCAGTAACATGCAGCTGGATTACGAGAAGACTTTCCAAAAGCACCATGTGCATTTGGTGACGGGTATGGAAACCAAATCGGCCAATTATCCCGGGGTGTATTTCCTGGGAAGCCCAGAAGCCAATGGTATACCGTTTCTGACCACCAAGACAGTCACATATATGCGGGACGAGATCCCCTTTAACCAAAACCGGTTAGGTGTACTGGGCCGCTTTAACTACGACTACGACAGCAAATACATTCTCGAACTGTCAGGCCGGTACGACGGCTCGTACTTTTACAAAAAGGGGAAACGCTTCGGCTTTTTCCCATCCGCATCTGTCGCCTACCGAATCTCTCAGGAAAACTTCTGGAAAGACAATGTATTTTTGGACAAGCATATCAATGAAGTAAAAATCCGCGGCTCTTACGGCGTTTTGGGAAAAGAACTGGGAAATCCGCTTACCTACCTGACCGGATATAACTTTAATCAAGGGTCGGCTATCTTAGATGGCAGGGAGGTCGTTTCCAGCCGCATTACTGGCCTGGCGACCGACAATATTACCTGGGGGCGGGTTTACGTGCTCGATCTGGGGGTCGATGTGGGGTTGCTCGGTAACCGCCTCACCGGAGGCTTCGACTGGTTTGACCGCCACCAGACCGGTGAGCTGGCCAGCCGCTACGATGTGCTGCTACCCAATGAAATCGGATTTAGCCTGCCCAGCGAAAACCTGAACAGCGACCATACCAGGGGGATAGAAATGAATTTGAACTGGAAAGACAACATCCGGAACTTCACTTATTTCCTGGGCGGCAACTTTACTTTTTCCCGGTGGATCACCGGGACCCGCTACCGTCCCAGATGGGCGAACTCGTATGATCGCTACCGGGACCTTTGGAATACGGAAGGCCGTTTCAGGGATGGCAGTTTTCAACTCGTGGCCGATGGACAATTCCAGAGCTGGGAGCAGATTGCCAATCACCCTATCGATCAGGACCACTATGGTAACACGACCCTACGCCCCGGCGATTATATCTTCAAGGATACCAATAAGGACGGTTACATCACAGATCTGGATATGCAAAACGTTACCTACCGCGTCAATAACGGCACGCCATGGCTGAACTTTGCTTTTCAGGCCGGAGCCAGTTGGAAGGGGATCGATCTGAGAGCTGAATTTGCTGGCGGTTCCAAGTTCACCTACGAGCAGCAATGGGTTATGCGCTATTTTGATGGCAATACGAATGTTTCGCAGTATCTGGCAGATAATTCAACCTGGTACAAAGACATTTGGGACAAAAACAGCGGGTACGACATCGGCCGTTACCCGCTGCTGACCAAGGGCGTCAACAACTGGATGAACACGCATTGGCCTAATAGCAACTGGCAAACCAATGTGACCTACCTGAAATTGCGGAATCTGGAATTGGGATACAACCTTCCAGACCATGTCATCCGGAAAGCGAAACTCGCAGGTTTGCGCGTATATATTTCGGCCCAAAACATCCTGACCTTCACGAATATGCCCGGCGGACTGGATCCCGAAATGACACATGACGCCGGGATCGCCTATCCGAACCCCAGGCTTGTCAATGCCGGTCTGACTGTCAAATTTTGATCCCTTTTTATTTTACAAATCATGAGAATCTTAATTGGTTTCCTTACCATAGCCTTGCTGGCTGGTATCGCGGGATGTTCGACAGACCTTGATACTGAACCTACCAACATACTACCCGAGAGCGCCGTCTTCACCGACAAAGCGCTGGCAGAGTCCGTATTGGCGAATTTCTACGCTTCGGTGAATTATGGACAGAATAATGGCGACTACGGCAGTTATCACCTGCTGGACGAAGCAAACCTGTCCTATGGCCCCGCCACTACCACGGACGCTGAAAAAGTGATTCCGCGAGACCTGTTTGACGCTTACGATTATGAACTTGTCCGGAGAATGAACCAGTTTCTGGTCGGAATCCGGTCCAGCGCGGCCCGCGCCGCATTGCTGGAAAGCGACAGAAGCAATATGGAGGCGCAATGCATTTTTTTAAGGGCCTGGTACCATTTCTGCATGGCCCGTTCTTATGGCGGAATGCCTATTTTAGGCGATACTGTCTTTACCTATGAATCGGGAATCGATCCGGATAGATTCCAGGTTGCCCGCTCGACCGAAGCCGGAATTTACGATTACGTGATCGCGCAATGTGACCTTGCCGCAGTTAACCTCACGTCGGCCAAAACGACCAATGGCGGTGTGGCCAACAAATGGGCTGCGCTCATGCTCAAAGCCCGGGCAGCGGTTTATGCGGCCTCTATTGCCAACTACGGCAATAAACTCACCCCGACCCTACGCACCCAAAACTGGGAAGCGGGCATTCCCGCCGACCAGGCTGCCAAATATTACCAGATCGCCCTCGAAACGGCCGAACAGGTGATTGCCCAAAGTCCATATGCTTTGCAGATCAATGAAGCAAACCTGGGTGATTCATTCTATAAAGCCACCAGCGTTAAGGCGGGTAATACGGAAGTGATATGGGCTATGGACAGGCTCAGGCCCAATGCGGTGACCCAGTTTACTAACTTTACCATGCCTTATTCACATCGCGATTTTACTGACGGAAATGCTTTGGGTGTCGTATTGAATCTAGTGGAGGCATTTGAAAACAAGGATGGAAGCAGTCCTCTCATCAAGACTACCAATGCCGATGGCAGCTATGTATTCTACAATTCCGTTGAAGACCCGTTCACAAAAAAAGATGCACGTTTATGGGGCACCGTTATATATCCAAATGCACCATATCGTCAGTCACCGGTGATTTTACAGGCCGGGCAGCTTAACAAATCCGGTAATGCCTACGTTTTGAGGACGTCTTCTGTAGGTGGGCGCGACGCGCAAGGAAACCTAATCACTTCCATCAATGGCCCGGTAGCGAATTCGGACAACTTTGTTAACAAGACCGGCTTTCTTGTTCGTAAATTCGTCGACGAAACACCTAATGCCGGTTTAAATCCCTTATTTAGTGAAATGTGGTGGCCCAGATTCCGGATCGCCGAAGCGTATCTGATCGCGGCGGAAGCGGCTTTTGAATTGGGCGATAAAACCAAAGCGGTCACCCACCTCAATGCGACCCGCAAACGGGGCGGCATCCAGTCCCTGACGGCCGAAAAGGTCACTTTCGAACACATTGTGAATGAGTACCGGGTCGAATTTGCATTCGAGGACCACCGGCTTTGGGACCTAAAACGCTGGCGGTTGGCGCATAAGCTCTGGAATGGGATACCCAATGATCCGACTGCCCAGATGTACAGTTTATTTCCGTATAAAGTAGTAGCGCAGGGTGATCCAAATGACGGTAAATGGATTTTTACCAAACAGGTTTCCTTCAAAATGACGTCCAACCCCAGGAATTTTCCATTGATGAGCTACTACGCGGCCATTCAGCCCGACTGGCGGGCCAAAAACCCTAAATTGGTCAACAATCCACTACAATAAGCAAAAATCTATGGCTATTCGATCATTCTTCAAAGCGATATTCATGCTTTTTCTGATCACTGTTCTGCTGCCCGGGTGCAGCACGGAGATCGATAACTGGGATTACCCTCGTTCGGTCGTTTCCGGACGGTTTGTTTACAAAGGTCAACCGATGCAACTCATGTCGACGGCTTCCGACGCTACCGGCTCCAATATGCTTCAATTGCACCAGACCGACGGCGACTGGATACAGGGGTTTGTGAAAGTGTTTGCCAAAGAAGACGGGACTTTTACGGTAAATGCCTTTGACGGAGACTATTACCTAACACTGACCCCCGGAAGAGGTCCCTGGCAACCCAACATGGATACGGTTCGTTTCTCTTTGAATGGGGAAAAGCGCGACTTGTCTTTCGAAGTGACGCCTTATTTCTGGATTTCGGATTTCAAAGATTCCTACGCCGATTCAACCCTGACTGCGACGTTCAAGCTCGAACAGATTGTGCCCACTGCGAATTTGGAACGGGTTGTGGTGGAGCTTGGAACGACCGTGATCGTAGATAATCTGTCCAAAGCTTACGAGAAGTCATTCACCACCATCACCGCCGGCAGCCACACGGTGACGTTGAATTTGAAGGAGTTGTCCGGCGTCGAAAAAGCGAACCTGCGAAGGACAGGACATTTGTTCGCCAGAATCGGTGTGAAGACAGCCGGCGTTTCAGACATGATCTATTCGGAGACGGTCAAATTGCAATAGCTGGTTAACCATCCATTTTTGGGTATCCTAATCCGCCAGGACTGCACTGCGCAGTCCTGACAGGATTGGTAT
This sequence comes from Dyadobacter sp. 50-39, assembly GCA_001898145.1. Lineage (GTDB taxonomy): Bacteria > Bacteroidota > Bacteroidia > Cytophagales > Spirosomataceae > Dyadobacter. The sequence goes on from MKSR01000037.1 coordinate 74,707, forward strand.
GCATTCACTTTCAAATTAATCCTTATGAAACACATCAGACTATTACTTTTGCTGGTGCTATTCCGGCTTATAGGCATCGGGAATTTTCAGGCCGCCGCGCAGCGGCTACCGGCTGCGAACTTGAATGTAAGGACGGTGGCAAACCATGCTTCGAATGCCGATTCGGTCGACATGACAGGCCAGATCGTTAATCCAAGTTTTGAATCTTCGTTTGAGGGCTGGATCAACAATGGAATGGCCACACAAGGTAATGATGGGCTGGATCCCTACCGGCAGGGAGATGCCTACATCGAGAAATGGGTAAGCTCGCCACCCTTGCCGGATGTGGGCGTGTCACAAACCATTGCTAACCTGCCCAACGGCACATATACCTTGACGGCTGGCGCACAAAATATCTCTCAGGACCCGTTCGGCCCGCAGCCCGGTGCATTCATCTTTGGGAATAACGCACAGACCGAAGTGCAGGCGAAAGGCGAATACTCGGTAGATTTCCTGGTGGTAGATGGGACGGCAACCATTGGCTTTAAAACTAAAAACTCCTTGGGGAACTGGACTGGCTGCGATCATTTCCGTTTGCAGTACAAAGGGTTCGATACCCCGGCGATGCAGGAACGGTTGCAGGTTCTGATAGACTCAGCCGAAGTTCTTCTGACTGGAAAAATGAAGAGTGCCAATCGGGCCGCGCTTGAAGCGTCCCTCGCCACAGCCCAGGAGCCTTTGCCGCAACAGGGTTCTGACGAAGAGCTGGCCCAGCGAATTATACAACTGCAAACGGCCGGAGAAGCGGCAAAAATATCCGTGGAAGCATACGCGAAACTGCAAGCGGCCGTCGATGCCGCAAAGCAAGCCTACGGGAGTGTGAGCGGCGAAGGAGCGGCCACGTTGCTTGCGGTACTCGACGCCAATGAGACACTGGCGAATAATTTCGAGGCAGAACTTTCCGAGATTCTGGCGGCACCGGGCCAGATCGATGCGGCTATTCTCGCTTACAAGCGGGCCAATGCCTCTGACGACGTCCCACTCGAAATGACCGAGTACATCGCCAATCCCAGTTTCGAGTCTTCGTTTTCGGGCTGGAATAATAACGGCATGCAGGTGCAGGGCAATGATGGGCTAGCAACATACAAGCAGGGCACCCTCTACGTAGAAAAATGGGTGGGAGCCCCTCCATTGCCGAATGTAAGCGTTTCGCAGGTTGTTACCGGGCTGCCCAACGGCAAGTATACGTTGACGGCAGCAGGGCAGAATATTACGCAAAACCCTGCCGGCGGCCAAACCGGCGCTTTCATTTTCGGCAATGACGGGCAAAAAGGGGTCGGCGTATTGGGCGAATATGCCGTGGACTTTCTGGTGATCGAAGGCAAGGCGACAATCGGCTTCAAAACGGAGAACTCCCAGGGGAACTGGGCTGGCTTGGACAATTTCAGGCTGCAATTCAAGGGGTATTCCAGAACGGTGATGCAGGATAAATTGCAATCTTTGGTGGATTCCGCTCAAATATTGCTCGCGGCAAAAATGAAGAATTCCGACCGTACTGCGTTGCAAAGCGCGGTCGCCGCAGCGCAGCAGCCGTTGCCGCAGGACAATCCGGACCAGGTACTGACACAAAGCATTGTGCAATTACAGACAGCCATTGATTCGGCTGTCATATCCATCGACGCATACGGCGAACTTCAAGCGGCGCTCGATAGTGCAAACGTGGTTTACGGTGACGGAAGCGGTAATCAGGCGGCGGCGCTTCGGGATGTCATTGACAGCAACCAGGCTCTTGCCGACAATCTCGATGCGGAGCTTTCTCATGTGCAATCGGCACCAGCAGCCGTTTATGCGGCCATTCTCGCATTCCGTGTGGCCAATTCGGCAGGAACACCTCCTGTCGTGATCACGGATTCCCGCTTTGCGCGGGGCGCTACGATGGCCTTTGGACGTAGCACGATATCCGGTGTCAGCCTGGATGACCTGCGCGAACACGGCTTTTGCTACGGTACTAACCCGAACCCAACCATATTCGATCAAAAGACGACCAAGACCTTTTGGAATAATGGTCTGATCTACCGGATCGAGAATTTGCAGCCTGCAACCGTGTATTACATCCGCGCATATGCCATTGGCCCGGATTATGCGGTAGGCTACGGCGATGCGATCAAAGTTATAACAATCCCCCAGGGCAATGTCACCTACCAATTGGAGGGAAGTGTCACCAATAGTGGCGAGAATTACCCGCGCATTGCCAGCGCTGTGGAATCGGGTGTTTTCTACTACAACCAGCTAACCAGCATCTCCGGGCATCATTTATCGGTGAATTATCACCCTGGAACCCCAACGGCCGAAGCGAGCTATGGCGGCTACATGCAGTTCGGCGCTAACCCAAGTTACCAAAGGACAGGCACGACGCTGCACGAAATGAACCACACCGTGGGCGTAGGGCAGCATTGGATCTGGTACGGACCATCTTCGCCGCTAAGGGAAGGAGGATCGGGAGGCAGATGGTTAGGAGAAAGAGCCAACAAAGTACTTCAATTCCTGGATAACAATCCTGGTGCATTCATGACCGGGGACGGGGTACATATGTGGCCTTACGGCATCAACGGTGCACACGAGGACAATGGTAGCGAGTTCCTTTATACGGCCAACGCATTGATCACACAGGGACTCGGGGAGGACGGGCTGCCGTCTACCGGCGGGTTTGCCAGTCCGGCCTACACCTTTGATTATGCAGACAATGCCAAATATTACATCAAAGTGGAAGACGACAAGATGGGGCTTTTTACCTCCTTTCTGGTAGAAAATGAGGCAGGGCAACTTGTGAATAAACCTTTGACCGGGCCGAATGCCCTGAATGACGACCACGCCGCCTGGTATTTCCAGTTCAATCCGGCGACAGGCTACTACCAGATCAAAAACGCGGCAACCGGCAAGTTCTTTACCTATCAGGGGATAATGGAAAATGGCATCGGCCTCAGTGCCTCTAATCCCGCTTCGCCAGCGCAATCTTTCCAGTTGATGGGTGCCCGCTACAATACAAGCCTGGGCGACGAGGGAAACAGCGTTTCCGCCAAAGCTTACTGGATTGTCAGTCCTGAACGCAATATGTCGCCGCCTACACTTGCGGCGAAGACAGACGGAACAACCGGAACGCAGGCATTCGATTTTACCGATGCTGCCAAGTCGCAGCGTTGGCTGCTTTTGTCGGCCGGACAAGTCGACTCGTTCCGGGATCTGGTAGTCGATCCCGCAGAGGTCCGAAATCCGCATGTAGCCAATGGGGATGGCAAAATCACGCTGACCTGGGATCCTGCATTTGGCGTGACTTACGATGTGCTGCGCGCGCAGACGGCAGATGGAAATTTTGAGAGCATTGCCAGCAATTTATCTTCTACCCGCCATGCGGATGCGGTGCCTAATGGAAATACCCATTTCTACAAGATCGTAGCCCATAACGAAATGGGGAGCGTGGTCGAGTCCGGCGTATTATCGGGGAAGGCGATGCAAGGTCAGCACGCACATTATGCTTTCGACGAAAACCAGGAAACCAGGGCGTACGATGACTGGGGAGCCTATCACGGCCAGCTGAAAAACGGAGTTACATGGACAAGTGGAGGTGCTAGCAATGGCAGACCGGCAGCTTCCAAACCAGGAAGCGGCGGCGTGGTTTTATCCAGAACGGACAGGTCCTACGTTGAACTTGAACCCGGATTGGTGAGTTCACTTGCTGATTTCACGATTGCGACGTGGGTAAAATTGCCCGAGAATTTGGACGACTACGCGCGGCTGTTTGACTTCGGGACCGGCACGGGGGCATACATGGCATTTGCTCCCAAGGCGGGCAGCAAAATCTTCTACCAGATCCGGAATTCCTCAGCCGACTACACGCTGTCTATTCCTCATAACGTCCCTTTGAACAAATGGGTACACCTGGCGATCAGTCAGAACGGTGCTACGTTCAAGGTATATTTGAATGGCTCGTTGATCTTCACAGATCAGCAAGCGGCGCTGAGGCCTGTTGACCTTGGTAATACCAGCCAGAACTATCTTGGCCGCTCACAGTGGGGCCACGACCCGTACAGCGACATGGCCTATGAGGATTTCAGCATCTATAATTACGCGCTTTCTGACCAGCAGATCACGGCCCTGGTGCAGGAAAGCCCATTGCCTGTTAGGCTAATATCCTTTGAAGGTCAGGCGACTAGTGAAGGCAACCGTGTGAGCTGGCGGACGGCCGAAGAAATAGACAATGATTACTTCGTCGTTGAGCGCGCATCGGGTAAACCGGTAAACTTTCAGGTGATTGGCAAAATCAAAGGAAATGGGACAACATCTGTTGAAAATAGATATGATTGGCTGGATTCCGAGTCTTTGAATGGTATAACGTACTACCGGCTCAGACAGGTCGACATCGGTGGTCACGCTACTTTTAGTCGGATTATTGCGATCGACAATCGCATCAGTCGTTCATTGAATGCTTATCCAAATCCAACCTCCGAGCGCGTGATGATTGACTTGCCTGAAAGGGCCTCCTCGCCGGTTCATGTTCAGGTGTTTACAACGGGCGGACGTCTTGTGCTTGAAGATCGATTAACAGGGGCAAGAGAGGGCAGGTTGGATTTCAACGTGAAGGCCTTACCGACAGGTTTGTACCAATTAAATATTATATCGCCGACCGGCAATTATCAGGTCAAAGTTGTCAAGAAATAGCAAGGCGAAGTATGTAACAGGGCCGCTCATCATATCCTGATTGGGCGGCCTCATTTCTCTATCGGGACGTTATTTGAAGTTGTACTTATAGGTAAGTCATTTTGTTTTCCGGGTAGTGGTTGCTTTGACCGGATGAATTGAACAGAATTACATACAAGATGTCTATCATCTACTGTATCAGATAGCTATTAATTAATCCGAATATGGCATTTGCTATGATTTCGTTTCTCGGATGTAGCTCAATGGACTGATTCTAATCGTACGCTGATTTATCCGAAACGAATTCTTTATAGTAACCGTAGCATGGCAAATGTCCTGAAACTTTTATGTGAGGATAGTTAGATGTGATAGTTCACTTTGACCGAGGAAATCACCTCGGTCAATTTTACCTTATTATATCAGCTAACATTATCTTGCCGGGCGGCAAATGTTATGTAAAAGCATTGTATTGTCCTGAAATAGCTTCACACAAAAGCAAAACGGATGAAAGCAAAAGAGAAGGAGATCACGGTCAAAAACCGAAAGCCTTGGGGACGATTAAGCGAAACGGAAAAGAAGAAAATTGTTCATGAGGTAAATTTGGGGATAATTAGTCAGCGGGCAGCAGCTCGCAAATACGGTTTAAGTCGAAGCAGACTTAGTGCATGGATAGCCGATTTTTCTTCGTTTAGTATTAAGCCACGCGAGGTGGCGGAAGAAGCCATTGGCAATATGACTGAAAGTGCAAAAACCCGAATTCTGGCCAAGCAAGTTCAGGACCTTACGAAGCAACTTGAAAAGGCTAAGTTGAAGATTAGCGGGCTTCAGACAATGATCGAGGTCAGCGTGCAAGAGTTTCCCATCAAAATCAGAAAAAAGCCTGGTACCAAACAGTAAAAAGAATGAGATAGAAGCATCCGGAAGAATTGCTGGACGAAGCTGTGATTCTCCGTACATTTTGATCCATCATTCCGATCGTGGAATTCAGTATTGCTCAGCAGAATATGTGAGTATTTTAAATGATGAAAACATTGCGATCAGTATGACTCAAAGCGGAAGCCCCTATGACGGTGTTTTCGATTGAATCAATACTTTGCTGTTTCATAACTTTGGTTGATTTTGTTTTGTTGATGCAAAGCAAGCTTGCGCACAGATCTGAATTGTCCTACGATCCGGAGCACAAGGTGGTCAAATCAACTTAAAAGTAAAAGAATCCTGTAAAAAATGAAGCAGTTTTCCGAACCCGATTTCAAGAATCAAGAAATTCTTCAGAAGGAAAGCGAGAAGTCATTCCTGCTCGATTTTAGCAATGATATGACGGCTGTCCGAAGCAGGGAAGATCTGGCCCTGGTTGTCAGAAAAGCGTTTCGACAGCTTAATCCGGATGGCGGTTATGTGATCAGAAAGATCAATGCGGATGGGACAACGATGTCTGCGTACTTGCATGATACCGGCGGTTCGCCGTTTGACGCGGCTTTACTGGAACAGGTACTTACCGAAAAATATCCGATCCATGACGGTATCCAAAACCGGATTATGGACAGCTATATTCCCCTGCTTTTCAATGTTCGGCAGGAGCTGCAAAGGGGCTATCAGCTTTCCTATCTGGACCTTTGGGAAAACATGGGCTTCAAAACGATGGTCGGTATTGCATTGCGCAATGGCGAGACGAATGTGGGCTTGCTATTGCTGAGCATTGATGAAATCAATATCCCGATCTTGCAGGGCATCTGCTCACAAATTGCGATCGCGATAGGCAACATTGTTGCCAATGAGGAGATTCTCCGCCGCCAGGCCGAACAGCAGCTTATGCTCACGTTTTCAAATGACATCACCGGCGTCAAAACCAAATCCGACCTGGATTATGTGATTTCCAGTGTTTTGGAAGGGCTGTTTCAAACGCGGATCGCCGTTTTGTACCTGCTGGCGGAAGATCAGGTTACCCTGAGGCCATACCTTTTCGACAGGCAGTTTTTTCAGGAAAATGAAGTTGCCGAGCACGAAGCATTCTATTCTTTGAATATCAATGAACAGCATATAAGACTGGTTTTCCAAAGCAGCCAGCCGATCCTGCTCGATATTGATGAAAACCTGGAAGCAAAATGTCTCAAACTCTCCATCCAGCGGGAGCAGCGCGGGCTCAATAGCGTGTATGCATCGGCGCTAAGATTGGGCGAGCAAAATCTGGGTATGGTATGGATGCTTGGTGGTAAGCAACCGCCTGTGACCATCTTCCAGGTCTGATTGAGAATTCTGAATTTTGGGATATGAAAAAAGAGCAAAGCAAATCCCAGCAACGCTATCAGCAGCTTT
>MKSR01000038.1 GCA_001898145.1 Dyadobacter sp. 50-39
TGTTGACATCCTACAAAGATACTAGCATCGACAGAGTAGAGATATTTCATCCATCAGAAAATCGGTCTACGCAGTGAGTTTGAATAAAGCAAATAGGTGCACTTTCTTGGGTGGATACGATAGTATTGACATTCTTGAAGCCTTTCACGGAAGTGATGTAAGAGTCGACAAATGAGATAAGGTCAGTCGCTCGTATTTTAGAAGTGGAGGCGGCCGGTCTAACCAGCTTTTCGAGGTCTGGCTTGATGTACTTCGGATCCAGTGGGAGTTTCTGATATAGGCGACGGTTATATATTTCGTCAGCTTCGTGTTCCCATTTCTTCAGGTTATTATTAACTTCCAGGGCGTTTTGGGCGTTTCGTTTAAGCCGCTGTGTTTTTGCATCCCAGTCCTTGGGATCAACATAGCAGTTGGTTGAGACTACAACTTGCTGCGTGCTGCCATAGCGTAGGTAGAGAGAAATGAGCGATACGCCAGACGCATTGGGGGATTTCAGATAATATTTGACCTTTGCCATTTTGTGTCTAGTTGTGTACTTGTGACAATTTAGCAAAAAGTGGCCACACTGGTTTACAAAATGGTTTACAATTTTGGCTTTATCCGCTTTAATCTGATCTATCTAAAGTAATATAGGTTTATTTTGTAAACGTCTGTATTTCAGATTAATGACTTGTCAAATCTGACCTATACCTAAGTAAAATTTCATTCCGTCCATCACCACCACTAAATGCCATAACGCCTTGATAGTCCAACTGTCAAGGCGTTTTTGTTTTTGTGGGTTTTTGTCAGCGTGCGAAGCGGAATTGCTCGGAAGTGCCGTCGTTTTTGGAAACCTTCAACAGGTATATTCCGGCCGACAGATGACTGATGTCGATCGTCGGTTGCGGGTTCTTGCCGGAATTGTACACAGTCTGGCCATTTATTGAACTGATTTGTATCGTTTTGACAAACTTCCAATTTTTTACGTCCACCGTCAACTGACCAGCCACAGCCGGATTAGGATATAGGCGCCCGGCGTCGCCCTGTCCGAATATGAGAGACTTGATACTGCTTAATGCGAAACTTCCGTCGATATCGACCATTTTCAATCGGTACAGGTTGTTATGGCCGCTTACCGGTTTGGTGTCCACAAATTGATATTTTTTGTCTGTATTGCTCTCGCCCGCCGCTGCCACTGAGCCGATCGCATTCCATTGTTTTCCATCGAGGCTATGCTGGATTTCGAACTCGCTGGATGCAGCTTCTGAGGTCGTTTTCCATTGGAGCAATGTGGTACTGCCCTCTTTCGAAGCCGAAAATGTGGCAAGGGTTACCGGCAGAGGGTCAGCCGAAAGTTTGATAATCCAGAAATCCCCGTCGCCTTTATTATCTTCAGATTTATCGGGGCCTGCATCCGAATAGGAATGTCCGCCTAATATGTAACCGCGGTCCGAGGTTGGCTGCACGCTGAAAAGCGCGTCTTGTCTCGGGCCGGCAAGCGACTTGTTCCACTGATAGGCACCATCCGGCGATGCTTTGGTGAGCCTATAGTCAAAGTCAAATTGCTCTTTGGGATCGGGCGCCAAAGACCATCCTCCCAGCACGAAACCGCCGTCGAAAGTGATGGCCATGGATGTTAGCTCGTCATACTGGCCTCCGCCATATGTCTTATCCCAAATTTTATTGCCGTTACCATCGACCTTGACTACCCAGAAATCCCTGCTGGAAGGGGCTTGCTTGTCGGCCGATTTGTTTCCGCTTATACCTGAATAAGAATCGCCGGCAGCCAGATAATCGCCTGATGGTGTCTGGACGATACGCTTAAAGAAGTCGGAGTTGTCACCACCGAATGTTCTGTCCCATTCTTTCGCGCCAGAAGATGAAAGCTTCAATATCCAGTAGTCTGGTTGGCCGAAGTTTGCCTGGGTCTTATCCCCGCTGACGCCGGAGCCAGACATGCTACCAATAATGTAACCGCCATCTGTTGTAAGCGAAATGGAACTGTTCATTTCATAATCGCTTCCGCCATAGGTGCGGTCCCATGCTTTGCTGCCGTTGGCGTTCAATTTAACAACCCAGATATCAAAGCTTCCCCGTGAAGGTTCGGTCTTGTCACCGCCGATTCCGGAAAAAGAGTCGCTAATGAAAATGTATCCGCCGTCTGCGGTCTGGCGTATTTCCTGTACGCTTTCGCCATCGGGGCCGCCTAATGTATTGTCCCACTCAATGCTGCCATTTGCGGATAATTTGACAATCCAGGCATCCTGGCTCAGTGAACCCTCAGTTTTATCGCCGCTCAAACCGGACTGTGAGGAGCCAGCAAGAATATACCCTCCATCCGACGTTTGCCGGACATCCGATAAGAAGTCGGCGCCGTTACCGCCGATGGTTTTATCCCATTGCTTAATGCCTGAATCATTGATTTTGATTAACCAGTAGTCGAGGTTGCCCTTCGAGTTTTCGGATTTATCACCGGATGCATTGGAAGAGGACGAGCCGGCTACCATATAGCCCCCATCGCTGGTTGGTATTACTTTCACTTGATATTCATAGCCATTTCCGCCAATGGTTTTATCCCAAACTTTGGAAGGGAGCTGTGCAAAAACAGACGAGCGGGGTGAAACAAAAAGAAAGATTACTGTAATGGTAAAAAGACAAGACAGGCCCGACCAACGAGGCCGGAGAAATCGCGTAGAAATGAGCATAGATAGAATTTGGTGAGTACGAATACCCAAAAGTAACTAACTTATACTAGCTGTCAATTAATTCTATACTTTCATCCTCAGCAAGAACTTGTTCTGTCGAAGGAATGAGTCAGCAAACAGAATTCCAAACTTCGTCAGACTTAAAGCATGCATTATTCCAGTGAGCAATTGATTGTGCTTTTTACGTACCTGCCGGTGCTGGCGGCGGCGGCAATGGCCGTGGTTCGGTATCGGGGCGCCGGGCCGGCTGTTAGAATGTTGTGCTGGCTGATCTTCTTCGCTTTGCTGATTGAAAGTATTTCGAGGGTGTTTTGGTTTTTTAAGGTCTCCAACCTCTTCCTCTGGCCGGTTTACATAACCCTGGAATTTGCGCTGCTGACCTGGATGTACAGCCTGGTGCTCGACCAGCAATGGCTGATGCGGCTGCGTGGCTGGATGCTGGGTGTATTTACGATTGTTGTCCTGCTGCGTGAATTGGGGCAGCATGGGCAATCGGTATGGATCGATAATGCGGGACGGTCTATCGAAAGCGTGGTGGTGATTTTCCTGGCGCTTGCTTATTTCTATAAAGTTTTTCAGGAATTGAAAGTGCAAAACCTGCTGCTTGAGCCTTTCTTCTGGGTATCGGCCGGATTGCTGCTTTTCTTTTCCGGCAACTTCCTGATTTTCATATTTATGAACTTCATTTTGTTGTATTCCAAAAACCTGAATGACCAGATCTGGGTGATTCACGCGCTGATGAACTATGTGCTTTACATTACTTACGCCATTGCATTATGGGTAGGCCGGGGGAAATAGAGTTTGCGCAACTGCTGTTTGGCGGCATCGGCATTATGGTGATGATGGCGCTCGCGATCGTGATTTTCGTGCTGCTTTACCAGCGGAAGCTGCATTTTCAGCAAAGGCGCCTGCACCAGATGGAGATGATGCATCAGAAAAAGATCCTGGAATCAATCGTGGCTTCGCAGGAGAACGAGCGGGAGCGCATTGCACGGGACCTGCATGACGAGGTCGGGGCGTCGTTATCGGCAGTCCGCCTGTTTGTGAACCAGATCCAGTATGAAAAGTCGCCTGAGGAAATGAAGGGGCTTGCGGCGCGTTCCGGGCAGATAATAGGGGATGTGGTTAAGGATGTGCGGCAAATAGCACATAATTTGTCGCCGGTTATCATTGAGAATTTTGGATTCACAGGTGCCGTGAAAATCCTTTTGCGCAGAATGGAGGATACCGGAATGAGGGTCCGGGGCAAGATCGACGATCCGGCAGACGTGCTTTCCGCGTACCAGCAACTGGTGCTGTACCGCATTATTCAGGAGGTAACCGGCAACATCATGAAACATGCTGCGGCCAATGAAATTACGTTTAACCTGCACCACAACGGGTCGCGACTGAGCTTGCTCATGAGCGATAACGGAAAGGGTTTCGATATGCATTCCGGCCCGAAGGCGGCGGGGATGGGCATGAGCTCGATCCGTACGCGCACCGACCTGCTGGGAGCTAAGCTCGATCTCCGTTCCGCTCCCGGTGAAGGCACCCGTTTTAAAATTGAAATGCCTGTCTAACATTTTCTCAACGATCAAATTGAAACCTGTTAAAATAGCGATAGCGGACGATCATAAGCTGTTCCGCCAGGGATTAGGCCAGATCCTGGCCAGGAATGAGGATTACCTCGTCGTGCTGGAAGCGGCCTCGGGCGAGGAGCTGTTGGAGGGAATTGGTCATACAGCGCCCGACGTGGTCCTGCTCGACCTGTTTATGAAGGGAATGGATGGAAAGGAGGTAGCCGGGCTGTTACTGAGAGACTATCCTGATGTGAAAATCATTATCCTGTCGATGAACTATTCCCCCGAGCATATATTACAGCTTATGCGTGTAGGCGTGCATGGTTACCTGCCCAAGGACATCGACCAGGGCATTCTGAGCGAAGCCATCGAACAGGTTGTCACCAAAGGCTATTACATCAACGACGACATCGCGCAGGTAATGCGGCACGGATTACAGGCCGGCGATATCAGGCCTGCGCGGAACAAAGTCGCCATTCCTTCCCTCAATATCGGCCTCACCGACCGGGAAATGGAAGTGCTGGCACTCATTTGCAAAGGGTACAACACGGCCAAAATAGCAGAGGAGCTGTTTATCAGCTACCGGACTGTGGAAGGCCATCGCAAAAATTTGCTGGAAAAAACCGGCGCAAGCAATTCTGTGAGCCTGGCAATATTTGCCGTAAAATACCAATTGTTTGATTTCTAGGCTAGTGCCGCTGTTAAATTCTGGCGAAAACCCGCAAATCCGTAATGCGGTCGCGGTAGGTTTCGAGGAACGCGCAGAAACGGGCTGCCTGCTCCTCCTGATAAGTCAGATCCGCCATTTGATCATATTCTTCCAGGTACACATCTTTGAAGTCGGTAATTACATAGCGCAGGCTTCTGATTCCCTTCGCGCGCAATGCAGGCAGGTAAAAGTTCTGGTGGCTTTTGGCAAAGCATCCGGTCCGGTAATTACCGGTAGTTTTGATATCCACAGCCAGCAGCTTTCCGATCACATCCACATAGCCGTAAATGAGGCTTTCATTCAGCTGGTATTCGCAATAAACCTGCGTTTTCAGCATCGGTCGGGGTAGGTAAGAGCGTACTTTCGAAAGGATTTCCGGATCAAACCCTTCTTCTCCGATCCCTTTGATCACCGCATCTTCAAAGGACGAGCCCCGGAATTGGGCCTCGGTTTGTGGCACTGGTACCCGGTTAATGCGGTCGAGAAGCGCTTGTTCATCGATATAACCGCGCTCAAACCGGTCGAAACAGCCGAGCAGGGAGGGGTAAAGTTTGTATTTAACGGTGGTAGAAATCATTATTTAACGATGTTAACGGCTCTCACTTCTTCTTTCTGCCGAATTGGTAACGCAATGAAACCGCCAGAAAACTGAATGCGTCGTTCGGTGTGTCGCTGTACGATTCGCTTTCTTCCGGGTTAATCAGCCGTCGGCCCGACGTTGCATCCAGCTTGTCGGTCCGCACAAAATAGAAACGGTATTCGAACGCAATTTTCAATTTTTCTAACAAAGCACAATCCACAGAAGTGCCGACGGGCAATATCCCTTCCCTCGTTTTGCGAATGCCCGCCGGACCTTTGGGGTGCCCCCAGCGCAGAAAAAGCGGGTTTCGGGCGCTCTGCCGGCTGTTGGTAAAACGGAGCAAACGGTTGTTATCAAGATCGTATGCGTTGGCGCTGAACCAGATCTGCCCCAGCCCGGCCAACACCGAAAAATGGGCAGGTCCGGGTTCCTGGTTACAGAACTGCTCGGACAGGTCCCATTTCACTACGCATTCCGCGCTGTTATACTCATTGACAAACCAGGAATTGAAAAAAGCCCTTTTTTCGCCGCCGATACTTCCCGCGTGGTAGTCGAACTGAACGGCCAGCTGTTTGTTGAAAGACCATCCTGCACTGACCCCGGCGACCCCGTGCATGGCCTGGGCATTCAGTTCGCCGTAAAATTGCGTCAGGCCACAACGAACGCTCAAGAAGTAGGGCCTAATGGACCGGCGGTCGTAGTTTTTCTTATTGCTGATACCGTTAGGCGAGCGGTAATGTGGCGGCTGGGCGAAGGTGATGCCGGCCAGGGCGATGGCGGCAACGAGCAAAAAGTAACGCATGGCTGGTAATGATCGGTACGAAATGTTTGTTCAGCCATTGATACGTGCGCTTTTCATTTTGGTCACTTTTTGTAGAACCAATAAGATGCCGGCCCTCCGTGCGATAACCGTAAATAACTGTTAGTTTTGCTTGTAGTTGAAAATACCATATAAAGATGAGTGTAGTACCCTATAAAGATAAGGAAGGGACCAAGCGGGAGCAGGTAGCCGAGATGTTCGATAACATTTCGCCGAAATATGACCTGCTGAACCACGTCCTGAGTGGCGGCGTAGATATATACTGGCGTAAAAGGGCCATTAAATTGCTAAAAAAACAGCAGCCGAAGGTGATACTCGACATTGCGACCGGTACCGGCGATTTCGCGATCGAGGCGCTTGCGTTGAAGCCCGAGAAGATCATCGGCGTCGATATTTCGGAGGGAATGCTGGCCGTGGGACGTGAAAAAATCGCGAAACTGGGCAAACAGGACGTGATTACGCTGCAAAGCGGCGACTCGGAAAGTTTGGCTTTTGCAGACAATTATTTTGACGCGATTATCGTTTCGTTTGGAGTACGCAATTTTCAGAATTTGCTGGCCGGGCTGACAGAGATGAACCGCGTGATGAAGCCTGGCGGAACTTGTGTGGTCGTGGAATTTTCGAAGCCAAGAAGCTTTCCGTTCAAGCAGATTTACAATTTTTATTTCAAATACATATTGCCAATAATAGGAAAAACGGTCTCTAAGGACAGCGCGGCATATACCTATCTGCCCGAGTCGGTACAGGCCTTTCCGGATGGGGAAGCTTTTCTTGATATTTATAAAAAAGCAGGTTTCATAAATACCAAATGCATATCACTTACCTTCGGGATCTGTTCAATTTACGTCGGACACAAGTAATCATCGGCATCCTGGCGTTGCTTATGGCGGCGCAGGAAGCCCGTTCTCAGGGCATCGGGTACCGCCGCAAGCACCTCGAATACTACGACGACAAGCCGATTCATTACGGCATTCTTTTCGCGGTCCCGTTCACCCGCTTCAATATCAAGCATAGCAACGATTTTATTTCAAAAGACTCCGCATTCGTGATCCAGTCGCCCACTAATGCGGCATTTCGCATGGGATTCACCATTAATGCTTACCTCAACGAGCATTTTGACCTGCGTACTACGCCAGCTGTTTCGTTGTATGAGCGGCATGTTAAATTCAGCTATCCCAATGGTACTGAGCGCACCGAAAAGCGCGAGTCGACGTGGATCGAAGTGCCGCTCTTGTTAAAATACAAATCGCTGCGGCGGGTCAACTCACGCATGTACATGATTGCGGGCGTGACGCTGGGGATTGAAACCAATGTGAAGCGCAGCCGTGGCGGGGGTGTGGGGGCATTGGATACCAAGTCGAGCGACTTCTCTATTGATTACGGCATCGGGTACGAGCAGTTCTTCGAGTTCTTCAAATTCGCTCCCGAGCTGCGTTTTTCGCATGGATTGACAAATATGCTGGTGCCCGGAAAAAATTCTGTCGGCAACGGCATCAGTCGCTTGCGTACGCACACGGTAACCCTGTATTTGAATTTCGAATAGCTTATACTGGTTATCAGGAGGTTAAAAAATATTTTAAATTTTTTTTCAAGAATATTTGCAGAGTTCAATTTAGTCGCACATATTTGCACTCCCAAACGACGGGAAAACAAAAGAAAAAGAAAAGGGAGTTTAGCTCAGTTGGTTCAGAGCATCTGCCTTACAAGCAGAGGGTCGGGGGTTCGAATCCCTCAACTCCCACAAAAAGCATCGAGCGATCGATGCTTTTTTCGTTTATACCCGTCGCTCAGTTGGTTCAGAGTGTCTGCGTTACAAGCAGAGGGTCGGGGACGGTCGGCCGCTGCCG
>MKSR01000039.1 GCA_001898145.1 Dyadobacter sp. 50-39
GTGTATTAAATCTACGCGTTTGCTCGATGAGCAACCGTTGGGATATTGTTAGACAACATATAGAGCCATATCAACGACAAAAAATTGCAGCATAGCGACAGTTTGTAATGCACCCGTAAACTCTCTGCTTTCGCTTGCAAGGACTTTCGCGACAGTATTCAAAATCTGAAAGCTATTCGTATCTAGAAGCTCCTGAAATAAAAAGTCCCGAGATGCCATATTCCTTAGATTACCCATGGCCTTTATGATCTCAATCTTACACCTTATCGGTTGGCTGTTGTAGATAGAAAGCAACTTTCCTTGCATCGCCACCGACTGTAACTCCCCCAATGCCCTGATTGCCTCGGCCCTGATATCATCATCCTTGCTATCAAGGAAAATACTTATACTCTGCACCGCGTCTGATTGCCGCTCATAGGCCGCCAATCGAATACAAGAGAACACAACCGTATAATTTCCGGAGTATTTTATCAGATTGGCGAAGTTTGATTTAATTCCCGCCTGCGTGTGGTCAAGTATTTGAAAAAAACTAATCAATTCCCAAAATGTCAAAGAGTCCCTTGTTTCTTCAAGAAAACGGAGCGGCTCATTTTTACTCAAACACATAAATGTACAACGAGCAGTTGACCTGACATCTCTTATGGGGCTAAGCATAAATTTGAGGATATCGATATCAGGTATTGGGTAATCCATTAAAGTCACTTCCTCCAATCCCCGGATGTTCGCAGTCCATGACAATGAATTAATTTTTCTTGTTGAATTCAAATCAAGCTCCAACATCCGATACAACACTTTCACGCGCTCCGCTTCATCTCCGGATAACTGCTGGCGAATTTCTATCAAGGATTGAATCAATAAATCTTTCTGGTGATTTTTAAGTACTATTATTTTATTTTTTACGGGTTCAAACAAATCTGATTTTACAAAATCAGCACTACCCGATAAAAAATTAATGACCAGATATTCTGTTAATTCTTCTACAAATTGTCTATCTCTATCGATCCAACGTTGCCTCAGACGAACTATTGATATAATCCCCAGACAACATATAACCAGCAACATTTGAAAAAGTATCGCCCATTTTACAGCTACAACCAGCCACTCTCCACTATGAAGAATTTCATTCATAAATAATAACACGAAATACCCCTTAATTCGATTCAAAAGTAGCGATCCGCGTACCCGAATTTCCAAGATCTATGCCAACGGAAATGTCCCGTTCTCCGTTTGAAACCCGCAAAGAATTAAGGAGATATCCCTTAGCTGCCAATTGCTGAGGGTCCAATACCAATTGAATATCAGCTATACCATTAAATTCATCCATAAACATGTCGACAAGATCCGGATACAGCACCGCCCCCCCGCACAAATAAATCCTGTTAGTCAGGGCGAGCGTATCATCATTGATAATGTTCCTGAGAGCAGGGGATACTATTTCCTGGTAATAAACCCTGATAGCCTCTCTCCGGATCGCCGTGAGGTCAACCCTTTGACGATTGATGATCATATGACCTTTGATAATAGCACTATCGAGTCGATAAATATTTACAAAATCGAGGCCGAATGAGCTCCGCAAATATCTGCTGACGTACGACAATGCATAATTAAATCCGTGGGCAGTAACGATCGATCGCTCCACCATCCCCTGATCCGTACTCAGACCGGATTCAAAAGTTCCAAACCCACAGTTAAGGACGAAGAAATTTCCGCTAATGTTATCAGCGCCTTTCCTTAATCCGATGGTACAACCGACGATTTCGGGAATTACCTCAAGAGCGCTCAAATCAAATTGAACGTCCGAGCGCGCGTGCCCGAAAACACTCCCATCGCATGCTATTTCAATTGAACCTGAGAAAATCGATTTCGCAATCGGTAAGAATCGCGCAATCACACTACTCGGAGCGCCAATCGTTACGATACCCGGTTGCCTAACTACTTGCGCCGCGAGAAGCAGGGCAGCCTTTAGCAAAACCTGATACTCAATCGAATCGGGCATCGCGTTGATCGACCTCCTGGGCGACTCGCCCTCCTGCAATGCCATCGCCCCAGTAAGGTACCAGTGATCACCGTGCTTTATTTTTAGTCCATCTATTAATGAGTTAGCGGAGTTTTGGTGATCGCCATATGTCGCCTGGATTAAACTTGGGAACGAGACTACTGAATACATTGAAATTGGTTTAAATAAGTTAGTTAATACTTACCACCAGCGGCCGGGATTACCTTCCAAGCCTAACTGACGTGGAGGGCTTTTCTTGCTGGATATATCCGGTGCCACATCCGGGATGCTTCTGCCGATGCTACCAGAAGTTACCGCTCGCGTAGGAGCAATGGCCAGTGGACGCCGTGATAAATCAGACCCGAGGGTATCAATGGTCAGCATCTGAGAACCCTTATCGCGAACCTCTTGCTGCTCAACCTTCGCAGAGCTGGCGCGTATCGCTACCGGTGATCCAGATACTTCAGGAGCATTGCCCTCGCGCGTGTAAATCATTCCCGGAAAACCGACGTCCAAAACACCACTATCGACCAGATCGAAGTCATCAAGAATTTTCCGGCCAGGGCTTCCACTGTCAAAGAAGTCAAACGTGGACCTGTAAGACCGAGGATCACGCACCCTATCGGTCGGAACCCTATCAGAGCCATCCCGAGCAGCTTGTAAATTTCCAGTGTTGCCACAAATTTCGTTGGCCCTCACAACAAGGCATTTAACATCCAGTGGCTTTCTGAAATAATTTCTTCTGGGAATGTAAAGCTTCGGATCAACACGTTCGTAAATAAAGTCGGTAGTCACAATGATGGAATCGACTGATCTTCCACGATCCAGCATGAAATGAATAATCTCCTCGCCCGTCTGATATTTAACCTGCATTTCCGTGATAATTACATCATACTTATCCAGTCGGTCTTTTAAGAAAGTCATTGCCTGCCTTCCGTCAGTTGCGCTGTCTATTTTGAATCTATTTCCCAATAATTGCTTTACCAAACCACGAACCCACGTGTTACTTTCGATATGCAGCAAGTTGTAATGTTTGTCCATTTCCAAGCAATGTCTTTGTTATAATTAGAGACCAATAAAATGCAGAGACCATAAATTCAATAAATGAAAGCCATAGACAGTCTGCGGATAGACTTTCCTTCAATATCAATTTTTACAACAAATGGGTATTGTTATAAGGAAATTAATATCTCGTCAGCCGCAATAGTTCGGCCTTCTTTGGAGTGATCATTCCAAAAACAAAATAAAATCGGCGAACCTGTCTTTACAGTCTTAGCAATCTGAAAAATATAGTAGCGCTTCGTTCCAGTCGATGAAAACTTAATATCCTTTGGATGTAAAGTCAGATTCTGTTCAGGAAATCGCATTTCCACTCTTGTCGGGAAATGTATTCGATGCGCCGGGTCCTGTAAAAACCCGATACTAACATCCTTTGCAATCATCTCCGTCGTTACACTCGACGATACAATCAATTGCTCGGAACTGTTAATCAACCAATTGTTAAAATAATCCGAGAAGCCCACCCGCCCATCCTGAAGATCTGATACACGAGCATAATCCGGGTCCAATTTCGAAGTACTGGTCAGCTTCACCGGCCAGGAAATTTTTCCCGACTGATTTAAAATCCCGTCCGATTTCCATTCCTTAATATAGCCATGGATACTTCTTCCACCTTCACTAATCACATCCATGCTCGTTTCAGCCGACAAATCTTGCAAATGTGTAAGCAGACTATTACTGGTTTCATATGGTTCCGAATTGACAGATACATTCATCTTTTTCCTGTCTAAATAGCGTTTCCCAGTCCTTGACAGTTCGAGACACATAAAGGCCGTAGATAAGCGCAAACGCTTCAACTCATTTTCACATACGCCCGAATAAACTTTTTCTCTGATACCGCGATAAAATTCGCGAAAGTCATCGTCGTTGAGATACTTTTCCCTGGCCTGCTCAATCCCACCGTATATATCCATAGTTTTCGTCGAGACGAAACTTTTTCCCTCAATTAAACTATAATACCGGTAAATTTCATCCGCGATCTCTTTCGGATATTTTTGGCCGAGAAATAAACTAATTTCCTTGGAAATATCGATATCTACATCGACCAGCAGACGAGAGATTATAAAACATTTTATATCCTGGAAAGCGCTATAATTTTCCCCACTTCCCTGTACAAACACTCCGGTAACTCCCATGGATTGGAAATGCCTCAGGTTCTCCTGAATGATAAACAGACAGGGATACGGTTCCATGTAATTGTCAAAATTAACCGCATAATCCCATATGTATATCTTTTTAGTAACTCTTTTCCAGGACTTTAAAAGGTCATCCAACCTTGGAGCAGAGGACGTCTTTGAAATAACTACGCCCTTAGGGAAAGGCATTGTGCTTAACATCACTCCCGCATTCGCCTCCATTTTAAAAGGGGGAGGTGACTCTGTTGTCAAATACCCTAAGCCAAAAAACTGGTGTTGTGGATGCTTTTTCGCTAGCTTGTTGATCAGGTGAAAAACGGCCGGACTCGCATTCTTGGTTGTGTTCCCTTTTGCTTTGCATGAATTACAGTGACAGACAATTCTATTATCGTTCGCCGCTATCATAAATCGCAGAGACCTGAAACTTTCAGAGGATAGTTTTCCTATATAAATGTCTAGTTTATTGAATAACACTTCGCTGGAAAAGCAAAACTGAGATTTTACGACTTCATTCGAAAACCTCGCACCCGTTTCTTGGTCTAATGGCACTATTTTTTCCAAGTTATGACCCCATATACCCCAGTCCGTTTCTAATAGATTTGTTTTATTTCGCTTTCTATAATTGGCGTCTGAATTATCTGGAAAATACGGCTCACGATACTCAAAACTGTACGATTGAACTGATACACTTGGTTGTATTTTTACTTTTTGATCAACCTCACGTTCGTTCACCCAATAACTTTCGTTAATCCTTTCAAGATCCGAGTTTGCAGTATGCTCATGATTTCCGAGCCAATTGTGCAGTGCTAATACCGGTATCTTGTAACATTCTTTCGATCTAAAAAAACCACCAACTTTTACCATATTGATTATTAACAACGAGGCTACCAATAAAATAGTAACAGAAAATACTTCAAATCGAAATCGATCCTCCATATAAAACTATATTTTCAAAAATGGACTGATGAATTCTGTATAAATGGAACTATTTTATGCTATGATCTTTCAATTGAGGACGGGCACACACGTTTATCAAACCTATTATATTTGAAAAGAGAATGTCGAAAGTTTTACAAAGCGCACTTATACAGACGATATGATTTTACATCCATCGCCGGCTATAATTCAATCGTCAACTTTCCTCCAAGATGAAGGCTTTGCTTATTATTTCTTTACAAACCTTAGGTGTAAACTTCGATCATCCAGCCAGCAAAATGCCGATCGAAGTGAGGTGCAGGCGGATCAGGAGAATAACAGGTCGAATCATTCCTGCCTGTTGAAGAGAAGAGTAGTACATATTTCATTAAATAACGTTGAGTAATTTTAATCAAATATACATTGACATACTCTTAGTTAATGTCAAAAATTTGAGGTTTTTATCAACTTTTTAAGTTTTTCGTTTTCTATTTCTACGAAATTCACCAAAACTTAAATAAATTTTACATTCGATCAAAGACACATCTACTGCTCATCAAACAATTGGGTAGCAGTGCTGAATGACTGCGACAGTTGGATTGCACACTTCGTCTAATACCCTAATTACACATTTTTCTTTGAGAACAAACTGACCGTATCGTAGCTATTCTAACTCCCAAGTCTTTCGAACATCTGTCTGAGGTTGAAACGTTTTGAAAGACCGATGTCCGGCCTAAAGCCTCTCACGAGCCTAGGACACCTCTGGCGGTGATTAAAGGAACTTTGGAAGTGCTGATCCGCAAACCCCGGTAGGAATTGGAATATGTGCAGAAGGTTTCCTACCGCATTGCGGAAATGGACTGCATTAACCACCATGCCGACCAATTGCTGCTGCTGGCGCGTTTTGAAAGTAAGAAAAAAGCATTGTTAACAGGACCGGTTGACCTTCCTGAAATCACCTCGCAGGTGCTCGTGCGCCACCAGCAGCAGATTATTGATAAGGGGTTAACCGTTAACTTCGAAACCGACGGCGAATACACCGTATATAGCGATCCGTACCTGGTCGAAATCGTTCTGGACAACATCATTTCCAACGCGGTGAAGTACTCTCCTGGCCCTGGAAATATTTCGATCGGCATTGCCAGGACGACACACATACAGGTTGCCAGCCATAATGCCCATTTGGAACGGCCAAGCATGAGACGATATAGCCATGCCGCCCTTATTGCAGCTTTATCAAACCGAGTGTAGGTAAGGATGTCCACCTACCGCTGTGCCTCTTTACCGACAGATCAAGCATCCCGAGCGAAGCATGTCGTCTAAACGTTTAGCAGGGCATTTCCGACCAGTCGGTCAACCAGTGTCTTTCATGTCGACTGCTGGAACTTCTTTCTGTAAACCATCTCAAAATAATTCCCCAACATCTTGATTCTCTCAATGTCAGCCGAATTAACATAACGATTAAACATCTGTTCGGAAGAATGTCCGGTAGCTTCCATCAGCAGAGGTGTGGGGATGGAGCCGTAGAAATTAGAAGCAAAGCTACGGCGGCCAATATGACTTGTCACCGCCTGCCATTTAGGTACAGTTGAAATCACACTTCGATAGCCTTTTCTTATCCGGACGCTTACCAACTCGTTGATTCCGGCCAACCTAGCCACTATCTTGATCTGTTCGTTATATCGCTGCATAGGGACTCGCTTCGGGAAAGCTTCGTCATTTTGTGACATGATCGTTGACACTGCCGGGTGAATTGGAAGTAAGAGCCTTCTACCTGTTTTTCGCTGTGTGAAAGAAAGACAACTTTTATCAGCGACAACCTTAACCGTGTTGAAATCAAATCTCATGAAGTCCGATAGACGCTGGCCGGTGTAACAACTAATGACCAGCCAATCCCTGGCAGGCTTCAAATGCAAAGGAATGGGCATCCTTTTAATTTTGATCAGCTCGTCCTCGGAAAGCGTGACCATTGCCTGCTCACCTTGCTTCTTGGGAATTTCAAGATCGAAAACACAGGTACGTATTCCTCGCCTCTCCAAAAAATTGAGAATCGTACGTATAAATTCTACCGTTCGGAAGATCGTACTGTCGCTGTAATTTTGACCACGGCCAAATTCGAGAAAAGACCTGACAAACACCGAGCTCACATCCGAAATCATGATAGGACTTTCTAAATACCCCTCGTATCGCTCAATAAGCCGAAAAAAAACCATATATCTTTTATAGGTGCTATTGGTGATTAGGTGCTTTCTCGACATAATGTAATTCATCATGAAATACAAAAGACCATCTTGGGTATATGAGATATCCTCGTCCAACGCAACCTTCTTGATTTGTCTGCTCAATGAAGTACATGCAACCCGCTTTTTACGCTCAAAACACGATCTGAGGTAACTTGATATCAGAACTCTCAGGCGATTAAGGCGGACATTGAGGCACTTTAACTTCTTTTTATAAATGTTAACCGGGCATTGCTTTTGCTGATCCCACATATCCGCTTGGATACGAAGGGGGGTTTTGAGATGATGTGATAATCCCTTCTCATCAATAACCATAACTGTAATGGCTGAGGTTGGGCGCGCAGCGTCCAGTAGAAATGAAAATTCTAGCATGAAAGTTTAATGGGTTAATTTTCAGCTAAAATACATATTACTAGTAGTCTATTACAGACTACTTTTTTCAACAACCAAGGTATCTAACTATCCCGAAAGTTACAAAAAGCAGCGTGAATAAGAGTCCATTATATCGTAAACTCATCAAAGAAAAAAAGTTACAAACTCAACGAAACTCCCGAGCTCGATTATCAAGGTGTTGATTGTAAGCAAAAAAAAACTGAAATATAGTCTGTAATAGACTACTACAACTGGCTTGGCTGGCAGACAGTCAGCCTTAATTCGAGACGACAAGCTCTGTCGCATTTTTTGTCACTCAACGTTTTTCAAAATATGTCGTGCCTCAAATCCCCTCGAACGGCGGTCGCCAAAAAAATCAAACTTGTGATTGCAGAAGACAATGCTTTACAA
>MKSR01000040.1 GCA_001898145.1 Dyadobacter sp. 50-39
CTCCCGCTTTTTCCGCACCTTTAAGCATAATCTTAATCGTCTAATGTTTTCAATGTGCGATATTAAGACTTTTGATAGCCGCAGGGAAGATGCACTTACTCAGGTGGATACGATGTACGATGTGTTTTGGGCTGACAGAGTGTCAACATTGCTTCGCTGGCCAATACGTCTGGCGATCACCCGCCCAATTTCCTTACACTCACATCGTTTGAAATGAGTCACCTTCCGTGCATGAGTGCTAACGCAGGTAAGGAATTCGACTCCTGACGAAAATTGGTCAAAGTGCCCTTGCGGAGGAAAAATTGATGCAAAAAGAGACATAAAGGTTAATGCGCTCCCAAAAGGTCATTAACGGGGATTTGGAGTCAGAAAATGCCCCAAAGAGGCAAAAAGGAATCCTGAAAAACCATTTAAAAGAAAAATAGAGCCACAAACGGTCGGGAGGACCTTGCACGGTGGTTTTCTTCACAGCAGCCAGCTATGGCCGATATGTCGCAGAAGGCGACTCTTCGGTCGGAGCTGGCCATGGCCCCGCCTGGACCCCTGCTATTCGCCTCTCGACTCATAGCCAGGTAAGAAACTACCATGAATATAGGTTTAAAACTTTGTTGAAAATTTAGCGTATCTGCAAAATGATGAAGGGCGTAATTTTAGTAAATGATGATTAAACCCTCGGATTTCGCATTAATACATCTAGACTTTTTGCATACACTGGACTTAGCTAGTTTATATTTCATCAGCCTAATTCCGTCGTTAGGTATAAAGTTCATATATTTCGATATTGTATATGTTAATTAAAGAATTCTTTGCCATGACAGAAGAATTTTTCCGAACCCAAACGGCGTCCTCAAGAATTAAAGCTAATATTGTCGCTGAATATTTCCCAAAGTATTGTCGTATTTTATTGACGAAACCTCAAAAAGAAATTCGATATCTTGATCTATTTTCCGGCCCTGGAATATATCAGGACCATAGCCATTCAACGCCGATGCTTATCGCCCGAGCATGCGCAGAGGATTCCGCCCTTTCTAAAAAAGTCAGGTTACTCTTCAACGATAATAGATATATTAGTGAACTAAGGGAAAACATCCTTTCTCATTTTCCAGGCGGAACCTTTGAGTATGATCCTGTTTTCGGAAATCGAACTGTTGGTGAAGACGATAAAATCCATCAATACCTAAATAGGGAGCCTGGTGACCGTAACCCACACCCAACTTTACTTTTTTTTGACCCTTGGGGATACAAGGGGATAGATACGCTTGCTCTGGCTAAATTCCTTGGACACTGGGGAAACGAACTATTTTTGTTTGTTAATATTAAGCGTATTCATGCGGCCATAGAAAACAATAAATTTGACGATCTGATGAAAGCGTTATTCCCAACGACAATTGGGAAAATAAAGGTTGATCGCAGATATAAGGCTAACGTTCATGAGAGACTGAGCCTGATTATGGACAACCTAGCAAATGAATTTCAAGAAGCGATTCCCAAAGGGAAGTTGTACCATTGCGCGTTCAAGTTTCAGGAAGAGGATAGTGCAGCCACTAGCCACTTCATCATACATTTTACTAAGCATTCAAAGGGTTATGAACTAGTAAAGCAGATCTTCTATGATTTTGATAACATTGGCGCTACCTTGGAGAGGGACGGGGTGTATGCGTTTGACGCGAAAAAAATGTATGACGCGCAGAATCCGTTATTCGACTTTAGTGAGTTTAATATCAGTGCTTTGAGCCGCCAAATTCTTAGTACGTACAAAGGGCGTAAGATAAGTGCGAGGAAATTATTTGAGGAGCACCAGGTTTCAACAAAATTCTGTGGGTCACATTATGCGCTCACCCTTAGGAAGATGGTGGAGGAAGGACTAGTTAGTGCGAGATTCGTAAACGATAAACCTCACAGAGTCTCTGTCCTATTGACACCGGACTGCTGGTTAGACTTTAAATAACATGGCTGCATCTACGATCGAATGGACGGAAGTAACATGGAATCCGACAACTGGGTGCACGAAGGTTTCGGCAGGCTGTAAATTTTGCTACGCGGAGATCATGTCTAGAAGACTTAGGGGAATGGGTCAGGAAAAGTATAAGGATGGATTTTCAGTGGTAAAGGAGCATTCCGATTCTTTATCCGCGCCCTACGGATGGAAAGGGTCAAAGGTTGTATTTGTCAATTCAATGAGTGATTTGTTCCATAGCCGAATTTCTACTGATTTTATCAAGCAGGTTTTTAAGGTTATGAATGACAACCCCCAACACACGTTTCAGGTATTAACGAAAAGAGCTGAAAGGTTCAAGGAGCTCGATAATGAGCTTTCCTGGTCAAAAAATATCTGGCTGGGGGTCTCAGTTGAGAACATGGACGTAATGCATAGAATAGAAAAGCTTCGCCAGTCAAGTGCCGCTATCAAGTTTCTGTCTCTCGAACCGTTAATTGGTCCTCTTCCAAACATCGATTTGAGAGATGTTGATTGGGTAATTGTTGGTGGAGAAAGTGGACGCAAGCCTAGACCGATGGAAAGTCAATGGGTAACTGATATACAACAGCAATGTAAAGATGCAAACGTTGCATTTTTTTTTAAACAATGGGGAGGTACGAATAAGAAGAAAGCAGGACGTCTCCTGCATGGACGCACTTATGATGAAATGCCTAACTGTCAAAAATGAATCTATGTTAGTCGTCCTTAGAAGAGGTTAATCGCTTACCCTTAGAGCCCGATAGTAAATATTTCATTCGAACAGCCACATGCTGGCCTGAGAAAAAGTTTTTAATGGCAGAGCTCTAGTAAACACCTTTTTTATATGGCAATCGCGTAAAAATTTGCACTGATAAATATAAAGTTCTTGCTGAAAAGAATTTGACAAGAAGCAATTACGAGCTTTTTCTGTGTAACCAATCATCAAATTTGCAGATCACTTTCCGAAAACTGCCGATTGTAGAGTTATCCATAGGTAAATTATACAATTTAAGAAGCTCGCTTTTGATGTACTTCGCATCCTCACATACTTGCTCCTTCGAAAGATGTCCAAAAGCTTCGACACAGCGCTGGGTGTGCTTTTCGTAAACATCCGATGGTATTGCTATCTTTTGACTGAGAGTATTAAACAGTATTGTTCGGCAAATTTTCATTTTATCTCGCTTTAACACCGCATTATGTTTTGCGATGCTTTCATTTATTGCTGTTTCAAGGTTTTTTTTGCGAATTGTCTCTTCGCAGTCTGGATATAGAACGCCAGATATAGTGTATGTGTAATTACCTAAACGTTCTATTAATTTACTTTTGGTTGTTGGTTTAATTTCGAATCCCTCGATTGAATGTATGTAATCAATAGCTTCGGGTGATGTCTTACCTAGAAGCTCGGTGAAAAAGTGAATTGGTTGATAGAATGTATTTGTTACTAAAATCCGCTTAACAAATGCATCTGGGTAGGAACACTCTTCCATAAGATATGCTCGTATGACTTCAAGATCCGATATATGGACGGGAACTTGCTTTTCTACATAGCTTGGGGTATTTACTTCGATTTCGCCTTTGACGATATAGGCAGGAGCACCATCCTCCGATACAAATTCGCCTCTCCTAATTAAATTCAATTTTCCAAGAATTGACTCGTCTAGGAAGAGTTTAACATTTTGCCCGGTCGACTGAATTTCCCCAGTATTCGTGTTTATAAGAGATATATTTTCTTCTCCGATACTCACGATAGCCTGGAAGGTTGACAGCAGGCGCTGAGTTTTCATGGTTATTTCTTCCATAATAAGGTGCCTTAGGTCCCCTGCATTGATCTTCGCGGATTGAGCGGGATATCTGAAATAAATATCCCCGACCTTGATTTCACCGGCGTCAGACTTAACGATAATAGGTTTTGTCTTCGCTTCCTCAATTATAAGGAAGCCGATTACTGCACCCAGGTAGCGGTGTGTAAAGAATGTAAAATCGACGGCTCCGTCAAGATTTTGTCTTACAGCAGAACTAAACCAGCTATTATCTAGATTTTCCTGAGAATCTTTTATCCCTTTCAGCTCTTTTTCGGGGCTTACACCGAAGATGAGGACTCCGCCCCTATTATTGGCGAAAGCGGAGATTGGCTTCATATATTGTTTGTCAATCGTTTGAGAGTGAGTTTGGAGGGATTGTTTGAACTCTATTTGATCGCTTTCTTCTAGGTTGGTTGTGAGCGTGGATGTGTTGTAGTTCAGGTTATTTGCGAAAAGTTCTAAGATAGCCTTTTTGTCTAAAATAATCATTGTTGGGAGGGTTATGCTTTTGATAGCAATAAGCAATGTTATCGTCAAATATAACGTCTACCTGTTTAATTTCATTTATACTGAGGCCCCAACTTACTAGCGGCTTTTGTACAAGCAATTAATCCTGATTGCTCGTTTTTCTAGATTTTCCAGCCCTCTTCGTTACTGTCGCCAGGAATCAAGAAGAATCTCGACCATGCTGCCGAACGAGTTCCGAGTGAGGAAGCCCCGCAGGGCCAGATCCAAATGAAGCGCGCGGCGGTAGCCGCGTGATACATTTGTACATCTGGCCTACCACGGAAAGACAGGTGGTAGCATCTAATTTTCGCGTGTCTGAGGTGGCAACAATTCCCTGCCCCAGACCCAGCGCAAGTCTCCGAAACATCTCTAATGATCCAAATTAGGCGGGAAGAAGAAAATTTAGTCCTAAATACGACTTTGAGACCATTTTGGAATAGAAATTCTCCTTTTTACGCTTTCCGGACTGCTTTTTGCTCAATTGGGATGTTTTTGCCTCAAAAATGATCTTAACGAAGAATCAGTTTGTGCCGCGAGCAAATTATCTGTCAAATTCTAACATCGGAGCCTATCAAGAATCGCGCACAAGAGTCAATTAAATTTTTTCTTACAAGCCCCTCTCACAATTACGGAGGGGTTGTAAGAAAAAATTTAAAGTCTGCTGAAATAATCTCTGCCAAGGCATTCAACATTACACGAAACGTATTTCAACTAGCTAATCATGAACTGGTTGTTTGTGGCTGGTAGCGACATTTCGCCCACCACATTTTTGTGGGTTAGCCAGCATCAGATCGCTGAGTTATTTTAACAGAGCAAACAAAACCTCAGTCTTCACCTAGAAAATGTCTTCAAAGAGTACGAATTGGAGGAAGTGGCAAAACTGTCAAGGATTACTTGACGGTTCAATCTGCAGGAATCGCAAGTTAAAACGGAAATCAGCTATTACAGTCTGGTTGTAATCATTTAAACGCGAGGCCAGATTTATTTTGAATTTTCAAACAGTCGCTTGAGTAGCTCAACTTTCTCTTGTTCGGACGCAAGTAAACGTTCATAAAGCTTTCGATTTTCATCCAAAGCCTCGACCCACTTTTCAATAGGATTAAAGTTGATGGTGCAGTTGTTATTTATCGATCCTGCATTATCATTCAAGGTACTGGCGATAATGTTTATTGCCGCTTCTTCGCTGAAGTTTTTGATTGCTTCTGTGGGAACCTTCAGTATCTGAGCAACCTGATCCAGGATTTCCTGTTCAACGACTTCCTTCTGCTCAAGTAGCGAAACCCTCTTTTGAGACCATTCCCCGCCAAGCTCGAAGGCTAAGCCTTCCTGCTTGATTCCCAACATTTCCCGAAAGCGCTTGATGTTCCGGCCGTGGTGGATGTGTTTTGTCATTTCTTGCGAAGTGCTCATTTTTCAAAAGATAAGGTTTCTTTGTTTCTGATCAAAAGCCTAAAATAGCTGTTTTAGGGCTATGAAACCAAGTTTTGGTATTTTTTAGAAACACATCTATTCCGATTTTCACCATTTATTCCACTCAAACAGGGATGATGATGAGATATATTTCAGAAGATGTCAAGGATCTGAAACCGGTCTGGATATCAAGTCAGGAGATCGAGTGCCCGGAGAAAATACTCCCGGAATTTTGGAGAAATTATACGATCGCTGATTGCAGGTTCTTTCTGTGGCAGATGCTCTCAGCATCGATATCGGCCGAAGGCCAGCATGTAGATGCCAGCCCTGGAGAGCAAATCTACTTTTTTGAGAATCTAGTGGTGTACCTTGAAGCATCGTTTGTGTTGGATCAGCATCGGTCTTTGTCAAAAGCGAAAGCAGGTGAACGCGAGCATACCGAGCCTCGTAAACATTCCGGGAAGTCGGAGTCATCGGAGACAAATCTAGGAAGTCTACCCAAGAAGCTCAATAAGCGGCTTAAAAGGCTATCTATCTGGCATCGTGATGGATTCGATGACCCGTACGCGATTCTTGATTCCTTTTTTGACGCGTACGACCTAACAAGCTTTAAGGCGAGATTGTACGATATTTTGCAGGTGTGCTGTCAAGAAAAATATTACGACAAAGGCTGCCCAGCCGACGTACTATATCTTCTAGAAAAGGTTGAATCGATCATCAATGCTTCCTACCTGATCCTGGGCGGCGAGAACGAAAAGCGGCTAACCAAGTCGAAGCCATCTGCCGAAATCGCGGGCAAAGCTGGCATCGGATCAGAGGGGGAAATTGAACCACCTGCCGGTACTATTCAATTCTTGACGGAATTTTTTGGATACAAGAGTTTAAAAAAGTGGAAGCAGGAACTTAATCGGATTTGCCTTTACTCCCTAAGTAGCCAGTCTGCTCAGGAATGGGGAGTTTACATTGACTTGCTTATCCTATACCAGCTACTTGGCAGGCTAGCGGAAACGGCTTTTGATCTTCGAAAAAATAAATCGGCGTTGGTGTAACGACTGAAAGAAAGTATCTTGGGGCTTTGGTAGGGCGGTGATTCTGTTTCATCTTGGTGGATTGTTGCGAAGCCCGTCCTGCCTCGTTTTTGATGCTAAAAATTAGCTTTTGTCGGATTGCAAGATTTTGATCGCCATGGATAAGTGGCATGGTGAATGCAACCAAGTAATAACGGCGATCTGGCTACATGTCCCACACTTTTCCAATGAAAACCCAGGAGCAGATACTGAGAGAATTGTCACAAATCAGGGAAGCTATTGTCAGAATCGCAGGTACACCAGAACTTCCCCCAGAAGAGCAATTCTCGGAAGCCTCACTGGATAAAGTTGCCCTGGAATTAAAGAAGCTTTCCATCAAAAGAGGTGAATGGATCGATGACAGGGATCTGAGCAGATATTTCAAAGGGATCTGCAATGGGGGAAGGTTCATCCGGGAGACATTCGGATTTAATGATTTTTTCAAGAAGGGGAAATCATACTATTACCGGAAATCCAGTATTATCCGTTTATCCCAGGAATTGAAATCCCGAAATGTCGACTTGGCCCGATACATGGAGCTTAAAGAGAGTGAGGCAAAATTCCAGGAAAAAATCTCCGCGGTCGCTGCCGCAAACAAAAAGCAAAAAAAGAAGCCTCCATTTCAGTTATCTGATTCCCTAAAAGACATTACTACCGAAGACTTTCATCCAGCAGTTGAAATTGTTGAAGCCGAACTGAGCAAGCTGCGTGAACAGTTTACCAACGAAAATCTTTCAAAATATATAGATGTCTACGGTGGTCATGCAATGATGAAATTCCGCTATCCATTTTCAGGGTTTGCTGAAAAGGAGATAAAATCCAAATGCAGGCGCTGGTGCGACCAATACAACATGGCCTGCGATGCACTTTCGAAGTTGAGTGGAAAAGGGAAGAAATTTACCCCACCGGAAGACCCTAATGCCTATGAATTATGACGGCTTCCTCTTGCTACTGACTACAATTTTGAGCACTTCCGATTCGAGGTACATCGCCTTTGTTCTGCCTTTGACCAGTTGTGGTTTTACGATGCCCGCGTTTACAGCTTTCAGGAAAGCTGCGTTGCTGGCTCCGGTTAACTTTAAAGCACCTTCTTTGGTAAGCAATTGATCTTGTTGCAACACGCTTTTCAATTCCTCTTTGACAATTGCGCGGACGCGGTCCATGAACTCTTCGACTGTTAAAGAGTGCAGCAGGATGGTTTCCATAAATTTGAAGTTAGGGTGAAAACATAGTGAGTTAGCACAAAACGCTTCTTTGGCTGCAAACATAGGTAAACAGCTGAATATCTGCTCCACATCAGTTTCACCTATTTGAAAATCGAAAGGGTCTAGGATTTCCACATTGCGGATTTTAGCTTTGTTTTCTTGGGAATACTAAAACAGAAAACGTGATGGAAAGGATGAGGGGAACGGATGAGGCCAAAGGAGGCCTGTCGCTAGATCAGTTGGTTACGCTTGCAGATCTGAGAAGTGTTCGGGATGAGCTTTTGGCAGCAATTAACAGGACGAGGGTATCTTCACCAGACATCGCAAAGAAATGGCTCAAATCGTCTGAGGTTAGAAAGCTACTTAGTGTCTCACCCGGCAAGTTGTTAGCCCTCAGAGCTAATCGTCAGCTCGCGTTTGTTAGATTGGGAGGAGTATTCTACTACGACAGGGACGATATCGAAGCTATGATTCAAAAAGCTAGAACGCCAAATTCGACCGGAAGGGTATGAAGACCGCATACCAAAATTTTGGACGTGGATGTGATGTCCCTCCCACGCCGGAATACGTGGAGGTTTATTTCCTTCAATGTAAGAAGACTAAAGAAGCGGCGCGTGAATTTTACAGGCATTATTCAATGCGGTATTGGCGCTCTTTGAGCGGAAAAGTCATTCGGGATTGGAAGCGCCTGGCGTGGCAATGGATTTGGAATAGGTGAGAAAGGGGCAGGATATAAATTTGGGTATTCAAAGTGCTGGGAGCGGCGACTTGTCAATGGTAAGTTAGAAATAACAATACACCACCTTGATTTTTCTATCCAAATGCGAAGCAAAGTTCAGCTGGCATGTGCGGTTCCACAGGCCTTTTCTGACGTGTTCTTCTTAAAATCACATGCAATATGTCTCTAACCCAAGTAGATTTTTTTATTCTTCCGGGAAGCTGTTTGGTCAGCGATGATAGAAATAACTTCAAACTCGACGAGGAAGGATTGTTTGAAGACGATATTTTTTGGCGTGATTCCAAACCGTCGCCGGAAGTCTTTTTGCCCGTCGAAGATATCTTGGGAAGATCTCCCTCGTGGCACAATGACCTTATTATGTATGGTTCTCAGGAATCCAACAGATTGCAGGTCTGGGTTGAAGAAAATCTTGTGGTGTCGGCCTCTTTTCGGATTGATTTTACCGCCAAATACGAAGATATCCTGTGTTCGTTGTTGGAGTTTTTTATATTAAATGGGCTTAAAATCTTGGATGGCGAATTGAATGTAGTCGCCCTGAATGTCGAGGCTGTAAACGGTGTGATTGTGAATACAACCCAATACAGATTTTATCGAAACATTGTGAGTGAAGACCTAGGGAATAAATAAGGTGGGCGAGAAAGAAATTTAGGTATTACCGAACTCATCGGGTAGAAGGCAAATCGACATTGTCCGCCAGTAAAAATCTAAAAAGTCTTTTGCATTACACGCTACCCGCATGGCGCGTAAAACATCGTCTGCGCCCAAACAACACCATTCCCACAGCATGGTGTCAAAATTGTATTTAAACATCGGAGTGGCGACTTCGTTCCTTGCAAGACGTACCAGAGTTTCATTGAGGCCGTACGCAGATAAAAGTACTGCTAGTTTTTGGTGTGTTTCTTCCGTGTATTCGGTATCAAGAAATGGTTCAAGTAGCCAGCCCCAGACATTATCACGTTTAACTAACGGGATTTGATGTGCTAATGCGAACATCGAAAGGTTTTCAGTTTCTGTTGCCGGGACGAATATCAATTCGTCGCCCGTCCGTATGGTGAGCGGTCGCGAGGAGATATCTATACTGCTGATCTGATGAGGGAATAATTCCATCGAACCGTAGACCTTGGAAGGTTGGAAAGGATAATCCTGGATTCTGATTTTATTAGCCTGGATAGAGAATGTCCCTAGCCCGACCATCATTTTCCGGATCTCATCCCTGGTTGAGGTGAACGGGACATAATCGTTCGGCCAAACGCCAGACAGGTCGTTTCGGTGACTACTCATTTGCTTATGACAAATCTTAGCAAATTGTAAATTGTTGGCCAGGCGAGCTTTTCCAACTCTATGTACACCAGATCATTCTGTAAGCGCAAGCCAATCAAGTTGGCGTCATGTTTAGAAGTTTCTTTCAAATACTACGTCCAATTCGACCTTCTGAATTTCAGAAAGCGCAATGACTTGAGTAAGTCCATTCGAATGAGTTATTAAATTTTTGTTGGAAAGCAGCCACCAACAGTCGGGACTTTTAAAATAGGCGACAATGATTACCTCCTGGTCGGTCAAGATTAACCGTGAAATGATATGTTCGTGGATCGTTTCGTCAAATTCTTCCCAGAGCCTCGTCGAGTTGAGGCAGGGTCTATCCCTGACAAATTTTGCTCTGATCGTTGATACCGCTTTCACTGGGATTCGGAGAAATTTACATTAAACTCTTTTCGTGTTTGCCAAAGCCGATAGTAGCCATTGAGGCAGTAACCGTTCCTTGTTCATTTCGATAAGCAGGCCTTATAAATTTCGTAATTCTCGTTATCGAAGCACACGAAAATGATTTTTTCAATAGTATCGCAGGTTGCCAAAAACTCGGACACGGTTTCAATGGCGATTTTTGCGGCGGCCTCTTTTGGGAACTTATAGATACCTGTACTTACATTCGGAAAGGAGATCGTCCGAATCTCATTCGCAATCGCCAATTTAAGGCTATTGCGATATGCCGCTGCCAACAAGGCGTCCTCATTGCCGTTACCGCCATTCCAAACAGGCCCAACAGTGTGTATCACAAACTTGGCCGGCAGTCTTCCAGCAGTAGTAATGACCGCCTCTCCAACTTTACAGCCGCCTTGTTTGGCTCTAATCTTCCTGCATTCTTCCAGTATGAGACTGCCTCCGGCCCTATGGATAGCACCATCAACGCCGCCCCCGCCCAACAGAGAAGTGTTTGCTGCATTAACGATCGCATCAACTTGAATTTTCGTGATGTCACCTTGTATCACTTCTAACATGGCTGGTTTACGTTATCCTGGCTCAACACTCTTAACTGTTGTACACTTTGTCACTCAGTGGTATTCAAATGGTGCAAATACAAAGAAAGTTGTTTTAAACTATCACATGAAGAGATGCGGAAACATTTTGCTACAATGGTATCTCTCACTGCGCCCATGATGGAAGCAAAAGCATGTGGTCACACCCGTTTAAGCCGCTGACAAAATATCAGCGGCTTGCAACATTATTAACTCGATATCGCCCTTAGTTTTCCAGAGTCCGTAAACAGTTTCTGCTTTACCAGAGCCATATGGTCACTGATCCGCTGTTTCCTTACGCGCGCGTAGCGTTGGGTTGTTCTAATATTCCGGTGACCAAGCATTTTTCCGACGTCCTCCAACGGCACGCCATTATTGAGCATCATGTCCGCAAACGTATGACGGGCAAGGTGTGTATTCAATGGTCTTTTAATGCCGCAGATCACTGCAAGCTCTTTCAGATAGACATTGTATCGGAAATTGCTATTAACGGGAATGAGCCGGTTATTGACCTTGCAATAAGGATGGCCCTGATATTTATCGATCAACTCTTGTACGACCGGCAAGATCGGAACCATTTCGGTAACCTCAGTCTTTCCTCTATCCTTAATCAGCCACTTTTCACCTGAGCGACCGACCTTCACAATGTTCTCCGGCGAAAGGTTGTACATATCCTGATAGGCAAAGCCTGTAAAGCACTGAAAAATGAATGCGTCGCGCACTTCACTGATCCGGTCAATGTCGATCTGCTTTTTGTGAATGACCTCGACCTCAAATAGCTCCAATGGCATCACCTCTTTGTTGCCACCCGAGCAAACAAACCCTTCCAGCGGATTGGAGGCGATGACTTTCTTCTTGACACCCATCTTAACGATCTGTCTTGTCCATTTCACCAGCTTCTTGGCTGTGACCTCAGAAAGTGGCTCGTCCAGGTGAAGGGTTAAGTAGTCATAAAACTCTTCGGCAAAGCACTGGTCGATCTCGGTCATGTCGATGTCCTTCCGCTGATACCGAAAGCGGATAAATGCTTCCACCTTCCGTTTCGTCGACCGCCAGTGCCGAAGCGTTCCTTCTGAGCGGATTCCTTTCTTGGCTTTCTTTTCGAAAATAGCAATGAATTCATCGAAGGCAGCTAGTAGTGTTTGGCTTAGCCCTGCGGCCTTCTCTGGCTTTGCTTTGGAATGGGACAATGGCAAGCCCAGATAGGCGTTTTTTAGCATTGCAGGTGTCACATGGTTAACCTGGGATTGCAGTACTAGGAAATGCTTCTCGATCTCAGCCTGCGCCTGAACGATTCTCAGGTTGATTATCTTGGCTTCCGCTGTCGTAGCCGTCACCAGCTTGGCATCGCTGTTCCAGAAGTCGGGATGGATCTTTTTGCCAAGGGAAATGTCCGTGTCGGTTCCGTCGATGGTAATCCTGACATAGATAGGTGCTTTTCCGTCTTTGGAGGCCTTGCCCCGGTATAGCCAGAAAAGTAATGACAGATTTTGTTTGAACTTCATGCTCGCACATTTTAAGGTTGATAATTGTGTCCGTGGAGAACCTTAAATCAAAACCGCCTCAATCAAACATCTGATTCGGTCACCTAATTTACCGAATCCAACAGGTGACCGAATAGGTGACCGAATGGATTGGTTCATTATGATTCAGACTGACATGCCTTTTTGCAAAATGTGCTGATTATCAATGCATTTTAAACAAAAAAGGCACACTTTCGTGTGCCTTCTGTGATCCCGCTGGGATTCGAACCCAGGACCCATACATTAAAAGTGTATTGCTCTACCAGCTGAGCTACGGAATCGATCTATATGTTAGTGGCGCTTTTTCTGACTCTTTGAAACTTTGTGGCCTTCATGAAAACTTAACATTCAGGCTTTTTTTGTTTCGATCTGTCTGCCGCAGCGCCGTATCGTGGTGCAAAAGTACAATTGGGATTTTATCAAACAAATTTTGAGAGCACTATTTTTTGGACGTAAATGCGGGAATTTTCGCAATTGGCTCAGATTTAGAAATTTAAATGCCTAAAAAAATTTAAATTTTTTTGATTTCATATCCTGGTAATACGCGGCCATGGAAAGGGTAGGAGGTCTGCACGTAAATGCCGTGAACCGTGATCGCAAGTTAAATCGGGTAAGCCTGAATAAAGATTTACAATTTTTCCGGTTGCTGCTGATAAGGTTGGCTGCGGAGGGGTATAAACAGACAAAATTTATCCGTCAGTTACTTACCCAACTTCTTCTCAGCTCATGAATGCAATTACCAAAAAGAACTACCGCACGCTGACCGAACTGGTCAGGGCTTGCCAGAACAACGACCCTCGCGCCCAAACGCTTTTCTACAACAAATTCCGCACGGAGCTTATGCGTATTTGCGCCCGCTTCGCCCGCACACGCATGGAAGCGGAGGACATTTATCAGGAGTCGTTTGTGAAGATTTTCAGGCATATCCACGATGTGCAAAACCTGGAATCGATCGAATCGTGGATGCGATCGGTCGTCACACGGACGGCGATCAACTACTACCACCGCACGACCAAAAAAGAAGCCTTGCACCATTCGATGGACATGTCGCCGATGGATTTCGAATCAAACGACCATATCTGTATGCTGGACAGGCTTAGCGCCCCGGTGATCGATGAAATGATCGCACAACTGCCGGAGGGCTACAAGAAGATCGTAAACCTGCACCTGATAGACGGCTATTCGCACATCGAAATAGCCCGAAGACTCTCCATTACCGACAGCACTTCACGGTCGCAGCTGCTTCGCGGGCGAAACCTTCTCATGAAAAAATTGAGGAAGCAGGGGATTTCGGGCTACGAGATGTGAGATTTCAGACTTTTTTGCTGCATTTAGTGTTATGCCTGGGAAACACCGTCAGCAAACTACATGAAACAATTAAGTCTGTTCGGCTCACAGGAGGCCCTGCAATTTCCCGAAGACCTGCTCGAATATTATCCTGGTTTTGTTCCGGCCGCGGAAAGCACGGGGCTGATCCGGAAGTGGATCGCAGAAGTGCCCTGGCGACAGCAGGTTATGCAGATGTATGGGAAAGAAGTGACAGCGCCCAGGCTCATGGCCTGGTACGGTGCAACCGACCATTCGTACACTTTTTCCGGCACCCGGTTCGAGCCATACGCCTGGACGGATGAGCTGGCGGATCTCAAACAGCAGATCGAGCATAAAACGGGCTTTACTTTCAATAGCGTGCTGCTCAACTATTACCGCGATGGCAATGATTCTGTCGCCTGGCATGGGGATAATGAGCAGGAGCTGGGCCGAAACCCGGTGATCGCTTCGGTGAGTCTGGGGCAGGAGAGGCGGTTCGAGTTCCGGTACAGACCCGATCATGCGCGCAAGTATGGGCTGACATTGGAAAACGGCTCATTACTGATCATGAAGGGTGATTTACAGCACACCTGGGAACATCGCATCCCGAAGTCCAAAACCGAAAACGGGCCGAGGATCAATCTTACATTCAGAACGATACGCAAATAATGGAGTACCTGGCTTAAAACGCCTGATTTCGGTTTAAAATCCGTATGTTTTTCCAACGAAACTATGTTAAGACGCATCTACGTAACCGAAGCTTAGATTGGATTATGGCTGCATTGAAGCCTGCTTAGGAAAATATGTGGCTGTCCAGTAGAAGCGTCGAACTTGCCGGGCCGGATTGCCCTGCACTTCGTTGATAAAAATTCAGTATTTTCATTTACATAAACTGACTTGTTTATGAGAACCCGATCGCTTTCAATTTTTCTTTGCAGTTGCCTGCTGGCTGCACTCGTTATGGGCTGTTCCAACGATGAAATCAAGGTTTCGGACGAGCAGGAAATTTTGTTCGAAGTCAACTACGTGAACTATGCCTGGGGATATCAGAACAGAGGCTATCTGATAGACAAGATGGGCAGGATCAGAAGATACGAAAACCCGAAGGACTGGAAGTTTGCCTCCCCAGGCCCGTTGACGGCTGCGGAAATGGATGAAAACCTTTCAAAAACGACATTTGCAACCTACACTATACCGCCTGCCGAGCTGGAACAGTATGTCAACGTACTGAAAAAAGTAAGCGATGGTGACTTCACCGATCCGGTGAACAAGATGGCCGATGCGGGCGCTACAAGTTACTACGTGTACCACTTTGATCCCGGGACGAAGACTTATAGGACGGTCTTGTTGCAGAGTGTGGGAGACACGGACGTTTTCAACCGGGATCCGGATGCCAAGAGAATAGCCGACTGGCTGGTGACGGTATCTCAAAAATTGAACTGAAAGCGGTCGAGGTCGTCTCGCACGAACGCCGTCGACCGCCCGCCACCCCTGTCTGCTCACGCGGACAGGGGTGTTTAATTTATAGAGCAACTACGGCTGATAGAACTTCACTGTGCCATCCTCCTCGTTGCTGGTAATGAGCAGGCTTTTGCCGTTCGGGCTCTTGTCGGATGGGATGAAGAGAACGCCCTCGGGAGCGTCGCCGGTTTTGATGATTTGCAGGAATTGTGGAGCGCCCGGGTTGCTCAGATCGTAAACGCCTACGGCATCCACGCGCTCCATGGCAACGAAAGCAACAGGTTTGCCATTCATCCAGCCCACGGTAACACCCTCCGGCTCAACGCCTTTGTCATCGGAGCGCGAATCGTCGTAAAGTCCGGCTTTGATCACCTCTTGTTCGAGCGAGTTGCCCGACTCGTACACGCGCTTCATATCTCCGGCATGGAAAATGCTGAAACCGCGGCCGCCGAAGCTGTAAAGTTCTTCGTAGGTGCCGTCGTTTTCAAAGTCGCCGCGCGTACTCGTTACCCGCAGACGGCCTAGGTTGGCTGTTTTTTTCAACTCGTCGGCATTGGGGAAATATACCGGGTTCAGTTTGAGCGAGCTTACGCGTTTTTGCTCGTCGAATGTGCTGTATTCACGGGCGTCGCCCTCGTCGGCGGTGATCACATACGGCGTTCCATTCACGGTGAAATAGGAAATAGCGTCGGGCAGGTAGAATGATTTGATCGGCCAGTTTCTGAGCTCAACCTTCTTGTCGTCGTCGCTCGGGTCGATTGAATTGAGAATATAGCTGATATCCTTGGTACCCAGGGCGTGCAGGTTCAGGATCTTGCCATTGATCAGGTCGATTTCGGCCACGCCGTTGTTTTCCTGCAAGGTCACAAATGCCTTTTGGGAATTGTCCGAAATAGCTACGTATTCTGGCTCGATATCCTGGGCAAAAGTTGCTTTCGGGCCAAATTTGCGGAAGCCTTTCGCCGCCAAAGCATTGTATGAATTTTCGAACCCTTCGAAAGTGAGCGTTTTCACGGCATAGCCATTGGAAATGTCGATAATCGAAACCGACCCTTCCGGATCGACGCTGTAATCCGCATTGGGTTCACCCTCGTTGGCAGTCACGATAAAGCGGCCGTCCGGGCTGAATGTCACCATATCAGGCAATGCACCCACGGTAATCTGTTTGATTTGCTGCAATGTGGCGGCATCAAGCACGATCACGCTGCCGTTTGCCTGCTTGTTGGCCGCTTCGAGGGCAATAGCGAGTTTTCCATTCGACACGGCCACGCTGTTGGCCACGCCACCCAGCGCCGAAACGTCGATCGCTTGCAGCTTTGTAATGGCAGGAAATGCCGAAAGGTCAAGCACATCCACGATGGCCGCCTTTTCGTTGTTTACCGTAAAGAGCCTTTTGGAAATAGGGTCGTATGCCGAGATTTCAGCTGCGGCAACGTTACCCAGATCTACGCCGGCAACTTCTTTAAAAGCCGATGGGTCTTCCTGAACAGGGTTTTGAGGAGCGTGATCGGTACAGCCGTTCATCAGCGCTGCCGCCAGCAATAGGGCCAGTAGAGATTTCTTTTGCATTTGATTTGTGAGTAGTTTAAAAATTAAAGGTACTCACGCGTCCAAACGGCGGGGCGTCGCTTTGGGAGACTTAACAGAATGTTAATACATAGGGTAAATTTTGCTCGAAAAGGGCTAGTAACCAGCGTTTTAGTTAATGTTAAAATAACAATAACTTGACATTGCAGAAATGGTGGATACCCGTGACACTGGTGTCAGGAGTGCAGCCATCTTAATCATTTTGAAAACCCCAGGGGAGAGCTGTATGCCTAAAAATAAAGATTCCCCCGAAAACCGGGGGAATCTTTACAAAAAAACCACATCCTAAGTTAATCGGTTAATTCCAGCCGCCCCCGAGTGCCCGGTAGATATTCACCATGGCATTCATCTGGCGCATTTTGGTTTCTATCAGCTCGAATCTCGATTCCAGTGCGTCGCGCTGGGTCAGCAACACTTCCATATAATCGGCGCGTGCCGAGGCGAACAACCGGTTGGAAATCGTGGTCGACTGGTTCAGTGCTTCCACTTCTTTTGTTTTCAGGTCGAAGCTCTTTTCGAGGTTATTGATATTCGAAAGCTGGTTCACGACTTCGATGTACGCATTCAGTACCGTCCGCTCATAGTTGTAAATAGCCTGGATCTGGCGCGCATTCGCATTGGCATAACCCGCGCGGATCGCGTAGCGGTTAATCACCGGACCGGCCAGGTCGCCGATAAGCGATCCCATGATCGACTCGGGAACGCGGGCGAGGTAAATCGGGCTGAACGCCTGCAAACCGAGGCTGGCCGACAATCCGAGCGAAGGATAGAAGTTGGCGCGGGCCACGCTCACATCGATTTTGGCAGCTTGCAAATCGAGCTCCGCCTGCTTGATATCCGGGCGGTTGGAAAGCAACTGCGACGGTATACCTGACTGCATCACGTTTGGAACAAGGTTTTCGAATCCCTGGCTGCTGCGCTGTACCGGCTGCGGATACCGTCCGACGAGGAAATTGATCCGGTTTTCCGTTTCGATGATCTGTTGCTGGATGCCGTATTGCAGGTTTTGTGTTTTCAGTACCTGCGCTTCAAACCGGCGAACGGCCAGTTCGGTCACGCGGGTTGCTTCTTTCTCCATTCTGACGATCTTGAGCGCATTGTTCTGGATGTCGATGTTCTGGCGGATAATGGCCAGCTGCGTATCCAGCGCGAGCAGCTCGTAGTAGGAATTGGCGATTTCGGCTGCCAGGTTGGTCATCATGAAGTTCTTGCCTTCGATCGATGACAGGTAGCGCGTTGCTGCGGCCTTTTTTGCATTCCGCAGCTTGTGCCAGATATCCACTTCCCACCTTGCCACCGCCTGAATGTTCACATCCGGCAGCGGGTCGGGTGTCTCCCTGCCGGGCTTGATGTCGGTAGTCGCTTCGCTGGCACCGATGTTGGTGTAGCGTGCCGCTTTTTCAACACCCGCACCGCCGCGCAGGCCGATGAAGGGCAGGTATTCCCCTTTGCGGGCGCCGATCTCGTTTTGCGAGATAGCGATCTCCTGCATGGTAATATTCAGCTCCTGGTTGTTTCTGAATGCCGTATCGATCAGCGCATTCAGGTTAGGATCTGTGAAAAACGATTTCCAGCTTAACTTTCCGGTGTTGGTCGAATCCTGTGAGCCGTTATAGCTCACAGGTACCGCCCGGTTTTCCGTTTTCTGGGGCATCGTCGGTATATTACAGGCCGAGTAGGTCAGCCCGATGAAGGCGATGCCGGCCCAGTTCAATATTCTCTTATTTCGCATGTTCGTCTTTATCTTCTGAAGTTGGGAAAGCGTCAATGGCGTGAACAAATCCTTCGGACAGTGAGCTGTCTTCTTCGTCGCGGATCAATTTCCGGCCATCGGCCATTTTGGCGAATA
Organism: Dyadobacter sp. 50-39; assembly: GCA_001898145.1. Classification (GTDB taxonomy): domain Bacteria; phylum Bacteroidota; class Bacteroidia; order Cytophagales; family Spirosomataceae; genus Dyadobacter. Next base: position 18,710 of record MKSR01000040.1, read on the forward strand.
TGTAGTACAAGCCAGGGATGATGATCACCCCGAAGACCGTACCGAACAACATACCACCCATTGCGGAGGAGCCAATCGTACGGTTACCGATCGCGCCGGCGCCGGTAGCCATGATCAACGGGATCAGACCGGCCACGAATGCGAACGAGGTCATAAGGATCGGGCGGAAACGTACTCTCGCTCCCTCGATCGCCGCGGCCAGGATGGTGGCTCCTTCGGCGCGTTTCTGCACCGCGAATTCCACGATCAACACGGCATTCTTACCGAGCAGACCCACCAGCATGATCAGACCGATCTGCGCGTAGATGTTGTTTTCGAGTCCCATCAATTTCAGCATGAGGAACGATCCGAACACCCCGACAGGCAGTGACAATACTACCGCAAGCGGAATGATGAAGCTCTCATACTGCGCTGCGAGTACCAGGTACACGAAAGCCAGTACGATCATGAACACCACCACCGATTCGTTTCCACGGATCGATTCGTCGTAAGAAAGACCTTCGAATGCGATATCGTAACCTTTCGGAAGCGTTTTGGCAGCCACTTCACGGATCGCCGCGATGGCTTCCGCCGTGGTGTAGCCTTTTGCAGGAAGACCCTGGATCGCGGCTGAGTTATAGAGGTTAAAACGCGTGATCTCGTTCGGTCCCTGTCCCTTTTTGAGTTTCATGAATGAAGAGTAAGGCACCATTTCGCCCGCCTCATTTTTAACAAAAAGATTCAAAAGATCGGAAGGGAGCCTTCTGTATTTCGGATCAGACTGTACGTATACTTTAAAGAACTGGTTGAACTTGATAAAACCCTGTTCGTAAGTACTACCGATCATGATGTTAAGGTTGTCCATCGCTTTTCCGATTGATACGCCTTTCTGCATGGCCAGTTTATTGTCGATTTCCAGTTCGTACTGCGGATAGTTTGCCGCGAAGAAGGTGAACAAACCGGTCAGCTCTTTACGTTTGCCGAGGTTATCGAGGAATTCCTTGTTGATCTTGTCAAACTCCTGGTAGTCGGTGTCTGTGTTTTTATCCAACAGACGCATTGAGAAACCGCCGGACGTACCGAAACCTGGAATCGCTGGTGGTTCGAAGAATTCAACCGTCGCGCCGAGGCCTTTGGAAGCGTGTTCAAGCTCTTCCATGATCTCTTTCACGTTCTGCTCGCGTTCGTGCCAGGGTTTAAGGTTGATCAAACAGGTACCTGCATTGGAACCGCGACCTTCCGTCATGATCTCATAACCTGCCAGTGATGATACCGATTCGATACCTTCCACTTCCTCGCAAATCTTTTGAAGACGACGGGATACCTCATTGGTTTTTTCCAAAGTTGATCCCGGAGGTGTCTGGATGATCGCGTAGATGGTACTCTGGTCTTCGTTAGGAATAAAACCTGCCGGTACGATCGAGTTCACATAGAAAATACCGAAACAGAACAGGCCAAGAACGAGGAATGTCACCAAGCGACGGGCCACGATCCTGTTCAGCAATGAGACGTACCCACCGGTCAGTTTTTCAAAACCACGGTTGAATGCGTCGATTCCCTTGTCCATAATGGATTTCTTTCTCGGATGGCCGTGGTGGCTCTTCAAAAGCATCGCGCACAATACCGGCGTAAGCGTCAACGCGATCAACGCGGAGATAACGATGGAGCTTGCCATGGTAATGGAGAACTGGCGGTAGAACGTACCCACAGGACCCGACATGAAGGAGATTGGTACGAATACCGATACCATGACCGCCGTGATCGCGATAATCGCGCCGCTGATCTCGGAAAGTACCTTTTTCACCGCATTATACGGCGATATGCCAGGCTCCTCCTCAAATTTTGCGTGGACCGCCTCCACCACCACAATCGCGTCATCGACCACAATACCGATTGCCAATACCAATGCAAACAGGGTGATCAGGTTAATAGATAGTCCAAATCCTTGAATTACGAAGAATGCACCAATCAACGATACCGGAACCGCAAGGATCGGGATCAGGGTTGAGCGCCAGTCGCCCAGGAATAGGAACACTACCAATGCCACAAGGATAAATGCATCGCGGAGGGTGTCGATTACCTGTTCGATAGACGCGTCGAGGAACTGCGAAACGTCGTAGCTGATCTTATAATCGATGCCGGGAGGAAAAGAAGCTTTCATCACATCGAGCTTCTTTTTCACTTCCGCAATTACGTCGCTCGCATTACTACCGTAGTTCTGGCGCAAAACGATCGCCGCGGATGCCTTACCATCGAGGTTGGAGTAAATATCAAAGAATTCACTTCCCAGCTCCACTTTCGCAATGTCTTTCAAATGGATACTTTCACCTTCTTTATTGGCGCGGATGATGATGTCTTCGTATTCCTTCGGTTCGCTGTACCGTCCTTTGTAAGTCAATACATATTCTAGCGATTGCGCGGCGATACCGGAGCTTTGTCCGATACGGCCCGGGCGACCGATGATACTCTGTTCGGCCAGCGACTTCATGACCTCTTCTACCGAAATGCTGTACGCACGCATACGCTCGGGGTTAAGCCATACGCGCATCGCGTAACGACGGCTACCGAGGATCTGCGCCCGCGCTACCCCTTTGGTCCGCTGGATTTCAGGGATCATTTTTACGGTAGCGTAGTTGAAGAGGAATTTCTCGTCAATGGTTTTCGATTTTGAGTACAGGTTGACGTACATCAACATACTCGGCTGGATGGGCGTGATAATTACCCCTTCACGCTGAACGAGTTCCGGAAGAAGCGGCATTACCTGGTCAACCCTTGTTTTTACCCTGATAACGGCGTCGTTGGGGTCGGTACCGGGTTCGAAGATAATCCTTAATGTAGCTTCACCGGCACTGGTGGCATCGGTGGCAATGTAACGCATATCCTGAACACCGTTAATCGCTTGTTCCAGCGTAATGAGTGTGGATTTCACCAACACGTCGGCACTCGAACCGGGGTAAGCTATAAAGATGTTAACAGTGGTAGGAGCAATGTCCGGGAACTGCGAGATAGGCAGTTTTTTGATAGCCAGTACACCAATAAAGACTATCATGACCGATATCACAATTGCGAATACAGGTCGTCGTATGAATTGATTAAACATATCTTTTGCTTTCGGACCTGATTATTCCGCGTACAGGCTGAGGTGAGAAATAACCGAATCGGGCTTCTGGAACTTGTAGCTGATCTTCTCGTTTTCGCGTACCTGGCGCAAGCCTTCCAGCAATATTTTGTCGTCCTTTTGAAGACCGTGTGAGATCGCGAAAATGTGCGGCAGTTCGGCAGCGATAGTGATCTCGCGAGACTGTACTTTGCCATCTTTGTCGATCACGTAGCAGTATTTCTTTTCCAAAACCTCGAAAGTTGCTTTCTGTGGAATCAACAGGGCATTTTTCAATGGTACGCTGATTTGCACGTTGCCCGTTTCGCCGTGGCGGAGCAAGCCTTTCGGGTTCGGGAAAGTGGCCCGGAATGCGATGTTACCTGTTTCGTTATTAAAGTCGGCCTCGATGGTTTTCACCGCTCCGGTATGATCGAAGATCTTTTCGTTAGCCATTTTGAGTCTCACTTTCAGGAGGTTACCGTTGTCTTCTCCCGATTTGTAATTGAGGTATTCAGCTTCCGGAACATTGAAATAAACCCACATTTCACTGTTGTCGGAAAGCGTAGTGAGCAGGTCGCCTTCATCCACAAGACTTCCCAACCGCACCTGGAAATGGTCCATGATACCATTGAACGGCGCGCGGATTTCCGTAAATCCAAGGTGCGTCGAAGCGAGCCCCAGTTCCGCTTTTGCTTTATCGAGTTTCGCTTTCGCCAATGCGAGTTCGTTTTTGGAAACTACATTGCTGTCGGCCAGCGCCTTGGTGTTTTTGTATTCGATTTCGGCGAAGTTGGCTTCTGCCTGTGCTTTTTGTTGCTCAGCCTGGTAAACCATCGGCATGATCTGGAACATCAGCTGGCCTTTTTTCACAGTCTGACCTTCATCCACATATATTTTTTGCAAATAACCTCTTTCCAAAGCACGCAGCTCGATATGGCTGATCGCCCTGATCTGGCTCACGTATTCTTTGACGATCGTGGTGTCTTTCTGTAAGGGGCTGGTTACGGAATAATGAACTGGTTCTTCTTTTTCTTCTTCGTGTTTGGATGTACAGCCTGTCTGATACAACAATGCACCCAAGCTCACGAGCATGAGAATTCTTTTCATGATGATTTTTGGAGTTAACAAAATGGAATTTTTTGATAGTTACTGTTCGTAAGGGTGTGCCTGATGGCACGAAACGGGCGGCCGTGAGCTACCGGGGATTGGAGCACGACGACCGGATGAGCAGGCCGTAGGAAAGCCTGCCGGGTAGCAGGATCATATTCTGAGTACGCGGAGCCTCAGGTAGCGGTGAGCGCAATAAACCAGGCCGGACCGAAGTAACGGCCGGATGTTAGCCATGCAGATATTAGGGAAAAACTGGCGCGAAGCGGATGCGGCAGCCAACGCGACGTTTGCACGGGGTGATTTTTTAGCGGAGAACGATTCGCTGGAATCTTCTTCCTTTTCTTCCGAGATCGACCGGACAAACGCTGCAAACCTCCGCGCATTATCCGGCAGGCGGAATGCGGGTGCATCGTCGTTGAAAGCCTGTACGAAATTGGGGTGCGCCGATTGGGCCAGAATTTGAACGGGAGAATGGCAAGGTTGATGCTCCTTCGATCCCGCATACATATTGCTGTATCCATCCACCAGGAGAATGCACAGGGGCAGGAGATATTTCAGCAATTCTTTAATCATCTTAACGGGTAGCTATTGAGTCTTTTGTATAATTTGAAGGTCTTAATTGGTGTCGTTATGTCAAGTCTTTGAAAATGAGCATGCGTTTAGGCGCTCTTCCCAAAGCGCGTGATGGCTAAATTGTTCTTTTCGTAGGTGTGTGCCTCTTATACGCATACAAAAACCGCACTTCATCCTTAACTCCATGTTAAAAGGATGTTAAAAAGGGATTAAAATCGTCGAACGGCCATTGCGCGCTATTCTGCGGCGAAGCGGGGGACATGTTTTGGATAAAATATTCTTTTAATCGTCATATTGGTGTGCGAATGGAGGTAGGATGGAGGAGGGGAAATTGGGGTAGCTCCTCGTTCGTGCAAATGGAGGGCACAAAGGTTGACCTCTGCGCCAGCGTCGCCGGTGCGGTTTAGTGGCGTGCTTCTTCGAGAAAATGCTGGCCGCGGTTCTGGTAGGCGTGAATGCCGCTGCTGATCAGGATAATGGCCGAAACAATGAGCGCTGCGTTCACAATGGCTGGCGCGGTTCCCCAGTTGGCCACGGCCACCGCCACCAGCGCCCACACGCCTACAATCGAAGATTCCCGCAAATTGCGTTTCCAGGTGAGGGCAAGGTAAACCACTCCCGCGATGCAGATCATAATGACAGTCCAGACGATGGGAGAGAGGCCAAAGCCGTCCCAGCCGATTTTGGTGAACCACGCTGCCACATTAGCGATGAGCGCCACGGATATCCAGCCCAGGTAAGTCGCGAATGGCCACCAGGTCAGGGCGATTTTTTTGATAGGCAGCAGATCCATTTCCATGTGCGTCCGGACGATGATCAGCCACAGCGAAGTGAGGAGCGTAATCATGATCAGTACCGAAAGACCGGTGAAATCATACAGCCAGGCCAGCACCCACACTGAGTTGGCGGCACAGGAAACCACAAAAAGCCAGCCGATTTTTTCCACCACAGCCGGGACCTCGCGCTTTCCTGAAATACCCCGTGCCTGGTAAATCACAAATGCGGTGAGCATCAGGTAAATCAGGCCCCAGATCGAGAATGCATAGCCTGAGGGCGTAAAGTAGTTTTGGTAGCGGGCAGAAACGGTAGCCATGGTGTTACCGTTGAAAATACCCGTGTTGGAGAGGTAGTTAATCACGATCGTGAAGATCAATGCGACGATATTGGCTATTTGCAAGGTTCTTTTCATAACTGTTGCGGTGGTTATTGGTTTACGAATGAGCATCGGCGAGCGGGTAGAGCCGTACGCCATTGGATTGCACAACTTCAAAAATTGTGCCTTGAAAAGAGCTGCGGGCTGCTTATCGTGTTCTCTGGCAGCAGCGAAACGCGCAGGCGGGCGTGAAACGTTCCGTGACCGTCACGCAGTTCCAGGCTGTGCTGTTGTGGATAAATCAGGTCAAGCCGGCGCTGGACGTTTTTTAAGCCAATACCCCCGTAATGGACAGCCTGGGCCGTATCGAGAGGTGAAGTACTGTTCCATATGTCGAATTCCAGGGTGCCGGAATGCGCGCGCAGGCGGATCTCGATCCGGTTTGCGCGCTCGCTGTCTTTGGAAACATGCTTGAAAGCATTTTCAACGAAAGTCATGAGAATGAACGGCGCAATGCCCGCTTCGGCAGGCAGGTCTTCCGGGATGTCGGTAATAACGCTTACCCCGCGATTCTGGCGCAGCTTTTCGAGTGCGATGAAATTTCGCAGGTAGGCGACCTCCTTTTCAAGCGGGACGAGCTCATCGTTGCATTCATACAGGTGATGGCGCAGTAACTCCGAAAACCTGGCCAGCGAAGAAGATGCCGCATCTGGATTTTTACGAATGAGAAAAAAGATGGAATTGATGCTGTTAAACAGGAAATGCGGGTTGAACTGGTATTTCAAAAAGCGTAGTTCTGTTTCGAGTTTCTCCTTTTCAAGCGATTGTTTCCGGCGCTCGGTACTGATCCAGTTTTTGGTAAGTTTGATACTCATGGCCAGTGTAGTGCTCGCCAGTGTGGAAGGCATAGCCTCCCCGAAAAAATAAAAAAAGCAATTGGTATCCCGGCCAAAAAGCGTCTCCACGGACTGGTGGGCCAGCAATGCGCTTAGATAATAGCCGGATACGATCGCCAGTGCCGTTGCCAGCAAAGTGATGGCCAGGTAGCCGATGTAGGATTTAAGGCGGCCTTTTTCAAGGTATCTGGGAATAAGGTAGTATAGGTTAAAATACACCGCTATCGCTTGCAGCACGACATAAAATACAAACTTGACTGCATAGGGTGAAAACAGGATACTGTGCGCGGCTTTCCACGGGTTACCCATAGCCACTACCCACCACAGATAATGGTAAACCAGCCAAAACGGGATATGGTAGAGTTTGGAAACGGCCTTTTGCATGCCCGAATTTATCAAATATTGGAGAGTAAAGGTAAATTCCTGACGCGTTTGCCGGTGGCTGCGAAAAATGCGTTTGCGAGTGCAGGCGCAATGGGCGCAACACCGGGCTCGCCCGCGCCGCCCATCTTCCCCTCATCCTCGACGATATGTACCTCAATGGCCGGGGCTTCGCCGATCCTTAGCATTCGGTAATCGTCAAAATTGCCCTGTCGGACCGCGCCGTTTTCAATGGTGATTTCCCCGTACAGCGCCGCCGTCAACCCGTATATGATCCCGCTTTCCATTTGTGCCATGACGCCGTCGGGATTCACCGCGAGCCCGCACGCAATAGCGCATACGACGCGATGGACTTTCAGGTTCTGATCCTGATAGGATATTTCCACCACCTGGGCCACGACGCTGCCCATGGCTTCGTGAACCGCTACACCGCGAAAATGCCCCGTAGCCACAGGCCCCGCCCAGCCCGATTTTTCCGCGACGACCGATAATGCGGCGATGTGCCTGGGGTGGCCCGCCAGCAGTTTTTGACGGAATGCCACAGGATCGGCGCCCGCGCGGAATGCGAGCTCGTCGATTATCGTTTCCATAACAAACGCGGTATGGGTATTACCTACCGACCGCCACGGCAGCACCGGGATGTTGTGGGAGGTGGTATGCAGTACCACTGCATGGTCGGGGCAGCGGGTAATGTAAGGTGAGCCGTTCACGCCATCCACGGTACTGTAATCCAGGTCGTTGGGAGCAATATCCTTTTGGAGGACTGTATTGACAAAAAGGGATTGGCCGACCACGTCGTGATGCCATACAATGGGCATACCCGCGGCATCGGTGCCAGCTATCACCCGGTGCAAATACACCGGCCGGTAGTAGCCGCCCCGGATGTCGTCTTCCCGTGTCCAGATCAGCTTCACCGCTTCTCCGGACGCCCGGGCAATCTGCACCGCCTCCATGACCCAGTCGTTGCCGAAAGAACCGCGCCGCCCGAAACTTCCGCCCTTGGCAGGCGTATGAAGGGTCACCTGGTCGTCGCGGAAGCCCAGAAACCGGCTGATCTCCTGCCGGTGAAGGGAGGGCGATTGGGTGGCCGTCCATATTTCGCACTGGTCTGCCGAGAGTTTTACGGTGCAATTTAGCGTTTCCATGGGCGCATGCGCCAGGAACGGAAAATGAAATTCCTGCTCGTAAATCGCGCTTGCGTGCTTCAAGGCGCTTTCAGCATCTCCTTTGACCTGCACATTCCTCCCTGGCTGCCGGGCGGTTTCGCGGTAGCGGCTCAGGAGTAGCTTGCTGTCGGGATTTTGTTGGCCATTAGCATCCCACTCCACTTTTAATGCCTTTCGGCCCTGCATGGCTGCCCAGCTATGCTCGGCCACCACGGCTATTCCCTGCGGTATCTTCACTACCTTGCGTACACCGGCCACGCGCAGCGCCGCAGATGCGTCGAAGGATTTAACCTTTCCTCCAAATACCGGGCAGCGCTCCAGTACCGCGGTGAGCAGGCCGGGGAAATGCATGTCGATCCCGTATTTGGCCTTCCCGTTCACTTTATCCGGTATATCCAGCTTGCGAATGGGGCGCGCCTGGCCAATCAGTTTCCACTCGCTGCGGTCACGCAGCATCACCTGCGGAATGGGCAGCAATGCGGCTTCGGCAGCCAGGGCACCGTAACTGAGCCGGGCCTTGCCGGCCTGCACGTAGCCGCCAGCGGTAGTGCATTGCGCCTGCGGTACGCCAAGCCGCCGCGCGGCGGCCTGCACGAGCATCGTGCGTGCGACGGCTCCCGTAGTGCGGTAGCGGTCGAATTCCGAGCGGGTAGTGTCGGAGCCACCCGTCGAAAGTATCCACATGCTTTCGTCCAGGTGCGGCCCGTCGATGACACGGTGCTCGACCCGGATGCGCGCCCAGTCGCAATCCAGCTCTTCGGCAATGAGCATCGCAAGGGTCGTCCAAATGCCCTGTCCCATCTCGACTTTGTTGAGGATGATCCGGATCGTGTTGTCAGGATCGATCCGGAGCAATGCATTGGGTGAAAAGCCGGATGGAAGCAATGTCCTCGGCTGGGCCCGGCCCGGTACAAAAAATGAAAGCAGCAACCCGCCGGTGGTCAGTGCGGCTGTATGTACGAATTCGCGACGGTCCATTCAATCAAAGGGAAGTTCTGCGGCAAAGGAATGCAGCCTTGGATCGCCCCGGAAATTGTTTTGACAAGACGCGGGCGAAAAAGGATCAAATGCAGCATTAGCCGGGCTAGCGGGCAATGACGGTTTAGGCCGGATGAATATCGGACAGGATGCGAATGCCGCTACGTTTCATAAGCTCGCTGGCGTTGAAATCCGTGCAGATGCCGGGGGTGAGGCGGTAATTGAATGAAATCTGTCCTTCGCTGATCACGCTGTTGAAGCTGAAATTCCCGATGGCCAGGTCTTTGGTCAGTTTGGCCAGATCGAGGTCATGGGTGGATATTATACCGAATGCGTTGAGCTCGCTGAGCTGCCGGATCAGCGACACGCCGCCCCGGAAGCGGTCCTGCGAGTTGGTTCCTTTGAACATCTCATCCAGCAGAAAAAATATAGGCTCACCCTCACCGACGAGCGTGAGCAGTTGCTCGATGCGTTGAAGTTCGGCGTAAAAGGAAGATACCGACTCTTCGAGATTATCCTGCGTACGCATGCTCGTGAACACCCGCAGGAGCGATACCCGTGCGTGCGATGCGCAGCATGGAGCGCCCATGAATGCGAGCACGAGGTTAATGCCGACTGTTCTGAGGAAGGTACTTTTACCGGCCATATTGGAACCGGTGATCATTGTCGTAGCGCCGCGCCCGCGCATGGTGAAGTCATTGCTCACGCGTTTTTGCGACTTTAACAAAGGGTGTCCTACTTCCTTGAAATCAATAAGATACGGCTCTGAGGTGATTTCTGGAAATGTGAATTGCGGATTGGCATGAGCAAGTCCTGCTATGCTGGCGAGCGCCTCCATTTCGCTCACTGCACTGATCCACGAACGGATGTGCTCCCGATTTTCCGACTTCCATTTCTCGGTTTGAAGGATCAGGTGCACGTCTACGAGCCATAGGTTATTGATCATGCCGTAGAAGGCATTTTTTCCGATGGTATTGCGCGTACCTTTTTGTTGAAATGTCTCCAGTGTCCTTTTAAGTGAGCCTATCTGGTGGGCGGCGGCACGGCCTGGCTGCGTGAGAATATGGTGGAGCACTTGAAGTTCAGGGGTTTTAAACGATTGTTTTTCAATTGTTTCAATAAGGCATTGATAGGCCCCGAGAACACCGGTGTTCCGCTGCGTGCTCAGAATAATATGTTCTGCTGTGTTTCTGAACTTCCGCAAATAGATCGCGTTGACAAGCACGGTAATGGCCAGCGGCAATATATGGGCCCAGGAAAGATCCTGGAGGTGAAAGAGAAAATGATAGGCAAAATAAATTAACGCCGTGCTGGATGCTGCACCAAGCGTGAGACTGACCGCTAACAGTTGCTTTCGGGAAGCCAAAAAATGGGGTGGTTCTTCAATCCATTTCAAAAGCAGGTCGTTGTCGCCAACGCTCGGCTCGGACTGCATACCTGACACCTGGAAATCCTGGCGCCAGTCGAGCATGGGTGCCAATTCCTGCACGGCAGCCTGACGTCCGGTAATGGTTTGGCGGTCAGCGGGTGTATTCAGCCAGTCGGCCAGCATTTGCGCTCCTGCGCGGGTGGTTGTCCTATTGATGAGCTGGAACAAAGAATGCGCCCCGAAAATATCCAGGTCAGCGGCATAATCGTGGCGGCGGCCGAGGAATTCAGTTCCGGCAGCAAAAGAGGAAAGATCGTTCGCGGTCCGCCGGAGCTCGGCGGCGTTGACCTGCATGAAAAGCTCCGCGCGTTTCTTCTCGGCAGCAGTGCGGTTGTAATCACGCAATGTGAGAATGAAGATGCCGGCACCCATCAGGGCGATACCTACGACGGGGTATATCCAGCCGTTGGCTGCAAATACGATGATCAGAATGCTTGTCGCCAAAAATACGGCCAGCCTGGTGTAGGAAAGGCTGTTCAGTGTAGGGGCCAGACTGGCGGCGCGTGTTTTGTATCCCTCGGCCCGGTCCTGATATATTTCTTTCATTCCAAATCAGTTGAGTAAGCGGTTACCTTGCCGACATGACCAGCACACGCTTACCGGATAAAGGCAGAGCCCGCCGGAATCTGCTCGGCTTTGGCGAATGCACGTTCATATTTTGCCTGTATGCCGGCAAGTTGCTTCGTTTTTCCCTGTGCTTTAAGGCTTTGGGCCAAGCCTACCAGCGACCAGCCATTGGATGGGTTGAAAACGAGATCTTCGCGGTAAACTTTTTCGGCCATGGCCGGTTTGCCCGATTTGAGCAGGTAGGCACCCAGAAATTGCCTTGCAGGCAGCGGCCAGTCTTTGGGTTCTGTGTAAATAAGCTGATCTTCCAGGCGTACGGCCTCCTCCAATGCGGCAATGCCATTGGCGGTGCGCTTCTGGGACATCGCGACCACACCTTCCAGCACTTTCCCGGCGATGGAGGCAATTTCTGCCGGCGTGTTAAATGGAATCCTCCGTTTGGTTAAAACCGGATCCTGGGCCTTGATTTGCAAAGCCGTAAGCCGCGCGGCAGCGGAATCGGGACGTCCTGTGTTGGCAAATGCAATGCCTTTGGCAAAATCTGAAAGCAAGCCGGCATAAATCCAGCCCTGGTCAGGCGTTACCGAATCTGACAGGATTTGCCGCCATTTGCCCATTCGCACCTGGGCCATTACCGGCAGCATGAAAAGGTATTGGTCATATGTTGTTTCAGGTTTGGGGGCCACGCTCCGTCGAACGCGCTGGGCGTAACGCATGGCGTCGCCGTACATACCGCCACTGAACGCGCAATAGGTCTGCACGGCAAAATAGTGCGACGAATGCTTGTTGAGCGACAGGTTTTTGGCCAGCATGTCGTAGTTCAGCAGGGCGTCGTCGGCGAGGTTGTTTACTTCCACCCCCTGCGCAAACAGGCCGTTGCGCTCGTATTCGTGGCTCGCCATATGCACCATATGCGCCACGCCCGGGAGCAGGTCGCGCAATGCTTCCGCGCTCGCAAGGGCTACTTCGGGCTTTTTCGACGCTTCGGTGAGGTGAATATGGTAATGCAGGGCGGCGGGATGTTTAGGGTTCGCTTTCAGAGCCTTTTCACACAATGCCACCAGTTCAGGCGTCCAGGGTTTGGCAGTACCATCCTTTTTCCAGAAATCCCAGGCGTGCATGAGCATCTTCGAATCGATATAGAGCAGCTTGAATTCATTTTCTTCCGGATAGTCGGTGACGAGGTTTTTCAGCTTGTCTGAATAAGCCTGGTTGAGGGCTGCTCGCCCGGCGTCGGTCGGGTCGCTGGAATACCGGGCATTCATTGCGTCGATCAGCAGCTTTTCCTTCCCGGTAGCGTGGGCGGCGAGGCTGTTCATTTTCGCCAGGGCTTGCGCCACTTCGGCAGGCTTGACATACAGGTGCGCTGCATTATAGTAAGGTCCCATCGCCAGCGCCTGACCCCAGAAGGCCATTGCGTTGGTGGAATCGATACGGCCGGCTTCGCGGAACGAGGCCACTGCTTCCTTAAAGTGGTAACCATAATACATGTTCAGCCCCTGGTCGAAGTAAAACTGTGAACTGTCGGAGCTGGTTGAAACTTTATATGAAAAATCACCCCAGCCGGGAAGCGCCACCACGTACTTACCGTTCAGCAACGTCGCCGGCTGGCTTGAATACGACGGCCCGCACACGGCAATTTCACCGGAAGTGTCCGGGTAGGTTGCCATTTCCGGCGATGGGCGGTCGAAGGCGACAATGCCGGTCAGTAGCGAGAGGGCGGCTATTGGTAGAATGGTTTTCATATCATTTTTAAGGCTTCAAACCCAATATAGTGATTAAATTGCCTCTTTAAGTCGAAAATATCTTTAAATTGTACGAACTATGAAGCCGGCAAGCGCGGGGATTTACCGCGACGTTTACGTGCTATCGTTAGGAAATCTGTGCATCAGGCCGTTGCCGGCCGACTCAACAATATGATCGACCAATATCAGAGTCAGGTATTTAAGTTCCTTCCTGCCCCAAGCATGGTGGTGTTGGCCGATGCGCCCAAATTCACGATTGTAGACGTAAATGATGCTTACGTGGAAGTAGTTCGGATGGGCCGCGACGAACTGATAGGTAAGGGTTTCTATGAGGCATTTCCCAATAATCCCTATAACCGGGTGCCGCCCTGGAATAACCTGCTGGAAAAGCTTGTAGCGGACGGTCTGCCGAATCAGTATCCCCCAACAAAATATATTCTGTCACCGGACAGTGAAGGTCGGCAGGAAATTAAGTACCTGATCGCCACCAATACGCCCGTGCGAAATGATGCCGGCGAGATCGTATGCATCCTTCGGACTATTACCGATGTGACCGAGGTGACGATGGCCCGGCAGACGCATAGTCCGTTTACCTCTGAAAAGTTTCTCGACGAAACGCTCCGCGTCGCGCGGATTGGCAGCTGGGAGGCCGACCTGATCAACGAGGTAATCAACTGGTCGGACGTGGCGAAGGAGATTCACGAGGTGCCGGCCGATTATCAGCCGGGTTTCCTGACAACGGCGGATTTTTATCTGCCCGGCGAGCACCGGGATACATTTATGCAGGCAGTCCAGGAGGCCATTGTCCATGGAAAACTCTTTGACCTGGAACTGATCATCCTCACAGGCCGCGGCCGCCAGAAATGGATCCGGGTTACGGGCAAGGCCGACATTGTGGAGGGAATCTGCACGCGCATCTACGGGGTCGTTCAAGACGTGCACCCGCGTAAGATGGTCGAGCAGGAACTCGTCCAATCGCACCGGCAGTTCGAGTCGCTTGTGCAGACCGTCGACGGGATCGTGTGGGAAGCCAATGCGGACACTTTCGAATTCAGTTTCATCAGTGACCAAGTTGAAAACATCCTTGGTTATACGCCGGCCGAATGGCTCGCAAGCCCTTCTTTCTGGCAAGACCACATACATCCCGACGACCGTGAGCGTGCAGTACGCTACTGTCACATCGAAACCCGTGAAATGCGCAATCATGCATTCGACTACCGCATGTTGCGCGCAGATGGCTCCCTGGTGTGGATCAAAGACGTGGTATCCGTCATCCGGGAAGATGGGAAAGCGGTGGCATTGCGCGGTCTGATGGTGGACATTACCGAGGCAAAGCGCCTTGAAAATCTTGAACACCTTGAAAAGACGGTGTTAGAAATGAATGCGGTAAAAGTTACGCCGCTGGCAGAAGTACTGGATACCTATGTGCGGGGTGTGGAAGCGATGTTCCCGCATTCGAAATGTTCGCTGCTGGCTGTCAGGAATAAACGCATATATAGCATGGCATCGCCGTCGCTGCCGCAGGGATATGTCGACTCTATTAATGGCAAGCCGATAGGGGATCGCGCAGGATCGTGCGGTACGTCGGCTTACCTGAAACAACAGGTGATTGTCAGTGACATTGCCCACGACCCGCGCTGGGACGACTACCGGCACCTCGCATTGCCCCACAACCTGCTGGCCTGCTGGTCGCCCCCGGTCATACTCGACGATGAAGTGGTGGCGACCTTCGCGGTGTATTACCACCGCATTGCCGTACCGGCCGAAGACGAGCTGAAAGTGATCGAGCGTGTTGCGTCTATTTTAAAGGTGATCCTTGAAAACAGGCAGAAATCGGAGTTGGTGGAAAATGTGAACGAGCGGTATGAATATGTGAACAGGGCCACCAACGATGCCATTTACGACTGGGACCTTGTGCATGATCATATAGAATGGGGCGACGGCTTTTTCAGGCTTTTCGGTCATGAACCCGAGAAAAACAACTATCCGCTCGCGCGCTGGGCTGAGCGGGTGCACCCCGCCGACCTGGAATGCGTGAGCAAAAGCCTGGAAGTCGAGCTTGCCGATCCGCAGGTAAGCAAATGGAGCGCGGATTATCGGTTTATGAGATCCGACGGCCAATATGCCTATGTCGAAGAGATTGGCTTCATTCGCAGGAATGCGTCTGGGACGGCCGTCCGCATGATCGGCGTATTGCGGGATGTTACCAAGGCCCGCCAGGAAGAACATGAGCTGAAACTGCTAGTATCGGTGATCACGAACACCAACGACGCGGTGCTGATTGCCGAATCCGATCAGCGCGATGTCTCCGGGCTTAAAATTCTGTATGTGAATGCGGCATTTACGCGCATTACGGGTTATGCTTCCGAAGAAGTGGTGGGCAAAAGCCCGGCATTGCTCAAAGGTTTCAGCCCCGCGCGGAATGATTTCGATAGCTTGCAGGAAGCCATTTACACTGTTCAGCCGCTCAAAGATACTACCCTGCGCTTCACACGCGATGGTGAGGAATTCTTCATTAACCTGGCGCTGCTGCCCGTAGCCAACGTGCGCGGCGTGCACACGCATTGGATTGCGATCGGTCACGATGTGACCGACCGCCTGCGTTACATCGGTGAGATCGAAGAGCGGAACCACAAATTGCAGGAAATTGCCTGGATGCAGTCACACGTGATACGCGCTCCGCTCGCCAGGCTGATGGGCCTGATCGACCTGATCCAGAACTATCAGCATTCGGACGTCGAGCGGCACGAGCTGCTGGGCCACGTGCTCACATCGGCTTATGCGCTGGACAATATCATCCGGGACATTTCCTCTAAAACCGAGCGCATTTAATCAAAACCGAACTTGACGCCGAGCGAAAGGCTCACGATGTCATGTAGTTTCAGAAAACCTTTGTTTTGTACGTAGCTGATAATGAGCAGGTCGTAGGTGCCCAGTTCATAGTACAGTTCAAGCGACCTTCTGCGGTTGTTGATCACTACATTTCGCCCTGCTTTGCCGCCCAGGTATGCGCCGGGGCGGATCGCCGTAGCCCACCAGTAATAGCCTGCCGGGTAGTAGGAGGGCCATTTAGTGTCGAATTGCGGTCCGAAAGTGTAGCTCAGGTACGCCCCGATCGAGAAGGGCCGGATGTAATAGTTGTTCCGAAGGCCGATACGCCATGGAGAATAGGTGGTTTTCAGAGAGGTCGTGACCAATGCGTCCCCGCCGAATTTTTGAGGTAAAAAGCCGACCAGCAGGTCGGTTTCCAGCGTCCGGTTGCGTGAAACATAGCCGGGGCCACCCGAAACGAAGCCGATATTTCCAGCGAACTGAAATTTGGTGTGATCGGGCAGGAACCATCTGCGGCGGGAATTAAGGCCAATTTCCTGTGCGGAAGCTTGGAGGCCTGCAAGCATTAACAGGGAGAGCAGATACTTTTTCATGTCTTTCAGAATTCGACCCGTTCAACTTTGTAACCGCCTTTCCAGGTCGAAATGATCATATACCCGCGCGCGCCCATGGATGTGGTAAGGTGGTAGTTGATCCCGTCGTCGTAAAACTGGCCTTCATAGAACCTATGCTGATGGCCGTAGAGGGTGAACTTCACGGTTGTATCACCGGCGAGCGCGTCGGTATATGGTTTTTCCAGGTTTTTGTCAAAATCCGCATCGAATGGCGGCACATGCCCTACCACGATCGTATTCTGGTGGGCGGGGTTGTCGGCAAGCTGCGCTTTCAGCCATGCGATATCCGGAACGGTGCCGTCGAATGCATACTCCCGGGAATTGGTGTTGACGAAAATGAACCTGTCGCGGCCGAAACCGAAGGAGTAATTAAGCGGGCCGAACATTTTACGGTAAGTAGCCGAGCCATTGGCAACAATGTCATGGTTACCGATCACGGTCACATAAGGATAGTTCAGACGCGTCATAATTTCGTTTACCCATTTGAATTCCTGGGTAAGGCCGAAGTCGGAAATATCACCGGCATGCAGCACGAACGAAATGTCTTTCTGCCGGTTGGCACTCCGTACAAATTCCTCACACTCGTCATACCAGCGCTGCGAATCGCCCATCAGGATGAACCGCGTGGTGTCGGTTACGGGAAGCCGGCTTATTTTTTCAATGTTTTTGGCAGTGAGGTTTTTATCTCTTTCGAGCAGTGTCTCCTCGTTGGGATTGTATTGGAACAGGTCGTCGCAGGACGAAAGCAGTAAGACCAGCCCGAGGCCGGTCCAGCGTAGCATATTTTTCAATTTGTTGATGAATTAACGAGTAATAAGAGTGACCTCCCAATCGGGGAGAACGTTATCAAGTAACCGTAAAAATCATTGTTTGATTCCTGCGGGGACGTTATATTTAGGACATCATCCAGGCACGGTTTTTGCATTGGAAGGATGAGTATCTGTTTATTTAAACCACTATCATTATGAAAATCAGGGACATATTAGCAGTTTTGGGCCTCTGGCTGATCTCGTTGTCAGTTTCGGCCCAGGTGGTGTCCAAAGACTCTATCAACATGCTGAAAGACCAGAAGGAAGTGATCGAAGTCAGCAAGCGGCTGAACGAACGAAAGCTTGAACTGGCCAAACTTGAAAATCAGCTTCCTCAGAAAACCGAAGATGTTGCCAATACGGCGGAACAAGCCCGGAAATCAGCAGAAGAAAACAAAAGGGCAGCCGAGAAACTGGGCGATAACCCGCAGGGCAAGAGGGATGCCCGCCGGGCAAGCAAAAGCGCGGGTTCTGCACACCGCGATGCCAAAAGGGCACGCCGGGCTGTTCAAAACCTCGAAAAGCTCAACAAGAATATCGAATCACTGAAAAAGAAGATCGCAGACGACGAATCCAAGCTGGCTTCCCTTCAAGGTTCGTAAAGCGGCTGGTAACCCATAGTGTAGAACCGGAAGAAATTTGTACTTTTCCTTCGTTGCCAGGTCCTGCCCGGTCTCATGATGCCACCCTGAAAGTTCAGGGTGGCATTTTTTGTGCTATTTGCGGGTTAAAACCGACCGTCGGTTGATTTTAACGATGCGGTGAGTTACTTTTACGGCCGTGAGAAGGCTATTGCGAAATATCATTTTATTTATGGTTATCCTGGACACTACGTCGCTGTGCCAGGTGTACAAGGTGCCTTTGCTTCTCAAACATTTCGCAGAGCACAAATCCCTCGATCAGGCCATTACATTCACCGATTTCCTTTCCATGCATTACCTCGGAAAGGACCTCAACGACAACGACGACGATAAGGACATGCAGCTGCCTTTCAAAAAGGTGGAAGCGCACACCTCCAACTTCATCTTCGTTCCCCATACCCCTGTTTTTACATTCAAAAGGGTTTATCTCCCCATTAAAGCCGAATACGGCCCCGCCGTTTCACAGGTCGATTACAGTACCGTGCTCGGCTCGCTCTTCCGTCCGCCGCGGGCATAAATACCGGATTACTAGCGCCTTTCCGCGGCGCTGCCCGTTTCGTGCAAGGCGCCGATGTGACCCTGCGCGTATCTGTGTATTTATTTTTCAACCAATATGCTGAACAGAATCATCAGGTTCTCCGTGGAGAACAAGCTGGTGATCGGGATATTCATGCTGTTGTGGGTTGCCTTCGGTATTTATGAACTGACGAGGCTGCCTATCGACGCCGTTCCCGATATTACCAACAATCAGGTGCAGATCATCACCACTGCGCCGTCGCTCGGCACCGAAGACGTAGAGCGGCTCATTACATTCCCCATCGAACAGGCCACGGCCAACATTCCAGGTCTCAAAGAAAGCCGGAGTATGTCGCGGTTCGGACTTTCGCTGGTTACCATTGTTTTCGACGATGCTTCCGACATCTACTGGGCACGCCAGCAGGTCACAGAGCGCCTTTCGCAGGTGGATATGCCCGAAACCGCCGGAAAGCCCAGCCTGGCACCCGTGACCACCGGCCTCGGGGAGATTTATCAGTATGTAGTCAAGCCCAAAAAGGGTTTCGAGCAGAAATATTCGCTCGCCGACCTTCGTACCACGCAGGACTGGCTCATCCGGAGGCAGTTGCTGGGTACGCAGGGCGTTGCAGATGTATCTACGTTTGGAGGCGAGCTCAAACAATACGAAGTGGCCGTCGACCCGTTGGGTTTAAAGGCCATGGGACTTACCATTACCGACGTGCTGACCGCATTAAGCCGTAACAACCAGAATACCGGCGGCGCTTATATCGAAAAAGGCCCGACGGTACTGTATATCCGTAGCCTCGGACTGGCTGGGTCTATAGATGACATCAACCACATTGTGGTCGCCCAGCGCGGAGGCGTGCCCGTGCTCGTAAGCCACGTCGCGCAGGTACGTTTTGCGCCTGCGATCCGTTACGGGGCGCTCACCATGGCGGGGTATGGCGAGGTAGCAGGGGGCATTGTCATGATGCTCAAAGGCGGCAACTCCTCGGAAGTGATCGGAAATGTGAAAAAGCGGATCGCGGAGATCAGTAAGACATTGCCCGAAGGCCTGGAAATAGAACCGTTCCTGGACCGTACCAAAATGGTGAACAATGCCATTGGCACGGTGGAGCACAACCTGCTCGAAGGCGCGGTGATCGTGGTAATCGTACTGGTACTGTTCCTGGGAAACCTCCGGGCAGGTTTCATTGTGGCGTCAGTAATCCCGCTGTCGATGCTGTTTGCGGTGGCGATGATGAATCTCTTCGGGGTAAGCGGTAACCTGATGAGCCTCGGCGCGCTGGACTTCGGGTTGATAGTGGACGGAGCGGTGATCATCGTCGAGGCGATCCTGCACCATTTGCATACTTCCCGAAAATATGCGGGTATCGACCGCCTCACGCAGCAGCAGATGAACGACGAGGTATCGGGCTCTGCCAGCCGGATGATGAATGCCGCCGTGTTTGGCCAGATTATCATTCTGATCGTCTACCTGCCGATACTGTCGCTGTCGGGCATTGAAGGCAAGATGTTCAAACCCATGGCGCAGACGGTCGCATTTGCGATCCTGGGTGCTTTTATACTCTCGCTTACTTATGTGCCGATGATCAGCTCGCTGGTGATCAGCAAGAAAATAGGCCACGCGCCCAACTGGTCTGACAAGGCGATGGAAAAAATCGAGCGCGTTTACGAGCGTGCGCTTGCCCGCGCGCTGGGTTTCAAACGCGCAATGGTAGCTGGCGCGTTCCTGCTTTTTGGCGGAGCCGTATTGCTGTTCAGCCAAATGGGCGGTGAGTTTATCCCGCAGCTGGAAGAAGGCGATTTCGCGACGGAGACGCGCCTTTTGGTAGGGACAAATTTAAGTACCACCGTCGATGCGATCAGCCGCATTTCCGACCGTTTGAAAAATGATTATCCCGAGGTAATCAAAGTAGTGTCCCGCATTGGCAGCGCCGAAATCCCAACCGACCCGATGCCGATCGAAGGAGGGGATATGATCATTGTTTTGAAGGACAAGGCTGAATGGACCCATGCCGCCAGCTTTCCCGAGTTCGCAGAAAAAATGGCTGCGACAGCCCAGGAGGTCGTTCCCGGCGTCACTACCGGCTTTCAGTACCCGGTGCAGATGCGCTTCAACGAGCTGATGACCGGCGCAAAGCAGGATGTGGTTTGCAAGATATTCGGGGAGGATCTGGATAAACTGGCAGATTATGCCAACCAGCTCGGCCAGATCGTCCGACACGTGGACGGTACCGCCGATTGGTATGTGGAGGAGGTGACTGGCATGCCGCAGATCGTCATCGACTTCAACCGCGCTGAAATAGCCAAGTACGGCTTGAATATCGATGATCTGAACAAGACAATCAATGCTGCCTTCGCCGGTGCGGCGGCCGGGCAGATCTACGAGGGCGAAAAGCGTTTTGATCTCGTGGTACGCGTGGGCGCGGAGGGGCGCAAGAGCATCGCCGATGTGCAGAACCTGCTGGTATCCACGCCGAACGGCCTGCAAATACCGCTGAGCCAGGTAGCGGCGATCCGCGAAGTAGAAGGCCCCAACCAGATCCAGCGGGAAGACACGCGTCGCCGCATTATCGTCGGTTTCAACGTGCGGGGCCGCGATGTGCAGTCCATCGTGGAAGAGTTGCAGCAGAAAGTGCAGGCAAAGATCAAGTTCGAAAGCGGGTACACCATTACCTATGGCGGTGCATTCGAAAATTTGCAACAGGCCAAGGCACGCCTGGGGATAGCGGTACCGGTGGCCCTGCTGCTGATTTTCATCATGCTTTATTTCACATTTTCTTCTGTGAAAGACGGCGCGCTCATCTACACGGCCATCCCCCTTTCTGCCATTGGCGGCGTATTTGCCCTGGCGATGCGCGGAATGCCGTTCAGCATTTCGGCCGGCGTGGGTTTCATCGCATTATTTGGCGTGGCGGTGCTGAACGGAATCGTGCTGATCTCCGAATTCAACCGGATCAAGAAGGAGGGAGTTATCAAAGACGCTTTGCAGCTTGTCATGACGGGCACACGCAACCGGCTACGCCCGGTCCTGATGACAGCCGCCGTGGCGTCGCTCGGATTTCTGCCCATGGCCATCAGCAACGGAGCAGGTGCCGAAGTGCAGCGGCCGCTTGCAACTGTGGTGATAGGAGGGCTGGTAACAGCTACTTTGCTCACGCTGTTCGTATTGCCGGCTTTGTATTTGTTGTTTAATTCAAAAAGTAAGCCGGAAGTCAAGCAACGCCATGCGGCCGCTATAATCGGCGTGCTGCTGTTTTGTGGAACGTCTGTCCAGGCGCAAAACAAGCCGATCGGGCTTGACCAGGCAGTAGAGAAGGCATTGAAGCATAACCGGAACGTGAAAGGGACCCGGCTTGGCGAGCAAGCCGCGCAAACGTTGCGGCGCAGCGCCTTTGACATCGCCAAAACCGGCATTAGCGCCGATTACGGGAAATTTAACAGCCCGAATAACGATATGCGGATCGGGATTACCCAAACGATCGCTTTTCCGTCGGTTTATACCAACCAGCGCAAAGTCCGGGAGGCCGAATACCTCGCCGCGCAGGCGCGCACGAGGCTGAGCGAGCAGGACGTACGCACGGGTGTGCGGCAGCTTTTTTACGAATATGCCGTATTGAAAGAGCGTGAGAAGCTGCTGGTTTATGCCGACAGCATTTTTACAGGGTTCGAAAGCAAATCCAATCTGCGCTTCGAACGCGGTGCTTCCAACGTGCTCGAAAAAACAGCTGCCAGCTCGCAGAAACAGCAGATCGCGAACCAGCTCCGCCTGGTGCGGCACGATCTGGATATTGTGGTGGAAAGGTTTAATTTCTGGTTGCAGGATTCATTGGCATACACCCCCTACCAGACAACGCCGCGCATACAGGCGACGCAGCTCGCTGACTCCGCGCTGGCCGTTGCGGATCTGCCTCAGATCGAGATCGCTCATCAGGTTACCCAGTCGGCGTACTTTCGTTACAGGACGGAGAAATCCAGAATGCTTCCGGAATTCTCTGCTGCTTACAATAATCAAAGCCTCCGCGGGACCCAGCTCCTGGACGGCCGGGAGGTGAACCTTACGGCCAGGGACCGGTTCGGTTATTACGGTTTGGGGATCAGCATCCCGATCTTTTTCAAGGCCCACACGGCACAGATTGCCGCTGCCCGCATCGACTGGCTCCGCGCCCGAAACGACGCCGAGCTGGCAGAGCGACGGTTGCGCTCGGAATGGCAAAATGCGCAGGAACAGGTCCTGAAATACGCCGAAAACCTGCGCTATTATGAAACCCAGGGTCTGCCGAACGCCGAGACGATCATTACCGTGGCCGACCAGCAATTTGTCGCCGGGGAAATCGATTACCTGCAATGGGTTATCCTTGCCGGACAGTCCATTGCTATCAAAAGTGAATACGTGAATGCATTGGGCAGCTACAACGAGGCGGTCATCCAGTTACTCCATTTGAACAATCAATAACATCATGAAAACATACATTTTAATATCGCTGCTGGTGTGGGCGGGCCTTTCGTGCAGCACGCCGGCTACCGAGAACGGAGCTGCATCGGCTGATGCCGCAGCGGTGCCTGCCGCTCCGGCAAACGACCCGGGGATCGTGCGGCAGGTGTCTTTCGATCCGCAGCAAATGCGCAATGTGGGCATTGAGGTAGGCAAGCCACTATGGAAGAGCATATCCGGTTCGCTCACATTGCAGGGAAAGATCGACGTTCCCCCTCAGAGTACCATCAGCCTCAGCTTTCCGCTGGGCGGCTATCTGAAATCGACGAAAATGCTGCCCGGAATGCGCGTCAGAAAAGGACAGGTGCTGGCCGAACTGGAAGATATGCAGTTTATCCAGCTCCAACAGGACTACCTTACGGCAAGGGCCAAATTTGAACTTGCGGAAAGCGAATATGTCCGCCAGAAGGACCTTAACCAGCACAAAGCGGCCAGCGACAAGGTGTTTCAGCAGGCCAGAGCTGAGATGGAAACCCAGCGGATACTGATGAATGCATTGGCGCGGAAACTGGAAGTTATCGGGATAGCACCGAAAACACTCACGCCGGACAATATCTCGAAGACCGTTTCCATTCTTTCGCCCATCAATGGTTTTGTATCGAAAGTGAATGTAAATGTGGGCAAATACACCGCGCCTACGGATATGCTTTTCGAGCTCGTCGATCCGAAAGATATTCATCTTGCACTGAGCGTATTCGAGAAGGATCTGGCCACGCTTTCCGTGGGCCAGCATGTGACCGCCTACGCCAATGCCGACCCGTCGAAGAAGTTTACCGCAGAGATTATCCTGATCGGCAAGAGCCTCACCGACGACCGTATGGCGGAGGTGCACTGCCATTTCGATCATTATAGCGCAGCACTCGTACCTGGAATGTTCATGAATGGTGAGGTTGCTGTCGCGCGTAGTAAAGCACTTACTGTTCCCGAAGAGGCGGTCGTGCGCTGGGAAAACCGGTCGTTTGTATTTCTGGAACGGGAGCCGGGCAGCTTCGAAATGGTGGAAATCCAGCCGGGTATGGTCACAGACGGGTTTCAGCAGATCACGGGAGCGGGCATCGGCGAGGATTCGAAAATTGTGGTGCGTAATGCGTATTCGCTTCTGATGAAGATGAAAAATACCGAAGAAGAAGGCTAAATGCCCGTTCAATAACAATTAATAGGAAAACCTGTCGCCCCCGCACTAATTTTCAGGTGCAAGGACAGAAGAGCGATTGCAAAACGTTGAGTAAAGCGCACACCTCCCGGGGCTTCCTGGGAGGTGTTTTGTTATGGAGCGGCTAGCTCATCCGGAAACGGAACGGGCTTCCCGGTTGCCTTGAAAGTTGGCCATTGCGCATCCCATGATTTAAGTTGCCGGGTGAGCAGCGCCGCAAGCTCTTTTACTTTCGCCGGGTTGGTCGCCGCCAGGTCGTGCTCCTCTCCGATATCGTTACGCAAATTGTACAGTTCGAGTTTGGCCTCGCGATAGTCGTAGATCAGCTTCCAGTCGCCCTGCCTGAATGCGCTTGCATAATGGATATTGGGGCCCTCGGCAGCGATCCAGCGGTTCGGATGATGCCATACCAGTCCACGTTGGTCGTCTTTGAACGCCGGGTTTCTCAGGATTGGTAAAAATGTTCGCCCATCTACTTTTTGAACGGTTTTGGCATTTTTCACCCCTGCGATATCGAGGATAGTCGGGAAGAAATCTTCCACGATCACATACTGATCGGCCACGGAGCCCGCTTTAACCACGCCCGGCCATTTAACGAGCATCGGCTCACGGATACCGCCTTCGTAAACAGAACCCTTCCCCGCCTTCAGCGGAAGGTTGTGCGTCCAGGCCTTTCCGCCGCGGGCAGGGGTGGTGCTCAGCCCGCCATTGTCGGACATAAAAAGCACTACCGTATTGTCGGCGATCTTTTTCTCGTCCAGGTATCGGAGTACATCTCCCAGGCTTTTGTCCATTCCTTCGAGCAGCGCCGCATATTTCGCCTCGGTACTGTCGAGGCCGGCTTGCAGGTACTTGTTTAAAAACCGCGGATCGGCCGTCAGGGGAATGTGGACGGCATAGTGGGCCAGATACAGAAAGAACGGCTGTTTTTTGCCGATTGGTTTTTCGATGGCTTTCAGGGCTTCGGTCGTGATCGCGTCGCTCAGGAAAGTATCTGTGCCATGGTAGGCTTCCAGTCCGGGTACTGCGTTGCGGTTGGGCTTTCCATTGACAGGACTGTCGTAATTGGCACGCCCCGAGTAACTTGCGGGATGCCCGATGGAGCTTCCGGCAATGTTTACATCGAAACCCGCATTGAGCGGATCAGAACCGGGCGTGCCCGCGGATCCGAAATGCGCTTTGCCGCTGTGCACCGTGTAATAGCCGTTTTGGCGCAGCATCTGCGGCAACGCCGTGGCATGAAACGTATGTTCCACCCCGGCAACCGGGCTGAAACCGTTGATATTCCAGTCCACCGGATTTAGCACCGCGTCGGTGTAGTCGGTATTTTTATTCTTGTCCGGCGATGTCCAGTGTGTCACGCGGGTGTGCGCCGCATTCACGCCGGTGATCAGGCTTACCCGCGTGGGCGTGCACACGGGCATTGCGTACGCATTGGTGAACTTCATCCCTTCCCGGGCCAGCCGCTCCATATTAGGCGTGTGGTAGCGCTTGTTGAAATCGGTAGGCTTGTTCCAGAACGGCACCGAAGTATCCTGCCAGCCCATATCATCGACCAGGAAAACAATAACATTCGGTTTGCTTTTTGCCGCGGACTGAGCCTGCGTAGGTACATTGAGGAGTGGCAGGGCCAGCATTGTCGCGCAGCACAGCCACGCGTTAAAGCGGGTATTCATGTCCATATCGGTCGGGGTGAAGGAATAATAATGCGGTAAGATCGGGAAATTAGAATCATAAAACCAAGGGGGCTACCGTATCAACCAGATTTTCAGTACCTAAAAGTACTAAAAGTAATAAATGCTAAAAAAGTATTATTTGGCGATGCTGGACCTAAATGGCGTGGAGCCGACTGAGGGGCGGCAATTGCAGGTTAATGCTCTGATCTAAATTCGGCGTCCGCTCATAGGTAGATTTGCGCCATTCTTACCTTATTTACTAAACAATTTGCATTTACTAAACAGTGTTTATTATATTCACATCGTAATTACAAAAGCATGGCGATTAAGGAGAGAAAAGAGCGGGAAAAGCAGGAAATGAGGAACCTGATCATTGAATCGGCGACTCAACTGTTTTTGAAGCAAGGCTACGATAAGACGTCGATTCGTAGCATTGCCGACGATATCGAATATAGTCCGGCTACTATCTATCTGTATTTCAAGGATAAAGATGAGATTTTTTATGTAATCCATGAGAATGCGTTCGATATCCTGGATAAGCATCTCAGACAACACGATGGGATAGCTGATCCTTTCGAAAGGCTGGGTGCACTGGGCCGCACTTACATTCAGTTCGGCATCGAGAATCCCGATTATTATGATCTGATGTTCATTATGCGCGCGCCGATGGAGCAGATCAAAAATGAGGAGAAATGGAAGGCCGGCGAATGTGCGTTCGGTTACCTGCTGACTACGCTCTCCGACTGTCTCGAACAGGGGAAAATCAGGCAGGCCGATTTGTATGTGACCGGGATCCAGGTGTGGTCGTAT
Organism: Dyadobacter sp. 50-39; assembly: GCA_001898145.1. Lineage (GTDB taxonomy): Bacteria > Bacteroidota > Bacteroidia > Cytophagales > Spirosomataceae > Dyadobacter. The sequence continues at coordinate 45,276 of MKSR01000040.1, forward strand.
GTTCATGGCCTGGTATCACTTTATGTACGGGAGCGCATGTGCATCCTCATGCAGCCCGATGACGTGACCCGCCAGATTCTGCATAGTTCGTTCGACTTATTTTTAGCCAATTTGAAAACGTAAAAAATTTTGCCATTCACTAAACACTGTTCATAAACTAAACATTACTTACAATGATCCGATTTTTGAAACCCGTGCCCAGGCATTGGCAGTATCTTCTTGTGCCTTTACTAAGCCTTTTTGCCCCGGCCCAGGCGCAGGATACGCATCTCCAAGGCTATATCGAACACGCGCTGCACAACAATCAAGGCCTTAAACAGCAGCGGTTTATTCTCGAGAGAAACCTGTTTGCGCTGAAAGAAGCCCGGACGTTTTTTTATCCGGAGGTCAATTTCAGCACTTCTTACCTCGATTCACGCGGCGGGCGGAAAATAAGCATACCGATCGGCGATCTGCTGAACCCGGTTTATAATTCGCTCAATGAGCTGACGAATTCGTCGGCATTTCCGAAAGTGGAAAATGTAAGCCAGACCTTCAACCCACGCAATTATTACGATGCCAAATTCAGGACCTCGCTGCCGCTTTATAATGCAGAAATCGCTTACAACACGAAAATCCGAAAAGAGCAGATCCATTTGCAGCAGGCGGAGGTGGACGTTTACAGGCGTGAGTTAGTAAAGGAGATCAAGCTGGCGTACTATGCGTGCCAGCAGTCCGACGAGGCGATCCGTATCCTGGAAAGCGCGGTGTCGCTTGCCCGGGAAAATCTCCGGTTCAACCAGGCGTTGGTGAAAAATGACAAGGCGATCCGTACAGTGGTGAGCCGCTCCGAAAATGAGCTGATCGGCCTGGAAGCGAGGCTGGTGGATGCGCGAAACCAATCCATCAACGCGAAGGCTTACTTTAATTTTTTGCTCAATAACCCATTGGAAACCAGCTTGGAAATTAATACCCCAAACGAATCGGAGGTGTTGACGGACACCACAGCGGAAGGCAGGAGGGAAGAGCTGGCCAAGCTGGAATCGCTTTCGAAGATCAATGCCTTATCGGGTCAGCTGGCGCGGGCCGGTGCATTGCCGAAGCTATCGACGTTCATCGACCTGGGTTCACAGGGTGATTTTGTGAATTTCAACCGGGATACCCGCTATTACCTCTTCGGCGTGACACTCGACTGGCGGGTATTTGCCAACAACCGCACGCAGTACAAAGTGAAACAGGCTCAGCTGGAACAGAAAGCCACCGGTGAACAGATCAGTCAGGTCGAACAGCAGCTCCAACTTCAAAACAAAACCGCGGCCAATACTTTTCAATCGGCTGTACTCACTTACCGCGCCGCCAAAAGCCAAACCGCATTGTCGCAACAATATTACCAGGACCAGCAGAAGCTTTACCGCGAGGGGCAATTGCTTTACATCGAATTGCTCGACGCCCAGAACCGGCTGATCAGCGACCAGCTTCAACAAAGTATTTCCTATCTGAATGTTCAAACCCGCGCCGCAGAGCTGGAACGGGCACGGGCAAGCTACTTATTCGCAAACTAAATATGTTATGAAAGCTACAACACATCCCATCCTATATGCCTATGTGCTGGCGGCCGCACTGCTGACTGCCGCATGCAAAGAAGAAAAGAAGCCGGAGCAGACCGACGAAACCATTCCCGTAAAAATCATCAGTTCGGCCTCATTGACGCAGGCCCAGGCCGTGGAAACATCCGGCTTGCTGGGTTCAGAAAATGAAGCGCGGCTGTCGTTTAAAATTGGCGGCATTATCAGGGAGATTTTTGTCAAAGAAGGCGACAAGGTGCGTAAAGGCCAGCTTCTGGCCACCCTGAATACGACCGAAATTGCGGCGCAAATGGGCCAGGCCGAAGAGAATTTCCTGAAAGCCCAGCGCGACGCCCGTCGCGTGCAGAACCTGTACCGCGACAGCGTGGCCACAAAGGAGCAATTGGAAAACACCCAAACCGCCCTGGTACTGGCTGAAAAACAGGTGGATATCGTCAAATTCAATTTGTCACAAACCAAAATATTCTCCACTGCCGACGGCGTGGTGATGCAGAAATTGCAGAATGCAGGTGAGCAGGTGCAGGGAGGTACACCCATTTTGCATATCAGCAGCACCAGCAGCCGCGACTGGGTGGTAAAATGCGGGCTGACCGATAAGGATTGGGCAAGGTTAAAAGGCGGCGAGAAAGCCGAGATTCATTTCGATGCCTATCCGCAGACCTTCACGGGCAATGTAAAAACGCTCGCGCAGGTGAGCGATCCGGTTTCAGGGCTTTACCAGGCCGAAATCACGCTCGATAAACCCGTTGCCAAGCTCGCCAGCGGCCTTTTTGCCAAAGTGCATATTTATCCCAAAGAGAAAACCAGCATGGTGTCGATCCCCGTCGACGCATTGATCGAAGGAGAGAACGACAGCGCATTCGTGTTTGTAGCGGATGGTAACCGGGCGCAGAAGAAGCGGGTGAGGATAGCCTTCCTGGATGGGGATAAGGCATTTATCCTGGCAGGTATAGACGCCGGTGCGCGCGTGATCCGGGAGGGATCTGCCTATCTGGCCGAGGGTTCGGTGATTAAAGTAGTTCAGTAACCCATTTCAACCGCAAAGACCATGAAATTACCTGAATTTGCCGTCAAGAATTACCAGTTTACGCTGGTGGTTTTCCTGGGTGTGCTGGCGCTGGGGCTGTACTCGCTCTTCACCATGCCGCGAAGCGAAGACCCCGACATTCATCCCCCGCAATTTACCGTAGTAGTGGTGTATCCAGGCGCCAACCCGAAAGACATGGAGCAGCTGGTGGTGGACCCGATGGAGAAGAAAATCAATGAACTCGACGATATGAAGCACGTGATCACCGACATCCGCGACGGACTGGCCGTGATGCAGGTGATTTACAAATACAGCTCTAATCCGGACGATAAATACCAGGAGATAGTCCGCGAGATCAATGCATTGCGCTCGGAGCTGCCGGCCGACATTGCCGACATTCGCATTAACAAACAGATCCCATCCGATGTAAGCATTTACCAGTACGCGCTCATCAGCGAGAATGCCACTTATACGCAGTTAAAAAAGTACTCCAAGGATTTCAAGGAGCGGCTGGAAAAGGTTAAAACACTCAAAAAGGTGGAGTACTCGGGCATTCCTGAGCCGCAGGTGAAAGTAAGCCTGAACTTGCAGAAGATTGCCCAGCAGAAGCTTACCCAGGACCAGATCGTTGGGGCATTGCAGAGCGAGGGTGTCAATATTCCCGGCGGGAGCATCAGCATGGCGACCAAAAAGCTCAATATCAAAACCAGCGGCAGTTACCGCACGCTGGATGAGGTGGCTAACACGGTAGTTTCGCGTTCGGATGGCAAGATCGTATACCTGAAAGACGTCGCCGATGTCAGGATGGGTTATGAGGATGAGACCCACGTCACCCGCCTGAATGGCTTCCGGTGCAGCTTTGTGAATGTGAGCCAGAAGGAAGGCGAGAACATTATTTCGGTGCGTGACCAGGTAGAGCCGGTAGTGGCGGAGTTTGAGAAATCACTGCCTTCCAATATCGAAATGATCAAAGTATTCGATCAGGCCAGCAGCGTGGATACCCGCTTGTCGCATTTCGCCCGGGACTTTGGGATCGCTATTTTGCTGGTACTGCTCACATTGCTGCCGCTCGGAACGCGGGCGTCATTGGTCGTAATGATCTCCATCCCGCTTTCGCTGGCGATCGGGCTTACGATGATGAACCTGCTGGGCTACAATATCAACCAGCTCAGCATTGTAGGGATGATCGTCGCGCTGGGAATCCTGGTCGATGACAGCATTGTGGTAGTCGAAAACATCGAGCGGTATCTGCGGATGGGTTACGGGAAAGTCCAGGCGGCCATTCAGGCGTCGTCACAAATCGGCCTGGCGGTGGTGGGCTGTACCATCTTGCTGATTTTCGCATTTCTCCCGCTGGTATTCCTGCCCGAAGGCGCAGGTGATTTTATTCGGAGCCTGCCGATGTCGGTGATCACGACGGTATTCGCTTCAATGCTGGTTTCGCTGACGGTGGTACCGTTTCTGTCGAGCGTGATCCTGAAACCGCACGCATCCGAAGATGGCAACTGGCTGCTGAGGGGAATGAAAAAGGGGATCCATAAAACCTACGGCAGCGTACTCGACCGTGCCTTGCATTGGCCCAAAACCACGCTGGCCATCGCCGGTTTGATATTCGCAGGATCGCTGGCGTTGGTACCGCTCATCGGCAATAGCCTTTTTCCCAAATCGGAAAAGCCCATGTTCCTGATCGATATTGAAACGCCGCAGGGTACCAACCTCAAAAAGACCAACGAAGTGGCGAGGTATGTGGAAGGCATTTTGAAACAGGAGCCGCTTATTACGTCCTTCTCGACCAATGTGGGCAAGGGTAACCCGCGGGTTTATTATAATGTGGTCCAAAGGAATGAAAGCGAGAACTTTGCGGAGATTTTCGTGCAGGTAGAAGGACTTGAAACGGAAGAAAAGGTGGAGGTCATCGAGAAGCTGCGCAAAAAGCTGGAACGCTATCCCGGAGCGGAAATCAAAGTGAAAGACTTTGAGCAAGGCCCGCTGATCGAGGCGCCCCTGGCTTACCGCATTTATGGTGAAAATCTGCAAGACCTGCGCAAAACCGCATTCCGCGTGGCCGATCTGCTCTCTAAAACCGAGGGCACCATTTATGTGAATAACCCGTTGCTCGTGCAACCGACCGATCTGCGCATCAACATCAATAAACAGAAAGCCGGAACGCTGGGCATTTCCTCGGCCGACATCGATCGCACGGTGCGGCTGGGAGCTGCCGGGCTGAATGTGGCTACCTTCCGGGAAGATGTGGGTAAGGCCGATAGCTACAATATCAATGTGTCCGTGCCGCGCAATGCCGCAATTCAGGATTACAGTGTTTTCGATAAACTGTATGTGACCTCGGCAACGGGCGCGAGCATTCCCTTGAAAAACATCGCGACCGTCGAAATGGAAAGCTCACCGAACCAGATCCGGCACTATGATAAGGACCGCTACGTGACCGTGTCCGCATTCGCCAAGCCGGGCTACAACGTCCAGAAAATGAATGATGACATTACCGCCAAGCTCAACCAGTTCAAATTTGAAAAAGGCCAGCATTTCAAAGTGGCCGGTGAAAAAGAGAGTCAGGAGGAAAGCTTCGGCGGATTGGGGTTGATCATTCTGATCACGGTGTTCGGTTTCCTCGGGGTATTGATATTGGAATTCAAAACCTTCAAAAGTATCCTAATCGTCCTCTCGGTAATCCCGCTGGGCATTGTCGGCGGATTAGCGATGCTTTTCCTCACCGGTGAAACGCTTTCTTTTACCGCTACGATCGGCTTTATCGCATTGGTGGGTATTGAAGTGAAGAACTCGCTGCTTGTGGTCGATTTTACCAACCAGCTGCGCGAGCAGGGCAAGGGCATCGAAGAGGCCATTATCGAAGCCGGCGAAATCCGTTTCGTGCCGATATTGCTCACCTCTATGACCGCGATCGGCGGGTTACTGCCGCTGGTGATCGAGTATAGCGCCCTGTATTCGCCCCTGGCATTGGTGCTGATCGGCGGGCTTATCAGCTCCACACTGCTGTCGCGCCTGGTGACGCCGGTGATGTACAAGCTGCTGCCGCCTAAAGTAGAGCAGCACAAGGCGTTGGAACTGACCGAAATGGAGCCTGCTTACTAACTTCTTGCGAAGATAAATGTGTTTTCAAGCTGAACGGCCCGGCCGTTCAGCTTGAAAATTTGCTGTATAGGCCAACTGCTACAAATTAACGACAATGCGTTTACCTGCATTCTGCGCGGCAATGCCTTTGGTGACCTTTTGCAGCGCCCGGCCGATCCCTCTCGAAAACCCGTCTTCCGCTTCTTGGTAGGCGAAGTCGGTGTTCTCGACGATCAGCTTGTGTGCCAGTTCATCATAGCTCCATTTCATGCCGGCCATCCGCTGGTCGGTGGCAGACATTTCCACAGGGGCGGGGCTGCTGTCCGCAAGGCCGGCTTCATGTACACCGGCATGCAATTTCCAGAGAACGAGCCCGGTAACAGCGGCTGCGAGAAAAATAGCCTGCCGCTGTCCTTTCTGGTGGTGGAGTGCGGATAATGCTGAGGTCAGGATAGTAGAAGATTTAAAGAGCATGGCTAACGGATTTAAAGTGCAATCGATGTTTGGGGTATAGCTAACCGCAGGTGCGGAAGCTATACTGTCTGACAAATTTGTGCCTCAAATCGTTGAAATGTGCACGAAAAATGTCTGATCTGGACTTTTTATTATCTAAAACGTGCATTTCAAATCTTGAAACGTATCTGCCCGTCAGCCCATTTTTGTGATGAAAGCCTTGATGTTATCGCGGTAGCCCCGGGTCCATTTGACTTTTTCGCCCGTGGACAGATGAATGATGTACTCGCCGTTGAAATAAGTCTCCAGTTCGGATATGTAATTCATATTCACGATGTTCGACCGTCCCACACGGATCATCACCGATGGGTCGAGGCGGCTTTCGAGGCTGCTCAGGCTTTCGTAAATGGTATAGACCTTTTTCTGAATGGTGAAAACGGAAATGTAGTTGCCGTCGGCGGAGAAATGCGTAACGTCGTCCGTTTTGACCAGATACATTTTCCCCGCTTCCTTCACCAGCAGCCGCTGCAGATAATGTTCCTCCTTATCTTTCTGGTCGCGCAGCAGGCTGTTTACCAGCTCCTCGATCCGCGGCTGGGATTTCTGGCTGAGCCGTTCCTTTAACCGGCCCAGTGACTGGTGAAACCGGATCTCGTCAAATGGTTTCAGCAGATAGTCGATCGCATTCACTTCGAATGCGCGCAATGCATACTGATCGAACGCGGTAGTGAAAACAACGAACGGCTGATGATGCGGCCACACTTCGCGCAGCACCTCGAAGCCATCGAGCTCCGGCATCTGAATGTCCAGAAAAACGACGTCCGGCCGTTGCTGCAAAATTTTTACAACAGCCTCCGAACCGTTGGCGGCTTCATCGGTAATTTCAATCGTATGGTCATGCTGTACAAATGTCCTGATTACGTCCCTGGCCAGCACTTCATCATCGATGATCAGGCAGCGGTATTTCATGTTCTTTCGGGGTTGATGTGATTGGTTGTACGGTCTTCTGCGATCGGAGGGCGGCGGTCGAAATGCAGCGTGACAGAGGTCCCGCCTCCCGGTGGCTGGTCAAATTCGAGCCGGGCGGCCGAACCATGGGCCTGTTGAAGCCTGAGCAGGGTGTTCTGTAACCCCAGGCCCATTCCTTTGGACGATTTGCGCGAGCCTGCGCCGACGCCGTTGTCGTATACGGTCACCTGCATACCCGTGCCGGTGACCGTGCTCGTAATGCGTATAAGCGCGTTGGTCGTCAGGTCGGAAATGCCGTGCGTAATGGAGTTCTCCACGATCGGTTGCAGGATGAGCTGCGGCACCGGATACAATTCGGAGGCCGGATCGATGTGGTATTCGACTTTCAGCCGGTCCTGGAAGCGGATTTGCTGGATATCCAGGTACTGGCGGGTCAGTTTGAGCTCTTCCTGCAGCGGGATGAAATCGGCCGACTGGTTCACCAGCACGGCGCGCAGCAAGTCACTGAGCGTGGTGATCATCAGCGTAGCTTTCCGGATATCGTTTTTAACCATCAGGCTCACCACGCTATGGAGCGTATTGAAGAGGAAATGGGGATTAAGCTGCATTTTGAGCGATTGCAACTGCGCATTAGCCAGCTGACCGCGCAGCTGTTCATTATGCAGCTCGGTTTCGAAATTCTGCTGTTTGAGCTCCTGATAGCGGTAGATGTAGGAGACTTTGTTAAAGCCCACCACCAGCAGCAGATACTGGCCGAAACTGGCAGTATAGGCAATGAAGAATGAGAACAGGTAATTTTCCAGCGGCACAGACTGGCCTACCGCCCGGTACATCAGCGGATTGGTAATATAGTAATGCAGGACATTGATGAAAATGTTCAGGAAAGTAACGACAAGCAGGTGGAAGAGGATCGGTTTGAGAATGGAAGACGTTTCCCTGACTTTGAATGCGACCGGGACTTTCATCGACGCATATAAAACGAGTGGCGACGTGGACCACCAGAACAGACCGTCGAGCAGCCAGACAAACATCTCGTGGGGCCGCATGACCACACCCTCCTTCAAAAGCCACAGCATCATAAGCTGACCGAACGTTATTACCGCAAAAATGCTCCAATAGCAGAAGGAGTACCACCAGAACTGCCCGACCGATAGCGGGAGCCCGGATTGTTCCAACATACGTTTTAAAAAGGTCATGACAGGATGGATGGTCGAAAACCATAAGGAGGTTTACAGGGTAAATCTAACGTTCGGGAAGCCTTGGACCGGACCATATTTACACAAAGCGGGCGAACCATTATTTAAAATACATTAGGGCCTGCCAATGCGATGGAGGGCATCAGTAAAAACTGATATGTTTATTTTTAGAAAAAATGTTAAAAAAATAGCTTCAAAATTTTGTTTGTTTAATCGATTAATTTACATTTGGTCACATTATTTTCTTATTGCATTCCTCCTGCAACCCATTAGAAGTCCCGACAAAGCGTTTTTTAGTACCCGAGACCATCACAGCACAACCTGACTAAGACATTTTAATCCAACATTCCAGTTAGATAACTTGCTTAATCGTTTAAACTAAATATTTCATTTCAGCTTTAATCCCTGGTGGGGATACTTGTAGCCATTTACTGTCGCCGCTCGGGTAAAACCGGTTACAGCACGGTAATTTTTTGATTGCGTATATATATTATCGTTCGGCTTGGACAGCCGTGCATTGTACTAGTTTTGCTTTCATTTTCCTGGCCCTCGTGTCCGTAAGCGATTACGGTTTTCGTGTACGTTTTGCATAACACTCACCCTGAATTTGACCCAATTAGATGTGATGAAGAAATGTTTTACGATCATCGTGCTGCTGGCCATGCTATGCGGCGGTGCGGTTTTTGGACAGGTCGGCCGGATTACCGGCACTGTTACCGGCGAGAACAAGGAGCCGCTGCCCGGCGTCAACATCCTGATCAGCGGCAGCTCACAAGGCACTGTAACCGATTCGGAGGGAAAATATGGCCTGGATGCGCCGGCCAATGCCACGCTCGTTTTTTCATTTATAGGGTACGTAAGCCAGACCATCGCCGCCGGTGCCCGCACGAAGATCGATGTGCAGCTGACCCAGGAATCGAGAAACCTCGATGAATTTGTGGTGACCGCATTAGGGATCAAACGCGAGGCGAAAACACTCGGTTATGCCACCGCGACGGTCAATGCCGACCAGATCTCTACGAACCGTACCCCCAACGTAATGAGCTCTTTACAAGGTAAAATGGCGGGCGTGAATATTACCTCATTGTCGACCGGACCCGGTGGGACCGCCAAAATCCGTATCCGCGGGCAGTCGTCGTTCAGCGGGCAGAACAACCCGCTCATTGTCGTAAATGGCGTGCCGATCGATAATTCGAATTTCGCCGGAGGCGGCGACTATGGCCCGCGTGCGGCCAACAGTTCGGATGGCGGAGACGGGCTTTCCAGCATTAATCCCGACGATATCGAGTCCATGACGGTGCTGAAAGGAGCCACGGCCGCAGCCCTTTACGGCTCGCGTGCCAAGGATGGCGTGGTGATGATTACTACCAAAAACCGGGGGGACGGCAAGGGCATCGGGCTGGATTACAACATCAATTTCACGACCGATACCCCACTGGATTTTACGGACTTTCAGTACGAATACGGTCAGGGAGAAGGCGGCAAGCGGCCTACGACAGCCAATCCCACCTCGGGTGTGTGGAGCTTTGGCGAGAAGTTCCAGCCGGGAATGACGCAGATTCTTTTCGACAACGAAACCTGGCCTTACGAGCCCGTGCGCGGACGTGTGAAGAAATTTTACCGCACCGGCACCAATATGACCAATACCATTACCGTCTCCAACAACGGCCCGAATGGTGGTTTCAGCTTGTCGCTGGCCAACAGCGATAACCGGGGTATCCTGGAGAACAACAAGTTTAACCGCAAAGTGGTGAACCTGGGCTTCACACAAAACATTTCCAAGCGGCTTACGGCATTCGGAAACATCAACTATTCCAAAGAAAAGAATACCAACCCGCCACAGATCGACACCCAGGACTTTGCCACCTCAACGGTGATCTTCACCCTGGCCAACTCGATGCCATTCGAGGCATTGAAGCAAAACCAGACCATGCCGAATGGCGACGAGTTTGTCTTTTCGCGGTTTTTGGTGAGAAATAACCCTTATTACTCACTCAGCCACCATTTTGAAAACATTTCCCGTGACAGGCTTTTCGGGAATGTGGCCCTCAAATACCAGTTTACCGATTGGCTTTACCTGCAAGTGCGCGCCGCACAGGATTTCTACGTCCGTAATCAGGACTACAACATCCCGAATGGTTACGCGCCGATTGCCAAAGCACCGACCGGCTACGTCAACGGTTCCTTCACGCAGGATGTGCGGCGCAACACGGAGCGCAACCTCGATTTTATCCTCGGCGGAAACCACACTTTCGGTAATCTGGGCCTGGACGTGACACTGGGTGGTAACCAGCGTTATGCCCGCATGGATTACAATAGCGTCACCGTTCAGGATTTCATTCAGCCCAATCTTTACACCGTGATGAATGGGCGCGTGAAAAACCCGCTTTACCAGCTCTCCGAGAAAAAGATCAACTCACTGTATGGTGCCGCCACCATTTCCTGGAAAGAGTTTATTTACTTGAACATAACTGCCCGAAACGACTGGTTCTCAACGCTTGCGCCTCAGAACCGCAGTATCCTTTATCCGTCGGTAACGGGAAGCTTCATCTTCTCGCAGGCATTTCCGAACCTACCGGCCTGGATATCATTCGGCAAGGTGCGGGCCGCCTACGCGCAGGTGGGCTCGGACAACGTGAATCCTTACTCGAATGCGTTGTACTACGCGGTGGACAACAACTCGTTCCCCAATCCTTCGGGGCAGCTGGTGCCGGTGGGGGGGATCAATGCTTCTACGGTACCTAACAAAAACCTGCGGCCGCTGCGGATCAAGGAAGCCGAGGCGGGTCTCGAAATGAAGTTGTTCAATAATATGCTCGGGTTTGATTTAACCTATTACCACAAAACCACGGACGACCAGATTCTGGCCGCGCAGATTTCCGATGCGTCGTCTTACACCGCGCAGCTGATCAACGTCGGCCGGAGCATGAACAAGGGGATTGAACTGCTGCTGACGGGTTCGCCGGTTAAAACCAGGGATTTTACCTGGGATGTGAGCTTCAATGTGTCCTACAACACTTCCAAAGTACTGAAACTGGGCCTGGCCGAGAAAGATACCGTGATCACAGTCGGCGGCGGCGGCGGCAGGACGCTGAATATGGTCGTGGGCAAGCCGCTCGGTCAGCTGTATACTTTTACTTACCTGCGGGATGCGCAGGGACGCCAGGTATTTGACAAAAACAGTGGAATGCCATTGAGAAACAACACCTTGATGAATGCGGGTAATGCATTGCCCCGGTATTTTGGCGGCATTACCAACACATTTACCTACAAGGGCATCATGCTATCGGCCTTGGTGGATTTCAAACTGGGCCATAAGATGATCGCCGGGCGCAACATCAACTATATGCGCCACGGTTTGTCGAAACGCACATTACCCGGCCGCGCCGAAGGTTTTGTGATCGGCAATGGCGTGAACCCGGATGGGGAGGTGAATCAGACCAAGGCGGCGGTTCAGCCTTTTTATGAATCCATTAATCCGCTGGGCATCAATGAGGATTTTGTTCAGAATGCGGGATTCTGGAAGTTGCGACAGCTCACGCTGGGCTACGACCTGGGCAAGCTCCTGCCGGAAAAGTCATTTGTAAAAGGCCTGCGCCTGAGTGCGGTTGCGAACAATGTACTGGTGATCAAGAAATGGACCGAGAATATGGACCCCGAAGAGGTGCTCAACTCGTCGGATAATGCGACCGGCCTGGATTTCTGGCCCGGCCTGCCGCCGACCCGCAGCATTGGTTTCAATCTCAATGTTAAATTCTAAACGTCGATCCCATGAAAGCTACATTCAAGTATACTCTGGCGCTTTTGCTCTCGCTGACGTTCATCACCGCGTGCGACGAAGGTTTCGACGAGATTAATACCAACAAGGTTGACCCGACTTCGCTGGCGCCTTCACTGATCCTGAACAAGGCCATCATCGCAACCACCTACCTGGACGGCGTCTCCACGCTGGGCATGCTTTGCTATAACTTTGGCATTGTACAGCAGGTGATTACGCCTTACGGAAGTTCGCTTTCGGGCGGGAATTATAACCAGCTCAATAATTCGAACTCCCCCCTGGTATGGGTGAATTTTTACAGGAATGTGATCAAACAGCTGGTGGCGGTGACCGAGCAAACCAAGGATGACGCATTAAGTAAGAACATTTACCACGCCGCACGCATCTGGAAGGCCTACGCATTCATGATCCTGACCGATACCTATGGCGATGTTCCCTATTTCGATGCAGGAAAAGGCTACATCAGCGAAGAGATCCGCCCGAAGTACGACCCGCAGGAGGCTATTTACAAAGACATACTGAAAGAACTGGAAGAAGCTTCGGCCGCGCTGGATGCGTCGCAGCCCGCTGTCACAACCGACATCCTGTACGGCGGCGATGTGGCGCGCTGGAAGAAACTGGGTTATTCGCTCATGCTGCGGGCGGGAATGCGCCTTACAAAGGTGGACGCAGCCACCGCCAAGACCTACGTGACCAAAGCGGTTGCCGGAGGTGTGTTCGCAAGCAATGCGGATAACTCCGTGATTCGGCATACTTCACTTTATAATAATTTCATCGCCAACCACTTAGCTGCGCGCGAGAAGACGAATTTCTACCTTGCAGCGCCATTTGTGAATTACCTTAAAGAAAACAACGACCCGCGGCTGCCCATATTCGCAGTCAGGTATGTGGGCGCAAAAGGCGGTCCGGAGCAGACCTCCGACCGGGCCAAGTCTGACCCGGCCTTGCAGATCGGTATGCCGATGGGCTATAATGACGTGACGATCAATAACGTACTGGCCCAGAACGGTGTGGCAAGTCTCTGGGATTTCACGCAGATCAACCTCACGACGGTTTTGAAACTGGACGCGCCGGAATTCCACATTACCTACGCCCAGGTGCAGCTGCTGCTCGCAGAAGCGGCCGTACGGGGCTGGGTTTCCGGAAAAGCAGACGACTATTTTGCAAGCGGAATCCGCGCTAACCTCGAACAAATGGCCCTGTATGATTCCAAAGCGGCGATTAAAGAGGACGCAATTCTGGCATACCTGAAAGCGCACCCGCTCGACCAGGCCAAAGCGTTGGAGCAGATCAACACCCAGTATTGGGTGGCAACTTTCCTGGATGGCAACGAATCGTGGGCCAATTTCCGCCGCAGCGGCTTTCCCGCATTGAAAAAGAACCCATATCCCGGCTCGGAAATCAAGGAAGACTTCATTCGCCGCATGCCTTACCCCGACAGCGAGATCGTCGTCAACTTGCAGAATGTGAACGACGCCAATACACGGCAAGGGCCCAATGACCTCAATACCAGGGTATGGTGGGATAAAAAATAATAGCAGCAATTCTTAAACCTTTAACCTGAAATCAATGAAAGAGAACGGAATGAGTCGTCGTAATACGATGAAGGCGTTGGGACTGGGTGGTTCTGCGGGGATGCTGGGGCTGTTTGGAGGCAGTGCCCGCGCCGAAACGCCGCAATATGCCAAGGGCATGAAGCCGCTGACGATCAAAAGCGTTCGCGCGATAGCCACCGCGCCGCAGGGCTCAAACCTCATCGTCGTGAAGGTCGAAACCTCCGAACCCGGCCTTTACGGCCTGGGCTGTGCCACATTCACGCAACGTGCCGAGGTGGTGCTGGTGGCGATCAATACCTACCTCAACGAGTTTTGCACGGGCAGGGACGTCGACAACATCGAAGATATGTGGCATGCCGCATATGTGAGCTCTTACTGGCGCAATGGGCCGGTGCTCAACAATGCGCTGAGCGGCCTGGATCAGGCACTCTGGGATATCAAAGGCAAGCGTGCCGGTATGCCGCTCTACCAGTTGCTCGGCGGCAAGGTCCGGTTTGCCGTACCGTGCTACACCCACGCCAACGGGCGTACGCCCGAGGAAACCGTCGAAAGCGTGAAAAAGATCCAGGAACAGGGCTACCGTTACATCCGCATCCAGCAGGGCGGGTACGGCGCGGTCGGCAGCACGACTAAAAAGCCCGACTTCAAGGAGGCCGGCTTTGGCGGTGCTACCGACAATTACATGGATGAAAATGCCTATCTCAAAGCGATCCCCATTCTTTTTGAAACCGTGCGCAAACAGTGCGGCGAGGAGGTCGAGCTGCTGCACGATATCCATGAGCGGGTGCAGCCGATGAATGCGATCAATATGATCAAGAAACTTGAAGAATTTCGGCCGTTTTTCATCGAGGACCCTTTTTCACCCGAAAACATGAAGTGGTTCAAACTGCTGCGCCAGAGTACGACGGTACCGTTGGCGATGGGCGAGCTTTTCAATAATATCAACGAGTTCCTAGAACCGATGGCCAATCAGTGGTTTGACTACATCCGCATCCACGTCTCGCAGATCGGCGGGGTGACGCCGGCGATGAAAGTGGCGCGGCTAGGGGAGTGGTTTAATGTCAAAACCGCATGGCACGGCCCGGGTGACGTTTCGCCCGTGGGCCACTCGGCGCATGCGCACATTGACCTGGCTGTCTGGAACTTCGGTATCCAGGAGGCTGTGCAGTTTAATGACAAAACCCTGGAAGTTTTCTCGGGTTGCCCCACCATGAAAAACGGGTATATGTCGGTCAATGAAGTGCCTGGAATCGGCGTGGATATTAACGAAAAGGCGGCTGCGAAGTTTCCGATTACCACAAAATCGAACTGGCAAGTAAGAAAATTCGACGGTACGCTTATACGTCCATGAAAAAAGCATCGCTCAAAGATATTGCACAGCAGGCGGGCGTCTCGACCGCCCTGGTTTCCTATGTCCTCAACGGCAAGGAAAAAGAGACCAGGGTGGGGGAGGCGATCGCCCAGAAAATCAGGCTGATAGCCAAAGAACTGAACTATCAGCCCAATCACCTGGCCAAAAGCCTCAGAAGCGGCAAAACGTACACCATAGGGCTCATCATCGCCGATATTTCCAACCCGTTCTTCGCCAACATTGCCCGTGTGGTGGAGGATGAGGCCAAAAAGAACGGCTACACGGTCATCATCGGCAGCTGCGACGAGCACGCCGAGAAGTCGTGGGACCTGCTGAATGTGCTGATCAACCGCCAGGTCGACGGTTTCATTATCGTATCCTGCGAGGGGTCCGAAAGCCAGGTGCATTATCTGAAAGAGCGGAACATTCCATTCGTGCTGCTGGACCGTCACTTTCCCGAGATCCAGACCGACTTCGTGGCGACCAACAACTACAAAGCTTCCTACGATGCCGGCATTCACCTGATCCGGAGCGGGTACTCGAAGATCGGTATCATGGCCTACAAGTCGAACATGTATCACATGGAGGAGCGCGTGCGGGGCTACAAGCATGCATTGCGCGACAACCACATCGAGTTTGACGATTCGTGGCTGAAAGAGGTGCATTTCGAAAACATGGAAAGCGAGGTGCGGACGGCCATCGACGAGGTACTGGCTTCCGGACAGCGCGTCGAGGCTATGATTTTCGCCACTTACGGGCTGGCTATCAATGCATTGAAATACATTAATGAGCTGCGCCTGCAAGTACCGTCCGACCTGGCGATCGTCAGTTTCGGCCAGGCCGAAGTTTTCGACCTGTACTATTGTCCGATCACTTACGTGCGGCAGCCGCTGGAAATGCTGGGCAAAACGTCCGTCGAATTTTTACTGAAAAAACTGAAAAATCCGGAAGAGGGCATGAAGCAGATTTTAATGGAAGCCAAATTGATCGCCCGCGAGTCGTCGAAGGCGAAAACAGCTATCACGGCACCTCCCACACCCCATGACCACTCCTGACCAATCCCGCTACATTCCTGCTACCATTATGCAAAGAAGAAATTTTATCAAAACAGCATTCCTCGGCACCGCGGCGCTTACGGCCGGATTTCCGCAAAGGCAGGCAGAGGCGGCGTCGAAAATGAAGATTACAAAGATCCGGTATTACGCGGCGCCGGGATACAACAAGCCGCTCTTCAACCAGGCGCGTGGGATTGTCGAGATCGAGACCGACGGAGGCATTATCGGCATCGGCGAAGGCGGGTCGAAAGACATGATCGAGCAATGCGCCCAGATGATGATCGGTGAGGACCCCTTCCGGATCGAGCACATCTGGCAGAATGTGTACCGGGGGATGTTCTACCCGCCGGGCCGCGAGAAGCTCCACGCGTTGGGTGCATTGGAAATGGCGCTTTGGGATATCAAAGGCAAGGCATTGAACGTGCCGGTGTACGAGCTGCTGGGCGGGGCCACGCGTGATTACGTGGAATGCTATGCGACCGGCTTCCGTGCTTCGAAAGCCAAAACGGAGGAGGAGCGGGCCAGGGACTGCATAGAAGCCGGGCTGCGGGCCTACCGCATTGGCCCTACGGGGGGGAATGGCGACCAGCCATTCGATTTTTACGAGAATGTGAAAAAGACGATTGACTTCTGCAAACGCATCGACGAAGCCGTGGGTGGCGGCGGTAAATGGGCGATCGACCTGCATACCCGCTTTGACATGACCGACGGTTTGAAGATCTGCACCGCACTCGAATCGCTCGAACCCTATTTCGTGGAAGATATTATCCGCTCGGAAAACCCGTCGGTATACAAAACCGTGCGCTCGATGACCAAGGTGCCCATTGCCGTTGGCGAGCAGTTCGGCGATCGCTGGGATTGCAATGAGTTCATCGAAAACCGCTGGATCGATTACACCCGGTTTACCCTGCCCAACACCGGTGGTATCAGCGAATTCAAAAAGCTGGCGTCCATGTGTGAAACACATTACGTAGGTATGATCCCGCATTTTACGGGCCCGTTGGCGACGGCCACACTGGTACACGTGCTCGGTTCAAGCAGCCCGGCGCGCGCGATGATGGAGCTCGGCGGCGGTGAACCCGAGCGGCCGCCTTACTTCAATGAGGATTTTATCAATTTTAAAAACGGCAAGCTGTATCTCAACGAGGCGCCCGGACTGGGTGTCAAATTTGATCCTAAAAAGGCGACTTTCATCATGGAGGTTAAAGAAAAAACCAAGTTCCCGCATCCGATCCTGAAAAGCCCGGATGGCTCCATCCACAACTGGTAATGCTATGAAATCTCAACCCAAATCATTTTCCCGCCGCGCAGCCATCCAGTCGGTGCTGGGCATTGCGGCTACGGGCACGATGCTGCTGCCCAAGACTTCCTACGCAGCCACTCCGGCACCTTTTCAGGCATATGGAAAGGTCAAGATTACGAAGCTGGAAACGTTCCTGGTGAAGCCGCGCTGGATTTTTCTCAAAATCCACACGGATGCGGGCATTGTAGGCCTGGGCGAACCGCTGCTGGAAGGCCGCGCGCTGACCATTCAGACGGCCATTAAGGAAGTGGAACCCTACCTCGTCGGCAAGGACCCTCGGGCGGTGGTGCACCATTGGCAGGCCATTTACCGCCATGCATTCTACCGCGGCGGGCCGCTGCTTACCAGCGCATTGAGCGGCATTGATCAGGCATTGTGGGATATCAAGGGCAAGCTCCTGGGGGTGCCGGTGCATGAGCTGCTGGGTGGCCCCACGCGTGACCGGGTACGGATATACGGGCGGGCGTCCAACGCCGAGGACATGAAGAAACGCAAGGCCGAAGGATATACGATCATCAAAACAGGCGTTGCCAAAAAGAACCCTGCGAACTTCGTCGAGAACCCCGCGTTCATCCGATACGCCTCCGACAACTTTGCTTCACTCCGGGAGGCCGGCGGTCCTGAAATGGATATCGCTATCGATTTCCACGGATCCGTGCCGCAGCAGACTTCCAAGGTATTGATTAAGGAATTGGAGCAGTACCAGCCGTTTTTTGTGGAAGAGCCGTGCCAGGCCCAGAACGTGGACACGCTCGTAGACATTGCCCGGGGGACGCACATTCCCATAGCGACCGGCGAGCGCATATTTACCAAATGGGGCTTCCGGGAAATCCTCGAAAAAGGCGCGGCCAGCATTATCCAGCCCGATTTGTGCCATGCGGGCGGCATTACCGAAGGCAGGATCATCGCCGGAATGGCCGAAGCCTATTACATTCCCATTGCGCCGCATAACCCCATGGGGCCGATTTCTTTGGCTACCGGCCTGCAACTTGCCGCCAGCGTGCCCAACTTCCTCGTGCAGGAGCAAGTCACGCTCGGCGAAGGTTATCTCAAAGAACCATTTAAACTTCAAAAAGACGGTACCGTGATGGTACCCACCAAGCCCGGCCTGGGCGTAGAGCTCGACGAGGACGCGCTCAAAGACAAGATCGGCCACGACTGGAAGAACCCTGAAAGCTACAATGCGCTGGATGGGTCGGTGGTAGACTGGTAAAAAGGCCGGATCTCCCGATCAGCATTGGAGGCTTCAAAAACTGCCCGCTTCCGGTCTAACAACCGGCAAGCCTGGGGGCGTTCGTTCAATGTGTTTTAAAAATAGTATTATTTAATTTTTGTATATAAATATATCTATTCAATTCCATGAAAAAACTACTGAGTTTATGTCTGGTATTGCTCGGCCTGGGGGGCGGCGGTTTGCTGGCCCAAAACGCGAGGGTGACCGGAAAAGTGACGGACCAGGACAACGCGGCGCTGCCTGGCGTGAGCATTCTGATCAGCGGGACCTCGCAGGGAACCGTGACCGACGGAGAAGGAAATTACGTGATCCAGGCGCCGGGAAATGGCACATTGGTATTTTCGTTTATCGGCTATGAAAGTCAGACCGTGCAAATCGGTAACCGTTCGGTGGTGGACATTAAGCTCGCGCAGGGTTCGCGGAGCCTGGATGAGCTTGTTGTGGTGGGGTATGGTACGCAAAAGAAAACCGATGTGACCGGCGCATTGTCGGTGGTATCGACGCGGGAGTTCTCCCAGCAGCCCATTACCCGGCTTGACCAGGTGTTGCAGGGCCGTGCGGCGGGTGTGCAGGTAACGCAATCGAACGGGGCTCCCGGCGGAGATTCGAAAGTGCGTGTCCGCGGTGCCAACTCGGTGCTGGGTAATAACGACCCGCTGTATGTGATCGATGGTTTTGTGGGTGCGAATTACAATTTGCTGAACCCGAACGACATCGAATCGCTGCAAGTGCTGAAAGACGCGGCCTCGACCTCGATCTACGGTAGCCGCGGCGCCAACGGGGTGATCATCATCACCACTAAAAAGGGCAGCAAAGGCATCAAGGTGAGCTATGAAGGCCAGGGAAGTGTTTCGAACGTGATCAAAAGATTCGATATCCTCCCGGCAGGCGAGTTTGCCGAGATCGTCAACGCACGGGCTGCCGCCACCGGCTCGAACGCGCCATTTACCCAGGCACAGATTGACGATTTTAAAAAGAACGGCGGCACCGACTGGCAGGATCTGGTCTACCGCAAGGGCAGCGGCCAGCAGCACCAGGTGACGGTATCGGGTGGCAATGAGAAGACTTCTTTCCTGATCTCGGGTAACTATGTCAACCAGAAAGGTATCGTAAACAACAGCGGTTTCAAACGCTACGTTTTGCGTACCAATCTCAGCACGCAGATCAACAAGAATCTCGCATTACGACTGAATCTGTCGGGGGCAAAGACGGCCAACCACAATACCGATGGCGGCGGTGCGCTGATAGAGGCTTTACAATGGGCACCCACCACGCCGGCTTACGGCACCGATGGCCAGCCCACATTCGCCGATCCCATCGGTTCGGTGTCAAGAAGTCCGCTGGATCATTTGTATGACAAGTCCATCGACACCGAACGGATGAATATCAATGCCATCGGCGGGCTTACCTACCAGCTGCCGGTCAATGGGTTGTCGCTGGATTTGCAGTACGCGATCAACTACCTCGATGCGCAGAACAAGAATTTCAATGGCAAGCGGCTTTCCAACAATAACCCGAATGCAAACCGCTATTCGGCCGACCAGGTGACTTTGCAGAATACCAATGCATTGAACTACAACCGCACATTCGGCAACCACTCGATCACTGCCGTGGCTGTTTTGGAAACCCAGCAGTTTACAGACAAGAACTTCACAGCCACTGCCAACGGCCTGCGTTTCCCGCAACTGGGTTATGACAATATCGGGGGCAACTCTGCGGCGACCGTCAACTCGGGATTCTCGAAATGGACGCTGCTTTCGCTGCTGGGAAGGGTGAACTATGCATTCAAAGATAAATACCTGCTCACCGCAGCCATCCGGCGGGATGGTTCTTCCAAATTCAGCAAGGACAACCGGAACAGCGTTTTCCCGTCGGTAGCACTGGGCTGGCGGCTTTCGGAGGAGGAGTTTGTTAAAAACTGGAATGTATTCACCAACCTGAAACTGCGCGGAAGCTGGGGGAAAACCGGCAGCCAGGCTATTAACCCTTATGCGACCCTATCGCCTTACAACTCCACCCAGGTGGGTTTCAACAACACCGGCGTGACGGCAGGGGTGATTCAGGGCAACCAGGGCAACAGGAACCTGAAATGGGAGACTACCACGCAAACCGACGTGGGTATTGAGATGGAGATCCTTAACGGCCGCCTGCATTTCGAAGCCGATTACTTCAACAAGAGCACGACCGACCTGCTGCTGAACGTGCAGCTGCCCAACTACGCAGGCGGCGGAACGCAGCCGCGCAATGTGGGCGAGATCCGGAACAGCGGCTTCGAGTTCGCCATCGGCGGTACGCCTGTGGAAAAGGGTAAATTCAGCTGGGAAACCAATCTGAACCTCTCCACGCTGAAGAACGAAGTGGTAAGCCTGGGCGGGCTGCCGCGGCTGGGAACCGGAACCGGCGCAGGCGGCGGGATGTCCATCACGAACGAGTTTATGCTCATGCCCGGCCAGCCGCTCGGATCGTACTGGGGCCTTCGGTACCTGGGTACATTCAAACCCAATGAAGCGGATATTGCCGCCAAACAGGGCCGAGTGCCGGGTGACCCGCATTACGAGGACGTGAACGGCGATAACGCCATCACTACCGATGATTTCCAGATCGTCGGCCACGCGTTCCCGAAACTGACAGGCGGTTGGAATAACACCTTTACCTACGGAGGGCTGACGCTGAATGTATTCTTCCAGGGGGCCACAGGGGTAGACAAACTCAACTACACCCGCGCAGGTGCCATGTCGGGCTCGGGCGAGGCACGTCAGTTCCTGCTCACCGAAATCCGCGACTACTATCGCGAGGGCAATACCGACTCGGATATTCCGGCATTTACCAAGACTTACCAGCCATTTACGCAGTCGAGCCGGTTTGTGGAGAATGGCAGCTTTGTAAGGCTGAAAAACGTGAGCCTTGCTTACAATGTGCCATCGTCGGTTTTCAAGGATAAGGCCAACATCCGCATTTTTGCCAGCGCCACCAACCTGCTCACCATTACCAAATACTCAGGTCCGGACCCGGAAACCAGCAACGTGGGTTCCAGCACCGATACCGCCATCGGTATCGACCGCGGTTCCTACCCGAATGCGAAGGTGTATACGGTAGGGTTGACGGTGGGATTTTAGGGATACTTCGGCTGTCAGCTATCGGCAGTCGAACTGAGTCTGAGTTAAGTGAACGAACTTTTAAAACAAAAAGAGCCGAAAGCCGAAAGCTGACAGCCGATTTAACATACAATGAAAAAACTAACCATACTTCTTTTAAGCGGCCTGCTTCTGACGGGAGCGGGTTGCAGTGATTACCTCGATGAGGATACAACCGGATTGTTGTACGGGCCCAATGTGCTTTCCACCCAGGACGGGCTGGAATCGGCCCTGACCGGAGCCTACAAAGGCCTGGCTAACCAATGGACCTACGGCTTCCTGCACCCGTCGGCAAATGCAGCCGTGCTCGGTGCCGATGATGTGACCACCCACCCGGCCAGTAACAAAGCCGACTGGCGGGAGTTCGACCAGTTCAATGTTTCGACCACCAACCAGCGCTCGAACGCCGTCTATAATGGTTGCTACAAGGCCATCCAGGGCGCGAACAATGTGATCAACAATTACCAGAAGACAGTCGGTACCAAAGCGACGATCGATATTATCGTAGGCGAGGCGCATTTCATCCGGGCGTTTTCCTACTATTGGCTTACCCGTTTCTGGGGCAATATCCCTCTTATCATGGCCGGCGAGTATTCCGATGACCTGCTGACCGTGAAAAAATCGACGCCCCAGGAAGTGTATGACCTGATCGTAGCTGACCTGAAAGTGGCCGAAACCAATCTGCCGAATGCGAAACGCGACCCGGGACGGCCAAACAAGGGTTCGGCCAAGGCATTTCTGGCGGATGTATACCTGACCATGGCGGGCTGGCCATTGAAACAGACAGACAAGTACGACCTGGCCGCCGCCAAAGCCAAAGAAGTGATCGACAATGCCGCAACCTACGGCTTCGAGCTGTTACCGACTTTTGCGGCGGTATTTGAAAACGATCCCGCGTCGCCTGGCACAAAAGAGGCTGTATTTCAGATCAGCGGCTACCTCGGCGGAAGCGGCACGGCCAATGCAACCTACGGCAATACCACCATGCCCGGTGAAGAAGGCGGCTGGGACGATATGTTTGCCGAGCTGAATTTCTTCCGGGATTTTCCGGCAGGTCCGCGCAAGGATGCGACTTTCCGCACGGAGTTCGGCCTGGGCGCCACCAAAATCCCCTGGCAGAACAGCCTGACCAAACACCCGTACTACCAGAAATGGTATATCAAGGGCAACATTGTTACGTCGAGCATTTCGCTGCCGTCCGTCATGATGCGTTACCCGCACGTGCTTACCATCTACGCCGAAGCCAAAGCCCGCGGAACCGGCGGCCCGGACCAGGCGGCCTACGACGCATTGAACAAAGTGCGCTTGCGCGGACGTGCGGCCGGCACCAAAGCATTGTCGGCTGCTGACGGCCTCACCGCCGCGCAATTTGCCGATGAAGTCGTACAGGAGCGCGCGTGGGAGTTCGCATGCGAGCGTACACGCTGGTTCGATCTCATACGCCTGGAAAAGGTGGAAGAAGCCAATGCCAAAAAGAGCGCCGACGATTTGCAGCCCATCAAGCCGATCGTGAAGGCGAATTACTGGTTTCCGCTGCCTTACACGGATACTTCCATTAACCCGAATTTGAATCAGTAGCGGCTTGCGGGCGTGTTGTTGTTGTTGCATCCCTACGGGATTTTTGGGAATAGGGTGACCGAACGGTTTCTACCAATGCTACGTGTCTGACGGCACTTGGCGATAAGGTGCCAAGTTGCGTCAGACACGTAAAATCGGTAGCAAGAAGATAACTTTTCCAATTCGGATAATGCCGTAGGCATGCAACAACAATAATCAACAATAGTCAGAGCCCCGACGTCACCGACAAATCCGGCCCGCTTTTGAAATACAAATACTTGAATACCCTATGACGATCCGCTTTCAGATCATACCTTCCCTCTTCCTTGCCGCAACTTTCTGCGCATTGACGCCGTCTACGCGAAACGAACTTGACGTCCGTGTACCGGACGATGGCAAGAACGCCGACTGGCCGGTTTACGGCGGCAACAATGCAGGCAACCGCTATTCCGCATTGACGCAGATCAACAGGGATAATGTGCTAGAACTGAAACCCGCCTGGACCTATGATACCGGTGAGAACAACAAACCCGGCGAGCGTGGCATGGATATGCAATGCCAGCCGATCGTGATCGACGGCATCATGTACGGTACTACGCCGCGGTTGAAGGTATTTGCCGTTGAAGCGGCCACGGGCAGGGAGCTATGGAAATTCGACCCCTTCGAGGGAAGGCGGCCGCGTTTTCACCCTATGCGGGGTGTGGTGTACTGGTCGGAGGGGAGCGACAAACGTATTTTGTTCACTGCCGGGGCGTCTCTGTTTGCGTTGAATGCAGAAACGGGCAAGCTGGTGGAAAGTTTTGGTAAAAATGGCGAGGTGGATTTTCACGACGGGCTGGGCGATGAGGCAACTTACGGTTATGACCCCTATCTGTTCAATATCCGCAATACTACGCCGGGCGTGATTTACAAAAACCTGTTGATAACTGGTTCGTCGGTTTCGGAAGGTGGCGATGCCTTGCCCGGGCACATCCGCGCGTTCGACGTGCGTACCGGAAACGTAGCCTGGGTGTTCCGGACGATCCCGCTTCCGGGTGAATACGGGTATGAAACCTGGGAGAAGGATTCCTACAAGAAGCTCGGCGGCGCCAATTGCTGGGCAGGAATGGTGATAGATGAAAAGCGTGGTACGGTATTTCTCGGCACGGGCTCGCCGTCCGTCGATTTCTACGGCGGTGCGCGGAAGGGCAGTAACCTGTTCGCCAACTGCGTAATTGCGCTAAATGCCGAAACAGGCAAGCGTATCTGGCATTTTCAGACACTCCACCACGATCTTTGGGACCGGGACATTCCGTGCCCGCCTAATCTGATCAGGGTAAAAAGGAACGGCAAAATGGTGGATGCGGTAGCGCAGGCGACCAAGGACGGCTACGTTTTCCTGTTCGACCGCGATACAGGCACGCCGCTCTTTCCAGTGAAAGAAGTACTGGTTCCCAAAGCAAAGCCGTTGCCAGGCGACCAGCCGTGGCCGACGCAGCCTGTGCCGGTCAAGCCGGCTCCATTTGCCAATCAGACATTGACCGAAGCCGGCATTACCACACGCACCGCCGAGGCGCATGCATACGTACTCGATCGTTTCCGCAGCAGCAACAAAGGACCTAAGAACCAGCCGCCCGATACGCTCGGAGGCTTACTCTACGGCATTGGCGGCGGCGCAGAGTGGGGCGGTACAGCCGCCGATCCGGAGGGAGTTGTGTATGTAAATGGGAATAATATGCTCTGGTGGCTCAAAATGCGGGATGCCAGGCAGGTGCAGAAAGGTCAGGTGTTGTCAAGAGGTGAGGTATTGTTTAATACAAATTGTGCGGCCTGCCATGCTACCGATTCGAAGAATGCGACGGCTTCGGCTTCCACGCAGGCTTATCCGGTTTTGAAAAACATCGGCCAGCGGATGAATCGTGAGCAGATCGGCGCTTTGCTCGAAAGCGGAAGGGGGAGAATGCCTTCTTTTCAGCACATTTCCAAAGATGACCGTGCCGCGATAATCGATTTTTTGCTTAAAACGGAGACGAAACCTGCCGCCAACGACATTCACGCACAAACAGCGACCCATACGCCCAAAAGCAATGCGTTTTTCCCAAACCAGCCTCCCTATGTGAACAACGGCAACGTCCAGTTCCGCGACCAGGACAATTACCCGGCCATCAAACCGCCCTGGGGCACTTTGAATGCCATCGACATGAACACCGGCGAGTACCGCTGGAAAGTGACGCTCGGAGAATATCCCGAGTTGACAAAACAGGGCATCCCGCCGACCGGTACTGAAAACCATGGCGGACCGCTCGTGACGGCAGGCGGCCTGCTCTTCATCGCCGCCACCTACGATGAAAAGCTAAGGGCATTCGACACCAAAACCGGCAAAGTCGTTTGGGAATACAAACTCCCGGCAGGCGGTTTTGCGACACCCATTACCTATATGGTCGATGGAAAGCAATATATTGCAATCGCAGCCGGCGGCACAAGATACGGCTTGAAACCCGGCGGGAATTATATCGCATTCGCGTTGCCGTAATGCACCGTTTTCCGTCGATTGAAATCGATGGAGATGGATGGACGAATGTGCATTTTTGGTAACGTATTGCATCTTTAACCGTCGGCTTAAGTCGACGGAAAAAAACAGAAATTATGAGTAGACATCTGCTGAGTTGCGATTGGGGTACGTCGTCTTTCCGGTTGAGGCTGGTTAATGTGAAGGATCACGATGTGGTAGGGGAGGTGACGTCTCCGAACGGGATCGGGGCAGTTTACAGTGCCTGGCAGGAAGCGAATGCGGATGGACCGTTGGCCCGCGGCGATTATTACCGCTCAATTATCAGCACGCAGCTGGCGGCATTGACCCGGCAGACCGGCATTGACCTGGCGGGCATCCCTATCGTGCTGTCGGGCATGGCTTCTTCTACGATCGGGATGCAGGAGCTGCCCTATGCGCGCCTGCCTTTTGCCTTGGACGGCTCGCACCTGGGTATGCGCCATTTCGAAGAGCAGCCCGGTTTTCCCCATGAGATCACCCTGATTTCGGGCGTAAGGAGCGAGCACGATGTGATGCGCGGTGAAGAAACCCAGCTGATCGGCCTTGGTGCGGCGATGGAGCTTTCGGGCCGCGACGCGGTATTTATTTTCCCGGGTACGCATTCGAAGCACATGTTCGTCCGCGATGGGCGACTCATTGATTTCAAGACATTTATGACCGGAGAGGTCTTCAACCTCATGGCGAATCAAAGCATTCTCAAAGATTCGATCGACCAATACTACCAATCGGATTTCAACCAAGCCGCCGCCGACGCCTTCCGGGCGGGCATACGCGAGTCGGGCACGGGGAACATTTTAAATGCATTATTTACAATAAGAACCAACCAGCTTTTTGATTTATTAAGTAAACGGGAAAACGGCATGTTTCTCAGCGGGCTGCTGATCGGCTATGAAATCCGCGACCTGACAAGGGAAACGGCGGCGCACCTGGTGCTTTGCGGAGGTAATAACTTGTACCAACTGTACAAAACCGCGATCGAGGCGCTGGGGCTGTCGGGAAGGGCGACCATCATTCCGTCTGAAATCGTCGACAGGGCCGCGACTACCGGGCATATCCGCATTTTTGAAAACCAACATTTAACATTGAATAAAACAAATTTATGAGTGAGCGTACATTTTCGTGGGAGTTGTTCAAGAAGGCGCCGCTGGTCGGCATTATCCGTAACGTGTCGCCGGAAGACGTCAAGCGTATCCTGCCTATTTATCGCGAGGCCGGCCTGACCACCGTCGAGATCACCATGAATACGCCCGGTGCGACGGACATGATCCGCTATGCGTTAGAAAACGAGCATTATGGCCTGAATATAGGCGCGGGAACGGTGTGTACCAAAGATGACCTCGACGCCGCGCTGGATGCCGGCGCGCAGTTCATCGTGACGCCGGTTTTGAGTAAAAAGGTGGTGAAATCCTGTGTAAAAAAGGGTGTTCCGGTATTTCCTGGCGCTTATACACCTACTGAAATTTTCAATGCCTGGTCATTGGGGGCCTCAATGGTGAAAATATACCCGGCAACGGCATTAGGGCCGGGGTATATCAAGGATCTGAAAGCGCCTATGAACCAATTGAAACTCCTGCCCACCGGAGGGGTGAGCCTTGAAAACATGGAGGCGTTTCTGAAAGCCGGTGCAGACGGGCTGGGCATTGGCAGCCAGTTATTTGACAAGAAACTGATCCAGGACAAAGACTGGGACGGACTGAAAGCACATTTCCTACAATTCGTACAAAAACTCGCTTAGCTAATGGGTAAAATCAGGAATTACCGCTGGATCATCGTGGTCCTGCTCTTTCTCGCCACGACCATCAATTACCTCGACAGGCAGATCATCGGTCTGCTGAAACCCATTCTGGAAAAAGAGTTCGTCTGGACGGAAACCGACTTTGCAAGGATCGTGATGGCATTTACCGCGGCCTATGCGGCGGGATTGCTGGTATTTGGCTGGCTGATCGACAAGATCGGCACCAAAGCCGGGTATTCGTTTACGATCATCTTCTGGAGCATCGCGGGCATGCTGCATGCGGTAGCGCGCAGCGCATTCGGGTTTGGGGTCGCGCGGGTGGGCCTGGGCCTGGGAGAGGCTGGTAATTATCCTGCGGCAGTGAAAACGGTTGCCGAGTGGTTCCCTAAGAAAGAACGGGCATTGGCGACCGGCCTGTTCAATGCCGGAACGAGTATAGGCGTAGTGGTGGCACTGATACTGGTGCCCTGGATTTTGAGCCATTACGGTTGGCAGGAAGTGTTCTGGATTACCGGTGCGCTGGGTTTCGTATGGCTGATATTCTGGCTGATATTTTATGATATTCCCGTCAGGCAAAAGCGTCTGAGCGCCGAAGAGCTGCATTACATCCTCAGCGGCCAGGAGCAGGACGAAAACGAGGCGGAAAAGCAGCCCGTACGATGGATCAAACTGTTCACATTCCCGCAGACCTGGGCTTACATTACCGGCAAAGGGCTCATCGATCCGATCTACTGGTTTTTTCTGTTCTGGTTACCATCCTATTTCGCTTCGACATTCAACCTGGACCTGAAAAAGCCAAGTTTTGAACTCATGCTGATTTACACGGCTACGACCGCGGGAAGTATTGCAGGAGGATATTTGTCGTCCTGGCTTATCAAACGAGGATGGCCTACACTGAAGGCGCGGAAAGCCGTATTGCTGGGCATTGCCTGCTGCGAATTATCGGTGATACTGATCCAGTTTTCGAGCGGCGTTTGGATGGCCGTAGGGCTTATCAGTCTGGCAGTAGCATTGCACCAGGCCTGGGCCACGAATGTCTTCACCCTGCCGTCCGATCTTTTTCCCAAGCAGGCCGTTAGCTCCGTCGTGGGTATCGGCGGAATGGCCGGTGCGGTGGGCGGTATCCTTTTTCCCATCCTGATCGGTAGCCTGCTCGACAGCTACAAAGCCGCCGGGAACATTCAGGCCGGCTACAACATCATTTTTACAATCTGCGGTTTTACTTATCTTGTGGCGTGGCTGATTATCCATTGGCTCACCCGGACGCCCAAAGTAGTAGAACTGGAAGAATTGCAATGATCACTGTAACAAGAACCGACTCCGATGATGCTGCTTTCCAGGCATTGGTGAAACTGCTCGATGCCGAGCTGGCCCGGCGCGACGGCGCCGACCATGGTTTTTATTCCCAATTCAACAAAATCGACAAGATCCGCCACGCGGTAGTCTGCTACGAAAATGACCAACCCATCGGCTGCGGGGCGATCAAGGCATTCAGCGACGAGGCCATGGAAGTGAAGCGGATGTATGTTTCGCCGGAGGGCCGCAAGAAAGGCATCGCTACCCGCGTGCTCAACGAGCTGGAAGTATGGGCATCCGAACTAGGCTATCTTAGATGTGTGCTGGAAACCGGCAAACGCCAACCCGAAGCCATTGCGCTTTATGAAAAAAGCGGCTATACCCGGACGCCCAACTACGGGCAATATGCAGGGATAGAGAACAGTGTTTGTTTTGAGAAGGTATTGGAGCATTAATCCTTCTGAATGGCAGTAATTTCGATCGATGGAAATACAATTGCGAATGTCGGCCCGAAGGAGCATCCCTTTTTGAGATTTCCGCTGATCGTATAGTCCGGAATTTCCCTGTTTGCACTTCTCGCCCATAACGAATCTGCATCGCATGCCCAGGCCGAGGTTTGATTGAGGGTGATAGGATGTGTGAAAGTAAATAGCCCCGCACCCTCATGTACCGCACGGGTATTTTTCAGTATGAGCACCGTGGGGCCCTGGCAGCCACAATCGGGTTGAAGGTTTTCCTTTGAGCAGGAGATTGCGGCAGAAGCTGCGACAAGAACGGCCAATTGAATCAGCTTTTTCATATTAGTTTATTCTAACTTCTGCGAGCAGATTCTATTTCATTTATTCTCTTCAAACCACCCGACAATAGCCGGATACAAATCTGCGACAGTTTCTCGTTTGCGGCGGTTTTTGTAGGTTTTAACTAAAAACTGATTGAACTCCGGGAAGCGACGGAAGCCGCGGTGGTTGAGCATAATATCTTCAATTTGAGCGATCAGTTTGGGTTGCTCGGCGAGCGGCGCGTAATCGATGTAGCGGAGACTTACCAGGGCCCAGTTCATGTATTCGTCAAACGACATTTGCGGGGTATTGTAGCCGTGCGCGGGTTTCTGCGGGTCGTTCCAAATGTCGAGATTGGATAATGCTTTTTGAATGCGGTCACGGTAAGCAGGCTTCTGGCCTTCGGGCCCGATAAAGGCGTGGTTGAGTTCTGTGAAAACAATGTTGCCATCCTTCACGCGAAGCGCTTCGGGCGACCATCCTGCAACATTTTGTGGGGTATGGAATGGGAAATTTACATGCGCCTGTGCCTCGCGAAAGCCGTTGTGTTCAAAAAAACTTGCCGACTGGTTGCCTGCTACCAGCGGTGAAAAGATAATTTTGAATGAATCATAACGCGTTGACGGGAAGTTTTTGACCAGCCAGCGCTGCATTTGCGAAACGCCGATAGAGTCTCGGTAGGCTTGCGTCAGTCCTTCGTAAAACGGCTTATGCGTATGGTAAAACTCCTGGAAACGGCTGGCAACTGCAAATTTTTGCAGATCGGCGATGTAAGGATGCAGGAAGTTGGTGTTGGAATTGCCTATGCGGTCGTAGACTCGGCTACGGGCGATGGTGCCATCCTGGGAGAGCTCGAAAGCATAAGCATCCATTTTTAACGCGGAGTAGCTTCCATCGCCAGACATGAGCGCTTCTTGCATCTTTTTCACAGCCGGATCATTGCGATAAGGTTCGAACCGGGTCATGACCTCCCGGTAATAGTCGGTATCGCGGTTGATGAGGCTGTTCTTCTCGCGCCCTTTTTCAGTGAGTGCAAATACCACGTTCAACAACTCATACATTGGTGGCACCTCCACCGTGGTTTTGCCGCGGTGTGCTCGCTGGTAGTCGGTAGGAAACTGGGCACGCTGCACCCATTTAATGCCCCTTACCTCTGTAAAGGCGCTGTCTTTGCCATTCAGCAGGAACACGAAGGGATAAGTTTTGCCCGGCTCCACATTCAAAACGACCGAATCCCGATCGGTAATGAAGGCAATGCGTTTAGCAGGGCCTTCGATAAAAGCCTCGAATACATCCGGCCGGACGCTGGCATCCATTCCCCAGCCGCCTTTGCGGAGCACATTACCTTCGCGCACATCTGCGATCGCGCTGCCGGCCTGTACGATGCGCATCCGTTGCGAATGCGCATGTGAGCTTGCGTATAGGCATATTAGTGCAGCCAGGAGGCCTTTCCCGATAAGGTTCATGCAAGTTTTCAAAGCGTGGCTGTTACATGGATGAAAACATCCATATAAAGTATATGTAACCTTGAAATACTTTCTTTACACTAAACTATTTTCTCATCAGACCATTCCGGAACTGGTAGCTTGCCGACTGGTACCAGGCTATGGCTTCTCCCAGCAGGTGCTTGTTTTGGGAAGTCGGCCGGGAGGTACCGTCTTGAAAGTCGGGAAGGAATGTGGCGGCCATCCTTTGTGGTTTTAGCACAATCAGCGAATCGTGCTTAATGTATCCCAGGCTCTGGTAGGTGCTGACAAATGCCCGCTCCCGGCCTTCTTCGAGCTTGAAAATATCGTAACCGGAGAATTTGCTGCGGTAGGAGAAGTTGAGGAGCCCTAAAATAGTAGGTCCTACATCGATCTGGCTCATGAGCCTGGGCATGATGCCGGCGCCGATGAAGCCAGGCGAATAGATGAGCATGGGTATTTTGTAGCGGTTTACCGGCAGGTCGGTTTTGCCAGCGCTGGATGCGCAATGGTCGGCTACGATGATAAACAACGTATTGTTGAACCAGGATTCGCTCCGGGCGTGGCGGATGAACTGGCCGATTGCATAATCGGTATATTTCACGGCGCCTTCGCGGCTGGTGTGAGAGGGGATGTCTATTCTTCCCTCCGGGTAGGTGTAGGGACGGTGATTGGACGTGGTCATGATGTGCGCAAAAACAGGTTTGCCTTTCCCGACCGCCAGGCCGATTTCCCGGGTAGCGAGCTCAAACAGGTTCTCGTCCGCCACGCCCCAGATGTTTTCATAGTCAATGTCTTTTTTGGAAAGGGCCGTGCGATCTACCACGCCGTAGCTATTGTGCCCGAAGAAGTATCCCATGTTGTCAAAATATCCGTAGCCGCCGTAAATGAAACGGGCCTGGTATCCCTTTTTCCGCAAAACACTGCCCATCGAGAACAGGTCTTCGTTATGTGGACGGCGCACAATAGACTGGCCCGGTGTGGGCGGCGTGCATATCGACAATGCTTCCAGGCCGCGGACCGTACGGGTACCCGTTGCATACAGATTGGTGAAAAGAAGGCTTTCGCGGGCCAGGGAGTCCAGGAAGGGTGTAATGCCCTGCGTATTGCCAAAACTTCCCAGGAAGTCGGCGCTGAGGCTTTCGACGCTGATCAGGACGATGTTCTTGTGCAATTCGGTACCAGGGTTGACAATATCCCGTTCAATGGAGAAAGGTTTGTTGTCGACAAAATGGCTTTCAGGCGTAGCTACCAGCGTGCGGATCTCGGAAGAGGCCTGCCTTTCATCTAGTTTGGTGTAAAACTGATTGTAATCCAGCTCGTTATTGCGGTAGGCAGCAAACAACTCGTACATTCCGTTCCCCGCCAGCTCATTCACGAAAATATTGCTGCTGAACTGTCTGACCTTATTATCAATGAGCATAAACACCGTTGCTACGACGAGGAAGTAACCGCCCAAAATGAGCGACCGCTTACCGAAACGCCAGTTACCGAAAGCTATCCTGGACGAAAGCCTCGACAGCAGCAATGTCAATAACACGGAGAGTACCAGGAGTACACCCATAATGGCCTCGACCGGATAGGACTGACGGATGTTTCCGACCACTTCCTGCGTGTAAACCAGGTAATCGACGGCGATAAAATTGAACCGGGAGCCGAATTCGTCCCAAAATACCCATTCGGAAACTGCATTGAGCAGAAGCAGAAACAGCAGGACGAACACTAATGTATTGGCTGCGATTCTAAAACCCTTTTTGCCGGCATACCGCTGCGGTGTCAGCCACCCAAGGAGCATTAGCGGAATAATGAAATATAGTGCGTTGAGAAGATCGTAGAACAGGCCGATACCGAAAATGCCCAGCATGTTGGTGACGGTGTAATCTACGTCTTTGCCCGCTTTGAGCATCAGGGCAATGCGGGTGAGCATCGAAATACCTGCAAGCAGTAGGATAACTAGCGCCGGGCGCGTCAGAAATTCCGATTTAGATCGCAGCGTGGTCGGTTTTGCGACTTCCTGAGCGGAGGTGTTCATTATTTATTGGATTGTTAGGTGGTGTCAGTCGGGCTTATGTACCGTGTTCGAGCGCTGAACGTACCACCGAATTCTGAATTCTTTTTGAATTTTTAAATGCAGAAAGAAACGCTGCCGGATTGCCGGGTGGTGTTTTGTCGATAAAGCGGTGCTGTTGGTCGACGGTGCGGAACAAATGTCTGAGTGGGCGGATTATGCGATTAACACAAACAGCATTAGCCTTACTAAAATGCAGGATTTTATTAAAATAGCAAAAACAGATTGGGAGCCCGCCAACCGGCTCATTGTGACACACATCAGCGGAGACATGGACAAGGATGACGTGATCCGATGGGAAAAATCACTTTACAATGCATTGGACCGGATCGAAGACGGCGGCACATTCCGCATATTCGTGAATCTTCACGGATTCACAGCGGCGAACCTGGATGCCCACAAGCATTTCCGCAGCATTGTGCCGCTCACTCTCGCGGACTACGGCTGGAAAGTAGGGTACCTCGCGATGTTCGAAGAGGAAGCTTCGCAAGTGACGTTTCGCAACAAACGCGGTATCCGGTGCCTGACCGCGGCGCATTGCCACCAGGACGAGACCAAGATCAGCAAGTACGAATCGCTGTACAGCAGTGTCAGCGAGCGGTTCTTCACCGACCCTCAAAAAGCGGAAGCCTGGATCAGGAGCGCGGCTCAGGCCCCTTCCTGAATGTAATTGTCAACGTCATGCACAGCCTCGCTACACGCAAAGTGTCTTTTAAAAAAAATGGCGGCCATTTCGGGCCGCCTGCAACCCACAACAAAGAGTGGCACAGCATTAATCTGCGATTACATATTTGTAGTCCTTGACTAATCTTGGGCCTTTGCAAGCCCGTATTTGTGGTCAGCTATCACATTAACTCATGGAAAACAGCAATTTTCATTGCTTGCCTGACACTCATTTAGCTTGTCCGGCGCCGGAAGTGAAGTTACCTTGACCTCCGGTTCCTGTAATGTGATAAAAGAGGTTGCAACAGCGAAAGTAACACATTCATTGCTTCCCGCAAAACCTTATCGGGTTGATAAGCCCACTCATTTTTTGATAGGGTCCAGCCAAAGACGCCCGGTGGCATTGTACGCCGTATCTGCGACATCGTTAGGGAAAATCGGCGTTGTCGGGTATTCCTGGCATGGCTTTTGAGGCCATTTTGGTGTATTATGGAAAGTTTATCTCAGTCAGTCAACACAGGGAGGCTCATCATAGTCGCATACCGGTTACCGTTCAAGGTGGTCCGTGACGGTGATGTGTCCCGACTATTTCAAAATTCCGGCGGCCTCGTTTCGGCGGTGCTTTCGCTGGTGAAAGATCAGGAAAATGACGCGTTTGATGCCCACCAGAAAATCCAGTGGATTGGTTTTTCAGAGAATTCCCCCGAGGAGCTCGAAGGCCAGTCAATGGAGAACGAAAACTTCCAGGCGCATCCGGTTTTTATCCCCGAAGAACTCAATGAAAATTACTATGAGGGCTTCTGTAACAATCTGATATGGCCGCTCTGCCATTACTTTCCCTCGCTGGCGCAGTTTCACGATGTGTACTTCGATGCGTACCGGGAAGCCCACGAATTGTTCTTTGAAAAGGTGAAGGAAGTGATCCGCCCGGGTGACGTAGTATGGGTGCAGGACTACCAGTTGATGCTACTCCCACAGATGATCCGGAATGCGTTTCCTGAAAACAAAATCGGCTTCTTTTTTCACATTCCTTTTCCCTCTTTCGAAATATTCAGGCTGCTTCCCGTGAAGTGGCGGAAGGCGATCGTGGATGGCATTCTGGGCGCCGATGTGGTGGGTTTTCATACCAACGATTATGTGGAGTATTTCCTGAAAGCGGCGCGTCTGGTCTCCGAACTGGGGAATAAATTGCATTATATCAACCTCGGCAACCGCATCGTCAAAGTAGATTCATTCCCGATTAGTATCGATTTCGACAAATTTAACGAGGCGTATGATGACCCGGATGTAACAGCGGCACGCTCCGATGCCCGGCAGTCGCTTAAAGAGAAGATCATTTTCTCCGTAGACCGGCTCGATTATTCCAAAGGTATCATCCACCGCCTGCACGGCTACCAGCGTTTTCTTGAACAAAACCCGGGCTGGCACGAGAAAGTGTCGTTTGTGATGGTTGTAGTTCCTTCGAGGGATACGATCGAGCAGTACCAGCAAATGAAGTCGGACATCGACCAGACGGTTGGAAAAATCAACGCCGATTTCGGGACCATTTCCTGGCAACCTATTATTTACCAGTACCGTTCCATGCCTTACCATGAGATGGTGGGCATGTACACGGCCAGCGACGTGGCGCTCATTACGCCCGTGCGCGACGGGATGAACCTGGTTTGCAAAGAATATGTAGCAAGCCGGCAGGACGGCCAGGGCGTGTTGATCCTCAGTGAAATGGCAGGGGCGGCAGCAGAGCTGGGCGAGGCCCTGATCATTAACCCGCTCGACAGGCAGGACATTGCGGATGCGATCAAAACCGCATTCGAAATGCCGGAAGACGAGCAACATAAACGAATGGAGGCCATGCGTGAAAGGATTCGTGACTACGATGTGTTCGCATGGACCAGTGACTTTTTTACCCAAATGACAATGCTAGAATTAGAACACGACCGGCTGCGTCAGGTTTTCCTGAACAACCAGGGAATCGACGCGATCCGGCACGCTTACCAGTTATCCAATAACAGAATTCTTTTCTTTGACTACGATGGCACACTTGCGCCGATCGTGCCGGATCCCGCGAAGGCGATCATGGGCGAGGACGTGAAGAAATTGCTGAACGATATTGCCAAGCGCGATACCGTAGTAATTGTCAGCGGTCGCGACCGATATTTTCTGGACAAGTTGTTTAGCGACCTTCCGGTGCATATCATCGCCGAGCACGGCGCGTTGATCAGATTAAAGGGATCGGACGAATGGCAGCTCAATGAAGGATACGAAGAAAACTGGAAGGAAGGCATCCGTCCGATGATGCAGATTTATGCCAAACGCTGCCCGGGTGCATTTGTGGAGGAGAAAGAAACGGCATTGGCATGGCACTACCGCACAGCGGACGATAAGGAGTACGCTTCGCGCCGTGCGCAGGAGCTGCTGTGGCAACTGAAAAACTACATCCAGCCCGAGCTGAATTTGCAGGTGATCGACGGTAATAAGGTAGTGGAAGTCAAGAAAACCGCATTCAACAAGGGTACTGCTACGCGCCTGTTCGTAGAGGGAGGTGATTTCGATTTTATACTGGCCATCGGCGATGATACCACCGATGAGGATATGTTCGAAGCGTTGCCGGATACTTCCTTTACGATTAAAATCGGCGATGACCTTTCCGCCGCGCGTAACCATATCCGCAGCCAGGATGAAGTTTTCCATTTCCTGCATTTTATGGTTTCGCCCGTAGGCGAGTAGGAGGGGCTTTCGTATTTTAGCGGTTCTATGGAGGAACCGCTAAAATTGCTTCATTCGGTCGTTCAGGCCATTCATCCGCTCGATGGTGCCGATTGGGAGGCGCTGTCGCGTATCTGGAAACCATTCTCCGCCCGGAGAAAGGAAATCGTCACTTCGGCAGGCGAGACCGAGCGGTACCTTTATTTCGTGACCGACGGTGTGCAGCGCATTTACTATCTCGACGACCAGAACCGCGAGGCGACGATCGCATTCACGTACCGGCCCTCATTCGGCGGCATTATCGACTCGGTGCTTATGGAGGTGCCTTCGCGGTATTACTATGAGACACTCACGCCTTCCAGTTTCATCCGTACCACGTACACAGAGTTTAAAGAGGTCGCTTACGAGCGTCCTGCGGTTGAGCGCATGTTACGTGCGGGTATGACGCAAACGCTTTCAGGCATTCTGGAAAGGCTGGTGGAGGTACAATGCTTTTCTTCAGAAGATAAATTCAGGAACCTGCTCAAACGCAGCCCGCACATCCTCCAACTGGTGCCGCACAAATACCTGGCCAACTACCTGGGCATTGATCCGACGAATTTCAGTAAGCTTGTAAATAAGGTACGCATTTAAAAATGTTGGTTTTTACCAAAAGTTTGAAAAGTCCTGATTTGCACCTTTGTCCTGTCAAAGAACAGAACGCCCATGGAAACCGTAAATAAGAAGGAATTACTACAAAAGCTCGACGATGTGGTGGAGCAGCACATTGCAGACGCCGTAGCGCTGTTTCAGAACACTGATCGTGAAATGCTGAACAAGCCGTCGGATACCGGCGGATGGAGTATCGCCCAATGCCTTGAACATTTGAACAGTTACGGCCATTACTATCTGCCGCGGATGCGCGAACAGCTGCGCGGTGCACCCATCGACGAAAAGGAGGGGTTTACCAGTACCTGGATGGGCGCTTATTTTACCCGGATGATGGATCCCCGGACAGGCAAACGGAAATTCAAGGCATTCAAAGGCCACATTCCGCCTGCAAACCTCGATGCTGCTGCGGTGGTGGGCGAATTTATCCGGCAGCAGGAGGAACTGCTCTACCTGCTTCGCGACGGCGCCCGCAAGGACCTCGATGCGCTCCGCATTCCCATATCGGTGTTCCCCGTAATCCGGATGAAAATCGGGGACGTATTCCAGTTTCTGATTGCCCACAATGAGCGGCACATGCAGCAGGCAAAGCGAAACCTTGTTCCACAAAGTATTTATTAGCCAGAAAAATAGATGACAAAAAGGGCCGGCGCGGGTATCGTGTTCCGGCTTTTTGTATTAAAAAAAAGCAGCCACCGAATGCGGTGACTGCCTGGTAAGGGAGATGGATAGCCGTTGAATGTCTTTAAGTTAGGCCGGGGTGAGGCTGTTGGTATCCAGGCGGCCTTCGTTCATATTTTCGAGTTTGATAAAGTGGCAGACATAACCGGCCGATCGGAGCGCGAGCTGGATGCGGTTAAAGTCGGATAGTTCGGAGGTTAGAGTCAGCATGAAATCCTGAAAATCGTAGGCCCAGTGTTTAACATTCAAATGTTTCAGGCAATCGTGCAGCTTTTGCAGCGACTTGGTTGCCTGGATCCTGGTACGAAAAAAAATCTTATATGTATTAGCCATTGTTGTTACGTGGAATGAGTGGGCAGGATGTTACCGTTCTTTTCAGATTGTTGATTTGATAGACCAAAGCTAACACTTATTTAAAATTATTCCAAATAAGATGGTTTGAAATTACGGTCGAAACAAAAAAGCTTCGCAACCATGATGCAAGTTGCGAAGCTTTTCTGATAACTCCTTTTAGTCCTATATTAAGAATTTATTAGATTTTATAAATTCTTCTTATTGGGCAGGCTAATGTCGTCAGGCCCAGTTCCTTTCCAGGAACCCAACCCAGTTTCGCCACATAATGCGCTCGATGTCGCTGGCCGAATAGCCTCGCGTCGACAGCAGCGACGGGATCGTTTGCAGATCGGCAATGGAGTCCAGGTCGCCGGGCGATTGCTCTTTGCCGTAGGCGCCATCCAGATCGGAGCCGATACCTACGTGGTTGGCATTACCCGCTATCTGGCAGATATGGTCGATATGCTGCACCACATGCTCTATTTTCAGGCCGGTGCTTTCCGGAGTCGATTTGCCGCGTATCCAGCCCGGGATCATCATCCATGCATCAAATGCCATTCCGATCACTGCATCGCGTTCGAGCAGCACCTTGATCATTTCGTCGGAGAACTGGCGGTTGTGCGGCGTAATCGCCCGAACAAGGTTGTGGCTGGCCCAAACCGGGCCTTTGTACATTTCCATTGCCTCCCAGAAGGCGGTATCGCACAAATGCGTAGCGTCCAGAATCATATCGAGCTGATCCATTTCACGCAGCAGGTCTTTGCCCCTTTCGGTCAACGGAGCGTCGGAGTCGGTCCCGTACGCGTACACACCCGGCCCGTAATGAGCGGGGCCGATCGCCCGCAGGCCGTAGCCATAGGCGGTTTCCAGGTTTTTCAGGCTCACGAAAGAGTCGGCACCTTCGAGACTGAGGATGTAGCCAATGGGCAGCCCTTCGGTAGACTCGGCATTCTGCCAAAGTTCTAGGTGACTGCGTAAGCCCGCCAGGCCTGTGATCTGTACCATCTCACCGGCATCTTCCATGGCTTTGTACCAGGCTACCTGCGCCTGCGTGATGGCCCATGCCTGCGCCTGCGAATGCCAGCCCGGGATTTTACTGTCGGGTTTGATGTACCGCCCGATCTGCGTGGCCACGCAAAGGCCGATGTTACCCTTCCGCATTTCAGGAAAGCTCACTACGCCTTTGCCGCGGTCGGGCTTGTCGGTAAGGTTCTTTTCCCGGTCGCGGATCGAATAGAGGTCTTGGGTCAGGTCCCTGTTCCATTCCACGGCATTCATGGAAAGGTCAAGGTGTGCGTCGAAGAGGAACATAGATGCAATGATTGAATGACTGAATGACTGAATGATTGAATAATTGAACGGGCGAGTGAGCCGAAATCTATTCGATCATTCGATCATTCAATCATTCAAAATTAAACTGTTATGCGTCTGCTACGAGCCGTAATTTTCCATTCTCCAACCACATTACTATCCACGATCACGGTCGCGAAATCGTGCAGCGCCACGGTGGGGCAGATGTGGTAGGGGAGCGCGTAGAAGACGTCCCCGACACGGATCGTTTCCCAGGCATCAGCGCCTACCTGCAACACGCCGTGCTCTTCGCTCTGTCCGAGCAATGTGTAGTCGGGCAAATTAAGCAGGCGGAGGCGGTTCTCGATAGGGTTTTCGGCGGCGATAGCCTTGTGTCCGAGGTCGATGGTCACAATGCCGGGAGCCGGTTTTGAAATGACACGGGTCAGAATCAATGCGGCATGCTCGAAGGGCTGGCCGTCGAACCGGTCGCCGTAGCCCCAATCCCAGAGTACATTCGTGCCCGGGCTAAGGTATACGTCGGGCCTGAGGGTATGTACGGTGAACGAGGGAGAACCACCGACGATGATCATCGGCTCGTAACCGCATTCGGTTTCGATGCGGTCGAGCAGGGGAAGTACTTTTTCGTATGCTTCGTCGGCAGCGGCCTTGCGCTCGGAGAATTCCGGATTGCGTATGTGGCCGTCATAAATGTGCACGCCGCCGAATGCGAGGCCTTCCAGGCTGCTCACGTAGCGGTAAAGCGAAAGCAGGCTTTCATCCGTAGCATGCCCGGTGCGGTTCATGCCGTTGTTGACATCGAGGAAGACGGTGGATTTAAATCCTTTTGAAAGCGAAGCATCGTTCAGGAGCGCCGCAATCTCTTCGTTATCAACCAGTGAAGCAAAGGTGGTGTCCGGAAATTTCTCCCGCAAAGCAAAAAAGCGGTCGATGTTCGGCCCCACCAGCTGGTAAGCGATCAGTACCCAGGGAGCGCCTGCGCCGGCCACCATTTCTGCTTCGGCGATGGTCGCGCATTTGAATTTGGAGATACCGGCCGAAAGTTGGATTTCGACAACTTCCGGACATTTGTGCGTCTTGACATGCGGCACCAGCCGTTCGGGCGAGCCCGCAATGCTTACCATGCTGCGAATGTTGCTTTCGATGCGGTCTTTGTAGAATAGGAGCGATGGGGATATGACTTCCCCGGGATTGCTGAGCTGGTACCAGGACATTTTATTGAATTTTGAATGACTGAATGATCGAATGAGTGAATGAGTGAATTTTTCTCTTACTTAATCACTCATTCGCACATTCAATCATTATTTCTCTTCCAACTCAAACATCGCCTCGATCTCCACCGGGATGTTATCGGGCAATGTACCCATTCCCACCGCGCTTCTCACGCCGATGCCGTTTTCTTCACCCCAAACTTTGGCAAACAGCTCGCTGCACCCGTTGATGATGAATGGATGTTTTTCAAAATCGCTGGTGCAGTTGACCATACCGAGCACTTTGATGACTCTTTTAACCCGGTTAAGACTGCCCAGATTGGCTTTCAACGTAGACAAGATCGCCAGACCTACCTGACGCGCGGCGAGTTTGCCCTGGTCAGCGTCGAGGTCTTTGCCGATGCGTCCGATAATAAGTTTGCCGTCGTCCTGCACGGTACCGTGGCCGGAAACGTAAACCCAACGCTTGTCGACGATCAGCAAAGGTTTGTAAACGCCGACAGGTTTCGGGGCAGGAGGTAGGTTAAGGCCGAGTGCTGCAAAATTTGATTCTGGTGTATTGTCCATAGTAGTAAAGTGAATTGAACTGGATATTTCCTTGTAGATCAGATTCTTGAAGATGATCTTAATCTTTGATTCTAATCTCAATCTATAATTCTAATCTTAATCTATAAATTCTAATCTCAATCTATAAATTCTAATCTAGAACCGTTCGTTAAAACGAACGGCAAAGCGATAATGCAAAGATTGACTAACTCGGTTGGGATACTCTTTTTTTTGTGAAAAAGTATCTATTACCGTCCGTTTTAACGGACGGAGGGAATAAGCCGGGAAGCCGGAAGAGGGACGGCTAGACGAACAAATTTAGCACTAAAACGCCCAGCAAACCCATTATTGACACAATTGTTTCCATTACCGACCAGGTAAGGATCGTGTCTTTAATGCTCAGGTTGAAGTATTCCTTGAAAAGCCAGAAGCCTCCGTCGTTCAGGTGGGAGAACATCAAACTGCCTGACCCGATAGCGAGTACGAGCAGCTCCGCCGGTACGCCGGCATTGGCGAGCAAAGGCGCGAGAATGCCCACGGTGGTGAGTCCGGCAACGGTGGCGGATCCTACGCAGACGCGGATCACCGCCGCGATGGCCCAGCTCAGCAGGAGCGGGGAAATGTCCAGCCCTTTGAGGCTTTCGGCAATGAATGTGCTGACGCCGCTGGCAGTCATGATTTCTTTGAATACACCGGCCCCCGCAATGATCAGCAGGATCGTGGATACGCCTTTGAAAGCTTCTTCCATGGATTTGCCCACCTTTTTCATACTCATCCCACGCCTTACACCCAGCACATAGGCAGCGAAAAGTACCGATACCAGCATCCCGAAATAGGGCTCTGCGAGCAGCGCAATGAGCTTGTTGTCGGGATAAATGCGTTTCACGCCGGACATCGAGGTGAGCAGAAATACCGGAAGCAATGCCGTTATCACGCTGATTCCCAATCCGGGAAGCTCGGAAGCAGGGCGGGGTTTTACGTCAAAAAGGTCTTCGTCCGGCTTAGGCTGGAAGCGTTTCAATGTTTTCCCGAAAATAGGGCCGGCCACGGCAATGGCGGGCAACGACACGATCATTCCGTAGAATAGGGTCTTGCCCAGGTCGGCATGCAGCTGGCTGGCAATCGCCGCCGGGGAAGGGTGGGGTGGGAGGTACCCGTGTGCTACCGACAATGCAGATAACATAGGAATACCTATATATAATAATGGTAAACGGGCGGTTGCACTGATCATGAAAATCAATGGAATAACAATGACAAACCCAGCATTGTAAAACAGAGGAATACCTATCACGAATCCGGCCAGCGCCATGCCCCACTGAATGTATTTTCGCCCGAACAGGCTGATGAGCGCATCCGTGATCCGCTGCGCCGCTCCACTGTCTGCCACCATTTTCCCTAGCATCGCTCCGAACCCGACAATGAGCACCAGGTCGCCCAGGGTCCCTCCCACACCTTTTTGAATGGCCTTGCTGACCGTGTCCACATCCAATCCGCTGGCGAGTCCAAGTGCAATGGAAACCAGCAGGAAAGAAATGAATGTATCGATTTTAAGCCAGGCAATGAGTAAGATAAGTGCGAGGATCGCAATGAAGGTTAATAGTAAAGGCATAGGTGAAAATTGTCGAAAATTAAGCTCTTGCTAATAAGCGGGAAGAACGGGATTTTTAATGATAGATGCCAATTTAGTTTTCCCCCGGATATTTCCGCGAGGTAATGCACGGATAGTCACGCATATACGTGGAAGGGGCCGAAATAGCACAAAAGATAGTTTGTTAGAATGCTTAAAAATGGCGAAATTTGGCTTTTTAGTACCTATAAGATTTTATTAATCCGCGGGCGATTGAAGCTATTGATTAGCCCGCTTTAAAATTTTGATTCTTTTCTAATCGTTTATGGCAGAATCTTCTGGTGAAAACATTATCCCGATTAATATCGAG
Source organism: Dyadobacter sp. 50-39 (assembly GCA_001898145.1). Classification (GTDB taxonomy): domain Bacteria; phylum Bacteroidota; class Bacteroidia; order Cytophagales; family Spirosomataceae; genus Dyadobacter. The sequence goes on from MKSR01000040.1 coordinate 88,451, forward strand.
GATGAAATGCGCGGAGCCTACATCGATTACTCGATGTCCGTTATCATCTCCCGCGCTTTGCCCGACGTTCGCGATGGTCTGAAACCCGTTCACAGACGGGTCCTTTACGGAATGGACGATCTGGGCGTGAGTTACAACCGGTCCCATAAAAAATCGGCTCGTATTGTTGGGGAAGTTTTAGGTAAATACCACCCGCACGGTGACTCGTCGGTTTATAATACGATGGTACGCATGGCCCAGCCCTGGTCGCTGCGCTATCCGCTCGTCGATGGTCAGGGTAACTTCGGATCTGTCGATGGCGACAACCCGGCGGCGATGCGTTACACGGAGGCAAGGCTGAAAAGGATTGCCGACGAACTGCTCGCCGACCTGAACAAGGATACGGTTGATTTTCAACCCAACTTCGACGACTCGCTGAGCGAGCCTTCGGTACTTCCCGCCAAATTCCCTAACCTGCTTGTTAACGGCTCGTCCGGTATCGCGGTAGGTATGGCCACCAACATGGCGCCGCACAACCTCAGTGAGGTTGTGGACGGCGTACTCGCTTACATCGACAACAACGACATTACCATTCCGGAATTGATGGAGCACGTAAAAGCTCCCGATTTCCCTACCGGCGGTATCATTTACGGTTACAATGGCGTTCGCTCAGCGATGGAAACCGGCCGAGGAAGCATTATCATGCGTTCCAAAGCACAGTTCGAAGTAGCGAAGAACGGCCGCGAGCAGATCATCGTGACCGAAATCCCTTATATGATCAACAAAGCGGCGATGATCGAACGGATCGCGTCGCTGATTAACGAAAAGAAACTCGATGGGATTTCCGACATCCGTGACGAATCGGACCGCGATGGTATGCGCATTGTTTTCGATCTGAAAAAGGACGCGATACCGAATATCGTATTGAACCACCTGTTCAAGTACACGCCGCTGCAAACCTCTTTCGGGGTAAACAACGTGGCCCTGGTGAAAGGCCGTCCCGTGTTGCTGAACCTGAAAGACCTGATCAAGCATTACGTAGACCACCGGATCGTGGTAATTACCCGCCGGACCGAATATGAACTGCGCGAAGCTGAAAAACGCGCGCACATCCTGCAAGGTTTGCTGATCGCGCTCGATAATCTCGACGCGGTGATCGCATTGATCCGTGCGGCACGTGACCCGGAAACGGCGAAGAACGGATTGATGGAGCAATTTGCCCTCTCGGAAATTCAGGCTCGCGCGATCCTCGATATGCGCTTACAACGTCTGACCGGTCTGGAAAGAGAGAAGATCGTGAAGGAATATGAAGAGATCATGCTCCTGATCGCCGACTTGAAAGACATTCTGGCCAACGAATTCCGCAAGTACGAGATCATCAAAACCGAGCTCGGCGAAATTAAGGAACGCTACGGCGATGCCCGCCGGACGCAAATTGAATTCTCGGCGGAAGAGTTCAGCGACGAAGACATGATCGCCGACGAGGAAATGCTCATCACCATTTCCAAAGAAGGCTATATCAAACGTACGCCGCTATCTGAGTACCGCACGCAGACAAGAGGAGGGGTTGGTTCCCGCGGTGTGAAAACCAAGGACACCGATTTTACCGAGCACTTGTTCTCTGCGACCATGCTCAATTACCTCTTGATATTTACCGAATATGGTAAGCTGTTCTGGATGAAGGTATACGAGGTGCCGGAAGGAAGCAAGACCTCGAAAGGTCGCCCGATCCAGAACCTGATCAGCCTCGAAGGCGGTGATTCCATCCGTTCGGTGATCAACGTGAAGACATTGTCGGATGAGGATTATATCAACAATAATTACCTCATAATGTGTACCGAGCAGGGCACCATTAAGAAGACTTTGCTCGAAGCATATTCACGTCCGCGTACCAACGGTATCATCGCCATTTCCATTAACGAAGGCGACCGTTTGCTGAATGTCGCATTGACGAATGGCGATAACGATATCGTGATCGCTTCGGCTGCAGGTAGGGCGGTCCGCTTCAACGAAAAAGGCGTACGTCCGATGGGCCGTACCGCTGCGGGTGTGCGGGGTATCAACCTGAACGATCCCGACAACAAGGTGATTGGCATGGTTTGTATCAGCCGTGAGGACGCACAGCTGCTGGTAGTATCTGAACACGGCTTTGGAAAGCGCTCTGCAATAGATAGTTACCGTGTTACTAATCGGGGTGGTAAAGGCGTGTCGACCATGAATGCCACCGACAAGGTCGGCAAGTTGGTAGCGATCCGCGAGGTTACGGAAGAAGACGACCTGATGATCATCACGCGTAACGGTATCGCGATCCGCATGAGCGTGCTCGACATCCGCCAGGCGGGACGTAACACGCAGGGTGTGAAACTGATCCGACTGAGTAACACCGATGAGATCACCTCGGTAACCCGCATTCTAAAAGATCCGGACGAGAAGGCCGAAGAATTGGATGAAGACGGCAACGTAGTTCCCAAACCGGTAGCACAAGTAGAAGGTGCTGCGGCGGAGGATATAATTGTTACGGATGATGAATTGGACGAGGATGAAGATGTAGCTGACGACGAGGAGGAGGACGACGAAGAGCCTTCCGACGACGCAGAGGCATGATTTTTGTAAAATTTATATTAATTGATTTATATTTAGAACTCGAACAATCAATCACAACCAAAGTTAATATTTATGAAAAAACTGTTTTTTGTTTCTGCACTTAGCCTGTTCGGCTGTGCTGCGATAGCGCAGGACGCTGTGAACAAGGCTATGGTAGATGGATTTCGTAAGGATAAAGAGAAAAGCGATAAAGATGCCACTGATCCCAAAGCAAGTGCAAAGGCTGCATTCTGGCTCGAACGCGCAAAACTTTATGAAAACATAGCCCTACAAGGTTCAGAAGTAGATTCTAGTGCAGCAAAAACGGCGTTTGAAGCCTATAAAAAGGTTGTTGAGCTGGATGTTACCAAAAAAGGGGAGCCGGGTAAATCATCGAAAGAAGCTTCCAACGTGTTGGCAGGCGGTGAAGGAACCCAGCTTTTTAATGCATTCGTAAAGCAAGGTGCTGAGAAATACCAGGCTAAGAACCTGAACGGCGCATTGGAAATGTTCCAGGCGGCTCAGGAGATCAACAAAAAGGATACGCTGGCATCGCTCTATGGCGGTATCGCTGCGCAACAGCTTGATAAAAAGGATGTTGCGAAAACTTCTTTCGAGAAGTATGCAGCCAATGGTGGAAAAGACCCAAGCGTATTCTACGGTTTGGCCCAGCTTTACCGCTCTGAAAACAACTTCGACAAAGCAATCGAAACTTTGAACAACGGTCTGAAACAATCACCGGGTAACAAAGACCTGAAAGCGGAAGTTGTAAACATCCTGCTGGCATCGGGTAAGGAAGATCAGGCAATCCAGGAGCTTGAAGCGCTGGCTGCTGCTGATCCTAAAAACACCCAGAATGTGGTAAACCTGGCTATTTTGTACGATAACATGTACAGAACAGCTACCGATAAGGTGAAGCAACTGAGCGCGAAAGCGGGTGCTGGTGCGAATGCTGCCAATAGCGCAGAGAAAACCCTTGCTTCTGAAAAAGAGAAGATCGCAGTGTACGACGGTGAGGTGAAACGCATTGGCGCCTTGATTAAGAAACAGCCTAAAAATGCAGACCTGAAACGTCAGCTTGCAGATGTGACAGCGAAGAAGAAGGAAAGCACTGAGGCAATCGCTAAACTGGAAGGTGAAGTGAAAGCTGCACAGGAAGCTGCCAAAGGACAAGACGTGGCGGGTGCTCAGAAGGAACTTGCTGACGCGAAAGCAAAACAGAAAGAAGCAAGTGACAAAGCGATCGCTAACTACAAGAAAGCTTTGGAAATCGACGCAACCAACTACGACGCGCTTTACAACCTTGGCGTTTTCTACTTCAACGAGGCGGTTCAGCTGAAAAGCGAAGTGGATAACATGAACATGACTGAATATCAGCAGCGCGGTAAGGAAGTTGAAGGCCGTGTTTGCGGTAAATTCAAAAAAGCAAAACCATACTTCGAAAAGGCAATCCAAGCCAAAGACGAAGCTGAGGCTAAAGACAACCTGACAAACCTGAACGGCGTCCTCGAACAATTTGCTGCGAAAGGTGTTGCTTGTATTGAAGAATAATAAGGACTAGTTTCCAAAAATAAAAAAGGCATCGAGCAATCGATGCCTTTTTTGTTTGAAAACCGTGCGGGCTTGATTCAACAAGCACACTGAATTTTCTCACCGGCAGTTGTCGCCTTGGTACCTTCTGTGGCATACCCATCGAATTTCCACCATTCAATGCCACCCATTAATTCCCTTACTTTGAAACCGAGACGGGTCATGTTCAATGCCCCGCGGGTGGAGGCGTTACAGCCAATGCCGTCACAATAAGTAACATAGATAGCATCCCGGTCCAGATGCTTCGTGCTTTCTTCATTTATTTCGCGATGCGGAATGTTTATGGCCGTGGGAATACGCTCAGCTTCGAAACCGAACGGCTTCCGGGCGTCGAGCGGGATGATATTTTCGTTTTTGTTCAATGCGTCGAATAGGTCGGAGGGGTCCATTTCGAATGCTAGTTTGTTTTCATAATGCTTGATTTGTGCTTCCATCTTTGCTTGCATTTTTGGTGAGTGATGCGACAAAACTATGAAGACCCGCCTCACGATAAAAATGAAAAGAATTGATAGCTTTCATTGATTATTTTCATAGAAATCGTTGACAATGAATTCGTTTATTTGCAAAAACTATCAGGAAATTGAATGGAAATCCGGCATCTGAAACTAGTCAAGGCGATTGTAGAGGAGGGAAGCATTACCAATGCAATCAATAAGCTGCATTTAACGCAATCGGCTTTGAGCCATCAGCTCAAAGAGGCTGAATACCAGTTAGGTACAAAAATATTTTTGAGGCAAAACAAGAAGCTTGTGCTGACCAAAGCGGGAGAGAAGCTGTATGAAACCGCCAACGACGTGCTTAGCAAACTATCGGATACGGAACGGGAGATCAAACAACTCATTTTCGGGGAATTCGGGGAGATCAGTATCAGTACGGAATGCTATTCGAGCTACCACTGGCTGCCTTCGGTTTTGAAGCAGTTCCATTTGCTGTATCCAAATATAGAACTGAAAATCGTCATGGAAGCGACGCATTATCCTTTACAAAAGTTGCTGGAAGGGGTGATCGACATTGCCATCGTCAGTGATCCGCTCAATGACAAGCGAATTCGGTATACTGAGCTGTTCCAGGATGAAATGCTGATGGTGGTTTCCGAAAACCATGAATGGTCCCGTAAGAAATACGTCGTTGCGGAGGATTTCACCGACCAGCATCTGCTTATTCACTCTTTACCATTGGAAACAGTGACGGTCCATCAGTTCCTGCTGGCACCCGCGAAGGTAACACCCAAGAAAATAACCCCGCTGCCATTAACGGAAGCTTCGCTCGAAATGGTGAAAGCCGACATGGGGGTAATGGCAATGGCGAAATGGGCCTTGCAGCCATACCTGAAAAACGATTCGATCAGGGCAGTCAAGATTGGTCGGAACGGATTGAAGCGGAAACATTACATAGCTTACCTAAGTGACAAGCAGCATCCTGAATACTTTTCCCATTTCGTCGCATTTCTTCAAACTGAAATTCACCAGCAATGGAATATCTGATCCGGAGAGTCGCGTTCGCAGATTTAAGCAGACTAGTTCAGCTTTGCGCGAAACATGCTGATTATGAGGGTGCTGATTACGACTCTACGGGAAAGCAAGAGCGCCTGGCAGCAGAACTGTTTTCTGAAAGTCGGAGACTGCATTGCCATGTAATCGAGCGAGCCGGGAGCATTGAAGGCTATTTTACATTCACGTTGGATTTTTCAACCTGGGATGCGCGGCCGTTTCTACATTTGGATTGCCTGTATCTGGAACCGAACCTGCGCGGACAGGGAATCGGAAAGCAAATATTCCAACAACTGGAACAGATAGCGCGGGAGCTTGAATGCTTTAACATCCAATGGCAAACTCCGATTACCAATGAGCCAGCAATTCGATTTTACGATCGATTGGGCGCAACAGGGAGGGATAAGAAAAGATATGGGTTAGCACTATGAGTTATCGACGTAGCATAAATATCTATTTAACATAATATAAATTATACAACAATCAAGTAACGTTTGCTTGATAAAGCATAGAGTTGCCAAAAACCTTTTGCTGGATTCTTCCTGCCAGTTGATCACCAGTTCCCGTTACCGGGATCTTCCATGGATAGCCTTATCAAAGAATACGTACCTGTTATCATGTAGTCGTTACGGGATCTGGCGATTGATGCGGCCCAGACCTTGTTATACGGTCAATGGCTCGGGATGGCTAATTCTATCGAAATGTCGCAAGGATTAACTTGCCGTTTTTGGCTTGTATCTTTCTCAAAAACAGGCCCTTCGATGCCAATTGCCTGTATGGTAAATTATGCTTCTCAAATCCATTTTTACGAAAAAAAGGCGCTAATTCGGTGAATGGCACCTTTTTTTCGTAAAAATCTTGCGAAATCATCATGCAACGTCGCAAATCTTCACACATTGGGTTAAGGAAGCGATCGGTTCGCGCTTGGGAACGAATTCCTGGGCGACAAATCCCGTGTACCCGGTTTCGACAATCGCTTTCATGATTGCCGGATAGTAAAGCTCCTGCGTTTCATCGATTTCTGCGCGGCCCGGAACGCCGCCGGTATGGTAGTGACCGATGTATTTGTGGTATTGCTTGATGGTTGCGATCACGTCGCCTTCCATAATCGACATGTGGTAAATGTCGTAGAGCAACTTGAAATTTTCAGAACCGACCATCTCGCAAAGCCCGGCGCCCCAGCTGGTGTGGTCGCACATGTAATCGCGGTGGTTGACTTTGCTGTTGAGCAATTCCATGATCATGGTAATGCCGTACTTTTCCGCCGATGGCATCAGCCGGCGTAAACCGATCGCGCAGTTCCGCATACCGTCATAGTCGGACATACCGCGGCGGTTACCCGAAAAGCAGATGACGGTTTTATAGCCGGCTTCTTTGAGCTTCGGAAAAATGTCCTCGTAACTGTTGACAAGCTCGTCATGCAAAGCCAGGTCGTTGAAACCTTTCTCGATGCCCATGCCCGCGCCATTCGGGAGCGCGCAAGTGAGGCCGTACTTTTTCAAAGTAGGCCAATCTTCGGGGCCAAGAAGTTCAATGGAAGTGATCCCGATCTTTTTACATTCTTGTGCAAAAGTGTCGAGCGGGATTTTACCGTAGCACCATTTGCATACCGAGTGGTTGATCTTCCCATTCAGCTTAGTACCCAGTACAGACTCCGTTTTGGCAAATACTTCTGAAATGGACATGACGCCTGCGGCGGCACCTGCTGCGGTTCCGGCAGCTATATTTTTTAATGCGTTTCTTCTGGTAGACATAATCTAAAATGTTGAATATCAATTAAGCGATATCACAAATGGTAACCCCCTGTTTCAGCGAAGCCAGATCGTCACCGCGGCTGGGAACGAACTCCTGCCCGACGAAGCCTTTATACCCGGTTTCGACAAGAGCCTTCATGATCGATGGGTAGTACAGTTCCTGCGTCTCGTCAATCTCGTGGCGCCCGGGCACGCCGCCCGTGTGGTAATGCGCAATGTATTTGTGGTATTTTTTGATGGTGGCGATGACGTCGCCTTCCTGGATCTGCATGTGGTAAATGTCATAAAGCAGCTTAAACTTCTCTGAGCCAATGGCTTCACAGAGGGCTGCCCCCCACTCCGTCCGGTCGCACATATAGTCTTTGTGGTTAACCTTACTATTCAGCAGCTCCATTACCAGGGTCACATTATGTTTTTCACACGTCGGGATCAGCTTACGGATACCTTCCGCGCAGTTCCGGATGCCGTCGTAGTCAGACATGCCACGGCGGTTGCCGGAGAAGCAGATGATTTTGTCATAACCGGCAGCACGTACTTTCGGGATCACATCTTCAAATCCCCGGATCAGCTCTTCATGGTTTTTGGGATCGTTGAAACCCTTGTCGATGCTGCGGGTAAGTCCTTCGCCCCAGGGCAATGCACAGGTAAGCCCGTACTTTTTGATCACCGGCCATTCCTCCGGACCCAGCAGCTCAATGGATGTGAGCCCGATCTTTTTGCATTCCTGCGCAAAAGTCTCCAGCGGAATTTTACTATAACACCATTTACATACCGAGTGATTGATTTTGCCGTTCAACTGCGGACCAAGCGCTTTTTGAGACGCGGCAAATGCATCGGCCAGCGACCCGGAAAACGTTCCCAGGCCCGCGGCGGCAGCCATGCTCTTAAGTGCTCTTCTTCGATTTGAAAGTGACTTCATTTAATAGTTAACTATCTGAAATAATGTAAGTTAATAGTAATTTGAGGGCGGTGCCCCCTACCCTTTTTCGTTTCTGAACGTGCTTTGGTATACGTCCGTTTCAGGCAGATATATTTTCAACTCATACCCATAAAAAAGTAGTGATGCTACCGGACCCTTTTTGCTGGAAAGCATCGGGATCAACACGCAGCACCACTATCTTAAGCCTAATTAATTATAATCTACTCGAAAAATCATGTGATCTATTTTCCGCTTTTCGGCGCGCCGGATTCGGAATAGATCGGATTATTTTTGTTCCCGCCAGCCATCAGATAGGCTACCAGGTCTCTCAATTCATTCGGGTTCAAACCGTTGATCAGGCCAGGAAGCATCATCGACACCGGTGAGATTTTGCTGGATACCACATCTTTCTTAGCCACTTTTCGGATCGTTTTCGGATCGAACGGGTTTTGCGACACATAGTAGAAATTAGCATCCTGGTTTACCTCGCGACCCACGATGGACTGCCCGTCTTTCATTTGGAAGGAGATGGAAGCATATTGATCCGATACCGCTTTGTCCGGTATGATGATCGCTTCAAGCATGTCTTTCACGGAGAAGCGTGTTCCGAGCTGTGTCAGCTCAGGTCCCACATCCGCGCCTTCGCCCTGGATGGTGTGGCAGCGGCTGCAAAGTACGGCGGAGAAAATTTGCTTGCCGCGCTCGAAATCACGGTTGCTGAGGCTATCCTGAACAAGCTCAACCGCCTGTTCAACTTTCCATGCGCGGCCCGGTCCCTTCGGCGTGTAGAGCTTTACGAGGTCGTTACCAGTTCCGGTAAGTAGTTCAGAGCCGGATAGTTTGTTATAATAGGCTACTTTGTCGGAAGGCACATTCTTCAATGCAAGCTGGCGTGCCTTGTCGATAAATCCAATGTAGCTGCGGCCACCCTGGTAGCTGAATGCCTTATGGAACCATTTGAAATACTCCTCGCGCGAAGCGGGTGTCCATCCTGTTTTGGCGCTGCTCAGCATAATTGCGTAGAATGTCTGCTGCTGCGGCGGCATTTTTTCCAGCAAGCCTGCCAGGTCGAGACCATACTGCGGGTTACGAAGAATCAGGTCGGCGGACGCGGTTACCATTTCATTGTCCTTGTCGTCGAACTTCTCGTTTTTAGCGATCAGCGCAAGCGTTTTTTCAACGGCTTTCGGTGCTTCAATGGTAATGAGGATTTTAGCTAAAAATCTGTTCTGCAATGCATTAGCCGACGGATACTTTGGATTCAGATAAGCGGTCAATGCGGCTTTCGTGGCAGCATCAGGCTGACCTGCGCGGTACAGGATCACTTCCACGGCACGGAGCAGCGCTTGTTTGTTCAGATCGTCCAGCTTTGCGTAATCGATGGTAGTCAGTTTTTTCAGCAAAGGCCCTCCTACTTTGGAAGAATCGCCCTGGCGGCCCAATGCGATGGCTGCATAAATGATTGACTGAGGATCTTTTTCAGCGTAAACTTTACTTTCCCACTGGCTAACTGGCTGGTGTTCAATGGCCAGACGGCCAGCGTAGCGCAGGAAGCGATCCGGGCTTTTCAGCAATGGCCATGCCTGCTCGATCGCTTTCGGATCTTTTTTAACATGGTATTCCTCGATAGCGGTGCGCTGCTTGTGCTCGTTGGTAATCACCGGAGTCGCTGCATTGGAACCCGGCGCAATGTTTTTGTAATCACCATAATATACGCGGTACAAATCCGATTCGAGACGGCGGCCGCCTGTCAGGAAGTACAATGCACCGTCGGGACCGATGGCACCGTCGGTCAGCGGAAGCGGTGCGCCGGAGAGGAATTCCTCATGGTCGGCTGTGTAGGTAGAGCCGCTGGGTTTCAAATGCAAACCGTGAACGATACCAAATGACCAGTCGAATGCGAGCAGCGTGTTTTTGTATTTCGCAGGGAAGCGAGCGTCTTTCAGGTAAATCAGGTTGGTAGGCGATCCCTGTCCGATGTTCATCACCGGCGAAAGGAAATCGGCAAATGCAGGCGAAGTGTTCGCAGAACCAGTTCTCCAACCGAACTCGCCACCACTCACGGCATGGCATACGCGCGTTGGACGGTACCATGGTGTTCCGAAATCCCACTCCATATCCGAGTCATAGGCGAACAGGTCGCCCGCTTCGTTGAATGCGATGTCGTAAGGGTTACGGAAACCGGCGGTGTACAATTCCCATTGTTTGCCTTCCGGGTCGGTGTGGGCAATCCACCCTCCCGGTGCATTACGGTCGGTTGCGTGTCCGCGCGGGTCTTTGATGAATGGGAACAGATTATCGTTTTTCCAGTTCGGCATCAACCGGTAGATATCCATTTTAGGCAGGTCGGTAAAGTTCCCGGCCACCACGAAAAGTGATTTCTGATCAGGCGCCATCACGATGCTGTGCGGACCGTGCTCCCCTTCGCCGGTCAATGGCTTGATCAGCGTGATCTTGTCGTACTGATCGTTATTGTCGGTATCCTGCAAACGGTAAAGTCCGCTTCCTTTCGGGAAACGTGCGTTCGACCGGTTGTTGATCATCACATACAAACTATTGAATGCGTACAGCAAACCGTGCGCATAGCCCATTGCCACTTTCGCCGTATCTCCTTCTATTTTAAGGTTTTCTACTTTCGGTTTATCAGTTGAGCCGATGGCGGGCAGTTCCAGGCGGTATAGTCCGCCGTATTGGTCGGAAGTGATCATCCGGCCTTTGTTGTCGAATGTCATCGAAACCCATGACCCGGCCTTTTCTTCCGACACGCTGTATAAATGTTCAGCTTTGAAGCCATCCGGCAATTTGAGCTTGTCGACCTTTGAGCCGGGAGGACGGTGTTGGGCAGTTCGGTTACTTAGCATCACTCCACTGAAAACACCTACGGCGAGCAGCACCGCGAGCGTCATCGGAAGTTTTGACCATTGTTTTTTTGTGTACATTTTACAGCTCAGAGTTTAAGTAAATATGAATGATAAAAAAGGATGAGGCTCCTGAATGCCTGGTATGCAGCGTTTTGTTCTTCTTAAATAAAGCAAACTAAAACTTCAAATAATCTGATAAATGCAATATTAGACTGAAACATCCATGCGACTATCCTGTTCTGTGGGGTATCGGACGGATAAGTATGCTTATAATGAAAAAAGTGCAGCGGGCTTATGCCTGCTGCACTTCGTTATTCTTTTGCATCCATCAGAAATGGGGCGTCAATGCAGCTTCAACAGCAGGCAGACCGTAATAGTCGTCCAGAACTGTGAATGCATTCGGCGGAGGCACCGCTCCTGTTTTGAAGTAGTAAGCCTGTGGATTGGCTTTTACTTTGGCACCATATGCCCCGATGATTTCCTTCACGCGGCCTGTGCGGGTAAGATCGAACCAGCGCTTGTTTTCGAAGGCCAGCTCTACCCTTCTTTCCTTGAAGATCGCCTCACGCATGTCTGCCTGCGACGCGGCTTTCGTGGCAGCGAGCCCTGCGCGCGTGCGGATCTGATTCAGGTAGGTAGCGGCGTCGGCCGTTTTGCCTTGTTCGTTCAGCGATTCGGCCAGGAAGAGCAGCACTTCCGCATAACGGTAAACAGGCCAGTTCTGGCCGGTGTTGTTGTGCAGTGAATGCGGCCGCGCGTACTTTTTGATGTACGGATACGTCTTGTTGTCATTCAGCGAGCCGCTCAGCGTCACATAGCCAATGGAAATGTCCTTCCGCTTGTCACCGGTTTCATAGGCGGCGATCAGGTCAGGCGTAGGAACGTTGTTGCTTTCCTGGGATGTCGGCTGCGGGTTGGAAGTTCCGGTGATCGGCGCTATTTCCGCTGCGGTGATCGGCGAAGGAATGAAGCGATAGATCTGGTTACCGTTGTATCCCGACGAACCTTCCATGTACTGGATCTCGAAAATCGACTCCTTGTTGTTCTTGTTACCGGTGGTGGTAGAGAACGCGTCGTTGTAGTCGGGCATCAGCGAATACAGTCCGCTGGAAACCACGTCTTTCAGCAAAGGCTCGGCTAGCGCCCATTTCTTTTGCGTGATGTAAAGGTTAGCCAGCAAAGTTTTGGCAGTCCCGGAAGTAACCCGGCCCGCTTCCTGTTTCGCCTTGTCATACAAGCCCGCAGCAGCCTCTTTCGCATCTTTTTCGATTTGCGCATAGATTTCTTCTGTGTTCGACAAAGGCAGCGGCGCATCCTCACGGCCCGTTACCGGCACCAGGTGAAGGGGCACTTTGCCAAATAGCCGCACCAGATCGAAATAGGCAAATGCACGGAGGAACAATGCCTGTCCTTTGAGATTAGCCTTCGAAGTTGCGTCGAAATTCACGCCGTCGATCAATGCGATAATCTGGTTGGCACGTGCGATGATGCGGTAGTTAAGCCGGTATTGCACCAGCACGTTGTCATTGGCAGTAACCCCATTCGCCGTCGGAACCGCAAAGTCGGCCACGTTTTCAGTAGGGTCTACCGCGCCGTACAAGGTGTTGCGCGCATAATAGGTGTTGTCCGAGTGCATTTCTTCCAAAACCCACGCACGCTCGTTGAACATCTGCCGGAGCGGTTCGTAGGTGGCGTTTACGGCTTGTTTGAAATCGTTTTCAGACGTAAAGAAGTTGTTGGAACTCAATGCAGTTTCCGGGTTCACCGTCAGAAAGCTGTCCCCGCAACCGGTGAAGAGCCCCGCTGCCAGAATCCACGCTGCTATATATTTTGTTTTCATTTCTTTCGGAATTAAATGAGCTGTTTGCAAGTCAGGTTTAGAAGTTCAGGTTCACACCGAGTGTCCATGTACGTGGCACAGGATAGTTCGAGAGGTCTATACCCTGGCTCAGGTTACCACCGTCGCCTTGTCCGTCACCTTGTGCGCTGGTTTCAGGGTTAGGTCCGCCCCAGTATTTGGTGAAGACATACACCTGCTGAACGCTCGCGTACAAGCGTGCCGACTTGAAAAACTTGTTGATTCCACCCAGTTGGTAACCCAGCGTAATGTTTTTGAGTGTAAAATAGGACGCGTTCGCCAGGAAGTGCGAGCTGGCCCAGTCACGCTCAATACCGGTGAAGTTACCGCCGTTGTTGGTTGCACCGTACATTCCTTTGCCGGGGGTGATCACGGTTTCTGCCGCCGCCGCGCCGCTTACAGGATCTTTTGGCCCGTTTTTGACACGGAAGCGGTCTTTCGCACCTGCTACCATGTTGAACACACCGTCGAGGTTGGCAGTACTATACAAGTGGCGTACCCATAGCTGGTTACCCTGTGAGCCTGATCCTGTGATCGACAGATCCCAGTTTCCGTAGCTAAAAGTGTTGGTCAAACCATAAGTGAATTTCGGGAACGGGTTACCAATGATCGTACGGTCGTCGGCATCACCACCGTTGGTAATCACGCCATCGCCATTTACGTCCTTGAACTTGATCGTACCAATCGCCGAGCGGCCTGGAATGATCGGGCTGCTGGCCAGTTCTTCCTTGCTCATGTAGAAACCTTCCTTCACCAAACCGTAGAACTGACCGAACGGCTGACCTACCTTTGTAATGTGGAATGTACCATACACGCGGTCGATGCCGGGCGCCAGTTCCATTACCTTGTTGCGGTTGATCGAAATGTTCGCATTGGTGGTCCACTTCAATTTACCTACGAGGTTACGCGTCGTGAGCGAGAATTCATGACCCCAGAATTTGATCTCCCCGATGTTGTCGTTGTAGTTGGTGAAACCCGACTCCTGTGGAACCTGCACCGCGTAAAGCAGGTTGGTGGTCCGTTTGGTGTAGAAATCGTAGATGAACTGAATGCGGTCGTTGAACAACCCGAGGTCCAGACCGGCGTCGAACTGTTTGGTCGTTTCCCAGCCCAGGTTGCTGTTGGATAGCGAAGTCACCTGCGCACCCGTGGCCACCGTGCTTCCGAAAACGGCGTTGGTGGTGTTGTTCACCAATGCATATTGGGTGTAGTTACCGATGTTGTTGTTACCGATCACTCCGTAGCTGGCGCGCGCTTTGGCGAAAGATACTTTTGGAATAGACTGCATGAAGTTCTCATCCGAGATTACCCAGCCCACGGATGCCGACGGGAATGTACCCCAGCGGTTGTTCGATCCGAAACGGGAAGAACCATCCGCCCGTACCGCAGCGGTGAAAAGGTATTTGCCTTTGTAGTTGTATGTCAAACGGGAAATGTAGGACATCAATGCCCATTCGTTCGCGCCGTTGAATGTGTTCGAACCGGAAATGCCGTTCACGTTAAAAGTGCCGCCGCGGTCGATGTTGATCGCACCCTGGATAGTCGGAAGGCGGTCATCGGTGTAGGTATTGGCTGTGATACGGTCGAATTCCTGGCGGAAACGTTGTTGCGTGAAACCTGCCAGCAACTCGAAATTGTGCTTCTCGTTAAAGCTGTGGCTGTAAGTTGCAAGGTTTTCGTTCAGCCAGGAGAAGTTCTGATAGTTCTGACGGATCGAAACGGCGGTGGTCGGGATCGGTACGTTGATCGCGCTGGTTGCGGTTGAAGGGTTAAAGAAGAAGAACTTGTTGCTCTCCATTTCTACGTTCAACGTCGATTTCAGCGTCAGTCCTTTAATCGGATTATACTGAATATAGGTATTACCCAGCAACTTGTTGATCTTCGTTTCGTTCGTCAGGTCATTGGCAGCGCGTACCCAGTTCGGGTAGTTGAAGATGTTACCGGTACTTCCAGGGAACGTATTGAATTTGGTCAGTTCGCCGTTGGCGTCACGGATCGGCATCACCGGCCAGGTATGCAATGCATTAAAGAGCACACCGGTTCCGCGGTCACCGTCGGTTCTTGGCGTATTGTCGTACACAAATTGCGGAGCGATATTAAAACCGATTTTCACCGTGTTGGAAACATCATATTCCGAATTCATACGCAGTGAATACCGTTTGTAATTGTTGTTCAAAACAACCCCTTTCTGATTGAAAACCCCTGCCACCAGTGAGGTGCGCATATTTTCCTTGTTGGAGCTGATGCTCAGGTTGTAGCTTTGAATGGGTGCCGTGCGAAGCAACGCATCGTACCAGTCGTTGTTTTTGCCGCGGTACTGTGAAGGATCCTGGAACTCGGCAGGAACAGCCTTGTTCTCGTCCTCGAACATTTCCTTTTTGAACTGCGCAAATTCTTCTGCATTCAGCATTTTAACGCGGCCTCTCATCGGTACCTTCTGAATACCGGCGAAAGCGCTGAAACTGACAGCTGTTTTACCGGGCGTACCTTTTTTGGTAGTGATCAGTACAACGCCATTAGCTGCACGCGAACCGTACAGGGACGTCGAAGCGGCATCTTTCAGAATGGTAATGTCCTCGATCTCATCGGGGTTCATCTGGCCGATGGTACCGGTAATCGGGAAACCGTCGATCACATAAAGCGGATCGCTACCGGCCGTAACCGATACCTGGCCGCGGATACGTACAGACATCCCCTGCCCCGGCTTACCGGTGGTCTGGTTGATCTGCACCCCTGCAAGGCGTCCTTGCAGTTTTTGAGTTACCTGCGATACGGGAATATCTTTCAGTTCCTCACTTTTAACGGTTTGTACCGAACCTGTAATTTCTTTTTTCAACTGGCTACCATAACCAACTACCACCACTTCCGTCAATGCTTTCGCGTCTGGAGCGAGTTTAATGTCAATCGTGGCGCCCGAGCCTACTGGCGCTTCCTGCGTCAGGAAACCCACGGAGGAGAAGATGAGGACGCCGCCCCTGTCGGGCACGTTAATCGAGTAAACGCCATCCGCATCGGACACCGTTCCGATCGTGGTGCCTTTGAGGACCACGCTTACACCCGGCAGTTTTTCGCCCGTGTCGTCGGTTACCTTTCCCTTGATCGTCCGGTCGGCGGTGATATTGCTGCTTACAACCAGCGGGTTAAGGTTTAAACTATTATCGGCCATGGCATTGAATCCGCAGGCAACCCCGATGAGCGCCTGGCCCACCGAAAGTTTCAGGATCGAATTCAATCGGACACAATAAGGAGATTGTCGAAATTGATTCATAAGCTTCATTTTTAGATTTAGTAATTAGCAGAGGTCCCGGAGCACTGTCTGAAACGCCCGAGGAACGGGGTTAATCGGTTAAGCTTCTTATTCTCATAGCAATCGGTTTAAGTGAACAATTTGTGGGGATTGAAAGGTGGAAACAGGTACGCATTCCGGCGTGCGAACAGGCTGGAACGCTGACAGATTTTAGGGTTGATGAAGAGTTGGAATACTCTAAGAAATAAATGTCTCTGTGACGTATAAAAGACAATTATTCATCCTTAAAGTAACATTTATGCAATAGTAGAATGATTGCAACAACAGACTGTCCTGCTCTGTCTGGTTTTGATTAATATTTAATTAACGTGAGTTTTTTGGATATATCTTATATCGGGCATAAGGACCCATCCGTCAGCGGTAACGTCAACGGAACATCAGGCAGGATCACGGTGAAGGTGAGGTAGTAAGCAGAAAACCCGCCCGGAAGGCTGGTAGTGCGTGTTATCCGGGCGGTAATTGGATTGAAGTTATGAAAGCAGCTCTTTGACGGCCAACCCTTTGCCGTCGGGCGTTGTGTAGAATGGCCGCTTCTCGATTTCATACTGGGTATCCGGCGGGATGCCCAATGCATGGTAAATAGTCTGGTGAATGCCGTCGATCTTTACCGGATTTTCGATGGTCTTGCAGGGCCGCTCGTCGGCGGTCTTGCCATAGACGAAGCCCTTCTTGATCCCGCCACCGAACATCAGCATCGAGCAGCCATCGGTGAAATGGCGGTGCATTCCGTAGAATTTCAGATCCGAAAGAATATCCGGCTGCGCCACCTGCTCTTTCACTTTGGCATCCGGCCGGCCTTCCACCATCATATCCCGGCTGAATTCGCTCGCCAGTACCACCATTGTGCGGTCGAGCAGGCCTTTTTCATCCAGGTCTTTGATCAGCTGGGCAATGGGGCCGTCGATCTGCTTTTTCATCTCCTGCAAACGCGTATGGCCGTTTTCGTGCGTATCCCAACCTTTGAAAGGCTCGTATTCCGTGGTCACGCTGATGAACCGCGCACCCTGCTCGGTCAGCCGGCGCGCCAGCAGACAGCCCAGGCCGAAGCGGCCGGTATTGTAAATGTCGTAGCTCTTTTTAGGCTCCGTACTCAGGTCGAATGCTTTCGATTCGGGCGAGTTGAGCAATGCGTATGCTTGCTCCATCGAACGTTTGAGGGACTCCCGCTGGTAATCGCTCCCAAACTCTCCTACCGGACTGTTGTTGATCAGCTCATTGTACAGCTGGTTGCGGCGTTCGAAACGCTTCGCGTCCATACCCACGGGCGGGCGCACGCTTTCGAGGCCCTGGCTGGGGTCGGGAATGAAAAACGGACCGAATTCATTTCCGAGAAAGCCCGCGGTATGAAACGCTTTGAGCTCTTCGGCCTCGCCCACCGTGAACCGCTGGCCAATGTCGATAAACGCCGGGATCACCGGATTTTTCGGGCCGAGTTCCTTCGCGATCCAGGAACCGAGGTGTGGTGCAGCCACCGTTTGGGGCGGCTCGTAGCAGGTATGCCAATGATATTGATGGCGCGAATGCAGGATGTGGCCCATGTCGGCTGCGACGTACGAACGGATGAGCGTTCCCTTGTCCATGACCTGCCCGATCGATTGCAACCCGTCCGAGAAATGAATACCGTCGAGCTTGGTCGGGAATGATTTGAACGTGCTCAAAACGCGGTTGCCCTCCATATCTTTTTCGAACGGCGTATAGGCTTTCGGGTCGAAAGTTTCGGTGTGCGCCATGCCGCCGGCCATCCATAAAAGTATCACTGTGTCCGCCGAAGAATTGGCTCCCGCCTTGCCCCGGCACGAGGATAGCAGGTTTGATATGGGTGCCCCGGCTGCCAATGCCGCCATGGTGGCTGCGCTGGCCCGTTGCAGGAACTCCCTCCTATTCCACTGGATATTCATCTCTTATTTATTTTAAATGATTGTAAGTCAATTTGTTAAGTACTACTTTCTTTCTACACTTTAAATACTTTTAATATTTATAATAAATACTAAATTTTTGATAAGCTATATATTTAAAGAATGCCGTATCAATATTTAAAGTGTTATTCATATGATATGCTAAATATGTAATATTTGTATTATACATTAATATATCAGCTGAAACTCCGGCACCAGCGCTATCGCCCACACCAGGTCTTGAATGCCTTCCTCGCTCGGGGTCGGGCCAAGGATTTTTTTGGCTGCCGCAAGCTCCTTCGCAGCCGGTGCCCGCCCCAGCGCCTTCCGGTACAATGCGGTCACGAGGGAGTCGGATGTCGGGTACTGCGACTTCCATACCTTGGATCCGGCTTTGAGTGTTTCGGTGAATTTCGACCCGTTCGTCAGCTCCAATGCTTGAAGCAGGTTTGCCTGGGAAGTTCGTCCGGTACTGACGGTCTCACGGTTCGGCCGGCCGAGCGAGGTCAGGAAAGGGTCGTTCTTCACAAACGCGGCGCGTGGAAATGGCAGGCGTGACCGAATGTCTTCCGGCAGCTTTTTCAATGCAAGGGCGGTGTCGGCATACATGGGCGTGAAGCTCATGCTGATCGCGTCGGCGAATTGTTCGGCAGTGAGTCTTCTGCGTACCATACCGGTAAACTTGAAATCGGAAGCCATAATGTCCCCCGCTTCCTTCACCGACGAAGACGGCAGCTGGTAGGTCTTCGACGTGACGATGGTATAGATCAGTTTTTTTACATCATAGCCATTGGCCACGAAATCCGAGGACAGCCAGTCGAGCAGATCCTGGCTCCACGGCAAATTATCCATCGCATCCACCGGTTCTACAATTCCCCGGCCCATCAGCTGCGCCCATACCCGGTTCACCAGCGTACGATACAACCGCCCGTCTTTCGGTTGCACCAGGAAGTCGGCGAGCTGGCGCAGGCGTTTTTCGGTGCTTGCATTGATCTCTATTTCGCCCAGTTCGGGATACAGCATGCGGGTACCCGCAATTTTGCCGGTCGGCTTATCGCACCGGTTGATTTCAAGCAGCGTGTCGGCAAAAATGTTGGCGAATGCGTACGCGTCGGCCAGTTTCCAGTCGCTGATGAAGCTGTCGTGGCAGGAAGCGCATTTCAGGTTCAATCCCAAAAATACCTGCGCTACATTCTGTGCAGCCTGCATTTCGGTGCGCTGGCTGGAATTGATCGTGCCGCGCCATTTAATACCCTTTATAAAACCTTCGGATTCTTTATCCGGGCTGATCAGTTCCTTTACGAACCAGTTGTACGGCTTGTTGTTGAGCAAACTCGCATAGAGCCATTTGGAAATACCGAAGCGGCCGCCGGTAATATAGCCGGTACCGTCGTAATCGTTCCGGAGCGCATCGTTCCAGAAAGTCATCCAGTGCTGTGCATAGGCATCGTTCTGGTTGAGCAGCTCTTTGGCTAGTTGCTCGCGCTTGTCGGGGCGGGTGTCTGCCACGAATGCGTCGATCTTTTCGGGCGGCGGAAGCAGGCCGATGATGTCGAGATAAACGCGGCGGATGTAGGTCCGGTCGTCCACCAGGGGTTTCCAGCTGCCTTTGTTTTTCTGAAAATAGGCATTCACAAACAGGTCGACTGGCTTGTTTAGCTCAGCCGTCGCCTCAGGTACCTGGGGCGTGCGCGGTGCGAGTTCAGCTACACGGTAAATGCTCTTTTCTTTGCCATCGGGCCAGGGCGCGCCCTTTTCGATCCAGAATTCCAGTAGCTTTACTTCCTTTTCCGTCAGGCGCTTGCCTTTGGTGGGCATTGCTTCTTTGTGGCCCTTGGGCAGTGATATCCTGCGGATCAGTTCACTTTTGTCCGGATGGTTGGGTATCACCACCACGCCATGCTCGCCGCCTTTCATGATGGCATCTTTGCTATCCAGCCGAAGTTCGCCTTTGATTTTATTCTCACCGTGGCAGCTGTAACAGTTGTGGGCCAGGATCGTTCTGACTTCCACATTCAGGGTTTGTATTTGTTCCGGGCTAAGCGCGCCATTGTTGGTCAGTACAAAGTCGGCCTCCATTTCACCTTCGGGTTCCACGGTTTTATCACCACCGGGCAGCACACTTGTCAGGTAATCTTCCCCGTGCGTGAGCATGGCGCCATAGTGCCCGGCAAATGACACGCCGAAAACAGTGGTGAGCAGCAGTCCGCGGAAAAGGCTCCGGCTGCCGGAGCGTAATGTGAATGCGGTAGCCAGGGACAGTACCATGGTCGCGATTCCCGCCCAGCGGTGAATTTCGAGATTGGTACCGCCGGAATCTTCGGAGCTGGCAAGCAGCAGCCCGAATGCGACGGACAGCACCGCGCTGGCTGCGCTGATCCACGTGATGATGCGCGTACCGTCGCGGAGAACGGTCGATTTGTGCTTCCAGTCGATGAGTTCAAAAAGCAATGCAATGCAGAGTAGTCCAATGGGAAAATGGACCAGTAAGGGGTGCAATCGTCCTAAGAATTGCCAAAGCCAAAATGTTTCGGTTGCTTGGAGTAACACAAGTTCAAGGGGTTAGTGGTTCAGGAACATCGGCGGCGACATTCCGCAATATCATACAATACTAAAATGCAGTGAAGGGAATAGTATCCTGTTGTGTCTTGCTATAAATAATAAATATTCATGTTTTTCTAAAAAGGTTTATATAAAAACGGAAGCAAGTACTGAACGGGTTATTAGGTTATAACGATTTATTCACGAATTAGTTATAGAATTTAACAGGAGAGACATATTGTATGCCTCTCCTGTGCAATAGGGCCGTTCTGAATGGATCAGTAACCCGGGTTCTGGGCCAGTTTAGGATTGATCAGGATCTGCGGTGCAGGCAACGGCAGGAAGTACTCGTTTTCCGTGAACACGTAGTCCGTAGAGTTAAACGGCACATTGCCTCTGGCCACGGTCGGGTTTGCGCGTTCCTGTGCGCCGTGTGCATTCATGAAAGCCGCCCATTCAGCCGGTGTCTTGGTTCTTTTCAGGTCGAACCAGCGATGGTTTTCGAATGCAAGTTCCAGCCGTCTCTCTTTCAGGACTGCGGTGCGGAACGCGGTCTTGTCCGCGACAGCCAGGTCGGCAAGGCCAGCTCTTTTACGAACCTGGTTGAGGTAGCCCAGGGCTTCGGCCGTCGGGCCTGACTGCTCGTTGATTACTTCCGCGAGCATCAGAAGGACATCGGCATACCGCAGTACAGGCCAGTTGGTGTTGGTGCGGTTTACGATCGTATGCGGATAATTGTATTTGAGCACATAAGGTACCTTGTAGGTAGTCGTGTCCAGTTTGAAATTGGGCCTCAGTGAAATGTCTTTCCGGAGATCGCCCTTTTCGTAGGCTGCCATGATGTCGTTGGTAGGAACATTCCGGCCGCCATTGGCACCAGCGGTGAAACCCGTCACGGCCCCTTTCGACACCCTGGGCGCAAATACGTATTCGAAGTTGCTCCACTCGCCATTGTCGTTATCACCCTGGTACTGGATTTCGAAGATCGATTCGATGCCATTTTTGGTGGTAGGATTGAAATTGCTGGCATAGTTGGCGTGCAATGCATAGCCCATTGTGCTGACCTCTTTCAACGTCGTGGCCGCATCGGCGTACTTCTTCTGCGTGAGATACGATTTTCCCAGCAAACTGAGCGCCGCGCCCTTGGTAGCCCGCCCCAGGTCGGCCGCGGAAGCATATTTGGCTGGTAATGCAGCCGCAGCTTCTTTAAGGTCCTTTTCAATCTGCGCCCATACATCGGCCTGCGGGGATCGTACCAGCTCGAATGCCGGGTCGGGGATTTCCAGCGTGGAGGTAACAATCACCACATCGCCAAAGTATTGTACAAGATTAAAGTACATATATGCCCGCAGGAATTTCAGCTGGCCTTCGGCTTCTTTCCGGCCATTTTCCGTCATGGTCGCATCTACCATTCTTTCCAATGTCAGGTTGCAGTTGTACATGGCCGCATAGTAACCATTCCATACGTTGGCAATTTCGCCGTTGCCGGAGTTGACCGTGCTGAATTCAAATGCTTCCCACCCGCCGGCGCCACCGCGGTCGGAAGGGTTCAGGTCGACGGTGGTGTTGTCGGTTTGAAATTCACCAAACAGGTATGCCGTGTTGTTGAGCGCCTGCACCTGGCTGTAAACACCGCTGATCGCCTGTTTAACCTGTTCTTCATTTTTATAGAACAGATCGACCTGTACCTTGGTAGGGTCTGTCTGGTTCAGGAAGTCTTCGCTGCATGACGACAGGCACATGGCCACTGCGATTCCGAGTATCGTTATTTTTTTCATCTTCGCCATTTTTTAGAAATTAACTTTTATACCTGCCGAGAATGTCCTGGGCACCGGGTACGACTCGTCGTCGTTGTTGAGCTCCGTACCCCCGCGTACCCCTGCGTCGGGGTTGTTGCCAGGGTATTTCGTGATGAGCAACAGGTTAGCCGCATTCACGAACACGCGTGCATCGGACAGAATGCCGTCTACTTTGGGAAGCGTGTAGCCGATCGTCACGTTCTTGATCCATGTGTGGCTACCATCGTACACGTACCGCTCGCTGCTCTCGCGTGACCACTTGAAGTAGTCGGTACCACCCTGCGAATTCTTGGCGTTGGGATTAGAGCCGGGGTTCTCCGGCGAGCGCCACCGGTCTTTGGCTTTTTCCAGCACGTTGAAAACGCCGTCCATATTCATGGTGGAAGCCTCAATGTTCCGGTAAATGTCGAATTTATGCGCGCCCATCAATAACACGCTCACATCGAAACGCTTATAGTCTATTCCTACCGTCCATCCCCAGTTGAATTTCGGGTTCGGGTTTCCGATCTCGGTCATGTCTTTGGTATCGTAGGAGACGATGCCATCCGGACCACCGTCGGGCGCGCCGTGCAAATCGGCGAATTTCATCGCCCCCGGCACTGCGCCTTCCTGCAGTGGTGCGGCGTCGATCTCCGCCTGGGTGTTGAAAATGCCCAGCTTTTTGTAGCCGAAAATCATACCGATCGGCCGGCCCACCTGCTGGATGTTGTAGCCGCCATACTGGCTGCCTTGCAGGATAAAGTCGTTCTGGCCGCGGATTTCCAGGATTTTGCTTCGGTTGAAGGTGATATTTGCATTGGTCCTGAAATTAACCTGACCGATTTTCATCCGGTAACTCGCAGCGAGTTCCACACCCTGGTTTTGAACCTTACCGAGGTTTTTCAGGGTCGAAGTGAAGCCTGATACTGCCGGGATATTGTAACCCAGCAGCATGTCGTCGGTAATCTTTCTGTAATACTCGGCAGTGAAGACGAGGCGGTTATTGAAAGTCGCCAGGTCGAGCCCGATGTTGAGCTGGTTTGACTTTTCCCATGTCAGTTCGGAGTTAGCAAAACGGTTGACGGTCCTGCCGATCGACATGGAGTTGTTGAACACATAATTGTTCAGCGTAAGGAAGGCGAGGCTGGCGTAGTTACCGTCGTCGCCGGCATTTTGCGCGGTACCGAAGTTGTTGTTGGCACTCACCTGATAGGTATTATTGCCTGTCATACCCCAGCTGCCCCTGAGTTTAAGGTCGGTGAGCCAGGCCGCTTTGGGAATAAAAGGTTCTTCCGAAAGCCTCCAACCCACAGACACCGCCGGGAAGTTACCGAACTGGTGGCCTTCGCTGAACCGGGAGCTTCCCTCGCGGCGGAATGATGCCGAGAACAGGTAACGATCTTTAAACGAGTAGTTTAGCCTTGCCAGGTAAGCGAGCATTGTCCATTTGCGCTCCATCGACGACGAGGAACGGATGGTAGCATTGCCGAGGAATGGCGCAAGGTCGTCGGGGAATGTATTGCCGGAACCATACAACCCTTTCACCACCTCCTGCTGCGCGGTGTAGCCCAGCATCGCATCGAGATGGTGATTTTCACCGAAATTGACATTGTAGGTAAGCAACTGATCCGCCGTGTAATTTTTCAGCTCTTCGGCATCATCACGCTCGGCGGCAAGCCGTGGCGGCGCTCCATTGGACCCGGTGGCAATGGCCAGCCCGATGGTGGACGGGATGTACTCCTTGTACTTGTTGTAATTGATCTTCGCATTGACGGAGGTCCTGAATTTCAGTCCCTTGACAATATTGAAATCAATGTAGCCGTTGGCCAGTACATCGGCGATGTTCCGGTCGCGGTCGATGTTTTTGAGCAGATACAATGGGTTCGGAAATCCGAAGATATCCCCCACGCCATTGTAATACGGGATCAGATCGCCCTTCTGATCATAGGCAGGATACCTTGGGTCGCTGATGAGCGTCAGGCCCACCAATGCGCTGCGGCCGTCGGTAGCGGCGAGGCTCGACCGGGAGTAGCTGCCGGCAATGTTAACGCCCATCGAAATGTATTTGTTGACTTCGCCGGCCAGGTTCGTGCGAATGGACGCCCGGTCGTAGTCCGTGTATTTCAATGCGCCGTCCTCTTTGTAATAGCCAATCGACACCATTGACTTGATGGGGCCTTTGCCTGAGGACAGCGATAAGTTTACGTCGGTGTACGGCGCATTGTTGTGCAAAATCAAGTCAAACCAGTTGGTCGAGTACTTCGTGTCAGCTGGATTACGGAAATCAATCGGTATCTCCTCATTCGTAGGCTGTCTTTTCTTATCCAGCACAAACCGCCCGATGAACACTTCTTTCTTGAACTGCGCAAAATCCTGGCCGTTCAATACTTTGGTTTTTCTGGAATCCGGCACATTCTGCACCCCGTAGTCGATCGATATATTCAGGTTGGTTTTGCCTTCCTTGGCTGATTTCGTGGTAATCAGCACCACACCATTTGAACCGCGCGCACCGTAAATGGCCGTTGAAGCTGCATCTTTGAGGACGGTAATGGCCTCAATGTCGTTCGGGTTCAGGTTTTGGCCGACGGAAATACCCACCGGAAATCCATCTATTACGTACAATGGGTCGCTCCCGGCCCCAAGCGAGCTGATACCCCTCACTTTCACTTCGAATTGCTGGCCCGGCGTTCCGCTTTTCTGCTTGATGATGACACCGGGGGCCTGTCCCTGGATCATCCGGGTCACATTTGATTTGGGGACTTCCCCGATATCCTCGATGTTAATGTTCGATACCGCGGAAGTAATGTCGCGCTTGCGCTGGGTACCGTAGCCCACCACGACCACTTCTTCCAATGCCTTATTGTCCACGGCTAACTGCACGTCCAAAGACGTCTGATTTCCCACTGAAATCTCTTTTGGTACGTACCCGACAAAAGAGAAAACTAAAACAGGGCTGCCTGATTCAGGTACATTAATGGTGTAGCGACCTTCGGTATCGCTGACGGTTCCGGTGCTGGAACCCTTCACGACGATGCTTACACCCGGGAGTCCGGCGCCATTTTCATCGGTAATTTTTCCGGTAAGCGACCGGTCCGCAGCGGCCACGATCGGATATTTGAATGGGGCGGCCAGCACCGGAGCTTCATGGAAGCCCGCGAGTGTGACGCCGAACAACACCTGGCCGAGCAACAGCTTGCGCAGCGGACGCAGCCCGGGGCTGAATCGTGATTGTCGAGGTTGATTCATACGTTTAGGATTGGAATAGTTAATGATCTGTTCAGTAAAATGGGACTCACGCACTGATTCTCTGCATAGGCGATAGGTTTAAATGGAACATGGCCGGCCGGAGTGGTCGCCACTGAATGCAAACTCAAAGAAGTTGTGAGGAGGGGAATCGCCGGCACCCGGCGTACATACCAATTACTATATTTGATATGTACAATTAATGATTTGAATTATATTATTTTTACAATAGTATCGGTATTTGAACTCCATACTATCCTGTGCTGTCTGGTATGCTTCGAAAATTGTTAGCGGTTGATAACTAAATCGCCGACGAGTTCCGGTTACAAAATATTATCGAAGGGTAAAGTGGTGATATCTACTGCAATTGCGTATTTTCGAGCGTCGGCCTTACTCCAATTATCCGTTTATACATGCTGAAATATCTACGGTTCCGATTGCTTCTGTTTGTGTTGTTGGGGTGGTTTAAACCATTCGCTTACGCGAATCATATTGTGGGTGGAGAGTTGCAGATGAAACCGGCCGGAGCTCCCAATACCTACGAGATTACCCTGATACAGTTCTGGGACCAGAACAATCTGATCGTGCCGACGCCGGATAATGGCGGCAACCGCGACGTGATGGCCTATTTATACATTTACCAAAAAAGCAACAAGCGTTACAAAGCCACCGTCAAGCTCGACTATCTCAGTACAGAACAAATCACCTACCAGAACCGGGCTTGCGCAAATAGCCGCTCCCTGAACACTTCCATTGGTTACTATAAAGGAAATATCTATCTCGATCCTGCGAATTTCAGTGATCCGGGCGGCTATTTTATCGCTTGGGAGCGCTGCTGCCGCAATGGCGATATCAACAATATAGAAAAGCCCGGCGACAACGGGATGGTTTTCTACCTGGAATTCCCTCCCCTTTCCGTCCGGAATTCATCCCCGGAGATTGTAGCGCCGAATGGCCAGTACATTTGTATCAACAGGCCTTTTTCCATGCCGATGAATGCGACGGATGCGGATGGAGACGAACTGCGGTATTCCCTCGTGACGCCCATGCGCGGTACCACGAGCCCGGGCGTCACGATTGGCGACAGCCTTTCGAAAAGCAGCTATCCGCTCGTGACCTGGTCTAATGGTATCGGCTTGTCGAATGTGATCCCCGGTTCGAAGCCCCTGGCGATCGATGCCACGGGAAAACTGACCGTAACGGCCAACGCGCTGGGGCTGTATGTGTTCACGGTGCAATGCGAGGAGTTCCGGAACGGCAATCGGATCGGCCTGGTGCGAAGGGATTTCCAGTTGCTGGTGATCGACTGCAATGACGACCAGCCAGAGCCGCCTGTGATCAAAATGGAAGGGGCCAGCGTTTCCGAAGTAAGTTTTTGCCCCGAGTCTCCTGTGGAACTCACCACCGACGATGCCGCAGACTGGTCGTATCAGTGGCAGCTCAACGGGCTCAACATCCCCGGGGAGACTGGCGCCAGCATTATGGTGAAGGATTCGGGTAACTATTCCGTCATCAAGAGTTATACCAAAAAATGCTCCCGCGATACGGCTTCATCCCTTGTGCATGCGACCTACACCCAGTCACCTCCGGCCGTGATTTCAGCAGATAAGCAAATGCTGTGCGACAATGATTCCATTGTGCTCCTGGGCAATGGCGGAATCAACGCAACGAGCGATAAATTATCCTGGCGAAACGGGCCTGCATTGCTGGAAGCAAAAGGTCCGGCCCTGACAGTGAAGGAGCCGGGCATTTATATTCTGGAAATCGACGATGCTGTGCCAGGCTGTGCCGGCAAAGACACGCTGGAAATCGGGCGCGAGGAATGGACGATGGCTTTGCCCGAAAAGCAGGGCATTCCGGAAGGCAGCAGCAGCCGGGTGATACCTTTGCTAAATCCAGACACTCCTTCCTATACCTATGCATGGTCGCCTCCCGACGGATTGCTGTCTGCAGTGAGCGAGAAGGTGGCAACGATCGCCGCCCCGGCACAGTCTGAACAGCTGTATCATTTGCGCGTCACTTCGGCCAATGGCTGCACCGCCGAGGACAGTGTGCTGGTATATCTTATCAAGCGGATCTATATTCCATCGTCATTCTCGCCCAATGGTGACGGTCATAATGATACGTTTCAGATTTTCAATGCCCAGCAGCGGATCGAGCAAATGCGGATCTATAACCGCTGGGGAGAGCTCATCTTCCAATCGACCGGCTATGAAAGACCCTGGGATGGTACTTACAAAAATACACCGGTCCCTGCGGGCAGTTATCCTTATGTTGTCAAGACAGCCGAGCAGGAAATCAATGGTACAGTACTACTTTTGAAGTAAACCGACATTTTTCAATTTTGTGTCGTCCCTCCATCATCCCTGCTTGAACTCCTGAAAAGTGCCGTCAGAATAAAAAATAAGCACTTTTTCAATCTTTTTTTCCGGTAAAACAACCGGTTTCTCCTTTACGACATTTGCTTGAACCGGCTGCGGCGCGGGAGTGGCTTTTTTACGAGATTCTAAGGCTGTTTCTTGCACGGGTGCAGGAGCAATAACAGGTAGGGGTTCGTCGTCGAGTATCCAATGGATCCCCAAGTCGGGAAAGCGCTTTACAATTTTCTGCACCATGTCCAGGCTCGGTTTATTTCTCCCTGCAAGTATGTGCGACATGCTCGATCGTTGAATGCCTATTTCATCAGCGAAGAGGGACGGTGTTATATTTTTGTCAACTAGTATCTGTTTAATCTTGTCGGTAAGATTCATGATGCAATTTAAAATTGTTTACGCAAAAGTAAATTACAAAAATCAATAATGCAATTTATAAATGTATTCCCATGTAGTCCAGGAAAGTAATTATTGTTAACCCAAACAATATATAAATGTAACTATATAATCAAGTGCACAATTGTCACATTTATAAACAGTAAATATTGGAGCAAAAAAAGTGCGACACGAATAGTCATGCCGCACTGAGATTTGATTATTTGGGGTGTTCCCGGGTATCCTACACCGCTACGCTATTGTCACGAAGGGCGTCATTCAGCGAAGTTTTGAGATCGGTGCTTGGCTTGCGCTTGCCGATGATCAATGCACATGGTACGTGATATGTACCGGCTGCAAATTCCTTTGGAAGTGTTCCGGGGATAACCACAGAGTCTTCCGGCACATAACCTTTATATTCAACTGGCTCGCTGCCTGTTACGTCGATGATTTTAGAGCTGCCTGTGATGGTAACGCCAGCTCCCAAAACGGCTCTTTTTCCTACGCGGGCACCTTCCACCACGATACAACGTGAGCCGATGAAGGCGCCATCTTCAATAATTACAGGTGCCGCCTGAACAGGTTCGAGCACCCCTCCTATTCCCACTCCACCGCTGAGGTGAACATTTTTACCGATCTGTGCACAGCTACCCACAGTGGCCCAGGTATCAACCATCGTACCTTCATCGATATAAGCACCGATATTCACGTAAGAAGGCATCAGCACTACGCCTTTGGAAATGTAGGCACCGTACCTGGCTACTGCCGGGGGCACTACCCTAACGCCCAATTGCTCATAGCCGGATTTTAGTTTCATTTTATCGTGGTATTCGAAAATGCCAACTTCGCTAACTTGCATTTGCTGGATTGGGAAGTATAGAATGATCGCTTTTTTTAGCGCTTCATTCACAACCCATCCGCCATTAGCATCTGGTTCTGCTACACGAATGCGCCCTTTGTCAACTTCTTCAATGATATCACGGATGAAGTTCTTGGCTGATTCTTCTTTCAATAATTCGCGGTTAGTCCAGTAGTTCTCGATCTGCTCAGTAAAATTCATATTAAAGTATAGAGTTAATAAAATTCATTTAATTCGTTGTTTTTCAATTGATTATCTATTTGGTTAATATTTAAACTAACACAAAATAAGTAGATAACAAGGACTCACATAAAATGAGCGGGAATACTTCCAGCGATTGTTATTGTGCAATAATATAGGTTAAATATGTACTATCAAAGCATCGTAAACAAAACAGAAGAGAATATAAAATACTATTTTTATTAGCAAATTAAGGAAAAGAATTGCTAATATAATGGGTTTTCGCCACTAATTTGCTAATTATATTGTCAATCATAGCTCCTGACACTTACTTTCTTATATTTCTTCGGATCGCTTTTCATCCGCGGACATTTTTATTAATATTGCGGCAGAAATAACCAATCTACCTCGATATGTCAAAAGTAAAAGTCGCAATCAACGGATTTGGCCGCATCGGTCGCCTTGTTTACCGTCAAATCTACAACATGGAGGGCATCGATATCGTAGCCATCAATGATTTGACCAGTCCAAAAGTATTAGCACATCTTCTTAAATACGATACTGCACAGGGCCGTTTTGACGCTGATGTTAAACCTACCGACAATTCAATTGTGGTAAACGGCGAAAACATCGTGATCTATGCACAGCGTGACCCTTCACAAATTCCCTGGGCTCAGCATGACGTAGACGTGGTTCTGGAATGTACAGGTTTCTTTACCAGTGCAGAATCAGCCGGCGCGCACATCAAAGCTGGTGCTAAAAAAGTGGTTATCTCCGCTCCTGCTACCGGCGACCTGAAAACAATCGTTTTCAACGTGAACCACGACATTCTTGACGGTTCAGAAACGATCATCAGCGGTGCTTCATGTACCACTAACTGCCTTGCTCCGATGGCGCAAGTGCTCGAAGAGAAATTTGGTATCGTGAATGGCTTGATGACCACCATCCATGCTTACACAAACGACCAGAACACACAGGATGCTCCTCACCCGAAAGGCGATTTGAGAAGAGCAAGAGCAGCTGCTCAGAACATCGTTCCTAACAGCACAGGTGCTGCCAAAGCGATCGGTCTTGTATTGCCTTCATTGAAAGGTAAATTGGACGGATCTGCTCAACGTGTTCCTACCCTGACAGGTTCATTGACCGAGTTGACAGTTGTTCTTGGCCGCGAAACCAGCGTAGAAGAAATCAATGCTGCAATGAAAGCAGCTGCTAACGAGAGCTACGGCTACACTGAGGACGAAATCGTGAGCAGCGATATCATCGGTATCAGCTACGGTTCACTTTTCGACGCTACTCAGACACGCGTTCAGAAAGTAGGTGACGTTCAGCTTGTTAGAACTGTTTCATGGTACGACAACGAAATGTCATACGTGTCTCAGCTTGTTAGAACTGTATACTACTTTGCTGGTTTGATCCAGAAGTAATAGAAACACCTTATAAAAAGGCCCGTTCCAGCAAATGCCGGAACGGGCCTTTTTATTTGCATCCGCTGCTAAACCAGCTGTGCTTTAATGTACTTGATCGTGTAACCCTTTGCAGTGAAAATTCCTTCATAATGCGTGCGGACGCCGTGGTGCTCATCGAGCAAATGCGATTGGTAGAGATCATACGTATGCTCCACGATCCGGAAATTCGTTGCTTCCCCCAGTGTCTGCAAAGTGTAATCATACAGGAAATCGCTATCCGTTTTGAGAAAAAACATACCTCCATCCTTCAAAAAGGCGGCATATTTGGCTAGGAAACCCGGGTTGGTGAGCCGGTACTTCTCATTACGGTCACGCACCTGCGGATCAGGATGGATGAGCCAGATCTCGCTGAGTTCGCCATGCGCGAAAAATTCATCCGAATACTGGATACCGGCCCGGAGAAAGGCCACATTCGTCAGGTTCTGCTCGGTCGCCAATGCACTTCCGCGTGCGATCCTGTCACCTTTGATGTCCACCCCTATGAAGTTCTTCTCCGGAAACTTCTTGCCCAACCCGATGGTATATTCACCCTTACCGCATGCAAGCTCGACCACGATCGGACTTTCGTTATTAAAATATAGCTTGTTCCAATTGCCTTTGATCTCCGAATAAAGCGGTTTGCCCGCCTGTACTACATTTTCTGCCTGCTCACTGAACCTGTAATGATCTAATTTTCTTCTTGCCATTATACTTTTATGCTCTTATAAACTTTCAATATCCGCGACCACAAAGGTACTACCACCGACGTAAATTGCATCCGACGGCGCAGAATCTCTTACGGCCGCTTCCAGCGCTTCATTCACATTCCCGAAGGTCTCGCCCTCCAAACCATGTTCAAATGCCCTGGACTGCAATTCTGCGGCCTTTAGCGCCCGCATATTGGACGGTTCGCAGAAGTAGTACTTTGCCTCTTTCGGAAACAACGATAGCATGGTTGCGATGTCTTTGTCTCCCACAAACCCGATAACGAAGCGCCTGGTACCCTTGCAAACCGAATCAAACTGCGCCAAAGTCATCGACAAGCCAGCGGTGTTGTGTGCCGTATCACAATAAACGTCAGGGTTTTGCCTCAGTTGCTGCCAGCGACCTTTCAGGCCCGTGATCGGGCTCACCGACTGCATGGCCGTTCTGATCGAATCATCCGTTATCGACCAGCCCCGGGAGGCAAGTACTTTCGCTGCCGCCCATACGCCGGTAATGTTTTTCAACTGGTAAGAGCCTCTGAGATCCGAAACAAGATCTTTGATCAACACCGTCCCGGACGCCCTTTCCTTCACATCCACCAGCATTTTGCCATCTTGCAATCCATTATACACAACTTCAAATGCATCGGATGCGAATGTCAATGGTGCGCCGACTGCCAGGGCAGCGGCAGTGATAACGTCCCCGATTTCGGAATCCTGGTATTCGCTGACGACCACCGGCACACCCGGTTTGATAATACCGGCCTTTTCTCCTGCAATCTTGCCCAATGTATCACCCAAAAACTGCATATGGTCGAAACTGATATTGGTGATAACGGCAAGTTCAGGTGTGATGACATTTGTTGAATCCAGTCTGCCGCCCATGCCTACCTCTATCACGGCCACATCTACATTCGCCTTCTCAAAATAGGAAAATGCCATCGCAACCGTCACCTCAAAGAAAGAGGGGGCTAAGTTATCAATGTTAGATCTTTGATCAGCAACAAAATCGATGATGAAATCTTCCGGCACAAATTCACCATTCACGCGGATACGCTCACGAAAGTCCTTTAAATGAGGCGATGTGTAGAGTCCCACCCGGTATCCGGAAGCTTGCAGGATCGCTGCGAGCATGTGAGAAGTGCTTCCTTTGCCGTTTGTGCCGGCAATGTGAATGGTAGGATATTTGTCCTGCGGATCGCCCAGGGACTTACACAATTCCCTGGTAGTATGAAGGCCCGGCTTGAAAGCACGGGCCCCGATATGCTGAAAAACCGGCAACCTGTCGTACAGATATCCGATCGTTTCCTGATAAGTCATTTAAGTATTAACGTGAACGTATTTTAAAGGTGATCGTACCAATCGATTCGTCGGGTACGTTGGCCGATTTTGGCACGAAGGTAAGATCTCTCACCGCGCTTTTGTATTTGTTGACTACTGCATAGTCGGTGACTGTGGTCGCTTGCGTAATCACACTTTTCACACGGCCATTCTTGTCCACCGTAATTTTAAATGTAATATCGCCGGTGGCATCCGAATTGTCATCTACGACAGGTCTTCTGGACCAGCTCCAACCCGACAGGTTGAGGCCAACATTGGTACCTCCGCCGCCGCCTTCGCCCTTGTAGGTTTTGGCGAATAGGCTTCCCGTTTTGGAACCTTTGTCGCCAACGCCTTCCGCATCGTCGCCATTGTTGTTCCCGCCAACGCCCGTTTTAGTGCCGTTCGTGCCGTTACTTCCTGATTTGGCACCGGAGGATTTGCTGAACAATGCGTCCTTATTGACCGCCTTCTCCGGCGCAGGCTTAGCTACCGGTGCGGATGAGTTTTCGCTGCCCGTTGATTTTTTGACGTCAGTCTTCTCGGGGGCTTCCACCGGGCTCTCTACCTTCGAAGTAATCGCGGGTTTCTCAGCGACGGTTTTTACGGGCTTGGGGGACTCTATTTTCGGGGGTGTCGGAGGTGTTGGTTTCGGTGTAGCTACCGATTTCACCTTTTTGACCTCTTCGGCATCAGCCTTCATATTCTCCCTGACCTTGCTGTCATTCGGTTTATTGTAGGTTTGAACATCCCCTTTTCCCACTTTGCTGGTCCCGTAATTCACCTCCACAAACAATTCCATGGGTGCTACTTTGGGAAGCGAGGAGCTGAGCCGGATAAAGAAGAATAGGCCCAGCATGGCCGCGGTAATCCCAAAGGACCACGCCCATGATATCGCGATTCGCTGCCGGTCTTCTGCCTGTAATGTGATCATCTATCAAAAAATTGGGTTTTCTTTCGGAAAACGTAAAAGTAGTAAAAAACGTATGCAACAAAAAAAGGAGGCCAGCGACCTCCTTTCTCAATATCCAGGTTTAAAACCTTATTTTTTCTTGTATACCCAGCCTGCTTCCCCGATTACCGATTTGAGTTTCGCGGAAGCGCGGTAAGCATCCGTTTCATTGTCAAATCCATCCACGGCAACTTTTACTTTTTTGCTGCGCGCGTCGGCGGGGATGATCAATGCGTTCGTAAATCCTTTCTCGTTCAGCTGCGCCAGCAAAACATTGGCCTGCTTGGTGCCTTTGAATGCGCCCGCGATCACGTAGAACTTAGTCGAAGCAACCTCCGCTGGTTTCGTCGTAGCGGCAGCAACAGGCGCCGGTGCGGGTGAAGGCGTTACCGTTTCAGCGGCAGGTACAGCTGCGGAATCCACCGGCATAGAGTCGGCTTTTGCCACAACCGCCTCGGTAGCAGGCACTGGCTCAGGCAGTTTCACTTCCTCGGCTTCCACCGTGGTCGTTTCCACAGCTTGTTCCCTGCTGAACATTTCAGCAAACGGGTTCAGCGTGCTTTTGATGTATTCGTTTTCGGTGTTAACCAGGAAAAAGCTCAGTCCGCAAAGCAAACCTGCGATGACGGCGGCCGCAGCCCAGCCCGTCCAGCGACGTGGCCGTGCCTCTGTTTCCAGTTCCACTACTTCAACATCGTCGTTCACATATTGTGCGGAATTTAATGCAGCTACCGGACGGGCCTGTACTTCAACGGCTTTCACCTTTTCGAAGCCATACCACTCATCTTTGAAATACTTACCGGTGTTAGGTTCGAAAACCAGCTTGCCTTCGACATTGTGCTTGAATTCTCCAATGCCTGCAATGCTCGCTTCACCGTTCCGATCCAGCCCCGATCTCAGACGATCGGTGTAGCCTTTAATGTAATCCACCGCATCCGCATGCGTGACCTTCTCGTGGCGCGAGATGTAGTTCGCCAGCAGTCCATCGTCCAGTTTCAGGTACTCATTGAACGCAAGCCTTTTTACAGGCGGCGCGAAAATGCCCGAATTACCATCATACACCGCAGGCACCTGATGCGAAAGCAAGGCACCGAAGCCGGGAATGATCACGAATTCGTACTCTCCGATGAGTTTCCGAATGACTGTTTCGACTGCTATCATGAAACGAAGTTTGGTGTTAACTCAGCGAAGTTAAAAAGAAAAAGACAATCCAGCAATAAAGTTCAGGCCCTGCTGCGGGTAGTACTGATACCGCTGGTAACGTTTGCCCAACACATTGTTCAGGTTCACAAATGCAGAGAAGTTCCTGGTTAACAGGTAGTCGATTTTAAGATTCAGGTCCGCAACCACAGGCAATTTTGTGACTTCGCCGCTCTGAAAATTTTTCGCTTTCATGCCTCTCAGCATATAAAAATCCGCCGTCACAAAAAGCTTTTTGCTGATGGTAAGGGCATTGAACCAGTTCAGCGTAAGGTCGGGCCGGTGCCACGGCTCCTCCACCATTCCTACCGCATAGTCAAAGAAGTTTGCTTTGAGGGAGGTTTTGAAGAGCTCATTGAAGTTGTAGCCGGCCTGGGCCGAAATGGTCAGCACCTTTGTTTTTCCGGGATCGAAAATGGCCGAGAAGCGGGAAGTGTCCGACAGCGAGTTATTGTACGAATAAAAGTTCTTGTAGGAAGTGTAAGCCACTTTACCTTCGTAGTTAATGCCGTTGCTCGTTTCTCCTTTAACACCCGCGCTGATGTCCGAAGTTTTCTCGGTATTCATCACGAGCACATTCGGTCCGAGCCATTGGTTTTCGCTGAGCATGCTCCTTAGCGTATTGCGGACGATATCTCCGTTCCAGCCGGCGAAAATATGAACCCCCGAAATGGGCGTTACGTCCAGGTTTACTGCCGGAAATGCCCTCGTGCGGTTAATATCCAGCTGACTGTCCGTCTCGTTCACCGCGTTGATTCCCGCAGACACCGAGAACATGTCGTTCACGTACTTGAACGTAGGTTTAACGCGGAACAGGTTCCGGTTGTAGGTAAAGTAATCGACACGCTGCGACACATATGCATCCGCTTCAAGCAGTGCGAAGAACGTTTCCGAAATGGGTACCGAAGCAGTCAGGTTGGTTCCCCAGTCGAGCTCGGAAGCATTGTAGCGGTCTTTCAGGGTGTTCAACGATGTTTTAACCGAGTAATCCACGAGGACCGATGCGTCGGTGTTTTCAAAACCCAGGTTAAAGCCAAACTGGTTAATCGTCTGTCTGATCGAGTCACGGTCGACGATCACACCTTCCGGCTGCGGCTTATAGCCATAGAAATAGTAGTTTTTGCGGTCAAAGTTAAAGCCTGCGTCGACTTTATATTTCGAGCGGATGTACTTCCCTCCAATCTTGAAACCGGTAGCCGCATTGGCCGAATTTTTACCGTCCACCGGACCATTGGCGGCCGAAAGATGTTTCAGCTGCATCGTGTAGGCGAGATCCTCTTTCGGTCTTCCTCCCACAAACAGTTCGCCCAGGAAACGGCCGTAGTTACCTCCACCGGCCTTCACGTAGTTGTTCAGCGCATCGGGCTCGTCCTTCCGGCTTTGTTCATCCGAAGATGCGGCGACCGCAGGGGTCAGTTTCGGCGAAGCGATATTGATCTCAGGATCGACGATCTGATATGACACCTTTTTCTTACCTGTTTCACCCTTCACAGGCTGCACTTTGTCAAACACCCGGTCGGCAGGTGCAAATTCAATGCTTTTATCCTTTAAGATTTCGTAGGTCTGGCTTTCAATTTCTCCCCGCTGCGCGATCGCGAACTGGGAAGAGAAACCCAGCGCCAGCAGAAACAATGAGGAACGTAATATCTTGGAATGCGTCATGGATAACGAGTTTTTCTGTTTAATAAAACCGTGATTCACGGGTTACTTTTCAATTTTGTTCAACTTCTCCTTGGCCATTTCCACTGCCTCCTTGTCATCGGAATTCTCGATGATGGAATTCAGCGTGGCTTTTGCCTGCACTTTCTCGTTCATGCCCACGTACACGTCCGCCAGCAGAATGAACGAGCGGGCGCGCCAGAAGTCGTAACCTTCGAAATTTTTGCCCATGTCGATAATGGCCGCCTCCGCCTCCTTGTATTTCTTCTCTTTGTAAAGCACCATCGCCGCCCAGTAGGCCGCTTCCGCGCCAAACTCGTCCTTGGATGACACCGACAACTTTTTGAACTCTTCACCTGCCTTTTTCAGATCTCCTTTCTCATAGGGTACCTTTCCCAGGTAGAGCTGCGCCTTACCCAGACTGGCCGGAACGATATTACCCATGTTGATGATCTCCTTCGCGTAATAGAGCGTCGAGTCGTAGCTCTTCAATGTGAAATAGGTATCCATCAGTCCCGTCCATGCTGCCGCCTGGTCCTTCTTGTTTTCAGCATTGCGGGAAAGCACGCGGAAGTTCGATACCGCATTGTTAAAGTTACCGCGACCGATTTCCAGCTCCGCGGAACGCTGCGCTGCCGCGCCTACGAATTGCGACCGGTTTTGCTGAACCACTTTACTGTAATATTGAAGCGCTTCATTCACGCGGTTAGTCTTATCATAAGACGATGCGATGAAATAGGTAGCGTCGTACTGGTACTTGCTCGCCGGGTAACTTTGCAGAAACGCCTGCAATGCAGTGATGGCATTTTCGTATTTCTCGGCATAATACAGGTTCCGCACGTTATCGAATTCCACCCCTTCGAGTTTCTCATTGCCAGGATTGTTTTTACGCACAACCCCCAGCACCTGGTTAAACTCTTCCGGGCGCCCTACTGCCGAATAGCTTTCCTGGATACCTTCCAGGGCACTCTCTGCCGATGGGGAATCGGAATATTCCGTCAGGATCTTGCGGAAGTCGACGATAGCCTGTTCGTAGACTTGCAAGTTATAATAAGATTGCGCCCTACGCAGCAATGCAGCCGGAATAAGCGTGCTTTTCGGCTTCTCGTTAATCATGCGTGTAAAGCCTTTCACTGCTGCCGAGTAGCTCTGGTTCTGGAAATCGATGTCGGCGAGCTGGAAATAGGCATTATCCAAATGCTTGGACTGCGGATACTGGCTGATCAGCAACTCGAACTGGCGTTTCGCTTCGGCCTCGCGGTTCATATATACGTACGCGCGAGCTTTTTGAAACAAAGCGTAATCCTTATCCACTTTACCTTTTGCGGCTACCTGCTCATAGGTACGGATCGCCTCATTGTAGTTCTTCGCAGCCAGGTAGCAATCTGCCAGCCTCGCATGCGCATCCTCGATCATATCTGCCTCCATTCCCTCGATGTTGTTGGTAAACTCGCGGAAGTAGGGAAGCGCCTGGCTGTATTTTTTCTGATTATAATAAATGTATCCCAAAGCGTACAGGCTCTTTTTAGCGTAAATGCCTGCCTTCGGATTCTTGGCGATCTGGTTGTACAGTGTCGCCGCTTCATCCACGCGCTTCAATGCGTAAACCGACTCCGCTTTATAGAAAGACGCCGAATTGTAAAGCTCCGGATCAATCGGGAATTTGACTGATTTATCAAACATCTCGATCGCCTGATCGTACCGTCCTGCATTAAAATCAGTCACACCCTGGTTATAAGTAAGCCGCTGATAGGTACTATTTATTTTAGTATTGCGCGCTTTCAGCGCCTCAATGTACTTTATTGCCTGCGAACTGTTACTCGCGCTGGCGTATCCTTCGGCCACCAGCTCGGTAGCTTCCTCGGTGTGCTTGCTCTCGGGATACTTCGCCATGTAGTTATTCAGCTCTTTCACGGCATCCGTATTGTTACCCATTTCAAGCTGAACTTTGGCGTGGTTGTAAGTGGCTTCTTCCTTAACTACCTGGTTGAAGTCCAATGCCGCCGCATTACCGAAAGACGTTAAAGCATTGCTTAAATTAGAAGTCTTTAAGTTGCTGATTCCTAGTATATATGAAGCATATTGCGAAACAGAATCCTTTCCATTTCCTATGGGCTTCAATGAGGCAATTGCCCCTTCGAAGTTGTTGCTGCGGAACTGTGCATGGCCGTAATGCAATGCAACCGTAGGCGGAATTGTCCCTGGCCTCATACGCTTGTAGCGCTCATAAGCTTTGACGGCATTAGCATAATCGCCTTTTTCATAGTAGACCTCTGCAACGTACAGAGCCACATCATCCAGCTTGGTATTGCCCCGCTGAGCGCCCAGGATGCGCTCTCCGTAGGTAAGCAGCTCATCAAACTTTTTAAGCTGATACAGGGATGAGATAATCCAGTTCGGGGCTTCATTCTTATAAAAGGGATGATCCTCGATCCGCTTGAAGTCCTGATATGCCTCTTCGAAATTATTTTTCTGGTAGTTGATCACGCCTGCGTAAAAAGATGCGTCTCCGGCATTTTCAAACCCCGCCTCGTTCTTTACCTGATTAAACAGCGGCAGCGCCAGATCGGGCTGTTTGGTGTTATAATAGGACATTGCCAGCCGATAGGTGCTTTCCAGCTTCCCCGCTCCTGCCCCAGGCAGATCCACGGCCTTTTCCAGATAGGTAATCGCCTTTTCGTAGTTACCGGCTTCGTAATAATATTTACCCAGGTCACTGTAGATGAGCTGTGCTTTGGGGTGTTCAGCGTGGTTCTTGACAAACCGGTCGACCTGCACTTCGGCCTCGGGGTAGTTAAGATAAAGCCCGGTTACCGCTACGTAATACTCTGCCGTAACCTTATTATAATCACTCGTACTGAGCAACTTATCCTGCGAATTCAGGAATTCGCCGAATTCCTGCCTGGCAGCTACGTAATTAGACTTTGCATAATATTCGAGGCCGTTGCGAAAGTGTGCTTCCGGCTCCGTAATACTAAGCGTATTCTGGGCTACTACGGAAGACGCGCCTACACATACAAACATGCCGACAGTGGAGGCGCTGCGTTTAAAAACCATAGATACTGAGTTGGTGGAGTTTTGAATTAAGTTGTTGTGGTCTGCCATATCCTGACAAAAGAATATTCTGGTGCTCACTTACCGCTTAAAATTGTTTGCTATCTAACGAACTGCATATTAAAACCGTATACGTGCGCGCGTCAGGAATACGCCCGGGACGCTAAAAAAGCACATTATGCCGTACGAGCGTCCCGTTAAAATCGGCATGCATGGCATCGAAACGATCGGCGATCGCCTGCGTGAACGCGTCGTCCATACAAACTTCGAGCTCGTCTGTCGACGCTACTTCGTAATCATCGATTTTGTAAGTTTGCTCATACATTCCTGATTCAATCTTAATAATGTACTTGCTGTTCCATTGGTAAAGACCGATTTTGTAGCGAGGGTTAGGGATGTCCTTGATATACCTCATAACTGGTGTTTTACTATTACTAATTATATGTTATTCAAATTCAATACATTAATTCAGCTATTCTTATTGGCACTAACATTACTAAATTGTACGAACCAAAGTAAGAAGGACGCTGCAGATTTTTTTCTGAAAGGAAACCAGGCATTAAATCAAAAGAACTATGCCGAGGCCCTCAGACTGTACGACGAAGCGATTGCCAAAAATGCAGATTTTTCGGACGCCTATCTCAACAAGGGGATAACTTTGTTGAAATTGGGACGTACAAGTGATGCCCACGAGATTTTAACAGAAGCAATCCGCATCGACCCGACGTTGGTACAGGCAAATCTCGTCAGGGCCGAAGCATCGCTCGATCTGGGCCGCCTGAACGACGCCAAAGCGGATCTGGATCAAATCGAAAAGGAGTACAAGGACTCTACCCGGTTCCACCTGGTGAAAGCCAACTTGCTCGATGCGCAGGGCAACTCGTCTCTCGCCATCCCCGAATATGATCGTGCCTTGCAATTGAGCAAGACCAATACGGAGGCTTATGTCAACCGGGGTGCAGTATATTACAGGTTGGGCTCATACAACGAAGCACGGCTCGACTTCGAAACCGCCGTGGCCCTGGACCCTGCGCAACCGCAAGCGCTGAATAACCTCGGGCTTATCGCCACAAAACAAAAGCAATGGCCCCAAGCCATCGCCTACTTCGACCAGGTACTGAGCCGTGACCCCGCCGAGCCCTATTCACTCAACAACAAGGCATATGCATTGCTGCAAACCGGACGACCTGAAGAGGCCCGCACGCTCATCGAGAAATCGCTGGACAAGCTGCCTAAAAATGGCTATGCATTGCGCAACCTGGGCATGTACTACCAGCAGAGAGGAAACATTTCAGAAGCACTGAACGCCTATAATAAGGCCATCGAAATCGCCGAGCCTGTGGAGTTGCTCTACGGATTGGCCGGACAAGCTTACCTGGCGCAAAACAAAACCGCAGAAGCCTGTAAAATATGGAGGCAGGGAGTCATGCTGAAAGACTCCCTGGCAACGGCCGAAGCAAACAGGTACTGCCGCTAAGCGGCGATGCCGGGCGATACTAGGAATGCGCGACGCGTTTGAGCGCTTTCCAAGCCCTGGTATTCTCAACGGGATCGGTGAATCCTTCCAGCAGGGCGATCCCGTTAAAATTCAGAAAATCCTTCACGGCAGCTTCCGTACCAGCCAGGTCTGAAACGCGGAAATATGCAATTCCCGAATCCTCACAGGTGCGCTGCGCCGAGAAGGAATGCCTCGTCTCAAAATAAGTTTCCAGCTCCGGCAAGCTTCCAGGACCGTCGATCATCCGGAATATGTTTCCACCCGCATTATTGAGCACGACGATTTTCAGGTTCTGCGGAAGATTATCGATCAGCAAACCATTTCGGTCGTATAAAAAAGCCACGTCGCCTACAACGAGTAATGTCGGTCTGCCATTCACCCGCGCCGCGCCAATGGCGGTACTCACACAGCCATCTATCCCGCTCGTGCCCCTGTTTGCAAACACGCCCGACCATTGGTTTTCTACCGCTAGCACATTGGCATAGCGAACGGACATACTGTTGGCTACGTGTAACTGAAAATCATTTTCAATAAACTTAAATATCGAATTTAACAAAGTTAAGTCACTGAACACTGAAAGATTTTTAAGGAATTCATGCTGCATTCTTACTGCATTCCTTTCGTTTTGCAGCCATAATGCGTGAAATTCTGTATCATGTCCAAGGTCAGTATTTTCAACAAATGATTGATAATCAAGCTTTTCAAACATAATTTCAAAGAAAGGAGTCGCTTTCCCCGCGATTTCCCTTGTTACCGATTGGAAAGGATCGGCCAGGAGAGCATCTTCACCAATATTCCAGTGGTATTTAGGAGGATTTCTACGGATGAACTGCTTGAATTCCTTCGATAGAAACGACATTCCAAACGTGATCAGCAGATCGGGACGGAGATTTTCAGCTTCTTTCGAGCTCAGGAACAAGTCATGGTGGCGGATGAAATCCGGACCGGAAAGGTTCGCAATGCAGTCACCCAGCACCGGGATTTGCCATTCTTCGTTGATACGGGCCAGTACGGCATTCAGGGCGGCGTGCGGCCTGCTCTGGCCGCCGGCTATCAGGATTTTCGGTGCATTCTCCCACTCGTCCAGCAGCTCTTCCCACACGGATTGCGGCCATATAATTTCGCTCTCCTGCCGCTTGATAACCCTTACCTTGTCAGAAGCCCTGAAATCCTCCTGTGCATTCGGGTAGAACGGCTCTCGTATCGGAACATTGATATGTACCGGTCCAAGAGGCGCAATGGACGCCAGGTTAATCGCCTCGTTCGTAATGCGGTTGATCGCCCATTGCACGTCGGTGTGCTGGTAGTCCGGGGAAACTTCGAAAGAACGTTTCACATGCGGCCCGAAAATGCCCGTCTGGTAGATCGTCTGGCCGTCGTATTGATGCTGCCATTCCCTGGGCCTGTCCGCCGTTAATACAAGCAGCGGGACCTGCTGAAAAAAGGCCTCAGAAACGGCCGGCGCGAAGTTGTAGGCTGCGCTGCCCGAAGTGCATATCAAAACCACCGGAGAGGCGATTTGCTGGGCTATTCCAAGGCCGATGAAGCCTGCCGAACGCTCGTCTATACACACATGCGCCTGAAAGCCTCCGTGGCGTGCGAATGCGAGCGTAAGCGCGGCGCTGCGTGACCCCGGGGATACTACCACATGCCGGATACCCTGCTGGTAGCAGATCTCGGCCATGTCTATCAAAGGTTGTAAAATAGCCATATCACAAAATGAAAATAGCCTCCCGAAAGAGGCTATTTAAAAGAATTAGAAGGGTTGCATTGGAATATGCATTAACCCAAATAGGTTTTCAAAGCTTTGCTCCTGGAAACGTGGCGCAAGCGGCGGATCGCTTTTTCCTTGATCTGGCGCACGCGCTCACGGGTGAGGTTAAACTTTTCCCCGATCTCCTCCAAAGTCATTGCATGCTCGCCATTCAGACCGAAATACAGGGCGATCACGTCCGCCTCGCGCTGGGTAAGCGTGCACAATGCGCGTTGTACCTCTTTGCGGAGCGATTCGTTTACCAGGCCTGAATCCGGCTTATCTTCCAGGTCATTTTCCAGAACGTCCAACAGGCTGTTTTCTTCACCTTGTACAAACGGAGCATCCATGGAAACGTGGCGACCCGAAATTTTCATCGTATCCACTACCTCGGAAGAAGAAATTTCCAGTACTTCCGCCAACTCCTCAGGCGATGGCTCGCGTTCGAAGCGCTGTTCCAGTTCCGAGAAAGTTTTTGAGATTTTGTTCAGTGAACCTACACGGTTGAGGGGTAAACGCACGATACGTGACTGTTCTGCCAATGCTTGCAGGATCGACTGACGAATCCACCAAACCGCATATGAAATGAATTTAAAACCTCTTGTTTCATCAAAACGCTGTGCTGCCTTGATCAGACCGAGGTTTCCCTCGTTGATCAGGTCACCCAACGATAAGCCTTGATTTTGATATTGCTTTGCAACAGACACTACGAAACGCAGGTTCGCTTTGGTCAGACGCTCCAAAGCCAGCTGGTCTCCATCCCTGATTTTCTGAGCTAACGTCACCTCCTCATCCGGCGTTAGCAAATCCACCTTACCGATCTCCTGCAAATATTTATCTAATGATTGACTTTCACGGTTGGTAATTTGCTTACTGATCTTTAGCTGTCTCATCTATGTCTTTATTAAGTATGTTATATAACGACGTTTTTACCGTTCCTGCCTAGAAGAACACTGAATTAATCTTTTTTGTTCTCAGGCTTTGGTAACAATACTTTG
This sequence comes from Dyadobacter sp. 50-39, assembly GCA_001898145.1. Classification (GTDB taxonomy): domain Bacteria; phylum Bacteroidota; class Bacteroidia; order Cytophagales; family Spirosomataceae; genus Dyadobacter. The sequence goes on from MKSR01000040.1 coordinate 132,621, forward strand.
CGTGAAAGGCGGTATTTACCGGTTTTCTTATCGATTTCGACGAGCTTCACCTGCACCTCTTCTCCTACTTCCAGAACGCCGTCCATTTTTTCAAGACGCTCCCACTTGATCTCGGAAATGTGCAACAAACCGTCTTTGCCCGGAAGGAACTCAACGAACGCTCCGAAAGGCATGATGGACTTCACTTTGCCGCTATATATTTCACCGATTTCAGGGACGAGGATGATGCCCTTAACCCGTGCAACTGCCTTATCCATGGAAGACTTATCGGCAGAGAATATACTTACAAAGCCTGCGCCGTCTTTCTCTTCGATAGAGATCGTTGCGCCAGACTCTTTCTGAATGTCTTGTACCACTTTTCCGCCTGGTCCGATTACCGCACCGATCATCTCACGATCAATTTTGATCACGATCGCACGTGGGGTATGCGGTTTCAGGTCAGGACGGCTTTCGGTGATGGTTTTGTTCATTTCACCGAGGATGTGCAGACGGCCCGCTTTGGCTTGCATCAGGGCTTCTGTCAGCACTTCGAATGAAAGGCCATTCACCTTCATATCCATCTGGCAAGCGGTGATACCTGCTGCCGTTCCGGTTACTTTGAAGTCCATATCGCCCAGGTGATCTTCGTCGCCAAGGATATCGGAAAGCACCGCGTATTTGCCGGTCGCCTCGTCAGAGATAAGGCCCATGGCGATACCCGATACCGGCGCTTTGATTTTCAGACCTGAGTCCATCAATGCCAGTGAACCTGCGCAAACCGTCGCCATGGAAGACGAACCGTTTGATTCGAGGATATCCGAAACGATACGGATGGTGTACGGGTTGTCCTCCACCGGCGGCAACACCTTTTTGAGTGCGCGCAAGGCGAGGTTACCGTGGCCTACTTCACGACGGCCAGGGCCGCGGTTAGGCTTCACTTCACCAGTCGAGAAACCTGGGAAGTTATAATGCAGCATAAATTTGCTGTAACCATATTTCAATGGGGTGTCAACGATTTGCTCGTCCTGCTTGGTTCCAAGCGTTACGGTGGTAAGAGATTGCGTCTCACCGCGTGTAAATAATGCAGAACCGTGTGCATTCGGCAGGTAATCCACTTCCGAAGCAATTTGTCTTACTTCGTCCAGCTTACGGCCGTCGAGGCGGATCCTTTCGTCGAGTACGAGGCGGCGTGAAGCTTCCCAAACGAGGTCGTTGAAATAACGTTTCGCCAGGCTTTCGTTGAATTCCGCTGCTTCTTCTTCGGTAATGGTCGTTTTGAATTCTTCCCAAACAGCTTTAAAACCGTCTTTTCTGACAGTCTTGTTGGTTGAACCCAACTGCGTAACCGCATATATCTTGCTGTAAGCAAACTCACGAACGCGTGCTTCAAGCGCTTCGTCCGCAGGATCGCCTACGTATTCTCTTTTTTCAGTTTTGCCAACAGCCGCTTCAAATTCTTTCAAAGCCAGGCATTGGGTTTTGATAACTTCGTGTGCGATTTTCAATGCTTCGATCACTTCCTCTTCGGAAACTTCGCTCATTTCACCTTCCACCATCGCGATGTCATTATACGTCGCACCTACCATCAGGTCGAGCGTAGCATTTGCCAGCGCGGTAGTTCCGGGGTTGATCACATACTCGCCGTCGATTTTCGCAACGCGAACTTCTGAAACTGGCCCGCCGAAAGGAATATCGGATGCCGCCAATGCAGCGGATGCAGCCAATGCAGCGAGTGCGTCAGGCAATGCTTCCTCGTCGGCAGAGATCAAAAGAATGTTTACCTGTACTTCGGCATGGTAGTCGTCCGGAAACAATGGGCGCAGAACGCGGTCCACCAGGCGGCTGGTCAATACTTCGTGATCTGACAGCTTGCCCTCACGGCGCTGGAAGCTTCCCGGGATACGTCCCGCAGACGCGAATTTTTCCTGATAGTCAACTGACAACGGAAGGAAGTCGAGACCTTCCTTAATATCTTTGTTAGCAACAACTGTCGCCAACAACATGGTGTTACCCAGTCTGACAACTACCGATCCGTCGGCTTGTTTGGCTAATTTTCCTGTTTCAATTGTGATTTCCCTGCCGTCCGGTAAGGTTATAGTCTTGGTAACTATATTAAAGAGCATAGAATATTTGATTTTTGTAGCTGTGAAACGCCGTCCTGACGTCCCGGTAAGTTCTTGTTTTTTCCGCAAAAAATCAGGGAACTATCACATATGTCAAGTTCCCTGATTTCTAAATTACTTACGTATGTTCAATTCGGCGATGATCGCACGGTAGCGATTGATGTCTTTTTTGTAAAGATAATCCAACAATCTTCTGCGCTTTCCTACCATTTTGAGGAGGCCCAGACGTGTATCATTATCTTTCTTGTGCGTTTTGAGGTGCTCATTCAGATAGTTGATACGGTACGTAAATAAAGCAATTTGTGATTCAGCAGAGCCGGTGTCACCGCTCTCCTTTTTAAAACCTTTCGATTCGAAGATCTCGCTCTTCTTTTCCGCGGTTAAATACATGATTGTAACAACAGATTAAAGTAATATGTAGTAATTACGGCACCTTGCCGCAAATAAGGTTGCAAAAGTAGCCTTTTTAAACCGGTTTTTAAAATAATTTAAATTAATTATGAGTGATAAGTTCGGTTTTCCCGAATCTACTTGCCCATTTAGACTTAATTCTTTTGAAGAACATCTGGTAAACGTCCTTATCGAACAACCTCGAATCGCTGCGCGCACGGTCGATGAAATAGATCCCTGCCAGAAACAGGATGGTATTCGCCATCCACGCGCCGATAGGCACCGCCACAAGCCCCTCTTTCACCCATTTGTCCCCCTGGTTGGTCAATACATATAGAAGGATAAAAAACAGGATCGAAACCAGTACCGGTACGCCGAAGCCTCCTTTCTTGATAATAGCACCCAAAGGCGCGCCGATCAGGAACATGATCAGGCAGGAAAGCGCCTGGGTATATTTGTGGTGGCGTTCCAGCTCGTACTTGCTCGCGTCCTTCAATTTGGTTTGCAAATAGTCCTGCTGCGATTTGATGTAGCTCAGCATGCTGTTCGAGGCCGCCTTAGTATTCATCAGAATATCCTTTTTCAAACTGTCGGAAACCGGCTTGACCAGCAACGAGTCGATCCATTTGCCCGGCTTGATCGTTTTGTCGGTTCCTTCGCGGTAGTTATACGAATAATACTGCTGACTGCCCGCCACGAGGTTTTTCTGCGTTTCCTGGTAGGAATTGCGCAATGAATCCGCCGTGGCCGTCAAATCATCGATATTCTTCATAAACTCGTGGTATTTGAACTGCCCTTCGTCGGTGCGCTTCATACCAAACGACGCCAGGCTTTCCGTCATCCGGTAATGTTTGAACGACTGGCGGTTGAAATTCGAATAGGGTGTCGGCGTGCCGGCAGGCGACGAAATGTAGACAGGGCGCGAACTTCCGGACCCCTGCTCATCGGTGTAACGGGTACCGTTGTACAGCTCGATGACCAGGTAACGGTTCTCGTTGATCGAATACATCCTACCCGAATCCGCCAGGATGATTTCCGTATTACCCAGCTCGTAAGAGCGGCTGTTGTGCTTATAAATGACCATTCCGATCATCTTGCCATTTTCTTGCTTCTCGTCGACCTTAATGCTGTATCCCGGCAAATCATTGTAAAAAATCCCCTCTTTAATTTTCAAAGTTGCCTTGGTAGTCTTGATATCGTACAGGAGACTATACCCTTTCAGGTTCGCCCAAGGCGACACGCGGTCATTGAAATAAAAGGAAAAGATACTGATCCCGACGGCAACAATAAACATCGGCAGCATAGCCCGCACCACGGAAATGCCCGCGCTTTTGATGGCAGTAAGTTCGAAGAATTCGCCCAGGTTACCGAATGCCATCAACGAGGAAAGCAGCATTGCGAGCGGCAATGCGGTGGGCACCGTAATGAGACTGAAAAAGAAGAATAGCTGTGCATAGTCCGTGACGTTCAGGTCCTTCGACACGAAGTCATCTATATAAAAGATCATGATCCGCATCAGGAAGACGAACACCACGACCGACATTGTAATTACAAATGGTCCCCAAAAGGACGTCAAAATAAGCTTATCCAGCTTTTTCATCAACTGCCTACTATTTCTCTTAAATTGTCAATAAACCCCTCCCACAATGAAGTCAGCTCGTCTTTATCCTTATTCGACGAATAGTCGATGATACGCAAAAAGGTTGTCTGGGTTAACTCGCTAACTTCTAATTTTAGTTCCAGATGGTTGTTATCGAGATTATCTTCGCTGGTATCCTCAAAATCGAAACGTACTGCCTTGTTAATCCTCAGCCCCGTCTGCCTGGCTATATGGCTGTCACCGTCCCATTGGAAATCGAAGCGGTGGTCTGGCAGCACGGTAACCTTCTCGGCGAACCATTGTTCAAGGCCCGAGGGTGTGGAAATATATGGAAAGAGAACTTTTGGGGAGGATCGCAATTCAAATTCTTTAACAAATTTATATTTTTCCATATGTGCTGAAATTTAAGGACGGCCTCGTTAGTGCTTACCTTATGTGCTGATTTAAAAGTTGTAATATAACATAAATCGACAATAAATGCGTTTAAATTTAAATTTGTTGTTTCAAAAATATGCGAAATTTACAGCAAAAATGGGCAAACTGGTTGCATCGTAACATTCTTTAACATACTTTTGCACCACAATTACGACGGCGGGGTAGCTCAGATGGTTAGAGCGTAGGATTCATAACCCTAAGGTCGGCAGTTCGATCCTGCTCCCCGCTACTTGGTGAAAGACATCCCTTCCGGATGTCTTTTTTATTTCCCCCGCATTTTTGCGCATTCTCCGAGAATTAAATTCCATGCGTTTGGGTTTACAGTAATTGGTAACACCACCGAATCACCTCAGAACTGTATGAAATTATTATTCCAATACCTGAGCAGGTACAAGGGACTCATTTTCCTGGCCCTGCTGATGGCCGCTATCAACCAGACTTTCTCCCTGCTTAACCCTTACATCCTTGGTAATTACCTCATCGACCCTTATGCCAACAAGGCCGCGGAGTTTCGTACCAAAGGACTTGGAAACGAGTTCTTCCAAGGCGTACTCATGGGTTTGCTGATGATCATCGGCGTAGCCATGGTCTCGCGCATTGCCAAGGCATTCCAGGATTACCTGGTCAACGTAGTGATCCAGAAATTTGGCGCTGCGCTCTACACGGATGGCCTGCGGCATGCATTAAGGCTCCCGTTCCAGGACTTTGAAGACCAGCGCTCCGGCGAAACGCTCTCTGTACTATTAAAAGTCCGGGCCGATTGTGAGAAATTCATCCTCAATTTCGTCAATGTACTGTTTTTCACTTCGGTAGGTATTGTATTCGTCGTGATCGTCGCATTCAGGCTCAGCCCCTGGCTGCCGCTGATCTACCTTGTCGGCTCGGTAATACTCGCGTTTCTGACGAGCGTGCTGAGCAGAAAGATCAAGACGATCCAGAAGAACATTGTCAAAGAAACTACGGCGTTGGCCGGTTCCACCACTGAATCGCTGCGCAATATCGAGCTGGTAAAAAGTCTTGGATTGACGCAGCAGGAAATCGGCCGACTGAATACCACCACCTATAAAATACTGAAACTGGAACTGACAAAAGTCAAAAGCATCCGTTCGGTAAGTTTCATTCAGGGAACGTTCGTCAATTTTCTACAACAATGCGTGATGTTCGCATTGCTGTTTTTCGTGTTCCGTGACAAAATTACCGTGGGGCAGATGATGATGATGCAATTCTATTCCTTCTTCATTTTCGGACCATTGCAGGAGTTGGGCAACGTAATCCTCTCCTACCGCGAAGCCGAAGCGTCGCTGAACAACTTGCAGGGATTGCTGGCCCGCCCGGTCGAACATAAGCCTGCTAACCCTGAAAGTATTACCGACATCAGGGAATTGGAGTTCAACCACGTTAAGTTCCAGCACCAGACCGCAAAACGCCCCGCGTTGGAGGATATTTCCTTCGGGGTTAAACGGGGGGAAACCATTGCATTCGTGGGTCCGTCGGGCTCCGGAAAGACCACGCTGGTGAAACTCCTGGTGGGACTTTACCAGCCCATTGAAGGCGCTGTATTGTACAATGGTGTGAATGGGAAAGAGATTGATTTTGATGAAATCCGGCATAAAATCGGTTTCGTAACGCAGGATACGCAGCTCTTTTCCGGCACAATCAAAGAGAACCTGCTTTTTGTGAATCCTGAGGCAACGGATGAAATGATCAACGACGTGCTTTTGAAGGCCGCATGCTATAACCTACTCGCGCGCGCCGAGAATGGGATCGATACGGTGATCGGCGAAGGCGGCTTGAAATTATCAGGCGGCGAGCGCCAGCGCTTGTCGATCGCCCGTGCGCTCCTGCGTAACCCGCACCTGATCATTTTCGACGAAGCAACTTCCGCCCTGGATTCGCTCACCGAGGAAGAAATCTCAAATACCATCCGCGCCATTACCGACCAGCGCCAGCATATTACCGTCATGATCGCCCACCGTCTTTCTACGATCATGTATGCCGACCGTATTTATGTGCTCGAAAAGGGCCGCATCGTAGAAACCGGCAGTCATCATGCATTGCTCGAAGAGAAAGGCCTCTACTACGCCATGTGGCGCCAGCAGATCGGCGAAAGAAAAGACGAGACGGTGCTTTCGGCGTGAATTGTGAATGTGTGAATGATTGAATGATTGAATGATTGAATGAGCGAATGATTGACTAAATAGTCATGTTTTGTCAGAAATAGTCAGGTATTGGTTTAGTAATTTTAAACAATCCCTGACTATTCTTGACCTCTTGACCAATTTCATTCACTCATTCACTCATTCACCCATTCACTCATTCAGTCATTCAATCATTCAATCATTCAACTCAACTACGCAAGAATCAGGTTTTCGCAGGCTTAGCCGCAGGTTAATTTTGGTTTAAACAAATCAAAATGCCACTTGCTATGACCAACATCGAAAACCTTGACTGGCCTTCCATTAGCGAAAATCTTCACCAGCGCGGCTATGTCCAACTTGAACAAGTACTGAATGCGGAAGAATGCGACCAGCTCATCGCAGCGTACCAAAATCCGGCGCATTATCGCAAGACGATCGTCATGGAACGTTACCGCTTCGGCCTGGGCGAGTACAAATACTTCTCCTACCCACTACCACCGATTATCCATCGGATTCGCGAATGCATTTACCCCAAACTCGCGCCGGTAGCAAATCAATGGATGCAGGTTCTTACGAAAGAACAGCCCTACCCTGCCGATTTTGAAGAATTTCAGGAACTCTGCCGTGCCCACGGGCAGACAAAACCCACCGCATTGATCCTCAAATACGGGCAGGGCGGCCACAATACCCTTCACCAGGACCTTTACGGCGAGCTATTCTTCCCTATTCAAATGGTATTATTCCTCAGCGAGCCCGGTCAGGACTACACCGGCGGCGAGTTCGTCATGACCGAGCAGATTCCCCGCGCCCAGTCGAAAGCGATCGTTTTGAAGCCCCGGAAGGGTGATGCGCTGGTTTTTACTACTAATTTCAGGCCCGTCAAAGGCAGCAAAGGGTATTACCGCGTCAATATGAAACACGGCGTAAGTGAAGTACATGACGGCCATCGGTATACGCTCGGCATTATCTTTCATGATGCATTGAGCTGAAAGACAATGCATCAGCATTCACATTCGCATCGACTAACACATGATCAAACACGAGAAAATAGGCCCGGAAAGTTTCGCGACGAGCCGCAAATTGAAAGAAATGATCGATAACCGCCAGATCACCGTGGCGGGGAATCGTAACCTGAAAATTTACGGCCGATTATCCTGCGGCTCGGGAAAACGAATGAAACGCAGCAACCGCGTCTTCTTCACGGACGAGCGCGACGCCCTCGCACACGGGTACCGTCCGTGCGGGCATTGTATGCGCGAGGCGCATTTGAAATGGAAGTCAGGCTAGCGGCTTTACGGCGAGACTTCGCCAGAGATAAAATGTAACGTACGTCTCCCAACCCGCATAGTCATGGAAAAACGCTTCTATTTTCTCCTTTTCACTGCGAGCCCCGATAATACCATGGCCGACCAGCGCATTTAATAAACCTACATCCCCATGCGGAATGCCTTCCGGAGCACGAAATGTCTTCATGAGGACGTAATTGGCCGTCCAGATACCGATACCCTTATGCGCCACCAGAGCCTTTTGTCTGGAATCGAAATCCGGTAATGCCTCAATCAACGACCGGCTGAGCGTACCTTCTGTGAAGGCCCGCGCTGCGCCGATGACGTATTCTGCTTTCTTCTGCGAAAACTGCATTCCGCGCAACACCTCCACCTCGGCATTGGCCAGTATTTCGGGTTCGGGGAAAATATGAAAAACCTGGTTGTTCCATTCTATGTGGCGGCCATACTGCTCCACCATGCGCCTTTTCATCTTGTAGGCAAAGGTGAGATTGATCTGCTGGCCGATAATGGACCAGCAAAGCGCTTCGAACATATCGGAAATGCCCATCAGCCGTAATCCGGCAAAGTCCTCTGCCATATACGCAAGGCGACTGTCCCGCTTTAAGTATCCGTAGAACGGGGCCAAGTCACGGTCCATATCAAACCAGTCACGGACGTACCTGGTCAGATAATCCCTGCATTCAGGACCCGAATCTCCTTGCAATAAGTCGATCTTCACGAAAGTCCCCTGTTCGCCTACCCGGAAAAGCACATCGCCGAAGGGCGTCGCGATCGCTTTAAAAACAGCCGTTTCGGTGACCACATGCAGGCAGTCGTCGTAGTTGCGGTTCAAAAACCAAAGGCATTCCTGGAAATTGAAAAGTGGCGGAACGGGGATGATAATCGTTTGTTGAGAATCCATAAATGAAAGTATCGTGCGCAGGTTCGACTGCAAACCTGAATCTTGTGGATTAATGCACGATTTTGAAAACGAGTTCCCGCAGCAGCTCCCCTTCCGGGATACTGGTACCGTCGAGCCCCTTCAAACGACCATCACATTCGCGCAGATAATGGATAATGTTCACGACCTTACCCATCGGATAGTTGCGCGCAGCAAGCAGATAATCTTTCACAAAATAGGGATTCACACCCAGCTCCGCAGCCAGCCCCTTCTCCGATTTGTCGCGCGCTGCGTGTGTGAGAAGCAGTTTTGAGAAAAACCCGAACAGGATGATCAGTACCGGGGCCAGCGGGTTGTCTTTTGGGTTAGATGCAAAAAAAGCAGCTATCTGGTTCGCTTTCAATACATCGCGATGCATTAACGCCTTCTGGAATTCGAAAACGTTGTATTCCTTACTGATCCCGACAAACTTCTCGATGGCCGCAGCATCGATCCCCTCGTCCACCCGCAGGTTCACCATGATCTTCCGGATCTCGTTCGAAAGACGTTTCAGGTCATTGCCGATGTTGTCGACCAGCATTTGAACCGCCTTCGGGCTGATCTTCACGCCCTCGTGCTGGCAAAAAGAAGCTACCCAGTCGGGCAGCTTGTTATCGTACATCTTTTTCGACTGCACCACCACCCCATTTGCGTTGCATGCTTTCAGGTAGGATTTCCGCTCGTCCGCATTGGCATGGTAGCAGAATACGAGCACCGTACTCGGTACCGGGTTCAATGCATAATCTTCCAGGCGCTGCTGCTGTTCCTTTTGCTCGATACCGTTCAACCGATGCGCCTCTTTCACCAACACCAGCTGCCGTTCAGCCATAAACGGAAACCGCCGCGCATAGCTCAGCACGCCGGCCACGTCGGTATCCTTTCCGTACAGGACAAATTGGTTGAAGCCGCGTTCCGACTCGGGAACAACCTTGTTTTCAAGCTCTTCCGCTATAGAGTCAATGTAATACGGCTCATCGCCATGCAAGAAATAGATCGGGCGGAACTTCTTGCTTTTGAGCTCTTTAAGAATAATATCGGGTGTTTGTGCCATGAATTTTGCAATTGGGACCAGACGCGATCCGGACGTCAAATTTACCGTTCCGCGCCGATTTATGCCGCGTTTTCAGCGATAAATTGCCCGGCATGACTGCACAGGTCGGGAAAGAAAGCGAGGAATTTGGTATAGTAGAATGCCTCATTGGCCCGCAAATCGCTCACGGCCGTAGAGATAGGCGCCAGAAACTCCGCACGGCGGGAAAGCCTTTTAAACGTGGTGTCGATGCCATCGAGCGTCGCGTATGTGGTGAGCCAGTCCTGGCGGATCATGGAACGCACCATCGGCACCATCGTTTCCGGAATCAGGTGCTCGTTCCGTTCGATCACTGAGTACATCCGGTGAGCATACTGGAAAAGCGGTTCGCTATGGTAATGCTCGAAGTTTTTCGCCAGATAATAATCGAAGTAAATATCCATGACTATTCCTGCCAGTTTCCCTTGGGTAGCGGCCGCTACATCTTTGGCTTCGGATACCTCCGGATGAGTATCGGTGAAAGAATCGATGAACCGGTGCAGTTTCAGGCCAACTACATAGTCGGGGTTCCATCCGGCGGTTTTTTCGTCCGTTAAACGTCCTTTAATGAAGTCGCCGACATAATTGCCCATCATCACCCCTTCGTTCTCTCCCGACAGCAAAATATGCGCTAAAAAATTCATCTAAATGACATTTTGGCAAAATAACCGTACGTTTGTTCTCATACTCTTGCGCGGAACAATTCTTTTACAACAACCATTATTTTAATCAAACTAGCAAATGAAAGTCGAAAAAAATAGCGTCGTGGCGCTCACATATAGCCTCAGCATTCCAGACTCGGAAGGCGAGACGGATGTCGTGGAAGTAGTAAACGAAAACGACCCGATGTACTTTATCCATGGCATCAGCGGCCTGCCCGAAGGATTCGAAAATCAGATCGAGGGCCTTTCTGCCGGTGATACTTTCGATTTCACCGTAGCACCCGAAGAAGGCTATGGAGAATATGATGAAGAAGCGGTGGTAGACCTGCCCAAATCGGTTTTCCAGAACAGCGAAGTAGATCAGAACGAATTGCTGCAAGTGGGCAACATCATCCCGATGACCAACGAGGAAGGCGAAAGACTGCACGGACAGATCGTCGAAATCCAGGACGAGGTGGTGATCATGAATTTCAATCACCCGCTGGCCGGCAAGGAAATGCACTTCTCAGGCAAGATCATCAGCGTACGCGCAGCCACAAGCGAAGAACTCGACCATGGGCACGTACACGGGGCTGGTGGCGTGCATCATCATTAATGATTGAATTTTGAATGAGTGAATGAGTGAATGTTCTGCAATTATTCACTCATTCACTCATTCAATCATTCAATCATTGGCCTATACTGCTCCACCTCCACACCGAACCGCCGCAGGAACTCGACGCCTTCCTCCACGGAAATGCCCTTATAGGCGGCGTAGGAATGCAGAAAAATCACCTTCCTGATCTTCATCGTGTAAATCACCCGGGCACATGCAATGCAGGGTGCCAGCGTGACAAACAGCGTCGATCCCTCGATATTTGAACCGTTTTTCACGGCAAACAAAATGGCATTCTGCTCAGCGTGCAAAGCCAGCGAGCAGCTTCCTTTCGCGTCGCGCGGGCAGCCTGTCTCCGGAAATTCCTCATCGCAGTTGTGCGTGCCGGCAGGAGGCCCATTATAGCCGATCGAAATTATCCGCGTGTCCTTCGTTAGCACCGCCCCTACCTGCGCTTTTATACAATGCGAACGCTTGGCAAGATTTTTTGCCAGGTCCATATAAATGTCATCAAATTCCGGCCGCAAATTCGTTGTAGGTATTGTCATTCTCTGTTCAATCCAAAATTCAGGGTACAAACTTAGGGAAATGGCGGCTGGATTCAACGCTGTTTGAAAAGTATGACCAAAAGCATTTCGCTGATTTTCCTTCTTGTGATTGCCATTAACCCGCTCCTCGCGCAGCAGGACCGGTCCATTGTTACCTTAACCAAAGATCCTGCCGGCTTGTTCAAATCCTACAAGTTCTTCATTCAGAATGTGGAAGACCAGCGTCCGCAGCCCGGCGCATCGGTGGGTAAAGTTATTGCCCTCGGCAAGGAGGTGCCTGCCGTGTTTGCAGTGAAAGCGGAAAGCGAGCTGTTCAGCTACTGGTCGTACCTCGCGCCCAAAAAGCCGGATACCTACTTGCCGCTCTACATTACGATCAAAGAGTTGTCGGTGACCGAAAAACGCGTCGGGCCGAACCGGGTCACGGGTGAAGTGCGCCTGAACGTACGTTTCCGCTGGTACCGCGACATGCAGCCGGTGGAACTTTCGGGTTATCAGACGGCGGCGAACTATACCAGGCCGGAAACCGCATTCACGCACGACAAGCTGATCAAGCAGCTCTTAGACCAGGCATTGACCAGCTTTCAGAAGTGGATGACTACCAATGCCGGTAAAACCCCGTCGCTGGCCCGCAATCTGGTACTGACATTCAAGGAAATCAACCACGCCGCTTCGGAGGACACGGTCTTCTACTCACCGAAACGACCGCTCATATGGGACGATTTCAAAGTAAGGAGTGCAAAACCCGGCAGCCGGTATGCAGCGGCAGTGTTTACCAGTTTTGGTTATGAAGGGCGCTCCTATCCGAAAGACGATGACCTGGTGGTGGAAATAGGTTTGAAGACATTCATGGTCAAAAGCATGTCGTGGGGCCGACCCGAGTCGCGCAATGCGGGTACATTACGCCATGAACAGATTCACTTCGACATTACCAGGCTGGTGGTGGAAAAATTCAAAGAACGCCTCAGAAAAGCCGAGCTAACGATCGAAGATTACGACAGCGAAATCCAATACCAGTTTCTCGAAGCATTCCGCGAAATGAACCGCGACCAGGAACAATACGACGGAGAAACGGGCCACGGTCTCAATGCGGCAGCACAGGCTGCATGGGACAGGAAGGTGGCACAGCAGATAGAAGCCTTGTATTCGGTGCAGTGATGTAAGGGAGAATACAAAGCTCACCATCTTGCGCTAGGGTGCCGTAATGCGGACAATGTGCTGGATTTCAGCCTGCACGGTGTAACTCTTCACATGAAAATCAAACGCGCGGGTATCTTCCGCAAACGCTTTGTCACTCACCAGGTAAAGCACACTACCAGACTTAAAGCTTACAACCCCGTGCTTTGGGACTTGAAAACGAATAGAATCCGCATTCCGGTAGGTAGCAATACTACCGGCCATTGAGACAGCCGCGAACACAAATACCCCGGCACCGGCCAGTTTCAGATAATTGACCGAACGACTCTGCAATGCGTACCACAGCAGTAGCATAATGGCGTACAGCAAAATCACTTCGAGTTTATCCAAATGCAGGTTTTCAATCAAATATCCGGGTAAGGATCGCGGAATCCCCGCTGACCAGTCCGTAAGCTGCGCTGCAAACGTAACAACCTTGCCCACCAGCCACGTCGCCGACGAAATTCCAGTGAGGCTTATCAGTAACAGCAATAAAGCTGCCGGTAGCAGCACATTCGTGAATGTTACGACCAGCGGATTGACCAGCCAGAAATAGGTCGGGAATTGATGAAAATAGAAAAGACTGAGCGGGAATGTGGCGATCTGCGCAGCCAGCGCAAGTGCAGTGACCTGCCAGACGAACTTCACAAGGCGGTTTCCGGGCGATAAAAGGGCATTGATAGGCTGATAAAGCAGGAAAATGCCGGTCATGGCAAGGTAGGACAACTGAAAACCCACATCGTACAGCGCGCACGGGTCCAGAAGTAAAATGACGAGTGCCGAAAAGGCCAGCGTATTCATTGGATAATGCTTTCGTTGGGCAACTTCGGCTGTTACCAGCACCATGCACATAAGTGCTGCACGCTGAACGGAAGGCGGTAAGCCGGTTACCAATGCATAGAAGCCCAGCAATAAGGCCATCAGAAACCAGTAAAGCCATTTACCGAAGCGCCAACGCTTGACCCAGCCCAGGGCTGCGCCGATCACGAGAAAAATAACCGCCACATGCATTCCCGAAACAGACAGGATGTGCACAGCCCCGGAAATCACATAATCACCTACTTGCTGGTCTCCGAGGTCATCGCGGCGGCCGAGAAGCATCGCCTTCACAAGCCCGTAAGCAGCCGGCGCGACGATATGCTCGCGAAAACGGCCCTCAGCCCATCGGGAAACGGATTCAGGCCAATAGGCGGGGCTCTTACCTCGCCTTGCTGCAATGAGTTGGTAGGAACGCTCATTGACAAATGCGGTGAAGAGGATATCCTTGTCCCGCAGATATTGTGCATAATCAAATTGTCCGGGGTTTTGCGGAGGCGAGGGCTGCTGCAACCGCCCATTAATCACCAGCCAGTCGCCGGGCGTGGGGAGGTTCGGTAGGCTATCGGGCAGATATACCAATGCTGGCACCGAATAGCTGACCCAACGGGTGCCGGTCCGGAATTGCCCGGTGCGTACCTCGAAACGAATGGAGTTATTCCGCTTTTCCGGGAGGGTCGTCACCTCTGCGGTGAAAGAATTGTATTGCAATGCATGAACATACGACAGACGGGCGTCTTTTGCCTCTTCTGCATGCCATTTGGCGCCAGCACCGACGAGAAACACCCAAGCAGCCATGGCAACCGCAAAGGCGGTGTGGTGACGGAACCGGTACGCCAAAGCACTTGCAAACGACGCCAGTACCCATGCGATCAAAATGAAAACAACCGGCACACTGGTGGTCGCGCGCAATGCATCGCCTGCCAGTATTCCGGTTGCCAGTATCAGTACTACGCCTACAAACGGAGCGCGTGAGAGCATGTGTGTTTATCGTACAACAAAACGTTTGGTAATCGTCTTATCAGCGGTGGTTACCTTGTAGTAATACAAACCGCTGGGAAAATTTTTAACGTTGAGATAAGCACGATTGACAGCATCCGCTGTCACTTTTTGACCTTTCTGATTATAAACGGAAACGGTGTAACTCTCAAAATTGGGCGTGAACACATTGGCTGTCAATGTCTCACCAACTGGGTTCGGGTAAATCTCCACCATCAGCTCCGAGGTTGAAAACCTGGAATATTCAACCATTTTTGCCCGGCGGGGGCTTAATGCCAGCACCGCATGCATCCGCTCCTTCTGGTCGTTTGTAAAAATGCTCATACAAACGTCCGGCGAGTAATCCATGTAATTTTCGGTCATGTTACGCGTGATCACATTCGGCCGGCATTGCGAGTATACAGGTGAGCACGACACGTCGGTCGTCTCGTTTTTGGTATTAGCCGTCGGCGTATCGTCGCAGTAATCGGTGCCGCAGGTTGAATCGCCCCATATGTGGATCAGGCCTAGCCAGTGGCCTACCTCATGCGTGGTGGTTCGTCCCAGGTTGTAGATCCGGCTTGTAATCGCATCGGAATTGCGGCCGAAATAGCGGAAATCGATAATAACGCCGTCGGTCAATGCGTCGGTTTCCTCGTTTTCCGACGTGGCCAGGCCCGCAGTGCGATCGTTGAGTTCCGTCACCACGGGAAACTGCGAAGTACCGAGGTACCGGTCGTTCAGCCTGGTCACCCAGATATTCAGGTACCGGTTGGTGAACCACGCCGGCGAAATATTGGCCAGATCATCGGCATCCGTAATCGGACTGAATTGAGAAGTAGTATTGTAAGTCCTCACCACCGACACCAGTTTGAACCGGATTCCCGTATCGACCGCCAGTGAATCGGTGTAAAACCCTTTGTAGCCCGACGTATTGCCATAGTCTTCGTTGAGTACGTCGATCTGGCTCTGGATCTGCGCGTCGGAGATATTGCCGTTGCCCGCTCCGCCGATTACATTATCGGCACGGTTGTGGACCACATGCACTACCACGGGGATCGTGATTACCTCGCTCGCGGCTGTACGCGCACCCGCATTGGAACGCAGGTAACCCTGGATCGCCGATTCGGACCGCATACGCAGGTTCCGCAACGCCGGATTTTTCAGGAGCCGCACAGAATCACGTTCCGTACTGGCGCACCGCGTGACCAGCGGGTCCTGCGCCCTTCCGAGCATGGAAACCAACAACAAGCCAGCCAGCAGCAGTCTACTTCTCCGATTTTTCATAGGCAGCAAGAATGTCCTTCACCAGACGGTGCCTTACAACGTCCGAACCATCCAATTCCACGAAACTAATGCCCTTAATGCCCTTCAAAACCGTAATCGAATCGATCAGACCTGATTTCAGGTTTTTGGGAAGGTCGATCTGCGATTTGTCACCGGTGATGATTGCCTTGGAGCTCGGCCCCATCCGCGTCAGGAACATCTTCATTTGCATCGGTGTCGTGTTTTGGGCCTCGTCGAGCAGGATAAATGCATTGTTCAGCGTGCGTCCGCGCATATAGGCGAGTGGCGCGATCTCGATCACACGGCTTTCCAGGTACAGTTTCAGCTTTTCCGGCGCAATCATATCATCCAGCGCGTCATAGATGGGACGCAGGTACGGATCGATTTTTTCTTTCAGGTCACCGGGCAAAAAACCCAGGTTCTCCCCCGCTTCCACAGCCGGGCGGGTGATAATTATTTTACGTACTTCCTTGTTTTTCAAAGCCTTCACCGCAATCGCCACCGCGGTATAGGTCTTACCCGTACCCGCCGGACCGATCGCGAACACGAGGTCGAATTTAGCGGCCTGTTCAACAAGAAGCTTTTGATTGGGTGTTTTGGCCTTCACAACGAGGCCCTTGTTACCATAAAGGATCACGTCATCGTCGTCCTCGCCGGTGGCCACGGGCATCTTCACGATGCCGTTCAGGTAACCCTTGACGTTGTCGTTCGTTATTTTTCCATACTTCTGGTAATGTGCCAGAAGAGAGTCGATTACATCTGTGATTCGGATAATTTCGGGGGCAGTCCCCTGGATGCGGATCTCATTTCCGCGTGAAATGATTTTACTTTCGGGGAAAGCGGCGGCGACTTCCTTGATATTCGAGTTGTGAATCCCGAGAAAATCAACCATGGATACGTCTTCGAGTGTGATGATTTTTTCCAGCAAATGAATCAGTGTTTAATGTTTGTCTATTGTTTGTAAAATTTAGTAATAATAACCAACATTTGTAAAACATAATCGTCGAAAAAACAATTAACCTGTCAAAATCAGGATCAAAAAAACAGTGTTTTCAGACCAAGTCTTTCATTATCAGACAGGCACAAAAAAGTGGCGCTCCGGAAAAAAAATTAATGCGCCAAACTCCCTGCCTCCGCTTTCGTTGACGGCCTCCAATGATTAACTTTGTCTTAACATGGAAAACGAAAAGGCACCCAACAACTACCCTAGGAGCGGCTCCAAAACCGGCAACGGCACCAAGCGGGCATTCACTCCGAGAACGCCATCCAACGATCAGAATTTCAGCAAATTACCCCCTCAGGCCATCGACCTGGAAGAGGCGGTTTTAGGCGCTTTGATGATCGAAAAGGATGCCCTCACGGCGGTGGCGGATATCCTCCGCCCGGATAGTTTTTACAAGGAGTCGCACGTTCGCATTTACAGTGCGATCGTCACCCTCTTCGCCGATTCGGAGCCGATCGATATGCTCACGGTTACGGCCAAGCTGCGCAGTACGGGCGAGCTCGAACTCGTTGGCGGTGCATCGTACATAATGGAGCTTACCAGCAAGGTAAACTCCGCGGCGAACATCGAATTCCATGCACGCATTATCTCGCAGGCTTATATCAAACGGGAGCTGATCAAGGTATCCTCGGAGATCCAGCGGGAGGCCTACGAAGATACGACCGACGTATTCCGGTTGCTCGACAAAACGGAGCAATCGCTTTTCGCGATTTCGGAGTCCAATATCAAGAAAAATTACGCCGACATGGGTGCGCTTATGCGCCAGGCGCTGGCCGAACTCGACCAGAAAAAGAATAATAAGGACGGCCTTACAGGCGTACCATCCGGTTTCAGCGCGCTCGACCGGCTGACTTCCGGCTGGCAGAAAACGGAATTGATGATCCTCGCGGCACGTCCGGGTATGGGTAAAACGGCATTTGTCGTTTCGTCGCTGCGAAATGCAGCGGTGGATTTCAATATCCCGGTGGCGATATTCTCGCTCGAGATGTCTTCGGTACAGCTCGTCAATCGTTTGATTTCCGCTGAGGCAGAGATCGATAGTGAGAAAATCCGTAAGGGAAGCCTCGCGCCGCACGAGTGGGAGCAGCTGCACCACCGCATTCACCGGCTGACCAATGCCCCCATTTACATTGACGATACCCCTGCCCTTTCGGTCCTCGAACTCCGGGCCAAATGCCGCCGTTTGAAAGCGCAGCATGACATTCAGATGATCGTAATCGACTACTTGCAGCTTATGACCGGCGATACCGGCGGCAAAAGCCCCGGTAACCGCGAACAGGAGATTGCGATGATCTCCCGGTCATTGAAAAACCTGGCGAAGGAGCTCGATGTGCCGGTGATCGCCCTCTCGCAGTTGAGCCGTGCCGTGGAAACCCGTGGCGGTGAAAAGCGCCCGCAGCTCTCCGATTTGAGGGAATCAGGATCGATCGAGCAGGATGCAGATATGGTAATCTTCCTCTACCGACCTGAATATTATGGCATTACGGAAGACGAAGCGGGTAACTCGGTGGCAGGTGTAGGTGAGGTTATCCTGGCTAAAAACCGTGCGGGTTCGCTGGATACCATCCAATTGCGCTTCATTGGTAAATACACCAAATTCGCCGATCTCGATTCCGGCTTTACCCCGGCACCATTCTCGATCGACCGGCCCATCCAGACATCGAACCCGATATCATCCTTCGAAAGCCAGGCCAAACCCACGGCACCACCGATGGGTGGAACGCTCCGCAGCCGCGCCAACGATCTCAGTAATTTCGACTACAAGGGGCCGGATTCGGAGCCACCGTTTTAAAAGGCTGTAAGCTATAAGCCTTAGGCTGTAAGCTGTAAGCAGTAAAGTACTAACGCCTACTGCATACAGCTTATAGCCAATAGCATATAGCTTACAGCCTCCTAACAAGCAACGCCACATTCTCCACATGGTGCGTGTTCGGGAACATATCTACGGGCTGTACCCGGGTCACTTGGTAATGCTCCGACATTAATGCCAGATCGCGGGCCTGTGTGGCTGTGTTGCAGCTTACGTACACGACTCGGTCGGGCGCGGCTTTCAGGATCGTATCGATCACCGGCACGTCCATTCCTGCGCGTGGCGGATCGGTAATGATCACGTCCGGGCGGCCGTGGGTATGTAGGAAGTTTTCGTTCATGATCGCGCGCATATCGCCTGCGAAGAAGGCAGTGTTGGTAATACCGTTTAGTTGGGAGTTAATGCGGGCATCCTGCACGGCGGCCTCAACATATTCCACCCCTACCACCTTTTTTGCATTCCGGGCCACGAAGTTGGCAATCGTGCCGGTACCGGTGTATAGATCGTAAACGGACTCATTACCCGTGAGCTGCGCATATTCACGTGCCACACTGAAAAGCTTGTAAGCCTGCTCGGAGTTGGTCTGATAAAAGGATTTCGGCCCCACCAGGAACGTCAGGTCTTCCATCGTCTCGCGCACTACTTTTTCCCCGGCATAATGGATTACCTCCTGGTCCTGGTAAGAATCGTTGCCTTTAAGGTTTACGATGTAGTTCAGGGAAGTGATTTCCGGATGGTTCAGGCGTAGAAATTCCATCACTTCCGCAATGATCTCGTCGTTCTGCGCCCCGAATTGCACGATCACCATCACGTCGCCGGAATTGGCTGTACGGATGATCACGTTGCGCATAACGCCCACATTGAAGCGCACGTCATAATACGGATACGCTTTTTCCTCCGAAAACCGGTGCAATGCGTTCCGGATCGCATTCGACGGGTCGGGTTGAAGGTGACAATGTTCTACCGTAAAGATCTTGTCAAAACGCTTCGGCACATGGAAGCCCAGCGCAGTTTTCGCAAACGGCTGCCCCGAATCGAGCTGCTCCTTGGTCAGCCAGCGCCAGTTCGAGAAGGTGAATTCCAACTTATTGCGGTAATATTCAGTCTCTGGGGCAGCGATGATCTCGTTAATCTCGACATTCCTGATCTTTCCTATCCTTTCAAAATGATCCACTACCTGCTGCCTTTTGAACCTGAGCTGGTGTTCGTAGCTGATATGCTGCCACTTACAACCCCCGCAAACCCCGAAATGTTGGCAATAGGGTTTTGTACGTAAAGCCGATTGTGAATGGATCCTGGTAACGATCGCCTCTTTCAATTTCTTCTTGGAACGCACGACCTGAAGATCAACGATGTCACCAGGTGCCACATCACCTTCTACAAAGATTACGCCGTCTTCCGATTTAAATATACATTTGCCTTCTGCCGCAAAATCGGTAATTTCAACGTACTCGTACTTGTTACTCTTAGACATTATTTCCTGTTTTAATTACTAATCCCAATATCCTATCGGATCAATTTTACTGCCGCATTATTCATGAAAAAACGGTTCATCTTTTTTATTCTGATGCTGTTTGCCATTTGCGAAGCCAGTGCGACGCACATTGTGGGCGGGCAGCTCTTCATCACGCAAAACCAGGACAGTTACTATAACTATAACATGGGCCTCACGATGTACTTCGATGCCCTCAATGGTAATCCCGGCGCAGAAGATCCGTTTGTCACGATTTATGTATTCAGAAAGCGCGACAATGTGCTCATTGGCTCTCTTGAAGCTCCAAAAATAGAACGAAAATCGGTCAACTACGCAAACCCGCTCTGTGGAATCTCCACATTGCAGACCTGGCAGATCACCTACGGCTCGGCGGTACACCTTACGCCCACGGATTTTGCCGACGCCCAGGGCTACTATATGGTGTGGGACCGCTGCTGCCGCAATGGAACCATCACAAACATCCAGGCGCCGGGTGACGCGGGCAGCCTTTTCTATCTCGAATTTCCGCCACTTTTCAGGAACAACGCCAATTTCAAGAACTCGTCACCGGTTTTCCCGGAAATCAGAGGAGATTATGCCTGCGTCAATTCCCCGTTCCTGTTCAATTTCGGGGGAACAGATGCCGATGGCGACAGCCTCGTGTACTCGCTCATTCCGCCCATGCAAGGCTACGCCGACAAAGCCAATCCCAGCGCACCAGCCCGCGGTTCGTCCAACTACCCTCGCCTGACGTGGGTCGACGGTATTTCGGTAAGCAATATGATTCCAGGCCCCGACCCGCTGAAAGTGAACAAATCAACGGGAATGCTCTCTGTAACAGCCGGAGCCGTGGGGTTGTACGTGTTTGCCGTGCAGGTCGAGGAGTATCGCAAGGGGGTAAAAATCGGGATGCTTACACGTGATTTTCAGCTTAAAGTAGTGGACTGTCCCAAAATGGATCCCCCGAAACTGCTGTTCAAGCCCAAAGGAAAGAACACATACTATACTGAAAACGAAATCATCACGGTCAAAAAAGGAGACCCGAACTGCTTCGAGGTGATGGTAACCGACCCGACGGTAAACCAGATCGTGGCCGTCGACGGCAAGGCGGTAAATAATTCGAAAAACTATTTTACCGTATTACCGGCGCAATTCACGACCCGGATAGCTAACGATACGCTCAAATTTCAGGTTTGCCTGGAAGAATGCTTCGTAACCTACGATAACCCCCCCATCCGGATCCAACTGGTGGCGCAGGACGGCAGCTGTCCTTTCCCGCTCACCGACACGCTCAACATTTATATTCGCCGGGAAAGCAGCGGCAACAATGCACCCGTGGTATCGACCTCCCTACCGGGCGACTACGTACACGTCCGCGCCGGCGTGCCCGTGACTTTCGATGTCTACGGCAAGGATCCGGACAAGGACAACCTGGCGCTCTCCGGACGCGGGCAGGATTTCAATATGACCGACATGGGCATGGATTTCAAACCGGCCAGCGGACAAGCCACCGTTCAGCAGAAATTCACCTGGGTGCCTCCATGCAATGCAAAAAAGGGCGATACGCTGGCCGTCGATTTCAAGGTGGAGGATATGCGCTGCGAAGGCAACCCGATGCCTGTTTCAAAACCGGTTTATTTCATCGTCGACGAGTCGCCCAACCGACCACCGGCTGTCAAGACATCACTCGCTGTCCAGGAGATCACCTACCAGATCGGCAGTGCGTCAGGCATCACCTTCGACGTGCTGGCTTCGGACCCAGACACGAATATGATCGTGCTCACCGCCGCGGGACGGGGATTTGACATGAAGGATGCCGGAATGATTTTCGAGGCCAGGACGGGCGTAAAATCGGTCATTTCGCCCTATGCCTGGAACCCGGAATGCGCCGTGCTTGACGGCCAGCCCGAGCAAACGTTCCTCGTTGATTTCGTCACCCAGGACAAAAGCTGCGCAGCCGCCACCGATACTACTACGGTGAAGGTGACCATCAAAGACAACGGCTCTTCCCCATTCCCTGAATTCCCCAATGTAATTACCCCCAATGGCGACGGCAAAAACGACTGTCTCGTATTCCAGGAACTCCCCGCCGACAACTGTGACGACTACTTTAAGGACATCACCGTCTTCAACCGCTGGGGCAAGCAGGTCTATTATTCCAAGGTAAGACCCAACGACTGGTGCCCCGATAAAATCTCCGGAGGCTACTATTACTTCGTAGTACAATACACCAAACGCTCGTACAAAGGCGGACTGACTGTTCTTAAATAGCTCAAAATCAATTAAATAATCCGTAGCATTTAATATGAATGTTACGGATTATTTGTTTTAAATGTAATATTCTTATTATACATTAGATATTAATAAGAAATATAATAAGATAGATACTTTTAATACATATAAATAATATTAAATATTAAAACCATTTAGAACATCTTATATGATTCACACGTAATCAAATGTATCCCACTATTCCTGCCCCTTTCCTCCTTTCATCCCTTACTTCCCTTTACTCCTCTCCTACAAAAAAACTCCCTTCGTCCTTGCATTTCTCTCAAACCATTCCCACCTTTGTACTGTAATAATAAAAGTTACAGTATGAACAGCGGGCGCTTTGCCATTTCGGTACACATCCTTACTTTATTGACTTTCTCGGAGGAAGAATGGACGTCTTCCGAGTATCTGGCCGGCAGCATTAATATCAACCCTGTGCTGGTACGGAAAGAGCTCAGTAACCTGCGCGAGCGCGGGCTGGTGCTGAGCAAGGAAGGTAAATCCGGCGGAAGCCGGCTAGCCAGAGCGGCGGAGCATATCTTCATGTCGGAGGTGTATGAAGCCGTGAAGCAGAAGGATCTGCTCGGGAAAGGCATCAACTCCCCTAACCCGGCTTGCCCCGTTGGACGCAAGATCAACGACCATCTCGACAGCCTTTATGACGAAGCAGAAAAGACGTTGCTCGCAAGCCTGGGCAAAGTATCGCTGGCGGAGTTTTGTAAGAAGTTCGATTGATTTTTTTTGATCCAAACTGTAACATTTTAAATTTCAGATAGAATATCCATTTCAAAAACAAATACTATGAAAATTGCATTGATCGGCGCCACAGGATTTGTAGGCACCCAGGTTTTGAAAGAACTCATTTCACGCGGTCATCAGGTAACCGCAATCGCTCGCAACACCGGCAAAATCGACGCCAGCAGCGAGCTTGTCAGCACCTATGCGGCTGACGTCTCCAATGCCGACGAGGTAGCCGCTGCGGTTGCCGGCCACGACGCGGTGATCAGCACCTTCAACGCCGGCTGGACCAACCCAAACATTTACCATGATTTCCTCGCCGGCGCAAAGGCCATTCAGGCAGGCGTGAAGCAGGCGGGCGTCAAACGATTCCTGACCGTAGGCGGCGCAGGCAGCCTGGAAATCAAGCCGGGGCTCCAACTGGTGGATACTCCCAGCTTCCCGGAAGCGTACAAGGCGGGAGCCACAGCAGCCCGCGACTACCTCAATTTCCTCAAAACTGAAACGGAGCTCGATTGGACTTTTCTAAGTCCAGCCATTGAGATGTCGCCTGCCCATCCAGGTGAACGTACCGGCAAGTACCGCACCGCGCTCGATACGCCGGTCTTCGACGAGCAGCATCACAGCAGGCTCTCTGTCTACGATACCGCCGTGGCGATAGTGGACGAAATCGAACAGGGGAATTTCATTAAGAAGCGATTTACCGCAGCGTATTAATTCAGTACTTACAGAAAGGTGAGCACATAGAATCTGTATAGTAAGGCAAAAAAGTGTTGAATGGTTAATTCATTCAAAATGATCCCACCTTACCATAAGAATTGTTAAAATTATATGTATTGAATGTATTATATGTTTGATACATACTAATCATACCTACTTATAAAAAGCTTCTCACTTTCGATCTTATTGAAAGTAAGAAGCTTTTTATACTTATTGTAAGTTGCTACGGCTCGAAAGAATTATACTAATTATACATTATGATATTAATCAAAAGTAATATACTTTTAATTCTTCCTAAAAGTTAGGATCAAGGTACATACTATACTTTTAATACTTTATATATAAGTAATATTATAATAAGTATTTTATATATAATATGTAAACTTGACTATTCTGCTGACAAACAGACTATTAAACCGTAAGCTAATTACCTCCTGCCGGTCATTAGCTCCATTTCTGCCCCCGCTCATTTTTCAGTCCGCACCATGCTACTACGGCGCGGCAACCGGATACGCATCAATTTTTGACTTATTTTGCACTCCTAAATCTGTCGAAACCATGGCTATCAAGGAGACTTTATCATCAACCGACCAGCTTGCCAAGCTATCTTCCAATGCATTGAAAGCAAAAACCGGACGCAATTGGGCCGAATGGATCGAATGGCTCGACAATCTGAAATCCGACGGAAAGACGCATAAAGAGATTGTGGCCGTGCTGGCAGACCACGTCGGGAGCACATGGTACCGACAGAAAATTGCGCTGGGATACCGCGAGGCCACCGGGCAGCGGCAGCCAGGGGAGCTCCTGTCGGGATACGAAGTCGGGGTATCCCGCACAGTTCCGGTCCCGGCGGCTAAGGCCTGGGAGATCATCTCCTCGGAAGCAGGGCTCGCCACATGGCTAGGCGCATTGACGGAAGGCCGGGTCGGCATAGCCGAGACATTCAAAACAGAAGACGGTATCACAGGGACCATCACCGTCCTTGAACCCGGCTCGCATTTCAGAATGGCGTGGAAGACCGAATACTGGCGAAACAACTCGACGCTGCAAGTGCGGGTGGTCGGCAGTAAAAGCAAGACTGCCGGCAAAAGTGTGATCACTTTTCATCATGAGCAACTTCCCCGTGCGGCCGACCGCGACGCCATGAAACGGCACTGGCAAGAAAAACTATCAGATCTGGCTGAAATAATTACGGGAAAATAAGGTTCTTTGTACCCCGATTTCAGACACCAATTTAGAAAACCTGATGAAGTTCCGTGTTGCCGGCCTATTATTACTTTTTATACTTTTAAGCCATTCTAACCTTTTCGCCCAGCGCTTCCTTATGGACCTGGTGGATACCACCAACCAGATGGGAAAAGGTATGTTATCGATTTACGAACGCTATAACCGCGTGAGAATCAGCGGCTACATTCAGCCGCAATTTCAGGTGATATCCAAAGAAGGCGCGGAGACTTATGCGGGCGGCAATTTCTCTTCTCTTTCCAATAACCGGTTTATGCTCCGGCGCGGGCGCCTGCGTGTGGACTATGCGCACCTGAACAAGAACAACGACCCGACCTCTTACTTTGTGTTCCAGTTCGACGGTACCGAACGTGGTGTCGCTATCCGCGACTTCTGGGGAAGATTTTATGAAAACAAGTTTAAGATTTTCGCATTGACAACCGGGATGTTCGCAAGGCCGTTCGGCCACGAGGTCAATCTCTCCTCCGCCAACCGTGAATCACCCGAGCGTGGGCGCATGTCGCAGATCCTGATGAAGACCGAGCGGGACATCGGTGTAATGCTCACCGTTACGAGCCGGAAGGCTCAGGAATGGCACCAGATGCTGAAATTCGATCTGGGTGTGTTCAACGGCCAGGGCATGTCGGGGCCTGTGGACTACGACAGCCATAAAGATGTGATCAGCCGGCTCAGTCTGAAACCTACCAAAATCCGTGCATTGGGTAATGCCACCGTGTCAGCCGCGATGTCGGGATATGCAGGCGGTATTGTGAGCCAATCGGATGTGCTATATTCCACCCGGCGCAGCGGCACCGAATACCAGGCTGTGCGCGATTCCTCGGCGGCTAACACGCACAAAACAAGGCCGCGAAATTATGCCGGCGCAGATTTCCAGCTGTCATTCCCCAACCGGAAGGGTGAAACCGAGTTCCGCGCCGAATATATCAAAGGCAGGCAGACGGCCACTTTCGGTACCAGCGAAACGCCCGGGACCTACCCGATCACTAACGGCATCAAGGATCCGCTCTATACCCGCAGTTTTGACGGCGCCTATTTCTACTTCCTGCAACACCTCGGCAGCCTCGAACACCAGTTTGTGATGAAATACGACTGGTACGACCCCAACACCAAAGTTTCAGGCAAGCAGATCTCCGCTCAGAATGGCTTTGGCAAGGCCGATCTCCGGTATAATACGCTGGGAATGGGCTACATTTATACGGCCAACGAGTCGCTGAAATTCATATTCTATTATGAGTTGGTACGCAACGAGAAATCCGCGCTGGCCGGATATGAAAGCGATGCATCCGATGACGTTTTCACGGCACGTGTCCAGTACAATTTCTAGGCCTGGAAGCGTTCAGCAAGAACTTTCCTGCGGTAGGCGAAAATCGTATTGACCTCCCGGTTCACGATCATCCGGTCCACCACCTTTCCCAAAATCCCCAACGGTACCTTGTAATGCAGAATGTCCTCCATCAGTACCCCGCCGTTTTGCTCGGTGAAACGGTGCTGATGGTGCCAGAATGCGTAGGGCCCAAAGCGCTGTTCATCCACAAAATATTGCTTATCGACCACATGGGTGATTTCGGTGCACCATTTCAGGGGCATACCCAGTAGCGGCCGGACGATGTAGCGGATAATCTGGCCGGCGTACATTTTGTCGCCGTGGTGCACAGAAGTTACCTCAAACCCCATGTGCGCCGGGGTGATTTCCTTCAAATTGGAAGGATTGGAGAAGAATGCCCAGGCCTCGTCGAGGCTGATGGGCAACCATTGCTGGAAATATAGCTCGCGCATGTCAACTGATTTGCCGTAATATACGTTAAATGTTCAACCCGCGATCAAATTCGGGCCGCGCCGCGTAGGCCGCGCCGCGCAGGCCGGGCCGCGGAGGCCGGCCGTCGCTCTTTCACTCCTGGCACAGTTTTCTCAGCAAATTATCACAGTACTAACTCCGAATATCATGAACAGAAAACAGCTTGCAACCACAACCATTTCTATCCATGCAAGCCCTTCTGCCGTTTGGAAGGCATTGGTAGAACCCGAACTCGTCAAAAAGTATTTCCATGGCGCTGAAATGCGCTCTGATTTTGAAATCGGAAGCCCGATCACCTTTGAGGGGAATTGGCAGGGCCAGCATTACGTCGACAAAGGCGAAATCCTGCGCATTACGCCGGAGCGCGAGCTTAGCTATTCATTCTGGAGTCCGCTGTCGGGCACGGAAGACTTTGAGGATAATTATACGCATGTGACCTTCCATTTATCGGACTACCACGACCATACGACACTGGTCGTTACCCAGGACAACCTGGAAGACGATGATGCCGTGGTTAAAGCGGAGGGCAACTGGTTGAACGTGCTGCACGATCTGAAAAGGGTTGTGGAGGAAGAGCGGCTGCACGTCCTGTGACCCCCGCATGAATGCAAAACCCGCCGGACGTCGTTCGGCGGGTTTTGTATTTTTCAAAGTTTCATCGAGAGGGCGATCCGCTTCCGGGTGAGGTCCACCTCGGTCACTTTCACTGTCACGTGCTGCTGCAACCTGACCACCTCGTTCGGGTCTTTCACAAACTTGTCGGCCATTTGCGAGACATGGACAAGCCCGTCCTGCTTCACACCCACATCCACAAACGCGCCGAACGCGGTGATGTTCGTGACGATCCCGGGGAGGATCATCCCGACCTTCAGATCCTCCGGCTTTCTTACCGAGGCATCGAACTCAAACTTCTTCATTTCCGAACGCGGGTCACGCGAAGGTTTTTCCAGCTCCGCGAGAATGTCTTTCAAGGTGGGCAGACCGACCGTCGCCGAAACATACTTTTCGATCCTGATCTGGCGGCGTACATCCGGCTTTTGAATCAAATCCTTCACTGTTGCGCCAGCGTCTTTCGCCATTTGCTCCACCAACTCGTAACGTTCGGGGTGTACTGCGCTGTTATCCAAAGGATTAGATCCATTTTCAATGCGCAGGAAACCTGCCGCCTGCTCAAATGCCTTTGCCCCCAGCCGCGGAACTTTCAATAACTGCTGCCTTGATTTAAAGTTTCCGTTTTTGGCCCGAAAATCCACGATATTTTGCGCCAAAGCGGGTCCAAGCCCCGAAACATAGCGTAGCAAATGCTTGCTCGATGTGTTGAGATTTACGCCTACGGAATTCACGCAGCTTTCTACGACTACATCCAACGCATTTCGCAATGAATTCTGGTCCACATCATGCTGGTACTGCCCGACGCCGATCGACTTGGGATCGATTTTCACGAGCTCCGCCAGGGGGTCCATCAGTCGTCGCCCGATCGATATCGAACCACGGACGGTTACATCTTTATCCGGGAATTCCTCACGCGCCACCTCCGACGCCGAGTAAATCGACGCTCCCTGCTCGGACACCATGAACAGCCCGATCTCGCCCGACTGGCCCGAACCATCGAGCAGTTTTTTCACAAAATCCTCCGTTTCCCGTCCGGCAGTACCATTTCCCACCGCAATCGCCTGCACTTTGAACTTGCGGATAAGCTCGCTCAGCCGCGCACCTGCGTCGGAAGGTTTGTCGAATGGATAAATGACATGGTCTGCCACGAGATTACCCTGGCCGTCGAGCACTACTACTTTGCAGCCGGTGCGGTAACCAGGGTCTATCGCCAGCACTGTTTTCTGTCCAAGCGGAGATGCCAGCAGCAGTTGGCGGAGGTTTTCGGTAAATACCTGGATCGCCGCAACATCAGCCTTTTCTTTGGAAAGGTTCGCAAATTCCGTTTCGATCGACGGCTTCAGCAAGCGCTTGTAGCTATCTCCGATCGCCAGCTCCAACTGATCTTTGCAGGCTTCTGTACCAAACATAAACAGCCTGTCGAGTGCTTCAAGCGCCGCATCTTCATCGGGCGAAATATCGACGCTCAGAATGCCCTCTTCCTCGCCACGGCGCAATGCCAGCAACCTGTGGGATGGTATTTTGGCCAAAGGCTCAGAGAATTCGAAATAGTCGCGGTATTTGGCGCCTTCCTCTTCCTTTTTCTTCTTGACTTTCGATGTAATGATGGCGCCACGCTGAAACGTGTACCGCACTTTCGCCCGCGCCTCCTGGTTCTCGTTGATCCATTCGGCGATAATGTCGCGGGCGCCCTGCAACGCGTCGCCGGCGCTGGCTACCTGGTCGTTCAGAAACGTGGCTGCCTTGCCCTTCGGATCGCGCTCCTTACCTTCGAAAATCAGCCTGGCAAGCGGTTCGAGACCTCTCTCGATAGCGATCGTGGCGCGCGTCTTTCTTTTTTGTTTATAGGGTAGATAAAGGTCTTCGAGCTCGGTCATCGAAAATACGCTTTCGATTTTCTTTTTCAATTCAGGCGTAAGCTTGCCCTGCTCTTCAATGCTTTTCAAAATGGCCTCCCGGCGCTTTTCGACTTCCTGCTGCTTCTGCCATGCCTCTCTGACGCTGCCGATCTGCACCTCGTCGAGCCCGCCTGTCGCTTCCTTACGGTACCGTGCGATAAAGGGGACCGTAGCGCCTTCTTCAAATAGCGCGATGGTATTTCTTGCCTGCTTGTCGCTGACACCGGCCTGTTGTGCAATAAGGGTGTAGTTCATGTTTACTAATGAAATTGGAAGCGGCAAATAAAGCGGATATTCGTCGTTTTCAAAACTAAAATTAGCGGCGAAACGACCTACGCGATTTACCGTTTATATTTGGCCTGTTAATCCTTATACCTAACCCTTATCGAAAATGAAGAATGCATCCGGAAAGCCGCTGGCTCTCCTCACCGCCCTACTGACCGTCATGCTCATGACGAATCACGTTTGCGCCCAGCAAAAGCCCAAACTCAAAGTGGTGGCCTTTTTTACGGGCAAAAACGACCGCGCACATATCAGTTTCGTAGGCGAAGCGCACAAAAGGCTGCCTGAACTGGGAGCGAAAAATGGCTTTACCTACGATTCCACCAGTAACTGGGACAACCTGAACGCCGAATTTCTTTCAAAATACCAGGTAGTGCTTTTCCTGGATACACGCCCGGAAAAGCCGGAGCAGCGCGCCGCATTTCAGAAGTACATGGAAAACGGCGGCGGATGGATAGGTTTCCATTTCGCTGCATTTGCACTGACGCCGTCGGCATACCCTCAAAACTGGGACTGGTACCACGATCAGTTTCTCGGCTCGGGCCAGTATAAAAGCAATACCTGGCGCCCGACTTCGGCAATTTTGAAGGTAGAAAATCCTGAAAACGCTGCTACCAAGGGACTAGGGAGCAGTTTCAAGGCATCCCCCAACGAATGGTACCGATGGGAAAAAGATTTGACCCAAAACCCTGATATTCAGATCCTGCTGTCGATCGACCCGGCAAGCTTTCCGTTGGGTACCGGGCCGAAACAGCACGAAATATGGCACAGCGGATACTACCCGGTAGCCTGGACCAACAAAAAGTACAAAATGCTGTACATGAACATGGGCCACAACGATATCGACTACGAAAACAAAACGAACAAGGAATTATCGTTTACATTTGATAACGATGCGCAAAACCAGTTTATCGTGAATTCGATCCTCTGGCTCGCCAACCGCAAGAAATAGCAGATTATGGAACAAAGACAAACCCGCAGTTTCGATAAAGGCAGGATGACCGGCGTAACGTGGCAGTGCGACAGTATTCTGCTCGGGCATGCCGTGTCGAAGTTTACGGAATTGTCAGGTTTTCATTCCAAAAGCGCCAACCTAGATGTGGTACGGATGCATTTCGGGCTGAAAGGCGACTACATGTTTACCTACAACCAGCTCGGCAAGACGTTCGACCTGGTCGGCGGGCATCATAACATCATGTATTCCAGGGAGTTCGAGATGACCGTCCAGGCTAAAACGCTGGAAATTGAAACTTTCGGTATCCAGTTTCCGAAAGACGTTTTCATCCGGTTCACGCAGCATGCGAGCGACGCACTGAAACGCTTTTCGGAGGCTATTATACTGGGCAAAAGCACGATACTGACAGACAACTGGGGAACGATTGACTCACCCATTCAGCAGGTAATCCAGCAGATCATCCATTGTAAATATTCGGAAAGCCTTAAAAAGCTGTTTCTGCTCTCCAAAAGCATCGAGTTGCTGATGCTGTGCGCAGACGCATGCGAGGCTTCTGAGCGCAAAACGGAGACTTTTATCAAAACTAAAACGGACAAGGAGAAGATCATCGCCGTCCGCGACCTGATCATCGACCGTGTACATTGCCCGCCCAACCTTTCGGAAATTGCACACCACGTGGGTTTGAATGAATACAAGCTCAAAAAGGGCTTTAAGGAAACATTCAATAATACCATCTTCGGCTACCTCACCGATCAGCGACTGCAACTCGCGAAACAGTACCTGCTCGATACGCAGCAAACCGCAGCCGAAATATCGACGCAGCTGGGCTACACGACGCCCCAGCATTTCAATAATGCATTCAAGAAGAAATTCGGCGTCACTCCCTTTTCCGTTAGAAATAATCCGTAAAACGCAATCGGCTACCGGGACGCAGGAAGTAATATTGCCATCGGAAATTGTAAATCATCAACTATGTCACTCATCATCCGAAACGAAATCGCCATTGCCGCGCCTGCGGCGCACTTGTGGGACGCATTGGTAAATCCTGAACTCACAAAACAGTATATGTTTGGTTGCGAGGCACTTTCCGACTGGAATGTCGGCAGCGACCTGCTTTGGAAAGGCGAACACGAGGGAAAGGAAATTATCTGGGTCAAAGGGAAAATCCTGGACATCGAACCGGGCAAATTCCTGCGGTATACCACCATCGATCCGCACTCGAACATCGACGACATTTCAGAAAACTACCTGGAAGTCACCTACGACCTTGTTCCGCAAGGAGAAACAACGCTGTTGAAAGTCTCGCAGGGCGATTACAGTACGGTAGCAGAAGGCGAGCGCCGTTACCAGGATTCTTACAACAACGGCGAAGGCTGGAACCCGATCCTGATCGAAATCAAGAAACTCGTCGAGGCGCGGTAGTAGCTGCTTTAACTCAACAAAAGAGGGTCACCGGCGTCCGGTAACCCTCTTTTGTTCAGGGGTTTTGCGATTCGATGTCCCCCACTTCATCTTCGTCGGTCGGCTCTGCCGGCTCATCTTCATCTATCCTTGAACCGGTATTGACTTCCGGTGCGTCCGTACCCGGTACGTCGGGCGTAGGGTTCATCGGGCCGGTTTCACGTGGTTTTTCCGGATAACTCGTCGCAGGCGGCTGGTCGTCCGGCATTTCCGCCACAGGGATCGCATATTGGTTTTGAAAGTCCATGGTTTTGTTTGTTGATTTCTTGTAATGAGGAAAAAACCATGCCTTTCGGTATACGCTCCTACTCGTCATCGCTATTTGCGTTCGAGCAGCGCCATGTAAAAACCGTCGAAACCGTCGCGCGCGGGCGAAGTGCGATGTTCGGAAACAAATTGCCAGTCGGCCTTGTGGCGCTTCGTGAATGCCCGCACCTGCTCTTCCGACTCCGAAGGCAGGATACTGCACGTGGCGTACACCATCTTCCCGCCTTTTTTAACCATTGTGGAATAGTTTTCGAGGATTTGCGCCTGCACTTTCCGGATCTTGTCCAGAAACTCGGGTTTGAGTTTCCATTTGCTGTCGGGATTCCTTCTCAGCACACCCAATCCCGAGCAGGGCACGTCCAGGAGCAGTCTATCCGTGGTTTCCGAAAGGGTTTCGATGATTTTATTCGAGCTGATATGCATGGTCGTCAGATTGGTAACGCCATTTCGTGCGGCGCGGCGCTCCAGTTCCTGCAATTTGTGGTGCTCGATATCCATTGAAAGGATAGACCCGGTGTTGCCCAGCAGGGCCGCCAGGTGTAAGCTTTTCCCACCCGCACCTGCACACGCGTCGATCACAGACATGCCCGGGCGCACGTCCAGGTAGGGCGCTATGAGCTGCGATCCTGCATCCTGGATCTCGAAATGGCCTGCTTTAAAACTGTCCAGTCCGGATACATTCAAACGCTTTTTGAGTAACAATGCCTCGGGTACGCCGTGAATGGGTTCCGTAATGTCCACACCAAGCTGCGCCCGCACCGACGCCAGATCCGATTTCAATGTGTTGACGCGCAAAACGACAGGGGCCGGCTTGTTCAATGCTACCAACTCAGCGGACCATTGTTCTCCAACCTCCGACTCCCCGATCCCATCGATCCAATCGGGTATCGATTGGGCGATTTTGCGGATCTCCAATCCCTCCCGGTATCGCTGCCCGACCGTTTCCGGGTTAATAGCCTCAAATTCAGTCCACTCTGGAAGGGGCTCCAATGCTTCACGCCCTTCCAGGTGCAACGGCTTGATCAACTGCCAAACACCGGCCAGGCGCCAGAAGTCATCGGCTTCCACCGCCTTGTCCACTTGGGCGGCATACTTCACAAGCCGCCACCAGCGCACGGTTTCGTATACGTTTTCTGCAATGAAAGCGCGATCGCGGGCACCCCATTTTTTGTTCGATTTGAGCATTTGCTCCACGACGCGGTCGGCCTGCCTGTTTTTTACAAAAATATCCTGCAATGCCTCGACCGTTGCGGCGACAAGTCCTTTATAAAGTTTCAAAATTTCGATTTCCAGGTGAAACAAGACAACAAAATTGGCAAGGGATCGGCTACAAACCAAAAAGCATTTACCGGGCATAGTTTTTAAGCCCCTATTCCAAACACAAAATTATCGTTATGGAAGCGCAAACCACGATTATCTGCCCGCCCGACATCGCTTCACGGCCGTTGGGCGTTACGGTCCACAGGCTCGTAAAACTGCTGCCCCGAAAGCTTTTCAGGGCGTGGACCACCGAGCTCGACCTCTGGCTGGCCGCGCCGGGCTCGCTGCTCGGCAAACCGGAACCGAACACGCCCTACTATTTCGAAACATCGCACCAGGGCATTCGTCATCCGCATTACGGGCGTTTTCTGCACGTGGAAGAGCCTCTTCGCGTGGAACTGACCTGGGTGACGGGTGAAGGAGGCACGGAGGGCGCGGAGACCGTACTTACTTTGGAGTTTACTCCGCACGAAGACGGCACTTTTCTGCGGCTGACGCATGCCGGCTTCCCCAACGAAAGCGTGCGGAAAAGGCATGAAGACGCCTGGCCGGCCGTACTCGACCAGCTGGAAGAGCGGATGTCACGGCCGGCGGATTGATCAATAGATATTTTGGGGTAAATGAATCTCAAATCTGGTACCTACACCAGCCTCGGAAGTGATGCCGATCTTCCCGCCCAGGCTGTCCACCAGGTGCTTTACCAGCGCCAGCCCGAACCCGAAGCCCTGCTCACCGCCCGTGCCGCCGGTTGAGGATGCATTGCCCAGCAAAATAGCCTGCATACCTTCCTCCGAGATGCCCACCCCCGTGTCTCTCACCGAAATATGGAGCACGGGTTTCGCGGGATCGATCAACAAATGCAAGTCCACCGTGACCGTACCACCGGCAGGGGTGAATTTCATGGAATTGGAGATAAGGTTGCCGGTAATTTGCAGCAATTTGCTCTTTGAAAAATTGATATGCTCCGTCAACGGGCTTGTATTCACTTCGAAGCGGATGTTCTTGTGCTTCGCCTGAGGCCCGTAGAGCTTCTCCAATTTATCCTTGAAGATCATCAGCGTAAAACCCTGGGCATTGGTGGCCGCTTTCTGAGCAACGGCAGATGTGGTTTTCTCGTTATGCGATTCCAGGATCTCTTCTGCCAGATCGAGAATGGAATTGCCGCTTTTGTGGATCAGGTTAATGAATTCCAGCACTTCGTCCATCCGGTTTTCGTCGCCCTGGTCGCGGATAATCTGCGCCAGCCCGACGATCCCGCCCAGCGGACCGCGAATGTCATGTGCAACCTTTTTCTGAGTTTGCCTGGCCTCCAAAAGTTTCGATTTCAGGTTTTCCAGCACTTTATGTGTTTTCAGGCGCGCGATGATCTCATCGGCGATGATTTTAAGGAGCTCAATCTTCTCGGGTTCGAGCGTTTTACGTTCCTGGTCCAGCACACACAGCGCGCCGATTTGCAGCCCTTCGCTCGTTCTGAGCGGAATACCGTAGTAATATTTTACATTCGGCGCCCCCGCCACATAAAATTTGTCCTTGAACCGGTCGTCCGCGCTCAGATCGCCGATCTCGAAATGATCCGACTCCATAATGGTATACTGGCATACCGAATCTTCGCGGAGCATCTGCTCGATGTCCAGGCCATAATTCGAAATGGTCCACTGCGTAAGCGAATCGATGAGGTTGACAAGCGAAATCCGCGTGCCGGTCACTTTGGCTGCGAGCTTTGCCAAATCCTGAAACGTGACCTGATGATCTGAATAGTCGATATCCAATTCTGAAAGCCCCAGCAGACGTTCCATCTCATTGGCAGGAACAGGTGCATTGGAAGTACTCATATAGCAATACATTTTTATACGCAATTCTATAAAGATTAAACCAAAAACAGAATTAATTCTATAAAAAACAATATTCAAAATAGAGGCTCGGGCAGCCGGATACAAACCGAAAATCAGGTAAGCGAGCCGGCCCGTGCCCGGAACGGGTTTTGCTGGATAATAGGCGACACATCATTTGCCGGATATCAACCTCTCCGCACTTGATGGTCCTTCCGTATGTCATCTTGGAATAATTCTGTTTTGATATTGAGTGAACTATTGTATATTGTCACACCAACAATTGAAAGTGAATTGGACTTTAAGCCGCAGGAGCATTCCACCAATAGTGCTTAACATTGTTAAGTATGAAATCTATCAATGTTAAATAAAAAACCATTGGTAGACAATAGCATTTTTAGCCTGATTTGAGCATTATCGCATTTCCAACACTTAACATTGTTAAATTTCTGCATTTTTAAACTTGCATATTTTAAAGACTCTCAAAACAACCCCAGCTAGCGCTACGAGCGTCAACAGAATGTATAAACTGCTTTTTACTATATTTTTTTTCGTAGGCTTTAACCCCGCAGGATCGCAAATTATTGTGGCGGACAAGATCGTCGGCGAGTGGATCAATGAAGACAAAGACACGCGGATCGAGATCTATAAGAATGGTGAGGAATATTTCGGACGCCTGCTCTGGGCCGAAGATCTCTTTGAAGCCGACGGCAAAACCTCCCGGAAAGACACCCGTAATTCCAACGAAAAACTTCGCGGACGAAACCTGCTCCACGTAAACCTGCTAAACAACTTCGTCTTTAGCGAAGACCTTTGGGACGACGGCAAGATGTACGACCCCAAGAGCGGAAAAACCTACAATTGCCTGATCAAACTCAGGAACGAAAAAATGGAAATCCGCAGCTACGTGGGTATCCCGCTCCTTGGCCGGAGCACCTACTGGGACCGCGTTCCCTGACCTCCCCACCCTGTCGCCGAACGTTACTATACCCGCAGAAAGGACATTTAGCCGCCGGCCAGGAATACAAACGGCCGCGGCAGTGTTATGCTTCATAATCATACACCGATCCTATGAAGCATTTCAAACTGGGCATTCTCGACCAATCCGTGGTAAGGCACGGATCCGGCGTACGGGAGGCTATCCAGGAAACCATAACCACCGCCCAACTGGCCGAAGAGCTCGGTTACAGCCGTTTCTGGGTTTCAGAACACCATAATTCCACATTTATCGCAGGATCCGCACCGGAGGTGCTGATGGTCAAACTGGCCGACGTTACCAATCATATCCGCATCGGCTCGGGCGGGATCATGCTGCCCAACCACAGCGCATTGAAAGTAGCGGAGAATTTCCGCATGCTCGAAACACTGTATCCAGGCCGTATCGACCTCGGCATGGGCCGCGCGCCCGGTACCGACCGCATTACCTCTTCGCTGCTCAACCCATCCAATGATTTCAGCGAAAGCAGTTACCTGCGCCAGCTCGAACATTTACAGCATTTTTTCAGGGATACCGCCGGAACCGAGCGCGGGTTCATCTACGCCACGCCGCAGTCGCCGACCATCCCCGAGCAATGGATTTTGAGTTCAAGCGGCGGCAGCAGCAACATCGCGGCCCGCTTTGGAATGGGCCTGGCCGTGGCAAAGTTCATTAACGGGTTTGTGAAGCCGGACGTGGTGGAACAATACAAGCGGAATTTCAAACCATCGGACCAGCTTGACAAGCCCAAAGTGATCATTTCGGCATTTACCTTGTGCGGGGAAACCGAAGAGGAAGCGGCCGCTATGCGCAAGATGATGGATTACGTGCTGGTGGAGTTCGAGCGGGGCAAGTTCGGGCCATTCCCCGACCCGGAAACAGTGCGCAAATACCAGTTCGATTTCGGTGAATTGGACCGTATCCGCTACAACAGCGGGCGGATCGTTTCGGGCACGCCGGAATCCGTGAGGGAACAACTGACCCAGCTGGCCACGGATTTCGAAGCGGACGAGATCATGGTTTCGACCATGGCGGATACTTTTGAAAACCGTATCAAATCCTTCCGGCTGATTTCCGAGGCATTTAATTTGAGAGAACCGGTTCTTTAACTTTAATTTGTGCCGGACATTCCTTCACCGACACTCATGAACCGCTTCGACCGCATTACAGCCATCCTGATCCAGCTCCAATCCCGCAAGATTGTCAAAGCCCAGGACCTGGCGGAGCGCTTCGAAATCAGTTTGAGAACGGTGTACCGTGACATCAATTCGCTTGCCGAAGCAGGCGTACCCATTATCGGCGAGGCAGGCGTCGGCTACTCTATTATGGATGGCTATCGCCTGCCTCCTGTGATGTTTACCAAGGAAGAGGCGCGTACATTCATCACCGCCGAAAAACTCATGGAGAAATTCACGGATTTTTCGACACAATCGCATTACCAGGCGGCGATGTACAAGATCAAAGCCGTGCTGCGGAGCACCGAAAAATCGATGGTGGAGAACCTGGAAAACCACATCGAGGTGCGGAGCCGGCCACAGGCATTTCACCAGCCCAACAGCAATACGCTCGATGTTCTGCTCAAAAGCATTTCCGAACGTAAAATCGCCAAGATCCGCTACGTGGCATTGAGCGCCTCGGAGCCGGTGGAAAGAGTGGTCGAGCCGGTGGGTATTTACCACGAGAACAATTACTGGTATACGATCGCATTCTGCCACCTGCGCAACGACTACCGGAATTTTCGCTCCGACCGGATCCTGCAATGCGACATTACCGACCGCCCTTTCGTGCATCAGCACGCCCCGCTGAAAGATTTCATGCACGATAGCTGGGAGAACCACAACATGCGCCTCGTGCGGGTGCGCGTGGAGAAGCGCGTGGCGCGCTACATACGCGAGCAACGGACCTACTACGGCTTTACCTCGGAGGTCGAGCACGAGGACTACATCGAGATGACCTTCCTCAGCGCATCGCTTGAAGGCTTCGCGCGGTGGTACCTGATGATCGCACCGGAGGCTTGCATTATGGAGCCGGAAGCCCTTAAAACCATCGTGCGCCAGCTCAGTGAAAAAATCCTGGAAAATTTGAACCACTGAAGAATACTGCTGACAGAGGGTTGTCACAGGTACCGGTTTTCTTTGTAATGCACTTAAACAAAGAAGCTATGTCAGCCACAATTGAAATTCCGACCGCAGAAAAAAGTTTAGCTTATGCGATGAAAAATTTCGCAGATTATAACCATTGGGCTAATTGCACTTTGGTCAACTGGCTGCGAACCAAACCGGCTGAAATCCTCGAAACCGGGCTGAAATCGAGCTTTACAACGATCCGGCTCAACCTCATCCACATACTTGAAACGCAGCGTTACTGGCTTTCCATCATCCATCCCGGAGGCCACTATACCGGTCAGGATTTCGATGGAGACCTCGACTCGACATTTGATGCGCTTATGGCGCAATCTCAGGAGCTTGCGGAGTACATCGAAAGCCTCAGTACGGCGCAGATCGAGCGCGAGACGCTGGTCGTAAGCGAATGGTTTGAATGCAACTTCCCGAATTTCGAATACATTATGCATGTGGTCAACCACACCACTTACCACCGCGGGCAGATCGTCACGATGGGACGCAACCTCGGCTTCACCGATGCACCCATGACCGATTACAATTTTTATAATGTAATGGCCAAATAATCCGGCAGCAAGGGAAACCTGAGTGCCGCAAGTTTTGTAATGCTTTCTATGAAACGCATTCACATTCTGGGCATCTCGGGCAGCCTGCGCCCCGATTCGACCAATACCATCATCCTGAAAACCTTGGGAAGCCTTTTGCCTTCCGACAGTACTTTTGAAATTTTCGAAGGCCTGGACGAAATACACCATTTCAGTCCGGGCCTTGACGATACCAGCCCGGTAACGCGCCTGAAAACTGCCATCTCCCAGGCTCACGGCGTTGTGATCTGCACGCCGGAATACGCATTCGGTGTGCCTGGCACGCTTAAAAATGCCCTTGACTGGACGGTCGGAACGGGTAATCTGAATGACAAGCCCGTGGCGGTCATCAGTGCCTCACCCCTCAACTCGGGCGGAAACAATGCGCTGGCATCGCTGCTGCTCACCTTGACTGCCCTGGGCACCCGAAAAAATGAAGCGTCCGCATTATCCATTGCAAACGTGAAGGGGAAAATCACGGACGGCGTTGTTACTGACGCACATACTCTCGGCGAACTCCGTGCGCAATGTGCCAACCTGCTCGCCCTGATCGGCGGTTGAAGGCTCCCCAGGAATGTCCAATTTATTATCCGGCAAACAAAAGACTATAAGTTGCATAGAGTAATATCATTTAGTTTGATACATTTGGGCTTTATCCACCTTAAACGTTCTACCCAATGAAATTTAAAACCTTGCAGCTTCATGCCGGACAGCAGCCCGACCCTGTTACCAATTCACGGGCCGTTCCCTTGTACCAGACTACCTCCTACGTGTTCAACAACGCCGAACACGCTGCCAACCTGTTCGCATTGAAGGAGTTCGGCAATATATATTCCCGCATTATGAACCCTACCAACGACGTTTTCGAAAAACGGGTAGCGGCTCTGGAAGGCGGCGTAGCTGCATTGGCGACCGGTTCGGGGCATTCGGCGCAATTTTTGGCGATCAATAACATCACCACCGTTGGCGACAACTTCGTAACCACATCCTTCCTTTACGGCGGATCTTACAACCAGTTCAAAAATTCATTCAAAAACATCGGCGTAGAAGCGCGTTTCGCCGATGGCGACGATGTGAGCAGCTTCGAAAAGCTGATCGACGATAAGACGAAATTCATCTACCTGGAAACAATCGGTAACCCGAGCTATTCCGTCCCCGATTTCGAAGCTTTCTCGGCACTCGCCACAAAGTATGACCTGCCGCTGATCGTTGATAACACTTTCGGTGCCGCCGGGGCAATTTTTCAGCCCATTAAGCATGGTGCCCATGTGGTGGTACAGTCGGCTACGAAATGGATCGGCGGGCATGGCACTTCCATCGGCGGCGTGATCGTCGATGCGGGTACCTACAACTGGGGCAATGGCAAATACCCGCAGTTTACCGAACCTTCGCCAAGCTACCACGGACTCGTTCTGAACGACGTATTCGGCATTGGCGGCCCGTTCGGAAACATCCAGTTCATCATCCGCGCCCGCGTGGAAGGTCTGCGCGACTGGGGCCCTTCGCTTTCTCCGTTCAACTCGTTCCTTTTCCTGCAAGGACTTGAAACATTGTCCCTCAGGGTAGAGCGTATTGCCGAAAATGCCTTGAAACTCGCGCAATGGCTTGAAAACCACCCGAAAGTGGAGAGCGTAAACTATATCGGCCTGGAAGGGAATAAATACCACCAGCTCGCTAAAAAATACCTCACACGCGGCTTTGGAGGCGTGTTGTCGTTCTCGCTCAAAGGCGATAAGAAAACTGCCGAGCAATTCGTAGATAACCTGAAACTGATCAGCAACCTCGCCAATGTAGGCGATGCCAAAACGCTGATCATCCACCCGGCATCTACCACGCACTCGCAACTATCTGACGAAGAGCAACTTTCAGCAGGCGTACTACCCACCCAGCTCCGCATTTCAGTAGGTATCGAGCACATCGACGATATCATTGCGGATGTAGAGCAGGCGATCGGCGCTTAAATGAATGAGTGAATGTGCGAATGAGTGAATGAGTGAATATTTTAAACCATTCACTCATTCACTCATTGACTCATTCACTCATTAAAAACCTTTACTCCGTGATCCCTTCCAGCGCAAACATGAATGCGAACTGTAAGGCGATTTCTTTGAGGTAATCGAACCTTCCCGATGCGCCGCCGTGACCGGCTTCCATGTTCGTTTTCAGCAGCAGGACATTGTCATCGGTTTTGTGCGTACGCAGGCGGGCTACCCATTTCGCCGGCTCGAAATACTGCACCTGGCTGTCGTGTAGGCCCGTCGTGATCAGCATGTTGGGATAGGCTTGCCTCCCGACATTATCGTATGGGGAATAAGATTTCATATAATCGTACGAGTCCTTGTTCTTGGGGTTGCCCCACTCGTCGAATTCATTGGTTGTCAATGGAATACTTTCATCGAGCATGGTCGTTACCACATCCACGAACGGCACATCCGCAATGATACCGCGCCAGAGATCGGGGCGCATGTTGCTGATCGCTCCCATCAGAAGGCCGCCCGCGCTGCCTCCCTCCGCAAACAAATGCGCCTGGGATGTGTAGTTTTCCCGAATTAGGTACTCGGCGCAGTCGATGAAATCGTTGAATGTGTTCTTCTTTTTAAACATTTTACCGTCCTCATACCATTGCCGGCCCATTTCCTGGCCTCCACGGATGTGTGCAAGCGCGTATATGAACCCGCGGTTGAGCAGGCTTAGGCGCGTGCTGCTGAATGCGGCATCCATACTGTTGCCGTAAGAGCCATATGCGTAAAGTAAAAGCGGCGTTTCGGCACTCTTCGGCGTACCTTTTTTATAAACCACCGAAATCGGCACCTTCACGCCATCGCGCACGGTGGCATACAAACGTTCCGTCACATATGCTTCCGGGTCATAACCTCCTACCACTTCCTGGCGCTTTTTAAGCTGCTTTTCCCGGCTTTCCATGTCGTAATCGTACACGGAACTCGGCGTGGTGAGCGAAGTGTAAATGTAGCGCAGGTTCGGGCTGCTATACTCGGGGTTGGACCCGGCGAAGGCGGTGTAGGCAGGCTCGCCAAAATCCACATAATGCTCCGCAAGCGTATGAACATTGCGGATACAAAGCTGCAAAAGGCCATTTTTGCGCTCGGTGATCACCAGGTGATCTTTGAAAACATCGATCCCTTCCAGCAGGACGTCAGGCCGGTTGGGAATCACCTCCTGCCAGTTTTCTACACCCGTTGCATGCAGCGGCGTTTCCATCAGCCTGAAATTCAATGCGTCTTTGTTGGTAACGATCAAAAACTTATCTCCTTGATGGTCAACGTCATATAATACATCTTTCATCCTGGGCTGGAACACTTCGAATTGGCCTTCCGGCTTATCGGCATCCAGGATCAGGTATTCCGATGACATGGTAGCCGACGACGCAATGACAATGTATTTGTCCGATTTCGTCTTTCCTACCCCGATATAGTTGCTCTTGTCCTTCTCATGGTAAACAACCGCATCCTTTTTCGGATCGGTCCCCAAAGTATGTCTTTTGATTTTTTCGCTTAGCAGCGTTTTCGGGTTGGTGGCTGTATAAAACAGCGTTTTGTTATCGTTTCCCCATTCCGAACCTCCGCTCGCTGGGTAAATCTCGTCGGCAAAATGTTCGCCGGTTTCAAGGTTTTTGATATGAAGCGTGTATTGTCGTCTCGAAACGGTGTCGACTCCATAGGCCAACAGCTTGTTGTCGGGACTGACATTAAAGCCTACCGCCGAATAATATGAGTGCCCTTCCGCCATCCGGTCAATGTCGAGCAGGATCTCTTCCGGTGCTTCGAGGGTGCCTTTCTTGCGGCAATATTTGAAATATTGCTCCCCTTCCTCGCTGCGGGTGTAATACCAGTAGCCATTGCTGAATACGGGCACCGACTCGTCCTTTTCCTTGATCCGTGCCTTCATCTCTGAGAACAATGCTTCCTGGAATTTCGCGGTGCCGGCCATCATTGTGTCGGTGTAAGCATTTTCGGCATTCAGGTACTCGACCACTTTATCGCTGTCGGGACCTTCGCGGAAGAAGTCGCCCATCCAATAATATTCGTCGTTGCGCTTGTCGCCATGCATTCCGGTTTCATGGTCTTTCTTTTCAGCTACGGGCGGTGTGGTTCCCGGCCATTGATATGCTTGTTTCACGGGTTTATTTTGGTTACACGAAAAAATGATAACAGCTAAAAGTAAGCAAATAATTCTCATGGGAACGAGCGGGCCAAATATATTCTGGTAATCAGTACATTACGACATTTCTAACGGGTAAGACAGGAACGTTAGGTTAATACTTTTGATAAATTAATTTGTATTAAATGTATCAATCTTTTACTACTTTTTAAAAGTATACATGTGTAAAATGTATGTTACTTTTAAAACTTGAAATAAGTTTTATTGTAAATATCTGTCACCAACTTTCGATACATACAATACTAACTTAGCTATTCAATATAATTAACCTTTTAGTATTTATAGTATGAATGAAAAGCATGTTTAGTATAAATAATTTAAAAAGTATTAAACTTTTCTTACTTTCAAAAAGCTACGCCCGGCCAATACATCTGCCTCAAATGTGGAAAAAACCGCCGGGCAAACCGTTTCCTTGGTGGTTGTTGCATTATATTTGAGTTTCGATCATAAACTTACCTCATGGAAAAACCCGTTCATAAGCTATTCCTTCTGGACGCTATGGCCTTGATTTACAGGGCCCATTTCGCGTTCATCAAGGCGCCGCGCATCACTTCAAAAGGACTGAATACCAGCGCCGTTTTCGGCTTCACCAACACACTGCTCGAAGTACTGCAAAAAGAGAAACCTACCCATATCGGCGTTGCATTCGATACCTCTGCGCCCACTTTCCGCCACGTGCAGTTTGAGGCTTACAAGGCCCAGCGCGAGGCGCAGCCGGAGGATATTACGGTGGCTATCCCGCTTGTGAAACGACTGCTGCGGGGGATGTGCATCCCCATTCTGGAAATGGATGGCTACGAGGCCGACGATATCATCGGTACCATTGCCAAGGAAGCATCCCGGGAAGGTTTCGAGGTTTTCATGATGACGCCAGATAAAGATTACGGGCAATTGGTCGAACAATATGTGCACATCTACAAGCCTGCATTCCTCGGCAAAGGTGCCGAAGTGCTGGGCGTACAGGAAATACTCGACCGCTGGCAAATCAAACGGATCGATCAGGTGATCGAC
This sequence comes from Dyadobacter sp. 50-39, assembly GCA_001898145.1. Classification (GTDB taxonomy): domain Bacteria; phylum Bacteroidota; class Bacteroidia; order Cytophagales; family Spirosomataceae; genus Dyadobacter. The sequence continues at coordinate 177,118 of MKSR01000040.1, forward strand.
ATCCTCGGCCTGATGGGCGATGCGGTCGACAATATCCCCGGTATTCCGGGTGTGGGTGAAAAAACGGCCCAGAAACTCATCCAGGAATACGACACGATCGAAAATCTCATTACCCACGCCGACGAAATCAAAGGCAAGCTTGGCGAAAAGATCCGGGAGAACTTCGACAAGGCCGTACTGAGCAAACAGCTTGCGACGATCGATTGCAAAGTGCCGGTGCCGTTCGATGCCGAAGACCTGACGGTTTGTTCCCCCAATGCCGAGCTGATCGCCGAGTTGTTCGACGAACTCGAATTCAAGACATTAAAAACACGCATACTGGGCGCAGGCTCCGTGGGCGCGCCCGGATCGGCCCCGGCCGCACGCGCAAGTGCGCCGCAGGCACGCAAGTCTGCGCAAGGCCAGCTGGACATTTTCGGTAATCCCACGGAAGAAATAGGTCAGCAGCCGGCGGTGGTAAGCGGTGACCTGACCGACGGCGAATTGACCGAAAATACCGAGGGAGTCAGCATTCCGACGTCTAAAAAGACCATAGCGAATACGTTTCATCGCTACCATACCGTGGATACGCCCGAGCTAATGACCAGCCTGGCGCATTACCTGGGCTTGCAGGAGGCATTTTGCTTCGATACCGAAACCACGTCGCTGGATACCACCGACGCCGAGCTGGTGGGGCTTTCATTCTCTTACCTCGCCGGAGAGGCATTTTACATTCCCGTGCCCGCCGACCGCGAAAAAGCACAGGAAGTTGTGGAGCATTTCAGGGCTGTTTTTGAAAACGAAAGCATCGGCAAAATCGGGCAAAACATCAAATACGACCTGCTGGTGCTTAAAAACTATGGTATAGAGGTCAGCGGTAAACTGAGCGACACCATGCTCGCCCATTACCTGCTGCAACCCGATAAACGGCACGGAATGGACATTCTGGCGGCGTCCTACCTGAACTACGAACCGGTGTCGATCACTGAACTGATCGGTAAAAAGGGCGGAAAACAAGGCAATATGCGCGATGTGGCCATTCCGGAGATCACGCAATATGCGGGTGAAGATGCCGACATTACTTTCCAGCTCAACGAAATTTTCAGCCGGGAACTTCCGAAGGTCAATGCCGCCAGGCTTTTCCACGAGGTCGAAATGCCGCTCACGAAAGTGCTGGCCGCCATGGAAAATACCGGTGTGAGACTGGATATCAACGCATTGAAAGAAATGTCTGGCGTACTTGAATCCGACCTGCGCCAGACCGAATCGGAGATTTACGAGGCGGCAGGCCAGTCGTTCAACATCAGCTCGCCGAAGCAGCTTGGGGAGGTTCTTTTCGAAAAAATGAAGCTGATTGAAAAGCCTAAAAAGACGAAAACCGGGCAATATGCGACGGGTGAGGAAATTCTTTCCGACCTGGAAGCCAACCACCTCATTGCCCGTAAAATACTGGATTACCGTGAGTTGCAGAAACTCAAATCGACCTATGTGGATGCATTGCCGACGATGGTAAGCAGCCGCACGGGCCGCATTCATACATCTTACAATCAGGCGGTGGCTGCCACCGGGCGCCTCAGTTCCACCAATCCTAACCTGCAAAACATCCCAATCCGGACGCCGCGCGGACGTGAGATCCGCAAGGCATTTGTCCCCGACTCGGACGACTTCCAGATCCTTTCGGCCGACTACTCGCAGATCGAGCTCCGCATTATGGCGGCATTCAGCGGCGATGCGAGTATGACCGAGGCATTCAACCAGGGCCGCGATATCCATGCCACCACGGCCAGCAAGGTATTCCAGGTGCCATTGGAAGAAGTGACTTCGGACATGCGCCGGAAGTCGAAAATGGTCAATTTCGGGATTATTTACGGCATTTCTGCCTTTGGCCTCGCGCAGCGCCTGGGCATACCGCGTGGGGAAGCGAGTGAGATTATCCGCGCCTACTTTGAAGAATTCCCCGCCGTGAAAGGATACATGGATAAGGTCGTCAATAACGCCCGCGAACGCGAGTACGTGGAGACGATCTTAGGCCGCCGCCGGTATTTGCCGGATATCAACTCCCGCAACCAGACCAACCGCGGCTACGCGGAAAGAAACGCCATTAATGCCCCGATCCAGGGCTCTGCGGCCGACATGATCAAGGTTGCGATGATCAACATCCACGACTGGATGGCCAGCGAAAAACTCAAATCGCGCATGATCCTGCAAGTGCATGACGAACTGGTTTTCGACGCGCATTACAGCGAAATCGACCTGCTGAAAGAAAAAGTAGATGATCTGATGCGCAACGCGATCCCGATGGCTGTGCGAATGGAAACAGGCATCGGCGTAGGCGCAAACTGGCTGGAAGCGCATTGATTTGCGCTAAACCAAGAGAGAAACGAGCATGCAGTATATCATGCTGAGCGGAGTCGAAGCACTTGCACGACGGCACAATCACCGTACGGACTGTCTTCGACTTCGCTCAGACTGACATCTAACTTACTTAGCCACCCAAGTCCGCGTGTTCAAATCGTCGGTACCCTGGCGTTTTACGGCTTCCTCGCGGTTGGCGCCGTTCAGAGATTGCTCCGATAGCGGATAAATGAAGCGTACAGGCACGCGGTTCTGGTTGAGGTTGTCAGGTCCCGGCTTGATTTCCGGCATTCCCGTCCGGCGCCAGTCGAACCAGGCTTCCAGGCCATTGAAATAGTAGGCGATCCATTTCTGCAATGCGATTTTGCCTAGTTTTTCGGCGCTCGTGCCGGTGTAGGCTACGGCCGGCTGCATGTAATACGATGCATCAGGCGTCACATTGATGCCGTACGAAGATGGTACCACACCCTTCCAGTAGTCGAAATTGCTCTGCACGCCTTTGGTATAATAACCTTCTGCCGTACCGGTGGTAATCCAGCCTTTTTCACGTGCTTCGGCAAGGATAAACTGCAATTCCGAGTAGTTCATAATGATCCCGCGCGGTGCAGCAGGATCCGGCGGTGCCTGTCCGGGGTCGTTGCACACGAGGCAGGCGAACGTGTAGCCCACGCGTGAGACGCCTTGCGGGCCGCCGTTATAGTTCAATGCCGGCACATCGCCCAGGCCATTGGGAACGCCTTCAATTACCGGCTTACCCGCCGTGACCGACGACTGCGAAGGGCGGCCGAAAACCATCAGGCGCGGGTCTTTCAGTGCCGTGAGGCGGTCGCTCAATGTCTTGCTCACGCGGAACTCGTCGAACGAGCCTACCCGTGCGCCGTATAATGTCCATTGGTTTGGTGCGGAAGCGAGGTATTTCAATTCGGCATTGTCCTGGATTCCCTCAAAAACCGGGTTTTTGGCGGGATCGGCGACAATGGCCTGCATGTCAGCTTTCACGTCCTTCTGTTTGGAGATCCGCATCAGGTAGCGCAGGCGCAAAGAATTCGCCAGCTTTCTCCATTTGATCAGCGAACCGGTACCGCCGCCGAAAAGAATGTCGCCTGAGACGGCCGTCGAGCTGTTGGCGAGGATATCGTTGGCGGTTTTGAGATCGGCCAGCACGCCAGCATAAACGCTTTCCTGCGTGTCGTATTTGGGCAGATAAACGCCGTCGGTCTTGCCTTTGGTCGCCTCGGTGTATGGAATATCCCCGTAAGCATCCGTAGCAAGCGCAAACATCCACGATTTCAGGATCAGCGCAATGCCTTTGTAACCATTGGCATCATCGGTGCCTACCTGGTCGAGGATATTCTTGACGTTACGCATATTGCCGTACACATTGTCCCAAATGCTGTTCTGCTGGCCCCACAGATAGCGGTCTTCGTTCACGAACTGGATTTTGGCGTGGTGCTGTACCACGATGTTGCCAATGCCCCAGGCGTCGTTCACTTGGCTGTTCACCATGTTACGGATCACACCGGCCAGCAGCAGGTCCGGCGTAACGTCGTTGGGAACGTTTTCATTGGTGTTAATTTCCTCAAAGTCGTTGGTACACGAGCCTGCTGATAAGGTCAGCGCAGCCATGATATATATCGGAAGTAGCTTTTTCATTGTTTTCCAATTGAAATTTTACAGTTTGAAACTTACGTTGAACCCATAGCTGCGGCTCGAAGGGATCGACATATACTCGATACCCGGCAAGGCAGTTCCGCCATTGTAAGCCATTGTTTCAGGATCCACATGCGGTACATTCGACCACAATGCAAGGTTGCGTCCTACCAGCGACACGGTGATGTTCTTGATCGGCGAACGGCCCAGAACGCGGTTCGGGATTGAATAGCTGAGCTGCACTTCGCGCAGCTTCACAAATGAAGCATCGTACATCACCCCTTCGGCGATATTACGGCCGCCGGTGAATGCGGTATGCCATGCACGGGCGGTCAGTTTCACGTCGTTTTTGCTGAAAGTACCATCCGCATTCTGTATCACACCGTCACCGATCACCCCGTTGCCCGGTTTGCTCAGGTCATAACCGTCGGCACGGCCCTCCAGTGTTTCCTTGATAATACCGCCTTCACGACCAACGACCTGCGTTTCGGAGAAGATTTTTCCGCCGTGGCGCACATCGAACAGGAAGCTCAACCGCACATTCTTGTAGCTGAGCTGATTGGAAATACCGGCCAGCCAGTCCGGGTTGTAATTACCCATTTTCTGCACGTTGGTGGTAGGTACCGGGCGGCCGTCTTTGTACACGATCTGGCCTACGTTCTGGCCGGTCGCGTCATAGTATGGGGCCGAAGAGTTGGTGTTCTGCACGCGCGCGAAGGCGATTCCGTACATATCGCCCATACGCTCGCCTACGCGGGCCTCGATGCTCACGCCTTTGCTCGCCATCACGAAGTTGGTGATGCCGTCTGACAGTTCGAGCACCTTGCTGCGGTTGGCCGAGAAGTTAAGGCCGATGTTCCATTTGAAATCGTTGATTTCTACCGGGGTTACATTCAGCATTGTTTCAAAGCCCCAGTTTTTGATCTCACCCGCATTGAAGAAACGGCCATTGTAGCCCGTTGTCTGCGAAAGCGGGATTTGCAGGATCTGGTTTTTGGTTTTGCTTTGATAGAAAGTAAAATCCAGGCCGACGCGGTTTTTAAAGAAACGTAGGTCCGCTCCCAGTTCGTAAGCGGTGCTGATCTCCGGTTTCAGGTTCAGGTTAGCCAAACGGTCGGTTTCCCCATAGATCTGCGAGCTTCCGAACGGCGTGCTCGGGTTGTAGGCCTGTGTAAATGTAAACGGATCGGTATCATTACCCACCTGTGCAAAACTGGCACGCAGTTTGGCGAAGGAAATCACTTCCGGAAGCTTCGTCATATCGCTCACCACGGCACTCAATGCCACCGACGGATAGAAATACGAGTTGTTTTCGGTACCGAATGCTTTCAGGGCTGTCGGAAGCGTCAGCGCGCTGCTCCAGTCGTTGCGTGCGGTCACGTCGAGGAAAAGGTAATTGCGGAACGAAACCGATGCCGAACCGTACAAGCTGTTAATGCGCTTGCCAACCTTGCTTTGCGAAGCTACGAGCGCAATGCGGGAGTTGGTGAGGTTGTAAATGCCCGGCAAGTTCAGCTGGCCCGCATTTTCCTCGTCATAAATAGAGGTCTGGCGGTTCTGGTTGCCCCCGAAAGTCGCCGAAATGTTGATATCCTTGCTGATGTCCTTGTTGAACGACAAAAGGAAATCGCTGTTACGCTCTTCGGTGTTGATCTTCGTTTCGCGGTACTGACCGAACGGGAAGCGCTGCGTGCTGAATGCACGGCGGTATTCGCGGCGCTCGTTGCCCCAGTCGGTCGCGGTGCGCACTTGCAGGCTCAGCCAATCGGTAAAATCGTATTTCAGGATCACGTTACCGATAATGCGGTTCACATCCTGGCCGTTGGTGTTTTCAAAAACGGTCAGGTAAGGGTTATCGTGGTAGTTGTAGTTCCAGCTGAACTGGCGACGGCCTTCCAGCCCGTTCATCCATAAACGTTCCATATCCGAAACCTTCACCGAACGCGGCAGCCAGCAGTTGAACAGGTACATGATGCTTTCAGTACCGTAGCTGATCGACGGGCGGTTGCCGCTCGCGCTCTTGATATAGCTCACGAATGTCTTTGCCGAAAATTTCTTGGTCAGGTTATAACCCGCACTCAATGAGACGGTATGGCGTTTCAGATCGGTATTGGGCACGATACCCGTCTGATCGAGGTTGGTATACGACAGGCGGAAACTGCCCTGGTCGTTGTTGCCGATCACCGCAAAGTTATTGGTCAATGTCCGGCCGGTCTGGAGGAAGTCTTTCAAACCATTCACATCCGGTACCCAGGGCGTCGAAGTGATGACACTCCCCGCCGGGGCGTTCAGGTCACCACCCAGGTATGGGATCACCTGCCCGTTGAGCGTGCGCGGTGAGTTGTATTGCGGGTAGCTTTGGCCTTTGAATTCAGGTCCCCAACCTTCGTCGGTACCGTCCGTAAGCCCGCCGCCGCCGCCATTCACAAATGCGAAATCGCCGCCGTTACCATTTCCCTGCCCGTATTTGTTCTGATATTCCGGCAGTTTCAAGGCGCTTTCGAACGTGGTGTTGCTGTTCACTTCCACGCCGATACCTTTGTTGCCCTTACCGGATTTCGTCGTGATAAGGATCACGCCGTTCGCAGCCCTTGAACCGTAAAGGGCCGCAGCCGCAGGTCCTTTCAGCACGCTCATTGTCTCCACATCGTCTGGGTTGATAAAGCTCGCGCCATTCCCGAAGTCGACTTCCAGGTTACCCTGCCCCGAACCGCCCGTGATGGAGTTACTGATGGGTACCCCGTCGATCACGTACAAAGGCTGGTTTTTGTTCAAATCCACAGAGCGCTCGCCGCGGATGGTCACCCGGGCTGAACCGCCGATACCCGACGGGCTTCCTACCACCGTCACCCCGGCCACTTTACCGGCCAGTTGGTTCACAATGTTGGTCTCGCGCGCCGTCACGATGCTTTCGCCTTTCAGCTCCTGCACCGCGTAGCCCAGCTTGCGGACGTCCTTTTTAATACCCAGGGCGGTTACGACTACCTCTTGCAACTGTTTCTGGTCCGCGTAAAGCGTTACATCCGCTACCGCGCGGCCACCGACCGACATTTCATGCGTCGTGTAGCCGAGGAACGAGAAAGTCAGCACGGAGCTGGCGCCCTTCACTGTGATTTGGTACTTGCCGTTCGAATCCGTGACAGTACCGTTGTTGGTCCCTTTTTCAATGACGCTCACGCCTGCCAGGGGCGCTTTGTCGTCATCGGCGATCACCTGCCCCGTTACGACCGACTGCGCGACGCCCGCGTGGCAATAGAGCAGCCCCGTGAGCATCAGCCCCGTGTACGCGCTTCTTCTGAAAATACTCAGCCTGAAGCATAAGTAAAATTTTTTGATCATGAGCACTAGGTTATTTAGGTGAGAAAAGAATGGAATAGGCAAAACACGCCATACAAAGCGCAAAAATCCGTTTTAAAACAGTCTAGTGTGTTAAGTATTTATTAACATACTATAAACAAATCGGCCGCCTGGATAGCTCGTGCGAAACGTACCCGGACGACCGGTACCGACTATTGATCAATGCTTGAAATCTCACTAATGACTGCTTCCCTCGCTCCTGCCGCGTACACGCTGTGATCGCGTGCGCTCATTGTGTCCCTTTAAATTTACTAAATCGGATTCACAAAAAATGCAACCTTACGTCGCCTTATTTAGCTGTATTTAAATATTTTATCAAAAACGGTTATACAAAAGTTGAAAAACAGCGCTCCGATTTCGAAATAGTACAGGAAAATCTTCGGATAGGACTATTGCATTCGCCTGTACTTTGCCGTTCCGGTGAGCAAGTTTAACCCCGCTCATGCAACCCTACCGACTATACGCCGCCCGGCATAAATTCATCATTGGTAAACTTTTCTGGAAAGCTTCATCCTCCCATTCCCACGCCGGAAAACCCTTCAAAAAATTCATACTATTTCCGGATATAATGGTAAAAAAATGCCGAACTTCGCTTTTTAATTGTAAACAATACACTTAATCGATTCCAATGCATCAATTGTTTCAGAAAGTCTCCCTGCTGTTTCTGGCTTGCCCGGCGATGGTCATGGGCCAGACAGCGAAGGGAAATTATTCTCCGCTTCCCCTCAAAGACCTCAGCGCATTTGAAAGCGCCGCCCCCAACTGGTCGATACAAGGTGGCGTTTCTATCCACCCTTCCGCCGCGGTGAAGCCCAGGACGCTGGCCGGAGATGGCGTACTGATCGGAAATGCGGGAACAGTGCTCACTACAAAACTGAAAGCAAGCGACCTGCGGCTCTACATCGAATTCAACGTGTCGCCCGGGGCCGAAGGGAATATCATCCTGCCGGGCGGACAAAAAGTGAAAATCTCCGACAGCAGCAAACAAAAAGTAGCGGACGCATCGACCTCCGGATATGCGGGCCAGTTCCCCAACCAGAATGCGGCCAAGTCGGCAGGTCTCTGGCAGACCCTCGAAATTTCCTATGATGCATCCGTACAGCACATTCCTAACTCCGCACGCCTGAATACCCTTTCGCTGAACGGCGTGACAGTCCTTGAAACCGTTTACCTCCCCAATTCCAAGGCAGCCGCAGATGGCCAGCCGATTGCATTCGAAGTTACCAAGGGCAGCATTGCATTCCGCAACGTTGGCTACCAGCTTCTTGCTAATCGTAAACCATTGACGATCAGCAACCTCAATTATAAGGTGTATGCCGACAAATGGGATGCCAAAGAATATAGCAAGCTCGACCACGAAGGCCAGTCGCCTGTGCTGACGCAGGAAGTGACGAACGGCATGCGTGAATTCCACCTCGTCTATGAAGGAGATATCGATGTCACCGAAGCGGGCGATTACATTTTCACGACCATTTACTCCGGCCCTGTCCTTTCGGTAGACATCGATGGAAAAAGCGTAGTATCGTCCGGCGAAGCCACTTCACAGGAAACCCACACCGGCTCGATCAACCTGACGCAGGGCAAGCATAAGTTCAAGATCTATTACTCGCGCTTCCCGTGGCGGCAGCCTGCATTGGGGCTGCGCGTGGAGAAGTCCGGTGTGCGCCCTTACGATCTGCATACGCTGTCGTCCCTGCCCGAGCCCGAGCCTAAGCCGTACATCAGCGTCACACCCGAAATGCGCCCCGAAATGGTGCGGTCGTTCATCCAGGTGGAAGGCGAGAAATCAAAACGCACGCATTGCATTTCCGTCGGAAGTCCTGACGGATGGAACTACACCATCGACCTGAACCGCGGCGCATTGCTGCAGGCATGGCGCGGGCAGTTTGCCGATGTTACCGAAATGTGGTACGAGCGCGGAGAGCCCCAGCTGCTCTTCCCGGCCGGCCTCAAAGTGCATGTTTCCGGCCGCAGCAGCATCGCCGTCCTCGACAATGCCAATGCAGCATGGCCCGATTCGTCCAACATCAATTTCCTCGGCTACAAAATCGATCCGAAAGGTTACCCTGTTTACCGTTACGCGATCGGCTCGGCCACAGTGAGCGATGAGCTGGTTTCCGGCGGGAATACCCTCTCGCGCACTTTCCGCGTGGACGGCACGCCTGCGGGTACGCTGTACTCGCTGCTCGCGAGCGGCAAGCAGATCACCGAAATCGAGAAAGGACTTTACCAGATCGACGACCGCTTCTATGTGCAGGTCGATAAAAAAGCCAAAGCGGTAGTACGTCCGGCGGGCGAAATGAAGGAGCTGATCCTTCCCGTTGCCAATGCGACAAGCTATTCCCTGTTTTGGTAAAACCTCATTATCTGATTTGTATCGATGAAAAATATTCTTTTAACTACCCTGATTACCGCCGGCTGCGCCAGTGCATTCGCACAGTCCAAGCCCAATAAAATCGACGATTACTACCGCATTATCACCATTCCCATTCCGGAAAACATCAAGATGGAAATCGGTGGCATGCAGGTGCTGCCCGACGGCCGCCTGGCCACTTCCACCCGCCGTGGCGAAGTTTGGATGATCGGCAACCCCTACCTGAAAGGCGACGGCAAGCCTTCCTTCCACCGTTTTGCTTCCGGGCTGCATGAACCGCTGGGCTTGTACTACCGTGGAAAAGACTTCCTCGTTTCGCAGCGCGGCGAGGTTACCCGCCTCGAAGACACCAATAACGATGGCGTAGCGGATGTATACGACTCGTTTTCCCGCTGGCCGCTGTCCGGCAACTATCACCAATATTCCTACGGCCCGGTGGCAATGCCTAACGGCGAAATGCTCGTTACCCTTAACCTGGACTGGGTGGGCCGCGGCGCGAGCCAGTCGAAATGGCGCGGTTGGATGCTGAAACTTGGCCAGGACGGCAAGCTTACGCCGTGGGCAACGGGACTGCGCTCCCCTTCCGGCTTCGGCTCGTACAAGGGCGATATTTTCTACACCGAGAACCAGGGCGACTGGGTGGGCTCGGGCCGGATGACACACCTTGAAAAAGGCGATTTCGCGGGTAACCCGGCTGGTTTGCGTTGGAGCAAGGAAGAAGGCTCGCCTGTCAAACTGACGCCGGAAGATGTTCCGAGCACCGGCGAACCGCTATACGATGTGGCCAAGAAGGTTCCCGGCCTGAAACCGCCTGCCGTATGGTTCCCGCACACATTGGTGGGCATTTCTACCTCAGACTTTAAAGAAGACGTCACCAACGGCGCATTCGGGCCGTTTACAGGACAGATGTTCGTGGGCGACCAGGGACACAGCATTATCACCCGCGTGGATCTCGAAAAAGTAAACGGCGTATGGCAGGGAACCGTTTTCCCTTTCCGGGAAGGATTCATGTCGGGTATCCTGCGCCTCGAATGGGGCCTGGACGGCTCGATGTTCGTAGGCCAGACCAGCCGTGGATGGTCGGCAACGGGTAAAGAAGAATTTGGCATACAAAGACTCGTATGGACCGGTAAAATGCCGTTCGAAATGAAGACGGTACGCTCGACACCGGATGGATTTGAGATCACCTTCACCAGCCCTGTCGACAAAAAAGCAGCCGCTGAGCAGGATGCATATAAGATGAACAGTTTCACCTACCGCTACCACCGTACCTACGGAAGCCCGATCATCAACACGCAGGAAGTGCCCCTGAAAGGCATTATCGTTTCGGAAGACGGTCTCCGCGTGCGCCTGGTGGTCGACCCGGCGGCATTGCGCAAGGGCTACATCCACGAAATCAAAGCAGAAGGCGTGAAATCGGCGGACGGCAATAACCTGCTGCATGCCACCGGCTATTACACGTTGAACGAAATCGCCGGGGGCCAGCCTGCCAGCGCGTCGCAGTTTACCACTACCGTGAAAGCGACCGCCGCCATGGACCACAGCGCACACGGAGCCGCCACAGGCGAAACTGCCGCCAATACCGCCGCATCCGCCAAGCGTGTAACCGAAATGCCAGCCAGCTGGACCAACGGGCCAGACCAGGTGGTAACGATCGGAACCGTGCCGGGTTTGAAATTCGATATTTCGGAAATCCAGGTGAAAGCCGGCAGCAAAATCAAAGTTGTGTTCAACAACAACGACGACATGCTGCATAACCTCGTGATTACCAAGCCGGGCGCTGCCAATGCGGTGGGCGAAGCAGGTTTGAACCTTGGTTTGAAAGGAACCGAGCTGAACTATGTACCGCGGACCAACGATGTGCTTTTCCATACCAACATCGTGGAACCCGAAAAAACGGAGGCTATCTATTTCGTAGCACCCAAGCAGGCAGGCACCTACCAATACGTTTGCACTTTCCCCGGGCATTATTCGCTGATGCAGGGGAAACTGAAAGTAGTTAAATAGGTCGCCCCATAGCGGCCGTTAGCGGGGCGGTGTTTTGCCGTCCCGCTCTATTTTCCCCGCCCATTCCCCCAACAATAATTACAGTCATTTCGCGAGGAGAATGCCACTATGGCCCGCTTTGATTGGTATAATTCATTGATTTAATACAACATTGCCGCTACATTAAGGATTTGAATCAGGAAGAAAACATATCGGATGCAACCGACCTGAACATCAGGCTCTGGCAGCGCTTTAAAGCCGGCGATGCGGAGGCGCTCGGGCAGCTTGCCCAAACGCATTACCGGGCGCTGTACAACTATGCCACCAAGTTTTCCTCCGATCCCGATTTCATCCGTGATTCCATTCAGGAGCTCTACCTCGAACTCTGGGAGCGCCGCAGCTTCCTCTCCGAAACCGCATTCGTCAAGTCCTACCTGCTCAAAGCACTCCGCCACAAGCTCATCAAGGAAAGCATCCGCCTGAAACGATTCCACGAGCCGCAGGTTGCATTTTTCGATGCCGACCCGTCGGACCCTTCCATCGAAACGAACATCATCGAGGCCGAACACATCCGCTTCCAGAACGGCCACCTCAAACGCATCATTTCCCTGCTCTCCAAACGCCAGCAGGAAATTATTTACCTGCGCTTCTATCAAAACCTAGACAACGAAGACATCGCCAGCGTCATGGGACTAGGCCGGCAGAGCGTTTCAAACCTGCTCTACCGCACATTGAAAGAGATCAAAGAAATCTGGGCCCCAGCCGAGTTTTTCTGGCTCCTGATCGTCTTTTTTTGCTAGAAGGATCGAGGAGGCGCCCTTGCCCCTATATCACTTTTCAAAATTTTTTTTGACTTTTTTGGTTATGCCGGGGCGAAGAACGGACATAGTAGTTTAAAGGGCCTTCCGATTCCCTGAACTGCTTGATTTATTTTACCAATGAGCTTACACCGCATCTTTACCGTGGAAGAACTGGCGACGGACGAATCGTTCCGGAGCTGGGTGATGGCACCCACACCGGAACTCGACCGCTACTGGCAACAATGGCTGCAACAGAATGCCGATCGTGCAGGCGTCGCGGCCCGTGCCCGGGAGCTGGTACTGGCAGTCCACGACATTTACAAGGACGACCTTTCCGAAGATATGCTGCGGTACGAAATCGCGGAGATCACCCGCATGGCCGAAGAGCGCAAAGGGGAAGGTGCTGTGCCTTTCTACCAGCGCGCGGTGTGGAGAGCAGCAGCCGTGTTGCTTCTCACGGGCGGCCTGAGCTGGTTTTACTACACGACGCACAACGCGATACCGCCGTCGGGAAACCGGCAGGAAATCACGTTGGGAGGCGAAATGGTCGTCAGGACGAATGCTACGGAAGTGGAGATGACCGTGCTTCTGAGCGACAACAGCGTAGCAACCCTCGCGAAAGGCAGCAGCATCCGCTACCCGCGGCAGTTTGCCGCTCATGAGCGCCGCGTTTACCTGACGGGTGAGGCGTTTTTTGATGTGGCTAAAAATCCCGAGCAGCCATTCGTCGTGTATGCCCACGAAACAGTTACCAAAGTGCTGGGCACGAGTTTCCGGATCAAGGCATTTGAAGGCGATAATATCGAAATGGTGGCCGTTAAGACCGGCCGGGTGTCGGTGTATGCCAAGAAAGAATACGAAACCTCTCATGGTACGAAGCCTGCGGGGGTGATCCTCAACCCGAACCAGCAGGTAGTGTTCAACCGGAAGGACAACAAGCTGGAAAAGGCCGTTACGGCCAACCCGGGGCTGCTGGCCGAGTCGGTGGTGCAGAAAGACCAGGTGTTCGACGACAAGCCCGTGGCAGAAGTGCTGGATGCCATGGCCAGGGCGTACGGGATCAGCATTGTGTACCAGCCCGAAACGCTTGCCAACTGCGTGATCAGCGCGCAGTTTAATGAAGAAAATCTGAAACAGCGATTGAATGCGATATGCCAGGCGATTGGTGCCGGCTATGATATGGAGAATGGTCGCGTCGTGATCAGTTCCAAAGGTTGTAACTAAGAGAACGTCAAGATTAGTCAGGAATAGCCCGGATTAGTCAGGATGCTTTTAAGAAAGTTACGTAAGGCTGCGGAAGTAGCAATTTGAAAACTCTAAACCCTTTTCAGGACTAAAATCAGCTACCATTAATCCCAGATTTCGCCTATGACATACCCGTAACTCTGCTCCCCCTTGAATGATAAAGAGCCAGTGATGATTGCGCCATCACCGGCCCTGCGCCTCCCCTCGCCCGGACTGGAATCTGCGGCGATGCAGGAGTATTTTGTCCCATCATTTCAATCCAGAACAAAACTTTCAAAAGTATGAAAAAACACCGACATCTATCCCGGCTACTTTACAGGGCTATGAGAATATCACTTTACCAATTATTATTTGCCTTTATCTTTGCCACTGTGTCCGCAGCCGGCTCGGTGGGGGCACAGGATATTCTGAACCAGAAGATCACGATCCAGGTCAGCAACCTGGAAATGAAGACGGTACTGACCAAACTGAACAAGCTCACGCAGCTCCGCTTCACATACAGCTCGTCGCTCATCAAATCGCAGCGGAAGGTAACGCTCAATGCCGTCGACAAACCGCTGGGCGACATTCTGGATGATCTTTTCAAGCCAGTCAACATCACCTACAAGATAGACGGCCGGCAGGTAGTGCTCATCAAAAATGCAGGGGAACCGGGCAGTGCGTTGCCGGAAATCATCCGCATGCACGGAAGCGCCGTCGACCGGACCATCACGGGTAAGGTAACCGACGAAAAAGGCCAGCCGCTGCCGGGTGTGAGCATTGTGGTAAAGGGTACCAAAGCAGGCACCGTTACCAACACCGAAGGCACATTTCAGCTGGGCGTGCCTGACGCGGGCGACGCGCTGGTGTTCTCCTACGTGGGTTACGCACCGCAGGAAATCCCGCTGGGTAACCAGACCAGCTACGACATTTCCATGACGCCCGACGAGCGTAACCTCGAAATGGTGGTAGTAACGGCCCTCGGTATCAAACGCGATGCGAAAAAGCTCGGCTACTCCACTGCCACCGTCAATACCGAAGAACTGACCACTAACCGTACGACCAACCTCGGTAACAGCCTGCAAGGAAAAGTGGCGGGATTGAACGTGACACCGCCGGCGAGCGGACCGGGCGGTTCTACCAAGATCCGTATCCGTGGCCAGTCGTCATTTGGTGGCAACAACTCCCCGCTCATCATCGTAAACGGCATTCCGATCAACAACAGCAGCGTGTCGGCGGGCGGCTCGGCGGGTAACGGAACGGGTAACCCTACCGGCGGCTCCTCCGATGCAGGCGATGGTTTGCAAAGCATTAACCAGGACGATATTGAATCGATGACGGTTCTGAAAGGCGCAGCTGCGGCGGCATTGTATGGTTTCCGTGCGAAAGACGGTGCGATCATTATCACCACCAAAAGCGGCAGCAAAACGACCGGTATCGGTGTGGAGCTCAATTCCAATTTCCAGGCCCAGGAAGCACTCGACTTCACGGACTTCCAATATGAATACGGCCAGGGAGAATTCGGAAAGCGCCCTACCAACACGGCTGAGGCACAAAGCTCGGGTGTGTTTGCATTTGGAGAAAAACTCGACGGCAAGCCTACGCCGCAGTTTGACGGCAGCACGCAGCCTTACATCGCGCACAAAGACCGCATCAAAAAATTCTACCGCACCGGCACAAGCTTCACCAATTCCGTGGCGCTTTCAGGCGGGAATGAAAAAGGCAATTTCCGGTTGTCGTTTGCCAACACGGACGCAAATGCGATCATGCCCAACTCCGCATACCACAAGCGGATTTTCAACCTGGGTTTGAATTACAAGTTTTCGAAAAAGCTCTCGGCACAGCTGAATGCCAACTATTCGAACGAGTACAACAAAAACCCGCCCCAGATTGGTATCCAGGACATGAATGCCAATACCACGATTTATACGATGGCAACCAGCATTGATGCCGACTGGCTCAAAAACCGGAGGGATGCCAATGGTAACGAAATGCCGCTGGCGCGTTTCACCAACCGGAACAACCCCTACTGGGTGGCGTACGACCGCTTTGAGAATGTGAAGCGTGACCGGATCTTCGGAAATACATCTGTGCGCTACGATCTTACCAGCTGGCTGTTCGTGCAGGGTCGCATTGGTCAGGATTACTACACGCGTCCTTATAACTACAACCGGCCTACCGGAACGCGCTCTATCAGTGCCGTGACGACGGGCTTCAACGGCTACTATTACCAGGATGTCGCCACTTTCCGTGAGCGAAATATGGATGTGCTGATCGGTGCAAACCGCTCTTTCGGCGATTTCGGTATCGACATTACCCTCGGGGGCAACCAAATGCTTCAGGTGAGCGACAATGTGTCTACCGCGGTAACCAACTTCTACGTGCGCGATCTGTACACGATCGCCAATGGCCAGGTGAAAAACCCGAACTATTCTTACAGCAAGAAAAAGGTCAACTCGATCTACGGTGCCGCGGAATTCTCCTACAAAGGCTTCCTGTTCGTGAATGTGACGGGCAGAAACGACTGGTTCTCGACATTGAACCCGGCGTCCAACAGCTATCTGTACCCGTCTGTGAGCGGAAGCTTCGTGTTCAGTCAGGCATTTGCCAATGCTCCGACCTGGCTCAACTACGGAAAACTGCGTGCAGCCTACGCGGAAGTGGGAGGCGATACCGACCCGTATTCGAACAACCTTTATTACGGGATCAATGCCAACCCGTTCAATGGAACTGCATTGGGCAATTTGCCATCGACAGTGAGCCCGAATGCTAATTTGAGACCTCTTAAAGTGAAGGAAACGGAGATCGGCCTTGAAATGAAAACTTTCGACAGCCGCCTGAACCTGGACGTGTCGCTCTACCGGAAGAATACCGTGGACGAAATCCTGAATGTGGACATTTCCAATACTTCGGGTTTCAGCCAAACCAAGGTGAATGTCGGAAAGCTGCGTAACCAGGGGATTGAATTCCTTTTGACGATCGTCCCTGCGCGCACCGACGGGTTTACATGGGAAACCAGCTTCAATGGAAGCTACAACATCAGCAAGGTGATCGAGCTGGCTGCCGGTCAGCAACGGTTTGATGTGGGTACCGGTGAGTTTTTTGGTATTGTATCCCATGAAGTGGGCAAGCCGCTGGCCTCGCTCCGCGGATTTGATTACAAGAGAGATGCACAGGGCCGGATCATTACTTCGGGCGGTCTGCCGCAGCAGGGTAACCTCACCACTTTCGGCAGCGCTATCCCCAAATGGGTGGGTGCGTGGGTGAACACGTTCAATATCAAGGGCATCCGCATTGGTACGCAAATCGATTTCAAAGCAGGTAACAAGATCCTTTCCAACTCCAACCTGAACTTCCTGCGCGAAGGGTTGTCGAAACCGTCACTGGTTGGACGCGAAGGCGGCGTGTTGCTGGATGGCGTGAAAGCCGATGGATCACCGAACGATACCCGCGTTGAGGCGGAGCAGTTTTACACCGCCTACCGGAGCACCAACCTTGCCTCGCCTTTCGTGTATAATGGCGCCTTTGTAAGATGGAGATCCCTTTCGATCGGTTACGACTTGTCGCGTTTTGTGAAAGAAAAGACTTTCATCAAAGGCCTCACCATTTCTGCCATGTGCAACAATGTGTGGCTGATCAAAAAGTACATCGACAACCTGGATCCCGAAGCACAAGTTTCCGCCTCCGACAACCTCCAGGGCATCGAAACACATACGCTGCCCACGACCAGAAGTTACGGTATCAATTTGAATGTAAAGCTATGAGAAGCAAAGGGAAGAAAAGGGGGATGGAGGAATATCCATTTCACTCATTCACTCATTCAATCATTCACTCATTCAATCATTCATTCATTCAATCATTCTACATGAAACGAATATTCCTATATGCAACAGCGATCGCCGTTCTGGCGGCTGCCAGCTCCTGCGATAATGGGTTTGAAGAAATAAACAAAAACCCGGTTCAGGCGACGAGCATCGATCCGATCTATCTTTTTTCCAATGCTGAGTTTTCGTCGGCCATTGCCACGCAGCATTACCAGATGCAGATCGTGCAGCAGATCAACACGCCATTTACGGGCGTCGTGGAAGGCGGTAACCACAACGTTCTTTCCGATCCGAACTCCAATGCGAACTTCAACTCGCTTTACCTGCAAAATGGCCCGGTAAACCTGCTCACCACGGTGATTGCGCAAACCAAAGACAATGCGGCCCGCTCCAATTTGTACAATATGTCGCGCATCTGGAAAGCCTACGTGTTTATGGTTTTGGTGGACACTTACGGAGATGTTCCCTATTTCGAAGCTGGAAAGGGATTTCTGGAAGGCATTAACCTGCCTAAGTACGACGACCAGAAGGTCATTTACGACGACATTCTGAAAGAGCTCGTGGAAGGTACCAAGGGACTGGATGCTTCAAAGCCGATCGAAGTGGGTGACCTGTTTTTCAAAGGCAACATTGCCCAGTGGAAAAAATTGGGTAACTCCCTGCTGCTGCGTGCTGCCATGCGTTATTCCAAAATCGATCAGGCCAAGGCGAAACAATACGTAGCTACCGCTGTGGACCCTGCCAACGGCGGTTTGCAGAGCTCCAACGCGGATAATGCCTACATCGCATTCAACAGCACATTCAACCACCCGCTGGCCGGCTATTTCCAGGGTACCGAGCGCGGTAATGTGTACATGGGAAAGGCATTTATCGACTTCCTCAAAACCACCGGTGATCCTCGATTGAAATACATTGCGGTGAAATACGAAGCGCCGGGCAATCCGCTGGCGACCGTAGGGGCCGAAGATACCAACCCGGCCAATCAGGAAGGTATGCCATACGGATACAATGAGTCCACGATTACCACCATTCCGGACTTCCCCGGAAAGATCGGTTCTGCATTCAAGTATTCGCAGATCAATCGCCGGACTGTCGGCAAAATCGATGCACCGGAGTTTTTCATTACCTACTCGCAAACCTTGCTCCTGCTGGCCGAAGCCGCACAGCGCGGATGGGCTACGGGTGACGTGAAGGCATTGTTCGAAGCCGGCGTGAAGGCGCATATGTCGCAATTGGCCACTTACGATGTGTCGGCCACCATTCCCGAAGCGACCCAGACGGCCTATCTGACTGCCAACCCATTTGTTCCGGCCAAGGCGTTGCAGCAAATCAATGAGCAGTACTGGGTATCGTCGTTCCTGAACGGCTCCGAAGCCTGGGCGAACTTCCGCCGGAGCGGGTTTCCCACGTTGCCGGTCAACAATTACCCTGGCAAAGACCCGTCTGTGAAGGACTTCATCAAACGCCTGGTATACCCTGTCCGTGAACGTTCGGTGAATGAGGCCAACTACAAGGAGGCTGTTGCCCGAATGGGCCCTGACGAGCTCGGAACGCCCGTTTTCTGGGACAAATAACAACTATTACCAACCCTTAATCATTTATTTATGCTTAAACAAACCTTGCTAGCGGGGGCGTTTGTGCTGGGAAGCCTCGCTTCCCATGCACAGGCGATCTCGCCAACTCCCGACCAGATCAAAGCATACACTTCCGGCTGGAAGGGCGAACGCTCGCCCGACGGCCGGCCGCGTGTGTCGGATGCGATCCTGGCCCGCCTGAAAAACATCTCCATGGAAGAAGCGTGGGGTGTACTGCGCAACAAAGGCTACCACAACCAGTTCGAAGGCGAATGGCAGCTGATCCACAACGACAGCACCATGACGGGCCGCGTGGTGACAGCGCAATACATGCCTTCCCGCCCCGATTTACAGGACCTAGTAAAGGAAACCGGTAAAAAAGAAGGCCGCGTACAAACCGGCGGCACCAATTCCTGGCCGATCGACGTGCTCAAAGAGGGCGATGTGTACGTGGCCGACGGCTACGGCAAAATCGCCGACGGTACGCTCATAGGCGACAACCTGGGCAACTCCATTTATGCCAAGTCCAAACGCGGGGTGATCTTCTACGGCTCCGTCCGCGACGTGGAAGGACTCAGCGAAATCAAAGGCTTCAATGCGTGGATCAAAGGGCAGGACCCGTCGTATATCCAGCAAATGATGCTCACCAACATCAACACGCCGATCCGCATCGGCCGTGCGGTGGTACTTCCGGGGGATGTCGTGCTGGCTAAAAAATATGGCACAATCTTCATTCCGGCACATCTGGTGGAGGAACTCGTGCTCACATCGGAAGTGACGGCCCTGCGTGACGAGTTCGGGCATTTGCGCCTGCGGGAGGGCAAATACACCCCCGGGGAGATCGATACCAAATGGTCGGACGCCATCCAGAAGGATTTTCTCAACTGGGTCAACAACTACCCCGGCAAACTGCCGATGACCAAGAAAGAACTGGATGATTATCTGAAGGAAAGAAATTATTGATGGCTGTCGGCTATCGGCTGTCGGCTTTTGTCCTGCACATAAGAAAAGCCGAAGTACGACAGCCGGTAGCCGAAGTAAACCTTAACAACTATGAAAAACATTTTAAAGCAAATCATTGAGTCCAACAAACAAGTAGAAACTGCGGAAAAAGCGGCGGCAGCGGCGGAGATCGCCAACCCTTCTACCAAGGACAGCCGCCGGAATTTCCTGCGCAAAACCGCGGTCGGCGGTATGGCATTGGGCGGCTTCATGTCCATGTCCACCGAAGATACCATTGCCCAGGCGACCTCGAAGGTAAGCCGTGCTTCGAAACCTTCCGAATTGAAAATCACCGATTTGCGGTATTGTATCGTGCAGAATGTAGGCCGTACGCCTATTATCCGCATCGACACCAACCAGGGCATTTACGGGCTCGGCGAGGTGCGCGACGGTGCCGACGAGCGGTATGCATTGTTCCTGAAAAGCCATTTGCTGGGCCAGAACCCCTGCAATGTGGAGCAGCTATTCAAATCTATCAAGCAGTTTGGCTACCATGGCCGCCAGGCCGGCGGCGTTTGCGGGGTGGAAATGGCGCTCTGGGATCTTTGCGGCAAAGCCTACGGCGTGCCTTGCTGGCAGTTGCTCGGCGGCCGCTACCGCGATAAGGTACGGTTGTATGCGGATACCCCCGAGTCGAACGATATCAACGAGTTTAAGCAAAAAATCAAATACCGCACGCAGGACCAGGGCTACACCTGGCTGAAAATGGATATTTCCATCGGTATGCTGCGCAACAGCGAAGGCGGTGTGGTGAACAATAAGTTCTGGGGCGGCGGCTTCTCCCAATGGGCGGGCGACTACCATTCCTATGCCAATACCAAACACCCTTTCACGGCCATTCAGATCACGCCTAAAGGATTGGACGAAATGGCGAAAGTGGTGGAGGAAGTGCGCAATGTGGTAGGCTATGAAATTCCGCTTTCATCCGACCATTATGGCCATTTCGACCTTAACAACGGCATTCGCCTCGGTAAGGCGCTGGATAAATACAGGCTCGCATGGTTGGAAGACATGGTACCCTGGGAATACACCGATCAGTGGAAAACCATCTCCGACGCGCTGGAAACGCCCACGCTCACCGGCGAAGACATTTACCTCAAAGAAGGTTTCAAAGCGCTGATCGAACAGCGGGCGGTGGATATCGTTCACCCGGACCTTGCTTCCTCGGGCGGTTTGCTGGAAACGAAACGCATTGGTGATTATGCCGAAGATCACGGTATTGCCATGGCCATGCACTTCGCGGGCACGCCGGTGAGCTTTATGGCCAACGTGCATTGCGCAGCCGCTACACAAAACTTCCTCGCATTGGAACACCACTCGGTAGATGTTACCTGGTGGGAAAGCCTGGTAAAAACCACGGATGGCCGCAAGCTCATCGACAAGGGTTATGCGCCGGTGCCCCTGGAAGCCCCCGGCCTGGGCATCGAACTGAACGAAGAGGAGGTTAAAAAACACCTGCATCCGAAGGACAAATCGTTCTTCGCCCCTACGCCGGACTGGAACGAGAAACGTTCGCACGACCGCCTGTGGAGCTAGGTTTTTTGAAAGGTGGTAGGGCGCAGTGTCCTACCATCTTTCACCTTATTTCAGTATTTTGCGCCTTTCACTCGCATATGTACTGATGAAGAACTTTCGCAACGTACTCTTTTACTTCGTTACCATCGGAATTTTCGCAGCCCTGCTTTATTTCTTTATCCGACAGGGCGCATTTCTCGAAAAAGCCGGCCAGATTCCTCAAAAAGCGCAAAACATCTCTTCCTGGGAGCAATTTACAGATACCTTCGGACACAACCTCACCCACCCCCTCGCCACGCTCCTTGCCCAAATCGTCACCATTATCATCGTCGCCCGCCTATTCGGCTGGATCTGCAAGGCCATCGGGCAGCCGACGGTTATCGGTGAAATAGCGGCAGGGATTTTTCTGGGGCCTTCGGTACTGGGCATGTTCTTTCCCGAGCTCTCCGCATTCATTTTTCCTAAAACCTCCCTCAGCAACTTACAATTTCTCAGCCAGGTCGGGCTTATTCTCTTCATGTTTATCATCGGCATGGAGCTTGACCTGAAAGTATTGAAGACCAAGGCGCAGGAAGCGATCGTGATCAGCCACGCCAGCATTATCCTCCCTTTCGCCCTGGGCGTCGGGCTCGCATTGTACCTCTACACCGATTTCGCACCGGAAGGCATCAGTTTCCTTTCGTTTGCCCTTTTTACGGGTATTGCATTGAGTATCACGGCATTTCCTGTGCTTGCACGCATTGTGCAGGAGCGCGGCCTCTCGCGAACACGCCTGGGTATGATGGTGATCACCTGCGCCGCCACCGACGACATCACCGCATGGTGTATCCTTGCGGCAGTGATCGCGATCGTCAAAGCGGGTGAATTTGTGAGCGCTATTTACACGATCATTCTTGCAGTAGCCTATGTGCTGCTGATGCTCCAACTGGTGAAACCCATGCTGAAACGCATTGGTGACCACTATGCCTACCGCGAAGGGCTCACCAAGCCGGTCGTGGCGCTGTTCTTCCTGGTGCTGCTGGTTTCTTCCTATCTGACCGAGATCATCGGCATCCATGCGCTGTTCGGGGCGTTCATGGCGGGCGTTATCATGCCGGCTAACCAGCGTTTCCGTAATATTTTTATTGAAAAAGTAGAAGACGTCGCGCTGGTGTTGCTATTGCCGCTGTTCTTCGTTTTTACGGGCTTGAGAACCCAGATAGGCCTGTTGAACGACCCTCATTTGTGGTGGATCACCGGGCTGATCATCGCCGCGGCGGTAGTGGGTAAATTCTTCGGGAGTGCCATTGCGGCCCTTTTCGTCAAACAATCGTGGCGCGACAGCCTCATTATTGGCTCGCTGATGAATACCCGCGGGCTGGTGGAACTCGTAGTGCTCAACATCGGCTATGACATCGGTGTGCTGTCGCCTGAGATATTCACGATGATGGTGATCATGGCGCTGGCTACCACCTGCATGACGGGCCCGGCACTGGACCTGATCGACAAATTTCTCCCCGCTCCCAAGGAGGATCTTCATCCGGTCCACGAGCCCTCCCGGTTCTCGATCCTGATCGCCTTCGCCAGCCCGCAGGGCGGCCGCAAAATGCTTCGCCTAGCCAATAAGCTGGTCTCCCCGCAACCCGAGGAACAAAATATCACTGCATTACACCTCTCTCCGAGCAGCTACCTCAACCAGGTAAATACCGAGGAATACCAGTACGAAACCTTCCACCCCATCAATGAAGAAGCCCAGGCGCTGGGTACCACGTTCAGGTCGATGTTCAAACCCTCGCAGAGTATCGAGCACGACATCATTGAAATCACCAACGAAGGTGATTTCGACATGCTGCTGATCGGGATCGGCAAGTCGGTGTTTGAGGGTACCTTCCTGGGCAAAATACTGGGTTTTACTTCCAAATTCGTGAGCCGTGAGCGTCTTTTCGATACCATTACCGGAAAGGAAAAGCTCTTCCATTCCGACGTTTTCGACGAGCGGACCACGCATATCATCCGGTCGGTAAAGGTACCTGTCGGCATTCTCATTGAAAAAAACCTGGAACAGATTCAGCGCGTCTTCATGCCGCTGTTCACGCCGGAGGACCGCCGGCTGCTCGCATTCGCGGAGCGCCTGTCGGCCGTGAGCGGACTGCAAATGACGATCATGGACCCGTCGCAGACCGTCAGCCAGCACCTAGCGACGGGTGAAGCACTGGATGCATTACAGGAAAAATCACCCGAAAATGTGACCATGCTGTACGAAAATGTGCTTGAAAAAGACTTCCTGCAAGGCCAGGACCTGATGGTGATCAGCCTCGAAAGCTGGATCAAAGCCGTCGAATCGCACAGCGTGTGGTTATCCAACTCTCCTTCCGTGCTGATTATACGGAGCTGAGCATCAGACTTTCCGGCTGTTTGAAGGCCGGAAAGTCACCGCTGCGGGTTTTTAAAAGGAATAATAAGTGTTTACTTTACAGTAGCGACGCTAGCATTCCACTTCTATGATCCCATTTCTGAGCCAAAACCGCTTCACGAAGTCCATTAACCCCCAAACGATCCTTTTTTTCTTTCATAACTTCTTCACCAATGTAGGTACCACGCTGGTATATGTTTCCGCCAATGTGCTCCTGCTGGAAAACCACCCTGAATACTCCCTGCCGCTTGCCTACATTGCCGCGGCGCTGGCTGTGATGGCGTCGGGAAAGATTTACGAGTATTTCGAACACCATCTTTTGCTGAAAAAGCTGAGCCTGGGCACGATGATGGCCTCGCTCTTCATGGTGGTGATGGTGATGGGCCTGCTGCTGATAGGGCACGGAGTGGCAACTGCCATTGCGGTAATGGTCGGTTACCGGGTCATTTACCTGCTCATTAACCTGGAATTCTGGGGATTGTCGGCCCTGGTTTTCGATGTACGCCAGAGTAAAAGGCTGTTCAGCGTCATCGGCTCGGGCGATATGCCTGCCAAAGCGCTGGGCGCTGTGCTCGCCGTATTGATCCATTCGCCGTCGGTACTGGCCATACTGCTGGCTATCTCGCTGGTTTTCTTTGCGTTGGCATTCTACACGCAGATACTCACTTTCCGGCACACCGAAATTCCGAACCCGCACCACGCACGCACACGCGCCGCGGAGTCCGGTTCGCGCATTATCCAAAAGTATTTCGGGGGCAACAAGCTGCTCACCTCGCTTTGCATCGGCATGGTTGCCATCGCGGCCACCGCTACGTGGATCGAGTACCATTTCTTTGTGAATGTCAAATACAAATTCCACAGCCAGCACGACGTCATCTTCTTCGTCGGTTCGCTGCTGACGGCTACTTATGTGATCTCCACATTTGTAAAAATGCTGTTTTCGAGCAAAACCGTGGAGCGTTTCGGTATCAAACTGACCTTGTACCTGCTTCCGCTGACAACCATCGCTATTTCACTCGGGCTGCTCGTTTCATCGTATTTCCGCAAGGACGAGCCGTCGCTGCTGGTGTACTACTGCATTGCCTACCTGCTGTTCGAGCTGGTGCGGCGGACCATTTTCGACCCTGTATTCCTGGTTTTATTCCAGCCGCTTTCCACCAAAACCCGCCTGAAAGGCCATACCCTCGCCAAAGGCCTTTTTGAGCCGCTGGGAATGCTGATTGCCGGCGCAATGCTCTGGGTGATCTACACGCAGCATTGGAGCGATATCAGCCTTACATTCGACTTGTCGCTGCTGTTCGCACTGGGTGCACTGGTGGTATTCCGGAAAACCTACCGGCACTATATGCAGGAACTGAAATCGGCCATCGGCAAGCGGTTTATCCGCAGCGGCGAGCTGGCCTCCCCTGCCGAAGCATTGCCGATTATTACCGAAAACCTGCGAAGCGACCGTAAGGAAGAGGTTTTGAACGCGATCGACTGGCTGGCGCGCAATAAGGTTTCGCTTTTCCGCAAGCACGCCGACGAGTTGCTGAAAAGTCCGTTTGTACAGGTGCGGCTCAAAACTTTGCAGACACTATCAACACTCGAAAAACCCGAGCTTCCGGGCACATTCATCCAGTACATTGAAAACGAACCCGACGCCGCCTGCCAGGTGCTGGCCGTGCGCCTTGCCTGCGCGAACGGGCGCCTGAACGACGAGCAAACCGCCCGCTTCCTGGCCCACAGCGACCTCGATATTGTGAAGGGTACCATCATCGGTTGTTGTGAAGCCGGCAAATCCCTGCCCCTGATCCACGGGACGCTGCAAAGACTTTTTGGATCGGAGCAGGAAAACGACCAGCTCGCCGCGCTCGACTGCCTGAAAGTAACGGGCGTCAGCTCCTATGAAAACCTGCTGAAAGCCTGCATTCACAACGGCTCGCAACGCGTGCGCAACTATGCTATCGAGGTGGCTGCAACCGTGGGTTCCCCTGCCCTGCTGCGCGACCTCCGCCTTGTACTCACAGGCACGCTCACGCCCGCTACCATCCACGCGATGATCCATTCGGGCGATCTCGGGATACGCATTATCGAGGAATGGTTGCGGCAGGATACCACCGGCGACCGCATCCGGACGTTCATCAAAATGGCTGAAAAAGGTCGGCATGAATTTATACTTCAAATACTTTTTAACCTTATTAAAAATATTTACCAGCATAAATTTTTAATTAGTTTAGAAAATATTCAAAATACTAAAAGGAAAGAAAGTGAAGTACAGATCGAACATATCGATAGTTTCACCCATATTGCTGCGCTCAAAGCATTGAGCCACTATACCTTAACATCTGATTATAAAGAACTTATACCGGAGTTCGTGGAGAAAGAGCTCGTCCATGCAGGCCAGTTGCTCAATGGAATGGATGCCTCCGAAAACGATGTCATCTGGAACGATGCCCTGGAATATGAACTCGAACTCACTGCCCAGCGCCTGTTTTACCTGTTTATGATGCAGTACGACAAGGAGGCGGTCCAGAGCGCGTGGAAGGGAATCCGGCATGCGGGCAAGGAGAAACGGGCCAATTCACTTGAACTGATCGAGAGCCTTTTGCCGAGGGCCTTGTACCCGTCTCTCCATGCATTATTTGAAAATATATCTATCCAGAAAAAGCGCGATGCATTGCGCCAGTACATGGGCAATATCGATCCGGGGCTTTCGCTTGTGACTACCATTCTTTCACAGGGGGAGCGATCCTTCACGACCTGGACGATCGCGCTGGCGGCAGATAAATGCACGATCACCGATACCGACCTGGTCCATCTCGAAAAGCTCGCCAACCATTCATCGCGCCTCGTACGTGAGGCAGTACACGCGCAGTACGCCATCCTTGCGCAGCGTCCCGAACTTAAATTTTCGCTTCGAATCCCTATGAAACATGCCGAACCTACCCAGCAGATTTCCGAAATGGAAAGGGTGATCGTTCTCAAAAACACCCAGCTCTTCGCACAGACGCCCGAGAATGTCCTCAGCTCCATCGCTCCGATCATGAAAGAAGTGACTTACAGCGATGGCCAGGAGATATTTGCCAAAGGCGACCTCGGCGATTCCATGTACATCATATACACCGGCCAGGTAGGCATTTACGACGGCCCGAAACAGCTTGCGTTGTTCGATAAGGGTGAGATTTTCGGTGAACTTGCATTGCTCGACACGGAGCCGCGGTCGGCAACGACGGTGGCCGAAACGGATACGCTCGTATTCCGGATCGACCAGGAAGATTTCTTTGAACTCATGGAAGAACGCGACGAAATCCTGCGCAATGTACTGCGTATCCTTTGCCAGCGTATCCGCGTGCAGAACGAGAAAATGCGTCAGTTATAACGCCCGTGCGGTGTTTTTGAGTTGTAGGAGATGCCGTTGCTTGGCGGTATCCCGGCGCGTTTGCTGGGAGGAGGTCCAGTAGCAATGTGCTTCGAGGAATTTCACCTGCACCGCATCCCAGGCAGGAATGTCGTCAATCATATCCCGCGCCTTCAATTCCTCGAACAAAGTGGCCGCAATGCTCTCAAAATCGTCGCGGCCGAGGTAGTCCAGATCCGCGTCGCAGATAATCCTTTCCAGTGCATTTTTAGGGCTCTGAGGGATCCTGGTAGCCATGATCATGCCGCATATCGTATCAATTTGCGCCGTACTGTACCCGAACCCCGGCAAAACCGCACGCGCAAGCGTACAGCCGGCCTCCTCGTGGCCCTGGTAGGTGGCCATAAATCCGCTGTCGTGGTAGAATGCGGCTGTCCGAAGCAATGCGAGCGACTCGCCGTCGGTAATGCCTTCCAATGCCGCTATTTCCGCGGATGCCTGCACCACATCGAGGGTATGGTGGATTCCATGGTAAAAAAGCGTGCGGTCCAGCCTGCTTTCCAGCTGTCCGAGCACATATCGTTCCGCCTTTTCGATTTGCATAGCTATTCGAGCACTTCGTAGATCAGCACCGGGTTCGACTTGTTTTTCAGGTTAACTTCCCCGACCTGGCTGCATTTGAATGCCTCTTTCAGTTTTTCGTAGGCCGAATCCGGCACCACCACCTGGCCCGGTTTGGCAATCGATTGAAGCCGCTGCGCCACATTCACCACGTCGCCGATCACCGTGTAATCCAGCCGTTTCAATGCCGCGGAACCGATGTTTCCCGAAACCATTTCCCCCGAGTTGATCCCGATCGAAACCTTGGGATAATAGCCGGATTGGTCCGACAGCTCCTCTTTAAATCCATTGATATGGTTACGCACTGCAAGCGAACATTCCACTGCACGGTCGAGGTGATACTCTCCCCGGAACACCGCCATGACTGCGTCGCCCATGAACTTGTCGACATGCCCGGCCTGCGCGATGATTTCCTTCACCATTACATCGAAATACTTGTTGATCAGCTTCACGACGCGATCGGGCGGCTCCTTTTCGGAAATGGCCGTGAAACCGCACATATCCATGAAAACGACGGTTCCTTCGATATTTTCACTCGTCATAAGCGACTTTTCGAACGTCTCCTGCGTCATGAATTGCAGTACCGACGCGTCGACGTACATTCTCAGAATATCGTTTTCTCGTACCGCTTTCAGGGTGTCCTTCAATTGCGCCACGTATTGGAGTGTCTTCTCCATCGTCACTTCCAGGTCCCGGAAATCGATCGGTTTGGTCAAAAAATCGAATGCGCCGCGGTTCATGGCCGTTCGGATATTGTCCATATCGCCGTAAGCGGAAACGATCACCGATTTGAGGATCGGGCTCATCTCGCCGAGCCTGACGAGCAGCGTCAGCCCATCCATTTCGGGCATATTGATATCGCTCAAAACCATATCCACGTCGGGATGCTCCGCCAGCATTTCGAGCGCTTGCAGGCCGTTTTCAGCAAACACAAATTCATATTGCTGTTCGCGGATCTGGCGCCGGAACTTCTGCTTGATGAGCAGTTGCAGGTCGGCCTCGTCGTCCACTACGAGTATTTTGGCTTTCATAACAGGAGTAGTTTCTCTTTTAATTCGTTGAAGTTGACCGGCTTGGTCAGGAAGTCGTCGGCCCCGAGCTGCATGGCCTGATCGTGGTTGGCAGCGTCGCCATAGGCGGTGATCATCATCACCTGCGGCGGGGCGGCGGGATGGTCGGACGGATACGTTTGAGCAGCTCAATGCCGCTCATACCCGGCATATTGATGTCCGAAAGGATCATTACCACCTCGGAAGGATGGTCTTGCATATATGCCAGGGCCTCCTCGCCGGAAAAGGCGAACGAGAACTCGAACTGCCCGGCGCGGATTTCGCGGCGGAATTTCTGTTCGAAAAGCGATTTGACGTCTTCCTCGTCGTCTACAACCAGTATTTTCATATTTGGATAGGGTTCATCAGGCCACGGGGATCGTAATTCGGAACTCCGTTTTTTCGCCATCCACGGTATCCACTTCCAGCACACCTCCGTGGCCGTTAGTGATGATATCGTAGCTCATCGAAAGCCCGAGGCCTGTGCCCTGGCCGGTCGGCTTGGTGGTGAAAAAGGGCTGGAAAATCTTCGCTTTTACGTGTTCCGGCATGCCGGTCCCGTTATCTGAAACCCTGATATATAGTTTGTTATCAAATTTCTTTGTACTGATCTTAACCTCTGGTTTATAGTCGCCAAGCTGGCCTGTCTCGGTCAACTTTCGCTTCTTCTCCGCAACCGCATAGAATGCGTTGGTGAACAGATTAAGAAAAACACGGCCAAGGTCTTGCGGGAGCACCTTGACAGTGCCGATGGAAGCATCGAAATCGGTCGTCAGCGCGGCATTAAACTCCTTGTCCTTCGCACGCAGGCCATGGTACGCCAGGCGCATGTATTCGTCGGCGAGTGCATTCACGTCCACAGGCTCCTTCTCGCCCGACGACGCCCGCGAATGTTGGAGCATTCCCTTCACGATCGAATCGGCGCGTTTACCGTGGTGCGTGATTTTTTGCTGGTTCTGGCTCAGATCGCCGATAATGCCTTTAATATAATCCTTGTCATCGTCACCGATACTGGTCTTGTCGATCTCCTCTTCCAGTTCCTGGCATAGCTCTACGGAGACCTCCGAGAAATTGTTGACAAAGTTCAGCGGGTTCTGGATCTCGTGCGCGATGCCCGCTGTGAGCTCGCCCAGGGACGCCATTTTTTCGCTCTGTATCAATTGGTTCTGGGTTGCCCTCAGTTCTTCGATGGCCTTTTGAAGCTCTTCTTTCTGCCGGGTCAATTCTTGCGTGCGTTCGGCCACCAGGTATTCCAGCGATTGTTTCTGCTCTCTGGCGATCTCCTCGTCACGCAGGCGGTCGCGCCGTTCCTGCGCGAGCACTTTTTGCTGCTTCCTGGCATAAAACCATATCACAAAACAGAAAATCCACGCAAACAGAATGGCCATGCCGAAAATCTCGTCATAGCTTTTGTGAAATTTTGGAAAAATCAGTTCGAAAGTATCGCTCACTATGGATACGCCTACGAACGGAACAACGGATTGGTAAGCGGAGCGAAAAGATTTGAAATCGTCTTCCTTGTGAAAAAACCACAGCAACCCGAGCAGTGAAAGGTTCCAAACCCAGGTAAACATCTCCGGCTGCTTCGCGATATAGTAGATTGCCAGCAGGGCAAACACGTAAAAGCGCGCATATTTAAAAAAGTTGGCCCATTTTGGCAGCTTGTCGGTATGCAGCATGGCCTGCTGGGCAAATTGGACGAGAAAGAAGGCTACGATAAAATGCATCTAGGTGACCCGTATAAACTTGTTCGTTGGCAAAACGCCCCGTTGAACCGGCAAAGTAGCTATTTTCCCCCGCAAAATCAGTCCTGATAGCCGGACACGCACATTTGCGCTCCCTCTAATTTATTTCTAACCGATTTTTAATGCAATTATAAAACAGTTTTAATACCATTTTTAGCACGACTGAGAACCTTTGCCCACAGGTAATTCAAACTAAACGAACATGTGCTATCCAGTTCTAAAGCGGGTTCTCATCCTGACGATGGTGGGAATGGCGTCGGTAAGGGCCCAGACAACCTACAATTTGCAGCAAGCCCTGCAGACGGCAAAATCCAATAACCCCATTCTGAAACGCGAGCAATTCAATGTCGATATCTCGCAGGCAGACATCACCACGGCGCAGCTCCGCCCCAATGTAATCCTGAACAACCAGTCGTTGCAGCTCGTGCAACCTTCCAAGTTTCCCGAAAACACCGGCTGGGCGAACAGTGCCAACCGGCAGGTTTGGTGGCAGGTTACCAAGCCCTTTCAGTTGCCTGTGCAGAGGGCGAACAAGATTAATTTCGCACAGCAAAATGTCAGACTTACCCAAAAGCAATTTGCCGACACGGAACGTCATCTTTTTCAGACAGTTGCGCAGAAATGGCTGGATGTCTGGGCCGCCCGTAAGCAGCTCGATTTATTGGGTACTGCCAAGGCCAACATCGATTCGCTGGCCAATATCAACCGCCTGCGCCTGAAAAATCAGGTGATCACCACCACCGACCTGGCGCGGACGGAACTTCTGGCCAACCAGTACGATATTCAGCTCAAATCCGCATCGCAGGAATACCGCAACCAGCTTTCGAACCTGAAATTCCTCATGGGCGTGCAGGATTCGATCCAGATCGATACCACCGACCGGTTTGCCTTCGCCTTCCCCGACCAGATGGATGCCATCGTACAGGAAGCCCTGCAAAACCGCACGGATATCCAGGCCATCAAATCGACGATGGACGTGGCCGACGCGAATATCAAACTGCAAAAGTCGAGCGCATTGCCGGTACCGGAACTGGGCCTCATTTACAACCCGCAGAACAAGGCCAACTACATGGGCGTGTACGGCACCATCGAAATCCCCATCTTTTCGAGAAACCAGGGTGAAATCAAAAAGTCACAGGTCCTGAAACAACAGGCCGAGCAGGATTTGCGCGCTACCGAGTCGCAGGCGCAGACCGAGATCCTGACTGCCTACAAAGGCTACATCACCCACAAGCAGAACTTACAGAATTTCAATCAGTTGCTAACTCAATCCCAAACGATCCTGAACAGTGTTAAATATTCTTACCTCCGTGGCGGTACGACCATTATCGACTTCCTGGAAGCCCAGCGCAGCTGGCTCGATACGCAGCAGCAGTATTATGACGTCCTCGGGCAATACCGCCAGAGCTACATCGACCTCCTTTACGCATCCGGAATGATCAATCAAATCGCTCAATAATCATGAAGAACATACTCGTTTGCACCTGCCTGGCCATGACATTGATGGCGGGTTGCAAGAACAAAGCCGCTAACAAGCCCGTACAGGACAACTCCACGCCGGTCGTGAATGCGTCGGGCACCAAAATATCCTTTCCACTGGCCGAAAGCGCGAATTTTTTCCAGACCGAGAAGATTTCCAGCTCCTCGCTGATGGCGAATGTAACCGCCCCGGCGAAGGTGTCGGCCACGGTACTGCGCTCCGATGAAGGTGCTTCGGGCAATATCGTACTGTTCGATAACCCTGAACTGGCGGGTAACTATACCCAGCTTTTGCAGCACCTGACGATGATCAACCAGATCCAGAATATCAATATCCGCCAGCGCAGGACCGAACTGGCGCGTATGAAGGATTTGCAGGAGCACGGCGCGGCCACAGGCAAGGATTTGCTGGAATCGCAGACCGCTTTGTCCATGGAAGAGACCAACCTCATCAACGAGCGCGCCGCCATTATCGAGCATGAAACCAAACTAAAAGCCGGTGGTTTCGAACCCAAACAGCTTCGCAACGCGCCCGCCGGCACTGCGTACATCATTTGCGACGTGCCCGAGAGCGACATCAGCCAGGTGAAAAAAGGAAGCAAGTGTACCATTCAGTTCACCGCATTCCCGAACGAGGATTTCACCGGGACGATCGACGACATTGCCGATCTGGTGGACCAGACTACCCGGATGATCAAGCTGCGCGTGAGCATCAACAACTCCAACGGCAAGCTGAAAGCCGGGATGTTCGGAACGGTAGCATTCGGTTTGAGCGAAGGTAAAAAACTCAGTATCAGCAAGGATGCGATGGTAACCGTTCAAGGCCGCAATTATGTGTTCCTTAAAACTGCGCCGCAGGTATTCGAGCGCCGCGAGGTGAATATCGGCGACCAGATCGGCGACCGCATTGTAGCTTTCTCCGGCCTGAAAGACGGCGAAGAAGTGGTGACCAAGGGCGTCATGCAACTCAAAGGTTTATCGTTTGGCTATTAACCCTCCACGGATATGCTTCAAGCCCAGATCTTTATCAGTGCAGACCACTGGAAGGACGGAGTACCGCTATTTGAATACATTATGCAGTTTCTGGTGAGACAGAAAGTGCAGGGAGCGACAGTGTACCGCGGCCGGCTCGGCTTCGACGGCAAGCACCTGAGCCGCCCCAACGACCTGTTCAGTTTCGACGAAACACCCATGGTCATTTCCTTCATAGACGAGGAAGAAAAAGTTAAATCCGCATTGACATTGCTCCGGAAAGAGGTGAAAAGCGGGTTTATAGTCACCAACCATGTAGACAAGTGGATTTAAAATGATCAAGAACCTGCTTTTTTTCAGCCTTCGCAACCGGTGGGTTGTGATCGCTGTGAGCGTAGTGCTGATGGGCGCCGGCTACTGGTGCTTCACACAGCTCAAAATCGAGGCTTACCCCGATATCGCCGATACCAATGTGATTGTTGTAGCCCAGTACCCGGGCCGTGCCGCCGAGGAAGTGGAGCAGCAAGTGACCGTTCCCATTGAAAGGGCCCTGCAAAACACCCCTAACGTGCTCGACAGACGCAGCCGGACGATCTTCGGGTTATCCGTAGTCCAGCTGACGTTCAAAGACGGCACAGACGATTATTTCGCCCGTCAGCAAGTTACCGAACGGCTCGCATCCGCCGAGCTGCCGGATGGCGTGGCGCCCGAGCTTGCGCCCTTGTCCACTGCCGTGGGCGAAATCCTTCGCTATGTGGTGGAAGCACCGTCCAGTTACAGCCCTACCCAGCTGCGCGATTTGCAGGATTGGGTGATCAAGCCTGCATTGCTGCAAGTCCCGGGCATTGCCGATGTGACCACTTTTGGCGGGCCTTTGAAGCAATTCCACATCATTACTTCGCCCGAAAAGCTTGTCAAATACGGCCTTTCGATGCAGAACGTGATCGACGCCATCAATGCCAACAACCAGAATACCGGTGGTAACGTGATTGCGCGCGGCGGCCAGGGCTTTGCGATCCGCGGGCTCGGAGCGATCAAAAATGAGCTGGACATTCAGAATATTGTGCTGAAATCTGAGAATGGCGTGCCTGTATTTGTGCGGGATGTCGCCACAGTGGAAATTACGCCGCCTCCGCCAAGCGGGGTGATGGGGTACACGATCACTGCGGATAAAGTGGATGTCAGCAGCGGCGTAGAAGGCATTATCCTGCTTCGCCGTTACGAAAACCCCAGCGAGGTTTTGAAAGTATTGAAAGAGCGCATTGCAGACCTCGAAGCCAGCGAGCTGCCGGAAGGCGTGCATTTGAAACCGCTCTACGACCGCAGCTTCCTGATCGACCATTCGCTGGAAACCGTGGCGCACACGCTGTTTGAAGGGATTTCGATCGTAGTCATCCTGCTGATCTTTTTCCTGGGCAGCATTCGCAGCGCATTGGTAGTAGCGCTTACCATTCCATTCTCGCTCTTGTTTGCGTTTATATTAATGCGTTTGACCGGCATCCCCGCCAACCTGCTTTCGCTGGGAGCGATCGACTTTGGTATTATTGTGGACGGCGCGTGTGTGATGGCCGAGCATTTGATTCGAAAATATCGCACAGCCAGTCCCGAAGAAAAACAGCAGGGCATTGTTAAAATTACATTGCTTTCGGCGCAGGAAGTGGGCCGCGAGATTTTCTTCTCGGTTACGATCATCATCCTCGCATACATGCCTATCCTGCTCATGACGCGCGTGGAAGGCAAACTCTTCTCCCCGATGGCGCTAACGCTCGCTTTTGCCGTGATCGGTTCCATGCTGGCCGCGCTGACGTTCATTCCCGTGCTCATTTCATTTGCCTACAAAAAAGCGTTGGCCGATCCCGACAAGCCGATGAAAGAACACAAGAATTTTGTACTGGATTTCCTCACAAACTCTTATTCCAAAGCATTGGGCAGGTTTTTAAAGAATTACAAAACGACTGTGCTTGTCGGTTTCAGCGTGGTGACGATGCTGGTTCTGTTCGGGATCAAACTGGGAACCGAATTCCTGCCTACGCTCGATGAAGGCTCGATATTCCTGCGCGGCAACTTCCCTGCGGGCATTACCATCCAGGAAAATGCCAGCTATGCACCCAAAATCCGCAAGATTATCGCCAAATACCCGCAGATATCGTTCGTGATCACCCAAACAGGCCGCAACGACGACGGTACCGACCCATTCCCGGCCAACCGTAACGAAATTCTGGTCGGCTTGAAGGATTACGACCTTTGGAGCCACACCATCACCAAAAAAGAATTAGTTGAAAAGATCAAAGCCGACCTGCAGGCCCAGCTCCCGGCCGTTGCATTCTCTTCCGGCCAGCCTATCATCGACCAGGTGATGGAGATCGTAACCGGTAGCGCGGCCGATTTGGCAGTATCGGTAGTAGGCGACGATTTGAATATGATGCGCAAAAAAGCCGAGGCCATTGCCAAGATAGTGAAAGCTACGCCCGGTGCTGACAATGTCAACATCGAACAGGAAGGCCCGCAGGAACAGCTTGCGATCAACATCAATCGCCAGGCTGCGGCCCGGTTCGGCATCAACGTGGCCGATATCCAGAACATGATCGAAGCGGCCATTGGCGGCAAGACCATCTCGACGCTTTACGACGGCACCAAACGGTACGACATCGTGATCCGCTTCCTGCCCAAATACCGCAACTCCATCGACGCGATCAAGAGCGTGCAGGTGCCTTCGCTTACGGGTGCGCTCATACCTATGAG
The DNA here is from genome assembly GCA_001898145.1 of Dyadobacter sp. 50-39. GTDB lineage: Bacteria > Bacteroidota > Bacteroidia > Cytophagales > Spirosomataceae > Dyadobacter. The sequence continues at coordinate 213,098 of MKSR01000040.1, forward strand.
CCAGCTGGCAGACATCCATTTCATTGAAGGTCAGACCAATATCTACCGCTACGGCAGCAAGCGAATGGTCACCGTACGCACCAACATCCGCGGCCGCGATCAGGGTGGATTTGTAAAAGAATTGCAGAAAAAACTCAATGCGCAGGTCCATGTGCCAAAGGGTTATAGCATTATCTATGGCGGTCAGTACGAAAACCTCGAACGCGCGGGTAAACAGCTGGCATTCACCATTCCGCTCACCATCGTGATGGTGTTCCTGTTCCTGTTTATGTTGTTTAAAAACCTGCCGCACACGATGGTGACGATGAGTTGTATCCTCTTTGCGCTCGGCGGCGGCATTGTGGCATTGCTGATGCGCGGGTACTATTTCAACGTCTCTGCCGGTGTAGGCTTTGTGAGCATATTCGGTATTTCGGTCATGGCCGGCGTGCTGCTCGTCTCCGCGCTGAACCGCACGGCACAGGCGAGCGAAAACGACCTGGAAACCCGTGTGCTGGAAGCCTCTTCCGAACAGCTGCGGGCAATGCTTTCGATCCTGGTGGTGGCCATTATCGGTCTGGTGCCAGCAGCCATCTCGTCCGGCATCGGCTCCGACGTACAGCGGCCGCTTGCGACGGTGATCATCGGCGGGCTTACAAGCACCTTGATCTTCGCACCCGTACTCATTCCGCCACTGTATTTATGGAGTGAAAAAAGGCGTAAACCGCAGAAGCCGAAGGAGGTGCTGGAATTGGAATAGGGTCGTAAAAATGTATTTTCAGGTAAACTGAAAACAAAAACACCGCTATGCAAAGCCTTAGTGACAGAAGAATGATATGAGATTTTGGAGTTGGAACGGGCAAGTAAATGGCGTATTTTTGAAACAGGTAAAACAATCTAAAAGCACAGACTATGACACATGAAAACCCTGTTCTGGAAGCGAAGCGCTACTTGGAAAATGCTCGGACGATCTTGAGAGAAAAGGCGGTAAAAGAAGACGAACGCTACACAGATCCAAAATATGTGAAATTAGCGGGCCACGCCGCTTATACGGGTGTGCTCGTAGCACTTGACGGCCTCTTTAATATTGGAAAGAAAGGTCGGAAGGACGTAAATTGGTATCAGGAGCAGTTGGCGTCAATCGACAGAAAAGTCCTGGCTAATTTCGTAAGCGCGTACCAATTACTGCACCTTTCTATGAGCTATGATGGTAATCAAGAAACTAAAACAGCTCAGCTAGGCCTCAAACGCGCTGACGAAATCATCCAGTGGGTGGAGCAAAGAACCGCCACCTGCTAAATTTAGACACCAGATCGATCATTAGTACAACCCAATACGACAGCGCCGTGCCAAAATAACTGGCACGGCGCTGTTTTTTATACACTCGGTATTTCAGCCTAATAATAATTATCCAATGGATAAAATGGCCGTTTTTAGCTAAATTTCCTAAGCCTTATATCCTTGACGGGCAACGGCATACTCAACTATACACTTTAAACTATCCTTCGATGAAGCAAAAACTCTACATCCTTTCTCTATTACTCCTGACCGGTCATGCCATTGCCGCTCAAAGCCGGAGTTCCATTGCAGGAGAATACCATTTGCAGGGCGTTATGGAAACCGCATCCGCTATCCTTCTCAAACCCGACAGCACTTTCGAACTATACTTCTCCTACGGCGCTATGGACCGCCAGGGGCATGGGAAATGGGCGTTTCAGGATGGAAAAGTCGTGCTGAACAGCCGCCCGAGACCCGAGCGGGATTTTGCGCTCGTGACGAGTAAGGTCGTATCCGACGATTTCACCACGGTCAAGATCGTAGACAGCAATGCGCAGGTACTGCCGTTTTTCGAGGCGATGATTAAAACACCCGGTGGTGAAAAATATGGCAAAATGAATCAGGAAGGCATTTTTCAGATTCCTAAAACCAAAATATCAGCCATCGACCTGTTCTTCACACTGGCGCCTGAGCGTTACACCTCATTTCCGGTGGAATCTGACGACAACTATTTTGAATTCCGCATAGAGCCATGGATCATTGAGATTTTCGTAGAAAACATCACCCTTCGCCCTGAAAAGGACGGCCTGAAAGGCGAACATCCGCTGCTGAAAGGTGATGCATTTTCCTACCAGAAAATGAAGTGATCAGACGTACTGCCGGTCGCCGACCAGATTGATATCCTTTACTTCAAGAATGTGTTTATCATAGCCGTACCGGGTGATATTGATCATCGCCCGGCCCACCTGTGTGAGCGTCGACGCGCTGTTGGGAAAAATCGCTTTCAGGACCGGATACATCCAGCCAATGTATTTGTACAGGCTCAGCAGATTTTGCTGACCTTCGGTCGCCCTCATGAAGCCAGGCCGGAATGCAAATACCTGATCAAAAGGAAGTTTCCGCAAATCGTTCTCGGTTTTACCTTTCACCCTGGCCCACATGCTGCTGCCCTTTTCGGTACTGTCGGTGCCTGCGCCGGAAACATAACAGAACGTCATTTCCGGGTTCTGACGGCTCAGTACTTCGGCCACATGCAGCGTGAGGTCGTAGGTAACACGCCGGTATTCGGGTTCCTTCATGCCTATCGACGATACGCCGAGGCAAAAGTAGCAGGCGTTATATCCCTTCAATCGGTCTTCGATCGGCACAATATTGTAAAAATCCTGGTGGACGATCTCTTGAAGCTTGGGGTGGGTTCTTCCCAGCGGACGCCGGTTGATAATGAGTACCGACTCGACTTCCGGATTATCCAGGCATTCGAGCAGTACTCCCTCTCCTACCATGCCTGTCGCCCCGGTTATGATCGCCCTTATTTTTCCTTCAACGGCCATAGTTTGTTTGTGTTTTGAAATGCTGATAATGCCGCAAGATAAGGATAATTAAAAGTCACTCAGGCGTCGAAATCCGTGGAAACGGACACTGACTTCCAGCTTTCCAGTTCCGCTGTAAAGGATGCGATCTTCGAGTGCGCCATACCGAAAGCGTCCGTGCCCAATATCAGGTGCAGCGGAGGATTTTGTTCGCCGGCGATACGGATCATCGCGTCGGCCGCTTTTTCCGGGTCGCCAGGCTGCTGGCCGTTTATCTGCTGCTGGTGCAACGCTTCGGTCTCGCGCACGTTTTGGTAGTCTGCGATGCCGTTTTTAGGCGTAGCAAACGACCCGGCGGCCAGAAAATCGGTCCGGAAATAGCCGGGCTCCACGATCGTCACTTTCACGCCAAAATCCGCCACTTCGGCAGCCAGCGCTTCGGAAAGGCCATTGACCGCAAATTTCGTAGCACAATAGATCCCGAAACCCGGAAATGTGCCCGTAATGCCAGCGATCGATGAAATGTTGAGGATATGCCCGGAGCCTTGTGCACGCAAATGCGGCAGCACGGCGCGGATCACATTTAATGTGCCGAATACATTGACATCAAAATTCCCCCGCGACTCTGCATCGGAAAGTTCTTCGAGACTCCCTGCAAGGCCGTATCCAGCGTTGTTAACGACCACGTCCAAACGACCGAAGGCCGCCAGCGTATCGGCCACCGCCTTGCCTACGCTCTGCTCGTCCGTCAACGACATGCTTAGCGGCAAAAAGTTAGCAGAACTGCTCCCTACCGCGGTTTTCAATTCTTCGATTGAGCGTGATGTGGCGGCTACTGCGAAGCCATTTGCCAGCAATTTTTGCACGAGTGCCAGTCCCAGCCCTTTGGAGGCGCCGGTAACAAACCATACTTTTCTGTTTTCCATTGTTCTTTGTGAGTTGATTTAACAATACAAAGGTAAAATGGCCGCTTTGCCAGGGCATTGCGCAGTTCAAACAGATACTTGCAAAAATCAAACAACCCGGAATGCAGACGGCGTCTGACTCGTCTGTTTCTTGAAAAAGTTGTTGAAATGCGATGGCTCTTCGAACCCCAGGCAATAGCTGATCTCGGAAATATTCCAGTTGGTATGCCGTAAAAGAGCCTTTGCTTCGGAAGTAATGCGTTCCGCTATATGGGTAGTGGTCGTTTTACCCGTCGTTTCGCGAATGGCCCTGTTAAGATGATTGACGTGTACGGAGAGGTGTTGGGCAAAATCGGTGGCGGAACGTAATGCGAACCGCTGCGACGGCTCCTCGATCGGAAACTGGCGTTCGAGTAATTCCGTAAACACAGCCGTAATCCGCGAATTCGCGTTAGGATGCTGGTACAAGGCCTCGCTTGGCTGCATTTTAAGCGCGTAATGCACCACTTCCATCACATAGTTGCGCAGCAGGTCGTACTTAAATGGATAGTCGGACACGATTTCTTCCAGCATCTTTTCAAAAATCTGGCTCACATGCGCATCCTGTGCGTCGTTGAGAATATAGGAGGGCTTTCCGCCTACGGCAAACATGGGTAAATCCCCCACATTGCCCCGCAGTTTCTCAAAGAAAAACCCCTCTTTGAAAATGCAGAAATACCCGGTCACCGAGTCACAGGCAGCCTCCCAGGTGTAAGGCACTGTGGGGTTGAAGAACATTAACGCCGTTCCGTCCAGTTCGAGGCTCTTATCGGCATAATGATAGACATTCTTGCCGCGAATTAATGCGATTTTGTAAAAGTCCCTGCGGCTGTACCGCACAGGGACCGGATTTGTCACGTAGTTTTCACCCATCGAAAACACATTGAAATGCCCGATGTCCTGTTGCAAATTATCCGGTAGCCAGTTGAACTTGTGCTGATAGAATTCTTCGAGTGATTCCAATTTTTCCATGCAACAAAGTTACGAAAATCAAATAGAAAAAAACATGATAGATTTGCCTCGCACGAAGGAAGGCTTGGGCAAATCGCGGCCGGCGCTCCGATTAATTCCCAGGCAGCCGGTTTGTAAAACAGTACTTTTCTCTAAATTTAGCATTTTGAACCATGCGTCCGGCTTAATTCACACACCAACATTATTCATACACCTATTCTTCAATGAAATCTTTCAGTCCCCTGCTTACCGAGCATCTTGAAAACGGCACACTGGTTTGTCCTTTATGTTTGTCCCCTTTAAAAATCGCTGACGAAAGCATCTACTGCACCAATGGAACGTGCCTGCATTCGACCACCGAAATACCTTTGATACAGAAGAAGATACCGGTACTAGTCAACTTCGAAGAATCCATACTGAGCAAAGACGCGCTGCTCGCGACCGGAGGGGAAAGCCTCATCCCCCGCAGCGGTAATAAATACGATACGATCAAGCGGATTTTCTGGGGAAGTGACGGTAAAACGAAGCGTAACCTGGCACAATTCCTTGCCAGCGTTCCCAAAAACCCCGGCAAGAAATCCACCGTGCTGATCATCGGCGGAGGCGCGGTCGGGAATGGCGCCGCGGGCATGTACGATGCCACGGACATCCATATACTTTCCTTCGACATTTACGCTTCCTCCAATACGGATTTCATCGCCGACGGCCACTCGCTTCCGATTGCCGACAATAGCATTGACGGTATCTGGATCCAGGCGGTTCTCGAACACGTGATGTATCCGCAGCGCGTGGTGGCAGAAATCCACCGCGTACTCAAACCGGGCGGCGTTGTGTATGCCGAAACACCGTTTCAGCAGCATGTGCACGAAGGCCCCTACGACTTCACCCGCTTCACGGAAAGCGGCCACCGCCTGCTTTTCAAAGATTTTAAATTACTGGACTCCGGTTTCCTGACCGGTATTGGGACTGTTCTTCTCTGGAATGTGCGTTACGCGGCCTGGGGACTTACCAGGAGCAAAAAAGCCGCTATTGTGATCGCCATGGCGTTTGGCTGGATCCGGTTTTTCGACCACCTCGTGCCGGATGCGTTTAATGTAGATACGGCGAGCGGGGTATATTTCCTGGGCAAAAAGGACCCGAACCACCGGTTCACCGACAAGGATATTGTTACGCATTACAAGGGTTTCCAGCGGAAGTGATTTTTGGCCGCCGACCATAGCAGATCGTCTATGCTCGGCGGTTGACAGTTTCGATAGCTGTCAGTCAGCTTTTCCCGCCTGGTTTTTCTCGCCATTTTTATGTTGTGTAGAATATAAAGCTAGCGAATCAATATCCATGACACAACCCAAAACAGGCCAAATTAAATACCAATTATCAGGCGGCGTTGGTCTCGATCTCCGAGCGGTTCCGGTCCGTCAGGTGCGCCAGCCCCAACACGATTGCTTGCAGAACGACGAAGGAGCCCAGCAATGCGGGGATGGAATCCTCCGGCGGCGGGCCGAACATGTTGAAAATTTCGGCGATCACGAAAAAGGTAATCAATGCAAACAGGCCCCACTTGCCTTTGGCATTAATGGCACGGGTGTTACGCACGTAGATCCAAACACCGGCAATGAAGATAATGGACTCGGTGACAATCGTCAGCGGCAGGGAATTCCACATGCCCATTCCGAACTTTTCGCCGCCGAATGGCGTCAGCGGCAGGTCCGGGACGTGGACGATCAGGTCCAGAAACCAGTGGCTCAGAACGGCCAGGCCTACCATCAAAGCGCTGCGGAGGTCTTTTTGAAATACCCAATAGATCCCTCCGCAAATAAGCCCCCACACGACACCCATCACGAGACTGTGTGTATACGGATAATGCACGAATTCGAACGGGGTAACTTCGGTGAAACCGGGCTGGATCCTCACCTGCTCCACATCCAGCAAAAGCAGGAACGGCCAGAGAATGTCGACGAACTCTACCGCGACAAAAAGCGTCAGGAGCGAAACTTTGGGAGCTACTTTCTTCGCTCCGAATGCTAAACCATAATGACCTAAAAACATAACACAAGTGGTTGATTAATGACCCTGCAAAGGTATCCGGGCCATTTTCGAACACACTTGACCTAGATCAAGAAATCAATTGAGCTGCTTGCGGCGAATCCGGCTGATGGTTTCGGGCGTCATCCCAAGCATGGAGGCGATGTACTGCAACGGTACCTGGGTGAAAATATCCCGGTGACTTTCAAAAAGCAGGTTATAGCGCTGCTCCGCAGTCATGGAAAGAAAGGAAAATACGCGGTCTTCCAGCGTGGTGAAGCAATGCGCGATGAACAGCTTCTCGGTCACCGGCCATTTCGGAACGTAGTCGCCCAGCCGGTCGTAGTCCTCTTTTTGAATGGTGTAAACCACGGTATCGGCCATCGCCTGAATGTTCCAGCGTGCAGGGCTGGCGAACACAAGGCTTGCCAGATCGGTCACAAAATAGCCCTGCGTGCAGATCCACTGTGTTACTTCCCTGTCTTCCAGGTCGACATAAATGCGCAGCAAGCCCGATTTGATAAAGCTTAGCTTATTACAAAATTTCCCTGTTTTGAGGTAGTAATCGCCTTTTTTCAGAATTTCGGGTTTGAAAAACGAAGCAACTCTGGCCAGGTCGGCCTGGTCGAATTCAAAGTAGGTTTGCAGGTAATTTTCAAGATCTGTCATCATGCGCTGAAATCAGTCGTAAATGTAACAAAGAACCGTCGCCATGCACGGCCGTTATCGCACAAAAGTGTCCGCAAGCGAACGGGCTGCCATTTCATTAAAAACACAAAACACTGTAAAACAACATATTAATAGTTTGGCATATATTTTATACAATGTACTATGCAATACAATGTACCGTCTATTAGCCATGAAAATTGAATTTTTGATCAACCCCTACTCAGCTCCATTCCTATGCTAAAAAATTATTTCAAAATAGCCTGGCGAAACCTGGCCCGCAACCGGGTTTTCTCCGCGATTAATATCGCCGGGCTGGCCATCGGCCTCGCTTCCTGCATGCTGATCAGCCTTTACGTGATCGACGAGCTGAGCTTCGATCGCTTCCATGAAAAAGCAAGCCGCATTGTGCGTGTCACGTTCAAGGGAACCATGCAGGGCGGGATCATCAACGAATCACACGTAATGCCCCCTACCGCGGCCGCATTGAAGGCCGATTATCCGGAAGTGCTGGAATCGACCAGGCTCCGGCATGGCGGCAGGCCGCTCGTCTTGCTGAACAACAAACTTTACAATGACGAGAAGCTTGCCTTCGTGGATTCCAACTTTTTCTCCGTTTTCACATTGCCTCTGATCGAGGGAAATGCGAAAACTGCGTTACTGGAACCCAATACCATTGTTTTATCCGAAACAACCGCCCGCAAATACTTCGGCAAAACGGATGTCGTGGGCCAGATCGTCCCTGTTAAAGATTGGAACAAAACCCTCCGGGTGACCGGCGTAATGAGGGATATTCCTTCCAATTCGCATTTCCGGTTCGATATGCTGGGCTCGATGGCTTCGGTGGATGATGCCAAGGCGAATTCCTGGATGACCTCCGAGTTCTTCACTTACCTCGTTCTGCCGCAGGGTTACGACTATCGGAAACTGCAAGCCAAGCTGCCCGCGACAATCGATAAATACATGAGTCCCCAGCTCAAACAATCTATGGGCGTGACAATGGCCGAATTCCGCAAGCAGGGAAACAACCTCGAACTTCGCCTTCAGCCGCTGACCGACATTCACCTCCATTCCGATTTTCAGTATGACCTCGACGTGAACGGGGACATCACCTATGTTTATATTTTCGGTGCGGTAGCGGTAATGATGCTGCTCATCGCCTGCATCAACTTTATGAACCTATCGACCGCAGGCTCGTCCAAACGGGCACGTGAGGTGGGCGTACGCAAGGTCATGGGCTCCGAAAAAAGCGAGCTGGTGGGCCAGTTCCTCACAGAATCCATTTTGCTGACATCGCTGGCAATGTTGCTGGCAATCCTGCTGGGCGTCGTCGCATTGCCGGTTTTCAATGAGCTATCCGGTAAAAACCTGTCTCTTGAATGGAATGCAGTACCAGGCTTGATTCCCGCAGTGATCGGCTTCGGGCTGTTGGTAGGCATCTTTGCCGGCAGCTACCCCGCATTTTTCCTGTCGTCATTCAAGCCTATAACCGTTCTGAAAGGCGGCTCGTCCGTGATCAAATATTCCTCTTCGGGCAAAAGCTTCAACCTGCGCAGCGGATTGGTTGTATTTCAATTCTTTATGTCGATCATCCTGATCGTCGGCACGACGGTGGTATTCCAGCAATTGCAGTTCATCCGCAACAAAAAGTTGGGCTACAACAAAGATCAGGTGATCGTGATCCCCGTCTGGTCGCTCGGAGATAACATGCAGGCATTCCGTGACGGTCTGGCCAATGACTCTCGCGTCGCCAACGTCAGCCTGTCCGGATATGTGCCTGCCGGCCCTTCCGACAACAACAATTTTACGGTCAATCCCGACGGCAACACCGATCGAATGGTGAAAACGCTCCGCTACGAGGTGGATTACAATTACCTTCCCACGCTGGGAATGGAAATGGCCCGCGGCCGCAATTTTTCCAAAGCATACGGCACGGATTCAACCGGGATCATCATCAACGAAACGGCTGTGAGAACCTTCGGATGGACACCTGAGAATGCAATGGACCGCATGATCACCCGCAATGACAATCAGGGGCGAAAAGCTACCTACCATGTGATCGGCATCGTAAAAGACTTCCACTTCCGGTCGATGCACGAGCGCATAGGGCCCCTGGTGATGACGCTGAACAATGGCTGGGGCTGGATGATGGTCAAAACGCGCAGCGCCGAGGTTGCGCCACTGCTCGCCACGATGAAAAAAATCTGGAACAGCTTCCGTTCGGATATGCCGTTCAGCTATACGTTCCTCGACGAACGTTTCAACGAAACCTACAAGGCCGAGCAAAAAACCGGCCAGATCCTGGGCACATTTGCAGGTCTGACCATATTCGTTGCCTGCCTTGGCCTTTTCGGACTGGCTACCTTTACGGCCGAGCAGCGCACGAAGGAAATAGGCGTTCGCAAAGTACTGGGCGCGTCGGTTGCGGGCATCATCGCATTGCTTTCCAGGGACTTCCTGAAACTGGTGGTGATCGCGCTAATCATCGCGGCGCCCGCCGCATGGTGGCTGATGGACCGCTGGTTGCAGGAATTCGCCTATAAAATCGATGTCAGCTGGTGGACCTTTGCCTTGGCCGGTATATTGTCGGTGCTGGTGGCCCTGTGTACGATCTCTTACCAGTCGGTGCGTGCGGCACTGATGAACCCTGTCGAGTCGCTTCGCTCAGAATAGCCGCTGGATCGAAATAAACGATTTGAATAGCAATTAGTTATTACATTCGGACCCGGGTTGCATGCCATTCGGCATCGGCCCGGGTTTCTTGTTCAGATCAAAAGCAATGCTCCCGATGGAAGCTACGATCCGCTGTAAAATCCTCCGGCATACCCATGTATTTCAGCCGGGCAATATCGTCGAAACCCGGCGGCGTATCCTGGAAAAATCTGAAAACCAGCCCGAGTCCGGCTATTTCATTCCCGATACCGGTGACGGCAATCCGGGGATTATCCCGCTGGACAATGTCGAGCCGCTCGGCGAAACCACGGCCGGTGAGGAAGCTTACTACGGCAAATGTGTGCTGACGGGCGTCTCCAACTTCTGGAAGGATGCTGACGGGAAAACCGGCGAAGGTCCGGCGGGCATCGTCAAGCCCGTGAATGTTCGGGTGGTCCATTATCCCGACTGCCAGCAGCTGGTTTTTCATATGCCCCGGTATGCCTGGGACGCGGGCACGTTCCGCCTCACCAATGCGTGCTCGCAGGAAATAATCGAAGAAAAGCCCGTTCGGGAGCGGCTCAATGGCGGCACCATGATTTTGACCAACACATTATCCTTCCCTCCCGGCTTTTATACCATCGAAGCCGACTGGCCCGACGGCTGGACCCACCGCATTCAGTTTATCAAGTTTACCGAGGGATACCCCAAAGCGCCGTATGGAAAAGCGCCGGCTAATATTTTCCACGCCATCCGGGGCGATGAGGTCCATTTGCAGCCCTTGCCGGAAGAGATACCCAACCCGGGATCAACGGAAAGCGGGATCAGGATTTCGGAAAACCGGAGGGAGCGGGAACCGGATTCCGATCACTCCTCACCCGCGTGCAGCCTGCATATGATGTACGACCGCGACGAGCGATCGCTCGACTACACCGGCAGGGAAAACAAATCAGAAATAGATGTGGAGAAGTTTAAAAAAGAGGTCATGGGCCGTTTTTTTCCGAAGCTGGAATACACCCAGGAAGGTCGCGGAGGCAGCATCTACTACATGGAGGGCGCCATCAAAATCCAGTTTGGCTGGGAGTTCGGCGGAGGTAATACGGTGGTGATCATTTTTATACCTAATCTAAAATACTGGGAAGCACAAACCGGGACGCCCATTTACCGCCGCAATGAAATACTTCAATTTCTCTGTGAACAGGTAATCCGCGACCAGGCTGCGGGATGCCGGTACGTGATGTATGAAGATTCGATCAGTATCGTCCGCTAGTGTTGCTGGAATGGTTATTGAAGGAAGATGCGCCATCATCAAAACTATGACTATCATGGCACAAAACTCAGAAACCATCGAAACCTTAAATGACCTGATCCTGATTAATAACGACCGCATTGCGGGGTATGAAAAAGCGGAAGCCGAAGCCGGCGAACTCGAAAACGACCTCAGGGCTATGTTTCACAACCTGGCGGAAGAGAGCCGCCGGAATGTCCTCGACCTGCAAGGACATGTAACACACCTTGGCGGCGAACCTGCCACCGGCACAATGCTATCAGGCAAGCTGTACCGCGTATGGATGGATATCCGGGCCACATTCACCTCCGACAACCGTCGCGCCGTCCTCGAAAACGCCGAAATGGGCGAAGATGCCGCCAAAAAAGCCTATGAAGAGGCCCTGAAATCCGAAGAACTGCCGGCCGATGTCCGCCAGCTGATCCTCAGCCAGTACACCGCCGTCCAGGCCGCACACGACACCCTCAAAACCGACCGGGACCGTCAGCGGGATGTCTCCAAATATCCTCTTACCACCTAGCCAAGCCCCGGAAGGGGCTTTTTTATTAAACAGAAAATCAGGTAGTTAAAACTTTTTTCAACTTTTTCCCTAAATTCCTGTAACCTTTCCCGATCCCAGGAGTTACCACATCAAAATCACGAAAACAAAGCGCAGAGCCTTGAATACCTTAACCGACAACTCGCTGATGCTCCGGGTGAAAACCGGGGACCTGGATAAGATGGGCTTGCTCTTCGAACGGTACAACCGGCCGCTTTTCGGATTTTTTTACCACATGACCCACAAGGCCGACCTCAGCGAGGACCTCGTTCAGAATGTGTTTTACAGAATGCTCAAATACAGACATACGTTTTCGGGAGACGGCGAATTCAGGACCTGGATGTACCACCTGGCCAGGAACGTGCTCAACGATTCGGTGAAACAAAACAGGTCGTTCAACTTTTACGACGTCAACGAAGTGGCCGACCGGATCGAGGGTGGCATCCGTGCGGACGAGAACCTGGAACGGCAGCAGGACAAGGATTTTCTGCACGAGGCAATGGGGGCATTAAGTCCGGAATACCGCGAAGTGCTGATATTAAGCAGATTCCAGGAGATGAAATACGACGAAATCGCCAAAGTGCTGAATATCAACGAGGGAACGGTGAAAGTGCGGGTGCACAGGGCATTGGGGGAATTGAAGAAAAGGTTTTTTACAAATGAACGACGATAAGGAGATGAACTGCGAATATACCAAAGGCAAGCTGACCGATTGGCTCAACAACGACCTCGAAAAAAGCGAACAAATGGAGGTAAACCGGCACCTGGCCGAATGCATGAGCTGCCAGGAAGCGTTCGCCGCCGATAAGCAGATCTGGGACGGTATGGCGAAAATCAGGATACCGGAGCCGAAGGAAGCCATGCGTACCAATTTTTACACCATGCTCGACGAGTTCAAGGAAGCGGAAAGGACGGCGGCTCGATTCTCGTTTCACAGTATGATGGAAAGCATCCGGGAGTTCGTACTCCCGCAGTGGACGGTCCAGGTGGCATTCAGCTTGCTGCTGGTGGGCCTGGGTTGGGTCATCGGCCACCGCACCAGCCGCAGCAAGGTAGACGCCCTGGCTTATCAGCAACGCATCGAAGCATTGGCAGGCCAGGTCCAGGATATGAAAAGCACCATGATGCTTTCGCTGCTGGAAAACCCTTCGGCTACGGAGCGGCTTCGGGCGGTGGGCTACACCAGTGAGATCACGCATGCCGACGATCGCATCCTGGAAGCACTTTTTACCACCTTAAACAACGACCCTAACGTAAATGTGCGGCTCGTCACGCTCGAAGCGCTTACGCAATACGCGGGCAATGCATCGGTGCGGGAGGGGCTGGTGAAATCTCTGGCAATGCAGGATTCTCCGATGGTGCAGGTAGCACTGGCCGATGTGATGGTCAAATTACAGGAGAAACGTTCGGTCAAGGCATTGAAAACATTGCTGCAAAAAGAAGACCTGAACGACCTGGTCAAGGTGAAGATCGAACAGACAATCAAAGACCTTTCATAAATCTTAATCAACTATTAGCCATGAAATATTTTGCAATCCCCCTGCTGGCGGGAGCTGTGCTCTGCTGTACCCAGGCCCCGGCCCAAAAGCTGGAACACAAGGAGCACGTCAGCAAGGAATTTACGATCAGCGCGGTCCAGGCCGCCCGAAATGTCCTCGCGATTTACAACATCAACGGGTCTATCAAAGTGGAAGGCTACAACGGCGACAAGGTGGTGCTGGAAATCGATAAGAAGATCAGGGCCAAAACCCAGGACTATCTCGACCAGGGCAAGACCGAGTTCAAACTCGAAATGGAACAGGACGCCGACAGCATTATCGCGTACATTGCCAACCCGTTCGATTCCAGGCCCAACCGGGGGCGGCGCAACTGGGACGGCCCGAAGATCAACTACGATTTCGAACTGGATTTCACGGTAAAAGTCCCCTACTCGCTGAATCTGCACGTTTCGACCGTCAATGGAGGCGATATCAATGTCAGCGACGTGACCGGCTCTTTGGGCATCCGTAATGTGAATGGGGCTATCAAGGTCGCCAATGCGAAAGGAAGGGCCGAGATGCACACCATTAACGGCAATGTGGAGGTGAACTACCTCTCGGTGCCTCCCGGCGAGTCGGATTTCAAGACCCTGAACGGCGATATCAAGATCAGCTACCCTGCTGCTTTATCGGTCGACTGTCAGTTCAAAACATTCAACGGTGATTTCTTTACCGACTATCCGAATGTGGAAAGGCTTCCGGTGCGAGTCGTTAAAAACACGGAGAACCGCGAGAACCAAACGGTTTACAAGCTGAACACCGAGACATTCATCCGTATCGGCAGCGGCGGCCCGACCTACAAGTTCGAAACATTCAATGGCAATATCTATCTTAAAAAACAATCATAGCAAAATGAAAACCCCGCGCATCTTAGCCCTCGCAGCATTCACGGCATTCACCGCCATCTCGGCACCGTTGCTGGCCCAGGGCGATATGAAAGAACAACTGACGATCCCCCTGAGCGATCCCGGCAAGCCCGGCACGCTGAAAGTACACCTCGTTACCGGCTCGATCCGCGTGACCGGGTACAGCGGCAACCAGGTGGTGATCGATGCTTCGACGAAGCAACCCGAGAAGGCGGAAAAACCCAAGGAAATGGATGGCATGAAACGCATTTCCAAAAACGGCAGCCTCGACGTTTCGGCTACCGAGGAAAACAATGTGGTGAATGTGAGCTCTAAGCTGTTCAATACCAAAATGGAGCTGGTGATCAAGGTCCCGATGAAGTTCGCGCTGAATGTGGGCACGATCAATGACGGCGATATCCTGATCGAGAATGTGGATGGCGTGCTGGAGATCACGAACGTGAATGGCGATATCCGCCTTACCAACGTATCGGGCTCGGCGGTGGCCAACACCGTGAACGGGTTGCTGAAAGCGAATTTCAAAACGCTCGATCCGAAATCACCCATGGCATTCTCCACGCTGAACGGCAATGTGGACGTTACCCTGCCCGCCACGGCGAAGTTCGACATCAAAGCCAAGTCCGACCGCGGCGATATTTACAGCGATTTCGATGTGGACGTAGACAAGTCAGTTCCGCAGGCGACGCGTACCGCCAAAGACGGGATGTACAAGGTAAGCATCGAGGACTGGGTCAAAGGCAAAGTCAACGGCGGCGGCAGTGAGATCATGATGAAGAACATGAACGGAAATATCTACGTCAGGAAAGCGAAATAGCGCCCAACAACTCCATACCCACGCCTCTGACAGATCGCCTGTCAGAGGCGTTTTTTTGAGGGGTGTTTTTTAGACATTCCCTTCCTGACGGCTATTCGATCGTCCCTCCAAGCTCGGCAAGCAGGCGTTGCAGCTCATCGAGTTTTTTGGATTTTACCGGGACCATGATTTGCTCCGTTGTAGCTTCTGCGGTAGTAATCGCTTCGAGATAAACCTTCTTACCCGCATTCGCCAGCTTCACATACGACACTCTCGCGTCACGGCTGTTCGCCTCCCTTTTCACATACCCCAGCTTTTCCAGCGGCGACAGCATCCGCGTAATGCCGGAGGCCGTCAAACCCACTTTTTCAGCGACGTCCGTACGCCTCAGTTTCTCGTCCTGCGCATTGGCCAGATGGTGCAGAATCATGAATTCATTCAGGCTTATCCCATGATTTTGAAGTTTCGCATCGAAGCGTTTCGCAGTCAAGGTCTGGATAATGGTCAGGTTCAAAAACAGTTTCAGTTCCTGGGAAATGGTTGACATAAGCTTGAAAAGTATTTGATTTATAGTTGATATATATTTGAGTAATCAAGTATTATGCAAATATAAATATTTTGTATTGATTTGAAATACAGCTTCATGTTATTTATTTGTGTATAAAAAAAGCCCGCTGCATTGAACAGCGGGCTTAAAATCCTGATAAATAGTGGTCTAGTTAGCTCTTGCCAGCTGCACTTCCAGGCGAATATCTACATTGCGGTCGTTACCATTGTAGCGGGAATTATATCCGCCGGTACCAATGCCCACTCCCATACCGCCGCCCATGCCGATACCGCCTCCGAGGCCAATGCCAATGCGCGGGCTGAAACCTGAATTGGATGAAGATTGACCATCGACTTTGATGCTCATTCCCATCATCGCAGTCTCACGCGCATTCACGTTCATGAGCGCGAACGGGATCGCAATCTGCTCGGTGAGCTCGCCGTCGCGGTCCATGGCGATGTGCGATTTGATGCTGCCGTCAGGACGGACAAGGTCGATCAAATGCTGCCCGTCGCGGTCTTTCCAAACGGCCTCTTTATTGTACGAATCCAAGAGCAAGCCCAAACCGAGGCTGTTGGGTAAATCGGTCTCTACACGGCGTAAAGCCTTCCGGTCTTCCTTCATCACCACCGGGAAAATAAGCGCGTAGGCCTCCTTCTTCTGGCCTTCGGGACTGAATGCGATTTTAAGGCCACTGCTCAATATGTTCTGGATCGTGTTGGGATCTTTCGTTTTGAGCGTGATGTACACGTACTGGTCGTCGTTGATGATTCCGTATCTGAGACGCGACCGCTGGTCCTGCTGGTCGGGTTTGATTTCATCTACGTAGGAGAACGGCGCGTTCCATTTGGATGCATAGGGCATCGTCTTGGACGAACTGCAACCGCCGAGGGCTATTAACAGCAGTAATGACCAACTGTTTCTGATCGTTTTCATTTGTTGTTTTATCAATTAGAATTACTCTTTCTACAACGAATTCCGGCTACTATCATTACGAAAAGTCGCTCGAAATCGTTGCACGTCAAATCTGTGACACGCCCGCCCTTGCGATGGTTGAAAGCAGTAAGTCTATTTTCTGATGCAGCTTTTCAGGTTCGAACGGCTTGGAAAGCGTATCGTTCATGCCTGCTTCGAGGGCCTCTGCCACCTCTTCGGGCAGGACGGTGGCCGAGAGCGAGAGAATGGGCGTGGTGACGCGAAGCTCTTCGCGCGCCATGCGGGCAGCCTGGAAACCGTCCATTTCGGGCATCCTGGTATCCATGATGATCAGGTCGAAAATCTCCTCCCGAAGCCGCTCTACGGCTTCTTTGCCGTTGCCCACGATCACGGCGTCGAGCTGCCACGCTTTGAGGTACTTTCTCAGGAGCAATGCATTGATCGGGTTGTCTTCGGCTACCAGCACTTTCTTGCCGTTAAACGAAGGCAGGTCCTGAAACGAGATCACGGGTTTGGTATCGCTGGTCTTTTCATTTGCATCTTGCAGAATAAGCGTGAAAAAAAACTGGCTGCCTTCGCGGAAACGGCTGTTTACTTCCAGTTCGCTGCCCATCAGCCGCACAAGTTTCTGCGAGATCGTCAGCCCGAGGCCGGTTCCGCCGTACTGATGCGAAGTGTTCTCGGAAGCCTGCCCGTATTCCGAAAATATATTGGCCAGATGATCGCTCGACATACCAATGCCGGTATCTTCCACGGCAAACCGTATCCTGTGGCCAGCCGGCGTTTCTGCCAGGTGCTCCATCTTCAACGTCACATTGCCCGTTTCCGTAAATTTCAGGGCATTGCCGATCAGGTTCAGCAAAATCTGGTTCAAACGCATGCCGTCCACCGTAACACATTCGGGGATTTCGCCGGCGATCGACAGACGCAGTTCCAGCTCCTTCTCGTCGGCTTTGAATTGCATCAGGTCGATGATCTGCTTGCCGAGCACCCGGAGGTCGGTAGACGTCGGGATGATCGAGAACTTACCCTCGTCGATTTTGGATATATCGAGAATGTCGTTCAGGATATTGAGCAGCGATCCGGACGACTGCCGGAGCATGCTCACCAGTTCGTTTTGCGCGTCACTGAGCTCGGTAGCCGACAACAAATTACCCAACCCGATAATGCCGTTCAGCGGCGTTCTGATCTCATGGCTCATATTGGCCAGAAACGATTCTTTGGTTTTACGGGCCTTTTCCGCCTGCTCCTGGGCGTCTATCAGCGCCATTTCATGGGCTTTCCGCTTCTCCACGTCGTGCAGGTTCACAAACAGCAGCCTGTTTTTATACATAATCCGCAGTTCCAGCCAAACCGGCTGCCGCAGGCGGCCGTAAAACTGGTCTTCCACCACGATTGTCTCCCCCCCTATGAAACTGCGCTTCACCAGCACATCGCGCAGTGCCGAGTTCAACGGATCGACCAGCAGATCAAGGATCGATGTTTTGATCAATGTGGCTGCCTGAATGCCCAGGATCGTCTCCACCGATGGATTGATCGACAATATAGAACCGGTATCAGGCTCGACGGTGGCGATGATATCCGGCGAATTCAGAACGATCGTCGCATAGTTTTCGAGTAGCTTGTTCTTCTCCCGGATCTCGCGCTGGCTGCGTGCGAGCTTGATGAGCGAATCTACTTTCGCATTGGTAATGTATGGGTCGAGGGGTTTGTAGAGGTAATCGATGGCCCCCGTTTTGAGCCCGCGGACCGCATAGGTGGTTTCCTTCGAAATAGCCGTTACAAAAACGATCAGAATCTCCCGGGTTTTCGGGTTGGAAAAGAGTGTCTCGGCAAATTCAAAACCATCCATTCCGGGCATTTGCACATCCACCAGCGCAACGGCGATCTCGTTTTCCCAAACTATGCGCAGCGCTTCGTTGGGTGACGTAGTGGCATATATATCAATGTCGTCCCGGTTAAGGATTGCTTTAAGCGAGATCAGGTTTTCTTCCCGGTCATCCAGCAACAAAATCTTCGTATTCTCCATGGGTTATTCGTTGAGCAGCTATTGAAGGATTTGGTTAATTATCGAAAAAAGGCCTCCATCGACCATTACCTGATGCTTTTCATAGGTCAGCAGGGCTTGCTCAGGCATTCGTGGGGACTCTGCTTCGGCCGGGTTCTGGACATAGGTCGGGAAACCCTTTTCAGCCAATGCTTTCATTCCGAAGGCACCGTCGGCACTGGAACCCGAAAAAAGCATCGCCGCTTTCACGGGAATGCCCGAAACGGCTGCCGAAAGGAAGGTAGCGTCAATGGAAGGCCGCGAGAAAAAATCCTTGTCGGAATAGTCGTAATAAAACCGCTTGTCGGGCCCTATCAGCAAATGATAGTCCGGATAGGCGAAATAAATGGAATTCGACTCGATCGGATCCAGATGATACGGCTCGCTCATAGCTACATCGGTCTTGTTTTTAAATAATTTGGGCAACACGGCGGTGCTGGATTTGCCGCGGTGCAATACAAAAATCAGCGCGAAGGACAGCGGCTTTCTCACCAGCCGGACTATTTCCTCAAATATCGCGAAACTGCCCGACGACCCGCCGACCAGCACCAGACTGAGTGAACCGTTGTCCCCTGCATTGCTCATTTGATCTTCTGATAAATGTTCAACGTACTGTCAATCACTTTGAAATGATCTTCCAGACCCGAGTAGCGGAGCGTTTCACGCTTTCCGAGACAAAGAAAGCCCAACATGCTGAGACTGTTGTACAAAAGCCTGAATACTTTTTGCCGGAGTTCGAGCGTGAAGTAGATCATCACGTTCCGGCAGCTGATAAACTGGAATTCGTTGAACGCCCCGTCGCCGGTGAGGTCATGCATGGAAAACACGATGTTACGCCGCAATTCGGGAAGCATTACTGCCTTGTTATAGGCCACATGGTAGTAGTCCGACAGCGACTGCATACCGCCCGCCGCAAGGTAATTTTCGGAGAATGTCCTCGCATTACCCAGCGTGAATACGCCCTCCCGCGCGGCCGTCAGCGCTTTGTTGCTCAGGTCGGTGGCGTACACGAGTGAACGGCCCAGAAAACCCGCTTCTTTGAGAAAAATGGCCAGCGAATAAGCCTCTTCCCCCGATGCACATCCCGCCACCCAGAAACGCAGCGTGGGATAGGATTCCAGGTATGTGAATACTTCCGACTTCACCTTCCTGAAAAAGTCGGGGTCGCGGAACATTTCCGAATAGTTGACCGTCAGCTCCTGGATCAGCCCATACACGACACTACCGCCCTGCTCGATATGCAGGAGCAGTTGCGGCAGGTCCATTTTGTGGGTGGTCAGATACCGGCTGGCACGGCGCAGGAGCGATGGCCGGGCATAACCCGAAAAATCGAACCCCGATATTTCCCTGATCCGCACGATGAGCGCTTCCAGGTCGTCGTATTCCATCAGCTCCATACTATGCAGCGTGTAACCAGACCTTGATCAGCGAGAGCAGCTTGTCAACGTCCACAGGTTTTGAGATATAATCGTTGGCACCGGCTTCCAGGCACTGCTCGCGGTCGCCCTGCATGGCCTTGGCGGTAACCGCAATAATGGGGATATTGGCCCATCTGGGAACCTGCCTGATCCGCCGCGTCGCTTCGATACCGTCCATTTCGGGCATCATCACATCCATCAGTATCAATTCTATCTCCGGATTGTCTTCCAGCTTATTGATCGCCTCCTTGCCATTCGTGGCGATTTCAATGCTGAACCCGGCATCTTCAAGCACAGCGCTCAATGCGAAAATATTGCGCATGTCGTCGTCGGCCAGCAGCAGCTTTTTCCCTACAAAAGCCTGTTCCGCGTTGACCACCGCATTGCTGAACGACTCCTTCGGCGCTTCCGGTTCCCGCGATTTCGGCTGGATCTTTTTCAGGAAAAGCTTTACTTCGTCGAGCAGCCTTTCGTTGGATTTCTTCGTTTTGATCACCACCGGGTGCGCATACTTCATCACGCGTCCCAGATCGGCCTGCGTCAGGTCCTCGGCCGTGTTCACTACTACGGGAAGCTCGTTCCACTGCGGGTTTTGCTTGATTTTATCCAAAAGATCCAACCCATTCATATCCGACAGGCGCACGTCCAGGATAATGCCGTCCACACGATCGGTTTCCAGTATTTTCAGGGCCTCGGCAGCCGAGTAGGCATAGAGCACGAAAATATTGTTGCCTGTCAGGAAGTCGCCGAGGTACTTGCTTTGGTAAGCATCGTCCTCGATGAGCAGAATCCGCTGCTGTTCCAGGTCCGTTCCTTCGAGCTTCAATGCGGTAAACATCTGTTGGGCCGAGCGCTCGTCCACCGGTTTTTGCATGAAACCGATAGCCCCTTTCCGGACCATCTCCTCGTCGAAATAGGATCCCGCAGACACCGTATGCACCGGGATCAAGCGTGTGCGCATATCGTTTTTGAGCTCTTTCAAAACCGCCTCTCCCTCCATATCCGGTAAATGCATATCGAGAATGATCGCCGTCGGGTTGAAGCTTCCTACCATCTCCAGCGCCTCGCGGCCATTCGTGGCGATCTGCACCTCAAAACCGCTTGACTCAGCCTTTGCCGCCATATCGGCAGCAAAAATGTCGTCGTCTTCTATGAGCAATAGCCGGCGTGCCTTGCCGTTTTCGGACGCCACCGGTTTCATGGCAGGCGGTGCCGGTTTCACGCGTTCCGCCACGGTTTCTTGGACCGGAATCGCAGCCTGCTGGTCCGCTTCGGTCAGGTAAGGTATTTTCAAAGTAAATACGGAACCTTCCCCTGGAACACTCGTGAGTGAAATCGAGCCTTTGAAAAGCCCCGCCAATTCGCGGCTGATCGACAATCCCAGGCCGGTTCCGCCGTATTTGCGGCTGGTAGAACCATCGGCCTGTTGGAATGCTTCAAAAATGGAGGCCTGCTTCTCGAATGGGATTCCTATCCCCGTGTCTGTCACCACGAAATGCAGCTGGTCTTCCTCCTTCGAAATAGAGAGGGAAACTTTGCCGGGCGCCGAAGTAAATTTGACGGCATTGGAGATCAGATTGCGCAGGACCTGCAAAAGGCGGGTATGGTCTGTAAACAGCATGGCGGGGCAAGATTCGCTCTTTTCAACCTGCAATGTGAGGCCTTTGTTTTCGGCTATCTTCTGGAAGGTGTTCTTCACTTCGGACAGAACCGATTCCGTACTGATATTTTCGTAGATCAGTTCGATCTTTCCTGCTTCCACTTTGGCGAGGTCCAGGATGTCGTTGATCAGCGTCAGCAGGTCATTTCCGGAGTTGTAGATCACCGACGCATAACGTTGCTCTTCCTCGTTCAGCCTGGCACCCTTATTTTCTCCCAGAATGCGCGACAGAATGAGGATACTGTTCAGCGGCGTACGCAGTTCGTGGCTCATGTTGGCCAGGAACTCGCTCTTGAACCGGCCGCTGCGTTCCAGCTCGTCCGCCTTCATCTGTATCTGATCGCGTGCCTCTTCGATCGTGCCTTTCTGTTCTTCGAGCATGAATGCTTTTTCTTCCAGCTCGGCATTGATCTGCTTCAACTCCTCCTGCTGTACGCGCAGTTCTTCTTCCGATACCTGCAACAGCGAGGTTTGCCGCGTGAGTTCTTCATTGGTAACCCGCAGTTCCTCCTGCTGGCTTTCGAGTTCTTCGGCTTGCAACTGCGTCTTTTCCAGCAGTTCGTTGGCCATTTCGCGTGCCCGCGCAGCCATAATGGCTACGGCCACGTTGTCCGAAACCATTTCGAGCAGCTTGATCACCTTCGTGCCGGGGTCTGCCAGATAACCTATTTCAATGAGCCCGGCGACAGAGCCGTCGAAGCTGATATTTTTCATGAGTACGACACCCGGTGACGAATGTCCCGTGGCTGTTTTTACCTGCAAGTAGCCCTGGGCAACATTCATGCGTTTGATATCGCCCTGATCGGCGGCAAACTGCCCCAGAATCCCTTCTCCGAATGGTACGAAAGCAGGTGCGGAAGCGGGATCGGAAACACCATAAACGGCGGAGCGTTCGAGCACCCTGCCCGAGCGTGTGACAAGGTACATGGCCGAAACCTGTGAGCCGGTCACAACGGCCAGTTTGGCAAGCAGGCGCTCCGACAGCTGGCCCAGGGTAGGCTCACCACGCACCGCGCTGGACACCTCGATGGCTGCCTTCAATATCCAGTTCTTCTCCTGATCTTCCCGCGCCAGTTCTTCCAGCCTGCTATTGGCCTGCTGGACTACCTTTTCACTGGCGAGTTGTGCGAGGTAAGTCTTTCTGATGAAATAATAGAGCAACATGATCACCATGAAAAACAGCAACGACCCCATCACAATATACTGCTTGGCGCGCACCGCACTCGATGAGGCCAGCTGCTCGCGCTCCACCAGCAAACCTTCCTCTATGTTTTCGATCCGGCGGAAGCTGAACTCGATCTTGGAAGCGATATCCTTTCCCTGTAACACAATCCGCTGGATGGTATCAGCGCTGTATTTGCCGGCTTTTAAAATCTCATACTGGCGCCGCATGAGCCCCACTCTCGCTTCCAGTAAATCCGACAATGAATCGACCCTGACGCTTTGGACTTTATTATCCTTCACCAGCTTGCGCAGCGCTTCTACATCCTTCCAGATTTCGTTCGAAGCTTGCAGGTAGGATGTCTCAAAGGCGCCGTTACCCGTAATCGCGAAGCCGCGCACATTGGCTTCGGTGGTCAGCAGGCGGTTTTTGACAGACTCCGATACCCGCATTACTTCCCGCGTATGGTCAACCCAGCCCGTATTCTCCTGCTGCAAGAGGATGGCATTATAAGAAACATATCCTACTACAAGTACCAGAATAATTGAAAATACGATTCCCAGTAAGACCTGGCGCTGAAAAGTAAACTGCATAAATATTGAAAATCAAGTAGAACTACTACTAAACGAAGATTGAAGGGATTGCCTGGAAAAATACTGCTTTTTAACGGCATTCCGCCCCATAATCATGGATTTTTACATCGTGTAATCCCGGCGACATTAATTACTTCTACTAATCTACCCATTCGGTCAGCTCGTCTTCGAGGGTGATCAGTACCCCGCGTGAAGGTTTCCCGCTCTCTGTGAATGTCCTGATCAGCTTCTTCAAATGCCTGCGGGGTTCGTCGGCGCTGTTGCCGCCTACGAACGACATGAAAATGTACTCGCCGCCAGGCCGCTGAACGACCCTGTCTATATGCAGCATTTTACCGCCGGGTACCAATAGTTCCTTGTTAATCTGAATATGGTTTTCGTCCTGGTAAAGCACCTCCAAAGAAGGGTCTTGCAGGAGGGAAACCGTCAGGTTTTCAATCTCACGGGTTTCTTTGCGGGTGAAAATCCCCTCGCCGACCAGCTTTTCCAACGCGTCGGGAAGGTCCGAAACGGTTTTTAGCCTGGTGAGCAAGTACCGCATTTTTTGGAGCCGGTCGTGGCGCGGCTCAAACGTTTGTACATCAAAAATGCGGTCGGCCATCCGGCGCAGGCGCAGCGACTCGGTGCGGTCGTTGCTCAGTATGCCTTTCAGTACAAAAGGGCTCGCCCCCCCTTTCATATGCGCATGGCGAAGAGGGCCAAGCGCCTCCGAAATCACGTACCGGGAGATCGTTTCGTCCCAAGCCGGCGTGAATCCTTCCTGGTTAAGGTAATCGCGCAGCCAGTGGTTGATCTGCTGCCCCGACTCCCACCTGCGCTCACGTTTCGCCAGCACGTACAGGCGCTGCACGGGCCGCGTGAAGGCGACATAAAGCAAGTTGAGGTTTTCGATCAGCACCCGCATCCGTTCTTCCCGGTACTGTTCGCCTACCACGGTATTTTCAAGCTCCTTCACCACGGAAACCATCGAGCTCCGCAGTTTGGCATTGGCATAACCAGGCTTGCCTTCAAGCCGGATCTCTTCATAATCGACCTCATCCATATCCACCCACAGCCGATCCAGGCGTGCATTCGGGGTCACTTTCCATTGCGCATACGGGATGATCACCACGGGATACTCCAAACCCTTGGATTTATGGATCGTGGTAATGCGGATAGCGTCCGTTCCCTCGGGCACGGTGATCGAGAACTTGTATCTGGCCGAGTCCCAATAATTCAGGAAATCGCCGAGGTGATTGCTCTTCCGGTTCCCGAATTCCAGTACCACATCAAGGAAGCGGAACAGGTATTCACTTTCCAGCTGCTGTTTGAAAAGCCCGAACTGCTGCATCAGCAGCTCGGTTAGTTCAAATACCGAAACTTGCCGCATTTTAAAGGAAGTAATGGTAATGTCCCACTTCCTGAAGTATTCGAGGAAACTGTCGAGCCCCCGCTCTTCGCACAGCACCCGGATCTCCTCGTACTCATGCGGCGCGGGGTTCTGCCTGCGGATCACCTGGTGGAACAGGTAAGCCGCCTCGTAGCGCGCCAGCCGATGGTCCGAGCTGTGCAGCACCTTCATGAACGAGATGATGAAATGCACCGACCGTGAATAGGCCAGCGACAATGCGTCGTCGGAAATGAGGGGGAAACCGGCCTCTTTCAGGGTGTTGGCGAGCGTGGTAGCCTCCTTTTTCTTTCGGCATAAAATGGCCATATCGCGCCAGTGGTAACCCTCCTCACGCAACGCCTGCACCAGTTCCAGCGCGCGCCGCGATATCGCATCCGAAGACGACTCCCCGGCACCATCTTCGGCGGCTTCGTTCATTTCCAGAAACTCGATTTCCACGTGGCCGCCTTCACTGACGCCCTCGGGTATTTCCTGACTGAAATGCTCGTCGTACACCTCGCGGATCAGTGAGTACTCGTCTCCGAGCGCGTCGGCGATGAATCCGAAGAACCTGTTATTGAATTCGGTCACCTCCCGAAAGCTGCGCCGGTTCGTTTTAAGGTGATTGATATGCAGATAGTTGTCCAGTGCAAAAAGGCGCTCATCATTGAACGGGCTATCGCCGAGAATGCTCCCCAGCCGCATTACCTGGTTCTGCGCCAGGTGCAATATCAGATCCATATCCCCACCCCGGAAACGATAGATCGATTGTTTCGCATCGCCCACGATCAGGTTGAAATATCCGCCCGACAATGCATTCTCGATCAGCGGCAGCAGGTTCGCGAATTGCAGTTTGGAAGTATCCTGAAACTCGTCCACCAGGATATGGTTATATCTTTCTCCCAACCGCTCGAAAATGAATGGTACCGGCTCGCGTGCCACGATATCGACGATCTTCCGGTTGAAATCCGAGATATGTACCTGGTTATTCTGTTTCAGCAATGCATCGAATTCCTTTCGGATTTCGCCCAAAAGCGACAGGTTATAAATATGCCTGTCGAGCTGGTTGTAAAGTGTGATCTTGCCAGTTTCGGCTGAGCGTATGTTTTCGATCTGGTGGTAGTAATTTTCCAGATCGGTGCGGAGCCTTTCTATTTCCTCGCGGATCGGGGCCGGCGTTTTGCCGCCGTACCATACGCCCTCGCCGATGGTTTTGTAAACGTAAGAATTGGGCTCCATCCAGAGTTTCTTGCCCTCCGCACGGTCGCGGAAGTAGCCGTAAATGCCCCTGCCGCTCTGGTGGAAATCCTTTTCACTCAAATAGGTCGACTGGATCAGTTCAAATGCATGCTTTGCGTCTTTGGTCATCATTTCCTCGCGTCCGCGCACAAAGTCGCGCATTTGCCTGCGTACGGCGATCCAGTCCTCCATTTTGAGGTCGTCTACCCGTTTCATTTGCATATAGCTCTGCTCGCTCAGCAAAGTCCCGGCCGTGTCGCGGATCTGCATGGGCAACGCGCCCCAGTTTTTTCCCTCCTCGGCATTCTCGCGATAGTATTTTTCTACAATGTCCGTCAGCACGTCCTCGCCCTCCTGCCCGATCCGGGCCAGCAGCCGGTCCACAGCGTCGTCGAGCAGGTCGCTGTCGAGTTGTGTTTCAAAAACGAATGGGATGCCCAGCTCGTCGGTGAAACTGCTGATCAGCCGCTGCGTGAACTTGTCGATCGTCATTACCGAAAAATCGGAATACCGGTGCAGGATCTGCCCGAAGACCATTTGTGCGCGGGCCGCGATCAGCTGGCACGCCCCTGCGAAAAGCTCGGCATTGTGCTCCGTATCGGGGTACATTTCTATTACCACGTCGCGCAGCATGGGGTGCGGTTGCGCGTCATTTTCGGTATAAGCCGAGAATGTCCGCAGCATCAGCAGAATGCGGTCTTTCATTTCATTGGCAGCTGCATTGGTGAACGTCACAGCCAGAATATGCCTGAAATACAATTCCGAGTTGGAATGCAGGGCCAGTTTGAGATATTCCTTGGTAAGGGTGTAAGTTTTCCCCGAACCTGCCGATGAACTGTAAACTTTAAACACTTTGCGCTGATGTATGAATGAAGCGGATGGGAACCGCAGATCAAATTAAACAAAAAAAGCAGGCGTAAACCTGCTTTTCGTATGCCTTTGAAAGAAGTATTGCTCAGAGATTGAAGCGAAGGCCCGCCGAAATATTGGGACTCAGGAAGAACGGCTTTCTCAGCAGCTCCACGTAAGTTCCTCCTTCCAGAAATACGGAGATCCGGTTGTCGGGGATATAGTATTCAAAACCACCCAGCACGGAACCGCCCAAGGTCAGGTTCTTTTCGTAGTCGCCGTTCAGGCGTTTTGGGTAAGCCCGGCGGTTGTTGATCTGCCCTCCGAGGCCATAATACACATGCACGGCTTCCGAGTTGAACAGGGGTGTATGCCACAAATAATGCATTTGTAGCGAGATACCGGTGTTTTTGTAAATCCCGTTGTCGCCACGGTATTTACGATCGTTGCCCAGCACGCCGCCAAACGTGCCGATGGTCACGTCGATGGCGTGGATATTGTTAAAGTACTTCCGGATGTTGACACCGGTGGGTTCACCCAGTTTGAAACCTACCGCCCAGTTGTCGTATTGGGCGTGTGCCATTCCGAAGCAAAGTGCGCAAATAATAGTTAAGGCTAATTTCTTCATAATTAAGTAAATCGGGGAAATGTTCCTGGAACGCTGAAACAACAGCTAAACAATAACGTTCTGAGGCTGGAATTTCTTTAATGATTCGATCAAAACTTCGTTTTCTTCTTTCGTCCCTACGGTAATGCGCAGGCACCCTTCGCACAAATGTACGCGCGAACGGTCACGCACGATGATCGTCTCGCGGATCAGGTACTCCATCACGGCCCTCGCATCTTCGAACTGCACAAGCAGGAAGTTGGCGTCTGTCGGATGGATTTTAACAACGATCGGCAGGCTTTGCAACTGGTCCGTCAGCACGTCGCGCTGTTCGAGAATGTCGGCTACCATTTTGTCCTTCTTCTCCATGCCGTTCAATCCTTCCAGCAGCGCCTGCTGCGCCGGCAAACTGATATTGTAAGGCGGTTTGATCTTGTTGAGAATGCGGATCAGCTCAGGAGAGGCAAAGCACATACCGACACGGATACCGGCGAGTCCCCAGGCCTTGGAAAAGGTCTGCAACACTACCAGGTTAGGATATTTGTCCAAATGCTGCACCCAGGAAGGTTCGTCGGTAAAATCGATATAAGCTTCATCTACTACCACCAGCCCGCTGAAATTTTCCAGAATAACCTGAATGGCGTCTGCCTGCATTACATTACCTGTCGGATTGTTCGGCGAGCATATCCAGATGATTTTTGTAGAAGGTGTTACCGCATTCAACACCGCTTCCGTATCGATGTGGTAATCATCGGTGAGTGAAACCTTGTCGATTTTCACATCATGGATCGACGCGCTTACCTCATACATTCCGTAGGTCGGCGGCAGGATAATCACATGATCCTGCCCGGGCGTGCACGTAGCGCGGGTGAGCAGGTCGATCGGCTCGTCGCTGCCGTTTCCGAGGAAAATACGGTCGGCGCTCACCTGTTTGATCGGGCTCAGTTTCTGCTTGATTTCGGCCTGATAAGGGTCGGGATAGCGATTGTAGTTCTCGCCTGT
Source organism: Dyadobacter sp. 50-39 (assembly GCA_001898145.1). Lineage (GTDB taxonomy): Bacteria > Bacteroidota > Bacteroidia > Cytophagales > Spirosomataceae > Dyadobacter. Next base: position 241,571 of record MKSR01000040.1, read on the forward strand.
CACCGAGCCGTAAGGATTTTCGTTCGCATCCAGAAAAATGCCCACGTGGCCGGTATATTCGTCTCTTGCGGATGAATACGGCGCCAGCGTGAGGATGTGCGGGCGAAGGATTTTGTTTAAATCGAAACTGGTGTTCATACTATGGAAAGTTACGGCGGCTGCCGTTTATGGATTCTATTTCTGTTTGAAGAGCCTCTTGTCAAAGTTCAGCGGCTCAATGTCGGTGATCCGGAGTGAGACCACATCTGGATGCATCGGGTTGACCAGGTAGTTTTTTTCCGCTTTCACCACCACCGACGGCACTTTCAGCAGCAGGCTATTGCCCGGTTTCAGCCACTTATCGCCGGTATCCTTGCTCCATTGCTGGTCTTCCTCCCAGTCGGTGATCAGCTGAGGCTCGGAAATCGTGGCCAGTTCATCGGGGATTTCCAGGGAAATGATCACGTAATTCGGGGGTGTAACTGTTTTATGAAAATGCACGAGCACTTCCAGCATGGCCAGCGAGCGGTGTGAAGAAGTATACAGCATGGCATTTCTCGGGGTATTCCATCGCCCGCCGTTGTAGAAGGCCCCTATTCCACTCAAATCATCCTGATATTCCGATCTTGTTATCCTGAATAGCTCCATTAAGCGAAAATACCGTGTTCCATGCGCCCTAATTCGGTCTTGACCAGCTCAATGCCCGCATGGGTCCGCAAAAAGCTGATCGGTTTCTCACTACCCAGCGCAGGTACCTCGTTGTTCAGCCAATCGAGGAAATATTCTTTACCCAAAACCCGGTTCCCCACGGAGAACAGATCGGCCAGGGCGATCAGGTGATCGGAAACCACATTGCTAAGCAGGTCAATATCATTGTAACGCTGCAAGTTCCTCGAAGTAACAGGCAACAGCGCTATCACATCTTTAATATCCATTCCGATAGAATCAGCCAGATGCTGAATAGAAGCTTTCGGAATACCGTTCTCGGCCAGGTAAGCCAGGTCGAAGTCATTTTTCACAGCATGTTTGAGGGTTTCATAACCTCCCAAACGTTCGTTAACCATGTATGCTGTCATCTTTCTGTAATTTTAAGGCCGTTGAAATTTGTCCTCTAATTTAGGACAAATTTCGCGAACCTGAAATTTTTTCACAAAAGACTTTTCAACCTGATGCTCACAGCATGCTTATGGGCATCAAGCGATTCGGCTGCGGCCATGGCTTCCACGGTCGGGCCGATGTTGCGGATACCTTCTTCCGTAATATGCTGAACAGTGATTTTCTTCACAAAACTATCCACGGAAACGCCGCTGTAAGCGCGGGCGTAGCCATTGGTAGGTAAAGTATGATTGGTACCCGAGGCATAATCCCCGCACGATTCCGGCGTGTAGTTGCCCAGGAAGATCGAGCCCGCATTGTAAATCTTTTCGGTGACTGCTTCGGCATTGGCAATGCTCAGGATCAGGTGCTCCGCCGCATATTGGTTCAGCATTTCAATGGCTTCTTCCTCGCTTTCCACCAGGATCGCCTTACTGTTGGCCATTGCCTGAGCGGCCAGGTCCTTCCGGGGAAGCGCTTCCAGCTGCTCTGCCAAAGCGATGTTGACCGAGGCAAGCAGTTTTTTACTGGTAGAAACAAGTAAAACCTGGCTATCCGCACCGTGCTCGGCCTGGGAAAGTAAATCGGCCGCGACAAAGCACGGTAATGCCGTATCGTCGGCAAAGACCGCCACTTCCGATGGTCCGGCCGGCATATCGATCGCCACACCTTCTTTGCTAACCAGCATTTTAGCCGTAGTAACATACTGGTTGCCAGGACCAAATATCTTATAAACCTTTGGAACACTTTCCGTGCCGTAAGCCATTGCCGCAATTGCCTGTGCGCCTCCAATGCGGAAAGCTTTGGTAACCCCCACCAATTGGGCCGCATACAAAATAGCCGGGTGGTCGGACGGCGTACAAAGTACAACTTCCTTACAACCTGCAATTTGCGCAGGGATACCGAGCATCAGCACCGTACTGAACAACGGGGCCGAGCCGCCGGGAATGTAAATCCCAACCTTCTCGATTCCTACGCTTTTGCGCCAGCAGGTCACGCCAGGCATGGTTTCCACTTTCTCAGGCGCTTGCAGCTGGCCCTTGTGGAATTTGTAGATATTTTCATAAGCCTGACCGATCGCGGCTTTCAATGCGTCGTCGAGCTTGTCGCCCGCCTCAGCAATGTCTTTTTCGGAAAATGCGAGGTCGGTTAGTTCAATTTTATCAAATTTCAGGGCGAGGGCTTTAATACCCGCGTCCCCCTCCTGCTTCACTTGTTCGAGCACGGGCACCACCCGCGCTTCGATATCCTTGGCTTCCAGAACGGGCCGCGCCAGCAATGCAGGCCATTGTCCCTTTTCCGGAAATGGAATGATATTCATAATGTCAGAATCAAAACCCCGTACTTAAACAATCATTTTCTCGATCGGGATCACCAGAATACCCTCGGCACCAGCCTGGCGGATCTTCTCGATATTTTCCCAGAACTCGTTTTCGTTGATCACCGAATGCAGCGAGCACCAGCCTTCCGTAGCCAATGGCAGGATCGTCGGGGAACGCATGCCCGGCAGGAATTTGGTAATATTCTCCACCGCATCCACAGGGCAGTTCAGCAGGATATATTTGTTGTTCTTCGCCACCTGCACCGATTTGATACGGAACAAAAGCTGGTCCAGCAAATCCTGCTGCACCGGCGAGAGGTGCTTGCTCGCAATCATGACGGCCTCGGAGCGGAAAATCGTTTCCACTTCCTTCAAACCGTTGCTCAGCAATGTACTGCCCGAGCTTACGATATCGCAGACAGCATCGGCCAGGCCAATGCTCGGCGCGATCTCCACCGACCCGCTGATTTCGTGGATATCAGCCGTAACATTATGAGATTTAAGATATTGTTCCAGCAAACGCGGGTAAGTGGTTGCAATGCTTTTACCTTGCAGGTCCTGCACGCCATGGTACTCGGCCTCGCGCAAAACGCCGATCGACAAGCGGCATTTCGAGAAGCCCAGCTTGTGAACGGTATCCACATCTTTGCAGGACTCTTCCGAAACGTTCTCCCCTACGATCCCCAGATGCGCCACGCCGTCTTCCACATAACCGGGAATATCGTCGTCACGAAGGAAAAGGATCTCGGCAGGAAAGTTTGTCGCATCGGTTTTAAGTTTACCTGCGCCGTTGTCGAAACGGATGCCGCATTCTTTGATCAGTTTTAAAGAATCTTCACTAAGCCTGCCCGATTTCTGGATGGCAATTCTTAAAATATTATCATTCATAAAGTTATAGGTTGCTCGCGCAGCCGTTTGTCGGTATTGAATTAGGGTTATTGGTCTTCCCGGGTGAGCAAAGTTATAATTTCTTCCGCTTTCAGTTTCTGCTGCTGCCCGGTTTTCATGTTTTTCAAAGTCAGTAAACCCGACTGCATTTCCTCCGAACCAATCAAAATCACAAATGGGATGCTCTTGCGGTCGGCATAATCGAGCTGTTTTTTCAGCTTCACCGAATCCGGGTAAATCTCCGAGTTAATGCCCGCTTTCCGGAACTTCGGCAGGATCGACAAGCCGTAAGCGAATGCCTCTTCGTCGAAATTCGAGAGCATGACCTTCGTAGTCGTTTTCTGGCTCTCGGGGAAAAGATTAAGCTCCTCCATGACATCGTAAATGCGGTCCACACCCAGCGAAATACCCACGCCCGAAATGCCCGGAACGCCGAATGTGCCTGTCAGGTTATCGTAGCGCCCTCCGCCCGAAATGCTGCCGATCTGCACGTTATGGGCCTTCACTTCGAATATCGCGCCCGTGTAATACGACAGCCCGCGTGCGAGCGTCACATCGAACTCGATCTTCGCATTGTCCAGGCCCAGGATCTTCACCATCGCCCACACCTCTTCCAGTTCCTGAATACCCTTCAATGCAACTTCGGATCCCGCCAGCCAGCTTTTCAGTTCGGTGAACGGATCATCTCCGGCCGAAAGGCTGAAAATCGGTTCCAGCTTGCCGATACTATCAGAAGCGAAACCGCGTTCGAGGAGTTCCTCTACCACTTTCTCTTTCCCGATTTTATCCAATTTATCGATCGCCACGCAAAGCGGCCCCTCCATTCCGTGCGCGCCGATTATATCGGCGATTCCGGTCAGGATTTTACGGTTGTTGATTTTTACAGTGAATTCATTGATCCCCAATGCAGGCAGTATATCATGCAGCAGCATCACGATTTCAGCTTCGCAAAGCAAGGAATCGGTGCCTACCACGTCGGCATCACATTGATAAAACTCCCGGTAACGGCCTTTCTGGGGACGATCGGCCCGCCATACGGGCTGGATCTGGTAGCGTTTGAACGGCATTGCCAGCGTACCGCGGTTCATCACCACGTAGCGCGCAAACGGCACGGTGAGGTCGTAGCGAAGGCCCTTTTCTGAAATTTTGGTGGTTAAAGACTTGTATCCGGCATTCCAGTCGGCATCGGTCAGCTTGCCGCTGAAATCGCCCGAATTGAGCAATTTGAAAAGCAGCTGGTCGCCTTCCTCGCCATATTTCCCCATCAGTACCGACAAGTTTTCGAAAGAGGGGGTTTCTAATGGCAAAAAGCCGTATCGTTGGAAAGAGCGTCGGATGGTATCGAAAATGAAAGTACGCTTTGCCATTTGCTCCGGACCAAAGTCACGGGTTCCGCGGGCAAGAGATGGTTTACTCATTCTAATAATGCTATCAATTTCGGCCGTTAATGGCCTATGAAACCGTAAAGTTAGGGCAGGTTATGCAATATTTATGACTATGGCGTGCATTATTTGCGTTAAAATGCTTAATTTTGCGGCTCTTTCACAAAACAAACTTTTACAATGGGAGTTACGGAATTAAAACGTAAAGGTCGCAGAAACAAAGCAGTTGCTAACAACCGCACTGCTAAAATCAAAAACCTTCTACGCAAACCAGAAGTGCGCAATGTTGACGTTGAGGCTATCAAGGCTCAATTCGAAGCAAATAAAAAATAATCCAGCCTCTTCGGAATGCTATTCAACTAGTCCTGTCAATCTGTTTTGGTAGGGCTTTTTGCTTTTTTACCGGATTTGTTTTTCCCGGAAGCAGCTTTCAGATTAACCTTCCGCAGCAGCTGGCGCATACTACGGCGCGTCTCGCGGCGGACATCGAGCAGGATACGGAAGCGCAGGGCTTCGCCGAACATGATCAGCCCTCCGTTGATCAATGCGAGGCTGTAAAGGCCCAGCACGACCCAAACCTGCGTCGGCTCGCCGATGCGCCGCTGATGCGCCGCTTCGCTGAGCACGGTAAGACCAAAACTGAACAGCAACAGGCCAAGCGGAGCCAATATCATCCACTTTGTGCGTGTCGACATTCTTTTTATCAGTCTCTTACCAGGTGGTTTCGGGTCAATCGAGGGGATCATTTATTCAGGCTATTCGATGTTATGATCCTAAAATTATTAATTTTTAGTCAATTGGTTTAATGAAATCCATCATTAGTTTAGTTCTGCGCTACATTCCGCGTCCCTACCTCCAACTCGTCGGACATTGGGCTGCGCGGCTGCTCAGCATCTTCTATATCGGCCATCAAGTGGAATGCCCGGTCTGCAACAGCAAATACCGCAAGTTCCTCCCCTACGGCCGCAATACATCGAGCCGTGAGAATGCCCTTTGCCCCAGCTGCCTTTCGCTCGAACGCCACCGCCTGATGGCACTATACATGAAGCGTAAAACCAATTTCTATACCGCCAACCTGAAAGTCCTGCACGTAGCGCCCGAGTACTGCTTCATCGACCGTTTCGAGCAGATGAAAAACCTGGACTACATTACCGCCGACATCGAGTCGCCGCTCGCGAAGGTGAAAATGGACATCCACCAGATCCCCTTTCCCGAAAACACATTCGACGTCGCCATTTGTAATCACGTAATGGAGCATGTCGACGACTATATTCTCGCCATGAGCGAGCTGTACCGCGTCCTCAAACCGGGCGGCTGGGCGCTGATCCAATCGCCGCAGGACATGAAATACGAAGTAACCTACGAAGACCCAACGATCACCGACCCGAAGGAGCGTGAAATCCACTTCCTCCAAAACGACCACCTCCGGCTGTTTGGCCGCAACTACGGCCGCGAGCTGGAAAAAGGCGGTTTCAAAGTCACAGAAGACCGGTTTGTGATGGATGAACTGACGAGGGCGGAAGTGCAACGCTACTCATTGCCTGGCGAGGAGATTGTGTATTTCTGTCAGAAGTAGTCAGGTGTTATATCAATAAAAAGAGGCAGTTTCTATCGAAGCTGCCTCTTTTTATTGACCAGTACTTTTCACGAAGGATACTCAATCGCAGCCCCCGTTTCCCGATGCGATTTGTTTTCCCACAGCCGCTTCCAACCTTCCTGCACGAAGCCGATCCCATAGCCGAACAGCTGCACAAAAGCCGCCCCTATACTCAGGAAGGCTACTTCGGCGCTCTTCGTTTTACGAAATGCATCGATGAACAGCAATGCGATGTAAATGCCCAGGAACCACAATCCGAGGTAAAAGAATGGCTCAAAAATGAAGTACCACAACGGAATGCTGCATACGCCAAGCGTGAACAGTAACGGAAAGGTATGCACGAGCTTCAATTCGTCGGGATAATAACGGGCGATATTGATACGCGCGCGGCCGAAGAATTTGAGCTGCCTGAAAAACGCCCCGAATTGCGTGCGGCGTTTGTGGTAAATAAATGCCTCAGGAATCAATGCGGATTTAAAACCGAGCCGCAGCGCCGCAATACTGAACAGGATATCCTCTCCCATCCGGCTCGTCAGAAACCCTCCCGTGCGCTCCCATACCCTACGCGAGAGGCCCATATTGAAGCTCCGCGGGTGAAATGTGCCGCCCATATTGTTCTTCTTTCCGCGAATCCCGCCCGTAGTAAACACCGAGGTCATCGAGTAACTGATGGCTTTCTGAATGGGCGTAAAAGAAGGATGGTCTGTATCAGGCCCGCCATAAAGGTCTACGTAATCGGTATTCAGCCGGTTTTCGACGATCGAGAGATAGTTCGGCTCGATCAGCGCATCCGAATCCAGCAAAATAAAGTAATCGCCGGCAGCACGCTCAAAACCATGGTTACGGGCAAAACCCTGGCCGCCGTTTTCTTTGTAATGATAGTGGATGTCGAGCCTGTCAGCGAAAAATTTCACCACGCCATCCGCTTTGATTTTGGAACCGTCTTCTACGATTACGACTTCGAAATTTTTGTAAGTCTGCACAGCGAGGCAGCCAAGCAGTTCCTCCAACTCGTCGGGACGGTTGTAAACGGGGATGATGATGGAGTAGCGGCGCATTTCTAATGATTGAATTATTACATTTTAAATGCATGAATATATCTTGTCCAATGTCAGTCTGAGCGCAGTCGAAGACAGTCCGTACAGCGACATCGTACATGCCCTTCGACTGCGCTCAGGGTGACATATCAGATACATCTGATCATTATATGTTAACGAGTAATCTCTCTAAGGGCCTCCTCATTCGCCTCAATAATCCGATCCAAATGTGCATCCGTCAGCGCGGTCGACAGGAACATTGCCTCAAACTGGCTTGGGCCCATATAAATGCCGCGGTTCAGCATGGCGTGGAAGTATTTACCGAAAAGCGGCAGGTCCGAGGATTTGGCCGACGGGAAATCCGTCACGGCATTCGGGGTAAAGAACAGCGTATACATGGAACCGATCTGGTTCAACGTGTATTGCAAACCCAGTTTTTCCATCGAAGCGCGGAAGCCGTTGGCAAGCTTGCTGCCCGCATTTTCCAGCAGGGTATACACTTCGGGATGCTCGTTCAGGTAAGTCAGCATGGTATAACCTGCTGCTATGGCAATGGGGTTACCGGAAAGCGTACCGGCCTGGTAAACAGGACCGGCCGGAGATACGTAATTCATGATCTCCGCCTTGCCACCATAGGCGCCAACAGGCATTCCTCCACCTATTATTTTTCCTAACGTCGTTAAATCCGGCGTAATTCCGAACCTTTCCTGCGCCCCGCCCTTCGAAAGACGGAATCCCGTCATGACCTCATCGAGGATCAGCACAATGCCTTCTTCATCGCAAATGCGGCGTAATCCTTCCAGAAAGCCTTCTTTCGGCAATACGCAGCCCATGTTACCTACTACCGGTTCGAGGATCAATGCGGCGATCTGGCCCTTGTTGGCGCCCACGAGTTGCTGTACGGCTTCCAGGTCGTTGTATGGGGCGGTTAAGGTGTCGTTAGCGACTCCTTTTGTCACGCCCGGGCTATCCGGCGTTCCAAAAGTAATGGCGCCGCTGCCGGCAGCGATCAGGAAACTGTCGCCGTGGCCGTGGTAGCAACCTTCAAACTTGATGATCTTGTCCCTTCCCGTATAGCCACGCGCCACGCGTATGGCCGACATCGTAGCCTCGGTACCCGAGTTCACCATTCTCACCTTCTCGATCGACGGTACCATCGACACGATCAGCTCTGCAATCTCCACCTCCCTGCGCGTCGGCGCGCCGAAAGAGAATGAATGCTGGATAGCGTCCGAGACAGCCTTCTGGATCAGTTCATGGCCGTGGCCGAGGATCATCGGGCCCCATGAATTGATCAGCTCGATGTACTCGTTATCGTCCTCGTCGTAGATGTAAGGCCCCTTGGCCGATTTGATAAATATCGGATTGCCCCCGACCGCACGGAATGCGCGCACGGGCGAGTTCACGCCGCCGGGAATATAGTTTTGTGCTTTCTGGAAAAGCTGCTGGCTCGTTGAAGTATTCATTCTGTTAAAATAAGTTGGTATTATCTGTCCACCGGCACCCATTTGGAACCGCTGTATTTAAGGACAGGTGTAATCTGGTTTTCATTCGAATTGGTATAATCAAAGCCCGAGAGCAGGAATTCCTCGCTGCCGAATTTGCGCGATTGCAGGCCGGAAGGAAGTTTGTCCTTGTATTTGGAAAGCATCCGGGCAAAGAACAGCAGCTGATCATAGCCCTGGTAGGAATATACCGAAGGGAATGTGCTGGTTTTGTTATAATAACTCTTCTGGAACTGCCGGATGGTCTCTTTCTCACGATCCACGTAATCGGCGTCGATGAGCGACAAACGAGCCCCGTACCGGGATAACCTCGATTGCTGACTATTGAAGCTGGTGGAGGTAGCCAATACCGGCAAGCTGTTCAGTTTGCGGCTGTTGAGGACTTCAATGAGGTGCTGGCCCGACTCGCCGTCAGACGAGAACAATGCGATGTGCGCCGGTTTGGTTGTTTCGAAAGAAGGCACCTTGCTTTCGATCGACTCGCGGTCATGCGGGATTCTGGTCATGGAGGTCACCTTTCCTCCCTTGGCCTTCCATTCTGCGGCGTAAGAGACTGCCATTGCGGAGTCTTTGGGTGTATTTCCATAATAAATAACGGTACTAAGCCCCGGCGAGAGCGTACGCATCCATTGCGCGGCTATCTGCGTCTGGTAGGCAATGGAAGGATGAGCGAGGTAAATATTCTCCGATTTCAGGAGGCCCGCGTCCGTCGAGAGCGGATTGAGCATGATGGCGTTGCTTCCGGAAACAAAATCGGCGGCCACTTCGAAGGTACCTGCATACAACGGCCCGATAATCATATCGGAAAGCTGGAAATTCTTGTTGTCGGCAATGGCCTGCATGCTTTTGGCATCGTTGCTGACATCGTAAGCCCAAAGGTTTACGGTAATCCCCTCCGTTTGAAGCTGTTCTTTCGCCACGGTCAATCCCAGGTAATAATCGTAAGCAAACTGGTTGGAACGGCGTTTGGAAGTGCTGAATTCATCGAGTCGGAAGGGCAGCAATACGGCCACATCCAGGTAGCCTTTCGTCCATTGAGTATCCGATTTCGGGGCACTCCGTTTCGGTGCGTCCTCCACCTTTTCGCTCTTGCGGAATTTGAACTGTTTGTCCAGCTGCTCGGCATATGCCAGATCCCCTTGTGCGGGCGTGCGGGCCGATTGAATGGACTGGTAAACGATCAGCGCAATGTCACGGTCGGAAGGGTATTGCTTTTGCAGTTCTTTCAGCTTCAAAAAGTCCTTGATGGCACCCAAATGGTATTGCTTCAATGCCTGCACATCCTTATTGAGAGACGATTCCCTGATCCTGGCAAGTTGGTCCAGTCCATCGTTCATCTGGCCGGTTGCGAGGCTTACCGACCCCAGCAGGTAATACACATCATTGATTTTATTCCAACCGGGATACCGGCTTTGCAATTGCAGGAGCATTGGCCTGGCATCTTTGTAGCGTTTCAGCTGGTAGGCGCTCAATGCATAATAGTAATGCGCATAGGGCGAATAGGCCGTTTTGGCATTCACGCTCGTCATGGGATAGAATTTTTCCATCGCCGCGGCGTATTTACCTTGTTTGTAATCTGCCAGGGCCGACCGGTACCTGCTCTCCGTTTGGGCATTTCCTTGCCCGTAAGCCGCCTGGTACAAACCGATATGAACTGTCAAAATCAAAAAAAGGATAACTCTCATCAGGATTTCGGGGTCAAGATTGTGCTGATTTCCGGACTGCAAAAATCAGCCCAAAATGGAAAAAAACGGGCAATATCCCAACCGGAACATTGCCCTTTATTAATTACGATCTAAAAAACCTTTTATTTCTTTTTAGTCTTTTTCTCTAACTCAGCCTGTTTCTTTTTCGCTTCTTCCGCAGCCTGCAACGACTTTTCAAGATACTTCTGGAATTTGTTCTGCTTCTTCTCGCCGGTTGCATTTTTCTTACGGTTTTCTTCAAGGATATTTTTGATTTTATCCTCATTCACAAAACGCTTGATGAGCAGCTGCTGGGCGATGGTTACGATGTTTGAAACAAAGTAGTAGAATGTCAGACCCGCCGGAAACGAGTTCAGGATGAACATGAACATCAGCGGCATTACATAACCCAGCGCCTTCATATTCACAGGTCCCGGCTGCGTAGGCGTGTTCTGGTTGTTGTAGTAGGCATACCCGATGCTGGAAGCCGTCATCAGGATCGTGAACAAGCTGATGTGGTTACCGATGCCGAAAGGCACATTGAACGGCAGCTTGAAGAACGAATCATATGTGGAAAGGTCACTCGCCCAAAGGAAGGATTGCTGGCGCAGTTCGATCAGGTTGGGGAAGAGGAAGAAGAGCGAGAACAGGATCGGCATTGTCGCAAGTACCGGCACGCATCCGCTGAGCGGGCTCACGCCTACCTGCTGGTAAAGCTTCATTTGCTCCTGCTGCTGCTTCGCCATGTCGTCTTTGTTCTGCTCGCGGATCTGTTCGAGCTCCGGCCCCAGGATACGCATTTTCGCCATGCTGATGTACGATTTGTAGGTCAGCGGCGTCAGCAATGTCTTGACAACCAATACGAGCAGGATGATCAGCAACCCGTAGTTGCTCACAAATCCTTCGATCAGGTTGAAAAGCGGAACAAGGAAAAACTTGTTGATCGGTTTCAGGAATGCGTAACCCAGGTAAACGTTCTGGTCGAAATTCTCTGCTTTTACCTTGTCTACAATATGGTATTCGTTCGGTCCGAGGTAAAACTGGAAGTTGGCCTCCCCTTTCTGAACCGCCGCCGTGGGAATGCCCGCGAAGATGTTCATGTTTTTCACGATCACCGAATCTTCCGGATTCACGTTGGCCCGCACGGTCACATTGGTCAGCGGTTGTTTCTCCGCAATCAGACCGGCCAGGAAGTATTTATGTTTGATGGTGAACCATTTAACCGGCTCGGCCGTCTTCTCTTCCTCGTTGGAAGTCGGGCTGGTAGGCAGGCTTTTCAATTCGTCCGTGTAGTAGTTGACAGTCACTACCTCACGGTTTTTCTTCATATCGTTTTCCAGTTGCAGTAGGTCGTTATCCCAATGGAATTCCACCGACTTGTTGGCGGGCAGTGCGCCGCTGGCCTTGATACCGTAGTCGATCACGTAGCCGGAACCGCGTACCACATAGGTTTGCTCTACTGTCTGGTTGTTTTTGAGTGTCGCGCGGTAGGTGATCACTGCCGAGTCCTTTTCCGCCAGCGTGCGGTCTTGCGCATCCGTTGTGAAAGTCTGGTTGGTCAGTCTCACGTCGCCGGTTTGCGTCGGCAGGTCGATCTGGAAATTGTTGTGCTTTTCGGCAATCAGGTAAAGTGGCTTCTGGTCGTAGGTTTTGTAGTTTTTCAACATCACCTCTTTCATAACCCCGCCTTTGTTGGTGAAAACCACGCGGGCATCTTTTGTTTCAATGACCAGGTCCTTCTGAGGAACGGCAGTGGAATCGACTGATTGTGAGGAATTTTGGGTAGTATCCGAAGTGACAGACGAGGGCTTTACAACCTCCTTCTTCACCTCCGCTACCGGCGTCGGTTCCACGGGTTTGGGAACCAGTATCTGGTAGCCTATCAGCATCAGCATGATCAAGACCAGGCCGATTACAAAATTTTTATCCATTATTTACTTTAAATTATTGAAATAACATACCGCTTGTAAGGCGGCAAAGGTAACAAGTTTTTTCGCTTAACAGGCCTTAAAATGTGATCAGTGGGAAACCGGGTTCAGCGCTTCTACCGATCTCTTTTGCAATGAATAGGTCAATGCGGCAGCCACGAAATTCACGAAGATCGGGTGCGGGTTCATGACCGTGCTTTTCAGCTCGGGGTGGAACTGTACACCGATGTAGAACGGGTGCGAAGGCAGCTCGACCATCTCTACCAGGTTATTGTCAGGATTAATACCTGTCGCGATCAGGCCTTTTTCATCGAAGTCCTTCAGATATTTGTTATTGAATTCGTAGCGGTGGCGGTGGCGTTCGCTGATATTGGTCTTTCCGTAGATGCGGTGCGCCAAAGTATCCTTTTTAACGCGGCAGGCGTAAGCGCCCAGACGCATTGTACCACCTTTGTTGGAAACATCTTTCTGATCTTTCATCAGGTGGATCACCGGATGGTCGGTAGCGGCATCCATTTCCACCGAATGTGCATTCTCCCAGCCGATCACGTTGCGTGCGTATTCGATCACCGCCATCTGCATTCCGAGGCAAATCCCGAAGAAAGGAATGTTGTTCTCGCGTACATACTGGATCGCCGCGATCTTGCCTTCGATACCGCGCTCACCAAAGCCGGGAGCTACCAGCACGCCGTCGAGGTTTTCCAGTTTCTCCACCGCATTCTCTGCCGTGAGGCTTTCCGAGTGGATCCATTCGATATTGACCTTGCATTCGTTGGCCGCACCGGCGTGGATAAATGATTCCACGATCGACTTGTAGGCATCGTGCAGCTCCACGTATTTGCCCACCAATCCGATGCGAACCGAATCGATCGGGTTTTTAAGGCGTGAAAGGAATGTCTTCCACGAATCGAGGTCAACATCCTTGTCATTGTAAATGTCGAGCATATACAATGCACGCTGGTCGAGGCGCTCCTTGAGCATCAGCAAAGGCACGGCGTAAATCGTGTCCGCGTCCATCGCCTCAATCACGGAATTGACCTGTACGTTACAGAACAATGCGATTTTCTTGCGGATGTCGTAAGGAAGCGGGTGCTCTGTACGGCACACGAGGATATCCGGCTGGATACCCGATTCCTGCAACATCCTTACCGAGTGCTGCGTCGGTTTGGTTTTCAGCTCCCCCGCGGAGTTCAGGTAAGGGATCAGCGTAAGGTGGATCACCAGTGTGTCCTGCTCTTCCATTTCGAATTTCACCTGACGAACCGCTTCCAGGAACGGCAGGGATTCGATATCCCCTACGCAGCCGCCGATTTCCGTAATCACAATATCGTAATCGCCGGTCTGGCCCAGCAACAGCATGTTTCTTTTCAGCTCGTCGGTAATGTGCGGAACCACCTGTACGGTTTTTCCAAGGAAGTCGCCGCGACGCTCGGCGGTAATAACGTTGTGGTAGATACGCCCCGTGGTGACGTTGTTTGCCTGTGAAGTGCGAACGTTCAGAAAACGCTCGTAGTGGCCCAGATCAAGGTCGGTTTCGGCTCCGTCGTCGGTGACGTAGCATTCTCCGTGCTCGTAGGGATTCATGGTTCCCGGATCGATGTTCAGATACGGGTCAAATTTTTGGATTGTGACTGAGAGACCTCTCGCTTGTAGTAATTTAGCTAGTGATGAGGCAATGATTCCCTTGCCAAGTGAAGATGTAACACCGCCCGTAACGAAAATGTACTTAGCGGTCTTTCGTGCTTTGGAAGCCATAAGACTTTGCTGTTTTTCTATGATTACGGGATACAAAGATACAGGATTATTAGAAGAATCTAAGCGGGCCCTGTTTAAATATTTGGCTGGGATACAGTAAGGCCTTGGAAGTGTGGCAGGTTATCAAATATAATTTTTTCAAAATTTAAATTTCTATTTTGCATTTGTTCCAAACCTATAAAACCTTATCAGAAATGATCAGAAAGCTACTTTTTATTCCCGCAATGCTATTTTGCACCGTCGCCGCGGTCGCACAAACGACGGCGGATAGCCAGAAACCGCTCAACATTATCGTGTTCGGCGCCCACCCCGACGACTGCGACCTGGGAGCGGGCGGTGTGGCGTCCATTTACGCTTCCATGGGCCACAAAGTGAAGTTTGTTTCGCTCACCAATGGCGACAAGGGCCACCAGGATATCGGCGGCGGAGAATTGGCTAATCGCCGCTACAAAGAAGCACAGGAGGCTGCACGCCGCTGGGGAATCCAATACGATATTCTCGATAACCACGACGGGGAGCTATTCCCCACGCTTGAAAACCGTCTTGCCGTGATCCGCAAAATACGCGAATGGAACGCCGACGTGGTGATTGCACCGCGGACCAACGATTACCACCCTGACCACCGGAATACAGGCGTGGTTGTTCAGGACGCGGCATATCTGGTCATTGTGCCTAATATCCTGAGCAGCGTGCCCCCGCTTACCAAGAACCCGGTTTTCCTCTACTTCCGCGACCGCTTTCAAAGGCCCAACCCATTCCGCCCGGATATTGCGATCGATATAACCGAAACGCTTGCTAAAAAGGTGGACGGACTGGATGCGCACGTTTCCCAATTTTATGAGTGGCTTCCCTGGACAAACGGGGACCTTGCTAATGTTCCCAAGGATGTGGTTGAGCGTAAAAAATGGCTCTTCAATTCCATGGAAAGACGCTCATCCGTTACCCCGGAAATCAAGGCTTCGCTCGATAAATGGTACGGTACTGAGAAGGCAGAGAAGGTGAAATATGTGGAGGTTTTTGAGATCACCGAATATGGTAAGCAGCCCTCGCCGGAGGAGGTGAGACGGCTGTTTCCGATGCTGCCGAAGAATAAATTTTGAATGATTGAATGAGTGAATGAGTGAATATTTCTGATTCAAATCATTCACTCATTCACTCATTGACTCATTCACTCATTGACTCATTCACTCATTAGGAGATTTCCAGGAATACCTTCAAGCCAAAAGTAACCGTAACCCACAAATTCATTTACGCTTACTACGATAACCTGTCTTTGAAACTTTCGTAGCCGTAAGACCGAACGAGCTGGAATTCGTGGTCAGCTTTCCATATCCCAATGGAAGGTAAGTTAACACCGTTAAATGTGGTAGTCTTCACCATGGTATAGTGGATCATATCCTCAAATATGATTTTATCACCAATTTCAAGCGGCTTGTCGAACGAATAGTCTCCCATGTAGTCGCCTGCGAGGCAGGTCATTCCACCCAGCCTGTAAGTCGGCGTTCCTGCCACCGGCTCCTGGTGCGCGCCGCGGATCGCAGGCTTGTAGGGCATCTCCAGGGTGTCGGGCATATGGGCTGCGAAAGAGGTGTCCAGAATGGCCACGTCGATACCCTGGCTGTCGAGTACATCCAGTACGGTCGTGTACAATATTCCGGTGCGCCAGGCGATGGCCGAGCCCGGTTCCAGGATCACATCCACATTGTACTTTTCTTTGATAGTACTAACTAATTTAATTAGCTTACTAATATCGTATCCTTCTCTTGTCATGAGATGGCCGCCCCCCATGTTAAGCCACTTCGCCTGATGCAGCAAATCGCCGAAGCGCTCCTCCAATGCGGCGAGGGTGCGCTCCAAAGTGTCGCTGCCATTTTCGCACAGCGTATGAAAGTGAATGCCGTCGATCCCTGCGGGAAGCTCGTCGGGTAACTTGTCACGTGTGACACCCAGGCGCGAGCCCGGCACGCAGGGATTATACATGTCCGTGGCCACCTCCGAGTACTGCGGGTTCACGCGGATACCGCAGGACAATGTCTTGCCGGGGTTAGCCGCCTTGTAGGCCTCTACCCTTTCGCGGAACCGCTCCCACTGGCTCAGGGAATTGAATGTAATATGGCTGCTGCGCTCCATGATCTCACCAAACTCACTGTCGAGGTATGCAGGCATGTATGTGTGCGACTGGTATCCCATGAAATCGTTGATCAGCTTCACCTCGTTAAGCGAGCTGGCTGTGGCGCCGGAGAGGTATTCCTTCACAATGGGGAAGGCGCTGTACATCGAGAAACCTTTCAACGCGAGGATAATCCGGCATCCCGCCGCCTTCTGGACGGAGTCGATCAGTTCGAGGTTCTTACGCAGCAATTCCTCTTCCAATATGAAACACGGGGATGGAATTTCTTTAAAATCGATAGCCATTTGCTATAAATGAGTGTTTGTAAAATCTTCTTGCATGCAATGATTGCATAATTTTGTACACAAAACTATAAGTTTGAGTTTCCAAATCATGACCATTTTTCACACAGCCCCGCACACCAGCCTATGTCCTTCCTTGTTTTAGATATTGAAATGACCGGGCCTGAACCGGGCTGGAACGAAATTATCCAGATCGGCGCCGAGTTTTTCGACGACAACTGGCGCTCGCTCGGGACCTACCTTCAGAATGTGTATCCCGAGAATGAGGAGGCATTTTCAGTGAAATCGGAAGAGGTGCACGGACTGTCTCTCGATGACCTCGAAGACGCACCGATGATCTATGATGTGCTTCCGGAATTTGAAAAATGGGTGAAGAAACTGAACGTCGGCAAGCCCAGCCTGGCGAACGTCGTCATCTGCGGCCAAAGCGTGATCAACGACATCAATTTCCTGCGGTTTGCCTATCGCAACGAAAAAATGAAATGGGGCTTTTCCAACAAGCAGCTCGATCTTCACACCGTCTCCTACTTATTTTTCCAGATCCTCGAAAAGAATGGCCGACAAGTACCCCGCTCGCTGAGCCTGGGCTCGGTCGCCAGTTACTTCGGGTTCGAGCGGGAAGAGGAAACGCACAATGCCCTGGAAGACGCCCGCCTTACCGCCAAATGCTTTAAAGAATTTTTCAAGCTCATCGACCAGGTCAAACTTATATGATCGATTACAACCCCAAGGAGTGGTTCCGTTACATTTTCTATTTCCAGAAGGCCGACACGGTGCGCAAGCTCGCGCCGATGATCCTTACCATGGCAGCCTATTCCAGCCTTGTTGCATACATTATTATAATACATTTCAGAATTACGGAAAACAACGACCTGAAAAACATCTCGCTGATGCACTCGCTGCTCGGCTTTGTGATCTCGATGCTGCTCGTATTCCGCACCAATACGGCGTACGACCGGTGGTGGGAAGGCCGCAAGCAATGGGGATCGCTCGTGAACGGCAGCCGCAACCTCGCATTGAAACTGGCCGGGCTGATCGGCCCTGAGTATGTCCTGGAGCGCGAGTTTTTTCTTAAAATGATCCCTAACTATGCATTCGCGTTAAAAAACCACCTGCGGAACACTTACATTGCCGAAGAGTTCGAAGACTCGGCGCTTTACAGCAAATCCGCGTTGGTCACCACCGAGCACGTCCCCAATCAGATTGCCGCCGCATTATTCGCCAAAGTGATAGAATTGCAACGTAAAGGCGCATTACTGCCCGAACATACCATTATACTCAACCACGAGCTCGAAGGCTTCACCAATATCTGCGGCGCCTGCGAGCGGATCAAGAACACCCCTATTCCACTGTCGTACAGCTCGTTCATCAAGAAATTCATCTTTATTTATTGCCTTACATTGCCTATCGGGTACGTGTTCAGCCTGCATTTCCTCGTCATTCCGTTCGTGATGTTTGTGTTTTACATTCTTGCAAGCCTTGAGGTGATCGCCGAGGAAATTGAGGATCCGTTTGGCGATGACAGTAACGACCTGCCCATGGAACGCATCTGCAAAGGCATTCACAATTCCACCCGCGCATTGCTCAAATAACTGCCTGAAATTCCGACTGATTAGAAACTGGTTAGAAACTCATTAAAATGTAAATTTTTTCCAGGATTTTTACGGGATGCCATTTTAGGCGATTTGTACTCAAAATTTCATTTTTTTCCAAAATTCCGGTGAGATCGCAACCCGATTTTCCCGGTCATTCTATTTTTGCCTCGCAATAGGTTGCCACAACAACCTATTTTTGTAAAGACGCCAAATTGACGGGATATTAGAGCATTTGGGATTGCTTTTTTCTGTTGTTAATTTTCATTCAACCCCTCCCTGGAAGGGGCTGATCAGTGAGAATAAAACGATTACCAACATGAAAAAAATCACATTTTTAATCGCCATACTATTTGCCGGATTGTTCACCGTAGCCGCAAGCGCGCAGTCGATCGTAGACCCCGGTATCTCAGTTTACAACTATAAACATCCTAACAAGGCAGCGCAGGCAAAAGCAGCCGGCAAGGATCAGAACACGATACGCGTTGCGAACATGCGCACTGTCGAGCGATTCGGCAAGTACCAGACACGCTACGTGAACACGACGCCTAAGTACGCGCCGCGGCCGGCTACGCTGGTGGTGACGCGTGAGTACAAGCCGCAGGGAGTGGAAATCAATCCGCTTACTTCGCCGAGGAACTACAAAACTCCCGCAGTCAACGTGACCCGGGATACGGCGCAGATGGCTGAATATTATAATACGCCGGATAAGGTTTATCCGACTCAAGATTAAGCATTGTATAATTGCAAAAAAACGCCGGCTTCGATGAGGCCGGCGTTTTTTTTGTCAAAAATCCATCCAAATTTTTATCAAAAAGTTCAAATTAAGGCGATTAGGAATTTTTTTGGCTTTTTTTGTCTGATTTGAACCGCCCCGAGCGTCTCCTTCAAAAAACTAAATTCTTTCCGAACAGAATGCCAATACGCTGAAAAATAATTTTTCAAATGATTGAATTTTATAGTTCAATGTTTGAAATGGATATGAATTGTAAAAAAGCTTGCGGGTAATTTTGAGAACAAGTCCTGATAACCTTTTCTTAATTAACCTGTGATGAACCCTAAAACAATCCTTTTCGCAGCCATTCTTGCATGTGCTGCGGGCCTGGGCCAGGTAGCCCGTGCACAAGCCGAGCACCTCTCCGATCCCGGCATTTCAAGCCACAATTACAAGCACCCAAACAAAGCAGCCGCGGCCCCCCGATCCGGGTTGGTGATCGAGTCCTCGACTCCGGCGCTCGCCGCCCGCTTCGCCACGCTGAATGTAGGGCAGCCCGCATCCGACCCGACGCCGAAATATGCGCCTCGCGAAGTGCGGTTCGTCGTTTTCACCCGCCAGCGCACGCAGCGGTACGCGATTAACCCGCTCGTTTCGACGCGCAACTACAAAACCGGTAATGGCGTGCACGCGGCTAAACCTGCCCGGGAACCGGAATGGATCTGCGGCCCGATCTGACGCGCAAATTAATTTTTAACCCACTGGCTTGTTGCCGATATTTGAATTTCATAATTTCAGCTCATGATACCGAATGAGACCGTAGCGCATTTTTACCAGACGCATCCCGCTGCGAAAGGGCTAAAAGGTCCGGACAAAATGACCGGGGATGAAGGTCATTTCAATGTATTCTCCCGCGTCTTCTGCAACAAATACACCTCCTACGCCCGGAGGGACTTTTACAAGATCTCGCTGATCCTCGGAAAAGGGAAGATTACCTACGGAAACCAGGAGATCGAAATCAACCGCAATGCACTGGTTTTCTTCAACCGAAACGTCCCATACTCATGGCAGGCGTTGTCGGAAGAGCAGTCGGGATATTTCTGCCTTTTTACCGACCAGTTCCTGAGCACGATCAACCGCTCTGCGACAGTCTCGGATTGCCCCATCCTGCGCACTGACTCCATTCCAGTCTATTTTATCAATGAGGAGCAGCAGGAATACCTGCTCAGTATCTTCGGCAAAATGCAGGCCGACATCGAGTCGAGCTACGTACACAAATACGACCTCATGCGCAACTACGTGAACGTGCTGGCGCACGAGGCGATGAAAATGCAGCCTTCGGAGCTCAGCGACATGCATGTGAACGGCTCGGCGAAATTGTCGTCGCAATTTCATGAGTTGCTCGAACGCCAGTTCCCGATCGAATCCCCCGAGCACAAGCTCAAACTGAAAACCGCCAAAGACTACGCGAGCAGACTGGGCGTGCATGTGAACCACCTCAACAGGGCATTGAAGGAAATCACGGGGAAAACCACCACCGAACACATTATCGACCGGGTGCTGGCGCAATCCAAAGTGATGCTGCGGCATTCCAACTGGAGTGTCGCCGAGATCGCATTCTGCCTCGGTTTCGAGTATCCTGCCTACTTCAACAACCTTTTCAAGAAGCAAATCGGAACCACTCCCAAATCGTACCGTGTGCTGGAACGCTAGGGATATTTGAATTTTATAAGATATTGTTTGAAAGTAATAAACGTTGCTGCCGGACACCGGATTACCTTTGCGAAGCAATTCGACGGGCCTGGCCGACAACCCTCTTGTGACCCCACACACTCGCCCCGGTTCAATTGCCATATAATCTGAATGCAAATGACATCGAAGAAGTATTTTCCCTCCCTGTTTCTGACCCTTTCGCTGGTCGGAGCAGGTGAAAAACTGAGTGCCCAAACGCTTACATTACAGCAGGCCGTAGAGACGGCGGTCTCCAACTACGGGAGCATCAAGGCCAAAAACAACTACCTCAGCGCCTCCAAAGCGACAGTCCTCCAAAGCAAGAAAGAATACCTCCCCAACTTCAACCTCTCGGCCCAGCAGGATTATGGTACGATCAACGGCCAGAACGGCCCGCTGTACGGCCTTGGGCTTTCGGTAGCATCGTCCGGCCTGCCCCTTCCGCAGCAGAACTGGAATTCGGCATTCGGCGCCCTGTACCTGACGAACGTGAACTGGGATTTCTTCGCATTCGGACGTGCACGTGAACGGATCAATGTGGCGCAGTCTGCGGTGAACCGCGACCAGGCCGACCTTGACCAGGAGCAGTTCCAGCACAGCGTGCGCGTAGCCGCGGCGTACCTGAACCTCCTGGCGGCCCAAAGGCTCATCCGTTCGTGGGAAAACAACCTGGAACGCGCCAATGCATTGAAAACCGTCGTGGTTACCCGTGCGAAAAACGGGCTGATCCCGGGCGTGGATTCGTCGCTGGCCAATGCGGAAGTATCCAATGCGAAGATCAGCATTACCCAGGCCAGGGATTTCGAACAGGAACAAGCCAATAACCTGGCGAAACTGATGGGCACTACTGACCAGCGTTTCCAGCTTGACACGCTGTTGCTCACCCGCATTCCGCGCACAGTGGCGGACACCGCCGGCAAAACCGATAATCACCCGCTGTTGAAATTTTATGCCAACCGCATTGCTGTCAGCGAGCAGCAGGCCAGGTATTTTCACACGCTGGGCATGCCGGTGTTCTCCTTGTTCGGGGTATTCCAGGGCCGCGGCGCCGGATTTTCATCGACCTACGCGAGCGATCAGACGGCCTTTACCCACAATTATCTGGAGGGTATCAAGCCTGTCAGGGCCAATTACCTGCTTGGTATAGGTGCTACCTGGAACATGACGGGCATTCTCCGGACACGCCAGCAGGTGATGTCTCAAAAGTTTGTTTCCAATGCATTGAAAGAAGAATACGACCTGGCCGATCAGCAGCTCAAAAACCAGCTCATTCTTTCCGAAACGAAGATCACCAATGCGATTGCCAATTACCGCGAGGCGCCCGTGCAGGTGCAATCGGCTTCCGATGCCTATCTGCAAAAGAGTGTTTTGTATAAAAACGGCCTGAGCAATATCGTGGACATGACGCAGGCGCTCTATATCCTGAACCGTGCCGAGACCAGCCGCGACATTGCGGCCACTAATATATGGCAGGCGATCCTGCTCAAAGCGGCCGCGGCTGGCGATATCGGCATTTTTCTGAATCAGTGACACCCGGAAGGTTAAGTGGTCATTGGCAGTCAGGAGTAGTCATGTATGCTCATTGATTGTAATGACAGTACTTGACAAATGACCATACCTGACAACACCCGACAATACACACATTCGACACATAAACTTACATTCAAGTAACATGGATTTAATACGCTTTGCCTTACGTAAACCGATCACTATCATGGTGATGGTAGCCGGTTTATTCTTTTTCGGTATCGATGCGGTGCGTAAGATCAAGGTCGACATTTTCCCGAAACTCGACCTGCCCGTGATGTATATCGCGCACCCGTTCGGGGGCTACACGCCCGATCAGATGGAAACTTTCTTTGCCAAGCAATATATCAACATCCTCCTCTATGTAAACGGGATCAAAAGCATTGAAACGAAGAACATCCAGGGCCTTACCCTGATGAAGGTGAACTTCTACCCAGGCACCAACATGGCGCAGGCTTCGGCAGAGCTGAGTGCATTCACCAACCGTGCCCAGGCCATCTTCCCGCCGGGGTCCAATCCGCCGTTCATTATCCGCTTCGACGCCTCTACGTTGCCGGTGGGCCAGCTCGTACTGAGCTCCGCAAAGCGCAGCAACAACGAATTGCTCGACCTCGCGAACGTGTATGTACGCTCGACATTTACTTCTATTCCCGGTCTGGTATCCGCGCCCCCATTCGGCGGTAATATCCGTACGGTGGTGATCAAGGCCGATCCCGAGCTGCTTCGCGCCCATAACCTGACGCCCGACCAACTGGTGGAAGCATTGCGCGTGAACAACCAGACCGCTCCTTCGGGTAATGTTCGGATCGGTGATAAAAACTACATTACCCCTACCAACACAACCATTCACACGGTGAAGGAATTTGAGAACATCCCGCTCTTCAAAGGCGGCGTGCAGAACCTCTATCTCCGGGATGTGGCGACAGTGGAAGACGGCGCCGACATTACCTCCGGGTACGGATTGGTGAACGGCAAGCGGTCGGTGTATCTGAGTATTGCCAAAAGCGCTGATGCTTCGACCTGGGAAGTGGTTCAAAATCTGAAAAAGGCTATTCCGCGCATTCAGAACACATTACCGGAGGACGTGAAGGTGAGCTACGAGTTCGACCAGTCGACCTATGTGATGAACTCGGTGAAGAGCTTGCTGACGGAGGGCGCCATCGGGGCGATCCTGACGGGCCTCATGGTACTGCTCTTCCTCGGCGACCCACGCGGTGCATTGATCGTGATCCTCACCATCCCGACTTCCATTATCTCCGGTGTTCTTTTCCTGAACCTGTTCGGACAGACCATCAACATTATGACGCTCAGCGGGCTGGCGCTGGCGATCGGTATCCTGGTCGATGAGAGTACGGTCACGATCGAGAACATTCACCAGCATTTTGATATGGGCAAACCCAAAGCGCTTGCGATCTGGGATGCCTGTAAGGAAATCGCATTTCCCAAGTTGCTGATCCTTTTCTGTATCCTGGCCGTGTTTGCGCCTGCATTTACAATGGGTGGCATTCCGGGATCGTTGTTCCTGCCGCTGGCCCTGGCGATCGGTTTCAGTATGATCGTATCGTACTTCCTGGCTCAGACTTTTGTGCCGGTAATGGCCAACTGGATCATGAAAGTGAAGCACCACCGCAAGGCAGACGGTTCGGAAATGACCGACGCTGAAGAGTTTGCAGCCTCAGGCCTCAGCAAAGATCCAGATGCACAGAAAGAAGCATTGATACACCGCGCAGATTCCGATCAGAATGGCAAAATAAGCGTCTTTGAACGCATTAGAGCCCGGTTTATGCGCTTCATCAACCGGGTGATGCCTTTCCGCAAACCCATAGTAGCTGCTTACCTGATTATCACTACCGCATTGGCCGCATTTCTGTTAAGCCAGATCGGCAAGGATGTATTGCCCAAGGTAAACGGCAGCCAGTTCCAGGTGCGCCTGCGTGCTCCCGAGGGTACCCGTATCGAGCGCACGGAGGAAAAGACATTGAAAACGATCGATATCATCAAAAAAATCGTGGGGCCGCAAAATGTGTCGGTGACCTCGGCTTATGTCGGTCAGCACCCTGCATTGTTCTCGGTAAACCCGATTTACCTGTTCATGGCCGGGCCGCAGGAAGCGGTTTTACAGGTGGGTTTGCATGAAGAGTTTCACACGAACCTGGATCAGCTCAAAGAAAAGATCCGTAAGGAAGTAAAGCAGGCAATTCCCGACCTGACGATGTCTTTCGAACCGATTGAACTAACCGACAAGATCCTCAGCCAGGGCTCCCCTACGCCGATCGAAGTGCGGATGTCGGGACGCGACAAGAAACAGAATGAGCGGTACGCACAGAAAGTGATCGCGAAATTGAAGGAGATCAGCTATTTGCGGGACATTCAATTGGGCCAGTCGAACAAATACCCGGCCATTAAAATTGAAGTCGACCGCATGCGGGCGGCGCAGCTGGGCGTGGATATGAACGATGTTTCAAGATCGCTCATCGCGTCGACGTCGTCTTCGCGCTATACCGACAAGAATATTTGGGTGGATGAAAAAGGCGGTTTCAGCTACGCGGTACAGGTCCAGATCCCGGAGAGCAAAATGAACAGCGTCCAGGAAATGACCGAAATCCCTCTACTCAGAAATGCCAACCGGCCGGTGTTGGGCGATATCGCCACCATTACACCCGACACGACTCACGGCGAAAACGACAACCTGGGCGCCATGCCCGTGCTTTCGGTAACTGCCAACCTCAACAATACCGACCTCGGTGTGGCGCAGGCCGATGTCCGGAAAGCCCTGGCGTCCCTCGGAGAACTGCCACGCGGCCTTACCGTAGAGCTCGTAGGTTTGAGCCAGACACTGACCGACACATTGGACAGCCTTCAAAACGGGCTGGTAGTGGCCATTGTAGTTATATTCCTGATGCTGGCGGCAAACTTCCAGTCATTCAAGGTTTCCGCGATTGTACTGGCTACCGTACCGGCTGTAATCCTGGGCTCGCTCGCATTGCTGATGGTAACCGGTTCCACATTGAACCTTCAAAGCTACATGGGCATTATCATGTCCGTGGGGGTGTCGATCTCCAATGCTGTGCTTTTGATTACCAACGCCGAGCAGTTGCGCAGGCATAGCGGCAATGCCATCGAAGCCGCCAAAGAATCGGCTGGCCTTCGACTCCGCCCTATCGTGATGACCGCCGTGGCAATGGTGGTGGGTATGATCCCGATGGCAAGCGGACTGGGTGAAGCGGGCGACCAGTCGTCGCCGCTGGGCCGGGCAGTGATCGGCGGGCTGATCGCCTCTACATTCGTGGCTCTGTTCATTCTCCCGCTGGTATTTGCATGGGGCCAGGGCAAAGCATCGACCCAAAGCGTTTCCCTCGATCCGGAGGATGAAGAAAGCAAGTACTATGTTCCCATGACCCGTTAATCCCAACATTGAACCTATCCGACTATGAGACATATTCATCAAATCGCCATGACCGTCCTCGTTGCAGGTGCAGCGGCGGTCCTGCAAAGCTGCGGTTCGTCCCGGGCCGAAGAAGAAGAGCACGAAAAAGCCGCTGCCGAAACGAGTGCCCATGTGGTGGACGCATTTCCGCTTAAAAAGGAGCAGCTCGTATCGAATATCCAGATTCCCGGGGAGCTGATTGCATTCCAGCAAGTGGATATTTATGCCAAAGTGAGCAGTTTTGTCAAAAAACTCCATGTAGATGTGGGTAGCGAAGTGCGGGAAGGCCAGCTGCTGGCCACGATGGAGGCGCCCGAGCTCACTTCTCAGCTCGTGACAAGCGAATCGCGCCTTAAATCGTTTGAAGCGATCTACCAGGCCAGCAAAGCGAACTACGAACGTTTACTCGAAACCAGTAAGACGCCCGGCACCGTTTCCCAGAACGATCTGGATGTAGCCCTGGCCAAGCAGCGTTCCGACCTCGCCCAGCTCGACGCGGCACGTTCCGCCAGTCGCGAAATCACCGACACGCGAAACTACCTCGAAATAAGGGCGCCATTCAGCGGCATCATCTCCGCACGTAATGTGAGCACGGGTGCCTATGTGGGCCCGTCCGGGAAAGGCTCGGAATTCCCGCTTTTCACCCTGGTGGAGCAGCGCAAACTACGTCTGGTAGTAAGTGTGCCGGAGCAATATACCAGCTATCTCCGAAACCAGAGCCAGGTTACATTCAAAGTGAAGTCACTTCCGAACCTGGAATTTCCGGCAAAGGTAACCCGTCTCGCCGGCGCGCTCGACGCCCGTTTACGCTCCCAGCGCACCGAAATGGACGTAATTAACACTGATAGAAAACTTCTTCCCGGTATGATTGCCGAAGTATCCATCCCGCTGTCGGGCGATGCCGCCACATTCGCCGTTCCGAAGTCGGCGGTGCTCAATTCCACCCAGGGCACTTATGTGATCAAGGTCGTGGATAAGCGCGCCGTTTGGGTGCCGGTAAAGACAGGCAGTAGCAGTACCGAGAAAACCGAGATTTTCGGCGATGTGAAGGAAGGTGATGTACTGGTGAAAGTCGCCAATGAAGAAATCCGAGACAATTCGGACCTGAAAAATGTGAAGCAGGAAACGATCTAGCCGTTTCAGCGAAGGGCAGTCTTACCCTCATTCAATACAATTCTTAGTTTAAAACCTGCAAGATCGGTCTTTACCTCACGGCAAAGGCCGTTTTTGTAGGAATACACCCCCTCCTTGCCGTCGGGCAGCGTTACGCCGTACTTGCCCTCAGAAAGCTTGCGGATGTTGCACATTTTGCCATACCGCTCGGAGTAGACCTCGGTAATGTTAATAGGTTCCTTATAATAAAGGCTGGTGATAGTGCTGCTGATCGGCTTGTTGACCACTACACTGGGTTTGTCCTCCGAATCCTCCCCTGAAAACAATACCTCGTAAAATGATTTGGAGCCGGTTTTGGTCAATGTCTTCTCTTTAAGATCGCCATTGACGTGGTGCGCACAGGTTGCCGACACGAGCTTGCCTTGCACGTAGTTGGTTTGAGTCGAGTAGGACCCCTTGTAAAACATCACTTTAAAATCGGACTCGATCCGATGTGTCTCCGTATTATCGGTCCCTTTCTCATCGAATACCTTCAAAGATCCGATGGTCCGGCCTGCCACGATCACATCGTAGACATTCTGCGCCCTGACCGAAATGGCGAGCATTAAACAACCGATCACTACTAATCCAGATACACGCATCTTCCCTATTGTTTTGTTTTCCAGCGGTATGCAATCCCTTAATAACTCCATTATTTCCGTTCCTATTGTTCTTTAACAAAGATTATCAAGCGGTTAACTTAACTGACTACTTTGGAAGAGTGGTGACCGTTCGGGAAAAAGTGGGATTAAATGCCACAACATGGAGTGAACGGCATCTAATCCCTCCCGCGCTCAAAACCGCCCGAATTTCAGCGTAAGATTGTATGAAACGTTACTCAGATCGCTGTCGGTAAGACCATTCCCTTTTGCATTAAATGCTTTACGGTATGACACTCCCGGGCTGAACCGCATCCATTTCAGGAGGTTGAACTCCACCTGCACACCGGGTTCCATGACGAAAAAGCATTTCGCGTCGTCGTCGTGGCGATCGTCCCAATCATCCCAATCCCATTCGTCGAAGCCGCGGCGGTCGTATTGCAGCGTAAAGCCCGCGCCCGTGAGCAAATTGGCTGTGACATGCACCCTCCGCGTCGAAGCGAAAACGTACTCGGTCATCAACCCGAACTGGCCATATTGATAAGTCATCTTGCGAGCCGGGAAATTCTGTTCCAAGGCCGGTACCGGAATATAGTTGGTCGTGGCGGCGGCCCCTACCCCCAGCAAAAACCGCTGATTGATGAACCAGCCGCCGTAGAGCTCGGCCATATTCGCATAATCGCCGTTTATCTTGGTGAATTTATTGGAAAGCGCCGCGTAGCCTCCGGAGCGGTAAATTCCCCGGCTTTGAAAGAGCGTCTGGTTTTCCTGTGCAAAGGTGCTTGCAGTAGCACCAAGCACAAAGATGAAGATGAGTGATAAAAGAGTCTTTTTCATAATCGCTAAGTTGTTTCCTTCGAGACAACCGGCCCCTTCGATCCCCCTATGCCTTCTTCATTTTTTATTCCGACCTCACTTCGGTGCCGAGAAATCCAGCTGCTGGATCAATGCGGGGTTTTCGGGTGAAAGCGTGAAGTATACCCGGATATTTCCCGCAGTGCATTGCAGCATGAATGTGCCTCTCAGCTGATTCTCGGCCACCATTTCCGTAGAACCGGTGATGGTCCCCGCTTTGGCGAGCAATGCATCCAGCTCCTTGCGGCGGTGCGATACCGAGCGGTCGGGGAAAAAGTTTTCCGCAAAAATGCCGCTCTGCTCCGCGTTCTGCCAGGTGGGCAGCAGTTTTACAATCTGCTCTTTCCTTTGTTTCAAAACATTTGAAACGGCCACCGGCAAGGGTTTCAGCCCCGCTAATGCGATCACCGTGTCGAGCACGGCGGTATTGATCGCTGCCATACCCGCATAGGTGCGGTTGGCGTGCGCGATGATTCCGATCCCATATTCCGGTAAAATTTGCCACTGGCTCCCGAAGCCGGGCAAACCGCCCGTGTGGCCGATACCCGTCCTGCCCTCGCAATCCCTGCTCCACCGCAACCCATAGCCGTATGCGGATACCATCGCACAAGGACGGCCCGAGGGATATTTATAGGACGCATTGAGACTGCTGAAATTCCAGGGCATTTGCATTTCCCGCACGTCGCTGCGCAGTACAGGACCCGTTTCTGCACCTGATGACGGCGGCCAGGCCGACAAATGGAAAGCCACATACTTGCTGAAATCGTCAATGGAAGTAATGAGCCCGCCCATAGCACCGTAGGTACCATCGTGTTCGAGTTCTTCCTCTTTCCAAACGTCGTCTTCGTAGCGGTAACCGTGGGCAAGCAAGTTTTTGGGCGCTTCGGTGTACTCCCAAATGGTGTTGTTCATCCCCAGCGGCTTGAAAATCTTTTCATTAATGTATTGCTGATAAGGTCTCCCCGAGACATTGCTGATGATCTTGCCCAGCATCGCAAAACCGAGGTTACTGTACTCGTAAGTCACGCCGGGTACATTGGAGAAAGAAATGCCCTTAGTTATCAGGGCGATCAGGTCTTCGTCTTGGGTGTCGAGCTGACGGTCGCCCCAGGGATTGTCCTCCGGAAAGCCAGCCATGTGGGTGAGCAAATGCCGTATGGTAATGGCCGGAGCATCTTTAGTGAGTGAAGGCATATTTTTCAGCTCGGGAATGTAATGGTATGCCGGGTCGTCGAGGCGGAGCTTCCCTTCCTTCCGAAGCGCCAATATGCCCATTGCCGTCACGCTTTTTGACATAGACGCGATGCGGAAAAGCGATTCAGGGCTTGCTTTTGTCGACGTAGCAATCTCGGAAAACCCATTTGCTCCCGACAGCAGCAGTTTCCCATCCACCACCAGCCCGAATGCCAGCCCGGGAAAATGGTTTTTTTCGGAATAGTCGCGGTAGATCCGTTCGATCACCGGAAGTGTCGCACGGATCTTTTCCAGTCGCTCCGGCGAGCTCGTTTGTGACCAGACATCGAGGGTAAATAAACTAAGGAGCGAAGTAAAAATGACGCGCATGATACGGGGTCAGGGATTGGTTAGGGAATCGGTGAATTTAAAGAACAGACGCCGCTTTGCCTACATTTTTCACATCAAGCCTCCTATTATTTGCCAGTAACTCATCGGAAAAAGCCATTTCTTGGTTTAGTACAATACATACTTTTTTATATCATCAAAAAAGTACAATTTTGTTGAATCTAATCATAGTCAAATCCGTTAATTTTGCAGTACTAATAATCGAAAACTATTCAGAATACAATTTTCGGCTCATTTAGATCAAAGTCCAGGAAATTAAAAAAATTATATTAGAGATATACAAATCACACCGCTCATGAACTATTCAATATTCGCTCCTTCCGATTCCAGACGATATTTGAGATGGGCCGTCGCGGCCTTCTTCTTCGTGCAAGGCCTGAGCTTCGCAGCCTGGGCAAGCCGCATTCCGGACATTAAAAACATGCTTCACCTCACCGAAGGTGGTTTGGGTACCGTCCTGCTGGCACTTCCGCTCGGCCTGATGGCCAGCCTGCCCATTTCGGGCTGGATGGTGACGCATTATGGCAGCAAAAAGATGGTGCTCATCGGGGCTGTGTTATATGCTACTACACTGACGTTCATCGGATTTGTATCCCGCACCGAGCAGCTCGTGATCGCGCTTTTTGCATTCGGGCTTTGGGGTAACCTCACCAACATTGCGGTCAACACACAGGCCGTAGCGGTGGAACAGGTCTACGGAAAATCCATTATGGCCTCATTTCACGGCTTATGGAGCCTGGCGGGTTTCGTGAGTGCGATGATCGGCTCGCTATTCATTTCGGTACATATCCCTCCTCATATCCATTTCATCGTCATCGCATTGCTGGCGTTCGCAGTCATTTTCACGGCTTATAAACATACCATGCCGGATTCGGAGAAAACAGAAGGCGAAGCACAGCCGATGTTTGTGAAGCCCGACCGCGACCTGCTCACGCTTGGATTGATCGGGTTCTGTGCGATGGTCTGCGAAGGTGCTATGTTCGATTGGAGCGGCGTATATTTCCAGGAAGCGGTTCACGTGCCTGCTTCCATGACCACCCTTGGTTATGTTGCATTCATGGGCACCATGACAGGCGGCCGTTTCGCGGGCGACTGGCTCGCTAACCGCCTCGGACGTCGGCAAATGCTGCAATTGAGCGGTACGCTGATGGGGACCGGCCTAGCCATCGCCGTCGCATTCCCGACCCTGGTGACAGCTACACTGGGTTTTCTGCTGGTTGGTTTTGGTGTATCATCGGTTGTTCCATTGGTTTACAGCGCCACGGGACGTTCCAAAACAATGTCTGCCGGAATGGCGCTTGCGGCGGTATCTTCCATCAGCTTCATTGGCTTCCTCATCGGCCCGCCGTTGATCGGTATTGTGGCACAGTTTGCCAACCTCCGCTGGTCATTCGCGATCGTCGGCGTGCTCGCTACGCTCACAGCCTATTTGTCGACCAAAGCTCGCCTGATCGATTAAGAGCTACTGGTACATATTTTTCATAGTAAATGAGGATAGCGGCAACGGTATCCTCATTTCGTTTATAAAGCTCAAAACCTATGAAAAAACTTAGCCTGGGCATCGGCCTGCTTTTGCTTTCCTGCACAGCCATCAAAGCGCAAAATGACTCGCTGCGGCCGCTGGACATGAACCTGGAAGCATATACCTATCCATTTCCCGTGGATTTTCTGGAATTCGAATCGCAGGGCGAAAAGCTTCGCATGGCCTACATGGATGTGCGGCCCGAACGGCCGAACGGGAAGACGGTCGTACTCCTGCACGGGAAGAATTTCAACGGCGCTTATTGGGAAGAAACTGCCAAAGCACTTACTGCAAAGGGTTTCCGAGTCATTATCCCGGATCAGATCGGGTTCGGAAAATCGACCAAACCGGTGCATTACCAGTACTCTTTCCACGATCTGGCCGCCAACACCAAAAAGGTGCTCGACAAGCTTGGCATAACAAAAGTGGCTATCCTGGGGCATTCAATGGGTGGAATGCTGGCTACCCGATTCACGCTGATGTATCCGGGAATGGTCGAAAAATTCATCCTTGAAAACCCGATCGGCCTGGAAGATTACAAGGTGAAAGTGCCATTCCAGCCCGTAGACAAATGGTATATGAGTGAGCTCAAAAGCGATTTCAATTCCATTAAAAACTACCAGCTCACCAGCTATTACGATGGCAAATGGAAAGATTCCTATACCAAATGGGTCAACCTGCTAGCGGGTTGGACGCTTGGAAAAGATTACCCAAGAGTAGCCTGGAACAGCGCGCTGACGTACGATATGATCTACACCCAGCCTGTCTGCTACGAATTTGGGCATATCAAGGCCCCTACACTGCTCATCATCGGCCAGCGCGACCGAAGCGCCGTCGGCAAAAACCTGGCGCCTGAGAATGCGCGAAAAACGCTCGGAAATTATCCGGAACTCGGTAGGCAAACCAAAGCGAAGATCGCCAACAGCGAATTGGTGGAGCTGGATGACATCGGGCATTTACCCCACATCGAGGATTTCAACAGGTTTATTACACCATTGCTGCGCTTTCTGGAAAAGAACTAAGTTTGGCTTACATTTATATATTTTCGAAAATACACAAATGTAAATTATTGAGATGTAAATGTAGTGCGGCATTCGTAGCAGCGCTGTTGTTACATGCCTGACGGCATTTCCGCACTTAGCAAACAAAGTTGCTACCAATGTTGCATCGCTACGCTATTGAATTCTCAATCCAATGCAGCCAGGCACGTAACATTGGTAGCAACTTCTGCATATTATCATGTTTCAATGCCGTCATTCATGCAGCTTTAAGCGCATGCGGGAAGCTTTGAGCAATATCGATTACGCCGAAATACGACTTACCTGGTTTATCAGCCCAAAAACTGGCTTATATAATTCCTGCTGGTCAGAATAGCACTTTTCACGTCCGTAATATTGCCTTCATACGCCTTGTCTTCTACCTCAATCACCACGGGGCCGCGATAGCGAACGTCTGTCAGTGCCGCAAAGAAGCCGCGCCAGTTTACATCTCCTAGGCCGGGAAGTTTGGGAGAATGGTATTCCAATGGGTTAGCCAGAATGCCTACATTATTCAATTTAGTTTTATAAACTTTGGCGTCCTTCAAGTGGATGTGATGCAACCGAGATTTATAATTATAAATAGGCAATGTTTCATCCATCATCTGCCAGATCATGTGTGATGGATCATAGTTCAGCCCGAACAATGGATTGGGAATAATTTCGAACATGCGGTCCCAAACGGCGGGGCTGATGGCAAGGTTCTTCCCTCCCGGCCATTCGTCGTCGGTGAAAAACATAGGGCAGTTTTCGATGCCGATTTTCACATTGTTTTCCTCGGCCACTTGCACAATCGCAGGCCACACATCGGCGAAGCGTGCCAGGTTGTCCTTGATGCTTTTGGAAGGATCGCGACCTATGAAAGTAGTCACAACCGGAATATCCAGTTTCGCCGCGCCGCGGATTACCTGCTTGATATGTTCTATATAATATTCCGAGCGGTTCGGATCGGGGTCGAGCGGGTTGGGATAGTAGCCGAGCGCCGAGATTGAAACACCCGCTTCTTTCAGGGTATGCTTGATAGACGAAACTTTCTGATCCGTCAGATTGCTGACGTCGATATGCGTCACGCCCGCGTACCGCCGGCTATCGGCATTGTCCGCCGGCCAGCA
Source organism: Dyadobacter sp. 50-39 (assembly GCA_001898145.1). Taxonomy (GTDB): domain Bacteria; phylum Bacteroidota; class Bacteroidia; order Cytophagales; family Spirosomataceae; genus Dyadobacter. Next base: position 275,005 of record MKSR01000040.1, read on the forward strand.
CATCATTTCTACGCAAGAAAAGCCATTATTACCGGCAAACTGCACGACGTGTTCAAAACCGAAATCGGCCAGGATTGCACTGTTAAAACCTAATTTGAGCATAGGGATTTAGTTTTTTGGCAAACATCCACAAAAAACGAGCGGGTTTCAAGGATTACCGGCATTTCCCATCCAAAATTTACGCGGCTTCATCAACACAGGGCACCGCCGGTAAATATCGCCCCCTATGAAATCCTGCGATTTTTAGTAATATTGATCCGACAAAATCAATGAATCTAAACACTTTATCACCTATGGCAGACTCCGAACAGGGTATTGGTAAAAAGATACTCAGCTTTTTTATCAAGGATGCCGATGAACCGGCTCCGGCCGGGCAGGCCACCGGACAACCCGCGACAAAGCCGGCAGCAGCGCCCGCTCCCGGTCCGGCTCCTGCGACGGTTACAAATGCGGCCGGAACGGGCCAGATTGACAAGAAGTTTGTCGATCACTTCGTCAACCTGCTGGAAAAAGCAAACCTGCCCGGCCCCGATTACTTCGAGTACAAACAGGCACTTCAAAGCATGGAGGGGCTTGGTTTGGGGGAAGAAAAGCAGTTTCAGGCGGCCTGGGCAAGTTTTAAGGCCATGGGCGGACCGAAGGAAACGGCCATTCTCAAAACATCCGCCGATCAGTACCTGGGGATCCTGAGCAGAGACCGCGATTCGTTCCTGAAAGATGTCGAAAAGGCGATTAAGGAACGGGTGGGCGCTTTGCAGGACGAGCATAAGAAACTGGAAGAAACGAATGCGGCTTATGCGCAGCAAATCATTGATTTACAGAAAAAAATAGATGACAATAAGACCCGATTGGGACAGATTTCAGGAGAGGTTTCGGAACAAACGGCCAAAATCAATACCAATAAGGACAGCTTCGAGATTACCTATGTAAGTTTCGTCGACCAGATCCAGTCCGATCTGGCGAAAATCAATCAATATCTTCAATAAACCTGACAACTAAATCACAATGGCAACACCAGATTTCACCCAGATCGGCGGCTCGCAGGAGGATCACTCCAAGAAGTCGTATTGGAGCCGACCGGAAGGCATTACTTCCCTCCTTTTCCTCGGAGGTGCAGGGGCCGTGGCCCTCTATTTCTGGAACAAAATCGCGGCATTCCTGATCGAAGTAACCCAAAACACGTTATACCTCGGTTTCCTGATGGCCGTACTGGCGCTCATCATTTTTCTACTGACCAGCAGGGACGTGCGCGCGGCGGCATTCTTTCTTTTCAAATCGCTGATGCGCAGCATTACCGGCCTCATTATCAAGCTGGACCCCATCGCGATCATGAAGATTTACGTCGACGACCTGAAAGAAAAACGGGAAAAAATGCAGGGGCAGATCAATACGCTGGCGGGGCAATTGGTGAAGCTGAACAAGAATATCAACGAAAATAACGAGCGTATCAAGCAGAAATTCGCGGAAGCGAACAAAGCCAGCACGATGCTGGACCGGCCAGGCATGAAAGAAACCGCATCGCTTGCGACGATTGAAGGGGCCGGTTTGCAGGAAATGAACGAAAAGCTTCTTCCCTTGCAGCGGAATATGAAAACGGTGCTGGAGTTTATGGAAAAAGTAAACAAGAGCGCTGATTACATTATTAAAGAGACGGAAATAAAAGTTAAACTAAAAGAAGCAGAGTATAGAATTGTAAAGGAAAGTTCCAATGCATTGCGTACTGCGATCAGCATTTTTAAGGGTAATCCGGATAAGAAATTCTATTTCGACGAGTCGATGGAGTACATTCAGGACGACATGAGCCAGAAACTGGGGGAAATGAAACGTGCGATGGATTTGTCTATGGACTTTATCAATGGCGTGGATGTGCAGAACGGTTTGCTGTCCGACAAAGGTCAGGCGATGCTGGAAGCGTATAATACAGGTCAGTTTAAACTGATCCAGCTGGATTCGCCGCAACCGGTAACCCGCTCGATAGACACGCCGAAAGATTCGGGTTACAAAGGCTTACTGGATTGATAATTCTTCATTTATTCGCTTCATATTTCTCATTTTACACATCATAACTACATGAAAAGACTAACAGTTGCCGGCCGGTTGATCATTACCGCGCTCATTTTGGGGGCCATTTTCGTTGGGTACAAGTACCTAGGCGGGCAGAAAGCCCTGAACCAGATGGCCGAAGATCAGGCACAAAGCCCTCAGACAGAAGCCACCACCAGTGAGGCCGAAAGTACGACGCCGGAACCTGGCACCGCAGCAAACAACGAGGCGACTAACTCGGAGGGAAGCGCATTCGCCTACACGTCGCCGGCACCGGTGGACGGGAAACTCAGGGGTGTCGTTGAACTCGGTGCCAGCGGTTTCAATTCATTTATCATCACCGTAGATAAGGAAAAACGCTGGAAGCTGGAAAAATCAGAATTCGGCAACAGCCTTGTGACCGAAAATATGGCTACCGACGAAGATGTACGCATCGGCCTGAAAAAATACATCGGCACCATGCTCGATTATGGTGTAGGCAGCAAAGACATCCATTTCGTAGTGAGCTCGGGTGCTGCCAAAGCGGAGGTGACGACTAAGATCACCCGTGTTTTGAAGTCACTGGGCTATGTGGTGAACCAGGTAACCCCTGAGCAGGAAGGTCAGCTTGCCTTGAAATCGGTACTGCCTGCCGAGTACGCCGACAAGGCATTTGTGGTGGACATTGGCTCGGGTAATACTAAAATTTCGTGGATCAGCGGCGGTAAAATCTCTGCCCTGGAATCCTACGGAGCCAAGTACTTCCAGGATGGCACCGACGATTCGAAAGTGTACCAGGAAGTGAGCGCCAAGGCAAAACAAGTGCCTGCCGGCCTGCGCAATACTTGCTTCATCATCGGCGGCGTACCTTTCGAAATGGCGAAAGAAGTACGCAAAGGCAAGGAACGTTACACGACATTGAGCGCTCCCCTGGCCTATTCGAAACTGACGAACGCGAAATCCAAAGCGGGGGTTAACATTTATAAAGCCGTAACCGACGCCACCGGCTGCCAGCAATTCGTATTCGACTGGGACGCTAATTTTACGATCGGTTTTTTACTTGGGCTTTAATGTAAAATGCCTTGAGAATTGTCAGTCTGAGCGAAGTCGAAGACAGTCCATACGGCGGGATGTTTAGCAACTTCCTCGCAAATGCTTCGACTCCGCTCAGCCCGACAATCCTCCCCTTCTTCATTCCCCAAAATGACACTACAACAATTCTTCACCTCCGTTTCATCAAACCCCTGGCCTGCGGTAGTTTACTTTTTGATACTGCCGTTCACGGCATGGGTGGTGGGTATGGCGGCGGACGGGAGCCGGGACGTGAAATTCTGGAGTATCATTTACGCCATCCTGGTTTATGCGGTTTGTATTCCCGGGATATTCGCCGTGACCCTCAACATTTACCTTTTCCTCTTCGAACGGCAGAGCATCTGGAAAGCCGACATTGTTTTGCAGTATTTGCCCATCGTATCGATGGCCGTTACCCTGATGTTGATCAAAAGCAAGATCCCTTTCTCCCTCATACCCGGTTTTGGGAAAATTTCAGGATTTCTTACCTTAATAGCCGCGCTCATCGGCGTCATGTGGTTTTTCGACAGAATCCACTTGGTAGCATTCACTTACGTTCCTTTTTCGGTCATCTTAATCGGTTTTATCCTCACTTTGCTAGCCATCAGGTTTGCATGGAGCAAATTGTTCTGAACGAAGGCACGTACATTCAAATCTCCGTCAGCGACGAGCAGAAGCTTTTTGCGCGTCAACTGGTAAACCACTCGATCATTCATCACCGCATTTCGAACATTTGGGACAAGAACAAAGATCGACTTGCCCATACGCGCATGATGCGCTTCACGGGTACCCTGGGTGAGATTGTCTTTGCCGACTGCTACCACCTGCCCCGCCCCACCCGCTCCTTCGGTGCGGCCGACGGCCAGGACTTTGGCCAGGATTTCCTCATCCGCTCCGACACCGAGGATTTCGCAGTCGACATCAAATCCATGAAACGCCGGTCCGGCTTCCTCGCCGGCGACTATGTTTTAAACATCCCTTCCTCTCAGCTGCATAAACCCGGCTCGAAGACCTCGCATTACTTCTGCATTTCTTTCCACCAATCCGAAAACGACGGCACCATTGCTTCGCTGCTGGGGTTCATCGACAAGCAGGCATTGCAAAATGGAGAAACGGGAATGCTGTTTCCAGCCGGCGCGAAGCGCTTGCGGGGCGACGGGAGCACCTTTGTATTCAACGAATCGACCTACGAAGTACTGTTCTCGGACATTGCCCCTCCGGTGGTAACTACTTCGATCCGCAGGATAAAGGGATTCCGCTTGTGCCAATTGAAATGAGTATGTTTTGTGCGTAAATTTGGTATAACACTCAATCAATTGACGAAAATCATGAAAGCTGTCAAAGATCCGAAAGTAAAGTTGACCTTGAGTATCAAAAAATCTGCGGTCGAGAATGCCAGGGAATACGCCGATAAGCACCACATTTCGGTATCATCCATGGTTGAAGAATATCTCGGTAGCTTTCAGGAAACCGAACCCGACGGCCAGCGCAAAGCGGACATCATAAACAGCCTTTTCGGCATCCTGAAAGATAGCCCGATGCGCAATATGACAGATCGGGAAATCAAAGACATGATGATGAAGGACAAGTATGGCATATGAGACTTTTCCTTGATACGAATGTGCTTATGGACCATGCATTGGTACGCGAAACTGGGCAGCCCTACGAAGCTGAATTCATATTGGATTGGGCCGCTAAAAACAAAGTTCCAATGTTTGTCTCAGCAGGTTGCATTTACACATTTGTGTACCTCTTGCATAAAAATGGAGTAAGGAGAGACGCTTTGAAACGACAATTGTCCGACTATCTCGAAGTTTTGAGCATTTCCCATCTTGACAGCCAATGCTTTACGGATGGGCTTCGGTCCAATTTCACGGACATTGAAGACTCTTTTCAATATTTTTCTGCATTGAGATCCAGCTGCGATTTCCTGCTCACTACCAATCTCACAGACTACCGTTGTGTTGACAATAAAAACATTACCGTAACTTCGCCCCACATTTTTCTAACCACAGACGCTCCAAAAGCAAAAAGGCATCGATTTTTAGACCCAATGGCTTCACAAACACGCACGTATGCGCGCAAGAAATTGCTGGGCCAGGTTTATACGCCTCTTCACATTGTCGAGAAAATATTGGGTCATTGTGGGTTTTATGAGGCAGATTGGACTGCAAAGCACATTTTGGACCCGGCATGCGGGGACGGGCGCTTTCTGGTTCCGATGGCGCAGTTTATCATTCGCAACGCACCTGCGGATCAGGTTGCGGCCAAATTACAACAATTGCATGGGTGGGATATTGATCAAAATGCCTTACAGCAATGTCGCGAAAACCTCGATGCCCTGGTTGCCCCGCTAGGAATTGCGGTTGACTGGAATTTGAGAAAGTGTGACGCATTGAAGCAGTGGCGGTCACGGGAGAAATTTGATCTGATCGTTGGGAACCCGCCGTATATCCGCATCCAGCATTTGCCTGAGGTACAACGGAAATACATCCAAAAACACTATTCTTTTTGCAGCACCGGATCCACGGACGCGTTCATTGCGTTCTTTCAGCTGGCTACCAGGTTATTGGCCAAAAGCGGCATATGCGCGATGATTACTCCGAATTCATACCTGGTTTCCGAGTCGGCAAGTCCACTGCGTAAGTATTTCTGTCAAAACAGGAATCTAAAGCACATCACCAATTACCGAACGGTCCCGGTTTTCGGCGCCGCTTCCACGTACCCCGCTATCACGGTTTTTGGCGGCGAACCAGCCGATGGCTTCCGGTTCGAGCATTGCCTGAACAACCGCTTCGAGTATGAAGGCCGCGACATTCCCCATGCCGAACTGCGGCGCGACGTCCCATGGCAACTCTCCGTCCAAACCCAGCAAGCGCAGCAAGGCAAGCGATTGGGTGACATTTGTAAAATCTCGGTAGGGTTGACGACACTGGCGGATAACTGCTACCTCTTCAACATCATCAGCGAGAAGAATGGCCTGGTGTATGCTAAAAACAAAAGCGGCTTCTTTACGCACCTGGAAAAAGATCTGCTTAAACCGGTCATCAAGGGCTCCAAACTAAAAGGTCCTGACGATGCGGTTACAGAATATATCCTATTCCCCTATCGGAAAGATGCGTCTGATAAACAGCGCATTATCCCGGAGGAAATTCTCAAAAGTGATTTTCCCCAAACATATTCCTACCTGCTTAAAGTAAAATCGGAACTCGACCGTCGTGATAATGGGAAGCCTAATGCAGTGGCGTGGTACGCATTCGGGCGGGCGCAGGGACTGGACAATGCATTCGGGAAAAAGATCATTTTCTCGCCTATGAACCGGGAACCCAACTTTATTTTATATGAAAACCCGGATGTGACGGTTTATTCCGGTTATTTTATTAAATATGACGGGGACTATCACACGCTGCTCGAACAGCTCAATTCGCAAAGAATGGCTGATTTTGTAGCGGTTGCCGGCCGGGATTTCCAGGGCGGGTATAAAGGATATAACAAAAAGGTAATCGAAAACTTCATTGTCACAGATCACTCCTGAAAATATGGACATTTATACAGCTATTGATCGTCTGACCTGGCTCTGCGAGTATATCCCCGCGCTCATCGGGGCAATTCCGGAAGCGGAGCTCGCCGGCAAGTCCACACCCGAAAAATGGAGCAAAAAAGAAATCCTGGGCCACTTAATCGACAGCGCCGCCAATAATCACCAGCGGTTTATCAGAATCCAGTCGGAAGATGAGCCGGTGATTTTCTACAATCAGAACGATTGGGTCGGATTGAGCCAACACCAGGTGATGGACCCGGCGCAGCTCATCGCGACCTGGAAATACTACAACCTCCACCTGGCTTCTATTGCCAAAGCCATCTCGCCCGAAAACCTGGGCCGCTACGGCATCGGGCGTGACGGCCAGAAACATACGCTTAAATGGTATTTCGATGACTACGTCGACCACATGGAACACCATTTGCGTCAGATAGTGGCTTACTAACCATCCCATTCACAAATATTTAACAACTAAAAATAATAAATAAACGAACGTTCATTTATATTTGCACTATGGAAAATAAGAACCTGTATTGAGAACCAGAGATCCCAACAAGGAAGCGCTGATCCGCGAAAAAGCGATCGAGCTGATCGTCAACCATGGTTTTGACGGACTTAGCATGCACAAGCTGGCCAAAGCGGCCGGTGTTTCGGTCGCTACGATTTACATTTATTTCAAAGACCGCGAGGACCTGATCCAGCAGGTTTACACCGATGAATCACGCAAAATGACCGAAGCTACCCTGCTGAACTTCGACCCGGATGCCCATTTCGATGAAGGCTTGAAACGGCAGTGGATCAATCGGATGACATACTGCCTCGAAAATCCATACAGCATGACTTTCATGGAGCAGGTGAAACACTCGCCCCTCGTAGAGCGTTCGACGGTTGATACGCGGTTTTTGCAGGCAATGCAACGGTTTGTACACAATGCGATCGACCGGAAGGAAATTATGCCATTGCCGGTGGAAATTTACTGGTCTATCGCTTTCGCACCCCTTTACCAGCTCGTGAAGTTCCATATCGCAGGCAAAAGTATGCCCGGACGCCCTCCATTTATTTTCGACGAAGAAAAAATCAACCTGACACTCGGATTGGTACTTAAAGCCTTAAAACCGTAAAGGAAAGCTGAAACCGGTCCGCATCCTATTTTGTTTGCCATGAACGACCATAGAATCACCGAGGCCTTTGTGCTGGTTTTCAAGACCAACATCAGCAACCCAATACAGGTTAAATCGATCGCCGATACCCTGAATAGCTGTCCCGATATCCTGAAATGGAACGTCGACCTGGCGGATATAGACAAGGTCTTGCGCATCGAGGCGACGCATGCGCAATGCGGGCCCGTGATCGAGCTGGTTACCCGCGCCGGTTATGCATGTGAAGAATTAACAGACTAAAAATTTATAAAATCAAACCCGATGTCCGAAACCAAAGCCACATTTACCGGCTATGAAAAGTTTATCATAGCTCTTTTAGCCACCTTACAGTTTACAGTTGTACTCGATTTCATGGTGCTGTCGCCATTGGGTTACATTCTGCTCGACAAATTATCCATTACGACCAGCCAGTTCGGGCTCGTCGTATCGGCCTACGCGTTCAGTGCGGGCGCATCCGGGCTGCTTACAGCCGGTTTCGCTGATAAGTTTGACCGTAAAAAGCTGCTGCTGTTCTTCTACGTCGGCTTCCTGGTCGGCACTTTCTTTTGCGGCATTGCTCCTACCTACCACCTGCTTCTGGCGGCCCGCATATTCACCGGCATTTTCGGTGGCGTGATCGGCTCGATCAGCTTCGCCATTATCACCGACTTGTTTGCAATCGATGTACGCGGACGTGTGATGGGATTTGTGCAAATGGCATTTGCAAGCAGCCAGGTTTTGGGCATTCCGATCGGGCTGTATCTGGCTACCAGGTTTAGCTGGCATGCACCGTTCCTGATGATCGTCGGACTCGGGTTGATCGTCGGCATTCTCATCGTGACGAAAATGAGACCGATCGACGGGCATTTGAAGAACCCACGCAAAGGAAATGCATTCCAACACCTGGCCAAAACGCTCGCCCGGCCGGATTACCTTCAGGGCTTTGCCGCCACTGCATTGCTCGCCACCGGCGGGTTTATGCTGATGCCGTTCGGTACGGCATTCGGGGTACACAACCTGGGCATCGCCGAAGCATCGCTCCCGACATTGTACATGGTGACCGGCATTTCGATGCTCGTGTTTAGTCCGATGATCGGAAAGCTGAGCGACAAGATCGGGAAGTACAAAGTGTTTCTGATGGGCTCGACAGTGACCTGTATCATGACCCTCATTTATTGCAATCTCAGCGTGACGCCGCTCTGGATTATCATCGGTCTGAACGTGCTGCTGTTCGTCGGAATCACCGGCAGGATGATCTCCGCCTCTGCCCTGATGACGGCCGTTCCCGACCCGCAGGACCGTGGTGCCTATATGGGTATCAACTCATCGATTCAGCAGATCGCCGGCGGGCTGGCCTCGTTGCTGGCGGGCTTTATTGTATCGGAAACAAGCACCGGTTTCATCGAAAACTACCCGCTACTGGGCGACGTGGTCGTGTTCGCTGTAATCATCACCGCGCTGCTGATGTACCGCATTCATAAGTATGTAGCTACCAAAATTGCGGCAATGTCGCCCGCGAATGCGCCTAATCCGGCGGTATAATACTTTTGATCTAACTAAATTGACAAGCATTTTATACCTATCATAAAATCAACGAATTATAAAATAATTGCAAAAAAATTATTTTAATACTTTTTATTCATTTAAAATGATTGATACATTTACCACGACAAAAACTTTTTCGACTTTCTATTTATAAGGAATAGGGTTAAAAATATTTTACGTTTATTTACGTATCGGACGTGAAATAAACTATTAACTTTTTATACTTATAATACTTTTAAATGAAAATCATCAGTATTGTCAACAACAAAGGTGGTGTGGGAAAGACTACATCTGCCCAGAGTATTGCTGCCGGTCTCAGCAAATTTGCCAATGCGAGGGTGCTGGTAATTGACCTGGATGCGCAAGCCAGTCTTACCAAAAGTTTCGGCATCCAGCATGCCGGTCTCAAAAAAGACAGCGGCTCGTTCATCACCGGTGAATACGAATTTGATGAGATCGTCAAGCGAGTTGGAGACATTGATGTATTGCCCGGATCAGCCGAAATGATCCACCGGGAGGACACGATCAAGTCGGCGCCCGTTTTTCCATTCAACCTGAAAATTGCTTTGGAAAAAGTGAAGGACCGTTACGACTTCGTGATCATAGACTGCCCTCCTGCCCTTTACGGAAATACGCGGCTGGCCCTGGTTTCTTGCCATCAGTATTACGTGCCGTTGCAGGCGGAGTTTTTGAGCTACGAAGGTTTGCGAAACTTCCTGGTGTATTCGGCGGAGATCAAAAAGATCAGCCCGAGTACCAACCTCGGCGGCGTATTTGCGACGCGCTACAACCCGAAGATCCGGAAGAAGATCAGCCACGAACTGATCACTGCGACACGGGAGCAGCTCGGCGAGGTTTTCATGGAAGCATACATCCGCGATAACATTGCATTGTCGGAAGCGCAGGCCAATGGAACGACGATCTTTGATTACGCACCCACCAGCAACGGAGCAGAAGATTATTATAAGTTAACAAAAGAAATACTGGAACGAATAAATAACTGACAAGTATGGCTAAGGAGAGAAAGTTTGATTTTGCGCCACTACCGCTACCCGAAGTACAGGACGAGCCCGCCGTAGAAATTACCCCGGCACCCGCTGCCGAATATGTTATGGATGGCGCCCCTACCAAGGTTACCTTCGATTGTGATTTTGTGCTGATGGAAAACATGAAGGATTACGGCTACTGGGAAGGTCTCACGCAAAAGGACATTATCATCGAATCCTTAAAGCTCTATTTTCAGGACAAAGAAATCCGTCCCCGCCCCGATAAGATACGCAACAGAACGAAAGTCGGACGAAAGCCGAAGTCGGCGCTGGTATAAAAAACGAAAGTCTCCCTCACAGGAGACTTTTTTGTTGTAAACCCATTTGTTGATCTACTCTATAACTACTTTTTCCGAAACCTCCTTATTGCCATTTCTAAATTTGCAAACATACATTCCTCGCGGCAAATCCACATCGGTATCAATTCTCTTCTGAAACGATTTGCTCAACACCTTATGCCCGGAAGTGGAGAATAGCGTGATTTCAGATTCGCCCGATAGATTTGTCTCGAATGTGAGACGGTCCCTTGCAGGGCTGGGAAACACTTTTAGCCATCCCTCATCATTTTTCGCAACGGACAAAACGGGTTCGATTTTCACTTCCGTTTTAGCCGTTTTCGTGCAGCCATTTTCGCCCGTTACTCGCACTTCGTAAATCCCTGAGCTGTGAATGCTCGCATTGGGTACGAAGGCCGTTGGCGTGTTTGCGGAGAATCTTCGCGGCCCGTTCCATTGATAAGTTGTTCCGCCGGAAGCACTTAGCAGAACCGTCTGCCCAACCGTGTAGGGTCCGCTATTGCTTGCCGTTGCTGCCGGCGGAGACTTGACGGTGATCGGAATTTCATATTGTAAAGTTACTTTCCCAGCTACCTTGCATTCTGATTTATAAACTTCACTCTCCGATGCACTGGTTATAAGTACTTTTCCTTTTGCTCCTGTAAACCAACCTACTTCACCCGCGCAGCCATAAGCATTTAGTTCGACGGTATCGCCTGCACAAACAGTCGTCCTTGACGCAACGACTTCAAAGCGAGACGGATTAGAAGATCGTAAAACCCAGCGGACCGTCCTTTCCCTAAACTTTCTTGCTTGCTTCTTTCTGCTCATCGCAGTCGAATCGAAAACTGTCGCAACAAGTTCCGACCCGTCAGTCACTTGATTGGGCATTATTGCTTGATCGCTTTTATCGCCAATTTTCTTTCCATTAAGGTACCACTGTATTTGCAGACTGTTCGGATCGGGCTTCAACAAATTGAGTTTGAACGTGCGTTGTTTATCCATGTTAATTTCAACGGCAGTATCCGGTTCAATGCTTTCGACCGGATTAATTAGTTGCAAAATCCTTTCCACCACCGCTTCCCGACAAACAACACAATAACCTTTATCCATTACCTCCATGAGGCACGTACCTGAGGAAGGCTTGTACCATTCAGCCGCTGGCCCGTCGGAGCCATGCCGGTACACGCCAATGGCAGGACTATTCAGCCAATTTTTCCATTTGACTGTTGTTTCTGAGCTATCCTGAGTGATATTGGGCCCTTCTCTGGAGTAAAAGCCGTAGGGATACTGCCAGTACTCGTCCGCCAGGTCGGCGAAGGTGTGCCCTATCTCATGCATTCCGATGCGGCCCGCATTCTCTTGGGTATTGAAAATAGCCACGGAACCAGCTGCGCCAGCCCCTCCCGCGGCTGCACCGAAATAGGGCGTGTTCGCAAGAATAACAACCAGGTTGTGGGCCGGAAGGTGTGTACTTAAAATTTCCTGGTATGCGTCCGTCTTTGTTACATGCAGTAGTCGGTGAACGGTTTCACCAAAAGAAACGCCGTAAAACGTGTTCTTTGTCTCAATCGGTTGACCGGGGTAGGCGTCAGATGCCGTTCCAGGGTTAGTAATGCCGCTTTCCTTTGAGGGGGTTCTAATGGAGAAAAAGTTAAAATAATGCTGATAGCGATCATAAGGCTCGAACGCACGAAAGTAATCCGCAAATCTCTTCGCCTCGGCAGCAAACTTCGGCATCTCTTCTTGGGTAAAACCATCACCGAGAATAACCACATTAATGCGATTGTTCGGCGGTCCGGTTTTGTAAAGTGTGTCCACATGATAGTGCTGTGCGATTGCTTTCACAGATACGCACAAAATGCAAAAGATAGCAGCTAATCTTTTCATTCTTCTTGATTGATAGTGTGTTAATAAAAAACATCGGCACTGCTGCCGGAGCGTCACTGAATGGCGATTTTGCCGGAAACCTCCCGGCCTGCATTGGTAAAACGGTACAAGTAAATCCCCGCCGGAAGGGCCAGTTTCATATCAGCCTTTTTCTCGAAGGATTTCAACAGCAACTCCCTGCCTGATTGATCGTATAATTTAATATTCGATTTGCCTGGCAATGTGGTTTGAACAGAAATGTAATCCCTCGCCGGGTTAGGCGAAACGGTCACCGTTACATCAGGATCGTTCGGAACGGAAAGAACGGGATCGATTTTCACTTCGGTCTGCGCTGTTGCGGAGCATCCATTGACATCTGTCACTACCACCTCATACAGCCCGCTCTGACTGGGCGACGCCTCAGGGATCGAAGCATTTGCCTGGGTAGAATTAAAAAATAAAGGCCCGCGCCAAAGGTATTTGGTACCGCCCGTCGCAGCGAGTTCGATCGTCTGCCCGGCGAGATAGGGACCGCCATTCGTAGCAGTAGCCTGGGGTAGCGGCAGGACTTTTACTTGCGCCTGGGCAGTTTTTGCAGCTGCCCCTTGCGGCATGCAAGTCGCCAAGTAGCTGGTTGTCTGGGTGGGTTGCACGGTAACGGACTTTCCGGTTTCGCCGGTCGACCAGTTCGGTGCAACCGGGCACCCGAGTGCGGTCAGCGTCACCTCCCCGCCCGCGCAAACCGAATCGACGGAAGTCACGATCCTAAATTCTGCCGGAACGGATGATTTCAGCGACCACGTCACTGTGTGCGTACGTTGCGCGCGGGCACCTTCCAGGCGACTAAACTGCGTTTCATCAAAAACCGACGCTACCAGAACGGCCGAATCAGGTACTTCTTCACTTTTGAGAACTAACGCATCGCCGGATCCCGGCAATATTTCCCCGTTCAGGCTCCATTGAACTTTCAAAGTGTTGGTTTCCGGCTTCACCAGCGTGAGTTTAAACTGGTTTACTCCGCTCACGTCCACCCGCCCGCCAGTTTCGGGTTCCACTTTTTCGACAGGTTTTATGTAGCCCAAGAGTCGCTCAATGGTCGCCTCGGTGCAAACCGGGCAAAGCTCCTGGTTAAGGTATTCCATCAGACAAGTCCCATTGGCAGGCTTATGCCATTTGGCTGCGTCGCCATCCAGGCCATGCTTGTAAATACCGATTTGCGGACTGTTGAGCCAGTTCTTCCATCGGATGGTCGCCGCGTCGCTGTTCGCAGTCATGTTTGCCGCTTCGGTGCCGTAGATGGACCCCGCCCAGTATTCATCGCTGAGCCGCCCGAATGTATGCCCTATCTCGTGAACACCTATCGCATTCGCGTCTTTATGCAAGGTATGGACAGCGATCTGACCGCCTGACCCGCCGTAGTAGTCTGTATTGGCCAGCACCACAACAAGGTCATACTCGGGAAAATGGGTGGCCAGCAGGCTGTAAAGCACGTCGAATTTTTTCACCTCCACCAATCGGTGAATGGAGGTTCCAAATGAGGTCCCGAAAAAAGTGTCCTTTTTTCCTATCGGCTGATCCTTATAAGCATCCGGCGCTGTTCCGGGATTGGTGATGCCGCTTTCTTTCGACGGCGTGCGGATTGCGAAGAAATTAAAATACCTGCGATAATTCTCGTAGGGACTGTAAGCAAGGAAAAAGTCTGCAAATTTTTTGGCCTCTGCCGCGAATGCAGGCAGTTGCTCCTGCGTAAAGCCGTCACCCAGGATCACAACGTTGATCCGATTATCCAACGGTCCGTTTTTGTACAATGTGTCGACCTGGTAGTGCTGGGCCTTTGCAGTAATACCAATGCAAATGCAGAAAATGAGGATATAGAGTTGTTTCATGGCTATTTGAATCGGAGGTTATAGATTTGAACACCGCCTCTTTCAGGCGAGACACTGAAAAGCTCCAATCCGTTGAGCCCTGCCTCTACGGGCATGCGGATAACGAATGTTCCCTCCTTTTGCCGCACTTCCTGCCTGCGAATTTGCCCCTCCGCATCACTCACTTCTATGGATCGGCGAAGGGGATGCTCCACCTGCATCTCACGCCGGAGGGAATCACCCGCGTATCGCGGAACGACATTGATATATACCGGAAAGGTAACCGGCCGGCGAATGTCTTTCATCCGGCCATTGCCGACGGTGGCACTGACCAGCTCCACTTTTTCTTTCCCGCCCCCGGGATTTCCAGTAATGCGGAAGTGAAGAAACAAAATGTGATCCTGAAATTGACTGTTGTAGTTGGGCAGCTCGCTGATTGTCAGCACCGAGCGAGTGGGCTTGCATTGAAACATCAGCAAGCCTGTCAGTAGAATTACGGCCGGAAAAAGCAAACGCAGCATGTGTTATTTGAAGCTATACAGGGTTTCAATGTACAGCTTTATTGAGGAATTTCACAGGGTTCGCACCACTTCTTCCATTTCGCGGATGGCTACCAAAACGTCCTGTTTCTCCGTTCGGTAATTCACAAACGCAGCTCGTATAGCCGGTTGGCCCGATAGCGAAGTAGGTGTCATGAAAACTTTTCCACGACGGTTCAATTTGTCCAGAAAAGCGGACATGCCAGCGAGCCCGGATTTCAGCCGAAAGCATACGACATTCAGCCGGACCGGCGCCGACAGCTCGAAGTGCTCGCTGGATTGGATATAGTCGCCCAGCTCACTTGCGCAGTCAATGCTGTTTTGTACGATCCATTCGAATCCACTCCGGCCGTAAGCCGTGAGACTGAACCATGCGGGCAATGCGCGAAACCGCCGGGAATTTTCAGGCAGGAAATTGAGATACGAAAAGTTTTCAGCCGGATCTCCCAGATACGGCGCATTTGAATTCTGAAATGAGCTCACCTGCAAACGGCTATGCCTCTTTCTTACCAGTGAAACTGCACTGTCATAAGGCACATTCATCCATTTGTGACAGTCGATGGTAATGCTGTCAGCCTCTTCCCAGCCATCCAGCAAATGCCGTTGAGATGGCAGACAAGCCGCAAATCCCCCAAATGCCGCATCGATGTGCAGCCAGAACGGATACTTTCGTTTCAACGCCACGATCGCACTGATGTCGTCAAAGTCGACGGTGTTGACGGTTCCTGCACTGCAATTGACTACAACCGGTCTGCCCTGATGGTCAATGAGTTGTCTTTCAAAATCTGCCAGGTCCATTGCCTCCCGGCCGTCCAAGGTACGAATGCGTAACATATTGTTGCTGCCAATACCCAGCATTGCCAATGACTTGATCACGGACGAATGCGGTGTCGCAGCCATTACCACGAGGTCGCCAGACACTCCCTCCCGGGAAACATCGCGCCCCGACAGTTCACCCGCCCATTGCCTCGCCACAGCCAGCCCGGTAAAGTTGGACATAGTGGCACCTGTAACGAAACCTCCATTGAAATGTTCCGGCAAATGCAGCAACTGGCACAGCAGCCTGAGGGTTTCCTTTTCCAAAATCGCGGAAACGTCCCCTACCCCCTGCGTGCTTTGGGTGTTCTGGTCGTAAATCGCTGTGAGCCAGTCGCCGGCAATAGCGGCCGGAGTAGCACCACCCGTCACAAAGCCCCAATAGCGTGGTCCTGCACTTGCGACCATCAACTTTTCATATTGCCGCCTGAAAATTTCCAGACTAGCCAAAGCCCCATACCCCTCCTCCGCAAGATCAATAGAGGCTGCCGATTGGTCGGCAATGTAAGTGGGTTTGTCACCAATATTTTCAAGAAAATCAATGCCTGCTCTTTTGACCTCATCCAGCACTGAATCCAGGTTATTCAATTCATTTTCAAACAATCCAAACATAAATCAGGAATTATAATGCGCTTTCACCAAAATGATTTTGCCGGAGTCGTCCAGCTCCATCAGTTCCGCAGCCATCCTGTTGTTGACGCTTTGGTAATACAAAATCAACGAGTTGGCACCAACCAGTACCTCATGGAGCTCAAAATGTAAATCCACATAGATACCCAGGGCTTTACCAAAATACTTTTCAAGTTCCAGCTTGTCGGTAATCAATCCTTCCGCATTCATTCCCAATTTGATAATGTAGGGGGAACAAAACCGGATTTCGTCGGAATACATGTCCATAATGGTAGCCAGGTCGTGGCTGTTCCAGGCGTCAATCCATTGCCTCGCAAAGGATTGCGCCGATTCGTCTGTTAAATGCATATTGACTCATTAATGTGCCGTTTGGTCCTGTGTAACCCAGCGGCGGTGATAATTCAAATGTCCCAAATGCCAGGACAGATGGGCAAACAAATGTGTAAGTACGATACGCACAGTTTGTTCCGGAAACATATCGAGCACATGGCGGGGATATTCTTCCTCCATTTTCTGCTCGTCCAGCTGTTCCAGTGTTCCGATTACGATTTCGTGCAATTGATCGAGCTCGGAAAGCATTTGGGCCTGTGTAAATGTTCGTTGGTTAAATTCCGCGTCGCGGTCGCGCACGTAAGCGTTGCCGCCCAGCGTGAGGCCTACATAAGTGCGTAAATTTCCGATCAAATGCTGACACAGGTTGCCGCCAGGGTTGATCGTTCCAGGCAGCGGTAACCATAATGCATGCTCAGAATGGTACTGTTCTATTTCCTTCCGGAGCTTTTTGAGGTCCCGGCTGAACAATGTGACGAATATCCGGCTATTCATGACTGCTGATCAAGGTTAAAGAGTTTTTCCGTTTTTGAAGCTGGTATCCCCTGTTTACCAGGAAAACCCCTCCCAGCGTCACCGCGAATGCGAGGGATGTGAGCCAGGTGATCTTTTCATCCAATATCAAAAAACCTAACACCAGCGCTACCAGCGGATTAATGTACGCATAAATCGACACCAATCCGGCTGGCAACCTGGACATGGCAAACAGATACGAAGCATAGGCAAGGATGGAACCAAAGAAGATCAGGTACAGCAATGCGAAGATCGATTGCGGCTGCATGACGGGCAAATTGGTCCAGTCTTCATTAAAAGCGCTCAGCACGAAAAGGCCTATCCCACCGGCCATCATCTGGACTGCCGCGTTGAAAAAAGAATCTGTTCTGCCCGGAAAGCTTTTGGTATACAACCCTCCCAGGCACCACGATACGCAGGAAGCTAATGTCACGCAGATACTCACGAACGAGTTCCGGTCGGCCAGGTATTCCAGGTTATCCCGGAAAACGAGCATTACTCCCGCAAGCCCCATCATCATACCCGAGGCGACATGCACATTGACCCGCTCCTCCTTTCTCGCGAAAATGTTGATCATAATGGTGAAAAGCGGCACGGTGGCATACAGCAGCGCCGCCAGGCCGCTTGGGATAAACTGTACACACCAGCCGACGAGCCCGGTACCGAAAGTAATCATGCACCAGCCGGGTACGAGCTGTATGCCAACATCAGCCAAAGTCCAGGGAAAGGATCTTTTTTTGAGAATGAGAAAAATGAGCAGCAACGCGCCGGCGACCACATTTCTGAAACCCATAAAAAATAGCGCGGGAAATCCCGACACGCCGATGCGTGCCGCCAGGTAGGTGGTTCCCCAAAAGAAACACACCATTAATAATGCTAAATAAGCGGTAAGATTGCTTTTCATTGCCGTTTTAAAAGGAACGGTACAAAATTCCCGCCATAAAATTTAGTAAAACAGATTCAGTTTTGTTAATTTGAGGCATAACAGATTTATTTCCTCCAACAACATGGTAGAATCGCCCATTGATTTTCTCTACGCGCAAATTGCCGACCGGCTGGCGGCACAGATTGAAAAGGGGATTTTGAAAGCCGGCGACAAACTGATTTCGCTGCGTGCATTGAGCAAGGAACAGGGAATCAGCCTCAGCACCGCTTTCAAGGCGTATGTGGAGCTGGAAAATAAGGGGATTATCGAAGCCCGGCCCAAATCGGGTTATTTTGTTCGCTTCTCGCCGCTTAATGCGCCCGAAAGGCTCAATGCCGTGCCGCCGAGCCCGCTGATTGAAAAGGCAAATGTGGATGAAATGATCCGGACCGTGTACAAAACGATGACACATGACCGTGTAATCCGCCTGTCGGTGGCCGCTCCATCCGCCGAGCTCATCCCGGAAGCGAAACTGAACAAAGCGATGCTGGAAGCGCTTCGGAAAAGCCCGCACAGCTGTACCCAATATGAGGAAGTGCAGGGGAACGCTGCATTACGGAAACAGATTGCTAAATATGCATTCAACTGGAAAGGCAATGTAAGCGCCGACGAGGTGATTACCACCCAGGGGTGCATGGAGGCATTGATTTTTTGCCTGAAAGCCGTCACCGAGCCCGGCGACACCGTCGCGATCGAAAACCCGATCTACTTCGGAATTTTCAACATCATGAAGAGCCTGGGCCTGAAAACGCTCGAAATCCCCTGCCATCCCGACGAAGGGGCCGACCTCGAATACCTGGAAAAGGCAATGGAAACCATCCCGGTCAAGGCGGTGCTGTTCGTACCCAATTTTTCCAACCCCACGGGTGCGCTCATGCCGGATCACCGGAAAAAACAGCTGGTTGAAATGCTTGGCCGGAAAGAGATTCCGCTGATCGAAGACGATATTTACGGAGAAATGTATTTTGGCAAAACCAGGCCCGGTACCTGCAAAAGCTATGACAAAAAGGGCCTGGTAATGCTGTGCGGGTCGGTTTCGAAAACGCTGGCGCCGGGTTACCGCGTGGGTTGGTGCTTGCCCGGAAAGTTTAAGGATAAGGTGCTGAGTCACAAGATCACGCACACAGTGTCTTCTGCTACGCCTACCCAGGCCGCTGTGGCCCTTTTCTTTGAAACAGGTCGGTATGATCTGCATATGCGGCATTTGCGCAAATCCCTGCACACGCAATGCCTTCGTTACGTGCAGGCCATCAGCGACTACTTCCCGGCAGACACCCGGCTCGTCCGGCCGCAGGGCGGCTATGTGCTGTGGATCGAATTGGACAAGCGCATCAATGCCTTCGAATTGTTTGAGAGTGCCATTCAGGAAAGTATCAGCATCGCGCCCGGCCAGATTTTCAGCACCGATGCGCGATTCAGCAACTATATCCGCATCAGCTTCGGCGCCCCGTATAACGCGTCGATCGACGCCGGATTAAAAAAACTGGGAGAATTGATCGGGAAGCAGTGCTTGTAGAGAGCTATGCAAACATTTTCCTCAGCAAACTCAGTACTTGCTGCGCCGTTGCTGAATCCAACTGCCCTACCCGCCTTGTCAACCTGATCTTGTCGATGGACCGCAGTTGATCTAGTACAATTTGCCCTTCTTTACCCTCAACCACGCAATCGACTCGTGTAGGATACTTACGAATTGTGGAAGTGAGGGGCGCTATAATGACTGTCCTGAGATGGTCATTCATCTCGTCCGGCGAAATTATCAGGCAAGGCCTGGTCTTCTGGATTTCGATGCCCAAAGTGGAGTCCAGCGATGCAAAGTAGATATCGAATCTTTTTACTACCATGTCCATTCCGAATCGTCAAATGCGTTCGGCACGTCCTCCATCAGGTTTTCTTCATCGATGCCCGCTGCTTCTTTATTGGCTAGACTAAACTGTTCAGCCCATCCCTGACGAGGATTTGAATTGGCGGGAAAAATGACGATCGCATTGCCTTTCACCTCGACATTGACCAATTCATCAATCTCGACCTGGTCCAGCATGCTTTTGGAAAGTAAAATTCCCTGGGAATTTCCGATCCGGCGAATCTTGGTTAGCATAGTACAAAGTTATAATTTGTTATAACATCTCAAAATTTCCAATTGTTCCAATGTACAAGTGGCTGATCAATAGGCTGGAAACAATCGCAACAATATTGCAATTACCTGATTTTCAGCACCTGTAACCCTGTTGCATGGCTTTGCTGCCTACATTTGTAATGATCCTGCGGCTCATTGGCAGCCTGCGCGGATGTTTGGAATTTGAAGCTTATATAATGAAACCTGACGAAAATACCACTCACGTTCACGACGAATGCTGCGCATCCAAATCGGATGTGCACGATAAGCAACACAATCATAGCCACGACCACGATCACGACCATGGCGATCATAGCCATGACTCCGGCGGCGATGCCGCCATTCTTCAAAGTCGATGGATGCTTTGGTTGAGCCTGGGCATCCTGGCGGTGTTTCTCGTGCTGACATACGTTGTAAAAATTGAAATTCCGCGTGCGATCGAAATCGGCATGATGCTGGTCGCTTACCTGCTGGCAGGAAATAAAACCGTAGCACTCGCATTCAGGAAAGCAGGCCGCGGCGATTTTTTCAATGAATTTACATTAATGACCATCGCTACGTTCGGCGCGTTCTATATTGGCGAGTTCAGCGAAGGCGTTGCCGTGATGATCTTTTATGAAATCGGAGAGCTCTTTCAGGACATTGCCGTGAGTCGTTCCAAACGATCCATCAAGGCGCTGCTCGACATCCGCCCCGATACCGTAACCGTTTTACGCGACGACAAGCCGGTACAAATGGCTCCCGAGGCCGTTGAATTGGGTGAAAAAATCCTGGTTAAAGCAGGTGAAAAGGTAGCATTAGACGGCGAAATGGGCTCCTTATCAGGCACTTTCAACACCGCAGCACTCACCGGCGAACCGAAGCCCCAGACAATCGCGAAAGGCGGGAAAGTACTTGCCGGCATGATCGCGATCGAAAAATCGGTCGAAATCGAGGTAAAGGCGCTTTTTAAAGACTCCAAACTTTCGCGCATACTGGAAATGGTGCAAGAGGCCAGTGCCCGGAAGGCGCCTACCCAACTGCTCATCAGCCGCCTCGCACGCATCTACACGCCCGCGGTATTTCTGCTGGCATTGCTCATCATCGTCGTGCCGGCACTTTTTACCGCCGAGTACAATTTTGACCAATGGCTCTACCGCGGTATGGTTTTCCTCGTCATCGCATGCCCCTGCGCACTGACGATCTCGATTCCGCTGGGCTATTTCGGCGGCATTGGTCTCGCTTCAAGAAATGGTATCCTGGTGAAAGGCGCTAATTTCCTGGATGTACTCACAAAAATCGACACGCTGGTTTCCGACAAGACGGGTACGCTTACAAAAGGTGTTTTTAAAGTGCAGAAAGTGGAAACGCAAATGGAAAAAGCCGATTTCATCCGAATAGCAGCCTCGCTGGAAAGCTATTCGACGCACCCGGTCGCCAGAGCGGTTGTGGATTCGGCGACTGGAACTCCACTGACGAAACCAACCCAGGTGGAAGAGATCGCCGGACATGGCCTGAAAGGGAATGTCGATGGACATGCCGTCCTGGCGGGAAATACCAAACTGCTGGAAAAACATTCGATCAGTTATCCTTCCGACCTTCATGCATTGGTAGAAACCATCGTCGTGGTGGCGATCGATGGTCAGTATGCGGGCCACTTCCTCATAGCCGACGAAATCAAGGAAGATGCCGAGGCCGCTGTCGCGGAGTTGAAAAGCCTGGGTATTTCGACCATCATGCTGTCGGGCGACAAGGAAGCGGTGGTTGCAAAGGTAGCCGCAGAGCTCGGTATCACCCGGAGTTACGGCGGATTGCTTCCCGAAGACAAAGTCAGGATCGTGCAGGAGCTGAAAGATCAGGGAAAACGCATCGCATTCGCGGGCGACGGCGTGAACGACGCCCCCGTGATCGCCCTTGCCGACGCGGGTATCGCGATGGGCGCACTCGGCTCAGATGCGACAATCGAAACCGCGGATATCGTGATCCAGAATGACCAGCCGTCGCGCATTGCTGCGGCAGTACGGATCGGGAAAGTGACCAAAACCGTTGTTTATCAGAACATTTCCCTTGCTATGGCGGTTAAAATCGCCGTGATGGCGTTGGGTGCTGGTGGTGTTGCTACACTTTGGGAAGCCGTTTTCGCTGATGTCGGCGTTGCGTTGCTTGCGATTTTGAATGCATACCGTATTCAGGGAAAGAAAATTTAGTCACTCAGCATTATTGTAAACCCCATGGGAAAGCAACTCGATCATATCACACCGGAACTGGAATCCTTTATCAGCAAGCAAAAGATTTTCTTCGTCGCTACGGCGGCAGCGACGGGCACGGTGAACCTTTCACCGAAGGGAATGGATTCTTTCCGCATTCTTGGTCCAAACCGCGTGATGTGGCTCAACGTAACCGGCAGCGGCAATGAAACGGCCGCCCATCTGCTGCTGAATGACCGCATTACCGTCATGTTTTGCGCATTTGAGGGCAAGCCACTTATTCTCAGATTGTACGGACACGGCAAAGCTTACCATCCGGCGGATTCCGAATGGCAGGAATATTACCCGCTCTTCCCTACGCTGGAAGGCGCCCGGCAGCTCATCGACATCCGTGTAGATCTGGTCCAGACCTCCTGCGGTATGGCTGTACCCTTCATGGACTACAACCGCGAACGGGAAGAGCTAAACGCATGGGCGCGTAAGCAAGGTCCTGATGGCATTCAGGATTACTGGGCAAGAAAGAACATGGCCAGCATCGATGGCTTCGACACGGGTATCTTCGCCTCGACCTCCATAGGCGGGCATCAGCAATGACGCAGCAGGTACAACAATTCTGAACCCGCTGCGCATTCTTACAAAGGCTTTCCCGCACAATCGGAGGACCGAATGCGTAAAACCAATCCGCATTTTCCGTATATACACCTTTCGTACCAGCCTCTTGGAGAAGCCGTTTAAAAAGTGAAAATCACCGGAAAATAATTGTTCAAACGATTGGAACGGGAGTAATGCCTGCCACCTTTTCCAGGGCGATGGTAACCCTCTCGATGCGGTCAACGTTGCCGCGGCTGCTGTCTGAAACTGCCTGTGCTACTGAGGTTAAGTAGTCCCCACCAAGCTTGGTGTTGAAAAAGGGGTCGTTCGCAGCGAGTACTCCCCGCCAGCCTTTGCCCACAATATTTCTGGACCTAACAAACCTGATCAGCAGGCGTTCTTTGATGGATAAGCCGCCGTATTCGGCGACTCGGGCGTGTAAGTCGTTCATCAAAATGTAGGTGTGTAATAAAAAGTTGTAATTTGCGCTTTACTAAAAGCGTCAAAAGACGCCTATACAAAAGTATAGAATATCTAAACAATAGTCAAGTATTTTTATATTAAACCTGCAACTAATGTCAATTGTTGGCGAAAGAATAAAGAAATACCGCGAAATAAAGGGCTGGAACCAACATAAGCTGGCCAAAGCTTTGAAAAAATCCGGGAAGGCAGTGATATCCAACTGGGAAACCGGCAGGAATGACCCGTCGCTCGCCGAGCTTCGGATGATGGCCGAAATATTCAGTACCACAGTAGCCCAGCTGGTCGGCGAAGTACCCATGTTCGAAGAACCGCGCGAGCAATATATCATGATCAGGAAGGACGACCTGATCGACCTTCAGCGCAAGGCACTCGAACTGGAAGCCGAACGGATCACTACCCTTAAAGAACAACTCCTAATTGTGCAGAAACCGGAAGAATCCGGCGAGTCGCCCGCATCATAATGCGAGGTCACGCTGAAACAAAGACCGGAAACCCCATGCACAGAAACCGCTGATCACGATCAGCAGGATCCATAAAGAACTGTATCCCCAATGTCCGGCCACGTATGCGCCCAGCACCGGACCGATAATCTGCGCCACAGCCTGTGACACCGAGTAAGCAGCCGAGTACTTGCCCCGGTTCAGGTCGCTGGCCCGGTTCATCACAAAGGTGCTCAGGTAAGGAAATGCCAGCATCTCTCCGGTAGTGAAGAGCACCACCGTCGCGATTGCCAGCACTGCTGGTAAAACGTTGGGTACTATAAGTGCCAGGAATGCCATTGCTGAGAAAACCGGCCCCGAAACCATGTAAAAGTAATCGGGTTTCCGATTGGCCAGGTTTTGAACGAGTACCATTTCGAACAAGGCGATAATCAGTCCATTCATGCCCAGCATTATCCCGATGGTGGATTCTCCGATGTCCATCTCCTCTTTCCAGTACACCGGCACCAGCCTGAACAGCATGACGAAACACAGCATATATAAGGTAACCATCACAAGAAAACGCACAAAAAACGCATCCTTCCACGGCGAGGCGGTACTGATTTCGGCTTCCACCGGAAAGTCGTTCTTCGTAACACGCTTTCTTTTAGGCAACAACAAAACGATGAGCACTCCTGCCAGCACATATACTACACCGTCAACCCAGAACAGCAGGTGATAGTTGATGGCCGCGAGCACTCCTCCCACACCGGTACCAAACCCGAAGCCGATGTTCGTAGCGAACCGGTTGAGCGCATACGAGCGTAACAGGTTTTCAGGTGTGGAATAAGCCGCGATGGCCGTTTGATTGGCCGGTTTGAAGGCTTCCACAAAAAAGCTAAGGACGACAATCAGCCCGCACAGCAGTGTAAAGTTATCCGTAAGGCTGAACAACAGGAAAAACACACCGCTTAACACAAGGCTGCCGATCTGCACGGGCTGAAATCCAAGCTTGTCGGTGAGGTATCCGCCAGCCATAGCACCCAGCACCGACCCCACTCCGAAAAGTGTGATGATCAGCCCGGCGTCCTCGATGCTTCGGTGTAAGCTTTGGGTCATGTACATACTCATGAAAGGTACGGCCATATACCCGCAGCGGTTCACTAAAATCACAAGGCTTAGCAACCAGGTTTCCCGGCTAAGGCCGGTAAAAGAAGTCCTGTAAGCATCGATAACTTTCCTGATCATAACAAATCCCTGATAATTTTTACGCTTTCTTCGAGTTCGTCCGGATCAGAAGAAGCGAATCCGAGACGTATATAGTTCCTGAATTGCGGCGGATGCGCGGCAACTTTTCCATTCGTGAAGTACAAATCCCGCTGCGCCGCCCTTTCTGCAAGCCTTGGGATATCGATTTGGGGATCAAATCGCGCCCAGACTGCCATTCCGCCATCAGGAATATCGAAGCTGATGTGACCTGGCAATTCGCTTTTTAGAAGCTCGCAAAACAGGTCGCGGCGCTGCTTGTACACCCGCACCGATTTCCGCAGATGCCGCTGTATGACGCCTGTCTGAAGCAATTCGGCAATGGCATTTTCCAGCATGGTATCGCCCTGCCGGTCGATAATGCGCCTGAGAGAGGCCAGGTGTGCTATCACATCCTCGGGCCCTACCAGGTAGCCGATCCGGAAGGCGGGTGAGATCGTTTTGGTGAAAGAACCGCAATAAAGCACCATTCCGGCCTGGTCGGCCCCGAATAGCGGGAGCAGCGGCTTGCTCAGATAATGAAAATCGTAATCATAGTCATCCTCGAAAATCACAAACCCGTATTGCTCGGCGAGTTTGAGTAGCTTGATCCGGCGATCGGGCCGCAATGCCACGGTCGTGGGGTATTGGTGGTGAGAGGTCACATAAACCATTCTGACCGGTCGCTTCAGACAGATCTCCTCCACCGCATCAATGTCCATCCCATGCTCATCCACAGGTACGTGGCAGATGTGGGCACCCGCCTGGGTGAAGTTCATCGACGCCCCGAACCAGCCCGGCGAGTCGGTAATAACGCAATCGCCGGGCCTTACCAGGCTCGTCACGGCCAGGTACATGCCCATTATCATTCCGCGTACGATCAGGATGTTGGCCGGAGAAGTCTTCAATCCGCGTGTTTCATTCAGATGCACCGAAAGCTCCTGCCTTAGCCAGGTCGTACCGCTGGTTTCCCCATAACCCAGCCGCGTATAAGGGTTGCCATGAAGCAGCTGACTCCTGTACGCGCGCGACAAATCCTCTAACGGCGCCAGCCTTGGATCGGGAAAGCCATCGTCCAGGTGGAGCCTCCAACCGGCTTTCAGCACGGCCCTGTCGAGATGGGCGGGTTTTTCGAAATGAAAGCCCGCTTTTTTGAGCGGATCGCGGTCTGCCGCTGTTTCAACGGGGAGCGGCAGCGGACGCAAATCGGGCAAGTTCCTTGCCACAAACGTTCCATTGCCTGTTTGACTTTCCAGCCAGCCCTGTGCCAGCAATTCATCATACGCCTGCACGACTGTCCGCCTGTGTACTTTCAAAATGCCCGCCAGCTGCCTGGTACTCAACAGCCGGTACCCCGACTGCAATGTGCCGTTTTTGATCAGTGCCATCAATTGGTTGGCGATCTGAAGGTATACAGGCTGCTTCCCGCCCTTTTCAGGTGTGATGAGCGTCGATAGTACATTCATCATAATTGGACCACCACTATTTAAAATATTGGATTAAAACAATGGACCAATTAAGACATAATTTTGAGAAAAAACAAAGTAATGAATACACCGCCCCCCTATCTGGTTCCAAGCCGTCTCGCCAAGCGGACGCACTACGAGCACGAAACTATCTGTGCCATTCTCGATGAAGCACTGTTTTGCACTATTAGCTATGCAGTGGACAATAAGCCGTTCTCCATTCCGACGGCTTTTGTCCGCTATGAAGACAAAATTTACATTCACGGCTCGGTGGGCAGCCATTTTATACGAGAAATCGAGAAGGGCATCCCGGTTTGCATTTCCGTAATGCTCACCGACTCGCTCGTCGTGGCGAAATCGGCATTCAGCCATTCCGTCAATTACCGGTCGGTGATTATTTTTTCCAAAGCAGAAAAGGTGGAAGATACCGGAACGAAACGCGCTGCATTTGAATGGCTTACCAACAAGCTCGTACCCGATAGCTGGGACTACCTCCGTCCGATGACCGATAGCGAAGTAAGGAAAACGACTGCACTCGCATTCTCGTTTGATGAAGCGTCCGCCAAAATGCGTGACGGGATGCCGAAGGACGAGCCGGAAGACCTCGCATTGCCCATCTGGTCGGGGTTAATTCCGCTGCAGACCCGGCGTGGCCTTCCCATCCCCGACGAGACGAGCCTGAATATTCCACTTCCTCAACATTTAAGTTAACCGCATGCAACTTTGATACCGGTTCGGGCATCTTTCGGGCAAATTCACCTGCAATATCACACCCAAATGTTGCACTTCATGTCAGGAAAGGAAATATTCGACCGGTATCAGCTGGCGGCTTTGAAAAACGGACTGGGTTCCCGCGAGTTCAACTACGGGAATGTTCTGTATCAGGCGCTGCGCATCGAGGGGGAAGAAAAGGTTTTTCAATTGCTTGAACTGGCGGAGAATACAGGCAAACGCATTGCACTTGCCTACTCTACGCTCAGCAGCGAAGGCGGCGGCGAACCCAATATGGTAATCCTCGTCTGAAACCATCGCAACATTCCCGTTTCAAAACCCCCGATTCCCTTTGATTTGCGGGCATCCATGCCGAATTTTGGCGTGTCAAATGCCTTTTGTGATTTCGCAAATTATATGGAATTTCTCGTCGTCATCGCCTTTTTCGGCTATATCTATTACTTGCGCAATTATGCCGACCTGCGTACACCAAGTGAAAAGGAGGAGGCGGCACTTTCGGAAGGAATCAAGCTTTATGAAAACGGGCAGACCGATCAGGCATTTGCTTATTTTGATTTGAAGATCAGGCAAAAACCCAAGTCCTGCATCGCCTACCTATACCGGGGCCTTTGCCAGAAAAAACTCGGGAATCCGGGCGCAGCGCTGGCTGACATTCGGGCCGGCCTGAGTTACGACGACCAGGTGTTTACGCTCCATCTTGAACTGGGCAAGCTATTGCTGGAACAAAACGAACCGGAGCAAGCGCTGGCAGCATTCAACAAGGCTGTGACGCTTTCGGCGGAAACCAGCGCAGCACCTTACCACTGGCGTTCGAAAGCATTGCGGCAGATCGGCCATGAAACCGGGGCAATGCAGGATGCGGAGCGCGAACGCCATCTGATTGAAGCCTTGAAGACCCATCCGAAGGCATCCAACACATCCGGGTCTGCTTTTTTCGATAAGCGGCTGGCCATTAACATGGTAATGATCACCCTTACGAGCGCATTGCTTGTCTACGTTATCAAAAACGCCGAAAGTATTCACCTGCCCTACCTGGTTGCGGTGTTTTCGGCGATTTCCATCGGATTTGTCGAGCCCTACCGGGGCTGGCTGCTCGCGATCCTGCAATGCGCTTTGCTGGTTGCGGGTTATTTCCTTTTCACTTCGGTCCCGGAAGACAGGGGGCGTCAGGAGCTGGAAAATTTCAGTCTTTACGGCTCCATGATCCTCACTTTCGCCGCCAGCTTTCTGGGCGGGTTTTTAAAGCGGGCTCTGAATATGAAATAGCAGGCCGGCAGCATGCGTACACCGGCCCGCCGTTCATCACCGGCGAATAGAAATCCGTTTTGAAATCATCGACCCATCCCAGCAGGTGATCACCAGTGAATAGAGCCCGGGCCTCAGGTGCGATACGTCAATAGTACCATTTCTTTTTTCTTTTAATGAAATAGCCTGCCCGGCCCGCGTCCAGACAGCGATCGTCGCAACTTCCATTCTGGCCATCCCGCAAAGTTGCACCTCATCTCTCGCAGGGTTGGGAGAAATGGTAACGTCCCGTTTCGATTCTACCGTTTTCTTCTTATCCAAATTCCAAATGGCTGCCATGTGCGTTTATATAAAAGTTTTTTGATGTCGCAATGTGGCAATATGAAGCACTTTCAGTCAAATGCGTTGTTCATGCGGCGGGCAAACAATGACCAAACGGAAATAAAAAGCGCAACCCGCACGAACGGGCTACGCTTGCTCAGACGGGCACAGTGTGGTTTCTTATTTGGCCAATACCAGGAGAGAAAATCCGCCGACCGCTTTGACGGCGAGTTCCGGATTGACCGTGTACAATACTTTTCTGAATGAGTTGACTACTTTTCCATTGAAATTATGCCGGCCATAATTTAGTTCGAGCTCGGAGAGCGTGTAGAACCAATCGACGACTTCGAGGCCGCAATCTTTAAGCGTATTGATAGCCATCTCACGGGTGAAGTGATGGATATGCCCTACTGAATGCCGCAATTTCATGAGATGCCCGGTGAATGCCGCCAGTGCCGAAAAATCGAGCGGGATATGGAAAATCTTGTATTCACCGTGCCTCGCACTTTTCCGGATGAAATCGAAATAGTTTTCTACGTGCTCAAAAACGTCGATCATCAGCAGCAGGTCGAATTTCTCATTGGTCTGCAAAAGGTCGTCGTTGAAAAATTTCAACCGGTCTTTTTCCCTCGGTTTGCAGAATTCATAAGCGTCCGGTGAAATATCGTAACCGTAAAGCTTCACAGCTTTATCCTCCCACCGATCGTGGAGCTGATTGAGTATCTCTCCCGCGCCGCAGCCAATCTCTACGATAGATTGCGGATGCAGGTTATTCTTTTTCAGCATTTTGATAATTTGAGTAGCCTTCCAGGGCGAATCTTCGATGTGCCAGCTGGGATTGGCGCTCAGATAATCAGATGAAGCATTAACATAATCCATAGTTCTGTGTGAGTTGTCGAGTCGAGAATATCAGTTGGTGCAAAGACTAGTAAAAGTAAGCCAATTGGTGAAATTACCTCTCTCTAATGTATGAAATGCCTGGCTCAGTTATTGCAAGGTAATCCAAAAACGAATTGAGACTATGGATAACCTTGAACGCCGGCAACTCGAAGACAAAATACTTGCCAAAAGACAGCAGATTGATTTCGAGCGGCTAAACCTGGAAGAAACGATCGCATTTTCGCCCGAAAACCGCGAGAACCCTGAGGTAATTGAAGAAACGAAAAATTTCGATGATCCTGCCCAGAATGTGGTTGAAAGTGGAGAAATGACGTCTTTGAAAGCCGCAGAACGGGAATTGCAGGAATTACTGCGGCAATTGGAAGCGTTGCAGGACAAGTGAGCGCCTAGTCCATGGACAGCACCGGCACGGTCACTTCCACCGCAGTCGAGTCGGAATCCTTGCCGGAAGTTTTACCGATGCCGAAGTCGCCCCGGTTGACTTTAAATTTCCCGTAGAAAACATGCCGACCGGCCTCACTCCTGAATGCAAACGGAATCGCTATCTCCCTGGTGATGCCTTTTAGGTCGAGGTCGCCGCGCACCACAAAACCAGTGTCTGTACGGCTGACCGCCTTCGACACAAAGTGAATACGCGGGTATTGCTCCGCATCAAACCATTTGTCGCTCCGGGCGTGCTTGTTTTTCAGCTCTATGCCGGTATCAATCGATGCTACATCCACGAAAACATCGAATTGCGCAGCTACGGGATTCGCTGGATCGAAGCGTATATTTCCCTCCATTTTTTGAAACGACCCATGCGCATACTTACCGTCGAACCGGATTTGGTATCCTTCCCCAATACGCCAGCTTATAGCCAATGCGAATACATATCCGCTCATGATCAATAAACTGATCACCGTTAAATACTTTCTCATTGTCAATTTTTGTTAAATCAGGCCAAGGTACGCAGGGATTTAAGGGTGGAGGGGTTAACGCCGCGATATTTCTTGAATGCGGTCGAAAAATGCTGGGCGTGCTCATACCCCAGCAAATCGGAAACTTCCTCCACCGAACGCGACGCGTCCAGGAGTAATTGCTCCGCATGGTCCATCCGCAGCTTGCGCAGGTAACCGAAAACGGTAGTACCAAACATTTCTTTGAAACCCTTCTTTACTTTAAACTCGTTCAGCAGGCAAATTCTCGATAGTTCCGCTAGCGAGTGTTCTTCCAGGAAGTGAATATCCAGGAATTTTTTCAGCTGATGCAGCTTGTCGATGTCGGCAGCAGAAATGCGCTCCACCCGCTCCGGCCCCCGGAATTGTGCTACCTGCCATGCGAGCAATTCCAATACCTTGGACTGGATCATCAGGTTACGCATAGCCCCGCCCTCCCTGCATTGTTTTACGTCCCTGATCAGGTTATGCATGAGCGGCGTTATATCCGCTGTGCCGGTAACGCCCGAGAATGGCCGGTTGTAAACCAGGTTATTTTGCATGCGTTCGCTCCAATGGTCATCACAGCCGATGATGTCTGCAAAAAATCTCTTGTCCAGGCTGATGTGGAACATTTCCAGCGATTCGCGGGCGGCAACCCGGTTAATATCGCCCCCTTCCGGAGAAAAGACCAGATTATGTTTCCCAGGCCGCATGTTCAGGTCGTGCGAAAGCCCTTCGAAAGTAGTATCCAGGCTTCCCGCCATGTGAAAATTAATATTGATCGTATCCACGGGGGTGCTGTCGTACAATACCAGGTCTTCCTGCGCCGTCCAATGCAGGTTCATAACATGCATATGCGGGAAAAGCAGACTCTTGAATTTCATCTCACCCACTTTGGGATGATAGCGCGTCAAAAACTCCCCGGCATGGTGGTTGCGTGCGCCCGGCATGACCGATTGCGGATTAGGCACCATATTGAAATCGAGGATGTCGGCGGAATGGATGAGCGTGGCTGCCATAAAATGGAAATGAGGTTAACACAACACGAAAATACCCCGGCACAGCCTCCCATCCGCTTCTTACTGAGTGAACGGCCCAATTAATCGACGAAATCCGTTTGTCGTAGTTTTTCATCCGTTTTGCGTAGGCCAATGCGGCCGGCGGCCCCGCATTTTTGCCAAAAACTTTACAGCCATGATCAGAAAAATATTGAAATGGACGGGCATTACCCTGTCTGTCGCTATGCTTGCAGCGGTTTGCACGTACACTTACATGTCGGTATCCATGAGGAGCCGTATGAACAAAACCTATGTTTTCGACCAAGAGTCAATAGCAATTCCGGCAGACAGCGCCGCCATGGCCCGTGGAAAGCATTTGGTGGCCATTAAGGGATGCCAGGACTGCCACGGCAGCGATCTGGCTGGAAAAGTAATGAATGACGACGGTGCCATCGGGCGGCTCGTGGCGGGTAACCTTACGTTCGGAAAGGGTGGCTTGCCGGCAGATTACAATGCTTCCGACTGGCTGGCTGCATTGCGGCATGGGATTCACCAGGATGGAAAGCCGCTTATTTTTATGCCTTCGCATGAAACCACATTGCTTTCGCAGCAGGATATGGCAGCGCTCATCGCTTATTGCCGCCAAATCCCTAAGGTCGATCGCGTCCTGCCGGCCAACGATCTTGGCCCGGTGGCCGTGATCATGAGTTACCTCGGTAAAATGCCGCTCCTATCGGTGGAAAAAATCGATCATAACAAATCCATGATTGCCCGTGCAGATTCTACCGAGGGCGCGGCGCAAGGGCAATACCTGGCCATTTCATGCTCGGGATGCCATCGCGAAAATTTCAAAGGAGGAGAACCGCTCGCCCCCGGGTTTCCGCCCGTGCCGGATATCACCCGGTCGGGTCACGTGGGTAAATGGACAAAAGCACAGTTTATTACCACACTCACATCGGGCCAGACGCCCGAAGGCCACGTACTTAAAAACGAGGATATGCCCTGGAAAATGACTGCCCAATACACCCGCAGTGAGCTTTCTTCCCTCTACGATTACCTGCAATCCATCCAGTAAAAATACCTTGTGGTTGTTACTCGCCCGTCGCGATCGGTCGCTCTGTACGCGACCATTCGCTCCATGAGCCCACGTACAGGCTCGCGCCATTCAGGCCTGCTTCCGCGAGCGCCAGCAGCGTGTGGCAGGCAGTCACGCCCGAACCGCAATGCACGATCACCTTGCGGGGATCTTTGTCGGCAAATGCCTCCTTATATTTGGCAGCAAGCTCGGCGGGCGACATAAACTCCCCTTTTCCGTCGAGATTGGAAGTATAAGGGATGTTGACAGCCCCCGGGATATGCCCGGCCACCAGGTCGATCGGCTCGCTTTCGCCCGCATAGCGGTAATGCTCCCGCACATCGATCACCATCGATTCCGGATCGGCGGCAGCCAGTGCCACATCATCGGCATCCACCAGCGGCATTTGCCATCCATTGATCGGGTATTCTTCCAATGCGTGCAGCGAAGCCGTTTTTTGGGTTAAATCAATACCTGCTTCCGTAATGGCGTCGAGCCCGCCGCTCACTACATACACCTTTTCATGACCGGCCGCTTTGAGCATCCACCAGAAGCGTGCCGCCGCATTGGCTCCTTTTTTATCGTCATACACAACAACCGTCGAGGAAGGGCTGATCCCGAGTATTCCTAAAAACCGGCCGAAGTCATCCGGCTTCGGCAGCGGGTGCCGTCCGCCCTGAGAGGCATCTCCGGATTTCTCCGACAAATCCGTTTCGAGGTCTACAAACTGGGCATTTTCGAGGTGCGCCTGGTTATACCGATCCAGGGCATCCGTCCCACCCCGTGCGTCGATCACAATAGGGTCTTCATTTTCCAGAATCGTTTTCAGCTGGTCTGTTGTAATGATATTCATGTCCGCGTCTTTTGAAAAAACTTTCGGTAAATAAAGTGGTTTTTTGATAAGTTTTTCCCAATCTCCGCAACCTATTGGGAAAGATTTGATTTTTATGGAGAAAATTTTTCTGGAAACGATCGGGGCGCATCAGCGGATCATTTTCAAAGTGAGCAGAATGTACCGCAACACGCCGGAGGACCAGCAAGACCTGTTTCAGGAAATCGTGTACCAGCTTTGGCGCGCATTCCCCGGCTTCCGGCAGGAATCCAGGATCACGACCTGGATGTACCGGATTGCGCTGAACACGGCCATGGCGTCGTACCGCAAGCAGCGACCACCCGTTTCGCTCTCGGAACACCCGCCCGACCTGGCCGATACCATTGAGACAACCTCGGAACGCGAAGAATGGCTGTTCCGGGCGCTCCGGACACTGGGCGAATCGGAACGCGCGCTGATTTCCCTTTACCTCGAAGATCATTCCTACGCCGAAATCGCCGCGGTAACGGGCATTTCCGAAAATTACGTGGGCGTAAAGCTCAACCGCATCAAGGAAAAACTTAAGACACTTTTAATATCCAGAAACCTATGAATATCGACGATCTGAAATCCGACTGGCATCGCGCCGGCGCCGAAACGTTTTCCGACAAGGAGCTTGCCGCCATGACTCGCGTACGTAACCACCCCACGCTCCGCAAGTTACGGATCAAGTTCATGACGGAAATAGCCGCCCTCTCAGCGCTTTTGCTCCTTTTTTACGACGGCTTCGACGGGGACCGGAAGCCCTTGGCGGTCAATGTAGTTCTGATGGCGGGTATCCTACTTTACATCATCAACAACGTGCTGGGTTACCGGCATATTCAAAACCCTTTGGTGAGTGGAAACCTGCGGGATGCGGTGGCGAAACAGGCAAATGCATTGAAAAGACTGGCAATACTTTCACTGGCATCTTCGGTCCTGTACGCCGCAGCCCTATTGTTTTTCCTGACTTATCAAACGGCTTTCAATCAACGGAAGTATATCATTCTGAGCGCATTGATCATCACATTTTTCCTGGCTTTCTACTACGCGTGGATCAGCTGGCAAAGAAAAATCGCGCATTTCAGGCAGTTGGAAGCAGATTTTTGACATTTTAGCAGGATTAACGATCCATGCCATGATTTGCCAGGAATTTACAGAAGACGACATTGCGTACCTTCCCGCCCTCGAACCTGAGGGTTGGGGCGATATCCGCCCACGGTTTGCCTACTTTTTAAAATCGGAGCACTGCAAGCCGATCAAAATCGTCGAAAACGGCCAGCCCGTTGCGGTTGGGACCACCATATTCCACGAGGATACCGCATGGCTTGCGTGCATTATTACCCATAACGATCATCGAAACAAAGGTCTTGGAAGCGCAATAACCCGGCATTTGATCGAAAGCGTGGACCGGAAGCGGTATCCGACGATCTACCTCGACGCGACCGAGTTCGGTTACCCGGTTTATTTGAAACAGGGCTTTGAAGTGGAGGGGCAATATGCGCATCTGAGACGGGAGGATGGCGTTCCGGAGCGGCAGCATTCCGGGAGTATTCAGCCGTTTGCAGAGCACTTTCGGGAAACTGCTTACGCGATCGACCGCATGGTGTCCGGAGAAGACAGGCGGGGCGTAATGGCCGAATTTCTGGCCGACGCGTTTGTTTGTATCGGTCCTCAGGGGGATTTACAGGGAGTTTACCTTCCTACCTGGAGCGATGGCCCTATCATGGCAGCCAATGACAATGCCGGCTTTGCGCTTATGTTGTTCCGTTCCGCGATGCGGCCGGTGTCCATCCTTCCGATGGGAAACACGGCCGGGTTGAAATATCTGAATGAAATTGGTTACCAAATGTACCGGACGTCACGTCGCATGATCCTTGGCCCCCGGCGGATCTGGCACCCGGAGCGCCTTTACAATCGCATCAGCGGGGCGCTGGGCTGATCATCGCAGTACAAGCTCGCTGATTTTGGAGAATTCGGTGTGCGGCGCCATAGCTCTCACGATCCCTTTCCGATCTACCAATATAAAATAGGGCGTCTCGCTGATCTTGTAGCGGTGATTGAAACCATACGATTCCGGAACGGGAACAAAACCGCAGTTCCGTTTCGGAATCGCTTCCAGGCATTCTTCTTCGGTATTAAGGGTTGTTCCGAGCGATACGATTTCAATACCCTTCTTTTTATTTTCGGTCACGAAATCAGAGATCACTTTGGTGCTGGCCAGCGTGTACAACGGCTTCTCATAGCGCACCCAAAAGCCGAGGAGGATGTATTTTCCCCGCAGCTTCTCCGAATCGTAGTCGCGCCCGTCGAGCCCGCGCATGACGAACGGCGCGATCGGCTCCCCTACTTCGGGCATCAGGTCCGGATTGTTCATCACCGAACCGTCCTGCTGAACATACAACTGGGATTTTTTGAATACTTCAAAGGATGATGCCTTTCCGTATTTATCAAACACGGGTACGGTTTTGTACTGTCCGGGGCTGCGCTTGAGCATATTGTCGTAGGTATCGTAACTGATCCGCTTGCCGGTCGCATGGTCGACAATGGGCGAATCGCGGTTCATAACAAACTGCTGGCTTACCTTACCGTTATACCGGGTCACTTTCGGCTCGTCGGACTGACAAAATGCTGAAAATCTGGCCATTCCGACAGCGACCAGCAGACAAACGGAAATTTTACTCACACGGCTCACGAACATTCCGCCCCAAAAGATTGTATTAGTACCAGATAATTGATATTTTCATGCACAAATATTCAGTCAGCATGACCTCCTAATAACTGGTTAATGCCGATCAATATTTTAGATGAATTTAACTAATTGCAAATTTAGGTATGTACGAGCGGATCCGGGAGAAGTTGGGGATTCTGGCCGATGCTGCGAAATACGATGTGTCATGCTCGTCAAGCGGCAGTAACCGGAAAAATGAGAACAAAGGAATTGGGGATGCGGAAGGAACGGGGATCTGTCACACCTACACCGAAGACGGCCGGTGCGTGTCGCTGCTGAAAATACTGCTGACCAACCATTGCATTTACGATTGCGCATTCTGCGTGTCGCGGCGCAGCAACGACATTAAACGCGCCGCATTTACGGTGGAAGAGGTGGTGGAGCTGACCATGAATTTCTACCGCCGCAATTACATTGAAGGTCTGTTCCTCAGTTCGGGTATTTTCAAGGATGCCGACTATACCATGGAACGGCTCGTGCGCATCGTGAAAAAGCTGAGGCAGGAGGAGCGTTTCAATGGCTATATCCATTTAAAAACCATCCCGGGCGCGAGCGACGAATTGCTGCGCGAAGCAGGTATGTATGCCGACCGCATGAGCATTAACCTTGAAATGCCGACGGAAACGGGCCTTAAATTGCTCGCGCCGGAAAAGTCGCATGCAGAGGTGAAAAAGCCTTTGAAATACATTCAAAACAGCATTACCCAATTTCAAAGCGAGAAGGCGCTGATCAAGAGCGTGCCTAAATTCGTTCCGGCCGGGCAAAGTACGCAGATCGTCGTCGGTGCCACGCCTGAATCGGATAAGGAGATTTTGTACACCGCCAATGCCTTCTATCAGCGTTTTTCGCTCAAACGGGTATATTACTCGGGCTACATTCCGATCAGTCACGACAGCCGACTGCCCGTTATTGGCTCCCAACCGCCTCTGATCCGCGAAAACAGGCTCTATCAGGCTGACTGGCTGATGCGGTTTTACGGTTTCAAAGTCCAGGAAATTCTCAACGATATTCACCCGAACCTCGAAGTGGATGTCGATCCGAAACTGAGCTGGGCGCTCCGCAACCTGGATCAGTTTCCGGTGGATGTGAATACAGCCGATTATTACATGATCCTGCGGGTACCCGGCATTGGCGTAAGCTCGGCGTTGAAAATCGTGCAGGCGCGCAAGTTCGGGCGTTTATATCAAAGCCATTTGCGTAAACTGGGTATTGCATTCGGCAAGGCGCGGCATTTCATCCGGTACGCGGACAGCCCAATTCAGTTGAAGGATTACGAGGCGGGCCATATCAAAGGCCTTATTCTCTCGGAAAGCAAGAGCAAATACCAGAAAAATCCGCATAATCAACTATCGCTTTTCTGATGGAGCTATACATTTTCGACGGATCGCTGGAAGGGCTCCTAACGGCTGTTTTTGAAAGCTACCACCGCAAATCGCCCGTGGTAAAGCTGGTAACAGAGGCTTCGTACATTCCAGACGTTTTCCAATCAGGATTTCAGATTTTGTCCGACCGGGAGAAAGGCAAGCGGGTGTGGAGAGGCCTGTGCAAAAAGATGGGAAAAGAATGGCAGCTACGCTTTTACAAAGCCTTTCTTTCGGAGCAGCCGGATGTCTTTCAGCATTTGTTCAATTTCTCCCGCTATATCATCGATCAGCCGGCGGGTGCAACGGAAAACTTTGCGCATCGGGATGTGCTGGCCATTTCCCAGACCGCACAGAAAGTTCATCGCGAAAAGCACCGGATGGAAGCATTTGTACGGTTTCAGAAGACGGGCGACGGCATTTACTATGCCCATATCGAACCCGATTTTGATGTACTTCCCCTGCTCCCGGAACACTTCCAGAACCGCTATGCCGATCAGCGCTGGATTATTTATGATTTGAAAAGGAAGTACGGGCTGTATTACGATCTGGAAAAAACAGAGGAAATCGAACTGGCTGAGGCGCCACAGATGTCGATCGTCAATGCACTTCCCTCCGATGTGCTGGACCCTAAGGAGCAGTTGTACACTTTGCTGTGGCAGGACTACTTCACAAGCACGAATATTCAGGCCCGCAAGAATACCCGCCTGCACGTGCGCCATGTGCCACGCCGCTACTGGAAGTATCTTTCTGAAAAGCAGGGATAGATTTTACTGATTTTCAATATTATTTTTTTGCATGTCGCCACGGTTTGCAATGACCGTGGTGTCTCGGAAAATGTAGACAATCCAAGTTTGCATTGTCTTTTCCAACGAACCCGTTGGAAGGTCCATTCATCCAAATTTTCCAGCATGCTATGAAAACCTTTACTTCCGTTATTTGCTTTCTGCTCTCAGCGATCGCTTCCGTGCCCGCAGGCGCAAGTATCCGTACCACCGACGAGGGCTCCTCAGCCAATGGGGCAGCCTTTACCATCTGCCTGGAAGCTGAAAATGGTAATGGCGACGGTCCCATCTCTTCCGACCCCAACGCTTCCAATGGCCTCACGAGGGGCTTCCGAAACTCTTCGGATTATTTTGTGGATTACGTGACCGACGTCCCGTCTACCGCCAAGTATCAGGTAACCCTTCGGTATTATGCCGAACGGAATTCACTGGTCAATGTTTCTGTCAATGGTGGTTCGACATTCCAGGTGGAACTGCCCGCTTCGCATTCCTGGAATATCGCCTGGACGGAATATACTTTCGAAGTGAATTTAACAGCCGGCAACAATGGGGTGAGGGTGAAAGAACTTCCGGGCTACGACGTCAGGCAGGACAAAACCTGCTGGACCGAAATACCCGGAACCGAATGGCCGATCACCTGCGATTTCAAAGTTAATCCGCAGGTTGTCGGAAATGTCTCCAGCTATCGGCCCGGGCAGATGGTAACGCTCGACGCGGGCTGCACGGGCGCAGATTGCAATGCCGCTTCGCTATCCTGGTTTGGCAATAACACGCTCTATT
Source organism: Dyadobacter sp. 50-39 (assembly GCA_001898145.1). Lineage (GTDB taxonomy): Bacteria > Bacteroidota > Bacteroidia > Cytophagales > Spirosomataceae > Dyadobacter. The sequence continues at coordinate 314,329 of MKSR01000040.1, forward strand.
CAGGTGGAGTGGTATCATTCAATGCACCGGAGACACCCGGCGACTACTCTTACAGGTTGGGTGCGTTCCGGAAAGGATGTGTCAACGATACGAGTGTAACATTGTCGATTCGTGTCGATACGACGCCGGCCGACTGCGAGTTTACGGTCGGATCGATCGTAAGCGACTATACCCCCAGCTGCACGCAACCTCTGACCGTCACCGCCGAGTGTTTTGGAGCCGGCTGCGCGGGAGTTACTTACCGGCTGACCGGGCCGGACATCAACGGCACCGGAAATACCATCAACTTTTACGCTCCTTCTCAAAACGGGACTTATTCTTACACCCGGACCGGTTCTAAACCCGGCTGTCCGGATATCAGCAGTAATTTCCAATTGACGATCAGCGATTGCGGCAGTCAGCCGTTCCAGGCTTGCATTGAAGCGGAGGACGCGCAGGGCAATGCACCGATCTCCGAAGACCCCAATGCCTCGGGCGGCAAAACCAGAGGCGGCCAGGCCATTCCAGATAACTATGTGGAGTACGTCGTGTGGGGTGTTCAGGTGGACGGCCCGCATGCTATCACATTACGCTACTATGCCGAAGCCAACACCGCCGTGGAAGTAAAGATCAACGACGAGCCCGTGGCGCACAAAATCGAACTAGAAGCATCCCACTCCTGGAACATCGTATGGACGGAGCGTACCCTGCTTTTCACCTTGAAAAAAGGCGTGAATATGATCCGGGTGAAAGGCTACCCCGGATATAGCCCGGTAAGGCAAGACAGGCTTTGCATTATGGAAATGCCCGGCACGCCGCCTGCCTGCGACTTCAACATCACTGCGAGCCCCTCTACTCCGACGCCCGCTTGCGGCAGCCAGTTTACCATGACCGCCAATTGCACCGGCCCGGATTGCGGGGGAGTTTACTACAACTGGTTTGACGATGGCGGCTTTGCCCGGTACACGCAAACAATCGATGTGACGGCTCCGTCTTACGTGGGTTCGTTCTACCTGTCGGTAGCAGCAGGGAAAGATGGCTGTGCGCAAAAAATCGTAAGAGTGCCCTACCAGGTTACCAGCTGCCCTCCTCCGGGAGGCGTGCTCACCTCTGCCTGCGTGGAAGCAGAGCATTCGGCGAGCAATGGCCCGGTGTCCGGCGATCCTAATGCTTCGAACGGACAAACACGCGGCTCGCAAAACAACTATGATTATTATGTTGATTACCAGTTGAGCGGCTTCGTAGGCGGCCCCTACCCTTTGACTATCCGCTATTATGCCGAGGCCGATGCGCAGGTAAGCGTGTCGGTGAATGGAACCGTCCAGCTCACCTCCGTGCTGCTCGGCGCTTCCCATAGCTGGAATATCGTATCCCGGGAAGCCATGGTTTACATTACAGTACCCGACGGCAACAGTATCATCCGCATTCAGGGGTTGCCGGGAGCGCCTGTGCGCCAGGACAAAATATGCGTCGGGACTACGCAGAGTAATGCGAGAATGGCAGTGCCGGAATTTGGTCAATCGCAAACCGATGATCCGCAGCTGCAAGCTTTCCCTAACCCCGCCCCGGGCGAGTTTAAAGCTGTATTTGATTTGAAAACCGGGGAGACGGGTTCTATGCTGGTAACCGATGTGCAGGGCAAAGTCTGGCATACCCGCCATGTGAGTGGTAAAGGCAGGCATGAGGAGCGGATAAGCCTTCCCCATGCACCAGCCGGCATTTACCTGCTGCAAGTAAAAAAACCGGATTCCGTAGAGACGAAAAAGATTTTACTCACACGTTAGAAGCAGAAAAGCGGTTGCCTGGTGACGGGCAACCGCTTGCATTACTTCCATTTGCTCCCCAGCCAGGCCTTTCGAAAAGTTTCCATCTCCGGCGTGACCGTTTTACCCACTGACTCGTAAGTCACAACTTCCGGGCGGGGGTTTTCAATCAGTTCCACTTCTGCCGTTTTCAGCTCGTCGCGGTGCTTATACTCCACCATCATGCGATCCCCCGGCTTGTGCGATTGGAGCGTGGCCAGCAACTCGTCATTTTTGCTGATTGCTCTTCCGTCAATTTTCAGGATTTCATCGTCAATATCCAGTCCTGCATTGTAGAGCGGGCTGCCGATGGTGGTGTTGGCGGAGATCGTCAGTCCCGTGCCTTCCTTGTAATTGACAAAATCCCCCAGCCATGCCTGCCCTTCAAACCGCTTTCTTAGTAGCAGACCTGCCCTGGCCAGTAGCGGACCATAATCCAGCGACTCATGCCCATTGATGTACTTTGCAAAAAACTGCTCTGCAAATGCCTTGTTTTTGGTATATGCAGCTAACACCGCTTCCAGGTCCGACACATTGTAAGCAATCTCAGGCTTTCCATGTTTTGCCCAAACAGCCTTCATAAAATCGTCGAGATTCATACCTTTGGCTCTCAATTCAAGATCTAATGCGAGTGCCACCGACGCGCCGTAAGGGTAGTAGGAAGTGTAGGTATTAGAATAATTCGTTTTATCTATCGCCACGCCCGCGTCTACGAAAACCGCATGGCTGCTGGCCTGTACCGGTGAAATGCGCTTCGCGCCGACGGTATTTTCCTTCGTGTTCACCAGCGTCGTCAGGGTCCGGCAATACTCGTCCAGCGAATCGAATCCGGCCCTTTCCAGCAGGAGCTCACCATAGTATTGCGTAAAACCTTCGGCAAACCAGAGCTCGAAACTCATATTGCTCTTCTCGAAATTGAAAGGTTCCAGCGTTTTCGGGCGAATGCGCTCGACATTCCAGGTATGGAAAAACTCATGGGAGAACACGCCCAGAAGGTTGTCGGAACCATTAAATGCAACCGGCAGCGTGATCATAGTGCTGTTGCGGTGCTCCATCCCGTCGCCCTTCACATAGGGATTAATGCTCGCCAGGAAAGTGTAGTGGCCGTTGTCGAACGCCGGAAATTCCCCGAAAACCATGCGCGCCTCCTGGGTAATGCGCTTCACCTTGTCTGCAAATGCGGATGCCAGCGAATCACTGCTTTTTGCTTCCAATGCAAGCCGGAATTCCGACGGTTTGCTATCCGCGTTAGGCACAGTCCAGTCCCTGATCATCAGCCTCCCTATTTTAGTGGGCGAATCCATGAAGTACTGCAAATCCGGCGCGGTAAATACATGGGCCTTGCCGGTCGGTTTGAGCTGGGTCGCTATCGTCCACCCATTGGATTCCGGTATGTTGAAAGCGATTGTGATCGGCGCTTTTTGCAGCTCTTTCACCCACATAAATGCCGCGGGCATATTCAAATGCACGCTGCTGGCGTCGATTCCGGCGTAAGTTCCGTCGGCGTGATTGGCATATAGGGTATACTCGACCTTCACAAAACCATTGATACCCGCAACCTTATAAACATCCCCGTCCACACGCTGCACCGTGATCGGTTTGCCCGCCTTGTCAAAGGCCGCTACATCATATATATTCTTCCCGTACTCGTGCGTGGCGTACCTGCCTGGCGACGAGCGCGACATCCGGAAAGTCAGCTCCTTTTGAGGTGCGTCGGAAACGGATAGGGCAATGCGGGCTTCGTGGTGTACGATATTGGGAAAGGATACGTCGTAGCGTAGCGTCTGCGCGAATGCGTACGAGCATAACAGGGGCGTGGCGAGCAGAGCGGCCAGTTTTTTCATGGACTAATGCGATGATTTGCGAATGAGAAAGCTCCAATTTAAACCAATACGCGAACATTTGGAGTAGTAATACAGCTACTCACCCGATTATTGCTTAATTTTTCCGGTTCAAATCCCATTAAAACTTTAAATAGTATCGACGTCCATGAAGAAACGCTTTCTACCCCTTGCCCTGACCCTCGCTATCGCCTCGCAACATGCTTACAGCCAAACAAAAGCACTTTTTAACGGCAAGGATCTTAAAGGATGGCACATCGACGTGCCCGAAATGGATAAGGATCCCAAGGCTGTCAACCCGTTTCTCGTGCGCAACGGAATGCTCGTGAGCCTGGGCACACCCGGCGGGCACCTGATCACGGACGCTCAGTATGAAAATTTCCGCTTCACATTCCAGTATCGCTTTGCAGGCAAACCGGGCAATTGCGGTGCGCTCGTATTCGTATCCAAGCCACGTGATCTGTACGATATGTTTCCCAAATCCATCGAAATACAACTGATGAACCAGAATGCAGGCGATTTCTGGTGCATTCAGGAAGATATCACAGTGCCCGACATGGAAAAACGCCGCGGGCCTAAGGAAAAATGGGGCGTCAATGGCGACAAGCTCCGCCGCATTCCCAATCTCACCGATGGTACCGAAAAGCCCCTGGGCGAATGGAATTCGATGGTGATAGAATGTGTTAAGAATTCAATTAAAGTATGGCTCAATGGTGTACTGGTCAACTACGGCTACGACGCGACCGCTTCGAAAGGACAGATCGCTTTGCAGTCGGAAGGCTCGGAAGTTGAGTTCAAAGACGTTAAACTGACGCCGATCAAAGCGTTGACCAAATAATGAATTTCAAATCAAACCGCCTTTTCAGGAATATTGCCATTCTCGTGGTCCTGATCGCCAACATCGGCTGCGACCAGATCTCTAAAAGCGTGGTACGGGAGAATGTGGGCTTTTACCAGACGATTCACGTGATCAAAGATTACGTGACTATCACCTATGTCGAAAACACGGGTGCATTCCTCAGCATTGGCAGCTCATTGCCGGAAACGGCTAAAATCTTCCTATTGTCCGTCATTCCGCTTATTGCATTGCTTTTTGGCATTATTTATCTGCTTACCAAAAAGAACCTGACCTGGCTGAGCGCGCTGGCGCTGTCCTTCGCCATTGGCGGCGGTATCGGTAATATTTACGATCGCCTGGTGCACGGTTCGGTAACCGACTTCATGCACATCAATTTCGGCCTATTCCAAACCGGGATATTCAATATGGCCGACGTCTCGATCATGACCGGGATGTTTATCTTTCTGTACCAGTCGTACAGCCGGCAAAAGGCACGGTTTCCGGGAATTTGAGGTGATGCTAAAACGAAAGATCAAATACCCCTTCCTTCAAATGCAAAAATGACTCCTGAGGAATTCAGGAGCCATTTTTGCATTTGAAATAACAGTACTGCCTAAGCGCCAACCGACTTCCGGATGATATTCAATGCAGAACCTGCTTTGAACCATTCGATCTGCTGGGCATTGTAAGTATGGTTCACGGGAAACTCGTCGGTGGTACCGTCATTGTGATGCAGCACGATTGTCAGGGGCTGTCCCTCCGCGAATGTTTCCAGACCCAGAATGTCGATCGTATCGTCTTCCTGGATCTTGTCGTAGTCTGCGGTGTTCACAAATGTGAGCGCCAGCATACCCTGCTTTTTCAGGTTGGTTTCGTGGATACGGGCAAACGACTTTGTCAGGATCGCACGTACGCCCAGGAAGCGCGGCTCCATCGCAGCGTGCTCACGGGATGAACCTTCGCCGTAGTTCTCGTCTCCCACCACGATCGTGCCGATTCCGTGCGCCTTGTAGTCGCGCTGAACGGCCGGTACTTCGGCATATTGGTTGGTCAGCTGATTTTTGATGGTGTTGGTTTTCTCGTTGTAGTAGTTCACCGCACCGATCAGCATATTATTCGAGATATTATCGAGGTGTCCGCGGTATTTGAGCCACGGGCCGGCCATGGAAATATGGTCGGTCGTACACTTTCCTTTCGCTTTGATCAGCAATTTCAAACCTTTCAGGTCTGTCCCCTCCCACTCGGCGAATGGTTCGAGGAGTTGCAGACGGTCGGAAGTAGGGCTCACCAAAACCTGAACGGCACTGCCGTCCTCCGCCGGAGCCTGGTAACCTGCGTCTTCCACCGCGAAACCTTTGGTTGGCAGTTCGAGGCCTGTCGGCTCGTCGAGCAACACTTCTTCCCCGTCGGTGTTCACAAGCTTGTCCACGCGTGGGTCGAAAGTAAGTCGTCCTGCAATCGCCATCGCCGTTACGATCTCAGGCGAAGCCACAAAAGAGTGCGTGTTGGGGTTACCATCGGCACGCTTTGAGAAGTTGCGGTTAAATGAGGTAATAATGGAGTTTTTCTCTCCTTTTTCAGCGCCATGACGCGCCCATTGACCGATACACGGTCCGCAGGCATTAGCCAGCACCACCCCGCCTATCTGCTCAAAAGTGTCCAGGAAACCGTCGCGCTCCACGGTATACCGTACCTGCTCAGAACCCGGCGTGATGGTATATTCGGAGGTAACCTGCAATTTTTTGTCGATAGCCTGGCGGGCAAGCGAAGCGGCACGGCTCACATCCTCATAGGAGGAGTTGGTACAGGAGCCGATCAGACCCACTGAAAGAACTTCCGGCCAGCCGTTCTCTTTCACCGCAGTGGCGAATTTCGAAAGCGGCCACGCCAGGTCCGGTGTGAACGGTCCGTTGATATGCGGTTCCAGCGTAGAAAGATCCAGTTCAAGAAGCTGGTCGTAGTAAGTCGCCGGATCTGCATATACTTCATCATCGGAACGAAGATGTCTCTTAATCTGATCCGCTGCATCGGCCACATCCGCACGGCCCGTCGCTCTCAGATAGGCAGCACTCTTCTCGTCGTATGCAAAAATGGAAGTGGTTGCACCGATTTCAGCACCCATGTTACAAATGGTACCCTTACCGGTGGCTGAAAGGCTTTCAGCCCCTTCGCCGAAATATTCCACTACATATCCGGTACCGCCTTTCACGGTAAGCTGGCCTGCAACCCAGAGGATTACATCCTTGGCGGCCGTCCAGCCACTCATCTTACCGGTCAATTTTACCCCGATGAGCCGTGGCATTTTCAGCTCCCACGCAAGGCCCGACATCACGTCGGACGCATCCGCGCCGCCTACACCAATCGCAATCATACCCAAGCCGCCCGCATTAGGCGTGTGTGAGTCGGTTCCGATCATCATCCCGCCTGGGAATGCATAGTTTTCGAGCACCACCTGGTGGATGATCCCGGCACCTGCGCGCCAGAAACCGATACCATACTTATTAGATACAGAAGAAAGGAAGTCGTATACTTCTTTGTTTTTATCTACGGCATTTTTTAAATCCTGAACCGCCCCCACTTCCGCCTGAATCAGGTGATCGCAGTGAACGGTCGATGGAACGGCCACTTTTGGACGGCCGGCCTGCATGAATTGCAACAATGCCATCTGGGCGGTTGCGTCCTGCATTGCCACGCGGTCGGGAGCAAAATCTACGTAAGATTTGCCTCGCTCGTAGCTTTGCGTGGGTGTTCCTTCCCACAAGTGAGAATATAGAATTTTTTCAGCCAGGGTTAAAGGCCGCCCTACAATTTTTCGGGCTGCCTCTACTCTTGCTTCCATCCGGGCATAAACACCCTTGATCATTTCTAAGTCAAACGCCATATCTTTCAAATTAATGATTACACATTTACACTTATCAACAACTGTACCACCAGCGACTACCTGCTCAGCGTCTTGATGGGCGGTGCAAACTTGGTCAGGTCAATACCTACCACAGCAGCTTTATACTCATCCACATTAGGGATACGTCCCAGGATCGCCGAAAGCACCACAACTGGTGTAGACGCGAGCAGTGACTCTCCTTTTTTACGTTCCGAATCTTCCACTACCCTTCCCTGGAACAAGCGGGTCGAAGTTGCCATTACGGTGTCGCCTTTGGCCGCCTTTTCCTGGTTACCCATGCAAAGGTTGCAGCCTGGACGTTCGAGGTACATCATGTTTTCGTACTCGGTGCGGGCCGCTACTTTCGGGGCGCTGTCGTCGAACTCGAAGCCGGAGTATTTCTGCAATACATCCCAGTCGCCTTCACTTTTAAGTTCTTCAATAATATTATAGGTAGGAGCCGCCACCACGAGCGGTGCATGGAATTCCACTTTGCCCTGCTGCTCTTCCAGGTTTTTAAGCATTTGAGAAACAATCTTCAAATCGCCCTTGTGGACCATGCAAGACCCTACGAAGCCCAGATCCACCTTCTTGTCTTCTCCATAGAATGAAATAGGACGGATGGTATCGTGCGTATATCTTTTGGAAACGTCTTTGTTGTTCACATCCGGGTCCGCGATCATCGGCTCCACGATCGCATCCAGATCGATCACCACCTCGGCGTAGTATTTTGCATTTGCATCAGGCACCAATGCGGGTTTTTCACCCGATTTGATTTCGGCAATGCGTTTGTCTGCCTTATTGATCAAGCCCTGAAGAACCTGCTTGTGGTTATCCATGCCTTTGTCGATCATGATCTGGATCCGGTTTTTCGCGATTTCCAGTGATTCGATCAGCGTATCATCCTCCGAAATACAGATAGACGCCTTCGCCTTCATCTCGGCGGTCCAGTCGGTGAATGTAAATGCCTGGTCAGCCGGCAACGTGCCGATATGCACCTCGATGATCCGGCCCTGGAACACGTTTTCGCCGCCGAACTGCTGGAGCATCTGCGCCTGGGTAGCATGTACCACATCGCGGAAGTCCATATGTTCCTTCATCTCGCCTTTGAAAGTCACCTTCACAGATTCAGGGATCGGCATGGATGCTTCACCCGTAGCCAGCGCCAATGCAACGGTTCCTGAGTCGGCACCGAATGCGACGCCTTTCGACATCCTAGTGTGCGAGTCGCCACCGATGATGATCGCCCATTCGTCCACGGTAATGTCGTTCAATACCTTGTGGATTACGTCGGTCATCGAGTGGTATTCCCCTTTCGGGTCACGGGCCGTGATCAGGCCGAAGTCGTTCATGAACTTCATCAGCTTAGGAATGTTGGCCTGCGCCTTCTTATCCCAAACCGAAGCTGTGTGACAGCCCGACTGGTACGCACCATCCACGATCGGCGAAATCACCGTCGCAGCCATCGATTCAAGCTCCTGAGCGGTCATCAAACCCGTCGTATCCTGCGAGCCGACGATATTCACTTCCACGCGAACGTCCGAACCGGCGTGCAATACCTTGCCCGGTGTCGTTCCCACCGCATTTCTGTTAAAGATTTTTTCAACCGCCGTCAGGCCTTGTCCTTCGTTGGAAATTTCCTTGGAAGGGGCAAATACAGGCGTAGGCTCGATACCGAGGATTTTCGCTGCAACTGTCTGGATTTTCTTACCAAAAACAATCGCATACGAACCGCCGGCACGAATGAATTCTTTCTTCTGAGGCGTTAGGGCTTTCGAAATGTCGATCAGCTCTTGCTCGCCATTGTACAGTTTCTTGGTCTTTGTATTAATGGTAAGGACAGTGCCTGTCGCTACGGAGTATACTTCCTCCAAAATCGGGTCACCGCTTTCGTTGCGGACCACATTTCCGTTTTCATCTGTCTTCTTAACCCAGTTTCTTAGGTCAATTCCGATACCGCCGGTAACGTCTACCGTCGTAAGGAAAATTGGCGAAATGCCGTTCGTACCGCCCACGATCGGCGCGATGTTCACGAATGGAACATAGGGGCTGGCCTGCTTGCCGGTCCAGAGCGCCACGTTGTTCACGCCCGACATCCGGGATGAACCTACTCCCATCGTACCTTTTTCCGCGATCAGCATGACGCTTTTGCCGGGGTGCTGCTGCTGCAACAAACGGATTTCCTGCTGTGCCTGCGGCGTGATCATGCAAAGGCCGTGGAGCTCGCGGTCGGAACGCGAGTGCGCCTGGTTGCCCGGAGAAAGCAAATCGGTCGAGATATCCCCTTCACCGGCGATAAACGTAACCACATGGATTTCTTCCGGAACTTCGGGCAGTTTCGTGAAAAACTCCGCCCTGGCGTAGCTTTCAAGTATATCTTTCGCGACCTCGTTGCCGTTTTTGTAGGCATCCTTCAAACGGTCGGTGTCTGCGTCATAAAGGAAAACCTGCGTTTTCAGCACATCGCCGGCTTGTTTCGCGATTGCCGCATCTTCGCCCAGGGCCAGATCCAGCAATACCGTGATCGACGGCCCTCCCTTCATGTGGGAAAGAAGTTCAAATGCAAAGGCAGGTGAAATTTCTGCTACTACGGATTCGCCCAGGATGATCTCCTTCAAAAACCTGGCTTTCACGCCAGCGGCACTTGTAGTTCCTGGTAATGTGTTGTAAATAAAAAATTTAAGAGAGTCTTCCCGGTACTCGTTTTCAGAATCTTTGATCTGCGCGATAATCTCGCCCAGCAATTCGGCACCATCGATCGGCTTCGGGTGAAGCCCCTGGGTTTTTCTTTCTTCAATCTCTTTAATGTAGTCCTGATAGATATTCATGATGAAATCTTTTCAATGTTAAAGGCAATATCTGTTGTCAATAAAACGGGCGAAAGTACGAAATTACAGAATATACGGAGGCATTCAGGCCGATTTTCGCTACTATTTAAAACCAGTATATTCTAATCGTACATTAAGATAACCTCCACAAATTTTTTTTTGTTCTGGCAACCTGTGTATTCAGCGGATAATTTAAAAAGTCCCCTTCGGGAGGCTCAGCGGCACGCTCCGTTTTTCGCCCAGCTTTTATTTGTGCTTTGATTTTTTCTCGGATTGTACCCTATATTTGGACATTCAAAGTGCTACCAGGTCCTTAAATCCAAAGTTATGTCAAAAAATCTGGTGATCGTAGAGTCACCGGCGAAGGCCAAAACCATAGAAAGTTACCTAGGGCAGGATTTCACTGTCAAGTCCAGCTTCGGACATGTCCGTGACCTTCCGGAACATGATATGGGTGTTGATGTTGAGCATGGTTTCCAACCCTCTTACGAAATCTCCTCCGATAAAGTCAAAGTCATTTCAGAGCTTAAAAAACTGGCAAAAGATGCAGAAGTTTGGCTCGCAACGGATGATGACCGCGAGGGAGAAGCGATTTCATGGCATTTGAAGGAGGCACTGGGCCTGCCGGATAATACCAAACGGATCGTATTCAGGGAGATCACCAAAACCGCTCTGCGTAATGCCATCCAAAAGCCGCGGACCATCGACACAGCCCTGGTAGACGCCCAGCAGGCGCGCCGTATTCTGGACCGCCTCGTGGGGTATGAACTTTCACCGGTACTTTGGAAAAAGATCCGGATCGGTAAATCGAACTTGTCGGCGGGCCGGGTACAATCGGTGGCTGTGCGTATAATAGTAGAACGCGAACGCGAGATCGACGCATTCAAGGTGAAGAGCAGTTTCAAGGTAACCGCGCATTTCGACCTGGGTAACGGAAAAGTACTGAACGCGGAGCTCGCCAAAAACTTCCCGACCGAACAGGAAGCATACCAGTTTCTGGAAAAATGCATCGGCGCCGAATTCTCGATCCGTAACCTTGAAGTAAAACCTGCGAAAAAAACACCTGCACCGCCATTCACCACTTCTACATTACAACAGGAGGCCTCCCGCAAGCTGAGCTTTTCCGTAGCGCAGACCATGACAGTCGCACAGCGCCTGTACGAAGCCGGTAAGATTTCCTACATGCGTACGGACTCCACCAACCTGTCTGAAGAAGCGCTTGATAAGTCAAAGCAGCAGATCACGAAAGAATATGGGGACGAGTATTATAACCGTCGTATATTCAAAACCAAGTCCGAATCAGCGCAGGAAGCGCACGAAGCGATCCGCCCTACCGACTTCTCTACGCTGGTAGGCAGCAGCGACCGCAACGAGCAGCGTCTTTACGAACTGATCTGGAAACGCGCCATTGCATCGCAAATGTCGGATGCGCAGTTGGAGCGTACCACGGCTACGATCGGCATTTCGACAACTTCCGAAGAGCTGGTAGCCCAGGGTGAAGTGATCAAATTCGAAGGATTTCTGAAAGTGTACCTCGAATCGAGCGACGATGAGGGGGATGAAGAACAAAAAGGAATGCTTCCCCCGCTGAATATCGGTCAGTTGTTGAAGCTGGCGGACATGAAGGCAACCGAGCGGTTCACGCGCAACCCGCCCCGCTATACGGAGGCGAGCCTTGTGAAGAAGCTGGAAGAAATGGGAATAGGCCGGCCATCTACCTACGCGCCCACGATCTCGACGATCCTGAAACGGGAATACATCGTGAAAGAGGACCGTCAGGGTTTTGAAAGGGAATTCAAGGAAATGACCCTTGCCAATGAACAGATCAAAAGCAAGGTGAATAAAGAAGTATATGGCTCGGAAAAGGCGAAACTCTTCCCGACCAGCACTGGGATGGTCGTCAACGACTTTCTCGTGAGCCATTTCCAGGACATTGTCGATTACTCCTTCACTGCGAATGTAGAAAAAGACTTTGACCACATTGCCGAAGGGCAGCTGGAATGGCAGCAGATGATCCGGGACTTTTACACGCCGTTCCAGAAAAAAGTGGCTGAGGCCCGCGAGGAAGCGATCGATAAAAGCCTCACAACCCGCGAATTGGGCGAAGACCCCGCGACGGGCAAAAAGGTGTCCGTGCGGATCGGGAAATATGGGCCATATGTGCAGATCGGCGATGTGGAAGATGAAGAAAAGCCCCGTTTCGCCAGCTTGCAGAAAGGCCAGCTGATGGAAACGATTACGCTGGACGAGGCATTCGAACTATTCAAGCTGCCCCGCCAGGCCGGTTTCTTCGAGGACAAGGACATGGTGGTGAATGTGGGCAAGTTCGGGCCGTATGTGAAGCACGACGGCAAATACTATTCACTGGCCAAAACCGACGATCCGATGGCCGTAACGGAGGATCGTTTGATTGAGATTATTCAAGAAAAGCGTTTGCAGGACTCCAACCGCACCATTAAAGAATTTGCGGAAGATCCTGAGGCGAAGGTGTTGAACGGGCGCTACGGGCCTTACATTGCTTTCGGTAAGAAGAATGTGAAGATCCCGAAAGGTACCGAACCGGCTTCGCTCACCTATGAGCAAGTATTGAAATTGGCGGCTGAAACGCCGGATAAGCCTGCGGGACGCGGTGGTGCAAGAAAACCTGCTGCGGCTGCGGCGAAAGCTCCGGCGGCTAAGAAGCCGGCAGCCAAAAAAGCTGCCAAAAAGTAGCATTTGCACACATACATCGTGGTAGCAGCCGCTATCATCCACGCTAAACACGAAAAAGCCCATGAAAAAACTAGTCGTACTTTCCGGAGCAGGGGTCAGCGCTGAGAGCGGGATCAGTACTTTTCGTGATAATAATGGGCTTTGGGATAACTTCCGCATCGAGGACGTGGCTACGCCCGAGGCCTGGATACGCAACCAGGAACTGGTGTTGGATTTTTACAACCAGCGCCGGAAGCAGGCGGCAGATGTAAAGCCCAACGCGGCTCATTATGCGCTGGCAGAGCTGGAAAAGCATTTTGACGTAACGATTGTCACGCAGAATGTCGACAACCTGCATGAACTTGCGGGCTCCACGAAAGTGATCCATCTACATGGAGAACTGTTCAAATCGCGGAGCACGAAAGATTCCAGGCTGGTGTACGACATGACCGGCTGGGAACTCAAAGCGGGTGATTTATGCGAACTCGGCAGCCAGTTGCGGCCGCATATCGTGTGGTTCGGGGAAGAGGTGCCGATGATGGAAGTGGCAGTGGATGTGACTGAGCAAGCGGATATGTTCCTGGTAATCGGAACGTCGCTGGCGGTTTATCCGGCGGCCGGCCTGGTGCATTACGTACCCATCGGCAAGCGCATTTACATTGTTGACCCTGCAAAGCCCGACATTACATTGAAATCCAATATGATTTTCATTCAGGAAAAGGCCACTACCGGAATGCAGACTTTGATCAAGAAATATTTACTACCTGAATAATAATGCAACTACTCGACGGGAAAGCTATTTCTTCCCAAATAAAATCTGAAATCAAGGCCGAAGTTGAACAATGGGTAGCTGGCGGTGGCAAAAAGCCGCATCTGGCCGCGATACTCGTAGGCCAGGACGGTGCAAGCGAAACCTACGTAGCCTCTAAAATCCGCAGCTGCGAGGAAATCGGCTTTACCTCCACCCTGCTGCGCTTCGAAGCCGGTATCACCGAAGCACAGCTCCTCGAAGCCGTAGAATCGCTGAATAACGATCCCGACGTGGATGGATTTATCGTACAGCTGCCATTGCCTAAGCACATTTCCGAGAACACGGTGATGGAAGCGGTGAACCCGGCCAAGGACGTGGACGGTTTCCACCCGATCAACGTCGGCAGAATGTGCAAAGGACTGCCCGCATACATTTCGGCAACGCCGTTCGGTATCCTCGAAATGCTGATCCGCGCCGGTATCGAAACCAGCGGCAAGCATTGCGTGGTAATCGGCCGCAGCCAGATCGTGGGCCTGCCGATGAGCATTCTCATGCAGCGCAACACTTACCCGGGCAACTGTACCGTGACGATCACGCACAGCAAAACGCAGAACCTGAAAGAAATCTGCCAGTCGGCCGATATCCTCGTCGTGGCGTTGGGCCGTCCGGAGTTCGTTAAGGCTGACTATGTGAAAGAAGGCGCCGTGGTGGTAGACGTGGGCATTACCCGCGTGGCGGATGCAACCAAGAAAAGTGGATTTTCGATCAAAGGCGATGTGGATTTCAACGACGTCGCACCTAAGGCCAGCTATATTACCCCGGTTCCGGGCGGTGTGGGTTTGATGACCATTTGCGGGCTGCTGACCAATACTTTTAAAGCGGCGAAGAAGGAAATTTATAAGTAGGACTTCGGCTATCGGCAGTCGGCATTTGACTTTCCGGAAAAAGCCTAAGTAACAAAACGCTGATAGCCGATTGCCGACAGCCGAAGTATAAAAAAGCCGGGAAGGAAGAAAATGTACAAATTTCTTCCCTCCCGGCTTTTTTATATTAAAAATTTCTTTTTTTACTAAAAGATTTGTCAATTAGTAGGTAGTTTGAACGGATCGGTTGTATTATGAGCATCGTCAGCAACAACATTAAGTATCTAAGAAGGCTTAACGGCCTGACGCAGGAGCAGTTTGCCCGTAAGATCGCGATCAAGAGGTCGTTACTGGGGGCTTACGAGGAAGCCAGGGCCAATCCCAACCTTACTAATCTCAAAAACATGGCTGCCGCTTTCGGAGTTAGCGTTGATAATTTGCTAAAAAACGATTTGCGGAAGCTAAGGGAAACGCCGGAGATGTCGCTACCGCTGACAACCTCCCGCCAAATGACTGTTTCGCATTCGGGAACGATGCCGCAGCCCGCCCCTACCCGTACGCCCGGCTACACGGAGCCGCAGCCATTATCCAAAATCATCGAAACATACCAGCAGCCCGAGCAGCCTCTTCGACAAGTTTCCCGGCAGATCAATCTCAAACCGGTCAGCGGAGAATTGCAGCCGCATCAGCAGGAAGTTTTTCAGCAACCCGCCTATCAGCAGCCGGCCGTATCTCGTTCGGTAGCACCTCAGCCGGCAGCACCTCAGCCGGCAGCACCTCAGCCGGTAGCACCTCAGCCGCCTGCGGGGATCCCGACATTTAACAATCAGTATCAGACACCGCAATTCAACGCGGCGACCGACCAGCCGGCTCAGCATTTCCCTACCATCCAATGGGTGGCGCATAACAAGCAGGCCGAGTATATCGCCAATTTCCAAAATCCTGCTTACCTGAACACCCTTCCGCTGTTCCAATTGCCCAACCTGCCATCCGGCTACTACCGTGCATTTGAGAGCGGTGAAGATTTCACCTACCCCGGCTCTATTCTCGTAGGTACGTTCATCCGGAACTGGTACGACATCAAGGACGGAATGCAGTATGTGTTCCTGTTGAGAAACCACGGCCTCATCTACCGGAATGTGTTCAACCAGGTGAAAACCGCAGGAGTATTACTGCTTACTTCGGACAATGCCGAGATTGCGGAGCTGGAAATTCCTTTGCAGGTCGTATTGGAAGTATGGGAAGTGAAAGCTTTCATCAGCGTGCAAATGCCTGTGCCCCAGCCTTCAATGGAACGGGTGGCTCAGCTTGTGGATGAATTGCAAATGGAGCTGAGCCAGTACCGTCAGTAAACTGTTATTTCGCAAGGGTGTTGAACAATGCCTCGATTTTTGCGAGGTCCTTGCTTTTATTGGTTGTTTCCAGCACGGCGACGCCGATCTGATACCACAAACCGTCACCTGCCGTAATGTATTTGCCCTTTTTTGACGGTTTACTTTCCGATGCATTGTCGGGCACGAATTCAGCTTTGTAAATCGTGTCCATTATTTTCTGCAACTGGCCCCAGTCCAGTTTACGGGCCGTACCTGCGTTTTTAACTAATGTAAATTCCTTTTTTCCGAATGATGCTTTCAGGTCGATGGTGGTTTTTCCGTCGTTGTCAATGTCAAGGTAGGTCAGTTCAAAAGGCTTTTCCCGGCCGCTTGTCTCGAAGATCGCCTGCATCATTTCCTGTAAAAAATACGACCAGCGCTCTTTATCGACCGGATAAATGGTTACCTGTTTATCGCTTTCATCGAGTTCTATTTCAATAAAATCCTCAAATTCACTCTCCTCGCGCTTGCGGATGATCTTGGACGATGAAAGGATATCCTGAAACTCAGTGATCCAAACGGCGGGCAAGCTGCCTTTCCATCTGTAATTATCATCCAGCGAAAAGCCTTCGTCAAAAATCTCGTCCTCGGTCAGTTCTTCACGGTCGTTGTAAACAATATCAAAATCCACCCGCAAGTCCTCCGCCGACTGAATGTCCATTTTCAAGGTATAAAAATGGGCAAAAGGTGCCGGAACCACCGTGGCGGTTTGATAGCGAATAATGTAGTGACCTGGTATTTGAAGATTCTTATCCATTCGAAGATTTTAAAAACTGTTGAAATGTGGCGCGTTTGTCGATCTTGTCCGTTGCTGTTTTGGCAAACGCTTTTGCAAAGTAAATATGTTTCGGGTTTTCATAGGTCGAAACACGCTTCCTAATTTCCGAAGCAAGCTCCGGGTGCAGGGCATCGCCGGTTTCACTTTCCACCACCAGCACCAGTTTCTGGCCCAATTTCTCGTCCGGTTCCCACCAGCAAAAAAAAGCATCGCCGATACCCAAATCGTGAAAAACCGATGCAATGCGCTGGTCGGCCTGATCAAGCACAATCTTTACCCCACCCGAATTGATGACATTATCGGCCCGGCCGATCCATTGAAACGCACCACCGGTTATCTCCACGAGATCATTGGTTTGCACCCTCTCTGCATTGGTTACCGCGCCGGAAACAAACAGGCAGCCTCGCTCGTCGGTACCGAATTCAATGCCGGGCAGGAAGGTGTAGGAATCGCTGGCCAGGGGGCCGTTGAGCGATTTCAGGGCGATGTGCGATACCGTTTCAGTCATACCATAGCTTTGGTACACCGGCACGTCGAGCGCCTTGATCTGCGCTGCCAGGACCGGATTGACCGGCGCACCGCCAAGTAATATCTTGCCCAGCTTACCAACCTGATTCCCCGACGCCGGATTATCCAGGATGGCCTGCAACTGCATGGGTACCATGGCGACGAAATCGAAATCGACCGAATCCAGCCCACTGACCGGGTTGGCGGTGGGTTCTGTGATCGTGAGCTCCCAGCCCAATTCCAGGCCGCGGACGAGCATCATCAGGCCCGCAATGTAGCGCACATTCAGGCATACGAGTGCACGCGTACCGCTCCCGAGCGAGAGCGCCTGCCCGGTCATGGCCGCACTCGTTTGCAGCTGCCTGCGCGTCACCGTGATGGGCTTGGGCATGCCCGTGGAACCGGAGGTGTGCAGCACAAATTCACCGGCGCCTTCCAGCCACTTTCCCATAAAGTCGTAAGCCTGTGCGAAATAAGGATTTCGCGGCCTTTTCTGCGTTTGCCAATGTGTTTTGCCTGTTGTCCAGATCATAGCTGTGGTTTCTGCGAATGCATTGTTGCCGGCAATGAAACACCGTTTTTAGTGCGGTGGAAAGTTATTCATTTGTTTTTGAAGGTAATCCAAACAATGACTAATTTCGCGCATTCAGGCAGTGCCGAACGCTCGCATCCAAAGCGGAGGGACGGGCCGCGCAGGTCGGGCCGCGTAGGTCGGGCCGCGTAGGTCGGGCCGCGTAGGTCGGGCCGCGTAGGTCGGGCCGCGTAGGTCGGGCCGCGTAGGTCGGGCCGCGTAGGTCGGGCCGCGTAGGTCGGGCCGCGTAGGTCGGGCCGCGAAGGTCGGGCCGCGTAGATTGCACCCGCGCATTGCATTCATTTACTTATACCAATCTGATTTATGTCCAATACAGTTCAATGGGAAACCATTAAGGAATACGAGGAAATTCTCTTTACGCTTCACGAAGGAATAGCGAAAATCAGCATCAACCGCCCGCATAAGCACAATGCATTCACCCCGCTTACGGTAACCGAGATGATCGATGCGATGCACATTTGCCGCGAAGACACGCGCATTGATGTGATCATCCTTACCGGCGAAGGCGGCAAGGCATTCTGCTCAGGCGGCGACCAGTCGGTGCGCGGCCACGGCGGCTACATCGGCGACGACCACGTACCTCGCCTGAACGTGCTGGACCTGCAAAAAATGATCCGCTCCATTCCAAAAGCGGTGATCGCGATGGTGGCAGGCTGGGCGATCGGCGGCGGCCATGTGCTGCACGTGATCTGCGACATTACCATAGCGGCGGATAATGCACGTTTCGGACAAACAGGCCCGAAAGTCGGCAGCTTCGACGGCGGATTTGGGGCTTCTTACCTCGCCCGTGTGGTGGGCCAGAAAAAAGCACGCGAAATATGGTTCCTGTGCGACCAGTACGATGCCGGTGAGGCATTGCAGATGGGACTGGTGAACAAAGTCGTTCCTTTGGAGCAACTCGAACCGGTTACCCTGGAATGGGCGAAAAAAATCCAGGAGAAAAGCCCGCTGTCGATCCGTATGCTCAAAAGCGCATTCAATGCGGAGCTCGACGGACAGGCTGGTATCCAGGAGCTCGCGGGCAATGCCACATTACTTTACTACCTCAGCGAGGAAGCCAAGGAAGGCCAGCGCTCGTTCCTGGAAAAAAGAAAGCCGGATTTCAGCAAATTCCCGAAATTCCCTTGATTTAGTCGGGAAAGATTGACATTTTAACTCCTACCATTACAAAAAGCACGAATGAACTATTGGCTTGTCAAATCAGAACCTTTTAAATACTCCTGGGACCACCTTGTTGCCGAAGGCGAAGGCATGTGGGACGGCGTGCGCAACTACGCGGCTCGCAACAACCTGATGGCCATGAAAGTCGGTGACCTGGTGCTGTTTTACCACAGCAATGAAGGCAAAGAGGTAGTGGGGCTCGCCAAGGTGTCAAAGGAACATTACCCCGACCCTACCACCGACGAAGCCGGATGGGTAGTGGTGAACCTCGTGCCTGTTGAGAAATTTCCGAACACCGTTACGCTCGCGCAGATTAAAAAGGATGAACTCCTGAAACAAATGGACCTCGTCCGCTTGTCGAGGCTGTCGGTCGTGCCGGTTAAACGCGAAGAATTCGACCATATCGTTGCCCTGGCACATGACAAAAAATAAGCGATCCGTTTTTCGGCTGGTCTTACCGCTACTCTTCCTGGGCGTCCTGAGCGGACAAATTTTTGCCCAGGGAGTGAAACGGATTGAACTTCCTTTGCCCGGTAACACGGCCTACCAGGCTGTTCCGCTGGGCAAGCAGGGCGTACTGCTCATTTCCAAGCCCGACAAGGGCACGTTCAATGTCCAGAAATTCGATACGAACCTCGAACGGGTGTGGTCCATCGACGGCCCGATCGAGTCTAACCTCGATTACATCGCTTCCTCCTACGACGGGCAGGCCGTTTTCCTGCTTTTCAGTAAATACCGCAGTTCGCTATATCAAATTGTGAAAGTGAATGTCGGCCCTGGCTTCGTGGAGACATTTACGATCAACACCGTCGACCGTTTCGAGATCACTGATTTCAAAACACTCGGCTATTCGGTTTTTATGGCCGGAATGGTGCGCAACGAGCCGGTATTGATCCATACCCAGCTTACCACCCAGCAAACGCGGGTGCTCCCTTCGGCCATTAAAGGTTCTAACGCCATTCAGACCGTGGAAGTAGACACGGCGCAGCATTTGGTTAATGTATGTTTTGCGGTTAAAAAAGGTCGCCAGACTAAAATTGTGGCACGTTCCTATGAAGAAACCGGAGAGCTGTACACCCAGGTAAGCGTCGAGCCGGAGGACGATTTTTCGCTGCTCAGCGGCCGTTTGCAGGTGTTGAACGATTCGGTGCGGATTGTGATCGGTACCTATGGTTACCGCAATATGCAAAGCAGCACCATTGCCGCCTCGCAGGGGCTGTACATCAGCAAAATCGTCGGGGACGAGACTATCTTCACCAAATACCACAGCTTTACCGATTTCAAAAACTTCTTCAACTTCATGAGCGAACGCCAGCAGGAGAAGATGGAAAAGCGGATCCGGAAGAAAAAGGAAAGCGGCGACGACCTGAAACTGAATTATCGCCTGCTGGTGCATGATATTGTTCCAAAAACCAATAATTTCCTGCTGGTAGCCGAAGTGTTCTACCCGGAATACCGCTACCAGAACCCCAGCATGATGGGCGGTTTCAATTACGGATACGGCGGCTACGGTTACCCGTTTGGAATGGGCCTTTATAATCCCTACCTCTGGAACCCAATGTACGGCGGCCGCGGTTACAACTCACAGGTTTTCGACGGCTTCACCTATACACATGCGGTGGTTGCCGATGTGGACCAGAATGGCAACCTGCTTTGGGACAACAGCATCAGTTTCGACAATGTGAAAAGTATGGAATTGAAAGAGAAGATTAAGGTCCAATCCTTCACCAACGGTAATTCCAAACTGATTTACAGCCATAATGGCGCCATTCGCAGCAAGATCATCAAAGGTGACCAGGTGATCGACAGCGACCGTGTGATCCCCAACGACACGTACGTGGAGGGTGACAAGGTACGGAAAACCAGTACCGACGACATCGACTACTGGTACGACAACTTCTACCTGGCCTGGGGCGAACAACGCATTGTGAACGCAGCCGGCGATCCGAACACAAGGGGAAGACGGAATGTATTTTATTTGAACAAGATTGCTTATTAGGACTTCGGCTGTCGGCCATCGGCCTTCGGCTTTACCCTCCGGCGCATTTTTATAATTTTTAAATTTAAAAAAGGCCGAAAGCCGAAAGCCGACAGCCCAAGTCCCCATCACATTTTTCCAACTAAAAAGGCCGACGGCCGAAAGCCGAAAGCCAAAGTACACCTTGATACTACTTTCACCCGATCAACATACTGATTATCAACTAATCGACAGCGGCGGATTTGAGAAACTCGAAAAATTCGGCCCGTATGTACTTTCCCGCCCCGAGCCGCAGGCCATCTGGGACAAATCACTGTCGGAAGCAGAATGGGACAACCGCTCGAATGCCGTTTTCAAAAAGGATAAGAATTCCCAGGAAAAAGGGCAATGGATCACCAAAGGCGATATGCCCGATAAATGGGTATTCCAGTACCGCACCAAAGAACTGCATTTGCGTACCAAGCTTGCATTATCCTCATTCAAGCACGTGGGCGTGTTTCCCGAGCAGGCTACCAACTGGGATTTTATTGCCAGGACATTGAAGCAAATGCCCGAAGAAAAGCCTTCGGTGCTGAACCTCTTTGCCTACACCGGCATTGCCTCGCTGGCAGCGAAAGCCTCCGGCGCAGACGTAACGCATGTGGACTCGGTAAAACAGGTGATCAGCTGGTCACGGGAAAATATGGACCTCAGCGGACTGAACAACATCCGCTGGGTAGTGGAAGATGCACTGAAATTCGTACAGCGCGAGGTGCGCCGCGGAAATAAGTACAATGGCCTCATCCTCGACCCTCCCGCCTACGGACGCGGGCCGGATGGCGAAAAATGGCTGCTGGAAGAGAGCCTGAATGAACTACTCAGGCTATGCGCGCAGTTATTGAAGGAGAAGAATTTCTTTTTTATCATTAACCTGTACTCGCTCGGCTTCTCCGCGCTGATCGTCGAGAACCTGATCAAGGCGCATTTCGGAACGGAGATCAGGCATGAGTTCGGCGAACTGTTTATTCCTGATTCTTTCGGTAAAAAGCTGCCGCTGGGCGTGTTTTCGCGTTTTTCAGACCAGAATGTTTAGAGGCTAATGAAGTCTGACAAGCTGAAATATTTACCATTTGCATTCCTTATCGCACTGGGCGGGCTCGAACAGTCCTGCCAGAGCGACGCGCGTACGTCCACGCGCATTCCGCCTGTTATCAAAAAAGGCAAAGAGCAATGGCAGAAAGATGCTTTGCTCTCGTTAACCGAACTGATCAACCGCGGGATCGATTCGGATGTCAACTATTTTAAAAGGGCGCGCATTTACTTCGAACGCGAGCAATACGCCGAGGCGCTCGACGATATCAACGAGTCTATTTACGAGCAGGACAATGTGAGCGAATATTTCCTCTTACGGGGCAAGATCAACCGCGAGCTGGGTAAGATCGACAATGCGCTGGAAGATGCGCAGCGCGCCGAAGCATTGCAGCAAAGCAGTCCTGAATTATATGTACTGCTTGCCGACATTTTGCAGGCTAAAAATCGTTTCGGCGAATCGGTCGGCTATCTCAACCAGGCCCTGCGCATGGCACCCTATGATGGCTCAGCATACTACGTAAAAGGGATGCTGCAGGCCAAACAGGGCGATTCCCTGGCGAGTTTGTCGAGCCTGAACTACGCGATGAATGTCAACCCGCGGCTGCTGCGGGCGTACGAGCAGGGTACGATGATCAACCTGAAACTGAACAATACCGCGGAAGCACTGGCTATCAACGAGCGGGCATTGAAACGCTTTCCGGAGCGGGCCAGCTTGTTTTTTGGAAGAGGAGAAATCCTGAATGCACTGGCACAGCCTGATACCGCACTGATCTTTTATCAAAAAGCCGTCGCGATACAGCCCGATTACGAAGAGGCGCTCAACCAGCTGGCCACGGTCGCCATGCAGCTCCGCGCCTTCCCGCAGGCGATTCCGGCATTGAAAACGCTTCTACGCAAAAAGCCGCAGTCGAAAGAACTGAACAATATGCTGGGTTACGCCTATGAGAAGAGCGGCGAGCTCGATATTGCCAAAAACTACTACACCACTGCCTTGACGATCGCCCCTGGCGACCAGGACGCGCGCTACGGCATGTTCCGGATTCGGAAAATTGAATCGGAAGGACTTTATCCCTCCTACTATCCTGAGGAAAATACCAATCCGGGTTATAAACTGCTCGATACGGCGCGGGTTAAAGTCAATATTATCCAACCGCGTGGTACCACAAATATCCGCGTTGACTCTTCACGCAAAGCTAAAATTGAATAGCTTTGTGTTTTGCGGCCTGCCGCATTGCCATTGAACCATACCACAGAATTATTTTTTGAATGAAAGACGAGTCTCAAGTAAAAATTACCCTGCCCGATGGTAGCGAACGTTTTTACCCAAAAGGGGTAACCGCTCTCGAAATCGCGCTCAGTATCAGTGAAGGGCTTGCACGCAATGTGATAGCCGCCAAAGTCAACAACGAAGTCTGGGACCCTACGCGCCAGATCACGGAGGACTCCCTGGTGAAACTGCTGACGTGGAACGACGAGGACGGGAAAGCTACATTCTGGCATTCTTCTGCCCACTTGCTGGCGGAAGCATTGGAAGCGCTGTATCCCGGGGTTAAATTCGGTACGGGGCCTTCCATCGAAAAGGGCTTTTACTATGATGTGGACTTGGGCGGACAGAGCATTTCGCAGGAGGACTTTCCGAAAATCGAGGCGAAAATGCTGGAACTGGCACGCCAGAAAAACGAATATATCCGCAAGCCGATCAGCAAAGCCGAAGCCATCGATTTTTTTACCAAAAAAGGCGACGAATACAAGCTGGAACTGATCGACGGACTGGAAGACGGCTCGATTACACTGTACGAGCAGGGCGGTTTCACCGACCTTTGCCGCGGGCCGCATATCCCGAATACCGGCTTTATCAAAGCCGCCAAGCTGACCAACATCGCAGGCGCATACTGGCGTAACAAGCAGGAAAACAAAATGCTGACCCGTATTTACGGCATTACTTTTCCAAAGCAGAAAGAGCTGGAAGAATATGTGACCCTGATGGAGGAAGCTAAGAAGCGCGACCACCGCCGTCTGGGCAAGGAGTTGGAGCTGTTTGCATTTTCGGAGAAGGTAGGCCAGGGTTTGCCGCTCTGGTTGCCCAAGGGTGCAATGCTTCGCGAGCGCCTGCAGGCGTTCCTGAGCAAAGCGCAGTCTCGGGCGGGTTACGTGCCTGTGATCACCCCGCATATCGGCAGCAAGGATTTGTACGTGACGTCGGGCCACTGGGATAAATATGGCAAGGACTCGTTCCAGCCTATTAAAACCCCGAACCTGGATGAGGAGTACATGCTCAAACCGATGAACTGCCCGCATCACTGCGAGATTTACAAAACTTCTCCCCGCTCCTACAAAGACCTGCCGTTGCGGTTTTCGGAGTTCGGGACAGTGTACCGTTACGAGCAAAGCGGCGAGCTGCACGGGCTCACACGGGTACGCGGCTTTACACAGGACGATGCGCACATTTTCTGCCGCCCCGATCAGGTAAAGGAAGAGTTCATCCACGTGATCGACCTGGTACTATATGTATTCAAATCGCTCGGGTTTGATGATTATAGCGCACAAATTTCGCTGCGTGACCCTAATAACAAAGAAAAATACATCGGTCGCGACGAGGACTGGGAGAAAGCGGAGAGCGCGATCATCGAAGCGGCCGCGGAACGCGGCCTGAGCACAGTGACTGAGCTGGGCGAAGCTGCATTCTACGGTCCCAAGCTCGACTTCATGGTGCGTGACGCATTGGGCCGCAAATGGCAGCTTGGTACCATCCAGGTGGATTACCAGCTACCACAGCGCTTCCAGCTCGAATACACTGGTTCCGACAATCAGAAACACCGCCCGGTGATGATCCACCGTGCGCCTTTCGGTTCTATGGAGCGCTTTACCGCGATCCTGATCGAAAACACCGCCGGGCAGTTCCCGCTGTGGCTTTCGCCTGACCAGATCGCGATCCTGCCGATTTCGGAGAAGTTCGCGGATTATGCGGAAGAAGTGTTCTTCCAGTTGCAGGATCACGACATCCGTGGATTCGTAGACCACCGCGACGAGAAGATCGGCCGCAAAATCCGGGATGCGGAAGTGACCAAAGTACCTTTCATGCTCATCGTTGGCGAGAAAGAGGCAGCCGAAGGGAAGCTATCCGTGCGCCGCAAAGGTGAGGGTGATTTGGGAAGCATGACAGTCGACGAGTTTGTCGCGTTTTTCAAGAAGGAAGCCGCCATTGCTTGATGTTTTTGTAAGATTTTAGTATTATTCCAGTAATAAGGCACTATTTTTGTGGAGCTAGTGTTAATTTTTTCGATTTCCACCAAAAACAAAAAAACACCAATACGAATTATATGGCATTACGACCCCCTAGTGGACGGATGAGGATTCCCGAAGAACCTTACAAAATAAACGAACGAATTACAGCAAAAGAAGTACGTCTGGTCGGTGAAAACATCGAGCCGGGTATAGTAGATATCAATACCGCCCGCGCAATGGCAAAGGCACAAGGACTTGACCTCGTGGAGATTGCACCCACGGCGGTTCCGCCAGTATGCAAAGTAGTGGACTACTCGAAGTTCAAGTACGAGCAGAAGAAAAAACAAAAGGAAATCAAGGCAAAGGCGCAGAAAGTAGTCATCAAAGAAATCCGTTTCGGCCCGAACACGGATGACCACGACTTCGATTTTAAATTGAAGCACGCGATCAACTTCCTGAAAGAAGGTTCAAAAGTAAAAGCGTATGTGCATTTTGTAGGACGTACCATTGTCTTCAAAGAGCGCGGTGTGAACCTTCTGAACAAATTCTCCGAAGCATTGTCTGAATATGGCAAGATCGAGATGGAGCCTAAGCTGGAAGGAAAACGCATGACGATCATACTCACTCCTACTCCTGCAAAGAGCAAGTAACGGGCTGACCTGATCAATATAATTGATATAATAAATCGTGTTTCAGACTGCTGTCCGGAGCACGATTTTATTTTTATGTAAAATTTCGCTAATTTTGCGCGCTGTTTTATATTTTATCAACTATTAGTTTTTTGAATTATGCCTAAAATGAAAACCAACTCTGGGGCTAAAAAGCGTTTCGCGCTGACTGGCACCGGAAAAATCAAACGTAAGCACGCTTTCCACAGCCACATCCTGACCAAGAAATCAAACAAGCGCAAGCGTGGTTTGGTGAAGACTGGTCTGATCGATGAGTCTAACGAGAAGCAGGTATTGGCAATGCTTCGGAAATAATCCGTAAAAAGCCGATCAGAAATTAACCTCTGGTTTTTTGTTCAACCCGATAGAAGGCATTCAAGTCCCAACAGGGCGCCGATTATCAAAAACAGTTAAATTATGCCACGTTCAGTAAATCACGTAGCGTCACGTGCAAGACGTAAAAAAGTTTTAAAACTCGCGAAAGGCTATTTCGGCCGTCGCAAAAATGTATGGACCGTTGCCAAGAACGCCGTTGAGCGCGGTTTGGCTTACGCATACGAAGGCCGTAAACAGAAGAAACGTAACTTCCGCGCATTGTGGATCCAGCGTATCAACGCAGGAACCCGTCAGCACGGATTGTCTTATTCTGCTTTCATCGGCAAACTTAATGCAAAAGGCATCGAGCTGAACAGGAAAGTACTCGCGGATCTCGCGATGAACCATCCTGACGCATTCAAAGCGATCGTTGATCAGGTAAAATAAAACAGCATCCCGCCCGAGTGGCGGGATTTTTTTTGCATAAAGAATAACGACCGGATAAAGCAAGGGCTTTAAAACGATAGTACATTTGCACAAATTGATGTACTATCGTAAAAGCCCTTTTTCTTTTTAACTCACCTTAACCATGGACTCAAGAAGAGAATTTATCCGGAAAGCCACCATGCTCACAGGAGCAGCCGGGTTGTTCGGCGCCCTACCCGCTTCTATCCAGAAAGCACTGGCTATCAACCCGCCCAAAGGCACCACCTGGCAAGACGCCGAGCATGTGGTGATACTGATGCAGGAAAACCGCTCTTTCGACCACTCCTACGGGACTCTCCGCGGTGTGCGGGGCTTCAACGACCCGCGGGCCATAACGCTTCCGAACAACAATCTCGTCTGGCTGCAAACGAACGCATTCGGAGAGACATATGTACCCTTCCGCCTGAATATCAAGGAATCTAAAGCGACCTGGATGGGTTCGCTTCCGCATTCATGGCCCAACCAGGTCGACGCACGCAATGGCGGCAAGTACGACAAATGGCTCGTCGCGAAGCAACCAGGCAATAAGGATTATGCTAAAATGCCATTGACGCAAGGTTTTTATAACCGGGAGGACATTCCCTTCTACTATGCCATGGCCGATGCGTTTACGGTTTGTGACCAGAACTTCTGCTCGTCACTAACCGGCACCACCCCGAACCGGCTCTACCTCTGGAGTGGTACCGTGCGCGAGAACACCGATCCGAACAAGCACTATGCCAATATTCGCAACGAAAACGTGACCGACGACCGGGAGGCGTCATGGACCACATTTCCGGAGCGGCTCGAAGACAATGGCATTTCTTGGAAAATTTACCAGAATGAGCTGAGTATCAATACAGGGTTCACCGGGGAGGAAGATGCATGGCTGGCCAACTTTACGGATAACCCTATCGAATGGTTTACCCAATACAACATCCGCTACCATACCGGCTACCAGCGCTATCTGAAAGAACGCCAACAAATGCTGCCGGGCGAGATCGAGGCGGCGCAGGCGAAACTGAAAACGCTATCGGGCAAGGAAGCGGCGGATCTTGAAAAAGTATTAAAAGAAAAGCGTGCATTGCTGAAACTGGCCAATGAAGAATTGATCCGTTGGAGCCCCGAGAAGTTCGAACAACTCTCACAACGCCAGAAAAACATTCACAACAAAGCGTTCACCGTTAACAGCAACGACCCTGACTACCGGAGAATTACCTCGGTAAAGTACCAGGACGGCGACATGGAACACGAAGCCAAGGCGCCTATGGGCGATGTGCTGCACCAGTTCCGTTCCGATGTAAAAACCGGTGCATTGCCGACGGTATCGTGGCTGGTGGCTCCTGAAAACTTCTCCGACCACCCCGGCGCCCCCTGGTATGGCGCCTGGTATGTTTCGGAAGTGATCGACATCCTCACCGCCGATCCGGAAGTATGGAAAAAAACGATATTCATTCTCTGCTACGACGAAAACGACGGCTATTTCGATCATGTGCCGCCATTTGTTGTGCCAAATCCGTACAAGGATGACACCGGTGCAGTTTCGGAAGGCATCGATTGCAAGACGGAATTCGTGACGATGGAGCAGGATATGCAGAAGAAAAAGAAAGAAGAATGCCGCGAAAGCCCGATCGGGCTGGGTTACCGTGTGCCGCTGATCATCGCGTCGCCATGGAACCGCGGCGGTAATGTGTGCTCGGAAGTGTTCGACCATACATCCATTTTACAATTCCTCGAAAAATTTGTGAGCCTCAAATCCGGCAAACAAGTGAAGGAGACGAACATAACGGAATGGCGGCGCACTATTTGCGGTGACCTTACCTCGACATTCACGCCTTACGACGGGCAAGAAATCAAGCTGCCGGCTTTCGTTGAAAGAGCCGAGTTTATGGAAAGCATCTTTAATGCCAAATTCAAAAAACTTCCGAACGGTTATAAGGCATTATCCAAAAGCGAGATCGACGAGGTAAATAGTAACCCGCTGACCTCTCCTATTTTGCCCAACCAGGAAAAAGGAACCCGGCCGGCATGTCCCATCCCGTATGAATTATATGCCGACGGTGCATTCAACTCTGCCAAAAATGCATTTGAAATTAAGCTGGAAGCCAGAAATGGCATATTTCACGACAAATCTGCCGGTTCGCCATTTATCGTGTACGCCCCGGGAAAATACAAAAATGAGCACGTCAAAGTATGGAACTATGCGGTGAAAGCCGGTGATTCGTTAACCGGCTCCTGGAACCCCACCGATTTTGCAGACGAACATTACCACCTGAAAGTATACGGACCGAACGGTTTTTTCAGGGAATACATGGGCGGGAAAGAGCATGCGGAAATACTCGTCCAGACCAGTTATGAATTGGACAGAGTGAGCAAACCAACCGGCAATATTCTCCTGACAATCACCAACTTGAACCCTAAGAAAAAGTACACCTTTATGGTTTCAGATAATGCTTATAGATCTCCGGTTAAAACGGTTATCCTAGAAAACAATCAATCGGCTGATAGGAAAAGAAAGGCATTGATAATGAACCTGTTTAAAAGTAGCGGTTGGTATGATTTCTCAATTTCTATTCAAGGTGACGAAAATTTCCTTTCCCGCTATGCTGGACATGTCGAAACTGGTCGTCAAAGCGAAAGCGACCCCTACATGGGCCAAATGCTAAGCTGATACCCCCACTCCGTCAGGCCGGAATCCCGGCCTGACACTTTGTCATTCATGTTTTATGAGGAAGTTGCTGGTACGGGGTTTTTAATAGAACTCGCAGTGACCGTTTAAAAAGCGAGGTGCTGTGACGCCGCGGACGGTTCAAAGTCCAGAATCAAATCATACTTAACTTATAAAATAGAACAATGGGAAAAATTATTGGCATAGACTTAGGAACAACGAACTCCTGCGTGGCTGTCATGGAGGGTAACGAGCCGGTTGTAATAGCCAACAGCGAAGGTGCCCGCACTACCCCTTCCGTAGTTGCTTTCATGGATAATGGTGAACGCAAAATCGGAGCACCGGCCAAACGTCAGGCGATTACCAATCCCAAGCATACTATTAGCTCCATCAAGCGTTTCATGGGTAAAAAATACGATGACACAACGTCTGAAATGAAGACGGTAGCGTACAGCGTAGAAAAAGGCCCTAACAATACCCCACGCATTCCGATCGGCGACCGCCTGTATACCCCTCAGGAAGTTTCTGCATTCATTCTTCAAAAAATGAGACAAACTGCGGAAGACTATCTGGGTCAGGAAGTTACCGAAGCAGTGATCACCGTTCCCGCCTACTTCAACGACGCGGAACGCCAGGCTACAAAAGAAGCTGGTCAGATCGCCGGACTGGATGTAAAACGTATCATCAACGAACCTACTGCTGCCGCCCTGGCTTATGGCCTCGACAAACAGCATAAGGATATGAAAATTGCCGTGTTCGACTTGGGTGGTGGTACTTTCGACGTATCCATCCTGGAACTGGGCGATGGCGTATTCGAAGTGAAATCTACCGACGGTGATACCCACCTGGGTGGTGACGACTTCGACCAGGTGATCATCAACTGGCTCGCCGACGAATTCCAGAAAGACGAAAACGTTGACCTGCGCAGAGATCCAATGGCATTGCAACGTTTGAAAGAAGCTGCGGAAAAAGCGAAAGTTGAATTGTCGAGCTCGGCTCAGACGGAGATCAACCTGCCGTATATCTTCCCGGTAGATGGTATTCCAAAACACTTGGTTCGTACTTTGACCCGCGCGAAATTCGAACAACTCGCTGATACACTGTTCCAACGTATGATGGAGCCTTGCAAAAGAGCGATGAAGAACGCAGGATATTCGAACAGCGACATCGACGAAGTAATTCTCGTAGGTGGTTCTACCCGTATCCCTCGCGTGCAGGAAGAGGTTGAGAAATTCTTTGGCAAAAAGCCTTCGAAAAACGTTAACCCTGACGAAGCTGTGGCAGTAG
Organism: Dyadobacter sp. 50-39; assembly: GCA_001898145.1. Lineage (GTDB taxonomy): Bacteria > Bacteroidota > Bacteroidia > Cytophagales > Spirosomataceae > Dyadobacter. The sequence continues at coordinate 344,891 of MKSR01000040.1, forward strand.
GTGCTGCAATCCAGGGCGGTGTACTCACCGGCGAAGTGAAAGACGTACTTCTTCTGGACGTAATTCCTTTGTCACTCGGTATCGAAACATTGGGTGGTGTGTTCACCAAGCTCATCGAAGCGAACACGACTATTCCATCGAAAAAAACGGAGACATTCTCGACTGCCGCTGATAACCAGCCTTCCGTGGAAATCCACGTATTGCAGGGTGAGCGTCCGCAAGCTTCGAACAACCGTACCCTCGGTCGTTTCCACTTGTCCGACATCCCGCCTGCACAACGCGGTGTACCTCAGATCGAAGTGACATTCGATGTGGATGCTAACGGTATCCTGCATGTTTCTGCGAAAGATAAAGGAACCGGTAAAGAGCAAAAAATCCGTATCGAAGCTTCCAGCGGTCTGACCGACGCCGAAATCAACAGAATGCGTGAAGAAGCGAAAGCGAACGAAGCTGCCGATAAAGCCGAACGCGAGAAAATCGAAAAAATCAACGGAGCCGATAGCCTGATCTTCTCGACCGAGAAACAGCTGAAAGAATACGGTGACAAACTTTCTGACGGCAACAAATCGAGCATCGAAGCTGCATTGGCAGAATTGAAAACTGCTCACCAGTCTCAGGATCTTACTGCGATCGACGCAGCATCCGAGAAACTGAATGCGGCATGGCAGGCATCCGCTCAGGAGATGTATGCACAAGGTGGTGAAGGCCCGGCCGGAGGCGCCCAGCCAGGTGCAGGCGGCCCGACCGGAAATCCAGGTGCAGGCAACAATGGTGCAACAGACGACGTGACGGACGTCAACTTCGAAGAAGTGAAATAAGAATGAGATTAGAAAAAATCCCCGTCCGTTAAACAGATGGGGATTTTTTTTACACGCAGTGTTACATTTTGGGGTGACATCGCGTATATAAAAATAGAAAATCGGTCCGGCAGCTGCTGGCACTGATTTTTTTCATTCCAAACGAATCATCATCAATCTAATCAGCCACCTATTAAAATCCAGACTCCTATGGACGCAAGAATCGCATTACCAGAATTAATGTATCTCTCTCCAACCACCCGCGAAAAGGCGGTGGCCGTCGCGCAGGAACTTTTAAGATCTACCAACATCTCCCCTCGCGAGGCTGTTTCCAAAGCAATTCTGATTGCGAAAAACTGGGCGGTTAAAAACGTGAACCGCCGCGTTTGGAAAAAATTGAAGTCCGTTGAAACAGAAATGATATGATCGAGCTGAAATTCAAAGATCAGGTCGTCATCGTCACGGGGTCCAGCTCAGGCATCGGTAAAGCCTGTGCGCTGCATTTCGGAAATAACGGCGCGCATGTAGTGGTAAATTACAGTTCCAATGCGGCATCCGGACAGGAAGTGGTCGACGAGATCAAGGCCAACGGCGGCAGCGCGATCCTGGTGAAAGCCGACGTCAGCAAGGAGGATGATATTAAAGCATTGTTTGCTGAAACGGTTAATCAGTTTGGACGCGTCGATGTACTTGTCAGCAACGCAGGCTTGCAAAAGGATGCGCCGTTTCTGGAAATGACTTTGGAACAGTGGCAAAAGGTGATTGACGTAAACCTGACGGGCCAGTTCCTCGCCTGCCGTGAAGCTGCAAAGCAGTTTATCGCGCAGCAGCAAGCAGTTAGCGAACCCAATCACAGCGAATTGGCCATTGGAAAAATCGTATTGATGAGCTCGGTTCATGATGTTATTCCCTGGGCAGGGCATGTCAACTATGCGGCTTCCAAAGGCGGGATCATGATGTTCATGAAATCCATCTCGCAGGAACTTGCCCCACACAAAATCCGGGTAAACTCTGTAAGCCCCGGAGCGATCAAGACACCGATTAACAAAGAAGTATGGTCAGATCCCGATAAATACCAAAGCCTGCTCCACCTGATCCCTTACAAACGGATCGGAACCGCGCAGGATGTAGCTAAGGCCGTGGCCTGGCTCGCATCGGACGATTCGGATTATGTAAATGGCGAAACGCTCTACATCGATGGCGGGATGACATTATACCCGGAATTTGCCGATAACGGGTGAAGGGCATTAGGCTGTAAGCTATAAGCCTTAGGCTCTAAGCAATAGGCATCACAATAAAAGAGGCTGTATGTTGACGCTGGCATGATAACCAGCTGACATACAGCCTCTTAATTTATAGCTTATTGCTTATTGCTTACAGCTTATAGCCTCCCGCCTACTGCCCCACAAACTCCCCTTTATCCACCGACCAATCGTTTCCGAAAAAGCCCGACATTTTCACTTCCTTAATTCCATTCTTCAACATATCCGCCGAGAAAATCATCAGGTCCGGGAAGCCGCTGCCGCCGCTGAAATACTGGTTAGCATTCGCGGCCTGACAACCTGCCTTACCGGTTCCGGAAATCACCGTCACCGAGGCACGCTTGCTATCGGATCTCGGATAAATGAAATACGCCGCCAGGTCATTGCCCGCGAACTGCTTTCCGCCCACCTCTATCTTGCCGCTGGCTACGGTTACCGGGCAGTTTTTCAGTAATTTATCCCAGGCAAGGTTAGTATTTTTGTTACCGTAAAGGATCACACCCCTATCCTTAAACTGCTGAGGGTCAAAGTCTTTATCGGCAACAATATCCACTGCGCCATTACCCCGGTAGTACCACGACTCAGCATCGAATGTCGCTTTCTCCAAAGCCCAGGACCTCTCCTCCGCACTGCCGCCCGTCGCGTACACATAAACCATACGATTTCTGAATGCATCCTTCAATGTGCCGCTTCGTTCCGGGTTTTTCTCGGTTGCCGCAGGAGCAGCTGCCAGTTTCCATGCGCCGTCATTTTGAAGGTAAATAGTTTCGTTTCCTTTCACTTCATAGTCAACCGGCGCCTTTCCGTCGAGCACAATCTTCAACTTAGCCCCTGGTGCAAATGCGACTAGGTCCAGCGACAAGAGCGCCACGTTGTCGGTAGTGCCTTCAATTTGCAAGTCCTTCTTACTGCTCGTCAGCTTTATATGGCTGTACTTCAATGCATTAAGCTGCTGTTGTACGCCTGCCCACCGCATGCTCGAAGAAACTCCGGGATTAGCCGTTTTGAAATCGATGGCAGTAACGGTGGTATCTTTGGGAATATAATGCCAGCTGAAAAAGTTAAAGATCGGTGGCCAGTCCACGCTGATGTCGCCATACCAGTGCTCGCCGCCGACATGCTCATAATAGCTGAAATCGCGGTGGAATTTTCCGAGAATGTCGCGCATTTGCCTCGCGTACGTAACGGGCACAGTCCTGTCCGCATCCCCATGCGCAATGTACACGCCCAGGCTTTTGTAGTTCGAAGTCAATGCCAGAACATTGCTTGGATTGCTGGCTCTCAGCAACATAGCCTCCACCGGTGATCCTGCGCTGTCAGGGATCACCCCGTCGTGCGAACCGTAGGCGGCCAATGTCGGGTACCCGGCAGATGGCGCAATCGCGGCCCACTTTTCCGGGTAAGTGGCTCCCAGAAACCAGGTACCGTGCCCACCCATCGAGTGGCCGGTCAGATATATACGTGACGGGTCGGGGTTGAACTGCTTCTTTGCAATGTCCAGCACTTCCAATGCATCCATTCTTCCCCAATCCTCCCAGTTGAACCCGCGCGGCCGGCGATTGGTAGGTGCCACCAGTACGCCCCAATCTTTCGGCTTGTAAGCGCGTGCCTGGCTAATTGCCTGGACCTCTGCACCATGCACTGAGAAAAACAATGCCGGCTGCTCGTTCTGGCCACCTTTGATCTGTGGGGAAACGGCATAATACTGCACACTTCCGTCCAGGTCGCTCACAAATGTGCGGCTATATTGCTTACCTGCCTCCACCGACTGGATCGCGATCTTCGACTCGTCGGTAACCTTGCCGTTTTGCAGCAGGGTAAGCGCAACTTCATTTTTCCCGACGCCGGTCACACCGCTGCCATTGATGAGTACCCCCACTTTCCGCAATGCCATCGCCGGTACCGCAGGCAGTTGGGTCACAATGTCCTTGCCTGCCACGGTCGTTTTCATTTGCAGGCCTGTCAGCGCCTTTTTCGTCATGTTGGAAATCACGATGCCCGTCCACAGTGAATCATTTTTAAAACCGGGCACCACATCGGAAATGGTAAGATCCTCTGTATTAATGGAAATCTGCTTTTCAGGGAAAGTCAGGTTAGCCGTAATGCCGCCGAAACGGCCGAAGCGCGCCACGCGAGCATAGATCTCATTTTTTCCCTTCTTCAAAACAACCGGCAAATGCATCCAGCCGTACCGGTACATATCTCCCCCGCGCGGAACACCATTCAGGAAAATCATATCCTGCCCGGTAATGGTCAGAATGGCCGTCTGTTCCTTTCTAGATTCGTAAGTTAAATACACATACCCGTTCGAAAACGAGTCGCCGCGGAAGCGGTGCGTCGAGTCTGCCTGCACTTTTTTCCACTTCACCTCCCCTGCTTTGGGATCGGTCAGTAAAATGCTGCCTTCTTGCGGTTTGAGCGTACCTTTGTAAAGCTGGTAAGCAAGCTGGTCGGTGTACAAAGCCTCCCGCCCATACTGGTGGCACGGACCGACGGCCAATCCTTCTTCAAAATGGTGAACCGTTTGTGCCTGGTTTTGAGAGAAGATAAATAGTAATGAGAGTGTTGCAAAAATCCTTTTCATTGAAAGAGGTTTAGTGATCAGAAAGAAACTAAACTTAATAAAAAATATTAATAATAATGCGCAGTATTTTTAATTAACTCAAAATTAGCGAAGTGGCTGGCCTAATTTGGCTGGAATGGCCATGTTTTGGAAATCCTGACATCACATTTCAAAAAATGCAACGTAACTTTCGGCATACAACGACACAGGCATGACCTCAAAATTTTCACAATCCGTAGTAAAATTTACCGCTCAGCATCAATGGCTTATCTGGTTTTGGAGTTTCCTGATCTTGGTTGCGTGCACTTGGCCGGGCAAAGATCTGCCCGCCGCACCCGTCTTAGGTTTCGATAAAATTGTCCACTCGGGACTCTTTACGGTATGGGCGATTCTCGCGCTGATTATTTACCCTCAAAAAAGCCGGCTGGTGGTGGGATTGGGGATGGCTTACGGGCTGGGGCTGGAATTTTACCAGCAGCTTCTGCCATTCGACCGCACTTTTGACTGGTGGGATGCCGTGGCAGATGCTGCTGGTGTATTAATCGGTTATCTCTTCACAAAGCTGGTGCTGAAAAATTAGCGCCAACGTTTGTACTGGTTAATCAAACCATTCGTCGAACTGTCGTGGTTGGTAACCGGCCAGTCGTTTTGCAGCTCGGGATAAATCTTGTTGGCCAATTGCTTGCCGAGCTCAACACCCCATTGGTCGAAGCTGTAAATGTTCCAGATGATACCCTGCACGAAAATCTTGTGCTCATACATCGCGATCAGGCTGCCCAGCACTTTCGGGGTAATTTTCTTTACCAGGATCGAGTTGGTCGGACGGTTACCTGAGAAAACTTTGAAAGGTGCAATCTGCTCGATCTCCGCATCTTTCTTTCCGGCAGCTTTCAGTTCGGCACGAACTTCCTCGTCCGTCTTGCCGTTCATCAGCGCTTCGGTTTGTGCGAAAAAGTTGGATAGCAACATTTTGTGGTGATCGCCCAGCGGGTTGTGACTGATAGCCGGCGCAATGAAATCACAAGGGATCAGCTTGGTGCCCTGGTGGATCAGCTGGTAAAATGCGTGCTGACCATTCGTACCAGGCTCTCCCCAAATCACCGGACCAGTCTGGTAACCTACCGGCTTGCCGTCGCGACCGGTGCTTTTCCCGTTACTCTCCATATCACCTTGCTGGAAGTAAGCGGCGAACCGGTGCATGTACTGGTCGTAAGGAAGGATGGCCTGTGTTTGCGCATCGAAGAAATCGTTGTACCAGACTCCAAGCAATGCGAGGATCACCGGAATGTTGCGCTCGAACTTGGTGGTGCGGAAATGCTTGTCCATCTCGTGCGCACCCGCGAGCAGCTGCTCGAAATTCTGGAAGCCCACATAACAAGCGATGGACAGGCCGATCGCAGACCACAGCGAGTAACGACCTCCTACCCAATCCCAGAAGCCAAACATATTTTCAGGATCGATCCCGAATTTCTCTACTTCGGTACGGTTTGTCGAAATCGCAACGAAATGCTTTTTCACATGGTTTTCGTCCGAAGCTTTTTCCAGGAACCAGCTCCGTGCGCTGTGCGCATTCGCCATTGTTTCCTGGGTTGTAAAAGTTTTCGACGCGATCATGAACAACGTCGTTTCCGGGTTCAGCGATTTCACGGTTTCCGCAATGTGCGTACCATCCACATTGGAAACGAAATGCACATTCAGACCATTCTTGGCATACGCTTTCAGCGCTTCGGTCACCATCACCGGGCCCAGGTCGCTACCGCCGATCCCGATGTTCACGATGTCGGTGATTTCCTTTCCGGTGTAACCCTTCCAGGCACCGGAGCGAACCCGTGTCGAGAAATCCTTCATTTTTGCAAGCACTTCGTTCACGTCCGGCATCACGTCCTTGCCGTCCACAAGTACGGGCTCATTGGAGCGGTTGCGCAAAGCAGTGTGCAGCACGGCGCGGTCTTCCGTCGCGTTGATCTTCTCGCCGGTAAACATCGCCTCGATCGCCTGTGCCAGCCCTGCCTCTTCGGCCAGCTGGATCAGGTACGAACGCGTACGTGAGTTAATGCGGTTTTTGGAATAATCCAGCAATATGTCCCCGAAACGGATGGAGAACTTTTTATGACGGTCGGTGTCTTCCTCGAAAAGTGTTTTTAAATGCTTTTGCGAAATGGTTTTGTGATGCGTTTTCAGCTTTTTATAAGCCGCCAACTGATCAAAGGGGACGTTTGAAAGCATTGTTTCTGGCGTTATGGTAGAAAATAAACCTTGTTGATGCAAAAATAGGGTTTTACAGCAGTTAATACGTGTTTCTTGGATTAACTAGCCTGGCAAACTCCCCGGAAATATCCCACCGACTCGGCGATCCCGGCCAGCGGGTCCTTCATATCTTTCTCATATTCAAGGCTGCATGAGCCGGCGTATTTCACTTTGCGCAACATTTTCACAAATGCGGGAATATCGATAATTCCACGCCCCAGTTCGCAGGTTTTGCCGTCCTTGGTCGCAGCCGTCACGTTTTTGAGGTGAATGTCAAAAATACGTTTACTGTATTTTCCCAGGTCGGCCACCGAATCCTGGTTGTCACGTTTGTTATGGCCCATGTCAAAACAAAGTCCCACACGCGGGTCGAGGTCTTTCACGTGATTATATACCGAGGCCGCATTGGGATACAATTTGTCTTCCGGCCCGTGGTTATGGATCGCATAGCGGATATTGTATTCCTTCACTTTCTGCTCCACATATTTCAGATCGTCATGATTGGGAATGCCCACGATCAAATCCACGCCCACCCGTTTGGCATAGTCGAATGCGTTATCGACCTCCTGGTGGGTTTTGGTATAGATCGGGCCCACTGCATAACCCGTCACACCGGCGTCTTTCAGCTTTTGGTGAAAAGCGGTGATCTGCTCGGCAGTGCTGTTATAGGGCAAATGGAAATCCTTGATACACAAATAGTGAACATCCGTCTTTTTCATCATTTCAAGCGCCTCGTCGAGTTTGAAATGGTAGAAACTGTACCCGGCCATCCCGAGCGTGAAAGTATCTTCCTTTTTGGACGCAGCCGCATCGCTTTTTTCAGGAAGCGAAATGATGCCGCCCGCCATGAGCCCGGCGATGCCTTTCTTGACAAATGTTCTTCTCGAATTCATACTGATTGAATTAAATTAAATGCTGTATACGTAAAAGACGAAGCCTGGCGGATTTACCACCTATCAAATCTTAAGTTTTATGCCAAGCCGGTTGATGGCGCCGGTCAGCATTATGACCAGCAGCGAAAAACAGGCCGATTTGGCCAGACCAACCAATCCCGTACGCAAATACATCGGCAGGCTGATCCCCGCGAGCGTAATTACCGCATACCATATATAAGGAATGAGGTAGCAGGTCAAAGTAGCCGTACCGGCAGGTCGGATCACATTTGCCCAGGTTTTGATTTTTTTCAAATCGACCAGCCAGAACAGGAAAGCAAAACAAATAAAGCTGATTCCCGAGCAAATGCCCACCCAAGCCGGCGTAGCCCTGATTTTTGAGATACCCCAAAACGGCCGCGTGCCAAAACCATAGGCCAGGCATATCAATCCCAGCACCAGGAGCATTATCAGGTAAGTACTCCCTACCGAATCTCGGCTGACGCTATTCCGGTAAATCACCGAAGCCACAACGCCCGCCATGACAAAGGCCGGCATCGAACCGCTACCGACGATCCAGACATATTTTCTGACGGGATCAAGAAAATCCAGCGCACCTGCAAAATCGGCCAGGTTAAAGAGCACGAAGAACAGCCAGCCGGCAATCGCCCACGCGAGGCGGTCACGTGTGAGCACGTACGTGAGTGCGCCGAGCAGGTACGACCATCCGATAAGCCCGAGTATGCCGTACCAGTGCGTTTCCATCCATGAAGGGTTTTCGACGTCTCCGCCTTTGTAAATTGCTGCCAAAGCTGCCAGCAGCAGGTAACCCAGTATTTTCAAGCCAGTGTAAAGTCCCTTCCGGTCCGGGTTGGAAGGGTAGACATTCCAGATCAGGAAAAACGCAACGACCATCCCGATTTCCCACACATATTTGCTGATCACCATTGCGTCGCCCGCAATGTTTTCGTAGTTCACGATGAAAATGCCCATCAGCAGTAATGCAAAAGTCCGCTCGGCAATGTGCCTGACAATCAGCGGATTCGAATCTCCTTTTTTCTGACGGTTTGCGATGGCGAAGGGAATTGAAAGACCGACTATAAAAAGAAATCCGGGAAAGACGACATCCGAAAGGCCCATGGCATCCTGCGCAGCCTGGCTGTGTTTCAGCCAGCCGGGAACGTCTTCGAGCGACCAAAGGTCATTCACGAAAATCATCAGAAACATGGTGACCGCCCGGAATACGTCGATCGAGTCCAGGCGAAGCGAGGGGGAATTGGGGTTAATCATGAATGATTCAGGTTTAGGATCGACGAATATAGCTGTTTTTCGGATTCGCCTGCGATAAAACTCAGCCCCGCTTTTGTCGGCTTCACTTCCGTATTTGGCTACCTGATGCTTTCTATCCGCCCCTTGCTTGTGATAGTGATTATTTTTAATTGAAATATCCTGTCCGGCATGTCGCTGGCGGGTCACACGCTGGCTTGAAAACTCCTTACCCTTTCAAACTCGCATTTTGAAACCGGATACCTTTTTGTTTGAAATCGCCTGGGAGGTCTGTAACCAGATCGGTGGGATTTTTACGTACCTGAAATCCAAAGTCCCCACGATGGTGGATGCTTATGATGACAACTACATCCTCATCGGGCCTTACAATCCCGAACAGGCACGGCTGGATTTCAAGCCCATTACCGACCTGCCCGACTGCCCGTTTTCCCGTACAATGGCCTGGATCAGAAGCCTCGGCCACGAGATACACTATGGCTTCTGGCTGCTCGAAGATGCTTCGCCCAAGGTGTTGCTGATTAAACCGGGGTTCGCGCATAATGCATTGAATGAGCTTAAAACACGGCACTGGGAGCGCCATGGCATTTCCACCATCCGGCCCGATGCCCTGGTCAACGAGGTCATTGCATTCGGCGAAGTTACCCGGCTTTTTCTTACCCGCTTCATCGAATCCATTCCGGCAGATCGCGACGTAGTGGCCCATTTCCACGACTGGATGGCCTCCGCCGCATTACCGGACATTCATTTTGAAAAGACACGGGCTGCCACCGTATATACCTGCCACGGTACTTTGCCCGGCCGCTATCTGGCACCCAACGAACCCGCCTACTACCGTGATTTTCAGGCTTACAGTATACAGGAGAAGGCAAGCCGGTACGGGATCGAAAACCGAGTGGGCATTGAAACCGCCGGCATTCGCAATGCCAATGTGCTCGTGAGCGTCAGCAGTCAGGTTGCCCGGGAGTGCGAGGCCTACTACGAGCGTTCTCCGGACAGCGTCATTCGAAATGGCGTACACCGCAGGCCGGATGTGGGGCACGAGGCTTTCGAAGCGCATTTACAGAACCGAGGCAAGATCGATGCCTTCGTCAGGTCATTATTTTCGCCGAGCTATCATCTGGCGTCCGACAAAACGCTGTATTTCTTCACGTCCGGGCGGTACGAGTTCAAAAACAAGGGCTTCGATCAGACGCTCGAAGCCATCGCCGGGCTCAATCAGGAGCTGGTCCGCCGCGGCTCCGATATGACGGTTGTATTTTTTATCATTACCAAAAGGCCTTTTCGAACAATTAAGCCGGACGTGCTCGAAGCGCGTCAGCGGTTCCATGCACTGCATCAGATATGCAAACGAATCGGGGCAAAACTGGGCCCGCGCATTTACTCGCATGTGACAGGCACAGGCGCGCCCCAGGTACCCGACCTGAATGGCCTGGTCGATGACGAATTGCTTTTCACCTGGCGACAGGCACTGGCGCAGTTTAAACGCGAGGGCCTGCCTCCCGCTACCACGCATCATTTGGCGGAAGACGACGAGATCACCGCCTTCTGCCAGCAGGCCGGGCTTCGCAACAGCGAGGACGACCGCGTGAAGGTCATATACCATCCCGATTTCATCGAGCGGGCCACCTCACCGTTTTCCGTAGACTACCTCGAACTCGTCCGCGGATGCCATCTCGGTATCTTCCCATCACTTTACGAGCCTTGGGGCTACGCACCCATGGAAACACTCATGCATGGTACACCGGTCATTGCCAGTGACTTATCGGGATTCGGACAGTACATGGAAGAAGTAATGCCCGACCATACCGGCCGGGAAATGCACCTGCTGCGCCGGAGCTGGCAGAACCACCATGAAAGCGTGGAAGAGCTCACCCGCATGCTCCTGACGTTCGTCGAGAACTTCTCCGACGCCCATTACATCCCCCGCGCCAGTATGCCCGGGCTCGTGATGGATTCATTGTGCTGGGTCAATCTGGAACGGCATTACCGCGACTGTTACCGTCTTGCATTGATGCGTTACCAACCGGTGGCCGGGCTGTACTAGGCTGGTAGAATCGCTGCCAGTTGCACCCTGCGGTCAGCTTTTTTGAACCTTAATCCTTATTTTAGCATTCCGATGTTTTAGAAATCGATTGAATGCAGTATAACCGGGAACAGATCCTACAACTTGCCCCTGATGATGCCTCGGCCAAAGCCGGCCAGCAACTGGCCGCCCGCTCCAAATGGGTGGCGCTCGCAGAAAACCCCAAAGCGCTGTGGGGCGACTGCCAGGGCAGCGGCAAGACTCCTTACAGAACCATCGTCGACCTGGCGAATATCGCATTTAAATGCACTTGCCCCAGCCGGAAATTCCCCTGTAAGCACGGGCTGGGGCTTTTGCTGCTTCATATACAGGACAGGCAGGCATTTGAACCGAAATCCGAACTGCCTCCGCACGTGGCCGAATGGCTCGGGAAGCGGGAAGTCCGGGAAGTGGCGAAAGAACAAAAAGCTGCCGAAAAACAACCCGACGATTTCGCAAAAGCCAGGCGTGCGGAAGCACGGGAACGGAAAGTCGAGGGCGGTATCGAAGAGCTGCGGGCCTGGCTCCGCGACATTGTTCGCACTGGCCTCATGCACATTCCCCAGCAGGCCTACCAGTTCAATACCAACATTACGGCGCGCATGGTGGATGCCCAGGCAGGCGGACTCGCGGCGCAACTAAGGCAGATCAACCAGCTCAACTTCTTCGAGGACGGCTGGCAAAAACCCCTGCTCAAACGGCTCTCCGGCTTGTACATGCTCACCGAAGCCTACCTGCGCCGGGAAACATTGCCGGTGGAATTGCAGCAGGAAATCCGTACGCTCGTCGGCTGGACTACTTCCCGTGAAGAAGTTTTACAAAGTACCGGTGTGAGCGACCACTGGGTCGTGCTGTCGGTGACCAGCTCCGAGGATAGTAACCTCACCACCGAACGGATCTGGCTTTACGGCAGGAATTCGGAGCGTTTTGCGTTGCTGCTCAATTTCTACGCAGGCGGTCAGGTATCTCAGCACATGCTTTTTCCGGGCATGCATTTGCAGGCCGAGCTCGCATTTTATCCGGGCGTCAGCCCCGTCAGGGCGCTTGTCAGGCAGCAGCAGGCTCTTCCTCCCAAAGCGATCAACATCAACACAACTAGTTCATTAACAAATATTTACATCAACATAACCCTGGCGCTCGCGGTGAATGCATTCACCGACCAAATTCCTTTTGTCCTCAACGAAGCAAGGCTGGTGGTGAGGGATGACCAATGGTTTCTGGCCGATGCGGAAGGCAACGCTGCGCCGGTATCCAATGAGGAAGACGAGCGATGGACTGTGCTCGCATTCAGCATGGGCCAGCCGTTTTCGGTTTTTGGGGTTTATGAAAATGAGACATTCGGGTTGCATTATGTGTGGACGCGGTTTAAAGGACTATTTGTAAAATGATGGAGCCGGGACTCATGAAAGCCGCATTGCTCGGCACCGACCAATACGTTCCCGATATCGGCAGTGTCGGGCCGGATATTTTTCGAAAAATCCAGGCGCTCGAAACGGGTAAGGAAGACCGGTTTTTGAAAGCAGCCTACGCCGCGCTGCGCTATCAGGAAGCTGGCGCCCGGCCCGTTGCCCTCGACTTCGCATTGCCGGAATGCCCGCCCGAAGCCCGGCCGTACGCAGGTGACAGGCTCACCGCCCTGATCCACGCCGCATTGAAGGACAAAGGCGAGGTACTCTTCCGCTACTATCTTTACCGGATAGCAAAATCGGAAAAGGTATTACCATCCTGGCTTGTGCCTATGGTGCTCAACAAGGCATTGGAGGCGCCCAAAGACCGGGCAGATTTACTCGAAGTCTGCGGGGAAGCAGGGAAATGGCTTTGCAGCCTGAACCCGAAGTGGGCCGCGATGGCGCTACCGGATACAGAGGCCGGAAGCACCTGGGAAACAGGCACTTTGGAGCAACGCAAAGTACTTCTCACCCATGTACGCAAAACCGACCCCGCCAGCGCTATTGCATTACTGGAAACTACATTAGCCGAAGAAAATGCAGCCAACCGGCTGATTTTTGTCCAGTTGCTGGCAGAAGGTCTTTCCATCAGCGACGAGCCGCTTTTACAAAAATTAACTACCGACAAAAGCCAGAAAGTAAAGGAAGCCGCATTGGATCTGCTGAAACAAATCCCCGGCTCGGCCTTGAATTCCGCCTACCTGCAAGCATTGACAAACCTGCTGGAAGTGCGGGAGGAGCGGCATTTACTGGTTACTAAAAAGAAGATGCTCGGCATACGCGCCGACAGGCCGCTGGATGATGCCTTGTTCAAGACGGGGATCGATAAGGTAAGCAAAGAACGCGGTGTGGACGATCACGTGTACCAGGCAGCGCAGCTCCTTGCATTCACCGATCCGGCGCAGCTCGCGCCCAGGCTCGGCATGAGTGACCAGGAACTGATTTCAGCTTTGCTTCATTTCAAGGCGGCCGGCGTACTGGTACCATTTCTGGTGCGGTCGGCGGTGCTGTACGGCAACAAAGCATGGTCGCTCGCATTACTGCATCGGGACGAGGCTACGGACATCCGCTTGTTGGATGCATTGGAAGAAAACGAGCGTTCCGCATTCTACGGCAAGTTCCTGCAAAACAGCCTCATGACCTTGCTTACCTACCTCTTCGACGACGGCTACACTCCGCTGCCCGTCAAGCTGGCCGAGCAGGTGATCGACTACCTTGCGCGGTTTCCCTACAACATTACCCAGCCTGTTTACCAGCGACTTGCATTGCATTTACCTCCCGGCGCATTGACGAAACTCAAAGCAGTGATCAACGACGGACGACAGGACTACCAGGCCCGTTATTTTAAAACACAGGCATCCGAAATGGTGCGGATATCAGAACTCATTCAACAAATAGACTAATGTCACAGCACATTTTACGGCAAGCGGCGGAAGAGCAGTTTGCATTCGAAATTGAAGAAATCGGCAAGCAGGACAAGCACGCAAGGCCCGAAAACTGGAAACTGTCGCCGCATGCGGTGGTCACCTACCTGATGGGCGGTACCCTCGGAAATGGCTTCGAGGTAAGCGCCAAGTACATTGGTAACCGCCGGCTGATGGAAATCGCGGTGGCTACCCTGACGACCGACCGGGCGCTGCTACTGTACGGCCTGCCGGGCACAGCCAAGTCGTGGGTATCCGAACACATTGCAGCGGCGGTGTCCGGGAATTCTGGGCTGGTAGTGCAGGGAACGGCGGGCACCAGCGAGGAAGCCGTGCGTTATGGCTGGAACTATGCACAACTATTGTCAGCCGGACCGGTGCCGGAGGCGATCGTGGAAACACCGGTTATGCGCGGCATGAAAGAAGGAAAAATCGTTCGCATTGAGGAGCTTACGCGCATTGGATCGGATGTACAGGATAGTTTGATCACCGTTTTATCCGAAAAGATGCTCCCGATCCCCGAACTGAATACCAAAGTTGACGCCGTGCACGGCTTTAATATCATTGCCACGGCCAATAACCGTGATAAGGGTGTCAATGACCTTTCCAGCGCATTGAAGCGGCGTTTCAACACCGTAATCCTGCCTGTTCCCGCGACCATGGAAGAGGAAGTGGAGATCGTGCAGCAGCGTGTGGCGAGTTTCAGCAAGGGCATTGATCTGCCCACGGACAAACCCATACTGGAAGAAATCAACCGCATCGTGACCATTTTCCGCGAGCTACGCAATGGCGTATCTGCCGACGGCAAGACGAAGCTGAAAACACCATCCGGCACACTCAGCACGGCAGAGGCCATTTCGGTGATGAACAGCGGACTTTCACTCGCCTACCATTTCGGCGACGCCAGCCTGAAAGCCGACGACCTGGCGAGCGGCCTGATCGGTGCGGTGATCAAAGATCCGGTGCAGGACAAAATTGTCTTTCAGGAATACATGGAAACGGTTTTGAAGCAGCGCGACGGGTGGAAAGACCTGTACCGCGCCTGCCGCGACGTAATCTGATGGTTGTTTTTTATCAAATTCCGTAATACCCATGTCCGTTCATCTGCTGGGGATCAGGCACCATGGCCCGGGCTCGTCGAGGCACGTGCTGGCGGCGCTTGCATCCATTCAACCCGATATGATCCTGATCGAAGGCCCGCCGGAAGGTGAGGCGATGCTTTCGTGGGTCGCGCACGAGGATATGCAGCCACCCGTGGCCCTGCTCGCGTACGTGCCGGATAATCCCAGGCAAGCCGCGTTCTATCCGTTTACCGTGCACAGCCCCGAGTGGAATGCGATCCGCTATGGGCTGGAAAACAAAGTACCGGTCCGGTTCATCGACATGCCGCTGGGCCACAGTTTTGCACTCGACGAAGCCGGCTTTCCCGACCGCAAACCGCAACCGCAAGACGGCAGCAGCGAAGATCTGCGGCGCCACCCTATGGCCCATTTCGCTGAAATTGCCGGGTTCGACGATGAGGAAGAATGGTGGGAGCACCAGTTTGAAACGGCGCACCAGCCGGAAGAGGTTTTCGAAGCGGTGGCGCAGGCCATGACCGCCTTGAGGCACAACCGGCCCCTTCGCCGGGACCGTAACGAAGACTTGCGCGAGGCATTCATGCGCAAATCCATCCGGATTGCACAAAAAGAACAATATCAGCGCATTACCGTGATATGCGGTGCATGGCACGTACCTGCATTGCAGGACATGCCGAAAGCGAAAGACGACAACGCGCTGTTGAAAAACCTGCCCAAAACGAAAGTAGAAACGACATGGATACCCTGGACCAACGACCGGATGGCATTCGAAAGCGGCTACGGCGCGGGCGTGGAATCGCCGGGCTGGTACCGGCACAACTGGGAGTTTCCCGACGACCACGGTACCCGCTGGCTGTCGCATACTGCCCGCGTGTTCCGTGAGAACCGTGTAGACATTTCATCGGCGCATATCATTGAAGCTGTGCGGCTCGCGCACGCTTTGGCCGGACTGCGCATGCTGCCGCGGCCCGGTTTGAAAGAGCTCAACGAAGCCACCGTTGCGGTAATGTGCATGGGCGACGATACGCTCATGAAGCTCATCCGGCGCGAGCTGATTGTCGGAAAGGCCTTCGGGCAGGTTCCGGAAGGGACGCCGCAGGTGCCATTGCAGCGCAACCTCGACCAGCTGATCCGTAAACTCAGGTTGAAAGTCAACAATGACGTAAAGACGCTCAAACTGGATTTGCGCGAAGAAAACGACCTGCAAAAGAGCATTCTGCTGCACCGGCTCCTGCTGCTGGGCGTCGACTGGGGCGATCCGGAAGCCGTGTCGGGAAAAGGCACATTCAAGGAGGAATGGACGCTGCGCTGGTACCCTGAGCTGACGATCAAGCTGCTGGAAAAAGCGCCCTGGGGTAATACCGTGGCAGAAGCAGCCGGTAAATACCTCGAAAACAGGGCTGCAACCTGCAACCGCCTGGACGAAATCACGCCGCTGGTACAAGCTGCCATTCCCGCTGACCTGCCGGCCTCGCTGGCCGCGACCATGCGGCGAATGGACGAGCTGGCCGCGGGCACGTCCGACATCCTGATGCTCATGAATGCATTCACGCCGCTCGCCCAGGTGAGCCGCTACGGCAATGTCCGCAATACCGACCGCGATACCATCGACCTGATCCTGCGAACGGTGTTCTACCGCATTGTCGCCGGGCTGCCGCCGAGCTGCGCGGGCATCGACGACGACCAGGCGGTAACCCTCTCGGAGAAGATCCGCGAGGTAAACCAGAATATCCTCATGCTCGAATCAATCGAGCTGAAAGACGCATGGACGGACGCCTTGCGCGCCATCTTCGCAGCCGACCGCAGCGCGGCGCTCATCCAGGGGTACTGCTGCAAGGCACTCTACGATGCCAGATTGCTGGATATGGATGCTATTTTCACGGCATTTGCAAGGGCATTGTCGGTGAATAACGAACCGGCCTGGTCGGCCAACTGGCTGGAAGGTTTTCTGAAAGATGCTGCCACGGTGCTGATCCTGGACGACACGATCTGGCATGTGGTGAACGAATGGGTGACGACGCTGGACGAAGAAGTGTTTTTACAGGTAGTGCCGCTTCTGAGAAGGACATTTGCAAATTTTACCAATGTCGAAAAGAGAAAGATCGCCAGCCGTGCCAAAGAAGGCAGGTCGGTAACGAAAGGAATTCAAAAACAGGAAATCGACGAAGCCAGGGCGCAGCAGGTGCTGCCGCTGCTCGAAATGCTGATGGGACTTTGACCATGGAAAACAAAAACGCGCAAAGATGGCGCCTGGTGCTCGGCAAGGAAGTGCAGGACGAGCTCGAATACACCCTCAACAAGCAGGAGAGCGGCATCGACCGTACGCTGGAAGCGCTTTACAACTCCGAGCGCAAAGGAGGCCTGGGCGCTTCCTCGCCAAATGTATCGCGCTGGCTGGGCGATATCCGGGAGTATTTCCCGGCATCGGTAGTGAAAGTGATGCAGCAGGATGCATTGAAACGCCTCAAACTAACCTCAATGCTCACCGAACCCGAAATGCTGGAAACGATCGTTCCGGACGTGCAGCTGGTAGCGAACCTCATGACGCTCGGCAAGCTCATCCCCGAAAAAACGAAGGCGACCGCCCGACAGGTAATCGCCAAAGTGGTGGATCAACTGGTGCAAAAACTCGGCGGCCCAACGCAGCAGGCGATCACCGGCAGCCTCAACCGCGCGGCGCGGAACATCCGCCCGAGGCATAACGAGATCAATTGGAGTGAAACCATTCGCAAAAATCTCAAACATTACCAACCTGATTACCAAACCATTATTCCCGAAATCAAAGTCGGGTACGGACGGAAGCGCAAGGCATTGAAAGACGTCATCCTCTGCATTGACCAGAGTGGTTCCATGGGCACGTCAGTCATTTATTCCGGCATTTTTGGATCAGTAATGGCCTCAATGCCTGCCGTACAAACGAAGATGGTCGTTTTCGACACCTCCGTAGCCGACCTGACCGAGGAACTCCGCGACCCGGTCGACCTGCTTTTCGGCGTGCAGCTGGGCGGCGGCACCGATATCCACCGGGCCCTCGCCTACTGCCAGCAGATCGTCACCCGTCCGCTCGACACCGTACTCGTGCTGATCAGCGATCTTTTCGAAGGCGGTAACGAGCTGGAAATGCGTAAGAAAGTGGCGCAGCTCGTCGACAGCGGTGTGCAGGTAATCACCCTGCTCGCATTGAATGACGAGGGAGCACCTTTTTATGACCACCACAATGCAGACTTCTTCGCCAGCATGGGCATACCGGTGTTTGCCTGCACACCCGACCTTTTCCCCGACCTTATGGCGGCTGCCCTGAGCAAACAGGACATTTCCAACTGGGCAGGTATGCACGATATCAAGCTTTGATACCGCGGTCAGCTGCCCAGATACCGCAGGGAAAGCATGGTAATGTCATCGAACTGGTTGGCCGGGCCGATGAAGTCGATCAGGCTTTCCAGGGTCGCCTCGTTCATTTCGCGGGCGGTTTCCCTGGTGGAACCTTCTCCGGTACGGAAGAAATCTTCCAGGTAATGCAGGCCGTAGCGGGCTCCTGTAAGATTATTCGCATCGGTTACGCCGTCTGTATAAAGTACAAATTTATCGCCCGGGTAGAGTTGTAGCGTGTGCGACTGGTATCTAAATGTACTGTCGAAGCAAAGCGCCATTCCACCCTGCTTTTTAACCAGCTCGGTATCCCCATTGGCGCGGATAATCAGCGGCGGCTCATGCCCGGCATCCACATATTCCACCACACCGGTTTTAACATTCATAATGCACACAAATGCGGTCACGAACATGAATGACGTATTGTCTTCACTCAAAAACTCATTCACAATACGTACTTTATCGCAAATGGTGTCGTCGTTCCGGTTTGAAAACTGACTTTTAAAAATCGCTTTGCTGATAGCCATGAACAATGCCGCCGGTACGCCCTTGTCGGACACGTCGCCGATCATGAAGAAAAGGCGCTCGGAATCCATCATGAAATAATCATACAAATCCCCTCCTACCACTTTGGCGGGATGAATGAACGCGTGAAGGTCCACCCCCGCTTTGGCGATGTTGGCGGGAACTGTTTTGGGGAGCATCGAGCTCTGGATTTCCTTTGCTACGCTCAGGTCGTTCTGGATCGCAATGAGCTGCTCACGCCCCCTTTCAAGGGTAGCCAGCATTTCAATGTGCTCCACCGTCTTGGAAATGGTGATTTCAAGGTCGTCGAAGTTCACAGGTTTTGTGACAAAGTCAAATGCACCCCGGTTCATCGCCGTCCGGATATTGTCCATATCGCCGTAGGCCGATACCATGATCGCTTTCAGCAGCGGATTCTGCTTTTCGTTCACCTTCGAAAGCAGCGTCAGCCCGTCCATACCCGGCATGTTGATGTCGGAAAGGATCAGGGCAATATCGTCGGACTCTTCCAGCCGTTCGAGTGCTTCCACGCCGTTGTTGGCAAACACGAACTCGTACTTTTTGTCCCTGATCTGTTTTCTGAACAGCTGGGAAATGAGCATTTCCATATCCTGTTCGTCATCCACACTTAATATCTTGATAGCCATTATGATAGTATTGATTGAGGTTCAGAGGTTAATATTGTCAGGCGGGTATTACAATGCGAAACTCGGTGCGTTCATTCGGAACGGACGTCACGCCGATGGTGCCCTTATGGGTATCCACGATACTGGCATAGGTGAGCGAGAGCCCCAGCCCCGTGCCTTTGCCCACGGGTTTGGTCGTAAAAAACGGTTCGAAAAGCCGGGCGATGATCTCTTGCGGAATGCCGATGCCGTTGTCGGCGATAAGTATCTCCACCTCACCGCCCTCCCGCTGCGTACGGATCCCGATTGCCGGCCCGAAGCCGATGCCCTCGCGCTTTCGGCGCTCGTTGACGGCATAGCAGGCATTGTTCACCAGGTTCACCACCACTCTGCCCAGGTCGCCCTTCACTACCTGCACAATGCCCACGGCCGGGTCGAACTGGTAGTCGAACGTCACGTTGAATTCACTGTCCTCGGCGCGCACGCTGTGGTAGGCGAGCTTACTGTATTCTTCGAGCAGCTGGTTCAGGTCGGTAGGTTCCGCACCGGGGCCATCGCCGCGGGTGTGCGCGAGCATTCCCTGTACAATGCGCTCTATACGCCTGCCATTTTCATTGATTTTCAAAAGGTTGACGGCCAGCGTATCCAGCAGCTCCTTTTCAGCGGCTATATCCTCCGCGCTAAGCGCTCCGAGTTCTTTTTGTAAAATATCCCGGATCTCCTCGACAAGCCCCTGCGATAGGCGCGAGAAGTTATTGACGAAGCTCACCGGGTTTTTGATCTCATGCAAAATACCCGCACTCAACTGCCCGATCTCGGCGAGCCGGTTCAGTTCGAGGATTTTCTGTTGGTATACTTCAATACCCTTCTCGGTAATTTCTGTCCCCATATTCGTGCTATTTTGCGTTGTGAGTCAATTGGGCGGTTTGATCAGGGGCGACCGGCAGAAAAATCCCGACCTCGGTAAACTCTCCTTCCTTCGAGTCCATCTGAATGCGCCCCTTATGGTATTCGATAATGTCTTTGCTCATGTAAAGCCCCAGTCCGGTCCCTTTCGAGGTTGGTTTGGTGGTGAAGAACGGGTTGAAAAGCTGCTCGGCTTCTTTGGGCGGGATGCCTTTCCCATTATCGCGGATGCCGATGCGCACGCCTCCGGAAGCTAGGCGGCTCGATACGATCAGTTCCGGGGTAAAAGCTTTGTCCAGCTTCGCCTTCTCGATCAGGGCATAGCAGGCATTGCTGATCAGGTTCGTCAGCACCTGGGCAAACTCGTAAGGCAGCAAACTGACTTTCACCGGCCCGCTGTCCAAGGCAAATGTGAGCTTCACCGACGCCCCCTTGTATTCGTTGAGTACTTCCTGGATCGCAGAGCGGGCCTTGGATTCCAGGAATGGATTGAGCTCTGTCACGAAGAATTCGGTCGACTTCCCTTTGAGCAGCTTTTGCATGTCTTTCACAATCCGCGTGGTGCTGTTTCCGTGCTCGAAGATCTTTTCCAGGTTCTTTTGCAGCATATCCAGGCCGCTGTCCAGGTCGTCGCGCTCGTCTTCGGTCAGCACGTCCTGGTGTTTGTCGGTCACTTCGGTGATCTCTTTCAGCAACTTGCCCGACGATTGCGAGAAGTTGTTAATGTAATTCAAAGGGTTCAGGATACGGTCTACAATACCTTTTGTCAGGCTTCCCACGGATGCCAGGCGTTCCTGACGGATCAACTCTTCCTGCGCCGATTTCAGGTTAGTCAGTGTGTTTTCGAGGTTTTCGAGAATGTCGGTTTTAATGTAGGCGGCGATCAAATGCTCTTTCAGGTTTCGCACCATATTGAAATCCCGCTCGGCGAATGCGTGCTCCCTGGTCATATTTTCCATGGTAATGTAGCTTTTCACGTCCCCTTCCACGCGGATCACGATCGTGATCAGTGACTGGGGTGAGAAAATCTCGTCCACCGAATGGTCGGTTGTCTGCCTGCGGAAGGTGTTTTGTAAATAAATGTCTTCGTACACCTCCTCGGCATTCGCCACGTAGCGCTCATGGGCCTGGCTTGCCGAAAGCCGGAGGTCTTCCACATCGGCATTCGCCACCGAGCCTGATAATGCAATGAACTGGTAATTGTCCCCTGCTTTGCTGTATACCAAAGCCGAAGCACCATCTACATTCTGAAACTGACATAACCTGTCGAGGACGAGCTGGAACAGTTTCTCTGTGTTCACTTCACTGTTGATGGCCTTCACAAATTCATCGATCCGTTCCAGCTGATCGTTGGTAGCTGCCAGTTCTTCCGATTGCTGTTCCAACTCTTCTTTCTGGTAAACTACCTCCTCGGTCCGCTCCTGAATGCGTGTTTCCAGATCGGCCTTCTCACGGATGACGGCCCTGAGCCGCCAGCGCACGGCATAGTAGATCATCACCCCGAACGCAATCGCGTACAGCGCTACCATATACCACTGCCTGAACCACGGCGTAGCAATGGAAAATGCGAAGGATGCCTCCTGGGACACATTACCGTAAACATCCCGCGCCCTCACATGAAACACGTACCTTCCCGATGGAAGGCCGCTGTATTCCTTACGCGTCTGCGCGCCCCAGTCCGACCAGCCGGCTTCGTAATTTTCGAGCAGGTATTGGTACACCGTTTCCTGGCCGCCGAAAAAGCTGGGCAATGCATATTCGAAAGCCACCGTATTATCGCGGTAACCGAATGCAGCCCGCGCTCCCCCGACCCCGCTGCCCGGTGCGAGCGGCCTGTTTTGAACCGATACATTCCTGAGCAGCACCGTGTGGCGGGTACTGTCGGCATACCGGCGCGTGAGGTCGAGGCGGTAGAGGCCCTGGTCGCCGCCCAGCCATGCCACCCCGTCCTGATCCGGAAAAATAACCTGGAACGGCACTTCGGCTACGGGAGCGAAAGGCCTATCGACCAGCCGGTAACCCTGCGCCGATTTTTGAAAAAACGAAACGGACTTTCTATCCCCGCGCGTAGTCCAGAGGTTACCTGCCGCGTCGCTTTGCACTCGGTCGAACCAGGTCTTGTCCCCGTGCAGCCACGAGGCGCGCTTAAATCGGTCATTGTCGTATTCAAACAACCCATCCTTGTTGGACACGATCAGGCGGTTGTCGTGAACCGAAAACTTGTTATAAAGCGGGCTGGAAATGCCCTGTGCAGCTGAATAGGCCTTGATCGCCCCGGTGGCGGGCACATACCTGAGCACACCGTTGGAAAGCGTTTCGAGCCAGAACACGCCGGCAGGATATTCGGTAGCCCCCACGATTTGCATGTCAATACCTTTCACGCGGCGCGTATTCCAGCCTGTTCCGGACTTTTCCAGCACCGCAAGGCCGTCCTGCAAGCCTACCAGCAACATTTGCCCGGAGGCACTCGCCGTAACAGCAAGCGAAAAAGTGGCATTCAGCCGCGTCAGCCCACCGCTCCCCGACCATTGAAACAACCCTTTGCTGGAAGCCACATACAGGCTCCCATCAGCGACCGTCGCTCCCAGGCATCCTCCGTCCGATCCGGGGACGCGGACTGCACGGTTGTTTTGTATTTCAAAAAGACCATACAGCGTACCTGCAAACAATTTGCCCTGGAAACGGACTATGAAAGTGAGGGCTCCCTTGAGGCCATCCGCATGGTCGAACACGGAAACCGGTGAAGGGATGTCGAGGTGGCCGATACCGTCGTTCAATGCGAGCCAGATATTGCTGTCGCGGTCTCTAAAAACCGCGTTCACCTGTGCCTCGCGCAGTTCAGGAATAGAGACAGGGTAGCGCAAATCACCGTCCGGGCTCAGTACCACCAGGTTTCCATTACCCAATGCTACGAGCAGGTCGCCGTTTTGCATCGGGCCTGCCGCGCTGACTTTCCCGGCCGAAAGCACCGATCGTGCATTCCCTCCCAGGTTGCGGATGGTGTTACCGTGCAGTGCATAGGCACCCTGCCCGTTGGTGAATAATATTGCGTTGTCCGTATCTATCGGCACCACGCCCGCCAGGTCCAGCAGGGCGGGTACATCGTCCGCAGCAGCCAGCTCTACCGGTTGCCCATTTTGGAGCATTACAATGCCCCGCGTTTTAGAATAGGCAACGATTTTATCCTGAAAAACAAATGCGGACTGGATCGAAAGATTACGCGCAACCGGCCTGACGACCTTTCCATCCCAGAAAAAATGGGTATTCTCCGTCAAAAACCAGGCGCCATTCTTCACCGGGGAAATCAGCAAAATGCCGGTTGGCCGTTGTTTCAGATTCGCCGAGAGGCTTTGAAAACGGTGGGCGCCGGTGGAGTCCGCGGCCAGGTACCCGAACTCGCCGTTGGCTCCTACCAGCACACGGCCGCGCGAATCGATGGCGAGCGCCGATACGCGTGCGACATTGTCCGTGGGTATGGTGCGCCAGCTTACCCCATCGTATTCGAGCACCCCGGCGAAGTTCGCAAAGTACATCACCCCCGATGCGTCCTGCGTCACGGCGAAGTTCTGGTCGTGTGCGCGGTATTCGGCAGAGGAAAAGTAGCTGGACATGGGCCTGCCCATTTCCGGCATACGCGCTACTTGTCCAGTGGCGTGCAGCGCGGCCAGGCACACGGTAATCGTCAGAAATAGTAGCCGGTATACGTTCAAATTTTTCACGTTTGCTGTCGGTTAAGCGGTTTGCGCCACTGCGGGACGCGTTACGTTCAGGTCTTGCAGGAGGTAATTTTCGACGATATAAAACTCACTATCTTCCAGCACGTTGGGAATCATGACCGAACCCGCATCCCGGATTTCGGTCACGGACAGGATCTCGCCCGATTGCACTATGCCCGCCTTGGAAAACAGGAGCTTCCCGTAAGTGACCAGTACAGACATATTGTTGTGGTTAACATGCTTGCGGAGGTCTATAACCTCGTTGGCTTCTTCTTTAAAATAGGCCGAATTGAGCAGGATTTTCTGCAATTCGCCATTAAGCAAATGGTGCAGCGGCGGACTTTCCCTCAGGCGGCGCAATTTGCAGATCAGCAGGTCATTCTCTGTCGCCAGCCATTCCAGCGGCTGCATAATGCGGAGGTGAAACTGGTCGTCTGTCCGGGTCATCACTTCGAGCAGCGAGCGGAAACGCGCCGGGTTGACAATACGGAGCACATAGAATGCCGTCTCCGAAATCACGGTTGATCGTGACACTGCATTCGAAACCAGGATATCCGTAACGCTTTCGGCCGGATAACCTTTGAGCTCTTTAATGGCCACCGCCTTCGTCCAGCGGGAAATGCGCGTGTAATCTTTGTTGACAATGTCTTTCAACCGCTCCTCCACCGACAGCCTCGCCTGCGGGAACAGTTCGTCGTAGCGCATCCGCATTTCATGAAACGACGCGCTGTCCAGGTAAGGCAATATTTTGCTTTTGACGGCCTCCGGCAGCAGCAAATCCGAGATTTCGGTCAGGTAATCGCGTGCATCGGTGGCCTGGTCGCCATCCAGCAGGGTAACGGCATGGAAGCGCGGACCGTAGAGCACTTCCAGCAGCGTAAATGCTTTGAGAATAATGCGGCGCTGTTCCTTTTCCAGGTTTATGATCAGTTGCGAGTCCCTCGCGTAGGCCTTGCCCAGATCGGAATGGGCCGCCAGAAGCCAGGAAAATGTCGCCAGATGGTCGTCGAGCTCGTTGAATAGCAACGATTGCTCAGTAGAGTTGGCGCGGTAATGCAGGTTGCGGAGCGACACGGCCACTTTATCTTTCACAAAGCGGCTCGGGTTGTCCAGGTTCCTTCGGAAAAACCGGATCGCTTCGGGTCCGCCGATCTTCTCGGCCAGGTTCAGCAAATGCAGCTGGCGGAAGCGGTTTTCGTTGTTGCTCAGAAACGATTTCTCGATGTATTTCAACAGCGGCGTGCCCGATTTGACCAGCGCATCAAATGCGACGGCATAGTAGCGGTCGAGCTCCATTTGCTCGGTCAGGTACGGCCAGAGTTCCGGGCGTTTCATTTCACCGGCCACAAAAATGGCCGCATGGCGAACGTCCGGGTCCGGGTCCTGCAGGAGGGGGATCAGGGATTTGTAGGCCAGGAAGCGGTCGGCCCTCCCCAATGCCAGCGCAGCTTCTATCCGTTCCGTGTTGTGCTTCGAAAAAACACGGTCGGTAATCTTCCTGAACGGAAGCTCAGCGGGTGCTGCCGCGGGCTCGTAGGTATGCCGGCCCTGCGCGGGAATTGCAAAACGGAATACCTTTTCCATCACCACTTTCTTGTAAAGCCGCTGGCCGAGCAAAGCCACCACTGCCCAGCACAGCGCTGCGACCAAAAACAGCATGGATAGCCGCAACGCGTCCATACCGGCCACATTCACCAGGATAAACAGCATGACCCCTGCCGCAAAACCGCCGACCGCTTTGGCGCGCCCCTCGATCCTGCCCTGAATGAACAGCCGGAGCCGGGCCGTAATCGGCTGATAGAGGGTCTGGTAAGCCGGTTCGCTGATCGCCTTGCGTACGGCGCTCATAAAGAACCGCGACAAAGCAATGCAGGCGAAGAAAATGCCCGCGGTATCATAGGCCAGTCCGTAGATCACCGACACGGTAAGACTGAAAACCAGCAAAACCGGCAGCAGCATAATGCCCATCGCCAAGCCGAACCGGCCGATCAGTTTGTTGTATAAAAAGGTTTTGATAAAAAATTCAAGGATAGCAGAAACACCGAAAAACACTCCCAGGAAGCTAGCCAGCGCTTCTTTGTTGGGAAAAACAGCCCTCGATTCGGTAAAAAACAGGTAATCCACAAAAAATAGGCCGAATACCGGCAGCAATGCCAGCAGAAAAATGCTGCGGTAGTAGGCCGGGTTCACCGGTGCATCTGCCGACTTTTCCTCGCGGACTCTCCGGTCCGTCAGGTGCGCCGGTGTTACATAATCGCGATGGATTTTACGGAGCAGCACGCTGCAAACGGCCAGAAAAGCCACGGAAATGACCAGCAGATAATCCGTCGGGACGACCTTCACCAGCGCAGGCACGGCCAGGTACATGGCCACCGACGCAAAAACATCCCCGGTATTGATCAGCGACGATAGTCTTTTGGACTGCTGAAAACTGAACACCTTCACCACCACAGCCCAGAAAGTGAGCCCGTTGACCAGCACAAATACGCGGTTCCAGATAAAGAGTACATAGAATACCCATTTGCTTCCCGTGAATTGATAGCAAACCAGCATCAGAACGATGGAGGCTGTCAGCAAAGCCAGCGCCATTTCACCCAGCTTGTCGAAGCGCAGCCGTTTTTGCAGCCAGCTTAACCCGATCCCGAGCAAATACACGAATACCCCTCCCACTACATACACCTCGGGCAGTGCGGTGCGCTCGAAACTGGTCAGGAAAGACGATGCTACTACAGTGTAGAACAATGCAATAGCCCCGCCCATAAAGAACGAGAAAAGCATCAGCAGCTTCACCAGTTGCTTTTCATCATCCCTGACATTCAGGAGGCGCGATATGTCGGCGGTTTGTATCAAAAGGGATCAGGGTAAACGTTTGATCATGAAGTAAATCTGGCGATCGGGCATCTGGTAGAGGGAGCGGATTTTGCCCAGGTACACAAACCCAAGGTCTTCCAGGGGCTTGATACGCGAGGCCACCGGCTGTGCGATGATCATACGGATGCCATGCTCTCCGGCATACTGTATCCGCGCTTCGTCCAGGATCGTCGAAAAGCCGTTTCCGCGGAATCCGGGGGCGACCACCAGTCGGTTCAGCGAGGCAAACGGGCCGCCGCCGTATTTCGCGAGCAATGCCTCGTCGTAGAGGTCGGAATGCGGTACGGAGCTGTATTCCTTGTGAAATGTCATGCGGGCAGCGGCTACGATCTCATCCTCATGGGTAATGATCCAGTGGTGGGCGATCAGGTCGTCGCCGTCCAGCCAGGCCGTACGCGAAAAAAATTCCTTGCTTATCCCCTGTTCGTCTTTCCAAGCCGCGATCCGCAGCGCACCCATTTCATCGAGCCGCTCGGGATGATCGAGCCGTGTAAGTACAAATGCTGAATTCTTAATTTCGAGGCGCGTTTCCATAAGTAAGGGAGGGTTGTAGGGCGCTGATTTCAATTCCGGCATCATGGCTATTTCCTGTTTGTATCGATGAGTAAACCAATGTTGAAAGTCCGTCTTTCCTGCGGGTAGCGCGATGCGGAGGTGACACCCTCGGCTGCGCGGATACCCGGTACGAAATACTCCCTGTTCAGGATGTTGGACACCTGGAATTGCAAACTGAACCTGTTGAGTATGTTTTGATAAGTAATCGTTGAGCCCAGGAGATAGATCGGTGCGAAGCGGGTTCCCGGATTGTTGCTGCCGGACGTACCTGCGCCCGTTTTGCGCGCACTGATGTAGTTGTTGGTGGCGCTGATGACCAGGTTCTTTACAGGCTCGTACACCACGCCCAGGTTCGCCGACCACGGGGCTATGTCGCTCACAGGTATTTTCCGACCCTGTTCCTTACTGAGGTCACGGGGGTTGGCGTAGGTGAAATTGCCCCAAACATTGAGCTTCTTCACATCATATCGTACCTCGGACTGTGCGCCGATGATACGCTGCTTGCCCAATGCCTGGAACTGTGTGGTGGCCACACCTGCGGGCGTTGTGGCGGCAGCCAGGCCGACCGCATTGCTGTAATTGGCAACGTAGCCCGCTATGCTGAGCGACAATGCCTTCGAGAAACGCACATGGGCGCTGCCTTCCAGGTTTTTCACCCGTTCGGGCTGCAATGTCGGGTTGTTCAGCAGGCGCTCGCGGCTCGTTGCGTATTTTTGCAGGTACGATGCGTCCTTGAATGCCTCGGCATAAATCCCCTTGAAAACAAACCTGCCCGGCGAATAGATGACGCTCACGCGCGGGTTGAAAACAAATCCGTACCCGCCATTGGTCCGTATCTGGTTGTAATCCAGTCGCGAAGCCAGCACCATACGCAGTTTTTCGGTGAAATTGTAGGTACCCTGGGTAAATACCCCGAGGTCGAACACCCGGAAGTTATCGCCGCCCGCCAGTGTGGAATCGGGCCGGCCGGTTTCATCGGCACCCAATGCCGTGGCCGTGATGTAGTTGGCCTGGATGATACTGTTCCGCATTTCGACGCCGCTGTTGATATCCAGCTTCGGCGAAGGCGTCCACAGGACCCTGAACTCGTTCCGCAACTGGTTGGAAACCCGGTACCAGTAAGGCGTCGAATAGGTCGGCTTGCGGTCATTCAGCAGGTCGATGATACCGTAGCTGCCATTGAAATAGCCCCGGTAGGTAGGCAGCACGGTGGCGCCATTGAGCTCGTGCAGGCGGTATGAAGTCAAATTCAGGATCTGGACGCGTTCAGACAGGTATTTGTTATAAGTAAGGGAAAATGCCTTGTTGCTGGCAATCCAGCGCGAAAGGTCTTTGGTCACAATGCGCGATCGGTTGGTATACCAGGGCGTGGCGCCCTCGTCCGTCTTCCAGGTCATGAGCGAGATCATGAAATCCTTGAACTCGATTTTCGCGCGCAGGTACATGTTCCGCGAGTCGTCGTTGAACTCCACCGGATTACCATTCACCCGGGCCTGAAACAGATAAGCATTATCCAGCTCGGCCGCTTGGGCTTTGCCCGCATCGGTGAGTTGGAGCGCATTGGCTGCTCCCGCGGCATCGTACCCGACCTGGTAGAGGTTGCTGTTGGGAAAAAGCGTCGCGAGCTTGTTGGCGGTCATATACTGCTGGGCCGCGGAGCCTGTCAGGCGTTGCTGCGACGCATAATCGGCCGCGGTGCGGGCCGAGAAGTCCCATTCGGGGTATTTGGAATAATCCAGTTCGCTGGAAGCGAAATACCGCCCCGTGACCGATACGGCAAGGTCTTTGTTGCGCACAGTGACGGTCCCGTCGAAGATCCTGCTGTTCAGCGAGCCATACCGCAGCTGGCCGGCCCCCGAAACATTTACCTTTTCCCCCTCGGGCATTTCCTTTTCCAAATGGCGCTTTGTAATGACGTTGATCACCCCCATAAACGCATTCGCCCCGTACATTGTGGACGCCGGGCCATAGATGACCTCCACGCGCTCGATGTCCGAAAGGGCATACTGACGCGAAATGGGGATATTATCGGAATTGAGGTCGTTTTCTTCCACCCCGTCCACGAGCAGAATCGTCCGGTCGTTGGACGTTGAGCGGTAGCCGCGCTGGTAAAATGTAACATAGGAAGGCCCATTACCCCTGATCACGTCGAAACCCGGAATGTCGTTCAGCATCTGGGTAAGGTCTTTGTAGCCGCGTTTGATAAAATCGGCTTCGGTGAGCACCGTAACGGTTGCCGGCACCTGCAAGAGGTTTTCGGCCTTTTTGGAAACGGAAGTGATCTGTATAATGCGGTCCATCAGGTCCTTCTGCTGGGCCACGAGTTCTTTAAACTGAGGCAATGCCGAAAATTCCGGCATAAAGTTCTGGTTCACAGTCAGCAGGCTCCGCACCGCCAGCGCAGCTTGCGGCAACGAATCCAGCGCGAGGTACGACAGGGCGATGAGCTTGTAGCCCTGCACCTGTTCATCGGGTGAGAAACGGGTTTTGATGCAGGGTTTGACCAACTGAAAAACCTCGTCAAAATTACCCGTACGATATTTCCTGTCCGCCTCGGGAATCACCACCGAAGCGTCGCATTGTGCCTGCGCGTGGCCCAGGCCGGCGAAAAGTGCCATAAAAAAGAGTAGCAGCGACTTTTTCATACTATCTGATCGTTCGGGAGAGCTTTTCGTAAGGAATATCCTTTCCGATGTATTGGTCCCATTCTTCCTCGGTCAGCTCCCTTGAAATTTTTTTGGAAACCTCGGCATACAAATCGGCCGAATTGATGTCCCAGATCCGCACCGTTTTGTCCGCTCCTGCCGCGAGCAGCTTGTTACCGTCCCGCGTGAAGCGCACGTCCATGACCCAGTAGTCAAAATCGCTCAGCACCACGGGTTGCTGTTTGGAAAGATCTTCGCCCGTACTCCAGAGCCGGATCTTCCAGTCGTAGCAGGCAGTAGCCATGCGGCTGCCGTCGGGCGAGAACGCAATGCGGGTAATGCCGGAAGTGTGTGTGGCCTGGCGGCCTTTCAATGTCGTACGTACCGGCTCGTTGTTCACCAGGGCCTCGTCGTAGAGCATCCCGTCGCTCGTGCCGAAATACAGGTGCTTGCCGTTGGGCGTAGCGGCAAGGGATATGAGCTTGCCGCGCAGGTTACCCAACTGGAACTCGGCGGGTGCCGCATCCGGCTCATCGGTATTTATCCTGAAAACAGCCCCAGAAATGGTTCCCAGCAGCAAGAATGGCGTCCCGGGTATCGCCTCCACGCAGGATATTTCCTTACCTGTATGAATGTTTTTGATCACCTCCAACCGACGGTCGGCAATATCCCACCAGCGCACCTGGCCGGACGAGCCGGCAGATACCAGCCGGGATTGGCTGCCAGCGCCGTACACGCCCATGAACAGGACTACGCCCTCGTGCGCCGTCAATGTGCGGGTCGGTAATGCGCCTGCCGAAAAGGCATCCCAGCGGACGATCTGGCCATTGGACGAACCTGTAAAAAGAGCCTTTCCGTCCGCAGTGAATGCCAGCGAGCGGATGCTTTTGAATGTCTGTCGCGGGTTGCGGAATGCAATGGGCCTGGTGGAGGGTACCAGGTAATTCCAGATGTTGATAGCGCCGTCGTCGCCCGCACTGGCAAACAGCGGCGTGCCGCGCTGCTCTGCCACGATGCGCACAATATCGTTGTGAGCCTGCAAAGTCGCCTTGGCGCCTGCGGCCCTGGACAGCGCGTTGAAAATATCGGGGTTCTCGCGCTCCCCGCCGTTTTTCACATTGAATTCATAGGCTTTCAATGCCAATAATGCCGCCAACTCCTCCCCCTGCGGCATTTGGAAAGATTGAATCGCGATGAACCGCGCCACCGCTTTCGAGCGCTGGCGCAATGCGTCGTTGCGGGAGGTCTCCGCCTCTTTTTGCGAACGTTGGGCGAGTACCTTCTGACGCTCGGATTCCCGCTGGGCTACCAATGCATTCTCTTTCTGGCGCTCGGCTTCTTTTTGAAGCTGTTGCGCTTCGCGACGGGCATTATCGGCCTGTGCGCGCTGCTCTTCCGCAACGCTACGCGCGGCTTTTGCAGCTTCACTTTCCCGAACGGCCTTCTCCTGCTCACGCACGGCGATGGCCTTCTGCTCTTCGGTGAGGTTGCGCTGCAGCTCGGCGAATGTGCCCTGCTGCTCCGCGATTTTCTTTTGGGAAATGGCTTCCCGGCTCTGCTCTTGGGCACGCTTTCCTTCTGCCAATGCGAGGGCCTCCTTTTCCAATGCAACCTCCTCGCTCTGCTGGGCCTGCGTACGCAACACCAGGGCGATAATCAGGAACAATAACGACACCAGGGAGCTTATACCCAGTACCGAAGCGAAGATCCGGGCTTTGCGGAGTTCGCGTTTCTGGCGCTCTTCCTTCTGCCTTACTTCCAGCTCATATTGTTTCTTACTGTAATCCAGGAAATTGATGGCCCGCTCGAAATAGGGATCGTAGCGCTGCGCCCATTCGAGTGTCGGCTCGCTTTCTTTGAGCCATTTCAAACCCATTTGCAGTTCGGGATTAACCCACAATCCGGTGCGGCCCTCCTGGTACAGCAAAGCGGAATAACTCAGCTGGCGGTACAGTTTGGCCGATTCCAGTTCTTCTTCGATCCATTTGCGGCACCGCTCCCAAAATGTCAGCACTTTTTCTACCGACACATCGATGATCGCGTCGTGATCGATCTTAACGCCCGGTTTAGGGGTAAGAAACGATACCCCGTTTTCGCGAAATACCTGCACGACGTCGATCAGCAGATAGTCGGGAATGCCGGTGATCTGGATAATTTCCCGAAGCACGGTCGGGTGCAATGAGGAAGTGTCGCTGGGGCCCAGCACCACCAGCGACTTGAATAGCTTTACGGCTGCATTGCGGCGTTTTTCGTCGAGCCGTTGTGTGTATATTTCTTCGGCGTGCTGGGTGATGGACTGTTCCATGGTACCGATCGCCTCGTATTCGGTGCGGCTGATCGGCGCATTGAACGGTTTGGTGGATTTCCACCGGTCCCAGGTGCGCATGAGCGCATGTTGCAGGATGGGTAAAAAGTCGGGATTGATCGCCAGCTCATCGAGCAGGTTCGTTACCAATGCAGGCTCGATAGTCGCGCCAAATGCTTCCACCGGCCCGGCAATCACCTGCCGTATCTCCTCCGGGTTCATTTTGGGAAGCAGGTAATACCCTTTGTTGATGACCTCGGTGAGGCCATTGAATTCGGTGCAATGGTCGAGGTAATCCGACCGCATGGTGATCACCGCATGTACGGGCACGTCGCGCTGCCGGACGAGCGCCAGCAGCAGGTGCACAAACGCTTCCGTACGCTGCTTGCCCATCGAGCCTTCGGCCAGCTCGTAGCGAAAGAGCTCCTCGAACTGGTCGATCACGAGCAGGATTTTACTGTCGCTAATCGTACCCAGCAGTTCGAAAGCCGATGCCGGGTTGGATGAAAATGCGGCTTCGAGCTGTGCAACATCAACGCTTTCCAGGTCGGGATGCGCTGTTTTCACCACCGACCATAGTGCAGCCGCGAAGTGGCGTACCGGGTTGCCGCCTGGCCTGAAAACAATCACTTTCCAATCCTTCCCGCCCGGCTGTTCTTCCAGGGAAGGAATGAGCCCGGCTTTGATGAGCGAGGATTTACCGCTGCCCGACGAGCCGATCAGCGCCAGGAACCGGCCGTCGAGCAGCTTCGTCCTGACGGCCTGAATGTGTGCCTCCCTGCCGAAGAACAGCCGGTGGTCCTCATACTCGTAACTTCTTAAACCGGGAAATGGATTGGATTGCGTAAACTTTTCAGCCATGTTTTCAGGAGCCCTCTATTTTCATCACAAACTTGTTTCGGTTCCTTCCATCGGCATATTCCCACGAGAACTCGTCTACCCCGTTCACGGTCAGGAAAATACCCAGCCCACCGATCTCCCTTTCGTCCAGGGAGCGGGCCAGGTCCTCCTCGCTGGGGAGCTCGCGTGCAAGCGGGTCGAATGCCTCCGCGATGTCTTCCAGGATGATTGTGAGCGCGCTATCCGTGACCTCGCTGAGCACCGAGAAATCGCCCGTCAGTCCCGCACGCTCGTAGCCGTACAGGATAATGTTCGTCGCGATTTCGTCGGCGGCCAGAATGAGGCTGTAAGTCTTCTTTTTCGACAAACCCGCCCTGGCGGCGAGCTCACCGATGTAATCCCGGAGCGGGTCCAGGGAATCGACAACGCCGGGAAAACTTTTCGTTTCCATCATGTTGCGGGTCAGGCGGGATATTGGTCCACGATAGTCACGCTGTGCTGCAAACCGGTTTTTTCCAGCGTATCAACGATCAGTTCCTGTGGTTTGACAATGTAAATAGCGAGCTTCGGCCCGATCTTCTGTTTGGAGTAGATCAATACACGCAGCCCGGCAGACGACATAAAATTAAGATCTTCGAGATCAAGCACCAGGGCCTCAATGTCCTGATTGGCAATTTTTTCCACCTCCGTCTGAAACACCCGCGCCGAGAGGGAATCCAGCTCACCGTGCAAGGTCAACCGGGCCGCTTTGTCTTCTACAACTGATTCTATTTGAAATGCCATGATTGTATTAATTTTTGGATTTGAATATGATTAGTAATCGTACTTTTCCGCCCTTTCCTCCATCATTTCCCCACCAATATCACCGTCGACCGACCTCCTACGAGAAACCGTCCCTGCTCTTCCAGCTTCGGTTCGAGGCCCACAGGGTAAATGTCTTCCCCGGAAGGCATATCGGTATTCACGGCCAGGTGCCAGCTGCGTCCGTTGGGTAATTGCGGGAGCTCGTAGTACAGCGCGTCCCAGTACGAATTCATCGCGATGTAAATGGTGTCGTCCTGGATGGTACCGCTTTTGGCGTGTGCCCCGTCGAGCATGACGGCCAGGCAGCGGCTGGAAGCTGAGAAGTCGGCGTGCCAGGCTTGGGTACCGTGGAAACTGATGTCGGGGTAACCGCTTCCCGCGTAGTCGCGGTGCTGGAAGTGGGTGCGGCTGCGGAGCACCGGGTGCGCCCGCCGGAACCGGGTGATATGCCGGGCAAAATGGTAAATATCCGCATTCTTGTCGAGCAGGTTCCAGTCCACCCAATTCAGTTCGTTGTCGTGGCAGTAGGTATTGTTATTCCCGAATTTGGTCACGCCCATTTCATCGCCCGACAGGATCATCGGTACGCCCTGGCTTACCATCAGGATCGACAGCGCGTTTTTGATCTGCTTGTGGCGCAGCTGGTTCACATGTGCATCATCGGTTTCTCCTTCCACGCCGCAGTTCCAGGAGTGGTTGTCATTGCCACCATCATTGTTATGCTCTCCATTGGCTTCGTTATGCTTTTCGTTGTAGGCAAAAAGGTCATAAAGGGTGAAACCGTCGTGACAAGCAATGAAGTTGATGCTCGCGGTAGGGCCACGGTAGTAGTAGAGGTCGGGCCAGCCCTGGATGCATTGCGCTATTTCTCCAATCAGGCCTTCGTCGCCTTTGAGGAATTTACGCACGGAATCCCGGTACTTTCCGTTCCATTCGGCCCAGCGTCCGTAAGCGGGGAACGAACCTACCTGATAGAGCCCGCCCGCATCCCATGCTTCGGCCACCAGCTTGCATTTGGCCAGTATCGGATCATAGGCAAGCGATTCGAGCAATGGCGGGTTGCTGAGCGGCGCGCCGTTCTGGTCGCGGCCGAGAATGGCGGCCAGGTCGAAACGGAAGCCATCGATATGGTAGTCGGCCGCCCAGTAACGGAGGCAATCGAGCACCATGTTTCGCACTACGGGGTTGTTACAGTTCAATGTGTTTCCCGTTCCCGAGAAATTGAAATAGTAACCTTCCGGCGTGAGCATGTAATAGGTCTTATTGTCGATGCCGCGGAATGAAATGGTGTGGCCCCGGTGGTCGCCTTCGGCCGTATGGTTGAAAACCACGTCGAGCATGACCTCGATGCCATTCCGGTGCAGCTCTTTCACGAGCGTTTTCAGCTCGTCGACCTGCATTCCAAACTTTCCGGTGGCGGCATAACCCGCTTTCGGCGAAAAGAAGTTGACTGTGCTGTATCCCCAGAAATTGACGATCAGCCCTCCGGTCACCGGGTTTTCCCGGCTATTCTCCCATTCGTCGAACTCGTAGATCGGCATGAGCTCCACACAATTGATCCCCAACTCTTTGAGATAGGCGATCTTGCTGCGTATCGCCGCGAAGGTGCCTGGATTTTTGACCTCCGAAGAAGGGTGCTGGGTAAAACCCCGCACGTGCATTTCGTAGATCACCAGGTCCTCGATGGGCGTTTCCAGCGGGTGGTCGTTCTCCCAGTCGAAATCCTCGAACACAAGGCGCGAGCGGTAGGGATAGATATTGTCCCAGTTGGGCTCTGCCAGCCAGGTATCCCGTCCGCCGATCGCCTTTGCATAAGGGTCGCTGAGAATAATGCTCTTGTCAAAACGGTGGCCTTCTTCGGGCTTGAACGGCCCGTCCATCCGGTAACCGTATTCGAGGCGCTCGTAGTCGAGGTCGAAAACGATCATCGAGTACACATTACCTGTTCGGAACTCCTCCGGAAACCGGATCTCGGCAAAAGGCTGCGCTTCGCCCCTTTCAAACAGTACCAGGGTGCAATCGATGGCTTCGCTGGAATAAATGCTGAAATTGATCCCGTTGGGCACCATCGTCGCTCCGAACGGCAGCACGTGCCCGCGCCTGAACTTGATCCCCTGCTGCTCGTGCGTGGGGTAATAGTCTATGCGGATATCTGTTGCCATGCGTCAGCTCTGTTTGAGGATGGACAATGCCTCGCCGGTGGTGCCGACGATCGTGAAAAAGTTGATAAAACCGGTGGTCGACATCACGTCCTGGATGTCCTCCGAAACGCCGGCCAGCACCACTTTGCCATTTTGTGCTTTGATATTGCGGTACACCATCAGCAGCACACGCAAGCCCGCGCTCGACATAAACTCCACGGCCGTGAGATCGATCGCGATCTTCTCGTTCTGGTCGGTGGCTTGCCGGGCGCTGCGTTCAAACTCCGGGGCGGTCTTGCTGTCGATATCCCCCACCACCTCGACAACCGTAATGTCTTCCTGATCCGTAAGTGTAACTTTCATGGATACAATGCTTTATGAATGGGGATTAGGCTACGGGGCTGATCTGTACTTTCACACGGACGCGCTCGTCTGTTTGCGGCAGTTTCACGGTCAGTCCCTGTGCGTCGAAGTCGTTGTAAGGCTGATCATTAATGAAAACCTCACTGATATAAATGCTGCCCTGCGGAAGGATGTCCGGCGATACGCGCAGGATGTTGTCCGGCCATGTATTCGGAAAAGGTTTGAAATAGAAATAGGTCGGCTGCTTAGTAATGAGCAGGTTAATGTACACCGCGGAGAGGTAGCAAAGCTCGGTGCTGTGGTAGGCGCTCATCGAGTGGCTGCCTTTAAAACGCTCGGTACCGAGCAGGTAAGGCATACCATTAGCCAGCACATTGAAATACACGCCGCCATCATCGTTGTCGAGGAAGAATGCATTGTAGAAAGCTGCGGCCTCGCGCGCCTGTTTTTCGTATTCTTTATCGCCCAGAATACCGTAAAGGATCAGGTAAGCCAGAATGGCCTGCTCCTGCTGCCACCATGCCTTGCGATCGTGCCATACGAACTGGTGACGGTCGCCGGTTTTCAAAGCGCGTTCCACCACATCGTACCAGCCGCCGCGCTGCTGATCTGAACCTGCTGCCGGCATTAATGCCGCGATTTTCTTGGCAAAATCCAGGTATTTGTCTTTCGGCGTCAGCGACTGCTGGCGCATCAGGTTCCAGGCGATTTTCAGGTTGTGGCCTACCACCGCGCGGTTCTGCTGCCAGCCCCAGGATTGGTCTTTACTCCAATCCTCGAAAAATTTCTCCTGCACGAACGGGCTGTTTTCATAGTCCGGGAAGTATTTCTCGATGGTATCAAATGTATATTCCAGGAAATCTGCATGCTTTTTCTCGCCAGTTGCCAGGTACAGGTTGATCAGGTAAGCGGGCGCATGGTCTCCTACCGAGTTCCAGTTTTTGCGGGCCTTGTTGTGCGCCAGCGACTCCTCGTGTGCGTCGAGCGTGATCGGGTGCAGGTGCGAGAAATAGCCTTCGCCATTATGATCTTTGAAATACTTCTCAAACAGATCGATGGTTTTATCAATATCGAACCGGATGCGCGGATCGCCGGTAATGCGGTAGGTCTGCGTAGGGCCGGCCAATGCGTAGATCTGCTCGTACATCGGCAATGCATCGAGGTCGTCGCCGAATTCGGAGGTCAGGAGCTTGGTTTCCTTCTGGCCTTCCACTTTCAGGCCGTGGTACCAGTAAATGAGGTCGTCGTCCTGGTCGAAGAAGCGCATGTGGTCGCGCAGGTATTCCGTTCCCAGTTCCGCACCTTCCAGGAATTCATCTTTGCCGGTGAGCAGGTATGCCGAAGCAAAGCCGTACACCATGCGGGAAATCGTGTCGGTTTCCTGCAAATAGTCGCCTTTTTTGGAGCCCCCCAAATGCAGCATGGTGCGGTAGTTGCGGTAGTTGATTTCTTCTTTTGGATAATCGAACTGCCATTTCAGATAGCTGGAAGCAATGGAGCTGATCTGCGTGATCCACCAGTTTTGCTCTTCATGGCGGTATACCTTCGGCTCTTTGCCGGGGAAAATCAGCTGCTGCGCTTCAAACGAAGGCTCGTCCGCCCCTGCATTGGGATAAAAAGTACCGTAAGCGAACACGTACTGCCCCTCTGTGGCGAGGAAGGTAGCAATGTCGCCCGGATCCTGCCATCCTTCGGTCAGGTTCTGCAGGCTGCGCGCATAAGTGGAGGCGATCAGGTTGATTTTGAAAGGCCTCTTGTCCGAGGTTTCGAGCGTAAACCACCGCTCCTGCGCGTTATACCCGGTGATATAACCCGCAATGGTATCTGAAAAGGTGAAGTTGATGTTCATGCCAACAATTTTGAATGAGTGAATGACTGAATGAGTGAATGTGCGTGCTAAGCCACTGCTTCCTGGTCTTTGTAGCCCTGCGTGATTTCGATGATGTTGCCTTCGGGATCTTTGAGCCACACGGTCTTCCAGCCCTCGATCACGTCGTCGAAATGCAGCGGGCCGAGGGTGATCACCGCGTCGTCGCCCATGTCCGCGATCTTGGCATCCACGTCGTCGACAGAGAATGCAATGTGCCGCAAGCCGGGGTAATGCGGGCCGTCGGCTTCCGACATCGGGCAAGGGCGCTCCTCTTCGGGCGGGAATATTTCGAAATAGAAATTCTCCCCGTTTTTCAGGAACACCAGTTCCGCATCGTCGCCCAGACTGATCGTCCTGGCGCGCTGGAAACCGAAATGTTTAGCATAGAAAGATTCGAATTTTGCCAGGTTCTTGACGGTCAGCGCCAAGTGAAAGAATGTCGCGTTCATAGCATTGCGTTTATGTAGATGAGAGTGTCTCTATGATTTTCCTGGCAAAAAGATGTGCATGCCCGCCCGAGCGCCCGGTGATCAGGTCGCCGTCCACCACTACATCCTCGTTGACGTAAATGGCGCCGTAAGCCTTCGCGTCGCCGATCAGGTTGTTGTGGCACACGAGCCGGCGGCCGCGGACCAGCTCGGTAGCCGGTGCGGTCAGCCAAAGGCCGTGACAAATAATACCTTTGAGAATGCCCGGCTCCGCAAAAGCGCGTTTCAGAAATGCCGTCGCAGGTGGTATTTTCTCCACGTCTTCGGTGTAGCGCAGCCGGTCGGAAACCATTCCGGAAGGCACGATAATGGCGTCGTAACTCCGCAGCTCTTCGTCGCTCATTCCATCGAATGTCTCCCAGCAATCCATTGGCGCGCGGTATTCATGTCCGTGGAAAGTCAGTTTTTCCTGTCCCCAGAGCCTGGTCAGGAAATGGAGGTCGGCGCCTTCCTCGGGAAAGCGAAATTTGTAATAAAAGATCTCGTTTTCGAAGTAGTCGGCTTCAAAGAGCACCCCGATCTTCTTTCCTGCAAGTTTCATGGTAACAGGGTTATGGAGTTATCGAATGAGTTAGGCCAGGGAACCGTCCGGATGTTGGACCATTCCGGCAAAATGAATGGCGATCTTACCGTCTTTCAGCACCCAGCTATCGGCAAAGCGCATTTCGCTCTTCTCACCGCCCACGGTCATGGTTATCTGCTCGGTGATCATGAGCGTGTCCGGATTCCGGGTCTCGGCCCAGAAGACGATCTCGGTTTCGAGGCCGTCGATACCCAGGATGCCCTGCATATGCTCGTTCACCTGCTCGCGCCCCTTGTACACCACCGGCGATTTGGAAAAGCTGCTGATCAGCGTCGCATCGTCGGTATACTGGTCCAGCAATGCATCAATGTTCTTGTCAAGAATGTACTGGATGTGCTCCCTGTACATCCGGCCGAGTTGGGTATCGGGTACGTTTTTCATCGAAATGCGGTTTTTGAAATGGATAGAATGGCTTAGAGGGTAGCCGAACCTTCGTGGTATTCGAGGCCGTCGACAATGTATTTGGTGATGATCACCTTACCGGCGTCGTTGCGCTTCACTTCCCAGGTCTGGAATGCGTCGCATTTGATGCGCTTGCTGAACGGCTCGGGGGCATTCCACATGCTCGCCTCCCATTGCACTACCACTTTCACGGTAGCCTTGTCGCCCTGAATGTCGGACTCCACGCTTTTGACCGTGTGTACCTCATCGAAGAAAATGCGGATCACGCGCTGGAACCAGCCTTCAAAACCGGCATATCCGTAGATGGTCGCTTCGGGGAACACCATTTCCAGCTCTGCGTCCGTGAGCAGCGGGAGCACTTCCACCATCGGCACGTGCACATCCAGTTTCCGGTACCAATCTTTCGCCAAGTCAGCGATTGCTTCCTGCGTCAACATAGTCATATGGTTAAGGTTAAGATTTGTATTTCAATGCCTGGAAAGGCCCGTTAGCGATGGTCTTCCAGGATCATATCGGCCGCTTTTTCACCGATCATGAAGCAGGCCGCCACCGTATTGCCGCTCGTCACCGTAGGCATCACCGACGCGTCGGCTACCCGCAGATTGGCCACACCGCGCACGCGGAGGCGGGGGTCTGTCACGGCAAACTCGTCCTGTCCCATCCGGCAGGTGCCCGCCGGGTGCCAGATAGTAGTGCTCTGTGTTTTGATGAATGTCAGCAGATCGGCACTTTCGCCGGGTACCATTTCGCCCCCGTTCAATTCCAGGAACTTGGCTGTATTGGCCAGCTTCCGAACGAGTGCCACGGCATCCGCCAGCACCTGGATATCCGCTTTTTCGCGCAGGTAATTGGGATTCACCAGCGGCGGATCGAGCGGATTTCCCGACCGGAGCTTTACTTCCCCCCTGCTTTCAGGCTGGACCAGAATAGGCAGGAATATGCACACCGGACCGCCCAGGTCGGGCAACACCGGCGCGAGGGGCGCAGGCAGGCTCGGGGTAAAATTGATCTGCAAATCCACCAGTTCGTCACTGCCTTTGGTACTGACAAACAATGCATTGCCTGTCAGCAAAGTGGTCTTCGGCATCGGGATTTTAGAGCGAAAGATCATCGGCAACTGCAAATGGTCCTGCAAATTTTTACCTACTCCCGGCACATCGGCAACCACTTCAATGCCCACCGCTTCCAGCTCGGCTTTCGGACCGATGCCCGATAGCAGCAGCAGCTTGGGCGAGGCTAGTGCACCGGCGGAAATGATCACTTCTTTGACCGCCGATACTTCCACGCTTTCGCCCTGGTAGCGGTATGCTACGCCGGTTGCTTTACCGTTCTCCACGAGAATGCGGGTAACCTGCGCTTCGGTAATGATCGTCAGGTTTTCGCGCCCCCTTACCGGGTCCAGGAATGCCGTTGCCCCGCTGTCGCGGCGGTCGGAATGGTCGATGTGGAATTGCAGCAAGCCTGCGCCGTTCTGCTGGCGCCCGCCATTGTAATCCCAATGCGGACCGTCGTAACCGAGTTCGGTGGCACCTTGCAGGAAATGTTCGGAGCGCATTACCTCGTCGGGGCAGGGCCGGATGTTCAGTTCACCGCCTGTCTGGTGGTATTCTGAATCTCCGTCTTCGAAATTCTCCGACTTTTTAAAATAGGGCAGCACATCCCGGTAACCCCAGCCGGTTGCGCCTTTGGCTTCCCATTCGTCAAAATTGCCCGGGTTGCCGCGCACATACATCATCGCATTGAGGGAAGTGCTGCCTCCCAGCACTTTGCCCTGGTTGATGACGATCTGGCGTCCGCCCAGGCTTTCCTGACGTGTGGTTTCGAGTTTCCAGTCCAGATCGGAGCCCCACAGGCTTACAAACCCGGCAGGGTCTTTGATCGCGGGGTTCACATCGTGGCTGCCTGCTTCGATGAGCAGTACTTTGGAGCCTGGGTCGGCGCTGAGGCGATTGGCCAGCACGCTTCCCGACGCTCCGGCGCCCACGATGATAAAGTCATATGACAGATTTTCCGCCATTGGAAGGGTATACTAATGTGAACAATTGATTTTGACCCATTCCGAACGATGGTCGCCTTCCAGCACCAGGTCGATCAGGAAAGGTTTGTCGTCGGCCAGCATGCGTTCGATCGCCGGACCGATTTCTTCTTCTTTTTCCACCCTCACTGCCGCTACGCCCATGGATTGGGCCAGTAAATCGAACCGGATAGCGGGGTAAGAAAGGTCGAACGGCAGCGGGTAGTCGTGCTTGCCGATTTCGCGTTCCTTCCAGTATTGGTCGATATTGAGCTGCAACAATTTGTAAGAGCCATTGTTGCAGACCACGAATTTGGCCCCGGTATTATGCCGCACCGCCGACCACAGGGTCTGGATCGTGTACATGGAGCCGCCGTCGCCTGAAAAGCCTATCACGGTTTTGCCCGGATTGGCCATTTTAGCCCCTATTGCCCCGGGGAAGCCGATTCCCAGCGATCCCCCACGGGTTACGAAATAGTTTCCGGCGAGTTTGGGAGGAATGTAACGGCTCACTGCCGGCGAGCTCGTCAATGCCTCGTCAAATATGATGGTGTTATCGATATTCAGCCTTTCGGAAAGCACGCTGGAAAACTGCGCCATTCGCAAAGGCAGCTTACCGGCAGCTGCTTCGTCGAGCTGTTTCTCTTGATCGAGCCTGGCCTTTTTGGCGCTACCGATAGCATCTATACGTGCCTGCGCAGCAGCCGCCTGTCCGGGAGTCCGGAGGGCTTCGATGGTCTCCGCCAGTTCGGCCAGCGACAGCTTCGGGTCGCTCACTACGCCCAGATCCACCCGGTGGTTTTTGGCAATTTCGTAAGCATTCAGATCGTAATGGATCACTTTCGCGCCTGGTGCGTAAATGTCGTCCAGGTCCGGAAAAACTTCCGGTACCATATAGGTCCCTACCACCAGGTTCGCATCCCCGCGGCTTGTGATGGGCTTGCTGTACGAGCCGAACATATGGCCGGTAGTACCCTGGTAGAGCGGATGCATATTATCCATGAGCACATCCCCGAATTCGACCCCGTAAACCTCCGCCCCCAGCAGCTCGGCAACCCGGGTCAGCTCGTCGTGGGCCTGGGAATACGCCACGCCGTCGCCGGCGAAGATCATGGGCTTTTCCGCAGCCAGGAGCCATTCAGCCGATTGGCGGATCAGCTCCGCCGACGGCGATACCCTGGTGGACGGAATGCTGGTCGGGAAAACGGGCTCATCGTTCAGTTCGTCGAGCACATCCATGGGCAGGCACACATACACGGGCCCCATGGGCGGCGTGGCTGCGATCTTGACCGCCCTGCGCAAGGTGCGCAAAAGGGATTTCGAAGAGGTGGCCATGGTCGAATACTTCGTCACCGGGGCCATCATGCCTACCAGGTCATTCGCCATTTGTGCATCCATATTCATATACTGCACACCGGCATCGGAACCAATGATCACCAGCGGTGCGTGGCCTCGTTTGGCCTGGTACACGGCGCCCACTGCATTGCCGATCCCCGGTGAGCTGTGCAGCTGCACGAGCGTAGGCTTCTGCGTGGAACGGGCATAGCCGTCGGCCATCATCACGGCGATCGTTTCCTGCAGGGTGAGCACGTATTTCATGTCGGGGTACTCGGCCACGGCGTCCAGGAAGCCCTGCTCCACCGTACCCGGGTTACCGAACATATAGTTCATGCCATCTGCCAGGAACTGCTCGATGATCTTCTGATTTCCGGTTTTACCAGCCATAACGCTTGACACCTTTGTCGAGGACGTTCACGAATTGCTCTCCGAACTCGAATGAGCATTGCAGCGACCGCGCCGTAATGAAGGGATAGTCGACAATTACCGACGTTTCTTTACCGAAATTGCCGTGGTACTGGCCTTCCGGGCCCACAGCATCGGAAAGGATGTATTCCAGTACATAAGGCGGCGGTCCCATGTTCAGGTCGGTGTGCAGGAAGCCGGTGCCGTCGTGGTAATCGTACTCGATGCAATGGCCCGTTACGTGCTTGCCGCGGATAATGGATTTGCGTTCGTTGAAATCGCGGGCGAATACCAGGGGCGCTACGCCATAGCAGATGCCGGCTACCGGCATATTGCGGTTATAGAAGCCCAGCACGAGATCGTGCACGCGCTGGTTGTTCACCAGGTCGATGATCGGGCCGCTGCCGCCTACCAGGAACACGGCGGCATATTCCGACGTGAGCTGCTCCTGCGCGATTTTCAAATCGGCGTAGTACTGCTCGAATGCCCTCAGAAAGTCGGGTGTAGAGAAATACGGCCTTTCCGGGATGAGTTCCGAGAGGTTGCGGCGGTTTTCGAGGCGATTGGTAGCTTCAAATGCCTTCACTTTTTCCGCTGCGAGCGGCGTGGTCACGCACACGCCCAGGGGAGGGTCTACGTAAGTCGTGTCGTAGCTGGGCGGCAATGCTTCGGCCTTCTTGCCCTTCGGTGTCACAAATTCGACAGTATAGCCGGCTTCTTCCAGCTTTTCAAGCGGCCCTACAAGCTCAATGCCCCAGTAACCGTATTCCGACAATACGGCGAGTATCTTTTTTGACATAACAATTCAGGTTTCAGGGAAATCAGTTGGGAAGAGAATGGTCAAGAGGAGGATTCGGGTGGCTTAATGGCCGGGAGGAGGCGGTACGACGCCCAGCTGCTGCAGCAGGCCGAGTTCGTCCACATTGGCCCAGCGCTCGGC
The DNA here is from genome assembly GCA_001898145.1 of Dyadobacter sp. 50-39. Lineage (GTDB taxonomy): Bacteria > Bacteroidota > Bacteroidia > Cytophagales > Spirosomataceae > Dyadobacter. The sequence continues at coordinate 389,638 of MKSR01000040.1, forward strand.
GATCTTGCCTTCATCGTTCATGCGAACGGTGGTCGTGCCGGTCATGGTAATGGGTTTTCCCGAAGGAGGCATACCCATCACACCTCCCGTGTCGGTGCCGTTGAGCCGCCAGCGGTGCACTACTTTATCCTTCACGAAGATCTGGTCTTCGATAGTGAGCTGCACATCCGGCATAGCACCGCGGAACATGCCGATGATTCCTTTAAAACTGGCCGAACCAGGCTCTGAAACGGTCTTGCCGCCTACCTGCGAATGGTCGATCGCATCGGCACTCAGGAGGTCCTCCCGAACGACGCCTGTGTTCCAGGCCGCCTCAAAAAATTCAATGCAAACCGCATTGTTCTGTTCTGCTGTCAGTGACATGATTTTGTTGTTTTAAGGGTTAAAAAAATACTTTCCGTTTCGACCTCCTGCGTGGGTGCAGCCCGGCGATCAGGAATTTTGCTGCGTCTTCGGGTAAGACTCAGAGCACTTTTAGTTGTTGTAATAATCCGAGGCTGTCCTGCGCCACCCACATTTCGACGATCTTGCCGTTGTCGATCCTGAAAATGTCGATACCCTGATCGTATACCTTCAGACCGGTAGTGTCGCGGCCGAGGAACTGGCCGGTGTTGGTCGCCTCGTACGACCAGCGGCTCACCACTTTATCGCCGTCAGCCAGCTCGTCGTGCAGGGTAAAATGCACATCCGGGAATGCGATGAGGGCCGTTTCGAACCATTTGCGCAAGGTAGGCGGCTGGTGCGCCTGTCCGGGCGGAAAATGGAATTTCACATCCTCCACCGCGATCTCGTCGAGCACGCTGCCATTCTTGTCATTCCAGAGTTCGAACCAGTAGCGGCGAACGATTGCTTTATTTGCTTCTGACTGTGCCATGATGATTTAGGAAGGGATTGCGCCGAGCTGCTGCATGAGACCGAAGTCGTTCTCATTCACGTGCACCGACGAGATTTTGCCGTTCTTGAAAGTAAAAATGTCGATACCGTAATCCTTGATATGATTTCCGGTGGGTGCTGCCCCGAGGAACTCACCCAGGTGGGTACCTTCGATATTCCAGCGGGTAGCCACTTTATTCCCCTCCGCAGTCTGGCGCATGACGTTGAACTTGATGTCGGGAAATGCATTGCGCAGGTATGACACGAATCCTTTGAATGCGGGATAACCTGCGATGGGCTCCGGCTGGGTGGGAATGATGAAGGCAAACTCGGGATCGAGGATTTCCTCTACCACATCGAGCTTGCCCTGGCTCATGATTTCGTCGAAATAACGCGAGGCCAGTTTGTTGTTGTGCTCAAAATCGGGTGCGACGACCGGCGCGTCGGACGGCAATACGCCTAGTTGGAGCATCAGGCCGAGGGTATCTTCGTGGCCGATCGATTCGACGATCTTGCCGTCCCTGATGGTATGCCAGGTCATTCCGTCGATTTCGAAGAATTTGCCGGTAGCCTCCACATTGCCTTTAATGGTCAGGAGCGGACTGCCCGTGTGGGTACCGCCGCCTTTCCAGCGGGTGATGACCCATTCGCCGCCGGCCACCATTTCCTGCGGATTAATGTAAAAATCCGGGAATGCGCCGTGCAGCATATGCACCAGGCCGAGGAACCCATCCGGGCCATGGAAGGGCTCCGGGTGCGTGGGAAGCGTGAAGATGAAGTCTTCGGACAGGATCTCATGGGCTGTCTGCTCGTTGGCGCCATTCATGATCTGGTAGAAATAGCGTCGGGAAATTGCCTTATTCTGATTCATCGTTGTGGTTTTATCAGGTGAAAGGTGAGGAACAAGGAGTCGGGAAACGGTGATTACCGTGAATTCCTGATCCAAATATCTCTACATCCTCCGCGGGGCACTTTCAAATACTGATTGAACCTGAAAAAAACCGAGGTGAACCCATTGATTCCAGCCCCCGAACCGATGGTTTAGGAGCCGAAGCGTCCAATACCGGTATCAAATTTCAATATCTGGGGGTGAAGCCTGCTATTTGTGGGGTGAAGTTCCGAAAGGCAGAATTTTTTAACAGATCGTATTGTAGAGAAAATATTACATAAAAACATATTTTTATTAAATTTGCGGTCCGACACAACGCCCCAGTTACCAAACACAAAGTTTTAGGACTTTTTTCACCCAATCAGTAGTACTATTTCTACTGAATTGAGTATAGTTGCAACCTGGCCAGCTTATCCCTAGCCGTCATCATTCCGAAAACCGCCTTACTGCCTCTCTGTTTTGGACTTGTGAGAGCAGCGCTTTGATTGACCTTTCACAAATTTTAACATATCTTCTATGAAACCTCTGAACCTCCTCGTTGTTGCAATCCGTAATGAATGGCTAGGTCTGCTGGAAGATTCCCTGAGCTATGCCGGGTATCAGTTCCAAATCAAAAAGGCCAACTCCAAGCAATCCGCCATCAAGGCGTTTCATGAAGCGAAGTATGATCTGTTAATTTCCAACTGCATTCTACCGGACGGGAAGATCACCGACCTGGCCAATATGCTGGGCAGCCAGCTCCCGTGCCTGGTGATGACCGAAGGACATTGCCCGGTGACCGCCGAACGTGTACTTGCCGTGGCGGAAACCAACTATTATATCAATTGCTCCAACAAGCTCGGCTGGATGCCCGCCCTGGAAATCACATTGTCAAAGTGGGAAAACAACGCCAAGCAGAAGCTGAGCCAGCATGTGCGGAACCACGATAACCTGTATAAAAAAGTACAGGCACGTGCTACCGAGTTGCTTTCTGCCCAACGCCATGGCGCAAAGGGTGTGAAGGAAGTGCTGGACCTGCTCACGGAAGTAATGCAGCTTAGCCGCGCCTACGTATGCACTGCAACGGCCGGCCAGCATGGCGGACTGCAAATAGAAAAACGAATAGAAGTGAATGCACCCGGCGTGTCGCTCAAACACACCCTGACCCAGGACCCGGCGGAAATACCCTATCTCCAGCGCTGGACAGCCTCTTTCCAGGCCGGGCGGACCGTGGCGGAAATGACATCCCTGCTGACCTCCCACGAACAGCAATGGTTTGCCAGGCATGATATCCAGTCGCTGCTGGCCGTGCCGCTGCATGTCAATGGCCAGTGGGCCGGTTATCTTGCGATCGAAGACACGCTCAATCCCCGCGAATGGTCCGAGGCGGAGGAGGAACTCATGCGGTCTATCGCCCTGCTTATTCAACAACGCAACTTTACCAGTTCACCAACCAACCTGCCCGACCCTGCGTTACAGTCGAGTCTGGCATGAACGCTGACCTGAATTATCGGCATGGGATGTCATTAGGTTGGCGTCTCTGTTTCATCCTGAGCCTTTTTGCTACGATTCCCAGGCTTATTTTTATCTGGCCTTCCCTGGCGGGTCCCTCCGGGATCGGTATAGGTGCGCTCGGCATTATCATCCAGTTCATTATCAGCTTCGAGTTCGCGTGGATCTTCGTGTATATCTGCCTGCAGCATACCTATCAGATCCCTAACTGGTTCAACCGCCAGCGCACGCCCGTGCAGGTCCTGCTGCTGATCACGCTTTTCCTGGCGATCAACGAAATCTTGTTTCAGCTGAAACTCGCGCTGGATACCGACAATTCCAACATTTTCATTTTCAGGATCGTATATTACCTGTACCACGTTCTCGTGCTGGCCGCCATCCTGGGATTTCGCAACTTTCTGCTCACCACACAGGAAAACCACAGGATCGGGATCGAGAATGAACAACTCAAAAGGGAACAGCTCAAAGCACAACTCGAAGCCTTGCGCAACCAGCTGAACCCGCACTTTTTGTTCAACGCACTCAATATCCTCAACATCTCCATCGTCACCAACCCCGACCTGGCCCAAAGCATTGTTCTCGACCTGTCGGATATTCTCCGGTACAATCTCAAAGTACAAAACCAGAGCCTGATCCTGCTGGCCGACGAGCTGGCCGCCGCCCGCTCCTACCTGGACCTGCACAAAGCGCGGTTTGGTGAAAAGATGGCTTTCGAATTTATCGGTACGGATACTTCACGGGAGTGGTACATTATCCCGCTGTCGCTGCAACTGCTGATCGAGAATGCCATCAAACACAATGTGATCACGTCCAGCCACGTGCTGCTGATCCAGGTCCGGCTCAACGAGGCTGATAAACAGGTTATTGTCATGAACACGGTGAACAAAAAACTGCATACCGCCAGCACGGGCATCGGGCTGCAGAACCTCGACAAACGCTATAAAATACAAACCGGCCAGCAGCCCTCTCTCGTAGAAGACGAACATCAATTTATCGTGAAAGTACCCTTGATTGAAGCTCCATGACAAGAATCCTGATCATTGAAGACGAACAAGCCGCCGGGCAGTTCCTAACCCAACTTATTCAGAAGATTGATCCTCAAACGCATATTCTGGGCGTTATCGAAAGTGTAGAAGGCGCCGTGGAATGGCTGGGCAACAACGCCGTGCCCGACCTCATTTTCCTGGACGTGCAGCTGGGCGACGGCACCTGCTTCCAGGTGTTCGAACAGGTTTCGATCGGCTGCCCGGTGATCTTCACTACGGCCCACGACGAGTACGCCCTGCGTGCATTCAAACTGAACAGTATCGATTACCTGCTCAAACCCATCCGGCCGGAAGCATTGAAATTCAGCCTGGACAAGTACTACCAGCTCAACAAGGAGAATGCAAACTCCAAAGTGCGGTATCTCGAAGAGCTCGTCCACAGCGAAATTCTCAGCCGCAAAAACCCGCGGAGAAGTTTTCTCGTGCCCTACCGCGACAAGCTGGTACCGCTCAAAGATGCCGACTTTGCCTGGCTGACCATCCGCAACAGCGTGGTGGTAACGACCCTGCACGACGATCGCAATTTTGTCCTGGACAAAACCCTGGAAGAGTTCGAAAATCAGCTGGACACCTGCAATTTTTTCCGGGCCAACCGGCAATTCATTATCTCACGGCAATGCATTACTGAAATCGAGCTGTATTTCAACGGCCGCCTGCTGGTGCGCACATCGCCTGCCTCCCCGGCCCATATCCTCATTTCCAAGGAGCGCGTACCTATTTTTAAGAAATGGTTCGAAGAGCAGACCTGACCCCGGCGGCGGCTTCGCCCGGCCGATTCGGGGGTTGATACCTGAAAATTTCTGTTTCGCGCAAGTTTAAAATAAGATGAGGCTTTGAATGTGAATATTCGCAGATCAACCATTCGCATTCAATCCGATGTACACCGCCCGCGAGATCAAACTGGGGATCATTCTGTCATTTGCCTGGAAAGCCATTCTGTTCTTTTTCCTGTATGCATCCGCACTTTGCGCAGTGAGCGCGGGCCTGGGCTTCGCGCTGGGCATTTCATTTGTCCCCATCGGCCTGATCGGTACCGCGGTGGCTTTCTACGTCGGCTTCAAAAATAATTCATCTTACGAGCGGCTCTGGGAGGCGCGGCGCATCTGGGGCGCATTTGTGAACGCCAGTCGCACGTGGGGCGCACAGGTGACAGCCGGCGTGCAGGGCAACGACGCCGTAAAGACGCAGCTCATTCACCGGCACATTGCTTATGTCAATGCCGTCCGGATCCAGTTGCGTTCCAAAAGCATCTGGAACGATACAGCCACGACGGCGCATGAAATGGTCAAAACCCATCACGGCGTCTTGGGGTCGCCATTGGAGGAGCTGCTGTCGACACTGGTCACTGCCGAGGAGGCCAGCTACTTCCTTTCCAAAAAAAACGCGGCTACACATCTGATGAAGCGGCAAGCCGAGCAGGTTAGTCAGCTGCTTCAAAACGGCACCATCTCCGAACTGGCCCATTTCCATATGATGAATGTCGTACAGGAATTCTACAACCAGCAGGGCGCTGCCGAGCGCATCAAGAATTTTCCCTTCCCGCGCCAGTATGCCTATTTCAGCAAGGTATTCGTGTGGCTTTTTATACTGGTACTGCCATTCGGGCTGATCAACGAATTCGCGAAGCTCGGCGAAAACTTCATTTGGCTCGCCGTACCGAGCTACATGCTCATTGCATGGGTGTTCAATACGATGGAGATTGTGGGCGATACCAGTGAAAATCCTTTCGAAAATGCGATCAACGACGTGCCTATGACGGCCATTTGCCGCACCATCGAGATCGATCTGCGTGAAATGCTCGACGAGAAGAATGTTCCCGCGGCCATTACGCCGGTCAATCATATCTTGATGTAGCGACGACCGGATTCCCTACTCGTCCCAGTCGTCGGCGTATGACCCTTCCTCGGTCTTCGTCGAATGCTCCACGGCATCGTTGATTGCCTTCATCTCAGCGGCAGTAAGGTCGCGCCATTTACCGACCGGCAGGTTTTGCAGCGTCACGTTCATAATGCGGACCCGTTTCAATTTCGTCACCGTATACCCCAGGTATTCGCACATGCGGCGGATCTGGCGGTTGAGGCCTTGCGTAAGAATAATAGTAAATACAAACGGCCCCTCTTTACGCACGAAGCATTTTTTTGTAACAATGCCCAGAATGGGAACGCCGGAGGCCATTTTTTGGATAAAATTGGGGGTGATGGGCTTGTTGACAGTTACCACATATTCTTTCTCATGATTATTCCCGGCGCGCAGGATTTTATTCACGATATCCCCGTCACTGGTAAGAAATATCAGTCCTTCTGAGGGCTTGTCGAGCCGGCCGATCGGGAAAATGCGCTCCTTATGCCGGATGTAATCAATGATGTTTCCCTTAATATGACGTTCGGTGGTGCAGGTGATGCCCACCGGTTTGTTAAATGCGATGTAAACGCCTGCCTTTTTCGCTTTAAGCGGCTTCCCATTCACGCGCACATCGTCACCTTCGGTTGCCTTGTCACCTAGCACGGCTACCCGGCCGTTGAGCGTTACACGTCCCTGGTCTACGAGCTTGTCGGCCTCCCGGCGCGAGCAAAACCCGGTTTCACTGATAAATTTGTTGATCCTGACTGGCTCCAATGCTATCTATACTTTTTCCAATGCCGTATTTGGCCTATCGCACGGCAAATTAATTCAAATCACAAAAAAAATGTGGTTACCTATAAAGATTCGGGCGTTTTTGCCCTTTACCTCTTCAATGCTCATTATATCAGATCATAAAATAGAACAAATTGCCGGTCTATGAAAAATCGTCTTTTATTAAGTCAACTCTTCTTTTGGATAACCATTCTTGCCCTGCAAGCACAGCCCGCCCGCAGGCCGGTGGAAGTGATCGTCACTACCGACCGTGACGACTGGACTTACAAGCCCGGAGATAAAGTGCAATTCATGATCAGCGTGCTGCGCAATGGCAACCCGGTCAAAAACGCCCAGGTACGCTATGAGATCGGGCTCGAAAAACTCGACCCGACCATCAAAGAAACCAAAACCGCCGCCAATGGCACATTGACCGTCGACGGCGGGACGCTCAAAACACCTGGCTTTCTCCGCTGCATTGCCTGGGCTACCGTAGACGGCGTAGAATTCCGCGGCCTGGCCACTGCCGGCTTCGACCCGCTGAAAATACAGCCTACCGTGGCTAATCCGGAAGATTTCGACACGTTCTGGGCAAATGCAAAAAAGGAACTCGCCGCTGTGCCGATGGATGCAAAAATGACGTTGCTACCCGACCGCTGCACCGAAAAAACGAATGTGTATCACCTTAGCCTGCAAAACAACCGTCCGGGCGTACGCGTGTACGGTATTTTGAGTGTTCCAAAAAAAGAAGGCAAGTACCCGGCCCTCCTGCGCGTACCGGGTGCCGGTGTGCGGGCGTATTATGGGGACGTGACTACCGCCGACAAGGACATTATCACCCTCGAAATCGGTATCCATGGCATTCCTGTGATTATGGACCCGGCCGTTTATCTCGATATGGGCCAGGGCGTATTGAACGGCTATCCGGCCTATAACCTGGATGATAAGGATAAGTTTTACTACAAACGCGTGTACCTGGGCTGTGTCCGGGCAAACGACTTCCTGACGAGCCTCCCGCAATACGACGGCCAAAACCTGGCGGTAACCGGCGGCAGCCAGGGCGGAGCTTTGTCGATCGTCACGGCCGGGCTCGATCCCCGTGTGAAATGGCTGGGTGCATTCTACCCCGCATTGAGCGATGTGACAGGCTACCTGCATGGCCGCGCAGGCGGGTGGCCGCATTATTTTGACAAAAACGGGGTCAAAACCAATAACACGAAAGAAAAGCTGAATACGGTTTCCTACTATGATGTTGTCAATTTTGCGCGCCGCGTGAAGGCACCGGGGCTGTACATGTGGGGTTTCAACGACGAAACCTGCCCGCCTACTTCCATGTACGCCGCCTATAATGTGACCACCGCCCCCAAGGAACTCAAACTCTACCTCGACACCGGCCACTGGACTTATTCGGACGAACGCGATGCGATGAACAACTGGCTGGTGGATAAACTGAAAGGCAAGTAAGCTCAACAAAACCGGAACATACCATTATGGATCGCAGAACATTTATTGAAAAGTCGGCGCTTGCAGGGGCGGCATTTTCTTCGCTCCCGCTGCTGTCGGCATTGAAACGCGCGTCGCCTTATCGCACGGCGCTCATCGGCGCGGGCTGGTGGGGCACGAATATCCTTCGGTGCGCCATGCAAGCAGGTGAATCGAAGCTGGTGGCTTTGTGCGACGTGGACCAGAACCAGCTGAAAACCTGCTCGGAAGTTTTTTCCAAACTTACCCCCGACAAGCCGAAGCTCTACAAGGATTACCGCGAAATGCTGGCCAAGGAAAAGCCGGAGATCGTGATCGTGGCAACACCCGACCATTGGCACGCATTGTGCTGCATTGCGGCCATTGAATCGGGTGCGCATGTTTATGTTGAAAAACCCATCTCCCACACCATTAAGGAAGGGCGCGCAATGGTGAATGCCACGCGCAAGCACGGGCGCATCGTGCAGGTAGGTACGCATAGGCGCGTGTCGCCGCACAATGTATCGGGTATGGAATTCCTGAAATCGGGAAAGGCCGGCAAAATAGGGATGGCGCGGGCATTTGTCCATTATGGGGGCGGACCCGGCCAGAAAACGCCCGATGCCGAACCGCCGCAAGGCCTCGACTGGGATTTCTACTGCGGTCCCGCCCCATTGGTACCTTATAATAGGACGATCCACCCAAGGGGTTTCCGGAACTACCTCAATTTCGCCAATGGTACCCTCGGCGACTGGGGCATTCACTGGCTCGACCAGGTGCTATGGTGGTCGGAGCAGAAATATCCGAAGAAAATATATTCGACCGGAGGCCGGGCGATCCGCCAGGACAACACCGATGCGCCGGACCATCAGGTAGCGGTTTATGATTTCGACGGGTTTACGTTGGAGTGGGAACACCGCAACTTCGCGGCCAATAATGCCGAGAAAACACATCCCAACCAGGCAGTGGGTGTGTATTTCTATGGAACCGAGGGCACATTTCATATGGGCTGGCTCGATGGCTGGACATTCTACCCCACCAATCCGAACAAACCCGTAGTTCACCAGGACGCTCAGCTCAACAAGCCGGACGACCAGAATATCCAACAGTTGTGGGCCAATTTCCTGGACTCCATTAAAAGTAACAAGCCGCCGATCTGCGAAATCGAAGTGGGGCAGCGCTCCACGAATGTGGCGCTGTTGGGGATGCTTTCCTACAAACTGGGAAGAAGCATTGTATGGGATGGTGAGAAAGAAATGATCCCCGGAGACGATGAGGCCAACAAGCTGCTGAGCCGGAATTACCGCGGAGAATGGAAGTACCCGCAGGTATAAGAAGTACCCGCAGATATAATCGAAAAGAGCCAGGCCATCAAAGCCTGGCTCTTTTGCAATCAATCAATCTTTACTACTTCCGCAGGGATATTATACTGATCCACTGCCTCGCGTGCAAAGCGGACGTGGCCGCGTGGCGCCATCAGGTACAGTTTCGCTCCTTTCATGCCAGCCAACTCGCTCAACAGCTTCCACTTGGATATGTGGCCGCGCATCTGGTCCGTTTTCATACAGACTTCCAGATAATGCCTGTTAAACATATTTACGCCGGTGACGTCGGGCGTAAATCGGGTGTTATCCGCCGCCCTTTCATAGGATTTCGGTGTTTCATAGCCTTCCATATTGGCTTGTATATCCTTAAATCCGTGCGATTTTGCCCACTTTACTACAAGCGGGATGAATGCTTCCTTTTCCATAATAACCATGAATAATTTTCTGCTCTGTGACCAGCAGTTCTAACAATACAAAATCTTGACTGAGCAGAGGGGATACGACAGGGGTGATATTCCCGGTAGTGCAGGATCTTTTGTGAAAGATAGCCTATTTTCCTCAAAACCGCAAATATACAGCATTGGGGTCAGTCTTCCAGTTCATCCTTGAAATTGTTGTAAGCCGAGAGCAACTCGCGGTGTGTTTTGGCATTTTGCTGATCCAACGCCAGTTCCACACCCTTGCGATAAATCTCGTCGGCCCGCGCCACATTACCAGATGCAGCAAAAAATGCGCCAGCGTGGTAGTAAGTCGGCAAATAGCCGGGATGTTTTTCGAGGAGAAGGTCGAAATAGCGCCCGGCCTCGGCGGCATCGGACTTGGCATACTCGATCGCGAGCGCATAAGCATTGAAAGGATCGGACGGATCTTCTTCGTAAAAAGCGATTAAACTGGCGAGTAAGGAGTTATTCATCGATATTATTATGCTTGCATACTATTTACTTTTCCCTTAATTTGCCCGGGCAAAGTTATTCTCATCAAACGTAAAGAAAAGTAACCATACCATCATGAAAATACTCGTTTGTATAACTAACGTCCCCGATACAACAGCCAAAATAAGCTTCACCGACAACGATACCAAACTCAATAAAAATGGTGTGCAGTTTATCATCGGCCCTTACGACGACTATGCCCTCGCCCGGGGTGTGGAGCTCAAAGACCAGCTTGGCGGCACCCTCACCGTTCTGCACGTAGGCGAAGCCGACGCCGAGCCGCAGATCCGCAAGGCACTGGCCATCGGCGCCGACGACGCCATCCGCGTCAATGCCGATCCGCAGGACTCCTATTTCGTGGCCGCGCAAATCGCGCATATCGCCAGTCAGAACAGCTATGACCTGATATTGATGGGCCGCGAGTCCATCGACTATAACAGCGGCGTGGTGCACGGGCTCGTGGGCGAAATGCTCGGCATCCCCTCCTATTCTCCCGTAATGAAGCTCGACCTGGAAGGCAGCAGCGCCACGATCACCCGCGAGATCGACGGCGGCAAAGAAGTGCTTAAAGCCCCGCTTCCGCTCGTGCTGGGGTGCCAGGAGCCGATCGCCGAATGGAAAATACCAAACATGCGCGGCATCATGACCGCCCGTACCAAGCCCCTGAATGTGGTGGAGCCCGTTTCGGTCGACGATATGACCGCACCGCAAACCTACAAACTCCCCGCACCGAAAGGCGCTTGCAGGATGATACCGGCCAGTGAAGCGGAGACGCTCATCAAACTCCTGCAAACGGAAGCAAAAGTGCTGTAATGCGCGGTCTATTTTTCACATTCAAAAGCAAACGATCATGTCAGTCCTTATATATGTAGAACTCGATAACGGTTCCATCAAAAAAACTTCGCTGGAAGCAGTAGCCTATGGCGCCAAAGTGGCCGCGCAAACAGGCGGACAGGCCGTAGTACTGGCCCTGGGCAAAGCCGAAAACACGGAATTGGAAAAAGCAGGCCAATACGGAGCGGCCAAAGTCCTTCACGCTTCCGAGGGCAGGCTCGAACACGAAAACAGCCTCGCATACGCGGACGTACTCGTGCAGGCGGCCGGTCAGGAAGGCAGTAAGATTATTATTCTTTCCAAATCCGGTCTCGGCGATGCGATGGCGGCCCGTGCGGCTGCCAAATTGAAAGCAGGCATCGTCTCCGGTGTGACCGCACTGCCGGAAACCGATGGAGGCTTCAAGGTAACGCGGGCCATTTTCACCGGAAAAGCGTTTGCGACGACGGAAATCAAATCGGATGTTAAAGTGCTGGTGATCCGTAAGAATGCCATTGAAGTGGACGAGGCGGCATTGAGCGGCAGCCCTGCCGCGGTAGAGGCATTCCAGCCTGCATTGCGCGACAGTGATTTCACGGCCAGCGTCGTGAGCGTAGAGAAAGCGGATTCTGAGTTGTCGCTGACCGAAGCTGCGATCATCGTCTCGGGCGGACGCGGCATGAAGGGGCCGGATCACTGGCAGCCGCTGCTCGACCTCGCCAAAGCACTCGGGGCCGCAACGGGCTGTTCCAAACCCGTGTCCGACCTCGACTGGCGCCCCCACCATGAGCATATCGGGCAAACGGGCATTAAGGTTGCCCCGAACCTGTACATTGCCTGCGGCATTTCGGGCGCGATCCAGCACCTGGCCGGCGTAAATGGCTCCAAATGCATTGTAGTGATCAACAAAGACCCGGAAGCACCGTTCTTCAAAGCGGCCGACTACGGCATCGTCGGCGATGTTTTCGAAATATTGCCCAAACTCACCGAAGCTGCAAAAAGCCTCAAATAATGACTTACAGGCTCTTTTTTCAAATAACTTGAAAGAACGCCGTTCAAAAAAGGGGCTTAAAATCAGTTGATTAACCGAATTTGGTTTTTAGCCTGGCGAGCGTCGCCCCATCTTAACCCTTACTGCATTTTTTTATGCAGTAAGGGTTATTTATTTTTGCACCTTTGATCTGCCGATGGCGCTTTTCAAACAGGAACACTTTACTGGGTTAACTTGTTAATTCGTTGAAAATCAAGAACCAGCCCAAAGACCATTCACCACGACCGTTAACCATTTGCGCATTTAATTAAAACGTGAAAAAAATCAAGTTAGAAATTCTGGGGCTTTCACCAAGCCAATCCCAAGCCGGTTCGTTTGCATTGGTACTTGGAGAAGAACTAGGCAACCGCAGGCTGCCCATCATCATTGGTGTGTTCGAAGCGCAGGCCATTGCCGTCCAGATTGAAAACATAGTACCCAACCGCCCGATGACGCACGACCTGTTCAAGTCGTTCGCCGACGGCATGAACTATACACTGAAGGAAATCGTCATTTCTGACCTCAAAGAAGGTATTTTCTACGCTAAAATCGTTTGCACCGACAACCTTCGCGAAGTAGAGATTGATGCCCGGCCATCGGATGCGATCGCGATCGGCCTGCGTTTTGATATCCCTATTTATACCTACGAAACCATCCTGTCCGAAGCCGGCATCGTGTCCAGCTCCGTCACCGAGGAGGAAGATGAGGACGAAGATGCGGTTCGCGAGACAGTTCGCCCCTCCGGCTCCAAAGATTCACTGCGTGACCTGAGCTATGACGAGCTCCAACGCATGCTCGACGACGCCCTTTCCAAAGAAGACTACGAGAAGGCGGCGAAGATCCGCGACGAAATGGGAAGAAGGAACTAAAAGCACCATTATAGTTAAAAATAGTTAAGGATTGTCCTCAAAAGGGCTGTTTTGAAATTTTAATCCTTATTTTTGCCCGGGTCGTCTTCCAGAAAACAGAACCAACGACGAGCGAAATCATACGCTGTTATGCCTAAAAAAAAGAAGATCGGGAGTTACCCCAACGCAATGATCGTGATGAGCCTGACGGCTGCATTGTTTCTGATCGGCTTCTGCGGGCTCCTGGTGATCCAATCTAAAAAGCTGGTTTCCATCATCCGCCAGAACATCGAAGTACGGGTGTTCATCGACAAGCATGTTTCCAAGGCGGGACAGGATTCTATCCTGAATATCATCCAATCAAAGCCTTTTGTGCTGAAATCCGCCGAGACAAAGGCGATCAGCTTCGTTTCAAAGGAAGAGGCCGCTAAAGAATTCATCGAGGGTACGAAAGAAGATTTCGCCACTTTCCTCGGTGAGAACCCGCTGCGCGACAGCTACCGGGTCAAAATCCAGGAAGACTATTTCGAAGAGGCCAAACTGCAACAGATCAAAAAAGAGCTGGATCAGGTGAAAGGGGTGTACGAAGTGGTTTACCAGGAAGATCTGGCCGACAATATCAACCGCAATGTGACCAAAATATATATTGTGCTGGCAAGTTTTGCATTGATCATGCTGGTGATCATTGTATTGCTGGTCAACAACACCATTAAGCTTGCCATTTACTCACAGCGCTTCCTGATCCGCAGTATGCAGCTGGTGGGCGCTACGAATGGCTTTATCCAGAGACCTTACGTAATGCGCGGGGCCATTCAGGGGCTTGTCGGCGGCGTTGTGGCAGCACTCCTGCTGATCGGCCTGCAACAGCTGGCCGTACGCAATGTGGAGGGGCTGGCACTGTTGCAGGAGTACGACAAGATCGTGATCCTCATTGCTTCCGTGCTTTTCCTCGGGGTGGCGATCGGTGTTGCAAGCACCTACCAGTCCCTCGCCCGTTACCTGCGCATGGCACTGGACGACCTTTACTGAAAACAGTAACCGATAAATAAACGTTATGAGTACTTCAAAAAATGAACTTCCATTCTCATCATCGAACTATACGATGATGCTGGTCGGAATCGCAGTGATCCTCGCCGGTTTCCTGATCATGACTTTCGATAGCGAAGAGTTCGGTTTCGGCTTCCTTGGCCTTACCCTCGGCCCCATTATCACCATTACGGGCTTCATCATCGAGTTCTGGGCGATTCTCCGTAAACCTGCGAATTCATGACTATCTGGCAGGCGATCATTTTAGCAATTGTTGAAGGAATTACCGAGTTTTTGCCCATCTCTTCTACCGGGCACATGATTATAGCTTCCTCTTTTATGGGGATCAGCCATCTGGAATTCACCAAAATGTTCACGGTTAATATCCAGTTCGGGGCTATACTTTCTGTACTCGTGCTTTACTGGAAGCGTTTTTTCCAGACCACCGATTTCTATTTCAAACTTTTCGTGGCTTTTCTGCCGGCTGCCGTGATCGGTTTCCTGCTGAACGATTTCATCGACGCATTGCTCGAAAACGTATGGGTGGTATCAATCTCACTGCTCCTGGGAGGCTTTGTACTGATCTTTATCGACCGCATTGCCAACGACACGCGTGAGAAGGTCATCACTTTTCCTACCGCATTGAAAATCGGCTTTTTCCAGTGCATAGCGATGATTCCCGGTGTTTCACGCTCGGCTTCGACGATCATCGGCGGGATGCTCAATGGCTTGTCTAGAAAGCAGGCTGCGGAGTTTTCGTTTTTCCTGGCCGTGCCTACCATGGCCGCCGCAGGAGGTTACAAGCTGCTGAAAACCTACGATACGATCCAGAAAGAAGATATCCAGACTTTGCTGATCGGCAATGCCGTTGCATTCGTGGTGGCGATGCTTGCGATCAAGTTTTTCATCAGCTTTCTGACCAAATACGGGTTTAAAGTTTTCGGTTATTACCGCATTATCCTGGGCCTGATCCTGATCGGTTTGCTGGCATCGGGATACAAGCTCGATGTTGTTTAAAAGCCTTCGGCTTCACCATAAGCGATCGGCCGGCCATGCATGATGGTCGGCCGATCGCCATTAATTTCCATCGTTTTGAAACAAGAAGAGCACATACCCGACGAAGGCGAGGTCATCCTGATCGACAAACCTTTGACGTGGACTTCATTTGATGTAGCCAACAAGCTCAAAAGGGCTTGCAAATTCAAGAAAATAGGCCACGCCGGCACACTGGACCCGTTGGCCACCGGCTTGCTCATCCTTTGTACCGGTAAAAAAACCAAGCAGATCGATAGCTTCCAGGCACAGGAAAAGGAGTATACAGGCACATTGGTGCTGGGCAAAACGACGCCATCCATCGACCTCGAAAGCGATTTCGATGCCGAGTATTCCGTCGACCACATTACAGCCGAAGTGCTGGAAAACGCCAGGCAGCAGCTTACCGGCCATATCGAGCAGGTCCCGCCGCTTTTTTCGGCCATTAAAATCGACGGTGTGCGTGCCTATAAGCTTGCGCGCCGGGGCGAGGAAGCCGAAATCAAGAAGCGCGCCGTGGAGATCAAACTGTTCGAAATAGACGCCGCCCACTTTCCTTCCATTGATTTTAGGATCATTTGTTCAAAAGGTACTTATATTCGCAGTATGGTTCGTGATTTCGGCGAACTGGCCGGCAGCGGCGCTTACATGAGCAAGCTGTGCAGGACCCGGATCGGTGATTTTGAACTGAAAGATGCATGGGAGCTGACGGCTTTCATCCATCAGAAACGAGTAGCGTTGAATTTGGAAGTTGACGAATGAACATTTATCATAGCCTGGATTCCTTTCAAAAACTGGAATATGGCGTCGCAACCAGCGGCACTTTCGACGGGGTGCATCTGGGACATCAAAAAATACTGACCCGTCTGAAAGAAATTACCCAGCAATCGGGCGGCGAATCGGTGGTACTGACCTTCTGGCCGCACCCGCGTACGGTGGTGTCCGAAGACAGCCAGGACCTGCAACTGCTTTCCACGATCGAGGAGAAGATAGAATTATTTGCCCAACTGGGCATTCAGCACCTCGCGATCATCCCATTCACCCGTTCTTTTTCGGAGCTCACTTCCGATGCGTTTATCAAACAGGTGCTGGTCGAGAAAATCGGTACCAGAAAGCTGGTGATCGGGTATGACCACCGTTTTGGAAGGAACCGGGAAGGTAGTTTTGAATTCCTGCAAAAAAATTGCTCGGAATACGGATTCGAGGTCGAAGAGATCCCCAGGGAGGATATAGAACATACGGCCATCAGTTCGTCGCGCATACGCAAGGCGCTGATCACCGGGCATATACATGAGGCGAACGAGTTGCTCGGACGCGCCTATTCGCTTGCGGGAACTGTGGTAAAAGGGAAACAACTGGGCCGCACGATCGGCTTTCCGACAGCCAATCTTTACGTGCATGAACCTTACAAGCTCATTCCCATGAACGGCGTGTATGTGGTCAATGCGATGTATCAGGAGCAGGTTTTCAAAGGGATGCTGAATATCGGCGTCCGGCCTACCGTGGATGGAACGATCCGCACGATCGAAGCCAACCTGTTCGACTTTGATAAAGAAATTTACGGCGAGGATATCAAATTGGAATTGCTTCATTATCTTCGCCCGGAACAGAAATTCAACGGGCTGGATATGCTCGTCAAACAGATCGGAATCGACAAGGAAAACACCCTCGCCTATTTCGGCTGATCTCCCCCCGAACTCTTTTAACTACTCATACAGTTTGCTTTTGCGAAAAGCGTGCCCTACCCGGCACGCTTTTATTGCGCCTATACGTAAAATCCGGGGTGACAATGCTTTCTGTAAGTGGTTCCGGAAGTCAATCCATTTCCTTTATGAAACACTACGACGCTATTGTAATCGGCGCGGGCCAGGCTGGCACGCCGCTTTGCCGCAAATTGGCAGAATCAGGTTTAAAAACAGCATTAATAGAAAAAAGATGGGTCGGCGGGACCTGCGTGAACGATGGCTGCTCCCCTACCAAAGCGATGGTAGCCTCCGCAAAGGCCGCATGGTCTGCCCGGCACAATGAATCCCTCGGCGTGCATGCAGGCAGCATCACCGTGGACCTGGACGAGATCCGCGACCGGAAAAGCCGCATCGTGCACATGATGCGCGGCAACTCCGAAAAACGGATTCTCGATACAGCCGGCCTGGACCTGGTTTACGGCACGGCCCGGTTCAGCGGTCGGAAAGAGATCACGGTTTCCTTGCAGGACGGCGGGACTGAGACATTCACTGCCGACAAAATCTTCCTTAACAATGGCGTCCAGCCCGTCATTCCCGATATCGAAGGTCTCCGGGACATTCCCTATCTCACTTCCACCACCATCATGGAACTCGAAGAAATTCCCGAGCACCTGCTGATCGTGGGTACCGGGTACATTGCCCTGGAATTCGGACAAATGTTCGCACGGTTCGGCAGTAAGGTTACGCTGGTCGAGCGTTCCAAAAGAATGTTGATGAAGGAGGACGCGGATATCGCAGAAGAAGTCACGCGGATCCTCGCGGCGGAAGACATTGAGATCATTACAAGTACCGAGGTCGTAGGGTTTTCTCAAAAGGACCATGTTATCACCGCGGTGTTGGAAACGGAGGGTATCCGGAGCCAGCGCACCTGCACGCACGTGCTGGTAGCCGCGGGACGCAAACCGCAGCTGGCCGAATTCGGCCTGGAAGTTGCCGGTATTGAGGCAGATCAAAAAGGTTACATTCAGGTGAACGACCAGCTTGAAACCTCGGCAGAAGGCATCTACGCATTAGGCGACATCAAAGGCGGCCCTGCATTCACCCACGTTTCCTATGACGATTACCGCCTGATCATTCAGCATGTTACTGAGAAAAAACAAATCAGTATCCGCGACCGCCTTGTCCCATATTGCATGTTCATGGATCCCCAGCTTGGGCGCGTCGGGATGACCGAGCAGCAAGCGCGGGAAAAAGGACTGGATATTAAAGTAGCGGTATTGAAAAACGACAGCGTGGCGCGCTCCATCGAAACCGGCGATGAACGGGGTATGATGAAGGCCGTTGTGGATGCCCGGACCGGCCAGATTCTCGGTGCGGCGGTGCTGGCCGAACAGGGCGGCGAGATCGTGACGATCTTGCAAATGGCCATGATGGGCGAGGTTACCTATGACCGGATCATGAACGGCATGTTTGCGCATCCCACTTACGCGGAATCGCTCAATAACCTCTTCATGACGCTGGATTCCTGAGGCTCCATTCCTTTTTTAACCGGAAATGGATCGTTTTTCGGCCGATTTACGTACAAAAAGAATACGCAAATCATTTTTGCGGACCTGAACCACGTACCTGTTAGCAAACATCATGATCGTTGCCGACCACATCAGCAAACATTTTAATGGTATTGAGGCAGTGAAAGATGTTTCCTTCCGGGTAGCCGAAGGCGAAACAATGGTGTTGCTGGGTACGAGCGGCTGCGGTAAAACCACTACCCTCAAAATGCTCAACCGGCTGATAGAAGCCACCTCGGGGCGGATCGAGGTACTGGGCAAAAATATCTCCGACGAGAAGCCCGAAATATTGCGGCGGTCGATCGGCTATGTTTCTCAAAACAATGGCCTTTTTCCGCATTACACGGTTGCCGAGAATATCGCGGTCGTGCCCAGGCTGCTCGGCTGGCAGCGCGGCGACATCCGGGATCACACGGGCCGCTGGCTCGATCAGTTGAAACTGACTGCGCATTTTGTAAACAAGTACCCCGGCGAGCTGAGCGGCGGCCAGCAGCAGCGCGTCGCCATAGCCCGTGCGCTCATTGCAAACCCGCCTGTGTTACTGCTCGACGAGCCCTTCGGTGCGCTCGATCCCGTGACGCGCGCCAGCGTACGCAAGGATTTCGCGGAATTGCCTTCATTGCAGCAGAAAACCGTGGTCCTCGTTACGCACGATGTGCAGGAAGCGCTTCAAATGGGCGACCATATTTGCCTGATGGATAAGGGCAGTATTGTGCAGCAAGGCAAACCGGGCGATTTGCTGCTCAGGCCCGTGAACGAATTTGTACACGCGTTCCTGGGAGGGCATCTTGAAGACATTTCCCGCATTTACGAACGCATCCGCGCACAGGAATAATGGAAGAACAACAGTCACTATGGGCATTTATGGCGCAGCAATCGGGAAAGCTGTGGAGCCAGACTGTGGCCCATATCGGCCTTACGTGCATTTCGCTGCTCATCGCGATCGCGATCGGACTGCCTTTGGGGATCTGGATCGCACGGCAGAAAAAAGCGGCCTGGCTTGTACTGGGCGTGGCCGGCGTGCTGCAAACGATTCCCAGCATCGCCCTGCTCGGTTTTATGATTCCCCTGCTCGGGATCGGCGCCCTACCTGCCATTACCGCGCTGTTTTTATACGCACTGCTCCCGATTATCCGGAATACCTACACGGGCATTACGGGCGTGGACCCGGCTATCACCGAGGCTGCACGCGGTATGGGCATGAACGCCTGGCAGATACTTACGGACGTGGAATTACCGCTGGCGATGCCTGTGATCCTGGCCGGCATTCGTACTGCGACGGTCATCAATGTGGGCGTGGCTACACTGGCTGCTTACATAGCGGCGGGCGGCTTGGGTGAATTCATTTTCGGGGGTATTGCGCTGAACAACACGCAGATGATCCTTGCGGGAGCTATTCCGGCTGCATTGCTTGCCGTGGTCTTCGATTTTCTGTTGTCCTTGCTTCAAAAGACGGGTTTGAGAAAAATGCGCAGCATTTCGGCCGCGCTGCCGGTACTGCTGCTGTTGCTGTCGTCTTTTTACCTGGTACCTTATACAAAAGGCAGGATGCTGGCCGGTTTCACGCCCGAATTCATGGGACGAGAAGATGGTTACCTGGGGTTGAAGTCGAAATACGGGCTGGATATCCCCACTGTCGTGATCAGCGATGCGGTGATGTACAAGGCCGCATTTGAAGAAAAGCTCGACGTCATTAGCGGATACAGCACCGATGGCCGGCTGAAAGCTTTCGACCTGGTAACTCTGCATGATGATCAGCAGATTTTCCCGCCTTACTACGCAGCGCCTGTCGTGCGGAGCGAAGTGCTCGGCCAATATCCCGAATTACAAACAGTGCTGGAAAAACTTTCCGGTCATATCGGCGATTCGGTCATGACGGAACTGAATTACCGGGTCGATTACCTGAAACAAACGCCGGACCGCGTGGCGCATGATTTTCTGGTATCCAAAAACCTCTACCAACCACCCCGCAGCGGAAATAAGGGTACGGTACGTCTGGGATCGAAGATTTTTGCCGAGCAGTACATTCTCGTTCAAATGTATAAGGAGCTAGTGGAGGGTTATACCGACCTCAAAGTCGTTACCAAAACGGGCCTCGGGGGCACGAAAATCTGTTTCGATGCGCTGACAAACGGTGAAATCGATATGTACCCCGAGTACACGGGCACCGGGCTGCTTGCTATCCTCAAACCCGGCCGTGCGCAATTGACAGCATTGGCCGGCGACCGGGAAAAGGTGTATGAATATGTCAGAAATGAATTTTTGAAAAGATATAAGCTGCAATGGCTCCGGCCAATCGGCTTCAATAATGCCTACGCGCTCATGATGCGCCGCGCGCAGGCACAATCCTTGAATATCCAATCCATCACCGATCTGAAAAACTATGCAACTAATGGAAACCACCGGCATTAGGGAAGCATTTCACCGTGTCAGGAAGCACTCGGAGTACATCTGCGAGCCCCTTGAAACGGAAGATTACGTACCCCAGCCAGTCGCGTTCGTAAGCCCGCCCAAATGGCACCTGGCGCACTCGACCTGGTTTTTTGAAACATTCATCCTCAAACCCAATGTACCGGGCTATCGCGTTTACGACCCCGATTTCAACTATCTGTTCAACAGCTATTACAACAATGTGGGCGAGCGTACCCTTCGCACCGACCGAGGGAACGTGACCCGTCCTACCACCAAGGCTGTGTACGCATACCGGCAATATGTGGACGGACAGATGGACACGTTCCTTGAAGAGCTCGCCGACCCCGGGATCC
Source organism: Dyadobacter sp. 50-39 (assembly GCA_001898145.1). Classification (GTDB taxonomy): domain Bacteria; phylum Bacteroidota; class Bacteroidia; order Cytophagales; family Spirosomataceae; genus Dyadobacter. The sequence goes on from MKSR01000040.1 coordinate 411,035, forward strand.
TGGCATTGGTAGAACTCGGCCTGCACCACGAACAGCAGCACCAGGAGCTCCTCGTTACGGATATTAAATACATTCTCGGCCATAACCCGCTTTTCCCGGTTTACCGCGAAGGCCAGAATATGGTGAGCGGGCAGAATACCGAAACCGGCTTCCTGGCCATTCCCGAAGGCGTTTATGACATCGGCCACCAGGGAAGCGGGTTTTGTTTTGACAATGAACTAGGCAGGCATAAGGTCTACCTCCACGGCTTCGAAATCGATAAGGGACTCGTCACCAACGGCGCGTATATCGAATTCATGCAGGCGGGCGGGTACCAGGATTTTAACCTCTGGCTCGATGAAGGCTGGGCGTGGGTAAATGCCCATCAGGTTTCATCTCCGATGTACTGGCACCTCATCGAAGGTGAATGGCATTACTTTACCTTGAATGGTTTGCAAAAAGTGGATCCGGACGCCATTCTGAGCCATATCAGTTTTTTTGAAGCGGCTGCATTTGCGCAATGGAAGGGAATGCGGCTGCCCACCGAATTCGAATGGGAAATAGCCGCCGCCAACCTCGATTGGGGCCAGCGCTGGGAATGGACCAATAGCGCCTACCTGCCTTACCCCGGCTTTTCCAAAGCACCCGGGGCAGTGGGCGAATACAACGGCAAATTCATGGTGAACCAGATGGTCCTCCGTGGGGCATCGGTAGCCACTTCGCCCGGGCATGCACGTAAAACCTATCGTAATTTCTTTCACACACACGAGCGCTGGCAATACACGGGCATCCGGCTTGCGCGATAAATCATGCGTTATGACTGACATACAAACTTTTGCCAGGGACATTCATAAAGGACTGTCCGCACCGCAGAAACACATTTCGAGCAAGTACTTTTACGACGATATCGGCAGCGGGATTTTCCAGGACATCATGAAAATGCCCGAATACTACCCTACCCCGTGTGAGTTCGAGATCTTGTCGCTCCAAGGCGAGCAGATCATTGAGAAACTGAAATTCGGCGAGCCGTTCCAGATTGTGGAATTTGGTGCAGGCGATGGCATTAAAACGCGGCAGCTGCTTAAAAAGCTGGTAGAGCGGCAAGTGGATTTTACCTACGTGCCCATCGACATTTCGTCCAAAGCGATCGACGAGCTGACGACTAATATGCGCAGCCATTTGCCTGAATTGAAGATCAGCCCTATGATCGGCAACTACTTTTCGATGATGGAGGAACTGGCTGCTTCGGGCGTGCCCAGCCTGCTGCTATTCCTGGGAGGAAATATCGGCAACTACGAAGCGCACGAGGTCACAAGCCTGCTCGCAGACTTCCGCCGGTGCATGAATCCCGGTGACTACCTGCTTACCGGTTTTGATCTGCAAAAAAATCCAGCGACGGTTCGCTGTGCGTACGACGACCCGCGCGGCATCACGAAAGCATTCAATATCAATTTGCTACACCGGATCAACCGGGAACTGGGCGGGACATTTAAAACCAACCAGTTCGACTTTTACTCGCATTACAACCCCGTCAACGGCGAGGTCAGAAGCTACCTCGTGAGCCTGGTGCCCCAAAAAGTCCACGTGCGGCACACCGACAAATGCTACGATTTCGACCGGAATGAGTTGATATGGACAGAACTTTCTAAAAAATATACCCTGAAAGAAATAGAAGGCGTTGCGGAAACAAACGGTTTCCGGGTGGTAGAGCATTTCCTCGATTGCAAGGCCTATTTTACCGATAGCCTCTGGACATTATGATTGTCAGCCTGAGCGAAGTCGAAGGGCTTGTACGATGTTATGGTACAGACTGTCTTCGACTTCGCTCAGACTGACAGTTTTACTCAGACTGACAGTTTACTCAGACTGGCGGTTACTCAGACTGGCAGTTACTCAGACTGACAGTTGCTCAGACTGACAGTTAATCAGAATGATGGTTACTCAGACTGAGAGTTCGCTCTGGCTGACAAGTTAGTTGCTCGATACGAATTTATTGAAGCGGCTTTCTTTGCCATCGGCTGTTTTTTCCTGGTAAAGGAATTCGAGCTTGCTTTCGTCGAATTTTTGGAAGAACTCTTCCCAGCTGATTTCCTGTAATGAATCTTCACCGCTGTACCCGGGAAAATCGATGCGCAGGATGCCGTTGCCGTCTTTTTTCTTCGTAGTACCCTTCACGACCGAGGGCACACCGCCCCGCTTCTCCACCCATGCCCGGATCATTTCGTGATCGCGCGTCGAGGTGTTGGATTTAGAGCCGCCAGTCGATTTCCTGGCTCCGGTGGATTTGCTGTCCGAAGATTTAGAGGCCGCAGATTTCGTCGTAGCCGCTTTGGAGTCCGCAGACCTCGCATTGGCGGATTTGGACGTTGCAGATTTCATACCGGACTTGGTCTCTGATTTCGTTCCGGTAGAAGCCTTTTTACCCGCGGCACGCGCCGCGGCTGTGGTTTCTGCTGCCGTTTTTTTCGCAGCCTTCGAAGGCGTCGGTTTTGCAGTGCTGCTTTTGGTAGTAGCCTTGGTTGCGGTGCTTTTCTCAGAAGCGCTTTTTTCCGAAGCCCCGGATTTCATTTTAGAAGAGGCTTCTTTGGTATTGCCTTTTGTTGTAGTAGCCATGGTTTCAGTTGTTTGATTTGAACCCGTTTACCTTCAAAAAGCGTGCCGAACGAACAGCCGCCTCCTACTCTCCCAAAACCCCGATGACCCCCTTCAACCTGAAACCACAAACACGGAAGCCTGCCTTTTCGAGTGTCGCCTGCGAAATGCGGTTGCTGATATTACAGCGCGCCGCAGGCACCCGTCCAATTTTGTAAGCCATGCGTTTCAGTTCCTGCACGATGTAGGTCGCATAGCCCTTTTCGCGGTGCCCTTCCCGCGTTTGCATGTAAATGTCTGCATAGGGGATATTGTAGTTGAGCATCAGACCACCACTGGCGACGATCTCACCGCCCGCCTCCACCACATATTCGCTGTCGTCGCCATTCATCGGATCGTGCTCGGAACGCTTGCGAAAAATCGCGCCTGGCATTTCCAGAAAAGTCTGGAAATCGTCCTCAAAAAGGATCGCCTCCGCGAACGAGCTTTCACAGAACCGGTACAGCATCGTTGTGAGGAACATATCGTTGCTTTGGCTCTCGATCCAGGTCGCCTTGCAATGCATTTGAAATTCCTCAAACACTAGGCTGGCGTGTTTTCGGTAAGGCGGCAGGATGTAAAATTCGAAGATCGTGTCGCGGTCCTGGCGGCGGTCGGTGCCCCAGACAGAACCGTAACCCATACGGACATTGTCGATCCTGAACAGCCAGGTATCGGCCCAGCCGTAGTCGTGGCACTTGTTGCAGACGAACTGGAAGTTATTTTCATGCAGGAACATCGTGCGAAGGTCCCTGATCCCGTCCAGCCCGATTTTGGAAATACTGACTCGCATACTTTGGCACGCGCGGTGTGGAAAGTAACCGGTTAAAAAGGTAGTATAATGCCATGAAAAAAACTAGCCGTACCACAGGAAATACGACGTCGTAACCGGCTTTTGTGTACGGGCAATGCAGCCGAAAACACGTCAGCAAGGTCAGCAACCGTGCATTTCGCAGCACCGGCATCTTTATTCACTATATCTAAAACCTGCATGAAGCCTCTTATTCAGACCGTTACATTACTCACGCTACTCGTCTTCCAATGCCATGCGCAGGGCACCGGCAACACCAGGCTTTGGTACAAGCGACCCGCCACGCAATGGGAGGAAGCCTTACCCATTGGAAACGGGGCATTGGCCGCCATGATTTTCGGGGGCGTGGAAACCGAGCAAATCCAGTTTAATGAAGAAACCCTTTGGACGGGCGAGCCGAGAAGTTACGCGCACAAGGGTGCTTCCGCGCACCTGGGTGAGATCCGACGGCTTTTGAACGAAGGCAGGCAAAAAGAAGCCGAGGCGCTCGCCAACGAACATTTTATGAGCCAGCCACTGCGGCAGATGGCATACCAGGCGTTTGGTGATGTGTATATTGACTTTCCGGGCCACGGGCAACACAGTGCCTATGTGCGTGAACTCGATCTTCGGGGCGCCACTGTAAAAAGCAGCTACCAGTCCGGCGGCGTCCGCTACACCCGTGAGGCATTTGCGAGCTATCCGGCAAAAGCGATCTATTACCATATGACCAGTTCGCAGAATGGTAAACTGGATTTCACGGTAAGAATGGACGCCATTCATGCGGAGAAGGAACTGAATGTAAAAGGCAATGAAATCGAACTGCAAGTATTTGTCGACAAGGGCGCATTGAATGGTACCGCCCGAATGAAGGTACTTACCGACGGAGAAGTGAAGCAGTCCGAAGGAAAACTGACTATCTCGAAAGCCACCCGGGCTACGCTCGTACTGGCCGCCGCCACCAACTACATCGACTATAAAAACGTGACCGGGGACCCCAGTGCCAAAACAACCGAAGTTCTTCGTACCGCGCCTCCCTATGAAAAAGCATGGGCCGCCCATTCAGCCGACTACCAAAAACTCTTCAACCGCTTTACCCTCGCATTACCGGCCGGCAATTCGTCCGCGCTCCCTACCGACGAGCGCCTGAGCCAGTTCAAAAAGAACCCCGATGATCCGGCATTACTGGCATTGTACGTGCAGTTCGCCCGCTACCTGCTCATTGCCAGCAGCCGCCCGGGAAGCCACCCCGCCAATTTGCAAGGCAAATGGAACCATAAGCTCAATCCTTCCTGGGATAGCAAATACACCGTGAACATCAACACGGAAATGAATTATTGGCCTGCCGAAGTGACCAACCTGAGCGAATGCCATGCGCCGCTGTTCCAGATGGTGAAAGAGGTTTCCGAAACCGGCGCCGAGGTAGCCAGGGAGCACTATAACGCCAAAGGGTGGGTTTTGCACCATAATACGGACGTCTGGCGGGGGGCTGCACCCATTAATGCGTCCAATCACGGCATATGGGTAACGGGCGGGGCCTGGCTCAGCCTGCATTTGTGGGAACATTACCGGTTTACCCAGGATAAGGCATTTCTGGAAAAAACAGCTTATCCGCTGATGAAAGGCGCTGCGGAGTTTTTCCTGGACTTCCTGGTAAAAGATCCCCAAACAGGATTGCTGATCAGCTCACCATCCAACTCACCCGAAAACGGAGGTCTGGTGGCCGGGCCTGCGATGGACCACCAGCTTATCCGCGCATTATTCAAAGCTTGCGCTGAAACGGCCGGCATCCTCGGAACCGATGCCGCCTTTGCCCAAAAACTGACGGAAACAGCCAAACAAATAGCGCCCAACCGCATTGGTCGGTACGGTCAGTTGCAGGAATGGATGGCCGACATCGACGACACGACGAGCCACCACCGCCACGTGTCGCATTTATGGGGTGTGTACCCGGGCGAGGAAATCACTCCCGGCACGCCCGGGTTGCTGAAAGCAGCTATGAAATCCCTGCATTACCGGGGTGACGACGGTACGGGATGGAGCCTGGCATGGAAAATCAACTACTGGGCGCGGTTCCTCGACGCGGAGCATGCCTACACGATGATCCGGAAGCTTTTCAACCCGGTTTACGATGCCGGGCAGAAAATGAGCGGGGGCGGCTCCTACCCCAACCTGTTCGACGCCCATCCGCCGTTCCAGATCGACGGTAACTTCGGCGGCGCGGCGGGCATTCTCGAAACTTTGGTACAGAGCCATCTGGGTGAAATCAACTTGCTTCCCGCCCTGCCGAAAGCATTGCCCGACGGCCGCGTGAGCGGGCTATGCGCCAGAGGTGGATTTGAAATGGATATGGAATGGAAAAAAGGCAGACTGGCAGGTCTCACCATCCGTTCCAAATCCGGGAACATTTGCAAGCTTCGTTATGGAAGCAAGGTAATTTCCATCCCCACGGCGAAAGGTAAAACCTATCGTTTCGGGCCGGATCTGACGGTTTTGAAATAAAATTCACTTTTTTCAAAGGCTTGAAAATGCTGCTGACATACTGCTGTCACTCGGCGGCATTTAGTTTGTCATGTAATCAAACAATAAACTTTAAAAACCTTTGACATGGAAACTAACAACACCGCACAAGAAATGGCCGCTACCACAAACATTATCACTCCTGAGGCACTTCTGGCGCATTGGCAGGGCCACCGCCGCCTTAGCCGCAAGGTTATCGAGGCATTTCCTGAGGATCAGTTTTATACTTTTTCGATTGGCGGCATGCGCACTTACGCCCAGCTCACCATGGAGATGATCGGCCTCGCCGCCCCGGGCATCCGCGGCATCGCGTTCGGCGACTGGACGTTCAGCGAGCCGGTACTCGACTACTCGACACCCGCGCCTGCCACCAAAGCCGAGGTACTCAACCTGTGGGACCTTATCACCGACTACATCAACAACCTGTGGCCGCAGATTCCCGCGCAACGTTTCGGCGAGGTAGAAAAAGCATTCGGCATGTATGAAGACACCATCACCGGCACGATCCTCTATCTGATCGAAAACGAGGTTCATCACCGGGCACAGGGGTACGTGTACCTGCGCGCGCTGGGCATCGAGCCGCCTTTCTTCTGGGACCGTAACTAATTATCGATAAACTCCGCCCCATTTCTCTTCGCTCAGTCAGGTACCGGGTACCTCGGCGAGCGGAGCCGGAAATGGGGCTCTCATTTTCATGGAACGGTTTTAGTGCCTACCTTAGCAGGATCGAAACATCTGAATAAGAGAACTATGCCGCACGCAAATTTCAAATTAACAGCAGTTGCCGCCGCTGCCGGGATGCTGTTCGCCACCTGCAATGCATATGCCCAGGTAAAGCAACCAGCTCCCACCGGACAAGTACCCAAGGCCTACACCGGCGTCCAGAGCGCCCCGCCAGCCACATTCAAACCACAACCCACCGGCCAGATCGCACCGGAAGCGCCGGGTCACCTCGGCACCATTGTGCAGCCCGCACCGGCCGCCGCGCCCGTTCAAAAAGTATCCGAAGTTCAGGACCTGGGTTTTGAAGTCAATTCACGCCCGGCTACCCAGCAGGGTATGGTCCCGAAAGTCAATACATCGCAGGATCCCCGTACCATGCCGGAGCGCTACCAGCCCCAGGTCATTCAGCAACCTTCATCCGCTGCCACCGGGCAGGTGCAGGTGCAGCAAGTGCCTGTTACCGGGGCGGCTGCCGCACGAACGCCCGCCGCAGGGCCGCCTGCCGCAGGATCGCCTGCCGCAGGATCGCCTGCCGCAGGATCGCCTGCCGCAGGATCGCCTGGCGGCACCTATTCGCCGGCACAGACGTCGCCTGTTCAAAATCAGGCACCGGCCACTACCGGCCGGCCCACATCTCAGCCGGGGCAGGTCGGCGCACAACCCGCGGCGCCAAGGCCGTCTCAAAGGAGCACCCCCAAAGCAGCCACCCAGCGTGTGGATCCGAATTAGTTAGAACCCGGTAATGCCGGGGTTTTTTGTTGTTATTAACAGTTTCCATCCCCGCCGGATCTTCGTTTGGCACAATCACACCCGTAAATTGTCCCATACCCACCCCCGCTAACCCCACGCGTGGCTGTATTTTTATAGCACACTTCGCAAGCCGGTGACTGTCCGGTGATTAATCCTATCGTTATGAAAACCTTTTATGCGGTTTTGGCCAATTCGCTGGCGGCCGCGCTTACCAACACGTTTGTCTGGTTTGCCGTTACGTTCTGGGTTTATCTCGAAACCAAATCGGTACTCGCCACTTCGGTGATGGCCGGGGTGTACCTGGCGACCGTGGCGGTTTCGGGCTTTTTCCTGGGCTCGGTCGTCGACCGGTACCGGAAGAAAACTTCGATGCTGCTTTCCGCCTCGATAACCCTGGCGCTGTACATCGTTGCGCTGATCATCTACGTCACCACGCCGGAAGCCGTTTTCAAAGACGATTCGAGCATCAATCTCTGGCTTTTCATCACGCTTTGCCTTTTCGGGGCCATTACAGGCAACATCCGCTCGATTGCATTATCGACGGTGGTGACGATTCTGATCGAAGAGGAGCACCGAGACAAAGCTAATGGCATGGTGGGCACGGCCAACGGGGTTTCGTTTCTGATCGCATCGATTTTCAGCGGGTTGGTTATCGGGTACCTGGGCGTGCTTTGGATGATGATACTGGCTGTGGCGCTGAGCGTGCTGGTGATCCTGCATTTGCTGACGATCCCGATCCCCGAAAGAGAGATCGTCCATACCGAACCGCACACGCAGCAAGTCGATCTCAGGGGCACCATCGCCGCGGTGGGGATGGTACCGGGGCTATTCGGGCTCATTTTCTTCAACACATTCAACAACTTCCTCGGCGGCGTATTTATGTCGCTGATGGACGCCTACGGACTTTCCCTCGTGTCGGTACAGACCTGGGGCATTCTCTGGGGTGTGCTGAGCCTCGGTTTCATCGTCGGCGGGCTCGTCGTGGCGAAGCGTGGCCTGGGGAAAATGCCTCTGAAAACCCTGTTTACAGCAAACATCGTCATGTGGGTGATCTGTATGATCTTTCCGATCCAGTCGTCCATTATGTTACTGGGCGCCGGGATGTTCGCTTACCTCTGCCTGATACCGGTCGTGGAGGCGACGGAGCAGACGATCCTTCAAAAAGTGATCCCCCCCGAGCGTCAGGGACGCGTATTTGGGTTCGCTCAGAGCATAGAACAAGCGGCTTCGCCCATTACGGCATTCATGATCGGGCCTATTGCCAAGTTTGTATTTATCCCTTTTATGACGACGGGTGCGGGAGTGCACCTGATAGGCTCCTGGTTCGGTACGGGAACGGCGCGGGGGCTCGCATTGCTGTTCATAGTCACAGGCATTGTGGGCCTGATCGTCACGCTCATTGCCATGCAATCGGCCGCCTACCGGAAATTATCGCTCGTTTACCGGAAACCTACCCCTGAATACGATACCGGCGACGTGCCGGTGAGTGAAAAGGCCTGAAATCAATTCTATTTTTTTAATCAACAACTAACCTGCAAAACCATGTTTGGACAAACGAAAGCATTCAGCGGCTATTCCGTAGACGATTTACAGAAAGCCCGGCAGTTTTACGGCGAAATACTCGGTATAGAAGTTTCGCAGCAGCAGGAAATGCCGGTCCTGCACCTGAACATTTACGGCGGATACGAGGTGATTCTGTACGAAAAGCCCAACCACCAGCCCGCTACATTTACAGTTCTCAATTTTCCTGTTAAAAACATCGAAGAAACGGTGAGGGAACTCAAATCGAAAGGCGTGCAGTTCGAGGCGTACGACTGGCCGGGTTTCAAGACGGACGATGACAATATCATGCGCGGCAATGGCCCTACCATTGCCTGGTTCACGGATCCTGCGGGCAATATCCTGTCGGTGATTGAAACTGAAAATTAATCAACCTTAACCTTCAACTGAAAACATGGAAAACGTAAAAAGTGCCAGAATGCAGGGCATTATCAGCCTGTATGACATGCAAACGCCTTTTTTTGCATTTGTTACAGAGAATATTTCCCCCGAAGACATGCAAAAGCGGCTCGATACGAAGGCGAACCACATCGGCTGGCTCGCGGGCGCGCTCGTGGAGCAGCGCTTCGACCTGGCCCGGCATCTCGGCTACGACGGGCACCAGCAGGCCAATGCACTTTTCAAAGACTATAAGGGTATCCAGGAAGGTGTGGAATACCCGGCGATTTCATCCTATCAGGAGGATTGGGATAAAATTACACCGATCCTGAAAGCGTCGCTGAGCAACCTCAGCGACGAGGAACTGGAAATGCGCATCGATATGGGGCCCGAATTCTCGATGTCGCTGTACGAAGTGATTACTTTCTCGACCTACCGCGAGGCAAATATCATCGGACAAATAGCTCTGTGGCGGAGGCTGCTCGGGTATCCGGGTATGCGGTACATGTAAAAAATAGGCGGAATTGTGCTTTCTTGCGGGCTTACTATCGATCAGGCATCTATGAAAATGTTCCAGCAAGGTATTCAGCTCAGGGCGAGGAGCCGTGGTTTCCACCTTATTACAGGAGAGATTCTTCACGCAGTACCTTCCATCAGCGAAATCAAAGCCGGGATGTGCCAGGTGTTTATCCAGCACACCTCGGCTTCGCTGACGATCAACGAAAATGCAGACCCCACCGTTCGCATGGATTTCGAGATGTATTTCAATAAATCCGTACCGGAAAACGATCCCGATTACCGCCATGACTACGAGGGTTCGGACGATATGCCGGCACATTTAAAAGCGTCGCTGCTGGGAAGCTCGGTGATGATCCCGGTGCGGAACGGGCGGCTGGCGCTCGGGACGTGGCAGGGCATTTACCTGTGCGAACACCGGGATTATGGCGGACCGAGAAGCCTCGTCATTACCGCCTGGGGCATTTAGGGCCCGGAAAGTATCAAACTGAAAATCATACCGGTGCCCACGCCTGGCCGGGCAGTCAACTGGCAGGAAATGACCTTAGCCAGGTCGTGGATCAAATGCAAGCCCAATCCCGACTTGATCCCGATGCCGCTTGGTCGTCGAACAATGCAGCCAGCTTCGAAATATTATTAAAAGTAGTTGCCATATTATAAGTATTACCCATATTTACAAACACTGCCAGTGTACGGAGGTTATGGTATATGCATGAATCCAGGTTGCCCATATCGTTGAATGCACGGGCTATTGCCACGTTGAACACACCGATGCTCAGCGCCATTCCGAAATCGTATCGGAACCCGGGCCATCGTTGGTCAAAACCTTGTCGCAGAGGGCTATTTGCTTCAAAAATGACTCCCTGTCGGGAGCTGTGAGCACGTTACCACCCGAAAGATACTGGTAGCCGGTCAGTTGGTCCATGCAGGAAATGACCATTTGCTTTTCGGCATTGCCGGAAAAACCAGCGTCGCATTGTAAAGCGTACCGGAGCATGTCGGTGTCTAGAATACCCGTCCGGAACACGCCCTGATGACCGTCGGCTGTATTGGTTTCGTGCAGGTTGTTGACGAGCGACACGGGATAACGTTCGGCCGACATCCAGCCGTTGCCATGGCGGGTCTGGTAAGCGCGGGTCAGGTAATAAACAGTAGTCGGATGCCGCATATTACGTTGTTTAAGCATTTCAAATGCATTTTTACTGGTCGTATTGGAACGGGTAACATGGGGGAAGAACCCGAAGTCCATATCGAGCAGAATCCCCTGCCCGCCCTCGAAAATGTGGTTTTCAAAACCCATTTCAAACAATTGACCTTCCGTCAGCAGGCGGATAATGCCGCAGGCCGCGTCCGCGTCGCGAAGAAATCCATCCACGCGCATAATTTCCAGTTCCAGCGCTTCCAGGCAGCATTCCAGCCCCCGGGCTTTGAATTTGACCCGGTAATAATCCCGCACGGCTTCCAGCTTGCGCCTAAAAACGGCCGGAAAGAACAAATCCTGCGCATAAAGCTTGAACGGCCCCTGGTTACGCTCAATGGTAGTCCCAAATCCGATGCCCACCGTTCCGTGCGCAAGGTTGGCCCGGTCGCTGACATTGAAGAACTTATCAAAAGGCGTGGTAACCATCGCCAGCGGGTCCACAAACAGTACCGGGCCGACTCCCAGTCGCTGCAATGCACTGAATTCCCTGGCGATACCGGTAGGATCGATGGTGCAGAAACGGGAGAAAAACACAGGTGCGCCCCGGAACGAACCGGCACCAAAATTCGAAAATACATGCATATGGCCGTCCGGGTGCAGCACCGTGTGCCCGCATTGATGCCCGCCATTGAACCGGATCACAACCGGGTGGCTGAGCTTGAAGGAAAGATAGTCGGTGAAGACGCCTTTTCCCTCGTCGCCATAGCCCATCCCTATAACAATATGATCTCTACCCATTTACAATGCAATAATACCGGAAGAACCATGGTCGCGGCGGACGAGCGAGTCTTTCACCGCCACCAAAGCGTTGGACACCGACTGGCGCGTCCTGCTATCGAAACCGCGCATGGCATCATCCGCATTGACCCCTTTCACCAATGCCACCGTGGTAGCGATCAGCTCGGCTATGTTGTTCTGATCTTCGAGTACCAGGAAACGTTCCCCCAGCAAGGTCTTCCATTGAGAAAACACAAAATGGTCGTTATGATAGCTGGCTTCGTTGGCGTGGATATGGAAAACGTGGTACGACCGGCAAGCTTCATTGAGCAGCGACGGAGCCGAAAGATTTTCCCGTCCTTTGTAACCACATTTCGCCTGCAACAGATCGGCTGCCATTCCCTCGTGAAAACCTTCATCCCCGATTGTGAACAGGAAGCCCTTCTCCTGCCTCTTTTCAAACGAATCGATGGAGGTATGCCTGGCCGCAAAATACCACGCCAGCGGGTAGCTTTCGCGGTTTTGTCCGCCCCCGCCCCGCTCGATAAAGATCTTGGACAAGCAGCTGTCCAGTTCGATCGTACCCGACTCGAACTGCCCGACCTGCAAGGGGAAATCGTCGGAAATATGGTCGCCGATCGCTACAAACATGATTTGCGGATCGAGAATACCATTGGTAATGAGCGTGTTCATCAATGCCCCCAGCTTGTTCTTAATCAGATTTTCGGGGATCGAGCCCATGGAACCCGTTACATCCAGCGCTACGATGATCGGCACCGAGTTGGGGTGCAAATGAGAATCCCTGGATTCCCTGACATCCACATTGTCCGGTGAAAGGTCGGCATGGATCACCCCCAGTTTGTTTTGCGTAAAGTTGTCGTCGATCGACCGGGTCATGCGTACACGGCTTACGCTGTCGTACGAGTCACTGCTCCATGATGAGTAGCCCATTGTTTTAAAGATTTAAGTGTATGAATTGTGATGGAAAATTGCTGTTGAGCATTTCGCGGTATTTTTCGTAACACGCGAGCGAATCGTCGTCGGAAGTCAGAAGGAAATCCACAAATTCTCGGTGGTGCGTTTTCCGCAAGGCTGTACCGAGCCCCGAACGGTCGCCGAGCAGGTAAGCACCGATGCGTTTCACCATTTCCAGGTCCGCGTTTCCAGTGGCTTTCTTGTCTCTCAGCAACTGGCCGGGATACCAGTGCCGCCACGCGCCCGAAATCGTGGATACCCGGCCGCTGATGGCGGCCATGTGATAAAAGCCCGCGACCGCGATCCCGTGCGTTTCGGGTACAAGCATCACGTGTGCGGGCGTAAGGCCCAGGTGCGCGCATCCCGTGTGGATATGGAGCTGCATGCAGAATTCCAGCAAACGCGATACGACCCAGTTCACGTGCTCCTGCGGTAAGGTCAGGTTCACCAATGGTATGGCCCTTCTGGCAAGCAAAAAGCTGCTTTCCGAATCCCAGGTATAGGGCATATAGCGCCTGAAATGCTCCGTGGCATTTGCCGCGATTTGCTGCTGGTTCCGCATGGCATTGGCAATGACGGGCTTTTCGCCCTGGAAGCGCACCCAATAGCCGTTGGTTAGGAAGTCGCCGGAATCGTCGGTAAAGGAACTGCCGCTGGTAAAATGCCGGTGCATTTCGAGCAAATGATGGGTAGCCTCCTGGGCCAGCGGATGCTTGCACCGGTCGGGATGGATTGTTTTCATCATCTCCCGGAAATTCATGGCCGAGGCCTCGGTCAATGCGTGGTAATGGGTCGCCCGCAAAACCCGCTCCACCATTCCATTGTCGTCTGTCATGGATCAATTCTGTCGTTAACGAATGCCCGTAAATCGCTGTGAAAAGCCCAAGGTATCAGAAGTAACCGGGCCGAGGACCTGCGACTGAGCATATGAATGGTGCGGATTAGCAATCGGCGCCATTTGTCACAATCCCCCCCTGACAATGTCGCAAATCACATCGCTTTTTCTTGCCCGAACCCGCTTAGTTTGTATCATCGGAATCACCCCGCCGCGCGCCGCGCAACACCTTCAACGCTAACCGGAAACAGATGGTAGAAGTATTCAAAACTGACGTAGAGCAACAAAGCCAGGCGAGATTGTTATCCGACCTGATCTGCCTTGCATTCACCGGCTACCGCGCCAGCTTCGACCTCGAGGATTGCGACAGGGTCCTGCGGATCAGCTGCGAACAGGCGACCATCTGCAACGCCGGCGTGATCGGCCTGCTCGAAAGCTTCGGTTACCAGGCCAAGGTTATGGAAGATGAATATTCAGTCATTGAGCACCCCGCATCGCGATCCTCATTCCGGGCTACCCAAGTATCAAAGAATGGGCCTATGCAGGCATTTTCTATGACCTGCTGGGCGCTTTTTACTCGCATATTGCCTTTGGCGGCGGGCCCGATATGTGGGCCGGCATTTGCGACCGTTTAGCCGGCCGCATCATCCGCCGCAATTCATTCGATTCATCAACCACTAAATCCGGGTAAAACCATGCTGACCGATCCATCATCCCCAGAAACCAAACCAACGCAAGCAGTGGAAAGAAAACAACTATTGCTGGAATTAGACCAGACCGAGCAGGACTTCTATGCAGCGCTGGCCTCTTTCGGCGCCGACCAGGTGAACATCGTTCCTTTTGAAGGGAGCTGGACCGCCGGTCAGGTAGCTGAGCACATTCTGCTAGCCGAGTCCGGCATTCCCGAAACGATACTTGGTTCTACACAGGAGACAGACCGGCCTGTTGCCCAATACGTACCAGTCATCGAATCTATTTTTCTGGATTTTACAGCCAAGTACGATGCTCCCGAGTTTATTATCCCGTCGGCTGGCCCGCACGACCGGCAGCAGTTGCTCGACGCATTCAAGGCTGAACGCGCCGCAATTCACGAGGTGGCTGCCCGTGAAGATCTCACGCTCACCTGCACCGATTTCGGGTTCCCCCAAATTGCCACGCTCACCCGCTGGGAATGGCTTCAATTTGTTTTGTGCCATTCGAAAAGGCATACACGGCAATTGCGAAATATTTTCGGGAAAGTTACGGGGTAATCCGGCGGCGAGTGGTTCAAAGATTTGATAACTTGCGGACTCATTTTACCTGGTATGCTTTATGTTCCGTAAGTTATTCTTCTTCTTCTTTTTGCTGCTCACCGCATCAACCGCATTTGCCCAGACGGCCAGCAGCACAAAAAAAATAGCCCCGTTTCAGATCAGGCTGGTAAGCGGCCAGCAATACACCTCATCGCAGCTTGCGGCTGGCCCTGTGGTACTCATTTATTTTTCACCCGACTGCGAACATTGCCAGGATTTCACGAAGGACCTGTTGAAAAATTCCAGCGTGGTCGCTAATAAACAAGTGGTGATGGTGACGTTCCAGGCGATGGAAATGCTGAAACCGTTCGTGAGCCAGTACAGCCTGGGCTCCTACCCGAATTTCAAAGTGGGTACTGAAGGCACTTCCTACCTGGTGCAGCGTTATTACCAGATCCGCTCGTTCCCTTACATTGCCATTTACGATAAAAAAGGCAACCTGGTAAGGACATTCGAAGGCGAGCAGCCCCACTCGGAAATTTTTAAGGCTTTGAAGCAGATATAGGGGAAAGATTTCCAACATTTTATTTAAGTTGTGAACCAATGCCGGCGTAGTTATCCGCAATCGGCATTGGTTTTTTATTTACCCTTTCCTCTTCTCTTTCCCCAATGCCGATTGATCAAATTAAAACCCCCGGGAATCTCCGTAAGTACACGATTCGCGCTGCCTTTGCGATTGTGCAATTTGTAATTATCTATTTCTTATTGATTTGCGGCGCACTGATACTGACGGGATTATGCGCATTGGGAGGCTACTCGCTGATTTACATCAAATTTAATGGACTTACAATTGGATTGGCAATCGGATTGCTTTGTGTCGGCTTCTTTGTTTTATTCTTTTTGATCAAATTCATTTTCAGAAAAAACATTATCGACCGGTCGTCGCTAACCGAGATCACCGAGCAGGATCAGCCTGAACTATTTGCGATGCTCCGGGAGATTGTCCAGGAAGCAGGAACAGATTTTCCAAAAAAAGTTTACCTGTCTCCGGAAGTAAACGCAGCTGTTTTTTACGATTCCGGTTTTTGGAGCATGTTTCTTCCTATCCGAAAAAACCTGCAAATAGGAATGGGGTTGGTTAATTCTGTAACAATCAGCGAGTTTAAGGCGGTCATAGCCCATGAGTTCGGGCACTTTTCTCAGCGCAGCATGAAGGTCGGCAGCTACGTTTATAATGTTAATTATATTATATACAATATGTTGTACGACAATGGGTCGTTTGACAACTTGCTTGAAAAATGGGGAAATTCAAATATCTACATCATGATTGCCTCATCTTTCGCCAAATGGGTCGTAAAAGGCATTCAATGGATTTTAAGAAAAGCATATAATATTATCAATCTCAATTACTTTGCCTTATCGCGAGAAATGGAATTCCATGCCGACGAAGTCGCGGCGCGCGTAGTAGGCTCGGCACCGCTTGCGAGCGCACTCAAACGTTTTGAGCTCGCGGATTACGCTTTCAACCTCGTTGCCGGCTGCTATCACAGTCAGGGCCCCGGGCCGGCTAATTTCTATGTCCAGCACGCCTTTGCGCTCAGGTTCCTGGCTAAAAAGGATAACATGGCCTTTCAAAACGGACTGCCACTGGTGGAATCGACCGAAAACCGCTACAACAAATCCAAATTGGTGATCACGGATCAATGGGCTTCTCACCCAAGCGTAGAGGACCGTGTGGAAAGGCTCATCGCATTGAACCAAGCCACGCGTAACGAAGATTCCAGGCGTGCGCAGGAGTTGTTACGCAAAGTCGACGACATCCAACAAACATTTACCCGGGAAATGTTTTCCGGCGCCACTCTTCCCGCGGATACCCAGTTACCAACTGACCAGGAATTTACAGAAAAGTTTGTAAAAACTTACGAAGAAGGCTCATTCAGCCATGTATTCAATGGCTATTATGATGCCAAAAATCCAATATTTCCCGAAACGGAAATTGATGAAACTGAAGTTATCGATCCGGCCCACTTATTCAATGACGACGCGGTGGGCAAAGTTTATCTCGAAATAGCTATTCAAACCGATATTCTTACCATCGAGGCCATTAATGAAGGGCGCTATAAGATTAAATCATTTGATTATGATGGCATCAAATATACCGCAAATGAGGCCGCATTCCTGTTACCAAAACTTCGGAACGAGCTTGCAATCGTAAGCGAAGTTGTGGCCAGAAATGATGCAGCTATTGGTCAGTTTTTCTTCCAAGCCGCACGGCAACAACAAAAAGAAATCCGGCTTAAAACGCTATTAGAAAATATAAAGGAGGTTAGCCAAACTAATGAAAAACTGTACAGTATTCACGAGGAAATAGCAGTCAGGGCTGATTTTTTCACTACTGTAACGCCGGTTGAAGAAATTAAGCGGAATCTTGCGAACCTGGCAGAAACTGAAATCAAGTTCAAAGAACAGGTCGCAGAATTGCAGACAAACCCGCTCTACATGGAAAACATAAACAGCGGTATGAGAGAGGATTTCGATAAATATTGCAGTAATACAACCGCATATTTCTTCAATGATTCCTATGACGAGGAAGCTATCCAGGCGATGTTCAATGTCGTGAACAATGTCAATTCCTTGGGTTTCCAAACCCAATTCATCCATAAAAAGCACCTGCTCGATTTCCTTGCGGAACTGTACAAGGCACACTACCCGGCAAACATCGCCTCGTAATGGGTCGAAGGAGCCAGGATACCGCCGCTGTTTGCATAAAATGTCTTATCGGTGAGGTAAACACCCTTTTGCGTCTTGGTCCAGCTTCCGTCCGCCATGGGATGGAAGGTGACCAGCTTATCCCAGTTTTTATAGTACTGATGGCCGTTCGTTTCCTGTAATCCGACGGACATCCCCGGGAAAGGCTGCAAACGGGCGGCCACATTTTTGTTCCAGTCAACCAGGATCGGGTTTACGGTAAGGTCCGCACAAAAGCAGGGCACCTTTTTTTCGTAGGCCAACTGGGTAATCTTCATGGTCATACTCAGCGTCTTGGCAATGGCCTTCACCGCAATGGCCGAGTACCCCAGCTCCATTCGGTGCGCTGCGTCCTCGACGGTGTGCGCGCTTTCGTCCGCGGCCACACGCACGCCCAGGTCGCCTACAAACGCCTCGTTACTTTCTTCAAAGGGTTCTTCTATGACCGCAATCTGATCGAACGCGCCGATCTTTTTGGCATGATCCAGGAAGCGGAGCAGCGTTTCTTTTTTTTCGTAGCGGCCATTGGCATCGAAGTAATACGGAATCTTTCCGTTTTGGGTGTAGGGCGTTTCGTAATGCCCGATCGCCTTGTGCACTGCCGTCAGAAATGCGATGTCCTTCTCGATCATTTCCTGCTGAGTGCCGGCAGCACCGGTTTTGAGCTTTAAGATGAAATAACCCTCATCCGCCGCCTGCTTAATGCGTTCTGGCGAGGTACCCACGGCAAACGACGGAATACTGGCTACCTTCTCGTGCCTGTACGAGAGGCCCGGGCGGTATGCCGCAGGCACCATTTCGTCAAACTGCTTCATGCCATTTTCCTGCGCGTAGAGCAGCCACGCGGCATTGTCCACGCATACGAGTGCATTCAATGCAAATGTTTTCCTTAAATCCGGGTTCCCGGTGATCTTCTTTCCGTAGGCGAGCACCTCCGGCAGCAGGTCGTCGAGCAGCTGCACCGGATCACTGAATGACGTTCCTTTGATCATTTGCAATGCGCGTTCGCTCATGGCGTACATGAGTGCGTTACCGGCGCTTTCGGAGTGCGCGGCGAAGACTTTCGAATCCGACCACAAGACGCCTTGCGTGCCGAGGCCCACCTTTCTGATACCTGATCCGGACTCCATCATCGCTACTGCCTGCCAGCTGTCGGTAATGGCACTTCCCTTAAAGCGGTACGGGTTGAGCGGCTCCCGCTCGAAGTTGGAGCTGACGTTCCGGATGGTGATCTTTTTCAAGGCTGGTTGCTCAAATGGTTTCAGGATGTGGTTTTCAGGTGTAAATACACCGGCTGCGGCCAGCATACCCGCGCGGCGGGCGAATTCACGGCGGGACAGATGTTCAGGTTTTCCGGAAATCATGGTTTAGGAATCTGGTTCAAATGGTCAGACTTCATAAGAAGCAGCTACCCTGACCCGATATCTGAATTTTCCAGAAAACGTGCTACGAATGCGTCATCCACCAAATGCGGATAGGAGTCGATCACCCGGGTAATCTCTTCGTACTGGCCTGGCGACAATGTCTCCTGCGGGTTCAGCGTCCAGATTCCCTCCAGCAGTCCCTGGCGACGCAGCACTTCATGCACGCCCGTAATGCAGCCGTGAAATGCATGGGCAGGATCAAAAATCGCTGCATTCATATCGGTAACGGCGATATTTGTGCTCAGCATCGATGCGGCATCCGCGTAATCCGTAGCAAGGGTTTGCTTTACATTCGCCAGCAGTTCAACAGCCTTCTCCGTCCACACGGCCCAGTGCCCGAGCAAACCGCCCACAAAACGCTTCTCCACCGTGATCCCATCGACTTCGAAGCGGTAAGGCGTCAGCAAGTCCGCCACGATATTGTCGTCATTGCCCGTGTAAAGGGCTATCTCGTCGCGGCGCGGGGAATGTGCCACCGCCCGCACGACGTCCAACGTCTGGTAGCGGTTAAATGCCGCTACTTTGATGGCATACACATGGGGGATTGCGGCAAACTGCTGCCAGAAATCGTAGCTGTACACACGGCCGCCAATGGCCGCCTGCAAGTAAAATCCGAACACCGGAATGACTTCCGCCACTTTCCTCACGTGCGCGATGATCTCCTGCTCCGACTGCGTTTTAAATGCAGCCATACTCACAAGCCCGAGGTCATAACCGTATTTCACGGCAATTTCAGCTTCCCGCAGAGCCTGGTCCGTAAGTCCGCAAATGCCTGCCACCTTGATAAACGGCCGTTCCAGTGCCGCCCGACCGATTTCGTCGGCGGTGATCGCGAGTACGGTTTCGAACAGGTTAACCTCCGGGTCACGGATCTCGAACTGTGTTGTATGCACCCCTATCGCCACTCCGCCTGCCCCGCTGGCCATATAATAGCGCGTCAGCCCGCGCTGTTTCTCTTCATCGAGCTGCAAGTCACGCGTCAGCGCCAGGGGATGCGCCGGTATCACCGTCCCGTCAAACAGCAGCTGTTTAATATTTTCTTTCAACATACTTCAGATAACCACTTAATATCGAACCATGAACAAATCTTCCTCCTTTCAACTAAAACTGCCCTTTCCGCTCCTGAAAATGCGTGGGCTTGTTGATCGTTTTTCCGCCTTCGAGCAGCCATTGCGCCGTGATCCCGATCATTTGTTTCAATGTCGTGCGCGGATAACCGAACAAGCGGAACGATTCTGCCGCATTGCTGAGCAGCGCGGTGGCCTGCTCTTCACCGGTAAACTGCGGTTCGATGTTAAATATACGTCCGAACTCATGGGCCAGCCAGCGTAGCGAAACGGTCTCCGGGCCGGTAATGTTGAGGATTTTGGAGGGCGATTCGCAATGCAGCAGCGACCGGATCGCCATTTCGTTGGCGTCGCCCTGCCAGATTACATTCACATGGCCCATCGTCACGTCCAGCGGCTTGCCGTTCAGCACCGACTTTGCCACTTCGAGCAGCACACCATATTTAAAGTCAATGGCGTAATTGAGCCGGTAAAGCAGGATCGGTGTCCCGTAAACCGACGAAAAGTACTGGAACATCCGCTCACGCCCGAGGCACGACTGCCCGTACTCTCCCACTGGGTCGGCGCGCATTTCTTCCGTAGCCCC
Source organism: Dyadobacter sp. 50-39 (assembly GCA_001898145.1). Classification (GTDB taxonomy): domain Bacteria; phylum Bacteroidota; class Bacteroidia; order Cytophagales; family Spirosomataceae; genus Dyadobacter. The sequence continues at coordinate 431,667 of MKSR01000040.1, forward strand.
GCCCGATCCCACCGGTGTAAAAGGATAGACATTACCTGTAGAATACACCACAATGCGCGATTTGCGGAACTTCTCGGCCACGCGCCCGGGCAGATAGGTATTCATGGCCCAGGTGTACGGCTCATTATTGGATGTACCGAACTTCTGTCCGGCGAGGTATAGCACATTTTCAACCTCCGGCAGGTCCTGCAATTGCGTGTCGTCCAGAATGTTCGCCACGATCGTCTCGATCCCCTCTGCATTCAGTTCCGCTGCCAGGCCTTCTTCGCTGAAACGCGATACGGCAATCACACGCTTGTCGAGCCCGGCACGTTCAACGGCCTGCATGGTCAGCCTGGCAATGCTAGGACCGATTTTCCCTCCTGCTCCCAGGATCATAATGTCGCCGACAATGTGCCTGATGTCTTCGATCAGCGCATCGGACGGGCTAAGCCATTGTTCTTCAAGAGATTTGAAACCGTTCATTTTATTTAAAAAGCGGATTGTTAAAAAATAATTCTTTCACATTGACCAGCGCAAGGGCGAAAACAACCAGTAGACCAAGTCCTGCAAAAACCTTTACAAAGGGCTTATTGACTTTGTCCCCCATAATTTTCTCATCATTACCTATCAGGTACATCACCGTTCCAATGAAAGGGACCACGAAAATGGTGACGCTCTGGGCGAAGACGATCAGTTCGAGAGGCAGTTTTCCAAAGCGGATCGCCACAGACGCGCCGATCACCATCACGAGCGCAACCAGGTACCGAACCTGTCTGGAAGAAAAATTACTTCCCACGCCCAGCGCATCGCCCAGCAATGTCCCTCCGACAGATGCATTCCCGATCACAGAAGAAAAAGCGGCCCCGAAAAGCCCGATCAGGAAGACTGCCGACGCATTGCTGCCGAACAGTGGTTCAAGTGCCTTAGCCATATCCGAGGCCGAATTGACGGCGATGCCCTTGGGCTTCAAGATCGCCGCGGCACATACGATCACAATCAGGCACATCACGCCCAACAGGATAATACCGGTATTGCTGTCGTTTCGACCGTGCCGAACGGCAGGGTTCATGCGGATCCGCTCCTGGATGAGATACGCCTGATACAGCGCGCCGACAATTGAAAAACAAGAAGCGGTGAATGCGATGATGAGGCCTAGCGAGCCCTCAGGCACGCTAGGTTTGGCCAGCCCGGTTAACATTTCACCACCGTCGGGGCTGGCCCAGAACAAAGTTGTAATGAATGAGAGCAGCATCAGAACGATTAGAAATATCATCGTCTTTTCGAGTACCTGATAAAAGCTCCGGAAAAAAAGCAGGCAGACCGCCAGCGCATTGAAAAACAAGATCCACGGAACCGGCGATGTATGGAAAAGCTCACCCGCCGCAATGCCGACGCCCACCGAGTTTCCCGCCTGAAACGAAGATGCCACCAGAAAAACCCCGATACCCATCGCCACCGCCGCTGCCCTACCCCATTTTTGCCGCACAGTCGACAGCAGCGACTGCTCCGTAGCTACGCCAATACGTGTGGCCATCCCTGTAAACAGCGCCATGAAGAAAATCGCAACTGCCACCAGCCACAGTAACGAGTAGCCATAGATCGCGCCCATTTTAGAAGTAATCGTCATTTTGCTGGGCCCGAACACCAGCGCGGCGGTGATCATACCGGGCCCTAGCGACCGGAGCCATCTGAGAAATTTCTCTTTGAAGTTTTCCAAGGTAAAAGGGTTTGGCTTAGAGTGAAATATGAATGATTGATGGATTACGGGCACGTGCCCGTAAAGGTAGAAAAGAAATTGTAAATTCTAATTTCAAGCAAATTAATTCTGATAAAACTCGTAATTCTCTTTCGTCACGATGTCGATCGGCATGTAGTTCTGCTTTGTGACGGGCGCATTCACGACGAGTGTCTGGTAAAGTGCCATCATACCACGGTAACCCTGGTCGTCGGGGCGGTGACAGATCAGAAAATCGATCACGTTGTTTTCAAGGTAATCCACATTCTCCCGCACAAAGTCGTAGCCGATCAGCGAAACGTGGGTCCGGTGGCTGTTTTTCAGGAACGAAGCGACGGTATGGACGCGTGAATTCGTCACGAATGCGGCACCGATGTCCTTGTTCAAATGGAATACATAAGTAAGGTGGCGCGCCACCGATTGGTAATCCGTCTCCCGGATATCGATGCGCACGATCTCGTTCGGCTGGTTATTGTCATTGAAATAAGCCCTGAATCCATCCTCGATTTCCAGGTAATTGAAATTGTCGATCTCTTTTGAAATATTGATAATCAATACCTTCTTTTCCGCTTCGAGGCGGTAGGTCAGCAGCTTGGCGCCCACATACCCGCTCTTGCGCAGGTGCGGGCCTATGTACGATAGGCTATGCAGGTCGGGAATGTCAGAATCGATAAATACGTATGGGATTTTACGCCGTGCACATTCCGCTGCAAACTTTCGGGTTTCTTCGATGAACGAGGGGGATATCAGCATTCCGTGAAAGCCACCTTCCAGCGCAAGGCGGATCTGGCCCGCAAACGAGTCCTTGTTATTCAGGTCGAATAGAAAAACCTGCACCTGCACACCATACTGACGCATTTCCGCTTCCGCCCGCCGGATCCCGCCCAGGGGAGCCGACCAGAAATCCGTTTCCTCGGATACGTCGGGCAGCAATGCCGCCAGGCTGATGATCTTTTTCGAAGCGAGCCGGCTTGCAAGGATATTGGGCTGATAGTCCATTTCCTTGATAATGGCGTTGATTTTCGCCTTCGTTTTTTCCGAAACACCCGTCCGGTTATGCAGCACGCGATCGACCGTGGCAGTGGAGACATTGGCGCGCCTGGCGATTTCCTTCACGCCGAACAGTTCGTTCTCTTTTTCCATTCAAAGTTTTCGTTCGAAGGGCTAAATATAGGCTTTGCCAAGGCATTCCTGCAAGGAAGTTTGCCCGCTACGCCATTACCCGCTGGGGCTAAAAGATGAAATAGCGCTGCATTTACCGTCATGCCGCTCAGATGTTCAGCAACCTTTTCAGCCGGTCGTAGAAGCCCGTGTCGCGGAAAGTGAATTGTTTATGCAAAATATAGTTGCTCAAAAAACTCGCGCCCATCGCTGCTACCTGCGAAAACAGCTTGTTCAGATTAACTTCCTTCACCGAAAAAGGGATCAGAAAAGTAAATGTACCAAGCCATTGGTTTGAAATACCATACAAAATAGTAGATCCATAAACCGTTATCAGGCAAGACCAAACCGAAACGATGGTGAACTTGACGATTTGTCGTCTTGTCTGGGTCGTATTTTTGGCATTGAATGCAAAAAGCCTTGTTAAAAAATACCCCACTACAAACGAAAACCAGTAACCTGCAAACAGGGCCGACTTATAGGAAATAGTAAACCATTCCTGCAAAATGGTAGCGACCAGCAAATTGGTAAGCGCGCCGGTGGCGGCGACAGCAAAATAGGCAACAAGATCGCGGCGGTTAAAAAGCTGATCGGGCATTGTGTGAATTTATAAACCACCAAGATAGCAGTTAAACCGGCATCATCAGAACCAAAAATCAGTCGTTATATGAAAAAAATGCTTGGCTATGCTGCTGTCCTGTTTCTGAATAGCATAGCGCTGTTCGCGCAGGAGAATCAGTCGGTTTTGTGGGAAATCAGCGGCAAGGGGCTTCAAAAACCTTCCTTTCTATTTGGGACCTACCACGTCGCCCCCGGTTCGGTACTCGATCGCTTTCCCCGGTTGATGCAGGTAGCAAAAAGCTGTGATTTCTACAATGCTGGTTGATATTATTAAAGATAAAACTCCATTTCAGCAGCAAGCACCAGAGGAAGCGAAGGGCCTCGAAATGTATTCAAATACACTTCGGCAGCCGCTCAAATTGAACGAGCAAGTTGATGAAAATCTCGGGAAAGTAACCATTAACCGAAATGCGCACCGCAGCCATCGCGGCGATCGGGATGCATGACGGAATGATAGTCGTCAAATCATGCCTGCCATTGCCTGGGAAGCGAATTGTTTGCATTTTAGGAGCCGGAAAATTACTCACTCCCATCACTCAATAGCTCCTTATGTACATTAACCGCTACCTTTCCCCGATCATCGTCTACTACTATTCCTGGCGCATGGTCCTGTTTTCAATCGCCACAGGCACCACCGCCATTCTTGTGTATGATTACCTCGACTGGAAATGGGTGGCAATTCCCTGGCTTCCGGTTTCGCTCGTCGGTACGGCCACAGCATTTTTTGTCGGTTTCAAAAACAACCAGTCGTATGACCGCAGCTGGGAGGCCCGGAAGGTCTGGGGCGCTATTACCAACAACAGCCGTTCATTCAGCGCCGCGGTACGCTCCTTCACCACCTGCTCGGCCGATTCGGATAACATTTATGCCGCAAAAGAGAACCGGATCATCATTCACCGGCATATCGCATGGCTTTACGCGCTGAAAAACACGATGACGCAACGCACCAGCTGGGAGCACAAAGACCGTGCGAGTGAACGCCAGCGCAAGGCGTTCAGACGCTCGCAAGTCCCGTGCGATGTCGAAATCGCTAAGTACCTGCCGGAAGCGGAACTCGCTGTGATCAAAGACAAGAAGAACCAGGCCACGCAAATCCTCGACCTGCAATCGCAGCACATCCGCGACCTTCGCCGAGCCGGTTCCCTGGACCCTTACCAGCACGTGGCATTGCAGGACCTGATCGCCAAACTCTACGACGAACAAGGCAAAAGCGAGCGGATCAAGAACACCCCGTTCCCGCGTCAATACGCTACGACCTCCACGCTTTTTATCTTCATTTTCATGACTTTACTGCCATTCGGCCTGCTGCCCCAGTTTGTCGACCTCGGCGAGAAATACATGTTCCTGCTGATTCCGTTCAATATGATCGTTTCGTGGGTTTTCATGTTTATGGAATACGTGGGCGACATCAGCGAAAACCCGTTCGAGGGCCTGCTGAACGACACGCCCATCAGCACTATTATCCGCAACATTGAAATAGACCTCATCGAAATGCTCGGCGATGCCGACCTTCCGCCGAAACTCGCCAGTTATTCGGGTACATTATTTTAAGGGCCGGATCAGTCGGTCCGAAGGCTTTTTACCGGGTTCATCAGTGCCGCTTTCATACTTTGGAAGCTTACGGTCAGTAAAGTGATCGCCAATGCACCAAGCCGGTCCATACGAATACCGACCAGGGCAGCCCGGTGTGGTATTCGTATTTTTGAAGCCACGAGGTGAGAGTGTAGTAGGCTACCGGCGACGCGACGATCATCGCCACCACTACAGCCTTGAAATGGCTTTCCTCACTGGTACTACTCACATAGTGCCGGAAATTCGCGCCGTAAGACAGCAGCAACACGATTTCTTCAAATTCTCCGAGATAAGTTCTTCGCATGGGACTGATGCGGGTTTATTTGTTTACATTTTATCGTACAAATATCGATCCATAGGAGAGAGATAGGTTTAATTAATTGGTAATCAGCTATTTATTACAACAAAACACCCCTTACCCCTGTTCATTTGCTGACATTCTGAAAGTCGGCCGGACAGCGCAAATGCGGCGGTACATCACGCAAATACCGCCAAAATCGCCTGATCCGCTGCTATGTCGCCGTTTTCGCGCTCAGGTTTATTTGCAGAACCCCGCGAAATGTTCCGATATTGCCATCGGTTACATTCTCGACGTTCAAAGACTATGAAAATACTGATAGCCGACGACCATTCGCTGGTGCGTTACGGGCTCAAATTAGCACTTCACAACTATTTCAAGGACAGTCAGATCGACGAAAGCTGGGACGGGACTTCGGTAAGGGCCCAGTTTGCGCTGCATAGCTACGACCTGCTGTTGCTGGATCTCAACATGCCTGAAACGGATTCGACAATCCTGCTGCAATGGATCAGGGAATTCCACGTGAACACCAAAGTACTGGTGGTATCGATGAACGATGAAAGCATTTTCGGCAAGCGAGCGCTGCAACAGGGAGCCCATGGCTATCTGGAAAAAGACTCATCGCCGGAAGAGCTCGCAAAGGCGATCAACACCATTATGAACGGCAAACGCTACGCGAGTTCAAACCTGGCGAACATCCTGATCAACGACACGCTCACAGGCAAATCGGCCAATCCTTTCGACCGGCTTACGGCCCGGGAGTTCCAGGTGGCCATTTACCTTGCCAAGGACTATTCCGTAACGCAGATCAGCGAAATATTGCAGGTGCAATACACGTCGGTGAACACGTTCAAGCGCAGGATATTCAAAAAGCTGGATATCGAAAACAAGAGTGCATTAGTCAGGCTGGCAGATGCTTATAATCTCGGCTGAATCCAGTGTGGTAGCGAAAGGGCTCTGGCATACCACGCCGCCGATGCGCACGGAAGTGCCCCTGCCCTTGCCGCTGCTGACCGACATCACAAACCCGAGCGTGTGCGCGAAATCGGCGATCAGCTGATAGCCCAGCCGGCTATTCGGCTCCACCGGGCCGTTGACGACGGGATTGGCCAGCCGCCGCCGGATTTTTTGCAGCTCGCCCGGCAGCATTCCCGTGCCATTATCGGAAACCGTCAGCCAGGTGCCGTCCTCATGACTGGTGAGCGAAAGCCTCACCTCTCCGCCGCGCGTATGTTTATTCGCATTGTCGATCAGGTTTCGAAGGATGGCTTTAAGGATATCACGGTTGGTGTAAACGAAAACATCCGCCTCACTATCCACCACAAACGTATTGTGGTTCAGCACCATCATATCTTCAAAAAACTGCCGCAACTCTCCTGCCAACTCATGGAAGGAAAAAGAATGCTGCGAAGGCTGGAAGTCCTCATGCTGCGAGCGCGCCCACAGGTTCACCTCCTTCACGAATGCATGGATGTTGCCGGTAGCCTTTTTGATTTCCTCGGTACCTGCTCTCACTTCGGAAAGCTGGTTACTGGCCGCGAAACGCGATACATGGTCGGATAACACATTCAGGAAATGCAGGGGTGATTGAAGATCGTGGGCGATCATCAGGGTGATCTTCCGTTTCAGCCCGTTACTGTAAGCAAGCTTTCGCGACAGGTCTTCCACCTGCCGTTCCAAATCTTTTTTGGCCCGATCGAGCCGGAAATAGCGATGTAGCACCCAAAAAAAGACCGCCAGCGATATGGCCGCTGTCAGTATTGTAACACAGATCCATTGAAAGGTCATAACTCACCACCGGGTTAGTCTTGCGGTTGTTCAACGCATGTAGTATTCGAGAGGTGCTTAATCGTTTCGCAAAGAAATCGCTTTTGTAGTAAATATTATTACAATGGGCCGACATTTTTAATACAATTTCTACAAGGCACTAGAAATCTTACCGAAACCCTGATCAAAACATGGTTTGATCTTTTTCGCCTATCGTGGCTAACCATTCATCCATCCCCCATATTCCGGCCTTTGTCATATTTTCCTTTCAGGCCAGCGGGCGCACTACCATTTTTGTTGCGTCAATTACCAAAACCATGAAAATGCGAAGATTTCTCCTCATTGTTTCCATTCTCGCCAGCTCACTCCTGTCACCGGTATTCGCACAGTTTCCAACCACAGGAACCAGCCAGCCCAAAGCCCTGCCGGGAACAGCCGGCGACCAAAGTCCGAGGGGATCAGCCAAGATCAGCGGTTCCGTTGTAGATTCAGCAACTTCAAAAGCCATTGAATTCGTTAGCATTGCATTGTACGACAAGGCCAACAACAAGGCCGTGGACGGAACGGTAGCAGATGAAAAAGGAAAATTCACACTCACCAAGCTCGCAGCAGGCGACTACAAGGTGCTTATTTCCTTTATCGGCTATGCCAACAAAACCATCGACAACATCAAACTTGCCAAAGGCCAGGATGCGGACCTGGGGACGATCAGCCTCGGCTCCAACACCAAGACCCTCAATGAAGTGACCGTGACCGGCCAGGCCGCATTGATCGAAGAAAAGGTGGACCGGCTCGTTTACAATGCAGAAAAAGACATTACGGCCAAAGGCGGCGACGCGACCGATATCCTGCGCAAGGTGCCGCTGCTTACCGTGGACCTCGATGGCAACGTTTCGCTCCGCGGTAGCCAGAACATCCGCGTGCTGGTCAATAACAAGCCTAGTACCATTATTGCCAACAGCGTGGCTGACGCGCTGAAACAAATTCCGGCCGATCAGATCAAGTCGGTGGAAGTGATCACGAGCCCGTCGGCGAAATACGACGCGGAAGGCTCTGGCGGTATCATCAATATCATTACCAAAAAGAACTCGCTGCAAGGCCTCAACCTGAATGTCGACGCCGGCGTTGGAAACCGCGGCTCGATGCTCGCATTGAACGGCGGTTACCGCAAAGGCAAGGCCGGTTTCACGATCGGTGGTTTTGGACGGGGCATGTATAATACGGTTACCAAAACATCGCTGGAACAAACCAGCACCGTGGAAGGCGTTACCACTACTACGCGGCAAACGGGTGACGGATCGAGCCACGGTCTGTTCGGTAATTACAACCTGGGTTTCGACTACGACATTGCGAAAAACCAAAGCCTGACAGCGGGGGTAAAATATGGCGTCCGTAACTTTTCCAACCAGCAGGACCTGGCTACCCTCCTGATGAAGACCGGCACAACAGACATTACCTCCGCGCGCAATGTGGCGGCCGACAACCTTTCCGGTACCGTGGATGTTAACGTGGATTACCTGCATACATTCAAACCCCAGCAGGAATGGAGCGTATCGACGCTTTACAGCCGCAACGACCTGACCAATGACTTCGACGCTGACATTTTCCAGGAAAGACAACTGACTTCCCGCCAGCGCAACCTGAACAAAAGCATTAACCAGGAGTTTACCTTCCAATCCGATTACCAGACACCTATCAAGAAGAACCAGATGCTCGAATTTGGCGGAAAAGGTATTTTCCGCGAGGTAAAAAGCAAGTACAGCTTCCTGATCGCCGAACCGACGGGCGACTACCGTCCTGAAACCGACCAGCCGGCCGGTGACCTGACCTATCATCAGAACATCGCGGCAGCGTATTCGTCGTATACCTACACGACCAAAAAGCGCTACACCTTCAAAGGCGGCTTGCGGTATGAGCATACATTTATCGACGCCAGCACCAATGAGGGCGTTGTGGGCGTGGGCAATTACGGCGTGCTGGTACCCAGCCTGAACGCTTCCAAGACCATTAAGGGTACGACAGTGAAGCTGGGTTATAACCGCCGCATCCAGCGTCCGGGCCTTCAACAGCTGAACCCGAACTTCAACTCGGCCAACCCGCAGAATATCACGATCGGTAACCCGGAACTGCGTCCGGAGCTGACCAACAACTACGAACTAGGACTGAGCAAGAATATCAAGAAGACCTATGTAAATGCCACATTCTTCGGCCGCTTCACCAACAATGCGATCTCGCAGGTGCGCCAGCCGTCGGATACGCTCGAAGGCGCGATCGTGACGACCTATGAAAACATCGGCAAGCAGCACGCCTATGGCGCCAACATTTTTGCCAATATCGCAGCTACTTCCAAAATCAATTTCGGGGTGTTTGCCAATGTGTTCTACACGAAACTTACCGGCCAGACGATCGGGCAGAATGGCCTTTCACAAGAAATTGACAACGATGGTGTGAACGTAAGCGGGGGTATTTTCTCACAGGCAACGTTCGGCAACGGCTGGGGCGCACAGGCGTTCGGGTTTATGCAGGGCCAGCAAATCCAGTTGCAGGGTAAGCAGGGCGGATTCGGCTTCTATACCATTGGCGTGAAGAAGGAATTTGCCAACAAAAAGGCCAGCCTCGGGCTCGCTGCTGAAAACTTCCTGAGCAAAAGATTTAAAATGCATACCGAATTGACTTCCTTGCAGTTCAACCAGGTCAACGACATCTACCTGTACAACCGCGGGTTCCGCCTGACATTTACCTACAAAATTGGTAAAATGACGATGGACGCACCGAAAAGAAAAGCCAAATCGGTGAATAACGACGACGTGAAAAGCGAGGGCGGCGGCCAGCAGCAAGGCGGCGGCCAGGGCGGCGGAAACGCACCCCGCTAGGCGCGGCGACTTTCAAGAAACTTACAAGCCTGTTTAAACTCAAATACAAACTTTGGTATGAAAACAAACAAACTAATTTGGACAATGGCCGTGGCGCTCGTCGCCACCGCTTCTTACGCGCAGTCTGTGGATGAAATTGTAGATAAACATGTGGCCGCGCTCGGCGGTCTCGATAAGATCAAGGCCGTGAATACCGTGGTCACCGATCGTTCGCTCGCCGTACAAGGCATGGAAATCCCTAATAAAACCACGCTGGTAGTAGGCAAATCCGTGCGCAACGAATCGACGGTAATGGGTAACACCATGGTGCAGGTGGTCGATAACGGCCAGGGATGGATGATCCGCCCGACCATGATGGGCGGCACCGGCGAACCGGAAGATATGCCTGCCGACCAATTGAAACAGCAGCTAAGCTCGCTCGACCCGTTCGGCGGACTGGTAAACTATAAGGAAAAAGGCAACAAAGTGGAACTGGTGGGCAAAGAGAGCGTCGACAAGAAGGATGTTTTCCACCTGAAACTCACCACAAGCGACGGACAGGTGATCGACGAGTTCGTGGATGCGAATACGTACCTGGTAACCAAAGTGAAGGTGTCCATGAATGGTAACGAAGGCGAAATAGACCTGTCGGACTACAAAGAGGTGGACGGCGTGAAGTTTGCGAACACCATGGAAATCAGCAATCCGCAAATGGGAACAATGTCGTTCATTACCAATAAGATAACCGTAAATACCCCGGTAGACCCAGCGATATTCAAGAAGCCTGCAAAATAGCTTTCTACCGCCGACTACAGTCGGCGGTTTCAAACAGTACTTTCTCCAATAGCGTTGTTACCTGAACAACGCTATTTTTTTGGATAATTCAATCGGGTCTTTCACCTCCATTTTATCGTAGATCCGCCGTTTGTAGGTGCTGATCGTGTTCTCTTTGAGATTCATGATCGCCGCGATCTCCTTCGTCCATTTACCTTCCGTCATGAGCTGCATCACACGCCGCTCGCGGGGCGACAAGCTCACGATGGGGTTACCGCCGGTGGTCCTGCCGCTCACGTCGGTGACGCTCGACAGGAAGATCTGCTGAACTTCGTAGCTCACGTAGCGCCCGTGATCCAGAATGGCACGTACGGCTGCGACAAACTCCTCCTGAGGCGCTTGCTTGGAAATAAATCCGTCGGCCCCTGCTTGGAGGTAGGGCAATGCATATACCTTCTCGTCGAATGCCGAATGGATCAGGATCGGAAGGCCGGGTTGTTTCTCGCGCATCAATTTCATCATCCTCACATTCTCGCCGCCGGGAATGTCGATGTCCAGCACGGCCAGGTCGAAACGCTCCTGTTCCAGCACTGCGAGTGCGGCCTGGAAGGTTTCCGCCTCGGTAATGCCGGCGCGCGGATAAGATTCGGCCAATACCATTTTCATCCCGAGCTGTACGAGCGGATGGTCCTCAATACATAAAAATTTCATAGAAGTGTTAACCAATACAGACGGGGTTAAATTTTAATTGTTACCGGCGCGCGCTCAACTCAGCATCGTCACCTTTTCGATCAGTTTGATCAGGCTGTTGACCTGCATCTTTTTGAGTATCCGCATTTTATGTGTACCCACGGTCGTCTTGTTGATATTCAGAATCGCCGCTATCTCCCCGGTCGATTTGCCGGCAATGAGGTGGTTCATCACCTGCCGCTCCCTTTCCGAAATGCTCATGAGCGGATTTACATACCGCAGCGACCGGTTCACCTGGCTCTCCTGGATGATCTGATGCTGCAAGGCCGTACTGGCGTATTTGCCGATGACCATCATGGCCCTGATCGCCTCGTCAAACTGTGCCGAAGATGCCAGTTTCCATAGAAATCCGTCCGCACCTGCCTTCATATACGGCAAGCCGTAAATACCTTCTTCGAGGTCGGTGATGATCAGCATGGCGGTGCCGGGATACAATGCCTTCATGCGCTCCACGGTGCCCGTACCGGCTTTCCCTTTGATATCGACATCAAGAATGATCAGTTCGTAAGTGTTGCGGCTGGCCAGCTCGTAAGCCTTTTCGACGGAGGAGGCGGAGTCCACCACTGTCACCGGGTTAATGGCACCGATCTTCTGCTTCAGTCCTAAAACGGTAAGCGGTTCGTCCTCGATGATGAGTATATTCATAAATGTGGGGGATTGGCTGACAAACCCGGACATCGCGTCCCAATGGCGGTTGTCATAATTCTGATTATTTCAAATATGGAAATAATTCGTAACTCGTTCGCGCAAATTTAAGAATAAATATTACAAGCTCACGCCTACATGTAAATGTAGAAATTTCTCTATCGTATCTGACCAGGCCGGCGCAGCGGAAAACTTTTTTTGCCGAACCCGCCAATTAACTGTAAACTTGTACAGACCGAAGAAGTCTTCCCTAAAAAATGAAAAAAATCTTACTGGTCGAAGACCACGCGATTGTCAGGCTCGCTACCCGGTTCTTGATCCTGGATTTGCTCAACCCGGTGGCCGTTCATGAAGCTGGTTCTTTCAGTGAGACACTTTCCCAACTCAGCAGCAACGAGCTCGACCTGGTCATTCTCGACATTAACATTCCCGACGGGGAAGGCTTCAACATGATCCCCAAAATCCGGGAGATACAGCCCAAGGTGCTGATCATGATCTTTACGAGCCTTGAAGAAGAGATTTACGCTCTGCATTATATTAAGGCCGGCGCCAATGGGTTCCTTTCTAAAAATGCTTCGCAGGAAGAGATTAAAAAAGCGATATTGTCCATGCTGGAAGTGGGTAACTATATCAGTACGGCCGTACAGCAGCAGCTCCTTCGCAACACGCTCGAAAACAAGCCCAATGGTGAGAATCCCCTCGAACACCTCTCCCAGCGCGAACTGGAAGTGATGGACATGCTTATCGAAGGTTACTGGACCAAAGAAATCGCGATCAAGCTCAACCTCACCGAAAGCTCCGTCAGTACCTACAAATCACGCATCTTCGATAAACTGAAAGTCTCCACCCTGATCGAAATGTTCAAGAAAGTCCAGTATTACAAAAGCCAAAACCCTGGAATTTAAACCATTAACGTTCGTTAGTTAATTTTTTAGCTAAAATAGTTGACAGAACTACGAAACATTCGTAGAATTACGAAAAAATCGTAGCTATGGAAAAATTGACCATCCAGGAAGAGGATGCCATGCTGGCTGTCTGGAAAACCGGCGAAGGTAATGTGAAATCCTTTATGGAGGCCATGACGCCTCCCGTCCCACCCTATACGACGGTCGCATCGACCATCAAAAACCTCGAAAAGAAGGGATACCTCAGCAGCCGGTTGATCGGCAACGCGTATTTGTATGCACCCGCTGTTACCGAGGAAGCTTACAAGCAAAAATTCATGGGAAATGTGGTGAAGGACTATTTCGAGAACTCCTACAAGGAACTCGTGAGCTTTTTTGCCCAGAAGAACAAGATTTCCGCCGACGAGCTGAGAGAGATCATCGGCCTGATCGAAGGAAAGAAGTAGTCCATCCAAAACTTTTCAGCTATGTCCTCATTTCCGGATTACCTGCTCAAACTATCGGTCGGCCTCGCCGTGATTGCGCTTTTCTACCACCTGGTATTGCGCAAGCTCACATTCTACGATGCCAACAGACAATACCTCCGCTTATACTCGATGCTTTGCCTGGTATTTCCTTTGGTCAATATCAATCATTTCATAGCGCCAGAGCCCACGCCCGCACGGGTGCTCGTTCAAAGCGTGCCCGCCATCGCCCGCATATCCGCGCCTGAAACGACAAGTTCCCCGGCAGTCCTGATGATCGAACCAACGAAAGTTGCCGAACCCTGGGTGCTTACTGCCGCCGAGTGGATTTTTTACATCTGGCTCGCAGGCGCGGCCGTGATGACATTGCGTCTGCTCGCGCACATTCGCTCCTACCTGCGCATCCGCTCGCAATCACGGCTCGTTTCGAACGACGATGGGGTGAAAATTTTCCATTTCGACCTGGATATGAGCCCATTCTCATTCGGGAAGGCCATTTTTTACAACCCGCATTTGCACAAGCCGGATGAATTGCAGGATATGATCCTGCACGAATACATTCACGCGCAGCAATGGCATTCGGTGGATGTGATCTGGTCGGAGTTCCTTTGCATTCTCAATTGGTTCAACCCTTTCGCCTGGCTTATCCGCAGCGCCATTCGCCAGAACCTGGAATACATTGCCGACCAAAAAGTGCTGGAAAACCACCCGGATACCAAAGCCTATCAATACCTGCTCCTCAAAGCGGCCGTTGGCCCCGAGTTTCCGCTGATGAACCAGTTTGGATACCATTCTTTAAAGCAGCGGTTTGTAATGATGAACAAAAAAGCGAGCCCGCGGGTAATGCTGGCTTGTTTTCTGTTCATCCTGCCGCTATTGGCCGTGACGCTGGCCGCATTCCGGTGGGACGTGCCGGGAAAAGGGAAAAAGGTGATCAATTTCTATCGCACACCTGTCGAGGTAAGTAAAAGAAAACCGAAGAATCTCCTGCATCTGGCCGGGCTCCTGCTAGATGAAACCGGGAATCCTATCGCAGGTTTACCATTGGAGATCAAACACGACGATGTCTACATCAAAACGATCAAAACTGACAAGGACGGCTTTTACTTTGCCGAATTACCTGTCAAACCTGAAAAAGGCATTACGCACAGTTACACCCTTGGGTTTGAGGATCCTGAGCACTTTCTGAGTTTCCACACCGGCGAGGAATACCACGGCGGATTTGACTTCGGGGAAAGTTTCAAGTATTACTTCATCCGCAAGCGTTCCATACCGGATTTGCTGAACCATTCCTACACACTCGATTCAAAGCCTTTCTACGATAGATACGACCCGTCGGACACCCGGGAAGAGCTCAAAGCCTATCTGTTTGCAAATCTTGGACCGCATCAAAAGGAAATGGTTCTGAGGGTAAGTTACATTAAAACACATCCATGGTCAAAAGATGTAATTACTTTGTACAAAGGCGGCTATTTCGACCGCAAAAACAGCTCGTTGGCTACGAAGGCGAGTTGACGCTCTTTCTCGACGGCAAGCGGGCAACGCCCCGTGAAATCAATGAGGCATTCAAAAACTATCCATATCTCCTGAATGAAAATCAGGAAAAGCGAAATTGGAATGGATCCTGGCTCTGTAAGGAAATAGCCTACCTCACCTTCCCACTTTACCGCGACGCTCCGGCAGTCGCATTGGTAAAAGGAAACGTCCAGATGATCGATGCAAAATCTTTCGACCCCGCCCGGTTGAAAAACGAACCCTATCTGCTCGACGGCTTCCGGCAGGTGTATGGCGCAAGCAGCAACCTGATTCCTGAGAAACAGGACGTTAAGAAGGTGATGCTCCTCAAAGGCCCGCTGGCAAAATATTACGACCCCTCGCTCGACGAAATCTGGTGGATCGAGACCCGGCCGGTCAATGAAGTTTTCGAACGGCCGGATTTCACTGCCCGGTAGCAGCCCGTGCTGATCAGAACAATGACGACGCATTACATTGCCCGCGCACGCTGCGCGTATGCGCGAGCGTGAGGCTGGGACTGATCAGCGCTTTGAAAAACGGTATCACCGGTTCTCCCGCCGCCATCAATTTTGGCCAGTCGGGCGAAGCAATAGCCGCGCGGCCGATCGATACCAGGTCGGCCGCACCGCTGTTCAGCAACTTTTCAGCCAGAGCCACATCGTGCATTCCCCCATTGGCGATCACCGGCGACCGCAGTATGCTTCTGGCAATGCCGTTGGATGAAGTACCGTCCGGGTAAACGCATTCGCGGTCCCAGCGGCCTCCTTCTGCGGCGATATGCAAGTAATCGGGGTTAATTTCGGCCAATATCCCAAATAGCCTCCGCGCCGTTTCCGAACCGCCCGGCCAGCGGTACCTGAGGTCGTTTACCTTGCTTTCGGACATTCGTATCCCAACGATGAAACCTTCCGGCAATGCCATTTTCACAGCCTGATATACTTCTATCAAAAAGCGCAGCCGGTTCCGTTCATCTCCGCCATATTCGTCGGTGCGAAGATTGGTATGCGGGGTAATGAACTGATCGAACAGGTAGCCATTGGCAGCGTGCAGCTCCACACCATCGAAACCCGCTTCGCGCGCAAGTAATGCCGCATGGACATAGCCCGCTTTCACCGCTTCAAAATCCGTCGCCTGCATGGCACGCGGCAGCGGAAACGGGCCGGGCGGCACCGAAGAATCCGTTGTACGCATCCCGACCGGCTGCACCGCGGATGGCGCGATCGTTTCCCCAGCGATCTCGGACAATGCGCCCCCATGCATCAACTGACTTATAATAAGCGTATTGTACTGATGAACCGCCTGCGCCACGCGTTTCCAGGCCTTCATTTGCTCCGTGTTCACCATTCCCGGCTGGTTGTGATTGGCTTTGCTGAACAGGTCATCGGTGTAGGTACCTTCGGTGATGATCATGCCGAAGCCCCCGGCGGCAAATGCTTCGTGATAATCCGCCATTTCCTGTGTAGGCACGCCTGTTTCCGTTGCGCTCACGCGGGTCAAAGGCGCCACTGCGAGGCGGTTGGCGAGCTTCCGGCCGCCTATGGTGACTGCGTCGAATATAGTCTTGCTGATCGTTTCCATACTTCTCTTTTTGCTTACAAAAGTACCGGCGACGTCAGCGGGGAAGCGTATAACTATTTTAATTAAAACCGTTAAAGTAGTTTAACGACTTTGGCTTAACTGCTTACGGATCTGGCTCAGAAATACGGGCGTAATGCCCAGGTAGGAAGCAATGTAGCGCTGCGGCATGCGCCGTTCGAGGGTGGGATACCTGGTAATGAGGGCCTCGTACCGCTGGGCCCCGGTCATGGAAATGGCGTTGAGAATGCGCTGATCCTGGGCAATACTTCCCTTTTGTTCGAGTATGCGCCAGAACCGCTCGAATGCGGGAACGTCCCGGTAAAGCTGTTCGAGGTCATTCCTTTCTATTTGCAACAAAACAGAAGCTTCCAGCGCCACGATGTTCCGCGTGGCCGGGACTTGTAAATGGAAACTGGTGGAATCGGATATCCACCAGTCTTCCATCGCAAAATGCAGCGTATGCTCATTACCCTTCTCGTCTGCATGAAATGAACGCAGAAAACCCTGACATACATAGCTTTCGTGCTGGCACACGTCGCCCTGCTGGACGAGATATTGCCGGGGCAGCAGCTTGCGGACTTTCAGAAGGGAAACGAAATGGGCCTGCTCTGCTGCCGTAAGTTCAATACGGCGCAGAACGTGGTCGATGATCATCTTGTGCAATGCAGCGTCTTTTTCCAATGGATTTTGCAGCCTGGTGTCTGCGGCAAATATTGGAAACTAATCGGTGCGAAGCAACCTGCGCGGTCCGACCTGCGCGGTCCGACCTGCGCGGCCCGACCTACGCGGCCCGACCTAGCTAAGTGTGCCGCCGTCGATCGTGATGACCGAACCTGTCGTGTAGCCATTGACCGGACTCGCGAGGAATGCTACGGCATCGGCGATGTGTTCCGGACGGCCATACTGCGGGATCGACATCATGCCGCGCTGAAAATCGGCAAATTCCGACGCCGCCGGATTCATATCGGTATCGACAGGACCGGGCTGGATCAAGTTGACGGTAATGCCTTTCGGCCCCAGGTCGCGTGAGAGGCCCCTTGTGAAGCCGGACAATGCGGATTTGCTCGCAGCATACAATGTGGCCTGGGGTACAGCGGTGCGGTCGGCCATGCAGCTGCCGATGGTGACGATGCGCCCTCCGTGCTCCATTTTACGCGAAGCCGCGAGGCAGGCTTCGAAAACGGATTTCACATTGACATTCATGACGTAATCGTAATCCCCCGTGGTATGTTCTTCAAATGCCTTGCCCACATACACGCCTGCACTGTTGACGAGGATATCCAGCTTACCGTAATGTTCGATAGCCTGATCGATGGCGTGCGACACGGCGCCCTCCCGGTTGTTATCGGATTGAATAGCTACTGCGGTAAGCCCCTCCTGCGCCAATGCGCTCACGAGTGCGTCTGCCTGATCTTTGCTGTTGACGTATGTAAAAGTCACTTTCGCCCCTTCGGCTGCCAGCCTTTTGACGATGGCCGCCCCGATACCCCGGCTTCCGCCCGTTACAAATGCGACTTTGTCTTTCAAGTTTTGCATGATGATGATGAAATTGGTTTGATTTTCATTGCAAAACTATCCTCATTACTTTTAATTTTACAGGTACTAACATAATTGTCAAGTACTAACATAAATGTAAGTTATGCGGAAACAGAGCTCCACGAACCTTGAAAATGAAATGCTCATCAACGGAAACTGTGATATGGCCTACACACTGGACCTGATCGGCGGCCGCTGGAAGCCCTCGATCCTCTGGCGGCTGATCCAGGGAGCCATGCGGTACAGCGACCTCCGCTGCAGTCTTCCGCCCGTGTCCGAGCGCATCCTGATCCTCCAACTCCGGGAAATGGAAAGCCATGGGCTTATCAGCCGCAAAGTATATCCCGAAGTGCCGCCGCGTGTGGAATACCAGCTCACCGACCTCGGCAAAAGCCTTGAACCGGTCATCAACGTCCTCACTGAGTGGGGTGGCGAAAACCGTCCGGGATCGGATCGGAAATCGCGGCGCTGCGAGTTATTAACAATTAAATAACACCCGTTTTCGGCGTATAATCGTCACAAGTTCAAACCTTCGTGCGTACATCGGAGCAAGGCAGGCACAATTTTGACCGTGTTGCCGCATCCCCGAAAAACGCAACGTTATGAACAACCGTGACCCATTTTTGGACCGTTATTTCCCCTGGCTATTGCTGACGGGTATCCTGCTCAACATTCCCGGCCTTTGGCTCGACATCATCGAGCCCGACGGCGCGCTGTACGCAACCATCGCCAAGCACATCGTGCTGCATAATGACTGGGTAAATCTTCACGGCGACGGTCACGACTGGCTCGACAAGCCGCATTTCCCATTCTGGATGGCGGCGATCAGCTATAAAGTTTTCGGGATCACGGGGTTTGCCTACAAGCTTCCCGCATTCCTCTTCTGGCTGCTCAGCCTGCGGTATACCTATCTCATTGCAAGGGACTTGTACAACGAGGATGTCGCCAAAATAGCGGTACTGATTTACACCGTGGCCCTGCACAGCACCCTGGCCAACTTCGACGTCCGTGCGGAGCCTTACCTGACCGCCTGCATTACCGGCGCGGCCTGGCACATGCTGCGGGTACATGCGCGGGCTCACTGGCCGCACTTGGTGTGGGCCGCCTTGTTTGCCGCTTGCGCCATCATGACGAAAGGCATCTTCGTCCTGATCACCCTCGTCGGCGGCTGGGTCATTTACTGGATCATCACGGCACAGTTTCGGGAGTTTATCAACTACCGCTGGTGGCTTGTGCTGGCATTGTGTTTCATTTTTATTTTACCGGAGCTTTACAGCCTTTATGTGCAATTCGATATGCATCCTGAAAAAGTCGTTTTCGGGCGCACGAATGTTTCGGGGCTGCGCTTCTTTTTTTGGGACAGCCAGTTTGGAAGGTTCTTCAACACCGGGCCCATTAAAGGCAGCGGCAATGTGACGTTTTTCCTGCACACTACGCTGTGGGCATTCCTGCCCTGGTCGCTGGGGCTGGTGGGCGGTATTATTTACCTGCTCCGGTTCGAGAAAAACCGGGATTCGATCCGCTGGGTAATATACGGCAGCACGCTGGTCACTTTTCTCCTGTTTTCCCTTTCCAGATTCCAGCTTCCGCATTACCTGGTTATTGAATTCCCCTATTTCTCAATCATTACCGCCTATTTTTTCACCGAACTCGCCCGGCGTTCGAAGCTGCACCATCTTGTTACTATCCAAACCGTCCTGATGGTGATAGCATTGGTTTTCATCTCCGGTCTGCTCTACATTACCCGCATCGAAAACGGCATTGCGGCGGTGGCGATCTCGCTGGGTATCGTGTTTGCAGCCAGTATTTTTAATTACCGCAATGCCATGCAGCAATTACTTTTCAAAGGGTACGCGATGGCTGCCATGCTGTATATATTCCTGTTCCAGTTCTTCTACCCGTTCCTGCTCCAATACCAATCGGGTATGCAGGCTGCGCGGGAGATCCCCGAAGCGGACAGCCACTTACCGGTAGCGGCCTATGGCTCATTCTCTTACAGCTTCGAGTTTTATTCGCCCGGAGAAGTCAAACTGATTAAAAGCGGTGAATATCTCGACGATTTCATCGAGGCCGCGCCCTGTTACCTGTACACCACCGCTGCCGTAGCCGACAGCCTGATCCGCTCGGGTGTCGACGCGGAGGTCCAGGCTTCGCCCCAGCATTTCCACGTCACCAAACTGAAATACCGCTTTCTCGACGAAAAAAAGCGAAATGCCGTCGTAGAGCCGCGTTACCTGCTCTACATCCGGGACGAGGATACCTTGTAAGTTAAATCCGGGCGGCGCAGCGAACGCCGGGTCATTTTTTGGTATACCGTAAACCCACGGAAAGGCCGATCTGATAAGGCTGGATCTTAAACGGGTTGTCAGGATTACGCAGTTTGGACAGGCTGTATTCAAAGTACGGTCCGACGGTCATGACGGTGTTCTTTCCTGCCAAAAGCTCCTTGCCAAATCCTGCATTCACCCACACCAGGTTCTTTTTCGAGGTAAGGTCACGGCTGAACTCAGCGCCGAAATCGCCGAAATAGTTGCGCAGGAAATGCGAACGGCGTACTGTGTGCTTTTTAACGGACATTCCCACCAGGCGCACCGTGCTGTTCTCATATTGCGGAATCCCTTTTCTCACAACTTCATAATTTCCGGAAAGATCGGGTCCCACCGTGAATTCACTGGTGGCGATTTCGTACCGGTACGATTGCTTGAACTGCCCGTAGTTGAGCAGCAGTTGGAAACCCTTGCGCTCCACACCGGCAGAGAACTTGTACCCGACCGTTTCGGCCGAGATTTTGCCGGGCAGCACAAAATTCTGGTAAACCACCCCATTTCCCGGCCTCACCGTGAGGATCTGGAAGGTGCGGAGCGGCGTGAGCGCAGTCACGATCGTCCAGTGCTCTTTAAAAAGGAATTCGTAACGCTTTTGGGGTTCGTCGGGTGTTACCAGGCTGTCGGGTTGCCAGTTGTATTGTGGAAGGGCCATTGGCCTGTGATCCAGCACCCCGATGTCTTGATCGGCCAACGAGGGCCCTTCCAGTTCTTTGCCGTTTCCTTCGCCGGCAGCAAGGCTGTCCCGCGACGAACCGACGGATGCAATCTTATTCAGTTCCGACGAAAGGAACGCCCTGTCCCCGGGTGAAATGTCCCTGTCATCGATCCAAAGCGATCCGAAAGAAGGGTCCGATTTAACCATGGCTATGATCCGTTCCAGATCGGCTCTCTTGTATTTATATCGCTTCCTCACCACCGGGATTACACGCCTCGAATGCGCCGCATGTGTGCCTGCGACTCGCGCGACTTGAATCGCCCCCGATGGCCCCGGCGCCTGGCCCACGGCTTGCGCGCTATCTGAAACGACCTCGGATTTTGGGACAGCTATCTCGGGCGCTTGCCGGCTTGCAACCTGCTCCGTAGAAGCCTCAGTGGCTTTCAGCGCTTCGGAGAATTCTCGGGTAACTTGCCGTACACCGGCCACCATTTGGTTCTTCCGTTCCACGGACAGCGATACCATGTAAACCGACGCCGTAACCGCAATCATCAGCACCAGCGAGGCGACTACGCCCGTTTGCACCATGCTGGTTCCGCCGCCCAATCCTTTAAATACCTTTTCCCGCAGCGTCGGGTCGGGCAATCTTTCAAAATGATCGAATCGTTCCCGGAGAGCTTTACGCAACTCCTCGTCGATGTGCTCGTCAGAAGAGTTCATATTGCGTAATTCCTTTTTCCTGTAACTTCCTCATTAACAAATTCCTTCCTCTTAAAAATTGCGAACGCGACGTGCTGTCGGAAATAGAAAGCATTTCGCCGATTTCGCTATGGGTGTAACCATCTATCAAATGCAGGTTGATAATCATCCGGTAACCGTCCGGCAGTGTGTTGATCACATTCAGCAGCACATTCATATCGATCCTCGTGATAATCTTTCCATAATCGCCCGAATCTATCTCACGCTGGAAGTCTTCCAGGTTCGAATGCAGCTGCTGCTCTTTGGTGGTCCGGTGATAGTAATTGATCGCCGTCCTGATCACCACCGATTTCACCCACGCGTCGATCACCTCCACATTCCTCAGTTCGTTGATATTTTTGAAAACTTTAATAAACCCGTCCTGAAAAATATCCTCGGCCTCGGCTTTGGTTTTGGCATAACGCAGGCAAAGCCCCAGGAGCCTGGATTTGTACCGTTCATAGAATGCAGTTTGCGCCCTGGTATCGCCGGCCTGACAAGCCCGAACCAGATCGGCAAGCGAACTGTATTTCTTATTGCGGAAAAAGGTCATTCAGAGGGGTTATGAAGTGTATCGCTGAAACAACTATTGCTCGTTCATCGGTATAGTGCGGTCTGATAAGTCATATTCACAAAATTTCCGTCCTTATCAAAAATGAGCCTGCAATTTTCGTTGGTGGCTTGCATGCTGATCCCGTAACCGGTGCCTACGGGGTCCGAAAACTTATATCCTTCGATAATTTTCATGGAGGAGAATGCCGCCGAACCCTTTACAAAGCTCTGTATTTTTTCAGGAAATTCATCAATATTATAATAAAATGCCTCGGCCCGATAACTCGTATTGATCAGCCTGCCCGAAGCATCGAAACTAAAATCGTAATTGGTACTCGATGCCGTGTAAGCATTCACTTCATATTCTTTTTCATTTTTTGCATTAACCGAAACTTTGGCAGTGGCAAATCTGAGTTTCTCCCTTTCTAAAAAACTTACAGCAGGAGCGGGCAAAGTACTCAAATCTTCTTTTCCGATAATGTAGGAAAACTTCACATAAGGTTCCAACCGGATTGCATATCTGATCAGGTTAGCGGCATTGTACCGGACCCACGTCAGCAGGTAATCGCGGCTTCCCCAAGTGTATTTCGAATTAAAAATCTTATCCTCATTGATCTGAGGTACAGGCTCTTTATAGGTATCCGCAACGCCTCCGCTTACACTCATGTCCGGAAGCGAATGCCGCATGGAATCGGGCAATGCGCCATACATCCGGTACACGCTCAATATCTTTTTTGTATTTAATGCTGCGTAAAATGGGTTGCCATTTAATTTATAATAGACTTCGTAAAGCTTATCTTTTTCAATGGCTTGAAAAGTGGCATCCGTAGCATCCGGATACGCTTTGGACATCACCTGAATGATCGCTTCCGGTAATGTTTCGGGCGGGATAACCTGTTGATCTTTATAATTGCTGCATCCGTTCAGGACGAACATCAAAACAATTAAAAGAAATAAATTGTAAGTAAAATTTCTTTCATTCATAGCATCAAATAAGTTGATCGCCGGGGTGCCAGTTATGTATTAATATAAGGATACTCCAAATTTGTGTTCCGCATCCCGGTATTCGACGTCGGTCATCCAGGCTGCCCGCATGATAAATGCATAGGTAATTTTGCCTTCCGCCGTCTGTTCTTCGGCCACGATCCTGATCCGCTCCGGGCTGGCTGCCCTGCGGGCTTCTTCCACACCCCTGAACAGCGGGGCCGGTTCGCTGGCCACATAGCCCGTATCGGGCCGCCAGTCACTTCCCGACATTGCCGCCGCAAGTGTGCGGATGCTCTCGGGTAATGGAAGTTTCATCATTTTCCGGTCGTTGTCCCAGGTCCATTCCCCGCTTTCCTTCGTGGTTTTGAGTAACAGCTCGCATTGAAACTCGCCGAAAGGGACCTTGCCATAGGCGCCGGTCATTTTGGATTCGCTCACCACGCCTTTCCCGTAATAACCACGGCCAAACTGCACGGCCACGAAGGGTATCACGTCGTTCAGGTAATGGCTGTTCAGCAACGTCGATTGTTCCCTGACGTTTACCGTTGCTATCTGATCTTCTTCCTGGCGGGATATTTCTTCTATGCGCCAATACCTTTCCTGTACGATCATCCGGCCCAGAAACTCGGCCTTGGTAAGACCCTGGCCGCCCATTGGCTCCACATTCGTGGACGTACCGCACGACAGCATTGAAAACGCTGCAAAAAAGAGGCTGCCTGCCAAGCATATCGCGGTCAGCCGTTCGCGACCGGCTTTTCCATGCTTCATAACCATTCTAGAAATTGAATTTATATACCCTGCCGGATGGGCCTTTCAGAAACCCGGCCTTGTCGGACTATCGTTTCATGGCTAATAGTCTGATCAAAAAATGTCTTCCTGCATACCCCGTCGGGCGGAACATGCAAGAAGACACGCCCTTGTGATCGATCGCTGCACGGGACAGCAAAAAAATCTTAGCCCAACCCCGGCAATTTAAGCCCCGAGCCTTTCAGCGCTTCCATCAGTTGCTCCTGGATTTCCATTTTGGTATCCACAAAACCATGGGCGTCGAGCCACACATTCACCATCACCTTATAGCCGTCGGGCTCGATAGACGATATTCCAATGCGTCTTGCGGGGACTTTAAGGGCACTTTGGGCATGATCGAGGACATTATTGACAATGTTCTTCACTTCCTTGAAATCGATGCTGTTGCTGAACTTCATTTCCACATCCAGCCGACGGTTACCCGATCTGCTGATGTTGATGATCACCTCGTTGGATAGTTTGCTGTTCGGGATCACGACCGTGCGGTTGTCGTAGGTTTTGACCACCGTGTAAAAGATCTTGATCGCCTCCACGGTGCCCTCCTGCCCCTGTGCGATAATGTTATCTCCCACATGGAAAGGTTTCAGGATGAGGATGAGCACACCGCTTGTAAAATTCTGCAATGTTCCCGACAATGCCAGACCCGCCGCAACGCCGATTGCACCGATTAATGCAGCAAAAATGGTCATTTGGATGCCGATGATCTGCATCACGGAGACGATGAGCAGTATGCGCAGCGTGGTGACTGCGAGGCTTAGGAGGAAGGGCGTGAGCGACGGGTCGATCTTGCGCTCATGCATATGTGCATTGAGCCAGCGCGACAGCATGCGCACGAGCCACATACCTACGATGAGTACGCCTATACCCAGAAGAACAGAAGGCCCGGTTTCCAGAATCCACGCGTAAGCCTTGTTATAAAATTGCTGAATTTTCATGATAAGAGTGCATTGACTAAAATACCGGCCTCGCGAAAAAAATCCGTTCCAAGGCGTATTGGCATATTTTTTGATCCCTGTTTTCCCATTTGGTTAAGGAAAAAACCCAACAGACATGGAAATCCATCATCAACAACTCGAAACACAGGGCTCCGGAAATGGCAACGCCATCGAACAACCCGCCCACCACGGCCGCGCCCGCTTCGGCCGATACATCGTGTACCTGGTACTGGCGGCGATCGCCGTGGGAATCAGCTTTTACTTCTACGCACCGAAGCCGGTGAATAAGGCGGCCAATCAGAACATGTCGCTCTTCCTGCAAAATACGATCGGCGATATCGACCTGAAACTTAAAAACGGGGACGATGGCACTGACCTTGCAACGCGGCTGTCGTGGCATAAATCGAATAGTGCATTGTACAATGAAGCGAAGGAGAATTCAGACCGCAGAATCGTTCAGCAACGCGAGGTATTGAAAACGAAAATGGTGCAGGTTCAGCGCCGTGACTTTCCTGAATTACGCACGGCTTACGTAGCGTCGAAAAAACAGGCGCTCGACGAGCAGCAGGTGGCCATAGGCGTGGCCGGTGAGCACCAGGAAGTGCTCACTTTCGAGGGAAAAATGTTCCGGCCTGAAAAAGTGCAGGAAGATTTCATGAAGAACATTTACGGAATTGTGAACGACCTCCGCTTTAAGAAAGTGGTGTACAAATGGTCCGACGGCCCCGACGGTTTCCACAACTACGAGATCAAGTCGAAGGAGGATGCGGAGATTTAACCGGTACGGCAAACTCGTTCCGGTATATCCTGACCAGCAGCAGCAGGTAGCTGATCAGCAGCGGGCCGAAAATGAAGCCCCAGAAGCCGAAAAGTTTGAGGCCTGCGATCAGGCCCAGGATTGTAATGACCGGATGCACATTGCCTACCTTTTGTAAGAATGTAATGCGAGCCACATAATCGATGTTGCCAATGATGGTGACGCTGTAAGCTGCCAATCCGATCGCTTTCCCGTTTTCACCCTTTGAAAAAAGGAAGATCACCAGCGGCAGCCAGATAAGCGCGGTGCCGATCACCGGGAAAAATGCACACAGCCCGGTGATCAGCCCGAGTAAAACAAAGTCTTCGATGCCGACAATCCAATAGCCGACCAGCGCGACCAATCCCTGGATGAGGGAAATGAGCGGAATCCCCAATGCATTGGCACGTACCATACCGCACGTTTCATCCGCCAGTGATTGGATGTTCTTATGTTTGAGCGGAATGTAATGTTCCAGCGTATCCTCCATTAAGCGGCCATTTTTAAACATGAAAAAGGCGAGAAACAGGATCATCAGCAGGTTACCGAGCATGGTGGCCGAGCTGTTGAGTATGCCGGGAATGAAACCCGCAGCCTTTTTACGCACGTCCGCGGTGGCTTCTTTCGTAAGCAGGTCCTGGCCCGTCCATTCCCGCAGCTGGGCGGAAATCGCGTCGATGGCGTGATTCACCTGGTCGGGATTCTCGATGATTGTATTGACCTTTTGGAAGATCATCTGCAGAGCGAAATAGATTGGGGCTACGATGCAGGCCATAAACAATACCATAAACAAAATGGCTGTGGGGCCCTTCTTCCACTTCCGGTCCTCGGTGAGGTGGAAGAAGTACCTCCGGCAAAGAATGTACAGCGTGAGCGCTCCGAGAAAGCCCGGAAAAAAAATATAAAGCTGCTTGAATACGATGATCGCCAAGGCGGTGACAATCAGCAGAAATGCAATTTGACGAATGCGGTTGTTAAAGTCCGGGACCATGAATTGTGGTTTTGTGGGCAGTATACGTGGTGCAATTATTGTACCAGTCGGGCAGCTAAGGTACAAAAAAGCGCAGGGCAACGGATTGTCCTGCGCTTTGGCGTATATATAGATATTTATGCCGCCGACTGGTCGTCAACGTCTGAGTCGGGCGCATTCTTTTTCACGGATTCGATCCCGTTGTCGCGGCTCGCTGCGCTTTCGTACATTTCGCTGCTACCGATCGACTGGCCGTTGGTGGCCTTCAACAGGAAATAGAATTTGTCGTTTTTCGAGGTAAGCCGCTCGAAACGGGCATCGTCCTGCGAATTCTTTTTCACTGATTCTATCCCATTCTCGCATGCCGCTTTGGTAGTATAACCTTCGCTCGCCAGGATCACCTGACCGTTTCCGGCTTTCAGGTTAAATTGAAATTCTCCGTTAGCCCTTTTTGTGATTACGAATTTTCCCATGTTTGAAAAGATTGGATTAGGCTTTCAAAATACGACTATCTTTTCTTAAAACAATACTATACGTAACCGAAACCAGCTACACGCTCATCATGCCTGCACGAATTACCCGTTCAACCTTCTGCCGGTACGGGGCGCTTACCGGCAGAATGTGCGTGCCAATTTCGATGGTGTTTCCCGTGAATGCGGTTATTTTACTGATAGCCACGATCAGCGAGCGATGTACCCGCATAAAACCTCTTGCCGCAAACCGCGCTTCGATCGCCGCCAGTCCCTGCTGAACCACGATCTCCTTTTCGGTGGTGGTGATCTTGGCCACATTCCTGAACCCTTCGATATACAGCACCTCCTGAAGAAATACTTTCACCGTAGACTTTCCGGAAAACAGATAGAGAAATGGCCCCCGGCTGGGAGTAGTCCGCCGGCGCTTTTGAATGGGGCCGCGCCTTGTAACCGGCGGCATGGCTGCATAGCACCGGTCGATACTGCGCAGGAAAGCTTCAAACCCGATCGGCTTCACCAGGCAATCAAGGATATATTCATCGTCTCCTCTGGCCCATTTCGTCTTTTTATTCGACAAAAAGATGACCCTGGGCCTGCAAGGCAGCATTTTCAGAAATGCCTCTCCTGTTACTTTGGGAAGTATGATATCCAGGAAAAGGAGATCGATCTTGTGTTGCTGGAGATACATCAGCGCGTCGATCGCGTGATAGAATGTGCCTACGTGTTCGAGCGCGTCCAGTTCGGCGATGTAGGATTCGAGAACGCTCGCAGTGTACGGCTCATCGTCGATGATTAAGCATTTGATTCTACTCATAAAAGTAATCCGGTGAAATGATGTATTTCGTAAGACCGGTTAAGTAATGAGAAGAAACGGTTGAGTAGGATGGCGTTCAATTTCCAAATAATTCGGGAGAACTCCAACGCCATCCCCTCGTACTGATTGGATCCGGGCCTATCAGATACTTTTCAGGTACACCCGCAATGCCCGCATTTCGGTATCTGAAAATGCGGCAGTCATCTGCCAGGGCATCGGTGCTTTGAGCTCGGTACCGTCGGGACGCTTGCCGGTCCGGAGCGTCTGGAAGAACTGCTCGTCTGTCCATTGGGCACTTTTCCCGCTGGATGAAATATTGGGAGTGCCGCCCTCTCCCGGCGTTCCCTTCATGTCGGGTTTGTGGCAGCCGGTACAGATTTGCGAAACGTATTTACCAAAATCGGCGGTAACGCCCTCGCGGATTGCCAGCGGAGGTGCTGCATTGTGATCGATTTTTTCTGCTTCAAACAGTTCCAGTTCACCAAGGTCGGTCAGGATGGTAGCCCCCACGCCGATCTCGGAAGGCGGGTTTACACGGTCCACCGGCGGAACCTGTTCGCAGTAAGCGATTACCGCGGTCAAATCGGCTTCGCTGAGCTTGCTAAAACCGCCGGAAGGCATGTAAAGGAGCGGGGTACCGTCTTCCTGCAAGCCGTGGCGAATGGCCCGCACCCAGTCGTCGGTATCGAAATCTTTGGATATCCCTCCTTTTCCGCGGGTAAGGTTACGTGCTACCAGCCGACCCATTCCTTTTTGTTCGAAGAGGACTTTACCGCCAAGGTCGCTTCCATGGCAGTCGGTGCAGCCTTTGATGGTTACCAGGCGCTTACCCACGGCAATGGAGGCTGAGTCGCGGGGGATGTGGAGTCGAACGGGCTTTACCGCATACACTTTACTTTTCCGGTTGCCCACCGTAATGTAGGCTTTGGTGTAATAACCGAGGGCAAGCAGGACGATGACCAGCAACGCGCGGCCGGTCCATTTCAGGATTTTTTTTAACATGGCTTTTGACAATAACAGTTTGAAAAAACTGCCGGCGTGAGGCCGACATTGCAAAAATGCCCTGGCGGCCAGCCATTTCCATCGTCAAATCCGTCGAAGCGTCATAATGGGTGTATGAATTGCAAAAAGCTATTTACCAAGCCACTTCTTGAAGTCCATGGCTTTTTCGCGGCTGATGATCACCTCGCTGTCGGGAGCGGGCATGAGCGCGAGTTTGATTTTGTTATTGAAATAAGGATTGATCTGCTGCACGCATTGCACACTGATGATAAACTGCCGGTTAGCCCGGAAAAAGCTGTCGGGGTCCAGCATTTTTTCAAGCTCGTCGAGGGTGTAATCCACCGGGTATTTCTGATTGTTTTTGGTCTTGAAAAGGCTTGTACCTTCTTCCGAATAAAAATAGGCAATATCCCCCACCTCCACCGGCACCCATTGCTGCACATGCTTGACCAGGAAGCGCTTCCGGTATTCCGAAGGCTGCATTTGCTCCCGCAACTGCTTTACCAGCGAATCGATGGCGTCACGGTCGAGGTTGGCCGGGCTTTTGGCAGCGTCTGTGTCGGTACCTTTCGTGAGGCGGTTGTATTTCGCCAGGCTCGCTTCCAGCTCCTGTCGTTTGATCGGCTTCAACAGATAATCGATACTATTGACCTTGAATGCCCTCAGGGCGTATTCATCGTATGAAGTCGTAAATATCACCGGCGATTCCACCTTTACCTGGTCGAAAATCTCGAAGCTCTGGCCGTCGGCAAGTTCGATATCCATCAGGATCAGGTCGGGAACTTCATTTTCCCGCAGGAACTCCACCGACTCCTGCACGCTCGCCGTTTTCCCCACGATCTGTATATTGCCGTCAATTTCAGTCAAAAGTTTGGAGAGCTTTCTCACTGCCAGGTCCTCGTCTTCAATCAATAATACCTTCATAAATTGGTTTTGCTGTTCATGTTTTAGGGTCAAAAGTTAGATCACGATCACCATTTAGCGAAGCCCGCAAGAAACGGGAACACACAAATGCATGATGAAACGGAATTTACCGGCTATGAAACGTCACGGCCGTCAGCAAAGGCAAGCTCACCGAAAACGTCTGCGGACTTTCATCGATATCTATCTCGCCTTCGCCCAGCAGGCTGTATTTGGTAGCAATGTTCGCCAGGCCGATGCGGCTGGAAGGTACTTTTACCGAGCGCCTTTGCAGGTTGTTCGATACGACGAGCCGGCCGTTGCGGGTCGTATGGAGACGAATGTACAGCGGTTGCTGCGGCATGATCACATTATGCTTCACCACATTTTCCATTAATAACTGCAAAGTCAGCGGCGGCAGCATAAAGCCCCGGTAAGCCGGATTTATTTCTTCTTCAAGCCGCAGATTGCTGCCATAGCGCGTGCTGAGCAGGTGAAAATACGAGCTCGCGAAGTTCAGCTCCGATTCCAGCGTGGTAAGTTCCGACTCGTTGCTCCGCAGCAGGTAGCGGTACACATTGCTCATCTCGTCGATAAACTGCGTGGCCAGCTCCGCATCCTCTTCGATAAGGGACGAGAGCGAATTGAGGCAGTTGAACAGGAAATGCGGGTTAATCTGTTGCTTCAAACTTTCGAACTGGCTTTGAAGATTTGCTTTCCGCAGTTTCTCGGTCTCGATCAGCTTCTGCTGCCACAGCTCGAATGCGTACACGCCCTCATGTATACAGGTGACCACCACATTCATGAGCGCACCCAGCCCGAGTGCCCATTCGTAGCTTTTAAGGTCGTAGATGTAGCCGGGAAAACCTGCCGCCTCATAGCCGAAAAAGAGCCCGCTGATAATGGCGACATTGCAAACAATGTGGGCCGGGATCATGAGCAGCATCCGCTTGGGCGTTTGCTGGAAATGCGAATACTGCTTTCGGAACCAGAAGCCTATCCGGGCATGCACCAGCTGGTACGCCATGCCGAATACGATGGTCGACACGACCGTTGCCTTCACAAAGACCGAGATATCCGAGAAGTAAATATTACCTACCAGCAGGTAATTCATCAGGAAAATATAGGCCGGCAGCAAGGCGAGCGCGATCCAGATATCCTGTTTGGTATAGGTGACCAGCAGCTTCACGTTGTTTCAAGTTGGTTACGGGGTGTTCCTACGGGGATTCTGACGGTGAAAGTCTTGCCGTCGTCGAAAAGCATCGGCTCTTCCAGGTGCAGGTCGCGGAAACGCGCGATGAGCGCTTCCAGGCCCTCACGGGCTGCATTGAGGTTTTTAGGCTGGATCGAATTGCGGACTTCGAGCTGCCCGTCCTGCGTGGTAATGGACAGTTTCAACGGCTTTTGCTTCATCACCACATTGTTACGTATCGCATTGTCCACCAGGGCCTGCAACGTCAGCACCGGCACCATACAATGTGCGCAGCTGTCATCGATATTCATCTCCACCTCGATCGCCGCCCCATAGCGGGCGCTCGTCAGAAAGAGGTAGGAATGGATGAATTCGCTTTCACTTTTCAGCGATGCCAACCCGTTTTCGCTGGTATGGAGCAGATAGCGGTACACGCTCGAAAGCTCGTCCAGGAATGTACCGGCCTGCACCGGGTCTTCCTCCACGAGCGCGGAAAGCGAATTGAGGCTATTGAACAAAAAATGGGGATTGACCTGGCTTTTGAGGTTGTCAAACTGGTTTTGCAGCGATTGCTTTTTGATGGCCTCTTCTTCCTGCAACGCAATTCCGTATTGGCTCAGCGAATAGATCAGTTCGTAAATCGCGCCAACGGAGAAGAGCGTCACTACGCACAGGATAATGTAAATGCAGTATTCTTTCAACGTAAAAACCTCCCAGTCCCAGCGGGCGAAATACAGGAGCAGGAAGAAGAGAGCCTGGCTCACAACCTCGATCACCAGGTACCCCGAGAACGTTCCGAGTATCCTTGGGCGGGTTTGTGCGATATCGGGGTAGCGCGCCCGCCATTTCTCGCTCCACCAAGCCATTACCTGCCAGGTAACGAGCGTGCAACCGAGCCAGGCCAGGGTAATGGTGAGGCTTTTCCAATTACTTCCAATGAATTTCTGGACAAGAAAAAGATTCAGCAGCAAGGCCCATACCAGGATCACGAGCGGGCGGAACCATTTCCATTGCGAAGGATTTTTCAACTTATACCGGCAGATTAGGGTCTTGGACGTGATTTTTGTTCCAAAATATAAAACTAGTTGCGCCCGATCGATTATCAAATACATTCCCGCGCATTTTGCCGTTCAAAAAAGCTATTTTTTTCAGGCTCCAATCAAAAATGATTATCTTTATAAGCGCTGTAAACTAGCCAGTTACTTATTCAACCCCAGCCTGCCGCGCATCCATTTTCTTTGCAACACCACAAACATCTGAAATACGGTCCGCCCGGACCGGAAAGGCTTTATTGTTTTTCATTTAAACCCCTTCTCAGATGGAAGCAAACAGTTCCTCCAAAACAATCCCCAGTTTCAGGGGCAGAGTCATCACACCCGGCGATGCCGATTACGAAACCGCCAGAAAAGTCCATAACGGCATGGTGGACAAATGCCCCGAGTTCATCGTACGCTGCGCCGACGAGACAGACGTCGTCAAAGCAGTTCAGTTTGCCCGCGACAACGATCTGCTGGTGGCCGTTCGCGGCGGCGGCCACAACGGTGCCGGCCTCGGCGTATGTGACCAAGGGTTAGTCATCGACCTTTCGGCCATGCGACACGTGACGGTCGATCCGGTTGCCCGTACCATCCGGGCGCAGGGTGGCTGCCTGCTGGGCGACCTGGACACAGCCGGCCATCCGCACGGGCTCGCCGTACCCACCGGCATCAACGCCACCACGGGCATCGGAGGACTTACCCTGGGAGGAGGTTTGGGGCATTTGACCCGTTTCGGCGGCCTCACGATCGACAACCTGCTGGAAGCAGAGGTAGTACTGGCCAGCGGGAGCATTGTCAAAGCATCCGCCAACGAAAACGCGGACCTTTTTTGGGCGCTTCGCGGCGGCGGCGGCAATTTCGGGGTCGTCACGTCATTTCTTTTTAAAGCACATCCCGTGCACACGGTTTACGGCGGGCCGATGTTCTGGGACATTAACGACGCCAAAGCAATGATGGAATGGTACCAGGACTTCATCAAGCAGGCGCCCGATAGCGTGAGCGGCTTCTTCAATTTTCACAGAATACCTCCTGCCCCCATATTCCCCGAGCAATACCACCTGCAACTGATGTGCGGGATCGTATGGTCATGCATTGATGAGGAGGAAGCGAATGAAGTTTTTGAAATGGTACGCAAATTCAGGACACCGCTGATTGATGCCGTCGGGCCGCTGCCGGTCCCTGCCCTGCAAACCATGTTCGACGATCTCTTTGCCCCTGGGCTGTACTGGTATTGGAAGGGCGATTTCGTGAAGTACCTGAGTCCGGAGGTAATGGATGTACACATCAAGCACGCGCACCGCATCCCGAATTTCTTCTCGGGAATGCACCTTTACCCTATCAACGGGGCAGCCGGCAGGGTAAGCAACGATGCCACTGCCTGGAACTACCGCGATGCTACCTGGTCGATGGTGATCGTAGGCATTTCTCCCGATCCGGCCGAAAAGGATATCGTTACGAAGTTTGCCAGAGAGTATTGGCAGGAGCTGCATCCCCACGGCGCAGGCGGGGCCTATGTCAATTTTATGATGGATGAAGGCGCCGATCGCGTAAAGGCGACTTACGGAAGCAATTATGAGAAGCTCGTGCGGGTAAAAGCCAAATACGACCCGGATAACTTATTCAGGGTAAACCAGAATATCAAACCGGCATGATAGCATGTCGTGCTGAGCGGACCGTTCTGCGGGAGCGGCCCACTCAGCGCGGCAAATCAGAATAATACCCCTTCGTCGTCCGACTTGGCTGGTGGCGTGTACACGTCTTCGGTCGTCTGTGTGGTGTCGGTGGCGCATTCTCCCGTGTAACCTTCGGGCCTTGGGAAAGGCCCTTTGCGGTACTGAACGAGCGTCTGGTCGTTATAAACCTTCTGCATGAATGCGCCCCAGGCAGGCATCGCCACGCGCCCGCCCTGCCCTAATGCAAGCGAACGGTAGTGAATGCTGCGGTCCTCGCCGCCTACCCATATGCCGGCCACGAGGTTGTGCGTCATGCCCATGAACCAGCCGTCGGAATGGTTTTGAGAAGTACCGGTTTTGGCGGCGATCTCATTGCCGTCGGTAACGCCGTACTGGCGCAGGCGGCCGGCCGTACCACCGGCATCTTCCACCGCGCCGCGCATGAGATAGAGCATATTGTAAGCCATATTTTCACTCAACTCCTGGCTCTGCTGTTCGTGAAATTCGGCCAGCAGCTTGCCATGGCGGTCCTCGATGCGCAGGATCGTCATCGGCATTACCTTGTAGCCCCCATTGGCAAATGATGAATAGGCGGATACCATTTCGTACACCGAAACGTCGCCCGTGCCCAGGCAAAGCGCCGGCGTGGCCGGAAGCTCGCTGGTAATGCCCAGTTTATGCGCATAATCGACCACCGTGTTAGCTTTCACCATTTTCATAATATTGGCAGTCACCGAGTTGACCGATTTCCCCAAAGCCTGGCGGAGGGTCAGCGGCTGCTCCGAATAAACGCCGTTGGAATTTTTAGGCGTGTAATCTTCCTGGACATCGTCGATTCCCGCCTGGAATGTCACGGGCGAATCCATGATCTTCTCGCAGGGCGTAATGAAGTTCTTATCCAAACCAGCCGTGTATACAAATGGCTTGAATGTAGAGCCGGGCTGCCTCTTGCCCTGCTTCACGTGGTCGTACTGGAAGTATTTGAAATTGATCCCTCCTACCCACGCTTTTACGTGCCCGTTGCGAGGGTCCATGGCCATCATACCCGCCCGCAGGAAGCGCTTGTAGTACTTGATGGAGTCGATCGGACTCATGGTCACTTCTTTCTCGCCATCCCAGGAGAACACCTTCATTTTGTAAGGCTTTTTCATCACTTTCCATGCCTCCTCTTCGCCCAGTTTACTTTTCAGGACGTTGAAATACGGCAGGCGACGGACGGCCGTGTTAATAAATCCGGGAATTTCCTTGCCGTTCTCGTCAATCCAGGGGTTACGGCCTTTCCAGTGATCCGCGAAAATTTTCTGCTGCTCTTTCATGTGGCGCGTCAGCGCTTCTTCCATGTACGCCTGCATGCGCGAGTCGATGGTCGTGTAAATGCGCAGGCCGCTGGTGTAGAGGTTCAGGTCGGTACCGTTTTCCTCGTTGTACATTTTCACCCAGGCTTTCAGGTAGCCGCGCATCGACTCCTGGAAGTACGGTGCAGGACCGTTGGCATGGGTTTCCATCGAGAATTGCAGCCCCAGCGGCTTTTCTTTGAGCAGGTTGAAATCGTCGTCGGTAATGTAATCGTACTTGGCCATCTGCGCCAGTACGGTGTTGCGGCGGTTGGTGGCGTTTTGCGGGAAGCGCAGCGGATTGAAAATCGTCGGGTTTTGCAGCATTCCCACCAGCAATGCGGCCTGCGGAATGTCCAGGTCCTGCACATCGGTATCGAAATACGTTTTGGAGGCCACCTTCACACCGTATGCATTATTCCCAAAGGAAACGGTGTTCAGGTACATCTGCATGATCTCCTGCTTGGTATACTTCCTTTCGAGCGTAATAGAAAGGATCCATTCCTTGGTTTTAGCGATCACGATCCGGACAACCGGTATCTTGCCCAAAGTCCCTTCATATTCTTCCGAGCGCGTATTGAAGAGGTTCTTGGCTACCTGCTGCGTGAGGGTACTGCCGCCGCCGGAACTGGTGCTACCCGTCATCAACCCCTTCGCGACGCGCAAAAGGCTGCGTGGGTCAATACCCGAATGGCTGATGAAGCGCGTATCTTCCGTGGCCAGCAATGCATTGATCAGGTTGGGGGAAATTTGGGATATTTCAACCGGAGACCGGTTCTCGATCAGGTATTTACCGATCGATTTCCCATCCTGCGAGATCAGGTCCGATGCGATTTCACTTTTGGGGTTTTCCAATGCTTTCAAATCCGGCATACCGCCGAAAAGCCAGAAAAAGTTGTAGTTGACGGCGGCAATGTACAATATCAGCAGCGCAAGCCCTATGCCGAATCCACGCCACAACAGGAGGATACGACGCCGGTATTTCCCGGGTTTGAATTGAATCATGAATTTCAGAGTAACGTCTAATAAACCGACCAAATAAGCGAATTTGATCCACAAATCAGCTATTAGAACGTTACCGGGGAGGTATTTGCTATTTTTCGATGCAAATATTTAAGCGGGCCGGCTCCTCAGGCCACGCCCGGCTGGCCGGAAAACTCCATGCGCTTTTTATATTCGTTCGGACTGAAACCGGTTTCCTTTTTGAACAACCTCGAAAAATAAGGCGGGTTCTCAAAGCCCAGGATATAAGCGGTTTCCGCAACCGTTTTGTCCGTACTGAGCAGCATATTCTTCGCCTCGGAAACGAGGAAAATGTGGATTAGTTCAATGGCAGTTTTGCCGGTTTCCTGTTTGAGCAGGTCGCTCAGGTAACGCGGTGAGGTATTGAGCAGGTCGGCCATCAGTTTCACGGACGGCAGCCCTTTTTCCTGAAAATTACCTTTCTCGAAATAGGCCGCAAGGCTTTCATTGAAACGCGAAACAGTCGTGCCCGAAAGTTGGGTGCGGTTGATGAACTGGCGTTTGTAAAACCGCTGCGAATATTTCAGCATCGAATCGAGGTGCGTAAGCATAATGTCGCGGCTGTATTCGTCGGTGTTGGCATAATATTCACTTTGAATGCGGGTGAAAAGGTCCCAGATGATCTGCTCCTCACGCTCCGACAAATGCAGTGCTTCGTTAGCTTCGTAATCGAAAAAGCCATATTTCCGGATTTCGGAATGCAGCGGGTGGCCGCCCAGAAAATCCTCATGCACATACACGATGAAACCCCGCTCTTCCAGCTCGATATTATTCATTTCAATCACCTGCCGAGGCTTCGCGAAAAGCATCGACCCGTTTTCATGGTCGTATTTGGTACGTCCGTACAGAATATGGCCGGCCCTGATCTTCTTGAATGCGATCATGTAAAAGTCCGTCGTAAACTCTCTCCGTCCCAGCGTACAGCTTTTCAGCTCATCGCAGGTGAACAGGCTGATCATAGGATGCTCCGGCGCGGGCAAGTTGCTGGCGCGGTGGAGCTCGCTGATGCTTTTGTAGTGGTCCATGGTTTGGTGAACGGTTAAAAACCAGCTGAAAACTATTAAACCATCACGCAGAGCGGATGATACCGCTCTACGTGACAGCTATGGGTAATTTTAATCAACTTTACGTGTAAATCAGGCTGTAACCTGACCACCGTGAGCGGCGTCGGCCACTTCTTTCCACGCTTCCCATGTGGCGAGGCGGTCGGCATATACCTGGCTCAACCATGGGAACCCAACTTTGCCCAGGAAAATTCGCAATGGCGGATTTTCTTCATCGACAACTTTCAAAATCGCATCCGGCGTAGCCTGCGGGTCGCCGATCGCATCGGGTGTAAGGCCTGCGTAAAGCGCTTCTTTTATGCCGTCATACAATGGATTGGGCTCGGAGTGGAAGGCCGAAGCACCGCCCCAGTCGGTCGAGAAACCGTTGGGTTCGACGATTGTTACTTTGATACCGAAGTCTTTCACCTCCGAAGCCAGGGTTTCACTCAGGCCTTCGACAGCCCATTTAGAGGCATTGTAGAGGCCCAATACCGGCAGCGTGGCAACGCCCAGTACGCTGGAAACCTGGATGATATGGCCGCCGCCCTGCGCACGCATTACCGGAATAGCGGCCTGTGTTACCCAAAGAAGGCCGAAGACGTTGGTTTCGATCTGATCGCGGGCTTCCTTTTCACTGGTTTCCTCGATCGCGCCGAACAATCCGTAGCCGGCATTGTTGATGACGACGTCTAGGCTGCCGAAATGTTTGCTCGCCTGTTCGATGGCCGCGAAGCTTGCCGCGCGGTCGTTTACGTCGAGCTGAATGGTTAAAAGCGTGTCGGGATATTGCGCTGCGAGGTCATTGAGCGTTTCAGTATTGCGGGCGGTAGCCGCTACTTTGTCCCCTCTTTTCAAAAAAGCCTCTGCCCATATGCGGCCGAATCCTTTGGATGCGCCGGTGATAAAAATTGTTTTTGACATGATTGACAATTGTTTTGGTGTTTTAATGCTACAAATTTACCGGGTCGCCACCGCCCGCGACTTATACAAAAATCCGGAAATGCGATACACTTTTACGAAGCCCGTTCACGCGGTTTTCCAGCCGCCGGGAACCGTTGACGCGGCATTCGGGTTCCGGGAATGATGCACATCCAAACCTATTTCCCCACCCCGGAGCTCAGCCCGTTTATCCTGTCCTACAAGGTGATAGAAACGCCCGCGGATGTGGTGAACCAGGTGCTGCCGGAAACCTCGCCGGTCATGGTATTCAGGCTCAGCGGCCAGGTTTCGTTCAACCACCATGGCGAAACCAATGTGCTCGAACCAATCTCCGTTTCGGGTCTGCGGAAATCGGGGCGGGCTATGCAATACCAGTCGGGGACGATCAATATTCTGGCCACATTCCGGGAAGGCGGTATTGCGCCGTTTATCCGCGAGCCGCTCCACGAGCTGAGCGACATGCATGTTGCCATGCATCACCTCGATGGTTTCAGGGACACGGGTCTGCTGGAAGAGCAGCTGGCAGGACAACCTACCCATGATGCCCGCATCGCATTGATCGAACGGTTCCTCCTTGGCCGCCTCAGCGGCAAGGTCGCCGACCCGATGGTAATGGCCGCTATTCGGAGGATTCGACAGGCGGAAGGCCAATTGCGGATCCGGGAGCTTGCGGCGGCGCTGCATGTTAGCCAGGATGTATTCGAGAAGCGTTTCAGGCGGGTGGCAGGGCTTTCGGCGAAGCAGTTTAGTTATATTGTTAAAATGAAATCGGTGCTGCAAAAAGGACGGTCGGGGCAGCCGCTGGCGCAGATCGCGCTCGATGCCGGTTATTTCGACCAGCCGCATTTCAACAAGGATTTCAAACTCTTCACCGGTGTTACTCCCACCGAGTTCTTCAAATCGCCGCTGTTGTGGTAAATCAATGATTTTTTACAAGAATGGCAGGTGGCTGATCCGGAATTTTGTACACACAAAAACCAACAGCAAAGCCTTTTACATTCAATTTAAAAATCATGGAAACACCGGAAAGCATCAAGCAGATCGCATTCATCAGCAAGTACCACATTCCTGCCCCCTCCAAAGCCCCTTTTCTTGAACGCCAGCACATCGCCCGGGCAT
Source organism: Dyadobacter sp. 50-39 (assembly GCA_001898145.1). Lineage (GTDB taxonomy): Bacteria > Bacteroidota > Bacteroidia > Cytophagales > Spirosomataceae > Dyadobacter. Next base: position 471,141 of record MKSR01000040.1, read on the forward strand.
TCATCCACACGCTCGAAGGCTTCGTGCAGGATTACGCCTACGAGCGTATAACCGAAAACGGCGATACCGAATACATTACCATTGCCACCTGGGAAAGTGACGCCGCATTGAACAACGCCCGCGAAGCCGTTCAAGCCGAAAACCTGAGGACGGGCTTCAACCGTGCCGAAATGCTGCAACAGCTGAACATCCGGATGGAACCGGGACTGTTCCGCGAGGATCTTCGCTGAAAACCGCCCTGCACCCGAATGAGTACCGTCCGTGCGTTCCGGCTACGATGCCGGGACGCACTTTTTTCAAGTGGTGTGTCGTATATTTAGGCTCCCGTTGCCAGCCATAACACCATGAAAAACGAAGTACTCGACGTTTCCGGAATGAGGGCGCTCCCGCTCGATCTCGACTCCGCGATTTCCTTTATGCCCTACATCCGCTTCCTCGAACAGCGGGTGGCCGAAGAGAAGACGTTGAAGTCTGCATTTTACAAGAACATACTGGCCTATTTCCACGAACACCAGATTTCGCAGGGCGATGTGCCGCTGGACGAGGCAAAGCGGTATACCGATTTCTTCGAGTACATTTACAGCAGTCTCTCGGCGCCGCTCGCATCGGAGCACAAGCTGGCCTGGGGAATGTGCATGCCGCTTTACCCGCACATCTTTTATGGTACCGACCTGCTTTATGAAATGCTGAATATGAAGCCGCTCGAAACGCAGTTTGAGCTTCAAAAGAGCCCGGACGATTACCAGCGCGAGCGACTCCACCTGATCTACACGCTCATCCTGCAACGGCTATACAATTTCCAGGTCCCGGTGAAAATACAGCAATACCACGCCTGGACCGACGCCCATACCGGCCTCTACCGGTATTACGAAGTGCTGGTAAGCCCCGAATTTGTGGAGGTGACTGCCAAGTCGGAATTACCGGAGCTGAACTTCATAGAGATCTATGCGCATTTCAGCGAAAAGGACGGGCATTTGCAGTTGCAGAAAATACTGCCGCTCGATATGTTCCAATTCCGAGGCTTTGCGGTGATCACGGTATCGGATGTAACGGCCAGAATGGCGATCGAAAACATCAAAAAGGTCCAGTTCAACCGCGTGCCGGGCGATAGTCCGAACCGCTACCAGCGCATTATCCAGTCGCTGAAAACGCTGGTACAGAACAACCGCATCGAGTTTGACCTGTTTCCTTTCGTACGGGTGAACGGCCAGGCCGTGTACGGATACGGGCAGGTGGGTACGGGGGTGCTTTTTCAGATCTGGGGCGAAAACCGCCTGACGCCCGAGGAGTTTCGCCGGCAGGCCGAGGGCTACGCGGCCAATCCCAACTCGTTCTTTTCACCCGACATTCAGGGAGAAGACGAGCGGCAGATCGGCTGGCTGGCGCCGTTCCGCAACCTGAACGTGCGTTCGCTGGCATTGGTACCGCTGTTTGTAGAGCAGAAGCTCGTGGGCGTGCTTTGCATGCATACCTGGGATGACGAACGTTTCGACGAGAAGAAAATGACGGCGCTCGAAATGGCATTTGCGCCGGTGGCACAACTGCTCAACCTTTATATAGAGGAGTTCAATGCCGAGCTTGAAAGCATTATCAAGGAGAAATTCACTTCCATCCAGCCGGCGGTGCAATGGAAGTTCAACGAGGCGGCGTGGCATTACCTGCACCGGCGGAAAAAGGGCCTGGCGGAAGTCAATGAAAATATCGCCTTTTTCGATGTGTACCCCTTATACGGTGCGATCGACATCCGCAATTCGACGAATGAGCGTAACCTTTCCATCCGTGCCGACCTGGGTCATTACCTCGACCTGCTCGACAACCTGCTGAATGCGCTGGCCGCATTCGACCGGTCGTCGCTCATGCAGGAGCTGCGTTTCCACTGCACCAAATGGCAGCGGGCCGTCGCGCTGGGTGAACTGAACAGCACTTCGGAGAACAACCTGAATACTTTCCTGAACGAGGAGGCACGCAAATACCTCATTCATTTATCACAGCAGGACGTGCGCACCGCGCCGTTTATCGACGAATATCTCAGTACCACACATCCCCTGCAAGGAGAGGTACACAGGCACCGGCAGGAGCTCGACCATTCCATGGAGCTGATCAACGGGGCTGTGAACCGGTATTTCGAAGATCAGAAGGAGGCATTGCAGGAGTCGTATCCGTGCTATTTCGAGAAGTTCAGGACCGATGGCATCGAGTACGACATTTACATCGGCCAATCGATTTCTCCCGACAGGCCATTCAATCATTTCCACCTCAAAAACCTCCGCTTGTGGCAGCTCTCGTCCATGATCGAAGTGGCGAAACTTACCCGCGGGTTACTGGGTGAAATGCCGAAAGAGCTGCATACTACCCAGTTGATTTTTGTCCATAACCACATGATCGACATCAGTTTCCGCAGCGACGAGCGAAAATTCGATGTAGAAGGTGCCTACAACATCCGCTACCAGATGATCAAGAAGCGTATCGACAAGGTCAGGATCAAAAATTCGCAGGAACGACTCACCCAGCCCGACAAGATCGCGCTCATTTACCTGCACCAACGTGATATCGAGGACTACCTCCCTTTCATTCACTATTTACAGGAAACCAAAGCACTTGAACCGGCCACCGAAGAGCTCGAACTGGAAGATCTGCAAGGCCTTAGCGGACTCCGTGCATTGCGATTGGGAATTGTTTATTAAACTGGAAAACATGTTGCACAAAAAAGCGGCGTATACCTTCGCGGTAATTTAAATTCAGATATTATTTGGACTTATTACAAATAGACTATCTTTGCAATTCTACCTGCGAAGCGTGCCTTTGCTTTGCCCTTCGCTTTTCATTAGTCTTTCGCATGTCCCTGTACGAACAAATCAATGCCTATTGCACCCGCCATAAAATGAGGCTGGCTGAAAAGCGGGTGATTGTGGCCGATCAATTGCTGATAGCCAAGGAATTCACAGATGGTGATCAATTGTGGCGGGACATGCGCAGTCGCGGGATTAAAATCAGTCCCGCTACTGTTTATGAATCGCTTAACTGGCTGGTAACAGCTGGTTTTGCAGAGCGGCGTTTCGCAACAGACAGTCGCAAAAACCTATTCGGGATTCCTGAGCTTGTCAGGAATACGCTGGACAAATGAGGCGGGCATTCCTGTTTACCACTACTTAACAAAAAAGGGTCCGGAAAGCGGACCCTTTTTCATGCATATATTAAGCAACGACTGCATTCTTTGGCTTACGGCCCCTGGGTTTACCAGTGTATGCAGGCTTGGGTTCTTCGGTTCCCAAAGTGAGTTCATAACCGACAACGCCTTCTTCGTAATTGAATAGTGTTACCTCAAAAATATACTTTGTAGTTTCAAAATCCACGCCGCCTTTACGGAGAATCAGTTCCAACGGGATCGAATAACCGCGGCCGCTTCTGGTAAGGACGAATGTTCCGTTTTCATCAGAGCTCGGGATCAGATAGAGGTGCTTCAAGGTTCTTTTTCCTTGCTGTGCTCCAATTTTAAAGCGAGCTGTTTCAGGTTCGATACCTAATTCTTCCAAAGTTTTAGGAGGAAGTACAAGCTTGCCGGAAGAGGAAACATAGCCGGTAAGCTTCGGTTTCTCCTGAGGTTTTTTCGCTACGGAAACATTATCCTCCGGAGAAAAGAATTTAATTGCTCTTGCTTTCATAAATAATTTACGGGTTGCTGGTGGATTATTACTTTCGCAAAAGTAATGAAGTTAACATTTTATTAAAATACTTTCTTGGAATAAATAATATTCCAAAAATCATCAAAAAAATAGCCGCGAAAATATCCCTGATGCTGTTTTTATGAGGCGCTTTTTCCTTCAAATTAAAATGCTATTTAAATTAATCGTGCACCAACAGCGGTCATTAACGAAGTTATAATTTTTAAAGCGTTTCAAAATGTAATCGCTATCCATTACACGGACTTGCTGTCTTCCGTCATTTACGCACTACCGCGCCTTCTATTTTCGCGCCCTATTTACAACGCCGTTTGCAAACAAATTTGTCCCATATGGTTACAAAATTATTATTTCAATTAGCATCCTACCTTCCGGTTATCCCCGGCAAACCACGGCTGTTCCGAATCGAACGAAAATTCCATTCATATTAAATTTGTATTAACCGGAAAAAAAGCGGCCGATTGCTGTGCGTAGAAGTAGTTTGCGAGTCTGAATTTCACCTAAGGTTTAAGTTATATAAAAAGTGTCACCGGAAATTTACAACAGCCTTGTTCCCTCAAACAGCAGCCGAAATATTCGTCACCGATTCATTCAGAAACAATTAGTCTCCAAATTTTTTCCATACCGGAATTCGCTTCGCCGGTTACAGTTATCGCTTAAACAGTTACTTGCAACAATTGCTATTCCGGTGCTCCCGCATATCACCGAAGATTTTTAGTCTTTCTAAACTTTCGCCCCGGCACATTAATACCGTACATTGCATCTGTTCCGAACCCCATCACAGGTGCTATGAAGAAACCGATACTCCTCATCGTTTTATTGCTCTCTTTTTCCCATGTACGTGCCCAGGCCACGCGCGAAATCGCCTCCCCCAATGGATCCATCAGGTTGGTGGCGTACGTGCAAGACCAGCTTCGTTACAGCGTGTACTTTAAAAATCAGCCCATTCTGTCGCCGTCGGAGATCGATATGGTGTTGTCGGACGGCAGGAAGCTTTCCGGCGGGCTTGCTAAGCCGCAATTCTCGGAGCGGAATGTGAGTGAGACGATCGTTTCGCCGGTCCCCGAAAAGCGTACACATATCCCCGACCGCTACAAAGAGCTGAAAGTGATGCTGCGTAATGGATTTGCGGTTATTTTCAGGGTGTACGACGACGGCGTCGCCTACCGCATTGCTACCACGCTCCCCGGCAGCATTACCGTGCGCTCCGAAGTGGCAGCGTTCCGTTTTCCGGCCGATCATCCGGTTTACTTTCCCGAAGTGGCCCCGCCGTCGAATATGGATATCTACCACACCGGCTTCGAGGAACCCTACACGATCAAACCGCTCGAAAGCATTTCTTCCAAGAGCCTGTTTTTCTCTCCCATTCTGGTGGCGCCGAAAGCGGGGCCCAAAATAGGCATTACCGAGTCGGACCTCGAAGACTACCCGGGCATGTTCCTCACCGGCAACAGCGAGAAAGCGCTTTTCGGCCAGTTTGCACCCTACCCCGCCGAGGAAGTGGAGACCAAAGAATTGTATGCAACCCGCTACGTTTCGAAGCGCGCCGATTTTCTGGCCAAAACGAAGGGTACGCGGGCATTTCCATGGCGGGTGCTGGTGATCGCACCCGAAGACAGGGACCTGCCGGGGAATGACTTGGTATACCGGCTCGCGAGCCCATCCCGCGTACAGGATGTATCGTGGGTCAAACCCGGCAAGGCCACCGACGAATGGATCATCACTTCCAACATTTTCAATGTGCCTTTTAAAAGCGGCATCAATACCGCCACCTACAAATACTATATCGATTTTGCCAAACGCTTCGGCTTCGAACGCATTATGATGGACGCCGGGTGGAGCGACAACAATGACCTGTTCAAGATCAATCCAGCTATTGATATGGAGGAAATCATGGCCTATGCCAAAAGCAAAGGCATCGGGGTGAGTATGTGGACGCTCGCACTTACCCTGGAAAAACAGCTGGAACCCGCCCTGGAACAGTTCGGCAAATGGGGCGTCGATTTTATCATGACCGACTTCATTAACCGCGACGACCAGAAGGCTGTGCAGTTTTTTTACAAGATCGCGGAAGCGTGCGCGCGCCACAAAATCATGCTGATGTTTCACGGGGCATTCAAACCCGCCGGGTTCAACCGCACTTTCCCGCATGCGATCGCCCGCGAGGCGGTGCTGGGGTCGGAATACAATATGTGGAGCGCCAAAGCGACGCCGGAGCACAACGTACTGCTCGCATTCATCCGCATGCTGGGCGGCCCACTGGATTACGAACCCGGCATGCTCAACAACGCCACTCCCAAGGGCTTCCACCCCATGCCAGAGAACGTGATGTCGCTCACGACCCGCACCCAGCAACTGGCCATGTTCGTCGTTTACGAAAGCCCCGTTCAGTTTTTCGCGGGTAATCCTTCCCAGGGTTTGAAAGAACCCGCATTTATGGAGCTATTGGGCAGTATCCCCACCGTGTGGGACACGACGCGCATTCTCGACGCACGCCTGGGCGACTATGTGGTGACAGCCCGCAAAAGGGGCAAGGAATGGTATATCGGCGCATTAAATGATTCGACGGCACGGGAACTCAGCATCCCGCTGGATTTCCTGCCGGAGGGCAACTATCGGGCCACCATTTGCGAGGATGGCGTCAACGCCGACCGTTACCCGGCGGACTATCGCATTTCCGAGGTACTACTCACACCCAAAAGCATATTAAAACTCAAATTGGCCCCGGGAGGCGGGTACCTGGTGCGGATTCACACGGAGGTCACAAAGTAAGAACACCGGCCGCTCAGCCAACCAGCGCTTCGAGCTCATTAAGCAAGCCGCTTTGCCGCTCATTGATTTTCGTGCGGGCTGTGGGCAGATCGAACCACCCGGCCCGGTCGACTTCGGGAAACGTCCGCACCTTGCCGGAATGCGGCGGCCATTCCAGCTCGAAAGTGTTGCTGGAAATGTTGTCGGCGTCTAAATCGCCTTCCACTGCCCAGGCCGATACCTCCTTACCGCCCTTCTGCCTGATGGTCGCCAGCGGCAGGAACTCGCCATGGACAGGCACGCCCGTTTCTTCGGCAAATTCGCGCCTCGCGGCTGCCAGCGGGTCTTCGGACCCGTCGTATTCGCCTTTCGGGATCGACCACGCGCCGAGGTCTTTGCGGGCAAAAAACGGTCCGCCCGGATGCACCAGCAGTACTTCAAGTTCTTTTTTTCTCCGAAACATCAGAATTCCCGCGCTACGCCCTGCCATGGTGCCCGTTATGCCTATGTGTACCGGAAAGTAGCAGGCTGAGCCGGCAATACCAACCGCTTGGCTATTTCTTTTAATTTTGCACGCTGTTCAGCCCGTTACCAGACGTCCCGACCATGAAGCCCGCTTTCTTTTCGAAGTATGAATGGTGGTACCATCTCTCGATGATGCCCGTTTGCTTCGCGCTGGGTAATTATTACGTGCTGGGAGAACGGTATTTCGTCCAATGGCCTGTTTTCCTCACAGCGACGGCGCTCGCAATGCTGCTCTACTGGTTTTCAGTGGTGGTACTGACGATCGTGATCCGAAAAACGGCCGGCAGCTCCGCAGAAGGGCAAATCCTCGAACAAATGCTGAAAATGTTCTGGAAACTGGCGGTGGCGACGGTGCTGCTGATGGTTTTCGATATTTGGATTTACAGCCTCGTACCCGGCCTGGACGTTGATTTCAGATGGTCGGAGGTGTGGCCGCTGGCGCTGGTGAGCTTGCTGTGTGATGCTTTCATTTGCGCGCTGCTCGGACTGTTCTATGCATTGCAGCAGTGGAAAAACGACCAGGCCGATGACGAAAAGCTGGCGCGGCAATCAGCAGAAGTAGAATTTGATGCATTGAGAGGTCAGGTTAACCCGCACTTTCTGTTCAACAGCCTCAACACGCTTTCCTCGCTGATCGCCGCCGATCCGGTAAAAGCCGAAGATTTCGTGGAAGACCTTGCGCGCATTTACCGCTATATGCTTCAAGGCGGCCGTACCGAACTGGTGCCGCTGCAATCCGAACTCAGCTTTCTGGAAGTCTACGTCCGCCTGCTCAAAGTCCGCTACCACGACGCCCTCCTGGTAAATCTCCCCGAAAGCTGCCCGCCCGACCTGACGATTCCGCCCCTGATGCTGCAAATTCTGGTGGATAATGCGGTACTGCACAATATGTTATCCGAGAGCCGCCCGCTCAGCATCACGATCAGCCTTACGGACGACCGGTCGATCCGGGTTAGCAACAATGTACAGATGCGGCACCGGACTTTGCGGGCAAGCGGGACGGGCGTGCCCGGGCTTGCCGCAAAACTGCTCACGTTCACGTCCCGGCAATTGCGCGTCGAGGAAAGTAACCACACCTTTTCGGTGACGATCCCTCTCCTGCCCGACGCGGCAGCCACCCGAGTTCCGGTGCAATGACAATTCACGCTGATAAAAATGCAATTGATGCAACTTCGCCGCTTGCGTTTTCATGCATTACGCTATTTTTGAAACTATCGTATTAGAAATTGCTGCCAATGCCCCTGAATAACCCGGTGGCTGCCTAACCATGAGAAAGCAAGCATTATTTGAAAGACTTCCGGACAGGATACCTTCGGGGAGCGCGTCAGTTTACGCCCTGGTTGCGGTGCTCTTCCTGCCGTTTTTCAACTACATAACCGTCGGCACACACGTATTCGGCAGCCCCGCGCTGTTTCTGCAAGCTACCCTGCTGAATGCGGCCATACTTGCGGCGGCCTGTTGGGTCCAATCCCGCGCGGCCGGCTACATCACCACCCATTACAGCGATTTGCAGAAAACCCTCATTCGCGTGGCACTGTCCATTTGCGCGCATGCTATCGTTTCCGGCGTTTTTGTGCTGTTTGCAGCCTGGCTTTACATCGACAGGAAAATGTTTGGCTCCACATTGTCGGTGCACACACTGGTGATGATTTATATTGTCAATCTTGCTGCGATTGTGCTGGTAACCGGTCTTTGGGAAACGTTCGATGCCCTTGCGCGGTGGCGGCAGCATGAGATCAATACCGAACGGCTCATGAAAGAAAATGTCAACGGGCAGCTCGAAAGTCTCAAAGCGCAGATCAGCCCGCACTTTTTATTCAATACATTAAACTCCCTTTCCGCTCTGATCGGCGAAGACCCGGAAAAAGCGGAGCAGTTTGTCGATGAAATGGCGCGGGTTTACCGCTACCTGCTGCAGACCAACCACTCGTCGGTAGACCAGGGCGATTTCGGGCAGTTAACGACGTTAAAAAAGGAACTGTCGTTTATCGAGTCGTACGGACATTTGCTGAAAACGCGTTATGGCGAAGGTATGAAGCTCTACATTCACGTGGAAGAAAGCTTTCTGGACAGCCGCATTCCGCCTTTGACATTGCAGCTGCTGGTCGAAAACGCCGTCAAGCATAATGTGATCCGCGCCAGCAGGCCGCTGACCATTTTTATATTAAGCACCGTGGAGGGGCAACTGATGGTGCGCAATAATTTGCAAAAGAAAAACCTGACCGCCGGCGCAGAAAACATCGAGTCTACGCATGTCGGGCTAAATAATATTGTAACCAAATACCAGCTGCTGAGCGAGTATCGCCCAGGCCTGCCCCAGCCTTTGATTGAGAGCAACCACGAATTTTTCACCGTTACCTTACCACTGATTTCCTGAAAGCATGAATGCGCTTATTGTCGAAGATGAAGATTTATCGGTCCGTCGCCTCAAAAAAATGATCGGCGAAGTAGCACCGTCCCTGACCATTGCCGGGGTTACCGACAGCATCGAGCAAACCGTGGAATGGGTACTTGAAAACCGCGAGGCCGGCAACCCGGACCCTGACCTTATTTTCCTGGACATTGAGCTATCCGACGGGCAGAGTTTCGAGATCTTCAACCGGATCGAAGTGTCGAGCGCGATCATCTTCACCACCTCCTATGATGAATATGCATTGCAGGCTTTCAAACACAATAGTATAGACTACCTGCTGAAACCCGTGCACCGTGACGACCTGCAAAGGGCATTGCAGAAATACGAAAAAATGAAAGTACAGCCCGCCGCCGACCACTCGCTGGCCGGCATCCGGAAACTGCTGGAAGACTTCAAAAAAGCATCCACCGTTGAGTACCGGCAGCGCTTTCTGGTGAAGCAGGGGCAAAAAATGCTTTCCATTCAGGTTAGCGAGATCGCCTATTTTTTCACCGACGATCGTTACAGTTTTTTCATGACGCATTCTAACCAGAAAATGCTCGTCGATTACACCCTCGACGAACTGGCCGAGTCGCTGGATCCCGCGCATTTTTTCCGGATCAACCGGGGAATGATGGTCACGCATCGTTCTGTCGATAAAATAGACCCCTATTTCGGGAACCGCCTCTCGCTTACATTGAGCCCCCAGCACAACAAGGAAGTGCTCGTAAGCCGGGAGAAGGTAGGCGACTTCAAGGTTTGGATGGGTAAATAATGCAGCAACCGGTTACAACCATTCAGCGGCGGGACGCATCAGAAGAGAAAACCAGTCGTGAAAATGAACAAAAATCTGCTACTGCTATTCGTCTTCCTGTGCTTTGCCGCATGTACCGAACAATCCACAAATCCGGAAATCATCATTGATCCGTTGCAAGTACCGCGGTTAAGGGCCGCCCACTTCTACTTCACCGATCAGTCGCATTACAGAGTGGAGTATCAATACAAACTCCTGCTCGAAAAGGAAATTCATCTCAAAGACAACGGCGAACCGCTATCGGTGACGACCTATAAATATGACCTCAACAGGCTGATAGAGCAACAACTGGGCAATGATCCCAATGCTGGAAAGTTCACGTTCCAGTACAAAGGCGACACGCTGATCGGGTCAGAATACAAGGATGCGGCGGCCAAGCCCCAGCACTTCACCAGGACTTATTCGTATCCGGACAAAAACACGGTAAAAATTGTGGAGAAAGACATCGTCGCGAAGACTGAACAGCACATTTACCTCTATACCGAAATGGAGAATATCGTCAGGACCAAAACGCTGGACCCCGTCACGGACCAGGTCAAAGAAGAGGTTCAGTTCGAATACGATGAGCATCCCAACCCCTATTTTTCGATGACCGGCATCGAGGGAATTCCGATGTTCAGGTCTCAACGGAATGTGACCTTAATGCGGACGCTTTTCCGGAACGGGGAGTCGGTCAATTCGGAGATCCGGTATGCCTACGAGTACAACGGCCCGTGGCCGGTCAAAAAATACCAGGTGCTGACCAACAGTCAAAAGGTGCTCGAACAGGAGTATTTTTATGAATAGCACTCAAACTTTCAGCACGAGCCGGTCTTCCAGCGCTGCATTCACGCCTGCTTCGGCGCGCCGTTCGTGCGGGAGCGTGAAAAATTCGACCGTGATCGTAATGCCGTCCGCTGCTCTCTCCAGAAGTACTTTCAGGAAACCGTGCTTTGTGTCGCAGCTGGCTTCGAGATTGACGCCGTCGAACTCCGGCAGATCACTCCTGAAACGGTAGTCGTTGGTGTACGCCACCGGGTGCAGCTCGTCGTAGCCGCCGCTTCCCGCAACAATAAACGGAACTACCCGACCGTCGCCGGGGCTTCCGCCGCGGTAATGCCGGCTGAAACGCTGGTAATTGTGCACGTGACCGCTGAAAACGATGTCCGGATAAATGCCGGTTTCCGCAAACACACCTTCCAGCAACTCGATCATCGGCATGCTTGAACCGTGGTTGATATCCGCCGAATAGGGCGAATGGTGCAGACAAAGGATGACCGCCTTGTGGGGGCGTTCGCTATCGGCGCGTTTGAGTTCATGGATCAGCCATTCGCGTTGCTCGTCCGTCACCACCCCGAATTTCGGCACGTTGCTGTACATCCCGATGATATTGGCGAGTGGCGTGAGGAGGGTCCAGTACACATTGGGCTGCACCATGCTTTTGCGCTCCGCATTGCCGCTGAATGCTACCGTTCTCCGCTCCGTATCGCAAAAAACCGCTGTGAATGCATCCAGGCTGTTGTATTGTACGCGGCTGTCGGGGTTAATATCGCTATCGTGGTTGCCCGGGATGGCGAAAATCGGACCGGGATATTTCTGGTAGGGATCAAAGAACTGGCGCTGATACTGGCTTGCCTCTCCGAAATTGTACACCACGTCGCCCAAGTGGAACAGAAACTGCGGCTCATAGCCGGTTTTCTCCACCGCTTGAAACTGCTTTACCATTTCTCCTACCACCAGTTTCTGGAAATCCGGTGTGCGGATGCTTCCCGTGTCACCTACCATGTGAAATGCCAGCTTATTCTGGTCGGGCACCGGGTCAACGGCCTCGAGGTCTAAATGATAGGGGTATTTTCCGGACGGTCGGGGTGCAGGCTGGTACTTGAATGTATCGTCGGGAACGTCTCTTTTAAAAACGGGTTTGGAGAATTTCTTGGAAAAATCTGATTTCATTACGGATGGCTGCCATTTATCAGCCTTTTGGTATTTACTGATGGCAAGCTAGTAAAAATTGGGGCTTGGATTATAAAAATTATATTAATTCCCTTTCACACCGCCTCTAAACACCCACCTCCCTTACTTCCCCACCGCCTGATCGCTCATACCGTGCGTTCGGGTATTCTTTTGCGGCTAGTCGACGGCTCCAACTCATATTGTGGACGCAACGAACGTCGTGACCAAACTATGAACTTCATTTTAAGCTTTGATAACCATCTGTCCCAAAGCAAGGGCCAATATTATCAAACACTCATTCTCATACCCGCGACGACAAAGTTCTTGCTGAGCAAATATTCTAGTAACATTCAAAACCCAGTTTTATCACACTATGAGACAGCTCCGTATCGCATCACTAGTCCTTTCCTTTATCATAGTCGCCATCTCTATCCATCAGTACTTTCTTTGTCCGAGGTATGACTTTATGGAGCCCGTTCCTTTCTCTGGCCTCAGAATTACAAATCCCTATGACTCAACAAGCGTCGGGAACTGGGTTAAATGCAATTTTCACGCGCACGCAAACTGCTGGGGAGGCATTACTAACGGGCATGGCAACGCAGAGGACGTTCATCGCGCCTATGAGAAACTCAACTATGGTATTCATTGTGTGTCTAACTACCATAACATAGATACGACCCGCTCCCGCAAAGTCGGCTATATAGCTGCCTATGAACATGGATATAATATTCAAAAAACGCATCAACTGGTGTTAGGCAGTAAAAAAGTGGTCTGGACGGACTACATTTTTCCCCAAACAAAGCACAACAAGCAATACATTCTAAACCAGCTTCGTGATCAGAACGGATTGATAATATTAAATCATCCAGCCCTTCGAAAGGGTTACACGAAGGACGACCTGGGTCAAATTGTCGGTTATGACTGCATGGAAGTACTTAACCCATCAGTGACTTCCCTTACCGAATGGGACGCCGCGTTGTCAGCAGGTAGGCGAGCATTCATCGTTGGAGACGATGATATTCATAATGTATTTTCTGAACCAAGATTGGGTACCCGATGCACATTTGTCAATGTGAAAGCCAACTCTGCGAAAGAGGTTCTCACCGCCCTTAAAAATGGTAAGAGTTATGGCGTCATCATCGGCTCAAACCAGCATCACGATTCAATTCCATATCTAAAAAGCGTCCAGGTGGTACGCGACAGCATCTACATCCAAATGAGCGAAGAGGCAGAGACCGCAACTCTCGCCGGCCAAGGTGGAAAAACGCTACTCGAAAAAAAATCGACCGCCAAGATCCGCTACCGCCTGTTGCCGCAGGACCACTACGCCAGAGCCAGTTTTGAGTTTAAAAATGGCACTGTAATCTTCCTCAACCCGATATTCTTCTCTTCGGGCAAAAACAACCTGGCTCCGGTAGAGGAGGATGAAATCGGTACAATACTTTATCGCGCCATAGGAGCGTGCATTATGCTCCTTTGGATCATGTTTGCAAAATGGTTTACGAAACGAAAACCACCTAAGCCGGGTGGGCTCATAGCACATCGACGACCAATCCCAGTCCAACAAGACTAGTTCATTATGCTTGCAAACCGAATGCAGAATTACCTATTCAAATTGATCGTCACTTTCACGATCATCCGCCTCCTCACCGCCAACCTGATCAACCTCGGGAACGACGAGGTCTACTACTTCACCTACGCCGTGCTGCCGGACTGGAACCATTTCGACCATCCTCCGCTGGTAGGCATTTTCATCCGGTTTTTCACGCTCAACCTCCATTGTAATTCCGAAGTGTTTGTGCGGATGCCGGGCATTTTCGCTGCGGCCTTGAATACCTGGCTGATAACCCGTTGCGGCACGCTGATCAAAAACCGGCGCACCGGCCTCATTGCGGCTTTGCTCTACAATACTTCGGTTTACACGAGCATTCTGTCAGGCGTTTTCATTCTGCCCGATTCGGTACAACTCACCTTCTGGCTCGCTGCATTGTACGCTATGCTGCGGTGCGTCAAGGCCACTGGCCTGACGGATATCCGCCGCTTTTTGCTGCTTGCCGGGTTGTTTATCGGACTCGCCACGATGGGAAAAGTGCATGGCGTATTCCTCTGGTTCGGGTTTCTCGGCTTCATTGTGTTCCATAAGCCGGGGTTGCTGAAAAGTCGCTACCTATATGTTTCGCTTGGTATTACGGCCCTGGTCATTTCCCCTATCCTATTCTGGAATATCGCTAACGATTTCATTACCTGGCGCTTCCATAGTGAGCGAGTGACAGTTACCGACGATGGCATTAACTTGAAATCATTTTTAAAAACCACTATTGGCCAGTTCCTGTATGCCAACCCGTTCCAGGTTGTACTTTTTATCCTCACAGGCAGAGCGCTCGCCTGCAAGCGTCTATTTGCGGATGCGGCGTCGGTAGCACTGCTGCTCTGGTGCAGCCTGCCGATTATCCTATGCACCACCCTGGTTTCGCTCATTCGCGACACGCTGCCGCATTGGAGCGGGCCGGGGTTCCTTGGCCTGATGCTCATCGGTGCCGCCTGGTCTGAAACCCCGCTCCCGCCCGATACCAATCCGCTGCCCCGAAAGTTGCTCATTGGCTCAACGGTGCTGATCTTATTCGTGTTCACCGCCGGGGCGGTGCTCATACGCTGCTACCCGGGCACCATGAGCCCAACGCCTTTCCCACGGACTGGCTCTGGCGACGCCACTTTGGACATTACCGGCTGGGACCAATTGCTGCCCGCCTTCGAAAGCATCCGGAACAAGGATGTAGCCGAAGGCAGAATGCGGCCTGACGCGCCGCTGGTTGTGCACAAATGGTTTCCCGGATCGCACATGTACTACCACGTCGCTTATCCGCTCGGAATGCGTACGGTGGGTGTCGGACGACTCGAAGACCTGCACCAGTTTGCCTGGCTGAATCGACTTTACGGGCAGGTTCAGGCCGGTTCGGACGCCTGGTACATTACTCCCTCCAACAATTTCAGCGACCCCGCCGAGCTGTATGCAGGTCAATTTGAGCGGTTTGAAAAAGCAGGGTGCATCACGCAAAGGCGCAACGGGCTGGTAGCCAGGTACTGGTTTGTTTACAGGCTTAAAAATGCAAGACAGACACTGGGATTTGTCATGGACGCCCCGCAGCCAGCAGGCGATAACTTTTAGCTGCATTTTTTTACCTCCATACAACCATTTCCGGATCTTGCAGCCTCTTTGACACAATAAGCTAAAAATCCCTGCATGACCTCGGAAGCCGATTTGATCACTGGTTGTCTTTTAAATGACCGCATTGCCCAGCGACAGCTGTACGACCGCTATAAAAAAGCGATGTACACCCTCGCCTACCGCATTACCGGTGATTTCGACGATGCCAACGACGTTTTGCAGGATGCTTTTCTGGAAGTATTCAAACACCTGAACCAGTTCCGGGGAGAATCGACGCTCGGGGCGTGGGTGAAGCAGATCGTCGTGCGGAAATCGACGAAGAAAAAGCGGCTGGTCATCTGGCAGAATGTCGACGACTACATGGGAGAAAGTATCGACTGGGGAGAATCGGAAATTAATACGGCGCATCTCGAAACCGCGGTGTTATCGTTACCCGACGGCTTCCGAACCATTTTTGTGCTTGCCGAAGTGGAGGGGTACACGCACCGGGAAATTGCTGTGATGCTCAATATTTCGGAGGGCACTTCGAAATCACAATTGTTTCATGCCAAAAGAAAGCTCCGCGCGATGCTTTCGGGAAACTGACACCGACCAGAATGGAAAAGAACCATACGAACCTAGCCAACGCGATACGCCGTTTCCCGGCCTATGAACCGGGGGACGAGGTATGGGCCGGCATCAACGAACAACTGCACACGGAACCCTTGCGCACCGCACTGGCCCAAATGCCCGCTTACGAGCCCGATGAAAAGCTTTGGGAATTGATTGAACGAAAAAACGCGCGGCAGCAACGCTGGAAATGGGGTTATGCCGCTGCCATACTGCTGATGGCTGCCGGCACGGCATGGCTGATGCTGCCAGCCGGGTCGCCAGGCATTGCATACTCCTCGGAAATCGTCGATGCGCGGCTGCAAATGGATGCCGAAGTGAAAACCGACCAGCAGTACCGGGTACTGAAAACCTACTGCGAAACGGAAACCCTGGTGTGTAACAGTACCGAATACCGGTCGCTGCAACAGGAATACGAGCGGCTAAGCACAGCCTCCCAACGACTTGTACAGGCGATCGGCACCTACAATACAGAGCCGGAACTCCTGAGGCAGTATAATGAGATTGAAAGACAAAAAACGGACATTCTGAATGCAATGGCCAAAATGATTTAAGCACCAGAACAATGATCATGTACCTCAAAAAAATCCGGAAACTGCCCCTGCTACTCGCCTTGGTGCTTGGAAACCTGCCTGGTTACGCCCAGGGGAAATTGCAGGTCGCCACGAAGCGGATTGAAAAAACAGTGAATGCGCCCACAGTGCGGACCCTTTATATCAGCGCCGAAAAGGCCGATATCGAGATCGTGACCTGGGATAATTCTGAGATCGCGGTGATCATGGAGCTCTCAGCCCGCCATCCCGACCGTGCTACTGCCACCCAGGACCTCTCCAAGTTCCAGTACATCGCCGACCGTAGCGGCAAAGATTACTTCCTGCGAAATTATATTGTATTAAAAGACGGGGAAGCCAAGCCGGTGTCGAACCTGAAAGCGCGCTATACGATCCATTTGCCGGCTTCCTGCGCCGTCGATCTCAAAAATTCATTCGGGACGATCACCTTGCGCGGACTTACCAACCAGCTAAACCTCAAAGCGGATTTCTGCACAACAAACCTGACCGGATTAAGTGGCAAAGGTGCCCTCCAGACGACATTCGGCGACCTTTCGGGCAACGAACTGGCGGGCACTTTTACCTTTGACAGCGACCACACCAACGTCCGCCTCGAACAGATCGCCGGGGCTATCAGGGTCGACGCTGCTTATGGCAACGTGGAAATTTACCCAACCGTAGGATTGACCAGCCTGGGAATCCGCTCCAAAAAGGCGGAGGTAATACTCCTGACAAAAAACTGGCAGCATTTCGATTACACGATCAACGGTGCCTATGCGACCATGAAACTGCCCAATGGATTCAAATGGAAGCGCAATACCTCCGATTTCAAGGAAGCATTTTTTTCCCGCAACCAGCTCGCCAGCGTTGATATCAACGCGGAGTTTGGAAAGGTTACGATTAAGTAAAACTGACGGCCGCCTATCGCGTATTTTCTACAAATCTCCCGAAGAGAATGCATTTTTGACCAAGCTGCCGATTACCCGCCATCCACATCATGAGCATTCGATGGAACATCCTGACAAATTGCTCAAAACCGGAATCTGTTTACGGTTGGAAATTAGGCAGGTAGACACGTAGGTTTTCTGCTTTACTAAGCATCCGGCCGGGCGCAACCGGTCGCTAACCTTCGGACTTATGCATTTACTTAAAACTTCCCGGGCCGTCTTCAAGGCGGTCTGCATTGCTGCAATAGCCGGCTGTTTCATCGGAACCCGCGGCGTGGCACAATCCACTCACAAAATCATACCTCTCTGGGAAAATGGTGCACCGGGCTTTGAGAATAAGCGGAATGAACCGGAGTCGGCGAAGGATTACTGGGTCAAAAACATCCATAACCCATCGTTGCAGGTATTTACGCCGCCGGCCGGCAAGGCGAACGGTACTGCTGTGGTGGTGTGCCCGGGCGGTGGGTTCCGGCTGCTCGTTTATAATGCGGAAGGTGTGCAACCCGCCGAATATCTGGCCAAGCTGGGTATTACCGTTTTCGTTCTCAAATACCGCCTTCCGCGCGAAGAAGGCTCGCCCTATACGCTCGACAAGCACCCGCGTGAGGACGCATTGCGGGCTATCAGGCAGGTGCGTAGCCGCGCGAAAGAATATGGAATTGAACCCGGTCGCGTGGGAATGCTTGGCTTTTCCGCCGGCGGAGAGGTGGTAGCGTCGGTGGCGTACGTCCCAGGCAAAGGCGAGGCCGACGCCAAAGATCCGATCGACCGCCTTGATGGCAAGCCAGACTTTCAAATGCTGATCTACCCGGGCCCGCTGGGCATTCCTGAAACCGTCCCAGCGGACGCGCCGCCTGCATTCCTCCTTGCCGCCAACGACGATCCCTGCTGCGGCGTCACCACGGCAAGCCTGCTCATCAAATACCGCGAGGCCAAACGGCCCGTCGAAGCACACCTCTACACGAAAGGCGACCACGGCTTCAACATGGGCGACCGCTCTCCCCTGCAAAGCATCAAATCCTGGCCGCAGCGGATGGCCGACTGGCTCGGTGATAACGGCTATTTGAAGTAGTGCCTGTTACCTTTTTTAAAATGCGCGTATTAATAGTGAATGCAAACTTGCTTGTTATAAAGCAAACTTATAAATTTGTTCACTATTAGTAAACCTCCATGTTTAACATTATCGCGCGCAGGACTTTACTGAAATATTGCATGATGTACCCGACGGCAGCCAATGCATTAAGAGAATGGTACAGCGAAATCGAAACAGCAGATTTTAACACTTTCAACGAGTTGAAAGTGCAGTATCCGAATGCCAGTATTGTTGGTGACGACCGCATGGTGTTTAACATCATGGGAAACCGCTTCCGACTGATTGTCCGAATCATGTTTAAATATAAAGGGATACAGATCAAATGGTTTGGTACACATTCAGAATACGATCGTATTGATGCGAAAACCATTAGTTTCAAATAGCGTTATGTCAACAATGGAATTAAAACCGATCAAAAACGAGGAAGAATACGATGAGCTGCTGGATTGGGTCGATGCGGAATTCGATGCCGCTCCGGAGCCCGACAGTCCGGAAGGCCATAAATTGCAAATTGCACTTCTAATTATTAAAGCTTACGAAGACGAGCATTACCAGATTCCCGCACCAGATCCTATCGACGCCATTAAGATCAAGATGGACGAAAAGGGGCTGAAAAGTAAAGATTTGGTTGAATGGGTAGGAAGCAAAAGCTACGTTTCCGCATTACTAAACCGAAAAAAGCCCCTGACGTTGAAATTAGCCAAACTTTTTCACGAAAAGCTAGGCATTCCGGCGCAGGTGTTGCTTAATTAAAATTTCCTTTCTATCGTAAACCCGCCACTATCAACGCCCCTCGATGCCGAGCTCGAACATTGCAAGCTCCGGACATTTCCGGGGCGTTCCGGCCCAATTGAATGCCCGTTTGGTCGTTGTCGTTGCATGACTGATGGCATTCAATAGGTACTGTACTACACCTTTTGATCATCTCGCCATTGCCGATCGAACATTTAGCAAACCTTCCACGCGCTAAAAATGTTAATTTGGTGGTGTTCATTCAACTAGCTTCCCCAAGAGTATGACCATTCAAGAACAGATAGCACAAGATGTAGCGACTATAACCGACAACTCGGGACTCCAAACGCAATTGTTTGAATACCTTCAAGCTTTGAAATCGAGTACCAATCCAAAAGCCAATAGGGATAAGGTACTGGCCTTTGCAGGAGTCATCAATGATGACGATGCAAAGGAAGTATCGAAGGTAATCAGTGAAGAATTTGGCGAAATTGATGAAGAATGGCATTGAAACAGATCGCAATCGATACCAACATTGCGGTTGAAATCCTAAACGGAAACACGTCTACTCTCCAATTGCTGTCACAATTTGACATCATAGCTTTGCCTGTAACCGTTTGCGGTGAACTGCTGTTCGGAGCAAAAAACTCTGGCAAAGCCCAAAGTAATTTGAAAAAGTACTTATCATTTATTGAAACGTGTCAAATTCTGGAAGTAAAAGTCCCGGCCTCCATCGAATACGCTGATATCAAAATTAGGCTAAAAAAGACTGGTCGGCCTATTCCGGAAAACGACATCTGGATTGCAGCAATTTGTCAGTCCTATGACATCCCGCTTTTAAGTCGCGACGGGCATTTCTCTTACATTCCCTCTCTTTACCTTTTGAATTTATAATAGTCGCTTAGGACTTCTGCGGCACTACTTTACCCACCACCCCGCAAATACGCAGCCGTCAGCGATTCGTTCGAGTTCAGCAAATCCGCGGGCGTGCCTTCGAACAATATCTGGCCGCCTTTGTGACCGCCTTCCGGGCCGAGGTCGATGATCCAGTCGGCGTGTTTCATGACTTCAGTATTGTGCTCGATGACGATCACGGAGTTACCCTGGTCGACCAGGTGGTCGATGATTTGGAGCAAATGGCCGGTATCCGACATATGAAGACCGGTGGTAGGTTCATCCATGACATAGATCGTGCCGTTTTTATGCAGCTCGCCGGCCAGTTTAATGCGCTGGCATTCGCCGCCGGATAATGTACTCAGCGGCTGGCCCAGGGTGAGGTAGTTGAGCCCTACCTGGTTCATCGCGCTGAGTTTGCGAACGATATCTTTGGGTTTGAAAAAGTCGAGCGCCTCTTCCACCGGCATATCCAGCACGTCTGTAATCGATTTCCCATTCACCTTGTATTCGAGCACTTCCTGTTTGAAGCGTTTTCCCTCACAGGTTTCGCATACAGTCTTGA
Organism: Dyadobacter sp. 50-39; assembly: GCA_001898145.1. Lineage (GTDB taxonomy): Bacteria > Bacteroidota > Bacteroidia > Cytophagales > Spirosomataceae > Dyadobacter. The sequence continues at coordinate 491,792 of MKSR01000040.1, forward strand.
CAGGTTCTAGAAACGCAAGGTCGGTAAAGATGAAACCAAGTCCCTGGCATTCGGGGCAGGCGCCATCGGAGTTGAAGCTGAAAAGTGACGCACTTACTCTATTGGTTTTGCCAAACAGCTTGCGAATGTCGTCCATAATGCCGGTGTAGGTGGCCGGGTTGGATCGAATGGACGTACCCACCGCCGACTGGTCGATTACGATCGCCTCCGGGTGCTGCGAGAGGAACACGCCGTTGATCAGCGAGCTTTTTCCCGACCCGGCCACGCCGGTTACCACGGTAAAGACGCCGGTAGGAATGTCAACCGACACGTTTTTTAGGTTATGCCGTTTCGCATTCTTCACTTTCAACGCACCGGTCGCCTGCCTGAACGTGGATTTGACCTTTAAATCCCTGTTCATAAAGCGACCCGTAAGCGTTTGTGCTCGCAGCAGTCCCTGATAGTCCCCTGAATACACAATTTCCCCGCCGCCGCTGCCGGCTTTGGGACCAACATCTACAATATAGTCGGCGACGCGGATCACATCGGGGTCGTGCTCCACTACCAGGATCGTATTTCCCTTATCCCGCAATTTTTGCAAGAGTTCATTCAGCCGGTGCACATCGCGCGGATGAAGGCCGATGCTCGGCTCGTCGAAAATGTAGGCAATGTCGATGAGGCTGCTGTTCAAATGCTTCACCATCTTGATGCGCTGCGATTCACCGCCGGACAATGTGCCGGTCTCGCGATCGAGGCTGAGGTAACCCAAACCAATGTCCACCAAATGCTGCAAACGATCGGTAAGCGTGTCGATCATCGGCTTGGAAACCGGGTCGTGCATTTCACGGATCATTTTGACCAGCTCCGACACTTCCATAGCCGACATTTCGGCGATATTCAACCCATTGATGCGGCACGCGAGCGCTTTCTCGTTCAGCCGCGCGCCCTTGCATGCGGGACAGTCGCCCATTCTCAGGAATTTCTCGACCTTCTTTACCGTCTTTTCCGAAATCTCGCTGCTATCCTTCTGAATGTAAAGCCGGTTGAATTTATCCACCAACCCTTCATATTTTGTATCGAAGGTCATCCCATTATAGTTGGACTCATAGGTACCCTTTCCATACAGCAGCGTGTGCATTTCCTCCCCGGAATAATCTTCGAGTTTCTTGTCGTTATCCAGCATTCCCGAAAACGTGTAGGCCTTCCAGTACCAGGTGCCCACCGCAAATACCGGGAACAGTATTGCCCCTTCGTTGAGCGATTTTGAAAGGTCCAGAAACTTGTCCAGGTCTACTTCCACCTTTTTTCCCAACCCATTGCATTCAAGGCACATTCCTGCGGGATCGTTGAAGGAAAAAGCATTGGAAAAACCCGCGTGCGGATGGCCCAGCCTGGAAAAAAGCAGCCGGAGCACCGCCGAAATGTCGGTAATGGTGCCCATCGTGGAGCGCGAGTTGCCGCCAAGCCTTTTCTGGTCGATGACAATGGACGTGGATAGGTTTTCAATGGCATCGGCATCGGGCTGGCTGATGCGCGGTAGCCGGTTGCGGATAAACATGCTGAAAGTTTCATTCAGCTGCCGCTGCGCTTCCGCCCCGATGGTGTCAAAAACAATGGAGGATTTGCCCGATCCCGAAACCCCTGTAAAAATGGTGATTTGGCGTTTTGGAATGTCGAGCGAAACATTTTTGAGATTGTTTTCCCTCGCACCGCGGATGCGGATGTACTCCTGCTGGATCATGATGGTTGGTTTGACGTTGCCGAAAAAATCCACTGTACCGCGTAACGATCGGTAAGTGTGGCCCATTGCCCTTCGAGCACGCCGGGCGAAAGCGGGGCGGTAATTTCGCCTTTTTGTGCCAGCTTTCTAAATACCGATTGCAGTTGCTCAGGCGCGGCAATGCTGATCCACAGCGAAATGCTATTACCGGATGCCACCCCTTCCTCACTGCCCAGGTCGGATGCAAATAGCCGGACGTGCTCCGAAACCAGGCTTGCGTGCAAAACCAGCTGCCGGATCTCACGGGGGAACTGCCCGCCGCCGGGCGTATCGCCGAGCAAAGTGAATTGCAGCTCGCCCCCGAAGCACGACTGGTAGAAGCGCATAGCTTCTTTGCAGTTGCCGTTGAAGGTGAGAAAGGGGTAAATGGCCATGTGGGGATTATCGGTTGTAGGCTTCTTCCAGTTCGGCGATGATCAGCTTGCGCATGCCCATTACCGCCTGGAACATCTGTCCCGCGCGTTTAGGGTCACCATGAGCCAGCTTTTCGTTGAGCATGGCCGGTACGATCTGCCACGACAGGCCGAATTTGTCTTTAAGCCAGCCGCACTGGCTTTCTTCGCCGCCATCGGCCGTCAGCGAATTCCAGTAATGGTCTACTTCCGCCTGGTCCTTGCAGGTAACGAAAAAAGAAACGGCTTCCGTGAATTTGAACATAGGCCCTGCATCGAACAGGTGCATGGTCAGTCCGTTGAGCTCTATGACGCCCATCATCACCTGGTCGGCGGGCATGTGGCTGCCTTCCCCCCATTTTTTCAGTGTTTTAATCTGCGAGTTGGGGAAAACGCGGGCATACAGGTTCATGGCTTCCTCTGCCTGGCCATTGTACCAGAGAAACGGGGTAATGCCTTGTTGGGTTGACAATTCGCTCATTGCTTGGATGGTTGAAGGTGAATGGTTTGGATCAAAATGGTTTTAGTTTGCCGGTGATCGACATTACAAATATGGCGGGTTCCGTAAAAATAAAAGGGGTGTAAATACGCCTATCCCGAGGGGTAAAAATGCCAACTGATTATTTTTCTATATTTACGTCTTCTAAATCCAAAATCGTCATGAAACATATTTCGGTATATGTCCCCCAATGTTCCTACATCGAAGCAGTTTCCCCCGCTTACCGGCTTTTCAACACGGCCAATGATTTTCTGAGGGCTTCCGGAAAAGAACCTCAGTTCCATGTCGAATTTGTAGGGCTGAGTCACGATATCAAGGCCCAGGACGGAGAATACACGATCCGGATCAACAAGCTGCTGAGCGAAGTCGATCACACCGACCTGGTGGTGATCCCCGCATTATGCGGTAACCTGCGCGACTCTGTGGAACTGGACCGTCCGGCGATCCCGTGGATGCTGGCAATGCGCGAGAACGGTTCCGAAATCGCGTCGCTATGCCTCGGCGCATTCCTGCTCGGTGCCACCGGGCTGCTCGATGGAAAGAAATGCTCCACCCACTGGGCTTATTATGAGGAATTTAAAGAAACATATCCGCAGATCGAAGTTGTGGACGGCACCATTATTACCGACGAGGGCAAAGTGTATTCCAGCGGCGGTGCCAATTCGATCTGGAACCTTTTGATTTACATTCTGGAAAAATACACCAGCCGGGACATTGCTATCCTGGCAGCCAAATACTTCGCCATCGATATCGACCGTGACAACCAGCTGGCTTTCACGATTTTTAAAGGCCAGAAAAACCACAACGACGACGGTATCCTGGCCGCCCAGCGTTACATTGAACAGAATTACACGGAAAAACTGACGATTGTGGAGCTTGCCGACATTGCCAGCGTCAGCAGGAGAAGTTTCGAGCGGCGTTTCAAGAACGCAACCAACAACACGATCAACGAGTACGTGCGCCGCGTGCGCGTGGAGGCGGCCAAACGGAGCTTTGAAGTATCGAGAAAGAACGTGACCGAGGTCATGTACGACGTGGGGTACACCGATACGAAGGCATTCAGGGATGTGTTCAAAAAGGTTACCGGACTGACGCCCATCGAATACCGGAACAAGTATAGCAAAGACAACTAGAAGCGGCATCCGTGGCCACTTTTCTTATTGAATGGTATTGCGCTAAGCAATTGTTTTTCAAAGGGAAACACTGATTTACCGGTAGCTCATTTTATTTGCGCCTGCCTTCCCAAATGCGCAATTTTGCACCACATTTTAAAAATCGAACCAATTTATTGTATGTCAAAATCCATTTTGATCGTCGTGCTCGCATGCATGATCGGTTCCGCGCACGCGCATTCCATCCTGACAGCTATGACTACTAAAATCTCCTACACCGAAACCGTAGACTGCGGCAGCGTGTCGCTGACCGACATTTTCAGACGTGCCCGTCTATGGGTAAGCCAGTCGGCACCCGACAACAAGACGCTCGTTGCCGACAAGGAAACCGGCGACCTTGCAACACAGGGGAACATTACCATCGCCATTCCAAGGTCCGAAAACAGTGCCGGCGGCGTCTACAAATTCAGCTACGTGCTATCCGTAGAATGTGCCAACCGCAAATACCGCGCATCGTTGGCAAACGTGGAATACCAGGACGGAAACGGACGCACAGTGCCCCTGGAAGCATTTGGCCAGAAGGCTGAGAACAAAGCCGCAGCGGCAGAGCTCGATACCAGACTCAAAGCAATGCTCGCCGATTTGCAGACCAATGTGAAGGATTACAAGCCCTTCTGACCATGACTACCAATCGCATTACTACGTTCCTCCTCGGTCCTGAAATTTCCTGGCTTTTGATGTACGGACTTGCACTGCTGCTGGTGATGCCCAACCAGCCTCCTACCGAGGCCGGCAACCTCCGGCTTGAAAGCCTCGCCTGGTATGTGCTCTTCGCAGCCATCCTGCTGTCGTTCGTGCCGATGTACTGGTCGCAAAGCGGGCTTGGCTGGTGGATGCTGCGTATAGGCATCGCCGGTCTGATCGGCATTACCTCGGTGGCCACCGCTTTTTGCAGCGCCATCGACTACCACGATTCCCGAAACTCCGGCGTAGGCACATTATGGATGATGCTGGTGATTTTCGGAACATTCTTTCTGTTCCTCGGAATGATCTGCGCAGGCCTCTACATCCAATTCAGATCCTAAAATTTACACGCATGGTTGACGAAGTCCCTTCTCCCCAAAATACCTATACCGTCCGTTTCGGCGCCTACGAAGTGCGTATGAGCCACTGGATCAACGAGCCTGCCATTATTCGAGTTGCAAATAATCAGATGGTATTCGATATGCCGTCCACATGGAGCTGCGACGAGGCCAAATGGCTCGACGACCACACCGTAGAACTTAAAACACGGTTATATCCCGGCCGCGAATATTGTGATCTTGTGCTCGATCTGAAAGCCGGTACCGGCAAGGCCGTCAGGGGCAGCTACCCGTTCGCTAACTCGATGAACAGGCCCCCACGGGAATTTGAAGGCAGTTTGCAGGAGATTTACCGGTGGATTTAACATCCCAAACCCATGGAAACCAGTAAAGGAGTACCTGCATTTGAACTGTTCATGCTCTTGTTCTTTACAGTCGGGGCAGTTCTCGAAATTATCTCTTTCTCGATTTACCGCAATAGCCGTAACCTCATCGAAAACGGGATCGAAACCAAGGGCATTGTCATCGACCTGCACCGCCTGAAACCCCGCGAATATCCGCTGGCGCCGTCGATACGCTACATCAAAAAGGACGGAACAGCGCACGTTTTTCACAGCTCGGAAGCGCGCAACCCGCCGGAATACCAGATCGGTGAAGAAGTAACACTGTACTATGATCCCAAAGACCCCGATAATGTGCATTTGAAAGGCAATTACCTGTTCGTTTATGTTTTTGCGGGAATGGGTGCCGTCTTCTGGCTATTTTCGATCTGGTACGTCGGTTCCGCGGTAAGAGCGGTGTTTCAGTGGATTTTCGGCTGATAATAAAAAAACCGGACGTCTTTGCGGACGTCCGGTTTTTTTATTGGTTGTTCAAACTATCAGGCTAAAAGCGGCTTTACTACCTTCCCGTGCACATCCGTTAACCGGTACCGGCGTCCCTGGTGTTTGAAAATAAGCTGCTCGTGATCAATTCCCATCAAATGCATGACAGTAGCCTGAAAATCATGCACATGCACGGGATCTTTAACAATGTTATAACCGAAATCGTCGGTTTGCCCGTATACAAATCCCTTTTTCACGCCCGCGCCCGCCATCCAGATGGAGAAGCTGCGCGGATGGTGGTCTCGGCCGTAGTTGTCGCGGGTAAGCTTGCCTTGTGAGTAGGCCCCCCGGCCAAATTCGCCGCCCCAGACGACGAGCGTTTCATCCAGCAAGCCGCGCTGTTTCAAATCGTTGATCAATGCAGCCGAAGCCTGGTCGACGCTCTTGGCCATAATCTTAATATCATTGGGCAGGTTGCCGTGCTGGTCCCAGCCCTGGTGATACAGCTGCACGAATTTCACATCTTTCTCGATCAGTTTACGTGCCAGCACGCAGTTGGCCGCAAATGTGCCGGGCTTACGCGAATCCTCGCCATACATATCGAAAATGTAATCCGGCTCTTTGGAAATATCCATCGTTTCGGGAACGGCAGTCTGCATCCGGTACGCCATTTCGTACTGTGCCATGCGGTAGTTAATTTCCGGGTCGAGCAGCTTCTCAAACTGCCCTTGCTGCAATTTTGCGAGCGAGTTCAGCATGCGCCTGCGACTGGTACGGTCTATTCCCTCAGGGTTGTTGAGGTAGAAAACCGGGTCGGGACCCGATCGGAACACGACGCCCTGGTGAATGGACGGCAAAAAACCATTGCTCCATAATTTGGCATACAACGGCTGGTCGCCGCCACGACCCTTGGAAAGCAAAACCACGAAGGAAGGCATATTCTGGTTGTCCGAGCCCAGCCCGTAGCTCACCCACGAGCCCCAGGAAGGCCGACCGCCCTGCTGGCTGCCCGTTTGGAAAAACGTCACTGCCGGGTCGTGGTTGATAGCCTCCGTAAACATCGAGCGGATGAATGTGACATCGTTCACGATACCCGTGGTGTAGGGCATCAATTCACTGATCATCATGTCGTGATCGCCGTAGCGCCGGAATTTATATTTGGAAGCGGCCAGCGGGAAGCTGCTTTGCCCCGCGGTCATGCCAGTCAGGCGCTGCCCTTTGCGTACAGACTCGGGAAGGTCTTTGCCCCACATTTCTTCCAGTTTAGGCTTATAGTCGAACAGTTCCAGCTGCGACGGCGCACCGCTTTGGAACAAATAGATCACCCGCTTAGCTTTCGGCGCGAAATGCGGATGCCCGATCGGCAGTCCCGCGGCTTCGGCGCCCTTCTCGCCCGCCTTTTTGGCCAAAGAGTTATCTGCATTCAAAAGCGATGTCATTGCTGCCGCACCCAGACCCAGGCTGGTTTTCGAGAGGAAATTACGCCTGCTCAACTGCTCATGGACGTGGCTTTCAAGTTCCCTGTAAAAGCTCATAGCTTTGTCTGTTATCGCTTGATCAAAAATTCGTCAAAATTCATTACTGTGCTCGCCACGATAGTGCCCGCCGCCAGTTGGGCCGGGTCCAGCGTTTTATCGAGCGGGTATTCCCCCACGGACAGGATCGACTTCATCCGCTTAGGATTGCGGCTGAAATCCTTTAACTCTTCATCGTACAATTCTTTGAGCACCAATTTTTCCTTTGGGTCAGGCAGGCGGCTCGTCAATGCGGTAAATGCATAGTCGATCTGCTCGTCGACGGACCGGCCGTTTTTCAGCATGTGCTGTGCGAGCACGCGTGAAGCCTCCACAAATTGCGGGTCGTTCATGACCACCAACGCCTGCAATGGCGTACTGGTTTTCTGCCGTTTGGTAATGCAGAAGTGCCTTTCAGCTGCATCGAAATTGAGCATCATCGGCGGCGGCGAGCTCCGTTTCCAGATCGTGTAAAGGCTTCGGCGGTAAAGCGAATCGCCGTGCTGCTGTTTGTAAGTCACCTCGTTACGGGTCGCAAGCGCCTCCCATAGGCCCGCGGGCTGGTAGGGGTACGCACTCCTGCCCCCGACCCGTCGCGTGAGCAGGCCGCTCGACGCCAACGCATTGTCGCGGATCTGCTCGGCACTCATGCGGTAGCTTGGACCGCGCGCATAAAAGCGGTTGTCCGGATCGACATCTTTCATAGCCGGCTCTATTCGGGACGACTGCCGGTAAGTCGCCGAGGTCACGATCAGCTTTTGCATCGCTTTCACATTCCACCCCGACTCGCGGAAGCGCGCGGCGAGGTAGTCGAGCAGCTCGGGATGCGTTGGCAGTTCGCCCTGGTTACCGTAATCGTCGCTCGAAATCACGATTCCCTTGCCGAAATACATCATCCAGAAACGGTTGACAGTGACCCGGCTAAACAACGGATGGTCTTTGTCCAGCAGCCATTTGGCCAGGCCCAGGCGGTTTTTGGGATATTCTTTGGGTATTTTAAAGAATGCGTCAGGCGTGTCCGACGTTACCGGTTTTCCCGGGGCGTCGTAAGCCCCGCGGTTAAGAATGAACGTCTTACGCGGAAATTTGCGCTCCTTCATCACCATCACGTCGATCTGCTTGTCCATGATCTCCGTCTCCTCCCCGATCAATGCACGGCTCGCCGCCATTTCCTTTTTACAATTGGTATCGATATTCGTCAGATAATATTCTTTTAACGAGGCCAGCCCGGCAGGTTTGAGCTGCGCAGCAGGAGTTTTCAATGCAATCAGCAATTCATTTTTAAGGCTAAACAAACCCTGCATTTCCAGCGGGCTCACCGCCCTGGTATAAATCCGGAATTCGTCGACTTCGAAATTCTTCGTCCGCTGATCCGAGAGGCGGCCGATATTCAGCTTATCGACGTACCAGTTCGTCTTGTTTTTCCCGTACAAAATACTCTCCGTCAGGTGGTCATTATGTACCGTAACCTTCACCGGCTGCCCGTTCACGTAGAGTTTCAGTCCCGCCGCTTTACTCATTCCGTCGTAGGTAAAGCCCAGCTGCGTCCATATATTCATCGGGAATTTATCCATGCTCTGGATCTCAATCGCATTCTCCGGCCACACATGGCTGATCGTCAAGCGGATGCGGCCATCTTTCTCCCTGAACACATTCCAGCCGCGGTAGCCATTCATCACCCCGTTGGACTTGTGCAGCAGCGAGCCGCTCACCGCAGGATCATGCAGGTTGAGCCAGATGCTGATACTGAAAGGCTGGTTGCGTTCGAAGAATGCGAAGTTATCGCCGAAGCTCACGGCATTTTCACCAAAAATACAACGCGCCCGCCCGATGCGACCGGCGCGGGAAGCCACATTGGACAGGCTGTCATCTCCTTCCGCATGCGCTTTGTTTTTCGGGTCGGCAAGGTTGGCAAATTCTTTACCGGCAGGCTCGTCAAATGTAAAATGGCCCAGTAAATCGGTTTTCTCGGGCAACAATGCTTTTTCCGGCGCCGTGCGGGCAGCAGCGAGCCATTGCTGAAAGCCGCGTTCGTAGGAAGCCGAGTTGGCGGTAATGGCGGAGCGCTCCCTGGCCATGTTTTCATGAATGTATTTCAGCCTGGCATCGGCCTCGGGCGTGGGCAATGTAATGGCGGGGCTCGCCTCACCATTGTAAGGTATCTGGCCGTTTTCATCATTGTTATTGAAAAACGCATACAGCGAATAGTAATCCTTATGGCTGATGGGGTCATACTTATGGTCATGGCAACGCGCGCATTCCACGGTAAGGCCGAGGAATGTCTTTCCAAATGTATCTACCCGGTCGGAAACATAGGCAGTGCGGTATTCTTCGGGAATAATGCCGCCCTCCTGGCTCTGCTGATGCATGCGGTTGAATGCGGTCGCAACCATCATTTCGCGGGTCGGGTTGGGCAGCATATCCCCTGCGAGCTGCCAGGTGACAAACTGGTCGTAAGGCTGGTTTTTGTTAAACGAATTGATGACCCAATCGCGGAAAGGCCAGGCGGTTCGCAAGCCGTCGTCCTGGTACCCATGTGTGTCCGCGTAACGCGCGGCGTCGAGCCAGGGCACGGCCATGTGTTCGCCATAATGCGGTGAAGCAAGCAGCCTGTCGACAGCCTTTTCATAGGCATCGGGCGATTTGTCGCTTAGAAATGCGGCTACTTCCTCCGGCGTAGGCGGCAGGCCGGTCAGGTCGAGTGATACACGGCGCAGCAAGGTGGTCCTGGTTGCCTCTGGCGAAAGTTTGAGTCGATTGTCTTCCAGCTTTTTAAGGATAAACCGGTCGATGTCGTTGCGTACCCAGCCCTCGTTCCTGACTTTCGGCAATGCAGGCTTTGCTACTTTGGTAAATGCCCAGTGCGGCTTATACTCAGCTCCTTCCTCCACCCAGCGGATGAGAATTGCCTTTTCCCTGGCCGTAAGCGACAAATGCGATTCGGGCGTAGGCATCATCACCTCGGGATCAGCCGAAAGAATGCGGTGCACAAGTTCACTGCTTCCCGGCTTGCCCGGCCTGATCGCCTTCAAACCGCTTTCTGCCTCTTTTTGGTAGGCGACTTCGGCAATATCCAATCGCAAATTGGCCTTCTGGTGATTGGCATCCGGCCCGTGGCAGGCAAAGCAGCGGTCCGAAAGGATGGGCTTTACGTCGTAAGTATAGTCCACAGGTGCAACCAGCGTATTCATTTCGGCGGCCACATCGTCTGGCATATCCACCTTTTTGTCACACGACATCAAAAAGAGTACGGTGGCGGACAGCAGCAAGCCATATTTAAACCAGGAATTCAACATCATTCATTTCGATAACTAGCGGGCGGCATTCGGCAACTAACAATCAGCAAAGCGTTGAGCCGTCCAATTCTCCATTCCATTAATCCTAATTTAATCAATTTCATCCATTTAAAATCGATTTCAACGGGCAAACTGAAAATATAAGTAGCTGAAAATGTTTTATTTGGTTAACAAACCTGTATCCAAAACTATACTCAGGGCTTTTTGTAGTTCTTGGAGGCGTCGTCCACAACAAGTACCCAGTCGTGGCCGTATCCCGAGGTGGGCGGGACGAACTTGCTGACCGATTTGTTATCAAATTTACCTGCATCCCGTACTTTGCCGCTTCTGGGATCGAACCAGAATGCTTCCAGCTGGGTGCCGGAGATCTTTCCGGGGTTTACGGAAAATGGCTTTCCGGCCGCCGTATATACAAACAGGTAATCCTTTCCCCGCGTGGCCTGTATGCGCTCGGCCGCAGGTAACGCATTTTCGACGACTACGGATTGATCGGGGACGCGCTCGGTGATCGGACGGGATTCCATGAGTTTGCGAACGTGTTTCATTTCCAACGCCCCGGGCAGGTCGAGCGCCTGCTGCCAGAAAAAGTGCGGACCATTCACCGCCTCGCGGTTGGGCGAATACATTTGCCAGATATCGTGACAACCATAAGTGTGCCCGAATGCACCTGCAAAAAGATCGAGGTAAGCCGATTTACGAACATCGTACGCGCTCGAAATGCCATTTTCCTTCGCATTGAAGCACACGGGGTGATCCTCGTAAATCGGTTCCGCGTCGATAACAGGCTTTACCAGCGTACGGTTGTACGACCGCCGGATGTTGTCGTAAACAGGCGTATCGCGGCAATGGCCGGTCTGGAACATGTTGAAATCGAACCATTCGTCGTCGTGAAACCATTCGCTGGAACCCTCCTTGTTGGGCTGCGGGTGGTACGACATCAGCACTTTATCATTGCCTCCCGCTCCTTCTGCGATCCCGGCGGCCATGGCCCGCCAGATTTCCACATCGCGACTGTCTTTGCGCGGCTGCCGGTCGCCGCCAAGCACCCAAATGATGTTCGGCCTGGTCTTGTAGCGCATGGCGAGCCATTTACCGTAAGTCCTGGCATTGCTTTCATTAAAAATCTCCGGCCCCTTGCCCCAGGTACTCTTGAAAACCTTGTCACCCCAGGTCGGCAGGAAGGCAATGGTGAGCCCGTAGGCCGCCGCCTTGTCGATAATGTAGTCGACATGCCTGAAATAGTTCTCGTTCGGCTGGGTCGGATCGTTGTTGATCAGCGGTTTTTCACCGTACGGATTGGGCTCCGCGAGGCCGTCGAACTCGGCCAGTGCCACGGCCTGGATCACGGTGAACCCTTGTTCGGCCCGCTTTTGCAGGTAATAATCGGCGTCGGCGCGGTCGAGGCGGTGGAAAAGCTCCCAGGCGGTGTCCCCGAGCCAGAAAAACGGCTTCCCTTCTTTCAGCAGATACCGCTTGTTATCACTGATCGTATAGTGTTGAGCGCGTGCATGGGAAAGCGCGCAAAGGAGGACGGCCACAATAAGGAGCTTATTCGGTTTCATGCTGATCCGGGGTTTAGCATATATGATCTATTCTTAAAGCCGGGCGAAACCGATTCTTAATATCCGGTACAGGAATAATCTAACAAAAATGAATCTTGGCACCCATCGAAATCTATTTCAATCCGGCGAACCGTTAAAAAAATTTTTCCAACCGTACGATAATTTTAATTAGCTCATTATCACCAAATTAATCAGAGAAATGCGGCATTTTTTATAGGATTATACGTAGAATAATTATTACCGTTTAGTAATTTAATTCATCGAAATGCCGATATATCACTAATATTGAAGTACTATTTTTACATTACCTAACCCCAACGAGCCTCTATATGATAATAAATTCTACACTACAATACTGCTCACCGGAGTGTATCCGCATTGCCTCCGACGCCTTCCATTACCTCGTCGCTCCACGGCGAAAATAACCGCATTGCCCTTCATCAGCACCGTTCCGGCCTGCGGGCGGACCTTGATTTTGTATTATCCATCTAACCTTTAAACTATTTCCTCTATGGCAGAACCATTTCTATCGGAGATCCGATTGGCGAGCTTCAACTTTGCCCCGAAAGGCTGGGCATTAGCCAATGGTCAGTTCCTACCCATTAATCAGAATCAAGCGCTGTTTGCATTGCTGGGCACCACTTTCGGCGGCAATGGACAAACTACCTTTGCATTGCCTGATTTCCGGGGAAAAGTACCCCTTCATGTCGGAAACGGATTTAATCTCGGGCAAGCCGGCGGGGAAGTAGCCCACACGCTCAATATCAACGAAATGCCGCAGCATACCCACGTTCTGCAGGCGATCGACAACGGAAGCGCGAACTCCAACGTCACCGACCCGACCGGTAACTCGTTCTCCAACTCCCAGCCCAGCAACCTGTACTCCAACGCGATCAACAATAACCTGCTCTCGCTCAGGCCGGGCACCGTTACGTCCGTGGGAGGAAGCCAGCCGCACAACAACATGCAGCCTTACCTGGTGATTAACTTCATCATCGCGCTTCAGGGAATCTTCCCAAGCCAGAATTAATATCCTCTGTTCTAGTCGTTCATTCCAAACACTGAAGATACATGGCACAACCATATGTTGGAGAAATAAGAATATTTGCGGGGAATTTCGCCCCTAACGGATGGTTTTTCTGCGAAGGACAGCTGCTGCCCATCTCCGAATACGAAACACTTTTTCAATTGATAGGCACTACCTATGGCGGTGACGGCGAAAGCACATTCGCACTGCCCGACCTCAGGGGACGGCTGCCCGTGCACATGGGAACCTATCAGGGCATTACCTACACCATCGGCGAGTCGGCCGGTACTGAAGACGTGACGCTCAACACGAACCAGATCCCGAGCCACACCCACGATTTCAGGGTTACCAGCGACATCGGTAACGTATTGAGCCCTACCAGCGCGATCATCGGCGTGTCTACCAAAGCGAAAATATTCTTTGCAGACCCTCCCGGGGCCAATTTCAATGCGGCCGACATTCTCCCGGTCGGAGGCAGCCAGCCGCACAGCAATTTCCAACCCTATCTGTGTCTCAATTTTATCATCTCTCTTTTCGGAATCTTTCCGTCGCCGACCTGAAAAAGGCTGCTTAGAAGAGTATATAAAATTTAACCACAAACAAATACCATGGATCCATTCGTAGCTGAAATCAGAATATTCCCTTTTAATTTTCCGCCCAAGGGCTGGGCATTTTGCGACGGCCAGATACTGCCGCTTTCCCAGAATACCGCGCTGTTCTCCCTGCTGGGCACCACCTACGGCGGCGACGGCAAGTCGACATTTGCGTTGCCCAACCTTCAGGGCTCCTCGCCGATGCACCCCGGACAAGGACCCGGTCTTTCGCTCCACGACCTGGGGGAAATGTCGGGCACCGAAAACATCACACTGATCGAAACGGAAATACCCGTTCATACGCACCAGCTACGCGCTGCCACCGACGTGGCGGAAACGGCTGTTCCGAGCAACACGACCACATTCGGCAAGGCCGACGAAGGGAGCGTGTATGTGCCGGGCCAGCCCGACAAGATGATGGCCTTTACATCACTGGCCGTATCCGGAGCGTCGCTTCCGCATAACAACATGCAGCCGTACCTGACCTGCTATTTCAACATTGCATTACAGGGCGTGTTCCCGCAAAGACCCTGAGAAAAGCTGATCCGGAAACTCTTTTACAGTACCCCAATGACATTGAACCTCTCCCATCCTAACCTCAAAGTAAGGCCCATAGGCCACAACGACATGGCATTTCTGCTCGATACGTACGCAAGTACACGGGCGCAGGAAATGGAAAGGGTCCCGCACTGGACCGATCTCATGAAAAGGGAATTTGTGACGAGCCAGTTCAATGCGCAGCACGAGTACTATCAGAAAAATTACGTAGGGGGAGATTTCTGGGTCATCGAAAACGACGGCAAAAATATCGGGAGGCTTTACCTCCACGAAAACTTCCAGGACAAGGGTATGCGGATCATTGACATTACGATCGCCCCTTCCTTCCGCAACCGCGGATGGGGGGCGTCAATCCTGAAAGACCTGATGGACCGGGCCGCCCGGCTGGGACGGCCGCTCAGCATTCACGTGGAAACTTTCAACCCTGCCAAGAATCTGTATACCCGCCTGGGTTTCAAAACTGTGAGTGAGACAAACGGAGTTTATCATTTAATGGAATGGACGCATACGACCTAAGTAAAATCACCGCTGATCATTTCAGCAAATTTCTGAATCAGACGCTCGACATATACTTTACGGAAACGCAAACAGTACCCTCTGTTTTAACCAAAGTTACTTCGCTGAATAGCTACACACCGCTGGAACGCGGGCCTTTTTCCATCGAGTTCCAGACCGGCGGCGACCACGCCTACCGGCAGCAGGGGATCTACCGGATCGCTCACCCGGAAATCGGGGATATCGAGCTGTTCCTGGTACCCATCGCTCCCGACGCCAACGGAATGCGGTATGAAGCTGTATTTTCCTGAAACTGATCTTCTATGAAACGACAACGCATCATGACAATGAAAAACTACTCCGTTCTACATCAAACAAACTAGTTTCATGAGAAATTTTTACCTATACCTGACGGGCCTGGCGCTTCTGGCGTCAGGTGCCGAAATGGTCACCCGGTTTACAGCCGACAGTTCCCGCACGCAGGAGCTGGTCGTCCGTAAGGAGAACCGGCCCCTGGCTGAAAAATCAGCCGGAGAGAAAGTCCCTTATGCCAGATCCCGGAATGCAGCCCGGGGCTCGAAAACAATGCTCATACCCGGCATTACCGCCACCAACACGGCGACCTTATCGAACGACACCGGCCTGACAGGCGGCTCGGCGGGGGATGAAATCACCTACACCGTGACGATATCCAACAGCGGTACCGACGCCACCGGCGTGGTTTTCTCGGAAACACTCGACCCGAACACAACCCTCGTGGCGGGCTCGGTAACGGCAAGCCCGATAGCCGTGAACGATTCGTACAACACGATCGGTAACGTCGGGCTGGACATTCCGGCGGGAAGCGGCTTGCTCAGCAACGATATCAGTCCTTCCGGGGTTACGCTGACCATCACCAGCCCGACGGTCATCTCCACTGCGCAGGGAGGTACCATCACGCTCGATCAGACCACCGGCGCATTTACCTACGATGCCCCGGCAGGCTATATCGGAAACGACACCTTCGATTACACGATCGGGAACAATTCCGGAACCACATCAACGGCCACGGTCACCATCACCTCCACGGGCGCGATCTGGTTTATCAAATCCGATGCCGCCGCGGGCGGGACAGGAACCCTTTCCAAGCCATTCAACACATTGGACGACTTCCAGGCCATCAACAACGGCACAGGCTTGCATCCGAAGACAGGTCATCTCATTTTTCTCTATTCCGGAAATTACAACACCAGCGGCGTGACATTGCTCGCCAGCCAGAAACTCATCGGCCAGGGAGCTGGCGAAACGCTGTTGAACCTGGGGCCATTCTCCGCTCCGAACGGCAACAATCTGCTTCCCTCCACAGGGGGAGCCCGCCCGGTCGTCACTTCTTCGGCTACTGCGGTGACGCTGGGCGCAGGTAACACGATCCGCGGGCTCGACATCGGCAATACCACCGGCAGCAAAATCGCAGGTACTTTCACCGGCACGTTTACTGTCCGCGAGGTAGCCCTCACGGGAAGCGGACGTGCCCTGAATGTATCGGGCGGCACCTTTGACGTGCAATTTTCGGAGGTATCTTCCACTTCCACCTCGGGCGGCGAGTCGCTCACCATCAGCGCAGGCAGCGGCTCCCTGTACATCCCGACCGGGTCTATCACGGCTGCCAATAACGGGGCCATCAAGATCAGCGGCAGTTCACTGGCACTCGATGTGTCACTCGTATCGGTTTCGAGCTCGAACACCGCCAAAGGTATTTCAATCTCAGGTACTACGGGCACTTTCAAAATTAACGGCAGCGGCGCCACCAATGGCTCCGGCGGAACGATCCAGAACATCTCAGGACGCGGTATGGAGTTTATCACCGCTTCCGGGATCACCATCAAGAATGTGAATATGGTCAATGCCAATACCACGGACGGTACGGTTCCCTTAGGCCTGGACAACTCCAATGCCAATGCTGCCATTCATGCCAACGGGGTCAGCGGATTGTCGCTCGACAATGTTGACATTACCGGCACGGTGTCGCAGGAAGGTATCAACCTGAGAGGCGTAAGCAATTTCACTTTCTCCAACGGCACCATAGCCAACGGCGGGACGCTGGGTACCAGCGAGGAAGGCTGCATTTACGCCATTAATACCACCGGTACCTGTTCGATCATCAATTCCTCCTTCTCCAACCCTGGCGGAAGGGCTGTGTATTTTGACAATACCAACACCAACCTGACACAACTCACCGTGTCGGGCTCTACATTCGATAATGCCGACAATGGCTCGGGCGTGCAAATGTACGGGCGCGGTTCCTCCACCATGAACCTGCGTATTGTGGGCAACTCCCAGTTCACCAGATGCCGCTCGGCCGGCGTCGAGGCCTATTGCACCGACAATTCAGTGATTCAGCTCGATGTAATTGGCTGTACCATTAACCCGACCGACGACGTCGGCACGGCTGTCGACGTTGGAGCATCCGGGAACGGTACCGCGAAGTTCAATGTCAATAACAACACCGTTTCCACCCGAAACGGCCCTGCGCTAAACTTCTTTGCGAGCGGCAGCGGCTACATGGAAGGCAACGTTACCGCCAACACGATTTCCAAAGTCTCACAGGCAGGGTCTGCGATCCGCGTGAGCAACAATAATACCAGCGCACATTCCACCGTGCGGATTAAAGACAATACGCTCGTAAACTGGTCGGAAGGAAATGGTATTGCGGTAGAGGCTATGTCCACCACCAGTTCGCTGAGCAACGTCACCATCGACAATAACACGATACCCATGACGGGTGCAAATGCCAACTACGGGATAGATGTGGTGGCCACGGGCGGCGGTACCAACAATGCCAAGATTTGCGCCAACATCATCAACAACGATGTAACCATATCCCCATCCATCGGCTATGCGGCAAGGGCCAGGTCGGGTGTGACGGGAACTACCGAGATCCGCCTGCAGGGTACGGGTACCACCTTCGCGCAGATCTGGCAGAACGGGGCTAATACGCCCGGAGTAGGTCCTGTGAACCAAAGCGGTGACGGGCCATTTACGATCGGGGCCGGCGTAACCTGCGCTACGCCCAATGTAAGTTTGCTGCCCAACCTGCGCATGAGCGCCGAAGAACTCGAAGTATCTAAGACAGTTCCTGCAAAAACTCCTGCTTCACCGGTACGCCAGGCGGCTGTTACCGAACCGGCGGCTGAGACTTCCAGACAATCCGCACCGGCTGTTACTGCCAGCCCTGCCCGCACTGAAGCCACGCAGGCTGGTGAAACCGTTACGGTTAACGGAACAGGCAGCGGGTTCACACTGCCGGCCGGTAAGAATGTGGTTATCACGTTCAAAGCGACGATCAACAACGACATTCCCGCATCCGCTTGCGAAGTGACTACCCAGGGAACTGTCAGCGGTTCTAATTTCTCGCCTCCGGTCCTCACCGACGATCCAAACGTCGTGGGAAGCAACAATCCGACCGTCGTTGCGGTGACTTCGGAGCCGGTGATCACTTTCTGCCCGGGAGACCAGACTTTCTCGCCTGACGCAGGCACTTGTACCTCTACGCAAACGTTCGCGGCGACCGCGGAAGGATGCCCTGCTCCTACCATTACATACAGTGTAGGCGGCAGCCCTATCACCTTCCCGTACGCGTTCCCGGCAGGCAACACCACCGTGCTTGTAACGGCATCGAACGGCATCGGAACGGCCCCAACCTGCTCATTTACAATCACGGTAACTCCTACCCCGGCGCCTCCGATCACCGACCAGCCCGATGCACAGACTGTCTGCGCGGGCTCCGATGCTTCGTTTACAGTGGCTACTTCGCAGTCCGGCGTCACTTACCAGTGGCAGAAAAAGCCATTCGGCGGGTCGTTTGCGAACATTTCGACAGGCACTAACCCGACCGCGGACGATGCGACGCTGACCTTGAGCAATGTCCCTGCTTCGGATAATCTTTCGGAATACCGCTGTATCATCACAAACCCTTGCAACAACAGTACTTCCGATCCGGCCGTGCTGACCGTGAACCAGATCACCGGCTCCAACATTGCAGGTACTACCACTGTGAACCAGGGCGCTTCGGCTCCGCTCGTTACATTTAGTGCTACCGGCGGTACCCTGCCCTACACGTTCACCTACAAGGTCAACAACGGGTCGAACCAGACGGTGAGCACCACCGGTGTACAGACCAGCGCCACAGTGAGCCAGTCGACTGCCAGCGTGGGCACATTCACCTATGAATTGGTATCCGTAACCGACGCGGAAAACTGCTCGCTGACGCCGCCTTCGGCCCAAACTGCGACGATCACCGTCTCTAACAACCTCAGCGCGACCATTTCCGGCAGCACAACCGCATGCCAGGGCGAGGCGCCGGCTGTGATTACGTTCACCGCTGTGAATGGTATCGCGCCGTTTACATTTACCTATAAAATCAATGGCGGCTCCGATCTGCAGGTTACGACAACCGGAGCAAATACCACTGCGACCGTCGATGCACCGACCGGTACCACGGGTTCATTCGTTTACACGTTGACCAACGTGAGTGGTTCAGGTGGCGCTTCTTCGCCTGTTTCAGGACAAACAGCCACCGTGAATGTCAATGCAAAACCGAGCATCGCCTTGACGGGTGCCGAGTATCAATGCAATTATTCGGTGGATCCTCAAACCTATACCGTTTTCTTCGCGGCTACTCCGGATGCGGTGATCACTACCGACAAGGGAACCGTTAACGGAAGCACGGTGGTGGGCATACCGAGCAAGGAAACGGCGATCATCGTCGCTACCCTGAACGGCTGCTCCGATACGCTCACAGCTTACAAAGACTGCTCGCTTCCGGTAACATTGATCGATTTCAGCGGTGCAAAAGTTGAACAAACCATTGCCCTGAAATGGAACACCGCAGAAGAATCCCACAGCGACCGCTTCGACGTGCAGCGCAGCGCCGATGGCAAGAACTGGGCGACGATTGGTACGCAAAAGTCGAAGGGCGATAGCTACGCCGTGGTGCATTACGCATTTACTGACCAGAAACCCGGCCAGGGCGATAATTTCTACCGCCTGAAAATGATCGACACTGATAAGACTTTCGCTTACAGCAAGATCATCAAGGTTCGCTACGACGGGCTTGCCCTGCAATCGGAGTTCTACCCGAACCCTGTTTCCGATATCCTCAACCTGAAAAGCACGGATTGGAGCCAGGTAAGATCGGTGGAAATGCATAGCCTGACAGGACTGTCGGTTTACAAATCCGGCAAAACGGTTTCGAAAACCATCGATGTGAAGAGCCTGCCCGTAGGAATGTACATTCTCACCATCACACACAAGAATGGCGAGGTGGTCAACCGGAAAGTGCTTATCAACCGATAGCCGGGACGCCGATGCATTCTTAAAGTGTTGTTTAGATTAACTGTATCAGGCGGGGAGTTTCTCTCCGCCTGATTTTTTATTGCCCTACCCCAAAAATCCCCAATATTTTACCGGCATAATGTAAAAATTAGCCGGATTAAGCGCCCTATTAATGGTTTGTTAACCATTTCTTAATCAACCCCCGATTACTTTGACCCCACGGTTCGGCCGACCGTCTGATCATCTATTCCATCCAAAATCACCATGACAACGCCCCGCACCAGGCAGCGCGGGGTTAGAAAACGATGCTGTAAAACATACTACGAGCTGCCCCGACGAGGGCGGCGAAAACCCAACAGATACAACGAATGCATTTAAACGAACAGGAACTTAACCCTACGGTATGAACAAACAACTTCTATCAAAACCCCTGTGCAGGCACCATGTCCGGACGACGTTCTGGCGCTTGTGCACTGCACTATGCCTGATACTGCTTATGCAGGCGGGCACACTGGCGCAATCGGCCGCCGATGAAACGCTCATCAGCGGTGAAGTGAAGGATGAGAAAAGCAGCTCCATCCCCGGTGCCAGCATTGTATTGCAAGGCACTACGAAAGGTACCACCACGGACGTCAATGGAAAATTTTCGCTCTACGTCCCTAAGTCAGGAGCTGCCATTATCGTCAGTTTTCTGGGTTACAAAAGGCAGGAGATCGCTGTCGGTAACCGCACCGATTTTAATGTACAACTTGAACCGAGCACGGACGATTTACAGGAAGTGGTAGTAGTAGGTTACGGTACGCAGCGCAAACAAACGCTCACCGGCGCCATTTCCAACATCGTGTCGGAGCAGATCAAAACCACCACGCACACCTCGCTTGCCCAGAGTTTGCAGGGAAAAGTGGCCGGGGTGCAGATCCGCCAGAACTCGGGAGAACCAGGCTCTTTCAGTACGAACATTAATATACGCGGCTTCGGCGAGCCGTTGTATGTGGTGGACGGCGTGGCGCGTGACGGCGGTTACGAGTTCCAAAAGATTAATCCCGACGATATCGAAAGCATTTCCGTGTTGAAAGATGCCTCCGCTGCGATTTTCGGGATCCGGGCCGGAAATGGTGTGGTGATTGTGACTACTAAAAAAGGGAAACAAGGCAAACCGCAATTCAGCTATAATATGGTGTACGGCCGTCAGAGCCCTACCGACGTGCCGAAAATGACCAATGCATTGCAATGGGCCGAAATGCGTAATGACGCAGCGAAAAACCTGGGCGAAAACCCGGTGTTTTCTCCCGAAGAAATCGAGAAGTTCCGCAGCGGCGCACCCGGCTACCAGGGCACCGATTGGTATAAGGAAACTTTGAACAAATCGGCGAGCCAGCAGCAGCACTTCATTTCGGCGTCAGGAGGCGAAGGCGTGGTCAGCTATTTTACCAGCTTCGGCTACCAGAAGGAAAACGGCTTGCTCAAAAGCGGCGATATGGGTTATCAGAAATACACTTTCCGGTCCAATATCGGAATTGATCTAACCAAAAACCTGAAAGCGGACCTGATCCTTTCGGGATTGTTCGACAGACGGGAGCAGCCGGGCGATAACTTTTTTAACATCTACAAAGGGACCCGCATTGCATTGCCTACCGAACGTCCCTATGCCAACGACAACCCGAAATACCCGGCATTGCTGAGCGGCGGGTACAACCCGGTGGCACTGGCCGACAGGAGCCTGACCGGTTACTCGCAGGAGGTGAACAAGTTCTTCCAGTCGACATTCGCGCTGACCTACACTGTTCCATTCGTACCCGGCTTGCGCATCAAGGGTTTGGTGGCCTACGATAGCAATAACTACCGCGCCAAATCGGTTTCAAAAGCCTATAATCTCTACACTTACGACGCGGCAACGGACAAATACACTGCCCATGCGCAGCGCAATCCGTCACGGATCGGGAACAATTTCACCGATAACAACCGCATTACGTTCCAGGGACAGCTATTTTACAACACGGTAATCGCAAAAAACCATAACCTGGGCGCTACGCTGGTGTACGAGCAGCAGGAATCGCACAACCGATGGGCAGGACTTGGCCGCGAATATGCATTCTTTACCAACGATCAGATCGATCAGGCGGGGCTCAACAACCAGACCACAAGCGGTTCGGAATCGGAATATGCGAGCCAGTCGTATGTAGGCCGTCTGAACTATGATTTTAAAGAAAAGTACCTGCTCGAAGTCGCTGCGCGCTATGATGGTTCATACCGCTACCATCCTGATCGCCGCTGGGGCTTGTTCCCGGTAGTGTCGGCCGGATGGCGGGTTTCGGAGGAGAACTTCATGAAGAGCATCCCCTTCATTTCCACGATGAAACTGAGAGGTTCGTATGGGCTCGTGGGGGCAGATGCCGGTGCACCATTCCAATACGTACCCGGCTTTTCGCTCACCGGCGGCGGCGGGTATGAGTTCACCAACGGCAACTATACCACCGGCGCGGCGTCCCCGGCGATCGTGAACGAGAAGCTGACCTGGTTTAAGTCGAACATCCAGGATGTGGGTATCGACGTGGGTCTTTGGGATAACAAAATCGATTTCACCTTCGACATTTACCAGCGCGACCGCAAAGGCCTGCTCGCCCGCCGGAACGTTTCGCTACCCAACACTTTCGGAGGCACATTGCCGGAAGAGAACCTGAACAGCGACCGCGTGCGCGGTATCGAGTTCTCGGCGGCCTATAATGGTCAGATCCGCGACTTCAAATACGGCATTTCGGGTAACTTCAACTTTGCCCGTACGCAGAACCGCTACGTAGAGCGCGGCGAGTTCCTGAGCAGCATGGACAAATGGCGCGGCGGCGCTACCAATCGCTGGAATGACGTAGTATGGGCCTACCAGCTCGAAGGCCAGTTCCAGAGCAAGGACGAAGTTATTTATGCGCCCATTCAGAATGGTGACCTTGGCAATACCCGCGAGCTTCCCGGCGATTTCAAATACAAGGATGTGGATGGCAACGGCGTTATCGACGGCAACGACGCCATTCCGCTCTTCTTCGGCGGCGATCCGAAAATGTACTATGGCGTGACTTTGAATGCATCATGGAAAGGTTTCGATTTCACGGCGTTGTTCCAGGGCTCCGGCAAGTACAGCGTGCGCTTCCGGGAAGTTTATGCCGAAGTCTTCGCATTCCGCGGCAACACGCCCGAGTATTTCTACGACAGATGGCACCAGTCGCCCGACGGCCAATGGATCCCCGGCGAATGGCCCGCTTCGCGCTTCAACTACAATGTGGGTGCGATGTATGCCGAGAGCGGTGCCTGGCGTAAGGACGCTTCTTACCTGCGTTTCAAAAGCGCGCAGCTGGGTTACACCTTCAACCTGCCCTGGCTGAAAAAGATCGGGATCAACGATGTACGCGTGTATGGCAATGCACACAACATTTTCACCTGGGCCGATCCGTTTGTGAAGCCTTTCGATCCCGAGAAAGTGGAAGGACTGTTCGGAGCGGGACTTACCTACCCGGTGACGAGAAGCTACAACTTCGGGATCAATGTCAAATTTTAATTTCAATTGATAATGAGCTATTTAAAAAAGACCTTAACGCTGTTGCTGGTGCTCGTGGCGATGAGCTGCGGCGATGTGCTCGACAAGCAGCCGCTCGATAAATTGCAGGGAGAGAACCTGTTCTCCAACCCGGAAGGCGTGAAATTGTACATGGCCAACCTGTACTACCAGCTGCCGATCGAAGATTTCACCTTCTTCCGGCAGGGCTTCAACTGGAACACCGGCGACCCCAACAACGGCGGCTTCGCCCCGGCGATGTCCACCGACGAGGCTGTGCATACCGAATTCGGCGATTTTATCGGGAATGACGATTTCCAGTGGTGGGACCAGGGCTACAAGCTGATCCGGGATGTCAACATCCTGATCGACATCATCCCTACCCTCGACATCACCGATGACGAACGGAAAGCATTGATCGGCGAAAGTTCATTTATCCGCGCTTACGCCTATTTCGCGCTGGTGAAACGCTACGGCGGCGTGCCGTTGATCACTTCCGTACAAAAGTACGAAGGCGATGTGGAAGCGCTCAAAGTACCCCGCAGCACCGAAAAGGAAACCTGGGATTTTGTATTGAAAGAATGCGATACGGCCATCGGTAACCTGGGCGACTCGTGGCCGGGCGGAGAGCGCCGCGCAACCAAATGGGTAGCCTATGCCCTCAAATCCCGCGCGGCGTTGCATGCGGCTTCACTGGCCAAGTACGCCGACCGCGCCCCTATTTCGGGAACAGCCGTGGACCAGAAGCTGGTGGGCCTGGACAAAGGTGCTGCGGCCGAGTATTACAAAGCGGCCACGGATGCGTCGGAAGCCATCATCAATTCGGGTAAATTCAGCCTGTTCAAACCATCGCCCGCGACACCCGAAGAGGCTGCGAACAACTACCGGCTGCTCTTTGAAGACCCAAACAATGCACCGGAAGAAGTCATTTTCATTAAGGGCTACGCGAGACCGGGCTCGGGCACGGGCCATAATTACGGGATTTGGTACCAGCCCAACCAAACCGCCAACGGCTGGCCGCACCCGGGCCGCATGAACCCGACCCTCGAACTGATGGACGTTTACGAAAGCTATGACAAGCCGGGCGAAAACGCGCCGCTCGCTACCTCCGCTGCTGCCAACGATATCAGTGACTACACCGGTTTCAATGCAGGCAAACAGTACAAGAGGTTCGATACGGAGAATGATATCTTCAAAGGCAAGGACGCCCGCATGTGGGCGACGATGATCCTACCCGGCACCAGCTGGAAGGGCCAGAAGATCGTGATCCAGGCCGGTTTTATCAAACCTGACGGCTCCGCGCAGATCATGGGCGGCGATCCGTTTACCGTCGGTGGCACTACCTATTACACCTACGGCGCTTCCGACCGGACAAAATATTCCGGTTTCGATACCTGGGGTGGGAATAATACCCGTACCGGCGTGAGTTTCAAGAAGTTTTTGAATGAAGGGCTCAACATTGCACCGGGCTGGAACCAATGCGTGACTGATTTTGCGGATTTCCGCTATGCCGAAATCCTGCTCAACTATGCCGAGGCCATTGCCGAAAGCGGCACCGGCGACAAAGTGAAAGGCGCCAAGGCACTGAACGACATCCGCCGTCGCGCCGGCCACAAAACTGAAATCCCGCTGACGATCAACAACGTGATCCGTGAAAGAAGGGTCGAGCTGGCTTTTGAGAACAAGCGTTTCTGGGACCTGATCCGCCGCCGCGAGTACCATACCGTGTTCAACAACACGATGCGCCACGCGTTGCTGCCGATCCTCGACCTGCGCGTTACGCCTGCGAAGTACATTTTCGTGCGTGTCAATGTCCCCCGCAGCAACCCATCCACGTTCGACTACCGCCAGTACTACCGCTACATCCCGGGCATCGGCGCGAATGGTCTGGTTCAAAATCCACAGTATTGAGGGGCAGTCGGCTGTCGGCTTTCGGCGGTCGGCTGCTGCCAGAGTAGTATTTTAATCAATAAATAACATTAAACATGGCTGATCACAGCAGGTCATGGCTTAAAAAGCCGAAAGCCGACTGCCGACAGCCGACTGCCAAATATGAACCGCATACTCACTTACATTCCCGCCCTGCTCCTGCTTTTTGGTGCGGGCGCCTGCAGTGTCGACAACTACCCTGCCCCTGATTCGCAGCTTTATGGTACTTTTCTGGATGCTGAAACCAATGAGCCTGTGGAGCAGGACATTATCCGTGGCAGCACCATCGAGTACATCGAGCACGGCTATGCATCGCAAACGAAACAAACGATGATCATCAAGAATGACGGCACCTACCGAAACAACCTCATCTTCGCGAACACGTACACGATCACGCCCGTACGGGGAAATTTCGTACCAATGACCCCGCAGGAAATGACCGTCAAGGGTGAAACGCAGCTGGATTTCAAGGTGCAGCCCTACATTCGCGTGAAAGAAGCGAGCATTGAAAAAGTGGGAACGAAAGTCATCGCTAAGTTTAAATTACAGCAGACCGTGATGAATAACGTGCGAAAAATCGGCTTATACGCGCACCCGGAACCATCCGTGGGTGAGCCTATGCGTGTAGCGCTCGCGGAGCAGGAGATCAACGGCGCGATTGACCCCAGTAAGGTTTATCAGCTCGAAATCGACATTCCCTCGAATAGTAATGTATTGAAAACCGGCAATCAATACTTCTTCCGCGCCGGCGGCATCATCGACGCCCCGGAATCGAAGTTTAATTATGCGAAGAGTGTGAGGATTGGATTGTGATTAAAAAGGCCGTGGGCTTCAAGCTTAAGCAATAAGCTGTACGCCTACGGCCGCATAGATTAAAAAACATCAATTAGCATAAAGCTTACAGCTTAAAGCATACAGCCCCTTATGAAATTACATAACCTCCTGTTCTTCCTCTCCATCATCTCGCTAAGCTGCAAGGGTAGCGAAGAAAATCCTGAAACCGAAGATCCTAAGCCGGTCGAGGAGGTCAGATACGATGAATCGCATTCTATTTTCAAAAGCTACAAAGGCCTTGTCATGGCGGGCTATCAGGGCTGGTTCACCGCGGAAGGCGATGGTGCGGGCCGCGGCTGGCATCATTACCAGAAAGCCGGCAAGTTCGAGCCGGGTTTCGCTTCCATCGACTTCTGGCCCGATGTAACGGAATATGCCAAAACCTACAACACGGCATTCAAATATGCCAACGGCGAACCTGCGAAAGTATACAGCCCCTATGATGAAGAAAGCGTGGACCTGCATTTCAAATGGATGAAAGAGCATGGCATCGACGGCGTATATATGCAAAGGTTTGTAGTGGAAGTGAAGGGCGAAAGCGGCAAACGCCATTTCAACAAGGTACTTGCCAATGCGCTGAAAGCAGCCAAAAAATACGGCCGGGCGATCAGCATTATGTACGATCTCAGCGGATCGACCTCGGCTGATATGAATTTCATCGCGAAGGACTGGGAGGAGCTTCAAACGTTGTTCAGGCTCTTCGATGGCCAGGAAAACCCTACTTACCTACGGCACAATGGCCGGCCGCTACTGGCGATCTGGGGTGTGGGTTTCAACGACGGCCGCAAATACACGATCTCTGACATTCAGAATTTGGTAGAAGCCGTGAAAGGCCCCACCAAAAAGGCTTCCATTCTGCTCGGCGTGCCATATTACTGGCGTGAACTCGGCCGTGATACCGAAAATTCCCAGCTGCTGCACACGGTCATCAAGCAGGCCGATATCATCATGCCCTGGGCCGTCGGGCGCTACAATGCATCGAGCTATCTGACCGTTGCCGGCCCGACCCTGCCCGCCGACATCGCCTGGTGCAAAGCCAACAAAATCGATTATGCGCCGCTCGTTTTCCCGGGATTCAGCTGGGGTAACCTCAAAAACGACCACTCACTTTACAACCAGATCCCCCGGAACAAAGGTGAATTCCTTTGGCAGCAAATCGCCGGCGCGAAAATGTCCGGCGCCGAAGCCCTCTACGTCGCCATGTTCGACGAGGTAGACGAAGGCACGGCCATTTTCAAAACCCGGAAAGAGGGTGACACCCCGCTGAACGCCGACGGAAAGTTTGTCGGCATCGAAGCCGATCTCCCTTCAGACTACTACCTGTGGCTGGTGGGGCAAGGCGCCAAATGGTTTCATGGAGAGGCCGGGTATAGCAATGCAAAACCCGGACGTAAGTAGTTGAATATCAGAAGCTAATTTGTGCAAGCGCCGCTTGCGCAAATTAGCAATTTCATGCATAATCATAGAAAAATACCATTTATACCTTTTGCTAATTTGTTCCGGCGGTTTGATCAAATGATGGTAGCAGCGGATTAATGCGCGATAGATTTACCACTAGTTATAGCTCTATTCGTATTATTTCTATGATGCTTGAAAATTTGCCCGTTGACTACCGGGACTTCTTGGACCGGATCAAAGCAGAGATCCGATTGGCGAGATTTAAGGTTAGTCTCGCGGCCAACTCAGCTTTACTTCAAATTTACTGGCAAATCGGTTGCTGGATTTTAAGCCAGCAAAATCGCTCGGAATGGGGAGCCAAAGTGATCGATAAGCTTTCGCACGATCTTCGAAAAGAGTTTCCCGACATGCAAGGCTTATCATCCAGAAATCTCAAATATATGCGGCAATTCGCCGCGATTTATCCAGACCCGGAATTTGTGCAAGCGACACTTGCACAAATTCCGCCACTCCTCACATTTCGTCATTTTTCATTATGTTTAAACAAAATAGAGGCAAAAGACCTGTTTGTTAAAACAAAATATATGAAAATTACACTTTCCCTGATCATTTCTTTCCTTCTGGCCGCAGCGCAGACTTTTGGGATGCCGGATGGAGAAAAAAAATCAAAAGCACTTCCCCGCATTGCCATTGCGGGATTGGGCATCGAGTCGAGTACGTTTTCTCCGGCGCGCACGGAGGAGCCGGCATTCAAAGCGAAATACGGCGAACAGATTTTTACTTCATACCCTTTCATGGCGGCGGATTCGAGTTTGCGGAAGCGTGCGGAGTGGCTGCCTGCGCTTGTAGGGAAGTCGCTGCCGGGCGGAATGGTTACGCGGGCAGCCTATGAGTCGCTGGTAAAACAGACGCTTGATCTGCTGAAAAAGAACGGGCCCTACGACGGACTATATTTCGACATACATGGTGCCATGAGCGTCGAAGGCCTGGACGATCCCGAGGGCGACCTCATTACGCGCATCCGCGAGGTGATTGGCAAAAAAGTGCTGATTTCGACGTGTATGGACTTGCACGGAAATGTTTCATGGCGTCTTGCGCAGCATACCGACCTGATTACCTGTTACCGGATGGCGCCTCATGAAGACGCCATGCAATCCAAGCGCAGAGCTGTCGTGAACCTGCTTTCACGCCTCGAAAGCGGCAAAGGCAAGCCCGCTTACAAAGCCTGGATACCCGTGCCGATCCTGCTTCCCGGCGAAAAGACAAGTACCCGCATTGAACCCGGGAAGTCGCTTTACGCCAAGGTCGCCCCTGCCTCTGTGCAGCCCGGCGTCATCGATGCGGCTATGTGGGTAGGCTATGCATGGGCGGATGAGCCTCGCAACCATGCGGTGGTGATGGTAACAGGCGACGACAAAGCCAAAGTGACCGAAAGCGCCGAAATGCTTGCGAAAAGTTTCTGGAATGTGCGGAGGGAATTCGCATTTGTAGCGCCTACCGACGACCTCAAAGGCGCCTTGAACAAAGCACTCGCAAGTGATAAGCATCCGTTCTTTATCAGCGATTCGGGCGATAATCCTACTGCCGGCGGTGCAGGCGACGTTACCTGGACGATCACCGAAATTCTGAAACGCCCCGAGTTTAAAGCTGAAAATGGCCCGTCGCTCATTTACGCATCTATCCCCGGCCCGGAATTGGTAGAAGCGGCAGTGAAAGCCGGTGTAGGAGGTAAAATCGATGCACATGCGGGTGCCAAAGTGGACGCGCGCTTCGCACCGCCCGTACACTTGGTGGGTACCGTGGAGGCGATCTATCAAGGCGACGTGAATGCCGAAACAGAGGTTGTCGTAAAAGTGGGCAGCGTGCGCGTGATCGTCACCAAGAAACGCAAGCCCTATCATAAAGAAGCTGATTTTACCAGACTGGGCCTGAACCCCCGCAAATCGGATATTGTGGTTGTAAAAATAGGGTATCTGGAACCGGAGCTGTACAACATGCGCGCCGACTGGATACTGTCGCTGACACCCGGCGGCGTAGATCAGGATTTGGAACGCCTGCCCTACAAGCGCATCAAACGCCCGATGTTCCCGCTGGATAAGGATATGAAAGAGCCCGATTTAAAGGCAAAAATGGTACCCTCGTCAGACACAATGTAATGTCAGGCACAGCAAAAAGCCGGCCCGCCCACAACTGGGCGGCCGGCTTTTTCAATCAATTTCATTCTAAACTGACATTCACTCCACGAACGCGAATGCAACCGCCGCGTTGGAATGAATGCGCTCGGTGGACGGGACCATGGGCTGAATACCGAGCCCGACCAGCTTGTCTTTACAAAAATCCATTTCCATGGTAAACTTCATAATAATCGACAGTAGAGACCCAGCTCATGCCGCCCGCGAGACCTAACTTTTTCATGATTAAATGGTATGGATATAAACAAATGCTCAGATATTATCGCGCCCGGAGACCCGGCCGGTAATCCAAAGCAGGAATAATGCATTGAAAACAAGTGTGAGGGGTATCACCGACAGGTTTTTAAAAAACAAAATGATTACCCATTCGGAAGACTTTTCGGCAATGATATTGTGCACTTTGAGTTTATAATAAAGACAAGTCTGATAGGCCGCGTAATCGATCAGCAGATTCGTAGCCCAGGCAATCAGCAGATAAATCACAAAACTTGCCAGCAACGACCGCCAATGAGTTTTCAGGCGAACGCGAGCCTTTTGCCAATGCTCTGTCCACGCCCTGCCGCTGGTCAGCATGAGTTTAATTCTGGAAAAGCCCTTTTTGAGGTGCGTAAGGCCCAATGCATAAACGAACAGCAGGATTCGCGCCGATTCGACCAATATTTCCATGGCGATGTGCAATCCGGGGGATATGGGCCCGAATGCGCCAAGTTGCACAATGCGGCCTATCGCAGCGATCAGACCGAGGCCGAGCACGATAAGGTAGTGGCTGCGAAAAAACAGGAGTGTTGCGCGCAGCCAGGTAAGGCTTTGAATGGTTTTAGTGTTGTTTTTCATGACGTTTACAGTTTTGAGTAAGTTAAAAAAAATAGACGCTCGAAAAAACACCTACTTATTTGGCAAAACCGGCGTATGAATAGTAAGGATTTTGACCTCCGAATCCACATCCGCCAGATCTGCGTTTCCCGCCTTTCGCGCGAACCGTGAGATCTGCACTTCCGTTTTGCTTTTTACCACGTAGAAAAAGCCGGACGCGACGGGCTCGATCGTCAGTTGGAGTTGCGCGAAGCCGTGCGCAATGGCTACTGCCAGCAAAAAAAAGGTGCAGGTGAGATGTTTCATGTGTGCAGGTAGGAAGTATTGTAAATATAACAAATTGCTCCCCCTAAAACTACCGCTTCGACTTCATGGCCTTCACCGTTTGCAAACTGCTGTCGTTAGCCAACTTCTGATATTCAGGGCTGTCACAGGCGACCAATGCCATTTTTCCGGCCTGGTCATGGTGTACACCCCAACCGTACCGTTTGGCCAATGGCGAGCAGCGCATGCATGGCTGCCCTTTTGAGAAGAATTGCTTCCGGGCTTCGTCGAGTTCGCTTTCAGTAAGGTCTTTCCGCTCTGCAAACACCTGGAAAAGCACATCGTCGGATGTGAACTTGTAAGGGTTTTTGCTGATCATTTCATACTGGATGCCTGCCACCGTTTTGGCATCGCCTTTCATAGGCGGTACCTCACCGCCGGTTGCCGGGCAGTCCTCGGAGACTTCGATCAATGTGTTTTCGTAGTTGGTGGTATGAACTTTCATGACAGGACAGCTTTTTGATGCAAAATAATGCTACTATTGACAACAGTGTGTCAGCAGCAAGGTTAAGGAAACGCATTGAACGCCCGCTGCTTCATGCGGCCATTTCTTCCTCTACGAGTTCGCCGCTCCTTTTAATGTCCCGGTAGGCCCATTCTGCCATGGCGTTGATCACCGCTTCCAGCTCCCGGCCAGCTTCCGTCAGCGTATAGGTAACATACGGTGGTACCACAGGTTTTGCTTCCCGGACCAGTAAACGATCACCTTCCAACTGCTTTAAATGCTGAATAAGCATCTTTTCGGTAATGTGCGGCATTGCCTTCCTGATCTCGCTGTAACGTTTGCTCCCTGCCAGCAGGTGATACAGTATAATAGGTTTCCAGTGTCCGCCGATTTTGCTCATCACATAGGTAACCGGGCACTCCTGCATTACAATCTCCCGGTTCGCATTGTAAGTCGAATTTTCTTTGATTTTAGTCATACATACTCTCGGGTAAGTACTTGTCAAAAAGTAAGTACAAATATAGCTTTGTCCCATCAAAAAACAATTCCAGAACATGAAATACATCATCACAGGGTCCCTCGGCAATATAGGGCTGCCCGTTACGCAAAATCTCGTCAACGCTGGTCATGAAGTAGTGGTAATCAGCAGTAATTCCAATAAAAGTGCGCAAATTAAAAGTCTGGGCGCAGAAGCGGCCATTGGTTCGGTACAGGATGTGGCTTTCCTTGAATCGGCCTTCAAAGGCGGAGATGTGGCCTACCTGATGATTCCCAGCGATTTCTCGCTGGATGACTATGCCGCATTTCAGATCGAGGTGGCGGATAAGTACCTCCAAGCCATCCAGTCGGCCGGCATCACACGTATTGTGCTCCTGAGCAGCATCGGCGCGCACCTGCGCAAGGGTGCCGGACCGATTGATGCATTGGGTTATCTGGAAGAAAAGCTGGCCGCTACTCCGGGTTTACAGGTGAAAATCCTCCGTCCGGCCTATTTCTTCAATAACCTGTACGGGCAAATCGGGCTGATCAGCAACGCAGGCATTGCGGGCAGCAATTTCGGCGGTACAGAAGAAAAACTCGTCCTCGCTGACACCGACGATATCGCCAAAGTGGCTACCGAGCAACTGCTCGCGCCATTTACCGAAACACAAACGATTACCTACATTTCCAGCGACGAACGCCACCCGTCGGAAATTGCCGCAGTACTCGGCGCTGCGGTCGGCAAGGAAGGAACGCCATGGGTCACTTTCTCGGACGAAGATGCTTACAATGGCATGCTGCAAGCAGGCCTGAACGAGAGTTTCGCCGCCCTGTACCGCGACATGGGCACAGCCCTGCAAAACGGCACCATGCAGGAAGATTACTGGAAAAACCGCGAGGCAGTGAAAGGCACCTTCAAGCTGGAAGACTTCGCAAAACGGTTTGCAGGGGCTTATCAGGCTTAGTATTTCATGGGCCGGTTAAATGCCGGCCCATTTATGTCAAAACTCCGCCGCCACCAATAAGCGGGTGTCGGAACGTCTTTCATAAAGGGTCATTAGCGACAAGTTTTCGCTTGTTATCAGTAACTAACCGGTTCTGCCGGTTTTACTTAACAATGTGATCACCAGTTACACCGTCCGCATCATGACCGCCGCAAAAAACTTCAACCCGCATTCAAAACAACACCTGACCATCCTGTCACTAACACAACCCGTCACCTTCCAGGCATCAAGGCAATACTTGACCTTCTTGACCTTCCTGACCCTTCTGACCTTCCTGACTTCCCTGACCGTGCCCGTTTTCGCCCAAAACACCGACGGCCGATTTTCCGAAGCGGAAATTATCATGAAACGGGCCAACGGCTTCCGGGGCATATGGTATATGAACCAGCCGTCGAATGACGAGTATGTCTATAAATACAGCGGCGGACTGGCTGTGTACCCGGCCAATCACCGGCCGTTTGCCATTTATGCCCGCCAGGTGGACAAAACCTTCTTCTGCTTCGGCGGTACGGACGACGCCAATTCGACATTAATGCACAATGTGTCCTACTTCGATCACCGCACCGGAAAGGTGGCCAATCCGTTGACGATCCTGGACAAAAAGACGACCGACGCCCACGATAACCCCGTGATTTCCATCGACGACAATGGCTACATCTGGATTTTTTCGACTTCCCATGGCATCACACGCCCATCATACATTCACAAAAGCAAAAAGCCGTTTGATATAGCCGATTTTGAGCGCATTCATGCGACAGAAATCGTGGATGGCAAGCCGCAGTCCTTTACCAACTTTTCCTATTTTCAGGTTTACCCGGTGAAAGGCAAAGGTTTTATCGCGCTGTTTACCAAATATAACAAAGCCGGCCAGCGGGTAATCGGCTACAATACGACCGCGGACGGCGTGCATTGGAACGAGTGGAAAGTACTTGCGCATATCGAGGAAGGGCATTACCAGATCAGTACGGAGCGAAACGGGAAAGTCGGTGTTGCATTCGACTTTCACCCCAAGGGCAAAGGACTGAACTACCGCACCAACCTGCATTACCTTGAAACATCGGATTTTGGCAAAACCTGGCAGAATATCGGAGGCGAAACGGCGCAGCTGCCTCTGACAAGCGCTCAAAACCTCGCCACCGTACACGATTATGCGAGCGAGAAAAGGAACTGTTACTTGCTCGACATTACATTCGACACGGACAACAAACCCGCCATTCTCGTCGTGGTAAGCAAGGGCTACGAAGCAGGCCCGGCCAACGGGCCCCGCAAATGGACGTTGTACCGCCCGGATCAGTACGGCTGGCAGCATCACATCGTCACCACTTCGGATAACAATTACGATATGGGCTCGGTTTACCATGTTTCCAAAAATAGCTGGCGGGTCGTGGGGCCGGCAGTGGACGGTCCGCAGGCCTACAATCCCGGCGGGGAAGTGGCAATGTGGCGAAGCGATGACGGCGGCAGGCAATGGGCGCTCGAAAGGCAACTTACCCGGAACAGCCCGATGAACCACTCTTACGTGCGCAAGCCAGTAAACGCTCAGGATGGCTTTTACGCGATCTGGGCGGACGGTCACGGGAGAAAACCCTCGGAATCATTTCTATACTTTTCCAATGCCGTAGGCGACGTATACAGGTTGCCGAGACATGGCGACGCGCCCATGCTGGCGCCTCAGCCGGTGAAATGACCGGGCACAAAAAAATTGCCGGTCGGATGACCGGCAATTGATCTTACTTAGCGTATGTGATGATTATTGTTGCTGGCGTTTCTTCACACTGTGGTCGACGATCGCCCCGGTACCAGCACCTACGCCGGCACCGATCAAACTACCGATCAGCGCGCCTTCGCCCCTCTTTTTATTGATGATTGCACCGGTTATAGCACCAGTACCTGCACCTACCACCGCTCCTTTGGCGGTATGGCTCCATTTCTTCTTGGTTCGTGCGGCAGGTGCCGGAGCACTTGCAACGGCCTGAGTGTGGTTTGTTGCCTCATTTTTCTCGAGATCTTCCCACTTTGCCGCTTCCGCCCGCTGAGCCTGGGCTGCATTCATGGAATCTATGATTGCCTGCTTCTCCATGGCTACACGCATGGAATCAATGGTCTTTTGTTGTGATTTCAAGACTGCTTCCTGCTTGTTTGATTGCGTGTTACAAGCTACCATTACAGAGGAAGCGAATAACACCGAAATAACAGCTTTCATCTTTGATGTTTGGATGGTTATGCAAACAATTCGTCTAAAATTGTGCCAGACGTGCCATTTAGCGGCGTAAATCCACACTGCCTACCGCTTAATAAAAACGATTGAGTAGATCCGGCATACTCTCTAACTTGTAGAAATACCCCGGTCCTTAAACAACCATTTCATATGGAGGGAATTATCAACGACGACCTCGATCAGCAGTCACAGCGTCCGGGCCCCGGCGGCCAGCGGCCATTCTTGACGAAGGGTTCCAAAGTCGATATCATACGCGCAGAATTCGACGGCCTCGCCATGTGGTACGTTACCAACGAGGGCACGAAGGTGATCGGTAACAAAGTGGAGCTGGACGCCTATTCCGGCCTATCGGCTGCCGACAAAGCGAATTTCTTCATTTGCTACCGGCAGCAGAATGCAGGCATTCCGGTAGTCGATATGGCCGATGCGCCGGACAAACTTTTCTTTGCCAACCTCCCGCCCGACCCCAACCGCGATTTCAGGGTAACCGAGCTCTTTCCCGAAGTATGGGCGACCGGCGTCACACAGGCCGTCAGTAAACTCCCCGATTCGCGCAAACACGTTTTTGTATACATCCATGGCTTCGACTGGGAACCGGGCCTGAAACTTGATCTTGTGCCCCAGTTTGTACAGAGCTACCTCGCCCACCCCGAAAACACCGTCGCCAACGTGCTGTATTTCGGATGGCCGTCGTACGGCTGGCGCAAAAAGGCCGACGACCGTTCGATCGGCTATGGCGAGCAGTTTACGCGGAACGGGTTATTTGAATACTTTGAGGTGCTTTCGAAAAAACTGAAAGAGGCAGGCAAAACGCTCAACCTGGTCGTGCATTCATTCGGGCATCAGTTGCTGAACGGCATGATCAACCCCGGCGAAGGCCACAGCATCCCTACCGGCATTTTCGAAAACATATTCCTGATGGCGCCCGACGTTACCCACCTGGCCGTGCAGCAGGGCGGCGTACAGCTGCGGAACATGCGCAGGAAATTCAAAGGGCCTCATTTTCATTACAATTATACGCCCTTGAAGCAGCTTGGCAAGCGCGTCCACATTTACTACGACCCGAGCGACTACCTGCTTTATGTGAGCTCCAAGCAGTTCAACCTCAATGAAAATACCGCCACTTTCGATCCCCGGCCCGACGCCGAAGGTCTCACTTCCGACTTCCGCAACCTGGGCAGCTATGGCGACGAAATTTTCAAGAAAGACCCGAGCCTGAAGCTGGAAGAAGGTTTCAACTTCTACAACGTGCTCGATATCATCAAACAGGACGCCGGCCCCGAGGCCGACCCACTCTTTTACGGCTTCATCAACAATGACGATGCCGCCATGGCCAAAGCCCGCGAAGGCGACTACAACGGCATTAAGCTACTTAAAACATTCTGGGACAGGCGTTTCCTCATGAACCACCACGCATACCTGTTCAGTTGCCGGCCCGTGGTCGCACACGTGCTGCAAAGGCTTGCGGGAGCGGATGCGCAGCCGCAGGTACGTGAGGAGGTGGCGCCGATTGTGTAGCAATGCAGCAATGCAGATTATTCAATGGTAGTATGCATTAATTATTCAAATGCTTCAACACCTTTCCGTCCCAAATGCCTTTGTAAGTTTCATTCAATCCTTCGATTTCAATGCGAAATGTGTGATCCTTTTCATTGTATTGGGATTTGATCACATTATCGCTTTCATCCAGGAACTCATTTCCGTATTGAAACGGCAGTTCTTCGCTTACGAACCGAGTTTTGATACCGCCATTCTGCATATCGAAAACTGCAATGTGAAAATACTCGGGATAGCCTTTGTCGGCGTACATATCGTAGCCCCTGTCCTGCGATGCTACCATGAAAAGCTGTTTGTGATACACCAAAGGATAGCGGTAATCGAATGTATGCGGGCGAAAATCCGTGTAATAGTGCTTGCCGTCGATCACCACCGAATACCATAGATCGAAGGTGAAATTGTCCTGGCCATTTACTTTTTGATTATAAACCTGGTTGTGAAAAATCGTATCCACTATCGCCAGCGACGGGTTCACCAACTTGCCCGCAATATGCGCCTCGTCGGTCTTCTTCATGGATTTAAATAGCAAGATTCCGCCGGGCCGGGGATATATGAGAGAAAGATCGGGATCGGGCTTGTCCATGAAAGTCTGCGCCGGGATTTCCGTTTTCACCGCCGCGAGCGCCTTCGCATCCGTGCTTGCAGGCGTGTAGGAGCCGTTCTGGATGTTGAAATTGAAGGGTGCTACTACGAACTTTTGGGCCGATACGTGGAATGCGCCGGCGATGAGCGTGGAGATAAGGCAAAACACGAACCGTGCCGTACGGGCGGCCATCAGGTGATGAAGAGTCATTCGAATGCGTTTTACAGAATGCGGCTGCAAGCTAAACAAGTCCGGCACTTCGCTATTAATAAGCAATGAAAAAATCTTCAAATGCTTGCTTGCGGCCCTGTAAACCCTAAATTTGGTCAAGCTAACTATACAGATCATGAAAACTACGTTCACCTTTTTGCTCCTGTTCGCGGCCTCGCTTTGCTTCGCTCAGCTTCCTAAGCCCGACGAAATCGCCACATCCAAAGGCCCGCTCAAAATCCAGCCGCTCAACCATGCCACGCTGGCCCTCACGTGGAACGGCAAAACCATCTACGCCGACCCTTACCAGGCCCCTAAAACCTTCGTCGGCATCGCCAAACCCGACCTGATCGTGATCACCGACATCCACGGCGACCATTTCGACCCGGCTTCCCTCGACGCCCTCGACCTGACCAACACCGTGATCGTCGCGCCCCAAGCCGTCGCCGATAAAATGTCCGACGCATTGAAGGCCAAAACGACCGTCCTCGCCAACGGCGCCACCACCGAAAAGCTCGGCATTTCCATCACCGCCATCCCGATGTACAACCTCCCCGAAACCGCAGATTCACGCCACACCAAAGGCCGCGGCAACGGCTACGTCCTCAAAATGGGCGGCAAATCCGTCTATCTCAGCGGGGATACGTCCGGCATTCCGGAAATGAAGGCATTGAAGAATATCGATGTGGCATTTGTGTGTATGAATTTGCCTTATACGATGGACATTAATGAGGCTGCTACCTCCGTGCTGGCATTCAAGCCGAAGGTGGTTTATCCCTATCACTATCGCGGGCAGGGTGGGTTTAGTGATACGGAGGCTTTTAAGAAGTTGGTGAATGAGAAGGATGGGAAGATTGATGTGCGGGTGAGGGATTGGTATACGGTGAAGTGACGTCGTGCATATGCTTCGACTTCGCTCAGCATGACAAATGTAGAATGTCAGTCTGAGCGGACGGGGCCGCCCGGCGGTCGAAGACAGTCCATACCGAAAGTCTCGTACCAGATAGAAACCAGATTCTCGAGGTATCAAAAACCAAACCTCAAATCCCCGCAAACGTCTCCAACATCTTTTCCGCCGTCGGACGGTAACGGTCGAACTTAGACGCTTCACTGGTAAAAGTTGCCAGATAAGCATTGTCGTTTTTGATAAAACATATCGCCAACACCTTCAATCTGAATATCCCCTGCGAAAACTCGTACGACAAATGGTATTCTTCCCGGCCATTGGCGTTCACCACTTTCGACTCCTCCATTTTACCATCGCTGAACATCACCTTGATCTGCTGCTCCGATATTTCTTTATACTTCTGAATATCAATAGGCTGCCCGCCGAGACTCTGGATCATCACATTCAGATTATCGCTGAATTTATCATCGGGACCATCCGCCGGCGAGAAGAAAAACACCTTCGAATTCATGGTACCAGACGTATCGACGCGCCATGCCGAAGGATATGAAATTTTGAAATCGTTTTTGGAAAACACCTTAAAATCGTCCTGGGACACAGACTGAGCGGTCACTGAAAACGAGATCAGAAAGAGAACAACAGGCAGAAAAATCTTCATAAAGCGACATCGATTTTTCCGCATAATAGCATTAAATATTCATTTGGCGATGTTTTGCGACCGCGATTTCATCGTCATCGTTTCCGAACCGGCGCAGGTTCAGCCGCCTCTTCCGGGTTCAACGTGATCTCCAATTTATTCCCACAACACCGCACCGTCACTTCATCGCCGCATTCGAAACCTGCTTCTTGCAGCCATTTGCCGCAGAGGCGGATTTCGGGCATGATGGCGTACTGGTAAACGCGTGGGAGGTATTTGTGGTAGACGGTTAGGCGGCGTTCGGCGGGGGCGGGAGATTTTTTTTCGTGTGTCATAGTTTGCAATGTTTACAAGGCAATATTAACACAGAAAAAATTGAAAATAAAAATACCAATAGTATCAACTACTTGAAATACAAATAACTATAAGTTTCAAATATGATGTAATCTGCTAATTAATTTACATAATATGCTAAACAATTATAGTTTGATGCAATATTTAAGAGTTTGAAAAAAAAATTCAAAAGTTAATAGCCAATCAAATGCAAACCGTTTGATCATCCAAAACGAGCATGCAAGTAAGTCTTCTAAAAAATCAACTTTTCAATAGCAAAACCCTTCAACCTGCTATTGAATGCCAAAAATCACAGACGAAAACTATTTGATCAAGACCGTGCACGCGACCGAATGGTTCGACGTCCTTGCTACCGGAACCACCGAACCGATGTTAGTTTTAGCGTTGGAGGCGGAAAGCGGG
This sequence comes from Dyadobacter sp. 50-39, assembly GCA_001898145.1. GTDB lineage: Bacteria > Bacteroidota > Bacteroidia > Cytophagales > Spirosomataceae > Dyadobacter. The sequence goes on from MKSR01000040.1 coordinate 531,649, forward strand.
GATCGCGATAGCTATGTAGTCAAGCCATTCGGGCACCCAAGAATCTACCCGCAAGCCGTGATGAAGGAATGTCTGGGCGCGTGGATTGCCCTGGAACTGGGATTGCATACATTCGAACCGGTTTTCATAGAAGTCAGCTCAGCCTTTACTGATACTCTACTCGGAAATCCATATTATCAGCGATTTGCCGATAGCATCGGCCTCAACTTTGGGTCCAAATATGTTCCCGGAACCATTCCAGTAGTTGGCCACAACTGTCTTTCGAGAATTCAGGTTTCGCAGGCAGAACAAGTCACCTCGTTTGATTTGTTTATTTCCAACCCTGACCGGCGTGAAGAAAAACCAAATCTCTTAACAGTTCAATCCGACCTCTACGTCTTTGATCACGAACTTGCATTTGATTTTATGCTAATGCTCTCTTTCAATCGAAATCCACGGCCTTGGGAGCTCGGCGAAATGGAGCTGGCAATGCTCCGAAAGCATTTTCTTTATCCAAAACTGAGGGGAACGCAGATTCAAATCCGCGACTTCATCGAACGGTTTGAACGTCTTGACGTCAATTTCTGGACAAAAGCGTCTAACTTACTCCCAACAACTTGGCTTTCACACGACCTTATCACAATTAAAAACCATCTTGCGTTGATCATCGAGAATAGGGCTATCTTTGCTCGGCAGCTGACCCAAGCGATTTTGGCATGAAAAAGTATCAATATCAGATCATCCGATATCTTCACGACCGCGTCACTGGCGAGTTCATCAACGTCGGCGTGATCATATACTCGCCTGAATATCAATACCTAGATTGCAAGATCATAACCAAATACGGGAGAATCACCTCTTTCTTTCCGGGCGCGGATGGCAAGGCAATTCTAAAATCCCTCCGCCATTTTGAGAAGGAAGTTATTAGAACAAAGCAGCTATTCTCTGAACTCCTCCCTGTCTCGGAAGATTTAGCAGAATTCACGCGGAAAATCCTGCCGGACGACGACAGCTCATTGACTTTAACCGATGTAAAAAAGGGAATCGACCTGGACTTCAATAAATCGCTTGCTGACCTCTACCGCCTACTTGTCACCAAATGGCAAAATGAAGCTGACGAATCCGCGACCAGCGACGCCGATGTTTGGAAGAAAAAATACAAGAAGTATTTTGATGAATACGGGATCACGGCTAAGCTAACTGAACACGAGGTTGAGACCAAGTATGACAGCTTTCAGTTTGACAAGGCTTGGAAAAACGAGATTTGGCATTGCTATCTGCCGGTATCATTCGACTTGCAGAATGTGGAAAATATAAGAAGTAAGGTCTATAAATGGGCTGGAAAGCTTGCAGAATTGGCGACGGCCAGGGAATTTATTGACGTTACGCTGTTGACATCCATTCCTAAGAGGCATTTGGAATGGAGTGGATTTATTCAGGAAAAATTGACTTTGAATTCGACTGAAATTACTGTTAAGTTGGTTTCTGAGGTGGAGGCTGAAAAGTTTGCGAGGCGTCTGATTAGGGAGATGGGTGAACATGATGGTTGAAATAGAATTCCTCTTCGTGAGCTCAAAAGTTCTATGAGACTTAGGTCTACTTGAATATGGTTGGACCTTGTTGCGAATATTCAACGGCACGAACGTGTCAGAACTCGGTTACAAAATGGCAGACCGATACTGTCAGCATCAATTTGTAGAAATATTTCAATACATCAAAATATCAATCTTATATCAATACGATTGCGGCAACAGCCTTTTACGTCATTATCACCAAAATCAAATCTCGCCTGAGCGTTTCAATCGTCATCAGTGAATTTCTTTCATCTCCTTAACGGCTGGAATGTCGACTAAATTCGTAGTTGCTGTTCGAATAGAAAAATAGCTCCTAGTAAGTATTCTATTTGCTCATATAGCGTAATAGTAGAATAAAGTTTGCTCAAACTAACACAACCCAACTTTTTCTTCTGACATTATGTCACCAATCAGATCTGGCACGGTAATATACGTAACCTCCGTAGGATCTTAAGTGAAAAAATCGCAATCAGACAAAGTGGGGACTTTGAAAGTTGCGATTTCCAATTGAGATTGGCCAAGTTGGCACTTGGCCAAAGATTAGCGCCCAGAGGATTGAGCACAGCTAAAACGGACTGCAAAAGTATAGTTGCTTCGCCAAAATCCAAACCGGTTTCTTCATTTTCCCTTTGCTCGGCTAAATGGTGTCCTACTCCGTAACCAGATCGGAACACCAACAATTAACAACAAGAAAAATGAATTCAAATTACAAATCGCTCACTGAGCAAATGCAGCGTCGTCTCAACCCTGAGAATTTAGCTTTTAAGGAACCTTTTCGCGAAGAGCTCCGATCTCTTCAATATCAGGATGCTTTATTGTTTATCCGATTTGCTATGAAAGGTGTAGAACCGGAATACACTAGCAAAAGCATCGAAGCAGGAAATCGTGCTAAACAACACCTTGAAGCGGAGCTTACGAGTGTGGACTATCGCTTTCAGGGCTCAGTTATGACCAACACACACATCCGAGGTTATAGTGACATTGACTTACTTTGCCTGTCCTCCAAATTTTACAATTGGGATAGCTATAATGTAGACCGATATCTAAACGAAGCTTCATTTCGACAACAATTGACGGAGCTACAAATTAGGAGACTCGATGCCGAAAAAAACAAGAGTAGTTACCAAGGGGATTCAAACAATGACCTAAGAACTATCCGGCTAACATCCGAACGCATAATGACTTCGAAGTACACCGAATGCGACACATCAAAACCTAAGTCAATAAAGATCAGGAATAAGGACCTTCATCGTGATGTCGATATAGTCACAGCTGCTTGGTATAATGACCTCCGAACGATCTTAAGAGATGACAGGGAAAACCGCGGAGTTAAAGTGTATGATAAAGACGCAAATGCAACTGGATCAGCTGACTTCCCATTCATAAGCATTGCACGCATTAATCAACGGAGCAGCGACACGAATGGAAGATTGAAAAAGATGATTCGATTTTTGAAGAATGTTAAATCATTTTCGGATTTAGAAATCAAACTGAGTAGTTTCGACATAAACGCCTTATGCTTCGATATCGATACTTCGGATTATTGGTCTGCAACATATATCGAGCTTGTTGCAGTGCTGCACAGGCAATTAACTAGAATAGTTAATGACAGCGCCCATGCTGATAGCATAATTTCAGTAGATGAGAGAGAATACATTTTTCGAGGCAAGCCTCAAAAAGTTGACGGAATACGTCGACTTTTAGGAGAAGTCAGTCAAGTTCTTCGTGACATGCCTAAACCACTTTACTCATGAAACCGAGAGTTTTCATTGGAAGCTCGCGGGAAGGACTCCCAAAAGCAAAACTTCTAAAAGGCTATCTTAGCGGTGTTGCTGATTGTCAGATATGGAATGAAGATTTTTTCGAAAACAACAAAAGCTCATTTGAATCTTTGAGCCAGAGTTCTACCCTATTCGACTTCGCAATCTTACTTGCGACGGCAGATGATGTTGTGTTAAAGAGAGAGAACTTGGAAATATCCGCTCGTGATAATGTACTCTTCGAATTTGGCCTCTATGTAGGCAGACTTGGCCGAAACAGGGCATTTTTTGTAAAGGAAAAAGGCTTGAATTTGCCAAGTGACCTTTATGGCATCACATTGCCAGAATTTGATTTCGGTTCTAATTTTGAAGACGTAAGTAATGGGATTGGAAAACGCATTGTAGATCTGTGGCAAACCTTTGAGCTCGGGCTTGCTCCATCAACAATCCTGGCTCTGGGATATTTTGACAATTTCGTCTTACCGGTCTCGAGAGAATTAATGCAATCTGAGAAACGAAGCGTAGAAGGGCAAAATTTTGCGGACTTCACCCTGAATATTGTAATACCGGATGAACTTCCCAATAATTTTCAGGATGAAGTAATTGCATATCTAGGTACGCATAATCTAAAAGAAATGAAGGTTGAAACGATGACTCGTAAGTTTAATTTCTACCTCGACTATGACTATGCAAATCAGCAATCTTTGACTCTCTACGACTTGCCTACGACTCTCGGAGCATTGAAACGAGCAATTGAAATGGCTGTTCCGAATAGTTACTATGGTGAAAGCGAAAGAGAAAGAGTTTTCAAAAAGAAGGAAATGAATAACTTTTGCCGTGCATTGACATACCTTGTTGAGAACAATTCTATAACAAAGAAAAAGGTAAAAATTACGGTGGTTGATGTATAGTCGGATACATTAGTATAAATCACTAGCCGAAAATAATTGGGTAGTACACTCTGAAATGTGTGCTACTCAAAATCGGCTTAGGCTAAATGAGAAGGAAGCAAATCCTTCGCCTCAATCTGTAACTTCTCCGTATCATAATCCCATCACCTCCCCACCCCAATCCCCCGCTCAACCTCCCCCACAAACCCCTCCAAAACCCCCGTCACCCGCAAAATCCCTTCCTCAGCCTCCTTCCAATTCTTCTGCTCAATCGCCTCCCGAATCATCGGCAAAGTCTTCACCCCATACCCTGTATAAAACCCCGGCGCATAGATCTGATGCCGGTACCAAGGCCGGCGGGGCAAGCCATCTGCATGAATCAGTTTCCTTTCGGTTTTATATAATATCTCATTCAGCTCCTTCAACTTGTCCGCAGGCAAAGCCGAGAATTTCGAAGAAGCCAGGGCAAATGCTTTGGCGCTGTTTTCGAGGGCGACCAATGCATTATCCAACGGTGCGAAGTTCAAATATGGTGCGACCGACAACGGGGCGGGTTTGATGAAGGGGTCTTTCGGGTCGGCGACGGCTTCGAAGCGGGATTCGGTGAGCATTTTGTTGTGGTCCTCGGCTTTGGTGCGGGCGTTTTCGAGCTCTTTCTTTACCTCCGAGGCATATTGCTGCACGGTGTTGGCGAAGTTGGTGAAGTCGAAGGGCAGCACGTCGGCATTGGCGAAACGCAGCACGGAGCGGCCGAGTGTTTTGGCGAGCGTCACGCCGTAGGCAAAGTCGCCGTCCTTGAAACGGGTGTAATGGTCGTAGGAATCGAAAATGGAATGGTAGTCGCCGCCGGCATCCTCGCCGCCGTAGCCGACGTTGAGGGAGGCAATGCCGAGGTGCTGGATGAACGGCGTATAGTCCGAACCGGAACCCAGCGCGCCAATGCGCAGGTCGGCGCGGGTGCGGGCCTCCTGCCGGGCGGTGGGTGAGCCATTGAGGATCGTACGCGAGCGGAGGCGCTCGATCACGCTCGTGCCTTTTTCGGGGTCGGTCACGTCGCGGCCAACCTGGTTCAGGAATTTTTCGAGCGTGTGCGATCCTCCCGCGCTCAGGTACCCACGACCGTTTCCGTCGGAATTGAGGTACACCACCGCCTTTTCCTTCAAAATGGACTGGTATTTCTCCACCCATTCGGTTGAGCCGAGCAGCCCCGGCTCTTCGCCGTCCCAGAAGCAGTAGACGATCGTACGTTTTGGTTTCCAACCGGTTTTGACGAGCTCGCCTAATGCCCGCGCCTCTTCCAGCTCGGCCACTGCCCCGCTTACCGGGTCGGCCGCGCCGAACACCCAGGCGTCGTGGTGGTTGCCGCGGATCACCCATTGGTCTGGGAACTCGCTGCCTTTCAGCGTCGCGATCACATTGTAGCAAGGCACGATATCGAAGTTGAATTCCAGTTTCAAATGCACCTTCGCCGGGCCGGGGCCGATGTGGTAGGTGATCGGCAGTGCGCCACGCCACGTCGCAGGCGCCACCTGGCCGCCCAATGCTTTGAGCAGCGGCAATGCGTCGCCATACGAAATCGGCAGCACCGGGATCTTCATCATCGCGGGCGCTTCCTCTACCGACAACCGCTTATTCGCAGCGTCCGCAACAAAGCCGTTCGTCAGCGGATCGCCCGGCGCCAGTGGCAAATCCACCACCGATCCACGCTGTACGCCCGACTCGTTTTTAAATGCCCCTGTGGGATATACGTCGCCCTGGAAATAGCCGTCCTCCTTCGGGTCGGAATAAATAATGCACCCGATCGCGCCATGCTCGTATGCCACTTTCGGCTTAATGCCCCGCCACGAACCACCATATTTCGCAATCACGATTTTGCCCTTCACGTCCACACCCAGCTTCGCGAGTTCCTCGTAATCGTCCGGCACGCCGTAATTCACAAAAACCAGCTCCGCCGTCACATCCCCACTGGCCGAAAACGCGTGGTAGGGAGGCAGCACATCCTTCGTTTGCGACGAGGTGGCATCCTCTTTCAACGGCTTTTCCGTCAGCGCGGCCTTCAATTTCGTAGGCTCCGTCAATTCCAGAACCCGCACTTTGGGCGTGGGGAAAAGCACATGCACCGTATCGAGCTTCGCCTCAAAACCCCACGAAGCCAACTTGTCCCGCAGAAAAAGCGCATTATTAAGTCCATACGGCGAGCCGAGCTGGTGCGGGAAGGCGGTCATGCGTTTCATCCAATCGCGGAGGTTATTGGCTTGTAATTGTTTATCAAATGCGGCTTCGAGGTCGAGCTCTTTCCTTCCTGCTTCGGGGCCGAAGCCGAGTAGCGATGGCTGTTCCTGCGCGAGCGAAGGTGCGATTGCGAGGCCGGAAAGTAATATTGGAAGAAATGTTCTTTTGAAAAGGTTTAGCATAGGAATGGAGTGATTTATTATCTGTGACGGTTAAATATAATCAATGAAGTAATGAATAGCAGGCATAGCTGACGCTGCATTGCATATACACACCGATAAGCACAAAATATCAGCCTGATCGATTACATTACATAATGCTGAAAATACTCTAATGTCAGTCTGAGCGCAGTCGAAGACAGGCCATACTGCAAGGCGTTTCAATGCGTCCCGTCACTATGCTTCGACTTCGCTCAGCATGACACGAACGGCCACGCAGAATGGCAAATCATGCTGAAAATACTCTAATGTCAGTCTGAGCGATTACAATACATAATGCTGAAACTACTCTAATGTCAGTCTGAGCGCAGTCGAAGACAGGCCATACCGCAAGGCGTTTCAATGCGTCCCGTCACTATGCTTCGACTCCGCTCAGCATGACATGAACGGCCACACAGAATGGTAAATCATGCTGAAAATACTCTAATGTCAACCTGATCGATTACAATACATAACGCCGAAAATACTCTAATGTCAGTCTGAGCGCAGTCGAAGACAGGCCATACTGCAAGGCGTTTCAATGCGTCCCGTCACTATGCTTCGACTCCGCTCAGCATGACATGAACGGCCACGCAGAATGGTAAATCATGCTGAAAATACTCTAATGTCAACCTGATCGATTACAATACATAACGCCGAAACTACTCTAATGTCAGTCTGAGCGCAGTCGAAGACAGGCCATAACGCAAGGCGTTTCAATGCGTCCCGTCACTATGCTTCGACTCCGCTCAGCATGACATGAACGGCCACGCAGAATGGTAAATCATGTTGAAAATACTCTAATGTCAGCCTGATCGATTACATTACATAATGCTGAAAACACTCTAATGTCAGTCTGAGCGCAGTCGAAGACAGGCCACACCGGAAGGCGTTTCAATGCATCCCGTCACTATGCTTCGACTTCGCTCAGCATGACATGAACGGCCACGCAGAATGGTAAATCATGCTGAAAATACTCTAATGTCAACCTGAGCGATTACAATACATCATGCTGAAAATACTCTAATGTCAGTCTGAGCGCAGTCGAAGACAGGCCATACCGCAAGGCGTTTGAATGCGTCCCGTCACTATGCTTCGACTCCGCTCAGCATGACATGAACGGCCACGCAGAATGGTAAATCATGCTGAAAATACTCTAATGTCAGTCTGAGCGATACATTACATAATGCTGAAAATACTCTAATGTCAGTCTGAGCGCAGTCGAAGACAGGCCATACCGCAAGGCGTTTCAATGCGTCCCGTCACTATGCTTCGACTTCGCTCAGCATGACATGAACGGCCACGCATAATGGTAAATCATGCTGAAAATACTCTAATGTCAACCTGATCGATTACAATGCTTAATGCTGAAAATACTCTAATGCCAGTCTGAGCGCAGTCGAAGACAGGCCATACCGCAAGGCGTTTCAATGCGTCCCGTCACTATGCTTCTACTTCGCTCAGCATGACATGAACGGCCACGCAGAATGGATGTAAAATTACCGTTGAATAATGTAAAGAATGTGCAATCATTAGACAGTGGCGGATGTGATCTTTTTAATTAAACAGACACCACTATCTTATGAAATCTTACTATGTCTACATCGCCAAATGCGCCGATGACAGCTATTATACCGGCCTTACCAATGATCTGCAACGGCGTCTAGCGGAACACAACACGGGCAAGGATTCCGGATCATATACTTTCACCCGACGTCCGGTTGAAATTGTCTTTGCCAACGAGTTTAACGACATACGGCAGGCAATAGCATTTGAGAAGCAGGTCAAGGGTTGGAGCAGAAAAAAGAAAGAAGCAATTATTTCGGATAAATGGGAGGATTTGAGGAAATTATCAGAGTGCCAGAATGGGAGCCATTATAGAAATAAAAGGGAGTAATTAGACAGAGTTTCAGGTATATCATCCTGAGCGGATATTTATTTGTAATGCCCTTCAACTAGACCCGGTAAATTTCTCTTTTTCGCAAATGCCATAAAGACGCCGCTATCATTCCGGGATGATATGCTACGACCCTCACAAATGCAGCACCACCAAAGCCACGATCGCCGGCAACGCCTGCACGAAAAATATCTTTTTACTAGCTGTAACAGCCCCATAAATTCCGGCCACTATCACGCAAGTCAGAAAGAACACTCCAACATACAACCGCCAGTGGTGATCCTCGATCAGCAGCGACCAAACCAGCCCGGCAGCGAGAAAACCATTGTAAAGCCCCTGGTTAGCCGCCAGCGTTTTGGTAGGCTTGAAAAGCTCGGGCGCAAGAGAACCTTTGAAAGTTTCCTTACCCTTGGTCTCCCACGCGAACATTTCAATGTAGAGAATGTACAGATGTTCCAACGCCACGAGGGCTACGAGGATGGTAGAGAGTGTTTGCATACGGCCAGGTAAAAGTGCTGTTTTGATCGAAAATTACGGAAGTTGAAATAGCAGTTTCAACTTTGAGTTTAATTCACTCAGTTCATTTGCAGATAAGCGCCCTAGTAGTCCCTTGGCAAAATTTCGCTGTATTGACGCTATTTTTCTAGTCCTTATCAGAGAAATTACCTTCAAACCATTCGCATGACTGGGATTGAGCAAGACATCGGTCGCCTCCTGCCAGCCAATTTGGCTTGTAATGAAGCATGCGGTAACGTCCGTATTGTCTGCCGCGAGTACAACTGCAGGTCGGAGTTTATTGCCCGACAAGTTTGTGAATGGAAAAGGAATCAGGATAACATCTCCTTTAACCATTGTATACCTCCTTTAAATCGGCAACTGAATAGATATCTTCTTCATCGTGGAGGAATTCAAATGCGCCACCACTTTCTACCAGTTTTTGAATGCCTTCGGCTAACTGCTGTTCCTCATGACGTTTTCTCAGAAGGTCGGCAAAATCCGATATCTCCTCGGCTTTATCCACCGGAAGCTGATTTATTGCTTCAATAGTCCGTTCTATGATCGCTTGTTTAGTCATCGTTTCACCGTTATGTATCCAAATATACTAATTTCCCTTATCTTGTCACCTTAAATTCCGTCACTTCTATTCACCTGTTAGTTCATGAAAAAGCACGTCATTACCTGCCTGCTGGCACTCCTGTACACATGCGTACGAGCTCAAACGCCTGACAAAAGTTTTAAAACCGACGACCTCGTCCTGCAAAAATTAACGGACCACACCTACCAGCACCTTACCTATCTGCAAACCGAAAGTTTCGGCAGAGTTCCGTGTAACGGCCTCATCGTGTTCGATGGCGGCGAGGCGGTGATTTTTGACACGCCGGTGGATGATGCAACATCGGAAAAGGTGATCCGGTGGGTTGAGGATAGTTTGAAATGCAAAGTTAAAGCCGTAATCGCAACACATTTCCACGAGGATTGCGTGGGTGGCCTGAAGGCATTTCACAAGCACGGCATCCCTTCCTACGCGACGAACAAAACGATCGCGTTCGATAAAGAGCGCAAATTCAATGTACCTCAGAAAGGCTTCGATGACAAACTGGACCTGAAAGTAGGGAAACGGTCCGTTATCGCGGCGTTTTACGGTGAGGGACATACGCGCGACAATATCATCGGCTACTTCCCAAGCGAAAAGGTGATGTTCGGAGGCTGCCTGATTAAGGAAGTCGATGCAACGAAGGGTAACCTGGCCGACGCGAATTTGCAGGCGTGGCCGGCGACTGTGAGAGCACTTAAACAAAAATATCCCGATACCAAAGTGGTGATACCGGGACATGGAAACATCGGTGGGACCGAATTGCTGGACTACACCATCAAGCTGTTCGACGGCAGTAAGTAAGCGCTATTTTATGCCCTTTCCCGTCGCAGCCCAGTAAATGCCGCCGTACAGGTGATCCAGGAAAGACTGATCGGAATACACCAGACCGATGTGGCCCAAACCGGTGTAGAAGGCACGGCCGCCGTCGTAGTTGTGGTACCAGGCCATTGGGTGGTCGCCCATGCCGGTGCCTTGGCTGGTTTTAGGATCGTAAGTTTTCTCGTCGATCGTGATAAGTACTTTCAGGTCGTCGGCATTCAGCGGCTTTTTGTATTCATACCATTCGTCGGTCCAGAGCATGCGTTTCGGAAAACGTTCGAGACCGGGGAAATTGCTGTCTTTCACATCCAGAAAGGCCGTTTGCTGCGCCGGGTGCGTTTTGAAATAGGCCCCTACCAGCTTGCCGTACCATGGCCAGTCGTATTCGGTATCGGCGGCTGAGTGGATACCTACCCATCCTTTTCCGCTTTTAATATACTTTTCGAGTGCTGCCTGCTGCGTATCGTTGAGGATATCGCCGGTCGTGTTCAGGAAGATCACCACCGCGTAGTTAGCCAGACTCTTGTCATTGAAAACATCGGCATTCTCTTGCCAGTCGACCGAGAAGTTATGTCTTGAAGCAAGGTTCCTGATCCCGGATACCCCTTCGTGGATCGAAACATGGTGAAAACCCGCAGTTTTAGTAAAAAGCAACGCCTTAAACTGCTGTGCATGTGCTGTAACCGCGCTTCCGATCAGAAGAGACAGGGCCAGTAATTTTTTGAGCATGGTTGTAATGATTAAATGTAAATGTATGTAAAAGCTTAAATGACGATATTTTACTACCACACGACCGCTTCTGATACAAAATCCTGCTCCATCAGGCGTTATCCGCAAACCATAGTCTGTTAATCAAGTTCCTTGCCTCATCAAAATTCAGCGATGTGTCCATGGCTCTCTGCATCATCTTGATGTCATCGGCCAGTTCTTCCGGAAAACCGGAATCACCATGCTTTTTGCCGGCAAAAAATTGCATTGCAAAAGCTTGACGAAACGCACGTCTCAAATTGTCAGTACATTCTTTCAAATCGCGGTCTGCCTTAGTTCTCTGATACTCGTCTCCCCAATGACAGGCAGCGGCCCAAAAAGTCCTGCGATAGGTTGAGTATTTGGGGCGGAAATCCCTGTTCGCTGTCGAAGGTACTCTCACAAAACGGTTCCAGTCGCCCATCAAAAAGGAGGCTAAACCGACATATTCGGTCTCAACTTCGAGCAAATCACTGAGTGTATGGTACTGGTTATATTCCATCATTGCAAAATCCTTCGGTGACTTCACCAGCACCGCCGCACTTGCTTCCGGGTTCTTTTGCTTGATGGAAGACACCACCCCAAACATGTGCGCCAGTTTTTTTGCTTGCACAGTTTTTGGCGCCGGGATTGTGAAGGTGAGCGACACCAGGTCGTCTTGGAAGATGATTCTGAACTTTGTAGAGCCGTCGTAAAACAAGTTGCCCATTATCTCTTTGACACCGTACATCATAGTTACGCTGTTCTCATCGATTTTTATGGGAAATTTTTCCAACAGCACATTCTTGTTGTACAAAGGATAGACGTTGTCAGTATCTTTTGTAATACAAAAACATTCAAATGAACCAGTCAGGTTTGGATGAGAAACCTTCTTCATGACCACGGAGTCGGATGGCGATTGCTGGTGCGACAATTTCGGGTTCCACTTCGTTACATAACCATGCAACCTGGCGTCCGTTAAATATTGAAAGGCTGCTTCCCCCTTGATCCCAAAGAATTCGGACAACTCTCTGTTTTCCATAATCTCTGCAAGCTCATCAGGCATTCCGTCATTGCCAAGCCGGATTCTTTTATTGAGGTCATTCCGGGGAACATCCTGCTCACCGATGTGCTGAAGAATAATCCGACCGGAAGCAATTCCATTATCAGAAGCCCCGGCGAAAACTCCTCTAAGATGGCCATGATCGTCCGTTTCCAGATAATACTGATAGCTGACAACGTCGTGATGGTCATCTTTATCAAAAAATTGAACAATCAGCTTACTTTCCCGCAACCTCAAATAGCCTTCATCAAAATCATGTTGGTTGATGTTGTCCCGATAACTTCTTACAACTCCATCCCGATCTATTCGAACATATCTGCTTTTAAACAAGTGCTCATTGGTATGAAGCGTAAAGAAGTGCGCCATGTACGAGCCAACCAGCGGTGCGAGTTTATCATATTGATCGTGCAAAGGCAGGTCCTCCGAGATCTGAACAATTTTTTCAGCCACCTTCAATCGCTTCCTATTCAAAAAAAACGATATATCAGGCGGAATATTAACCAACCGGCGAAGCTCGCTGTCGGCCGCTTCCTCAATGTACGGCGACTCGCTGATCGAGCGATAGGGAGAGAGTTTCAGTGCAATGAGCCCGCATACCGGTGTGCTGGTATCCCGGTTGACGCTCGTGAAACAACCAAGCAGATATTGTCGTTTATGGACGTCCTCCGATGCATACAATGTGATCAGTGTACTTACGGGGCGGTAGGGTTCCTGCTTGCCCTCGTAATCCTCTAAAAACAGGTATAAATTCTTTCCCTCGCTCCAAACCTTTCCTTTGAGATATGTTGCGATCTGTGCCTTCTTTTTATAGTGGAACACCATTTCAGCTCCACGCCATTCTTCGTTTATTGACAAACTGGCAACGCCGATTTGACTTTGCTCGGTCCGCCAATAAAAACAGTCATACACAATGGCCCGCTCAGGATCGAAAGCAATAATATCCGCCACACCATTCTTCCAAACGACACGTAGTTTCTTATTATCGGAGTTAGGTTGATAATTCGCGTAAAACTTAAACTCCGAATACAACACTATGATAAAGTCGATCAGATTATTCTGTGCGGTTTTCGGAATTCCCTTAGCTTTTCGCTTGTTCCACAATGATTCTAATACGAAATCTTTATAGGTCCCAACATCCTTACACTCCTTGTCAGCAGCTCGCCTCCCTATCGCAGCATGAATGTTTTTAGGCTTCCCAATCGACTTTTCTAGAATTAATTTTCGATGAAGCTCGTAAAGTATTCGACGCAAATTTTCGACACTCTCTGCTGACAATGCCTCTTTGTAATCGCTGATTGCAAGCTCCATAAAAATAAATGAGGGTTTATTTTAAATCACTGGATTTAACCTGAAAATAAAATTTCTACCTTAAAAACAACTTAATTGACCAAAAAAGCAAAACTGTTGACCAAAATAACTATACAGCCTGGTCAAAAAGTTAACTTCCTATCCCTTTAAAATGAATGTTTTGTCAAACAACAGCAATTTCTCAACCAAAGAAAATATTGAAATATATCATAATTTCAGCATATAAATATTGCGTAAACGTACCCGAACCATTGATTATTCCGAAAAAAGGCAATATATTAGATTTGAATTTAACCCATTAGAAACCATGTCATATCTTCTAACCCAATTTTCTCTGCTGGCCCTGAGACTGGGCTGGGGATACATTTTGATCACCGATTTGCACATTTTACATCTGCCTCCTCATCTGGAGGAAATGCTATTTTACCTCTACCTGGTTTTGTTGCTGTTTAAAACATTGTTGGTATTCGGCAAGGTAGAAATCACAGCTGGGCAAACCCGTGCGCTGAATACAATAAACTGGCTTCTGTTTTTTATTCTTATCGTTGCCTGCATTGGCGAGTTTTATAGTTTGGTTGATTTTAGCAATACAACCGACACTATAAATCATTTGGCCGGGTGCCTGATTATGATTACTATGTTTGTGGCCAGCGAAATCCTCTTTGACACGGTACTGCACACACGCTCCGCGAAAAACGGGCGGGGATTGGGTTGGATTGGTCGGTTCGTTAAAAAGTTATTCGGCAATCAACTCCCGAAAAGCGTCCGGAATAACAACAATGTATTTACTTCAAATACGAGAAACCGTATTAATAAAAATAACGCCGAAAGAATAAAGCGAATGCACACTCAGAATAGAAATTCCGTATTGAAGATTGTTAAAAGGAAGGATTCCAATTCGAATACAGATCCTCAATAAAACTGTTTCAGAGTAGACGCAATGATGCGTCTACTCTGAATAACCATTTACCTCCCTACCTTCAACCGCGTCTGCGCGCCGCCGCTCACGTCCTTCAATTCTACTTTCAAACCGCCTCTCACTATGCTGCGGTCGAGAACGAGCGTGATGGGTTGAATGCCTTGCGAAAGGTCGGCTGTGATGGTACCGTCGGAGATTTTCAGCGGTTTACCGGCATTGTATGCTTTGATGCCGCCGGTACTGTTCAGCGCGAAGGTGACCGGGCCTTTGGTCAATGCTTCAATTTCAAAATTGACAATGCTGAACGGCTTACCACCACTGTTTTGCATTTCGGCCAGCTCGTCTACCGGCAGTTCGCCAGAGACTTTACTATATACCGGTATCCTGGCGACTTTGGCACCTTTGCCGGCAAAGACGGGGCTGCCATCCATGGAGAATTTGGTTGCCATGTCTTTGCTCAGCTCCACATTCTCCCATCTGCGCACGTAACGCGTCGCAGGCACGCGGAAGTCACCCGGCTCGCCGAGTTTGGTGAGGAATGCGACGAGGTTCACGAATTGGTCGCGGTCGAGGCTGGCGGTGAGGCCCGGAGGCATGAGAGAGCCAGGGACTTTTTCCATAACCTGCACCTGGCTCTTGGCGATGGATACTTCCTTGCCGGTCACGTCGCGGATCACGATTTCGTTGGCACCGTCCGAAGCCAGATAACCCATCAGTTCTGAGCCGTCCTTTTTCACGACCCTTTTGAGGTCGTAACCTTCCTTGATCGATGCACTCGGGTACAGGATCGAGCGGATAATGGTTTCGGCCGGTGAGCTGGTACCGAGGCTGCTCAAATCCGGGCCGATCAGCCCACCCGCGCCGCCAATGGCATGGCAGGTCGTACAGCTGGACTCGGCTTTGCGGAAAATAAGTTCGCCTTTGGCCGCATCACCTTTCTCGCGCGCCAGTTTGGCGAGGCCTTCAATGGCTTTGTCATCCAGATCCTGCGGCATTTTAGGTGCGGGCATAGCACCGCCGGATGCTTCCAACGCCTTTTTCAATGCCGCGATTTCGTCGATAAGCTGGCGCGTCCAGCCGGCGCGCTGCTGTACCAATATGCGTCCGCGCTTGGCGAATGCTTCCGGGATTTTCTTTGCGGCGATGGCGTCGGCCAATGCCGCAGCGCCCGAGTTGGACGGGATGAACGCCAGGAAAAGGTCGGAAACATCGGTATCGGCGGGCAGCGAACGCATGAGTTCCGCGCTTACCTGCGCACCGGCCTTTTCATCGAGACCAGCGAGTTGCGAAGCGGCGATAATGCGCACTTCCGGTGCGTTTTTCGGGCCGGTCAGGTCGGTTACCAGTTGCAAGGCCTTTCGTTTATCGATATTGCCCAATGCACCCAGCGCAGCCCTTTTGGTGGCAGGATTACCACTTTGGACAAGGCTCGTGAGCCTGTCGCTCAGTGAGGATATTTTCCAAAGGCCGATCAGCCGGATGGCACTCAGGCTTACGGCCTCGTCCTCGTTACCGACCAGCGAAGCAATGCGCTCGGTACTTTTGTCAGGAACCACTTTCCGCTGGCTGGCTGCCTCTTCCAATGCAGCAAGCTGTGCGGCGGCATTTTTGTTATTGGGCTGCACGGCCAGATCAAGCAACATATTCAGGTCGGCAGGCTGGCCGAGGCGTGCGATCGACGCGAGCACGTCCTTCTGGTATTCTTCCGGTACCTGGCCTTTCTGGTATAATGCGGTCAGCAACGCGGCAGCGTCGGCGCTGGTGGCCGATTTCAATGCATAAGAGGTCTTCTTGGCATCGCCGAGCAGGCTTGGATCGGCTTTCAATTTGGATACCCACACCGGTTCGAGCTCGCGTACGGTTTGCCATAATGCGAAGTCGAGGAATTCGTCCATTTGCGCGTCCAGCACGGTCAGTGCGGCTTTGGCAGCTTCGGGCGTTTTGGTTTTACGCAAGGCAATCACGGCTTCCAGGCGCACCTGGGGATGCGAATCGCCCACGGCCTTGGCGAGCAATGCCGGAGTATTGGAAACTTTCGGGTACCAGAGCGCCAGCGCACGCAAAGCGGCCGCGCGGACGTTGTGGCTTTTCGCATTCAGCAAGTCGAGCAGTACCGGCTCATTGACCGTTTCCAATGTTTGATATAACCACAATGCTTCCAGCAGGTTATGCTCGTATTTCGCATCATTTTTATCCAAACCTGCAACCCATTTTCCCAAAGCAGGCAACACTTCCTTGTTACCACGCGCTTTCAGAACCTGTTTCGCTTGCAGGCGGGTCCAGTCTTCGGGTGCCTTCAAAGTTTCAAGCAGTTCATTGACGGTGGCTTTGGCCAATTGCGGCTTTTTCACCAATGGACGATTTTTAGCCACAATACGCCAGATGCGGCCATGCTGCTGATCGCGGCGCGGATCGTGGAAATCCACTTCACCGTGCTGGATAATGGGGTTATACCAGTCGGCAACGTAAATGGCGCCATCCGGACCTACATTGATATCGACCGGGCGGAAAGCCACATTGTCGGACCACATCAGGTCGTCGGTTTGCTTCGACACATAACCGCTACCCTGCTCTTCCAGTTTGAAGCTGTTGATGCGGTTGGCACGGAAGTCGTTGGTAATCATGCGGCCCTGCCATGCGTCGGGTAAATGTCCGCCGGAAACCACGTCCAGGCCGCTATGTTTTGGCTGGCCCGGGTTCAGACCGCGCAGAATGCGGGCGGCACCGGGCGCAGTGACGAATGTAGCACCGGGAAAAACATAGTTAATTCCCTCGCCACCAGCGCCGTCTGTCGCAAACGACTGGCCCCAGCGATCAAACTGCAAGCCCCATGGATTCACAAGCCCGCGTGCGTACACGTCCATATCCAGGTTACGCGTGTTAAGCTGCCACACGCCGCCGCCTTCGAGGCGCTTGATACCGAACGGCGTTTCCACGTGGCTGTAAATGTAGATCGACTGGTTGAAATACATCCGTCCCTCAGGGCCCCAGCGGAAAGTGTGGATCAAATGGTGCGTGTCTCCGGTTCCGAAACCGCTCAATATCCGGCGTTTCTTATCCGCCTTACCATCGCCGTCGGTATCCGCGAAATGCAGGATTTCCGTCGAATTGGCGACATAGCAACCTCCGTCACCGGGCAAAATACCCGTCGGCTGGATCAGCCCTTCTGCAAAAACCGTCGACTTATCGGCTTTACCGTCGCCGTCCGTGTCTTCCAGGACGAAAATCTTGTCGTTGGCCGACTCGCCCGTTTTCAGGTGCGGGTATACCGTGCTGCTCACCACCCAGAGGCGGCCTTCGGTATCCCAGTTCATCTGGATCGGCTTGGCAACCATCGGGTCGGAGGCGAAAAGCGTTACCTCGAAACCTTCAGCCAGTTTAAAGGATTTCAACTCCTTTTCAACGTCCGGGTCAAGGTTAAAAGGATGTTGCTCGGGCTCAGTCGAGGACGTTAACAACATCATGGGAAGGAGGAATGCTCCGTAGAATATCTTTTTCATATTTTGGCTGTCGGCCGTCGGCTATCAGCTTTCGGCTTGGTTACAAATCTTGTGGTGCGAGGCACCTTTTTTTTGAAGGACTTCGGCCGTCGGCTGTCAGCTTTCGGCTTTGTTACAAATCTTGTGGTGGGCTGCACGCTGTTGTGTCATAGTACAGAAACTGACTTCCAGGAGCCGACTGCCGATAGCCGACAGCCGAAGTTCCCCTATTCCAGCTTCCGCAGTTCATACACCACTTCCTTCGGCTCGCTATGGAGGATAATCTGCCCTTCGAGCCATTTGATAAGGATATTCTGCTCTTCGAGCCCCTTCACGTGGCGGCCCTGCTCATATTTGCGAAAACCGATGATATAAGTCTGGTTGAGCGGGCGATATTGGAAGAAATGCAGCTCGTTCTTGCGGACAATCATCTCACGGATACGTGCCGATTGCTCAAACTGCGGGCCTTGCTTGATCTCCACGCCCTTTTCCCATTCTTTCGCGGAAGCGGTCACGACTTGTTCGTTGCCGGCGGACAGGGTGTAATAGCCTTTTTTCAATCCTACGATCCTCACCACATTGGCATCGTTACCCACCCAGCTGCTGGCCTGCGGAAACGGTAATGGCAGGTATTTGTCGGCTGCCACAAAGCGGACGATGACGTTGTTGTCCTTGCTGTCGGTCAGTATCCTGACGTTCGAGGAATACGGCGTCGGTTTGGCGATGGTAATCGTGGAAGTTTCCCGGTCATTCGGCATGCCCAATGCTTTTTCCAGCACGTCGGCGAGATAGTAGTAGCCGGTTTCGTTCAAATGCACGGTATTTTCGATGATATCGGCCTTCTTGCTCGTGTTGAGCACCGGATTGTAAATGTCGATAAACTGCTTGCCGCGCTGCGACGCCACGTCGGCAATCGCTTTGGAATACAGTTCGAGATCCGCATTACGCTCGTCGATGCGCTGGGCCGTATCGGCGGACACAACGGGGATAGTCGAAAGGAGTACCGCCTTCGCTCCCAGCGATTCTATTTTGTCAATGAGTTTGTTCAAACCATCCTTGAAATGCGCAACGCCAGCCTGGCCTTCCTGCGCCTCTACGCCTCCGTACGCGAGGAACACGACGGTTGGAGCAGCTTTGGTAATGTCCTCCATCAAATGCTCGTAGGGCGTCGGCGGGTTGGTGTAAGTACTGCGCGCCTCGCCCCAGACGTTGTCGCCCGTCCAGCCCAGGTTGCGGAAAGTAATGCCTTTGTCGGCAAAGCGCGTGGTAAGCGCCAGTTCCAGGTAACCATACTGGAACTCGTTTTCAAAAATGGAGTTCCCCAGGAAAACCATCCGGTCGCCATCTTTGAGCGTGAATGCATTCGGGCTTTTGTTCTGGGCGAGGGTGTGTCCGTAGACGAGGGTTAGCAATAACAGAAAAACACAAACCGGAAGCCCCGGCAGTCTAAAAATTCTCATTTACTTTGGATTAAGTGTTTGGCAGAGTACTTTGATAGCATACAAAGACCCAAAGCCGCCGAACTTAACCGCCCGTTACGCAAAAATCGGGAATCAGACCTCCGAAGGCACCGGCTGCGCCTTTTTAGGGGCCGGAATGACGGCCATTGTGATCACCGTCGCCAGCACCAGCGCAGCAGCCATTAGCGTGTAGGAGGCATTGAAATTACCCGTTTCGCTATTGAGATAACCCACCAGATAAGAGCCAGCAAACGAGCCCAATGCACCGAGGCTGTTAATGAGCCCGATGGCCCCTCCGATCACGTTTTTAGGCAATATATCCGCGATAGCCGCAAAAAAAGGACCGTACGGCGTGTACAATGCGCCTCCCGCGATCACAAGCAAGGCATAAGAAATCCAGAACCTTTCGGGCCCAATCCAAACCGCCGTGTACAGGCATATGGCGGCAATGAGCAGAAACGGCCAGACGAACACTTTCCGGTTGCCCGTTTTGTCGGAAAAATAAGACGCGGCCAACATGCCCGTTACGGCAAATACGTAAGGTACCGCCGACAGCCAGCCGGTGGTGACCATATTCATATTCGGGGCTGCTTTGATAATCGACGGCAGCCACATGACGAAACCATATACCCCTACGCTCCACAGCAGGTATTGCAGGGAAAGCAGGATCACTTTCCTGGATTTGAACGCCTCCGCATAATTTTTAACCGGTTTGATCCCCTCCTGCTCGGCTTTCAGCTTCTCTTCTACCGCCAGTTTCTCCTCCTGCGTAAGCCAGTCCGCATTCATGGGGCGCTCGTCGATAAGCTTCCACCAGATGAACGCCCACAATATTCCCGGCGCCCCCTGGATGATAAACATCCATCGCCAGCCCAGCGAATCGATGAGGTAGCCGGATAGTACCGACATCCAAAGCACCGTCACCGGGTTACCCAATATCAGGAATGTGTTTGCGCGGGAGCGTTCTTCTTTGGTGAACCATTGGCTCAGAAGGATCAGCATCGCGGGCATGACCGCGCTTTCTACCACCCCGAGCATGAAGCGGATCACGATTAGTACCGTTGTATTGTTGACCATCCCCGTAGCCGCCGCGAGTGCGCCCCAGAGGATCAGCGAAATGAATATCAGTTTCTTGGCCGTGCGCGTGGCGGCGTAATGCGCCCCCGGGATCTGGAAAAAGAAGTAACCCAGAAAGAACAGCGAACTGAGCAGCGTAGAGGTATTCGGGTCGATCCGCAGATCGTCGGCCATGCCGCCGGCGACGGCAAAGCCGAAGTTGGCCCGGTCGAGGTAAGCGAGGCTGTATGTGACAAAAACGACGGGAATGATCCGGTACCAGCGTACCCGGGCAAGTTGCGGCTTCATGCAGGATTCAGGAGATGATATGCATTAAAAAGCCGCCGGTGCCGCATTCTACCGGTACCGGGTGCTATCCTGAACGACAGACCGGAAATTATTTCGCAAAAATCCGGTAGCCGAGTATCAGGCAGAGTTTGGAATTTGTCACTAGCAACATTGTAACCGGCTGCTGATCAGGCGTCCTGAAAACGGCGGTAGAAAATGCCTGCCTCTCCCAGCGCTTCCTTGCAGACCGCCAGGACTCTTTCGACGTGGGTGGTGATGTCCTCTGCCACGGCTGTATCGCTTTCCAGAACGTCGAGCGGTTCATCCAGCAATGGATTCAGGCCCATGATGGATATCGTCGTTTTGATCCCGTGGGCAATGCGACGGATTTCGCCCGGGTCGTGCCGGGAGGCCGCCGCCGACAGCGCTTCCAGCTCCCGGGGCATCAGATGCAGGAATTGCTCCGTGACGAGCTTCTCATAACCGGCGTCCCCATTGCTGATCTCCCGCATATAGTCAAGGTCGATCACCCTGAATGCGCCGGCAGATGCGGCATTTCCTGCGGGTTTTGTGTAGCTGGCAAATATCCGGTCCAATTCATTTTCCCGCACCGGCTTGGCAATATGGTCGTCCATTCCCAGCCGAATGCATTTTTCCTTCTCCCCTTCCATCGCGTGGGCCGTCATGGCTATCACCGGCAGTTTCAGTTTCAGCTCCTCGCGTATGATGCGCGTAGCCGTGTACCCGTCCATCCCCGGCATTTGAATATCCATAAAAACGAGATCAAACGGCTCATTACGAAGGAGTTCCACTGCCTCCTGCCCATTGGCTGCGATACGGCCTGCTATACCCCGCTCTTCCATCAGGCGCATCATAAGGCCCTGGTTAATAATGTGGTCTTCGGCGATGAGCACCCGCAAACCGGGTCTTTGGGGATGTGCTTCGCTCACGGGCGCACCGGTGGCAGGCGCCCCGCTCATCGCTGATATGCGGTACGGGATGGTCACTTTCACGGAAGTACCTGCGCCCGGCTTACTTGTGACGGCGATATGCCCGTCCTGCAAATGCACCAGGTCGCGCACGATGGACAGGCCCAGTCCGGTACCGCCGAATTGCCTGGTGGTAGAGTCTTCGGCCTGCCGGAAGCGCTCGAAAATCGTCTCGAGCCGTGCAGGGTCGATGCCGATGCCGGTGTCGGTCACCTCGAATGTGAGGTCCACCCGTTCGCCGTCGTTCCCGCGCGCGGTTACGACGAGGTTAATTTCACCTTTGTCCGTGAATTTGAATGCATTACTGACCAGATTAACGAGAATTTGCGTCAGCCGGGTGGGGTCGCCGGTGATCGTTCCGGGAATGGCCGGGTCGAACGACACCCGGAGCGGCACCTGCTTTTCGCCCGAACGGTGGTGAAACATCGTACCTACCGAATGCACCAGCGCCTCCGGGTCGAACGGCACATGCTCGATCCGCATCATGCCGGACTCTATTTTGGACAGGTCGAGAATGTCGTTCACGATTGCCAGCAGCGTTTCCCCCGACTGCTGTACCGTGTTGATATGCAGGCGCGTATCTGCGTCGAGCTTTTTCTTAAGGAGTAGATTGGTATAACCCAGAATGGCATTCAGCGGCGTGCGTATCTCGTGGCTCATATTGGCCAGGAAATGCTCTTTTACCAGCACGGCCTCTTTCAGTTTCCTTTCGCTGGTATTGAGCTGGGTAATTAGTTCCGCCTGTTTCTTCATACGACTGACAATGATCGCAAACACGGCGATAAGCAGCACAAACACCACCACCGTCACGTAAAGGTTCCAGCGCAGCACACGCTGCCCGCTCAGGTCTACCGCATTCATTTTGATGGCCAATGCAGCACGGCTGGTGCTGTCGGCCTGATGCGACAGGCCGCTGCTCATACGGTATTCATCGAGCAGGTTTTCGTTGGCGTTGATGAGTTCTTCCAGGTTACGCCGCGTCATGTACTCCATGGCCAGCAGGGCCACAACCGCAGCCACAAAACCGATTGTAATGTAAATGACCAGCGTGCGTACTCTCATGGATTCAGCTTTTCAGATTCACAACACATTCAGCCGGCGGTTCAGTGCCGCCCGGTAGGTATCGGCCACAGGCACCATCTTCCGGTTGATCATAAGCGTGCCCCCCTCAATGGTATCGATCTTGCCGACCTGGATGATAAACGACCGGTGCACCCTAAGAAACTTCGACTCCGGCAGCTTCGCTTCCACGTCTTTCAGGGAGGTGTGCACCGAGTAAAATTTTTCAAGGGTGTACAGTTTGACATAATCGCCCATGGCCTCGGCATACAATATATCGCAGATTTTGAGCCGCCGGACGATGTTGGAATCGCGGATGAACAGGAAACTATCATCTTCGACCTTCAAGTCCTGCTTTTTACTCCTGAATATTTCGCGGGCCTTTTCCATGGCTTGCAGGAAGCGGGCGGGCGTGACCGGTTTGGTGATATAATCGGCTACATTCAGTTCGAATGCCTCCGCGGCGTACTCTTTTTTGGAGGTTGTAAATATGATCACCGGATTTTTACTGCCCAGGCTCTTCACCAGCTCGATGCCCGTCATACCTTCCATTTCAATGTCGAGCAGCAGGAGGTCCACCTGTTCGTCCATGATTTTCCGGTAGGCATCCATCGCGTTGTCACACTCCCCTACGAGGACCAGCTCTTTGTCGTGCTTCACGAGATGTTTCAATGTGGTGCGGGCAATGATGTTATCGTCGATCACCAGGCAATTCATAACTATGGTACTGTTTAATGGGAGGAATGCGAAAACCAATGTAGCGAAAAGAAATCACAAAGACACTTTTGCCCTTTTCACCGACAGTTTCCGCCCTTCTGCCTACAAGCTGTTTCCCACGTTGGCGGCACCTGCTAGTTTTGGATCATTCAAACGATCAATCACCAAAAACATAGCATCACAATGAAAACTTTCATCACTTCCGCCATCATCGCCGCATTGGCCATTACCGGAGCTCAGGCACAAACACTTGCCAAAGACATCAGAAAAGAACACCGGGCAGAAAAACACGCCGAAGCACGCCAGGAAGTAAGCGCCCGCTCCAAAGACAGCTTCTATGCCGATTTCGGTCAGGTGTCCAATGCCAAATGGGTCAGAGGTCCGCAGTTCGACGAGGTGACTTTCACCAAAGACGGCCAGAAACAGACAGCCTATTACGACAGCCATTTTGTACTGGTAGGTACCACCGCCGACAAAAAATTCGCCGACATTCCCGCCAAAGCACAAAAAGAGATCCAGAAACAGTTTAAAAATTATGCGATCGGCGCCGTTGTGGAATACAAAGACAATGAGAACAACGACACCAACATGCTGCTTTACGGCACCCAGTTTGAAGACGCCGACCACTATTTCGTCACCGTTTCAAAAGGCAAAGAAGCCGACGTGCTGATGGTCAAAACCGACGGACAGATTTCGTTTTTCAGCACACTTCGTTAACACTTATCGCGCGACGCTCCCGCTTCGCGCCGGTTATCCGCAGGCTTCCGGCCGGTATGTACCGCAACTTGTTTTGCAGTACAAACCGGCCGGAAGCCGCATATTATCGCCTCTGCTGTTTGGCTTCCACCTGCTGCTGTACGAATGCCTGCAACCCGCCCAGGTCAAAACGCGTGGTATTGTGCGCGGCCGCGTAAGTTACGTAGGGCAATGCTTCTTCGGGCTGGTCCATTTTCAGCAATAGCACAAAAAGCATCCGGGCACGTTCGAAACTGTTTTCCATTCTGAAAGCCTTGGAAAAATAGCCGACCGCCTGCCTGTTCCATCCCAAAGCGGCGCTTAGTTTGCCTGCATTATCCCAATGCACCGTATTCAGCGGATCGTCCAGCGCCAGTGCTTCCGTGACCCGCAGCATTTGGGCAGTATCTTTCAGGGCGGCGTAGTGTTGCTGCAACCGGGCCATGGCGTCGCGCCAGGAGATTTGTTTCACCACCAATGCCCCCGCCAGCTTTTCCTCCTCCGTTTTCTCCCGTTTTTCCGCGGCGGGCATCGGGATATTAAATGGCCACCCTTCTTTCAGGATCATCATTTCGTAAGCCCCTTTCAGCGAATCCACGAGCGTAATGGGCATTTGCTTTTTTAGTATTTCAAAGGGCATTTCGTTTGCGGGTACCGGGAGCAATTTCGCTTTTTGAAGGGTTTGATAAAATGCTTCCGAAAGCAGTGCATAACCCGCCAGATTGGGATGTACGTGTTCCAGCAGCGTTTCGCTGCCAAGAATTCCGCCGGTCGAATGCTGTTCAAACAGGCTGCGCGCATCCACGAGCGTTACGCCTTTGTGCGTCTGTGCGATCTGTTTGATCATCACATTCAATGCTTCCGGCGCCCTGAAACGCAATGCGTCCAGCTCTTTGGCCAGCACAAATTCCTTTTTAGCACCGGTATAGTTTGCTTGTTTGTATAAATCAATCCCTGACTGATAATGCGCATCGGCCGACTTACCCTTTCCCTCCGGAATGCTGATAAAGGGTTTTAAATCCTTTTCATTGCTCACGAGGTTGCTGATCAGCAATGGTACGCCTTTCGCACGCAGCGCATCGGCCAGTTCATTCATATTCTCCTTGTATTGATCGAGCCCGGCATTGTAAGCCGCCGAGCCGAACGCGATCTGCTGGTCGGAAGCCATGCGTTTCATGAGGTTTTCACGCAAATCGAGCTTGTTCACTGACATAAGGGCGGCAACTCCGTCGGTCAATGAGGCGATGAGCTGGGTAATCCGCATTCCTCGCAGGTTCATCAGGCAACGGGCCAGGATTCGACTGTACCCTATCCCCTTTGTAGCAGCCACGCCCATAGCGCCGTAATATTCGTTATGCCCCGTGTACACCAGCACGGCATCCGGCTCGTAGCCGAGCACCGCCTTGCCGAAATCGAGTACCGTGTAAGAATTGACAGCGGTGAGCGAAAGGTTAATGACCTCGAAATCGCGCTCGGGAAAGGTTTGCAGCAGCCTGTATTGCAGCCAGCGGTGAAACGAGCCGTTGTTCATGTACGGGTAACCGATGGTCGTCGATTCGCCCAGCACGAAAATGCGGAATGTGCCCGGCGTCTTTTTTGCCCGAAATGGCTCGGCATTGCCGTAAGTCGCGTTTTTCTGGTTGGCAAAATAGCGCTTCGATGCATGCTGGTTTAAAACCATATACCCTGTCCTGGCCGGATCTTCCACAAAAACCGCCAAATCGTGACCGTATCCAAACAAACGCAATGCCCCTTCCAGTATAATTAATACCAGAAAGGGCATCAACACGGCAATTAGTTTAAACAGGGATTTGCGTTTCATTGGTGTTTGCATGCCTACGGCCTGATGCTCGTACCATCAAATTTACGAACCTGCCAGTTGGATTTGCTGGTGATCGGATATTTGGCCGCTTCTTTTTCATCAATGTCCACACCGAGCCCGGGCACCTCGTTCACCGACATGTACCCGTCCTTCATCGTGGGACAGCCTTTGAAAATCGCCTGTGTTTTTTCATTGAAACTTACCGCCTCCTGGATACCGAAATTCCAGACGGCAAGGTCGATGTGCGCATGCGCCGCGTGCCCCACCGGCGAAACGTCGCCGGGCCCGTGCCAGGCCGTTTTCACATTGAACCATTCGCCCAGGCGCGCCACCTTCATAGCCGGCGTAATACCGCCGATTTGCGAAACGTGGCAGCGGATGTAGTCGAACCACTGGTTGGCCATCGGGTCGCGGAACTCGTTCACATTATTGAAGAGCTCACCCATGGCAATGGGTACGGTGGTACTTTGCCGCAGCTGACGGAACCAGCCCATATTTTCGGGTGAAAACGGGTCTTCGATGAAGAAAGGCCTGTAATCCTCCAATGCGCGGATCATGTTAATGGCGTCCATCGGCTGCACGCGTTCATGAATATCGTGCAGCAGTTCGATCTCCTCGCCGCAGCGCTTGCGCACCGCTTCGAAGAGTTTCGGTACCGATTTGAGGTAGGCTCTTTCATTCATATAATTATCGGTGGCCCCGCCGAAACCTGCCGCTTTGAAATCCGGCTTTTGCTCGGTAGCGCCCACGGCGCCATAGCCGCCCTGCTGGATGCGGATGTATTTGAAACCGCGGTCCATAATGCGCTGCACGTCGTCGGCGACGGCCTCGGGCGTATTGCCATTCGCGTGGGTATAGCACGGGATGGCGAAACGCGCTTTCCCACCCAGCAGCTGGTATACGGGCATGCCCGCCCGTTTACCCTTGATGTCCCAAAGCGCCTCATCGAGCCCGCTCAATGCATTGTTCAGTACCGGACCATTACGCCAGTAGGAGCTCACATAGGTCGAATGCCACATGTCCTCGATATTGTCGACGTCCTTTCCGACGCAGAATTCATTCAGGTAAGTATCGATGGCCGTCACCACGGCGAAGGCACGCTGGGTGAATGTGGCACAGCCAAGCCCGTAAAGGCCCGGTTCGGTGGTCTCCACTTTGACGACGATGAGGTTGGAGCCTTGCGGTGCGGTGGCAATGGCTTTCACACTTTTGATCTTCACGGGCGCCATACCTTTCGCATATGCGGGTTGGGTGTAAGGTGCCCGCGCATGCGCCCGGTCGGACGCACCCAGGAGACCCAGTAACCCGGCGGCTGATCCGGCCCCCAGCATTTTCAAAGCATCGCGGCGGTTTTGGTCAGGCTCAGTGGTGTTGTGATTCATAGATTTCTGGATTAGGAATGTTTGGGTTGGTCGGAATTGGTTAAGGGTTAGGAATAGTCATGAATGGTCAGGAATAGTCATCAATCAGGGCAGTGCGAATGCGATGTACTTGCCGCCGGGCTTGTGGCCGTTTTTGGCGCCGCCGGCTGCGATCACCACGTATTGTCTGCCGTTGACCATGTAGGTCGCTGGGGTGGCGAAGCCGCCTGCCGGGAGCTGGTACTCCCAAACGGTTTTCCCGGTCTTGCGGTCGAATGCGCGGATCTTTTCATCCTTGGTAGCTGCGATGAACACCAGTCCTCCGGCTGTAACGATCGGCCCGCCGTAGTTTTCGGTGCCGGTGATGGGGACGCCCTTTTTGGTCAGCTCCGGGAATTCCCCGAGCGGCACGCGCCAAAGGTATTCGCCGGTATTGAGGTCGATGGCGTTGAGCGTACCCCAGGGTGGTTTGATCGCCGGATAGCCATCCGAGTCGAAGAAGCGGGTCCAGCCATTGTTAATGTAAGGTGGAATGTATGGGAATGCCGATCGGGCCCCTACCGGTGCTTCGCTGGCACTATGCTCATCGGCCACAGGCGCCTTTTGAGTTGTATTCAAAAGAAAACCCAGCAATGCTTCCCGTTCTATATTCGGAATATGCTGGAAGGACGGCATCCGTCCCCGCCCGGTTTGGATAATGCCGGCAATCTCATCTTTCGACAACCGGTTACCGACCTGCAACAGGCTGGGATACTCCTGCCCGCTGCCCAGCCGGTCGGCACGATGGCACGCGGCGCAGTTACGCATGTACACTACCTGGCCGCGCGACGGTTCGCCGGGCGACGGTTCGCCGCGCGACGCTTCGCCGGAAGGTGCCGCAGCCTGCGCCATACCGCCCCGCTTACCGCTGTAATCCATCATTTTTAGGTCCCACACCATTTCATTTGAATTCTGGTACAAAACACCTTCCGGATCGGCCGCATTACCTCCCCATTCCGCGCCGCCGCCAATGCCCAGGTACAGGCTTCCTTCCTTGCTGGGCGGCATGTACTTGTTGCCGGAGCGGGTCCGGGTGAACTTCTCCTTTACGAATGCATGCGCTTCCGGCGTGCGGTCGGTAATGTCTTCCATGGTGAAGTTCTGCCGGGCGAATGGCGCAGGCTTGACCGGGAATGGCTGCGTGGGCCAGGGATGCTCACCGGGCAGATGGTAGTCTGTCAATGCAGGGCGTTCCTCCACCGGGAACAATGGCTTGCCGGTATCGCGGTCGAGCAGGAAAAGCAGGCCGTCCTTGGTGGCCTGGGCTACGGCGTCGATTTTGCGGGGCCTGCCGTTTGCACCTTTGTGAGTTACCGTAAGCAGGTTGGGCTGGCACGAAATATCCCTGTCCCAAAGGTCGTGGTGGACAGTCTGATAGTACCAATTCATTTTCCCGGTTTCGGCATTCAGCGAGATCACGCAATTGGCATACAAATTCTTCCCCTCCCGGTCAGCGCCATAAAAATCGACAGACGGCGACCCGGTGCCGAAATACACGGCTCCGCGTTTCTCGTCGAGGACCATTCCGGCCCAGTTATTGGCGCCGCCCATACGTTTCCAGGCATCGGCAGGCCAGGTATCGTGGCCGGGCTCACCGGGTTCGGGCACGGTATGGAAGGTCCATCTGAGCTTGCCCGTTCGTACGTCGAATGCGCGGATGTGGCCCGGCGCGGCATCCCCGTATTCGGAGACGCGCGAGCCTATCACGAGGATGTCTTTGTAAATCACGCCGGGCGAAGTCGCATCCACCGACAACTTATCGTTTTCCCGCCCTGGCCGGCCCGTTACCCCCGCACTCAGGTCCACTTTTCCCACGTCGCCGAAATGCTGCACCAGCTTTCCAGTGGCGGCATCGACGGCGCAGAGGTGGTTCCCTGCTGTATAGAGGATTCTTTTATCCGCACCGTCTTCCCAAAACATCACTCCCCTGCTAGCATGAAACCGCGGCGTCCCTCCCGCAAACGGATCGAAGCGCCAAAGCTCCTCGCCGGTGTCGGCTTTCAACGCAAAAAGGCTCAGGGACGGCGTGGTACCGTACAGAATCCCGTTCACGATGATCGGCTGGCACTGGATCTCCATCGGCCTGCGCGGGGCGGCGGCACCCGGAACAGCCTGGGCCGCATCGTACTCCCAGGCCACTTTCAGCCGGTTTACATTGCTCAAGTTGATCTCCTTCAAAGGCGAATACCGGTTCCCGGCCTTGTTGCCGCCGTAGGCCAGCCAGTCGGCATTGCGGCCGTCGGGTTGCAGGCTGATGAGGGCGCCAAGAGTTATAAGCAATGCCAGGACAGCTGCCATTCGCATAAAATATCCCAGCGGACCGACGTCTGGTTGGTTCGAATGCATGAATGAAGTTGGGTTTAGGTAAAATGCTCAACTGTCAGTCTGAGCGGACCGCGCCGCTCAGCGTGACATCCGTCAATATCCCGGATTTTGCCGCATGTTCACGTTCGAGGTGATTTCGTTGATCGGGATCGGCTGGGCATAGTCGGTAGGGTCCCATTGAATGGCACCGCCGCGAATGCGCTGGTAATAAGCCGCTTCCTTGTCACCGATCTGCCAGCGGCGGACGTCGAGCCACCAGTGCCCTTCGGCAAACAGCTCGGCCCAGCGTTCGTATTTGAGCGGGTCGTTCTTCAGGACGGCGTCGCTTGCCTTCGTCTGATCGGTCAGGCTTTTGTAATCCATCGCCGAGGGCGCGTTCACCGGTAAGCCGTAAGCCCTTCGTTTGACCTTGTTAATGTATTCCAATGCGCCCGCATTATCGCCTGAATGCGAGAGTGTTTCGGCATACAGCAGGTAGACATCGGCCAGCCGGAGCCATGGAAAATTGGCGCCGTCCGACATGTTGATTTCCGCCTCCGTGCCGTTCGGGTTGGTGAATTTGCGGAAGCTCCAAGCCTCCATATCCAGCTCGGTAATGTCGAGGTAATGCGAAATCGGGCGCTTTTTGCCACTCACGACCATCGAATCCACATAAGGCTGGTAGCAGGCCACCCAGAGGCGCGGGTCGACGGTCTGCTTTTTCTTCGCTTCCAGCGAGCGGGTAATGTAGGCCGGGTCCACGT
The DNA here is from genome assembly GCA_001898145.1 of Dyadobacter sp. 50-39. Classification (GTDB taxonomy): domain Bacteria; phylum Bacteroidota; class Bacteroidia; order Cytophagales; family Spirosomataceae; genus Dyadobacter. The sequence continues at coordinate 562,182 of MKSR01000040.1, forward strand.
TGGCGATGTTGGCGCTGGTGGTCCCGGGTTTGAAATAATGCCCTTCATTGAACCCGAAACGCGCAATGTTCTTGGCATGCGGGAAGACATTCGACCACGCCGAGGCTGCCTGTCCGCCATTGTCGCTCACGTAGGTAGGCGCGATCACCATTCCGATGCTCGACCCCATCGACTGGTCGTCGCCGCCGCGGGCGGTCATGTCCACGTTCAGGTTCAGTTCGAAAAGGGATTCGGAGGTAAATTCATTTTTACCGTTGAACATATCCTTGTACACTTCGAACGACACGAGCGACTTCCCGCTGTTGGCCACTACGTCGCCGAGATAGGTCTTGGCATTGGCCCAGTCGGCCTGATAGGCGTAAACTTTACCTAAAAATCCTTTCACAGCCCAGCCCGACACTTTGTATTTGTCGGTAGCGCCCGTCCAGCTGGTATTTTTGAGAAGGCCCTCCGCCGCTTTCAGGTCACTGATGACAAAATCCCAGCCTTCTTTCACGGTTTTGCGCGGCACCTGCGTTGCGTCCAGGCCGGAAGCCACTTCCGTAATAATGGGCACGCCCATTTTGCCGCCCTCCGTGGCGGCATTGAAGCCCTCTCCCCAAAACGACACCAGGTGGAAATAATACCAGGCCCGCAGGAACAACGCCTGCCCTTTGATGACGTCGATAGCAGCCGCGTCGCTGGGCGCTTTCTGGCGGTAAGTTTCAATGGAAGCCAGCAAGGTGTTGCTCCGCTGCACGCCGCGCCACAGCTCCCGCCAGGTATCGTACAGGAAACTGTCGTTGGGCTGCGAATTGTTCTGGCCCATCTGGATCCAGGTGGGTGTGCCCTGCCAGCTCAAATCGAGGGTATGGTCCCAGAGCCAGAGGTTTTTGCCCAGCATGGTGTGCCCATAGAGCCCGGTGGCGTGCTGGGTGGCATACACGCCGGTGAGCAGTTGTTCGAGGTCGGTGACCGAGCTTGGGTATTGCGAAGGCGACAATGCGCCCGGATTTTCGACATTGACGAAATCGTCGCTGCATGAAAGCAGTCCCGTCAGTACGAGGAGCAGGAGAAGTTGGTGAAATATTTTCATAGCCTTACCAGCTGTTTAATCGGTTTAGAAATTCAGATCGATACCCATGGAAACCAGTCTCGTGCGCGGATACGAGTAAATCGTGTCGAGCCCGCGTGCCGTGGTACCGTTGCGGCCCAGCACTTCGGGGTCGAGGCCCGAGTAGCCGGTGAATGTGAGGAGGTTCTGCGCCTGGAAGTAAATGCGCAGACCGGTCATTTTCCATTGTTTTACCAGTGCTGAAGGCAATGTGTAGCCCACTTGCAGGTTGCGCAGTTTCAGGAACGAGCCGTTTTCCACCACAAAGGACGAAATGCGGGTGTAGTTCGAGTTCGGGTCGCGGACGTAGTTGCCCGAGGCGTCCTTTGTACCCACGCGGGGCTGATCTGTGAGGCCATTTCCATTGAAAAACGAAGTCTTGAAAATGTCATTGGTGGTGTTGTAATCACCGACAAAAAACTGGGTGTAGTATTTGTTCCCGTTAAAAACATCCACCCCCTGTACGCCCTGGAACATAGCCTGCAAATCGATGCCCTTCCAGCCGAGGTTGAGCGAAAACCCGTAGGTAATTTTGGGCCATGGGTTGCCGATGTAGGTTTTATCGTCGATCGTAATACGGCCGTCGCCGTTCACATCCCGGAATTTCAGGTCTCCCGCACCGGTGCCTGCATTCTGGAAAAACACGCCGGTGGTGGGCTTACCAGCAGATGCCGCGGCTTCCTGGGCGCTTTGGTTCAATGCGGCCACTTCCGAATCGGTCTGGAAAAGCCCCTCCACGATGTAGCCATAAAACTGGCTGAGCGGCTTCCCTGCCTGCGTGCGCGTGACAGTACTTTCGAGGTAATCACCCGCCGCGCCGTCATTGATCGGATTGTTGTTGGTACCGCTCAGCTGCTTCACCAGGTTTTTGTTGAATGCCGCATTTGCGCTTACGGAATAGGTAAAATCCTTCACCTTACCCCGGTAATCGACCGCGAGTTCAAGCCCTTTGTTGCTCATCTGACCGATGTTGGTATACACGCTCGATCCATAAAAACCCGCCGAAACCGGCACCGGTACCTGGTAGATCATATCCTGGGTTTGGCGGCTGTACCAGTCGACGGTGATGTTCAATGCATTCCGGAACAAGCCGAGGTCGAGACCGATGTCGGTCTGGTTCACCTGCTCCCATTTAATGTTCTGGTTCGGCAGTTGGGCTGTCAATGCATAGCCTTTCGAACGGTCGCCATTGGGTAAACCGAGGATATTCGTACCACCGCTACCGCCGAACGACGCCTGATAGGTGTATTGCTGGATGCTGCTCGTGCTGCCCAGCTTACCATAGCTCGCACGGACTTTCAGGTTCGAAACCTGCGAAAAGTTATCTCTTACAAAAGCCTCTTCGCTCACTTTCCAACCCACTGAAAAGGACGGGAACACGCCCCATTTGTTGGCCGGGCCGAAGCGGTCGGAGCCGTCGCGGCGGACGTTCGCGGTGAAAAGGTATTTGTCGGCAAAAGTATAGTTGATCCTTCCGAACTGCGAGAGCAGGCGCGTCTGAGGGAACTCCCCGCCGCTCGTTTTGTAGGTACTCGGGTTGGTGGTCATGCCCAGGTTATAGGTAATCACCTGAAAACCCTGCGCTTCGCCGTGCAGGTTGCTCAGGTTCGACTGGTAAGCCTCGTAACCCGCCATGGCCTTGAACTCGTGGCGCCCGAAGGTTTTTGCGTACGTGAGCACAAAGTTTCCGGTAAAGTTCCGGGTATTGTTCTGGTCGCGGCTCAGGAATGCATTCACATTTTTGAGGGTACCAAAATCGTAGGCCTCGGTAAACTTGTAGTTGTTCACGGCATAAATCGACGCCCCGAATGTAGACCGGAAGTTCAGGCCTTTAACGATCTCCCAATCGAGGTAAACGTTGCCTTCCAATGCATACTGGTTGTTCTTCGCGTGGTTGATGAGCTCGTTCGCCACCAGGTTGGGCCCGGTGAAGAAAGTGCCGGTTTTAGCCCAGCCCCCCACAGGGTTGGTCGGGTCATACACAGGGATCACCGGCGCCGAGCGGAACGGGAACGTGCTGGTTTGCACAGGGTTGTTGCGGGTGCTCCATCCATACAATGTCTCTCCCACTTTCAGCCGGTTGTTGATCTTGAAATCCGCATTGGAGCGGATACCATAGCGCTCAAACCAGTTGTCGATGATGGTACCTCCCTCGCGCTGGTAGTTGGCCGACAGGTAATAGTTGGTTTTGGGTGTCGCGCCGGAAAGCGACAGCGAATAGCTCTGGTCGCTGCCATTCTGGTAAATCTGGTCGATCCAGTTGTTGTCCGGCAATGTATTGGGGTCGCCCCAGCCGCCGGTGTTTACCCCGGAAGCCGCCTTGGCTTTGATATAATCGGGTGTATTGAGCATGGAATACAAATTCACAGGCTTCCGTACGCCGTAGTAGGCATTGAAATTGACATTCATTTTGTCGGAACCCGCCACGCCGCGCTTGGTCGTGACCAGTACTACGCCTCCCGCAGCCTGGGCGCCGTAAATTGCTGCCGCGCTGGCATCTTTCAGGATTTCGATCGATTCGACATCCTGCAAGTTGAAATTGTTGCCGGCCGACATCCGGATTCCGTCCACAATGTAAAGCGGCGCCATCCCGCCGATCGAGCCCACACCGCGGATCACGATATCGGACCCGCCGCCGGGTGAGCCGTCCGGCCGGGTGACCTGCACCCCTGCCGCGCGTCCCTGCAATGCCTCATTCACACTCCGTACCGGGAGGTTTTTGATCTCCTCGGATTTCACCGAAGACACCGAACCCGTCAGGTCCGAACGCTTCTGCGTACCATAACCAACCACGACCACCTCTTCCAGCGCCTTGTTGTCGACGCGCAATGTAACATCTATCTGGCTCCGGCGCCCGACGATCACTTCCTGGGAGGAGAAACCGACAAACGAGAATGTCAGCACCGCGCCGGCATCGGTAATGTCGATATTGAATACCCCCTGCTCGTTGGTGGACGTCCCGCGCTGCGTTCCTTTCTGGATCACGTTCACGCCAGCGAGCGGTTCGCCTTTTTCATCGGTCACCTTGCCCGTTACGCTGATATCGAAGATCGTTTGCAGATTGACCTTCTTTCGCATCAGCTCCGTCATACGCTCCTGCAATACCGGATCGGACGTGAAGGAGAACGGCTCCCTGATACTCGCCTGCTCCTTCGGCTTTCTGACCGGCTCGCGCTTCTTCTTGACGATGATCGTCTTGTCGACAATATTGTAGGTCAATGGCTGCCCTGAAAAACAGGCATCCAGCACGTCTTTCAGCGGTGCATTGGTCATATTGATATTGACCTTGCCGGCCTGGTCGAGCATTTCTAGGTCACAGATGAACAGGTAGCCCGTCTGTTTCCTGACGGTCCTGAGCACTTCCAGTAAAGTTGCATCCTTCTTTTTGATCGATACCTGCTGGGCAAAGGTATCTTCGGCCAGCACCTGCAATGTACCTATCAGGAATATCAACACGGTTAATTTCATCTTCAGGAGAACTTTGCCAAAGTCGGTTGGGTATTTTTTGGTGCAAGCATCCCATCGAGAACGGATAAGTATATACGTATCCCGCAGGACAATTTTGCCCTTGTATACAATTTTCATAGTTTTGTATGCCTGGTTAAAAGTGAAACTATCGTTGTCTAGTGATCTCAGGACTGATCAGGTCGGGCCGGGTGCGGTCGCAACGCATCCGGTCATTTTCTTGATCGTCCTTCCGTTAAGCAGCTCAGGAAGAGTTCAGCAGGCACATGTCAGGGATCGGGTTAAGTTGAAGGTAATCAATCTGTATTTTTCACGGTAATTTTCCTGTCGTCGATCCGGAACTGGATGCCGCCCGTCATTTCGAGCATTTTCAACACTTCCGAAACATTGTTTTTGCGAGAGATGGTCCCGGCAAATGACTTTCGCTCCACATTGCCCTCATATCTCACATCCAGGTCGTACCAGCGCGAAATCTGCCGCATGATCTCCCGGATATTGCCATTGAACTCGAACCGTCCCTCCTTCCAGGCCACCACACTTTCGGTATCCACCGTTTTGACAGCTATTTCCCGCGCTGCTTCGCCCGTTACTACCCGTGCCTGCTGGCCGGGTGTGAGCACTGTGGTCACCTCATCCTTCTTAACCCGCACCGAGCCTTCCAGCAGAGTGGTTTGCATCGTAGGCTCATCACCATACGAACTGATATTGAAATGGGTCCCCAGCACGGTGATTTCCATATCCTTGCCTTTCACCTGCTTGTCCGTCACACGTACAAGGAATGGCCGGCTCTTGTCATGCTCTATTTCAAAATACACTTCTCCGGTCATCTCCACATCCCGCCGATCACCTGTAAAAGCGGTGGGGTATTTCAGGCTCGACCCGGCATTGAGCCAGGCGCGTGAGCCATCCGGCAGCACGATTTTATACTGCCCTCCCAGCGGCGTACGAAGCTCATTATAGGCCACAGCAGCGCTATTCAACGCATTTTTACCATAAATCACCTCCCCTTTGGACTTATCGATCGTCGTACCCGGCTGCACCGAAAGATTCCCCTCGGTGATCGTGTTCAGGTCGTAGGTCCGGCCGTCCGCGAGGGTAATGCTGGCCTTGTTGCCCCCGGCAGGCACGTCGCCCCCGTACACACTATGCATCACCGCCACCCTTGGCGCAGGCTTTGCCCGGTTGAACCACCGGTAGCTGCCATACACCAGGAACAGTACCACCGAGGCCGCAGCGAGCTTGAATAGCCAAAGCGGGCGGCTGCGCGTCTCGTCGCGCTCGCCGGCAGCAGGCTCTTCCGAACCGGTCATGACCGCCGGTCCCGCCCCACGTGCGCCGGTGGCCGAAAATATAGAGCTCAGAATATCCTCCGCCGTTTCGTCGGACAAGGTATGCTTCGTGCTGTCATTCCGGATAAACTGGTCGATCAGGCCATTGATCTGCTCCCGGTTGTCATCGGAAAGCAGCATGGCCATCAGTTCTTCCCGCTCGTCGTCGGTGATCGTTTTCTCACAATACCGGAAAAACAAGTCGTCCAGTCGTCGGTTTTGCATAAATAGTCAGGATTACGGGCGGCTTATACCGACCTTCACCATAAAGACTTCTGCCGGAAGACTTAGGGGGACAATGCGATAAAAAAAAGTTAAAAAATTAATTTACCAGGAAAAACAGCAGCCAGGAGATCGGGATTTCGAGCCTGAGTTTGCTGTAAGCACGGATGTGCCGCAATGCGCGGGCGAGGTGAGTTTTCACGGTTTCGGACGAGATACGCAGGGTTCTAGCGATTTCTTCCCGCTTCAACTCCTGTTCCTTGCTCATCAGATAGACCTGTTTTTGCTGCGCGGGCAAGAGCTCTACCGCCTGATGCACAATTTCTTCGATTTCGAGGTCGAGAATACGGTTGTAGGTGGTGTTTTCGGCAACGGGCAGTTCGAGTTGAAGGTCGTCGACCAGCTGCTGTTGCCGGGCCATCCTTTTGAGGGTAGAAAACACATGATTGCGCGTCATGATGAAGAGGTAGTCCTCGAAACAGGCTATTTCAACCAGTGTCTGCCGTTTCACCCACAATTTCAAAAAAACGTCCTGAACAACTTCCTCGGCCAGAAAACCGGAATGCGTAAGCCGGAGTGCGGCGGAATAGACCTTGTCGCGGTACCAGTGAAACAGGGTGGCAAACGCCTTTTCGCTGCCTGCCGCAATATCAGTCAGCAACTCCGTTTCATTATGTAACGCGTCTATCTTCAATGGAATACATGGCAGGTTTGCACAAATGTAAACATCAAAGCGGATCAAATAGGAAAATATGGTTATTAAATGTTTTTAAAAAGGGAAGGATGGAGGAAAGGCTCTCCCTTCCCTCCCTTCCCTCCTATTTCAAAAGCTTCTTCATCTTCTGAAAGATCTCCGTATTCTCATACACGCCGCGGAAATCGAGTGAGTGCGGGCCGTAGGCGAAAACGGGTACCATAATACCGGTGTGGTCGCCGGTACTGAACTGGCCGTCTACGTAGCCGGTTTTCAGGTTGCCGTCCAGCAGCGTGAGGCCGCCGGTTTCGTGGTCGGCGGTGACGATGACGAGCGTTTCACCGTTGGAATCGGCGAAGCGGAGGGCTTCCCCTACCAGCTTGTCGAAATCGAGCATTTCAGTCACCACGTAGGGTACAATATTCGCATGGCCGCCGTAATCCACCTGCGCCCCCTCGGCCATCATGAAAAAGCCTTTCGGATTGGCTTGCAGCGATTGCAATGCTTTATGAAATGAATCTTTCAGGAAATCGCCGCGGCCTTTCTGCATCGATACCACGTGTTTATCGTCCAGCAACACGAATGGCGCTTTCATACCGGCGAGGTCGTTCCAGTTGTCGGACACCTGGAAACCGCGTGCTTTCAGCGAGTCGGCCGTATGGGTTTTGGCAAAATGGCCGTAACCGCCGCCGATCAGCACATCCACAGGTTCTTTCAGATAATCCGTCGCGATTTCTTCCATCTGGCTCCGCTCGGGGCGGTGCGCGTAAAAGCAGGCCGGGGTCGCGTCGGTAATGTCGCCTGCCGAAATCAATGCCGCCTTGCGGCCGGTCGCCTTTACCTGACGGATAATGGACGGCACCGGTACCAGGTTCGAATCTACGCCTATGGCCCGGTTGCGGGTCTTGTGTCCGGTAGCAAATGCCGTGGCACCAGCCGCCGAGTCGGTGATATAGTTATCCGAGGAAGCCGTCTTGGAAAAGCCGATATTCAGGAATTTCCCCAGATTCAGCTCGCCGCGGTTGGCGGTAAGGCCGGAGTAAATTTGCGCCAGACCCATTCCGTCGCCAATGAGCAGGATAATGTTCTTCACCTTGCCGAGCGCATCATTGTTTTTGTAAGTGGGTTGATAGGGTTTATAAAACCCGTTGGATTGGTACTCGGCGTTCTTACGACCACGGAGGAAAGTTCCCAGCTCGGCCACGTGATCGGTATTAATGTAGTCGACGCCGAGGTTCATAAGCACTTTCCAGGCATTGATATTGTCGGGGCTCGCCCAGAAACGGAATGGCTTGCCCATCACATGGGCACTGGAAATCGCATCCACAAGTGCCTTACGGTCCTGTTCGACGGGAATCCCCTTGCCATTCCATTGCGAGTACCTATGAAAATCCTGGCTGATCATCCCCAGGCGCGCGGCCTGTGCGGCGGTGTAGGCAACGCCTGGGCGGCCATCGAAATAGAGGTAGCCGGGATACTCGTCAAATTCAGCCGGCGGAGGCGTATTACCGCTCAGCACCACCTTCACGGAGCCCTTCGGGGCCAGCAACGCTTCGTGCGGCGCTAATGCTTTGACCAGCGCAGGCAACGTCGTCTTGTAAGTGGTTTTCAAGTCGACGAGCAGGGTCATAACCCGGCTTTTATCCTTATAAATGCTTCCCTGATTTTGATCGACCTGTTTAAGAATCTGTTGCAAATACAGCTTCTCGAACGTGCGGTCGGCGCTGATGTCGTGGGCATCGTGGGCGACGAAAAGCGTATCGTTGCGGAAATGCACATCGGCCTCTACCGAACCGAACTGCTGCTGATAGGCTAATGTAAATGGCGCCGCCTGCATGTAGTCGTTATGCGAATGCGCCCGCGACAAGGGATTGTCGGCGCTTTGCTGGGCGGAAACGGCCCATGGCAAAAGGGCAAAGAGGGGAATGGAGAGTCGGGAAAAAGCTTTCATGAAAAAGTTATCCGGCGGTTTGAACGTTTGGTTGGGCCGAAACTGGGCGCAAATATCTGTCGAAATGGCATTCACCGGGCCGGAAATGCGCTCTCCGAAGGAAAAATAATGTATTCTTAACAATTTGGAATTACCCTGACCACACTGTGCCCGTAGTTTTGGGCATACCAACCGGCGCATTATGTGGGCATATTCAGTTCCTGACAAAAACAGGTTTTTCAAATCGATTTCCTGGCTTTTGATCCTTTTGTTCCTCTCGGAAGCCACGCCCGCCACCCGCATTCAAGCCGGACAACAACCGATTGACCAGTCGGCCCCCGATGCAGCACATGCGGGGAGTTTCTCGGTGATCACCTACAACATCGCCGGGCTGCCCCAACTCATTTGCAGTGCCATCACCCCTAGGAAGGAGAGTATTTCCGCCATCGGCCGCCTGCTCAACCGCTTCGATATTGCGCATGTGCAGGAGGATTTTAATTACAACCAATACCTCTACCAAACCGGTAATGCCCATCCCTACCGCACGCCTACCAAAGGCGCCGTCATGACCGGCGACGGGCTTAATACGCTTTCCCGGTTCCCGATCCGGCAATTACGCCGCATTGCATGGACGGACTGCACGGGCGCCGACTGCTTCACGCCCAAAGGTTTCACCTATACACGCATCGAAATCACCCCGGATCATTTTATCGACTTTTACAATGTACACGCCAATGCGTACAACCACCCGCGTGCGGCGCTCGCGCGACGCCGTAATATGGAGCAGCTGTCGGCTTACATCCGGCTGCATTCCACGGGTAAAGCGGTGGTGGTGATGGGCGACCTCAACGGCCGTTACAGCTTCGGGCAGGACAATGTCGATTGGCTGGTGAAGGAAAATCGCCTCGCCGACCCGTGGGTAAGCATGCATTGCAGAAATCAGCTACCCCGTCGCAGCGAGGCCATTCCTTCCGGCGACATTCTCAGCCTCACCGACACCTGTGAAACGATCGATAAAATCCTTTTCCGCAGCGGCCCGTTCCTTCGCCTCAAACCGGCCGCCTATGCCATGGAAAAGGCACTCTTCACCAACGACAGAGGGGTCCCGTTATCGGACCACCACCCTGTTTCGGCCCGGTTTGAATGGGAAATAGGGAATGATGCAATTGCCTATGAGTGAATCAATACCGGAAAATTCTCTACCGTTTCCTGCATACTCCTGCGGAACTGAAAAGGGGTGAGCCCGGTGAATTCCTTGAAATTGCGGATGAAGTGCGACTGATCGGCATACTCCTGCTCGAAGGCGATGTCGGAAAGCTTGTCGTACGACCGGGCGCGGAGTTGGTTAAGGGACGCCTGGAAACGGCAAATGCGCCCAAAGAGCACCGGCGACAGTCCTATTCCCTCCTGAAAGCGCCTTTCCAGGGTTCGCTCCGAAATCTGTAACTCCTGCCGCAGGTCCTTCATGGAAACATTGCCCTGTGACTGAATGATCCGCTTCAATGCATGGCGGGTGGCGGCTTGCAGGGAATGGTCGTGGCGGCATATCTGCTCCCAGATGCATTCCGACAGGATACCGGCCTTCGCCTCCACGTCCGGCGTGTTTTCAAGCCGCTCCATCAGCCGTTCGCCATTCAGCAAGAGGTCCAGATCCAGGCAGTCGTCGGTGAGCGCGCTGGAATCTATACCGAAGACCGATTTCAATGCATGAGGGTAAAAATAAACGCCGATCGTGCTGAATGTGGCTGGCGAAACGATGCGGGTATGCGCCGTCGATTGCCCGTAAAGGAATACGGAAGCCAGCTTCTTTCCTTCCTGAAATGACGCCCCGCCCGACTGCTGGAAGATAATGCCCGGCGAACCGTCGGCGATGGTCACGAAATGGACCTGCTCATCCGGCGCTCCGTTGCTTTCGAGCGCCCAGTAGTATCGCACATAATCCTGCAAATGCGGTGGCGGCTGGATCTGGTGGTATTTCATAGCTGTTGCGTGATAAGGCAATTTAGGAGTTTTTCAAAACAATCCCCGCAGATATTCCTGAACGCCAAGTGGTTTCCGCCCCAGAAAACCTTCCAGCGAAGGGTGTGTCTTTTCAAATTCGCCCCCGCGGATACCGTCTGCCATACTGGCGTAAAAATCGGCTTCTTCCTCCCCCAGCCCGAAACCGAGCAGGCCTTTGCGGTAATCGTCAGCCGGGATATCGATATGTGCGGCCTCCTGGTAGCCGGCTACATCCTTCAACATCAGGGCAATATCGCCAAAGCCATGCGCCTCGGCCCCGGTGATCTCAAAAGCGGCATTTCCGAATGCAGGCCCCGTGAGGACATTGGACAATGCCTCGGCAATGTCCTTACGCGACGCAAAGCTCACACGTCCGCTGCCCGACGGGTAGAAAATCCTGCCATCGCCCATTGCCTCGCCGATAAACAGCGGGATTGTTTCGTGGTACATGCTGTTTCGGAAAAAGACATAGCGCATGCCGCTCTGGCGGATCAGCTCTTCGGTGTTCCGGCAAACATGCGCCGCCTGGAAATGCGCCGACTCATGGGGAAAAAGGGTACTCGTGTAAACGATCTCCTGCACCCCGCATTGCACCGCCGCATGCACGACGCGCGTCTCCTGCGCCATCGCCCGTACCCCCGTGGCCGACGCGGAAACCTGCAATAACCGGTGCACACCTTCAAGCGCCTTTTCCAGCGACTCCCGATCGTCGTAGTCTGCTGTACGGATTTTGACGCCCGAGCCTGCGAATTCACTCAGCTTGCCAGCATCCCGCACAATGGCGACGATATCGGCCGGTGATGTCTTTTTCATCAAAAATGAAAGGGTGGCTTTTCCAAGGTTTCCGTTTGCTCCTGTAATGGCTATCATTGTTTTGTTTGTTTTGGTTTAAAGCAAAACTAGATTCCACCCGTCCCTCAAAATAGAACAAAACCGACATGCGCCATTTTTTGCCCCGGCAGCCGTGTTTATCCTAATCATCCTTAGATTTGGAACGACAGGCCGGGACTCGCAGCAAAGCCCGGAAGCTTACTGCCCATTCAACCGCATTATGGAAAATTACAGTATCGTTATTTTTATCATGGCCATCATGATCGGCCTCTCCGCCATGGCCGACAGCGTCAGGATCCCCTACCCGGTCCTGCTCATTACCGCCGGGATCGCCATCGGGTTTATACCTGCCTTGCCCGTGATCGAGCTCAACCCGGAAGTTGTGTTCCTGATTTTCCTCCCGCCTTTGCTCTACGATGCTGCATTTAACATTAATTTCCAGGATTTCAGGACCAATCTGAGTACCATCAGCACGCTTGCCATTTCCCTGGTTTTCATCACGGCATCCGGCATCGCGGCAGTCGCATACTACCTTATCCCCGGTATGACCTGGCCGCTTGCATTCGTGCTCGGTTCCATATTGTCGGCTACCGACGCCGTAGCCGCCATGAGCATCACCAAAGGCCTGGGCCTTTCCTCTAAAACCAACACCATTCTCGAAGGGGAAAGCCTCGTCAACGACGCCTCTGCACTCGTCGCGTACCGGTTTTCGGTAGCTGCCGTGACCGGCTCTGCATTCATTTTCTGGCAAGCTTCCGCGGAATTTGCGGTGTTACTGCTGGGCGGCGCAATCGTCGGACTGGTGATCGGCCGCATTCTCGGAGCGATTATCATGCGGATCCACCACAATGTGCAGGCGACCATCGGCATGATGCTCCTGATGCCCTTCGTTGCCTACCGGGTTGCGGAAGAGCTCGAAGTATCCGGCGTGATCGCCGTGGTGATCCTGGGTCTCGGCATCGCCGATTTCAGCAAGAAAATCTTTCCCGACCGCCTCAAACAGCAATCTAAATCGATCTGGGAAATCATCATCTTCCTGCTCAACGGACTCATTTTCATCCTGATAGGCCTGCAATTTCCTTATGTGATCAAGAACATCAGTGCTGATCAGCTCCTGCCTTACATCGGTTATGCCTTGATTATCACCATTATCGCGCTGCTGCTCCGCATGGTGCGGGTCTTCTGGCAAAGGGCTAATCTTCAGAAAGGTTTCGAGCGCGGCCACAGCAGGATCAGCGAAAGCGCCCTCCTCGACGTCAAAAACAGCTTGATCATCAGCTGGTCGGGCATGCGCGGTATCGTATCCCTCGCCATCGCCATCGGTCTGCCCACCCACCTGCACGACGGCACGCCCTTTCCCATGCGGGACGCCATCATATTCATTTCGGTAGCCGTCGTACTGTTTACGCTCATCGGGCAAGGCCTGACCCTGCCCTGGATTGTGAAAAGGCTGCGGGATTGAGCGTCAGTCCAGCTGAAAACTGATCGGCAGATTGACTTGTTGTATTCCCTAAAAAAACAATAGAATAACTTCCATCTATCGGCCGTTTTTAGTGTCCAGGTTTTGACTAAGCGGGTTAAATTGCCGCACCTAAATCCTTACAGTGATTCTATGACGCAAAGACAAATCGGGGCAATCGCCGTCTTTTCCGGCTACTTGCTCCTTGCCATCACAGTTTACCGGTGGCAGCTTTTCACACACTTCGTATCGACCGTTTTGCTATTTAAAGCTTTGGTACCCATCGCATTTGTACTCTTCTGCTGGTCTGTTACACGCCTGCTGAAATGGCCGTTCTGGACGGCGCTGCTGATGCCGCTGCTCCTCGAAACGGCTTCCTACTTTTACATCCGGCACACGATCGCGGTCAACCGGAATGCTAGCCGGCACGAGGTGGGTGTGCTGCAAAAGTGGATCAATTACCGCGACGTGATCCAGTTTAACCGCCATTTTGCCAGCTACTCGCCCGACCTCGGTTATGTGCTTCGTCCCAACAGCGAAGGCGTGCATTCGAGCCTGGAATATACCAATGCATTTAAAATCAACAGCTTCGGCGTGCGCGACGATGAGGCTTCGCTGGCCCACCCCAAGCTGGTTTTCCTCGGCGACTCCTTTACCATGGGCTGGGGCGTGGATCAGACGCAGACGTACGCCGACCTCACCGGCAGCAAACTGGGCGTGAAAACATTGAATGCCGGTATTTCTTCCTACGGCACCTACCGCGAAATGCTGCTCTTTTCCAAAATGAAGCGGGATTCCGTTCAGCTGGTAGTGCTCCAATACTGCGATAACGACCTCGAAGAAAATGAGGCCCGGAATGAGCCCCGGAACCAGCCGCAAGTTCTGACGGCGAAGTCTTTCGCCAATACGGCAACTTTCAACCGCATCAATGAAACTTATTACCCGATGCGCTACACCTACTTTTTTGTGCGGGAAAAAGACATGCTGAAACGGATATGGACAAGCCCGGGGCAGGTCTTCGGGGAAATCGGCGGGGCAATATCCTCCTGGATGAACGGTCGCCAGTTGGCTGTGGTGACGCCACCGGACATCAAGACGCCGGACGAAACGAAGCGTCATGCCGAGTATTTCTTCAAATCGCTCGCCAAAATCCGGAAGTTTTATAAGGGAAATATCGTGGTCATGCACCTCGACGGCCGCTATACCCGCCCGGAAATGATCCGTGCATTCGAGGAAGAAGCCAAGCGGACCGGTGACGCGCACTTGTTTTTTCTGCACACCGACGAGGTTCTCCAGGCGCAGGACTATTATCCGATCGACGGGCATATCAATGCGTCGGGGCACGCCAGGGTTGCCGATGCGCTCGTCAGAATGATCGGCGGGAAGCAATTGCTCATGCGCTGATGCATTCGGCGAATTTGTGGACGCAAGGCGCGGGGTTCTGGCGGGAAATAGCTATGTTAGGGCCGCTGCAAACCAGTCGGCAGCCGTTACATTTCCCTTATGGACCTGATTCTCTTTCTGAAACAACATATGATCCTGTCGCCCGAAATGGAAGCGCAGGTGCAGGAAGCTTTCAAAACGGAGGAATTACCCAAAGGTTACAGGCTGTTATCGCCCGATAATTTTTCGCAAAAAGTATTTTACATCGAAAAGGGTGTCGTCCGCACCTACTATGTGAAGGACGGCAAGGACATTACCCACTCTTTCGTTCAGGAAGGCGCTTTCTTCGTGTCGATTGAAAGTGCGTTTTTCAATACCGTCTCACCTTACGGCTCAGAACTCCTGGAACAAGGTACTGTCCGCACTATTCCCTACCACGACCTGGAAAAGCTTATCGACGGTTCCCAGCCCTTGCAGAAACTAAGTCGGCTGGTGATGATCAATGCGGTTAAAACATTTTCCGATAAATTGTACTCGATCCAGTTTCAATCGGCGCAGGAAAGGTATAACTCCATGCTCGAAAAATTCCCCGACATCATGCTGCGCGTGCCGCTGGGGCATATCGCATCGTACCTGGGCATTACGCAGGAGACCCTGAGCCGGATCCGGGCGGGAAAAGTTTGACAATTTTTCCATCTTGGGTTACTTTTTGATTTAGATCAAAAGCATTGCCATCAATCGGGGCCAATTTTGCCCCAGGATATTAAACCTAACGGTCGTCCATTCTATGAAAAGCAATCCTATCTATCTCATCCTTACGATGGCTGCACTCGCAGGCTGCAACAAAGCCGCCGATCAGGCCAAATCCGTCGAAAGGCCGCTCCCGGTCATTACCCAGCAGGCGCAGAACATTTCAGCCAACAACCAGATTTCCGTCAGCGGCAACATCGAGGGCAACAAAACGGTGCGCCTCGGTTTCATGGTCGGCGGAAAAATCAACTACATCGCCGCCGGCGAAGGCCAGCTCGTCAGACAAGGTCAGCTGCTTTCAAGCCTCGACCCCGGCAATTACAGCATTGCCAAGGAAATCGCCGACGTGCAAGTAGCTCAGGTACAGGACGAATACAATCGCCTGAAAGTCATGCATGACCGCCGCAGCCTGAGCGAAAGCGATTTCGCCAAAGTCGGTTTCGGGTTGCAGCAGGCACGTGCGCAGGAGAAGCTGCACGCCAAAAACCTGTCGGATACGAAGCTGTTCGCACCCATCAGCGGGGTCATGCTGAAAAAGATGGCGGAGGTCGGCGAGATTGTCGGAGTGGGTACGCCGCTGTTTGTCGTGTCGGACATCCGGACCGTCAAAGTGAATGCGTATATCCCCGAAAGTGAATTGCATAACATCAAGCTCGGCCAGGAAGCCAAAGTGCTCGTTTCCTCCCTGAGCGAGACATTTACGGGCAAAGTGATCGAGGTAGGCTCGGCCGCCGATGCCGCATCGCGGGCATTCACCATTAAAATAGCCCTCCCAAATCCTAAACTGCTCATCCGCCCCGGCATGATCGCCGAGGTAACACTGGCATCCAACCAGTCCAAAAAAGCACTCGTACTACCTACCGAAGCCGTTTTGCGTGACCTCGACAACCAAAGCTACGTTTTCGTCGCGGATCCCGACCGCAAAATCGCGTTGAAACGGAAAGTCAGCATCGGACAGCTCACCGACAACCGGATCGAGATCACCTCCGGCATCACCGAAAGCGACCGCGTGGTCACAGGCGGGCAGCACAAGCTCACCGACGGCACGGCCATTTCCATCACTCAATAAGCTGCGTTATGAACTTTGTCAAATCATCCCTGAAATATCCGCAGGTGACGCTGTCGGTATTGCTGTTGGTGTTTGCGGTGGGCGTTTATTCGCTGCTGAACATGCCGCGGCGCGAGGACCCGAAAATTACCGTCAGGCAGGGCCTCGTCCTCGCCTACTTCCCCGGTGCCAATTCGGCGCAGGTGGAGGACCAGGTGACCAAAAAATTGGAACAATACCTTTTCCAGTTCGAAGAAATCCGGAAGGACAAAACCTACTCCACCTCGCAGGATGGCATGGTGGTGGTGAATGTCGAGCTGGGCGAAAACGTGAAGAACCCGGATGTATTTTGGAGTAAGCTGCGCCACCAGCTGCTCGTCGCCCGCCAGGTCGACTTCCCCAAAGGAGTCCGCGGCCCGATCGTGAATTCCGATTTCGGCGACACCGAAGCATTGGTAATCGGTATCGAAAGCAACAAGGCCACCTACGCCCAGCTGAAAGATTATACCCAAAAACTGGAAGACGTGCTCCGTACCGTCAAATCGGTTTCGAAGATCAAGCGCATCGGTGAGCAGAAAGAGCAGATCACCGTCACTTCGAGCTCCGAGAAGCTTTCTCAATATAATGTCAAGCTGTCTTCCGTCATGCAGGTTTTGCAATCGCAGAATGTGATCGGACCGACAGGGGATATCAAAACCGCAACGACCCAGACGCCACTGTACACGTCGGGATACTACAATACCGAAAATGAAATTGCCAGCCAGATCGTAGGCGCATCGAAGACCGGCGAGCTGATCCGGCTCGGAGACATTGCGCAGGTTAACCGCGAGTATGCCGAACCTACCAGTAAAACCACTGTGAACGGCAACAATGCGATGATGCTCGCGATACAGATGCAGGAAGGGAACAACATCGTCAGGTTCGGCGAGGAAGTAAATGCCAAAATCGCCGATGTCGAAAAAATGCTGCCCTCGGATGTGAAACTGACTACCATCGTCAACCAGCCGAAACTGGTCGACGAAAACATCACGCATTTCATCCGCGAGTTCTTCCTGGCCATATTCTCGGTCGTGATCGTGGTGATCCTGCTCCTGCCGATACGCATTGCCGCCGTGGCGGCGATGGCCATTCCGATGACTATTGCCGTTACATTCGCATTACTCAATGCATTCGGCATCGAGCTGCACCAGGTATCGCTCGCCGCACTGATCGTGGTACTGGGAATGGTTGTGGACGACGCCATCGTGATCGCCGATAATTATGTGGAGCTGCTCGACGAGGGGATTGACCGCTGGACAGCCGCTTGGCGCAGCGCGACCGACCTCGTGATCCCGGTTTTGGCTGCTACGGTCACCATTATCGCCTCGTTCATGCCGATGGTCATTCTTACCGGCTCGGTAGGCGAGTTTATCCACGCATTGCCGGTCACCGTAGCCATTGCCCTGGCTGCCTCGTTTATCGTGGCGATGATCCTGACGCCCTTGCTTTGCTACACCTTCATCAAAAAAGGCCTTCACGACCACAGCGCGGAAGAAACTAAAAAAAAGAAACGCATTACCCTGCTCGACCGCATGCAGAACGGCTACAATGCCGCACTTGAATGGTGCGTCCGGCATTCGGCCATCACCATCGGCGTAAGCTTGCTCACCGTGGTACTCTCATTGTTTGTATACCAGGGAATCAAACAGAAATTCTTCCCTGCTGCGGAACGCAATCAGTTTGTCATAGAATTATGGATGCCCACGGGTACCAAACTCGATAAAACCAGCGAGGCGATCCTGAAAGCGGAGCAACTCGTGAAAGGCGATCCGCGGGTAACCTCCTATGCGACGTTCACCGGCACCAGCGCGCCGAGATTTTACTATAACTTCTCCCCCGAAGTACCGGTGACCAACTACGCACAAATCCTGATCAACACTACCGACGAAAAAACCGCCGAAGCATTCGCACACGAGCTCGAAGGCAAAGTAGCCGCATTGATACCCGAAGGATCTCCCCAGGTCAAACTGATGCAGCAAGGATCGCCATACAAGTCGCCCGTGGAAGTACGCATTGTGGGCGATGACGTGGCGCGCCTGAAAGCGATCGGTTTGCAGGTCCAGGACATTCTCAAAAATGCACAGGGCAGCGCCATGGTCCGCCCCGATTTCCGTGAAGATTACTACGGCATCAGCATTCAACTCAAAGACGAAGCCAACAAACTGGGCTTTACTACCGGCAGCATTTCGCAAATGGTATACACGGGTTTCAACGGCGCCCCGGTGTCGACGATGTACGAAGGCAACAACCCGCTCGATATCGTGTTCCGCCTCGACGAACGGAACCGCCAGTCGTCCGACAATCTCGAAAACATTTATCTGGCCTCTCCCGTGACCGACGCCAACGTGCCCCTGCGCCAGATCGCGGACCTGAAACCGCAGTGGCAAACGGGCAAAATCATGCACCGCAACGGCGTTCGGACGCTCACGATCCTGAGTGAAACCGAAGACGGCGTGCTCCCGGCCGACCTGGTAAAAGCGGTGAAAGACAAGATCGCCGACATACCACTGCCCGCTGGCTACCGGATCGAATACGGCGGCGAGCAGTTCAACAAGAATGAGACATTCAGCCAGATGATCGTCGTGCTGATGATCAGCCTGGTACTGATATTCTTCATCCTGCTGTTCCAGTTCCGCAGCCTCAAAGAAGCGGCACTGGTGATGCTCACGATCCCGCTCAGCCTTTTCGGCGCACTGGTGGGCCTCTACATTACCCACAACAACTTCGGTTTCACAGCCTTTGTGGGGCTGATCAGCCTTTCGGGCATTGTAGTGAGGAATGCGATCATCCTCGTGGACCATACCAATGAGCTGCTCGGGCACGGCATGGACATCCGTACCGCCGCCATCGAGTCCGGCAAGCGCCGCCTGCGACCGATATTCCTTACAGCCATGGCCGCGGCGATCGGCGTGCTGCCGATGATCCTCTCCGGTTCGCCGATGTGGAGCCCGCTCGCGAGCGTGATCGCCGTAGGCGTGATCTGGTCGATGGTGATGGCATTGCTCACCGTGCCGGTGCTGTACATCGCGATGATCAAACCGCATGACAAAAAAGACCTGATGGTAACACCTGTTGCTGAACACCATGAAAACTAAGCTGATATTCCCGATACTCACACTGCTGGCGGGCACCCTCGCGCCCGCTCCCTCGCACGCGCAGCAGCCGCTCACGCTCGAACAGGCCGTGGACCTTGCATTGCAGAACAACCATTTACTGAATGTCCGCAAATTGCAGGTATCAGAAAAGGAGGCAAAAGTGGCCGAAGACGCGATCAAACGATATCCAGTCGCGTCGGTGAGCTCTTCTTACCAGTACAACGCCAATCTCGGACAGCTGGTGATCGAGCAGGGCTCTTTCGGTGCATTACCGCTCGGCGGAACGACGGTGGCATTGCCGAACGAAGCGAAGACATTTCCTTTGGGTAAACACCACAATTTCAATGCGGGTGTAACGCTCTACCAGCCCATTACCCAACTTGGAAAAATCAGGACCGGCATCGAAGTGGCTAAAACCGACGCCGAACTGGCACGCCAGGAGCAATCGAAAGCAGCATTGCAGATCAGGCAGGCGATCGAAAAATTATATTACGGCTTGCTGATCACCCAAAAGCAGCAGGAGGAGGCAAATGCGAAGATCAGGCTCGCACAGATGCGGCTGTACGATGTGGAAAGTGCATTGCTTTCCGGTAAGACCATCGACGTCAATAAAGCAGGTCTCCAGGCGAATATCGCCGACGAGGAGCAGAATCTGCTGAAACTCCGTATTCAGACGGAAGATTACACGGCCGATCTGAAACAGCTGACGGGTATCGACACCGATAGCATTGCACTCGCTCCGGTACTTGATGCGGGTGCCATTGCTGCTGCCGGCCCGTTGAACTCCTATTTATCAAATGCTGCCACGGCCAACAACGACATCAAAATCGCGAGCCTGACGGAAATCAAAACTCAAAAGGCGATCCGGGCAGCCGAGCAGGGCAATCTGCCTGACATTGGCCTTGTGGCCGGGTATTCCTACCAAACCGGCAACCTGCTTTTCCCGAACAACAACCCGTTCGTCGGGGCGCAGTTCAAATGGAATATCCAGGACCTTTTCGCCAACAAACAGGTGATCCGCCAGCGCCATTTCCTGAGCCAGCAGGCACGGGAGAATCTGATTAACACGCAAAACCAGGTCAAAAACGATGTTTCCAAAACGCACCGCAAACTCACCCAAGCCACTGCGCTCATAGCCGTGGCCGAGAAGGCCGTGCAATACCGCACAGAAGAGCTGAAAGTGCAAACCGACAGGCAGGCGTCGGGGCTGAACCTCGAAGCGGATATCCTCAACACGCGCTCGCTGCTGGCGAAAGCCGAGGCCGATCTGCTCGCGGCGCAGCTCAATTACCGCTTGACCCACTCGGATCTGCAGCGGCTGGCCGGGGAGTGAGCTAAAATTCACAATTAATTCACATTGAAAAAAATGGGCGATAGCAGGTTAGTGCTTAATTTGTAACCGATACAAACCTTGCACTGACCTGTTATCCATGAAAAAAACATTGACTATGTTGTTCTCCTTGCTGGCATTCATAGCGTGCCGCCATGACAAGGACGTACCCGGGCCGGGGACAATGGCCGAAGACGAAGACTGGTACATATTGCGCGCTCCCCAAAACCGTGAAATACAGGCCGTTTACGGCGATATTGACGGCACATTGCTCATCACCGACCGGTTCCGCATCTATTACACCGGAGACAAAGGCAAAACCTGGACACAGGCAGACTACCAGAACAACATCGGCCTGGCCGGATTCGTGGCGCGCAACGATACGCTTTTCGTGCTCGATACAGAAACCAAGAGCAGCGCCGACCCGGGCAACCGCTACGCGATCCGCCCTTACTATTTCAGCGTGAATGGCGGAGCACACTGGGAAGCGCTCCCGGCCCGGTTGACGCTGGATGAAGTGAAGGTTCCGCTCAATTATGCGTACTCGGGCAATGGCAACCGTTTCAGCATCGACCGTGTGTTCCATCCCGATGGCAGCGTAGAAGACCTGGGCGTTAAGGGTGAAAGCGGACGCCAGATTGGCCTGCCGCAGCTTCATGTGCTCAACACCGTCCATTTCGATGCCAAATCCCGGTTATATGTAGCCGGCTCTGCGCCGCTTTGCGATCAGAAAGGGTATGTAAAACTTTGCGACGAAAAGGACGCGTCGGGCACCCTCTATATTTCAAAAAAAGCGGTGTACTATTGAAATAAATTCACCAGAAGTTTCAAAACGGGCCGCAGCACAGAGCTGCGGCCCGTTTTGCTTGTCAACCTTACTCAATCTTCGTCAGCGGCGGAACGTTGCGGTTGGCCCCGTCGTAGCCGATGTTCTGGTTGATCACCCCCTTCGTGTTGGCAGTGATCACCAGCGACGGAATGGGCCACAGTACGTGGAATGGCGCCATATTGGCCGTATTACCCAGCAGCTGGATCTTCTTCTCGTAGGTATTGTTGTACCGCATCACCCGATCGAAATAGTAGTTCTTTTCACTGAAATTGGTAAGACTGTAACCATTCAGGCCGGCTTTGGCCATGATGTAGGAAATGCGGACCAGTTCCGAATGGCGGGGCTCCTCGGCAAATAGTTCGCGTGCCCGCTCATGGAGGATGAAATCGATACTGACCTCCCCTGCCGTGACAGGCAGCGCCTGGGCGCGCTGGCGTACCTTGTTGATATCGTCTGCAGCCAATGCCGGTTGGTTTTTCCAGAAATAGGCCTCTGCACGCAGCAGGTAAGTTTCGGCAAGCCGGAAAATGTACCAGTCTCCATTGCCGCCCATGGGTGTCGCTTTGGGATCGTCCTGCGGGTTGTACATAATGTAATGCGGCATCGCGTACACGTGCTTGAACGTATCCACCTGCGCGGCCAGGAATTTGGTGTTGATCGGCTTACCGAAATCGGCCGACGCCGGATTGTTGTATTTCAATTCATGAATGTCCACCCAGTTGATGTCGGCGCGGCGCAGATCGGTGGTATTGCGCCAGTTCGCTCCTTTGTACGACCAGATATCATACTGGTAAAAGCCCGTCAATCTGATGTTTGCATTACCTCTGCCCAGCGAATCGTACATCGGCCCGCTGGCCACCATGCCCGGTTTGCCCTGGCTGTCGAGCACCTGCGGCTGGAACCACTGGCAGTTGTAGAGCCGCATGGTGTAAAGCCCCACAGAACGCGCTGCGGGCGGTGCTTCATACCGGTCGATGGCAGCGAGAATAGTCTCGGTATTCTGGGCAATGCTGAAATTTTTGGGCCGGTGCAAATCCCAGATCAGGTTCCGGACGCCTTTTGTAGCATCGATACCGAAGCGCTGGGCCATTAATGTGTAGGGGCCGTTGATCACTTTGTTCGCTGCCTCGATGGCCTTGTCGTATTCGAGATTGGCCAGGTAAATTTTTGTCAGCAAATGGTTGGCCGCACCTTTGGTGATCACGCCCGGCTTGGCAGTGGCCGGCAGCCATTCCGCAGCAAATTCCACATCGGCTTTAATCTTTTCCAGGATCGTCCAGCGGCTGTGGGTCTGAAAATCCAGTTTCGCCTCCTGGATCTCACCTCCCAGAAACGGCACATCGCCGTAGGAGTTTACCAGGCGGTAGTACCAGTAAGCACGGTGCCAGAGCGCTTCGGCCAGGATCGCATTGCGCTCCTGATCCGAATTCCATTTGATATCATCAATCCTGGTAATGAGCACATTGCAGTTTTTGATCGAAGAATACATCACCGTGAACATGGCCAGGAACCGGTAGTACTGGTCGGTGTTGGGCGTGAGATTGTAAAAATCCAGCTGCGACCACGGCGACGCCAGGTCGGAGGCTGCGAATTCCATCGTCAGGTTGGGCATGGTGCCCGTACTCTCGTTTTTAAGGTCTTTGCGCATCGTAATGAGCAGCGCCTCCATGCCGGCTTTGTCGACAAACACATTTTCCGGACTGAAGAATGACAGGGGCTCCGGTTTCAGCCAATCCTTGTCACATGCCGTCTGGCTGAGCAGCAATGCAAACAGTATGAGGTATTTAAAGGTTTTCATCTTGCGATTTTTGAAGCTGGTTATAATGAAAGGTTCAGGCCCACCGTGAAATTCTTCGGCATCGGCACATTATTGCCGTCGCTATCCCAGGCTTCGGGGTCCCAGCCGGGCCATTTTGTAAAAGTGAGCACATTACGGGCCGAAGCGAATACGCGCAGGCTGTTCACCTTCAATTTTTTAGCAATTCCGGAGGGTACCGAATAGCCCACATTCAAATCCTGCACACGGAGGAACGACAGCTTTTTATACACCTTAATACCGCCCCCGAACACATTGGTATTGGTATTCAGGCGGGCATATTCGTTCGTCGGGTTGTCCGGCGTCCAGTAGGGAAAATCGTTGGTATTGCGGCGGTCGTAGGTATCCGAGCCGCCCGTACGCAAGCCTTCCGCGAACGGTGCCATATGGCCCAGTTCGCTGCGCAGGAATACACTGGCGGTGAAGTTTTTGAAAAATGTAAACTCGTTGCGCAGACCAATGCGGAAGCGCGGCTGGCGGTAGCCGATAAACTGCTTGTCGACCAGCGCCTCGTATTTGCCATTACCGTCCACATCCACGGCTTTGAAATCCCCCGGCTGCAATTTGTAAACCGCCGCCGCATCCTTTTCTGCCGTCTGCCAGATGCCCGTCACATTGTAATTCCACACGCGGTCGATCGCCTGGCCGGGGAACCATTCGTTGGAATAATCCGGCAACTCGGTGCGTACGGTTTTGCCATCCACCGTTTCTTCCTTATAATCCCCGAACAAGTGCTTGATTTTGTTTCTGTTAAGAGAAAAAACAAGCCCGCTGCGCCAGGAGAAATTGGCCTGCTCGGTGTTGATGGTGTTAATGGTCATTTCAAAACCCTTGTTACCCAGCAGCCCCAGGTTGGTGGTAATGTCCTTGAAACCCGTGATTTCAGGCAAAAGCCGCTTCATCAGCAGGTCGGTGGTGGTCATATCGTAGTATTCCAGGCTTAGGTCGATGCGGTTTTTGAGCATACTCAGGTCCATACCGAGGTTAATGGACTTTGTTTTCTCCCAAACCAGGTTCGGGTTCGCGAGCGAGGTGTTGTAAACGCCCACCTGCACATTGGTACCGTCGTAATACATGGCCGAAAGCAGCTGCGCCAGCGCCGAGTACGCCCCGATGTCGCGGTTGCCATTCACGCCCCACGACAGCCGGAGCTTCATCTGGCTCACGAAATCGATGTGAAAGAACTTCTCCTCCGAAATTTTCCAGGCCACCGCAGCCGCCGGGAAAACCGCCCTCGGTTGTTTGGTACCGAATGCAGAAAAGCCGTCGCGGCGGACCGAGGCCGTGATCAGGTATTTATCGAACAAGGTGTAATTGAGCCTCGCCATGGCCGCATCGCCGGTAATCTGCGTATCGTTCGTCTCCATCGCCGGACTGGTGCCATACTGCATGCCGTGGAAGCCCAGGTTCTGGTTCGGTACGAAACCCTGGTTGGCGATTTTGGAGTACCAGCCGCGGTTACGCTCAGCGCTGTACAGCAACGTGACGTCGAACTGATGTACCCCAAACTGCTTGTTCCAATGCAGAAGGTTGTCGAGAATGTACTCGTAGGTAGACGCGTCCGCACGCGTGCTGTACCCGCCCGAGCGCGTGGAGCCGCCTTCGAGCGTGTTGGACGACCAGAAATTATAGTCCTTAGAAGCCTCATACCTTGGCTGGAAGGATATCTTGTAGTCGAATCCGAAAGGAAGCTTGATTTTACCGTAGAGTGAGGCAAACAGCGTGTTCACCTTCTTCATACGTTCCTGTCCATAGTAATTGATCAGCGGATTGGCAACCGCGAAACTGTTGGGATACCACATCGCATTTCCGTTCTCGTCGAACATCGAGCCGTAGGGGCTCATGATAAACATTTGCGCCAGATTTGCGGGGACGGTACTCTCGTCGCGATCGGCAAACTGGCTGTTCACGCCCACATTGAGCCAGTCGGTCACCTTGAAATCCACATTGAGGCGAGAACGGATGGTTGAAAATTTGTCTCCCCGCAATATCCCCTCGTTGTTCTGGTAGCCCAGCGACCAGTAATAGGTGACATTCTGCGAACCTCCGCCAATGCTCACATCGTAGTTCTGCCGCAAGCCAGTCCGGATCACCTCCTTATACCAGTCCACGGTCTTGCCAGCCAGGTAATTTTCAGTTTCGATCGGGAAAAATCGCAGGCGGCTGAGCCATTCCTGGGTGTTGTCGGCCTGCGGATTGTTGCTCGCGGTACGCCACTGTTCCAGCGAAACACCTGCCGGTAGCGTACCCGGATTGTCATAGTAAAAAGAGGGACGGTCGGGATTGGTAGCGCGAAGCAGGTCCCGGCGGAATGTCAGGTAGCCGTCTTTATCAAATGGCTTGAAATCGTTGGCGGTTTGCGCAGTGCCCACATTGGCCGACACGTTGATCACGGGCTTGCCCGTAACGCCCTTTTTAGTGGTGATCAGAATCACGCCTCCCGCAGCCCGTGCACCGAAGACGGCAGCTGAGCTGGCATCTTTGAGAATGTCCATCGTTTCGATGTCGGCCGGGTTAATATCGGCGATACTCCCGTTGAAGATCACGCCGTCCATGACCACCATCGGACTGGAATTGGCCGTCAACGACTTGGGGCCGCGGATTTGCAGCGAGCTTCCACCAGCTGCGGAAGTCGACTGGTTGGCATTGAAACCGGCCACGGTACCCGTCAGCATATCGGTCAGCTGGGTCATGGGCTGGTTTTTGAATGTCTTCGAATCGATACGGATCACGGCACCGGTCAGGTCGCTCTTCTTCATGGTGCCATAGCCGACCACGACCAGTTCGTCGAGCGCATTGGTACTTGGTTGCAGCGTCACCTCGATCACCGACTGGTTTCCGACCGCCAGTTCTTTCGTCAGATAACCTACATAACTGAATGTCAGCACATCCGAAGCGGTTGCCTGCACGGCATACCGGCCTTCGGCGTCGGTGGTGGTGCCCCGCTGCGTGCCTTTTACCACGACGGTCACGCCGGGCAGGCCCTGTTTGCTCAAACTGTCGGTGATCACACCGGTAACATCCCTGAGGGCCTGCCCGTGCAGCCACAGCGGGCTGAGGCATGCCAGCAGGACGAAAATTCGGGCCCATGGATGGGTAGGTAGTTTTACATGCATAAGATTATGGTTAGGAAATAAAAAATGAATTTTCCGAGGGTGGCAAGCCAGAATCCGGGCGCGACGAACCCTGCTTCGCTATGCGGCAGCGAAGTCATTTATGGTGCAATTCCGGCACCAGGCAGTATTTAATTTTGGCTTATAACAATGTTACAAGGAATTTAATAGGTATCCACGCAAATCGCCGGAAATAGTAGCGATAACGTTCTCGAAGTAAATCAATGCCCGAAAACGGATGGGTTAGAGGATGTTGGATGCGCATTTACGGCACCAGATATTTCCCGAATCCTGCGGAAGCCGTGTCGGCCACCGTTCCGTCCGTCTTCTTGTAAATCAGGTAGGCCTGCATTTCAGGGTGGGTACGGAGTATTTCAAACGCCCCGTCGATGCCTGCGGCGAGCAGCGCGTTGTCGAAGCCGTCGGCAGTGATCGCGTCGGGTGCCACTACGGTTGCGCTGATGATCTCGCGCTGCACGGGGAAGCCGGTTTGGGGATCGATGATATGCGAGAGCCGCAACCCGCCGGATTCGCGGAAATTGCGGTAGCTGCCGGAAGTGGTCACGGCGCCGTCGCCAATGGTGATGACCGCCCGGATAGCCGGGGCGTCGAACTCCGTGGCCGACGGGGTTTCAATGCCGATGTTCATCGGCTCATTGCCCGGCAGTTTGCCGCCTTTGGTGCGGATCTCCCCTCCCACCTCCACCATGTAGTTCCCGATCCCACGCCCTTCAAGGAAGTCGGCGATCACGTCCACCGAATAGCCCTGCGCGATGCCATTCACATCTATTTGCACGCAGGGGCTGGTTTTCAGAAGGTTTTGGTGGCTAATTTTCAACTTATCCGATCCTACACAAGTGAGCAGGCGCCGGATGGCAGCACTGTCGGGCAGGGCATCCGCCGCTTTCGTCCCGAATCCCCATGCCCGTACCAGCGGATACACGGTAATGTCGGATAACCCCCGCGTTTCGCGGTAAATCTGCATGGACCTGTTGACCACATTCATAAGGTGCTTGTCCATTTCAATACCTTTTTCCGAGGCATTGAACCGGCTGATCAGCGACCCGGACTGGTAAATGGAAAGCGACGCATCCAGGCTTTTGAAAATGCTGTCAATCTGCTGCCTGTCCACCCATTCGCGATTGGCATAGTAGGTAACGGCATAGGTAGTGCCCTGCGCCTCGCCGGTGATCCGGTAGGTTTCAGGAACTTCCGGCAGGTTCAATGCGCTCAGCACAAGTCCGATTACACCTGCCGCCAGCCTATGCCATGGTTTTTTCATCACGCCGAGTATTCGGGTTTCCAGTACTGAACTTTTTCGGTGTCGGCTGCGGCATTGCCCATATGAATGGCAATGGAACCGTCGCGGCCGGTTTCCACGTTCGAAATGGGCTCTTTCTTATTCCTTACGCATTCGCCAAAGTCTTTGAGGGCAAATACGGTTGGTTCGAGGTCCGCCTCGCCAGGCTTCCCGAACTTCACTTCCACCCCTTTGCCCTGGGTCGTAACAGCGATGGTAGCGCCTGTGACACCGTCGACCACGCCCTTCGGATTGTTGGTAATTTCCGGATAAATGAGCGCCTTGTCCCGAAGGATCTCCACAGTTGCCTTATCGCCCAGGATGCGAATGCTGTAACCATTATACGCATTGGAAAGTACCGACGTTACGCTCGCTTTCACGCCGTTCGGGTAGTCGTACACCGTGCGGATGTTGTCGTAAGTATCCCGTCCATCCTTCCAGTAATTGATACCACCCAGTCCGACCACTTTCACAGGGCGGCTGTCGGTGAGGTAATTCACGACGTCGATCTCGTGCGCGCAAAGCTCCGACAGCGGGCCGCCGCAGTACTCGCGGTACATCCGCCAGTTGATCGCCCGTTCCATTTTCGGGTCTTTCACAGGGAACCGCCAGTTCGAATTGCGGTTGTACTGGCATTCGAAATGCGTGATCCTGCCCAGCCAGTTTTCCTTCATGATTTCCTTGACGCGGTGATAAAGGCCGTAGTACCGGTATTGGTAACCGATCTGGAACACAAGCCCGGAAGCCTTCACTTTTTTGACCAGGTCGATCGCCTGCGGGATGTCATACGTCATGGATTTTTCCAGGTAAATGTGCTTCCCGGCCTGCAATGCGGCTACGGCCATCGGATAATGCAGGTAAAGCGGCGTCGCAATCACCACGGCGTCGATCGATTTGTCGTCGAGGAGCTTGCGGTAGTCGGAATAGCCTTTCGCATTTTTAGCGGCCAGGCTGAGGCCCTTTTGCAGGTTTTCAGGGATGATATCGCAGCAGGCGATGAGCTCATAATCGGGCATTTCACGGATGAGCGTCGCCAGCCCGGCTCCCCGGGAACCGGTACCGATAAGGCCCAGCCGTATTTTGTCGGCCGGGCGCACGGCTCTGCCCAATACCGGGGTGAATGCGGCCGAAAGCCCTGCTCCTGCCATCGCGGCAAGGCCGGTTGCGAGGAAGTCTCTTCTTGTGGTTGCTGGTTGGGACATGGTTGGTTAGGGTATGGTTTGGGAATAGTCAGGTGACATTTACGGGCACGTGCCCGTAAATGTAGGGATTTTTTAATCACATCGAAATGAAATGGTTGGAGAAAAAGTTTCGGGCATGAAAAAGTCCCGGCAGTGTGGTTGCCGGGACTTGACCTGTGGGCGGTTCAGGGTCTTACGAAACGAAGCCCCGCCGAAATTCCCACGCGGTACGGCTGATAGTAGAACGGGTTTGCGACGCCTTTGACCTTCACCGGGCTGAACTCGGCATAAGGTCCGATACTGAATGCGGTACTGCGGCTCACAGCAAATTGTTTGCCCAATCCCAGGCTGACCCACCCGAGGCTCTGGCTGCTATTAAAATCATGTGAATATTCTGCTCCGAACGCCGCGTAAAACCGGCTGACAGGCGAATGTCCCCAGCGTATTTGACGGGTGACGCCAATGCCGAGCATGGAAAACTTCCGGTTCTCCTCGATCCGGTCGCCCTGGCGTACCGTGTGGTATTGTCCGTTGCCATCCGGCTTGACGAGGTAGTTGTTATTGGCGACTTCATACGAATAGGTCTGCCGGAAACTGCTGAAATGCAGTTGCAGTTGCAACCCGTTCCTTTCCACGCCGCCGCTGAACTTGTAGCCCAGGGACCTCGCCGTAAATAATGACGGGAAGCTGAAATTCTGAAAATCATTCGCGGCCGAGGACGGCACGGTCAGGATCTGGTAAGAATGTAATGCCGACGCATTGAAAAGCCAGGCAATGCGCGCCGGATTGGTCACGATCACTTTGGCTGGCTTGTAGGCAGGTGTGACCACGCTCCGCAAATGGAGCGGAATTTGTGTGCCTTTCAAAGGCATCGCCGCAAGTTCTTCGAGCGGCAGTGCACTATTCACCGCTGAGTCTGTATGCACGGCTATTTCTTCTGCAAAAGCAGTTTCCATTCCTTCCGAAACATGTCCGGAAGCTGCCACCCCATTCGCTTTCGCCGTACCTGAACCTCCCTGCGCCTCCCCTGACCGGTTTGCGATCACCGGCGGCAATCCGCTATTCCGGTTTACAGTGGCGCCCGTAACGGTACCGGAGTGCCCGCGTTGTACTTTCGTTGCTGCTTTGCTAGCCAGGTCATTCACAAATACATTTTCAACTACTTTTTTGCGCTTCCAATCAGGTTTTTTTTCGGCTGGTTTCAATGACAATGCCTCGGCCGGATATTCTGCCGCCGCACCGGAAACTTTCGCCGGCTGCTCCGCAAGTTTTCCATTGTCCGGCCGCATCGGGGATGATTCCGCGATGGTATGCGTCACTGTTTTCACAGGCGTAGCAGGCTGCGTGCCGTAGTCACCGGCATATCGGCTAAGCAGCACTCCCGAAACGGAAAGCAGCACCAGCGCACCGGTGAACCACCAATACCTTCCCGGACGCGCAGGTTTCACGCGTGTACGGATGCGATCGAGCGCTGCCGGGTTGGGCTGTTCCTCATAGTCATCAAACTTGCGTTTGAGGACGTCGCGTAGTGCTTCGTTTAATTTGTCCTCAGAAGTTTTCATGATGCACTATTCCTTTTAGTTCCAATTTTTTCATTAGCAGGTTACGTCCTCTCATGAACTGCGACCGGGCCGTGGCGTCGGACATGGACAGCATTTCACCAATTTCGGTGTGTGTATAGCCGTCGATCAGGTGCAGGTTGATCACCGTCCTGTATTTATCGGGTAACTCGTTGATGAGATCGAGCAGGTCGCGGACATTCATCTGGTCTATCATCCGCACGTAATCGTCCGACTCCACCTGCCATTCCACGCTATCGAGCGGGCTGTGCAGTTCCTGTTGCCGGGTCGTGCGGTTGTAATAATTGATGGCCGTCCGGATCACCGTCACTTTCACCCAGCCGTCTGCGGCTTCGGGCTCTTTCAAATCATTGATACTATTGAAAATCCTTACGAATGCGTCCTGAAAAATGTCGTCCGCCTCGGCTACTGTCCGCGCATAGCGGCGGCAGATCCCCGTCATCCGGGCTTTGTATCGCTCATAAAATACGGTCTGCGCCCTCGGGTCCTGCTTTTGGCAAGCTTTCACGAGGCTGGTAAGGCTATCGTATTTTTTTGAGAGAAAGAATTTCATCAAGGGAACGTTGGCTCGGAAGTAACTTAAACTTACTTAATTCCTATTTATTTATATAATAATACACTGTATGTTTTATGCAGCATATTGTAGTCTTTGTCGAAGAAAAACGCACACCGGGAAACGCCGCCCACTGTAACAGTGATATAGTAGCTCGTTAGCCCGTTCACGTTGTTGATCAGCTTCTTTTCAATCTCATAACCCGCAAGCTCGGGGGCACTATCGAGGTACTGTTTGATCCCGGCCGGCACTTGTTCCATATTCGAGTTGGCATTAATCATCCCCGAGGTGGAAAAAAACGTGCTGCTCCACCGGAGTTTTCCCTTGTCGTCGAATAGCATCGCAACCGTTTCGAGCTGGCTGCCCATCTTCTGTCGGGCAAATACGTAATAGTGCTTCTTGTCATCCAGCCGGACCCAGGTGCTACCCATCATAAATCCTGCTTCCGGCATGGCTTGTATCGTATCCTTCACGGAAGCCGGCAGATCGGCGATTTCATAGGTGGTGATCCGGTAGAGGACCTGATCAAAGGTGGCCGAGCTGTTGGCATTGGGGTAGACGCCTGCCCATTCGAAAGAATAATTCTCTCCTCTGTAATTGTAAATAAGTTTATTGCCGGCCGTGGTGGCATAGTAGGCCGTAGAATAAGAAGACAGTGTTCCATCTCCAAACGCAGTTTTCGGAAGGGACTCAGTTAATGCGGTCGGAATGTTTCCTGGCATAACCCGGAATGTTTCCCACATTTTACCATAATCCACCAGCGAAGTGTAACGGTCGGCATCCGATTTCAATTTCACTTCCCAAATCTTGTCTTCGAGTATCGGCTTGAAAACCAGCTCCTCGGCATTCGGGAATTTGGCTTTCACCACTTTTACCGCCGCCTCAGGTATCTCCTTTCCCGGGTCGACGGGACGAAGGTCGTTCAGGTCATTGCAACCTGCAAGTACCATAGCCAAAACGATAATCACAGCAAAGGGTTTCATATTGTTCACTATCAATCTATTATTGAAATACCACAAATTTAGCGCTGGTCTGCTGGCCGGGTTCGCGGTAGTACTGGTACATCGGTTTCATGGTGATTTTATAGGTGACCTTGCCCAGCTTCGGATCGTCGTCGTCGTAAATGAACCGCATACTGGGTTTGACAGCGGAAGCTTTCGCTTGTTCCATTGACATTTTCACATTGAAACTTCCCGGGTCGAGGTAACCTTTTTTGCCCGGCACCATCATCGGGAGATAGCTCGTGGTGCCGCGTGTCTCGACGCCCAGCGTGCCCCGTTCCTCATCCCATTTCAAACTCATTTGCGTAGGCAGAAAAATGCGGATATTCAAACTGAATGTCAGTGCATTACCAGGCATTTCCGTATTGGGAATGGGGCTGCCGCCGCCGTGAAACATGATCTCACCGTTGCCTTTGCTGATGTAGAAGTTCAGAAATACGGCATTGGTATAAAGCCGCAGCAGCGTGTCTTCCTGAAACATGTCTACCGAATCTTTACCCGAAACGCGCCAGGCATCGGTGATATAAAACGAGCTCCTCCCGAGCCAGGATGAAACGGTGTCCCGGTCGAGCCGCACCGGCTCCGGTTTGGGATCCGGCTGGTCATTATTTTCCTTATCACAGCCGGTTTGGAACAGTGCCAGCGCCGCCATCATCAGAATCAACAGGATCGAAAAAGGTCGTTTCACAGCCGATTTGTTTAGAATGTTACAAATTTCGCATAATTCAGGTCATCCTCACCACGGTAGTACTGATAGAGCGGCTTCAAAGTAATTTTATAAGTTACTTTGCCCAGTTTAGGGTCTTCATCGTCGTAACTAAATACCATGCGCGGCTTCACCGCCGCGGCCTGCGCCTCCTGCCAGGTACGGTAATGTTTGAACGTCGAGGTTTCCAGGTAGGCCTTTTTGCCTAACGCGATCATGGGCAAATATACGCTGGCCCTCTTGCTCTCCACCACCAGGGTGCCCTTTTCGTCATCCCACGCCGCTTCTAATCCGGTAGGTTGGTTGGTCTTGATCTGCATCCAGAAGGTGTCCGCTTTTCCCGGAAACTCGGTATTCGGACTGGCAGTCATCGACCAGAAATTGATATTGCCACGGTCGTGGTAAAATTGCAAGCTGACGATGTTGCGATAATTATCGAACGCCGGAGTTTCCCTGATAATATCCACGGAGTCGTTCCCCTTGAAGCGATACGCCTCAGCGAGATAGAGCGGATATTGGGTAGCAAACTCGACAGAATCCCTGTTTAGTTTAACAGGCTCAGGTTCAGGATCATGCAAAGAATCTTTTTTTGAACAACCGAACTGCCATGCAGCGAGCAACAGGAAACAACTGATGTACAAAAATCTCTTCATGACCGTGTCTGATAGATGAGCGGAACCCCGCTTTTGCAATTTCATGACCAGAGACACGACCACGCGTTTCAAACGTGGCGAATGGAAGAGATTTTTTTCTGGTTTTAAACAAAAAAGCATTGCGACGAGCGTCACAATGCTTTAAATCATAGAGAGGCATTCTATTTTTCGGGATAGTAAACCCGAACGTCCGGGTGCATGGTATAAAACCGCCATTGCTTGCCGTCGAACACCGGAAAACCGCTCGAAGAGTCGTTGCCGACAATCGGGTTACCGGCGTATTTTTTCCAATGGATCAAATCCTTTGAAACGGCCACATTCATCGTCCACTCGCGCCAGTCTTTGAATGCGGAAGCATGATAATACGCGTAGTAAAGGCCCTTGTGCTGAATGATCTTGTTAAATGCCACGGCAAATGCGTCGTATTTTTCCGGGCCTGCGTTCAATACCGGTTCGTCCTGTACGTTCGTCCACACTTTGAGGTCCTTGCTGGTAGCGAGCCACACCGCGGCGTCGTTCCGCTCGTAAAACAGGTACCAGGTGCCCTTTTCCTTCCAGATCGTGGGCGTGCCGTAGGGCCCTTTGCTGATGGGCGAGCCGTTTCGGAGGCGAATGTCGATAGCGCCCCGGTCGTTCCAGTGAATGCGGTCGGTGGAAGTGAGCAAATGCGCGATATCGTCTTTGCTTTCGGCGAACATGTAATAAGTACTTCCGTCTTTGAGCACGCACATATCCTCCACCCATAATGTCGTGTGAATGGGATTCTTCGCGTAACGGGTCCATTTCAGACCGTCGTCCGAGGTGGCCAGGCCCAGGTACTTCATGCTGTCGCCGGTTGCTTTGGTGTAGCCGGTGTACCACATGTAATATTTCTCCCCCTCGCGCAGGATGTACCCGCGCTCGCGGATTTTTTCGTCCCAGGTTTTCTTATCGCCCGTTCCTTTGAAAAGCGGGTTACCGGGACCGGCCCTGAATTTGACGATCTCGGCCGGGAATTCTTCTGCTTGCTGAAAAGCCAGCAGCAACGACACAGCTGCCAGGCACAAAGAGGCGAAAGTAGGGATGCGTTTCATGGAAAATGTCAGGTTTGGTCAGTGTGGCCGGCTTGCTAACGGCGTTCCGCTACATCGGCCGGAATGCGCTCGGCAATGCGGTTGATCTTTCCTTTTTGTTTAATCAGGTCGAATGCGTCGTACAGCTCGCCTGTGGCAGTGTAGGTATCAAATGAAAGCTTACCGCCTTCTACATTTACTACATGGAAAAGCTGCGTGTAAATGGCGGAACGGTCCATCCAGGCTGCACGGTCTACATTGGAATCCGTCATTTTGGGGCCGCTGACGGATACTACGTACATCGTCCCCGATTGCCCGCCTTCCTTCATCGGAATGTTGGCCATGCCCCGGGCATAGGTATGATCGTGGCCTTGCAGCACCAGATCGACCTTGTACCGGTCGAACAGCGGCTTGAATGTCTCGCGCATGCGCTTGTTGTCGCGCGTGGTTTTGGGTGAAAAAACGGGGTGGTGAAAGGTAATGACGGTCCACAAATTGGGATTATTTTTCAAAATACCTTCCAGCCACTCTTTCTGCACCTGTGCCCATTTTTCGGAAACATCCACCTGATCCGAGTTTAATGAAATAAACCTTACTCCTTGAATATCTGCATAGTAGCACGTTTCCTCTAAACCTTTCGGACCATTGGCGGGCAATGTAAACTGCGGCCGCCAGAATACGGAAGTTGTGTTAATGCCCTCGGGCGTTTCGTAATGGTCGTGGTTGCCCGGCGTGGGGAATGAGGGGATCATGGAATGGATAAAGCCGCCGCCACGGAACCAGTCGCCCCATTCTACATCCCGGTTGGCTTTGTTGATCAGGTCGCCCGCGTAAATGGCCAGGCGTGCGTCCGGCGCCTTCGCGTAGGCCTCACGGGCCACGCGCGACCACAACGAGGCAATATTCACCTGTACATCGCCATAATAAATAAATGACAGTTTCTGCCCGCTCCCTGCGGCGGTGGAAAAATGGATCCATTCGCTCCACCCTTGCTCGCCGCCAACCCGGTAGGCATATTTGGTGGCAGGTTGCAGGTTTTCGAAAATCACTGAATGGTAGTTGGCCGCGGGGGTGTTTTCCCAAACGAGCTTCTGTGTACTGGCTTTCAGTTTTTTTGCCTTGGAGACGAACCGTGGGTCGGCCTCCGCCACCGCGATTTCAGCGAAACCCTCCGACACAAGGTCGGAGGTCCGCCAATTAACTGCCATCGAAGTCGACGGATCAGCCGTAACGTTGAGTATAATTCGGTCGGGCTCGGCACCGGGCGCATAGCGTTCCGGATTCTGCGCCGAAACAGCCAATGTCCACAAGGCTATGATGCCCGTTGTTAAAATTCCTGTAATACTGTTTT
Organism: Dyadobacter sp. 50-39; assembly: GCA_001898145.1. GTDB lineage: Bacteria > Bacteroidota > Bacteroidia > Cytophagales > Spirosomataceae > Dyadobacter. The sequence continues at coordinate 597,985 of MKSR01000040.1, forward strand.
TAAAATACATATAAAAAATCCCCACGGGGCACGTAACTGGCAAAAGCACCTGATGTTACCAGTGTATACTGTGCTTTCCGTTTGAAATACTATCCGAAAAGCAATAACATTCCTGTAAATCGCCTAAGAGCGGTAAGCGTTGCCGCCGCAGCGGGCCTTCAAGCGGCTCAGCGCTCCCACTCGAACTTTGCGCTGATCCGCACGCGATCTCCCACGCCGATGTTGGAGAGCCACACATCGGCCCCGTCGGCTGGCATAGCAGCCCATTTCCCTGCGGGTTTCAATGCCTGGTCCGTTACCGAACGCAACAGCCCCAGCGGCTCGAAGCGATCGTTGAGCGCAGTAGCACCGATGTACAAGGGTGCGAAAGGAAGATTGGTGTCGGTAACCAGGGAATCGGCGGCATTGCGGACCGTGTGCACTTTACCCACCAGGATGTCGTCGGCAGTTTCGAGCGTCAGCACATTTCCGGCGAGTTGGGCGGACCGGACCGGATGTTCCGTTTTGCGTAGCGCATTGGTGAAATGGATAACCATTCCCGGCGCCGGCTTTTCGAAACTGCTCCCTTCTAATTTGATCGACAGCCGCCGGTTTTTAGCATCCACCTGTGTGACAATGCCGGTCGTCGTCGTCGCACGAAATGTTTTGTTTTTGACTTTCAAATAACTGCCGCCGCTGAAAAACACCCGGACCGGCTGCCCGGCTCCATCAAAACTGACCACAGCGGCGCGGGCATCGGTCGTGATGTGATAACCTGCAACCGTTTTGCGGCCATTGGTGGTATCGCTGATCACCACATCCGCAGCTCCCGACCGGACCACTTCCACCGCGGCCCCCTGGCTTACCGGGAGTTTGCGCACGGCACGAATGAAAGGCTTATCCGGGAAGGGCTCCATAATGCCAATAAAAGTGCTTTTCAAAGGCTTTTCGCCGACCGATTTCCGCCTGGCGATCGTGTATTTCAACAGGTAATTCTTCGCCCGGGGCTTGTTCCAGGCATCGGCCATCACTATTTCCTGACCGGGCTGCGGCAGAATATGGATTTTGATTTTCGCGCTGGCATCGGAAACGTGGCTGTATGTGAGGGCAGTTCTATCTCCATTCAATTTCTGAACATTGAAAAGATATTGATAACCAGAGCCTTTGTAATTCCAGTAGCTGCCCTGGTAACCTTTTGCGCCCATTCGGGCGTCATCGTAAATATCCCCGAAGTTCACGTCGGACCCCGCGAGCGTGCCGGGCTGCTTTTCGGTCCACTGTCCGTCTGCTGCCACTTTTCCCGGCGGTCCATGCAACGCATAGTCGTGCTGCCGTCCGCCTGCTACCCTGAAAAAGTCCACTGCATAGCTGCACAGGCTGTCGACATCGACCATGATGAGGTTCCGGCGGTAAGCGGTCGTTTGCGGATAGGTAGCGGAAGAAGCATCCATCGACCTTGCGAACTTCCCGTCCGCGAAATCGTGCAATGTTCCCGGCACATTACCGGCCTGCCGCTGGGCATCTACCACTACCGTGTTGTGCGCCACCGAATTGAACGACCATGTGTACACCTCCTTCACATATTCGTTCATGGCATCGGGGTAACCCAGGTCGGGGATCATTTTCCGGCCATGGGCAAACAGCTCGAAGTTCAGGAAATCCCAATGGTAATGCGTGCCTTTGAGGCCGTAGTTGAACGTCAATGCGACTTTGTCCGACCGGTTATTGAGGATGCCCATCCCGTAGCCGGCCAGCAAATGGGACGGACGCGCAGCGAGTGCGCGGCTGTCGGGTAAGGGCGCCGACGCGGGCAACACATCGCGGAAAAGTGATTCGAATGTCGAGAACGACTGTGCCCCGACCTTGTCAATGGCCGCCAGCCAGGTAATGTAGCGCGGGTCGCGGTAGGCGCCGTACCCGACCTGGTACACGTCCGGGTCCTGCCCCACGAGCGTCCCGATCACGGACCCGCTATCTCCGATGCCGGGGGTAATCCTCCCGGTAGCGACCATTTCCAACGGGCTGTTGATGAGCGCCCTCAGCCGCGGCTCGCCGAAAAGATCGGTACCGCCCGTACGGAGCATATCGGCAAAGCGGGTGATCTTTTGAACGGTAAGCAGGTTATAATCCGGCGCTTCGAGGGGCTGGCCGTCACGGAAAATCATATTGTACAATGCATACCGGAGCCCCGACTGCACGCGGCTCTCGCCAGGTTCTTCCACCAGCATCCTCAGGTACTTTCCGGTGTCCACATGCTGGCGGGCGAGCAGAATATACAGCAATGCGATCTGGTGCATTCCATAGTTACCCTGAATTTTGCGCTGCATATAGGCGTCCACGGCATCTTCCAGCACATTGGCTTCGATGAACCCGCGAATCTGTTCGCCTGTTTTTCCGGTTGCCTTTTGCAGGGCCATGTCGCCGTCGATGCTGTCCCAAACGGCGTCATACGCTTCGGCGGCATTCTGGATGAGGCTTGTTTCCCAGATCAGGTTCAGGATTTTGCCATTGTAGGTGTGCCCTTTCATCTTCTCCATCAGGCCGTACCGCGACTGATTCGCATGGTCCATGGAAGGATACACCTCCCCCAGCCGGTACAGCATTACAGCTGCCTTGTGGGCATAGCGCTTGTCGCCTGTGAGCAGGTATGCGTGGGCAAGGTCTGCAAATGCGGGCTCAATGTGCCCTTTCCACATCCATTGGTTGGCGTAGGCCACAAACCAGTACCGCTCGCCGTCCGGCGCGATCCAGCCCCAGCCGTCATCGGCATACATCCGGTCGAGGCCTGTTTTGTCCTTAAAATCGCTTTTGTAATAAGCCAGGTAGTCATTGGAGGGAAAGACCTGGCCGTCGATCGGGGATTTCACTTGCAAGGGGTGGTCGGGGTCCACGATCCATGGATAAAAACCGCCCACTTTAAACACCGTATCCCCATGCACGGGACTGCCTTTGGGGTTGAGGTCGAACGCGCGGGGTACGCGTGCATCGGGCATAAGCGCAATGATGGCCGAGTCGCTGCGGGCCAGCCAGGCGTCTGCGGCTTTCAGTATGCGGTCGCGGACTTTTCGGGCTTCCTCGTACCGGTCCAGGTTTGTGCGGGCTTTCACGATATCCGCTTCCCGGTAAATCATCCGGGCGTTTTTAAGCGGGAAACCGGGGCTGCGCTCCGGAACTGGTTGGAACGGCGGGATTACGAGGCTGTCGCGGGCCGGACTTGTGGTTATCCGCTGGCCTGACACGCGGAGCGGAGTAGCGGCTAGCAAGGCGCAAATAAAGTTCAATACATACGCTACACGCCGGATTGAACCGGCGCAACTCCTTGCTTTTTGTTGACAGAATACATTCACCGGAATGGGCCTGATGGGATACAGATAAGGTTATGAGAAACTTCCATTCAGCCAAACAGTATGATATTCTGCATTCCGGCTGATTGTCAATCAAAGTTGTAATAATTTTTTGTAAACTAAAATATTTAATTTTTGTAAACTTTATTTATAGATTTGCTTGTCGCGAAATCACTATTTATCTTGATAAACATTCGGGCACGTACACGATCCAGCTTTTTCCTAAACCAATTACCCAGCATGATACAGCTGAAACCATTTGCAATATCCGCCCTGGCGCTGCTTTCCATCCACTCCTTTGCGCAGAAACGGTATGCGGAAGCGCTCTCTCCGGCCGGATCGGCGGCGACATTCCAGCTCCGCAGCGAATTCAGCATCGAACCTTTTGCGACCGAGCCTGATGTGCTCTCGCCGGTGGACCTTGTTTTTGATGGCTCCGGTAATGCATTTGTCGTGGAAATGGGCGATTACCCCTACGACGCCCAGCCGGGACGTTTCAAAGGACGAATCCGCTTGCTGAAAGATACCAATGGTGATGGCAAGATCGATCAGTCGTATGTGTTTGCCGACGGCCTGCCCAGCGCCACCAGTGTATTGCCCTACAAAGACGGGCTCATCGTGTGTGCCGCACCGGACATTCTGCTGCTCCGGGATACAAACGGCGATTTCAAGGCCGATACACGTGAAGTGCTGTTTACCGGATTTTTTGCCAAAAATTCCGAAGCGCAGATTACCAGCATGCGTTACGGGGTCGACAACTGGATTTATGCCAACAACAGCGGGCAGGCAGGTATGATCACTTCGCCGCTCCGGCCTGATGCACCTCCATTGAACGTTGCGGGAGGAAATTTCAGGTTCCGGCTGGATAAGAAGCTGTTCGAAGTAGAATCCGGCAACGGGCAGTTCGGGCTGGCGATGGACGAATGGGGGCACCGGTTTTACACCCAAAATACCCTGCATATCCAGCAATCGCCGATCTCCTGGCGGTACCTGCACAGGCATAGTTACCTCCCGTCTTTTCGCAGCGACGTGAACATCTCGGACCACGAGCTAGAAATGTTCCAGAAATCGGCTACCCCTTACTGGCGCCAGCAGCGCTCCGACCGCCGGCAGGCCAAATACGACTCGCTGAAAACCGGGTTTACCGAATACGCCCGCGACCACTTTACCGGTGCATCGGGAGGCACATTCTACGGCGGCGATGGCTTTCCGGAGGCATTTAGAGGCAATATTTTCACCGGCGAGGTGGCAGGTAACCTTGTGCACCGCGACGTACTTCAACCCGTGGACGGCTCGCCCGCATTCATCGCCAGCCGCGACGCCGGCGAAAAAGACCGGGAGTTTCTCGCCTCCACCGACCCGTGGTTCCGCCCGGCAAACCTGACGACCGGCCCCGACGGCTATCTGTACATCGTGGATATGTACCGACAGCACATCGAAACGCCCGTGTCTATTCCCGAAGACCTCAAAAAAGACATGGATTTTGCCAACGGTGAGCAATTTGGCCGGATCTGGCGCATTTTTCCGAAAGAGGGCACGAAACGACCGGTTACCCTGCCCGATCTGCGTACGAAAAAACCCGCGGAGCTCGTCGCGCTGCTCGAACATCCCAACCAGTGGTGGCGCCTGAATGCGCAGCGGATCCTGGTAGAAAAACAGGACAAATCGGTGGTGGCTGCATTGCAGCAAATGGCTGGGTCGCATGCCGATCCGAGGGTTCGCCTGCATGCCATTTACACCCTGGAAGCCCTCGGCGGGCTGGACGAGGCGATTGTCAAAAAGGCACTGACCGACGCCCATGCCGGTGTCCGGGAGCATGCGCTGGTCCTGACCGAAAAATATCCTGCCTTTTTGCCTGACATCATCCGGCTCATGGACGATACCGCACCGCAAGTGGCCTACCAGGCGGCGCTGAGTGCGGGACAATTCAACGGAAAGGACGCCCTTGCTGCTTTGGCAAATGCAGCCGAGAAAAAATCGGAGAATGCGTCGTGGCGACTCGCAGTGCTTAGTTCCAATGCGGGCTCATCGCCTGAAATGGTGCAATTACTCGCCAACCGAGGTAATTTTTTCGGTACGGCAGCGCCCGGGAAATTAAAACTGATCGAGGACCTGGGCTATGTGGCCGCGGCCAGAAACGGGAAAAACGATATGGCCATATTGCTGGAAGCCGTCAACAGTCCCGCCGCCTCCGATCCGCAATGGGCAGTAGCCGCGCTGACAGGGCTTTCAAAGGGGGCTAAAAAATCGACGAACCAGAAAGAACCGGAAAAGGCAGTAGTTAAAAATCTGCAAAAGCTGGAAAACCATAGTTCGAGTGCCGTTCAAAAGCAGGCTGTCGAAGTAAAAAAAGCATTGCATATCAACTAATTGCACACCGACCCAAAGCATTTCACCAGAACAATATGAACAAACTTGCCCAACGCAGACTTTTCTTTCGCCGATGCCTGGCCTGGAGCGCAACCGGGGGCACCGCCTGGCTGCTTGCCTGCGCAGGCTCCAAAAAACCGACCGCTGCAAAGGCGGCGACACCCGCAGCCGACCCTTGCAGCGACCTCACCGGCGTAGACCCGACCGACGTGCAGAAACGCAAATCACTGGGCTACACTGACAAATCGCCCCTTCCCGATAGCCAATGCGATAACTGTAAGCTGTGGATACCGGTGAAAGAGGGTAAAGAATGCGGCGGTTGCCTGCTTTTTACAGGGCCGGTAAATCCCGGAGGACATTGTACCTACTGGGCCCCACAGGTTTAAACCTTATACATTATGTCGGAACAGCCATTCAGCCGCCGCGAGTTTTTGAAAACCAATGCCGTTTTGGGTATTGGGGCGGCGATTTCGCCGGGATTTGTGCAGCATCGTCAGGAGGTCTTCAGGGACAACCAGGAATCATCGTTAGTGACAAATGCCGCAGTCGGGAGGCTTTATTTTGACGGATTTACCCGCATTGGCCCCCGGAAATACAAGCACCCTGCGGAGAAGTGGAAACTGGATGATCTGCTCAACGACATGGACCAGTGTTCGATTTCAGCAGCATTGGTAGCTTATACGCAGTCGGTTAACTACGATCTGATGTATTCCAACCTGGAACTGAGCCGGATGATCAAGCCGCATCCGCACCTGTTTCCAATCTGGAACGTGATGCCGCATCAGACAGGGGAATTCTCCGAACCCGCGGAACTGGGGAGATTAATGGCGGAGCACAACGTAAGGGCCGTCAGCATTCATCCCAAAACCAACGCGTGGGATTGGAAAGGGCGGCATTGCATGCCATTGTTCTCGCATTTGAGCAAGACGAAAACACTCACTATTACCACCGCGAGCGAACTCGGTGCCTGGGACGATGTGGAGGAATTCCTGAAACAGTACCCCTATTTACCGCTCCTGCTCACGGGCGCCGTCTGGAACGAACAGCGGTATGTGCTGCCGCTGGTGCAGCAGTACAAAAACCTGCATATCAGTTTCGACAATTTCCAGATCAACGAAGGCCTCGAATACCTGCATCGTATCGGCTGTGTGGACCAGCTCGTTTTTGCTTCCAACAGCCCCACCATGTCGGCCGGTGCCCACCGAACCTACATTGACTATGCAGCCATTCCTGAGCCCGACAGGGCGAAAATAGCCAGCGGTAACCTGATGCGGTTATTGAAGATCGGCACCAAACCGGCGTTGCGCGAAAACATGAAGGACGACATCCTCATGCAGGCGGTACGCGCGGGCGCTCCCCTGCCCGTACCTGTGATCGACATGCATATGCACATGCTGCACGAGGGGCTCAACAGCGGCGGATGGACTTACCGGATGGAGAATGGCGGTCCGACGGGCATCTTCGCGATGGCCAAAAGGCTGGGTTACCAGGGCGGCGGCATCATGAGCTGGAACGGCGTGGTGAGCCAGAATGCGATCGCCGGTAACCCTTGCACAGCCGAAGCGCTCGATGCTGCGCCAAAGGGCTACTGGGGCCTGGCGACATTCGATCCGAGCCATTACACCCAGGATGAATTGCGCAAAATTATTGCCGGGGTGTATTCCGACAAGCGGTTTATCGGCATGAAGCCCTACCAGTTCTATGGTTTCGAATACCACGATCCGGTGTACGACGCGTGGTGGGAATATGGCAATGAGCATAAATTTTACGGGCTCATCCACAATTCGCGCTCCGATCTGCTGGAAGTGGAAACGCTTGCCCGCAAGTACCCCGACGTCCGCTGGATCATCGCCCATGCCGGCGGCAGCTATAAAATGGCCGATATGGCCATTGCTGTGATGAAAAAGTACCCGAACGTTTTCGCGGAAATCACCCTGACGCCCGTTCCCCTCGGCGTGATCGAGTACCTGGTGGCGGGTGCCGGTGAAAACCGCATTCTCTACGGATCCGACCTGCCCATGCGCGACCCCCGCCAGCAACTGGGATGGCTCGTGTTCTCGACATTACCCCTCGAAGTCAAAAAGAAGGTGCTGGGCGAAAATGCGCGACAGGTCATTCAACCCTGCCTCGACAGGCTGCCGGAACATAACCGGCCTTCCCTATTCTCGAATTAAAAATCCCGACCATGTGCAGCGCAAATAACTTATCGCGAAGAGAATTCCTTGCCGGTACCGGCGCATTAGTGCTTGGCAACGTGATGGGAATCCAGGCCGAACCCATCATCGACATTCACCAACATGTGCATTACGCCGCACGCCCGGACAATGTGCTCGTCGCCCACCAGCGCGCCATGGGCATTACGCACACCATACTGCTACCCGCAGGCACGCCGGCATTCGGGATTTCTACCCACCAGGGAAAAACCAATGGCTTGCAGGCACAATGCGCAGGAAACGAGGCATGTTACGGCATTGCGCAAAAGTACCCGGGTGAATTTACATTCGGCTCCAATGAAGTGCCAGACCTACCGGATGCCGTTCAGGAAATTGAAAAATACCTGAAAATGGGCGGACGGGTGATCGGCGAGCTGAAATTCGGCGTGGATTGTGATTCGAAGGAAATGCAGCGCATTTACAGGCTGGCGGAAGAATATGACGTTCCCGTGCTCATGCATTGGCAGTTTCAGATGTTCAACTACAATTTCGAACATTTTCCCAAAATGCTTGAAAAATACCCGAAAGTGAATTTCATCGGCCACGCGCAAACCTGGTGGGCAAATATCGACAAAGGGCATACCGACCAAAGCATTTTGTACCCGAAAACCAAAGTCACTCCCGGCGGCCTCACCGACAAGCTGCTCCGCGACTATCCCAATATGTACGGCGATATGTCGGCCGGTTCGGGCCTGCTTTCCATGACACGCGACGAAGACCACGCCCGCGAATTCCTCAGCCGCCACCAGGATAAGCTCCTTTACGGCAGCGACTGCGACGACCACATCGGTTCCGGTGAAAAGTGCCAGGGCGCGCAAACAATCGCCGAGATCCGGAAGCTGGCTGCATCGAAGAAAATTGAAAGGAAAATCCTTTTTGATAATGCCAAAAAACTGTTCAAAATCACCTAAAAAAGCCCTTCTGTACATCCAGAAGGGCTTCGGTTTCAATTCAAAATTTCGAGGCTAAACACCCAGGCTCCAACCTTCGCGGTAGTTGCGTCTAACCCACTGGTTGACCTCGTCGAAGTTGGTCACCTTCATGTTTTTATAATCCCAAAGCATTTTCAGGTTCGATCCCGGATAGTCGAATCCGTTACCGGTAGCACGCGGTTTAGGCATATCGGCACCGCGGATAGCGAGGTTTGCCATCAGGATCGCTTCGGTCAGAGGACCGGCTTTCTCGAACGGCGAGCTGAGTTCCATTTTGCCGTAACCGGCGATACAGCCTTCCACCCATTGTGCATAGTGGCCTTCGGCCGAGCCCGGCACGCGCGCGAATTTTTGTTTAACCTTCACTTCCTCCATGCGTGAAAGCGGCAGCAGTCGCGGATTGGCCGCATATTCGCTCGCCATCATTTTGCCTTTGGTACCTACGAAAAGGATACCGCTATTGCCGTCGCCGAACAGTTCGTTAGGCCCGAGTTCTTCCGGGCGCTCCGGCTTGATACCACCGTCCATCCAGTGCATTGTCACTTGTCCTTTGGTTTTCGATGTTTTCGGGAATGTCAGCGTTGCGTGGCTCGACGGCGGGCAGCTGTCCGGGAAGATACCACGTTTGCCAAAAGCCGTAAACACGCTTCCGACGCTGGCCTGCATATCCACCGCGTATTTCAGATCGAGGATACGGAACGGCGCTTCCATGAGGTGGCAGCCAAGGTCGCCCAAAGCACCGGTACCATAATCCCACCATCCGCGCCAGCTTCCGGGGATCAGGTTATCTACGTAGTCTTTGTAAGGCGCCGTACCAAGCCACAAATTCCAGTCCAGTTCCTTCGGAACGGCTGGCTTGTCGGTCGGCCAGGGAATACCCTGCGGCCAGATCGGCCGGTTGGTCCAGATATACACGGTATGCACATTGCCGATAATGCCGGCGTCGTGCCATTCGTGCAGCTGCCGCACGCCGTCGCCCGACGATCCCTGGTTACCCATTTGGGTTACCACTTTGTATTTGGCAGCCGCTTCGGTGAGCATCCTCGCCTCGTAAATATCGTGCGTCATCGGCTTTTGCACATACACGTGCTTGCCCAGCTGCATGGCGGCCATGGCTACCACCGCGTGCGTGTGGTCGGGTGTTGAAACCGATACGGCGTCAAAATTCTTGGATTCTTTTTCAAACATCTCCCGCCAGTCCTTGTAGTACTTAGCTTGCGGGAAATTCTTAACGGAGGTGGCTGCACGCCTGTCGTCCACGTCGCACAGGTAGCCGATATTGGCCTTACCGCTTTTGAAGAAATTGGCAATGTCGGATGTTCCTTTTCCACCGACACCTACTCCTGCCACAGTCAGCTTATCGCTGGGAGCCACGTAACCTTTGCCCAGCACGTGGCGGGGAACGATCATCATGCCTGCGGCGGTACCCGCGGCCGCTTTAATGAAATCCCTTCGCGAAGAAGAAGGCTGTTCTTGAACGGTATTCTTTTTTTCCATGAACGTGATTTTTTGATTTAGGAAATGGATATACAGATTACAGGTACTTTACCTCAATTTACTACTCAGCCTAAGTATTTTTTTTCAAGTATTTACTCTGAATATTCCAATTATGGCTACTCTGCACCATACCGGACCCGTCGGCTCAGCAAATAACCGGCTGTTTTTTCCTAACTTTTACAAAAGTTAAAACGCCCCCTTTTCCATGAAAACACATTTCCACTTCCGCGCCGGGCAGGTCCGTCTGCTGCTGACAGCCTGCACAATGCTCCTGCTTTCATTCATCACCCGCACAGACGTCGGTAAGGGCAAACTGGCCTACAAAACCGGCAGCAAGGCTTTTGATATGCAGATAAAATCAGCGTATTTCATCGCCGGGCCGGATGGCTTCGACAGCGGGAAGACAATCCGCCGCCTGATCTTTACCACCAACACGCTCGACGATAAAATCAAGTCGTGCGGTGCGATGAACTGTGTGGATCAATATATTGAAGGCATGCAGGTGGACCTCGACGCCGCGCCCCGGCTGCTTTACTGGATCAGCCTGAACAACCAGCTGGTGCAATACTCCGGCACGGCTCAGAACGAGTTCCTGACCCTCACTGCCGACACCAACGATCACCTTGCCGGCACGCTGAAATTTGACCAGTCGGCATCCGGCGGCCCCGTCGTGGATATTACATTTGATACAAAACTGTTGAAGACGTTTGCAAAGGCCCGTTAGCGGAAGTTAGACCGATTATCCTGCGGCTTCGGTCGTGCGGAATTGCTTGCGGTATGCGGCGGGTGTCATTCCGCCAAATTTGCGAAACTGCCTGAAAAAGAAGGGCGGGCTTTCGTAGCCGCAGGCAAAACTGATCTCTGCCACCTGCATATCGGTTTCAATCAGCATCTTGGAAGCCATATTAATGCGGTACTCGTTGAGAAACGTGAACAGCGGCTTTTGCATGGTCCGGCTGAAAAACCGTGAAAACGACTCCTCGCTCATGTGCACGAGACCCGAGAGGGTTCCCAGCGTGATCCGCCCGGCATAATGCTCCCGGATATAGTTGTAAACGGTATTGATACGCTGGTTATCCTCATAATTAAGCGGATAGGCAAATCCCTGCTCGCAAAGGAAATGAATATTCTTCACCCCAGCCAGTAGTTCGAGCACTTCGAGAAACTTCAAAAGACGGACGAAAGGCGGCATTTCCAGCATTTCGGCCAGCATGGGTTTCACACGCGCCGAAACCTCCTGACCGAAACGAATACCCTGGCCGGCGAGTTGGAGCAAGCGTTTCACCGCCTTGAATTCCTCCACATCCCGCCAGCCGTTGCCCATGAAGTTTTCCGGCCATTGCACCACGATCGAGCTCGCCGGACCGGCACCATCGGGGGTATTTTTCCAGCAATGCGGGAGGTTCGGGCCGATCAACACCAGATCACCCGCTTCGAAGGTCTCCATACTGTTGCCCACATAACGTATCCCCTCGCTTTGCAGGATGACGGTCAGTTCGTATTCAGGATGGTAATGCCAGGGCGCGTCAAATTCCGCCACCTCGTATCCAAATATCCGGAACGACGATTCCGGCAGCGGCTGGAATGCTTCAAATTGTGCTTTCATCCGTTCGGTAGCTTGTTTTATACCCTATTTAGCAATAATTACAAATCAATAGATCTATAACAATACAAAATAAGTTAGTAATTGAACAAAATCAGCAACCAGGTTAAAAGATGACATCCCTCATATTTGCAATACTAAAACTAACCCCGAAAAATTATGGAGGTAGCGACCCGAGATCTTTCTCAGTATCACGAACTGATATCCGGCCTGTTCAAACAACCCACTAACCAGGACGAGGGGGAACAATACCGTCTGAGCGATGATCAGGTGGCATTTTTTCATGAGAACGGCTACCTGTCCAATATCAAGCTGTTGGAAGAATGGCAGGTGGATGTGCTGAATGAAGAACTGGTTGCCGCTACCGACCCATCGAATCCCGCCCACCATTTGTATTACGAATTCCATTCCAACGAATCGGCCGATCCGAATGCGGTGCTTTTGCACGCCCTCGGCGCATGGCGCGTCACGGAAGGATTTCACGATGTGCTCTGGAATCCGGCGTTTGTGATGGCGGCCAGTCAGCTGCTGGGCGATAAGGCCGTGCGGTTCTGGCACGACCAGTTGTTCTGCAAACCGGCCCGCCACGGCGGTGTGGTGGCATGGCATCAGGATTACTCCTACTGGACGCGCTCGGTGCCTATGCAGCACCTTACCTGCTGGACAGGCCTCGACGATTCGCTCATCGAAAACGGCTGCCTTTACTATGTACCCAAAAGCCACCGCTGGGGCCTGCTCGACAAGCCCGAACTGGCCGGGGATATGCAGGGGCTTATGCAATACCTGACCGACGAACAAAAAGCGGAATTCAAACCCATCCCCATTGAAATGAAACGCGGCTATGGGACATTCCACCACCCGCTGATGGTTCACGGATCCTACGAAAACCGCTCGGAACGCTCACGGCGTGCATTTGTGCTCAATGTTTTTGCTGATGGCACCGCCTCCGATACCAATGGCACGCTGCTGGACGGCGTACCGGTCATTCCGAAAGGAGAAAAACTGAAAGGACAATTTTTCCCGCTACTGTTCGATGCATAACGCTATTTATTCCTAAATCCTGATCAATTAACACACACCCCAAAAGGCTGCCCGTTCCGACGGGTGGCCTTTTTCGGTTAGCACAGGACACCGCAATCCGGGAACAGGAGCGCAAGCATGTCAAAAATAAAATCGAACTTGCGCTTTAAACGATCATCCATATTTCGAATGAATTTACGCGCATTTTCGCTCCGCTGCCTTTTGCCGGTGGCCGCATTGATCAGCATTTGTACCGCCGCGCAGGCTTCCGACACGCTCCGCGTCGAAGGTGGGAAGATTTCAGGCACAACGGGTTCCGACGGCCGGATCAGCATTTATAAAGGCATTCCTTTCGCGGCCCCGCCGGTCGGGGATTTGCGGTGGAAAGCGCCCCAGCCGGTGAAAAAGTGGAACGGCGTGCTGGCCTGCGACCACTTCGGCCCAAGTCCGATGCAAGGTGATCCTGCACCTTTCAGCATGTGGAGCGCGGAATTTTTGATCCCCAAAACACCTATCGGGGAAGATTGCCTTTACCTCAATGTATGGGCCGAAAAACAGGGCAAACCAGGCGGCAAGAAGCCTGTGCTGGTCTGGATCTACGGCGGTGGCTTCGTCAGCGGTGGCGCGGGATGCGCCATCTACGATGGTGAAGCGACGGCCAAAAAAGGGGTTGTTTTTGTAAGCATCAATTACCGGGTGGGCGCATTCGGTTTTTTTGCACATCCCGAACTCACGAAAGAATCGGGTAAAAACGCGTCGGGCAACTACGGTTTAATGGACCAGATAGCGGCTTTGAAATGGGTGAAAAAGAATATCGCCCAATTCGGCGGAGATCCCGAAAATGTGACCATCGCAGGTCAATCGGCCGGATCTATGAGCGTGAACTGCCTGGTGGCGAGCCCGCAGGCAAAAGGCTTGTTCAACAAAGCCATTGCGGAAAGCGGGGCAGGATTTGGCCGGGTTTATCCATCGCTGAAGCAAGCCGAAGAAGGTGGGGTAAAGGCGGCCCAAACGCTGGGTGTCGCCTCGCTGGCGGATTTAAGGAAAGTCCCGGCGGAAGAAATTCTCAAAAAAGTGCTGACCTACAGGGCCCCGATTATCGACGGCCTTGTACTCCCGCAGGCCATTTCGGAGATTTACGAATCGCGCAAGCAAAATCCTGTGACGCTGCTGACCGGCTGGAACCAAAACGAAAACGCTTTGGATAAACCGAAAACGGCGGAAGAATTCCGGTCGGCGTACAACCAGACCTTAGGTCCGAAAGCACAGACATTTTTTGAATATTACCCCGCACAGTCCGACGAACAGGCTGCCCACTCACAAAACGAGCTGGCACGGGACGGAAGTTACGGGGTGCAGAATTACTCCTGGGCGCTGGCCCAGTCGCGTCAAAACAAGGGCGTGTACCTCTACCGGTTTGCGAGGAAGCTACCCGCTACGGGTATATACGCGCGATATGGTGCGTTCCACACGGGCGAAGTGGCGTATGCTTACGACAACCTTCGCTTTATCGATCGCGCATTGCGCCCGCTCGGTGCTACGGACGATCAGATTGCGAATATCATGTCGGCCTATTGGGTGAATTTTATCAAAACAGGTAACCCCAACGGCACCGGGTTGCCGGAATGGCCCGCATTCAACCCCTATGCACGACAAATGATATCGCTCGGCGACGAGATCAAAGCAGCGCCGCTTGCCGAGCAGCCTGCACTGGATTTCCTGATCGAGCAGGCCGGTAAACGGTAGAATTCAGCAGAAGCCGGCTTAAAGCGATTGTAACCAGTCAACTCAAACCGGCTTCCATGCATATCGACAGAAAGACTTTCCTTCAAAACCTCTCATTGGCCGCAGGCGCGGCATTGCTGCCCGACTTGACACTCGCCGAGGCGCTTTGGAAGAAAAAGCCTAAAATGCAGCTCGGGTTTGTGACCTACCTCTGGGGAAAGGATTGGGACGTGCCGACGTTAATCAAAAACCTTTCGGATACGCACATTACGGGCGTAGAGCTGCGTGTGGAGCATGCGCATAAGGTGATGCCCGACCTCACTGCGGACCAACGCAAAGCGGTAAAAAAGCAATTTGCGGACAGCCCCGTCAAAATCGTTGGGCTGGGCACCAATCAGCAATATGATTACCCGGATCAGGACAAATTGAAAGCGTCGATCGAGCGGACGAAGGAATTCATCCGCCTGAGCGCAGACGTGGGCGGCACAGGCGTAAAGGTGAAACCCAATGCATTGCACAAGGAAGTTCCGACCGAAAAGACACTCGAACAAATAGGTCTTGCATTACGCGGGCTCGCGGCTTATGCCGCCGATTTCGGCCAGCAGCTACGGCTGGAAGTGCATGGCGAGGAGACGCAGGAACTCCCTAACATCCGCAAGATCATGGATTATGCCGATCACCGCAATGCCAAAATATGCTGGAACTGCAACAAGCAGGACCTGAACGGGCAGGGCTTCCAATACAATTTTGACCTCGTCAAAAAGTATTTCGGCGATACCTGCCACGTCCGCGAGCTCGACCGCACGGATTATCCCTATCCCGAACTGATCGACAACCTGGCCAAAATGGACTACAAAGGCTGGGTACTGCTGGAATGCCACACCAATCCGGACGACAAAATCGGCGCATTGAAGCAGCAGCGACAGGTGTTCGACACGATGATGGCGAAATACTGATTACCAGCGAACAGCCTTGAACTTCCATCCGGGCACTTTTTTCTGCATTTCGATCTCATCGTCGCGTTTTTTCAGACCGCACGCGAGGTAATTTTCATGCAGTTTTTTCAAAGCCTCCCGGTCGAGTTCCACGCCCAGGCCAGGCCCGTCGGGTACGGCTACGCTGCCCTCCTCAAACTGGATGCGCCCGCCGACGATCACCTCGTCGCTTTGCCATGGGTAATGCGTATCCAATGCGTAAGGCACCTCCGGCAATGCGGCACCGAGGTGCACCATCGCGGCCAGCGAAATGCCCAGGTGGCTGTTGGAGTGCATCGACAGCCCCCGCCCGAACGTTTCGCAGATGCCGGAAAGCGTCATGGAAGCGCGCAGGCCACCCCAGAAATGGTGGTCGCTGAGGATAATGTCTTCGGAATGTAGCTCAATGCTCCGCGGAATGTCTCCGAAGGATGTAGTACACATATTGGTCGCCAGCGGAATACCCAGTTCCTTACGCACTTTCGCCATATTTTCCTGTCCACGCACCGGATCTTCGAGGTATTCGAGAATTCCTTTCAGCTCTTGTCCGTAACGGATTGCGGTTTCTACTTCCCAAATCGCATTCGGGTCGACGCGCAGCGGTACACCCGGCCCGAAGGCCTTGTGCAATGCCAGCATCGAATCGACTTCGACCCGTGGTTCAAAAACCCCGCCTTTCAACTTGATGGATTGAAAGCCAAATTCCCTGCACATCACCCGCGCTTGCGCCACGATCCCCTCGGGGTCGAGCGCCGCAGCCTGGCGGGCCGCCGCCCAACCAGTGGCGTCCGGGTCGGTACCGAATTCCAGCGGGCCGCCTGCGCCTTCATATTTATAAAACAAATAAGCCGAAAACGGTACACGGTCCCGCATTTTGCCCCCCAGTAGATCGACCACCGGCCGGCCGGTGATCTTGCCGATAATGTCCAGGCAGGCCACTTCCACCGAACTGAAAATATGTACGAGCTTACGCTGATCCCAGGGCGCATCCCCGCGCGAGGATGCCGACTCCGTGCCGAAGTGGCTCGTCAGCACCTGCCGGATCACATTGAGATTGAACGGGTCACGACCGATGAGCAGCGCTTTGGCTTCTTCCAGCGCCATGTCGATATCGCTATTGCCCGGTATTTCGCTGATGCCCGAAATCCGGTCGTCCGTAACGATCTCAACGACCGTGCGAAGCGCATAAGGAGCATGCAGGCCCGCCGCATTCAGCAAGGGTGGGTCGACAATAGCAATGGGGGTAATGTGAATTTCCTGAATGCGTGACATAGATTGGTATTTTTGGAAGTAATTAAACCAGGGGAAATATCCGCGCCGCGATCATCAGCACGACCAGGCCTACGCAGCCCATCACGGCGAGCATGGGCGAAAATGTTTTCAATGCTTCCCGCTCGGTAAGGTTGCTGATCTTGACGATGATCCAGAAACCCGCATCGTTCATCCAGGGGACCAGCTTGGAGCCGCAGCCGATCGCCAGGCCGAGGTATAAGGGATGGTATTCCAAATGGGCGCTGGTAGCCATGCCCGACAGTATCCCGGAAGCTGTAATGAGCGCCACCGTGGCCGATCCCTGCGCGGTGCGCACTACGGCGCTGATCACGAATGCGAGTGGAATGAGCGTCATCTGGTAGTCAGCTGTGAGTGCGGCAATGCGTGAGCTGATGCCCGTTTGCTGCAAAACCCCGCCAAATGCACCACCTGCTGCGGTAATGAGGATAATGCCTCCCCCGCTCATCAGGGCAGCCTGTACAAATGCGGAGACGCCTTCCTTGCTTCCCTTTTTGCGGACGGCCAGCAACACCAGCGCTATGAGGCCGCCTGCCACCAGCGCAATGTTCTTATCGCCCACCAATGCTGCGAAATCTACCATAAAGTGCGAAAATGACGACTCCGGCACAAATGCGCCCGATTTGATCGTCGATTTCAGGATGTTATCGAGGCAAATAAATACCAACGGGAAAGTGACCGGCAGCAGTGAAAACCACAGCGGCGGAAGTTCCCGATCCTGCTTTTCGGCCAGCGACCGGATGTCGGCCAGGCGCGCATCCAGCGAATCCCGGAGCTCGACGGGCCATTTGGCATTCACCCATTTCGCGAAAAAGAAACCCGCCGTGATCGTAATCAGCCCGAGTAACGTACCGCCGGCCATCATCATACCGATCGGGATATTCATTTCCCCAATTAAAAACAGGGGCCCGGGGGCCGGTGGAACAAACGAATTAGCCATGGCCGCGCCGCCGGTAATGGCCAGTACCAGCAGAAGATAATTCTTGCCGATGCGCATACTGACCGCTTTGGCCAGCGGGATCATAAGAAAGATCACAATGTCGAAAAAAACGGGAACGCCCAGGAAGAAGCTGCTCACCAGGAATGCAAAAGGCGCATTGTTCACACCCGTTACCGCCAGCATCGACCGCACAATGCGTTCCGCCGCACCGCTTTCGAGCATGGCCTTCCCGATGATCGCCGCCATCGCGATCAGAATGCCTATTTTGCCGCAGGTACTGCCAAATTCCGTGGCAATGCGCTCTCCGATGCTCTTTTTGGCAAGCGCCGAGGCCGCCTCCGGGGACGAGCCTTTGGCCATCGCAAATGCTTCGATAGACGTCGCCGGCGTGAGCAGCGCTACCACAAATGCCGCGAGAATAAGTGCCAGAAAGGGATGCAGTTGCAGTAAAATAATCCCTCCTACCACAATGACGACGCCAATTAACAGAATGAAGAGCGGGTCGCTGAAAAGAGCGGTCGTTGAACTCATGAAAATGCTGGTTTAGGATGGGCGGAGTTCATGCAGCTTTTTGGCCATCTCGCGGGCACCTTCTGCCACAAACGTGGCATCGGAGCCGCAGGCGATAAACCGTATGCCCAGCTCGTGGTAGGCATGATATTCATTGGTGTTGAAAAACAGGACACCCACCGCTTTTGCAGCTTTCCTCGCCGCCTCGCACGTCTCCTTAACGGCTTCCCGGAACCTCGGATGATCGAGCTGCCCGAATATGCCGAGCTCCATCGACAGGTCTGCCGGTCCGATGAACAGCACATCGACCCCATCGGTATTTGCCACGGCATCCAGGTGGTTGAGTACTTCCACCGTTTCGATCTGGGCGATACCCAGGATGTTGTCCCGGCTATTGTTGTAATACTCTTGAAAATGCTGCCCGAAACCGGTCGCCCGCACCATTTTGGCCACACCCCGGCCACCAAACGGCGGGTAATGCAAGCCCTGTACGAGCTTTTTTGCGCCTTCGGGATTCAGTATTTTGGGACACATTACGCCCTCGGCACCCATATCGAGCACCCGGTGAATGCGCTGGCTTTCTGAACTTTCCACCCGTACGATCGCGGCTGTGGGGGTATGTTCGAGCGCCTGCAACTGATAGAGCACGTCCTTTTCGGAGCCCGCCCCATGTTCGAGGTCAATGAGCACCCAGTCGAAACCGGCTAATCCGACGATCTCGGCGGTAAGCGAGCTACCGGTGTTGAGCCAGCAGCCGTGCAGGGTTTCCCCGTTTTGCAGCCTTCTTTTCAGGTTTTTCATTCAAAAATCGCTTGATACAATGCTATTTGCTGTCCCACCGCGCGCTCCATTCGCCTAGATGAAGCTAATTTTTTAAATATATACCCCATTATTTTTATCTTTTTTATTCAAATAATGCAGAATACAATTTAAAGAGCCGGGCATGCGCATACGACAGCATGTTGACACGCGACCATTATCTCCGTAAATTGTGAGTAGCTCCTATATAAATGAGCCGAACACTATGAGAAAACTTACCTCGACGAATTACTACAATCAGACGTTCCTTGAAGAGAAATGCACGTTGAACGAACTGATCAACCTGCTTAGCAAACGGTGGCTTACCGAAGTGATGTTCAGCATTGAAGAAGGCAATAACCGCTTTTCAACCTTGAAAGAGGACCTCAAACACATTAGCGACAACATCTTAGCCGATCGCCTGAAGTTACTCGAACAGCATAAGCTGATCATCCGGAACGACAATTTCCGTGAAGTACCCAGCCGCGTCGAGTACACATTATCCGAAACCGGTTCCAAGCTCAGCGAACTGCTCGACGGCCTCTGCCACTTCTCCGAAACCGAAATGGAATTCCCCGAGTAACACCTCCCCAAAGACCGCCCGCCCGGTCCTTAACAATTGTTAACAACCACTTCGGAAATTGTGAGTTGCGCAAAAGCCGTTGTTCGCCCCTTGCTCATCTGTCGCTGTTAGTTGCACATCGGATTCGTTCAGCCCTTACACGGCTGAATAAATTCGGCCATGCATTCAAGTAAACCGCACCGTATTTCCTGCAATTCGCTCCATTTTACCGGCTCCGTTCAGCATTCCCGCGGTGGTGAGGTATTTGCTACGTCAGTCGATTGTGCCGAAAGCGCCAAAGGCTCACGAGTGAGGACGGTCGACTGGCTGTTCGATTGGCACTCCGAACTAGGTCGAAAAGACAGACAAGTGCTCAAAATCGAGTTATTTCACGAGCCCTCGATCATCCAGGGGCTGGTCAGCCTTACCGACAAGGGAGATCATATTTATATGCATTTAATTGAGAATGCGAGCTGGAATAAAGGAAAAAATAAGCTATATTGTGGTGTTGCGGGAAATCTGGTGGCAGCTGCCTGCAAGTTGTCTTTCGACCTGAAATACGATGGAATTGTCTCTTTCGTACCCAAAACCCAACTCATTGAACACTACCAGAAAACACTGGGTGCCAAGCTATTCGGCTCAAACCGGATGTTTATCGATACCCGCGAAGCGATGATACTGGTAAAAAACTACCTACGACAAACCATTTAAGTGATCTGACCCATGATGGAATTTAAAAAATTAGACGAAAAAGACCTTGCCGTGAGTGACAGGAAATTGACTGCGAGGGAAGAGAAGGAGTTCAGCGCCTTTCTAAAATCACGAAAAGTTTCCTCCAAGAAAGACGCCGGCATCAAAGCGGCACATTAATAGCTTGCTCCAACCAAATCCCGCAGCACCACCGATGCACAGGTGGCCCCGAAAGTGGCGGGTAGGTAGGGCATCGTGCCGTATGCCGACTTTTTGTAGTTGCTCCCGTCGGTAAGGATGAGTGATTCGCGGATTTGCTCTTCGGTTGAAAATACGGCTTTGATGCCTTTGTAAATGCCTTCCTTTTTGAGGTTTTTCCGGACTTGCTGCGCAAACGGGCAGTTGTAGGTCTTGGAAATATCGACCACCTTCAATTGCGTCGGGTCCATCTTCCCGCCCGCACCCATCGAGCTCACAATGCGCAGGTTACGCTTGTATGCATGGGTGAGAAAAGTCAATTTTGGCGTGACACTGTCGATCGCATCCACAATGTAGTCATAAGGAGCGGCGTCCAGGATTTGTTCTACGGCATCGGGCGTCACGAAGCTTTTCACCACGTGCAAAGTCAGTTCCGGATTGATGGCTTTGAGCCGTTCGGCCATAATGTCGGCTTTGCTCTGTCCGTGGTTGGTCGCCAATGCAGGAAGCTGGCGGTTGCGGTTCGTAGGATCCACTACGTCGCCATCGACGATCGTCATCGTGCCTACTCCGCCCCGGCATATGAATTCTGCCGCAAATGAACCCACCCCTCCTAAACCGATCACCAGCACGTGCGACTGGCTGAGCTTCATCAGGTTTTCCCTGCCGATCAGCAACTCCGTCCTGGATAGCCAGGAAAAATCCTCCATCATTGTTTGAATACTTTACTAAAATTCGATTCGAGCTGCAAAGCAATCTGTTTTTCAGGAATATTCCGCAGCTCCGAAGCGGTTTGGTAGATTTCCCGGATATCGGCCCGGCTGTCGTCGGTTTCGAGGAGCAATTGCTCCAACGGCACAGCCAGGAATGTTTCCAGAATCGCCGGATTAGGATGCAGCAATGTCCTGCCGAACGACAGGAAATAGCCCGCGCCGATCACCGGCCGGATTAGCGAAAGCCGGTTATTGACCCCATGAAAGACAACCGGGACGCTGGTATCCTTCAAAAACGCCAGACATTCCTCAAATGCCTTCACACAATGGATCACCAGCGGCTTCCGCATTTCCTCTGCCAGCGCGATCTGCCATTCAAATGCAAGACATTGCGTATCCCAATCGGTTGCGGCGAGCTTATCAAGGCCGCATTCCCCGATGGCCAGTACCTCCGGCTGGACGGCATACCGACGCAGCTTTTCAAAATCCGCGTCAAGCGTCTCCGGACGAATATACCACGGATGCAGCCCTGTGCTCACACGCAACCCGTCCACCGGCTCTTCAAAACCACTGTGACGGTTTTCGATCGCGAGCACGTCGGGATCCCGTGCCGGATAGTGCGTATGGACATCCATGAACATCATTGCCCGACTCACTCGAACGGATTAACGGCGTACATCAGGTTCCTCGCCGAAATTTCATGGGAATCAATGTGCGTTTTGCCTTTGTAGTTCCTCACCCGGAGATTATCCTCTCCCTGGTAAACAAATGACAGCGTGGCCACAGGCTGACCTATATTGAACATTTTGGAGCCTTTTTCAGTGTAGGCCTCGGTAAGCTCCTTCAACAACACCGCGTCGGGAAATTCGAGGCATTTTAACGTAAAACCGTCTATATCGCCATCCCAGTTGAGGTAAAGCAAATGGCGCTGGTCGGGAGCTATTTCGAAGTAAAAATTATAACGAGGCTGCCCGTCGAATGCCGGTGAAAGTTGTAATTCCCTCGAATCGGGAAAATACGTCTGGATTTCATTGCGCAAGTAATCGAGTGAATGCATCATAGTAAGTGGGTGGCGTCTATCAATTCGTGTACAAACAAATATATCCAGCCACCGGTACAATTTCAAGGATCAGCCCGGAAACACCATTGCAGGAACGACAATGCGGTGATACCAAAGTGACGCCGGGCGGGACTTTGGAAAGCGCTTACATGATCCCAAATTTCGGACGGAAGAACTTCTGCGACTGCATTTTGCAGTCGCCGTGGAGCGAGTAGCGGCAGAGCCGCTATTTCAGATCCCCGCTCATTTCTTCCACGATCGTTTCAAACAGCTTTTTCGCGCTGGTATGCTTCAACACCGGCGCGATTTGTCCGCCCCAGAACATGATCAGGTCGTATTGCTGCTTTTCGGTGGCCGCTTTACGGAGCGGTGCGATAAACTGGTTTTGCAGCGGGAACGGCAACAGCTCGCTGTTATGGCCTGCCAGCGTTTCGGTGTACCGGCTTCGGATGCCGCGCCCCAGGCGCCCCGTCGATACTTTGGTGAGCGTCGTGTACCGCGCGGCGACCGAATGCAGGAGCTCGCGGTGGTATGCCGACGCGCCGGATTCCTCAGTGGCCAGAAATGCGGTACCAATCTGTACGCCTTCTGCGCCGAGGGTCAACGCCGCCGCCACCCCGCGGGCATCGGCAATGCCCCCCGCGGCCACTACCGGTGTTTTGACATTTTCACGAATCTGCTGCACGAGCACAAATGTACCCGTAAGCGATGCTTCCGGTGATTCCAGGAACGACGGCCGGTGCCCTCCCGCTTCGAAACCCGACGCTATGATGACGTCCACACCCGCATCGTCCAAAGCGATGGCTTCGTCCAGGGTAGTCGCATTGCCGATAAGTTTAATGCCCTTTTTCCTGAAATCTTCCAGAAGGGTTTGCGAAGGCACCCCGAAGATGAAGCTGAATACCGGTGGCTTCGCTGCCAGCAATGCCTCGGCCTGGTTCTCAAAACGTGACGGATAAGCCTTCGGCCTGGCCGGCAATGGCACCCCCACCTCATCAAAAAACGGTTTTACCAGCGCAGCAGCCTTTTCAAATTGCTCGTTGGAGATTTCTCCGTCCGGAAAATCGCTGTCGGAGATCCATAGGTTTATATTGTAGGGTTTATCGGTGGCCTGTTTGAGCTCTTTGTCCAACGCAACAATTTCGTCGGGCGTAAGCATGTAAGCACCGTACCCACCCATTCCGCCCAGGTTCGAAACCGTGGAAACGAGCCTGACAGACGACAGGTTACCCCCGAACGGGCCTTGCAGTATCGGATATTCGATTCCCAGCGTGCGGGAAACATTGGTTTGATTCCACATAATCCAGAACGCGGGCAGTAAGTGGAACCCGCTGCGCAAATTAAGCAGAGAAAGCAATCGGTGATGCGTGACCTATGTCACATTTTCCATCAGCGCGATGAGTGGTAAAGCCGGCTCACAGTCTCGCGTGACACGCCCAGGTACGAGGCGATGAGATGCCTGGGCACAAGTTGAAACAGGGTGGGATATTGCGCCAGCAGATCCTCATAGCGCTTTCGGGTATCCTTGGTCATCAGCGATAGCAGCCTTCTCTGAGAAGCTGCGTAGCCCCGGTTGGTCCGCCAGCGAAAAAAATGCCCGACAGCTTCGATTTCACGGCACATTCGCTCCCGGTCGTCCGAGGAAATAGACAAAACCTCCGCATGGGCTACGCAATCTACGATTACTGATGCCGGATGGCGGTTGTATAATGCGTCGTAGTCCGACGCCCACCAGGTCGGCATCGCGAATTGCAGGATCGTCATTTTCAGCGCATCGTCCAGGAAGTAGGTTTTAAGACAGCCGCTCAGAACGAAATATTCCCGCGTTACAGCGTCCCCTTCGTGGATCAGGATCTGCCCTTTCCGGTACGATTCATGGTTGAAACAGGCATAAAAACCGTCGAACTGCGCATCGGTCAGTTCGACGGTTTTATTCATATGGGATTTCAGGATTTGCCGGGCATCCATCGCGGTAGTTTTTCAATCCTGAAATATAAAAGTTTACCGCAAATTATGGCTCATTGATAATCCAGCCAGGTGGTCGCTTTGCAGGGTTTGTCTGCTGTAAAGCGCAACCAGCGGGCGGAGAAATTCTGCGGAAATGTGAAAGAAACGGTTTCTCCCGGCTTCACCACGAAAGTTCTATAAGTCATCCAGGGCCCGTTGCCGACCGGGTCGGCTTCAAGCGTAAAAGTGACGGCCTCGTTTGTATTATGCGAAAGTTTCAGGGTCTTTTTGTCATAAAAACCGATCAGATAAGGATCGGAACGCTCTCCGGCTTTCACCTGCGTATCCTTCCAGGGCCCGCCGTGACCGGTCGGTTTACCCAGCTTCCACAGGTCATCGATCGCGCCGGCCCATACTGCCGCTTTTTTATCCGAAGAGACGACGATGTGCGCATTACCCGGCATGGCATGCGGGTCTATGCCGGTCATGACCAGCAGGCCGCGGTAAGACGCATAGTCGTGGATGCGGAGATTGTGCGAAGAAACGGGGCGTATTTTGGCATAGCCGTCGGCATTTTCGGCAGGCAGTTCATAGAAGGTTCCGTGGCAGTTGAAAAGGTCACGCTCGGTGGCTACTTCGCGGCATATGCGCAGGGAAGCCTGGTTGGTCAGCCCGGTGAATGCCTCATTGCCCAGCGGCAATCGCCATCGGCGGCCCTTATCGTCCACTACCAACACCGAGGAGGCATCCACGGTTACCACCTGTTTAGGAATAGCAAATTTTGTTTTAATAAATGAATGCATTTGCGCATCCTCCCTGCGCGCGAGCTTCATATCGCCGTCCAGCTCGTAATAACCTACCTCATTCGCGCCGGTTTTGCCGAAATCCATCGCCGCAATGCCCAATGCGCGGCGGTTGTCTCCCAATCCGTACAGCAACCCGCCGCGGCTTGCGGCTGCGCCGGCGTTACTAAGGCCCTGGAAAATCGCATTGGATGCGCTGGTACGCTGGTCGTCGGAGGTGTAGGTAAATTGGACGGTGGTGCGGGTCGCATTCTCTGGCCGCACACGCACCCACTCACCCGACTCGCCCGCGGTGAACTCCGTGTGGGCGGCCATTCCGGGTCCCACTTTCACGGTTTTCAGCACCGACCATTGCCCGTTCCCCTCTTTATCTACCTCCAATACAAAACCCGTTTCCGCCTCGCCCTCGTTGCGTATCCACATTGTCCTGTGCGCCCATCCCGCAAACAGGAACGGCTCGGAGTACTGGCCGGCCTTTACGGCTTCGTTCAACCATACCGAACCTTCCGCGGAATTTGGTCCAAGCTGGTCGGGCAGGTTCAGTGGGGTAAACCAAAGATTGGAATTGGATTGTCCGGGACCTTCTATCCCTCCCTTGGCCTTGCGTTTGTTCAAAAATTCGCGCTGGGCCGAATCGTCGCACCCAAACACGAGCTGCCCGTTCCAGCGGGTGAAATCGCCGATCACTTTCAGGTACGCCGAGCGTGGACGGATCCCGGCAGAATGTTGCGAGCTGAATGCTCCCGGAAACTTCCAGAACATGCCGTGCATGGTCATCAGGTAGTCGGGCTGCTGCGACGTGCCCACGTCGCGGATGCGTGGCCATTCGGTGTTCCAGCCGTGGGCGCCGTCGTAGGCATGGCTGGCCTTGGGCAATCGGTAAAATGTCCAATGGCCATGGTCGCGCACGCCTACGAGCACCGATTTGTGGTCCCAGCCGGTAGCCCAGATGGGATCGGTAGCGGGGTTACGGTTGCCATAAATCCCTCCCGGCCCGGTAACTTCCACAAACTGGTTGCGGCGGACCACCGTCCAGTTTTCGCCATCCCATTCCGACAGCGAACCCGATTCGATGTCGAATTCTATCTCTGCCCTGCGGCCCGGCTCGCCGTTATTGGAATACACCGCTACCCCCTGCCCCGAGTAAAAACCTTTCCCGTGGGTACCCGGGAGCAGTCCCTTGGTTTGGTAGGTCGCTTTATCGGTCTCCCTGGTGCGATCGACATTGCCGTCCTCGTAAAGCATTTTGGGTGCGAGTGTTTTCACATCTACCTCATAAAAACCTTCTTCCATCGTCCCGTAAAGAATTTTGCCGGCAGGGTCGGTCAAATGCCTCGCATTCCCGGTATGCCGCCCCGGCATGGCAATGCCCGGCATGGAAATACCGGAAGTGGCTTTATATGGTATCGTTCGCACCTGCCCTTTGCTGTCGATCGCATAAGGTCCGATAAAAAGCTGGTTGCTTTCGCGGTGGATCATCCGGTTGGCAGGGGTCCCGCCAATGCTTTCCGGGCGGACGGTCTGTTTCAGATCGGTACCGATTTCGTAAAGCTTGTCGGACGAACCGAACGGCAGATGCGGCCCGTAAGTGATCGCCCACAGTTTACCGGCCCAGGGTACCACAGCGCCGGTGCCGCATTCGCCCTCATTGTTGTACATAGCCAAATGCGGGTAAATGCCGCTATAAGAAGGCTGCCTGGCATTTTGCGCATGCAGCGGCTGTGCGATACACATCACAGAACCGGCCACAAATGCCCACACACGATTTCTTTTCATCGAAAGACTCATAAGTTTGATAATCAACTGGAAAATTTAGAATTAATATCCGGCATTCTGGGTAATGTTCGGGTTCACACGCCGCTCCACGGCCGGGATCGGCCAGAGGTATTGCCGGGACTTGTCAAAATTGCGCTGCGAGAGCACTTTTACATCGGTGCCAAAGCCTGAGTAGTCGGCCAAACCGTCGTCGTCGAGCGGTGTAACACCGGGAAACGGCCATTTGGCCCGGTTCTGCGCGGCAGGATCAGGCAGGCCCACCACGGGAGTTGATAATACCTTTTCGGCCAGCTTCCAGCGGATCAGATCCATATACCGCAGCCCTTCGCGGGGGAATTCCACACGGCGCTCACGACGCAGTAACTTGCGCAATGCGGCCGCATTGGTGGCCGCGGCTGCGGGATATTCGGCAGTTTGCCCGACGCTTACCCCATATGCCCGCGCCCGGACCTGGTTAACAGCGTTCAAAACACTTTCATCGATCTCTCCCAACTCTATTTTGGCCTCTGCGTACATCAGGAGCACTTCGGCATAGCGGATCACGATCGCATCATTGTCCTCCACGAGGCGGTCCGGCCAGGTCTGGTCGATGCCTTTTTTCCATAGCAGCCCTGTAAAGCTGGCAAATGCAGCCACGGCCCGGGTATCCTTGTTCGGTACCCGGCGGTTTTCCTTGGAACTGAACACTGTTAGGGAGTCCGGGTGCGGCGTGTAATTATAGCCGAGCCACTGCGTGTTGAACTCCACGATCGTCGCTGTCAGCCTCGGATCGCGGTTTTTGAATGGCGCTTTGGGATCATACAATGGCGACTCGTCGATCGGCTTGCCGTCCGTGCACTCGTATGCGTCCATCATGTCGCGCGTGGGCAGCTGTGCGCCAAACCCGCCTGCATTGCGTGAGATATTGTCCTGCACATACCCGGCGCCATTGAAAACCTGCTGTTTTTCGTCACGCGGCACGCTGATGATGATTTCCTTACTGGTCTCTCCCGCTTTCAGGAACAGCTGCGCATAGCTGTTATGCAGCGTGTATACGCCCAGGTCCATTACCGCCCTGGAAGCGTCGCGGGCAGCCTGCCATTGACCGGCGTACAATGCCGTGCGCGCCTTGATGGCCAGCGCGGCGCCTTTCGTGAGCCGTTTCGTTTCCGAAGCGCCATACGAAACAGGCAGGTTCGCGGCGGCGAAATCCAGTTCGTCCAACACAAACCGCAGTACTTCCGCCTGGTTCTTGCGTGCGACGTCGTACGATTCTTCCAGGGCGACCGGATCGGTAAGCAGCGGTACGTCGCCGAAATGCGCAATGAGCCGTGCATACTGGTAGGCGCGTATGAGCCGCATTTCAGCTTCCAGGCGCAGCATCACCGCCGTCGGCGTATTGGCGGCAGCACGGCTTTTGTTGGCCAGAAACGAATTGACGCGGGCAATGGCTTTGTAGGAATTGAGCCAGAATGTCTGCACGTTGGCATCGTCGGCATTCATGGTTCCGCCGATCACGGCATTGGTCAGTTGTCCGCGGTGCCATTCGTTGTCGCTGAACAACTCGTTGTCGTTGCCCCAGAACGCCAGCCGGTACAGGTCGTTCACGGCAAGTTCAAGCTCGGTCTGGTTGGAATAGAACGTACCGGTAGAAGCCTCCGAGAGCGGGTTGAGATCCAGGGTATGGCAGCCCGTCGCACCGGCGAGGAGCAGTAGAAATAATGTCTTTTTCATTGTTTTAACTCAAATAAGGGTTTGCTAGAACCGGATAGTGGCACCGGCCATGAATGTGGCGACGATCGGGTACGAATAGCTGCCCGACTCAGGATCGAGGTATTTCGGGAATTTACTGAGCGAGAAAACGTCGTTGACGGACAGATAAAGCCGCAGCGACTGCACGCCTGTTTTTTTCAGCACATCCTGTTTCAGGGTGTATCCCATTGTGATGTTTTTCAGACGGAAATAGGCACCGCTCATCAGCCAGTAGTCCGAAAGCGCGTAATTGGCTGCATTGGAAGTGCGCGAGAGCCTGGGATAAGTTGCTTTCAGGTTCTGTTCAGGGGTATTGTTGTTGCTCCAAAACTTACCTACCATTTCGGCAGGCATGTTACCGAATGCCTCCGCAAAAGGCTGTGTCACCTCCGAGCTCAGCCGCGAAAGCTTCCTGGCAACTCCCTGGAATGTGATACCGGCGTCAAAACCTTCGTAATCCGCACGCAGATTGCCACCATACAGGTAACGCGGCAATGCCCCACCGAGCAATACCTTGTCATCGGTCGTGATCTTTCCATCCTTGTTGACGTCCACGTAGCGGACGTCGCCGGGTTTGGTAGTCACATTCAGCACAGGCGCTCCTTTGATTTCGTCCACGGTTTGGAATAACCCGTTTGCGATGTACCCAAACCACTCATTGTACTGGCTGCCGTTGCGGACGATCTGGTCGCCGCGGAACTCGGTGCCTTTCAGGTCCCCTACCGTCGATTTGGCATCGGAAAGGTTCGCGGAAACAGAATAATTGAGCTTGTTAATGCGGTCGCGCCAGCCGAGTTCGAGCTCCCAGCCGTGCACATTCAGCGTTCCGGCGTTCTGGTTGGGTTTGTCGTAGCCCAGGTAAAGGGGTATATCGAGCGGCAGCAGGATATTGGTGGTGGTCTTTTGGTAATAGTCCGCTGCCAAAGTGAGACGGTCGTTCAGGAAGGAAGCGTCGAGGCCGATATCGGCCGTGCGGCTGGTTTCCCAGCTGATGTTTTCTACGGCGTAAACCTGCTGCGCACCACCGGTAAGGGGTACCACTCCGCCGTTTTGGTAAAACAATGCAGTCGAAAAGTCGATGGTGGCCATGTAGGGATAATAAGCCGGGTTACCGTCCTTGTCGAGCAGCCGCTCATTACCCGCCTCGCCCCAGGAGCCGCGCAGTTTGAGGAACGACAGCCAGCCGGTGCTTTTCAGAAACTGCTCCTCGGAAATCGTCCAGCCGGCTGAGACCGACGGATAAACGGCCTTGCGGTACCGGGATGCAAACCGCGACGAGAGATCCGAGCGAAGGTTTCCCTGAATGAAATATTTGCTCTTGAAGTTATACTGCAAGCGGCCGAAGAACGAATGCAAGCCCGACTCGTTGGCGCTGCCGTTGTTGTCTCTCAGCTCGGTAGAACCGGAATTGAGATACGGAAAGCCTGTTAATGCAAACCCGCTCCGCGATGCGCCGAGTGATTCCTGCGACCGGTAGTTTTCCTCGAAACCTGCCAGGATGTCGATCGAATGTGCCGAATTAAACTCTCGTGCATAGTTGGCAAGCAACTGGCCATTAACCGTCACACTTTCCGAACGGCCTTCGTTCAGTACCGTCCGCGCCTGGTTCACCACCGTACCCACCGTGCCGTCGGGGTTGGTGAAGCGGATCTGCTTCGAAAAATATTTGGTTTTATCAAAATCGAATACAGGGGCTACCAGCGCGGTAATCGTGAGGCCATTCACGGGCTTGTAATTGAATTGCATCCGGCCGCCGAGTTGGTTGTACAACTGCCGGGTGAAACCCCCTTCCCGAAGCTGAGCCAGCGGGTTGCGGCCGTCTTTCCCGACGGCCAGCTTGCCGTTTTCATACACATCATCGTAGATCGGCGGCATTACACGCGCTTCATAAATGGGGTTGAAACTGCTGCTCGGCAACTCGTTGCCATTGCCCTTGTTGGTAGTCCTCTTGTAAAAAACATCCAGATTTACGCTCATTTTGTCGTTCACCTGCATATCGTTGTTCACCCTGAACAGGTAGCGGTCGTACGAACGGTTATCATAGAACGCGCCGGAACTCGCATATCCCAGCGATGCCTTGGTCTTGATTTTTCCAGTTCCCATGGTGAATACCAGGTCGTGACGCTGGCGCGGCGCACTCTTGCGTGTGAGCATAGCCTTTTGCCAATCCGTATTCGGGAAACGGTCGGGGCTCACGCGGTTGCTGTCGAGGTACGAGGCGACGAAAGCGTCCGGAAAAGGTCCCGCCGTTGCACCGTCATTCACCGCCTGCTCATTGAAATACCGCATATAGTCCTGTACGCCCACGTACCTGGGCGTGGCCGTGGCGCGTTGTACGCCGTATTCATAGGTATATTCCAGGCTCCCCTGGCCGCTTTTGGCCCGTTTCGTCGTCACCAGAATGACGCCCGCCGCTCCGCGCGAGCCGTAGATCGCGGCCGAGGCTGCATCTTTGAGCACCGTAATGTTCTCCACGTCGCCGGGGTTCACGTTGTCGATGCTCGCCACCGGCACGCCGTCCACGATCACCAGCGGGCTGTTGGTGCCGATGGTGGTAATCCCGCGGATCAGAATGCTGGAACCCGCGCCGGGTGCACCGCTGCTCCGGGTAACCGAAACGCCGGCCACGCTCCCCTGCAATGCGTCGGATACCTGTATGGTCTGCCGCCCGCCTACATCACGCGCTCCGATCGACGAAATGGCGCCTGTAAGATCCTTCTTTTTCTGTGTACCATACCCTACCACCACCACCTCGGAAAGCGCATTATCACTTTGTTTGAGGGTGACGTCCAGCCTGGTCTGCACGCCGGGCGCTATATCCTGGCTTTGATATCCTACGAAAGAGAATGTGAGGGTCACGGACTCGCCGTCGGGTAGTGCAAGCGTATAATCACCGTTCGCATCCGTGACGGTGCCGCGCTGGGTGCCTTTGATCACAATGCTCACGCCGGGCAGGTCTTTTGCGCTCTCGTCGGTTACCTTGCCGGTAAGCTGCCGCACCTGCGCCAGCAACGGTCCCAGGGTGGCAAAGAACAAGGCGCAGCCAAGTAGAATTTTTTGTCGCATATTTTTTTCTAATATTTAGGGTTTCATGCCGTTCCGGGCACTCCTTCCGGAGTTTGGCGGCACAGATAAAAATTTGAGTGAGCAAATATAAAATTGGACAATACGGAGATTTTCAAATGCGCTTAGCCAGTTCACTATCCAAAATTATGGACAACCTAAAAAGCTGACATACAGAAGTTTATTGTATGAGTATTATGGAGAATGGACAAGACAAAGCGAGCACTTTAGACCTCCTCGATCACTGTTGTCAACTCGTGGCCGACACGTACGGCAAACCAGACAGTTCGGAATGGACGAACAGCGATTTCGTCAGGCTCAGCAGCATCCTTTATAAAAAGACGCATGTGCAGATCAGCCCGAATACGCTGAAACGTATTTTCGGAAAAATCAAAACGGACGCCCGCTATTACCCGCAAAAAGCCACCCGCGACGCGCTGGCGCAATATGTAGGGTTTGCAGATTGGGACAAGTTTATCGATACGCCGTCGCGGCAGCCTGTGCGATTGGTCCACCCCGACACACCGCCCGTCCTGCTCCCGCCCGCAGACATTCCGGTGCCGCAGCTGCCCGTCCGAAGATCCCGGTTAAAGTCCTTTCTGCTGGCCGCTTTGGCATTGATGGTCATCGGCATCGCGGGATGGCGCGGATTGCTCTTCTGGCAGGGCAAAGAGACTGCCGTCACGCTTTTTTGTAAAAATCCGGAGGGCGGCAACCCGCATTCGGCGGTATTCGTACTGCGGGGGTTCGGCCATGTTTCCAGGCTCACCAATGACTATTCCATCGAATTCGGTGATAATGATAAAGTCCAGCTGAATGGCCGGGACAGCGTATACTCGCATTATTATGAGGTGCCGGGCCGCTATTTTGCGGTATTAAAAAAGGCGGGTACCGCCATTGACACCGTGCCTGTGTTTCTCCACACCAGCGGCTGGACCGCCACTGCCAATATGATGTACGACACCACACGTGTATACCCCATCGAAACGCCCGGCCTTTTTACCAAAGGTTACCATAGCATCAGCGCGCCGGAAATAGCGCGGGCAGGCGTGGATACCAACCGCACTTTTTTTGTCAATTTCATCAACGCCCACCTCACCGGCATCGACGGCGATAATTTCGAGCTCCTGGTAGACGTCAGGACCTCGCTCCCGCGCCCGGGGGTACGCTGCTCGCAAGTACGCCTGACTATATACGGCGATTCATCCAACCACATGGTCGACATTATGAAACCCGGCTGTGCGCATTGGAGTAAGCTGCAATTTTCGGAACTGCATAAGGACGGCCGTTCCGAGGGGCCGGACTTCCTGGGCGCCGACCTCACCGCGGGTGGGATTGTGGGGGTGAAGGTGGTAAACAGGCATGCCACATTGCTCATCAATGGCCGGGAAGTTTATAAAAACACCTACCACAAAGCCCTGAGGCAGCTTTACGGGCTGGATATCATGTTTGCCGGCATTGGCAGCATCCGGTCCGTTCAATTGAAGGACTTAAAAACCGGCAAACGGTTTGCAGGAAATTTTTAGCGCATGTAGGTGCTGAATGTACCATATTGCTCGCCGGTGATCTGCTCCATAAAATCACTGTTCCACAATCCGATACCTACCCGCTTTTGGGATTGCTCGAAATGCTTCTTGCAGATCTCGGCCACCTTGCCGAAATCACCCTCATAGCTGAAAAGGAAGTTAATCAGGTAGCTATCCGGCTCCCAGAACCGCTTTTGGAGGTGCGTCTGCGCATCTTCGGGCAGGTATGTGTACGGATGGGCGGGAAGGGTCGTCGGTTTGAGTCCGGCTTTGGTCAAATCTTCCACCAGCGCCTCCACAAAAAGCTCGTTTTCTTTGCCATAATAGTACGCAGAGCCGAAAACAATGCCCTTGGGGATAGCGTATATGACGGGAATGTTCGTTGTGAAATGCGGACTTGCGGGGATCTTCAATTCATACTGGTTGTGCCCCACGACGAACGCGGACGTCACCGTCGTCTTGCCCGTTTGCAGCCTGAACTGGTAGGTACCTTGCGGCAGCTCGCTTTCAGGAATGTAAATATCCCCCCACGACTGACATTCTTCTCCCCACGGCCCGGGGAAAACCGGGCACTTGCCTTTGCTGATCTTTTCTACCAGCCGCACATCGATCACACGCCCCTGAATCCGGTATTCAAACTTATACTCCTCCTTGTCCGAAGAAGATTTGAAGAAGCTCAACCGCAAGTGCCTGCCCCGCTCCACGTCGGCCGTGTGCTGCCAATAAAGGCTGAGGCCTTCGTCGTCCATAACATTCAGCTCGTCGCGGTTCTTACATTGCGTACAGAAGGCTGCCAGGCTGATCAGCAACACGTGAAGAAGTCGTTTCATGGTTAGAGAAATTGAGTTTGCAATGGGAGACAATGCCGGTGCCCATTTGGTTGCATTGCGGTTACTTTGAGAAGGGGTTTGAAATATAAAAGAAAAAGAGGAACATGCCGCCCCTCTCTTTACTCAAACTACAATGAAATCATGTCCGGAGACCGGACTCCACTAAAAGGTTGTATATCGCCCTTCTCTAATCGGTTTTTCTGCTCCGACCGAGTAAACGGTTGCCGCAAGAACCATGCGAGCTATGGAAAAGACCCGGGTACTGCCCGGTTGAATTGCATTGCAGCCCCAAGAACCAGCGTCAGATTTGCATTCCAAATCGTCGGCTCATGGCGGGCTTGCCCGAGTGGATTAAATCTCTGATTCGTGCAATCGCTTCGGCAAATACACGGAGAACTGCGCCCCCTCGCCCACCCGGCTGCTGGCCGTAATGGCCCCGCCGTGGTTATGGACCACCTTCTCACAGATCGACAGCCCGATACCGGTTCCCGCGTACTCCGACTTGCCATGCAGCCGCTGAAACACCTGAAAGATGCGGTCAAGGTACTTTTCGTCGAAGCCAATGCCATTGTCGGCGACGGTGATGCAATGGTAGGATTTCGCGTCACGGGCCGGTTTGACGT
This sequence comes from Dyadobacter sp. 50-39, assembly GCA_001898145.1. Classification (GTDB taxonomy): domain Bacteria; phylum Bacteroidota; class Bacteroidia; order Cytophagales; family Spirosomataceae; genus Dyadobacter. The sequence goes on from MKSR01000040.1 coordinate 632,702, forward strand.
GCGCCGGCAGTGCCTCGGCGGAAATATGGGCAGCGGTCACATGCACAAGCGGCGTGACGTCCGCCCGGTGAAATTTAAATGCATTGGAGAGCAGATTCTGGAAGAGCTGCACGAGTTGCGTCCTGTCGCCTTCGAGGGTAGGCATGTTTTCCATTTCCACAATGCCGCCGGTTTCTTTCATCAATGCGGAAAGGTTTTCCATCCCCTCGGCGATCACATCGCCCAACGCCACCGGCGAAGGCGCGGCGCGGCGGGTTGTGATGCGCGAAAAAGAAAGCAGGTCGTCGATCAGGAGCGACATCCGACGTCCGGCCCTGACCATGCGATCGATAAGGTTCATTCCATCGTCGCCAAGCTTCGCTCCATACCGGTCACTCAGCAACGTTCCCAGCGACTGCACCTTCCTGAGTGGTTCCTGCAAGTCGTGACTGGCCACGTATGCGAATTGTTGCAGGTTTTCATTGGAGCGGGTGAGATCGCGGTTAGCTTCTCCGAGCCGCAGGTTCAGTTCCCGCGCTTTTTCATTGGTATCAGCCAGGCGTTTATTGATTTCGTTGAGTTCGTCAACGGTTGCTTTGAGCGCATCGTTGGACGCGGCCAACTCTTCGGTACGCTTCTGCACCAGCCATTCCTGTGCCCGCTGCTGCTGGCGTTGCTGGGTAACATCATGCATAGTTCCCCAGATTTTGTAAGCGATTCCCTCCTCGTCAAAAAAAGCATTGCCTACCGCATGCATTATCCGCTCCGGATTGCCGTCGAAGGGCTCAATAGTGAATTCGATATCGTAAATGCCGTCACTCCCCGGCTCGATGGCGGCGGCAAATGCGGCGCGGATTCCCGGCCAGTCCGAAGGACGCACATGGTTGTTTTCCCTTGCCAGGGTGATGATCTCATCGGGAGCGATGCCGCTCCAAAATCGCAGTCTGGGCGAGTAGTCGACTTTTCCGGTCCGCAGGTCGATCTGCCAGGTGCCGAGATCAGCCAGTTCGATGGCTGCACGCAGCACTTCTTCGGCTTCTTCCAGACGCTTGCGCGACCTGACCTGCTCGGTCACATTCGTGGCCGTGTTGATCACCCCGTATGCTTCCCCCGCATCATTCAAAAGCGCATTATAAGAGTAGTTGAACCACAGGGTTTCCAATTTGCCGCCGACATAAAGATCGGCCCTGCCTTCGGGATTGTTGAAGGGCACACCGGTATCATATACATGCTGCAGGAGGCCGAGAAAAGGCTGGTCCACCAATTCCGGCATCGCTTCGTGGAGCGTTTTTCCGATGACGGATTCGTCCTTGCCCCATATAGTCAGCATCGCGTCGTTGATGAGACCTACCGTCATGTCGCGCCCCAGGAAGACAACCGTGGGAGTGGGTGAACTGGTAATGAGGGTCTGGACGAGCTGTGAAGTGATTTCAAGCTCGGACGTGCCAACGCGGGCAGCTTGTAAGATGCTGCGCAAACGTTCCAATGACGTCGCGTGATACTGATCAGTAGGCGTTGCCATTGCGCCAGGCATACAGAGGGTGTTGTGATGTTAACGAAGGTACGTACTCTTATCAAGATACGTATATAATCGTGCCACGGATTAGTCCCTTCACACAAAGACGCCATTCACTTCTTGAAATGCCCCCGAGCGTACCGGTTTGCCTGCCGAAACGTGTCGGAAACAGGCTAGTATGGAAAAGCCTCCCGGTTGGTTTCCAGGGAGGCTTTTCCGGGGCAGGAATATTCATCAACAGGGCCGGACCTGCTAGTATTTCAAACTTTTCAGATAGGCGATCGACTGGGGCACCTGCGCGGCGTAGCTTGGGCTTTCGTCTTCAATGTAGTAATGCTTCACGCCAGCTTTGCGGGCGGCTTTGAGGACTGCCGGAATGTCGATCTGGCCGGTGCCGAGGGCTACGTCGTTTTCTACCGGCGTTCCGCCCGACATATTACCCACCACCCCTTTTTTCAGATCCTTCATGTGCATCAGTTTGAAGCGGCCGGGATATTTGGCGATCAGCGCGGCCGGGTCCTGACCTGGGAAGAACGTCCAGAGCATATCCAGCTCGAAACTCACATACTTAGGGTCGGTGTTTTGAATGATATAATCCATGAGCGTGCCGTCACCGTGTTTCTCGAACTCATACCCGTGGTTGTGATAACAGAATGTCAGTCCGAATTCATCTTTCAGCTGCTTGCCGATCTTGTTGAAATCTTCGACTGTTTTTTGGGCCATTTCGAGGGTGAATGGCCCTTTATGCGGCACCCAGGCTACGCGCACATAACTAGCACCCAGGGCTTTGGCATTGTTTCCCACTTCCTGCGTTTTGTTCAGCGCATCGTCGTACTGCACCCCGAAGGACGAGCATTTCATACCGCGTTCATCGAGAGCTTTCCGGATCTCCGCCGCCGTTTTGCCGAAAAGGCTGGAAAACTCCATGTCCGTCACTTTCAATGCCTTGATCGTGTCCAGCGTGGCGGCTACATCTTTCGACAGGCTTCGACGGTATGTGTAAGAAACCATGCCGGGCTCGTCCGGGAAAAGTGGTTTACCCTTTTGTGCCAAAGCCGGAGTGCCGCATGACAGCCCTGCAAAGAGCGCCGCACCGAGCGTTAAATGTTTGATTTTCATTGGTGATTGGGGATCAGGTTTCTGATTTTGGTTAATAAGAAAAGCAGTGTTGGAAATCCGGTGAATTGACGAAAAACCCAGTCTCCTACCCTGCGCCCCCTTCACTACATTATTATCTTTTATCCCACCAAACCTTCGACACGTACGAATCTCCCTTTGCTAGCCGGCTTACGGCCTGCTCGTAGTTCGCCTTGTTCAAAAGCGCCTCGCGGGATGAATAAATCGTCCGACGAGGAATGGTACCGCCCGTAGATCCCTGGAAAGGGCCTGGTTTCAATGCGGGATAGCCCATTCTGCGCCATTCGATAAATGCTTCATACGAACGGCCGAAAAGCTGTATCCATTTCTGCGTACCGATCTTTTCAAGCTTCTGCTCCTTGGTGAGGCCGGTCCACGACAGCTCCTTCTCGAACGATGCCGGGATAGTTGTCACATTGTAGGGAGCCTGCGCCAATGCCGCTTTTACGCCGTCCTGGTAGTACTTTTCCGCATCGGCAGCCGTTGCGCCCCAGCCTTCGAGTGCGGCTTCGGCTTTGTAAAATGAGACGTCCGCAAACGACATAACCATACAAGGTATCGCCGGACTGTAATCGCGGTTGAAGAATGTGAGCGTCGACACCGTACTGTAATCATCTTTGATGATTGTTTTAAGCAGCTCGTCCGTGAGCGCCACTCCTATTCCCTTGTACGCGGGCGTGCCGGCCTTCACGGAATTTACACTCGGCTGTGCGATGCGCGGCAAGCGCGGGTCGCTGGTGGCGACGAGCTGGGCCACAAATGCGTCGGCGAGGTATTTCAGGTCGGGGCTCCCGGCCAGTAACTGGTTCAGTACCGGGTGCACATTGGCGTTGGTCGCATTGTTGTAGGTGGGCACGGTGGCGTCGTCGGCGGCACTTGCGAGGAGCGGCTGGCCCATCGCTTCGGTCACGGTCTTTTGCGCCAGCGCCGGATCGGCGTAGCGGATGCGCATGCCCAGCCGCAATTTCAGCGAATTGGCATATTTTTTCCACTTGCTGATATCGCCTTTGTAATAAAAATCCGCGTTGCCGTAGCTCGCGTCACCGATAGTCAGCTGCCCGATCGCCGTGTTCAGATCGTTGATCAGCGATTTGTAGATCGATTCCTGCGTATCGAATGCAGGCTTGGTATTCACATCCGCCGGACCCAGCGCAGTACCCGAATACGGAACGTCGCCAAACAGGTCGGTAAGGCGTTGCCAAACCGATATTTCCACAATGCGGGCAATAGCCAGTTTACTACGGCCGGCCGGATCGTTCTCTTTGCCTTTGAGGACCTCATTGCGGATCTGGCTGAGGTTCCGGATCAGCGTATAATGCGCGTCCCAGGTATTGTTGTCGCTCTGCTCGATGTACCGCGAACTCGACACCAGCACGCCTCCCGCCCAATGCTGGATCCACGATCCGTATTGGCTGTTGGGCACCTCGTACCCTTCCGAGAAGGCGGCATCCTTCTGCACCTTCGAAAGCAAAAGGCCGGGATCGCCCGTCGTGACCGAGGTGGGCGGTGTATTAATTTCCTCAAAATCGCCCGTGCAGGCCTGAAAAAGGCATAGGGCACCGGTGAGCAGGATCGATGGGATTATATTTTTCATTTTTCGAAAATTTCCGGTTTTGAACAATTACAACTCCACATTCAGGCTGACGCCGAAATAGCGCAACAAAGGCAATGCGGTGGATTCCAGGCCGAGCGACGAGTTATTGACGTTGAACGACGAAGCCTCCGGCGCGAAACCTTCCGTTTTACGTTGCAGGTAAAACAGGTTACGACCATAAATGCCGGCGCGGATGCTTTTGAATGGCGTACGGCTGATCAGCGCATTGGGCAGCTGGTAATTCAGTGTCAGCTCCCGGAACATGACATAACTCGCGTCGTTGAGCATTTCTTCCGGGATCACATTATCCTTGTCCGGGGCTACCACGTTCCAGTAATCCTGTGCACGCACCTGCTTTGCATTTGCCTGGCCTGTACCCACCCAGCTTCCGTTCTCGGATTTGGACGCTACCACACCGTCGGCCACATAGGTGCCGTCGCGGCCGGGCAGCGTCTTTTTGATCGTTCCGTAGATCAGCTCCTCACGCAGGCTTTGCGAGTAAATCTTGCCGCCCTGACTGATATCGAACAGTCCCGACAGGCTGATGCCTTTGTAGCGGAATGTATTGTTGAAACCGCCGATCCAGTTCGGCAACGCATTGCCCAACTCGTACAGGATTTTGGAATTGGATTTCAAAGGAAGCCCGGTCGAAGGATCGATGAGGCGGTTGCCGTTTTCATCGCGGAGCCATTGGAACCCGTTCCCTACGAGTGTTCCAAACGGTTTGCCGGGCTCGGCCACCACATTCACACCGCGGTCGGTGCCGAGTACGTAGGTATCCACGCCTTCGGCCAGCGCTACGACCTGGTTACGGTTCCTGGAAAAATTGAAGGTTGCATCCCAGGTAAAGCCGTCCGCGGTCTTGATGGGTGTGCCATTCAGCGTCAGCTCCACACCGCGGTTGCGGATTTCGCCGGCATTGATCCTCCGCGAAGCAAATGTGCTCGATGGCGGCAGCGGCACGTCCAGGATCTGGTTTTTGGTTGAAGCATTATAATAGGCGAATGCCAGTCCCGCGCGGTTCTTGAAAAAACGCGCCTCCACCCCGAATTCCAGGGAGGTCGTCAGCTCGTTTTTGAGATTGGGATCCGGAATGGTCGACGAGAAGGACGACAGCGGCACCCCGCCGTGCGCGACCTGATCAAGCGAATAGGTGCCGGTCAGCTGGTACGGCGAACCCGAGCTCCCAGCCTGCGCTACCGATGCGCGGATTTTGAGAAAACTCAAAGTATTGCTCCGGATATTGAATGCATCGGTGACGACAAAACTCGCACTAACCGCCGGGTAAAAGAAGGAATTATTCTCGGGAGAAAGTGTGGAAGACCAGTCATTACGCGCCGAGAAATCGAGGAAAAGGAATTCCTTATACCCCACCTGCCCCGATAAATAAACCGAGTTGATCGACGACTCCGTCAACCCGAACACGTAGGAGTTGATCAGCGTGTTGTTGATCGCATACAACCCGGGCACGATAAACTCATTACCGGTATTACCCGTGGTGCGGGAGTAGAATTTCTGATGATTCGCGCCCAGGTTCAAGCCCAGTGAAATGTCCTTGGTGAGCTGCGGCGTGAGCGAAAGCAGGATATCGCTGTTGTCTTCCCGTACGCGGGTCACCTGCTCCGAAATGTCGCCATTGCGGTTGGCGCTTTGATAGGTCCCCTTTTCACGGTAACGCAGGCGCTGGTCGGTATAAAAATCCGTACCGGTTTTGGCCGTCAGCCGGATCCAGTCGTTGAACTGGTAGCTCAGGCGTATCAGCCCCAGCAGGCGCTGGCGGTCGTCGGAGTTGCGGGTATGGTCCACCGTCCAGTATGGGTTGGCAGTGGAAGAATTGGTGGCATAGGTCTTTTCCATCCCTACGAACGGCACCGTGCCATAGCCCAGCTGCCTGGCCACATCTTCGGCCGTCCAGGCCGAGTTGGCCAGAATGCTCATCGGAATACTACGCGGCTGGCTGATGAACAGGTAAGCAGGATTGTCGCTCGCATCGGACACCGTCGGGCGGTTGGCGCCTTTCTGGCCGATGTAGTTCGCCTTCACGTCCAGTTCGAGTTTGGGGGTGATTTTGGCCACCGTACGCAGGTTCACATTGTTGCGTTTCAATGTGTTGCCCGGCGTGTAGCCGTCGATATTGGTGTGGCCGTAAGAAAGCCGGTAGTTGATGTTGTCGTTACCGCCTTCCAGGCTCAGGTTATTGACCAGTTGCTTTTCCTTCCTGAAAAAAGTTTGAAATGTGTTGGGCTGCGGGGTGAAACTGAGCACATTACCCCATTGGTCTTCATATTGCTGGCCTTCCATGCGCGCGCCCCAGCTCGCACGGGCAAAACGGTCGCGACCGCCGCTGGCCTTGGGCATGCCCTGGATATTGCCGGCCTGTGCCGCTGCCCAGGTGTAGATTTTACCATCGCTCCCGCGGAAGTGTGTAAACGCCCCGTCCAATCCCTGCCCGTATTCATCCTGGAAATCAGGCAGTACCAATGCGTCACCGACCGAATAATCGACACCGTATTTGATCCCTATCCCCTTCCTGGACTTGCCGGATTTGGTGGTGATCAGCACCACCCCGTTACTACCCCGCTGGCCATACAGTGCAGCAGCGTTAGGCCCTTTCAATACCGAAATCGATTCCACATCTTCCGGGTTGATATTGGAAATACCATCCCCGTAGTCGATCCCGCCCGTTGAGGAAGGGGAATTGGGATTGCTGTTGTCCATGGGAATGCCATCTATCACATACAATGGCTGGCTGTTGCCGACCAGGGAATTCGAGCCCCGGATTACCACCCGCGACGAGCCACCGGCACCATTGGCCGACCGCGTCACCTGCACACCGGCCATCTTGCCCGCCAGCGTGGTGGCAAGGTTGGCTTCCTTGGCCGTACTGACCGCGTCTCCCCCGATTTCCTGCACCGAATAACCTAATGCACGTTTATCCCGCTTGATACCCAATGCAGTGACCACTACTTCCGACAGGTTCTGTGTGTCCTCCGCCAGCGTGACATTGATTTCGGATTGCGTACCCAACACCACTTCCTTTCGCACATAGCCGACAAACGAAAACACCAGCACCGCCGAAGCGTCGTCGGCGACGATTTCATACTTGCCGGCCACGTCCGTTGCGGTACCGCGCGTGGTTCCTTTAATGAGCACACTCACGCCGATCAGCGGCTCGCCTTTCGCGTCCACCACGGTGCCGCGCACCGTCGATTCGGCGGATTCGGCACGGGTCACGGGGGTTAGCGACGCAAGCGGGCTTTCCTGCGACAAGGCCGAGCTCTCCCGTACCGGGGCCGCGCTATCCTTTTTACGACGGTCCTTCGGCGCCAGGAGCACATATGTGTTCTCCTTGATTTTCCGGTATTTCAATCCCGTGGAGGCCAGCAATGCATCCAGGTTTTGTTCCAATGTCTTAGCCGGATTAACCAGGTTGGACGCAACCTTGAAATCGTCGAGCAGCTTTTCCTCGAACAGAATGTCGGCGCCGTAGCTCTCTTTCAGTTTCAGCAATGCGTCGCGCAGGCGAACGGGCTGCGTTTGCCGCGCTTCGGACTGCGCGGGGCGCGCCGATGCCAGCAACTGTCCGAATCCCGGCGGGGAACATAGGCTAAGCATGGCGCAAAGGCCAAATGCCTTTGCCAGCGGTACATGTGGGTTCATGGTAGCGTTTGGTTAGTTAAATGGGTCTAATTGGTGTCAGTGGAATCGGGGACCAGGCGCACCTGGTCGTTGCTTACCTGCACGCGCATGTCGAGCACTTCGGACAGCACCGACAGCAGCTCATCCGCCTGACTGGCCTTGAACGTGCCGGTAACCTGCCGCGCCGCCAGTGCAGGATCGGCCACGACGATTTCCAGTCCGAAAACCGCATTCAGTTCGCGGCTGGCGTCGGCCAGCGTCGTATGGTCGAAATGAAAATGATGCTCCTGCCATACGGCCGGGTTTTTCAGCTCGGTTATGCTCAGCGGTTGAATGGCGATCTTGCCGTCTGTCGCGACGGAGGCCTTCTCGCCGGGTTTCATATCCAGCGGCGCAGCCATGTCCGGAGAGGAAATCTGCACTTTGCCTTTGCTCAAAACCACCTGCGTACCCTTTTTACGGGTATACACAAAAAACTCCGTACCGAGCACGGTCACCTTTTCATGGTCGGGCGTATGCACTGTAAACGGCTGATGGTCTATCTGATGGGTAACCACAAAACCAGCCTCGCCGGTGAGGTGAACGTCCCTTCCAAAACTTCCGAACCCCCAGCGGAGCAGTTTAAGATCGGAATTGGGTAAAAGCGAAACGCGGCTCCCATCCGCGAGCGTGATAGCGCGGTTTTCGGCGTAACCGGTGCGGTAATGCTGGTAGAATACCTGATCCCGGTAGAAGTAGCCGCCGGCCGTGATGAGCACGGCTGCCGCAATGCGCAGCCAGGTCCGCCATCGCGGCAATCCCGGGCTTTTGGCGTCCTTTTCGTCGTCATCAGCTGGTACCGGCTCCGCCAGCAGCGACTGTACATTTTTAAATGCCTGCTCCACATCCGGCAAAAGCTGCGGGTGGCTATTCTCCCATTCCTGTAACCATTCGAAATACTGCTCCATATTGCCCGGTTCACCGAGCCATTCTTCGATGAGCTGCTTTTGCAGCACCGTGGCCTGGCCCGAGAAATAGGTGAAAAGCATTTCTTTGGATAATGTGTTCATGCTGTAAGCTTGTCAATTTTTTTTCAATGACCGGCGCAGGATATTAAGCGCCTTTGATATATGCCCTTCCACGGCCTTCACCGAAACATCGAGCTTTGCCGCGATCTCCGGATATGACTTCCCTTCAAAACGGCTCAGGATAAATACCTTCTGACATTGCGGCGGCAGCGCGTGGATGACCCGTTCGATGTGCATGTAAAGCTCGTCCATTTCCATCATGTGGTCCGGAGCAAGCATATCGGAGCGGAAATCTTCGTCGAGTTCCTCCCGGCGGATCTTATGGAACTCCCAGCGCAGGTAGGTATAGCACCGGTTGCGCACGGCGGTGAACAGATAGGCCCGGAAAGTAGTGGTAATGCCGGTATGCAGCTCTTTTTTCCAGAAATTGAGAAAAATTTCGGTTACCAGGTCTTCGGCAATCTCCTTGTTGTACACAAACCGCGCGGCATGGCTGCAAAGCGGTTGATAGTAGGTCCGGAACAACAGTTCATACCCTTTGGCAGCATCCTGCGCGAATGTTCTACGGATAAAAAACTCCCTGTCCGGCAGCGCATTACCAGCCGCACGCTCCTCCTGCGGCCGCTCGCGCGGGTCGGTCGGCTTGTCGCGGTTCGGCTCTTCGTCCGGCAGGTGTTCGGAAAGTTCGGGCGTCACGGTTCGGGGTTGGGTTTAAGGCTGTACCCACAGGACAAAATTTGGAAAGCACACCCTAGTTGTTCATTAAAAAACTTTCATTTTTTAATTTGCACCCCTAAAATTACAATACGATGCGCAAAAGCTTCATCCACACCAAACCTCACCTCGTCCTGCTCCTCGCCTGTCCTCTTATCGTCGTCATTGCCTGGTTACGGCGGAGCTATGCCGTCGACGTGCAGCTCTACGATACTTATTATGTACTACGGATCGACCTTTTGGCGGAGTTTTTGGTGATGATTCTCCTGATCGGCAGCCTGCTCTACTGGCTTACCAGGCACCGCGAAGGCTTTCCGCAACTGACGGCCGCACACGTGCTGGCAACAGCCGGCATTGCACTGTTTATCGTCAGCGCCTCGGGGTATCCGCCCAACAATGCGGTAGACACCTGGAAACCGATGTCACCGCAGGAATACCAGGAATGGGAAGATCTCGGGAAGCGGTTCATGATAGCCTTCATTACATTTGCGGCGTTTCAGGTATTGCTGGTCGCGAATCTGATGGTGAAATGGATCAAGGGCTGATGCACGAAGCCGTTGAAAAGGTCAAATCAGCTTATCCGGCGTGATGGGCAAATGCCTTATCCGCTTGCCGGTGGCATTGAAAACCGCGTTCGCGATGGCTCCGGCGACGCCTACGATAGCGATTTCGCCCAGGCCTTTCGAACCAATAGGGTCTGCAAGCATGTCTGGCTTATCAATGTAGTATACTTCAATCGGCGGTACGTCGGCGTGGACCGGAATGTGGTAGCTGGCAAAATCGCTGGTGACGTAGCGGCCGAACCGGTGGTCCATCACCGATTCCTCCATTAATGCCATCCCGATGCCGCCTACGACACCGCCGATCGACTGGCTGCGGGCGGTTTTGTAGTTGATGATCGTCCCCACGTCCGCGCAGGTCACCACCCGTGTGACGCGCACTTCGCCGGTGAGCTCGCCCACCTGCACCTCCACAAAATGGCAGCCGAACGAGTACATCGAGTACTGGTCGCGCTCGGCACCCTGTTTCGATTCGCCGGTTACTTCGAGCTCGTTCAAATGGTGGTGTTTTAAAATGTCCGCATAGCTCAGCCCGTCCTTATCTCCCTCGGAAGCAAACAACTGACCATTCCTGACCACCGCCTGTCCGCCTGACCTGAAGCGCGCCTCCATATCCCCTGCCAATGCCGCCAGTCTGTTTTTCAACGCCTCACAAGCATCATGCACCGCCGACCCCACGCTGGGAATGGTGGACGAGCCGTTCTGGCCGGGCGCGTCGGGCAAGGCCGAATGCCCCAGTTCGAAACGGATCTTTTTAGCATTTAACCCCAAAACTTTGGCCGCAATGCGCGTCATCGCCGTACCTGTACCCGGGCCGATGTCCATGGTCGCGCTTTGCACGACGACCGACCCGTCGGCCTGCATTACTGCCCGTGCCTTGGACGGATGCCGGTGAAAACCATACAGGCTCGACGCCATGCCATACCCCACCAGCATGCCATTCTGCCTGACCGATCGCGGGGCTTGCATGCGGTTCTTCCAGCCAAACTTTTCAGCGCCCAGCTCGTAGCATTCCCGCAGCGACTTTGCCGACCAGGGCAGGTTTCTTTCAGGATCGGACTCCGCATAGTTTTTCAGACGGAAATCGAGCGGGTCCATTTTCAATGCAAATGCAAGCTCATCCATGGCCGACTCCAATGCAAACATCCCGGTTGCATCGCCCGGCCCGCGCATCCAGGTGGGCGTATTCACATCGAGCGGGAGCAGGCGGTAGCGCGTGAGCACCGAAGGGCACGCATATAATGCACGCGACGCCAGCACGGTGCGTTCGAGGTGTTCTTCGTACATCGATGTCTGCCCGGTACCTTCGTGCACAATGCCGGTAAGCCGCCCGTCTGCCGAGGCCCCCAGGCCGATTTTTTGCACGGTATAGGGCCTGTAACCTACGGAAGTGAACATCTGGTCGCGCCCAAGCACGAGCTTCACCGGCCGCTTCACCTGCTTTGCCGCGATTACCGCCGCCAGGGTATGCGGCCAGACGCGGATACCCGAGCCGAATGCGCCGCCTACGTACCTGGCCACTACCTGCACGTTTTCACGGGGCAATTTGAAAGCCTGCGCCAGTTGCCCCTGCACCGATTTGACGCCCTGGTTTTTATCGTAGACCGTGAGCTTGTCGTCCGCTTCCCACACGGCAATGATGGCGTGCGGTTCGAGCGGCTGATGGTGCTGGGTCGGAATAATATATTCGGCCTCTATCTTCACTTCCGCCTGGCGCAAAGCTGCTGCGTCGCCGCGTTCATAATCCTTAAAGGGTGAATTCCCCGAACGCTGGACGTTCAACGGCACAGCCGCCTTACCGGCATTTTTTTCAAAATCGGTTTGATGGCTTTCCTTCCGGTACGTCACACACACAAGCGACGCCGCGTGCACTGCCTGCTCGTGGGTACCCGCGACCACCATCGCCACAGGCTGTCCGTCGAAGTAAATAAGCGGGTCGTAAAACACCCGTAATGCCGTACCTACCTGCGCACGTTCCGCAGGTTGCTTTTTTGCGGGCCAGCCCGGCACCGTCATCACATTGAGATGGCTGATGACCGCCAGCACGCCCGGCGCGGCTTCCGCCTCATGCGCCTCAATGGCTGTAATGCTTCCTTTGGCGATGGTACTGGTCACCAGCACCGCGTGGACCAGTTCCGGAATGGCATATTCGGCCGAATAGGTTGCGCCGCCGCTCACTTTGGCAGCCCCGTCGACGCGGGTAAGCGAGGTATCGGAGGGGTTATCCCATGATTGTCGTTTCATAGCCAGTTCAGGAAATGCCTGCTGCGGTTTTCAGCGCCGCAACCATGGCATTGGTCGTTAATTTGATCTTGAATGCATTCTGCGCGGTTGCTTCTGCACTCTGCATTTCATGCTCGGCCACTTCTTGGAAAAGTTTTTCCGAAGGCGCCTGCCCGCGGAGCATCAAATCGATGGCCCAGTACCGCCACGGCTTGTGCGCCACGCCGCCGAGTGCCATGCGGGCATCCCAGATGCGTCCGCCGTCCATTTGCAGCGCCGCCGCCACTGACACCAATGCAAAGGCATAAGATGCACGGTCGCGCACTTTCAGGTAATGGCTGTGTTTGGCGAATGCGTTATCCACCACCTCAATGGCCGTTAACAGCTCGCCGGGGCGCAAGTAGGTATCGAGCTCGGGCTGCTGTGTGGACAGGCGGTGAAAATCTTTCATCATCACCCGCCGTTCGCCTTCCGGCCCATTGACCACCACATTCGTTTCCAGGGCAGTGAGCGCCACGCACATATCGCTCGGATGCACGGCGATGCACGAGGACGCTTCGTAACCGCCAAAGCCGTTCCCGGCAAAAAATATCGCATGCGTGCGGTTAACGCCTCCTTCCGCGCCGCAACCGGAGCCGGGCTGACGCTTGTTGCAGGGCAATGCAAGGTCATAAAAGTAGCTGCATCGCGTGCGCTGCAACAAGTTGCCGCCCACCGTGGCCATATTGCGGAGCTGCCCGGAAGCGCCCGCGAGTAATGCCTGTGCAAGCAATGGCTGACGTGCCACTACGCCCTTGTGCCTGGCTACGTCGCTGTTCAATGCCAGTGCACCGATGCGCAGCCGGTCGTAGCGGTGTTCTATTTTTTTCAGCGGAAGATGGTTGATATCGATCAGCTTCGGAGGCGACGCAATGCCGCGCTTCATCAGGTCCACGAGGTTGGTGCCGCCGGCGATGTATTGCGCCCCGGGGTTATCGGTGGCCATTGAAATGGCTTCCTGAACGGTCTTAGGGCGGAGGTATTGAAACGGTTTCATACTTTGAGCCCCTCCTTTTTGACTTCGAGGATCGCATCCACGATGTTGGGATACGCGCCGCAGCGGCACAGATTGCCGCTCATGTATTCCCGCACTTCCGGGGCGGAGCCTGCGCATCCCTCCCGTATGCACGCCACAGCCGACATGACCTGCCCCGGCGTGCAGTACCCGCATTGCAGACCGTCATGTTTGATAAATGCCTCCTGCAACGGGTGCAATTTCTCCCCGTCCGACAGCCCTTCGATCGTGGTGATCTTCGCGCCATGCTGCATCAACGCGAATGTCAGGCAGGATAAGGCCCTGCGGCCATCGATATGGACCGTACAAGCGCCGCATTGGCCGAAATCGCAGCCTTTTTTGGTGCCCGTCAATCCCAGGTGCTCGCGAAGCAGGTCCAGCAATGTCATCCGCGGATCGATGGTGACGCGCTTGCGTTTTCCATTCACAGTCAGCGACACTTTTACTTTCACCGCATTGCCTACCGGCCCGTCATCGGGCACCAGGGCCGCATGCAGCAGGTCGGCCGGCGCCATGGAAAGGCCGGCGATGAGCATGGATTGTTTCAGAAAAAAACGTCGGTCCTCGTTTTCAGCGTCGGGCGGAATAGCGTCGATGTCCATGGTCGTTCTGTTCAGTAATATGCTTAATAAGTGCGATTACTGCGTGATTTACCGGTCGGAATCCGTAAGGTGTTATCACAAAGCTTTGCTACTACACGCCTGACGGCATTTCCCGTATTCGCTATACAGCCGTTGCCACCGATATGGCGTCGCTACGCGATTTGGCAGGCTGCATTAAAATACTACCTCAATTAAAATCGACTGCATTCCAGGTCTTCGCTTTTCCCGCGGCGATGTCGGCGGTGATCGTTTTGCTTCCGTATTTCAGTGTACGTTTCTGCGCCTGTGGAGAAACCAGCGTTACGGATTTCAATTGACCATTTTCCCAAACCTCATCCACCGTCACATTGCCCCGCGCTTTCAAACCTTTTACAAAACCCGTAGCCCAAGCATCAGGCAATGCGGGCAGCAATTCTATGACGCCGGTCTGCGATTGGAGCAGCATTTCGGCCACGCCCGCGGTAGAGCCCATGTTGCCGTCGAGCTGGAATGGCGGGTGCGCGCAAAGGAGGTTGGCATAGGAACCGCCGCCATCCGCCATATTGGTACCCTGGTCGGCCACGGGGCGTAGTACGCTTTTGAAAAGCTTATGCGCACGGTTGCCGTCCTGCAAACGCGCCCAGAAGTTCACTTTCCACGCCAGCGACCAGCCGGTACCGTCATCGCCGCGGGCGTTGAGACTTACCCGCGCAGCCTCTGCTTCGGCAGGGGTTTGGTTAATGGAAATCTGCTTGCCCGGATGCAATGCATACAGGTGCGAAACGTGCCTGTGATGGTTGGTAGAGTCATCCACGTCCTCGCGCCATTCCTGCAACTGTTTCCAGCGGCCGATCTGCAAAGGCAATATCTTGTCGCGGGTTGCCCGCGCTTTTTGGGCAAAATCCGCATCGATACCCAGCAGAGCAGCCGCTTCGGCGGTATTATTCAGCACGTCCCAGGCCATTTCGTGGTCCATGGTGGCGCCCGTGGATATGCCGCCGTGTTCGGGCGAGTACGACGGAGAGGAAACCAGGTGGCCTTTGCCGTCGCTGGTGAGGTAATCCATCCAGAACTCCGACGCTTCCTTCATGACGGGATAGGCTGTGTTTTTCAGGAATACTTTATCATTCGTAAAGGCATAATGCTCCCACAAGTGCTGGCAAAGCCACGCGGCCCCGCCGGGGAAGAAGCCCCAGGGAAAATCCCAGCCCGGTGAGGTATAGCCATACGCATTCAGCATGGTGTTTACGATCCAGCCTTTGGCATTAAAAAACTCCTTTGCCGCCATGCGGCCCGGTTCGACGATCGACCGGGTGAAATCCATCAACGGCAAGTGGCATTCCGAAAGATTGGTCGCTTCGGCAGGCCAGTAGAGCATTTGCACGTTGATGTTCGTGTGGTAATCGTTTGCCCAGGGCGGGTTGGTACTGTCGTTCCACTTGCCCTGCAAGCTCATTGGCATGGTGCCGGGGCGGGTGGAGGAAATCATCAGGTAGCGGCCGTATTGAAAATAGAGCTCTTCCAGTCGGGGATCGGGCTGGCCGGCCGAATAGGCTTTCTGGCGCTGGTCGGTAGGCAGGGCCGGTGCCGTGGCATTACCCAGCGTCAATGCAACGCGATCGAACAGGTTGTGGTAATCCTTTTGCTGCTCGGCGAGCAAGGCAGCATAATTTTTCCCGGCTACCCCGGCCATCACAGCAGCATTCGCCTTTTTGTAATCATTACCCTTGTAATCGGGAAACTTCATCACGTAGTCCGTCGCCACGGTGTGGACCAATACAATGGATTTCGCGCCGGTTACCGTCAGCACGCCATTGCTGAAAGCCGTTTTGCCGTCGGTGTCTATACGATAAGCGGTTTCAAACGCCTGATGGTTATCCTTCAAATGGCCGCCAAATTTGTATTGATTTTTGGCAAACTGCTCATAATCTTTGGCGTGCGGCGTCTCGAAGCGAACCGCGTACGTTTCGGGCGTGGAAGATGTAAACCGGTACACCATCACTTTGGAAGGATAGTTGCCCAGGTAGGTCCTTTCAAAATGGGTACCGCCTGCCTCGTAGCTGACCTTGCCCAGCGCATCGGAGATGTTCAGCTCACGGCGGTAATGCTGCACGGCGCCTTTGGAAGGCATTTTGATAAACAAATCACCGACGGTCTGCTGTGCACCGAAATCCGAAGACGGAGTGTTTTCCTTTTTTTCATGAATGGCTCCCGTCAGTTCTTTGTTCGCCAGCGCGTGCGCTTCCTTCATTTTCCCGGCAGCGAGCAATTCCCGTACCTGCGGTAAATGCTTGTATGCTTCTTTTTTGATACCAAAATTATAGTCTGCATTCGCGCCCTTTCCGCCTGCCCAAAGGCTTCCCTCCGAGAATTGAAGCCGCTCTTCATCCGTACCGCCAAAGAACATCGCGCCCACATGGCCATTGCCGATCGGCAATGCCTGGGTCATCCATTCTTTCGCAGGCTGGTCGTACCAGAGTGACAAAGGTGCAGGTTTGGGTTGGGGATTGGGCTGCGCGTGCAATGGAGTGGGCAGCGGATGGAATGCGACGACAGCGCAAAAGAGCAGAGCTCGGAACGTTTTCTTCATAAGGATTTTGGCAAATAATGGTAAAATTAGGTGCCTTTTCCTAAAAAAGAAGCCTGACGGCATTTTCCGGTCTTGAACTAAATGACTATCGGTGACGCCCCCGGCCACCACCTCCCCACCTAATACCGATGCGGCAAATATGTATTCACCACCCGTCCGTCTGCGAACAGTTCGAGCATGGCAAAACCCGGTGGGGTTTCCTGATAGTAGTTCGGCGCCGCCGACTCGGCATCCCCTTTACCCCACCAGAAACCGCTCACGGCACCGTTGCAGCAGTACTGGACGCCATTGTATTCGGTATGGTCCTGCAAGTGCTGGTGACCGCTGAGGCAAATGCGTACCTTGTCGCGGTGCTTGTAGAAGAGGTTTTTCAGCTTCTTGTAGTCGGAATGCCCTCCCCCGCCTGCCAGCATAGGCGTAGCACCGAGGATCGGGTAATGCGACATCAGCAGCACAAACGTGCCCGGCGCGAGCTTCGCCAGGTCGGCTTCCAGCCATTGGTACTGTTCGTCGTCCAGCGACACGTGCTCGTTGTTCCCATCCAGGATCACGAAATGCCAGTTCTTTTTAGTAAAACTGTAATAGCGCCCCGGAGTTTTGAGCCGCTTCACCACGTAGCTTTTACCATACATTTCATCGTCTTTCGAGGGCGCCGCCCACCAGGGATCATGGTTACCGATGCAGCTGTGTATTTCGTAACCTTTCAGCCCAGCCGTGCATTCGTCCCACAGTTTCCAGTAGCCGAGCATGGTTTCGCGGGTAACGTCTTGATAATCGGCGGCATGGATAGAGTCGCCGCCATTGAGGAAGAAATCGGGTTTGTATTTCAAAACATCATTGAGACACTTTTTGAAACGATTGGGAGCGTCGTCGCCTTCGCGGATGTGCACGTCGGTGATGTGTGCGATTTTCAATACGGGCTTATCGGAAACAAGCCCGGCATGGGTAGCCGGGCCTGTGATCGAACCAGCCGTGAGCAATCCGGTATTCCGGAGCCAGGAACGTCTGTTCATTGTATGGATTTTAAATTAATTCCAGCCAAAAACCTGCTTCAATTTAGGATTCAGCAGCATTTCTTTCTGAGGGATAGGTCGGTAGTAATATTTGGGGTCTTCAAACTTGCGGACGGCCGTTTCGGTCACCATGGTACCGCCGGCATTGCCGTTTTTCAGGTATACCGTCACATCCTCGCCGATGGCTCCTGCGCGGTAGTAAATGAGTACCACACCCAGGCTGTTCTTCTCCTTATCCTTCTCTGCCGGGATCGTTTTGGACTTGTCGATCAGGATGATATCCTCCACGCCGTCGCCGGTCATATCGTATTTACCCAGACCCGCGAAATAAAGGCCTTCCGGAATGGCAGTGAGCAACTTACCTGCTTGCCAGCGCATTACGTCATTGAATCGCTGGTTTTCAAATGCAAACTCCACTCTCCTCTCACGGCGGATCTCGAAAATAACGCCTCGGTTCGCGCCGGTTACGTTCGGATATTTCTGCGCCATCACCGGATCCGGGCTGCTGTTCGCCGCGGCCAGTTTCAGGTCGGGCATCTGCACCCGCGCACGGATGAGGTTCACGGATTTGTCCAGGTCGTCCTGGGTAAGCGTTCCCAGCTCCGCTTTGGCCTCCGCATACGTCAGAAGCACCTCGGCGTAGCGGTACACGGGCACATCCATGCTATTCAGGGTCGCATTATCGGTTGAATTCACATACCCTTTCAGCTGGTGGTAACCGGTGAAGTTCTTGTTCAGGCGCAGGATGTAAGGGGAAGGGTCGCCGGCACGCACCCAACCCGGGTACACGAGGGTCTGCGCAAGGCGCGGGTCGCGGTTCTGGAATTCTTTCACAAAACCAAACTGCTGATAACCCTGCACATCCGTGAAGCGGGAGCCGTCTTTCATCAGGTACGTCTGCACAAGATCCCGCGAGGGCGCCTGCTCGTAATCGCCGAACACGGTGCTGTTCACATTCTGGCTGCGGTCCTTGGTTTGGTCAAATGCATTGCCGAGGATCACCTCCTTGTTGGAGCTCAGATCCTGGCTGCCGAAAAGCGCGGCATAATCTGCATTCGGCTTGCCGGTATTATAGATCACAAATTTGTTGGACGCCATAATTTCCGCCGAAACCGACGCGGCGGTTTCCAGGAACTTGCCGGCCGTCGCCTGCAAATTCAGCTCCGGGTGGTATTTACGGTATGTCCCTTCGTAGAGCGCTGTACGGGCATACTGGGTCATCACAGCCCATTTGCCCGGCGTACCGCCCGGCACCGATTCCCGCACGTGCGCGGCGGCGAAGGCCAGGTCGGCCATCACGCTATCCATCACCACAGCACGAGAGTCCTGCGTTTTATAGAGCTCTTCGTCGCCGGGGTTTACGGTTTTGGAAAACCAGGGTACATCGGAATAACGGCCCACTTTCCCGAGGTAAAACTGCGCGCGGTAATAGCGGGCGAGACCTGCATAATGCGCTTTCACTTCCGAGGTGGCATTTACCTTATTGTAGTTGTCGAGAAAATAGTTGATGTTCCGCAAACGCCCCCAGTCCCAGCCGCCGGTAATGGTCTGCGCGCTTGGCGAGCCGGTCATGATCACTTTCATCTCCACCGCGCCGGTAGTGGCCGCATTGTCGGTGCTCTGGTCGTTGAGGTAAATGCCATACATATCCGGCAAGCTCAGAAGGCCATTGACGTATAAAGCGAGGTCGCCTTCGTTGTTAAAAAATGCTTCGGGCGAAATGGAAGTCTGCGGAAGCTTTTCCAGGAAATCGTCGTTGCAGGCGCTCAGGCCCGTCAGCAACGCCAGTAGTAATATATGCTTTTTCATTTCAGGCTGATGGATTTAAAATCAAAACTCGACATTGACACCGAATGCAAACTTCCGCTGGAACGGGTATGAGAAACCGTTCGAGGTGTTGAAAGTGCTGCTGTTGCTGACTACTTCGGGGTCGAAGTATTTTTTGAGTTCGGAGAATTCAAAAAGGTTTTCCCCGCTCGCGAAGAGGCGTACCCGGCTGATCTTATGCTTTTGCAGCATTGCCGATGGCAGCGAATAGCCGATCGTAATGTTTTTGATCCGCAGGTAAGCCGCGCTTAGCAGGTACTTCGTCTGGGCAAGGTCGAGCCCTGAGCCGTAGTTGTTATCCGCCAGCCACGATTGCAGTACCGGGAATTTGGCGTCGGTATTGGCATCCGCCAGGCCTGCCGCAATGTACGACTGGGAATGCTTGGCGCGCTGCTGGTCTGAATCCGCCTGACCGCGGTAATAGTCCAGGTTCCAGGGGTACACGTTGGCATAAGGCTGCTGGTAAGGTCCCCAGTACAGGTAATGCCGCGGGTAGTAGTCGCCTTTCAGCACACCTTGAAGCACGGCCGAGAAATCGAAACCGTTCCAGTCGGCATTCAGGTTGAAACCAATGCGGTAACGCGGCGTGGTATTTCCGATGATCGAAAGGTCTTTCGGGTCTTTGCGGGTCAATCCCTGTGTAATGCGGCCATCCCCGTCGAGGTCCTTGTACTTCGGCCACCCAGGAACGATCGACAGCGCTCCCCAGGGGATAATGTCGCTCTCGTCGAGCTTCGCGATCTCGTCTGCATTTTTGAAAAGGCCGTCGCTGGTCAGTCCCCATATCTCGCCCATTTCCTGCCCTTTACGGAACTTCGAGAACAATTCCTGGTCGTTTTTGAATCGGGTAATGCGCGAGCGTGAATCGGAAAGGATCAGCTTGGCACTCAACGAGAGGGGCTTCCCGCCCACATTGTAGGAATCGTTGTAGTTCAGCGTGAGTTCGAGCCCCTTCGTACGCAAATCGGCCACGTTCTGGGCCGGCACGGTGGTACCAAGCACGCCCGGGAGCTCCTCGCCTTCCGTGAGCATGCCTTTGGTATCGCGGATGTAGTAGTCAAAACCTAACGTAACGCGGTCTTTCAATACGCCCAGGTCGCCTCCGAAATTCAGCGTCGACACGCGCTCCCAGGTGTAATTTGCAGGGTCTACCCGCAAGATCGGCGAACCGGTGATCACGGTTTGCTTGTCGCCGCCGATCAGGTAGCCCGACAACCCGGTGGGCAACGACTGGCGGAACGAAAAGTAGCCTACATTCTGGTTACCCAGGTCACCGTAAGAAGCGCGGAATTTGAGGGTCGGGAAGAATGGCATTGCCTCTTTGACAAACGATTCCGAGCTCGCGATCCAGGCGGCCGACACGGAAGGGAAGAAGCCCCAGCGGTTGGTGGACGGGAAGCGCGAGGAACCGTCGTAGCGGCCATTCGCTTCTATAATGTAGCGCTCATGCAGGGTGTAGTTGACGCGCCCGAAGAAACTCCGGGTAGCAAAGCCCGAAAAATCCCCGGAGGTCTGCGCGATACCGCTGGTAAGGCTTATGTAGGGAAATGAAGGGGAGATAAGTCCGACTTTCTGTGCTTTGGTGGTCGTATAGCTGTAAGTTTCCTGGTTATAGCCTGCCAGCAACTTGATGCCGTGGACGCCGAGCGTTTTGGTGTAATTGGCAAACAGATCGAGGACATTGTTGGCCAGCGTGGAGCTGGTTTCGTATACGCCGCCGGTTCCGCCTTCGGTACGGATGTCGTTGGGGCCGTAGCCTATGCGATAGTTGCGCACATCCTGCTTGGTATTCCACTGCTCACGCTTGAAGCTTGCCGATCCCGTCACTTGCAAATCGCCATTCAATGCCGTTGCAATGCCTCGGAAAATGTTCTGAAACCCGAACATATCCTCCTTCCGGTTGTCGCCATCGGTCAATCGCGCGGCCAGGCGTCCTGCATCGGTATTCGCCCAGGTACCGTCGGGGTTCACGGCCACCTGCGTGGGTTTCAAGGTGTAGATATCATTGATGTTGGCAGTCGGAACGGCGCGCTCGGTGCGGTACAGTGACAGGTTGTTGTCGAGTTTCAGCCATTTCACGGGCGCGAAATCCAGCCTTGCGCGGGAGGAATAGCGGTTCCAGTAATCGTCCGTCAGTTTATTCAGGCCTCCTTCGCGGTTGTAATCCGCGGAAATGTAATAGCCCACCGTGCGTTCATTGGCTGTTTTGGCACTTCCTGTGAAGGACAGACTGTGGTTCTGCGAGAAGCTTCTTTTGGAAAAAAAGTAATCATACCAATTATTGCTGCCCATGTAGGCCCATTTGGTAGGATCGGCCGGGTCGATGCGGGTATCGGGCGTGGAAGGATTGTCGGAACGCTCCTTGGCCCAGGTGTAGTACTCGTCGGAGTAATTGACATAATCCCAGGGCGTGTTGTCCGTGGATGTTTCGAGCACGCGCGAGAAAATATACGGGTCGGTGACCGGCTTGGGCAGGACCGTTGGCTGGCCCCAGGAGACGAAGTTGTTATAAGTAATGGACTGCTTGCCTCTTCCGCCTTGCTTGGTCGTGATCAGCACCACACCGAATGCCGCGCGGGCACCGTATATGGCCGCCGAGGCCGCATCGCGCAGTACCGAAAAGCTGGCGATATCGGAAGGGTTCAGCCGGAGCAGGTCGCTGCTGTTGGCCGCGGCGATACCGTCGATCACGAACAGCGGCTCACCGCCATTGATAGACGTAAACCCGCGGATATTGAAATTAGGCACCGTGCCGGGCGTTCCGCTCTGGTAGGTGATGTTCAGGCCCGGGCTCACGCCTTGCAGGCCTTGCATCACGTTTGCCACCGGCCGCGCTTCGAACTGCTTGCCCGAAATCTGGTCCACGGCCCCGGTGATATTTACTTTTTTCTCTACACCGTAACCGATCACGACCACTTCTTCGAGGTTGCCAAGGTCGGCCTGCATGGTCACGAAAACCTCGCTGCGGCCTTTGACAAGCTCTTCCTGTGTTTTATAACCGATATACGAGAACACCAGCATGTCGCTGCCGGAAACGCCTTCGAGGCTATATTTTCCGTTCTGGTCGGTGATGGTCCCTTTCTGGGAGCCTTTGATCACCACATTCACCCCTGGCAGCAGGTCCTTTCCGTCGCTGACGGTTCCTGTTACACGCGTATTCTGCGCAACCGCCGGCATGAGCCATGCCAGGGTCATCAATGCAGCCAGCAGGGCATAGCGCAGCTGCCTGGTACTGTTGGGACTAGGTACACTTTTCATCATAAGAAAAAGTTTAAGTTTAGCATCTTCTGCGGACATTTTCGAAGTGCAAATGTCCTAATCAAAAGTTACGCCAATATTAAAAAATAGTTAGCTTATTGTGATTATAAATTGAATGAATGTTCAATTAATTTTCGCACAATTAACACGCTTCCGTTTTCCGTAAAAATCCGTATATTGCCGATACGTTACACTCCGAACCACCGATGGGAAGAAAGAGCCTCAAAGAAGCCCGCAAGAAAGAAATCATCAAAGTGTTTTATGGCCTGGCCAAGAAGAACGGCCTGGAAAATACTTCCATCGCCAAAATCGCGGCGAAAATGGAGATCAACCCAAGCCTCATCATCCATTATTTCCAGACGCGCGAAGACCTGGTGTACGGGCTTGTGGATTACATTCTCGATAAATACAAGCTTATATATAAGGTAAGCGCCGCCCACTCCAAAGATTCGAGGAAAGCACTCCTCGAAATCATCGGCAATATCTTCTCCAAAAAATGGAATGCGCTCTTCGACGACGGCCTGTTCTACGGCTGCTACGCCATGGCGTTCCACGACGCCAAAGTGCGGGACCTTTATAAAAAGCTGCTCGATTCGCTTCGCGAAATGCTTATCGGGCATATCGAACAGTGCCGCGAGGACGGCGTACTGGATATAGAGGACGTGGAAACGGTGGCGGACAATATCTTCGTGCTCATCGACGGCGCCTATTTTTACCTCAGCCTTGTGTCGGACAAAAACGAATACGAGCACCGGCTTGCCAAATACCGGCAGCAGGCATTATCGATCCTGCATTTGAAGGAGCTGTCAGAAGTTGCCGGATGACTTCCGCACGAGCCTGCGTATTACGGCGCCCACCCCGATCATGAGCCAGATCACATTGACGGCCACATTCGGTTTGTCGCCATATTCGAGGGAATACACAATGAGGGTGCCCGCACCAACCATATTCAGGATGTGAAACGGATAGCCGTTTGGCTTCAACACACCGACCGTCAGCAGCAGGTACGCCACTACATACGCAACGACGCCCAGCCAGCCCAACGTTTCCAGTAATAGTGCGGTATTCATATAGCCCGGTTTTACTTCACAATATTAATGGAGCGGGCTTTCACCGCCAAACGCTCCGCAAAAGCCCCTAACCAGCCATTATTCGCTGTTTTTAAGAAATAGCCAAATAAAATCACCCAAATTCACAGATTTGCGGAATTTCAGGGAGAAATAAGTTAATATCGGTAAAAAAGCCGCTAATTCACATCAAGTTTTTGGTTTTCCGACCTGCTAATTTTACAAATAGATAATTTTCTAAAAGCACCCGTCCGGCGGCACTGCCGCTCTCTATCAGAATCAACTGTCTGACTATCAGACAGCAAGGAATTTATTGCCTTTACAGTTTCAAAGCAGCTATGAAAATCCCTAATCCAAGCCTTTGTAAGAAAATTTACCTTCATGCAATTGGTGCATTAAGCCTGGCGGCCCCATTAATGGCCCAGAAGCCGCTGCCTGCCTATCAGCCCAACCCGGCCGAACTTTCCGCGTCGTACAGGCGGATGGCCCTGATGGACTCGCTCACCAGGGGCAGCGTGCTGAAAACCCAGGTAACACCCAACTGGTTGCCCGACGGGCAGTCGTTCTGGTACAGGAATGTATTAAAGGACAGCCTCACCGAATACCTGGTGGTGAAGCCCGGCGAAAACAAAAGGACACCGGCTTTCGATAATGCCAGGGTGGCCGCCGCGCTCTCCAAGGCCTATGATTCGACTTTTTCCGCTGCCAGGCTATGGATCAGCGACATTCACTTTGAGCCCGATAAACACCGCCTGATCTTGCAAAGCAAAGGCAAATGGTTTGCTTACGATACCGAAACCGGGACGGCGCAGAAGATCGCGAAGCCCGATTTACCCAAAACGAAAGACACCGGCTGGACCCGGCAGACCAGTCGTTGGGGCCGCTTCCGTGCCGACAGCGTCTCACCTGACCGGCAGACGAAGGCATTTGTCCGCAACGGGAACATTTATTTAGGTAAAAAGGAAGACAAAACCGGCAAACAGCTCACCTACGACGGCAATCCGCTGAAACCTTATGGTGAACTGAGCTGGTCGCCCGACGGCCGCTACCTGGTATGCTACCGCATCGACCCCCGCGACGAGCGGCAGGTGAGTATCATCTTCTCCTCGCTGCCGAACACTACGCGGGGGGAAGTGAAAACACGCGGGTATGCGCAGCCCGGCGATGAATTTACAAGCTATGAAATGCATGTGATCGACGTGCAGAGCGGCAAATCCGTGAAAGTACAGTCGGAGGTGATCGACTTTTTCAATGCGCCTGTGATACGCTGGCGCAAGGGCGACGCTACGCATTTTACCTATGAGAAAGTGGACCGCGGCCACCAGCGTTTCCGGGTGATCGAAGTCGATGCTACCAATGGTGCCACGAAGCACATCATCGACGAGCAAACCAAGACATTCATTTACCAGAACATGATTTACACGCATTACCAGCCTGACAATCATGAAATTATCTGGGCCTCGGAAAGGGACGGCTGGCGGCACATTTACCTCGTCGACGAGCAGACAGGCCAGATCAAGAACCAGGTTACCAAAGGCGAATGGGTAGTGCGCGACATCGACAGCATCGATACGCAGAAGCGCGAAGTGTGGTTCAAAGCGAGCGGGATGAATGCGAACGAGGACCCTTACCATATTCATTATTACCGCATTAAGTTCGACGGCACCGGCCTGGTGAAACTGACCGACCATGCGAAGGCGACGCATCAGCTCACCTTTTCGCCCGACAGGACCTATTACGTAGACACTTACTCAACGATGACCAGCGCGCCGGTGTCGGAGCTCCGCAGGACTGCCGACGCTTCGCTGGTGATGAAGTTGGAGACCGCCGATATTTCGCCTTATCTCGCATTGGGCTTCAAACTGCCGGAAATTTTCAAAGCCAAGGGCCGCGACGGCAAGACCGACATCTGGGGCATAGTGTACCGTCCGAGCCACTTCGACCCGAAGAAGAAGTACCCGATCATCGAAAACATTTACGCAGGCCCACAGGACTCGTATGTACCGAAAGCATTCAGGCATTACGGCGAAATGCAGAGCATGGCCGAGCTGGGTTTCATTGTAGTGCAAATGGATGGAATGGGCACCTACAACCGTTCCAAGGCATTCCATGATATGTGCTGGCAGAACCTGGCGGATGCCGGCTTCCCGGACCGCATTGCGTGGATGAAGGCCCTGGCCGAAAAATATCCCCAGGTGGACTCGACCCGCGTAGGCGTGTACGGGACTTCCGCCGGCGGGCAAAACTCGCTGGGTGCATTGCTCTTCCACCCGGGCTTTTACGATGCGGCGGTTTCGGCATGCGGCTGCCACGACAACCGCGTCGATAAGCAATGGTGGAACGAGCAATGGATGGGGTACCCGGTAGGAAAGCATTACGACGAGCAGTCGAATGTGACCAATGCGGCGAAATTACAGGGTGACCTGCTGCTGATCGTGGGCGAGGTAGACACCAACGTACCGCCCGAAAGTACCTACCGCGTGGCCGATGCGTTGATCAAAGCGAACAAGGAATTTGACCTCCTCGTCGTACCGGGCATGGGCCACAGCGACGGCGGACCGTACGGGCGCCGCAAGAAGCGGGACTTTTTTGTACAAAAATTACTCGGAGTAGATCCCCCGAACAGAAACAAAGCCACCGCCGCCCAACCAGCAGCACTAGGAAAATAAAAAATCCTGAATTACTAATCCTTTGATCCCCGGGCTAAAGCCCGGGGCAATAGATGAAGGGGAGCCGGTCTGAAGACCGGACAGAAGATAAAAATCAGGGACCAGAACCATCCTCTGCCCCGGTCTTCAGACCGGGGAAAGAAAAAAGCAAAGTACAAAAAACTAAATCAAAAGATCCTCTGCCCCGGTCTTCAGACCGGGAAAAGAAAAAGGTCAGATAGTTGCAGATTGAACATAGTGCATTGGGCTGATTTGGCCCAACCAGCATTGCTATGACAGCATTTCATAAAGAAACTTGAAGTTACGCTAACCCAAATCCCATGAAAAGAGTATTACTATTCCTGCTTGCGCTCGTGCTCGGCTACGGCTGTGCGCAGAAACGACGGTCGGTGCAGGTACCAGCTACCGCGAGCAAGAGCGACGCGAAACAGACCGTCGCCGGTCGCCGCATTGAGCTGCTCTTCCTCGGGCACGACAGCCGCCACCATTTCTCGGAGAAATATTTCCCGATGCTTTCTCTGCCGTTGTTCCAGAAGGGCATCAACATGACCTACACCGCCGACCCGAATGCACTCAATCCCGAGAATCTCGCGCATTACGACGGCGTGGTGATTTACGCCAACCATAACACCATCACCCCGGCGCAGGAAAGTGCTTTGAAGACATTTGTAGAAAGCGGACACGCATTGATTCCCCTCCATGCGGCCTCTTTTTGCTTTCAGAATTCGGACTGGTATATCAAAACCGTGGGCGGGCAGTTCAGCTCGCACAAATACGGCACATTTACTGCGCCGGTGGTAAAGGCCGACCACCCGGTTATGCAGGGCTGGAAAACGTTCGAAACATGGGATGAAACGTATGTGCATTCAAAGCTTAATCCGGACATTACCGTCCTGCAAGAGCGCGTCGAGGGCGACCATCACGAGCCCTGGACCTGGGTACGCACGCAAGGCAAAGGCCGCGTGTTTTACACCGCATATGGCCACGACGAGCGCACCTGGAAGCAACCTGCATTCCATGAACTGGTCGCCAATGGCATTATGTGGGCTGTGAGCGACGAGGCGAAGGAGCGTTTGAAAAAATTCAATCTGACCCCGCCTGCCTACACCGACGCCAATGTACCCAACTATGAAAAGCGTGACCCGGCACCGAAGTTTCAGCAGCCATTGTCCCCCGCCGAATCCCAAAAACTGACGCAGGTACCCGTGGATTTCGAACTGCAACTGTTCGCTTCCGAGCCCGACATCGTGAAACCGATTGCCATGGCCTGGGACGAACGCGGGCGGCTTTTTGTAGCTGAAACACAGGATTATCCCAACGAAGTACGCGAGCAGGACGGCGTAGGCAAGGACCGCATCAAGATCTGCGAAGACACCGACGGCGACGGCAAGGCCGACAAGTTTACCATCTTCGCGGACAACCTCAATATCCCGACCAGCCTCGTGTTCGCCAATGGCGGCATTATCGTGGCCCAGGCGCCGCATTTCATTTTCCTCAAAGACACCGACGGCGACGATAAGGCCGATATTCGCGAAAATATCATTTCGGGCTGGGGCAAAAGCGATACCCACGCGGGCCCCTCGAACCTGAAATACGGCCTGGACAACAAGATCTGGGGTGTATTGGGCTATGCCGGCTTCCGGGGAACGAGCAGCGGCAAACAACTGAATTTCAGCCAGGGCATTTACCGGTTCGACCACGACGGCAAGAACCTGGAATACATCGGACGGACTTCGAACAACACCTGGGGATTAGGCTTTTCCGAAGAGTTTGAAGTGTTTATTTCAACAGCGAACGGGAATTACAGCGGACATTTCGCCATGCCACTCGAATACGTGAAACGCTCCGTAGCGGACGGATCGGGCAATACCGTTTACAAACTGGATTCGCATTACGAAATGAACTACCTCACCCCCGCATTGCGGCAGGTAGATTTTCATGGCGGGTTCACCGCGGCGGCAGGGCATAACCTGTATACGGCCCGCAACTTCCCGAAATCGTACTGGAATGCCACCGCATTTGTTTGCGAGCCCACCGGGCGGCTGCTTTACCAGGCACTGCTGAAACCGAAAGGCGCAGGCTTTAAAGAGAAAAACGGCTTCAACCTGCTTGCCAGCGCCGATGAGTGGTTTTCGCCCGTGCACGCAGAGGTGGGCCCGGACGGGGCCGTGTGGGTAGCGGATTGGTACAGTTTCATCATCCAGCACAACCCTACCCCGCGCGGTTTCGAGAATGGTAAGGGTAATGCGTACATCAACCCGCTGCGCGACAATCAGCATGGACGTATATACAGGGTCGTTTGGAAGAATGCAAAGAAAAAACCCTATCCGAAACTTGACAAAAACGATGCAGCAAGCCTGGTGGCCGGACTGAAAAACGACAACATGTTCTGGCGCACCACAGCGCAGCGGCTGATCGTGGAATCGAAAAATACGGCAGCTATTCCAGACCTGATTAAAATGGTGAATGACCAGTCTGTGGACGATATTGGCTTGAATAGCCCCGCCGTGCATGCACTGTGGACGCTCGATGGCTTGCATGCATTCACCGGCCCGAATGAGGAAGCCTACCATACACTGGTACGGGCCATGCGGCACCCGGCGGCGGGTGTGCGAAAAACGGCCGTAAAACTGCTTCCACGCAACGAAAAGACGCTCTCCGCATTGAAATGGACCAATTCATTGAGCGATCCGGACCTGAAAGTTAGGCTTGCCACCATACAGGCACTGACGGATCTCCCTGCTTCGGAGGAAATCGGCAGAATGCTCTACCTTGCCGGCCAGGATTCGCAGAATGCGGCGGACGAGTACCTCGCGCAGGCCATTTTTTCGGGGGTGATCAAACACGAAAATGGTTTCAAAGCTGCTGCGGCGAAGCTCAGAGACTCGACCCTGACGGCACGCATCGAGCGCGGGCTGATCGAAGAGACCTACATGCTCAACCTATGGTCGCCGCCGATTTACCCGCCGGACATTTCCCACAAAGAGCTTAAAATCAGCGCCATTATCACCAAAGCGCAAGAGGATCTTTCGGGTGTGGTCGTATCGCAGGGTAACCGCCAGAATGGTTACAGCCTATATATGCAAGACGGGAAATTGCACTGGCTGGTACGGCAAAATGGTCAGTCCTACCAGGTTACCTCCACCCGGAAACTGCCCGACGAACGCTTTAACGCCTACGCCACACTTTCGGATGGGGGCAAAATGACGCTCGCCATCGAGGATGAAACGCCGGTAAGCGGCCATGCAGCCGGGCTTTTCCACCAGCCTTTCATCCCGGACGACATTCGTCTCGGCCGCGATATGCGCGACGGCAACCAGGTAGGCGATTATCCGGATAATGCCCGGTTACGGGGCTGGCTCGACATCAAAAGCACCTTACAGCTAAACCAGGTCGTTGCCCAAAAGGAAGACAAAAAAGTATCGCGCGCCCATACCGAAGCACCGGTTGAAATAGTGAAAGGAAAAGGTAACCCGGTAACGGTGAAGCTGAAAGTGATCGAGCATGAAATGAAGTTCGACCAGAAAACATTCACTGTCAAGCCCGGTCAGAAAGTGACGATCCAGTTTACGAACCCGGATTTTATGCAGCATAACCTGCTCATTATCAAACCAGGCTCATTGGAAAAAGTAGGCAATGCCGCCGACTTGCTGGCGCGGGAAGCGAATGCTATCGCGCTCAACTATATACCGAAAATACCCGAAGTACTGCACGCAACGGAACTGGTAAGTCCGGAAGGGAATGCGACGCTGGTGTTCATAGCGCCCGACAAGCCCGGGGATTACCCGTTCCTGTGCACCGTCCCCGGCCATTGGCGGATCATGAACGGTGTGATGAAAGTGCAATGATTGCCCTCAAATAAGTTTAAACCATCTAACTCCAATCGTATGAAAAGACCATTATCCCGCCTGATCCGGGAACTGCAACGCTTTTGCTTCATTGCGGCGGCGGTAGCGTGTTTCCTGACTGAAAACGCCCTGGCGCTCGCCGCCGAACGACAAATTTCCGGCAAAGTGGTGTCCGCCGAGGACAAGAACCCGCTCCCCGGCGTAACCATCATCGTGAAGGGGAACAATACCGTGGGTACCGCCACCGACACCGAGGGAAAATTCAAGCTCGATGTGCCCGAAGGCTCGACGCTCATCCTGAGCTATATCGGTTATGTGAGCCAGGAAGTGGCCGTAGGCAATCAGAGCGAGATCAATGTGGAGCTCGCACCCGACCAGAAACAGTTGCAGGAAGTAGTGGTAATCGGGTATGGCACCCAGAAAAAGGGCGACGTAACGAGCTCTGTGGCGAGCATCAAGCGCGAGGATTTTATCCAGGGAACCGTGCGCGACGCGGCGCAGCTCGTACAGGGAAAAGTGGCCGGCTTGCGCATTACGACGCCCAGCGGCTCCCCTACTGCCAACACGCAGATCAACTTACGCGGTATCAACTCCATCGAGGGTACCGCCAACCCGCTGATCCTCATCGACGGTATCCCGGGCGGGCTGAACACCGTGGCACCGGAGGATATCGAGTCGGTGGATGTGTTGAAGGATGGCTCGGCGGCGGCGATCTATGGTACCCGGGCTACCGGAGGGGTGATTTTGATTACCACCCGGAAAAACCGCGGCGCTTCGCGTTCGACGATTGAGTATTCCAATTATGTCAATATCCAGACCATTGCCCGTCGTCCCGAACTGCTGACCGGCGATGACTACCGTCAGAAAATCAAGGAAGGCATTGACTATACCGATTACGGCGGCAATACCGACTGGCTTTCCGAGATCATGCAAAAACCGGTGAGCCACAACCATAACCTCACGTTCTTCGGCGGAAACAGTACCACCAACCTCACAGGTTCGATCAACTACCGCAACTGGGAGGGGATATTCCTGAGATCCGGCCAGAACCGGTTCACCGGTCGTGCGGATCTGAACCATTCCATGTTCAACAACAAACTCAAAACCAACTTACAGCTCATCAACCGCATTACCCGATCGAATGGCGCGGTTTCGCCCGCAAACGACGACGCAGCTTACGGCTACGCCTATCGCCAGGCCATTATCCGCAACCCGACCGACCGTGTGATCGGCGACAATGGGAAGTGGCAGGAGCGCGACGGGTATTTCTACGAAAACCCGGTGTCGCTGCTGAACGAATCGAATTTCGAAAGCTCATTCAAGGAAATGCGGATGGCCGGCAGCCTCGACTACGCGCCGATCGACGACCTGAACTTCAAGCTGTTGGTTTCCAATGTGCAGAACAGCAACCTCGAAGGAGGCTCTACAACCTTCAACCATACCAGCACGCGCCTCGGCAACCAGAATGCCACTGCGTTCCGGAACACCTATGCCAACAATGAAAACCTGCTGGAATTGACCGGAAATTATTCCAAATCCATTGGTAAACACCGTTTTTCCGTACTCGGAGGTTACAGCTGGCAGGACGCAACCTATGAAGCATTCGCCGCCAACAACTGGGACTTCCCTACCGACGCCTACGACTGGAATAACCTCGGCGCAGGCGGAGCCCTGCAAAAAGGACAGGCCGGCATGAGCAGTACCAAAAACAAATGGCAGCTGGCAGGCTTCTTCGGCCGGCTAACTTACAGCCTGAACGACAAGTACCTGTTTATGGCCAGTGTGCGCCGCGAAGGTTCTTCCCGGTTCGGGGTGAATAATCAGTGGGGTACTTTCCCGGCCGCTTCCATCGGCTGGCGTATCAGCAAGGAGCGTTTCATGGGCGGGCTTGGCGCGAACTCGGACATCAAGCTCCGTGCAGGCATCGGCGTAACGGGTACGATCGCAAACAACCCGTATATGTCGCAGATCAGCTACAATTTCGACCGCGGACAGGGTGCATTCATCGGCGGCAAATGGGTTCCGGGATTTGTTCCGGCGCGTAACTTCAACCCCGACCTGCGCTGGGAGAAGAAAGAGGAGTACAATGCCGGGGTGGATTTTGGATTCATGAAAAACCGCATTAACGGTTCGGTCGACTTTTACAGCCGCAAGGTGAAAGACCTGCTCTACAATTTCCCCGTGCCGGTCCCTCCTTATCTGACGGGCAGCATGTTTATCAATGCGGGGGTTATGCAGAACAGAGGGGTAGAAGTGCTCTTGAACATCGTTCCGATCCAGACCGGCAAGTTCCAGTGGAATACGGGCTTCACCTATTCTACCAACCGCAACAAGCTCGTGAGCCTTTCCAACGACCAATTCCAGGCGGCCAACGACTTCTTCGACGCAGGTTATACGGGAGAGCCGATCCAGATGAGCACGCACCGCGTAAAGGTGGGCGAGCCGATCGGCCGGTTCTTTGTTTGGAAGAGCGTCGGCGTGGACGACAAGGGCGCCTGGCTGATCGAAAACAAGGACGGCGAGGTGATCCCGATCGCCGACGCTACACCGGAGGACCGCCAGTATTATGGTAATGGTATTCCAAAACATATTGTGGGCTGGAACAACAACATCCGGTACAAGCAGTTTGACCTGGCTGTGAACATGCGCGGTTCGTTCGGCTTCGACATCCTGAATTTCCAGAGCATGTTTTACAGCAACCCGCGCAACAAGGCTTACAATATGCTGAAAAACGCCTACGATCCGATCGACGGCAAGGTGCTCAACACCGACCTGGTGTATGTATCGCATTACATCGAGAAAGGCGATTACTGGAAGATCGACAACGTTACATTCGGTTATACCCTGCCTGCCAACACGATCAAAGGCATTAAAAATGCCCGCATTTTCGTGTCGGGCCTCAACCTGGCGACCATTACCGGCTACACCGGTATCGACCCCGAAGGCGTGACTTTCACCGGCTTCTCGCCCGGCAGCGACTACCGCGACAAGTACCCTACCACCCGGACATTCACCGCCGGCCTGAGCGTAACATTCTGATCATTCAATTCCTGCAAACAATGAAAACTCCAAATATAAGATTTGCGATCCTGGCCGCACTGCTCGCCGGGGCACCGCTTTACTCCTGCACCGACCTGAACGAGGAAGTGTACTCGGAAGTGCTCGGGAGCAGCTACCAGCCCACCGAAAAGGACCTTCCGGCCATTGTAGCGCCTGTGTACTCTTCGCTGCGCTCGCTGATGCTCGGCTGGCAAGGCTATTTCGACTTACAGGAAGAGGCCGCCGATGCGATCATCACGCCGGTACGCCCCAACGGCTGGGACGACGGCGGTACCTACCGCCGCATGCACCAGCACACCTGGACCTCCCTGCAATGGCAGCCTGAAAACGCGTGGCGCCAGGCATTTGCCAGCATTACCACCGTCAACCGGGTACTTTCGCAGATCCAGGACGGCGATTTGCCCATTACCAACGGCAAGGAAGCGACCATCGCCGAACTCCGCGCCGTTCGCGCATTTGCGTATTACCTTTTGCTCGACAATCATGGCAACGTGCCCATTGTGACCGACTTCAAAGACATTACCCTGCCCAAACAGAGTACCCGCAAGGAGGTGTATGATTTTGTGGTTAAAGAATTGACAGAGTCACTTCCAAACCTGAGCGAAAATGCGGCTACTACCTATGGCCAGATGAACAAATGGGGCGCGAAGACGCTTTTGGCCAAAATTTACCTGAATGCGCAGGTTTATACCGGCACAGCGGAATGGGCCAAGGCTATCCAGGAAGCCGATGATGTGATCAAAAGCGGCAAATATGTGCTGGATGCGAATTATTCCGACGTTTTCACCTGGACCAACTTCAACTCCAAGGAGATCATTTTCGCTATTCCTTATGATGAGATTTATGGAACGGGCAACCAGATCCATATGAAGACCCTCGATCCGCTGAGCCGCTCGGTGTACCCGATGAATGCAGGTCCATGGGGCGGAAACTGCGCCGTTCCACAGTTTATAGATACTTACGACGCCGCGGACAGCCGCCTGGCCGACACCTGGATTATGGGTCCGCAAAAAAGCGCCGCTACCGGTGCGGTGGTGATCACCTACAACAAAGCCGTCCCGGGAATGGATAAAACCGCTTCGTCGGACGGGTTCCGTATCGGCAAGTATAAAATCAAGCCCAATGCAACCGGCAGCCTCGACAACGACTTCCCTTTCCTGCGCTACGCGGATGTGCTCATGATCAAGGCGGAGGCATTGCTGCGCACGGGCAAGGCGGCGGAGGCGGCTGAGCTCGTTACCCAGGTGCGCCAGCGGGCATTCAAAGGTGCGCCCGAAAAAGCGACGGTTACCGCTGCCGATCTGGCGAAGGGCAGCCGTTACAACTACGGCTACCAGGCCACCGATGGCACCATTACCGAGCGGCAGGGCGGCGACGACATCCAGTTCGGCCGTTTCCTCGACGAGTTGGGCTGGGAATTTGCGGCAGAGGCACACCGTCGCCAGGACCTGATCCGTTTCGGGGCATACGAAACCAAGAGATGGTTCAACCACCGCCCGCAATCGGTACAGCGTGCGCTCTTCCCGATCCCGCAGAATGAAATTGACAAGAACCCGAACCTGAAACAGAACCCGGGTTACTGAGCCATTATTAATTTGGGTTAGGTAGTTCCTATTTGCTCACCGGACAAACTATATTTGTTTCGGTGGGCAAATTTTTTGTTGTATTCCAAACCATATTATCCCATGTTTTCCAAATCAACATACATAAACCGCAGACAAACACTTCAATCTAAACTCGGCGGCGGGCTGGTCCTGCTCCTGGGCAACGAAGAGAGCGGCATGAATTACCGCGACAACGTATACTCATTTCGTCAGGACAGTACATTCCTTTATTATTTCGGCATCGATCAGGCCTCGCTTACCGCGATCATCGACCTCGATAACGGCCGCGAAATCATTTTCGGCAATGAGCTTACCATCGATGATGTTGTATGGACTGGCCCGAAAGAGGCCATTTCCGAAAAGGCGGCCAAAGTCGGTGTAAACGAGGTGAAGCCCGCTTCGGCCGTTGGAAGTTTTCTGAAAGACGCATTATCGCGCCGGCAAACGATCCATTTCCTCCCTCCCTACCGCGGCGAGCATTACCTGAAATTGCAGGAATGGCTGCACGTCAGCCCTTCCGAAGCGGCGCAGAAAGCATCTGCCGACCTGATTAAAGCAGTGGTCTCCATGCGTTCCTACAAAACCGAAGAAGAAGTAGCCGAAATTGAAAAGGCCGTGGACACTTCGGTCGACATGCATTTGTCCTTCATGCGCGACACGCGCGCGGGCATGAGCGAGAAGGAAATTGCCGGCAGGCTGCAAAGCATGGCCATTGCCCGTGGCGGCGATATTTCCTATCCCGTGATCCTTACCGTAAACGGCGAAATCCTGCATACCCACGCCCGCGACCTCTCCATCCGCGAGGGCCAGATGGCACTCTGCGACGCGGGGGCGGAAACAGCCATGCATTACTGCGGCGACCTTACCCGCACCATTCCCGTCGGAAAGGCATTTACGAGCCTTCAAAAAGAGATGTATGAAATCGTCCTGAATGCCCAGGAAGCCGCCATTGCAGCTTGCAAACCCGGTGTTTTGTTCAAAGACGTGCACAAGCTGGCGTCGACCAGACTCGTGGAAGGCATGAAGCAAATGGGCGTCGTAAAGGGCGATCCCGCCGAAGCTGTCGAGCATGACGTGCATACCTTATTCTTCCAATGCGGCCTCGGCCACATGATGGGCCTCGATGTGCACGACATGGAAAACCTGGGCGAACAATACGTCGGCTACACCGATGAACTTAAAAAGGGCACTGCATTCGGCTGGAAGTCCCTCCGGCTGGGCCGCGCCCTGGAACCCGGCTTCGTCATCACCGTCGAGCCCGGCCTGTACCTCATCCCCACCCTCATCGACCGCTGGAAAGGCGAGCAAAAACTCGCGCAATTCATCGACTATGAGAAGCTGGAAATGTTCCGCGATTTCACCGGTATCCGCATTGAAGACAACCTTTTGATTACCGAGAATGGCAACAGGATTCTCGGAAAGGAACTGGCGAAAAGTGTGAAGGACGTGGAGGCGTTGAGAGGGTAGTGTTCCGTTGGAGGTTTATTAAATTCGCATCCAGAATTAACCTCCAACACACTATTGCTTCATGCATCTGCCACGGTATAGTTACTATGCTAGCGAGTCGAAGACACTCTTTGAATTCACAAGCGAAGGATCGAAAGGATTCATAAAAAAGCTCATAGAATATACGCTGGTAGGTCCGGAGGTATACAATCTCGGCTTCGGTGACATGGATGAGTCAGGAGAAACTTTCAATGATATGCTGGTGTCAAACAATGGAGACAGCTACAAAGTACTGGCGACGGTCGCTGCCACTGTGGTCGAATTCACCGAAAATCACCCAAAGGCTGCGGTTCTGGCCTCGGGAAGTACCAAGTCGAGAACAAGGTTGTATCGCATGGCCCTCAACCGGTATCTTTGTGATATTCAGCAGCAATTCGTTATTTTTGGATATTGCAGGAACAACTACTGGGAAACTTTTATAAGGGACCAAGAATACGAGGCTTTCCTGTTAACGAGATCAGAAAACCAACAACAGTTATGGCTAGAACTGCAAATAGTAAACCAAATGATCAAAACGGGGGAATGATCGTAAAGGACATGCGTCATCTCGAAGGCAAGGTTCACTTTCCGGAGCAGTTGGAGAAAGCACGGAAAATCTTGGCACCGTTGATTGCCCTAAGGGAGCAAAACAAGTCCACTCCCCCGGATTCCAATCCGTGAACACCCGTCATTTAAACTGATAAAACTTCCACTGCGTTTTGAAATCAGCTTTCAATGGCTGGTTCGTCAGGGTCGCACGTACCATTTCGATCGGCATGTTATTTTCCTTCATGACGGCGTCGTGGAATTGCTTGAAAGTCATTTTGCCGCTGTCTACCAGCTCCTTTTTCAGGCTGAACAACTGTAAGCCTCCTATAAGGTACGCCACCTGGTAAAGCGGACTGTAATTCCCTTCAAACGAACGCCTTACTTCACCTTCGGCATTGGCACGTTCATGACCCACCCGGTCCACCAGAAAGTCAATGCACTCCTGCGGCGTCCATTTACCGAGGTGATAATTCAGTGAAAAAATAATGCGCGCACAGCGGTGCATACGCCAGAAAAGCATTCCTATGCGTTCCTCGGGCGTTTTGGCAAAACCTTTGTCATACAAAAGCAGCTCCCAGTACAATGCCCAGCCCTCGGTCCAGAACGGCGTGCGGAAATCGCCGCGGTAGGACTTGTACCGGCTGTTCATATAATACTGCAAATGGTGCCCCGGCACCAGCTCGTGATGCACGGTGGAACGGGAGAAATAGGGGTTGTTACCGCGCATGCTCATCAGTTTGTCGTCATGCGCCATGGTATTGGTCGGGTAAGAAATGATGATATCCCTGCCGCCGAGAAAAAATGGGTTGACCAGCTGCCGCTCCGGCGTCATCATCTGCATTCCCCAGGTTTCGTCGGCTATTTCGGGATAGTCGATGAGGTTATTTTTGAGAATGAATTCCTTGGCGTCATTATAAAGCTTCATGATGAGCTCCGGCTGGGTGCCAGCGGGAACGTAGCTGCTTTTGACCTTTTCCTGAGCCTTTTTCCAGTCCTTCCCAAAGCCCATTTCGGCAGATGCTTTCAACAATTCCTTATCGCACCACGCAAATTCCCTGTTCGCAAGGTCAATGAGCTCGTCGGGCGTGTAGCTGATCATCTCGGTGCCGAGCTGACGAATCAGTTCTTCGCGCCCGATCGGGACACCCTTGATACCGCTCGCATCCTCTTTCTGAGTCGTATTGAGCTTTCCTTTGCTGCGGATCAGTTTGGAATAGGCCAGCAATGTGCTGTCCAGCCTTTTGTAAGGCTTGGGCACCCACCAGGTAAACAGCGGATCGTAGCTATTGTAAAACTCGAAGGTACTTTTCAAACGTGCTTCGAGGCCGGTCACAGCCTCCACGCCCATGCGCGAGAGCGGCATATCGATTGATTCCAGCTTCTTGAAAGACTCCTCGGCCGTCTTTACCTCCTTCTGCAGATCATTCAGTTTCGCCGCAACTGCCTGGCCATCTACCGTCGCACCGCGGCGGCGGCCTTTTTCCAACTCGTAGATGCCGGCGGCAAACGGAATATATTTTTCGATCTGGGCATATTCCTTTTCCTCCTGGCTTAATGTCAGTAAATGGTCGTCGATATTACGTTTCAACAGCAGATAGTCCACCTTGCCGTAAATGCTCATGGCATTGAATTCCACCTTGGAGAGTTTCCCCAGATAATCCTGATCTACTTCGCGTAACCGCGTCCGCTGCTCCGGGGAGTTCAGTGCGCTGCCGCCCTGCTGGGCCCGCCCGCTCGTAGGCATTGGACCGTAAAAGTATTTCACAGCACGAATGTCCTGCGCATACTGAATAACCAATCCGGCCACCTCGCTGGACTGTTCATATAGGTTAAATCTGGATTTGGAAGATTGCGCTGCCGCGCTCAAAGCAGCAAAAAAGCAAAACAGGAAAACCGCCCAATGCGAGCGCATTACATAATTATGCGTCATAGGATTCAGGATACTTAGGTTGGATTTTATCAAAATTAACCTAAAATACACCTGAAAACGTACCGCGTTTTAATCATTTATTGACGGATTTTAACAATTGGCGATCTCCGGATTCCGGAGGTCATGACTGACGGGCCATGCACAGCAGCTACACCAGCAAACCGGACGTCTTCGCTTTCGACTGCTCCGACCGGTAGCGGGAAATGATGGCCTTCAACGTCTCACCCGTACCTTTGATTACCAGCTTGTTGAGGTTATACTGCGACATATTCATCGCTGCGGCCACTTCCTGGATCGTGAGGTGGTCATTGTGCTCCACCATTCTGCGGACGTCGTTGAGCACCCGGTCGGTTTCTTCACTGTAATGCGCAGCCGGTTCGGGGCGCTGTGTTTCCGGCAGGTTGCGTTTCACCAGATTCACGAGCAATGCGACCGAATTCGCCACCAGGTCGCGGCTGTTATCCTGCAAATGCCCCAGTTCGGTTTCGATCAGGCGCACGAGATGTGTAACGGCCAGGCGGTCGGTTTCGCTGCGGAGTTCTTTCTGGCGCAGGAAGCTCGGCACGGAAAACAGGTCGCGTACGGCGCGGAACATGCCTGTAAAGCTATTGATAGGATCCGCCGCCCCGGCGATGCGGAACGGATCGAAGAAGATTGTAAGCAAGTTTGTCCTGTAAAAGGACTTGAATTGAATGGGATGGCCGGGGGAAAGGAGAAAGATAGCCTGCTCTTCGTAATGCCACGAGTCGTCGTCGCAGGATAGTACGCCCTCCCCTTCCGTGACGAATGCAATACCAAACAAGCCGCCATAGCGGGATGACTGTTCGAGCTCGCGGGCTTCGCAGCTTACCAGGTTCAGGGTCTGATCGATATTTAGTTCTTTCATCACGTTGAAGAAGGGTTTAGGAATAGTCACCTTTATCCCGTATCCGCCGTTCGTGGCGCACACGAAACACAGGGTTTAGGTTTATGGTCAACTTGCTGTTGGTTTTCGCAAAAACACAGTCAGCAATCAAAGGTGTTTACCAATATCCAAACCAAAAAATCAAAGGTGCCCAATGCCGGATTTCAGGAGCCGAATGCCCGCTTTGGGAGGAAGAAAGAAATGTTTGAGGCTACTATTTACCCAGCCATTGCTTGAAATCGGCCATTCGGTCGCCGCTGACGAAAACTTCCTGGGAAGTTGCGGGAGTGAGTTCGAGCTTCAACCGGCCGGCTGAAACCGTGTAGATCGAACGGATGCTGTTCAAGGCGATGATCAGCGAGCGGTTAATGCGGAAAAACTCTTGGGGGTCGAGCATTTGGGCCAGTTTATCCAGACTGTAATCCATGGCCAGGTGCTGCCCGTCGTAAGTACGCAGGAAAGTCGCCTTTTGCTCAATGGTGAAATAAGCGATGTCGCTCGTGCGGATGCTGAAAAGTTTCGGCCCGGCCGACGCCAGGAAGCGCTCTTTATAACCCTCGTCATTGACAGACTGGTACATGGCCATCAATGCCGCGAAATCCGGGACCGGGGTAGCCGCCGATCTGGCATGAAGTGCCACAAATTTGTCGATCGCCGTGGTCAGCTCGGCCTTGTCGACCGGTTTAAGCAGATAATCGATGCCATTTGCTTTGAATGCCCTGAGCGTATACTCTGAATAGGCGGTCGTAAAAATGATGGGGACGGTTAGTTCGAGCTCCTCGATAATCTTGAAGGCAAGGTCGTCTTCCAGGTGCAAGTCCATGAAAATCAGATCCGGACGAATATTGGCGCCATCGCTGAGCCATTGAATGCTTTCCCTGACCGACGACAGCTTGGCCATTACATTGATTTTGGGATCATATTTCCCCACCAGGGTTTCCAGGCGGTTGGCACTGAGCTACTCGTCCTCTATAATAAGCACATTCATGAAAGCAGCGGCACTTTAACGGTAAAACACCCATTGGCCTTATCGACCATAACAGGTTTGTCGATGAGCAATTTGTAGCGGTTCACAATATTCTGAAGCCCCAGCCGTGTCGACGACTCAGGCAGCTCGCGGACTTGCAGCGGGTTACTGATCACCAGGTAATCCTCCTCCACGCCGATGGTGATCAGCAGCGGGTTGCTGGCCGACATCCGGTTATGCTTCACCGCATTCTCCACCAGCAGTTGCAGCGTGAGTGGTACGATCGAATATTTTTCTTTTTCCTGGCACGAAATGCGAATGTCCAGGTTCAGTTTATTCTCAAAACGGATCATGAGCAGGAACATGTAAGTTTCCAGAAACTCCACCTCCGTCGCGAGCTTGATCGAGTCGTACACCGACTTTTCGAGGATATACCGGTAGGCCTTCGAAAGCTGGTTGATGAATTTGACGGAAAGCTCCTGGTTCGTTTCAACAAGCGTGGTGAGTACGCTGAAATTGTTGAAAAGGAAATGCGGGCTGACCTGGTTTTTCAAAGCATTGAAATTGGCCGTCGCATTCTCCTTCTGCAAGCGCTCCTCATTGATCACCACGCGCTGCAGGCGCTCGTACACCCGCTTGTTGGCCGCCAGGTAATATTCGGCCATGAGGGCCATGAC
This sequence comes from Dyadobacter sp. 50-39, assembly GCA_001898145.1. Taxonomy (GTDB): domain Bacteria; phylum Bacteroidota; class Bacteroidia; order Cytophagales; family Spirosomataceae; genus Dyadobacter. The sequence continues at coordinate 674,154 of MKSR01000040.1, forward strand.
GGTGATGCTTGTATTCGCGCGTTGTTTGAGGACCGGGGTTTTATTGAGCGTGATGGGCAGTACCTCAAAGCTCTTTTTATCGAAAACCGCCTCCATCCAATGCCAGAGAAAACGGTACCAGTGGTTGAATACCATTGCGAGGCCGATCGCCACCACGAGCATCAGAAACTGGTTGACAACACGGTAGCGGTCCGGAAAATCCTCGCCCAGAAACCGGGAGGTGAAGTATTGCAGCCACTCGATTACATTGATCCAGAGAATAAAAAAAGCAATACTGAACAAAACCTCCATCGTCCACAGGGGCAGCCGGTGCCAGAAGGTGGGCATATCGATCTGCAATACGTTCATATAAATGCGGATCGGCACGTATATGAGCGCAAGGCCCAGCCCAAGTTCCCATTTCTGGCGGTTGGTAAGACGGGATGTTATTCGGGATTGCATTTACTTTTGAATTCTGAACATCAAAAGTAAATAAAGTAGCATTAACTTCGATCTACTATTTTATGTCGGGAAGGCAAACGCAAGCGGCCCGGTCTCTCCGACCAGGCCGCATTTCATATCAGGTTACAGGGCAGCACCCTATTTTTCCGCATACTTCTTGAAATTGTCGAGAATCGCCTGCCAGCCAGCTTGTTGGAAGTCGACAGGATGGGTATTTTCAGGATCGAACGTCTCCACCACCTTGGTACCATCGCCTTCCTGTTCGAACGCAACGGTCACTTTGCGGCCGTCGCCCAGCGTGTAGGCCAGGTAACGGTTTTCCTCCACTTCGGTGTAGGTGCCGCCGAAATCAAAACTGAAACTGCCGTCTTTGGCCGCCATCGTCGTTTTGATTTCTCCACCAACACGCACGTCGTTTTCAGCGTGGGGTGCATGCCAGTCGTCGGACGCGAAACACCATTGGGTGATGTGCTCCGGTGCATTCCATTTATTCCATACTTCGGCTACCGGTGCATTGATGAGCGCTTGTACAGTTACAGGTTGAGTTGTCGCTTCCATGTCTCTTTGTGTTTTTTAGTGATGATTGATGTTACAAAGTTGCCGGGTTTCGCCGGAACGGAGCGATGCCTGTTGCGACAAAAAGCGGGTGCATTTGCGTCACCCGCTCCTAGATCGCTATTATTTAGCTGCCAGCGCTTTTTTCACCGCCGGTGCCACGTGTGTTCCGAGCAGCTCGATCGACTTCATCAGGTCTTTGTGCGCAGGTGCACCCACGTCCGTATGCATCAGAAAGCGCGTGAGGCCGAACATCTCCTGATGGTACAGGATCTTATCCACCACTGCATTGGGCTCGCCAATGAACAATGCCCCCTCGCGGCCCTGTCCGCCCTCAAACTGTCCGCGCGTATAAGGCGCCCACCCGCGGCTCCGGCCTATGCGGTCCATTTGCGCGGCATAGGAAGGAAAGTATGAATCGTTCAATGCCTTTCCGTCCAGGCCCACCAGCCCGTGTGAGTGCGTGGCGATCTGCATTTTGGCGGGGTCATGACCGGCTTCGAGGTATTCTGTTTTATAAAGTTCAAAAAACGGCTTGAACTGCGATGGCATACCGCCTATGATCGCGATAATCAGCGGGAGGCCCAGCCTGGCCGCACGCACCACCGACTGCGGCGTACCGCCTACGGCCACCCAGATGTCAAGGTTGTTGTCCACGGCACGGGGCAACACTTCCTGGCGGTCGAGCGTCGCGCGGAACTTGCCTTTCCAGGTGATCACGTCATTTTCATTGATTTCTTTCAGCAATTGCAGTTTTTCGGAGAAAAGGCCGTTGTAATCATTCAAATCATACCCAAAAAGCGGGAACGATTCAATGAAGCTGCCCCGGCCCACCGTAATCTCGGCACGGCCGCCTGAAATGAGATCGACGGTAGAGAAATTCTGGTAGATCCGCACCGGGTCCGCCGAGCTCAATACGGTTACCGAACTGGTGAGTTTGATGTTTTTGGTAACCGAAGCCGCCGCCGCGAGTATGATCTCCGGCGCCGAAACCGCGAAATCCGGACGGTGGTGTTCGCCTATTCCGAACACATCCAGCCCCACCTCGTCGGCCAGCTTGATTTCCTCCAACATATCCTGCAAACGCTCCTGCGCCGATTGAAAAGAACGGGTGGCATTGTTAAATGCCAGATCCCCGAACATGCTGATTCCTATTTCCATTTCCTGTTTTGATTTCGTCTTTGTACCGGTGGCCATGATCACCACCCGATTATCAAACCAGCATCCGGGGATATAGATTCCGTGGAAAGGCGGGGCATTCAGTATCCAAAAGTATAGCGGCTCATTCGCTCCGCAGGCTGCGCACGGGGTTCATCATCGCTGCCTTCACCGACTGGAAACTGATCGTAAACACGGCAATCAGCACCGAAATGATACCCGCCAGCGCAAACATCCACCACTCGATATCGATCTGGTAAGCGAAGCCTTCCAGCCATTTTTTCATCACATACCAGGCCACCGGCGAAGCCAGCACGATCGCCATCACCACCAGTTTGAGGAAGTCTTTCGAAAGCAGCCCTACAATGCCCGCTACCGAAGCGCCCAGCACTTTGCGCACGCCGATTTCCTTCGTACGCTGCTCGGCGGTGAATGTGGCCAGGCCGAATAAGCCGAGGCAGGAAATGAATATAGCCAGGAATGCGAAGTAGCCCGCCAGCTTGCCCACGACCTGTTCGGCGTGGTATTGGCGCGCATATTCCTGGTCGGTAAATGCATAGGTAAATGGCACACTGGGATTCAGCTTCCTGCATATGCGTTCCATAGCCGCCAGTGTCTCCGGCGTCTTGCCGGCCTGAATACGGACCACCACACTTCCCTGCGGCTCCCGTGCGCCAAGATAGGCTATCATCGGGCGGATCGCCGTATGCAGCGATTGAAAATGGAAATCCTTCACCACGCCCACGATGCGGATTTTCGACTTGCCCCAGTTAATTTCCTTGCCCACGGGCTCTTTCAGCCTCATCACCTTCACGGCCGTTTCGTTGACCAGCACACCACTCGAATCCGTCGGGAAATCACGGGAAAAATCACGGCCGTCGGCCATTTGCAGGTTCATGGTTTTGGTAAAATCATACCCTACCCCAAACGGGGTAAACCGCACCTGGTCGCTGGGGTCGCTGCCGGGCCATGTGATGCCGTCGGTACCGTTGCCGTTGGATGCGGGGTTGGCCGTCATGTGGGAAACCTGCTTCACACCCGCCACCTCGTTCAGCTGTTCTTTCAACAGGTCGAATTTGTTGAAGAGCTCGCCTTCGATGGGGAAATAGACCAGGTTCTCGCGGTCGAAACCGAGGTTTTTGTTTTGCACAAAACCCACCTGCCTGTAAATGATGATCATCCCCACGATCAGGATCAGCGACAACCCGAACTGGAACACCACCAATCCCTGCCGCACCCATACCGAGCTTGAATCGAATTTGAGCGCACCTTTGAGAATGCGTACCGGGTTAAGCGACGACAGGAACAATGCGGGATAGCTACCGGCCATCAGGCCTGTTACCACCAGCAGCCCAGCCATTACACCCCAGAATACCGGCTCCGACAATGGCAGAGCCATTTGCTTGCTGGTGAGATTATTGAATGCCGGCAGCAGCAGGGCCACCAAAAGCACGGCCAGTAGCGCGGACAGCACCGCTACCAGCAGCGCCTCGCCCATAAACTGTCCTGCCAGCATGGAGCGCATGGCCCCCACCACCTTCCGCACACCCACTTCCTTCGCCCGCCGCGCCGAGCGTGCGGTAGCCAGGTTCATAAAGTTGATGCAGGCGATAAGCAGGATAAAAACGGCCACAAAACTGAAAAGCTTCACATATTCGATGCGCCCGCCATCCATTTTGGCGTCCTTGATGTTGCTGTTAAGGTAATATTCGTGGAAAGGCTGCATGGCCAGCTGGGTCTTGTAAGGCTTGTCGCCGTCGCGGTTGGTTTTGTCGAGTAGGTGGAGGATTTTCGCTTCGACTTTGCCGGGGTCCGCGTCGGTCCGGAGCTTGAAAAAGGTCAGCGGATCGGTATTGCCCCAATGCGTAGCCCAGCTGTTGTCGTCGACATACGCGTCCCAGGTCATAAGGCAGTCAAATTGCAGCGAACTGTTGGCACCGATGTTCTCGAAAACCGCCGAGACCGTCATTTCCTTGCGGTTATCATAGCGGATGGCCTTCCCCATGGCTTTTTCCGGGCTTCCGAAGAAAGCCTCGGCCATATTGCGCGAGATGGCAATGCTGCCGCGGTCGTGCAATGCACCGGCCGGGGTGCCCTGTAATAATTTATAACTGAACATTTTGAAAAAATCCCCGCTGGCCCAGTTCGTCGCCTGCTTGTGGATTTTGCTGCCGACCGAAAAAGTCTGGGGGATCGTCCATGAAAACGGCGTGGTCATATCAATTTCCGGCACCGACTTTTTCAGCTCTTCGGCCAGCGGCCCGGGCGTCCAGATCACGCCCTGGACCTTCCCGCTGAAATGCTCACGCATGTAAATCCGGTACAGCTGGTCTTTGTGGGCATGAAATGCATCCACGGCCAGCTCGTCGCGGATCCAGAGCATGATCATCAGGCTGCACGCCATTCCGAGCGCAAGCCCGAGGACATTAATGGCGGAAAACGTTTTGCTTTTCAGCAAGTTGCGAAATGCGATTTTGAAATAATTCTGGATCATGGCTGCACTGTATGAATAGGTTTCGGAATAGTCGGCAGAGCGTTTCGGGCGGGCAAACGGGCGGAGCAGGCGTACCGACGCCCATGCGTATTTGCGGTCTGCGGCCGGCTTGCCCAGGGTTTCGAGCCAGTAGGCGTACATTTCGAGCATATCGCCCTGCAATTCCTCGCGGGCATCGGGATGTGCCCAACGCGCGAGCAGCCAGGTGGCCCAGCGGGGCGGCCTGGCGTGCCCCTGTTGCGGTTTCAGGTTCATATCAATGGCCCATTAATTGGAGTGTTTGCGGCGACATGGCATTCCACAGCGCCTCTCTGGCCTCTTTCGCCTCGCGCAATGCCTTGCGCCCGAATGCAGTCACGCGGAAAAATCGCTTGCGGCGCCCTCCCCGCTCGGCGGTAGCGCCGCCCATCTCGGACGACAGGTACCCTTTTTCTTCGAGTCGCTGCAAGGTGGTGTGCACCGTACTGAACCCTACGGCACGCCCGGTCTTCTGATCCAGCTCCTGCGCTACGGTCACGGCGTAGGCATCCTCGGCCAGCACCGCCACGGTGAGCAGGACCACCTCTTCCAATTCCCCTAAAAATGTTCTTTTCATGGCATTAAGGATTTATTCCGATAATGTCGGGCAAATGCCATGCCAAAAACAGAAATACAGGCTAATCAACTCAAAACCAGAATCTTCCCCTATCAAACCCACTCCCTAACGTCCGATTCCGAACATTGCCGCCTTCAAACCGGACAGATCCCCTCCCTCTTTCTCCCTCCCTCAGTAAGTTTTCAAAGCCCGGACATCACCCTGCTGTTTTAATATTTTCTTCAGTCCTTCGACATTCATCGTCAGGCCTACTTCGGCATCAGGGGCCGTTTCTTCGTTGATAATGCCTATCGGGCCGCGATAGTTGCTATCGCGGATGATGCGGATCATTTCTGCTTCCGCGTCACCCGCTCCTACCGGTACCACTTTCACGGGGTTTCCTTTTTGAAGCCCCATTAAATTGACGGCCATCAGGTGCGGAAGAATTTGGGGGAAAAACTTAGGGAAACGCTCGATATCCTCCTCCGCATGGTGCAGGTTGTAGACAATGCCGATATTCGGCCTTTTCAGGTAGCTCATCACTTCCAGCTGATTTTCGGGCATTCCGTACCAGCCTCCATGATTGTAAAGTCCAACCGTACAGCCGATTTCCGCGGCTTTGTCGGCGATGTACGCGACCGGCTTCGCCACCGCTTCCACTTTCTGTTGCTGGGTCATTTTGTCCAAATCCTTAATCCCGCCGATCATACACCAGATCTCGGTTTTCACCTGATGCCTTTTCAGCAAATCGAGGATAATGGCAAGGTTTTTGTCGTTTTCAGGGTTCGGGCCGGAGTACAGCCAGAATGCCTGCAACCGGATATGGTGCTTTTTCAAAGCGTCGAGCTCGGCATCGAACTCGGGAATATGTTTCTCGCGCCAATCGTACGCGAGCATCGTAAAGCCGAGCTTGTTGAGCATTTCGGCCCGCTGTTCGGGACCCCGCTCTTTCGAATCGAATGGTACGATACACCAGGCGATCAGGTTCTGGCGCGCATAAATATTATCGGTACCCTTTTTTGAACTTTGCTGTGCTGAAACGGTTTGAGACGACAGCAGCGCTGTTAATGCGCAGATTGCAATCAGTTTTTGGAACATCGCCGGGCAGGTTTTACTCAAGAAGGCCTGACCCGGCGATTTCTTTACGTTAGCCGTCAGATTTTACGGATCGCCCGGGCCATAAAAGGATCCGAGACACTCTCCTTTCCCGTCTCGACACGCCCGGCAAACCGCATTACGGCATTCGCCGAGCCGTTGTCGACGCTGAAATCGTACCATTGATGGCTTTTGGATGCCGGGATGAGCACTTTCACCGTTCCTTCGGCCGGCAGGTTAGCCGATATATTCTTTTGCTGATAGGCATTATCCGTCACTTTCAGCACCTGCGGTCTGTTGCTTTTGTTAATCGCCACCAGTTCCAGGTCACCGCTTGGTTTGCCTTTTTTATCCAACACATAGCCGCACGACACCGCTACCTCCGGACCCCGTGCGTTTCCGGCAAACTCGCGGAAATAGCCGTTCGGGCCGTAAACCCGCAAATGGTATTGCCCGTTTTCGAAACCCGACAGTTGGAAGCTTTCCGTCAGGGTATCGCCTGCCTTGACCGCGTAGTTCCAAACCCGCAGCACTTCTCCTTCATAGGGATTCATTGCATAGATAATAAATGGCGCCCCTGCGGATTTGGGTCCGAATACCTGGTTACCTGCCTGCATTCGAACCTCGAATGCAGCCTTGTCCGCGGACAGCGACCCGTTCACATACAATTCATAAGGAATCGCCACCGACGGCCTGGTGCCAGGTTCCTGGCGTGGCAAAAGCGGCGTCCCGGCTAAGCTCGCATTGATCTTGTCAATTTCCGTCTCATTCAACGCCTTGAAATTCGCCGGTACTTCCTTGAACTGTGCCCTGTGAATGGCGGTCAGGATCTCATCGCGGTTGACGGGCTTGGGCTTTTGGTAGGCCGATGCGTCGAAAGGCTGAAAAACCGTACTCATATTGCCGCATATCGTCCGGCGCCATTCGGTAATATTCGCTTCCCGGACCTGCTTTTTGGATTTATGGCTGGTAAATTCTTCCAGGAACTGGATAATGGAAGTATGGTCGAACACCTGCGAACAAACTTTTCCGCCCCGCGACCAGGGCGACGCCACCACCAACGGGACACGGAAGCCCAGGCCGATGGCCCCGCCGCGCGCATTTGCCTTGGGAACCTGGCTTTCATCCTGCTCCAAAGGCACATATTCGGCCTTCACATCGATGCCCGCAGACACCTTTCCCGAATTCGGTTTGGTCGGGTCGGGGATCGAAAATGGCGGAATGTGATCGTAGTAGCCGTCGTTTTCATCATAGCAAAGGATAAAGATCGTCTTCTTCCACACTTCCGGGTTTTTGGTAAGAATGTCCAGCGTTTCGGAAATGTACCAGGCGCCATACCAGGGCGCGGACGGGTGGTCGGAAAAGTTCTGCGGCGCGGCTAGGTAGGACACCGTCGGCAGCTTACCTTCATTTACATCTTTACGGAACTGGTAGAAAATATCGCCCTGCGGGACCTCGATCTTCCTGCCCTGGTCGCCGTCCTTGTACCACATCGACGACAGTTTCAGGTAATCGGGGTCATTGCGGTTCGTCACGAACGCATTGCGGTGCAGCTCCTGATGAAAGGGCGACAATTTCTTGAAATTCTCTTCACTGAATTCAGCCAGATCGGCTTCGAGGCGTTCCAGTAATGCGTGGCGCTGGTCCCAGGACTTGGTCAGTTTGTCCTTTTCTGCACCTGTTGCGGTATCCATTTTATCTTTCAATGCGGGCAGGTCCTTCCGGATTTTCTCCACTTCCAGAGTCGCGTAGCGGATAAAATCTTTGGAATACTTCACGCCATATTGTGCATAACGCTCCAATGGGTTACAGCCGAAATTACTCAGCCACGAACCCACACCGGGATGAAACTGCACTACCGCACCGGTTTCGTTCTGATAGAACTTCCAGCTGATACCTGCCTCCTGCATTCGTTCGGGGAAGGTCTTCCACTTCACAGGTTTGTTAATGGAAAAATAGCTATTCCGAACCACCGCCAACGAGTCCATTTCAGGCTTTTCCCGGACCGTACCCGACCAGAGGTAATAGCGGTTCGGATGCGTGGGCGTCATCGACGAGCAGAAATTCTGGTCGCAAATCGTGAATGCATCGGCCAGGGCATAGTAGAAAGGAAGGTCTTCCCGGTCGTAATAGCCGAGCGTGAGCGGCATCTCGGCATACTCCTTATGCCCCGAACGCTTGGAAGTGAGCCACTTGTCATATTTCCCGCCATTGTATGCGTCCACCTGTGACTCGCGCGAGTGCGGCAGGTCGTGCATCCAGGTGGCTTTGGTATTCTTGATGTCGAGGCGGAACGGCGCGTAGGTATCGCCTTTCAGGTCGGTTTGCAGCCATACCTTGTTCTTATTGGGCAGGTCAATCGCCCGCGGGTCGTTGAAGCCGCGTACGCCCTGTAATTTCCCGTAGCTGTGGTCGAACGAGCGGTTTTCCTGCATCAGGATCACCACATGCTCGGCATCGAGGTAGGTCGTATGCGGGTCCGGACTGATCGCCATCGCCCGCTGCACCGACTCGGGCAACAAGCCAGCCGCCCCGGCGCCTCCCGCCAGCATCGCCGCCTTTTTAATAAAATCTCTCCTTGAATCCATGGGTTTAGTTTTGGGTGGTAGTTTGAATTGTACAAGTGTTCCAAGAGGCAAAATTACTGATACCCACATCGGCGCGGGGTTATGGAAGTGTTAAGAATCTTTGGAAAAAATCCAGAAAGGTTGTAATAATTCCAAAACAAGCTTAGTTTTGTGTCAATACTCAAATGTTCCCGATCTCTGCTGCCTCACCATCCCGGTGACATTGTTACAAAAATCAAAATTTGAGCTATGCACGCGTTAGAAGAAAAAACAGAGGGAACAATCCATTTACTGCTATACATTTTGAAAAAGCTGGGCGGTCGCTCCGATATTCACAAGCTTTTCAAAATCCTTTACTTCGCTGAGCAAAAACATTTGGTCAGGTACGGTGCTGCTATTTCACAGGATCGTTACCATGCGATGAAGAACGGGCCGGTTCCATCCATCGCCTACGACATTTATAAGAGCGTCAAAGAAGGCGGCGCTACTTATGCGCGTTATTTTTCACCGATAGATCGTTTTTCCATCGAAGCAATCGCCGAACCGGACCTGGATTTCCTTTCTCAATCGGAGATCATTTGCCTCGAAGAATCTGTGCTGGAAAACAAAGACCTGAGCTTCAACGACCTGACGGACAAATCGCATGACGAGGCCTGGAACCTGACGGCGCGCGACAAAGAAATAAGCCCTGTTGCCATCGCCCGGGCCGGGGGAGCGGACAGTCATATGGTCAAATACATTGAAGACCAGTTGCTGATCCATTCAGCCAAATTTGAATGACTATCAGTAACCGCTGTCATTCCAATGGCTCTGTTGATAGGGACCGTCCTTCGCATGATGGTCAAAGACACCACTTCGCCCAAGATCAAACGTTTAATCATTGTTGGGCAATCAGAAGATAGTCTGACACTCGCATCGGTCTATATTAATACGGAACTCAATATGATGGTGCACTACAATCTCGACCTCCAATGCCAGCAGGTCGAATTGGCTGCTCATAGCAGAAGCTACCTCGATCACGCTTCGTTCGTGGATTGTTCAAAGCTTAAAATCATCGACCGTGACGAACTTTATGCCATTATTCAAAACCGCCCGGAGGTTATAATAGGCCGCATCGATCAACAAGATTTTGAAATCATCAAGCGTCAGATCACGTGCTCGCCGACCATCAAGGGTAAAATCAAGAAGCGCTACGGCTTCTACGATTAGGCTAGTGGACGAAAATCTTGTCGGCAATATGGCTTTTTCAAAACTCCCGCTCTCCAAACTCGCTGGCGGGGAGTTTGGCTTTTTTGGTGAGCTGGTTGAGGTTGTAGCTCAGGTTGATGAGGAAAATATCGGTTTCCTGGATATAGTTGGTGGTCGTGTAAAAGTTCCTGCCCCAGGTCGAAATGCGCTGCTGGTTGGCGCCGGCAATGCCCAGGTCCATGTTCTGCCATTGCAGGGTGGCGGCCAGCTTGCCTTTCAGAAAGGTTTTCTTCACCGACAAAGACGGATTGACGAACCGCGAGTCTTCGCCCTGCGCCGTCACTCGTTTGGACAGGTAGCTGATCCCCCACTGCACCTGCAAACCGGGAGATAATTTAAACGTGGTATTTGCATTGACCGAGTACACGACACTCGACGTATTGACCACCACGGTATTGCGGAAAAGCCCACCCTCGATCGCATACCGGTACACATTCCCGCCGGCGTATAGCTGCCACCATTTGGTGAGATTTGCATTCCCGCCTACTTCCACGCCCCAGGATGCAGCCAGGCCGGCGTTGGTGTAAATGCGGTTCACGATGGTATCATTGTATACGCTATTGACGCGGTTGACCACATTTTTGATGCGTTGGTTATACACGGTCAGGAAAACACTGCCTTTTTCAAACTCCTTCACCATCCCTAGCTCGGCCTGCCCGATAAATTCCGGCCGGATTTCCGGATCGCCCGATTCCAGGGTTTCCGAATGCTCCCGTTCGGGAAATGGGTTGAGTTCATTGTTTGTCGTCCGCTGTACGCGCCGCGTGTAGCCCGCTTTGCCGCGCCAGCCTTTGGAAAACTGGTACTGCAGCTGCGCCGACGGGAAGAAGTTGGACAAGTCGAGGTTACGGGCAGGGGTACCTTCCGCTGTAAATCGCCTCGTCGCATATTCATACCGCAAACCGCCTGAATAATCCAGTTTACCCGATTTCCCACTGTACTGGCCGTACACCGAATGAATGTGGTTCAGCAGGCGCGTACGGCTGGAAAATTGCGGCACCAATAAGAATTCACCGGTTTCCAGGTTCTGGTCGAGGTATTGGAAAACGCCCTTCTGTACCTGGTTGCGGTATTGATAACCCGTTTCCAGCTTCCCTTTGCCGATTGGAACGACATAGTCGGCCTGCAAGCGGAATGCAGTCAGCGGGTTTTCGCTGGGGTTGCGGGTGCTCTGCAAGGTGCGCATGCGGCCCGGTTCGGAAAGGTTGATATTGGTCGTCAGTCCGTCCAGTTCAGCCGATTCGACAAGGCCGGACAGGGTGAGTTCGGATTTGTTCCCGAAACGACGAAGATAATCGAGGTTGGCGGATGTAACGTCGGCTGTTTTCTCTGCAATATTGGAATTGAAATAGGTAATGCGCCCAACATTCCGGCCGGTTTCAAGGTCGGTTTTTGTATTGTTGTAGACCAGATCCGCCCGTCTGGACTGGAAACGGTATCCTTTGTAGAAACCCGCCGAAATCACGTTCGAGGGGTCAGCAGTGAAACTAACCGAAGCCCGCGCCGTGTAGTTGTATCGTTTGAAACTCCGCTCGCCATCGGATGGAAATGAGGTAAAAACGTTGCCGATGGTGGTATTGACGTCCCCCACTCTCCGGCCCGTAATATCATTTCGCAGGTAATTTCCGCTCAGGTTTACCTCCCATTTCCCGGCCTTCATTCCCCAGGCGGCATCGGCGCCATAGCGAAGCGGCTTTTTCAGATTATGATACGTATGGACAGATGGCAAGCCGGTCTGGGCATTCACGATCAGGCTCTGGCTGTTTTTAGCTACGGTCCTGGTGGTAATATTGATGATGCCCGATTTCCCGTCCGGATCGTAGCGGGCCGAAGGGCTCGTGATAATTTCCACGTGTTCAATGCTGTTGGCGGGAATCTGGTTGAGCACCACGGCTGGATCGGTCTGCACCGGTTTGCCATTTACCAGCACCAGGAAGCCGGTCGATCCGCGCAGCGTAATAGCTCCTTCACTGTTCACGGTCACAGAAGGCGTGTTTCTGAGCACATCCACCGCCGTCCCGCCCTGGCTCCCCAGGAATGCGCCCGCACGGTACACCTGCCTGTCGATTTTACTTTCCACCGCATCACGGTTGCCCGTTACCTCCACCGCGTCGAGCACGCGGCCATCGGCGTGCATGGCCATATCCGGCAATGCGATCACTCCTGCGTCAGCGGACGCCGGTTCCGGCACGGCCATTCGGGTTTTCCGGTAACCCATATATTGCGATTCCAGGAAATAGGCTGCCAAAGGCAGCTTTTCAAAACGGAAAATGCCTTTTTCATCGGCCAGCAAGCCGCTTACCAGCGCGGAATCCACCGAGCGGTACAATGCAACGGCGGCATAAGGCAGCCCCTGGCCGGTCTGTTGATCGGTGATTTTACCGGTGATGGTCACCGGGTTCTGTGCCCCGGCCGGCGCCAACAGGAACAAAAATATTGTAAGCGTAAAGAAGTACTTCATAAGGGTTATTTCCGCCTGCTCATGGTGTTGAGTAATGCGCAAAAATAATCCTACAAAATCAGTAGACTTTTGTACTTTCAGTCCGAAAACTGGTACATCTAGGAAATGCCCTTCCGGTAGACGCTCGGCAGCACGCCGGTTTGTCTTTTAAAAAACTTATTGAAATGGGAGGGGTCGGTAAAAGCGAGTTCATACGCGATTTCGCCCATATTGGCTTGCGAATAGAGCAACATCCGCTTGCTTTCGGTCGTGAGCTTTTCGTTGATCACCGCACCGGCCGTCTTGTCCAGGAACCTCCGGCAATTGGCATTGAGCGTTTTGGCAGTCACATTCAGCTCCGCGGCATACCAGGCCACTTCATGCATGGTTTTATAATGCAATGCGACGAGCTCGAAAAAGGATTTGAGCAGCGGCGGCTCGGGCTGGCTGATACCGCTGTGGGCTTCGCGTTTGAGCAGATTGAAGAGCAGCAACAGGTAAGTCTGGATAACTGCCTGGTAATTAGGCTTCCGCGAGGCAAATTCATTTTCAATACTTTCAAAAATCCCCTGCACGATCGCAGCCGTCGTTTCGAGGATGTAACCGCTGCTGAATGTCAGCGGAAAAGTCTGGAAAAGTGCGTCGTAGAGCGGGTGGCCCAGCAGGAAGTCTTTCTGGACCATAATCACATAGCCCTTCGGGATGGCGGTCAGCTCCCAGTTGTGGATCTGGCCGGGCATGACCAGGTATATGCTGTTGCCGCTGACCGGGAAACGGTGGTGGTCGATCTGGTGCAGGCCTTCGCCCTGGGTGAGGTAAATGATTTCGAGATACTCCTTATGGCCATGAGGATGGGTAGTTTTAATCACCTCTTTCATCCTTTTGATGCGAAACAACTCGTTGTCGCTCAGCTTATTCTTGATCTCGATTTGCATATATAAAGGGCGCAGGTATAATCTAGCAGGTTAATAGGGTATGCAAATTAAATCAAAACCATTACTTAAAAAAAAGAGGGCGCCCCGAAACGGGACACCCTCTCGCACATCAGCTACTCTAAATAATGGCCGTTATGCTTGTTTAGCGAGCTGGATGTTAGCCAGTATCTTAATGTTTTCACCCAATGCAAGCCCGCCGGTTTCAGTCAGCGAATTGAACGTCACACCGAACTCCTTACGGTCGATGGTCCCGCTCACTTCGAAACCCACCTTGGTATTGCCCCACGGATCGCGCTCGGTGCCACCGTATTCCGCCACCAGCTCCACCTCTTTGGTCACCCCTTTGATCGTGAGGTCGCCTACAAGTTTATACAAATCGCCCCTGTCCTTTCTCAGCGAGGTTGAAACAAAACTGAACTCGGGGTATTTCTCTGCTTCGAAAAAATCGGCATTGCGCAAATGCTCGTCACGTCCCGGCTGACCGGTATCTACGCTGTTGACGTCGATCGTAAAATTGACATTGGCATTCTCGAAACTATCGCCGTCCGTCAAAACCGATCCGCTGAAAGTGCGGAAAAAGCCGGTTACGGTTGATATCACGAGGTGTTTTACTTTAAACTGGACTTCCGAATGCGCTACATCTACATTCCACGTTGTCTTTGACATGATTTCATTGTGTTTGATGGTATGACTACTTCACACCGGCCCTCACAGGAAGCTTCGTCCGCCATCAGGGCCGGGCGGCAGTACAAAATTAGCCCACGAGGGTACATGAGATCGAGTGCTTACTCCGAGGTTACCGCTATACTCTTGGATAGCGCGGGGCGCTGGCAGGTGACGGGCCTAGTGTTTCGGCGCCGGTTTGCGGTCGTTTCGGAGCACAACAAAAGGTAGATGGACGTTCCAGTCTGCCTGCACGGCCTCCTGGTTCAGAAACCCTCTGGAATAGTTACCCAACACGATATCCGGGTCACCATCCCCGTCCCAGTCGTTCACATCCATGCAAAGCCAGCGGCCGTAGCGGGCAATGGGTGGCGAAAACGGCTGAAATTTCAAGCCGGACTGAGCGGATTCATTTTTGAAATACAAAAATTTCTCTCCCGGATTGCGTACGAGATCAGCGAAGAACGAGATGGAAGCGATATCTGGCGAGCCGTCTCCATCGAAATCGGCAGCCATGGCTTTGGTAGCCCCGTTGGCAGGGTAAAACCAGCTTTGCTCAAACCGGAAATTTCCCTTATTGAGAAAAATGTAAATGCCGTGGTAAGGTTTCAGAATGCGGGAATAATCGCTGTTATCGCCTGCGGTATAAAGAATATCCGGCTCGCCGTCGCGGTTGAAGTCGGCGATCTGGAAGCTGGAAGAGCCGTAAACCGGCGGAAAGCGTAACACGGGCTTTTCCGAAAAACCACCTTTCCCATCATTCGTAAACAACCAGATCCCCTCCTGTGCGTGGGCAAACAGGGCCGCAATGTCCGTCCAGCCGTCGCCATTGAAATCACCCGTAACCGACTGCGTAGCCCCAGCGACTTCACGCAGCGGTATTTTTTCAAACTTCCCGTCCTGCAACTGACGGAACAAATAAAGCCCGCCCTGGTTGTGCCCGAATGCCGAAACCACATAGTCCGTTTTACCGTCGCGGTCCACATCTGCCGCCGAGGTATGCAGCGGTCGGCGCAGCCCGGTGATGAGCGGCAGCGGGTCATATTCGCCCGGGGCTTTCATTCGGTACAGCGCTCCCCGGGCCACATCGAAGGGCCGCATTTCACCCACAGCTGTCACCACCGGCGTGCGGGCGTCCGTATGCTGCGGAAACAGCATATGCATGGCCGGTGAAGTGAGCTGCGCCGCGATTTTCGGGTTGAAGTCGTGATCCCAGCGCACCAGCGGGAACGCTTCGAAACTACTCGTATAAATGGCCCTCCCCGCACTGTCAATTGCGACCAACGTGGTAGTAGCCAGGTGCGAAGAATCACCGGTGGGCATTTTCAGTGTAAAGGCGCCCCACTCCGCCTGCACGGGTAAGGGCGCCTTTGCAGCGGGCAAATGTACGGGAGCAAGGGAATCGTAGTATTCCACGATCTTCATCCATTCGGTGATAGGCATGGCCGAATGTTCGCCGGCAAAATACTGGTTCTGCTGCCAAACCTCCATTCCGAGTTGCTGCGCCATGACGGGCAGCACGCGGCTCTTCCAGGTACTTTTATCGAGCAACGAGGGAGCAACGGGCAAATGACAGGTGCCGCAGTACCTTTGGGCCGCATCGCGTCCCTCGGCCATCTCGCCGGTAAGTTCCGCTTTATCCGATCGCTCCGAAGTGCCGCAGGCCTGTATGCACATCGCGGCAACGAAAATACCCGCCGACAAGACAGCGAGCCATTTAAAAAGTCTCATATTTAAATCAATAGCACCTGCATTATACACAAAAAGAGGCTGTCCGACAGCCTCTCCGCATTAAACTATAAAAGCAGTTTCCGTTCAACGGATCACGAGACCGGCAGCCAGATGTGAAACGCAGCCCCTTCGCCGGGATGCGACTCGGCAGATACGAAGCCTTCATGCTGTTCTATGATTTTCTTCACAATGCTCAATCCGATGCCGGTACCGGCGTATTCCTGCCGGCGATGGAGCCGCTGAAACAACGAGAATATCTTCTCGCGGAACTCGGGCTCGAAACCAATGCCGTTGTCTTTCACACAAATGTGATGATACGCACGATCGGCCTGCTCCGGGAGCGCCAGCGGAATATCCTGCCCCATTTGCCGGCTGCCGGTGATCCGGATCTCGGGCTGAACAGTCGAAAATTTGAGCGAGTTACTGATCAGGTTTGAAAACAGCTGGTTCATCTGCAAAGGATTGGCAGCGATTACCGGGAGGTTTTCGGTAATGAGCACCGCGTGTTTTTCTTCAATGGCCAGTTCAAAATCAACTCTGATGTCGTCGATGATCCTGTTCAGGTCCACCTGCTGGGTAGCCTCGCCGTTTTGCGCCAGCCTGCTGTAAGACAACACCGACTGGATGAGTTCCCCCATGCGCTGGGCGGCCTGGTATATCTTCTGGAAATAGCTTTTAGAAAGTTCGCTGTCGAAATTGTTCCGCTCGATCAGGTGAATGAACGTCTGTATCTTGCGGAGCGGCTCCTGAAGGTCATGGCTGGCCACGTAGCTGAATGATTCCAGTTCCCGGTTAGCATTCACCAGGTCCTGTGTGCGCTGTTCCACTTTCCGTTCGAGCTCGTCGGTAATGCGGTGGCGCTCGGTCGACATCCTGATCTGCGCTTTGGCCCTGGCGATCAGCTCCCTGCTCGAAAAAGGCTTCACAATATAATCGTCCGCGCCGATTTCGATCCCTTCGATCCTCGACTCCTCTCCTGCCCTTGCGGTGATCAGGATGATGGGCGTGTGACAGATCGCCGGGTCGCTTTTCACGGCTTTCAGCAACGCGATCCCGTCCATTTCCGGCATCATGATATCACTTAGCACCAGTGCGGGACGTCGCTTGCGGATCAGCCCCAGCGCTTCCGCACCATTGGATGCCGTCAACACGCCATACTGATTTCCCAAAAGCGACTTGATATGCTGCCGCATGTCGGCATTGTCGTCGGCGATCAGCACACAATCCATTGCCTGGTAATCCCGTGGAGAATGCGCTTCACCCTCTTCACCTACCGGGGCCAGCAGGCTCTCGGCTTCGGTAGTGTAAAGATCCGAAATGGCTTCGTCCAGTTCTGGATCTACTTCAGATACCAGAGCCGGTTCCAGGTGCGCTTTGCCCTGCGGAATTACAGCCGTGAAGCAACTGCCTGCTCCCTCCGTGCTTTCGACGCTGATCGTTCCATTATGAAGCCCCAGCAATTCCCGGATGAGTGAAAGGCCTATTCCCGCGCCTTCATAGGTGCGCCCGCCCGAGTTTTGCACCCGGTGGAAGCGCTCGAACATGTGGGGCAGCTCTTCCGCCGGAATACCTACGCCGGTATCGCGCACCGAAAGCAGGATACGCCCCTCGTGTGCACGGAGGTCGAGCGTTATCTTCCCATTGAGCGTAAATTTAAATGCATTGGATAGCAGGTTGAACACCACCTTTTCCCACATCTGCCGGTCGACATACGCCGTTCCGGTGTCGGAATCTATGTTTACCTCGAATTCGAGCCCCGCCTTTTCGATGACCGAGCGGAAGCTGGAAGCCAGGTTGCGGGTGTAAGCGCCCATGTCCGTCCGGACGAACCGCGCATGTTCGCGGCCGCCCTCCATCCTGCTGAAATCCAGCAGCGTATTCACCAGTTTGAGCAGGCGCAATGCATTCCGGTGGGTCACCTCCACTTTTGCCTTGTCCTCGTCGCGCCACCCCGGCACGCTATGGCTCATGAGCTCTTCCAACGGACCGAGCATGAGCATCAGCGGTGTCCGGAACTCGTGACTGATATTGGTAAAAAACAGCGTTTTGGCCTTGTCCAGCTCTTCGAGCACACGTAACCTGCGTTGCTCTTCCTCGTACGCCATCACATTGCCCAGGCCCAGCGCGATGCGGTCGGCAATCTGCTGGAGAAAGTTCCGGTATGCCTCGTCGAACTTCCGGTAGGGATTCAGCCCAACGGCCAGTACGGCCAGCGGAAACTTCCGGCTCGCCGACTGAATAGGCAGGTACACCACATATTTAGGCGGTTCGTCCCATCCTCCGGTCGACAAATGCTTCCAATGCCCGCGGTTGATCGCCTCGGTCATCCGGTTCTGCTGTACCGTGGATACGAGCTGGGCATAATGGCCTGCCGGTTCGGAAAGGCGAACATCCGCGTCCAGCCGGTCGTCGTCCCGGCTCACGCCCGACGTAGCCACCAGCCTGGCGTGCTCGCCGTCTTCGGAAATCCTGTAAACGACCGCGAAGGGAAAGTCAAGCGAGTTGGCCGACAGCGCCTTTCCCACCTGTGTGAAAACCTCATCCTCTTGCTTCTTTTCGCCCAGGGAGTCGAGCTGCTGCATGGTTTTGAGCGCCCGTTCGCTGAGGATACGCTCGGTATCGGCGGTGTTATAGCATATGATGCCAGCCGGACGGCCATCGTCGCCCAATACCGGGGTGTAGGAAAATGTGTAGTAGGTTTCTTCCGGGAATCCGCTCCTTTCCATGATCAGCAGCCGGGACTCCACATAAGTACCTTCGTCGCGTTCCATGGCGCGGGACAGCAGGGGTTCTATATCCTTCCAGATATCTTTCCACACCACCGAAGCCGGCTCGCCGAGCGCATGCGGGTGCTTGCCTCGCACAATGTCGATATAGGCGTCGTTATAAAATTTGAGAAGCGTCTGCCCCCAGCCGATCCATATAGGCTGCTTCGAGCTGAGCATGATCCTGATGCATGTCTTCAGGCTCTGAGGCCAGTCGCGGGGGCTTCCCAATGCTGTTGCATTCCAATCGAATTCCCTTATACGTCGGCCCATTTCGCCTCCACCTGCCAAAAACTCAAGTGTGGTTTGTTCCGTCGGGTCGGTCATAGAGCAATGCGGTTATCGATCAGTTGCGTAAATCCCTTTCGGAGCTCTTCAATATCAGGACTTTTCTTCATGAAACCGGAAGCGCCCAGTTCCATGCATTTCGTGACGATTTCCTTCTGATCGGAAGTCGAGTACATATATATCGGCGTCCCGGTGAGCCGGGGGTTCTGCTTTAATTCGGCCAGCAGCTCCATACCGTTCATTTTAGGCATGTTGATATCAATAAAAATCAGGTGGGGGTTATAGCTGTTCCCACCCAGTTTTTCCAACGCCTGAATGCCATCGCATGCAAATTCACAATTCACGCCGGCGCCTGTATCCTGCATGGTAAGCAGGAATATTTCCTGGTCATCGACATCGTCGTCCACCAGCAGAATTGAAATGTTTCCGGATTTCATCATTATATCTGTAAAGGGTTATGTCGGCCGGCTCACCTCCAAGCACTATACGTTTCCTCTCGCCCGCCGATCACGTGTAGATTGCAAAAGTTGTTCCATGCCCCACTCATCTGTAAAAAGCGCCTGGCGACGGCACCTGAATGCGCCCCTGCCTAAGACCCGCAGTGTTCGGCCGCCAACATAGGGAAAAATTTTGCACGTATTTTTTCAAACCGGGGAAACCGTATCCCGCGAATGCCATTTTGTAGAATTTATTCAAATTTTATACTACAAAAGTAGAATTAATTAACTTTTCGATATACTTGCGGGCACAATCACTTAGCCAACAGTATTTCAATGAAGAAAAATCTCCTCAACCTATGGCTGCTCATGCTGATGACGGCCGTGTCCTTTTCATGCAGCGACGACGACAAAACGCCCGGCGCAATCCGGCTCGAAGATTCCTGGAAAGATGGATGGACTTCGCAAAAGGTACTCGACATCACGAAAGGCCAGCGCCCGGACCCATCGGTGTACCTCGACCAGAAATACATTGATTTTCACCTGGCCCAATTCAATGGCGGCGCCACTTACCTCGTCACCAAAAAAGCCCTGGACGATTACGGCCGCGACACGCTCGGCTACCCCGACAATACGCAGTTTGTCATGACCAAAACTGAAATGGACGCCATGCTGACCAAAACCGGCAAGGATATCGGCAAGATTGAAACCGAGCTGGGAATCCCGGCAGGAAGCTGGAAGGGCAAAGAAATGGTCCGGATATCGATTCCGAACCCGAAAGAACTGAACGTGCGCGTTCCCTCAGGCAACGAGATGGGTGCCAACAGCCTGTGGCTGCCGGGCGGGCATCTTCCCACGGGCTATTCCGAGGCGGTCGTCAACAAGATACCCAAGGGGAAATACACGGAAACACCACTATAACCCGATAAACGGGACAGCGCGCCGGGCAACGTGCTGTCCTTTATTTTTGACGTATATTTAGCCCCGCATAACGCTCTTTACATGAAAGAAATCGCCAAGGAAGCCTGGAACTACACTTTCTCCGAACAACCATCCGGAGACTACGTGCTCTCGGTGGTTTGCGGAGGAGTGGGCGTCTACGAGTTTGTGATCCGCCTCACAGCCGTGCAAGCGGCCGCCTACGAGCGCGAAGGCATTCCGTATATTTCCCGGCTGGCCGACCAGGTGCGGCACGACCAGTCCCCGTTCGCCGAACAGCAGGTCTGACCTGCCCCATTGTTTTTCAGCTGGTTAACAATTTCTTAAAGGCCCTCCGGGGCCTTTTTATTTTTTCCTGTGCAACGTTTCGCAAACCCGGTCGTCATTGCATTGCATTCGCCGTCGCGGCGGCGGATGGACGCAAATCGGAAATTGTTAATTAGCCATGTATGAAAACACCCCTACTCACCCTGGCCATCCTGGCCTTCTTCATGAATTCCCTTTACGCCCAGCACGTGCGCATTTCAGGCCTTTTGATGGATTCCACGGCCAGTAAACCTGTTGAATTTGCGACGGTAGCGCTGCTGAAAGACGGAAAAATAGCCGAAGGCGTTACGGCCGATGCGAAGGGCCGGTTTATATTTCCCAAAGTCTTGCCGGGCGTATACATCGTTCAGGTATCGCTGCTGGGCTACGCTACCAAAACCTTCGGCCCTGTACACGCCGATCAGGAAGATGTTGAAATAGGCGTCATCAAGCTGGCCCCGGCGACGCAAAACCTGAAAGAAGTTACCGTGAGTGAGCAAAAGGCCTTGTTCGAGGAGCGCTCCGACCGGATGGTTTATAATGCAGAGAAGGATATCAGTATCAAAGGAGGCGACGCTACCGACGTTTTGAAGAAAATCCCTTCCGTTGCCGTGGATATCGAAGGCAATGTGCAGCTGCGCGGCAGCGGTAATATCAAGGTACTGATCAACAACAAACCTTCCAATGTGGTAGCGCGAAGTGTTTCCGAAGCCTTGAAGCAGATCCCCGCCGACATCATCAAGCAGGTGGAGGTAATCACGTCGCCTTCCGCCAAATACGATGCGGAAGGAACTGCGGGCATCATCAACATCATCACCAAAAAGAACACGCTAAAAGGCACCAATGGGTCCATCAGCCCGAACTTCGGTCAATGGAACAACTGGCCCAATGCGAGCATCAGCCACCGCAACAAAGGCCTTACGCTCTCTGCCAACGGCGGTTACAGCGATTGGAAAAACAAACGGTATATGCAGCAGTACCGCACTTTCACCAGCGGCGACACCATCACCAACCAGGACCAGCTGCAATGGGTCCGCGGCCGCGGCAAGAATTTCTACGGGTCGTTCAACGCCGACTGGGATATCGACTCGCTCAACCGCATCGGTGCCGGCATCAACTATTACAATGGGGTCAACACCAACTGGTTCGACATTACTTTCGACGAAAGCAGCCGGGGCGTTTCCAGCCAGTATTTTCGCCGCGATATGCGCAGGACGTACGACTGGGAAGGATCGACGATCAACCTGGATTATACCCGCCTGTTCAAGAAACCGAAACGGGAGCTGACCCTGCTGATGATGTATTCGTTCGAAGGCGAAGACAGCGATTACGACTCCGACCTCAAGGGCCGGGACAATGGCATATATTATCGCGAAAAGAGCTATAACATCAGCAACAACAAGGAAGGAACCATCCAGCTCGATTTCACCAACCCGCTGGATAGCATCAGCACCCTGGAAGCGGGTACCAAAACCATTTTTCGCAAAATCCTGAGCGATTACCGCATATCCAGCGCCATCGACGGCTCCGAAGATTTCCACGATATGCCCGAGCAGGCCAATGTATTCGACTACGCGCAGCAGGTCACCGCAGCTTACCTGGTCTATAACCGCACCCCGAAGAACAAATGGGGCATCAACCTCGGCGCCCGGTATGAGCATACGTTCATACAAGCCAACTTTTTAAACGGTACCGCCGCATTTTCGAACAACTACGGTAACCTTATCCCCAGCGTGAGCTTGTCGCGGAGCCTCAAAAAGAGCCAGCAACTCAGGGTAAGCTACACGCAGCGCATCCAGCGCCCGCAGTTCTTTTACCTGAACCCATATGTCAATCAGGCCGACTCCAAGAATCAGTACGGGGGCAATCCCTACCTCAAACCGGAGCTGACGCATTCGGTGGAAGCGAATTACAGCGTATCCATCAAGCAGACGAGCATTAACGCGTCCTTTTTCCTGCGCCAGACCAACAATGCCATTGAAAACATCAGCAATGTTGACAGTACCGGCGTGCTGAAACAGATTTTCCAGAATGTTGCCGAAAATTCCGCTTACGGCCTTAACCTGAGCGCCAACACCAAGCTCATGAAGCAATGGAGTGTCAACGGCTCGCTCAACGTTTTCTATAATGTCCTGGAAAGCGCCGAGCTCAAAACCCGCAATGCCGACTGGATGTACCGTATCAACCTCAATTCCACCATCGACTTCGGCAAAGGTATCAAAGCGCAGCTCTTCGGGTTTTACAACTCGCCGCGGGTGAACCTTCAGGGCAGTTACGGCGGGTTTGGGTTCTATAACATGGTGATCCAAAAAGAGGTATTCAAGAAGAAAGGCACCATCGGGTTTGGCTATGACAATCCGTTCAACCGCAGGATACGGTGGAAAAACGATTTTGTCGGTTCAAACTTCGTGCAAACGCAGGATGTAGCCATGTACCGCCGCGGCTGGCGCCTCAACCTGAAATATGAATTCGGCCAGGTATCCGGCGGACAGCGCCAGAAAAAACGGATCAGTAACGACGATAAAAAGTCCGGCGAAGGGAATAATTAAGGCTCAACAGCATCACTACGTCGGACTGAATGAACGGTAGCCCGGGTTTCTCAAAAAACCCGGGTATTTTTTTGGAAACCGAATGGTTTCATTTATATTTGGAAACCGTTCGGTTTCCAATTTACTTTTATGACCGTTTCCAACGCATGAACCAAGTACGACGTGACGTTTTTCAGGCCATTTCAGATCCTACCCGCAGGGAGATCATCGGCTTGCTTTCCAGGCGAACACTCAATCTCAACAACGTAGCCGACCATTTCACGATCAGCAGGCCCGCGGTCGCGAAACATATCCGGATACTGACCGAATGCGGGCTGGTAATTGTGCAGACACGCGGCCGTGAAACCTTCTGCCAGGCCGATCTCCGGGGCTTGAAAGCGGTTTCTGAATGGGCCAACACGTACCAGGAGTTCTGGAACAATAAATTGGATGCACTCGAACGATTCCTCGACGATAACCCTTCGGATGAAAATCTTTGAACTTTTAACCCATCATAAACATGGCTTTTGAACCTTTTGTGTTAGAAAAAGTACTGAATGCATCTCCTGCGCGCGTATGGCGGGCCCTCACGGATGTGGGTCAGATCCAGAAATGGTATTTCCCCTTACCCGAATTCAAAGCGGAGCCCGGTTACGAATTCGAATTCACGGCAGGCAGCGAAGAACGCCAGTACCGCCACCTCTGCAAAGTCACGGAAGTGGAACCAAACCGGAAGCTAGCCTATTCCTGGCGCTACGCCGACTTTCCCGGCGATTCCGAAGTAAGTTTCGAGCTCATCCCCGAAGGCGATAAGACCCGCCTGCGCCTGACGCACAAGGGCCTGAACACCTTCCCTCAAGACCACGCCGATTTCAAACCGGAAAGCTTCTCCGCAGGCTGGAACCACATCATCGGCAAGAGCCTGGCAGCATTTGTGGAGCAGGAAGGCTAAGGAATCACCTTTTCAACCCGCAGCTGATCGAATATGCGGTAAAACATCTGCTCGGTGTCCGCATATTCGTGAAAGCCCAACCGCCTGGCCTTGGAGCCATCCGCGAGAAAATCGTAGTCCCAAGAGAAAACGAAATCTCCGAACGGCCAGGCTGACAATGCTTCATAGCCGTATTGTAAACCGTGGCGCTCACGGAGCGTTTCCCATACGGGCGCCTTGTCCCGCATTACTTCCACGAGCGGGAGCTGTACAGGCGGGGCGGTTTCCAGCCCGAAATAACGGCCAATTTTTGGCCACATTTCCTCCCATCGGAAAAGATCTCCGTTGTTGATATTAAATGCCTGGTTGACTGCTTCCGGCGTTGTGGCGGCCCACACCGTGGCTTTGGCGAGCAAATCGGCGTCTGTCAGTTCGATCAGCGGGTGGTAGGCCCCTGGCTTTCCAGGAAACCGGAACGGCACATTCAACTCCTTGCAAATGGAAGCATAAACAGCAATGAGCGACACGAGGTTCAGCGGGTTACGGTATCCAGCCCGGCAAATTGGGCTACCACGTCAGCTTCATCGAGCAGATCGACAACGACGGTTTCTACATTTCCAGGCAACAGTTTTCGGGATGTACCGATTACCCGCCAGCCAGGTAACGATCTCAGGTAGTTCGTCAGGTTTTTGCCGATCACCCCGCTCGCTCCTACGATCAATGCTGTTTTTGTAGGTTCCATATCCGTTCGGTTTAAGCGGCACATTCCACTTCCAAATTATTGAAAACACCGGCCAAATGCGCCAGGTACCTGTTTTTGTAGTCCTCGATCCTTTCCGGCGATGCATTCTTTTCGAGGTCGTGGAAGTGCATGCCTTGCAGCGGCTCCATTCCGGTGAATGCATTCATGCGATGGAAACCGAACATAACGCCTTCGTCAACCGAATGCTCACGAAAAAATTCCCCGGGCAACGTAAAGGCCGTTTCGGGCGCGTTCCAGGTCGTGGTGAGCATGTATTTGCGCCCGTGCAGCATGCCTCCTGTGCCGTAGTTGACAGTCGGATTGTCGTTTTTTCGGCCGTCGCTGCGGTAAATGCCCTTGCGGTGGCCGGCCGTGAACACCGTGTCGATATACTCTTTCAGCTTATAAGGCATTGAAAACCACCATACCGGCGTGTGATATACAACCACATCTGCCCATACAAATTTCTTTACTTCCTCGTCTGCATCATAGGGCTGATTAATGTCCGTTACTTGCAGTTCAAAGCCGTTTTCAACCGTAAAATACGATTGGTCCAACCCCGTTAGCGTGTGGTTGAATTTTCCCCCCGAATGTGCGAAATGCTGACCGCCGTTGATCACAAATATCTTTTTCATGTTCTGTTTTGATTTTGATGCTACAAATTTCCGGCAGCATAATGCATTATCAAAATAACTTAAATTGTATATTTGTATCATAAAAATTATAGATAACTATGTTACTCAATCTGGAATGGCTTCGTACTTTCAAAGCGATTTATGAAACCGGGACCCTCTCGGCAGCGGCCCAGGAGCTTTTTATATCCCAGCCCGGCGTGAGCCTGCATTTGAATTCGCTGGAAGCTTATACCGGGCACAAGCTGTTCGACCGGTCGCCCCGGAAAATGGTTCCCACTGAAAGGGGCAAGGTGTTGTACAACTTCGTGCTCGACCCGCTGCGGAAGCTCGAAGCCGTGGAGCAGCATTTTCATAAAAGCTCCAAGTCGGAGCGGCCAACGATCAGCGTCGGAATGTGTTTTGAAACATTCCAGTACACGCTGGAAGAGCATATTCCCACCCTGCCGTTCAACCTGATCATCAAATTCGGCGAGTACCCGCAAATGCAGCAGGACCTCGACAACGGCCTGCTAGACCTGATCGTAACCCCGCAAAATGGACAGCAGCAAAACCTGGTATATAAGCCTTTTTCAAAGGAAAGGATCGTGCTTATCGCCGGTAGCCAGACGGACATCGGGCCGCTGACGGACCTGCTCAGCCGGCCCGACAAGTCGGACGCTGCCAACTGGCTCAAACAGCAGATCTGGTACAGCACGGCCGCGGACATGGAGCATTTGAAAAATTTCTGGCTCAAAAACTTCGACCAGCACCCCGATTTCCGCCCCAACTACATTGTACCCAACATTTGCTCGATCATCCGCTGCCTCAGCGGCGGCGAAGGCTTCTCGATCGTCCCGCATTTCCTGTGCACCGAAGCCCTGGAAACCGGCCAGATCCGCCTCGTGTGGGAAGGCACCACGCCAATGGAAAATACCCTGTACTTCGGAACGAGAAAGAAAACCATTTACCAGAAGGAAATCGAGCAGTTGCAGGAGCTGTTCGTCAGCCAATGGAAGGCACCGGAGGCGTTGGCAATGGCCTGAATCCCCCCCTGTCCAGTTCAACTCCGAATGTGTCCAACTCGGCCCGAAACTGATTCCCTGCGGCGCGGTGTAAAGCTACTTTTGAGCAAAAACAAACCGCTATGAACGCCCTGGAAAAACACAGATACCGCAATGCCGCCGCGATCCTCGCAGGCATCCTTTTCACCAGCTTCGTGGTATTGCAAGCCAATAGTCCCCAAATCGGAAATCCGCCGGTTACCTCGGAATTCCATGGACCGGAAGAGGTGACCCGCATTCTGAAACGCTCGTGCTACGACTGCCACTCCAACGAAACCAACCTGCGCTGGTACGACAAAGTTGCACCGTTCTCCTACAAAGTAGCCGCCGATGTGGAGGAAGCCCGCAAGCGGTTCAACTTCTCGGAATGGGACAGTATTCCGAAGGCCGACCAGGAAGGTAAGCTCTGGTATATCGTGAATATGATCGACGCGGGCCGCATGCCGCTGCCCGAGTACACTGCTACGCACCCTTCCGCCAGGGTGACGCCCGAAGAGCTCGCCATCCTGAAAAACTACGTGACGGGCATTTCGCAGCATTATGCTGCCGGAGACACGGCCAGAATCGCGGAAAAAGCCAGAGCAGCAAGCGTACCGAAATCCATCAACGGCATCGCCTATTTCGATGACTACAAAAACTGGAAAGTGATCAGCACTACCGGCCGCCCCGACAATGGCACCTCGCGCATTATCTACGGAAACGACATTGCCGTGAAAGCGTTGGAAGAGAACAAAATCCTGCCCTGGCCCGACGGCGCGGTCGTGGTAAAAGTGGTATGGAACAGCCAGGCACCCGACGCCTGGGGAAATGTGAAACCGGGCAACTTCAACAACATCCAGATCATGGTCCGCGACGCCAAAAAATTCGCCGGCACCGAAGGCTGGGGCTTCGCCAGGTTCAACGGCCTGGACCTGAAACCCTACGGAAAGACGGTTTCATTCGCAACGAGCTGCATTAATTGTCACCAGCTGGCCAAAGGGACGGGGTTTGTCTTCGATATCCCCACCAGGCCACAGCATTAGTAATACGCCTATCCAATCATTCGAAATCATGAAAAGCCTCATCACATTCATTCTGGCAATCCTCGCATTAACCGCCTGCCACGACCCGCGCGAGCTCACGCCCGCACCCGAAACCATCTTCACCGAAAACGGCCTGCATGTGATCACCTCGTTCCACAACAACCTTACACGCACCATATCGGTGCTGTACGGCAACGACGATGCCCTCGCCAATGCAGGTAAGGAGCGCGATGCACATACGCCTGGCGAGGTTTTGAAACTCATCACCTGGGACCTGAAACAAAACCCGCTATGGTTCGGCAGCAATATCAACGGCCGTGTGCAATCGGTCGAAACAGTGACAGTGTCGGCCGGGCCTTCCGGTCCGGTGATCGGGTACGCGAAAGATGGCAACAGCCAAAAAGCTTCCGGCAATGCCGTTTCGGGCAATGCAGAACGGATTAGCTTTATATTTGCCCAACGGGCGTCTGTTTTCCCGTAAACCGGCTCACGAACAATCATGGTACAAAAGACATTCCGGGTTTCGGCGGTGATCGTCTGGCTGAGTTCCCTGTCGCTGGGCATACTCACCACCGTTCCCAAGATAGCCGAGAAGCATCCCAACGGTTTCGAAGCGATTACGAGTGCGCTGATTACCACCTCTTTTACATTGTTTGTGTGGTATTTCAACATCTACTCGCTCCCTAAATTCACGCGGGAACATTCGTCCTCGGGTTTTTCGTACCCGCTGCTGTTCCGCAGCGTTGCCATCGGGCTCGTGCTGATGTTCCTGATGGTCGGCGCGCAGAAGCTTACCATCCCGTCGCTGGACTTCGGACCGGTAGTATTGATGTTCGAAGTACGCGGGATCATGATCAACCTGATCTTTTACATGCTGCTGCATTTGCTTTACCAGACGCACCGCAACCAGCAGGTGATCCTGGAACTCGAACGCAGCAAGGCTGATAACCTCGGTGCGCAATACGAATTACTGAAACAGCAGGTAAATCCCCATTTCCTGTTCAACAGCCTCAGCACATTGAAATCGATGGTGGAGCTGGAAGACAAAAACAGTGTTGATTTTATATTGAAACTATCTGATTTTTACAGGTTTACACTCGAAAACAGAAAACTGGACCTGATCAGCCTTTCGGAGGAAACCGAAATACTCGACGCCTACATGTACCTGCTCAAAGCGCGCTTCGAGGAGGGCATCGAGCTGGAATACCGGATCCCGGACGATGTGTACCGGACGTGGATTCCACCGTTTACCTTGCAATTGCTCGTCGAGAATTGTATCAAGCACAATGTCGTCTCGCTCGATAAACCACTGCTTATCAGCATTTATGAGGAGAATGGCCTGCTGGTCATCGAAAACCCGCTACAACTGAAAAAGAACCCGGAACACTCCACCGAGGTGGGGCTCGACAATATCAACCGCCGGTATTTCCACCTGCTCAACCAAAAGGTACAAATCGAAAACGACCAGGAATATTTCAGGGTCAAACTGCCGCTTATCCATGAAAATCGTAATCATTGAGGACGAAATCAAAACGGCCCGTTCGCTCGCGCAGCTCATTACAACGCTCCGCCCCGAGGCCGAGGTAGTGGCCACCATCCAGAGCGTGGAGCGGGCCGTCGAGTTCCTCACCAAAACGCCCCGGCCCGACCTGATATTTATGGATATCCAGCTTTCCGACGGCCTTTGTTTCGAAATTTTCGAAGCCGTAAAAGTGGAGCCGCCCGTCATATTCTGCACGGCTTACGACCATTATGCGATCGAGGCGTTCAAAGCAAACGGAATCGATTATCTGCTCAAACCATTCAAAAAAGAGCATATTGAAGGCGCTCTGCACAAGCTCAGCCAGTTAAAAAGCTATTTTTCAAGCGAAACAACGCTGGTACCGGAACTGGAAATGCTCTTGAAAAAAATCGGAGGGCCGGAAGGCAAGAAAAGCTTCCTCGTTTTCCACCAGAATAAGTACATCACCATTAAAACCGAAACGATCGCGTTTTTTTACATACACAATGAAACCACCTGGCTCCGCACATTCGATAACCATGACTATACCATTCCGCAGCCGATGGAAGAAGTGCAGGGCTTGGTGCCCTCATCCCAGTTCTACCGGCTCAACCGCCAATACCTCGTCAACTTCGATGCGGTGAAGGAGGTGGAGCATTATTTTTCAAGAAAGCTTTTCATCAAGCTCACCCTCCCGACACCCGAAAAACTGCTGATCGGTAAGGAAAAGGTCAGCCATTTTCTCGGCTGGCTCGAAAACCGCTAGCCGCGCGCCGCTTGCTGCCAAAAGAAAAATCCATTGAACATACTGCCAATGGATTTTCAACTACATAACTCAATAGCAATAACCGCACTTGGTGCAATTGTTATTGTGGTCGAAATATATCGTTAAGAAGCAGGCGGTGTAATTAAAAATGAATTAAAAATGCGCCCGATCAAATCCGCAAGATTTGGCAACAATGCTTAATCTCCCGTTTAGCCATTTTGGACACAGCAGGTTCAGTTTCATGGAAAGTCAGTTTTGAGGCTCGTACTTACCAAATGTACGTTCCAAAAACGACTCTATCCTGGCCTTTTGCCGCAAATGGTGCCTGAAATGCATTTCCGAAAATTGAAACCACTCTTCTGCACACAGGTAATGCAGGCCCGGGTGCCTGGCCTTGCCATGAAACAGGCTTTTGGCGATCAACTGGTCGGTTTCGGTTACGAGTACTTTCAGGCGCAGCAGCCGGTCGGCGAGCAGCTGCCTGCTGGCGGGTTGCCGGACCAACGCGTTGGAAGGAGGCCCTTCCAGGATCGCGTCGGGGAACGCATTGTCGCGCAGCATCTTACGTGCTTCCGAAGTACATTCTTCCATGGCGTGGTCGTTCGAAGCGAGGCAGGTTTTGATCTGACTGAAAAAGAACTCCGTTTCATCCAGGATGTGCATATATACCTGCCCCAGCGACCAGCAGCCCGGTCCGGGCTGGGCCAGCAGCCGGGCAATGTCATAAGTTTCCAGCGATTGAAGCCAGATATCGATCGTGTGGTGATAGTCCTTGACCCTCATGTTGTGGATAATGCCAAATTTTCATACAAACCTAATGCGATCGGCCGTGAAAATGGGCGGGGTTTAACGACAATCAGCGGTGGCATTTGCGACAAATGTTTCAGATATTCGCCGGTTACCTAATGCCAGCCGCCTTTGGCACAGCTGGCGCGAACAAAATCAACGATTGTCCCTATTTCCACTGCTATGTCCGTAAATCCCTGGCTGGCCGCAGTCAAACGCATTCTTGCCCTGTCGCAAACCGGCCTGGCCTTTCAACCCGGAGAATACGACCGGGAACGCTACGAGGAGATCCGCCAGATAAGCCTCGACTTGCTCGCCGGCATGAGCAATGCCCCTGTTGAACAGATCATCAGCCTGATACCGAACGAAATCGGCTATGTGACGCCGAAAGTTGACATCCGTGCCGTGATTTTCCGTGGTACCGATGAAATCCTGATGGTCCGGGAAAAAATCGATAACGACCGCTGGACATTGCCGGGCGGCTGGGCCGACGTGGGCTACACGCCGTTTGAGGTGGCCGTCAAAGAATCATGGGAAGAAACCGGCCTGCACGTGGAAGCCGTTCGGCTGCTGGCGGTTTTTGACAAAAGCAAACACGACCACCCGGAAGAGCTCTGGTATGTCTACAAATTCTTTATCCTCTGCCGGATCACGGGCGGCGAAATCCTGGAACAGACCAATGAAACGTCGGGAGTGAGCTGGGTGAAGTTCGCCGACCTGCCCGGGCTGGACTTGTCGGTCAACCGGGTTACCTGGGCGCAAATCAGCCGGCTGCTGCCATTCGCCGCCGATCCGGGTTTGCCGGTTCTTTGTGACTGACATGCGGTGAAACATTTCCTGAAAACTTTGATACAAATTTGAAAACCGGTTGCTTTCAAATTAGCACAAAACACTCATTAACAACCACATAAGCACTAATTCAGCCAAATGTAAAATTTAAAAACATTTGGTACGGATTCAAAAACAGATTGCCCCGAGAGCCGGTAGCTTCGTCAGAAATTAATTCCAAAATCATGACAAGCAAAAAGGTAATCTTCTGGGCATTCACAGTCGCGCTGGGCGGTTTTTTATTCGGTTTTGATACGGCCGTCATTTCGGGCGCGGAGAAATCGATCCAGCAGCTGTGGGGCCTCACCACGGTGCAGCACGGGTTCACAGTTTCCATCGCATTGATCGGCACCGTCCTGGGATCGCTCACCGGCGCCATTCCCTCCGAGCGTTACGGGCGCAAGTACACACTCTTTGCTATCGCCGTCCTTTACCTGCTGTCGTCCATCGGCTCGGCACTGGCTTCCGACTGGATTTCCTTCCTCATTTTCCGCTTCCTGGG
This sequence comes from Dyadobacter sp. 50-39, assembly GCA_001898145.1. Lineage (GTDB taxonomy): Bacteria > Bacteroidota > Bacteroidia > Cytophagales > Spirosomataceae > Dyadobacter. The sequence continues at coordinate 706,071 of MKSR01000040.1, forward strand.
CGGCATCGGCGTCGGCATTTCGTCGGTTACCGCGCCCTTGTATATTTCCGAAATATCCCCTGCCAATTCACGGGGCAGGCTGGTGGCCATGTTCCAGTTCAATGTCGTACTGGGCATTCTCATCGCATACCTGTCCAATTTCCTCCTCGTGGGCTTAGGCGACAACGACTGGCGCTGGATGCTGGGCGTGCAGGCAGTCCCGTCGCTTGTTTTCCTGGTAGCCATCCTGTTTGTGCCCGAAAGCCCCCGCTGGCTCATCGTCAAGCGCGGCCGGGTGGATGAAGCACGGCAAATCCTTTCCGTAGCCAACGGCGGCATGGACGTGAGCGGCATCGTGGCCGACATACAGAACTCGGCCCATGCCAACACGCAGTCCGGCAGCAGCATGTCCATTTTTTCATCCCAATACAAGCTGCCGCTGTTGCTGGCGCTGCTGTTCGCCTTTTTCAACCAGGTATCCGGTATCAACGCGATCATTTATTACGCGCCCCGCATTTTTGAAATGGCCGGATTAGGCAAAAGCTCGGCGTTGCTGTCGTCGGCGGGCGTGGGGCTGGTGAACTTCTGCTTCACTTTCATCGCCATCAACCTCATCGACCGCTTCGGCCGCCGGACGCTCATGTTCATCGGCTCGTTCGGACTGATCGCCACGCTGGGGCTCGTCGCACAGGCATTTTACAGCGGCAACCTCGGCGGTTACGCCGTGCCGGTTTACCTGTTCATTTACATTGCGTTTTTCGCATTGTCGCAGGGCGCGGTGATATGGGTGTTTATCTCAGAAATTTTCCCGAACCAGGTACGTGCCGCGGGGCAATCGATGGGCAGTTTCATGCACTGGCTGTTGGCGGCGGTGATCGCATTTACCTTCCCTTACATTGCCGAAACGCTGGGCGGCGGCAACACCTTCATGATCTTCTGCGGAATGATGGTGCTCCAACTGATTTTCGTATGGAAGCTCATGCCTGAAACCAAAGGCACCTCGCTGGAACAAATCGAAAAGACCCTGATACTCCATTAATCACTAATCAAATCATCCGATATGACACCGAAAATGACTGTTTTTGGAGAAGTACTTTGGGACGTACTGCCCGATACACGGCTCGCCGGAGGGGCTCCCATGAATGTAGCCGCACATTTGCAGCGGTACGGGATGGACGTCTCGTTCATCAGCCGCGTAGGCCACGACGAGCTGGGCGCCGGGCTGCTCGCGTTCATGAGCGGCCACGGACTTTCCACGCAATGGGTGCAAACGGGCGAAACGCACCTCACGGGCATTGCCAAAGCCAATGTGTCTGACAGCAACGAGGTTACCTATAAAATCCTGCATCCTGTGGCATGGGACTACATTCAGTTCGACCGTGCCGCGGCCGAACGCGTCGTTGCCAGCGACTTCTTCGTGTACGGCACCCTGGCGGCCCGCGACCATACCTCGCAGGAAACGCTGCTGCGTTACCTCGAATATGCGGTCACCTCTCACCGGTGCCTGCCCGTGTTCGACGTGAACCTGCGCCCGCCGCATTACACGCAGGAGCAAGTCACGAAACTGCTGGGCTGCGCACGCATTGTCAAAATGAATGAGCACGAACTCCGGGAAGTGACTGCGTGGTTCACCACATTCGAGCAAGAGCAGCAGGCAATGGCATTCCTCATCGCCCAGTTCCAACTCGACATGGTGGTGCTGACCTGCGGGGCCGAGGGCGCAATGGTGCTCACCAGCGCCGGCGACGCGGTGCGGCACCCCGGGTTTACAGTGAACGTCTCCGACACGATCGGCAGCGGCGACGCGTTTCTCGGCGCATTCCTGTACCAGTTTGCCAGCGGGCATTCCCTGGCCGAATCGCTTGAATTCGGCTGTGCCGCCGGGGCATTTGTGGCAGGCCATGCCGGTGCATTGCCTGCATTCGGCGAGCGCGACATCCAAGACCTGATCCTATCACAGCAGGTCGTAATCGACTGATTTTCAATTCACCCTTTTTAATCGAAAACACTATGAGAAAAATTTTACTGCTGGTGGCCCTTGCGGTCGCCTGCATGCTGTACCTGCCCGCCCATGCGCAAACCAGGGCACAAGTGAAGGGCGTCGTCAAGAGCAGCGACGGCGAGCCGCTTCCCGGCGTAAACGTCCTCGAAAAAGGAACTTCCAATGGGGCTGTAACCGACGTATCGGGCGCCTACGCCATCTCCCCGGCGTCGGGCGCGACGCTCGTGTTCTCCTACATCGGCATGCAAACCAAAGAAGTAGCCGTGGGTAACCAGACGGTCATCAACGTCACCCTCGACTACGATCAGAAGAGCCTCAACGAAGTGGTGGTGGTAGGTTACACCTCTTCCAAAAAAGAGGACCTTACCGGGGCCATTGCGGTGGTGGACATGGCGCCCCTGAAAAATATCAGCTCCGGGAACCCGATGCAGGCGTTACAGGGCCGGGTACCAGGGTTGTATATTGAAAAAACCGGCTCTCCGAACGGCACCAACTCACGCATCCTGATCCGCGGCGCGAACACGCTCGGCAACACCGATCCGCTCTACATCATCGACGGCGTGCCCACCAAGCGGCCGGAGGTATTCCAGGGACTGAACCCGAATTCCATCGAGTCGATACAGGTGCTGAAAGACGCATCGGCGTCGTCCATCTACGGTTCGCGGGCTTCCAACGGGGTGATCATCATTACCACCAAAAACGGCGCGAATACCAACGGCAAGATCAATATCGATTTCAATACCAGCATTTCGACGCAATCGGAGAAGTATGCCCGGTTTAAAATGCTGAATGCGGCGGATCGCGGCCGGGCATTATGGCAGGCATCGGTGAACGACAGGGTGAACCCCGAGGACGGTTACGGTGCACTGTACCAGTTCGACTGGAACAAGGATTTCACCAATCCCATACTGAACGGGGTAAAAGTACAGCCGCTCGTAGGCGGCAATGCCAACATGCCTGCCGGCGATACCGACTGGCAGAAGGTGATGTACAAAACCGGCATTGTAACCAATAATGAGCTGACGATCTCGGGCGGCAACGGTACCTCTTCGCTCCAAATCAATTTGGGCTATTACAAAAACACCGGCATGCTCCGCTACACCGATTACGACAAGCTGAGCGGCCGCATCAACGGCCTCACCAGCGCATTCGACGGTAAATTGAAAATCGGGGCGAATATGCAGATCGCCTCGTCGAACGAAACGCTTGCTTCTACCGACATCGGCGGCGCGGCTACGCCAGGCCTGGCCGTTACCCTGGCGCCGACCATTCCGGTATATGCCAAAGACGGCTCCTGGGGCGGTGCCATCGGCTCGGGCTACTCCGACCGCAACAACCCGCTCCACATGCAGGAGATCAACAAATGGGACAATGCCCACCGGCTAACGCTCTTCGGCAATGTGTTTGTGGAAATCCAGCCATTCAAAAACTTCTACCTGAAAAGCAGCCTGGGCGCGGATAATGCCGCCTACGCTTTCAAAAACATCGAACAATCCTTTGAAGAAGGCTCTTTCGGCCGCGCCAACAACAGCCTGACCATCGACCAGAATCGCTACCTGAGCGTTACCTGGTCCAACACCGCCCGTTATAACCTGGATCTGGGCAGCAGCCATTTCAAGTTCCTGGCGGGTATCGAGGCCATTAAAAATGACTCCGATTTTGAAATAGCCCGGAAAGAAGGCTTTGCCGTGCAGACAAAGGAATACTTTGTACTGAATGCAGGGACGGGCAATACCAACGTCACCGGTACAGGCTCGGGCAGCCGGTTGCTTTCACAATTCGCCCGCATCGACTACGGCTTTTCGGACCGTTACCTGGCCGCCATTACCATCCGTCGGGACGGCTCTTCGCGTTTCGGTTCTGCCAATGCCTACGGTATTTTTCCGGCGGCATCGGTCGGCTGGCGCATTGATAAGGAACAGTTTTTCAAGGGTGTAACCAAAATAAGCAATCTGAAACTGCGGGCCGGGGTCGGCAGGGTTGGGAACCAGGAGATCGGTGACCTCGCCCGCTTTGGATTGTACGATACGCGTTACGGTGCACGCCAGTCCCAGTTTCCCAACGGCCATAACGGGTTTTTCGACCAGTTTTATAACATCGGTACCGCGTATGACCTCAATGGTGCCAATACGGGCAACCTGCCCTCCGGCTTCGTGTCGATCCAGGGCGCTAATCCGAATCTGAAATGGGAGACGACCGACGAAGCCAACTTCGGGCTTGATTTCGGATTGTTCGACGGCATGATCCAGGGGTCGTTCGACTACTTCACCCGCAAAACCAGCGATATCCTCATCACCCCGCCGGTGGCTTCCGCCGTGGGCGAGGGGCAGCTGCGGGTACTGAATGGCGCGGCGAAGTCCAACAAAGGTTTCGAATTTTCAGCCGGCTACTATGCCCGTCCGAAAGGCGATTTTACCTACAATGTCATGGCCGGCGTGAGCCGCTTCCGCGACAAGATCACCGAGCTGCCGGAAGAAGTACGTGCCGCCTACCCCGGCAATGCGATCCAGACCATCCTCGGCCATTCGCAGTTCGATTTGTTCGGCTATAAAACCAATGGCCTCTTCCAGAACCAGGCCGAAGTGGATGCCGCTCCCGCACAGGTGGGCGCCGGCCCCGGTCGCATCCGGTATGTGGATACCAACGGCGATAACCGCATCGACGATCTCGACCGCGTGTTTTTCGGTACCACCCTACCTGCATTTGAATACAACCTGAAAGTGGAGGCGTTCTACAAGTCGTTCGACTTCTCGGTATTCGGTTCGGGCATTGCGGGGCGCAAGGGTTTCGACATTTACACTTTCTATAATAATTTCATCCGCGGCCGCGAAAATGTAGGCCCGGGCGTGTTCGATGCCTGGTCGCCGACGAATACCGGCTCGAAAATCCCGGCCCTGTCGCTTTCGGATGCAAACAACGAGACGCGCACTTCGGATTATTTCAATGTGAATACTTCCTATTTCAAACTGCGCAACGTCCAGCTGGGCTACGCGCTGAACTCCCAGCTGACCCAGAAGATCAAACTGCAACGCGTGCGGATGTACCTGATGGCCGAAAACCTGTTCCTGATCAAATCGAAGCAGTTCAGTGGCCCCGATCCCGAAAGGACGGATATCAACGCCATCCCCATCCCGCGAACATTTACATTCGGTTTGAACATTTCTTTCTAATCCCTGAAAAAGCATTGTATATGAAAAGCAAATACATCATCGGCCTGATCGCCAGCAGCACGTTGCTGATCACCACCTCGTGTAACGATTTCCTCGACTACCAGCCGCAAGGGCTGCTGTCGTCCGAAAATGTTAAGTCGGCCTCCGCCGTAGAATCGCTGGTGACGGCTGCCTACGCCGGCATTGGCAACGACGACATGATCGGCCCCATGACCAGCATGTGGGTGTACGGCAGCGTCCGCTCGGACGATGCATACAAGGGTGGCGGCGGCGTCTCCGACGTGGCGGAAGTGGATTTTTACGAGCACTACAACCTCACCCGCCCGGACCTGGGCCTGATGCACCCTTTCACCTGGGAGAATTTTTACAAAGCCATTTCCCGCGCCAATGCGGCGCTTACGAGCCTGAATGCACTGACCGACGCCGATTTCCCGTTGCGCGCCACCCGCATTGCAGAAATGCGTTTCCTGCGCGGCCATTCCCATTTCATGCTCAAAATGCTGTTCAAAAATGTGCCTTATATTGATGAAAAATTGTCGAGTGACGATATTCTGAAAGAGTCGAACGTGCGCTACACCCACGACGAGCTTTGGAACAAAATCGGTGAGGACTTCCAGTTTGCAGTAGATAACCTGCCTCAGAAGCAGGCCCAGATCGGCCGGGCCAACAAGCTGTCGGCTGCCGCCTACCTCGCCAAATTAAGGCTTTTCCAGGCCTACGAGCAGGATGCGAACCACAAGGTGACGGCTATCAACAAAAACCGCTTGCAGGAAGTGGTTACCCTCACTCAGCAGGTGATCGCCTCCGGCCAGTACAGCCTCCAACCCGATTTTGCCGAGAATTTCATCGCCGAAACCGAGAATGGCCCTGAATCCATTTTTGCCATTCAGTACTCGATCAACGACGGTACCGCCGTGGGCCGCCTGAGCTACGTGACGGGCCTCAACTACCCGCACGGCGCACCGCAATACGGCTGCTGCGGCTTCCACCAGCCGAGCCAGAACCTCGCCAACGCCTACCGTACCGACGCGAACGGCCTCCCGCTTTTCGAGGCTTCCAATGACAAAAACGTGGATTTCAGCACCGAGACCGTGGACCCTCGTGTGGACCACACCATCGGTATCGACGGCCACCCCTACAAATATGACGCCACCAAGCCATTCAGCAACAGCTGGGTACGCGACCCGGGCGTGTATGGCTTTTTTCACACAATGAAAGAGCAGCAACTGGCTACGAGCGCTTCCTACCACAAGGAAGGGCCATTCATCGGCAGCTCCAAAAACATCGATATCATCCGCTACGACGATGTGCTGCTGATGCAGGCCGAAGCATACATTGAACTCGGGCAGCATGCAATGGCATTGCCGCTCATCAACCAGATCCGCAAACGTGCCGCGGCGAGCACCGGGCGGCTGAAAAAGACCGATGGCAGCTTCGCTTCGAAATACAATATCAAGGAATACAGCGCTGCCGGCTGGACGCAGGATTACGCCCGGAAGGCGCTGCGCTGGGAAAGAAGGCTCGAATTCGCGACGGAAAGCCCGCGCTTTTTCGATCTCGTGCGCTGGGGTATCGCAGAGCAAACTTTGAATGCGTATCTTGAAAAGGAAAAAGTACGTCGTCCGTTCCTGGCTACTGCGAAATTCACTGCCGGAAGGGATGAGTATCTGCCCATTCCGCAGCGGGAGATCAGTTTCACGAAGGGGCTCTATGTGCAGAATCCGGGTTACTGATGTGTCAGCCTGAGCGGACCGGGCCGCCTGGCAGTCGAAGGCCGGTACTGCAACGGCCTTCGACTCCGCTCAGGCTGACAGTTAAAGCGTTATTGACAAATGTAAAAAAGCATGAAAAAAATCTCACTACTCGTCGCACTGCTGCTGGGCCAACTTGCGAACGCTCAGGAAACCCCTGAAAAGTACCGCCCGCAATTCCACTTCTCGCCGAAGGCGCATTGGATGAACGACCCGAACGGAATGGTGTACCACAATGGCACGTACCATTTGTTCTTCCAGTATTATCCCGAGGCGAAAGTGTGGGGACCGATGCATTGGGGACATGCCACCAGCAAAGATATGCTGCATTGGAAAGAGCAGCCCATTGCCCTTTATCCCGACAGCCTGGGCTACATTTTCTCCGGCAGCGCCGTGGTAGATGCCAACAACACTTCGGGCTTCGGCAAAGATGGCAAGGCGCCCCTGGTAGCGATTTTCACGCACCATAACCCGGTGATCGAAAAACAAAAAACCGGCCTCCACGAATACCAGAGCATTGCGTACAGCCTCGACGACGGTAAAACCTGGACCAAGTACAGCGGCAACCCGGTACTGCCCAATCCCGGCATCAGCGACTTCCGCGATCCCAAAGTGCGCTGGTATGAACCGCAGAAAAAATGGGTCATGACGCTCGCCACCAAAGACCGCATTACCTTCTACTCCTCGCCCGACCTCAAAAGCTGGTCGAAGGAAAGCGAGTTCGGGGCCGACGCCGGCGCGCACGGGGGCGTATGGGAATGCCCGGACCTGCTCCCGTTCATGCACGAGGGCAAACAGGTGTGGGTCCTGATCGTCAATATCAATCCGGGTGGGCCGAACAAAGGCTCGGCAGGCCAGTACTTCGTGGGCGATTTCGACGGCAAGACCTTCACAGCAAATTCCAAAGAAACCAAGTGGCTCGATTGGGGCGCGGACAATTATGCCGCCGTCACATTTTCTAACACCGGTAATCGCACCCTGCTGATGGGCTGGATGAGCAACTGGCAATATGCCAACCAGGTACCGACAGACCCCTGGCGCAGCGCCAACACCATTCCCCGGGAGCTGGGCCTGACAAAGGTGGGCAGCGAGTTGTACCTGACCTCCGTTCCGGCCAAAGAACTCGACAACATCAAAGCGGAAGGTTACAGCAGGAAGAACCTGGCGGTAAAAGCGCCGGTGGACCTGGCACCGAAAGGCGGCAACGCATCCGGCCTCTTCCGCCTTGACCTGAAAACGACCACAGCTGACGATTTTGAACTCGTACTGTCCAACAAAGCGGGTAATGAATTGCTGGTTGGCTATGACAAAACCGCCAACCAATACTACATCGACCGCAAAAAGTCCGGCAAGACGGATTTTGAAAAGGGTTTTGGAGAAAGGCATACCGCGCCGAGGCTTTCCAGGGACGGCAAAATCACGTTGACCCTCGTGGCCGACGTGGCGTCTGTGGAGCTTTTCGCGGACGGCGGCCTGACGGTCATGACCGACATTTTCTTCGCCGAAACGCCGCTTTCCGGGCTTACTATCAAATCCGCGAAAGGCATTAAAGTGGAAGAGTTGCAGTACAATGCATTGAAGCCATCGATCGAGTAGCACCATGCTGGCGGTATCCTAAGCGGCATGTCCCTGGCACGCCCGCTTTCCGGATACCGCTTTATTTTGTATTATATTTGAAATACAAACTATCCTATGAGAGTCGCGCTGATCGCTTTCCTGTTCCTGACCTTGTTTGCCGGCTGTGCCGAAAAACACAAGGAGGATTATGTGATCGGGTTCTCCCAATGCACCGGCGACGATGAATGGCGGCGTGCCATGCTCGACGGTATGCAGCGCGAGCTGGCATTTCACAATAATACCAAACTGATTTTTAGGGACGCCCACGCCAACAGCGCCGTGCAGGTGAGGCAGATCGAAGAACTGCTCCAAAGCGGCATTCAGCTGCTGATCGTTTCGCCCAATGAGTCGGACCCGCTTACGCCCGTGATCGAGCAGGCTTACAAGAAGGGGATTCCGGTGGTGGTGGTGGACAGGCGCACTTCTTCGCCCTACTACACGGCTTATGTGGGCGGGGATAATTACCAGGTCGGCAAAACCGTGGGCGAATATGCCGCTGCGCTGCTCGGCGGCAATGGCAGGATGATCGAGATCACCGGCCTGCCACGCTCCTCTCCTGCCTCAGACCGCCACCGAGGCCTTGTGGACGCCCTTTCGACCCGCCCGGGCATTCAGCGCGTGGCGACATTGAACGGGCAATGGGAAAAGGATATAGCCAAAAAAGAGCTGCGGAAAGTACTGCCGCGTTTCCCGGACCTGGATCTGATCTTCGCCCAGAACGAGGTGATGGCCATGGGAGCGCGGGAGGTATGTAACGAGGTTTTCCCGGACCGCAAGATCCGTGTGATCGGCGTCGACGGGCTTCCGGGGCAGTTCGGAGACATTCAGATGGTGTACGACGGCCACATTACCGCCACCGCATTGTACCCCACCGGCGGCGAGGAAGCAGCGCGCGTGGCGATGAATATCCTCCAAAAACAGCCCTACCAGAAAGAAAACCTGCTGCAAACCGCCATAATCGATTCTTCGAACGTGCGGATGATCAAAATGCAGACCGACAAGATGATCGCCCAGCAGAACGACATTGAGCGGCAGCAGGCGCGTATCGACGAGCAGCTGGAAATTTACCATACGCAGCGCGGGCTGCTCTATGTGATGACCGGGCTGTTCATTGTGTCCATCATCCTCGGCTCTGTGGCTTTGTATTCGCTGATCGAGAACAAAAAAATTAACCGGGAGTTGAATTCCAAAAACACAGAGATCCTGATCCAGCGGAACCGCATCCAGGATATCGCCGAGAAAGCGCAGGAGGCTACGGAATCGAAATTCAGGTTCTTCACCAATATTTCCCACGAATTCCGTACGCCGCTCACGCTCATACTCGCGCCGGTGGAAGAGCTGCTCCGGCAGAAAAACGAAAGCGCGGCGGTGAAAAAAAACCTCTCGCTCGTGCAGAAGAACGCGAGGCGGCTGCTTTGGCTCGTGAACCAGCTGATGGATTTCCGCAAGATCGAAAGCGGCAAGATCCGGTTGCAGGTGGCCGAAAACGACATCGTAGCATTCATCAGGGACCTCATGCTGCCTTTCGAGCAGATCGCCCGGAAACGCAGGATCGACTTCCGGCTGGTTACCCCCTTGAACGAGCTGAAAGTGTGGTTTGACAGGGATATGATGGATAAGGTACTGTTCAACCTCCTTTCCAATGCATTCAAGTTTACGCCGGACTGGGGGCATATTTACATCCATATCACCGCTACCGCCGCCGACGTGTCCATTCAAGTGCAGGATAATGGCTCGGGCCTGACCGAGGCGGACATTGCCGGGGCATTTGAAATGTTTTACCAGGGAAAAAATTCGACCAAAGGTACCGGGCTCGGCCTGCCGCTTTCCCGCGAGTTCGTGGAACTGCACCAGGGCACCATTACCGCCGATGGCAAAAAAGGCGAAGGCGCTACCTTCACTGTTGTACTGCCCCTCGGGAACACGCATTTCCAACCGGAAGACATGGCCGATCCTGCTGCCGACACCATCGGGCAATCCGTCACCTGGTCTGCTGCCGGCATGGAGAACGAAAGCCCTCCCGCTCCATCCGACCGCCAGGACCTTCCTACCGTAGTCTTGATAGAGGATAATGAGGATTTGCTGGGTTTCGTCACAGGACTGTTGCAAAACCAGTATGAGGTCATTACCGCCACCAACGGGAAGACCGGGCTCGATCAATGCTTCGACACCGTGCCCGACCTGATCGTATGCGACGTCATGCTGCCGGGTATGGACGGCTTGCAGATTACGTCCACGCTCAAAGCAGACATGCGCACGTCGCACATTCCCGTGATATTGCTTACGGCGAAAAATACCCCCGAGCAGCAGATCGAGGGCATGCAGGCAAGAGCCGATATGTACCTGACCAAACCTTTCAGTCCCCGGTTTTTGCAGGAGAGCATCCGCAGCTTACTGACAAACAGGCAGTTGCTGCAATCTGCCCAGGTCGGCAGGAATATCGGCGATTCCGACCCGGGGATATCCCGGCTCGACAAGAAATTCGTGAACGAGCTCCGCGCACTCATCGTCTCCCGCCTCGACGACCCCACCCTCACCGTGGAATCTATCGGTAAGGAAATGGGGCTGTCGCGCGTGCAGCTTTTCCGTAAAACCAAAGCGTTGCTCGGCGGGGGTACCAACGACGTCATCCTGAACCTGCGCCTCGAAAAAGCCTGCGCATTGCTCCGCAACCCCGACCTGACCGTCGCAGAAATAGCCGACCAGACCGGATTTACTTCCCAGAGCTATTTTTCGACGGTTTTCAAAACCCGGTTTGGGGTATCGCCTAAGGATTGGCGGCTGGTGAAGAGTTGATCGGGCCATCCGCTGCCGAACTTTTGGTATGCGCTTCATGCTCCCTGGCCAAGGCAATGAGCTGCTCAGGCGATGTAGTTCCAGGCGACGCAATCGCAGCTGCCATCGACGGGTGCAGCCTGAATCCCGGCAGATAGGTGTCCGGAAGCGACGCATCCTGCGAAAGCAAAAATGCGCGCCAGATCAGTCGTGCCCTTTCCAGCACCTGCTGGTCTTTCGCGGGTAGCGGCGAACCCGGCTGCTGCCTGCCGATTTTCTCGAAATAAACAAGAATGCGATAAGTGAGCGTGATTTCCGCACTGGCGATGATCGGATCCATCCTGAACCGGTCTTTAAGCCACCAGAGGGTTGTACCCATTTTGCTGGCCGTCTCGATAATCGGAATAAAAACCCGGCTCTGTGCCCGAAGCGAGTTTCGGTTCGGATCGCTAGCGCGGTCGGCGTCCCGGAGTATGCCGGTGAGAATACCGGCGATTACCTTGGGCCTGAATGTGTTCCCGTCGTCGTACACCAGCCCGTAGTTCAGCGATCTTACCCTTCTCAAAAACACCGATAACAGCAATTTCACCCCCGTCATAATCCTCACATTGAGCAGGTATCCCCATTGCGCGAATGTAAATTTCAGAAACACCGGCATGCCCATGCGGTAAATATCCGGTTGGAGCGCATCGAAACGGTCGGCCACATTTTCCCAAACCTTTCCCAGGGCAAAAAGGATAGCCGAGATCGTCAGCGCTACACCGGCGAGCAGCCCAAAAAAGAAGTTGCCGCCACTGGTTGCACGGAGTTGCAGAACACCCAGCAGGACAGCAATGGCAAGGCTTAGAAGCGTAATCAGATTAATGGTTTTCCCGATCCTTCCAAGTGGCTGCTTTTTCCCCGCCTGAGGGCCGGGACCTGGCGGGGTGTAGATTTCTTTCTCCGCACTGGCCACATCGGCGATCAACAGCAATGTTGAGGGATCCAGTAAAGGATTGTGAACAGCATTGTCTATGCTGGCAAGGTAATCTGCATTGCGGTTATTAGCCGTAACAATGGCCTCGATCCCCTGGTTGTCGTAAACGCCGCCATCGATCACCCCCAGCCGTTCGATGTCCACAATGGTGCCATTGGAAGTCTGGAACACGAGCGCGGGGTCATTTTTCGAAAAAAAATCATCGGGTAAAACGAGGGGCTCAAAACCCACCGGAAAGCAGGATGAAGAAGCGACGATATCTGCTATACGAATCGTACGGGCCCGGCCCCGCGGGATGGTTATATTGCCGTTACCGATATAATAGCTATCGAAGGTACGGCCCTTTTCGGTGACCTGATCGGGCAACTGGCTTGCATACTGAAACCGGAATGCGGTACCGGTGTTGAGCTCGGTGGCACTGAAAATAACCGATTGCAGGTGGAAAGGTACAGCAGGGACATCCGGTTGCCAGAAAAGGTCGAAGCGTTCGCGACCGTACAGCTGCTCATGGTACGTATCCGCAAATGCGCGGATCAGCTTGTAGTTGGCACCGGGAGTATCCGCGGCTTTCCCCCAATTCCGGACCGAGTTTTCGAGGATTTCGTCGCGTCCGAGGATTTTGTAAAAATCATCGTAAATCATATCCATCGACTGTCCCCGCTTTCTCCGGGCCGCATAGAATGCGCCGGTAATGGTACCGCCCGAAATCGTTGACAACATCTGTACATTTTCGAGCACCCCCAGCAAATGCAGGAGGTTAAGCGTGCCCAATCCGTAGGCCGCAGCACGAAAGCCGCCGCCTGAAATAGTCAATGCAATGCGTTCAAAAGTCGCTTCTCCGGTCTCAGCCATCTTGTCTGGGGGTTAAGGGTTAGTAAAATTATAGGGCCGTATCATGGATGACATAGTCGAAATACATCTCTTCGACGGTCGCTCGGGAGAGAAACGCGTCCCAGGCTGGCGCAGGCAATGTGGCTTTTCGGGTAAAAGCTGCCTGATCGGTCTGGAAAATGCGGCCACTGGTTTTTTCTTCCAGCGCCCTTCGGATAGAAGGCAACGGGTGGCGCCACGGTGGGTTATTTTTAGTGAGCGCCCATTTGTTCACCGCCGTGATCATGGCCGTAAATTCCGAGGCATATTTACCTGTCGCCATCCACGAAAGGTTCGGGTACTCATCGGCCGTCTGCCCGGCAAGTGTCGCATTGTGGCTGCAATGGTGTGCTACCTTGTACAGCACCGTGCGTCCGAGCAGTTCGCGTACAGTTACTTCCTCATCGCCCGATCGCCATGTGTTTTGTGGCCACGATATCCAGTTACCGCGTTGGGCATCGCCTGCAAACAGCAGGACTTTTCCGGAGCGCGGCAGTTCAAACGCAAGCACGAGGCTCGTGTTATTGATACCGGTATTCAACTGCAATGCAAGACTTTCCGCTGAATACAACCATTCGTGATCGATCCGTCGCCAGGGAGCATCAGCCGCTACCTCCGCTTTGTCGGCTTGCTCGTCGGATTCGTCGTGTCCATAGTAATCCGCGACGAACTGACCCGGCTTGCTATCCGAGAACGACAAGTGAAAACGGGCATCAAAGGGTGATTTCCGGTCTCCGGGTGCCGTATTGGCCGCAGCCAGCATGGAAAAGCCATTGGCAGGAGAGTCGTCGTCCGGAAAAGCTTCGGTACCTCGCGGATCCTCGTCAGTCAGCAGGTCTTCATCCCGTGGTGGTCCGAAAACGTAAACCTTCGTACGGGAAGCGGCTATTTCCCGCTCATCGCCGGGCATGAGATACTCAATGCCGCCATGGGCAGCTGCTTTGTCTTTGATAAGTTTAAGTCCTTGCTTGTTAACCGACCTGGTGATGTCCTTATCTGCCGCGAAAAAATCTTCCGTCCCGAATGCCGCCTTTTCGCTGCCGGTTTCCAGTTCCAGAAGGCTGTCCAATCGGTTGAGCCGGCGTAGACCGTCGTCGTCAGCTGCGAGCGCTACGAGCTGTTTCCTCGCTTCCAAAAGTCCCAGAAGCTGGTCTTTGTGGCGTTGCCGGAGGGTGTTAGCCAATTCGTCATCCGGGTCCTCAGTCCACGCGAACCAGGCTTTGTCTATCGCCAGATTTTGAAAATATGGTTTCGTTTTCTTCCAGATTCCGTTGAGATGATCCTGATGTTCATGCGTAACAATCATCAGGTCAAGATGATTGCCGGTCGAATCGCCGATATGTTTGACGATTTCTTCGATCTTTGGGCCTTTCCGGAAGCCGGTCTCCGCAGTGGGCGAAGGGTGAATGAAATCTTGCGAACCAGGTTTCAACCCGCAGTCGATCAGCACGTAATAAGGCTTGGCGGGATTGTCTGTGGCGAAGGCCAGGAGGAAACAGTCGCCATGGCCCTGGCGGTACATGCGAACGGTCACGCCGTCAGTCGGGGGGATCAGAAGCTTGCTCATAGGGGATCGGAATGGAGTAATGCGAATGGCTCGTTTTGCAAAGAATTACTGGTAATACCCAGGCTGAGCGCCAAGCCGCTGTCGAATGCATTCCCGTTGACCGCCAGTTCGCCGGCCTTGAATTTCCGGACGCGTTCCAGCTCCGCATTGTCGGTAATGGTACCGCAGGTCCGGATCACACGCAATATTTCCTGCGTTGCGGGATCGATCAGGATCGTGCATCCCGAGCGAAAGATGAAATCGCCCCTGTCCGCTTTCAACTGTTCGAAAGTCAATGCATCCTTCCGTTTCTGCTCTTCCGCATCGAAGTAGCCCCGCCTGCGTTGTGTGATTTCGACGATATATGCCGTGTAAATGCTGCCCCTGCTGGTTCTGCGAATAGTGGGCCGCACCGCGTGCACTTCCACTGTCGGGTTTCCATGTTCATCCCGGTAAACGGTGGCCGGGGTGTTTGATCCATCGAGCACCAAGCCAAAAATCATCGCGTAATCATTCTTGTAATGATCTCCTTCATACAACCACTTCCACCATTTGAAACGCAGCGGGTCCAGAGACTTCCATACTTCGAACCGATCGCTCTCAAGATTCCATTCCACTGCGTTCCCGGTGAAAAAACTTTTCAGGTAAAGTTTCTGCCCGGCCATTTCCGATTTCGAAAAATCGTCGCCCCTCACCACGCCTTGACGGCTCGCAAGCAGATTCTCCATCAGATCGTCACCGGTAGGCCAGGCCAGCGTTTCGATACCCAGATTCGTTACGCTGCGCGGATAAATACCCCATTCCCGAAAACTCTCGATGAACACAATCCTGAAACTGCCTTCTTCCTCCGGCATATAGTCGATGTCGGCCGTGACAATGGCTCGCAGGAAGTCTCCGAACGTAATATCCACCGGTGGGCAATAGTCGATGGCCCGAATGCACATTTGCAGCACCCGGTCAGCGCAGGCGGCGGCCTCCCTTGACAGCCTCCTGGTCAGATCGGGATGGATTTCGCCCTCAGGCAATGCACCCGATCCGCCTGTTGCGATGCGGAACAGGTCGGCCGTGCGTGAGCGGTATATCAACAGGAATGCACGGAAAACCGCTGCTACCAGAATGCTCCCCCGGTCGTGCGGGCTCATGGTTTTTTGCAACACGAGCGGGTCGGGCTGCCTGGCTTCCCATTTTCCCGCTTTGTTAAGACCGCCGAGTGCATCCCGGAGGGCCGTGCCGCGCCCGGTAGCCTGGCCGAATTGTTGTGCCAACTGGCTCAGCAGACTCTCTGATTCCAGGTTGCCGCGCGTCTTGCTGATCTGGCTTTCGAGCACCACCGGATACGAAAAGTGCTGAAAGAGAGCCACAATGTCCGCGAACGCTTCATGGAATGCATGCACGTCCGGATTACTCGGCTCGTTGAACCGCGGATGCACGCCGTCGAGCAATGCATGGGTAACCTCATGCGCGATGATGTCGTGGGAAAGACAGGTATAAACGAGCGTACCGGGCATTGTGTGCCGATCGCGGCTTGTGGCGGGGAAATAACCAAAAAGGATGGCCTTCTTTGCCGGACTGTAATAGGCATTGCGGTCACGAATGGCGTGTGGGTATATACGCAGCCGCCTTACGAACTGGTTTCTGTATTCATTACCGACTTTGAAGCGCCTGTCGCCCCAAAATGCCACCCGGCCCAAAGCACGCTCGAAGTGGCTGATCGTTGTCATTGCGACGGCATAGACCATTTGCTGATGAAACTGCGGGTTTGATTCGGAGGGGAGCAAACCATCGCGGGCAAGCAGGTTAGGATCGTTGAGATCGACCGGCGCGTAGCCCGTCCCGCTGGCCGGATCGTAATCCACTACTTCAATATACTCTCCCACGGGCCCTTGGAGCAAACCCTTTTCCCATGGTATCGAAAGAACGATCTGATTGATGCTGGACGTTTCCAGCACGGTTGCCAGGCTCGGATCAAAAGTAAAAATCCGCAGGCGGCGTGAAGCTGGTGGATCAACTAGGTAAGGCATAGCAGGATGACAGTTGATAGTACGCCGTAAGTTAATGTCACCACCCGAATTTTTTTAGCGGAATTTTACGGTATTTGCTACGGCTATTTCGGCGTAAACGGGTTTCAGCTTAAATCCCCTAAAAGCCATAAAAAGCCGCTACCAGCAACGCAATGGCGGCATTGCATTGCTGGTAGCGGCGTATTCAGGGTGCTTAAAATCCCGGGCTGATCCGTCAGGCCAGGATTTTCTGCAGGTTTGTATAGCAGGTCTCCACCGTGTCGAGGCCCGGCGCGAGATCGTACTCCACAAAGAAGTACTTCAACCCTGCAATTTGCGCAGCTTCGAAAATGCGTTTGAACTCCACGACGCCGGTCCCTACCGCGGTAATGCTGGAAAGGTCGGCCTTGATGTCCTTTACGTGCCAGAGCGGGAAGCGGCCCGGGTGCTCCCGGAACAATGCCACCGGATCCTTTTTTGCCTTGGTGGCCCAGGCCAGGTCGAGCTCCATTTTCACAAGGTTCTTATCGGTTTGCGACAACACGAGCTCGTAGGGCGTCTTACCACCGTCCACAGGATCGAACTCGGTCGCGTGGTTATGGTAGGCAAACTGAATGCCCGCCTTTTTCGCAGCTTCGCCTGTTTTTTGGAACACCCCGATGGAGCTTTTGATCTCGTCGGTCGTGCCTACGGGCGTGCTCGCACATACGAGGTAGCTCAGGCCTGCGGAGGCTGCGTCGTCTACCAATTCCTGGTAATTGTCGCGGAGGTTCTTCATCGGTGGAATGGTAATGGGCTTGCCGTCGGAACCGGTGGGCAGTTTGCGTCCCGCAGGCATTTTGAACGGTGCGCCCAGGGCGTGATGCGCGCGCCAGGTCATGCCGAGGCCTTCCACCAATGCTTTGAACTCCTTCGGCTCATACCCATAGTATTTCCCCCGCGTGCTGAATGCAGATTCGATTTCCTTGTACCCGATCTTCGCGATCTGCTCCAATGTCCCTTTGGGATCAGTGTTCATTTTTTCGAAAACCGTGAAAAGCTGGATACCGGCTGGTTTCCCGGCCAGGGTAATGCCCGCCTGCCGGGCTGCTTCGACCAGCGACGGGGCTAGTAATGTACCGGCAGCCATCGCGCCTGCACGGGTCAGGAAGTTTCTTCTGTTTATGTTGTTGCTCATCGTTTCTGCGGATTAAGGTTTGTTTTTAAACTTGATTCTCGAAAAGGACATCAGCGGCTCGATCGGCTTGGCTTCGGCGTTGCGGAATACGAGGTAGATGTCCTGTTTGCCCGTAGTAGGTTGCAGACCAATGCGGACCGGCGGCTGGGCAAAGCGGTTGCGGGGAGCAGGCGCTGCGGCCGGTGCTTTCGGGGCAGTGGCTGGCGTTGAAGAACCGCCTGCCGCTGGCGCTGCTTCCTTTTTGGCGCCGTTTTCCAGCTCGGCCATCATTTTCGCTACATCCACAGGTTTGGCAACAGCGAGTTTTTGCTGGCCGATCAGTGTGCCGGTCGGTGAGCCGAGCCGCACCTCGATGGTACCACCCACACTGCCCTCGCGTTGCTGTGCGGCGGCATTCAGTTCAAGAGAATCGATGCCGGTGAGGTCGATCGACGGGAATGCGATATAGCTGTTCTCGAATGCAACCACCGCAAAACCCTGCCCTGCTACACCCAATGCCTTGGTCTCCACGCCTTTGGTAACGGGTGCCTCTGCGGCATTGAGTTCGGCGCTGCGGAGCACGATCATTTCCTCGCTGGTCTGGGCAGGAACAGCCCTGGCCCCGACCGGGCGGTCGGTATAGGCCGCACGAATAATTACCGAGCCCTTGCCATTATCTGTTTTCGGGATTTGCGGGGTGTATTTCCCTTCGAGCGGCAATGTCGAAAGCGTCTTGTCGGTGCTGTTCAGAATGTATTTCACAATCACCTCCACATCGGCCACCGGAAGCGCCGGGTGCGCAGCCATGGCTACTTCGCCCCACACGCCCGATCCGCCCTCGCGGACTTTCTTCACCAGCTTGTCCAATGCGCCCGGGTCTCCCTTGTATTTATTGGAAATATCCGTAAAAGACGGTCCTACCGACTTGGTATTCGGCTGGTGGCATACTTTACAGTCGCTTTTGCTCATCAATGTCTGGGCCACGGCGAACTGCGTGGTCGCATCCACGCTGCGCTGGCTCTGGGCCACTTCCGCATAGTCGAAACCCTCAGCCGTGTAATCGATGCTGACGGCTACCTGATCGGCCTTGATTTTACCGTCAGCCGTGGAGCCATCTTCCTTATCGGTAATGCCTACCGCATAACCGACCGGCTTGTTCGGAAAGAAAAACGTACTGTTCCCGTCGAGCCTGATCGAAACTTTCGGCGGCTCGTTACCCGCGATAATGCGCACAGACTGGCTGTTGCTCGCACCTTTCGAGTCGGTGACCGTCAATGTAGCGGTATAAACGCCTGCCTTATCGAACTTCACTGTCGGGTTTTCGGTGCTGAATACTTTCGGCGCTACGCCAAGGCTGGTTACTTTCCAGCTGTATTTCAACGCGTCTTGATCGAAATCTTTCGTGCCTTTGGAAGACAAAACCGTTTCAAAAGGGACTGTTCCACCTTTTTTCTCCGCGGATGCGGCTACAACCGGTTTACGGTTGCCGCCATTGTATTCTATTCGAACGAGCCGCGAGTTATCGCTTTTGCGGAACCAGTTGCTGCCGTATTCAAGAATGTACAAATCGCCGTCCGGACCGAATTTGATATCGATCGGCTGCACCGGGTGATAGCTGGGCAGTACGCGCTCCATGGATTCGTAATCGCCATCTGCATTCATGGTAATGGCCATGATCCAGCCCCGCGAGAAGTCGGCCGCGATCCACTTGTTCTCATAGTAAGCCGGCCAGGGTCTTTTGGGTGCCTTGAAATCGGCACGGTGGTAAACAGGGCCGCCCGTTGCGCTGCGCGAGCCTGAGCCTACGACCGGGAATTTTTCGGAAACCCCGTAAGGATAGTAAATGAAGCTCGGCGCGGTAGGGAACAGCTCTTTTAAACCGGTGTTGTTAGGCGAAGTGTTCACGAGGTTTTTCGGGTCTTTTTTCTCGCCTGGCTTGTTATTGGCATAGTCAAAAACCGGGAATGCCTGATCGTTACCGACAAACCACGGCCAGCCGAAATTGCCCGGCTTCCTCGCCTGGTTGAGCTCGTCGTAGCCCCTCGGCCCGATTTCCGAATCCTCGTTCGCATCGGGCCCCACTTCGCCCCAGTAAATGTAGCCGGTCTTGCTGTCCACCGAAATGCGCCATGGGTTGCGGTGGCCCATCGAGTATATTTCAGGCCGGGTTTTAGCGGTGCCTTTCGGATAAAGGTTACCCTGCGGAATCGTGTAACTACCATCCGGCTCTGGATGAATGCGCAGGATTTTACCCCGCAAATCATTGGTATTCCCGGCATGGCCCTGATCGTCCCAGCTTTCGCGGCCGGGGCGCTCGTCGGTTTGCGCGGCTTTGTCGTTGCCGGTATTGTTGCCGACCGTCAGAAACAGGTTACCATTTTTGTCCCAGGTCATGCCGCCGCCGGTATGGCAGCAAACCTCGCGCTGGGTGGCCACTTCGAGGACGACCTTTTTCGAGCTTTCCACGAGCTGGTCATCCACCATATCCCAGCGTGCGAGAATATGCTTCTTCTCCGTCGGGTGGGCATAGTACAGGTAAATCCAGTGGTTTTTGGCAAAGTTAGGATCGAGGGTAATGCCCATCAAACCCTCCTCCGCCTCCCGCGAGACGCCCTCCTTGCTCACATATTTGGTATTGACCGGAATGGTCGTGATCAGCTCGGTGGTTTTGGTCGACGGGTTGAACTTTTTCAGCGCCCCCTTGCGCTCGATAATGTAGGAGCTGCCGTCGGGCAGCACTTCGAATGCCATCGGTTCATCGAGGTTGTCGGCCAGGACTACGGGCGTGAAACGGCTTTCATCGGGTTTGGTGACGGTGTCCTGCATGGCAAATGCAGCAAGCGCGGCAACCGTGACCAGTTTGAAGGACCAACGGAGCGGCGAGACGAGGCTTTTGTGCGGAATCGGGAAAAGTTGGAGCATAGGTATGAACATCAAAGTGAACCATTGAATATAGGACTTTCATTGAATGCGCATCAAAAGCGGAAGGCAGGGAACACAGCCCCCACCCTCCTTTTCATCCATCAGTATTAAAACTCGTAAGACAACGAGAGCCAAAAACTCCTCGGAAGAATTGTGCGTCCCGGCATCATAGTGCCTCTTTCCACGGCGGCAAAGTTGCGGAACTGGTCGCCGCGCACATCACCCTCCGTCAAAACCCGCGCATTGAGCAGGTTATCCACCCAGAAACGGGCATTAATTGCTTTCGTAAAATTATATCCGGCGCCGCCTTTCATGAGCACATAGGCAGGCAGCTTGTAGCTGTCGCTTGGTGACGTGAAGCGTGAGCCGATGTAGTTTCCGGCCAGGTAAATGTTGAATTTCTTATAATCGTAGGTCGCCGACAGTTCGGTATTGAAAACCGGGACGCGCTCGGTACGCTTGCCTGTAAAACTGTAAGTCGTATCCCCCAGGATCGCCATAATGGCCGAGTTCGTGTTGGTGCTGGCGGTATAATCGGTGTATTTCGAATCCTGCAAAGTACCTGTCCAGCGAAGGCTCAGGGCTTTTGTCAGCTTGTAGGAAGCCTCGAACTCGGCACTGTAAGTGCGGGTAGAGCCGAATGCAACGAGCACCTGGTTACCCGAGGAAATGGTCGGTACGGTAATGGACAACGACACATTCTTGATCGCAGAATAGCTGGCAGAAGCAAACAGTGAAAAGTCGTTTTTAGCATACTTCACCCCCACTTCACCCAGGTACACAGGCCGTTTCTTGATTTTGGCAGGATCGTACGCGGTTGCGTTGTAATCCACGATCGTAGGCGCATTGTAGGCACGTGTTGCGCGTGCGAACAGTGCCGCCTCGTTATTGATTTTGTAGTTCAAACCCGCGGTAGCGGCCCAGTTGGTAACCGTTTCGGAATAATCCGTGTAACCCGCGATGGTCAGGCCGGCACCTCTGGAATAATCAGGCGTACCGTCGGCTTTGAACGCGTAGAACGGACGGCGGCCATCCACATTCTGGTTATCGATGCGTGCACCGAGGTCGAGGCGCCATTTCGCGTTCAATGTGATCTCGTCAGACGCATAAGCCGACAATGTGCGCGTGTCGCCGATAACCGTTCCAAGGTTGGTAGCCGTGATCTTGGCAGCAGTGGGCGAGGCCAGCAATCGTTTCGGATTTTCCTTAAACTCCTGCTGGTAAGCGAAGTTATAGTTTGGTCCGTCGTTGCGGTTGAACTGGTGAATCCCCACACCGAAACCAACATTGTGGTTGCCGATCGATTTTTTAAGATCCAGGTAATCTACAATCTGCACATCCTTACCCTCCTGGCCGAGGCCGGTCACATTCACAATCCTGTCGCCCGCTTTCAAACCGGCCTCGGAGCCATCCAGGTAGTAATAAGGTGTCGATCCGTTGTAGGTTGTAATGCTTGCCGGAATCCCCGCGGTAACGGTGCGGTTGGTGTGCTGGTAGCGGAAGTTGTTGTTCACCTCCCAGCCGTTGTCCAGCAGGTAGTTAAACTGGAAGCCGCCCGAGCCCTGCTTCGTATGGATGCCGTCGGCGAAATCGTAATTACGCGTAACGCCGTTGGCATCGGTATAGCTGAACTTCGTATCAATGGTTGCCAGCGACTGGGTTACCATGTCGAAATTACCGGTTTTGGTAGGTTTGCCGGTTCCGTCGTACGGATAGAAGCTGGTGAGCATCCATTGCACCTTGTCGTTCAGATACTTCCCGTACGCGCGCACGAAGCCTTTGTGGTTTTTGAAATTGAAAGTCATATTGCCTTTCAGCTGCCCTCCCTGGTTGGCTGTATAGCCGGGAGGCACAATGCCTTTGTCGGTCCGCAAGAAGCCGCCGATGTTAAAACGGACCTGGTTGCTCACCTTTCCGCCGACGTTACCATCGAGGCGGTAGAGCCCTTGCGACAAGCCGGTGGTAGCCTTGAACTTACCATACGTTTTATCCGCGCCCGTGTAGCTCAGGTTGTTGATCACCGCCCCGGGCGTATTCGCCATGACGATCGATGCATTACCGCCGCGTACGGCTTCGATGTTTTTGATCGTCAAATCGGTTTTATAATACTGGTCTACGGAAGGGATGGAGTTGAAGCCGGTAGGCAGCACGGGCAGTCCGTCCTCCATGATACCCAGGAAAATATAGCCGCCCTGCTGCGGGAAGCCGCGTACCCACACGTTACCGGGCCCGTCGCCTCCGGTACTTTCCACCGTCAGGCCTGGGATCGCTTTCAGTAGGTCGGTACTGTTCAACGGCGCGCGGGTTTGAATGTCTTTGTTATTGATCGTCGTAATCGCTACGCTGCTTTCAATCTTCTTTTTCGGGTTACCGCCCGTCACCACGATTTCCTGCAATTGCAGAATATCATCTTTCATTTCAATATTGAGCTGCACATCCTGGCCGGCTACCTGTATTTCCTTTTTGATCGCACTGAAACCAATGCTGGTCACATTCAGGGTGTAGCTGCCGTCGGGAATGTCGGCAAAGCTATAAGTTCCGTTCATATCCGTGACCACGCCGAGGTTATTGTAGCTGAGCATGACCGTTACGCCGCCCAGCGCCTCGCCGGCCACGTCGGTGATCTTCCCCGACACGGTGTAGCCAGCGGGCCTGCTCCGGATGCCCGACGCCGGGCCGCCGGCCGACTTGTCCGACCGGCTGATGATGATCAGGTTGTCGGTTACCCGATAATGCAGCCCGAGCGGCTTCAGGATTTCGTCCAGCACTTTATACAAGGGTTTCTGGCTCACCTTAACGCTCACTTTCCGCTCGCTGCCGATCATTTTGGCACTATATACAAACTTGCCGTTCACCTGCTTTTCCAGGTTTCCCAGCGCATTTTCGATCTCCTGTTCGTGGATATCCACGGTCACTTTTTTGGACAAAAGCGCCTGCGCGTTGCCATCCGTGGCCCTGGCAGTACCAAGCGCCCACAATCCGACAAGTAAAAACTGGCACAGCGATATCCGCATGACTCTTAAAATAAATTGAAACTTAAAAGCTTCTTTCATACATTTGACTGTTTTATTGAGGTTAGATTTTGATAAAACAATCCCCGTTATCCTTCTTTGGACGGATAGTATTTGCGGTCGAAAACAAATATGGGGATTCACGAGGGTCGGGCATGTTGGTAGCATTGTCCGACTCTTTTTTTGGGGTAACTTTCTCCTATATACGCATTAGCATCGGGTTTAGTGGGTTGAATGGAACAGGCTTTCCTAGCTTTTACAGCCTTTACTATAAATCACGATCTTACCATCGAGCACTTCGTACCGCGCTTCGATCACCTCACAGAGAATGCTCAGCTTATTGAACATCGACTGCCCGCCCAGCGACGCCGTAACGGGGCATCCCTTCATAACATCACGGTCGAAAATGATGTCGATCTGGTAAGCCTCTTCGATGTCGGTAAGCACTGCGGAAGCGGGGGTATTCACAAATTCAAAAGTTTTCGGATGATCGGAAGGTACGATTTCCGGGCTATCGCTCAGCGTGCGGCGCATTTCGCTGCTGGCGTGTTCATATATCAGCTTCTGGTTTGGCGTAAGCACCATGCCGTTCGGTGTTTTGACGCGGATATCGCTACGGGCCGCAAATTCTTTTTGTTTAAAAACCGAAACCTTCCCCTCCCGCACCTCCACGAGCGTCTTATCTGATGCATCCCGGGCCCTTACGAAAAAACTCGTTCCCAGTACTTTGGTCACCAGATCGGTCGTCTGTACCAAAAATGGCCTTTTCGGGTCCTTGGAAACCTGAAAGAAGGCATCGCCGGACAAATACACCGTACGCTGATCAGCCGGAAATGTTTCAGCGAAGCTCAGCCGGGAATGCGGATAAAGCACCACCCGGGTTCCGTCCGTGAGCTTAATCACCTGCTGTTTCCCGGACGTATTCACCCGCTCCACCAGCTCCTTACCCGAAACCAGCCCGTTATAGCCGCAATTGAAACAATAGTATTGCCATCCGGTCCACCCCAGGCCGATGACCAGCAGTACGCAAGCCGCTACCTTCATCCAAACGCCGCCATACCAACGCCTGCGAAACGGCACTACCCGCCCGGCCTCCTCAACAACACCTGACTCACTGACCATCAATGGCTCCCTTTCACTTCCTTCTTCCTTTTCCTCCAATACGCCAATCAGAACCCTCCGCTTCTCCGCTCTTACGCGTTCCAAAAGTCCCTGGATTTCCAGATCGATCTCCACGTCGTCGATATCGGTTCGGTAATGCCGGTATACGCTGTCGAGCAGCTTGCGGGCGCTATGAATGTCGGCCGCTTGTGCAGGGTTTCGGTCCAGGTATTGCTGCCAGAATACTGCACCCGTCGGCTGGCGATACCGCACCCAACCCTGAAACCGGGCATCGAGAACGAAATCTTCAAGCGTGTATTCCTGGTACTGATCCATGTTATAATTGTTTTCTAACTATACATAGGCAGGGGGTACATTGGAATAATCAAAAAAAATCGAAAATTTTTTAAAAGGGAGAAAATGAAAGGGCGATCTGCGTAGCTAAGATGGCGTTGTCAGTGATGGTCAGTGAGTCAGGTGTTGTTGGGGGAATTGGGTCGTACCGCTTACAGCCGGTCTTTCAGTTCCTGGATGGTGCGGTAGAGCAGGTTTGCGACGGCAGGCCTTGAAATTCCCATCACCTGGGCGATGGCCTCGTTGTCCATGTTTTCGAAGAAGCGGAGGTAAATGATTTCCTGCTGGCGACGGGTGAGCAGGTTGATCTGCTGGTTGAGGCTTTTGAGCATGGCCTCACTCGTTTCGATGGCAATGATGTGTTCTTCGATGGAGGCATCGCCGCTGGGTTCTGCGGAGAAATCGAGCTCGTCGCCTTCGTTAATCCATTGCTGCCGCTGACTTTCGCGATATATTTTCCGGCGGAGCGATTTAAGCAGATAAAATTTCACAAAGGCCGTATCGCCGATGGTCTCGCGCTTGGCCCAGAGCTCCATGAAAAGGTCCTGGATGCAATCCTTGACAAACTCACGGTCACGCGAAAACTTGGTACCGTAGCTGAAAAGGCTCTTGTAGTGTTGCCGGGCAATTTTCCCGAAAGCCTCATCATCTCCCGTCCGGAATGACTTCCACAAGTCGGCGTCATCAGCGTGGTATTCGGGATCAGATTGCATTCAGGAGAGGTACGTCAGTTCTATCGGGAATGCAATCCTACGGGTTTTTATATAATTAAACAATTTTTATTTTGGAGGAAGAGGGGAATCCCTTCCTCCCTTCTTCCTTTCACTTCGGATACGACGCGTGGCTTTTCACTTTTGCGATTTGCCGTAGGTGGCGGTCGGTGTGGCCCCATTGGTAGATGAGCACCTGGTGCATGTTGCGTGGTTCGGGGGTGGCTGTGAATTCGAAGATAGCGCGCATGTCGGCTTCACTTTTGCGCACGAATTCGAGGTTCAACTCCCTGCCCCGCAGGAAAAAGGTCAGGTTGTCTTTTCCCTGGATAAATTCGGTCGGCGCGGAAATTTCAGCTGCTTTGTGCGGGTTGGGCTCCATGATAAATTCCTCGTAGTAGCTGTCGGGCCGGGTCGTTTTGAGCAGCTCAGGCTGCGGCTTGTTGCGCGTGCCGACACTAAGTTCCCGCGACCAGACGATCTCCCAAAGCGCGAGATGTTCCACAATCTGTCCGATAGACCAGCGATCGGGCGATTCGCGGAATGCCCATTGCTCGGGCGTGAGGTTTTCGGTTTCCTTCACCACCGCGTCGCGCGTGCGGATAAGCTGGTCGATGGTGGCCTGTTTGTCGGCCGCGGTCCATAGTTTATCCTGACCGAAACATTGTACGGCTGCCGCGAGCCATACGAGCGTAAAAAGTGCACTGATTTTCATAGCATTTGTTTTGTGATTACCTGTCCGCAACAAGGGCCGTCCGCATTTGCAAACGCCATTGCCCGGATTCGGCCGCAATGCTATTCCTTTTTAGCGCGTTTAACAACTTTGATTATTCTACGGGGAAAATAGTGATCATCTGCTCTTTTTCAATGATTTAACGGCGCATTATTGGCTCAGATAGGCCGGCAGGATGGGCCGGATCGTCGGGTTATCGAGCAGGCTGCGCAGACGGATCGAATCCGGGTAAGGAATTTCGAACTGGGGCTGCACCAGCACGGACGGGTCGCCGGTTTTGAGGTACCTGCGCACGTTGGTTTCCTGTTTGACGGAGAGCTCGTAAGTCTGGTAAATGGCCCGCATATCACGCTTGCGGCGGGTAATGTGCCCCATGATGAAGACGACAAAAAAGACAGCTCCCAGCCAGGCGATGCGCCAGTCTTTGATCGTGATCTCAATGAACCGCGCCGCAAACCACGCATTACCGATCAGCCCCGGGGTGAATAGCTCCGAATGCCGTGAGGACACGCCGCCCATCGCCTGCCCGCGCCCGTAAGCGATCGCGAGCGTCTGCGCTAGCGACCACATCACGCAGCCGGCCATGAACAGGTCTGCGCGGGAGAGCGTCCGGTTGCGCAGCAGCCAGGGTACCATGCCGAGCGCCGGTATCCAGAAAACAATGGCGGCAGGCCAGCTTTTCGAAACCGGGAAGGCCAGGATGAAGCGCAGTGCCTTGCGCATGTCCGAAAAGTTTCGGGCGCGGTACACATGGTTCGCTTCGATCTGCGGCATAAGCACATAACCCAACGCGCCAAGCGCTATGAGCACAACCGCCATCCCCACAAGCTTCCCATTGACTTCCCGCTTCTGGATACTGTACAGCACATACACGCCAGCGGTGGCAAGCGGGGTGAAAATGCCGGAGGCCATCGTGAACACGCTCAGCCAGGAAAGCACCAGTACGCCCGCCATCGCGAGGAAGCTGTCGGGATAACACGCAGCGAGTATGATGGCCAAAAGTGTGGAGATGATCAGGAAATAAAACTGGCTCTGGAAGCCTACCAGGATATTTTCGAATGCAAATGGAAGGGCAAACTGTGCAATAACGGCGATGAGCACCAGCCAGCGCGCACCATAAAGCGCCTTCTCGCGCATCAAAAACAGGAGGATAATAAGCGGAACACAGGCCGCCACGAGGATATTTATCCTTGCTTCTATGAGATTGTCCCAAACGCCGGTCACATTGAAAATCAGCAGCGACAGCAGGCGCGTCGGCACAATACGGTGCTCGTTGTGCGGACTCCACAGGTCATGGAGTTGCAGCCGTCCCTCGATCCAAGACCGCAGCAGGTGATCGCCCTCCGCATCCCACTGGTCCCAGAACGGAAGCGGAATGGCGTAGATTTCCACAAGGTACAAACGCGCCGCTATGACCAGCAGCAGGGTTGCAAGCAAAGCAAGGATGTTTCTTTTTGGCATAAATTAAGCTTGTTTTCGCCCTTGCCGATGAGTTTGATTAATAGTTCGTTCAAAATTAATTTGTCACTGTTGCATTACAAAATGGCGATATCAAAAGAAAACGGGTTGGCCCAAGAGAACCAACCCGCCACTTTCCTGTAACGCTACTGGGCTACATTTTATTAACGACTGTCACAATACTGCGGCCTTTGATAGAAAATTTTCCGTTTGAGCCGCTTATTGGTGCGAGATCGCGCGCTGCGGAAGTTTCATATGCCCTGGCCGCACCCGCTTTCTGGCCCGATCCAAATGAAAGCTGAACCTCCCTGCCCTCGTTATCATTGTTGACGAGCACGGTCACCAGTTCATTGTTTGTGTTCAAATAGGAAGAAACCAGCAAGCCGTCGGTACCGAGGCTGCTTGTCGCCTCGATCCGCCTGGCACCCGGGCGCACGAAGCGGCTGTAATTACCCAGCGCCCACAGCATTTTGGAAGACCGGTAACTGCCATCGGTTTTGTTTTTATCGATGTAAATCAGTCCATCCTTGTAGTCGTAAGGCGAAACGGACAGCCACCAATGCCAGGCGGTTGCCTGGGCATTGACGAGGTCGTTGTGGATCACCCTGGCAATGTACAGCGCGGGCGTAATGCCCAGATCCTGCCCCTCGCCCTTGATTTCACCGTCGTTATCACCCAGTATGCAGTATTCCGACTGCCAGAATTCGAGGCCCGGAACACGCTCTACCGCACTTGCCAGCAGTTTGCGCTTTTCGACCGCGGCTTTGTAAGGCGACGTCGTGAAATAGCTGTGCCCCGAGATCGCCGGAAGCACGTTCGGCAGGTTGCCGATGTAGTCGCTGCTGCTCTTGTCGAAAAAGGCAGAGATCTGGCTAGCGCGTCCCGGCCGGTTATGTTCCGAATAGAGGTATTCGAACTGGCCAGCCTCGGCTACGCTGATCTGGGTGGGCAGGTTTTTCTTCAAAAGCGCGGCGCTGAGCGATCGGGTGATCGCGGCGATCTGATTATTGAAAAAGGGGGTTCCCTCCTGCCCGCCGTCGCTCCAATCCCACTGCGGCTCGTTCACCGGGCTCACGTACTTGAAAGTAATGCCGGTTTTCTTGCGGACGCCGTCGATCACATCGGCCAGGTAGCCTGCAAATTTGTCGAATTGCTGCGAAGCCAGGTTCGGCTGGCCGTTGGTGGCGAAGCCTTTGCCATTGGTAGTAAACTGGACGGGCGGCGTGTTGGGAAAGAGCAGGAACTCGTTCAAGCCCCGCTCTTTGGCGGCATTCAGAAACCACATTTGCCCGGCTTGCTTGTTCCAGTCGTAACCGCCGTCGCTACCGAAAAACGACTCGGCCCGGCGCCACTCGTCGCGGATACCGCTCGCGTCGCCCTGCTCTGCGGTACCTCCGCCGGCATTGAAGCGCCAAAGCGACAGGCCGATACCCTTCTGGCGGCCGTCGGCAAGGGTGTCTGTGCTGAAAAGGAGGTCGGCAATGCCGTTTTTACTTGCCAGTGGCCAGCTACCTGCGAACTGGCATGCCCAGGCATCGGAGCCGCCGAAGTTCCGGATCGTCTGATAGGTTTTGGATGGGTCAATGCGGATCGTCACCGTCTGATCTTTGTCCGGCCCTACATTATCAGTGGCGGGCTCGCTGCCGTGGCAGTTCATGGACGTAACCATGACGAGCCCAAGGAACAGCGTTCCCAGGTTTTGAGGAATTTGCATGAAAAGGTTTTCAGGAAATGAATAAAAAAGAACTCCCGGCGACGAATGCACCGGGAGCGAAGATGGGAATTAATAGCCCGGGTTTTGTTCGAGCTGGTTGTTCGAAGCCTGGATTTCGGTGCGCGGGATCGGCAGCCAGTACTGCTTGTCGGCAAAGCTGCGGCCGGTCAGTGCTTCTTTCCGGGTGTAGGTAAACGCGTTCCCGCTTTTGCCTACTTCAACCCCGTATGCAGGTGCGTTTTCGATTGTATTCGCGATTTTCCAGCGACGCACGTCGTAGAAGCGGTGTTCCTCGAATGCCAGCTCTACGCGGCGTTCGTTTCGGATACGCTCACGCATCTGTGCCTGTGTGAGGCCGGCGGGCAATGCAGGCATTCCCACGCCGGTGCGCTGGCGGACAGCATTCACAGCCGCGTAAACAGTCGCATCCGGGCCGGAAGCTTCATTCTGAGCCTCTGCGTAGCTAAGCAGAATTTCGGCATAGCGGAAATAAATCCAGGTCTGCGTACCAGCCACATCCCACGGGTTATCGATCGGCAGGTTGTCGTTCATGAATTTCCTGAGGTAATAGCCTGTCTTCGACGTGTTCCAATTGGAAGGCCCGTCCTTGCTGTCCTTACCGCCCGGCGTAAAGGTTTCGACCGTACTGCCGCGGTAAGGCGCGCCATTGTAAAGAATGGTCGCATAAAAACGCGGATCGCGGTTTTTGTATGGGTTTTTGGCATCATAGCTGGTATTCGCGTCGGTAATGCGCGTGCCGTCCATCATTTCGTAGTCATCCACCAGGTTTTGTGTCGGAACGTTACCGCCCCATGCATTGTAGCCATTCGGGCCGTTCGAGATTTCAAGGCACACGTGGCGCGCTCCTAATGCGTACAACCGGCCAAAGATGATCTCCTGGTTGTCGGTGGTTGTGAAAAGATTACCATAACCGCCGGTATAGAGGCTGTATTTGTTCAAATCCATTACTGCCTTTGCTGCGGCGGCGGCCTGCTGCCACGTACCCGCGTTATAAAGCGGGCTCGCGGCGTACAATGCCAGACGTGCTTTCAGCGCCAATGCGGCCCCTTTCGTAGCGCGGCCAAGCTTCCAGGTGTTGTTGTCGTTGGATACCGGAAGCAATGCGGCAGCTTCGTCGAGCTGAGCGATCGCGTAATCCAGACCCGCTTTGATCTCCGACCGCTGGAACAACTCCGGGCTCGTCAGGTCATCACTTACCTCATATACCTTATCGCCCAGCAGCACCGCTTTGCCATAGTTGCGGATCAGGTCATGGTAACGGAAAGCGCGGATGAATTGCAGTTCCCCTTTCAACCGGCTGCGGCGGGACGCGCTCATCGGCACCGCGTCGATATTTGCCAGTGCGTAGTTGATTTCACGGATGCTACGGTAGCTTCTTCCCCAGAATGTGCCCGCGATCCCGGTATTTTCCGGCGCGATCTGCCCGCGCTGGATCAGCCAGGTATTATCGTCGTTGTTATAGATGGATTCATCGGTAACCGACGACCACATCGCATATTCAAAACCACGGCCAAAGCCCGGCAGGGTACCCTCCGCTTCCTTGTCGGTCAGGCGTACGCCCATGTAACGGTTGGTAACGTATGCTTCGAATAGGACGGAGTCGGAAAGAATAGAGGCGTCGGACACCCGGTCGGTAGGAACGACGTCCAGGAAGTTCTGGTCGCACGCGGACAGCGAAAGCATCATCGCCGCGGCCAGGGCTGGTAATGTGAAGCTCTTTATATTCATGTTAATCATGATTTCAATTAAAATTTGATATTGAGGCCCAGGTTCAGGATACGCTGCTGCGGATAGAACTGGCCGCTCTCGTTATTTCCTTCCGGATCGTAGTCTTTCACACCGGTGATGGTGAACAGGTTGAATGCATTGGCATAAACCCGCAACGATGAAATTTTAAGCTTCGACAGTGCGTTTTTCGGAAGCGTGTAGCCTATTTCCACGTTTTTCAGACGGACGAATGACGAGTTGTTCAACCAGAAATTGTTGGCATACAAACCACCATTGATCGACGACGAAGCGCGGGTATCCACGCGCGGGAATGAGCCGCCCGTGTTGCTTGGGCTCCAACGGTTATCGGCCCAGCTGCTGTAAAAGTTTCCAACCTGGCCCGATTCAGGCAGCACGTACTGGCTTACCATACCTTGTCCTGCAAACACCACAGACATGTCGAATGCATCGTAACCCGCATTGAAGGTCAGACCGTAGGTGAGCAAGGGCACATTGCCGTATTTGCTGCGTACCTGGTCGTCGGCGGTAATTTTGCCGTCCTTGTTATAATCTTCGAGGATCAGGTCACCCGGCTGTGCCCCCTGCACGTGCGGGTAAGCGTCCAGGTCCGCCTGCGTACGGAAGATACCCAGAGTGTTGTAAAGCAGCTTGGTGTAAAGCGGGCCGCCCGTCTGGCGCTGATAATTCAGGGCTCCCGGTGCTTCGTCGATGAAAATCACCTTACTTTTGGCATAGGTAATATTTCCCGAAATGTTGTAGCGGAACTTGCCGTTACGGCTGTAACCCAGCGTTGCTTCCACCCCGGAGTTGTTCACTTTTCCAAGGTTTTCATCAGGCACGAGCGGCGTATTGTCGTTGGTTTTGAATGGGTTCACAATTCCGGATGTGTTCGGGATCGAAGCATTTCTCGCCGCGAGGATATCCGAGCGCTGCTGCTTGAAGTAGATCACCTCGATGTTGAAATTTTTCAGGAAAACGGCATTCAAACCCAGGTCGAGTTTCTTGGAAGTTTCCCAGGTAATGTTCGGGTTGGCCAGCTTGGTAAGGTCAATCCCCGGCGAAATCACATTGTTGCCGAGCACGTACTGGTTCACGAACGAATAGTTGTTGTAGAACTGGAACTGGCCTACGTTGTCATTACCCAATGTTCCGTAAGAAGCGCGGAATTTCAGGTCGTCGATAAAATTGACGCTGTTTTTAAACCAGTCTTCCTCCGAAATCCGGTAACCGGCCGAAACCGACGGGAAGAAACCATATTGCTTGCCTTTCGGGAATACCGACGAGCCATCTACGCGTGCCTGCACTTCGGCGAGGTATTTCTCATTGTAATTGTATGCCAAACGGCCGATGTAACTGCGACGGGTGAAGTTGAAGCTGCTGCCCGAGTTGTTTTTGTCGGTCGCCGCGGCACCTCCCTGCGAGAGTTCCGGGGTAGATGTCGTCGGGAAGTTGATCCGCGTCGCGCCGAATTTGGCCTCGTTCCGCCGGTTCTGCTCGTATGCCACAAATGCATTGATGTTGTGCTTACCGATCGTTTTGAGGTAGTTCAACCGCAAGTTCTGCGTAATGTTGGTAATGTTGAGCTGCGACTGATCGATGGATGCGGCACCCGCCGAACCTCCCGTTACCACGCCCGTATAAGCCTGCGTCGTTTTGTTATAGTTGTACAGCGTGTAAGGCATGCTGAACGACTTCGAGAAGTTGAACGACTTATCCACCGAATAGAAACCATCCACCGAAAGGCCATCCACAAACGGCAGGTTGTAGCTGGCGCGGAGAATACCGTTGAATATCGATGTGGGATTGCTGGTGGTACCCCCCATATTGGTGCCAAGCACGACAGGGTTCTGGTTCTCAACGCCTGTCGAGTAATAGCCGTTAGGATATTGCGCGATCACCGTTGGATAAGCGCGGTAAATGGAGCGGAATGTATTTCCAGCCGAAGAAATCGGGAATGCCCGGTTCTCCTGGCGGCCCGATATCCCGAGGCTTACCTTGAAATCCTTGGTCACATTGGCGTCGATGTTCGATCGGAAGTTGTACTGCTTGTATTTTGTTGCGCCGTTTTTGTACAAACCGTCCTGGTAGATCGTCCCGAGCGACACGTAGTACTTTACATTGTCCGTACCGCCGTTAATGGCCAGGCTGTGCTGGTTTTGCAGGGCGAAGTTTTTGAGGGTCTCTTTCTGCCAGTTGGTATTAGGGTAATTCAACGGGTCGGAACCATTGCGGAACTTCTCGATTTCCTCTGCGGAATAATGCTGGTTCATCCCGCCCGACGGGTTGTTGTAGTAATCGATCTCGTTCATGATCGTCGCATAGGTAGGCGCATCGGCGAGATTGGGCAGGCGAGTAGGCGACGAGAAACCCTGATTGAAACTATAAGAGATCACGGGCTTGCCTGTGGTACCGCGTTTGGTAGTCACGAGGATAACCCCGTTGGCCGCACGGCTTCCGTAAACCGCGGCAGATGCATCTTTCAGAATGGAAATACTCTCGATGTCGTTCGGATCGAGGCGTTCGAGCCCTCCTACCTGGCCGGGAATACCGTCCACAACGATGAGAACGTCGTTGTTACCTGTGGTAGCGAAGCCGCGCACCGTGTAACTCGATCCGTCATAACCCGGTTCACCGCCGCGGTTGTTGGCCACAAAGCCCGAAAAACGGCCTGCGAGTGAGTTGGAAAGGTTCGGCTGCGGACTTTTAACGATATCCGCACCCTTCACCTCGGAGACCGAGCCGGTGAGTGTCGCTTTTTTCTGGGTACCATATCCCACAACCACGATCTCGTCCAGCGTCTTGTCATTCGGGGCAAGCTTCACATCGAGCTGGGAGCGGTTACCGATCGCGATTTCCTGGTTCACATAGCCGATATAGGTAAATACCAGCGTTCCACTGCCGTCGGGCACATTGAGGGAATACTTGCCATCGACGTCGGTAGTGGTACCGGTGGAGGTTCCTTTCAGGATCACGCTCGCGCCGGGGAGCCCTTCACCTGTTTCCGAAGTGACCGTTCCTTTCACGTTAAAATTGTTCTGAGCAAACGCTGAAAAGGAGGTCAGGGCGAGGAGCAGCAAAAGGCACGTCACCTGGAAGGCTGAGCGGGCGTCTACACGTGGGGCCACCCTGAGCGTTGGCCCGTCACCTCTGTAAAAAGTTTTTTTCATACAGCTGTAAAAGTTGAATAATTGGATGCCGGATCAGCTCATAGCAGCGGCGGGCTGGGCGCTGAACCGGGAATCCTAGTCATCTTGATTTAATCATAAACCGGGATGCGTTGCGCCGCTTTTATAAATTGATCAATCAAAAGTAGGACTATTTCAACCCGGCCATAGGGGGACATTTTCGCATTAAAGAGGGGGTGAATTCACAAAAAATGCCTGATTTTGTTAGAATCAGGCATGAAAAGCTGGGGATTCTCCAATATTGCGGCCGGTCACACCGATCTTCTCCGGAAAAGGTCCTTGTCGATGGTGGTCTGTTCGTGGAAGGGCTTTCTGAATTTCTTCACATAATCCGACGGCTTCATGCCGAAAAGTTTCTGGAAATGCTCACGGAAATACCGGATGTCGTTGATGCCGACGCTGAATGCCGTTTCGCTGATGGTAGTATCGGTGGTAATGAGCAGCTGGGCTGCCTTACGCAGGCGGATGAACCTCACAAAGCTCGTCGCCGACTGTCCCGAAATGGACTTAATGCGGTTATACAGCGTGGAATGGCTCATTCCGATCTCCGAAGCCAGCATTTTTACATTGAAACCGGGATCGGTAATGTGGTTTTCCACGATGCGGATACATTCGGTAAGAAACTCCTTATACTCGGCGGAAATCTTGAAATCACTCGTTTGCAGGGTGATTTCATTGTAAAAATACCGTTGCAGATCGTTGCGGTTCCGGAGGATCGACGCCACGCGCGCCACAAGAATATCCTTATCGAACGGCTTACCGATGTAATCGTCGGCACCGCCCTCAATGCCTTTCAGCCGGACGTCCTGCGAGGTGCTGGCAGTCAGCAGGATCACCGGGATGTGGCTCAACGCCATATCGAGCTTCATTTGCCGGCATAATTCGATACCGGAAGTACCGCCCATCATCACATCGCTGATCACAATGTCGGGCAAATGCTTCTGCACGAGTTCCAGCCCCTCTTCACCGCTCCCTGCTTCGAACATTTTGTATTTTCCTGCGAAAATGGATCCCAGGTACTGCCTGATCTCCGGATCGTCGTCGACCACCAGCATGGTGTGGCTTTCCGTCGACGGCTCCTTCATGTCCAGCAATTCGCTTTGCCAGTCGGGCAATGCAGGGGCTTTGGTGGGCATCACCCCTTCCGAAAGCTCTTCCAGCAGCACCGAATCGCGCATTTCGCCACCCCGGGCGTGACTTGCAAGTTCAGGATGGCTTTTCCAAAGCACCACATGAAAAGTAGTACCCCGGTCCAGCTCCGACTCGTAGCGCAATTGCCCGAAATGATTTTCCACAAACGTTTTGGCGAGATACAATCCAATGCCGAAACCGCCTTTAGCCGCAAAACGGCGGTCGGCATACTGGTGGAAAACCTTGAAAATATCCTCACCCGCGTCCGACGGTATGCCCGGGCCGGTGTCGCTCACGACTACCTCTACCTGGTCACCCAGGTCGGCCACCCGCACGCTCACGCTTCCGTGCTCGGGTGTAAATTTCAATGCATTGGAAATGAGGTTAAATACGGCAATCTCTATCTTTTCCCAGTCACAGACGACTTCGAGCTCTGTCTCGGGAAGTGTAAGCTGGTAGTGAATGTGTTTCTGTTCGGCCTGGTGCAGGAAGCATTGGTACACCTCGGTAACCAGTTGCGGAAGGTTGTGCGCGGCAGGTTTGAGTTGTTCGGTCTGCTGATCGGCCTTGCGGAAGAGCAGCAGCTGGTCGACGAGGCTGAGGAGGCGCTTGGCATTGCGGTAGATGATATGCATGCTGGCGGTATTCGCCGACAAGACCTCGGCAGATATGGCGGCCCCAGCCGTGTTTTGCATCATCTCTCTTATCGGATTGATAATCAATGTAAGCGGAGTCCTGAATTCATGCGAGACATTCGTAAAAAAAGATAATTTCTTCTCATTCAGCTCCATTTGCTGCCGCGTCTCCATGTGCGCGAGCTGCACTTCGTACTTCATTTTTTCCTGCCCCAGCTTGTATTGCTGGTAGTAGTACAGGACGAGCCCGATAGTCATTATATA
Organism: Dyadobacter sp. 50-39; assembly: GCA_001898145.1. Taxonomy (GTDB): domain Bacteria; phylum Bacteroidota; class Bacteroidia; order Cytophagales; family Spirosomataceae; genus Dyadobacter. Next base: position 742,880 of record MKSR01000040.1, read on the forward strand.
CAGAAAATACGCCCACCAGCTCTGGTACCAGGGCGGCATTACGCGGATCGGCAGCGAGGCATAATCCTCGAACCAGACACCGTCCTGGTTCGCGACTTTCACTTTAAACTCATAATTCCCCGACGGCAAATAGCGGTAAATGGCCGAGCGCTCATTTCCGACATAGTTCCAGTCCTTATCCAGTCCTTCCAGCATATACGCAAAGCGCGTAAGTTCCGGATATGCGTAATTTAACGCGGTGTAATCGATCGAGAAAACGGGCTGGTTGGGCTTGATCGAGAACCGTCGCGCTTTACCCAGGTATTCGAAAAGCGAAACCGCCTCACTGCCCCCCTTGTCTTCCCCGAATATCCGCATGCCGCTGATCATCACTTTCGGCTGGTAGCGCGACGCCTGAACCTGTTGGGGATCGAAAAGATTCCAGCCCTCGGTCCCTCCGAAGCTCATCAGGCCGCTTTTCGCATTGTAAAGCGCAGAACCCGGGTTGAACTGCCCGCCTTGCAGCCCGTGACTGGTATCGAAATTCTCGATCGCACCCGTTTCCGCGTCGATCCGCGACAGGCCTTTGTTGGTACTGATCCAGACTTTCGCGGCACTTTCGGGTTGAATGGCGTTGACCACATTGCTTGCCAGGCCCCGCTTTTCATCAAAAAAACGGACGGTTTTAGCGCGCGTATCAAACAGCAGGACGCCGTTGCCCTCCGAGCCGATCCAAAGCCGATCCCGCGCATCCATATACAAGGAGAACACAATTCTGTTGGACAAATAGGGCTCGCTACCGGCTGCATTAAACCACGGCAAAAACTCCATGGTCCTTGTATTGAGATAATTAAGCCCACCTCCGTAGGTACCTATCCAGAGATTGCCATATTTATCCTCCGTAATAGCACGAACGTCGTTCGCATTGATGGAGCTGTTGTAGGGGATAAAATTGCGAAACTTGCCGGTCCGCTCGTCGAGCAGGCCAAGCCCTCCCCCATTCGTACCCACCCACACATTCAGGCGGCTGTCCTGGTAAATGACGCGCACATCGTTCCTCCCCAGCGAATGCGGGTCGGAAGGATCATAGGCATAGCGTTTAAAAGCATCGGTGGCAGGATCGTAGCGCACCAGGCCTTTGGAATAGGTCCCAAACCACAGCCGGTCCTGCCGATCGCGGTGTGCAGCTATGACGGCGCCGTCCGGCAATTGTCCCGGCCGGGCGGAAGGTGCATAATGCTTCAACAACTCGCCCGAGTCGGTGGTTTTGTAAATGCCGTCGCCATCGGTCCCTATCCACAGGTTACCGTCCTTATCCGCACACATTCCGTAATAGCGTAAATAACTTTCCGCACGGGAGTCGATGGTTTTCTGTTCAAACTTCCTGAATTTTTCAGGAATAGCGCTGATCAGGTATGCACCTTCGCCATAAGTGCCCAGCCACACATTCCGGTCTTTGTCAATGAAAAGTGATTGCACCGAGCGCTGCGTGATACCCTTGTTGTCCTTATCACGCACCTGCTCGAACACAAGCGCATCGGGCCGGCGCGTCTCCATTTGCGCCAGCGGCAGCCGGTAAACCCCGCCATCCTGCACCCCGATCAACAAGTTCTGTTGCTTGTCCTCGACAATGGCGAGATAAATGTCGCTGTGATGGAACGTATCGATATGCAAGTCATAAAAACGGCCCTCCGACCTTTTAAACAACATCAGGCCGTGCGAAGAAGCGATCCACACATTGCGCAGGTGGTCTTCGTAAATGGCGTTGATCCGCGAAGCAGGCAAATTCGCGGCATCCGGCAGTGCTTTCACCAGTTTGCCCGAACCATCCCGCTTCCAAACCCGGATCCCGCTGTCACGCGAACCGAGCCACAGCATTCCCTGCGAATCTTCGAAAACGGTGAGGATCGAATTCGTGAACAGCCCCGGCAGTGTTTGCTGGCTATGGTGTGTAAATTGGCGGGTCCGGATATTGAATGACGCAAAACCGGCGCCATTCAGTGCAAGCCAGAGGAGGTCACCCGATCCCTGGCTGATGTCGCTCACATCGTTGCCCGCCCCGCCCTTGTTCCGGAACGGCTTGTACCGGTTGAAATTCTGGCTGGAAGGTACAAATTCGCCGATCCCGTCCCGCGAGGAAACCCAGATCGTGCCGTTTTTATCCCGGAGAATGGATTTTACATAATTACCCGGCAAACTGTGCGGGTCGCTGCGGTCATATTTGAAATTTTTGAAAGCCGTACCGTCGAACCGGCTCACCCCATCGCCCGTCGCGAACCACATTAGCCCGTCGTTGTCCTGCACGATGCTGTTCACCACTCCGAACGACAGTCCCTCGCGGATCGAATAGCGCAGCACGCGGCCCGTCGCATTGTCGGTGGCATAACCGGTGGAGGCCGTACCCATCAGTGCCACCGCCCATATTACTGGTAATAAGTATGTTAATAAATGGGAGAATACTTTTTTCATCACCCGCACAACCTGCTTTTCTGACATATTTTCCTAACGAAGTGATCCCGGACCGCCGTTTTTTCCACGAGCCGAACTTCAAATATAACAGAATCGGAGCCGACTATTTAAAGGGTACCTTCAACTTCTGAATAGCCTGGTTCCTGAAAAACTCGACCTCACCTTCGCCTATCCAGTTGATTTCCTGGAAAACATCCATCAGCTCCGTCACAGTGGCAATATCGCGGTGATTCAGCACGCGTATCACGTCACCCGGCTTCATACCAGCCCGCGCCAGAACCCAATAAGAACTTCCGCTGACAGGCTTATACCTATACGCCGTCAGCCGCGCAAGAACGATCCCTTTTAAAAACTTTCATCAACCCGCATTATGCATGAAATGCTTGTCTTCTTGGAGCAAAAAGTATTTTGCCAGTCGTTTATTGCCGACATACTTTCCGGCTTCATCACCTCCTTTGTTTTTCTCTTCGCCCTCCTGTTTTTATTCCGGCCAAGGATCAAAATCGCATGTCAGATTGCAACGCATGTAAAATCGTATGGCGGGAGTTCCAACAAGTGGTATTGCTTTAAAATCATCAACAGATCACTTTTCAGGGCGTTTGACCTTCGTGTAGAGGTTATTCAGAAGATACCCATGACCGGTCCTGAGGGGAAAACAAACCACCGGACCGTCCCCATTACCCTCGTGAAAGATCAGTACAATTACGTAGCAGCTTTCCGGGTAGGCGAAAAATCCGAATACGCGCTGTGGTTTCTTACGACCGATGATATTTCAACCATGCTGAACGATCACGAGCATTACATTGTCGAGCTGCGTGTTATCTGCAAGCATGAACTTACAGGTTTGGGAAGCGTATTTGTCAGAACTTATTCCAAACATGACATCAAAGAAGGCATTTTCAAATCGGGTAATACATTTGAAATCGTAAATTAATTGCGTATCATTACATACTTTTTAGCCATCACGGTCAAAACGAAACTGATATGAAACCAGACATCATCGTAATGTAAGCCTTTCGGGTTTGCATGCTGCACTAAGCCAATACGCAACAGGGCATCTCACATGAGATGCCCTGTTGCGTTTAATGCATTTCCCGCTGCATGACCAGCAGACTTAAACCCACTACCGAAATGCATTTGGCTGGCAGCGACGGAGGTTCATCCACCGGCACTGTTCCGACGCCCCATTCCTCATCTTCCGAATCCAACGTCTTCACCCATCCCCCGCCGTCTCCTGGCAGGGTCACTTCCACAGCTTCCGCGCCCAGATTGAATACACAAGCCAGTTCCGCACGCTGGTCGGCGCTCCGGCGATAGAGCACCAGGCAGGAATCGTTCACCACTTCCACGCGAACGTCATTTTTGGCGAAATGGCGCAATGCCGGGTGCGTTCTCCGTAGGGCTATCAATGCACGGTGCCAGCGCAGCAATGCAGCGTGCCGGCCCTTGCCGGGCTGCGACCAATCCAGTTTTGACTGCGTGAAGGTGCTTTCGTCCTGCGGGTTGGGTGGGTCTTTGTCCCATTTATAATTCTCAAACTCCTTGCGGCGCCCTTCCACTACTTTGCGGATCAGCTCTTCGTCGGAATGGCTCACGAAATAGAAGAACGGGGTTTGTGCGCCAAACTCCTCGCCCATAAACAGCATGGGCAGGTAAGGCGAGAGTAATATCGCGGCGGCGGCCAGTTTCTGCTTTTCAAAACTGACCAGCATACTAAGCCGCTCCCCTCCTACGCGGTTGCCCACCTGGTCGTGGTTCTGGTTGAAAACCAGGAATCTTTCGCCCGAAATTCCTGCGGAAGAAGCTCCATGCCGGCGTTTGCGGAACGTAACGAATTCTCCGCTGTGTACGAAGCCATCCGTAAATGCCTTGGCCCATTGGCGGATGCTGCCGAAATCTTCGTAGCGGTCGCGGCCTGCGGGATCCAGCAGCACATATAATGCATGGTGGAAGTCGTCGAGCCACTGAACATTGAAATCCCAACCACCATTTTCGGGCGACTGCACGACGCGGGGGCTATTGAGGTCGCTTTCGGCAATGAGGTAGAAATCACGGCCGACGCGCTGGCGGAGCTCCTTAACCTCCGCGGACACGAGCTCCCAGAAATGAACCGCCCCGTAATCGAACATCATATGCACCGCATCCACACGCAGGCCATCGATGTGGTAATTTTCGCACCAGTGCAGTATCGCATTACAGAAATACGCCCGCACGCCATCCGACCATTCACCGTCCAGGTTTATGGCATTGCCCCACGGCGTGACATACTGATCCGTGAAATAGGGGCCGAACTGCGGCAGGTAGTTGCCTTCCGGACCGATGTGATTGAACACTACATCGAGAAAAACAGCTATTCCTTTCGCATGGGCCGCATCCACCAGCGCTTTCAGGCCGTCGGGACCGCCATAGCTGTCCTGCACCGCATAGGGAAACACCAGGTCGTAGCCCCAGTTGCGGTTTCCGGGAAACTGACAAACGGGCATCAGCTCGATCGCATTCACACCCAGTTCGGCCAGGTAATCGAGTTTGGAGATAATGCCCTCAAATGTGCCCTCCGGGGTGAAGGTGCCGGTGTGGATCTCATAAAGCAGCAGCTCTTTCAACGGGAGACCTTTCCATTCGATGTCCGTCCATGGGTAAGCATAGTGGTCCACCACCGCCGATGCGCCGTGCACACCTTCGGGCTGGTAATGCGACGCCGGATCGGGATAACCTTCCCCTTCGGCGGGTGAAAAGCGGTAGCGGGCGCCGGGAGCGATGCCGGTCAGGACAGCAGTGAAATAACCTTCGTCGTCCTTTTGCATTCGTTCGGAACGACCGTCTACAATCACTTGCATGGTGGCCTTTTGCGGCGCCCAAACCGTAAATGTGCATTGTTCTGCGGCATAATTTGCACCTGTGGAGCGCGTCATATTTTGGAAACCTTTGGTAACTTGATTGACGGGCGCTTCCACTAAAACTATGCCGCGAAGGTCTCGTTCTGTAACCTGCCCTCACCAACCCATGTAGTAGCTGTCGCTCAGCCATATCGGACGGGTAAGGTGAAAATGTGATTTCAGCATTTTCTCCGCTTCGCAGAATGCGCCCTCCACCCAACCCTGCTGGTCCGAATAGGCCTCTCCTACCACATAAATGTTCTCGTCCGCGTCGGGCTTGCGCATGTATGGCATCACATCCCAGACTGCCACACCGGCTTTCCAGGCATGGTATCCGGCCCCGAACGGGTCGTCTGACCAGTCTCGGAAATAGGTCACATAAGGCTCGGGAATTTCAATCTGATGCACCTCCCGGAGCTGCGCCATTATTTCATTGACCATCAACTGGGTAGCCTGCTCCCTTTCCAGCGCTTTCAATTCCACAAGCGAAGCCGATTCGGCCGCACTCACTTTAAACAGGACAGTATCATCCGAAAGTGCCTTCCAGAAAGTCTCGGTTTCCATGTCGCCGTAGCTGCCCAGCAGCATCGAATTGTCATTCTCCGGATCCGTGCCGAAATAATAGCATTGACGCATCGGAAGGTCGGTAATGGAGTGTCCCGAATCGATTCCCAGCTTTTTCCACCAGGGCTCACGGAAGCCCATCAGGATTTTGAATGCCGGCTCCATGATCACGGAACGGATATTCCGGTCGAGCACAGTGTTTTCATTGGAATTGAAAAAGAAATTCTGCTGGTCAAGCAGTTCCAGCGACTTCCGCGGCATGCCCAGGATGATGTGATTGGCATAAACATGCCAGATCTGATTGGCAGGAATGTTGAGAAACGTGAGCTCGTAGCGGAAGGTATCGCGCAGCTCATGGCCTTTCGAAAAAGTCAGTAATTTGTTTTCCGACCAGATACATGCGCCCGGAATGCCCATGTACTGGTTGGCCAATGCGTAGGCAATGCTATCGTAGCCCTCCTCGATGGTTTTGTAGGTCACGTCGGCAGAAAAATCACCCACCATATAAGGAAAAGCCTCCGCCGCATTCCAGTTGATCGTGTTGGAATAATAACCTCCGGCATTCGCTACGAACTGATACCCCTCCTCCGACACCTGGTCTTTGATAAGGTTCCAGAAACCGAGGTCATTCACTTTGCGGCCGTCGTAAGGTGATCCGGGGAAATGGTACACGAGGTTAGGCTTCACCTCGTCCCAATCTTCGCTGGTCAGTTTGAACCCATAGTCGTACTCGGTCGGGCCCTTGGTCACCCGGTCGGAATAATTGCGCGCAAACCAGGGATCGGCCATGAGCACGTCGTAGATGATCTTATTGAAAAGCTGGTCGGAGCTGAAACCAATGTCGTCGTCGTTGAGATAATACCGGGTCACGAGCTTTTCGCCATTTTGCTGGGCCACATTCCAGGCATCCTGCTTGAAATGTTCTTTGCGGAGGTAGAAAAGAAGGTCCGCCGGGTTACCCATCGGGAAAGGAATGGGCGTCATGTGGTCGTTCAGCACCGGGGTGCGTTTGGCAGGGTCTTTTTCTGTCAGCGGGTATCCCTCGATGAGCGTGGTCACGATCTCCTGCGAAGTAAGGTAACGCATGCCGCCCAGTTCGCCCCAGAAGTTCATTCCAGGTAAAATCACCGATTCGAGCCGGCCCCCGAGGCGTTCGCTCATGTCGAAAATCTGCACCTGCCCGCCGGCGTATTTACCGGTGTCGGTCAGACGAAACGCACTGTACAGGCCCGAAGTACCCGCCCCGATGATCGCGACTTCCGTCTGCAACCCGGGCTGCATGCCATTGTTAAGTGGCGTGTTTTTGTTCATGTTGATGGTTTTAAATGGCTTTGAAATAATCATAACCCAGCCTGAATGGCGAGATGTCGAAAGTAGCATGTCCGTCCAATGCAAGCTCCGTCAGGATCTTGCCCAGAAACGGTGTAAACTTGGCTGCCCACCCGGTAGCATACACCACGATGTTCTGATGGTTGGGTACATAAGGCGGTGCAAAATCGATGAGCAGCTCCTTATTAGGGATCTTACTGAGCGCAATGAGGCAGGTAGAAGTAAAATAAGGGGTCGGGTCGAGGCCGGTCATGTGGGTGCGGACCCACGCGGACGTGTACGCGAGCTCCTTCGGATTGGGTACGAGCGTGCGCTGCTCGGGGCTAGCGAGCGGGTCGATCACAAAGTCGGGCGCCACACGGATGTAATCCGGATGGTCCCAGTCCACGCCCGGAAAACCGTAAAACTGGTTACCATTCGAGCGGATTGCATTCTGAAACACAAACCACGTCGGGTACTGGATCTTCGGGTCGGTCTTTTTGAAATAGCACGAGGACATATTCCAGTAAGTGGCCTCGATCGTAAACCCGAGCAGGTTGATCACGCTGTCGACATACGGCCCGGGCACCAGAACGAGCTTCTCGCAGGTAAAAACACCTTTGGGCGTGGTCACATGAAACAGCCTTCCGTCCTGCTCAATGGCCTTCACCGGCGAGTCGTCGTGCAGCGTCGTGTACGGGTCCCGTTCACAGGCCTGGTACAGCGTTTCAATGGTTGCCCGGAAATCGATACTGGCGCCATCGGCCTGGAAAAGGCCCGTGTAAGTATCCGGCAAATTGCGGAAGTGGTATTGCGACTCGATTTCCCTCGCCGTCAGGCTGGTGTAAGGCACGTTCAATGATTGCAGCGCCTGCTCCGCCTCGGCGATATTGCCTTCGGTGGAGTGCACCGAGGGATCGCCGAACCACAGCGTCCCTACCTTGTCGAGCAGTTTTTTGGGCGTCAGGGTTTGGAGCTCGTCCCAATAGGGCTGCGCGTCCAGCGCCATTTGCACCATATAATCCTCGGGGTACGGAATGCGGTACTGCCGCGAAACGCCTGCCGAGCTTCCAAGCTGATTTTTGAAGTTAAATTGTTCCAAAACGAGCGTCTTCGCTTTTCTTTTCCCCAAATGGTAACCGGTGGAGAGGCCTATCGCCCCTCCCCCGACCACGATCACGTCAAAATAATGATCTGCTGGTTGCGCCATGAATCTCTTGTTTATTGTGAAGGTTGCAAGGACTGTTTATTGTTTCACCATGGTATTGATATTCACATGCGGCCATTGGATCAGCCTGGAAGGATCATGGAACTGCGGAATGAATTCGATAATCGAAGTCTGTGAATATTGCAGTTGCAGGAACGAACCGCCCGTATCTGGATTTTTCACGGTTTCGATCCAGAAGGTCGCTTCAAAACTGGTAGTATTGGCGTTCTGGATGATGAATGGAATATTGGTGATACCTCCCTTATTGGCCGTATTCACCGAAATGCTGGTGGTAGAGGTGATGGTCTGCCCGGCGATCGCATCCCGTAAGGTGGCATTCGGGTTCACTTTATTGAAACCGTCCATCGGTGTCAGGTAAGGATCGGTATAACCCAGCGGCTTGGTACCGGGGCCGGTAATGGGCAGCGTGCTGATATCCGGAATGGCAGGCGCACCGGGCGTCACCGACGAACCACCGAGCGCGAGCAGCGAATCCCCATGTGGTACGGAAGCTTGTCGTGCAATGCTGAACTCGTCGGGACAATCCTGCAACAAAAGCCAGGTGCCGTTTTCGGCATGAAGCAAGCTGCCGTCGACATTGCTGTGGATGGACAGGCTGTACAGCAATGTAGGCACCTGCTGCACGATATGCGTTCCGCGGTTGGGCGTCGGCGTGCTTAGCGGTGTAATGGTGAGGGTTTCGGTGTAAGGCTGCACGAGAAGAATGAATCCGCCTTTCTGGTTGGGAACCGCAACGAGGTTCCAGCCTTTGCGGCCAACCCAGGTACCGATCAGGTCGGTCAGCGGACCGAACATCGACGTCGTTTCATCAGGAGCACCACCCAGGCGGGTGGTTTGAAGGGCATTGCTGGTAACTTTTAACATGGTGTATGATTGATTTAAGTGAAAAAGAGAATGCGGAACACAGCACGCATGGCCTGCAAATCCGTCGTTTCCCCACATGCCCCAACCACTCCGATCCGGATTTCGTCATGCACTACTTATAGAATTAGTTTGATATTTTTAACAAACTAGATTAAATAAGGTGTAACCAAACTATTACTACTTTTGAACTTATTTAACGGTCAAATACCTTCGGCTTTCCCATGAGCGGGAAGGCATAACCCCATAGAAAATCGAAACTGACAGGATGTAATGCGCATCATTGGCACGGAAGGCGGTAAGTTGATACCGGTCACTCAACGCGGCTGACTTTTGTGATTTGAATCAAATGCATTTAGAAACGGCGCTTCTAATTTTGAACCGCCATCCAGCCTGGGCTCCGGACCCGTGCGGGTGCAAATTGTTCCAAACAGTCATTTTTAAATCAAAAATCAGCCATGAAATTCCTCAGGTGGGCAGGATATGCGCTTGCCGCTATCGTATTGCTCCTTTGTTTTGCAGCCGCTTACGTGAAACTTGCTTTGCCCGACACCGGTCCCGCACCGGATCTTAAAATTGAAAAGACTGCTGCGCGCGTAGAGCGCGGCAAGTACCTGTCCAATTACGTGACCGTTTGCATGGATTGCCACAGCAGCCGGGACTGGTCGCGCTTCGCCGGACCGATGATGCCTGCCGGGCAAGGTGCCGGCGGCGAGCGGTTCGACCAGCAGATGGGGTTCCCGGGTACGTTTTATGCCCCGAACATTACGCCTTACGCACTCTCGGGCTGGACCGACGGAGAGCTGTTCCGTGCGATTACCACCGGCGTCAGCAAGGACGGCAGGGCACTTTTTCCCGTCATGGGCTATCATCGCTTCGGGCAAATGGACGAAGAGGACATTTTCTCGATCATCGCCTACATACGCACACTGCCGCCCGTGAAGAAAGATGTTCCGGCATCCAGGGCCGATTTTCCGGTTAACTTCATCATCAACACCATGCCTGCCAAAGCCGCGCTCACGCGGAAACCCGACACCACCAACGTGATCGCTTACGGTAAATACCTCGTGAATGCAACCGGGTGTGTGGACTGCCACAGCAAAACCGATAAAGGCAGTGTGATCGCCGGGACGGAGTTCGGTGGGGGAATGGAATTCAAAAGTCCGGGCGGCGTGCTGATTTCACCGAACATTACCATGCACCGGCAAACGGGCATCGGCAACTGGACGGCGTCTGACTTTGTAAGCCGGTTCAAAGCGTTCACCGCACCGGGGTATGTATCGCCGCCGGTGCCCGAATCCCAACCCAATACACCTATGCCCTGGACGATGTACGCAGGCATGAAGGAGTCGGACCTGAAAGCGATATACGCCTATCTCAAAACGGTGAAATCGATTGAAAACCGCGTGGAGCGGTATCGGAAAGAATAGCGTCCGCTGCCGTCGGCGACAGGCAGGCCGGCGGCAGCATGTCAGGCTGTTACCGCATAACGCTCCGAAACCAGGCGTTCGGCCTCCCGCAGCGTATTGACGAGAATGGTAGGGATTACAGTACCGGGTTGGTTCAGCAATGTAACCGAAGCCATTTTGGAGAAAAAATCGGGAGAAATAATGCTGACATTGCACGCCAGGCCCGCACCATGACAAGCCGGAAAGAAGTCGTTGCAGATGTATTCCATCGCCCCGGCCCATGATCCTTCGATTTCCTTCGTGTCGTGCACGTGAAAACGACACCCGCGTGCTTTTCCCGTCGCCTGCTGCCATTGTTTCATACATTCCAGCGCTGAAATGATCTCCGGATCAGTGGAATAGCCGATCCATTTCATGAGCAGGTAATTTTTGGTGGCATTGTAACTCAGCGCGGCATGGATGTGCCCTTCCGCATTGCGGAACTTTTCGATTGGGACAATGGACTCGACGATCGGGTTTTTCATAGGAGGATGTATGTTAGTCGTTCAAAATCCGGCTGCGATAGCGGCTCAGCGTTTCACGCGTCATGCCGAGGTAGCTGGCGATGTATTGCAGGGGTATCCTGCTGAAAAGCAGGGGATGTTCTTCCAGGATATTACGAAATCGCACATCGGGCGGGTCTTTCAGGAGCGACGTTTCGCGATAGTCGGTTTTCATAAGCTGCTCCACCACAAGCAGGTTCCAGAACCGCTGCCAGGCCGGACAGCCAGCATACAGTTCGTGAAAATCTTCTTTACGTAAAACAAGCAGCTGTGTCTCCTGCAATGCCTGGATGCCCACCCGTGACGCCTGGCCGAAAAAGAACCCGTCATACGAACATGCCACCGAGTTTTCGACAAGGAAATCCTTGCAGATCTCCTTGTCGGGCGTTTCAATGTACAGCCGCATTGTACCTTTTTCCACGAAACCTATTTCCTGGGACACCGTACCTTGCTGTACAAAATGCTCGTGCTTCCGCAGGACTTTCAGCTCCATATGCCCTTCGATCATCGCCAATTCCTGCGGGGATGGGCTGACCAGTTTGGTTACGTTCGAAAGTACTCTCATTCGGCTGATTGGCGGGACGGACAATTTCAAAAATAGCATTTCCCGGCCTGTTTACCCGCATCGAGTTCCTGAACGGTCACGCCCGCGGCAGTTTATAGCCATTGTGGTATTCGCTGGCGATCAGTTTGTTGGCTGCGGCATGGTCGAACTGCCCTTTTTGTGCGTCCCAATGCAGTGCATTTCCCGTTCGGTAGGCGATATTACCCATTTGCGAAAGGATAGCCACATCCGCGCCCACGCGTATCGGCGCGTGCAGGTCGCCCATGCGCCGCGAGCGGATCACCTCCACGAAGTTTTTGGCATGCTCGTCGAGGCCATTGTCCGACGACTTCTGCAACGGAACAGCTTCCATGCGTTTTTCATACGGTACCACTTCCCAACCCTGCCGGTCGACAATCAATGTACCGTTTTCACCCAGGAACGCGACGCCGTGCTGACGGTTGTAAATCCCTGCGCCGTAGCCAATTACGTGCTCCCATTGAATGTTAAAATCGTCGTATTCGAAGAGGGCCGTGAGCGTATCGGGCGTCTCCGCGCCGGGATTGCGGAGCATCGAGCCGCTCGCGCTCACGCGTTTGGGGGTACCAGCGACTTTCATTCCAAGCAATGCGTAATCGAGCAAATGCACGCCCCAGTCGGTCATGATACCACCGGCATAATCCCAAAACCATCGGAACGAACCATGAAAGCGGTTGGGATTGAAGGGCCTTTGCGTGGCCGGGCCAAGCCACGTCTTGTAGTCGACACCTGCCGGAGCTGTCGTGTCGGGCAGCTTCAAAATGGGGTTGCCGTAGTTGAAATATCCCCAAACCTTCACCAGCCCAACTTTGCCCAGTTTGCCGGCATACACGAAATCGACCGCGTCGCGGAAATGCTTCTGGCTGCGCTGCCACTGGCCTACCTGCACTACCCTGTTATATTTCTCCTGTGCCGCCACCATCGCAAGGCATTCTGCAATGGAATTCCCGATCGGCTTCTCTACATACACATCCTTACCGGCCTCACACGCCTCGGCCATCATCAGGCAATGCCAGTGGTCGGGCGTACCGATCACCACGGCGTCGATATCCTTGTTGTCCAGCACACTACGGTAATCGCCGAATGTTTGCACCCGGATTCCTTTTGCCGCGAGCTCTGCGGCGCGTTTGTCGAGCACATTCCGATCCGCATCGCAAAGCGCGACGCATTCCACCCCCGGGTTTTTCATAACCGCATTGACGTCCGCCCACCCCATACTGTTAATCCCGATCGCAGCCACGCGAATCTTGTCGGCAGCGGAACGGACCGGCGGGCCGGCCTCCGCGAACGTGCTCATAACGGGCGCCATAGCGCTGCCGCCGGCGAACACCGAGGCAGCGTGGATGAATTTTCTTCTGGAAATAGTCATGACAAATCAAGGTAATGATCAGAGCAAAACAAAGCAGGTTTCTCGGCACTTTTACCGCTGATTTTACACAAAGTATTCTTGTAATATTTCAAATATCAATCTGACAAATTTAGCCGCATAATTTTGCATTGCCGGGAAAAAGTATGGCTTTCCCTATAAAAATCCCGATTGACAACGTTCCCGGCAACGTCTGCGTAAATAAATCGGCCTGATGCATTGGTCACGATTAAAAATGGGTTCAAATTAAGTCCGGACAACCATGTTCGCCAGCGCAATACATAGGAAAAATCCAATTTTCGAATACTCATACAGTACCCGTTCCAAACATCCGTTAACCGCATGAACCTCAAATCTCTATCGGATCAACACCTCGTCGAGGCCCTGCGGGACGACGACGGGCTGGCGTTCCGGGAGATTTACCAGCGTTACTGGAAGAAAATGTACCTCCTCGCCCTCCGCAAGATCGACGATCGCGAGGCGGTGGAAGGTATTGTCCAGGATGTGTTCCTGCGGTTGTGGGAACGCCGCGGCCTGTTGCAGATCGACAATCTCGAAGCCTACCTCATTACATCGGTCAAATACACCTGCATCAACCATTTCAAATCGGCCATGGTACATGAAAAATACCTGGCCCACGCATTCACCGGCTACTCCGACGCTATTTGCAGCACCGAGGAGCAGTTGAATGCCAGCGAGCTGATGCGCAATATCGAAGCCCGTCTCAGCCATTTCCCCGAAAAAGCCCAGACCATTTTCCGTCTCCACCGCCTCGAAAACCGCTCCACCAAAGAAATCGCCTCCCAGATCCAAATGCCCCAGCGCACCGTAGAGCACCACCTCAGCCTGGTGGTGAAGGCGCTGCGGTCTTATTTGAAGGATTATTTGTAGAGGGACAGGGGTTGCACAAAAACCAGAACTTTCCCCGCTAACCACCATAAAAATATAATTTACCCAATAATATTTAAAATGTTTTGCGGATCTGACGGCGCGCTGCTGACTACTCACTAAAAAGCAAGCAGCCAACAGCGGCCATGAACCGGGAACAATTCGCAGCATTATTGGAGAAGTATCAGGAAGGCCGGTGCACCGAGCAGGAAAAACAGCTGGTCGAGCATTGGTTTGCATTGCTTGAAAACGAGCATGCCGCCGAGGTATCCGAAGAAGACCTGAATGGAGAAGAGGAGCGAATCTGGGCAGGCATGCAGGAAAAGGCTTATCTGCCCGACCTCCATGAGCGCGACAGGCAAGGCCCCTTTCGATCCATTTACGTCCGGTGGGCCGGAATGGCCGCCTCCCTGCTGCTGATCGCCTGGCTTTTCGCCGGGAAGGTCGTCGATCGCCACCTACCGCTGACTGCCTATTCGTGGCAGGAGCAGCGCAACGACAGCGATCGCGTGGTGCCGGTCGTGCTGGACGATAGCAGTGTGGTTGAACTGCAACCGGGAAGTTCGCTGCGGTTCCCCAACCGGTTTGAAGGAGGAAAAAGAGAAGTCGTACTAAAAGGCAATGGCTTTTTCAGCATTCGTAAAAATCCTGAGAAGCCTTTCTATGTGCATTCGGGCGGCGTTACGACCCGGGTACTGGGCACGAGTTTCCATGTGAGCACGGCGGCGAACGGCGGGCTGACAAAGGTGGAAGTGGTGACGGGCCTCGTATCGGTGTACAGCGAGCGCAGCAGCGAAAACGCCGTGGATATGCTGGTGAGCCCCAACCAAACGGCTACGTTCGATCGCCATTCAGGAAAGTTTTCCGCGGGACTGGCGACGCATCCGCGGTTGCTGAATGCCCGCATTTCGTTCCGTTTTCACAATGCGCCGCTGGCCCAGGTTGCGCAGCATATGCGCGACGCGTGGGGAGTGAGCGTAGAGGCCGAAAACGGCCAGATCCTGAACTGCCCGCTGACGGCAGACCTGACCGGACAACCACTTTTTACCCAACTCGATATCATTTGCGCCGCATTGGGCGCCCGGTATGAAGTCCGCGGCACGGCGATCCGCATTTCGGGCCCCGGTTGCAAACCGCGCGGAACACACGCTTTTCAAACCCGTAAACCCATCCATTCCCATATGCAGACATAGCCGCCAACGAAAACGCTGGCCATGCAGCGAACATGGGCCAGCGCCAGCAAATCCTGTGAGGCCGACAGCGAATCGCGCCTTTTCGGGAGCTTCATTTTATCAAATCTCCATTTAATAAAACATTTAAAGGTATGAAAAAAACGGAACCTTTACTTTTCAGGGCCTGCCGGGGCTTTAAAGTGGCCGGGAAATTAATGCTGCATGCGGCATTGCTGGTGTCGCTTGCATGTCAGTTGGTACTGGCGGCCGATCAGCAGGAAGTGATGTCGCGGCTGGTGACGCTGAAATTCCAGAACCAGCGCTTCGAAAAAGTCATCAGCAGCATTGAAAAACAGACCAAAGCCCGCATCGTGTACAGCTCCGAAAGGGTGAATGTGGCCAGGAATGTGAGCGTGGACGTCAGCCAGAAGCGGCTGGATACGGTGCTGGGCGAGATCCTCGCCCCGCTGAACCTTACCTATCGCGTGGTGGGCGGCCAGATAGTGCTGGAAAATGCGCCCCGCGAAGAGTCGGCCGTACCGGCACAGTCGCAGGTTGCGGACCGGACCGTTACCGGGGTGCTGACCGACGAAAAGAATGCCATTCTTCCGGGGGTGAGCGTGATCCTGAAAGGTACCAACCGCGGCACCACTACCGACGGTCAGGGCAAGTTCAGCCTGCTCGTACCGGATGACGCTGGCGCGGTGCTGACCTTCTCATTTGTGGGTTACCAAAGCCAGAATGTGGTGCTGGGCGCCCAAACGACATTCAGCATTTCTTTGAAACCCGACGTAAGTGCATTGGAAGAGGTGGTCGTGATCGGTTATGGGGCCGTGCGCAAGCGCGACCTGACCGGCTCGGTGGTACAGCTCAAAAGCGAGCAACTCAAACAGGTACCCTCCAACAACGTCCTCGACGCCGTGCAGGGCAAGATCGCCGGCGCGGATATTACCCGCAGCAGCGGACAAGCGGGTGCGGGTGTGAACATTACCATCCGCGGTAACCGCTCGATTGGTGGGAATAACTCCCCGCTCATTATTGTGGACGGTGTGCAGTATGGCGACCTGGCGGATATCAACTCGAACGATATCGAGTCGATGGAGGTACTTAAAGACGCTTCGTCCATTGCGATCTACGGTTCACGGGGCGCCAACGGGGTGATTCTGATTACTACCAAAAAAGGTAAAAGCGGCCGCCCCGACATTTCATTCAACTCCTACGCAGGCGTGTCGCAGGTAACCATGTACCCGCGTGCTATGAATATTAACGAGTTCCGCGATTTCAAACGTGAAGCCTGGCGTGCCGCCGGCGTGTGGAATACCCCGGCCGACGATCCGGCTATTTTCACCAATGTGGCGGAGTACGACGCATTGCAGAAGGGTGTCTGGACGGACTACCAGAAGGAGCTCATTCATCCGGGCTTCCAGCAAAATTACCAGCTGGGCTTTCGCGGCGGTTCGGAGAAGTTGAAGTCCTATGTTTCTGTGGATTATTTCAATGAAAAAGGTATCCTGAAACTGGATGAAATGAAGCGCTACACGGCACGTTTGAACGTGGATTACACGCTCACCGACTGGATGAAGATCGGTTTGCAAAGTCAGCTTACCTATTATAACCAGAGCGTGCGCCGTGACCCGCTGAACCAGGCTAACAAAATCAGCCCGCTGGGTTCATTATATGATGAGAACGGTAATTTCAATTTCATCATGCTCGACGGGCAGACAGCCAACCCCCTTTCCGATGAGCAGCCGGGCGTGTTTAACAACAATATCCTCACTACCCGTACATTGACGAATGGCTATCTCGAAATTACGCCGCTGAAAGGCCTGACATTCCGGAGTACCATCGGTGCGAACCTGTCCAACACCCGCAATGGCGCCTACTCTTCCCCGAAGTCGATCGACCGCTCGCTGACCGGCAAATCTCTGGCTACCTACAATGTTTCCAACGGCCGGACCATCAACTGGGAGAACGTTCTGACCTACCAAAAATCATTTGACCAGCACAATTTCACATTCACCGGTATCGGAAGTTCACTGGCGACCGTTTCGGACAATGCTTCGGCGTCCGGCGTGAACCAGCTGATCCCTTCGCAGCTATTCTATTCGCTGGGCAGCGCTACGGAAGAGATTAAAATCAATTCGGCCTATTCCAAAAACAACCTGGTGTCATTTGCCGCACGGGTAAATTATGGTTTCAAAGAGCGCTACCTGCTCACATTGACAGCCCGCAAGGACGGTTCCTCCAAACTCGCGCCCGGAAACAAATGGACGTTCTTCCCGTCGGCGGCTTTTGCCTGGCGGATCATCGATGAGCACTTTATGAAGAATATCAGCAAGCTCAGCGATCTGAAACTGCGCGTGAGCTACGGCATCGCAGGTAACGACCCGTCGGGGCCATATGCCACGCAGACTACACTGACCCGCATTGCATTTGGTTTTGACGAAGTGGCTTACCCTGCTTACACCTTCTCCCGTAACGTCGGTAATGCCGCACTGGGATGGGAACTTTCGGCTACCCAGAACCTGGGCCTTGATTTCGGCCTGTTCGACGGGCGGATCAACGGTTCGGTGGATTACTACGATACCCGCACCTCCGACCTGCTCCTCGACCGCGGCCTGCCGCCTACCACCGGCGTTACGACGGTGAAGCAGAATATCGGCAAAACGCGCAACCGTGGTATTGAGGTCGTGCTCGGCAGCACCAACATCCGGACAGCAGATTTTACCTGGAATTCGAGTCTCACATTTACCAAAAACAAAGAGCAGATCACCGAGCTCGTGACCGAGGGCAATGACATCGGCAACGGCTGGTTTATCGGCAGCCCGATCAGCGTATTTTATGATTATGAGAAGCTGGGTATCTGGCAGACTTCGGAAGCGGAACAGGCCAAGGCAATGTCGCCCACGCAGCTGCCGGGTGAAATCAAGGTGAAAGACCAGAATGGCGATGGCAAGATCGACGCCGTGAACGATCGCGTGATCCTGGGCACACCACGCCCGAAATGGAGCGGCGGTTTGGACAATACCATTAAATACAAAGGTTTCGACCTGAATTTCATGATCTACGCACGCATCGGTTCGATGATCAATTCCGACCGCTATGCGCGTTTCGACCAGCAAGGCGTGGGCAACAGCACGGCCGGCCTCGACTACTGGACGCCGGAAAACCCGACCAACGAATACCCGCGACCCAACAAGAATGCGGGGCTGAAATACCTCTCGACACTGGGTTACCGGGATGCTTCGTATGCACGCATCCGCAACGTGACGATCGCGTACAACCTGCCGGTGGACAAGTTCAACTGGAAGATCATCCGCGGCCTGCGCATTTACGCGACGGCCAAGAACCTGGCGACATTCACCAAACTGGACTATGACCCGGAACGCGGCGGATCGGAGAATTTCCCGATGACGAAGCTGTTCATTTTTGGCCTGAATGTAAACCTGTAACCCTTAAACCAGTCAGCAACAATGAGATCACAACTATTGAAAACAGGGTTTATAGCGGTTTCCCTGATGGGACTGTTTGCCTGCGAGAATACATTGGAAGAATATAACCCCTCGGGCCTGACCTCCGAGACCGTTTACACAACGCCCGAAGGTTTCGAGACGCTCGTGAACGCCGCCTACTCGTACCAGCGCTGGTGGTACGGCAAGGAGGAAGGCTACAACATCGCCGAAACGGGCACCGACATCTGGACCAGCGGCGCGGGTGAGGTGTACCGCGATTTGACCCAATACCTCAACCTGCAAGGAAGCAATGCAGCACTCACGAACGAATGGCGGGAGTTTTACGCGGCCATTAACCTCTGCAACGGCGGCATTAACCGCATCGAGCAGGCGGGACTTTCAGCCCCGTTGCGTCCTGTGCGCGAGGGAGAACTGCGCTTTTTGCGGGCATTCTACTACTGGCATATCGTCGAAACCTGGGGCGGCGTGCATTTCACAACTACCGAGACGAACGGGATCGTGACCACCGCCAACAAGACCCCGGTGGAGACTTTTTACAACCAGATTTTTGAAGACCTGAAAGTTGCCGTCAACAACCTGCCCGCTACCCAGCCGCAATACGGCCGGGTTACCAAAGGCGCCGCGCAGGCTTTTCTGGCCAGAATGTACCTCACCAGAGGCATGAACAAGGAAGCACTGGAAATGGCCAAAGCGGTCCTGGAAGGTAATTATGGTTACAAACTGGAAACCAATTATGCCGATCTCTGGAAAATGAGCAACCTGAAATCCAAGGAAGTGATTTACACCGTGGATTACTCGGCTAACCTCGCATTGAACGACCTGGCCAACTCGACTTTCAACCCCTACGGCCATAGCCGGGGCAGCAACAATGCGCATTTGCTTTTCCTGATGAAGTACGACGACCGTCCGGGCATGACCCGCGACATTACCAATGGCCGGCCGTTCAACCGCTACATGCCTACCCGCTTCCTGCTCGACCTTTTCTCGGCGGACGATGCGCGTTATGAAGGCAGTTTCATGGAATCCTGGTATGCCAATTCCAATACGCTTCCAACGGGCGTCGCTAAGGGGGATACCGCCGTGTACTGCACCAAGCTCGACATTCCCGATGCCGTGGAAGCTTCCAAAAAGTACCAGACTTACGACCGGGGCGACATTTACCTCGCCGATGGTACCGTGAAGGATAACCTGCGCTACCCTACCCTTTCCAAATTCATGGACCCTACCCGCGCGAGCCTGAACGAGGCGCAGAGCGCACGCGACGTGTTCGTGATCCGCCTGGCGGAAGTGTACCTGATTGCCGCCGAAGCCGCGATGCAAACAGGCGATCTCACCAAGGCTGCCGAGTACGTCAATGTAGTGCGTACCCGGGCCGCCAAGCCGGGCAAAGCGGCCGCCATGCAGGCAAAACCGGCGGATATCACGCTGGATTTCATCCTGGACGAGCGTGCACGGGAGCTCGCGGGCGAACAATTGCGCTGGTTTGACCTGAAACGCACCGGCAAGCTGGTGGAGCGTGTGAAGAAATATGCACCCGACAATGCCATCAACATCCAGGAACACCACACCCTGCGCCCGATCCCGCAAACACAGCTGGATGCGGTGGTGAACAAAAACGAGTTCAAACAGAACGCTGGTTATCAATAATCCATTTTAAATATCTTCCTGCCCTGAAAAGCAGGAAGATGCTTTGATCATGACTTACAAAACAAGAATCGCAGCATGGGCCCTCTCGGCATTGGCATGGGGCAATGCTTCCGACGCTTCGGCACAGAACACGGCTTACAGCTGGTCCAACCTTCCCAAGATCCAGCAGCCGGTTTTCCGCAAGGACACCGTCCGCATTACTGCATTCGGCGCGTTGGCCGATGGCCACACGCTCAACACCAAAGCCATTAACCAGGCCATAGCCAGTTGCAGCCAGAAAGGCGGCGGCGTGGTGCTGGTACCTGCCGGACTTTGGATTACAGGGCCCGTGGTGATGAAAAGCAATGTGAACCTGCATTTGCAGGAAGGCTCCCTGCTGCTTTTCACGACGGACAAGTCGCAGTATGCCATTACAGAGGGCTTTTACGAAGGGAAAGCGGCTGCGCGGAATGAGTCTCCGATTTCTGGGAAAGACCTGGAAAATGTGGCCATTACGGGCAAAGGTATTGTCGATGGCAATGGTGACGTTTGGCGGGCGGTGAACAAAAACCAGCTCACCGAGCCGCAATGGAAGGAGAAAATCGAATCGGGCGGTGTGCTGAAGGACGACGGCAAGGTCTGGTACCCGAGCGAGCAGTTCAAAAAGGCGAGCGTAGAAAATAAAAGCATGCTGCTGACCGGTGGGAAAAAGCCTTCGGATTTCGCGGATATCAAAGACTTTCTACGGCCCAACCTGGTGGTTTTCAATAATTGTAAAAAAGTTTTGCTCGAAGGCGTGACATTCCAGAATTCCGCCGCTTGGTGCCTCCACCCGCTGATGGTCCAGGATCTGACGATCCGCAATGTGCGCGTCAAAAATCCGGAGTATGCCCATAACGGTGATGGGATGGACATCGAGTCCTGCAAAAACTTCCTCATCGAAGGCTGCGTCCTCGATGTGGGCGACGACGCGATCTGCATTAAATCCGGCAAGGACGAAGAAGGCCGAAAACGAGGTATACCGACAGAAAACGGCATTATCCGTAACAATATCGTGTACCAGGGACACGGCGGATTTGTGGTAGGCAGCGAAATGAGCGGCGGCGCGCGGAATATCTTCGTGGAGCAATGCACCTTCATGGGTACAGACAAGGGCCTGCGCTTCAAGTCGGTGCGCGGACGCGGCGGGGTAGTGGAGAAGATTTACGCAAGAAACATCAACATGAAGGATATCAAACAGGAAGCCATCTTTTTTGACCTCTACTACTTTGTCAAGTTCGCTACCGACGGCGAACGCGATATGCGGCCGGTGGTGAACGAGGGCACGCCGGTTTTCAAGGATATGCATTTTGAAAATATCGTGTGCAGTGGTGCTACCAAAGGCGTTTTCGTACGCGGATTGCCGGAAATGCCTGTTCGTAACATTGTGATGGAAAACCTGGTGCTTTCTGCTGAAACAGGTGTGGAACTGACCGATGCCGACAAGATCAGCTTCAAAAATGTGAAGCTCATTACAAAGCATTCGAAACCGGTTATTTTCACCGACAATGCGACAAATATCTCGATTGACGGCTTGCAGTACAACGACCGCGCCGAAACGCTCATTTCGGTTACCGGTGAGCGCAGCCAGAACATCCGCATTGCCCATACGGACGCTTCGAAGGCGCAAAAATTAAAGGAATTTTCAAAGGGAGCACAGGAGAAAAGCCTGGTCATTCATGAAGGTAAATAAGTATTTTTGGGTCGCCGGCACTTTGCTGGCGACTGCTGCTTTGGGACAGCACAAAAACATTTCAAACCGATCGGTAACGGGCGCCGCTCACAACCGTACTGCTGACTTAGGCATTACCCCCGGAGCAGCCGCCAGCATAGCGGTATCCGAAACCTGGGTGGCCGATTTGAACGACGGTCGCTACAAAAATCCCGTCCTTCACGCCGATTACTCCGATCCCGACGCCTGCCGCGTGGGCGAGGATTATTACATGACCGCATCCAGCTTCGACGCCATTCCCGGGCTCCCCATCCTCCATTCCAGAGATCTGGTTAACTGGACGCTGATCGGCCATGCATTGCCGCGGCAGGTACCCATCGAGCATTTTGAGAAAACCCAACATGGAAACGGCGTTTGGGCGCCCGCGATTCGCTTCCACAAATGCGAATTCTACATCTACTATCCAGACCCGGATTTTGGCATTTATGTCATTAAAGCCAAAAACGCAGCCGGACCTTGGAGCGACCCCGTGCTCGTAGAAGCCGGCAAGGGGCTCATCGACCCGTGCCCGCTCTGGGACGACGATGGCCGGGTATATCTCGTACACGGGTGGGCGGGCAGCCGTGCAGGCATCAAGAGTGTGATTACGGTTAAGAAAATGAATGCGGAAGGCACCAAAGTGACCGACGCAGGTGCGCTCGTTTACGACGGCCACAAAATTGACCCAACTGTGGAGGGGCCCAAGTTTTACAAACGAAATGGCTACTACTACATTTTCGCACCCGCCGGAGGCGTCGCGACCGGCTGGCAAATTGTACTCCGCTCCAAAAATGTGTACGGTCCCTACGAACGAAAAGTGGTGATGGCCGAAGGGAAATCCGGCATTAACGGCCCGCATCAGGGCGCGTGGGTGACCACCAGCCCGGCGAACGGAAAGTCGGAAGACTGGTTCCTGCATTTCCAGGACAAAGAAGCATATGGCCGCGTCGTGCATTTGCAGCCTATGAAATGGGTGAACGACTGGCCGGTCATCGGCATCGACACGGATGGCGACGGCATCGGTGATCCTGTGTTGACCTACACCAAACCATTGACAAGTAAAAAGTCCCCAATTGCCACCCCGCCGGAGTCGGACGAATTCAATATGTCCGTGTTGGGAAAACAATGGCAATGGCAGGCTAATCCAAAAGGTACCTGGGCCATGCCTGCGGCCAGCTTTCTAAGATTGTATTCCTACCAGATGCCCGGAGATGCCAAAAACTTGTGGGATGTACCCCAATGTGCTGCTTCAAAAATTTCCGGCGGAGGAATTCACCGTTACGACCAAACTCCGGTTCACTCCCAACGCCAATCTGGCCAATGAAAAGACTGGTTTGGTGATTATGGGGCAGAGTTATGCGACCATTTTTCTGCGAAGCGCAAAAAACAAAACGGAACTGATTTACGCAGTATGCCGGAAGGCGGCGGAAGGTAAACCGGAAACAGAGCGTGTCCTCGCAGAATTCAAACCCGAGACCGATTTGCACTTACGCGTGAAAGTGGGCAAAGGCGGCCAATGCGAATTCGGGTTCAGCGAGGATGGCGCGAATTTCAAAATGACGGGAGAACGCTTTCAGGCAGAGGTGGGAAGGTGGATCGGTGCGAAAGTAGGCTTGTTCTGCACCCGGGAGACTCAAACAAACGACTCCGGTTACGCCGATTACGACTGGTTCCGGATTACTCCATGAATGCGGTTATGGCGTGGGTCCCGTTCCGTCGAGGTTCAATACCACCATACGCTTCCGGCCTGAGTAGTTGTATTTGACCGAAATGCGGTCGCCGGCCTGGGGAATGCGGGTAAGCTGGTCACGCAAAGCGTGGACTTCCGTTACGAAATTCCGGCCCCGGGCCGGCTTCACATGAACTTGAAAAGTGTAGTAGGCTTCTCCCTGAAGATAGGATCCCTGGTGTTCTTCGGACAGCAGCACTACGGCGTCGGCAACCTGGCCTTCCGCCATATGCCTGGTGCCGAGCAACCGCATTGTGCGGCGAAACCGCAAGGCAAACCAGAGTCCCCCGATGATCAGCAATGCCAGTAATAAAATGAGCAACATTTGCCCCGCGCGTATCGCCAAGATCTCCATAGCTAATAGAATTCGATAGCTTCAAAGAAAACGCGCAATGATTCAAAGTACTACAATAGTGATTTAACGGAGCATATCACTTATCCAATGGCTGGTTCCCGAGCGGCAGTTGTAAGAGTACTTCCTCTTTTTTACGCCTTGATATTTCTACACGGCTGCCGTCCAGTAATTCTACCAGATCATGGTCCGCCATGAGTTTTGCAATAAATTTAGGGTTGACCAAATGGGACTTGTGCGTCCGGATAAATCCGAATTCCGTCAGCATTTCCTCGTAGTATTTCAAAGTCTTGCTCGCCAGCACGGGCTTACGGCTTTTGATGAAAATATTAGTGTAATTGCCTTCCCCCTGCAAGCGGATGATCTGATCGAGTGTGAAGAACGAAACGCCGTCCTGGTAAGGCACTGCCAGCCGGAATTCGCTCGCCCGCTTATGTGCGATGTTACGCACGAGGTTGTCGAACAGCACGGGGTTCTGGTGCAGGTTCTGCTTTTTCAGAAACCGGTCTATGGCCGCCCGCAGCTCATCCGGATCGACCGGTTTCAGCAAGTAGTCCAGCGCGCTGAACCGGATGGCCTGCACGGCATACTGGTTATAGGCAGTCGTGAATATGACTTCAAAAGCAGGCTCTTTCAAAGCACGCAGAAAATCGAAGCCATTTTTGGCAGGCATTTCCACATCGAGGAAAACGATATTCGGGCGGAACGTTTTCAGGATTTCAAGCGCCATATCCACTGATTCAGCTTGCCTCACTTCACGGATCTCTTCCACATATGTTTCAATGTAATGCGCCAGCACGTTTCTTGATCTCGGTTCGTCGTCAACAATAAGAGCTTTGATCATTGTCTAGGTCTGATATAAATAGGTAGATAATTCTATTCTGACAAGCGTTCCGGTGGCATTGCCGGCTTCATCGTAGCGGTCGATCACTTCCAGGCTCGCATGGTTGCCCTGGCGGGCGAGGACGTCGATCCTGTCTTCGCAAATACGTATTCCGCGTGACTCGTGTTCCCGTGTGCGCGAGGAATTTGCCCTCATTTCGGCCGATTTCTTCCGGCCGATGCCATTGTCTTCGATTTCGCAGGCAAACAACTCCGGCCCGATCAGGAAAAACCGGATACTCATATGCCTTTCGCCTTCCTTATGCATTAATCCATGCCATAGGCCATTCTCCACAAATGGTTGCAGCAGCATCGAAGGCAGCCGCACGTAATCGTCTTCCAGCTCAGGGTCCACTTCAATGGAATAGGTGAACCCTTGTCCGAAACGCATCAGTTCCAATTCCAGGTAGAGTTCCAGCACATCGCGCTCTTCGGCGATCGTGACCAGATTTTTGCCCGAGTTATTGAGCACAATCCTGAACAGCTTGGCAAACTTGTTCAGGTATTTGCTGGCCTCTGCATATTTCCTGGTGACAATGCATTCCTGGATGCTGTTCAGGCAGTTGAAAATAAAGTGGGGGTTCATCTGCGCCCGCAGCGCCATGAGCTGGCTTTCCGCGAGCATTTTATTGATCCGCAGCAGCATGATCTCCTGTCGCTCCGCCTGCGCACGTGCCATAGCCTCGGTGATTTTGTTGGCGCTGATGGCCGCGATCGTCGAAATCACGCGGACATGGTCGTGGTTATAAAAATTTCTGCGCCGGTGCTCCGAATCGATCACGCCGATCACCTGTCCTTCGTGCAGGATCGGGACGGCCAGTTCCGACGCCCGGGCCTGGTCGTCGATAATGTAACGGGTATCCTTCGAAGTGTCGCCGATGATCTGCGGCGTGCCGGTTGCGGCGCAAGCACCCACAATGCCCTCACCCACCGGAATTTCGATCGGGTTCAGGATTTCATATTCTTTCGGACTTTTCGGCCCGTAGGCTGCTTTCTGGATCAGTTTACCGCTTTCTTTATCCAGCAAATACACCACGCAATCTTCAAAATGCAGCTTGGAAATACAGTTTCGGGCAATGTCCCAGCATATCTCGTTGACGGAATTATCGCCGTACACACTATTGGCAAAATACTCGATGGTGTCGTCGAGGTCCTTCTTCCGGAGACGTTTCGTATAAACATTATAAAACCAGTATAACATCCCTATGATGGCCAGCGTGCAGGCGATCACAAACCACCATGTCTGCCACCAATGCGGTAACACGCGGATTCTGATCGTTCCGGCGGCCTTCATCCAGCGGCCATTTTCATCGGTACTTCTTACTTTGAATACATAGTCGCCGGGAAGCAGGCCGGTGTAGGATGCGGTGATGTTGCGGCCGGCCATCACCCAGTCGTTGTCGAGCCCCACGAGCTGATAGCTGTATTGCAGAGAGGGAATGTCGCGGTGGCTGAGCGATGCATACTGAAAAGTCACAAATGACTCGTCGGGTTTCAGTTCGAGGAGCCCGGCATTCAGGCCCCGGATGCGTTCCTGCCCGAAAATTTTCACAGAAGTAATGGCAGGCGGCTTCTGGACGGGAACGGACGCGAAATGCTGCGGATTGATCACCACCACGTGGTCGAGCATGACGGCGTAAATTTTGCCGCCGGCCACGGTTACGTAGTTCCAGTAGTCCTGCAAAGTTTTACCGAGATCGACCTCCACCTTGCTGACGTTGTTGCTGGCGGGGTCATAGGCGGCCAGTCCTTCACGGGTAGCGGCCCACACTACGCCGTTGTCATCGATATCCAGTGACGATACCTGGTCATAAGGCAAGCCATTTTTGGTGCTGATGGTTTTAAGGACCTTCCCGTTTGCATCGATTTTCATCAGTCCGTTGGCCGTGGAAGCGGCCCATATATCGCCCGTTTTGCCCTGGCGCATGGCATAAATGTACTCTTCGGCGAGTTGGGGGGCATTCAGGGAGGTAAACCGTTCGGTCGCATGATCGTAGCGCAGTAGCCCCTTTCCCTGTACGGCGAAGAGAATGTCGCCGCTGGCCAGCAGGACAAATGCCTGCGAATCGGCAAATTTAAACAGCCCGTGCTTCGGGTCGGTGCCGTCGAAGCGAACGCATACTTTGGTAACCGGATTGTACCGGTAAAATGCGTCGCCATCTATCTCAAACCAGATATTTCCCTGCTTGTCGAGGAACACAAAAGGCGCCTGGTATGACGGCAGCCCTTTCTTCATTTGACCGAAACGCTGCAAAACAGACTGCCCCGGAGCGAGCGAATAAATGCCGTCAAAGCCCGCAAACCACCAGGTATCGCCTACTCTGGCCGTCATCACGGAGCGATTGTCCCGCAGCCTTTTGCTGGGTGTGAGGTATTTCCGGTAGGTACGATCGACGGTATTGTAAAATACGACGCCATCCTCCTTGCACGCGATGATCATTTTGCCCTCTACCGTAATGGAATTCGCGTGGGCGAAAGTAGTTTCCAGGAAAAATTCGAAACTGGGCAATTTGTAAATGGCCTCGATCGGGTTTTTGGGCAACGTTTTACTCACGCCGTTGATCGTGCCGAGCCACACATTGCCCTGCGCATCGGCAATGGCGTCCCGAAAATGCCCGTATGCGATGGTATATGCCTGGTCCTGACTGTATTCAAACTTGCGGAAAGGCTGCCCCGGTTCTTTCAGAAATGCTGCAAACAGCCAGGTAGAAACCCACAGCCGGTCCTGTCGGTCGATAAAGATAAAATTACAGCCCTCACCGATCTGCTTGCCGTCGAGCTCGTAATACTTGTCGAGCTTGCCCGTCCGGTAATCCCAGTAATTCAATGTGGGCTCGGTATCGCAGCCGTACCACACATTCCCAAGGCGGTCCAGCGCAATCGCATTCACCAGCTCCGATTCAAGCAGCGGACATTTGATCGGATTATTACCTTTGAAATACACCCGGTTGGATTTGCAGTCCACAAAAAACGGCTTGCTGCCCCCGACCCACAGGCCGCGTCGCAGCGTATCGTAAATCATGAATTTGAGCTGAAAATTCGAGAAATCGAACTTGCGGGCGTCGGGAAAATCTTCCGTCAGCGGTTTTAATTTTTGCTTTTCAAACAGGTAAAGCCCATCGGATGTACCGATCCAGATCCGCTGCTGGTCGTCCGCCCGGATACTGACAATGTACTTTTGCGCAAGCGCTTCGAACCTGGGATCGCGGAGGAATTTGCCGGATTGCTTATCAAATAGCAGTATCCCTTTCCGTAAACCCAAAACCAGGGTATCCTGTCCTTCAAATGGTAAAATGGCATTCACAAAATGCTTTTGGCCTCCATTGCCGTCATGAAAACGCTGCACGACGGCCCCATCATAACGGTCGAGGCCTGCGGAAGTGCCAATCCACAGGTAGCCGGAAGAATCTTTATATAAACAACGGATTTGCTTGGCGCTGAGGCCATCCTGCCACCGTATGTTCTGAAACAGCGTCTGCGCCCCGAGGCGTCCGCCGAACAGACAGAGACAAGCAAGGGAGTATAAACAGACCAGCTTTTTGAGGAAGAGCATCACTGCTGACAGGATTTTTATTGACGATTCGCGCCCAATATGTGCGATCTCCAAACCAAATACGTCAATTCTCTACAACTGTACTAGCTCATTTATTTATCGGTAAAAACCCACAAATGCCTCAGAATGGCCTAAATGAGGTTTTCCATGATGCCGGAAAGTCAATGATTTACCGGTAAATAGACAAGAGTTGCCGTTACATCATAAAAACTGGACGTTGCCTGACCCGATATGCACTTTTGCGGCTCGATTCCCAATGCCGTGAAAAATAATTCTCATCACACTCAACCTCATCCTATAACGCTATGCTCATCCTGCTCCTGATCACCGGTGTGTGTCTCACCTTAGTCATCGCAAGCCTGTTCCTCTTCCGCCCCGTCACCGAATCATCCGTACCATTGCCTTCATTTGACATTTACCAGATCGAAAACAAGCTGGTTTACTACACCGAAAACGACGGACGTAAGTCGCTGGTCGCTGATGCCCATGCCCGCACGTTCCAGGTGCTGACGGCCGGTTCGGTAGGCAAGGCGGATCCTTGCCTGTATGCGCGTGATTTCGACCATGTCTATTTCAGGGGTAAATGCATTCCAGGTGCCAATCCGGTGCATTTTCAGATCCTGGGCGCTGATCTCGGCCGCGACGACCGCCATGTTTTCAAGGCCAATCACCTGCTCTCTGCCGATGCCAGGAATTTCAAATGCCTCGACGAGCACCTGAGCAAGGACAGCCAGCGCGTCTATTTCAACGACCAGGTAATTTCCGAAGACGCCAGCCATTTCCGGTACATTGGCAAATGGCAAAAAACGTCTTTTTATAAAGACCACAGTAAAGTTTTCGTCGACGGCAAGGGCTACCGCGTTTCCGACATCGACAGTTTCGATTACACCGGAAACGGCATTTTTAAGGATCGGTACCAGACATACAGGTTCCATGGCGACGGGTTTCAGAGCGATTCAGGCCAGCCGGTATTCCGGGCCATGGTGCAGTTTCAGCCTGCGTTTGGTTAACCCCATAGCCGCTCCTATTTCGCAACCCCTCTATTCAGCTCCATGAATTACCTCAAAACGGTCACCGTCGCTAACTGGGTGGTAATAGGCGTACTCTTCGCGCTGGTAATGCTTGAAACGCTTTTTCCCGCAAAAGGGGGTGATGCTGCTTCCGGCATGGGCAGGGTGTTTTACTATCTGGCTATCATTATACTCATCATACTGATCGTCCTCAATCTGCTTCCTTATACATGGAGCAGATACACCGCATTCGCGATGATCGCGATCCCATTCCTGTGGATACAATTCGGTTCATCGGTCAGCAGATTCGGAAGAGGGATTGTAGATATGATCGAGGCAAAGCCATTCTTCGAAGAAAAGGAAAGGGACAAGATGGCCAGGGCGATCCTGGATGGCAAACCCGATAAATTGAAAAAATACATCGCGGATTACCAGCCGCAGCTACGCAAGAACGCCTATGGCTATCCGCTACTGGAAATGGTCGTTAAAAGTGCTGTTTTCGAAAAAGACCTGGATGCCCGTATCGCCTGCATCAATTCCCTGCTGGATGCCGGTGTGCCCATCAGGAGCGAGAACCCCAGCGACCAGCCGGTACACTACGAAGCCGCAGAGCATGGAAATCCGCGTATTCTGCGCTTGCTACTGGAAAGAGGGGCTAATGCCAATGCCAGAACCACCGAGTTCGGTAGCGGCAGGCCCAACGTGGTACCCATTATTTTTGCGGCGCTGGATACATCCTACGGCGCTTATGAATGCACCAAAGCGCTTCTCGACCACGGTGCCGATCCCAATGCCATCATGCCGCATTACGGCGATCGTGCAAAAATGTCGGCGCTGCTCTACGCCGCCGAACGGCAGTATTGGAGTGTATGTAAATTGCTGATCGAAAAAGGTGCCGACCCACGCTATACCACGCCGGACGGCACCTCAATGCAACCTTTTTTGGAACAAGGGGATAGTTTTTACCCCGAAGATGCGCAGGCATTGGCCGACTTTGAGGCCGTGCGGGCGATCGTGGAAGGCCCCGCTGCGGCTGACCGCTGATTATCTCCTGCGCAGCAGCGCAACGGCCAGTCCCACAATGGCCGCCGTACAAATAACCTTCCCTGCAAATCCCGCCGCATTGTGTTTCAGCTCGGCCTTGCCTCCGTGCTCTTCAAAAAGATTGGGAACGTGGCCGCTTTTCAGGTCGTCGGCAATGCCTTCCATGATCTGCACCCGATCGGCGAGAAGCAATCCTAACCAGTGCATGACGTGCGATTCGCTGAACCCGAATGCCCATCTGCGCATTTTCCCGCTCAGACCGGTCGGTGGGTGGGGCGTTCCGAAAACCGCCGACAGTGTGGGCCTTTCGTTCGAATGCAGGATTTCGACAAGCTGTGCTTGCTGTGCAGGCCTTTCCCAGGTCATTCCCTTGTTGTCATTTTCGGTCCGCTTTTTCATCGGATAGTTGGGAACGTCCAGCGGGTCTGCATCTATTCCCCAGCCATTAATGTGGCTGAAATCGTTTTGTATCTTTTTCATAATCTGCTTATTTTCTGGCTGATGGCGGGATCAGGATGGTTTTGATGCAATTATCGAGCTTGGCTGAAAATATATGATAGGCATCGGCTACTTCTTCCAGCGGAACCCGGTGCGTTACGATAGCCTTGGGGTCGATGCGGCCGGCTTGTACGTGCTCGATCAGCTTGGGCAACAGCCTTTTTACCGACGCCTGATTGGCCCGGAGCGTAAGCCCTTTGTTTACCACATTTCCAATGGGAATGATATTGCCGGTAGGCCCGTACACGCCCACGATGGAGACGATTCCGCCCTTTTTTACCGCGTTGATCGCCCAGTGCAATGCAATGGCAGAGCCGGATTGCAGCATCATCTTACGGCCGGTGATCGTATGAAAGGCACTGCCCGCCGCCTCGCAGCCGACGGCATCGATGCAAACATCGGCTCCCATCCAATCGGTGGTCTTTTTAATGAATAGAACCGGATCTTCTAGCGAGCGGAAGTTGTACGCCTCGCATTGCGCATAATTTTTCACGAATTCCAGGCGGTATTCCAGGTGGTCGATGACGATTACCCTTCCTGCACCAAATAACCAGGCACATTTCGCCGCCATAATACCGATGGGCCCGGCGCCAAACACCACCACCGTATCGCCAGGTTTGATGCCCGCCATTTCCGCCGCCTGGTAGCCCGTGGGTACGACGTCCGTCAATAGTACCGCGTCGTCATGGTCCATGTTTTCGGGGATTACCAGCGGGCCTACGTCCGCGTAGGGCACCCGCACATATTCGGCCTGACCGCCGTCGAACCCGCCTGCTGTATGCGAATAGCCGAAGATCCCTCCTACTGCGGTCGCCTCGGAGTTGGACTCGTGGCAGTTCCCGAAAAGCTGCTGTTCGCAGAAAACACATTTCCCGCAGGCGATATTGAACGGAACAAGTACGTTGTCGCCCACTTTGAGGTTGGTCACATCCGCACCTACTTCTTCCACCACACCTATAAACTCGTGGCCAAAAGTGGTACCAATGCGGGTGTCGGGCACCATTCCGTGATAGAGGTGCAGGTCCGACCCGCATATGCAGGAGCGCGTCACCCGTACAATGGCATCCCCGGAATGCTCGATCCGCGGCATCGGCATGTTGCGGTCGGCACGGACCCGGTAGGGCCCTCGATAATTCATTGCTAGCATGTAGTTTGTGTTTAAAACTGTTGATGATCCATTTGAACGGCGCGATTACTTAAAAATCGTGCCGGGATGGGCCATGTCGGCTACATACCGCAAATGAAAAAGGCCATGTGCGACTGGTCGCCCACGGCCTGCTATCAGGTTAATCAGTTATGCAATATCAATGGCCTGTCGCCATGTTTTTGAGTTGGCGCGGACAGCCTATTTCATCCTCTTCGCCGAAGCGTCGAACATACTCATCATGCTTCCTTTGAGGTTGTCGTCATCGACTTTCGAGAGGTCGAGTGTCACGTCATAACCTTGAGCGGAAAATCCGATCGTGATTTTATCAGCCGCTTCGTCGACACTGGTAATGGCTATTTTCTCGGCATTTGGATCGGTGGCGTTGGTGATCTGCCCGCCCAGCTTGCCATCGGTCCGCGCCAGGTCTGCCACCAGCTTGGCATCGCCATTCGGTGTCCCGAAAACGGTAATTTCCCATTTGCCTGCAAAATAGTCGGCAGGTGCCGTCTGGGCAATGCTGCCATACACCGCGCCCAACAGGCACAAGACCACCACAATAGAGCTAATCCTTCTCATAATCAATATGTTTTTGGTGAAGTAATGGAACCGACCGGTCCGAACAATGTTGGTTCCCCGACCGTCATGAAGCAAAGGTAAAGAAGAAGTTTATTTATTGTCTATAATTAAGACAATAATATTTTTACAATTACTTATATCTTTAATACAACCCGATCGTGTGCGCCACCGGTGCAGAATTTTGTCTGGATTGCCCCTCGAGAAAGTCTATTTTGCACATCGTACACCCGCCTCCGCGAAAGTAAATTTGCAGAAAACGTAGCACCATGAAAATGAGACCCGGCGAATTCATCGCCCTTTCCGCCTGCACCATGACGCTCACCGCGCTGGGCATCGACATCATGCTGCCGGCATTCGGCGAGGTACGAAAGCATTTTGGCCTCGGCCCCGATTCAACCGATACGGCGCAGATCATTTCCTTCTTTTTCATGGGGCAGGTTGCACAAATCATTTTCGGCGCCCTCTCCGACCGCTTCGGTCGTCTGGCTATCCTGCGGGTCGGATTTCCACTCTATATCGTCGGCGGTATCATCGCAGCGATGGCACCCGACCTTCCTACCATGCTCGCTGCACGGTTTTTCGCCGGCATGGGTGCGTCGGCGGTGTTTATGACCACCATTGCCGGTGTGCGCGACCGTTTTGCCGGGGATGAAATGGCAAGGATCCTGTCGCTGATCTTCACCATTTTCCTGTTCACTCCGGTGATCGCGCCTTTTTTGGGCTTGGCCATGATGTCCGTGGGATCGTGGCAAATGGTTTTTCTGGCGCCGCCTTTGTTTGCAGTGGCGGTGTTCCTATGGTCGCTGCGGCTAGAAGAATCGCTCCCGCCTGCGCAGCGCACGCCCCTGAACCGCGCCCACGTGGGCCGCTCGGTTACAGGTGTGCTCCGAAACCGTACATTTCTCCGCTACACCGCCGTTACCACATTACTTTTCACTGCGCTCAGTTCCTACGTGTCGAGTTCGGAGCATATTGTGGGGGAGATTTATGGCAAACCGGAGCTGTTTGCATGGATTTTTGCAGGGATGGGTGCCATGATGTCGCTTTGCGCATTGCTTAATTCGCGCTTGTCTTCGCTTTTTGGTGCACGGCGAACAATCAGGTGGCTGCTCGTGCTTTACACCATTATCGGTGCGGCACTCTTTGCATTTACATGGGCATTCGGCGACCCGCCTCCAATGCCGCTTTTCTTCATAGCCGTCACCCTGATGCTAGCCATTAACCTGGCTGTGGAACCCAACAGCAGTGCATTAGCCCTGGAACCGATGGGCAATAGCGCTGGAATGGCCTCGGCTATTTACGGAACATGCTTCTTTTTCGTCGGCGCGTCCCTCGGTTCCGTGGCCAGCCACCTGATGGCACATGGTGTATTTCCGCTCGTGCTATGCTTTTTCGTGTTTGGGCTGCTATCGGTGCTGCTTGCATTCGGCGACCGGCCGCAACCTGCGGCCGGAACATTCTAGCGCCGCTTTTTGCCCCAGTTCTTTTTCATCGCCGAACACGACTTCTTGCTGACGGTCTTTTTACTTTTCGAACGCGAAGTCCCCTTCTTCTTTCGCGCATTGATATTATTGACAAGCGAATTCTTCACCCCAAGTTTGTTCCGCTTGGCTGTTCCTTTCTTTTTATGGGCAGTCCCTTTCTTTTTAGTTGTTGACATCGTTTTTATTTTTTTACAAAAACCGCTTGTCAATATCTATGCCTGATAGATTTATCACCGGGAGCTACTGTGGCAGGGAATTTTCATTGATCCTGGGAATACCCGCCACTATCGCTGAAAGATGAATTGTTGCTATCAGCATCGTTGGTTCCAGAATCAATCGTTCCGGGATTACATGCTGCGGGATCATTCGCCCAGGCATCATTCGTCGTGGAATCAAACCCATTGCTTTCAATGAAATCGCTCCCGAAGGGTGCAGAACCGTTCAAATCGCCGCTGAAATGATCGGTTGTTTCGGTTTGATAGGACTCACCGGCACCACCACCGCCCATTGCACCGCCTCCAATGCTTAGCGGATCATGGACATTGTGCGCGATACCGTCGTCATGGCGGGCCTGCACGGAATATCCATGTTTGTAGGGTCTTTCGCCCTATCATAATCATAACTCGTCGGGCACGTGCCAGGTATGCAGGCTGACGATCCGATATGATGAAGAAACGGTAGATGGCCTTTAAAACAAATAAAATTGGCCTTTAAAACAATAGCGTCCGGAGCTGCCGAAACTAACTTTGTTCCATCAAAAAAAAGATCTCATTTTATGGAACATTCAGCAACAACCAGCACGCAATCAAACCCTTACCAACATCCCATCCGTTCCGGCTTCAACGCATCGTCTACCGCTGCGGACGTTATCGAAGGCACTGACCTTACCGGAAAAACCATCATCGTTACAGGAGGCTACGCGGGTATCGGCCTGGAAACCGTGAAGACTTTCGCGGCTGCGGGGGCTTGGGTGATCGTGCCCGCCCGCGACCTCGCGAAGGCGGCCCGCAATGTATCGGGCATTGCCAATACAACCGTCGAGCCCCTCGATCTCATGGATCCGGCTTCTATCGACAGTTTTACCCGGAAATTTTTGCAAACCGGCCGTTCGCTGGATATATTGGTCAACAATGCAGGTATCATGTGGGTACCGCTCCAACGCGACGCCCGCGGCTATGAGTCGCAGCTTTCGACCAATCATCTGGGGCATTTCCAATTGACGGCACGACTCTGGCCCGCATTGAAGCAGGCAGGCGATGCCCGCGTCGTGAGCGTTTCGTCGTTCGGCCACCATATTGCGCCATTCGATTTCGAAGACCCCAATTTTGAGCACAGGGAATACGAAACGCTGGCGGGCTACGGGCAGTCGAAAACGGCCAATAACCTCTTTGCCGTGGAACTCGACCGTCGTGGAAAGGCATTCGGCGTGCGTGCATTTTCACTGCATCCGGGCTCGGTCAACGGAACCGATCTAGGCCGGGTGGCGCCAGTGGCGCTTTTTCAGCAAATGGGCACACACGATACCGACGGCAACATCTACCCCGAAGTGGCGAAGAATTTGAAAACCGTTCCACAAGGGGCCGCTACCACGGTATGGTGCGCAATAAGCCCGCAACTCAACGGACTGGGCGGATTGTACTGCGAGAATGCGGAGGTAGCCGAGGTGGACAACGGCAATATAGCACACCGCTACGACCAGCCGTGGACATTGAGGGGTGTAAAGCCCTATTCCATTGACCCGGACAATGCCGCCAGGCTCTGGACGCTGAGTGAACAAATGACCGGCATTACTTTCGAAGCAAACTGAAAAAGCGTGGCATACGAGTCTCACTACATCCATCCCGATCTGAAAATCTCAGGCTTCACCGAGCATTTTCACAAAAGCGACGTGCTTTTCGAACAACATCTCCTGGTGTGGTTCATCTCAGGTGAAACCAAGATCATTCAGGGCGGACAAACGCACCGGTTTGGCGCGGGAGATACCTTGTTCTTCCCCAGGCACGAGCTGGTGACGGTGATCAATTACCCCAAAGACGGCTTACCCCACCGATCGGTGGTCATGCATTTGAGCCCGCAGCGCCTGGAAGCGTATTATGCCAAACATAAAGTGGATGTAACCCCGGTAGCAAGGCCGGGGTTCAGGACATTTGACAAACATCCGCTGCTGCAAAGCTGCCTGGCCTCGCTTGTCCCCTATTTCGACCTGCGCGGTCCGCTGCCGGAAAGCCTTGCCGCTATTAAAATCGAGGAAGCTATCACCGTGCTTAGAATGCTCGCGCCGGACGTCGATCATCTGCTGGCCGATTTCGGTGAGCCGGGCAAAATCAATCTCGTGGATTTCATGGAGCAACATTATATGTACAACCTGCCCATGACCAAATTCGGATACCTGACCGGCCGCAGCCTCACCACTTTCAAGCGGGATTTTAAAAGGACCTTTCAGACCACACCGCAGAAATGGCTCACTGAAAAACGCCTCGACCTGGCCCATTACCTCATCCGGGAAAAGAATCGCCGGCCATCGGAAGTATACCTGGAAGCCGGATTTGAAAATCTCTCGCATTTCGGCTATGCCTTCAAAAAGCATTTCGGCTACGCACCTACCGAGTGAGCGGTTTGGGGAGATTTGCAACTGCTTTTAAAAAGTCGGCGGTCTTCTGTTCGGGCGTTCCGCAGGTGCGCCGATCGGGTTGGCAGGTTTGATCTTCTCATAATCCACGACGCCGGTTTTCTCTGCCCAACGGAAATAGTCGGCCGAGAGCTGGTCTACCACATTAGGGTTCGCTGCCGCCACATCGGTAGTTTCGCCGCGATCCGTTTCAAGGTCGTACAGTTCCCATTTGTAAGCAGGGTAAGTGGAAACGATCTTCCATTTACCTTTCCTTACGGCACGGTTACCGGCACGCTCCCAGAAAATAGGCTCGCCGCCACGATCCACCTCTCCCAATTTGCCCGTAAGCACCGGCACAAGGCTTTTACCCGGAAGCGGATTAATACTGACCCCTTTTTCAGTGACCGGGTATGCCGCTTTGGCCAGATCATAGAAAGTCGGTGCGAGGTCGATCAGGTGGCCTGTGCCTTTCACGATCTGCCCGCCCTTGATCTGCTTTGGAAACCAGGCAATGAACGGCGCACTGATCCCGCCTTCGTGCATATTGTTTTTGTAAGCCAAATGCGGGGTGTTCGAAACGTACGCCCATGGCTGGTCCTGGTATACATACGAGCCCGCTGTACCGGCCGGACCGCTGTTGCGCTGGGGCCTGCGCGGGGACGCACCTGCGTAACCACCCTGGGCACCGTTATCAGAAATGAAGACGATCAATGTGTTATCGTCCTTACGGAGCGCTTTCAGTTTCTCGCGGAGCTTACCGATGTTCTGGTCCACCCGGTCTACCATGGCCGCATATATTTCCATTTTTCTTTCCCAAAGCAGCTTTTCATCATAAGGCACGTTATCCCAAGGCGTTACATCCTTGTCCCGAACGGCAATGGCCTGCTTCGGATCGGCGATGCCGAGTGCCTTTTGCCGTTCGATCCGTTCCGCGCGCAGCGAATCCCAGCCGATGCTGTACCGTCCCTTGTATTTTGCAATATCCGATTCCGGGGCCTGCAGCGGCCAGTGCGGCGCATTGTAGGCCAGGTATAGGAAGAATGGCTTGGCCGACTTGCTCTGCTCGTCGAGGAAGCCGAGCGCGTGATCGGTGATTTCGTCTGTGAGATACTTGTCGGGAGGCAGGTTAATGCGTTTATTGTTCTCCACCAGTTCCACGGCAGGGCCTTTGCCATATTTTCCCAAATCGTAATAATTGCTGGCGCCGTTGATAAAGCCATAAAAACGGTCGAAACCACGCTGGTTAGGCCAGGCAATGCTGTCGTTCCCGACGTGCCACTTCCCGCTCAGCAATGTGCTGTACCCGGCATTCCGCAGCACTTCGCCAAAGTGAGGGATTCTTTGTTGAGATAACCCTGGTAAGCGGGCAAGCCCAGGTTCACATTGAAATATCCCACCCCTGCCTTGTGCGGGTACTGGCCTGTAATGAGCGAAGCACGCGTGGGAGCGCAAATGGAATTGTTGTAGAATTCCCGAAAACGGATCCCTTCGCCCGCGAGCTGGTCGATGTTGGGCGTTTTGATCTCGGATCCAAAAGCGCCGATATCGGAATACCCCAGGTCGTCGACCATGATCAGGATAATGTTCGGCCGGGTGTCGGGGCCTTTGGACGAAGGTTTCTTTTGCGCCACAGCACCGGAGAAGGTCATCAGTGCCAGGGCGAAGAATGCAGAGGTCTTCATGATTTTGGAAAAAGGTGCAACAAGAAATGTCTGCGGCAAAAATATATTTATTCTATATATCCTATATACTATATTGAAAATAAACTTGCGAGACGGTAGAATGGTGTATTAACAGCTGAGACCCCATTTAAATGCGACTTCGCATTTCCCAGGTGTTCCGCCGGGTGGAAAAGTTTTATGGAAGCCTATTCGACCACAAGTCTTCGATAGCAGAACTTAAATAATGATGTACAGCACATTATGCATTGGTCCGGCGTTTACCGCCGGCCTTTTTTTATTTTATTTTTAAAAAAATATTACTCTACTATTTCTATATACTAAATAATATCCATAGTTTTGCGCTAGAAACTTACAACCCCAATATATGAGACCACCGATTATACCTTACTGTTGTCGTCCGAAGCTTGGCACGCAGCGTTAGGACAGGCTGTTTGCATTAACCACCACTCACAACACCATCGAAAACAGTAAAGCAATTCCTCATTTATGAAGACATTTTTAACGACCCTATTCAGCTCAGCACTCTTATTCATCTCATTGGTTGGCCAGGCGCAGAATGCACCCATCGTGAATGCGACGGTTTCCGGCAAAGTTCTGGACGCTTCCAACGACTCCCCGCTCATCGGTGCCACCGTGACCATCAAGGGCACGACCAACGGGGCGGCAACGGATGCAAATGGTGAATTTCAACTGGTAACGGGTCAGAAACTGCCTTTCACACTGGTCGTTTCATTTTTAGGATATATCAAAAAAGAAACCGTGATCGAAGGCAGCGGGGTCACTATCAGGCTCGACCCTTCGGCCGGTAACCTCGAAGATGTGATCATTTCTTCTCGCCGCCGCCAGGAATCAGCGCAGGAAGTACCCATCCCGATCTCCGTGATCCGCGGATCGGCTGCGGAAGATGCGGGGGCGTTCAATGTGAACCGTTTGAAAGAACTCGTTCCTACCGTTCAGCTCTACGTGTCCAATGCACGTAACACCACCTTGAACATCCGC
Organism: Dyadobacter sp. 50-39; assembly: GCA_001898145.1. GTDB lineage: Bacteria > Bacteroidota > Bacteroidia > Cytophagales > Spirosomataceae > Dyadobacter. The sequence goes on from MKSR01000040.1 coordinate 782,541, forward strand.
GGACTTGGCTCGACGTACGGCTTGACGAACGACGGCATCGACCCGGGTGTGGGCTTCTACGTGGATGGCGTTTACTACGCCCGTCCGGCAGCAACCGCATTGGATTTCATTGATATCGAGCGCATTGAAGTGCTTCGTGGACCACAGGGAACACTTTTTGGTAAAAACACCACTTCCGGAGCTTTCAACATCACTACCCGCGCTGCGCAGTTCGATCCGGGCGGCAGCTTCGAGCTGAGCTATGGTAATTTCGGTTACATTCAGGCGAAAGGTTCATTCACCGGCCCGATCAGCAAGAAACTCGCAGCACGCGTTTCGTTCACTGGTACGCAGCGTAACGGCTTGTTCTACAACGAACATACCCAGCAACCGATCAACGACATCAACAACATCGGCGTACGCGGACAGATCCTTTACCAGCCGAGCAGCAAGGTGAATATCACCTTCATCGGGGACGTCTCCGATCAGAAACCCAACGGATACGGATGGCCGGTGGCAGGTGTTGTGCCGACGAAACGTGCCGCTTACCGCCAGTTCGACGCCATCATTGCCGACCTTGGCTACAAGCTTCCTTACAGCAGCGCATTCGAACGCAAAGTGGACCTGGATACACCTTCCAAAGCAGACAACAGACTGGGCGGCGTGTCGGCCAATGCAGACATTAAAATCGGGAACGGGACGCTTACCGCTACTTCGGCCTGGCGCTTCTGGAAGTGGGTACCGCTCAACGACCGCGATTACCTGGGACTGCCTGTGTTTACGATCTCTTCCGGTAATTCGGTGCATGACCAGTGGTCACAGGAGATCCGCTACTCCGGTAAAATTTCCCCCAAACTCAGCGGCGTGGTTGGCTTGTTCGGCCTCTGGCAGGATCTGAAATCAGATCCGGTACAGACAGAAGAGGCAGGCTCGGCCCAATGGCGCTTCGCCCAAAGCACTACCAGCCCGCTTTGGAAAACGCCCGGCCTGTTCGACAATTTCGGTATCCGCACCACCAACCGCATCAAGAGCACCAGCTTAGCCGTTTTCGCAAATGCTGACTGGGCTGTGACCGACAAATTCCACATTTTGCCAGGTGTGCGTTACAACTACGATAAGAAGGTTGTAGACTATAAAAGAGAAACTTACGGCGGCCTTCAAACGACCGATCCAGCTTTGATCGCGCTGAAACGCCTCGTGTACACCGACCAGGCATTCAATACCAACTACGATCAGGGCAATTTCTCCGGACAGTTGTCGCTGCAATACAAAGCCAGCAGCCGCCTGAATGCATTCGCTACCTACTCGATTGGCTACAAGCCCATCGGCGTGAACGTGGGTGGCTTGCCGACAGCCAATGGCGCTGTGCTCCTCGACCTCGCCAATGTAAAACCTGAGCACGTAGAGCATAAAGAACTGGGTTTCAAAACCAGACCTACTGCCAACTCGGTATTGAACCTGACTATCTTCCGTTCCGATATCAAAGATTTCCAGACGCAGGTACAAACTCCTGAGCCCGGCGTAAACCGCGGCTACCTGGCGAATGCGGAAAAGGTGCGCGTACAAGGTGTGGAATTGGACGGTAACATCCGGTTCAGCCACCTGTCGTTCAATGCGGCGGTGACCTATACGGATGGCAAATATGTGAAGTTCACCAATGCTCCTGTGCCTTTGGAAGAAGTAGGCGGTGAGCAGGCTTTCAAAGACATTTCTGGCGGCCGTCTGCCGGGTATCTCCAAATGGTCGGGTTCTGCGGGTGGTGAAGGAACTGTGAAAGGTACATTCCTCGGCCTGAAAGGAAACTACTTCCTGGGTGTAGACGTGTTCGCACGCTCGGAATTCTCTTCAAACCCGTCGCCATCGAAATACCTGAACATTTCAGGTTATTCATTGACCAACGGTCGTCTCGGTTTCCGCGGTTCAAACGGCATTTCATTCTTTGTATGGGCCAGAAACGTGTTCAACAAAGACTACTACGAATTACTCCTCGCAGCACCCGGCAGCTACGGCCAGTACGCCGGTATCGTCGGAGACCAGCGCACTTACGGCGTGACCTTGCGCTACTCATTCTAAGATTTCGAAAGGAATACGAATATTATAACACTATTGATCGGGGCGTTCCATTGGGGCGTCCTGATTTTTTTGTGGTATGTAGGCCTGAAATGGCTAGACAGCCTTCTACACTATTGCATTAATTTGTTCTTCCACCTCCTCGTCCTCGGAGTAGAACGGCGCACCGGTAACTTGAAAAATCGAAGCGCCCAATGTCACTTCGAGCAAAGCAAGTGTTCTGATCGTGAAGTTGTGTGTCCCCGTCATCCATTTACTCACTTGTGATTCTTTCTTACCAAGCATTTCGGCCAAATCCTTCTGGGTCAATCCTTTTGATTCGAGAATCTCGTGAATACGATCTGACAGGTTGAAGCTTGTGTCGACGAATTTATCAATTGCCGGGTCCGGGGTAATTCTATCTAATGCGTTCATAATTATAGATCTACAAATAGTTCTCCTTTTAATGTCATGAGATCGTCGGAATAGTGAATTAAACCCTCCCGGATCTTTTCAATCAGTTTTTTGTCAATAGCTGTCATAAGCTTCATTGCGTACCAGGTTTCTTCTCCGTCCTGCGTCTTCCGGCCTTTCTTTTCTCCTCCTCCATCCAGAATAATAATGCTCTCGCTGCACCTTATACCATAAATCCTTAATCTGGAAGACGTTACAGGGCCGGCAATGACATTGTTTTCTGCGCGGAAGAAACCTTGCTGTGCTCCGCGGGCTTTGATATTATGCAGCCAACGTTTGATCAACCGAATGTCGTCGCAAAATCCCTTATCGAAGTATTCGTCTACAAACTGGTCGGTTTTTGTCACTGAACAACCTTCAAGTCTGATCGAATAGACGGTCACTTTGTTCGACCTGGAATACAATTCAAAATAAATACGATTCACTTATAAGTTAAGTTCAAAGATAAAACATTTCCGGACAAAACGAATGTTGAGCGAGGATTTTCCTATTGGCATTATCTAAAAATATCTCGTTTAAATCTTATGAGTAGAAAGCGCGGAGCAGCCGCTTCACCATCGGTACAGATCAGTTTTTTGGCGGTAAATCAGCTTATTACTATGAAAAAACTCGCGCTACTCGCGTGGGCGTTGCCTGCGCTCGCATTCGGGCAAACCTCAACCCTCCAACAAGGCTTTCAAACCCCGCCCGATGCGGCAAAACCGCGCGTGTGGTGGCATTGGATGAATGGAAATATCACCAAAGAGGGCATTACCAAAGACCTCGAATGGATGAAACGTGTAGGCATAGGCGGTTTCCAGAATTTCGACGCGAGCCTGTTCACACCCAACGTGACACCGAAGAAGCTCGTATTCATGACGCCCGAATGGAAAGATGCATTCAAACACACCACCGATCTGGCGGAGAAACTGGGCCTCGAAATGGCGATCGCCGGCTCGCCCGGATGGAGCGTAACCGGCGGGCCTTGGGTGCCAGCGGCGGATGCGATGAAAAAATACGTTTGGACCGAAACCCGTGTGCCGGGCGGACAAGCTTTCACCGGGAAATTACCTCAGCCCAGACCTGTAGCCGGCAAGTTTCAAAATGTGCCTCTGCCTGCCGAGGGTGGGCTTACCGGCCCCACGGGCGAGGTACCGGATTACTACGCCGACGCCGCAGTGATTGCCTACCGCCTGCCGGCTTCCGACAAGCTGATGACCTCCCTCAACCCAAAAGTGAGTTCCAGCGGGGGCACATTCTCCGTAGCGGAACTGACGGATGGCGATTTGGGAAAAACTTCCTTACTGCCGGCCATGGAGGTGGGTCAGGATATGTGGATCCAATTTGAATTCGATATTCCGCAGACATTCAAGGCGCTGACGATCGTGGGCGCAAGCTCCGGAGGGGCGTTAGCGGAGTTCAACGGCGCACCGGACAACAGGACATTGCGGGTAAGCGACGACGGCGTAACCTTCCGCGATGTGGCGCCCATTAAAGGAAGTACTGTCCCTCAAAACACGCTGGCATTCCCGCCCGTGACGGCCAGGTTCTTCCGCATTGCATTCAAAACCCTGCCTGCCCCGTTCAACCCTTTTGCGTCGATGTTTGGAGGTGGTAATACTCCGCCCGCCAAACCGGAGGGGGTTCAGGTGGCCGAAATCGTGCTGCATACCTCCGACAGAATGGACCAGTTTGAAGAAAAGGCGGGGTTCAGCCCATGGCGTGAGCATACGAAATCATACTTGCAGCCGAATGCCGATGCGATACCGCTTACCGACGTAGTGGACCTTACTTCCAAAACGGCTGCGGACGGCAGCCTCAACTGGACGCCGCCGGCTGGGAACTGGGTCATCGTTCGGCTGGGCTGTTCGCTTACCGGTCGCAAAAACCATCCGGCCTCGCCGGAAGCCACCGGCCTGGAAGTGGATAAGCTGGATAAGGACGCGGTTGCCAAGTACATTAATACCTACCTCGACATGTACAAAGATGCTACCGGCGGGCAGATGGGTGCCAGAGGGTTGCAATACATGGTGCTCGACAGTTACGAGGCGGGTCACATGACGTGGACGAAAGCCATGGAGGAGGAGTTCAAAAAGCGCCGCGGGTACGACATTACCCCGTGGATCCCCGTACTCACGGGCGCAATCGTGCAGAGCGCCGCGGAAAGTGACCGTTTTCTGTGGGATTTCCGCAAAACGATCGGAGAACTGATCGTGGAAAACCATTATGAGGTGATCGGTGATGCATTGAAGGCACGCGGCATGAAACGCTACACCGAATCGCACGAGGGCGGGCGCATTTACCTGGCCGACGGCATGGACGTCAAGCGCAAAGCGGACGTCCCGATGGCCGCGATGTGGACACCCGGCAGCCTGGCCGGCGGTGCGGATGAAGAAGTCCGTAGCGAAGCCGACATCCGCGAATCAGCCTCCGTAGCTCATATTTACGGACAAAATATTGTCGCCGCCGAGTCCATGACCTCCGTCGGCAATGCATTCACCTGGTACCCCGAAAAACTGAAACGCACCGCGGACCTGGAAATGGCCTCCGGCTTGAATCGTTTTGTGATCCATACCTCTGTTCACCAACCGCTTGACGACAAGAAGCCCGGCTTTTCGCTCGGGCCGTTCGGGCAGTATTTCACCCGCCAGGAGACCTGGGCGGAGCAGGGCAAGGCCTGGATGGATTACCTGGGCCGGAGCTGTTTTATGCTGCAACAGGGCAAACCGGTGGTGGATGTCCTGTATTATTATGGAGAGAATTCCAATATCACGCAGATATCCACCCAAAAACTTCCTTCGATACCGACCGGCTATGCATTCGACTTCGCCAATTCGAGCGTCGTTAAAAACATGCTGAAAGTCGAAAAGGGGACGATCGTCACGCCCTCCGGCCAGCAATACCGGCTGCTCGTGCTCGACTCAACCGCACGGAATATGACCTTGCCCGTGCTTGAAAAAATCGGCGAGCTGGTGGCTGCCGGTATGAAAGTGGCCGGGGTGAAACCCGAGCGCTCCCCTAGCCTGGGCGACGATGCCACAGCGTTTTCCGCGCTGGTCAACAGGGTTTGGAATAATCCTAATGTTTCTACGCAGCCCCTCGAAACGGTCTTGAACGGCATTGTTCCACGGGATGTGATCATCACGGGCGAGAAGGCCAAAATTCTGTACGTGCACCGCCAGACCGCCGATAGCGATATTTACTGGCTCGACAACCGGAGCAACGACGCCAATGAGGCGCAGATCAGCTTCCGGGTTACCGGCAAAACGCCGCTCCTTTGGAATCCGGAAACCGGCAGAACTACCAAAGTGTCCTACCGGATCGCGGGCGGACGTACGATTATTCCATTGAAATTCGATTCCTGGCAAGCCTGGTTCATTGTATTCAGCGGAAAAGCAGCTGCGAATTCGTATACCACGCCGGCCATCCGGGAATCGGATATCTCGGGCGTTACAGGTGCATGGACCGTACGCTTCCAGGCTGGCCTGGGCGCCCCCGCACAAGTGCAGTTGAGCGCCCTCACACCGCTCTCCGAGCATACCGACGCAGGCATCAGATACTTCTCAGGAACTGCCACTTATGAGAATGCACTAAATGCGCCGTCCATTAACCCGAACACCCGGTACTGGCTGGATCTCGGAGATGTGAAAAACCTGGCGGAGGTACTGGTCAATGGGAAGAACATGGGTATTGTCTGGAAAAAACCCTTCCGGATCGATATCACGGGGGCGCTTAGGAAAGGCTCGAATAGCATTCAGGTGAAAGTGAGCAACACCTGGGTAAACCGGCTCATAGGCGATGCACAGCCCGGCGTGACCAACAAGATCACATACACGACCATGCCTTTCTATAAAGCCGATTCCCCCTTACAGCCCAGCGGCCTGCTGGGGCCCGTGAAGTTGGTTGCGGCAACGCCGGGCGTTCCCGCAACCCCTGTGAAGTAATATAGCAGCGTGGTAAAGCCCCCCGGCTATCAGCAAGTCCGTGGACAGGGTGCACTCAGGTCGTAGTAGCCGCTTTCCTCGTCCAGACCGGTCAGGCGGTTATCGGCGTCACGGTTGGCGATCGCCTGGAACAACAGGCCGAATGCATAGGAACCCGTCAGTTCCTTCTGCACCTCTTCGTTGGCAGCCGGGAAATACCGGTGCAGCACGAAGCGAATGTAAATCCTCGGCATTTTCTCAAACCGGAAAAGCGCCGCCAGCAGCTCCTTCAACGGGTAATTGTAACCATTCAAAAAACCATACTGCGTACGGAAAAGCGGGCTCGCGATCTCTCCGGCGTGGCCTTTCTCTTCCCAATACTTTATCCATTGCCTGGCCAGCACGTCGGGCACATTTCCCCCCGGACCATCGCCTGCTTCCCGAAAATCGGCCGGGGTATGCGCGTAGTAGGGCGTGATGATCTGGCCGGCGCTATCCACCCCGAAAAGCACGAGTTTGAATGCGGTCTCGTCCGTATCAAAACCAAACCTGACTTTGATTACGGCGATACCGGGTGTCGAAACGAGGGTTTCGAAATCGTTCCCATCCAAAAAATCACCCAAAAGGAGCCTGGTACCCAAATTGAAAAAGCCAAAAGGCTCACTGCTGTGTTCCAATGCCTGCCATTGGGCAGTCCATTTTGCAAAAACTTCATCACTGATAAACTTCGGCATGCTCGCTGAGATTTAGAGGTTAAAAAAGGCATTTGCTTTCCGGTCGTGCAGCGCAACCCGCATCCGCACAACGGAAAGCAATATACCTAAGGGCAAGGTGGTATTGTAACTAATTCGTAATTAAATAGAACTAATTCTATTTATTGGTTAGGTTAATCGGCTTTTAGAAGAAGCGGGCTACGTGCCCCGGGCTGCGTTCCGAAGAACTCCGGATGGAGTTCCCCGAACCACGTGTTTCGCCCTGCTTTTAGTTTGATGAGTCAGACGCCAGTCAATCAGGAAATTTCAGCACCCCGTCCTGATTGACACACCAAATGTCCGCAAACCGGGACGGCAGCGTAAGCGTGTAAACACGTGAAAGTAAAAACAGGTGTTTTCCGGGGGGCTCAGTCCGGCACTTCTTTGGAGATTTTCTCATTGGCCAGTTCAATATCCTCTGGCTCGGCCTGCGGCTCGTCCTGTTCGATACTCGCTGCGGGTTCATATTGCAATGAGATCATGATGGGGAAGTGATCGGAGGAAAAGTTCTCCAATCGCGCGAGCGACACCAATTTGAAGTCTGTTGAACAGAATACGTGATCGAGCGGGAAACGCAGCAGCGGCATTTTAGCATGAAAAGTATTATAAAAGCCCCGCCCGATGCGCGGATCGAGCAGGCCGCTGATTTTAGTGAACAGATCGGTCGTGTATGACCATGCCACGTCATTCAGATCACCCACCACAATGCAGGGCAGTCGGTTAGCCTTCACTTCCTTCGCTACCAGGAGCAGTTCTTTGTCACGTTCTGTGGAATGGAGGTTTTCACCAGGTACAGGGGGTGTGGGGTGCACGCAAAAGAGCTGTACCTTCTGCCCGCAAGGCAACGATACCAGGGTTTTAATGGATGGTATTTCCTCATCGACCAAATAGCGCACCTGTGTATCAGATAGTTCCAGTTTGGAATACAGCAGCATGCCATATGTATTTTCAAGCGGCACGGGCATTTCAAAGGGATAGCTATCGCGCAGCGCCAGCGTATTCTCGTGCCAGAAACGGTCGGTTTCCAGCAACAATACCAGGTCCGGGTCATACTTCCTGATCAACGCCAGGCAGCCTGCGGCATTTCGATTGTCCTGGAAAACATTGGATGACAAAATGGACAGCCTGTTTTCCGGCAAATGCGACCGCGCGGGCATGATCACCTTTCCGGCGATGGGCGTAAACGGGAACACCAGGTAGCAGAGATAAATCGTATTGAAGACGAATGCGCCCGACAGCAGCAGCGTCTGTAAATCGGTGGAAAAAAACAGGCTGATGTAAACGCCCGCAATGGTTACGCTGAGTACCAGCTTTTGTAACCTGGGATATTCGAAAACCCTGAAAGTCCAGTAGTCGCTGCGGATCAGCGGGATGAGCGACATCATAACTACGAGCACGCCGGCAACTTCCAGGCAGGTCTTGATATAGTGCATTGTTCAGTATGGGTAAAGAATTGCAATATCCAAAAATAAATCCCTTTATTCGCAGTTCCATCAATCCAGCCGACCATGAAATTTCTGTCCGGTGTACTTTTACTCACACTTTTTGGTTCATTCAACTGTCTCGCCCAAAAGCCCGCCCCGGCAAGAGTGATCACTTACAGGAACCCGGTGATCGCCGGCGATTTCGCCGACCCGTCGGTCATTCGCGTGGGTGATACCTATTATGCAGTCGGAACTTCTTCGGAATGGGGCCCGGCCTACCCTATTTACAGTTCGAAAGACCTGGTGAACTGGGCATACCTGGGGCCGGTGTTTGCCGAGCTGCCCAAATGGACGATGGGAAGTTACTGGGCACCGGAGCTGTTTTTTCGTAACGGGACATTCTATGTTTACTACACCGCCCGGCGCCGAGCCGACAAACAATCGGTGATCGGAGTAGCGAGTACAAAAGATATCACAAAGGGTTTCAAAGACCATGGCGTGATCATTGAATGGACCAACGAGGCCATCGATGCCTATGTGGTTGAAGATAAAGGAAAACTGTTCATTACCTGGAAAGCCTACGGGCTCGACAAAGACCGGGGCATTGAGTTGCTCGGCGCCGAGCTCTCGCCGGACGGCCTGAAAGTGACCGGCAAAGAATTCAGCCTCATCAAGGCCGACCCGACAGGCTGGGAAGGTGGTGGAGCCGAGGGGCAGGCGCTGTTCAAACGGGGAAACTATTGGTATATGCTTTACTCGGGCAACGCATGCTGCGGCGACCGCTGCGACTACCAGGTGGGCCTCGCACGGGCTGAAAAATTACAGGGTCCGTGGGTGAAATATGCAGGTAATCCCGTGCTTTTTGGGGATGATGCCTGGAAATGTCCGGGACACGGAACGGTCGTAGTCACACCCGATCGCCGTTATTTCTACCTGCATCACGCCTACAATGGCACCGATTTCACCTTTGCGGGCCGGCAAGGCGTTCTCAGCGAGCTTGTATGGGACGAAACCACCCAGTGGCCGGCATTCAGGTACGGCAAAACCACCCCTGTGCAGGCGGAATCGCCCACGGGCGCGGGGCTTGTGCCACAGCATAGCCTCAATTTTTCAGTCAATTACGAGCGGGACACGCTCCGGTTGCCCTGGGTGTTCGATGCCGGTCTTCCTGAGCCTAAATTCGAGATCAGGGCAGCGGCATTGGCCATTGAATGCGAAAATCCGGCGATGACGGGCAATTTTTTAGGCCAGACCATTAAAAAAGGCAATTACACTTTTGCGACGGAATTCGTAAGTAAGGACGATGTTTTCCAAAACATTGTCCTGTATGGCGACGCCCGGAACGCAATCGGCTACGGCGCAGGCCATAACCGCATCGAACTCTGGCAGATTAAAGATGGCAAGTACGAAACGCTTAAAACACAGGAATTTCCCGACAAATACAAAAATATCCGGCTAGAACTCCAAAGCCGCTTCGGCCGCTTCTACACTTTCAGCTGGGCGGTCAAAGGACAGAAAATCGACTCACTTACCAGCTCCGTGCAAATAGAAGCACCCTGGCTGCCGCGTTGGGACAGGGCACCCCGGGTGGGCGTCAGCGTAACCGGCACGCCGAACCAGAAAAGCGAAATCAAGACGGTTGAAATGAAATACGATTAAAAGTATTGCTGCATCAGCTTCGGGTAGGGCGGAATCACTACTTCGGGCTCCTCTATCTCGGGATGCCATTTTTTCTCCCACTCGAAGCTGTAATAACCCTTATAGTTGCCTTTCACCAGCGCGTCGATCGCCTCTTTCAAAGGCGTCTCGCCTTTTCCTACCTGCACATACTCGATCTTGCCGTCTTTCAGAAGTCCATCTTTGATATGCGTGTGGCGGATATACTTTTTCAATTTGGCGTACACTTCTTTGGGCGGCTCCTTTGTCACCGACCACATATTGAAAATATCCCAGATGAGCCCGATGTGCTTGTGCTCCGCCTTGCTCATCACCGTAGCCAGAATATCCTTGCCCGTTACATCGCCGTGCGATTCGAGCAACACGGTTACCGGCGTGTTTTTCGCATAATCGCCTAGTTCCAGCAGCCCGGTGCTGATCAGCTCGATGGTTTTATCCACTTCCTGGTTTTTGGGTAAATCGTTGGGAAACACCCGAACGTGGGGGCAGTTCAGCTGCTGGGCCAGGTCTATAAACCGTTTCGCTTCGTCCAGGTTTTTTGCCCTCACCGCCGGATCGGCCATATGCAAGGCGGCCGAAGATCCAAGGTCTACAATCCTTAACCCTTTGTCCTCAGCCATTTTCCGCGACCGGGTGATGCTTTCCGGTGTGTTGAAATCGCTGCACGCGGGCAGGTCCATGCAATCGAGCACGCCGCGGATCTCGATCCCCTGGTAGCCATTGTCGGCAGCATATCGGACGATCGTGGCCCAATCCCATTTCGGGCAGGCGAGCGTTGAGAATGAAAACAGTGGTTTGCCTTTTGCCGAGGTGTCCAGGGGTTGTAGCAAAGGCAATGCAAGGCCGGCGGAAGCAGCCATGAGAAAGTCCCTGCGGTTGAGGGAAAGTGATCGGTTCATAAGGTTCAGGAAAATGTGCTGAAATATATCGGCTATTACGGGGATTGGCAAAACAATTCAAAAAAATAAGGTCTGCAAACGGTGTGTCTGCAGACCTTACCTACATATTCAGTGCTTCGCCGGGCTTTTGCCCTATGTCAGTTCCTTTTCGTTTCGACGGCCACCTCCCTATTTCGCAGGTTGGTCGGTCAATTCGGCTTTGCGTAGTTCCAGTACGATCCGGATGCCCATCGCAGCAATCGCCACCGCAATCCCGAGCTGGGCCAGTCCTGCCCACATGCTAATCGTCCATTCCATTTTTGTATCGATTTAATTTTCAGCACAAAATAAAAACGCACTACCATGGGAATAAAGTGTTATCAATTAACCGGTTATCGAATTTAGTAAACGGCCAACCACGCTTTTCCGGAAAAAATTTTGGTCCGCCAGCATTGCAAAAATCCAATTCATTTTTAACTTTGAAATACAAAGTACTTTTTAAAAAATATCAACATGTACTCACCATGGAAAAAAGCTATTTTCAACTCTCAATCCTTGTTTTATGCGCGAAGAGATCCTGTTGAATCAAGACAATGCCCTGCAACTGGAAAGGTTGTACAGGGGCAACAAGCCCGATTTTAAGGCAGCTTTCAATGCATTATACCCTGAACTGCACAGCAATCCGCTCGCAGAGGGCTGGTACCAGCGGCTCAATTACACGCAGGAAGGGCTTTTGGGGCAGGCGTGGGGAACGCCGACGGAACGCACTTTTGTGGTGGCAGCCTCCCTATTTGCAGCGCTGCTCGCCAAGCTGCCCGAGCTATTTTTCATCAGCGAAGAATTCTTCTATCCGCGCAACATCGGTTTCATCGTGGCGCCAGCACTCATGGCCTACTTTGCCTGGAAGAATGCGATTTCCTGGAAGACGAGGGCTATCGCAATTTTACTCCTGGCAGCCGCAGCGCTGTTTATCAACTGGCTTCCCCGGAATGAGCAAAGCGACACGCTGATCCTGTCGTGCCTCCATTTACCGCTTTGGCTGTGGTCGCTGCTGGGTGCGGCTTACAATGGGGGAAAGTCGAGAAATGGCGCCGACTGGCTGGGGTTCCTGCGCTATTCCGGCGAACTGGTCGTGATGTCGGGACTGCTGGTGCTTTCCGGGGGACTCACGACGGCTATTACCATCGGACTTTTCAAACTGATAGGCTGGGATATCCAGCGGTTTTACTTCCAATACATTGTCATATGCGGACTTGCCACCGTGCCCATGGTTGCAACTTTTATTACCCGTGTGCAGCCGACACTGGTGAATAAGGTGTCTCCGATGATCGCGAAACTGTTCAGCCCGGTGGCGCTTGTCATGCTGGTGGTATACCTGGCAGCTACACTCATCGCGGGTAAGAGCCCCTACCACGACCGAGAGTTTCTCGTACTTTTCAATGGGCTGCTCGTCGGTGTCATGGCGCTGATCTTCTTCTCACTGGCCGAAACCGACCAATCGGGCGGTAACCGTGCGCAAATTGTGCTGCTTTTCCTGCTGTCGGCCGTGACGCTGCTGATCAACAGCATTGCATTGTCGGCGGTACTGTTCCGCATTTCGGAATGGGGACTTACCCCTAACCGCGCGGCGGTACTCGGCGCTAACGTGCTGATGCTTGCCCATTTGTTCTACGTGGGACTCAAACTCTTTGCAGTTCTCACCAAAAAAACCGGGCTCCCGGCGGTAGGCGCCTCGTTGGCCGTGTTTCTTCCGCTATACAGCCTGTGGAGCGCAGTAGTTATCTTCCTGTTCCCACTCATTTTCGGGTTCAAATAATACCATTTTAAAAGTATTATCCATTTAAATCTTTTACAAGCCTGAGAAGCTCCGGTATCCCGGTGGCTTCTCAGGCTTGTAAAGGGCAAGCCCCGGGAGCTGATCGATCGCTCGGCTTCGCTGAACGCATTTAACCGTCTCCGCGAATCGGACGGCATTTCCAAAACCGTCGCATTTCTCACCAGCGACCATGCCAAATGGATCAGCCGACAGACCATCGGCCTGAACGGCGCCATGGCGTAAGCAAGCAGTTATTTCGTAAAGTATTGCATGAAGCCCGTACGAGTAAAAGAACGCAAGACTCGTCTTCAAGGGGTTATGAAAAAGTCCTGCTTTCTTTTATTTCAGCTGGTCCTCCTTGCGGCGGCGGCATGTGCGCAGCCTGGCAGACCCTCTACATTTCCTGACGGCACCAGAATACCTGCCTGGTTTTCAGATACGTCCAAAATTGAGCTCAAAAGCCTGGGCAAACAGTTCGTGCTGACGGAGCATGGCGTTTCCACCGATAGCAACGTCGTACAAACTGCTAAAATCCAGCGGGTAATCGACCTGGCCAGCACGCAGGGCGGAGGCGTGATCGTGGTTCCGAAGGGCACTTTTCTGAGCGGGGCATTATTTTTCAAACCCAAAACACACCTGTATGTGGCAGCGGGTGCGGTGCTGAAAGGCTCCGACAAGATCGCCGACTACCCGATAATGCCATCGCGCATGGAAGGGCAAAATCTGGATTACTTTCCGGCATTGGTGAATGCGTATGGCGTGAATGGCTTCACGATTTCGGGTAAGGGCAAGATCGATGGCAACGGGCTGAACTACTGGAAGGCTTTTTGGCAGCGCCGCAAGGAAAACCCCAATTGCACCAACCTGGAAGTGTCGCGGCCACGGCTCGCTTTTATCTGGAAAAGCAACGACGTGCAGGTCCAGGACGTGACGCTCCAGAATTCGGGTTTTTGGACGAGCCATTACTACCAATGCAATAACATTAAAATCCTGAATGTCAGAATCACCGCGCCGCACGAGCCGGTAAAAGCGCCCAGTACGGACGCGATCGACCTGGACGCATGCAATAATGTGCTCGTGAAAGGTTGCTACCTGGCCGTGAACGATGATGCCATTGCATTGAAGGGCGGAAAAGGGCCGTACGCCGACAAAGATCCGGGCAATGGGGCCAATACGAATATCATCATCGAAGACACCCACTTCGGATTTTGCCACGCCGCGCTCACGTGCGGGAGCGAGGCCATTCACAATAAAAATGTGGTAATGCGCAACTGCCATATTGAAAATGCCATGCGCGTGCTTTGGCTGAAAATGCGCCCGGACACCCCTCAGAAATACGAATTTGTCAGCGTCGAAAATGTGGACGGCTATGCATACAGCCTCATTTATGTAAAACCCTGGAAGCAATTCTTTGATCTGAAAGGCCGAAAAGATGTCCCGCTCTCCTTTTCTGACCATATCAGTCTGAAGAACATCAAACTCAAATGCGAGGTGTTTTTCGACGTGAGCCCCGGCGATTATGACAGGTTATCGAGATTCAACTTTAAAAACCTGGACATTACGGCTAAAAATGCGAGTTACGACAAATCGGTGGTGAAGGACTTTACCCTCAACAATGTGAAGGTGAACGGCAAGATGATCCAATGATCGTCACTTTCATGAATCCCCTTTTTTCCGGAACAGGATATAACATACCAGCAATGCGCAGTTAAGCACGACTGAAAAGCCGTTGGAAAGGATAATGGGCAGTTCGTCTTTCAAAAAACCATAATAGGTCCATAACGCCACGCCGGAAATCAATACCAGCAGCATCAGCGGAGAGAGATTGCTCACATCCCTTTTTCTGAGCACTTTGATAAACTGCGGCACCGTGGATGCGGAAGTAAGAACGCCGGCGATGATCCCAATAACTGTTTGAGACATATTGATAGGTTTTCGTGCGTAATAGGCCCGTCAAGCGCCCAGGTAGCGGCAGGCTAGTTGGTAGAGCTCATTGACAAAAGCATCGTATGCAATAAAAATGTCGGGTTTGGCGATGAAATCCTTCGCACCTGCACGAATGCATTTCTCACGCGTGGCGACTACCGACGAAGTAGACGTTGCAAATACGGCAATGTCCGGATGAGTTGCTTTGAGCTCGTCGATGATGTCATACCCGTTTTTACCGGGCATATTCAGGTCGGAAAGCACTAGTTCAGGAAGTTGCGGCGGCGAATTATACAGCCATTCCGTGAGTTGATCGCCGTTCCCGAATTCCCCCAGGATTTCGAATTCGCCGGAGGTCCGGAATGCCTCCGACATAAAGAAGCGCTCATCCTCGTCGTTTTCAACAATGGCAAGTTTGAAAGTTCTCATGGGTTCGCTTAAATCTTGGGTAACAAAATGTGAAAACTGGCTCCTTTCCCTTTCGCCGATTCAGCCCAGATCCTGCCACGGTGCCGCTCAACGACTTTTTTACAAACCGCCAGCCCCACCCCGTTACCGGGATACTGGCTCGCAAAATGCAACCGTCTGAAAATCTCGAAGATCTTTTCCAGGTTCTCGGGAGAGATACCAATGCCATTGTCCTCGACCACAAACCGCACGCTGCCATTGTCCATCCAGGATTTCACCTCCACTTCCGGGGCATTTCCATTGGTAAATTTCAAGGCATTCGCCAGCAGGTTCTGAAAGAGCTGCACAAGCTGTACGCGGTCGCCGTAAATAGACGGTACTGTGCTTTCCACGCGTATCTGCGCGCCCGACTGCTCCACGGCATCGTTCAGGTTCTGGATTGCCTCCCCGATCACTTCTTCTACTTTCAGTTTCTGGCGTTGAAGGCCTATTTTGCTAAGCTGCGAATAATGCAGCAGGTTATCGATCAGGTCGTGCATACGCTGGGCAGCCAGAATGCCCTTCCCGATACTCGGTTTCAACAGGTCGAACTTTTGCTGGTCGACGTACTGGTCCATCAGGTGCAAAAAGCTTCTTACCGTCCGCACGGGCTCTTTCAAATCGTGCGAAACAATGGCGGTGAACTGTTCCAGCTCACGATTCACGGACGAGAGCTCGGTGTTGGTTACAGAAAGTTCTGTTGCCAGCTGCCTGTATTTATCAAAGCTCTCCTGCAATGCCTGCTCGCTGATTTTACGTTCCGTGAGGTCGCGGGTCACTTTGGAAAAGCCGCTCAGGCGCCCCTCGGTATCGTACACGGCGGTAATAACGATATTTGCCCAAAACCGGCTGCCGTCTTTTCGCAAGCGCCATCCTTCTTCTTCATACTTGCCGGACGACCGCGCCACTTTAAGTTCCCAGGCCGGCTTTCCGTTGAGAATGTCCTCTTCCGGATAAAAAATAGAAAAATACTTCCCGATCACATCCTCTGCCGCATAGCCCTTGATGCGCCGCGCACCTTCGTTCCAGCTGATAATGCGGCCTTTTGTATCAAGCATGAATATTCCATAATCCCCCACCTGCTCCACCAGCGAACGATAGAGCGCTTCGCTCTGCCGCAGGACATCCTCGTCTTTCAGCCGCCCGGTGAGGTCACTCGTCACCTTCGAATAGCCGATCAGCGCATTACGATCATTGAATAACGCAGTCAGCACCACGCTGGCCCAGAACAGCGAACCGTCTTTCTTTACCCGCCAGCCCTCTTCGCGGTAGGAACCGTTTTCCCGGGCCAGCTGCAATTTCTTCCTCGGTTTTTCTTCAATCAGGTCAGCGGGGGAATAGAACACGGAAAAATGCTTCCCCAGTATCTCGCTTTCGGCGTATCCGTGAATCAATGTCCCGCCGTCGTTCCAGGTAACGACATTTCCTTCGGGGTCGAGCATGAATATGGAGTAGTCGCGGATTGCCTCAACCATTAGCCGGTAACGTTCTTCGCTTTCCAGCAGATCAAATTGTCGCCGCTTCTGTTCGGTGATGTCACGCAACAGCACACAGTAGCCCACTAGTTGTTCGGTGTCATCGAAAACCGGGGAATAGGAAGTTTCTGCCCAATACCTGGTGTGGTCTTTCCTCAGTTTCCAGCCTTCAACGACAAACTTTTTCCTTTTCTGTGCCTGATCCAGTTCATAACGGAATTTGATGGGGTCGTCCTGGCTGTCGCCAATGGCAGAAAACTGTTTACCCTCAATTTCTGCATCGTAATAGCCCGTAAAGGAGCTTGCGGCGGCGTTGCAACCCGTTATCCTGCCTGTTTCATCCAACAAAAAAATCCCTTCGGCAAGGTTGCGGAAAATCAGGTCGCTGTTCAAATGCATGAGTGGGTGGGGTAAAGATCAAATAGGGAAATATTGCAGCAATTTTCGTGCCAAAAAATCAGGCGTGCCGGAGCTAAGCCAGCACGCCTGAATTACATTCACATCCATGGTTTTAACCAATGTGGTGCCCAGCTACGTGGCCTCCGTCGAGGTTGATAACCTCCCCAGTGATGAAGTTGCTGCCTGCCAGGTACAATGCAAGCTGTGCAACGTCCTTCGTTTCGCCGATGCGGTCTACCAGATGAAGGCCGGCCAGGCTATCGGCATCGCTTACGCCTGTTTTCGCTTGCAGCGGGCTGCGGATAATGCCCGGGGCAATGGCATTGACGCGGATATTGTGCTTACCGAATTCCGCAGCCAGCTGGCGGGTCAACGCATGAATACCGCCCTTGCTTGAAATGGGTGCCGTGGCCGGAAAGCCGCCAATCGCGTGGTCGACGAGCACGGTACCGATGTTGATGATCGCTCCTTCGCCCTGTTGCAGCATCTGGCGGATGGCTGCCTGGCTGGTGAAATAGGTCCCTTTCAGGTTGACGTTCAGAAAGTAATCCAGATGCGCCTCGTCTACTTCGAGGAAACTCCGCGGCTCAAATACACCTGCATTATTCACCAGCACATCCACGCTCCCGAACTGCCTCACCGCGGTGTCGACCAGCGATTGCCCGGTAGCTCTCCGGCTGATATCGCCCGCTACCATTACCAGGCGGTCGTAGTGACCGAGTTCGTTATACGTTGCTGTGAGGTTGTCTTCATTGGCGGAATTGATGACGACGTTATGGCCATGTTCCAGAAACAAGCTTGCTATGGCTTTACCGATGCCGGTGGAAGCACCGGTGACGATGATGGTTTGTGTTTTCATGATACTCTTTCAGGTTCGTTACTGTTTTCTTTGGGCTGCAATACCTTTTTCACGGAGCACCGACACCTGCTCGCCGGCGTAGCCCCAGTCGTCAAGCTCCACTTCCTGAATGACGACATGGGTAAGATGCGGGTCTTTGTCGAGTACTTCGGTCATCAACCGGGTCACGCCGGCAATGAGGGCTTGTTTTTGTGCCCGGGTAACGCCTTCGCGCGTTACTTCTATTTTAATGTATGGCATGGTTACTGTTTTTAAAGGGTTAATCAATGCGTTCTATGTCAATCATTTACTATGTTCTGACACTACAAAGGAACCCTATTCACGGCATACGGCTACGTGACATATATCACAACTATTGGCCGCATCATTTGCATTGCCGGGCAAATAATGGGAAATTGCGCGCCCAATTTTCCAAAACAATGACAACTCCTGTTTTCTGCGGCATCGATTTCGGCACTTCCAATTCCAGTCTCGCCATCGCCAACCAAGACGACGTTTTCCTGATTCCGGTAGAAAACGAACACAAAACAATCCCCAGCGCGATGTTTTTCGCGCGAAAAGAAAATGAAGCATTCTTCGGGCGGGCAGCCATGGAGCGCTTCCTGAACCGGAATCCGGGCAGGTTGATGCGCAGCCTGAAACGCGTGCTGGGAACACCGGCCATGCGGCAGGGCACGATGGTGAATGGCGAATTGATGAAATTTGACCAGATCGTCGCCGCATTCCTCGACCAGATGAAGCAGAAGGCGGAGGCACGGACAGGCGCGGAGCTGAAACACGTGGTAATGGGCCGGCCGGTGCATTTCGTCGACAACGATCCTGCGGCAGACGTGCGTGCCGAAAACGAGTTGAAAGCCATCGCGACCAGCCTCGGTTTCGAACATGTGGGCTTCCAGTTTGAGCCGATCGCCGCCGCCTTTGCCCATGAGGCGCGTGTAGCGGGCGAAAAACTCGCCATGGTAGTGGACCTCGGCGGCGGTACTTCCGATTTCACGATCATCCGGCTTTCCAAAGACAATGCCCGCAAGCATGACCGCAGCAGAGATATTCTCGCCAATACGGGCGTACGGCTCGGCGGGAACGATTTCGATAAGGACCTGAGCCTCGCCCGCATGATGCCCGAGCTGGGCTTCCGCACCACCTACGGCGCCAAGAATCTGGAAGTCCCCTCCTACCATTATTTCGACCTGTCGGAATGGAGCAAGGTCAACTTTTTATACACCAACCGCACGATTTTCCAGGCCAAGCAGCTCCTGCGCGAAACGCATTCGCCGGAAAAATACGGACGCCTCATTAACGTCCTCGAACAGGAAAGCGGCCATGCGGTACTCGCCGAAACCGAAAATATCAAGATCGGCCTCACCCAAAGCGAAGCCTACGTGGCCTCACTCCCGTTTATCGACGAAAGTTTGCAGATCAATGTCGAACGCAACGTGTTCAACGAAGCGATCAATACCAAAACCCAGCGTATCGTAGAGGCCGCGAAACAATGTCTCCAAGACGCATCCATCGCACCCGAATCGATCGGACTGGTGATTATGACCGGCGGATCGACCGAAATCCCGCTGATCCAGGAACGCTTCCGCGAGCTGTTCCCAGCTGCCGAATGGTCGGAAGAGAACAAGCTGTCGAGCGTAGGGCTGGGCCTGGCCTACGACGCCCGTAGCCGGTTCGCCTGATCCCGCGGGGCGCGTAGCCCGGGGCTAAGTCCGGGGCTTCCATCCCGGAGACTCCATCCCGGACCAACCTGGCCGGGGCTTCCATCCCGGGGACTCCATCCCGGGGCTTTTGTTCTACAACGGTGGGGAAACTATTTTGAAGTAACATAACAAACGCATCAAACGCCGCTGGCATAGATATTACCTGCCCGCGGCTGTTTAATTTTAACGTTTGTTATGGACACACATCTTGAAAATCAGGTAGAGGATACCGACGCCGGCACCGACCTCAGGGCCCTGCCCGGCAAACCTTACCCGCTGGGCGCTCAATGGGACGGCAACGGGGTCAACTTCGCACTATTTTCCGAAAATGCCGATAGCGTAGAGCTCTGCCTGTTCAACGGCGAAGGCGAGGAATATGCGAAAATCAAAATTGAAGAGGTGACGCACCACGTCTGGCACGTATATGTACCCAAACTTGGGCCCGGGCAGCTCTACGGATACCGGGTTTACGGACCTTACGAGCCGGAGAACGGCCACCGCTTTAACCCTGCGAAACTGCTCGTGGATCCCTATGCCAAAGCATTGAGCGGCACGCTGCAATGGGACAATGCACTTTTTGGCTACCAGATCGGCGACCCTGAGGAAGACCTTAGCTTCAACCCCACCGATAGCGCACCGTATATGCCCAAGGCCGTGGTCATCGACGAGGCTTTTGATTGGGAGAACGACCGTCGCATAGACAGGCCCTATCACGAAACGATCATTTACGAAGCCCACGTCAAAGGATTTACCCAACTCAACCCGCAGGTACCGGAAGAACTTCGCGGTACCTACGCAGGCCTGGCCCATCCGGCCTCGATCGAATATCTGAAAAACCTGGGTATTACCGCCGTGGAGCTGTTACCCGTGCACCACTATGTTGCCGACCGGCATTTGGTGGAAAAAGGGCTGACTAACTACTGGGGGTACAACACCCTGGCTTTTCTTGCACCGGATCCCCGGTATTGCAGCTCTCACGATCCCGGGCAGCAGGTCAGCGAGTTCAAGGCGATGGTGAAAGAATTGCATAAGGCGGGTATCGAGGTGATCCTGGATGTGGTCTACAACCACACCGCCGAAGGTAACCATCTGGGCCCTACCCTGTCCTTCAAAGGGATCGACAATGCGTCTTATTACCGCCTTGTGCAGGACGATGCACGCCATTATATGGACTACACGGGCACGGGCAATACATTAAATGTAAGGCTACCCAATGTCCTGGCGCTGATTATGGACAGCCTGCGGTACTGGGTTACCCAAATGCACGTCGACGGATTCCGCTTCGACCTCGCGGCTGCACTGGCCCGTACACTTCACGAGACCGACAACCTCAGCTCTTTCTTTAACATCATCCACCAGGATCCCGTCATTTCGCAGATAAAACTCATTGCCGAACCCTGGGACATCAACGAAGACGGCTACATGGTCGGGAAGTTCCCGGTCGGCTGGGGCGAGTGGAACGGCCTGTACCGCGACCAGATGCGCGATTTCTGGCGCGGAGGCGAGACCAGGATGACCAATTTCGCACAGCGCTTTACCGGCAGTCCCGATCTTTACCACAACAGCTACCGACGGCCGACGGCCAGCATCAATTTCGTTACTGCTCACGACGGCTTCACGCTTCGTGACCTGGTGAGCTACAACGACAAGCACAACGAAGCCAATGGGGATGACAATAAGGACGGCGAAGAGTCCAACAATTCGTGGAACTGCGGCGCCGAGGG
This sequence comes from Dyadobacter sp. 50-39, assembly GCA_001898145.1. Classification (GTDB taxonomy): domain Bacteria; phylum Bacteroidota; class Bacteroidia; order Cytophagales; family Spirosomataceae; genus Dyadobacter. Next base: position 804,022 of record MKSR01000040.1, read on the forward strand.
CCCTACCGACGATCCGGGGATTAATGCATTGCGTTCCCGCCAGCAGCGGAATTACCTGGTTACCTTGCTGATGTCGCAGGGCGTGGCGATGATCGTGGCTGGCGACGAATGGGGCCGCAGCCAGCAGGGCAATAACAACGCCTACTGCCAGGACAATGAAATTTCGTGGCTCAACTGGGACAAAGCCGATCAGGAACTGCTTACTTTCACCCGCAAACTGATCCATTTCTGCCGGAGCCACCCATCATTCCAGCGGCGCCGCTGGTTCCAGGACCTTCCCGTAACCGGCAGCAGTGTGAAGGATATCATCTGGTTTTTGCCAGACGGCAATACCATTCCCGACGAAAACTGGGGTGACGCCAGGGCGGGCGCATTCGGCGTGTTTCTCAACGGGCTCGGCATCCGCTGCGTGGCCATGGATGGGAACAGGCTGACGGACGACCATTTCTACATCATTTTCAACCCGTCGCCGGAGGCGGTTATTTTTAAAATACCTTCCCAGGAATGCGGTATCGGCTGGCAGGTCGTGATCAGCACGAGCGAAAATTTTATCGGTGAAAAAGAAGAAAGGTTACCGGCCGGTAGCGAGCTGCAAGTCGTCGACCGGTCGGTAGTGGTATTGAAATGTCCTACAAGCGGATAGAAACTTATTGGATTGCCAGGCGGTCGATCCCGCCTTCTATTCGCTTCGCAAACTTCTTACCGGGTTCATTAATGCGGCGCGGATGCTCTGAAAGCTGACGGTGAACAATGCAATGGCTATGGACAAGGCGCCTGCAAGCAGAAAAACCCACCAGCGGATGTCGGTATGGTAAGCAAAATCCTGCAACCAGTTTTTCATTCCATACCAGGCCACCGGCGATGCGATAAGAATGGCGATGACGACCGGTTTGAGAAAATCCTTCGAAAGCAAGCCCACGATGCTCGGTACCGATGCACCCAGCACCTTTCTGACCCCGATTTCCTTGGTCCGGAGCTCGGCCATGAACATCGAGAGCCCCAGCAGCCCCATGCAGGAAATAAGGATGGCTATCCCGGCGAATATCCCGAACAAAAGCTGTTGCGTCTGCTCCCGCGCGTAAAGCTTGCCGAAGCGCTGGTCGAGAAATTCGTATTGGAACGGCACGTCGGGAAAACGTTCTTTCCAAACCGACCCGAGGTGTGCGATCGCTCCCTGGATATTACCGCCGGCTACCTGCACGGATACCCTTCCCAACCTGCCCGGCTGGTAGAACATCACAATCGGCGCTACTTTCTGATGCAAGGATTCAAAGTGATAATCGGTAGTGACGCCGATGATCTGTCCGCGCATTTCGCCGTAGCCGAAACGGTTGCCGATGGCGTCGGACGGGTTTTTCCAACCCAATAAACGGGCGGCGGTTGCATTGAGCACAAAACCGTTGGTACGGTCGGTAGGATGCTGGCGTGAAAAGTTGCGGCCTGCCGCCATTTTAATCTGGTACGCAGGAATAAAGTCTTCATCCACCGAAAGTGACTTGACACTGATTGCGGTAGGTGCCATGGAATCGCCCTTCATGACGAATGCCTCCCAGGAATCGAGCAGCCGCCCCGATGGGATGCGCGACGAGCGGCCCACTTCCCGGATACCGGCATAATCTTTAAAACGCTGGCGGATCGCCTCGACGTCGGTTGTTGAATCGTCAGGCATGCTGAATGTGATCACCTGGTCTTTGGCGTAGCCAAGCTTGTAATTTTGAATGTACCGCATTTGGTTGTACACAACCGTCGTGCTGATAATCAGCGTAACGGCGATGGCGAATTGCGCTACCACCAGTGTTTGGCGCAGGTTTCCGTTTTTCAGCGCGGATGCGATCTTGCCTTTTAAAACGGCAATGGGCTGAAAGCTAGTCATGAAAAATGCCGGATAACTACCCGCCACCAGTCCCGTGAAAACAGTAATTCCAACGAGGATTGCCAGGAAGCCCGGATCCAGCAATGCGGAAATAGAGAGCTGCTTTTGCGTGAAATTATTGAACAGCGGCAGGCACAACATCACGGCAACGAATGCAAGCACGACAGAAATCGCTACCAGCACCACCGATTCGCTGAGAAACTGGTTGACCAGTTGCGTGCGCACGGCACCTATCACCTTGCGCATGCCCACTTCCTTGGCACGCGTAGCGGATTTCGCGGTGGCGAGGTTCATATAGTTGATGCAGGCTATCAGCAGGATAAACACCGCGATCGCCGAGAAGAGGTATACATACTGGATATCCCCGTTAGGCTCTATCTCAGAATCGAGATGGGAGCGCAAGTGAATGTCTGTGAGTTTGGTGAGCGTGAGCACTGAATATTTGGAGGCATTCGGGTCTATGTGTTTGTTTTGAAAAGCGGGAAATGACGCGGCCAATTTTTGCGCGTCGTAATGCTTTGGCAGCAGCAGGAAAGTGGAAAAGGAGTTGTTGCCCCAGTTGGTGCGAAGCCCTTCGGCACCGTAAATGCGGTCGTCGTTCAGGGTGGAGAAAGACACAAGAAAGCTGGGGTGAAAATGCGACTGCGAGGGCAGCGGCTCAAAAACGCCGGTCACCGTATAGTCGAACTGATTATCCAGCCGCACGACCTTGCCTACCGGATCTTCCTTTCCGAAATATTTTTCCGCCATAGGCTTGGAAAACATGATCGAAAATGGGTTTTCAAGCGCTTTATCCGGATTTCCACGGTCTATCTTGAAAGTAAAAACCTTGAAAATATTCGCTTCGGCAGCGAACATCTGCTCTTCCGAAAACCGTTTCTCACCATATTTCACCAATGCCCCCGTTTCCAGCAACCGAACCACCTGCTCTACCTGCGGAAAATCCTGCTTGACCAGCGGGCCGAATGGTGGGGCCGCATGCCCGAGCCGGAGCGACTCGGTGCCGTCGTTGGCCAGGAATGTGCGGTTCAGTCGGTAAATGCGGTCGGCGCGCTCGTGGAAACGGTCGTAGGCCAGCTCGTCTTTCACATACAGTGCCAGCAGCAAAAAGCACGTAAGCCCCAGCGATACGCCGGAAATGTTGATAAAACTGAATGTCTTGTGCTTCGTCAGATTCCGGAAAGCAATTTTCAGATAGTTTTTGAGCATGATCTTGGCATTTGGGGCCGTTCAGGCAAGGAAAGTAGTCAGTCCTTACTCCCGGTAACAAATGCATGCCATTTATAAACCGCATTGAAAATCAAAAACTTAGATCATCTTGTCTGTTCGGAATCGGACGATACCGTCCGGCCGCTAGTAGCAGGTGGCAGCAGGCTGCTTGTAACCCCGCAGGCCTTTGAACCAGCTGTAAAGGACCTGGAAGAACCTGGGCGGATTGCGTACTGTGCGGCGTTTTCTCGCTTCGCCTTGCACGACCGGAGCATTTCCTGCACCCGGGCCCTGTGTTGTGGACGCGGCTACCAGCACTTCCAGCGCTCCATTGGTAAGAGCGTAAATGTCTTCATGAAGTTCGTCGAGCAGGCTGGCCGTACGGCCCCGGAGGTGGTGACGATCGGCGATCTGAAGGGTCGTTTTTACCGCGAAATCATAAATTTCCTGTGAAAGCTGGTCGCAAAGCTCGCACATATCCGCCCGCCGCTCGGGCAGTACGATATTTCGGGCTTTCATTTCCTGGATTTTGCGCTCGGTTTTCGTGACCAGTTCGGCACGGATTTCATTCAAATTCATATGACGGGTGCTGTTAGAGGGAGTTTTTGAACGCATGAACGTTCCATGAAATATTATCAATATTTCGTTAGGATCAAAGGTTTTAATTTTTTTCTAATCGATATCCTTCGCCCTTCGCCTGGGCTTGTCCTACTTTTAAAGCCTCATCATTATCGCTACGAATGTTTTTTGGGTACTTGCCTTACGGGGCGGCTGACACTTTTTTGAAAAAGCTTCAAATGGCCGGGTGCCATAAAATAGTCAAAGAATCGAATCCCGAGGGCCAATCCGATCTGCTGGAAATGGCAGGCAGCCTGAAAGAAGGAGATGTGCTGATACTCTGCCGCAGCGGCCACGCAGGTTCCGAAGCCGGCTTTCTTGATCTGCTCATCCTCATAGGCCAGGCACAGGCTCATTTTGTTTCCCTCGAGGAAAACCTGGATACGCTCCGCGACACCGCGCTGCATTTGACGGAGGTATCCCGCTAGGCGAACCCGCTTTCGCTGGCAAGGAATGAATTCCGTTGTGACTTGGCTAAAAGTCGTTTCATCCTCTTCGTTTGACAGTTCATCTCAATGCCCATAGGCAATCCCCTGTGGCCAACGCTACTTTTGCAGCAGTCAAAACGAGTACTATTAGCCATGAAAATTCAACGTATACTTTTTGCAACCGTTCCTTTGGACGGTCATTTCAGCCCGCTTACCGGCCTGGCTGCGCACCTCAAACAACTCGGGCATGACGTCCGCTGGTACGTGGGCGGCCACTACGGCCCGCGTGTTACGAAGCTGGGGCTTGTGCATTACCCGTGTGTGAAGGCCCCGGTGATCAACCAGGAGAATATGGACGCGCTGTTTCCGGAGAGAAAGAACATCAAAAGCCCGATTTCCCGCGTACGGTTCGATGTGGAGCATACTTTCCTGAGCCCTATTCCGGGATATGTCGACGATCTGGTGGACATCCATAGCGAATGGCCGTTCGACCTGATCGTTTACGACCTGGCTTGTCTGGGCGCCCTCTTCGTGCAGGAAATCCTGGCCATTAAAGGGGTAGCGGTGGGCGTGCTGCCATTGTTTGAAAGTGAGTCGAACCCGCCGTCGGACGATCCGGCACGGAATGCGATTGCCAGGTCGGTGACCCGCTGGGCAAAACGTGCCAAGATCCACTTTCAGTTCAACATCATCATGAAGCCGTGCACCATACTGTTCAACCAGCTACGCGCCAGATACGGCTTGCCCTCGGAGCCGGGCTTCATGTTCGACGCGGTGTTCCGTAATACCAACCTTTACCTTCAAAGCGGCGTGCCGGGCTTCGACTATCCGCACCGCAGACTGAGCCCGAAAGTTCGGTTTGTAGGCCCGCTGCTACCCAAGAAATCGAGCGGCAAGGTGCCGTTTACGAAGGCGGATGAAACATTGAAATACGAAAGGGTCATTCTGGCAACGCAAGGGACGTTCGAGCGCAATGTCGACAAGATCATCGTGCCTACCCTGGAAGCCTACAAAAATGATCCCCGCACGATGGTGATCGTCACCACGGGCAGCTCGGGCACCCAGGCATTGCGCGAGCGCTATCCGCAGTCCCATTTCCTCATCGAGGACTTCATCGACTACGACTCGGTAATGCCTTACGCAAGCGTCTACGTCACCAACGGAGGGTATGGCGGAGTCATGCTCGCCCTGCAGCACCAGCTACCGATCGTGGTCGCGGGCGTGCACGAAGGCAAGGACGACATTGCGGCGCGGGTGCAGTTCAGCGGTGTCGGAATCGACCTGAAAACTGAAACGCCCAAAGCCCAGCAGATCCGCCGGGCCGTAGAGACAGTTTTATCCGACAAAAAGTACCGGCAGCAGGCAGCGCAACTCGCAGAGGAATTCCGGAGCTACCCGGCCAATGAGATGGCTGCCGGCTACATTCGCCAGCTGGCCTGACGGCCTACTGGGCAAATTTACGCTGCCTGGTTTCCGTCTCGGTCGGAAAATCGGATGGAATAGGGATATCCACTTTCCCGGTCGCAGCCCATTGGCTGCCGCGTTGGAGGCAGGTAATGAAGCCTACGCATTCCACAGAATAATCGGCATGTCCCAGGGCCATGTGAAAAATGCGCCCTTTGCCGTAGCGGAGGGCCATCAGCATGGGTTCATTACGGTCGGTACCGTTGTTGGATTTCGGGGAGAATGCCGTGGCCAGGATCTGCATATTTTCAGCCGGGCCGCGGAGACGGTCGTAAAGCTCGTCGCGGCTATGCAGCCAGTTGGCAGGCATGCCTTTGGTAATCGGGTGGTTCGGTTCGCGAACGGTAATCTTGAATTCCATTTGCGCACCATGCGAGCCCGCTTTACCCGGCTGCATATCGCGTACCTCCTTGCCGTTCTGGTCGTAGTAAACATAAGGGCCGTCTTTTTCGGTCCGGTCGCCCCAGCCTCCGAGGCCGATCATCTGGTTGTAGGCGGGCCATTGCGGAAACGAGTTATTGGCTGCGTGGATAACAACCAGCCCGCCGCCGTTTTTCATGAATTTCTCAAAATCCTTTTGCGCTTCCGCCGACCACGGTGCCGCATTCCAACCGAAGTTACAGATCACGACATCGTAATTGGAGAACTTGGGATGAAAAGCAGAATCCATTTTCGGCTGCTTCAATGCCTCGGTGGCCGGTCCGTTCTTCACCGGGTAAGCCTCTACGAGCTTGTCGCCCTGCCAGGTGTACCGCGTACGCTGGATGTCCACCGTGAATTTCTTGCTGTCTTCCAGATAGTACTTCATCATGGCGGTGATCTTGGGCCACTGCTCATGGTTGTTCTGTCCATCGACGATAAGCACTTTCAAAGGCGATTTCTGTGCCGATGACGGAAGGGAAAAGCCGACCAGCAAGGCAAGCAGGCCAAACAGGATTTTGTTGTTTAATGTCATAAAACTACGGGTTGGAGATAAATGCGCCGGGCTGGGCGCTTCAAAGTAAAATAATGTAGCGCTTGAAACCAAACGCGGCCCTACCTGCCCATGACCGGCAGCCCGCTGGGAACGCTTTCGGGGACTGATTTATCAAACGCGTCGTCATTAAGCGTATTCAGGAATTCGACGATCCGGGAAATGTCTTTGAAATTCACATCCATATGCGTGGCAAGCGGGTCCATCCGGCTCTCTTCAACATTCGGGTTGAGGAGCTTGCCGCCGGCGATATCTTCATAAAACATCAGCACCTGGTCGAGGGTAGCGAACTTGCCGCTGTGCATATATGGTGCCGTAAAACGGAGGTTACGCAGCGACGGCGTCCTGAATGCGTACTTTTTATCTGCGCCGGAATCGCTATCCTTGCGGTTTTCCGTGTCGGGCACGCCCAGAGTATGCAATTTAAAATCGGAAAACATCGGGCCCGAATGGCATTTGGCACAGCCTGTGACCAGGAATGCATTCATGCCTTCCTTTTCGCCGGTCGATAATGCATTGCTATCGCCGCGCATGTATTGATCGAAGCGCGTGTTCGTGGCTATGAGCGTGCGCTCGTATGCGGCGAGGGCGCGTGCGAGGTTTTGCTTGCTTACGGGAGATTGCTCCCGCGGGAATGCTACTGCAAACAGCCTGCGGTATTCCGGAATGCGCGAGAGCCTGGTGATCACCTCGTCGAGGATACCGCTCTCGTGAAAACCGTTGCCCCGCATTTCCTCCAAGGTCTTGATCGGTTCCAATGCCTGCTGCTCCAACCCTTTCGCCCTCATATCCCAGAACATCGGGGCGGATGCCGGATCGTACGTTTCGTTATTCCGAAGACCATTGAATGCCGTGTTAAGCACGCTTTGGGAGTTTCGTTTGACAAAGGGGATATCATTCGGATCCACGAACCGCCGGCTTTGCCCGCGTCCCACACCATTGACGCCGATGGACGTTTCCAGGAATTCTGCATAGTTGAATTCCGGCTGATGGCAAGTGGCACAGGCTACGTCCTTATTTCCCGAAAGCACCGGATCGAAGAACAACAGCCGGCCCAACGCCGCCTTTTCGGGCGTGGAGGGGTTGTCGGCGGGATCGACGGCCTTCAACGGCAGCGCACCCAGGTCGGCGACCGTTTCCACGCGTGCTTCCTCCTTCTCCGAGGTCTCCTGCCGTTCGTCGCCGCACGAAAAAAGCACAGTGGCGACAACTGCGGTTAAAATGCAGCTCTTTAAAATTTCAATCGATATTCCTGTCATTCCATTCTCGGTATGCAACTCAACTCCCTCCTATAAGACAATCGGGCGTTGAAATTTACCATTTACCAGCCATGAATAACAATGATGAGGGTCATGAAGCAGGATCAATCGGCGCGTTCCGCGCCGGCTTTTCTTTCAAAAAATCAATAGCGATCCGGCAGAGCATGGCGCTCTTTGACTCTGGCATTCCATGTCCGGTGTTTGGATAAATGCATAATTGCCCGTTTTTGAGCGAGCGATATATCCCTATGCTGTGTTCGAGCCTGATCATATCCCGGTCTCCCCGAATGACCAGTACCGGCGCGAGAATGCCGGCCAGCTTGTCTTCCGGCACTTTGACCTCCCTCGCCCACATTTTCTGGTTGTCCTCCCAGAATTTAATCCATTTGTCAGGCTGAGGGCTCAGTTTCTGATAATTATTCAGCCAGTCCTGGTCTTCTTTTACCGCCTCTACCGTGTATTCCTTCAATAAATCCCGACCTTCCTGTGTCAATCCATCCGACCGGGTATTCGAGCCGCCACTGATTACCTTCTTCACTTTGTCGGGCCTGTTAGCCGCAAGCAACAATGCCGTGTTTCCCCCCATACTCCATCCCATTACAAACACGCTGTCCAGTTTGAGCTCGTCGATGAGCGCAGAACTATAATCGGCGAGTAGCGCGCCGCTCAGCGTATCGGCCTGCTCGGAACGGCCGTGACCGGGTGCATCCGGCGCGATAATCCGAAAATGTTTCGACAGTTCGGGGATCACCTCTCCCATGTTTTCAATCGAACCTAAGCCCTGGTGCAGCAACAGCAGCGGCATACCGCTTCCGTATTCCTCATAATACACCCGTGTACCTTTGATCACCACGTATTTACCATTATTTGAGCCATACTTGACGGGCACGTCTTTGGATGGTTTGCCGCAGGCCAGCAACACCGCGATGATCAGGCAGGAAAGTATTTGTTTCATATCGTCCGGAGTTTAATTCACCCATACGCAAAGCGAGTGATTTCTGAGGCAACCATAGCGTGCATTCGCAACCCCGACTTCGAAATAAACGTCTTCCGCGGGGCAGCGATCCGGGCTTGCCCGACAACATTCATCGAACCATCAGTAGACAATTGAACAATGCTGAGCAGTGACGGATATTAGCATAACATACCAAAAGAATTTCGCGCATGCGAGGGCAGGTCACGCGCGCACGACCGGCAGCCGACCGGACTTTCCTTTATACCGGCCACGTTCACAGGAAGAATCAGAATTTAAAGCGCGCAGCCCGTCCGTAGCAGCCCTTCTGTCAGACTAATAATTACTATACGATATTATCAAATTTATCTGAAATAGATCAAGCTGTACGCAGACCACTTAAATGGCGGCAAGGACTACCCTGTCATCTGCCTGGGATGGGCATTTTGCAACCTCACAGGATAACAGCAGCACTTTTCCGATGATTCTACTTCTATCGGCAGTTACCACCATTCAAAAAAGATTAGAAATAAGTAAGAAAATAAGAGGACCGCTTTCTCTAATTCTTATATTTTTTTGATCTTTATGACGTCTCAGCGAAAGTAGACGACTCAATCCCTAACAGAACGTAAAGCATGTCCCCTATCAACAATTTCCTTCCTTGCCTGTTACCCCGCACGCGGTCTGAAAACGGGCAAACGTATAGCAACGTGAGTAACTGGCGGGTCCCCAAATAATCTTCCATTTCCGGCCAAGGCTGCCGCTTTTCCACTTTTTCAGATTGTAACGACTTTTTTAACCGAGCACTGATATTCGGTTACAACCATGGGTTACCCGCTTGTGTCTCGTGTTTGTCGTACCCTTTCGAGAAGGAAATGCGCCGTCCGCAGCTCGGAGAATCCGTGTGAAGTCTCCGACACCAGGTGTATCAGGAAAAAATAATTTAGATTATTGATGGATTCTGCTCCGGCAACATCGCTCATTATCGCTACTTATAACTGGGCCGAAGCGCTGCATTGCAGCCTTTTGAGTGTTATAAAGCAAACAGTTTTACCGAAAGAGGTGATCATCGCCGACGACGGCTCCGACGACCGGACCCGGGAAGTAGTCCGCAAAGCGCAGGAGTCATTTCCTGTGCCTGTTATCCATGCCTGGCACGAGGACCGTGGTTTCCGTAAAAGCCAGATCCTTAACAAAGCGATCGGCCAATGCTCCGGTGCGTACGTGATCCAGGTGGATGGGGATGTGCTGCTGCATGCGTCGTTCGTGCAGGATCACCTGGCCGCAGCCGAGCGCGGCGCGTTCATACGCGGTACGCGTGCGCGCCTCACGCCCGCGAAAACCAACGAACTCCTCCGGAATGCCGATACCAACGTAAGTTTCTTCTCAAAGGGTGTTTACAACCGGCTCAATGCATTGCGGTTGCCGGTACTGCAATCGCTGGGGCAGCGCAGGGAAATGAAGTGCCGGAGTGTGCGGGGAAGCAACCTGGCCTTCTGGAAGGACGATTTCCTTCGGGTGAACGGCTACAATAACGAACTCAGCGGATGGGGCCACGAGGACGAAGAGCTGGCGGCCCGCTTCATCAACAACAACATCATTAAAAAGATCGTGAAGCTGGGTGCAGTGCAGTACCATCTTCACCACGACGAACTGCCCAGATCGAACGAGCCGCTGCATCGCCAGATCATCCAGGATACCCTGCTAACAAAAGTTAAAAGATGCCTTAATGGATATGAAAACCTTCTCTAAGAGCTCGCTGATTATTTCCACCTACAACTGGCCGGAAGCATTGCGCCTTTGCTTGCTCAGCGTCATGGACCAGTCGGTGCTACCGGATGAAGTGATTATCGCCGACGACGGGTCTACCCCGTGTACCGCCGGGGTGATCGATGCCATGCGGGCTGTATTTCCCGTAAAACTGATCCACGTCTGGCAGGAAGACGATGGTTTTCAGCTTTCCAAAATCCGGAACAAGGCCATAGCAACCAGTTCCTGCGATTACATTATCCAGATCGACGGCGATTTGATTTTACATAAGCATTTTATCAAAGACCACCTTGCGTTGAGCGAGCGCGGCACATTTGTGGCCGGCAGCAGGGTGTTGATGAACAAGGAATTGTCGGAAAGAATGCTGGGCGGGCAGCAGGCACGCATTACCCCGTTTCAGTCGGGGCTCGGTAATTTCTCGAACCGGTTCAGCATCAACTGGCTCAGCAGGTACATGGCCGACCGCTACAAAACGCGCGACATATTTGCCTTGCGCGGCTGCAATATGGCATTCTGGCGGGAAGACCTGCTGCGGGTGAACGGCTACAACGAGGTATTCCATGGCTGGGGCCGCGAGGACAACGAAATCGCCGTGAGGCTGCTCAACTCCGGCGTCCGGAAACGCGCTGCGAAATTTGCGGGGGTTGTGTTCCATATCTACCACCCCGAGGTGGACCGGGCACGCTGCCCCAAAAACGAAGCTTACCTTACCGAAGCATTGCTGAACAAGACCATGTATTGCAGCCAGGGCGTGCACCAGTACTTGGGCCGCATGGAGCCCGTACAGCTCGTGGAGAGGGAATTTGCGCTTTAATGCATGGGCAACAACCAATTGATCTCCGTCATCCTGGTGACCTGCAATGCAGAAAAGTACTTGCAGCGGTGCCTCGACAGCATTTACAGCCAATCTTATCCGCATATCGAGGTGGTGGTGATGGATGGCGGCAGTACGGACGGGACGACGCGCATTCTTCAAAGTAATGCCGGAAAACTGGCTTTCTGGAAAAGTGAGCAAGACGGGGGGATTTACGAAGCCATGAACAAGGCCCTCGACCATACGCAGGGACAATGGATCTACTTCATCGGTGCCGACGACGTACTCACACCCGCATTCTCCCAAATGGCCGCAGCACTAACCGACCCCCAGGCCATTTATTACGGCAGTGTACGCAAAGCAGGGCGGCAATACCTGGGAAAAATGACGCCCTACATGCAGGCAAAAACGGGCATCAACCACCAGGCTATCATTTATCCCGCCGGGGTTTTCACAAGTCGCAGGTACAACACTCGATACCGCATATCCGCCGACCATGTGTTCAATATGCAATTCCACAGCGACAATGCTTACAAATTCACTTTCAGGGATTTCGACATTGCCATTTTCAATGACACAGGCATATCGTCGTTGCAGAAAGACGCTGTTTTTGAGAAAGAAAAAGCCGGGTTGATCCTGAAATATTTCGGACCGGCTATTTATATGAGGTTCCTGTTTAAAAGATTGAAGGAACGGCTCTCCCGCCGTCATTGATCCCGTATGACCATCCCCGCATTTCTGTCGAACACAATCCTGGGCGGCAGACCGAGCAGCCTGGCAGCCATCCGCTCCCGCCATTTTCTTTTTGGAATAATTTGGATTAAACCAATCATCGCGCGGGAAAACGCGATCTGTGTGGCATTACTATCCTCCCGGGCTAGTAAGTGTTTCGCTTCCTGCAAGTACTGACCTCGCTGGTTATAGCTTTTCTGGTTTTCCGACCGGAAGCGGAAGCCGGCCAGCATGAACGACGTCGAATAAAGCGGCTCATGCTTGAAAAAACGCAGCCAAAGCTCGAAATCCGCTGCAAGCGGGTAGTTCTGATCGATATAGCCGCCCGCCTGCTGCCACAAGGTGCGCCGCCAGAAGACAGACTCCTGCTGGATAAAGCGGCCATCGAATAGTTGAAGACGCAAGCGCGACCAGCGCTGACCGTACGGAAGGTCGTCGTAGAGAAATGGCCGCCCCGCTTCATCAAAAAATGTGTTGGAACCCATGAGCCATTGCACATTTCCGAACCGTTCGAATATTTCCGCCACCGTGAAGAGTGACTTCGGGTGGTACATATCGTCGGCATTGAGCCAAGCCATGATTTCTCCCGACGATTGCGCAAAGCCCTTCTGTAGAGCGTCATAGAGGCCGCCGTCCGGCCCGGATACCCAGTAGGCAAGCTGTCGTTCGTATTTCCGGATAATTTCCACCGAGCAGTCGGTGCTGCCACCGTCGATGATGATGTATTCCAGGTTGGGATAGCCCTGTCCCAGCACTGAAAGAATGGTACTTTCCAGGTATTTCGCCTGGTTGAAGGAAGGGGTTACAATGGTGATCTTCGGCAGTGGCATGAGGGGCGTCGATAACCTTTTAGCTGAGCGATAATTCGTAGCGACGAGGCTCCTGGACGCAATCCACGTGCCCGAAAGGCTCCGACGCAAGCACCATCAGGATGGACTCGCTGGAAATCTCGAGCATTTCATGCCGGTCTTCGGGCCCGAGCAGCAAGCACTGGTCCGCCGAGTTGAGGATAAAATGCTGCTCTTCCGCGCCGCTGCGGCTGATGATCAGGCAACTCCCTTTCAGGCAAATGACCGCCTGTTTCATGCGCTGTTGGTGGTCGCCCTTTTTGAACTGATCGGGTCCATTCACGTAAAAAATGCGCTTGATTTCAAACGGAATAACCCGCTCGATGACGGTGAGGCTGCCGCGGGTGTCCGTAATGGTTTTCAGGTTGATTAAACGAGCCAAGGGGTGATTCGGATTAGGTTACGTTAATGCATTCTTTTTGGTATAATTCTTATAGCGCCCCCGCAACCCGAACTGTATACGTCGGGACAGGCTCACCTTAATCCATTTCAAGACCATCGGCTGTTCATGGAAAACGGCCGCCGGGTCGGTGAGGCGGATCTGTGATTCTGCGGAAGAAAGTGCTTTGATATAACTGCTGTACACGCTCCGGATGATATCGCCAGGAAGCCGATATTGCTCGGCCGTGAGGCGGAAGCTCCTGTCGACGCAGTACCGGAAATCGTGGAAGTGGTAGAATACGAGCGGCACCTTTTCTGCCCCGGCTTTTTGCACAAAAACCCTTTCATCCGACTTTTCACAAACATAATCCACTGCATTCCAGGGCGCTACGCCCCCGCCGGGATGTTGCAGCACGTGCACGCCCGGGAAGCGTTCGGTCCAGTCGTCGAGGTACTTTTGGTCCCCGAACTTACCGTCTTCAAAGCGGGCATAGCACCAGTCCAGGCACGCATTCATCCACCACGCCAGCACTGCGAGCCCTTCGTCAGTTTTTTTGAAAGTGACAAACTGCACGCAGTAAACACCGCTGTTTTCCGACTGATCGTATTCAGGGCTGTAACGGTGCGCCGTGATGAGCACCGAGTTATCGCCCATTTCGTCTGTCAACACCTTCGGATCGGCAAAAAACAGGAGGTCAGCGTCGAGATAGGTGCAATGGTCGAGGGAAAAAGCGTGGATACAATGCCAGATCGTGAAGGAAGTACAGGTCCAGCAATATTCCCCGGTAGTCCGGCTACCCTTGACGGCAAGCAGTTCGGGAGTTTCAAAATCCTGCAGAGAAATGACGGTCGCATTCGAAAGATCCAGACGGCGCAATACGGCGTCGCAAGCGTCGTCGAACGCGAAGATATACAGGTGAAAATCACTCCCCTGCCGGACCAGCGAATTGTACATCGCCAATCCCCGCGAAAGGTAGCCTGAATTGAAAAGGGTACAAAAATTCTGCATTAAAGTATGTTAGGGGTAGAAGAGGGTACCTTCTGTCACAAATATCAATGATAAATTGTGAAAGTGGTAATCCTTCCGACTGATAAAATAATATATAATGGATGATTTTCCCGGGATACAGGTTGGAAACCAGGGACAGAATTAATTGACTATCAGTTATATAATCCATACCCATCTCATTATCATCGACTTGGATATGCTAAGATCGTATTGGAATAACTTTCTGAATAAAACCTTAAATTGCGGACGATCCTAAAAGTAAAATATGTCGTTCTTTAAACCGAAGAAAAGGAATCCCTACGGATGGTTTGGTGATTACAAAAAGTGGGAGGCGCTTACCGCGGTTTCCGGCGGCTACGAGGCCGAAGCCATTTTGGATAAAACAAAGAATGCGCTCCTGAAAGTGAAAAACGGCGAAGCGGCTTACGAGCGCGATTCGGTGTTGTTTGACAAGAAAATTTACCCCTATTCCGTCATCTCGGCGCTGCTCTATGCGGCCGTTGAATGCGGCAACAATCTGAATGTGATCGATTTCGGCGGCTCGCTGGGCAGTACCTATTACCAGGTGCGCGACCTGATCCCTCCTACGGTACAGCTGCATTGGAGCGTTGTCGAGCAGGAGCGCTACATCCGGTGCGGGCAGGCTTTTTTCGAGGACGAAATTCTGAAATTCCACTTCACGATCGGGGAAAGCATGAAGGCCCGCAAAGCCGATGTGCTGTTGCTTTCGAGTGTGCTGCAATACCTCGAAAAGCCGCACGACTTTCTGGAAGAGATCAAACAGTATGATTTTAAATACATCCTCATCGACCGGACGGCGTTTATCATGGCCGATCGACCGGATCGCCTGACCTTGCAGGTGGTACCGCCGGAAATTTACGAGGCGCACTACCCCGCCTGGTTTTTCAATGAGAAACGGCTCCTCCAACACTTCGAGGGCTACGAAATCAAGATGGAATTCGAATCGTTTGTGGCGGGCGAGCAGGAAATGGAGATTGACCATGTGAAGGCCGGCTACGACAAAGGCTTTTTCCTGATCAAACGCTAGCGCATTACTGCACCTGCCTTTTCACCATTTCGTTGATCCAGATCGGCGCGAAAGGCGAAGTACAGCCTTTTGAAACCGGGTAGTCGCGGTAAATGCCCAGCTTCTCGCCGATTGCCAGCGCACGTGCGCGAAGCTCCGGGAAATGGATACCGATCTGCGCCAGGGTGGTGTTCATCGTCCATTGCGCCGCGGAGGGGGCATGAGGCATTTCAGTTTCGATGCGGTCGAGCAAGGCCGGAACATCAATCCCTTCCGGGTTACGGGTTACACGGCCCGCGGTGAGGCTCCATCCTGCGCGGGCAGCCCACGGGTAATCCGAGTTCATCCAGGCTTCGCGAAGCTCTTCCTTCTGCGGGTGGTCTTTGAGGATATAAGAAGAGAACCAATCGGCCACCCAGGAATAGTTGACGCCGTGGACGAGCCTGTCGAGTTCGCCGACAGACAGCAACTTGGGCTTCATCACCAGCATGGCCAGGAGCTGCGCCTCGATATTGCCCGTGTCCCACAATGCCAGACCCAACGCGTGGTCTGCTTTGATTTTATTGGCGATAGCCCGGATATCGCCCATCTTCACCCCGAACTGATTTTCGTGCGCGCCATTTTTCGTATTCATGGCGCGCACCTTCTCACTTCCGAGTGATTCAAGTTGTTTTAGTGCTTCTTCGACGGTCATTGGCCTGCAATTTTCACCGATATCCTCATCGGCATTACATTTTGGTAATAAGGCTGTTCCGGCAAAAAACTCCTTATGGCTGTACTTCAACAATCATTTCGATTTCCACGGCGATGCCGGAAGGCAACGAAGCTACGCCGATCGCTGAACGGGCGTGTTTGCCGCTTTCTCCGAAAACTTCGACCATAAAATCGGTAAAGCCATTGATCACCTGCGGCTGCTGGGTCAGATCCGGCGTGGAGTTCACCAGGCCCAACACCTTCACGATTCTTTTCACCTTGTTGAGGTCGCCGATCTCGTATTTCAGGGAAGCCAGCAACGCAACGCCGCAAAGCTTAGCCGCTTCTTTCCCCTGCTCGACGGTGAGGTTATCCCCCACTTTACCAAGGATCTGGCCGCCTCCGGGCTTGTCGGGACCGTGGCCTGAAAGGTAGATCAGATTGCCGACACGCACTGCTCTCATGAGGTTTCCCTTCCCTGCGTTCAGCTTGGGTAGCGTAACGCCCAGTTCAGTCAGTTTTTTCTCCACATCCGGACGCCCCGACTGTGCATTGACCTGGAAACTAACGGCCAGAAACAGAAGCAAGGCCAGCGAAATTGGTTTTAACATGATAGGTTTAGTTTAATGTAAAAATCGGTCAAAAATAGCAATGATTCAGAAAGAACCCCAGCTGGTTACGGCCGCATATCGGACCATTGAGCTCAAACCGCGTTTTTTAATATTTATTCAACAAATAGTTAAAAATAACAGTATTTGTTGAGCCCCGCTTGACTTATCAGCTCAAAGTTACTCCTCCTCGACTTCGCGATTACACTGCGGCCCCGGCAGATTATGATATTGTTAAATAGCATTTGACCGAAAGTGTAAGTACAAAGGATTACCCAATTTTGTCGCCTCAAAACCGGAACTATCTTATCTATTCACCATACCATAAATCTACACCCATATGTATCGATGTAACGAAAGGTGGCCGCTGCGCGCAGGCACCTTACAAAAATCGATTGCCCATGCCGCGCTGATCGCCATGATCGGCAGCACGAGCTGGGCAAGCCCGACCCTGGAAACCGGCATCAAAGCCGTGCATCCTCTCCGGAATTTCGTCAAAGCCGACCGTCAGATCAAAGGTCGCGTGACCGACGGCGACAGCCCCGACGGTATTCCGGGCGTAAACGTGGTGATCAAAGGGTCCCAGACCGGTACCGTTACAGACGCCACAGGAAATTACTCCATCGACATTCCCGAAGGCGGCGCCGTGCTGGTATTCTCCTACGTAGGCTATATCAGTCAGGAAGTTGAGACCGGCACACGCACCACGGTAGACGTGTCGCTGAAGGCCGACAGCAAGTCCCTGAATGAAGTAGTCGTTGTCGGGTACGGTACTCAAAAGAAAGTGAACCTGACCGGTGCTGTGGACCAGGTAGGCCAGGAGGTGCTTCAAAACCGTCCGCTTCCCAACCTTGCCCAAGGCCTGGTGGGTACGGTTCCCAACCTGAACATCCGGATGTTCGACGGCAAGCCAACGCAATCGCCTGCATTCAACGTTCGGGGTACCACTTCCATTGGTCAGCAGGGAAGCGCCCTGGTACTGATCGACGGTGTAGAAGGCGACCCGCGCATGCTGAACCCCCAGGATATCGAGAGCATTTCGGTGTTGAAGGATGCGGCTTCGGCCTCCATTTACGGCGCCCGTGCCGTGTTCGGGGTGGTTTTAATTACTACAAAACCCGCTCCGGAAGGCAAAATACGGGTTTCCTACACGGCCAACTACTCGATCAAAGCTCCGACGGAGGTACCCGACAACATCACCGACTCCTACCCATGGGCCCAGGGTTTCAGCGATGCCTGGTCGCGCTGGAACGACAACGGCAGCACGCCGACGGCGATCAACAAAACCATCGCTTTTTCCCCTGCTTACCTGGCCGAGATCAAAAGAAGGTATGAGGACCCATCGCTCCCTCGCGTGGAAGTGAACCCCACCACCGGTGAGTACCAGTACTATTACAGCACCGACTGGTACAAAGAGCTCTATAAAAAGCGCCTCAGCGCCCAGGACCACGCCCTGTCCATTGCAGGGGGCACCGACAAGGCCACCTACCTGCTGAGCGGCCGCTTCAACAACCAGGATGGTTTATTCCGCTACAACCCGGACAAGTACAGCATGTATAACTTCCGCGGGAAAGGCGGCATTCAGCTGACCCCGTGGCTAAGGGTCGACAACAACACCGAATTCTCGTCGATGAAGTACCACCAGCCACTGAACGTAGGCGAAGGAAGCGGCATTTACCGCAATATCGCCGACGAAGGCCACCCGCTGGCCCCGCTTACCAACCCGGACGGTACCCTCTCGTTTTCAGCCGCCTACACGGTCGGCGATTACTATTATGGTAAAAACGCGAGCGACCAGACCCGCCGGTTCCTGAAAAACCAGACTGCATTCAAAGCCCAGTTCTTTGAAAAGGCGCTGACGATCAAGGCCAATATGACTTTTCAGAGCACGGACAATGCCGTTCAGCAAAACCGCGTGCAGGTGCCGTACAGCCGTACCAAAGGCGTGATCGGCTACACCGGTACCAACACCAACGATATCTCGGAATCCAGAAGCACGACCAACTACCTGGCTACCAACTTCTATGCGGATTACGTGAAGTCGTTTAACAATGCCCACAATTTCACTTTGCTCGGCGGCTTCAACTACGAAAAATCGCTGACCACCGGCCTTAGCGCTTCGCGTAACGGTATCGTGTACAGCGACGCCGACGACATCAACCTTGCACTGGGCCAGAGCATTACCACCCGAGGAGGTTACCAGAAATGGGCCATTGCCGGCGGGTTCTTCCGTTTGAACTACAACTTCCGCGAGCGCTACCTGCTCGAAGTAAACGGACGTTACGACGGCTCTTCGAAGTTCCCTACCGACCAGCAGTGGGCATTCTTCCCGTCCGTTTCGGCCGGATGGCGGGTATCCGAGGAGCCTTTCTGGAAGGTGAATCCTAAAATCCTTTCAAATGTGAAAGTGCGCGCCTCATACGGCTCATTGGGTAATGGTAACATTCCTCCGTACACGTTCAATGAGAAGTTCGGCATTTCGCAACTGGGGCGCGTGATCAATGGTATCCGCCCGCAGGCAACGAGCATGCCGGCCGTGGTTCCGAACGGCCTCACCTGGGAAACCGCTACTACTGCCAACCTGGGTCTGGATTTCTATGCGCTGAACAGCCGCCTGCAATTCTCCGGGGATATTTACCAGCGCAAAACGACCGATATGTTTACCGTTGGGCCCACCGTGCCGGCTATCTACGGAACAGCCGTTCCATACGGGAATTACGCCGACCTGAAAACCAACGGATGGGAATTCAGCATCAACTGGGACGACCAGTTCAATGTGGCTTCGAAACCGTTCCATTACAATGTGCGCCTGACCCTGGCGGATTACAAAGCGACGATCACGAAATACAACAACCCGGATAAGAACTTGTCCGACTACTACGAAGGGCAGCGCGTAGGTGAAATCTGGGGTTACAAGGTGGCAGGCTTGTTCCGCTCCGAGGCCGAAATCGCCGAGTCACCTTCGCAGAGCAATATCCCGAACACCAACACCCGGAAAAACTATGTGGGTGATCTCAAATTCCAGAACCTCGATGGCGACAACGTGATTTACCAGGGCCTGAACCGCGTAGGCAACTCGGGCGACAAGAGCATCATCGGCAATTCGGAGCCACGCTATTCTTACGGTGTCAACCTTTCGGGCGACTGGGGCGGCTTCTTTGTCGGCGCATTCTTCCAGGGTGTGTTGAAACAAAACTGGTACCCATCGTCGGAAGCACGTTTCTGGGGGCAATACAACCGTCCGTACAACTCCTACCCGCGCTGGCAGCAGGACAACATGTTCCGTGAGGAGCTGGGGAACTTCGATGCTTACCTGCCGCGCCTGGTGGGCTACGTAGCGCAGGGCTCGGGCCGTGCATTGCAGGTGGCTAACGACCGCTACATGCAGAATGTGGGTTATATCCGTTTGAGAAACCTGCAAATAGGCTATACCATTCCCGAGCGCATTACTTCCAAAATCCACGCCCGCTCGCTGCAGGTGTACTTGTCGGGAGAAAACCTGTGGACCTGGTCGCCCCTCTACAAATGGACCCGCGACACCGACGTGACCAGCATTTACGGCTCTGATCGCGACCTGGGCGGTGGCGCCTCCGGTGACGGATACAATTACCCGATGTTGAAAGCTGTATCGGTTGGTTTGTCACTCAATTTTTAATGAAATCATGAAGACTAGAACAATACTTAACTATACGCTTGCCGTCCTGCTGATCGCCACGGCCAGCTCCTGCGACCTCAACGAGGTGCCGGTGGATACCGCCACCAACGACGCCGTGTTCGGCTCCGAAAGCGGTCTGGAACTGTATGCCAATTCTTTCTACAACCTGCTTCCCGATCCGGACGTGGGTGTTTTCCAGATCGACGATAATTCCGACCTCGTGGCACGCAACGGCGTAGACAACTACCTGGCTGTGAATGCGCTGAGCCCGGTTACGAGTTCGGGATGGTCGGTAAATGACTGGTCGTCTGTACGTAACATCAATTATTTTATTGAAAACACCGAGAAAAGCACCGTTGCCTCCAAAAACCACTACCTGGGTGTAGCGCGTTTTTTCCGGGCATTGTTTTACTTCGATAAGGTAAAAAGATTCGGCGATGTGCCCTGGATCGACCGGACCATCGACGTGAAGGACGATGCTTCCCTTTACGGCCCGCGCATGAACCGCTACGAAGTAATGGATAAAGTGCTCGCAGACCTGAACTTCGCGATCGACAACATTACTTTGACCTCCGACCCATCCGTAACACGCATTACCAAAAACGTGGCCCGCGCCTACAAAACGCGCATCGCCTTGTTCGAAGCGTCCTGGCGGAAATACCATACAGAGGACAACAAGCAGGCAACCGCCAACGCCTGGTATGAAGAGGTAGTGAAAGAAGCCAATGCCATTACCGGCTACACGCTGCATTCCAGCGCACCCGACAGGTCCTACCGCGAAATGTTCATCGCAAAAAGCGCATATACCGATGAAACGATTCTTTCGGTGGCGCTGAGTGCGAGCTTGCAGATTTACAGCTCCGCCAACCGACGGTTTATCAGCCCAACCTATGGTAACCGCCCGAGCCTGACGCGCCGTTTTATCAATACCTACCTCAATCTTGACGGTACCCCGTTTACGAGTAAGGCAGGTTATGAAACCACCCCGTTTGTGGAGGAGGTTAAAAACCGCGATCTGCGTTTGAAACAAACTATCCGCACAGGCGACTATACACGCACTGAAAACGGCGCGCCGGTAATTGCCCCACCGAATTTCACTCAGACTTACACCGGTTATCAGCCGATCAAATGGTGTTATGATGAGCGCTTCCCGTTCGATGACGAAAGCCGCAACGACAACGCGCACATTATCATGCGCTACGCCGAGGTGCTGCTCAACAAAGCGGAAGCCCTGGCCGAGCTCGATAAAATGACCGCCGCCGAATGGACCGGCACCATCGGTGCGCTGCGCAAGCGGGCAGGTATCACCGGCGCTACGCTCACCACTGTTCCCACCACGGCCGATCCTTATATGGTATCCTTCTTCGCCGGCAAGTTTACCGATCCTGTCCTGCTGGAAGTGTTACGGGAAAGAGGTACCGAAATGGTTTTCGAAGGACTTCGTCCGGACGACCTGAGGAGGTGGAAACTTGGTAAACTCTTCCAGGAAGCACCCATGAATGGCATGTACGTGCCGTCCCTCGGTGAGTACGACCTGAATGGCGACGGCAAAAACGACGTGTATTTCTACCAGGGCACCAAGCCTACCTCGACCACGCCGGGTATTGCATTTGTGGATGTCAGCCCGTCGACCGCCGTTGGGCGTATCCAGCTTTCCAAAGGCACTTCCGGTGAAGTGATCTGGAATCCGGGCGCCCGCGAATGGGCCGATAAGAAGTACCTCTGGCCTATCCCCGAACCGGACCGTATCCGCAACCCCGCACTAGGGCAGAACCCGGGCTGGTAGTATTGCTATTTGGAAATCGGATTCTGGAAATCTGATTCTACAAAGATCTGATTCTGAAAAATCTGATTCTTTCTATCCCCGGTCTAAAGACCGGGGCAATAGATGGGCATCTGAGGTTGTCGGCAACGGCAACCTTTTTTTGTCCCCTATCCCCTTGCCCCGGTCTTTAGCCCGGGGATCAGATGATAAAGATTCATTGACACATGACTCATGATGAAGATCCATTGACACATGACTGATGATAAAGATTGATTGGCACACCACCAATAACAGACGCATGAGAAGATTGATAGAGATTCTCACACAATAGATCAATAAAATGAATGCCCCCCAAAATATTTTACATACAAAACATGATTTTATATTTTCATAATACATACATTTAATGATTAAATAGATTAAACACTTGTCGGCCAGATGAAAGGGACCAACCTTGGCGAATTTGAAGAACTGGTATTGCTCACCATTGCGGCGCTTGGGCTGGAAGCGTACAGCGTAGCCATTTGCGACGAACTGGAAAGGTATACGGGCCGTTCGGCGAAATTGGGCGTCGTGCATGCCGTGCTGAACCGCCTTGAAGAAAAGGGATTATCCAAAAGCCACCTGGGCGACGCCAGCGCCACCAGGGGTGGAAAACGTAAGCGGTTTTATGAGGTGACCCACGCGGGCAAGGTAGCGCTCACGCGTGCAAAGGACCTGCGCGAGGCTATCTGGCGGGATATTCCGGGCTTTAACCTCGAAGGTTCGATATGAAAAAACACGACCACCAGCCGCCCGGATGGGCCACCGGATTGCTTAGATGGTATTGCCGCCCGAGGCTGCTCGAAGACCTGGAAGGCGACCTCTATGAGTATTTCATACGCAATGTGCGCGACAAAGGTTTGCGGTATGCGCAACTCATCTATTTCCTCGACGTGATCAAGTTCATGAGACCTTACACCATCCGCAAAATAGACCCTTTCCATTTCTTAACCCATTTCATGATGATCGGCAGCTATTTCAAAACCTCGCGGCGTAACCTCGTGCGCAACAAACTGTTTTCGTTCATTAATATCGTCGGGCTTGCCGTGAGCATGTCGGTAGGCTTGCTGGTGATCGCCATTGTGAACGACCTGCGTTCCTACGATGATTTTCATCGGAACCATGACAACATTTACCGCATCATCACCCACAACCACCCCGAAGGCCAGCCGACGGCTGACTTCGCGTCCAGCTCCGGGCGGGTCGCGCAGCGGCTTCGCAGTGACGTGCCGGGTATAGCGGATTTTACCATTATCCGCAATGGTTTCTCCGGAGATGCCCAGGTGGGCCAGAACACCTTTCCCCTGGAAGCCACCTGGGCCGGCCAGTCGTTTTTTAAGATCCTCACATTCCCGCTGGTAGCCGGCGACCCGTCAACGGCGCTCAAAGAACCTTACTCACTCGTACTGACCGAAAAAACTGCCTTAAAACTGTTTGGAAATACCAATATCGTGGGGCAAACTGTCCGCTTCGATACTCTCGATTACCAGGTGACCGGCGTGGCGAAAGACGTTCCGCACCTTTCCCACATCCGTTTCGATGCATTGATTTCCTATGCCACGGCAGATGCGCTCTACGGCAAGAAAGGCGACGGCTTCAACAATTGGGACAATATGTGGTCCAACTACATTTATATCACCCTTCCCAAGGGCGGCAGCCTGGTAGGTGTCCAGCGCGCATTGGACCAGATCAGTAAGGAAGAAAACAGGGCATTACAGCACCGAAAAATAACCTTGTCGCTCCAACCCTTCAACGATATTGCATTGGGCAGGAAACTTTCGAACAACATGGGGCCGCGCACCGAACCTGCTACTTTGTGGATACTCGGCGGACTGGCATTCGTGATCATCCTTTCGGCCTGTTTCAATTATACCAACCTGTCCGTCGCCCGCTCGCTCAGGCGTTCGCGCGAGGTGGGCGTGCGCAAGATCATAGGCGCCCGCGGGAGCCACGTGCTGGGTCAGTTCATGACCGAGTCGGTGCTGATCTCCTTGCTTGCATTGCTGTTCTCGTTTGCCTTGTACCTCCTGCTGCGCAAAGAATTCCTGGCAATCGACCCGCATGTTGCGAAGATTTTCACACTTGACTTGTCGCTTCGTTCAGTCCTGTGCTTCATCGCCCTGGCGGTATTCACGGGACTGGCCGCCGGCTTCCTTCCGGCCGTGTTCTTTTCAAAAATCAATGCGCTTTCCGTGATGAAAGATGCGTCGGGCATCCGGATTTTCAGGCATATCGGCATGCGCCGGGTGCTTATTGTGGCGCAATATGCCCTGTCGCTGATATTCATCGCCACTACCCTCGTCGGTTACAGCCAATACAAAGGATTTCTGAATTTTGACCTTGGCTTCAACACGGAGAATATCCTGAATATCAAACTGAGGGGTGCGGATGCCGCGGCATTGAAAAAGGACCTGGCCGAGATACCGGAAGTAAAACAACTGTCGCAATCGAGCATGGTACCCAGCGTGGGCAGCATGTACGGTTTCGATGTTAAATACTACCCTGCCGGCGCGGCATTACCAGTCGATTCGGGACTGGTTTGGGTCAATACCGTAGACGAAAACTACGTGCCCATTCATAAACATCAATTAGTGGCCGGCAGCAACTTTGTGCTCCGTCCAGAAAAAGGTAACGAAAGCGAGCTGATTGTAAACCAGCAGGTTTTGAAACGGTTCAACATCGGTGGCCGGGACCCGCAGAAGGCACTGGGCCACGTGATAGAAGTTGACGGTCAGAAACTGACCATTGTGGGTGTCATGCGGGACTTCCATTACGGCACCGTGGAAAACAAAATCGAGCCCGTTATGTTCCGTTACTCGAAAAGCGAGCCGCAGGGCTACCTGAACCTTCTGATCTCGTCCACCGACCTTGCAAGTACAATGGCAAAAATCGAAACGGCGTGGAAACGGTTCGATAAGGTGCATCCTATCAATGCTACCTTTTATGACGAGCAGATTGAGGAAGCATACAGCGGGTTTTCTATGATGGTCAAGATCATCGGTTTCCTGGCCTTTCTCGCGATCTGCATTGCGTCGCTAGGGCTTTTCGGCATGGTCGTTTTCACAACCGAAACCAAGCTGAAAGAAATCAGCATCCGTAAAGTGCTGGGCGCCAGTGAGCCGGGGCTCGTGTACCTGCTTTGCCGGGGCTTCATCACGCTCCTGGCCATTGCCGCGCTGATTGCGCTGCCGGTAACCTACCTGCTATTCGACAAAATACTACTCACACGTTTCGCGTATCACCAGCCCATCGGCCTGGCCGAGCTCCTGGGCGGCACCTTAGTCGTGATGCTGCTGGCCGTGGTCATGATCGGCTCCCAAACCGCCAAAGCCGCGCGGAGTAATCCCGCAAAGGTTTTGAAAAGCGAATAGTACTTCGATTCAAAGCCAAGGTGCGTCGGGAAGCATTTGAAAAGGAGATGCAGAGAGATGAGCGCTGGTCGACGAGCTTACCGAGGCGGAAATAGCACTGCTGGGGGACCGCATACATTCCAGCGCAGACGGCCAGCCGGTGCCGGAAGAGAGGTAGGCGCGTTTATCGGGATACGTTGCCGGAGACCTGATCGCGCCGCTATCTTGTGATTTGAGATTTCCGCTCAGTGAGTGCGTACCACTGCACGACGGCGAAAGCGGCAAGCAGCAATGGGGCGGCGATCAGGTTCACTGTGCTCCATCCCCAGCGGTCGAGCGCGGCGCCGGCGAGGAACGACGACAATGTAGCGACGGCATACACCATAAAGTCGTGAAATGCCTGGCTTTTAGCCTGGCCGCCGCTGGCATAGGATTTCGTAAGCAGCGCCGTGCCTCCGATAAACATGAAGTTCCAGCCAATGCCTAGGAAAATCAGCCCTGTCGTAAAATGGAACAGCTCTGTGCCGGATAGCGCCAGCGATAAATGCAGCAGGAATATCAGGATGCCACAGGATACGATCCGTACAGCGCCAAAACGCTGAATGAGGTCGCCGGTGAAAAATGATGGCACAAACATGCCCAACACGTGCCATTGAATGACGAGCGACGAGTCGTCCGTATCATATCCGCAGATTTTCATGGTGATGGGTGTGGCCGTCATGACCATCACCATAATGGCCGAACCCACCGTGGAGGAAGCCATTGCAGCGATAAATGCGGGCCGTTTCAAAACTTCCGAGAGCGGTCGCACTGCCCGGTGCTGTTCCTGAGCGGCCGCCTGGCCAGCATCGCGACGGATGCGCAAAACAGCCAAAAGGGCGCATAGCGACAATCCCATGAGCGACAAGTAGGAATACAGAAATGGAATGTCGCCGATGTCTTTGGTGAACCGCGCAATGGACGGCCCGGCCACCGCCGCAAAAACGCCTCCCGAAACCACCCAGGAAATGGCTTTCCCCTTTTCACCCTCCGCCACCGCATCGGCGGCGGCAAAGCGGTAGTACTGCGCAAAACCCTGGTACGCCCCGACAAACATGCTGCCCAAAACGAAAAGCCAGAAATCCACGAGGTAAATACCGAACGAGGTTACCGCACCGCCGAGAAAGCCGAGCCCGATCCCGAGCATGAAGCCGCGCCGTCGACCGTATTTTTTCATAAACATCGAGGCCGGAATGAGGGACAGCGCCGTTCCTACGCTCGTCATGGCGACGGGCAGCGTGGCCAGCGCCTTATCCGTAGCCAGGCTATACCCCACCAGTCCCGACAAGGCTGCCACCAGTATCCCGGCGGTCTGAAAAAAAGCCTGTCCGGCTACGAGTGGAAACACATTGGCAAGAAACCGGCCTTGGGATTGGATAGACATATCTGAATAATGCATTGGGTCGATACCCGACGAAAAGCTCCGCAATATCACTGCATTGGCCGAAACGCCCGCGCCTTTCGATAGGTAATTTCGTTTCAGCCAGGCTGTTTTTACTCCTTTTAGCTTCTTTTGGAAAACATATGACTATGTACATACCTTCTCCCAGCGGAATAAGGACTATTAGCTGCATTCAGGAACTGCCCATTCGACCAGCAGCGGCTTAAAAGCGATTTTACGTGGGCAAAACTTGCTTGAAGACGGGCAATACGAATATATTCGCCGGATTGTTCAATAGTATTTTCTTTGGGTATGCGTACGAGGAAGGTAGTTCCGTTTGTCATTTTTTTGCTTAGTTTCTCATTATCAGCCGTATTTGCACAATACCAAGTAGACCTCTCCAATTCCATCAATGCGGGGCGTCTGAAAACGGCCAAGGACACCGCCTGGAAAAAGATCGAATTCGGTGCCAATATCAACCAGGGGTCGTTCAGCTCCAACTGGACGGGCGGCGGCGTGAATTCAATCGCGCTGGGAGTGTTTTTCAACGCATTGAACGAAAAGAAGACGGGGAAGGATTCGTGGCGCAACGATTTCCAGTCGCAATACGGAATTGTGCGCAACAAGGGGCAGGAAAGCCGAAAGAATGCCGACCGCATTTTTTTTGATACCAAATACAACCGTGAGCTGTCCCAGAAATGGAGCTTCTTTGCGAATATCAACTTCCTGTCGCAATTCGCGGCGGGTTACGAATACAGCGCAAGTACCGACACCGTCGCTTTTAAAAAGAAGGTTTCGGGCCTATTCTCTCCCGCCTACCTTACCGAAGCGATCGGTATCGAGTACCGCCCCGCGCCCTATTTCTTCGTCGACCTCGCACCGGGTGCTTTGCGGCAGACAATCGTGCTCGACAGGGACTTGTACGTCAACACACCCGACCAGAAAAACTATGGCGTACCCATTGGCAAGCGTGTCCGTACAGAAGCCGCACTCATTCAGCTGGTGGCGAATTTCGACAAGGACGTTGCCAAGGGGGTGAACCTGAAATTCAGATACCTGATGTTTTCGAGTTTCCGGCATCGATTGGAAATCGATAACCGCCTGGACGCCCAGCTGACGGCGAAGATCAACAAATATGTAAATGTGAACCTGGGTGCTATCGTGGTTTACGACAAAGACCAAAGCAGCAAAATCCAGTTTGCCCAGGCAATGAGCATCGGCTTCCTGTTCGCGTTCTGATCAGGGCGCTGCGTATTTCCATAGCGTGCCGTTTCGCGTTGCATAGGCTTGCAGAAGCCCTTCCTTTTGCAGTGAAAGAAGCTGCTGCTGGCTGCTGTCATAAGTTTGCCCTGTGAGCACTGAAAACTCCCGGGCAGTAAGCGTCGGATAGTTCCGGAACAGGTCCTGCCAGTTGCTGCTGTACCAGCTTTTAGTTGCGCCGGGATACATTTTGGCAATCGCCGCTTCCAGCACTTCGTACGGTTTGAAACCATAGACCTTCTCATGCCCACCCTCGCCGTTGAAAACCAGGAGCGTCGGAAAGCCACGGACACCCCATTGGGCAGCGAGCCGCAAATCGGCCTGGAAAAGAGCCACCGCGTCGGTGTGATAATGCCGTTCAAATAGTGCGGCATCCAGCCCCGCGTACGCGGCGGCATCCGCCAGGTGCTCCCACCGGGTAATGTTTTTCTTTTCCAGAAAAACCATTTCCCGGATCCTGCGCAGCAATACGATGGCCTTGCCCTCGTCCTGCATTTGTGCCGCTTTGAAAGCCACCGACGGCGGATAAGACGAATGCAGCGGGTCGTCCAGCCACACATCCCCTATGATCGGCATCTGATAGTAATGGCTTACTTCTTCCCAATGCGGCGCTACATCCGCGGGTTTACTGATCCCCCCGCTGTTATACGACCAGTCGGGCAGGAGGCCGCCCATGCGGTATTCCAGCTCCGCCAGGGAGCCGTATTCCAGTTTCAATCTGCGCAGCTGCGGTTCGATGCCCCAGCATGTCGAGCAGATCGGGTCGGTGAAGTAGATAATTTTGACCGGCTTCTTACCCGGTTCCATCATGGACCCGGTAACTTCGCCGGGTGCGGGCGGCAATTCGCAGATGCCGCTTTCGGTATCGCAGAGCATTGGATTATTTTTCATACACGAAGGTACCTGCGTACGGGTTTCCAACTGTTATGCATTTCCCTTTGGTAACCGGTTACCTTTTGGAAACTAATGTGCCCCGCCATAACTTTACGCGCCAACAGATCAGGGAACGAGATGAAAAAACAGCCATCGTGCAACACCTCGCAGCAGTGCCGAAAAAGGATCCTGGCCATCAAGGATGCCATGGAAATCCTTTCGGGAAAATGGAAGTTTCACATCCTGGGAACGCTGCTGCTCAACGACAAAATGCGCTTCATGGACCTGCTTCGCGAGGTGGACGGCATCGCCGCCAAAATGCTTTCCAAGGAATTGCACGATATGGAAATGAACCAGCTCATTACCCGCCGCGTGCTCGATACGAAGCCCGTGACCGTCGAATATGAGCTCACCGAATATGGCCGTTCCGTAGAACCGATCATCAACGAAATTGCCGGCTGGGGAATGCTTTACCGGCAGGGAATAGTAGCATAACGCCTTAATCATGACCGAAATCAACCAACATCACCGCGTGTCCGCACCCATATCCATTGCCGTACTCCCATTCTCCAACCTGAGCAACGACCCGGAAGAGGAATATTTCAGCGACGGCGTTACCGAGGAGATCATTAACGTGCTGAGCCGCGTGCCGGGCCTGCAGGTAGCCGGCCGTACTTCTTCCTTCACATTCAAAGGCCAGGCCCACGACCCGCAATGGATCGGACGCCAGTTGCAGGTTGACCACATCCTGGAAGGCAGCTTGCAAACCTCGGGAGACGAACTTCATATTCACGTGAAGCTGAGCAAAGTAGATGGCGCCGAGTCCGGCTCCCCGATCTGGTCGGAAACCTACGAAAGGGATCTGGAAGATATATTCGATGTGCAGGAAGAGATCGCGCAGGCGATCCTGGGCGCTGTCAAAATCGAATTGCTGGGCGAAGAGCCGGTGATCGCATTCAAACGCTACACGAATAACAAGGAAGCATACCAGCTTTACCTGCGCGCGCGGTTTTACCACAACAAGTTCGGCGGAAGCGACGATTATCACAAGGCCATCGGGTATTTCGGGGCGGCGCTGGCCATAGACCCTTCTTATGCCATCGCGTATTCGGGCATTGCGTCGTGCTACCTGAACATGTGGTTTTACAGGCATATGCCGGCTGCAAAGGCACTCCCGCTGATGAAAGAAGCCACCGAACATGCGCTGGCGCTGGACGACGCCATCGCCGAAAGCTACCTTGCGCTGGCCCGGATGCAGATGCTCTACGAGTGGGACTTCAACGCCGCCGCCGCGTCTTTTCAAAAAGCACTGGAACTGAATTGGAACACTGCTGACCTTCACGGCCAGCATGCATTGTACCTGGCCCTTACCGACCGTCCGAAGGAAGCCGAAGAGGAAGCTGCGCTGGCGCTGGCCCTCGAACCTTTTTCACTGATCAACAATTTCTACGCGGCCTATGTGTACTGGATTTCAGGGCGGTTTGACCTGGCTGTCGCGCAGGGGCGCAAGCTCGCGGCGCTCGACCCGTCTTTCTGGGGCGGCCACATGATCACCGGCCTCAATCTGATCACGCTGAAAGAATATCCGGCTGCCCAGGAGGCACTCGAAACGGCATTGGAAATCAACTACAACGGCATTACGCTGAGCGCTTGCGGCGTGCTCTTCGGCTTGTCGGGAGAAACGGATAGCGCGCGGGACATTCTCACACAAATGGACTCCCTGCATCAGACGAGCGTTGTGGCCAATTATGATTTCGGGATTGTGAACGCGTCGATCGGGGAAACGGATAAGGCAGTAGCCTATTTCCAGGCGGCCATGGAGAAACACGAACCGCCGATGCTGTTCTTCAAATACATTCTAAGAGACTGGCTTTCGGGCCGCTTGTACAATGAGCGGTACGATACGCTGGTTAAGCCCCGCTATTAATTTTACAAATAATTTATTTCCGTTACAACGTCAGAATTTTATCCTACCTTTGAAGCTTAACAAAATAGTAAAAGTATGAACAAGGGTAGGGTTAAATTTTTCAATGAGACAAAAGGTTTCGGTTTCATTTCACCAGAAGATGGAGGCAATGATATTTTTGTACACACATCAGGCCTGAAAGACAACGTTCGTGAGAACGATCTCGTTACCTACGAAGTTGAAAATGGCCGGAAAGGACTGAACGCTGTGAATGTGACGTTGGCCTAAGCAACCACATCAGCTACCAAAGAAAAATCCTCCTGCCGGGAGGATTTTTTATTTTGATACAGTCCGTCTCCGGAAATACCTCCGCCCTGCTTCACCTCTCAGCCCGCCCCGACATAGCTCCGGATATCCAGAACATTGAAACCCAGTACAACCGGGTTTCCCGGCGCCGATTGAAACCGGATAGTCAGCAAACCGGGACCGGCGCTAACACTGTTGGAAACCGCAACGGAGGATACGGGACAATACACCGGCCAGTCGCCCATTGCCGCCAGGCTTTCGATGATCGCCTGCTCAGCGGTCGTAAACCCAGCATCGGACGTAAGGGTAAGCGTAATGCCATCGGCCACTACCACCGAGCCCACGGCTTGCGTGAAGCTCCCGGTCGAACCAAAATAGTTTTGCCAGTCGGTGCTGTCAATCCACGGCGGGGTAGCCTGCGAGGCCCAGGCCTGGTGCAGCAGCGACGAATTGTACCAGGGCCCCGGAATCACCGGAACCGTTGCAAAATGGTCGAAATCTACCGAAACAGTGATTTTGCTGGACGCGAACTTCCTGCTTACATGAAAAGCCGCCGAGCTGCCGGTCCAAATCCCGAAGTAGTTGGGGTCCTCACCCGGCACCCACGAGTTGGATACATCCGGGTCGTCGCTGGCAGAGTCGAAGCGGAAACTGGCGCCGGAAGAAGCCTGCAAGGTGCTTTTCAGGTCCGGTAATGCCGGCGAGAAGTCAGCCGGCTTGCCGTCAGGCCCTTCGTAAGGCTGCAAAACTGCCTGTGCGCCCTCGATCAGCAATTGCGTGGAAAGATCCGAGCGTCCGATGTTAGCCACCGACGGGGCATGAACGATAGCCCATTGAAACCACACGCTGGGCAGCTTATTAGCGGGCGGACGGGGCGCGAGGCTGTCGAGATATGCCTTCCATTCCAAATAGGTATCTGCGCCAATATCCTCAATGAAAGCACTTTCAGGAAACGACAACCCGTTTACCACCGCAGCGTACTGGCTGAAAAATGTCGGCTGCTGGTAAAACCAGCGATTGAACTTGAGCGTAACAGGTGGCACCACATTCAAACAATCCCAAAGATTCTGATCGCTTGCCGGCACCGCCGGAGGTTGCAGCAACTGAAAATACTGCGTTGAAAGATTCAGGCTACCGGCCAGCTGATTGTACCAGCCGTCGGTAATGGCCGTCATCGATTCGGTCTGAGCATCGAAAATTGTCGTCATGGCTTTGGGGAAATAGTGTCCTAATACTCCGGCAATTCGGCGGGAAGGCCGGCATGACCCAGCCTTCCCGCGAATGCATCAGGCGGCTGCCAGGATCTCGGCCGCGAAAGCCTTGGCAGATTCGAAGAGCGAAATGCCCAGGCTCGAAGAATGGCCCACAAACTGACCGGCCGGTAATACATTCACACCCAGCACCACGGGAACACCCGGAATGCTGCTGGTGGTAATGGTCATGTGGCCGTCCTGGTTGAACGTAACCCGGTTAGTCGAAGTACTGCCGCTATCTCCGGAGTAAAATGGCCAGAAACCCGATGAACCGCTGGACGTGATCGTCTGTTGATCGAGGGAAGAATAGCTGGCGTCCGACGTAACGGTAATGGACATACCGGAAGCTACGATGACGTTTGCCCCGAAATACTGCATATTGCCGTTCGGTCCGAAGGTGTTGTTCCAGTTGATCGACGACTTGTCGCTCCATGGGTTGCCGGTTTGGTTCGCAAATGCGAGACCCATTACCGACGAATAGTACCATGCGCCTGGTGTATTGGGCAGTACCAGAATGTGCTCAAAGCTGGCATTCACCTGGATCCGGCTCGAAGCAAACTGCTCGCTGAGCGTCGAGGTAGAGCTACTTCCGCCCCACAGGCCGAAGAAGCCCGACTTGGAACTGCCAGCCCAGGAGCTGCTCACATTCGTGTTCATCGAGGTGCTGTCGAACGAGAACGAGCGTGGAGGGGCGCTGGCCAGCTGGTTGACCATATCGGCATAATTCAATTGCCAATCAAAATTAACCGGCAGCCCCATGGGTGTGGTGTACACTAATGTGAGCTCGTTCTGGGCGGTAGCGACCGGGTCGAGCAGAATGGCGGCATAGTCGGATGAGCCGATGTTAGCCACTTCCGGTGCATTGAACATCGCCCAGTTTCTGAACATCGTCGGGATCTGGTTCATGCTGGGCGCCGGCTGCGTCTGCACATATGCGTGCCAGGCTGCAAAGTTTTCTGCACCGATGTCCGCCTTCACGTCGATCTGCCGGGTGGGAACCAGCGCAGAAAGCAACCCTCTGTAGTTGTTATAGAACTGATTACCACCACTGGCAACAAATTGCGCGGTCAGGGTTTTAGGAGGGATGTTGTTATAGTAAGCCCAGAAAGTAGGGTTCGCGGCAGTACCGCTCGCGATCGGCGGTGCTGGCTGAATGATCTGAAAAGAGTCCTGGTTCTGTCCCAATCCCTGGGTCAAACCATTGTACCAGCCGTTTTGTAAATCTAGAAAATCGCTCATTGTGACGTATGAATAATCCCCTGTTATACGGCGTCCAGGATCCGCCCCTGTAAGAAATGCCTCTACAGGTAAGCCCGTTTTTTGAAGTGGTTGCTGAGCTCCACCGTACAAAAGCTTTTGTTTGACAAAGATTTGTAGAAATAATTCTTGAAAAACGACTACAAACACCTGTTTTAAAAAACACGTGTTTACACCTGCTTGGGTAGAAGGCCGGACGCTATGAACGTGGTCTATGGATTTGGCTTAAAAGGGAGCGACAGAAGCGCACTGAACCGCAGCCCACTAAGAGTGGTGGCAAATTACTTTGTTCAGAAGTTTAAAAATCGGGGAGTTATGCTAGTTCAATGGTAGCAACTATCCACTCCTTCACAACAGGCGACCCTGCATGGTCGTTCGGGTCCGTCGTTTCGAAGTCGAGCACCTCTGTGTAGTGACGGATGGCCTCAGCCATGTTCGAAACTTTAAATAAAGGGACAATCATATCAGACGCTGTTTGAAAGACCTGCTTAAAATTCACATACTGAAACCTGAAAAAATTTCGATTATATTAAAGAAAATTATATATTGTAGTGTAATTTTACTCAATCGGGCTTTCGCTCTGTTTCAACCCTGCAATGCATTTACTTAATGATCGCCATGGAAAGATATCATGCAATCCTCACATTTTTCGTACCTGCCTTATGCGTCTCGCTCGCCACGGAGGCGCAGACGCGCAAACCCGAATTGCCGGTGGATACCGTCACCTCGGAAATTGTCTTCCAGGACTTGCTATACCGCCATCCGCCACAAACTAAAAATCCTTCGGAAGAAAAGGTATTCGGCTGTCCCATCGAGCCGCAGCCTGAATATCCGGGCGGGTATAACGCGATGTACAAATTCATAGAAACCCATCGTCAAATGCCGCGGGCGGCAAAAAGGGCACGCATCTCGGGGAGGGTCTTCCTGGCTTTCAACATCGAAGCGACCGGCGAAATCACGCATGTGGCGGTTTTGAAAGGACTGGGATTCGGCTGCGACGAAGAGGCAGTAAGGCTGGTGGAATCGATGCCCAGATGGAAACCGGGGAAACGGGACGGCAAACCTGCCAGGGTAAGGTTCAATCTGCCGATTTCCTTTGCGATTAAATAACAGCCGGAAGCCCGCGTTCCGCAAACTTCCGGCTAAGACCTTCATTTACATTCCTGTATCAGTATGCAGCCGTCCTGGTGGAGATACCTACCCGGTTCAGGAAGTTGATATGGCTGATACAGATGATCAGATCACCGATTTCGCTGGTTGTGAAATGCGCTTTTACTTTTTCATAAGTGTCGTCGGAAAGACCATCCTGCGAAATGTTAGTGACTTCCTCGGTCATTTTCAGCACGATTCTTTCGACTTCTGTAAACAGCGGGCTCTCTTTCCAGGCAGAAAGCGCGAATATGCGCCGGGCCGATTCGCCGAATTGCAGCGCTTCGCCGGTGTGGTAATCAATACAGTAAGCACATTTATTGATCTGCGAAGCGCGGATCTTGACCAGCTCGATCAGGCTGCGCGGAATGGATGACGCATAAACCCGGTTTTCAATGGCGGCCATATGCTGCCAGTAAAGTGGCTCCTCTTTCCAGACGTCGAGCCGGTGTTTTACTACTTTTTGCATGGTTGACAATGTTTTGTTTTGGGTGTCACAAAGTTCGCCAGGCACGGGAAGGAACTTCTTAAACTGGTTTAAGAAAGGAATTTCCTGCGGATTTCACTCAGGTATTCCGGTGTAAAACCCAGGAAAGATGCCATCAGGTATTGTGGTACGCGTTGCAGGAAAGCAGGATATTTCCTGCTGAAATCAAGATATAATTCTTCTTTTGAAAGCTCGTAGGTTTTCCTGACCCTGATTTGCGAGGCCGCGTACGCCCGCTGAAACATCAGGTGAAAGTATTCATGAAGTTCCGGTATTGCTGCCAGCATTTCCTGTTGCCGGACGGCGGAAATCGCCAGTACTTCGGTAGCCTCAATGGCCCTTATCGAAAACTGGGCGGGGCTGCCGTTCTGAAAGGCCATAAAATCACTGGTCCACCAGTTTTCCAGCGCAAAATCAATGGTTTGCTCCACCCCGTTCTGCCTGAGGTAAAACAAATGCACACAGCCCTGCACGATGAAGAACTTCTCATGGCAACGCTGGCCTTCTTGGAGGAGCAGCTCCTTTTTCCTGAAAGTCTTCACCTGAAAAAAGTCCCGGATCCCATCTGCCATACCGGGCCCGACAGAGCTATACCGGATAATGTGGTCGATCAGTTGCTGCATAGGCGTGCTTGCGTTAGTGGTGCACGAGCAAAATTAAGGTATTCGTGCTTTGGGCAAATCGGTATTGAAAAAATTTGCGTTTTCGTGCACGCGCCGTCAATCATCCGGTGAGAATTACTAAATTCGTTTTTCTCAAGTTATTTCTATGCGCGACGACGACCATCTTTACGATCTGGAATTGTACAGCCTCGCAAAGTCAGGTGATGAAAACGCCTTTACGAAGCTGTACCGCCGTCACTGGCAGAGCCTGTTCAACGGGGCTTACAAGCGGCTGCAATGCAAAGACCAGTCGCAGGACATCGTCCAGAACATATTCATTGATTTTTGGGAAAGAAGAAATTCCCTCGACGTGGGCAATGTGCAGGCCTACCTGCATACGGCCGTGCGCTTCCAGGTTTTCAAATACACCGCCCGCCAACCGCAGAATGCCCGGCTCCTGCACAGCTTCGAAGCAAGCCTGGCGGCCGCAGGCCACGCAGACGATGCCATACTCGAAGAAGAAATCCTTACCCTGCTGAGCCTGTGGATCAACGCACTGCCCCTCAAACGACGTGAAATTTTCCTGCAACACTATTTTGAGGGCCTGTCGACGTCCGAAATCGCCGCTCGGCTCGACATCGCCCAGAAAACGGTCCAGAACCAGCTCAATACGGCGACCGCCGAATTGCGCATGAAGTTTGATAAAATTCTGTGTATCGACCTCGTTGCATTCGCAATTTTCTTCCAGTAATCCCTCCTGATCGTTTTTATTCGGTCATTTTCAAAAAATTTAGAAAAAAATCCCGGTTCGATTTGGGAGTAAGGCAGGCCTTGCGGTACATGTACGAAAGAACGGTACCGAATACTGCCGTCCACCCTTATCATGAAAGCATTTGACGGCAAGGAGGATCTCCTGAAAATGGTCCGGAAATACCTGAGCGGCACAGCCAGCGAAAGCGAGCGGGCGTTCCTGGAAAAGTGGTATCAGCACCAGGAGCATGAGCACGACCTGCTGGACCACTATGCCGATCACGACCGGGCTGCATTAGGCAATGAGATGGAGGCAAATATCCTGCGCAGGATCGGGCGCGGTCCCGAGAAGCGGCGGTCGCTATTCTCCTGGCCGCGCCTCGCTGCTGCGGCTGCGGTGGTATTGATGGCGTTTGGCGCCTGGTACTACGTAATGCACCAGTACGAAAACAAGCCGCAACGTGTCGCCCGCAAACCGACAGACTTCGCACCCGGCGGAGATCGTGCCGTGCTTACACTTGCCGACGGCACGACGATCGTGCTCGACAGTGCTGCCCGGGGACGCATTGCCAGCCAGGGAAATGCCACTATCCTGAAAAACTCGGAGGGAGAACTCGCCTACCAGGTCGGCGAAAGCACGCAGGCGATCACCGGCACAAACACGATCAGCACACCGGCCGGCGGGCAATACAGCATCAGACTTCCCGACGGCACCCAGGTATGGCTCAACGCCAGATCCTCCATTACATTTCCCACCGCATTTGCCGGCAACGAGCGCCGCGTGCGGGTGCAGGGGGAAGTATATTTTGAAGTGCAGAAGAAAAAGGAGCAACCGTTTGTCGTAGATGTGGATGGCAGGCAGCAGGTGATCGTGACGGGCACCCATTTCAATGTGAACGCCTACACCGACGAACCGGAAATACACACTACCCTATTGGAGGGGGCCGTGAGTGTGACGGCAGCAAGGACGGGCAGTGAGCCACTGCAACTCGTCCCCGGCGAGCAGGCCAGCCTGCGCACGAACGGCAGCCTGCGGAAGGCCGTGGTGGATGTGAACGAAACGGTAGCCTGGAAAAATGGGCTTTTCCAATTCCGTGAAACACCCCTGGCGACCATCATGCGGGATATAGAGCGGTGGTATAATGTGGAAGTCACCTATCCCCAAGGCATTCCGGCCAAGCGGTTTTCAGGAAAGCTGCGACGCAACTCCAAAGCTTCCGAGATACTCGAAATCTTAAAATTCGCGGGCGTCAATTTCCGCATTGAAGGAAGTGATATACCGGAATACAGCGGCAGGATCGTCGTGTTGCCGGGCGAAAAGAGCCTATAATCCAGATTGCTTTTTCACCAAACCTACCTTTTTATGACAGCATATTTACGAAGCCCTTAGCCCCAGCCCCCGGTTACAGAAAAAAACCGCAGACGTGCTCGAACCACATCTACGGCGACGTTCAGGCTAACCGCCACGGCAATGCCGTGCAAGAATCTCACATCTTTTATTAACCCAAACTTTGTAAATGTAATGAATTTTCATTCAGAAGGGAAGACTGTGCCCGATGCACAGCGGGGTTTTCCATGCCTTATCAAAGGCCTTTCGAAACCAACGCGCATCTCAACGTTATCCAAGGACCAGATTATTATGCGCCTCAATTTAATCACGGTGATGCTGATCGCCCTGCTGGTCCGCGTGCAGGCAGGGAGTTTTGCGCAGCCCATTACGCTCTCGGAAAAAAATGCGCCCATTGAGCGCGTTTTCGGTGTAATAGAGGCACAGAGCGGACATATTTTCTTCTACGACAGCGAGGATGTACGCGGCCTGAGGGTGAGCGTGAACATGAAGAACGCCTCTCTTCAGGAAACATTGAAACAATGCTTCCAGGGACTGCCGCTGGCCTACAAGGTGGTGGACAAAACGGTGGTAGTCAGAAAACTGGACCATCCTGCGCCAAAAGCACCGGAAGTTCAGCCTGTATCTTCGGCCAACGAGGTCCGGGCGGAGATCCGCATCACCGGTAAGGTGCTCGACGACAAGGGCGACGCATTGCCCGGTGTGAGTATCCTGCTTAAAGGTTCCAGCCAGGGCACATCATCCGATATCGACGGCAACTGGGAAATCTCCGTACCGGAAAAGGGTGCGATCCTGGTTTTCAGCTTCGTCGGTTTCACCACGCAGGAAGTGACCGTCGGCAGTCAATCGGTCATGAACATCACCATGGCCCCGGACATCCGCGGGCTGGAAGAGCTGGTCGTGGTGGGTTACGGCGCGCAAAAGAAAGTGAACCTCACCGGCGCCATTACCTCGGTGAATTCGGTGGATCTGAACAACCAGTCGGCGTCCAACCTCTCCAACACGCTCGCTGGCCGCGCGCCGGGCGTGAATGTGACGAACACCTCCGGCCTCTCGGGGGCATCGTCGTCCATCCGCATGCGGGGAAGTTTCGGCGATCCGCTTTACGTGATCGACGGCATCGTGCGCGACAAGGATGCGTTCGACGTGCTGGAAGCCAACGAGATCGACCAGATGAACTTTCTCAAAGACGCTGCTACGGCATCCATTTACGGTTCCCGCGCAGGCAACGGGGTGGTGATGGTCACGACCAAATCCGGTGTTCAGCAGAAGCCGACATTCAATTTTCAGTCCAACTACTCTACCAACCGGCCTACCCAGACGCTGCTTTCCGACCTGACCACCGCCGAGGACGAGCTTATTTACCAGAACCGCGTGGCCCAGTTCAACGGTACGCCGATCCCGAACGGGCAGCGCGAGTTTGACTATTTCAAAGACAAGCGGTACAATGTGCACGATTTTATCTGGCAAAATCCTTACAGTCACCGGCATTCACTAAGCGTAACGGGCGGCGACAAGAAGATCACCTACTACTCGCTGCTGAGCTACCGGGGCGAGGAAGGCTCCTACAAAAGCCTCGAAAACAGCAAATTCAACCTGCGTACCAATGTGACGGCCCAAATCAATGACGCGGTGAAAGTGGGGCTCAACATCGCGGCATACCAGCAGAATTTCGACCGTTTCTACTGGCCTTTCACCGGAGACGACGATTTCGACGTGTCGGACTTGTACCGGGTGACATTCAACTGGCCCAAGCTTTATCCGTTCTACACCACTGCCGACGGTACCCCCGCCAATTCCCCTACCGCCTTTCCCGTGCAGACGCCGATGGGCAGCTGGCAGGCATGGAGCGTGATCGACCAGGTGATCGGCGACCGCTACATCAAGACCCGCAACCGGAACATGAACTCCATTTTAACCCTCGATATCAAGCTCGACAAGCTTACTCCCGGGCTTTCTACCAAGGTGATGGGCAACTACATTGCCGAGGATTTCATGCGGAAGAAATACATGACCTTCCAGAAAAACTATGTTTTCAACCAGGCCGATCCGAACGGCAACCGGTTCATACCCGGAGCACCCGATGAAAGCAAAATCAACATTTTTACATTCAGCCAGAACCAGCCGTTCCTGAACTACAACATTGCTACCGGGTGGAGCTACCAGTTCGACTGGTTCCTGAATTACAGCCGTACCTTCGGGAAACACGGCGTGGACGGCCTCGTGGTGTTCGAGCAGGCACAGAATGGCTACTATTCGGCTGGCGCGCAGTTGGAGGAGCCCCTTACCGCTTACGACCAGCCATTTGTGTATTCCACCGACACCCAGCGGCGTAACGGCAGCGCCTACGAGGAAATCGGGGCGAGGCAGTCGTGGATCGGCCGTTTCAACTACAACTTCGACAGCCGGTACATTGCCGAATTCTCGTTCCGCTACGACGGCAATACGCTTTTCCCGAAAGGAAAGCGTTGGGGCTTTTTCCCCTCCGTGTCCGCAGCGTGGCGCATTTCGGAGGAGCAGTTCATGAAAAACAGCACTTCGTTTCTCGACGACCTCAAACTGCGCCTCTCCTACGGAACCACGGGTAACGACCTGGATGTAAACAATGAAAAGATCCGGCCTTTTTCATACAGCTACCGCTACCAGAATGCAGGCAGCTACATTTTCGGGGATAAGCTTTACCAAAGCATTGCGCCCGGCGCTACCCCCAACCCGAACCTGACCTGGGCAACGTCGACGACCTACAATGCGGGTCTGGATTTTGGCTTCCTCAAAAACCGTCTCTACGGAACGCTGGATGTGTTTTTGAAAAAAGAAACGAATATCCTCGGCTCGCGTGTGGTGACGCTGCCGGATAACTACGGCCAGAGCCTGGCCCCTGAAAACTACGCGGCCCGGTCGTGGCGAGGCGGCGAGCTGTTTCTGGAATGGCGCGACAAGGCGTTCGACAACCAGGTGAATTATTCCATTAATGCCAATGTGGGCTATTCCAAAGACCGCTGGGATGTTCTCGACGAATCGGCCGCATTCCAGCCCGGCGGCAACCGCCACTTCCAGAGCCAGGTAGGCCAGCCTGCCAACCGCATTATCGGCTTGAAGACCCTCGGGATGGTGCGCACGCAGGACCAGCTGGACGCATTGCTTGCCTCGGGCTTGAAACAATATGGCCGGAATCCTTATCTGGGCGGCTTGTATTTCGAAGATTTCCGCGGGGATGGATACACGGCGGGGCCTGACGGCAAGATCGACGGAAACGACATTCAGGTGCTTTCCACCAATGCCACACCGCGCATCAACTTTGGTTTCGGTTTCAATGTATCCTACAAAGGGCTTGCGATCAATTCGCATTTCCAGGGCGTGGGCGCTTACGACCGCATTATCAGCAACCAGGAAGGCGAAGGCATGCGCCAGCATGGCGGTACCGTGAGGCCCTACTACCCTATCTGGGCCGACGACGTGTGGACGCCGGAAAACCCGAATGCCAAATATCCGCGGCCGATCGGGCAGAACTGGTACGAGTCGGGTACCGGTGCCACTTCGTTCTGGATCCGCAACGGCGCCTACCTGCGGCTTAAAAACCTGAACATTGCCTACAACATTCCGAAAAAATGGGCTTCCATGCTCAAACTGGGCAGCCTGCAAGTTTACGCGAACGGTACCAACCTGTTTGCGATCTCCAAAGTGAAGGAATTCCATGATCCGGAGCAGAAAAATTACGATTCGTTCCCGATCATGAAAACCTATACCGTTGGTCTCGATCTCAAATTCTAAGCTGAAAAAGACATGAAGAAAATATTATCCCTGGTCCTCGGTATCTCGCTTTTATGCTCGTCGTGCAACAATGTGCTCGATGTGGAAGACATCAGCAACTACAATCCCGAGCTGGTATGGAACGATGCCAACCTGGCCAATGCCTATATGGCCAACCTTTACCCGATGTTCGGCAACTGGAATACCGGTGCCGACGCATTCAGCCAGCAACTCGCCGGTATCAACTTCTACTCCGACCGGATCACCATCACCAACGGAGAGTTCAAGCTGTGGAACTATGGCCGCATTCGGCTGATCAACCAGGCGATCGTGGATGTGAACAAGGGAAGGCTTTCGGATGCCGTGAAGGCCAACATCACCGCTCAGGCGCTGTTCATGCGGGCCTACACCTATTTTGAAATGGTGAAGTTCCACGGCGGTATTCCCTACATTACCGTTCCCCAGGATCGCTACGAGGATGAGCTGGCAGTACCGCGCAACTCCACGGCCGAATGCTTCGACCTGATCGTGAAAGACCTCGACCAGGCCATGGCCGGCTTGCCGAAAAGGATCGCCCCTACGTCCGGCGACTTCGGGAAGATCGACGGCAATTTTGCGCTGGCATTCAAGGCAAAAGTATTGCTGTGGAAAGCATCCCCGCAGTTCAATCCGGCAAAACCATTTAACAATGCTTATTGGGCGGCAGCCTACGAGGTGAATAAAAAGGCCTATGAGGACCTGAAAGCACAGGGTTATGCGCTGGTGGACAACTATTCGGAAATAGCATTGGCGGAGCGCGGCAAGGAGTCGGTTTTCACGGTGATCAACTCCTACCCTAACAAAGTTGCCGCGTGGGACAACGGGGTACGCCCGGGATCCGAGAGCCGCGGCCCGGCATCGGCAGTCCCTACCTGGGAATTTATCAAGGAATACCCCATGAAAGACGGGAAAATGTTCAACGACCCTACCGGTAAATATTTCAAAACAGAGGAAGCATTGCTGCAAAGTTTCTGGAAAGACCGCGATCCGCGTTTTGATAAATCCATCGTCTGGAATGGCAAAGTGTATGAGGTTTCGGGCAAGGCAGGCAAGCGGCAATACACCGCATTGGGCGTCGCACACGAGCTGGACGACTACGGGGTGAACCCGAAAGCGGGCGTCAACTCCACCAATCTGGATCGCTATACCGGTTTTTTTGTACTAAAAAACAGCCTGTTGAAGCTGGCCCAGGCGGAAGTAGAGCAGTATGACGTAGACTACGTGGCGATGCGGTTTGCAGAAGTAATGCTCAATTACGCCGAAACCGCCAACGAAACCGGAAAAATGAACGAGGCGCTCGACATCCTCCGGCAGATCCGGAAACGTGCCGGGATAGAGGCAGGCAGCGACGGCAACTATGGCATTTCGGCCGCTAATACCGCCGCCATGCGGGAGGCGATCCTGGCAGAACGCAACGTAGAGCTCGCTTTTGAAGGCCACCGGTTCTACGATCTTCGCCGCCTGCGCATGCTCGACCGCCTCGACGGCACCACCAAACACGGCGTGGAAGCGATTGCCGTCCTGCCGAACGGCCAGGATATGCCTATCGGCGAAGCACGTGAAAAGGCTAACAAATATGAGCTGGTTGAAAGCAATTTCAAATACAGCCTGCTGCAAGTGCCCCGCTCGGGCGTGAAGGTGAATGTCGTGCCGGACAAATATTATTTCTTCCCCATCCAGCGCGACATCCTCGACCGGAACAAGGCGCTCGAACAGAATAAGGATTGGGGCGGCACATTCGATCCTACGCTGCCTTAATGGTGCAAATTCACTCACTTTTACCAAAGCCGGGAGAGTTTTCTTCCGGCTTTGGCGTTTCGTTGTGGATGAAATAAGTAAATTCGCAACAGTCCCGTATCCAACTCGGGGCTTTAAGACTAAACTTCCTGATAAAATGAAATTCGCAATCCACGCGCTCGTTGCCAGCGCAGCCATGGCCCTGGCACCATCCCTTTCGATCGCCCAGCAAGCCGCTGCCGGCGCCCCGGTCGAAACCAAAAAGGCTAATTCCGAGTACAAACCTGCATTCGCCGGACAAACCCGCATCGGCTCCGTCGTGACCAAGACCCCGTACGAGGGTAAGGTGCTGACATCGTCTCTTGAACGGCCGTGGGGCATCGCTGTCCTGCCCGACGGCAAGTTTATCGTAACCGAAAAAGGGGGAACGATGCGCATCGTATCCGCCACCGGCGAGGTGGGCAAACCGATCGACGGCGTACCCAAAGTGAATAGCGAAGGCCAGGGCGGCCTCCTGGGCATTACCCTGGACCCGGCATTTGCACAAAACAGAATGGTATACTGGGCATTTTCAGAGCCGCTCGCAGACGGTAACCTGACGGCCGTGGCCAAAGGCAAGCTGTCTGCCGACGGTAGCAAGCTGGAAAACGTAAAAGTGATTTACCAGGCGACACCGGCCTATAAAGGCACACTGCATTACGGCGGCCGAGTGAAATTCGCGAAAGACGGAAACCTCTTCGTATCCACCGGCGAGCGTTCCGACCTCGTCACCCGCCCGCAGGCGCAGGACCTCAACTCGGGACTGGGTAAAGTGATCCGCATTACCACGGATGGAAAGCCGGCCAAAGGCAATCCATTCATCGGCAAAGCCGACGCGCGCCCGGAACTGTACTCTTACGGACACCGCAATGTGCAGGGGCTGGCGATCAACCCGGTTACAGGCGATTTGTGGGAAACCGAGTTTGGCCCGAGAGGCGGTGACGAAATCAACCGCGTATTGCCGGGCAAGAACTATGGCTGGCCGACCATCACCTACGGAATCGAATACAGCGGTAAGCAGATCGGCGACGTGATCCAGCAAAAAGAAGGCATGGAACAGCCTGTTTATTACTACGACCCGGTGATTTCTCCGAGCGGCATTACATTCTACGATGGTAAACAGATCCCTGAATGGAAGAACAACCTGTTCATTTCGTCCCTCAGCGGCATGCATGTTTGCAGGA
This sequence comes from Dyadobacter sp. 50-39, assembly GCA_001898145.1. GTDB lineage: Bacteria > Bacteroidota > Bacteroidia > Cytophagales > Spirosomataceae > Dyadobacter. Next base: position 848,852 of record MKSR01000040.1, read on the forward strand.
TCGTGCTCAAAGACAACAAAGTTGTAGGTGAAGAAAGATTGCTGGCCGGCGAAAACCAGCGCTTCCGCGACATTACCGAAGGGCAGGACGGAGCACTTTACGCCGTCACCGACCAGGGCAGACTCTATAAAATCGGCAAGAAATAAGGCTCCGGGCGCTCGCGGCCGACATCCTCATTTAAGCAGCATCACCCGCTGTATGGATAACGAAGTGGTTATCTATACAGCGGGTGTTTTTTCCTGCCAGCTTGGTACAGTTATTGCTGACTTCCTTCAAAATGTGACTGTTATGGAAAACATAAAACCCATTGTTCAACAGGTGATCAAGATCTGGCGGCTTCATAAGACGCTGCAACTGACGCTCAAGGTAGCCATGCGCCAGGAAATTCCGTTCCGGCTGCGCACGGTGCTGAGCCGTGATTATATGGTGGTTTCTGTATTGAAAAAAGAAATGGCCAACCTGTACGATGCGCTTAAATGCTGTATGCAGGATGCGTGTATCACCCGACCCGATACCAAAGCCACGATGGTAATGGATGTGAAGGGCAATGTGAAGCTGGCACTGAATAAGATTGTGAATGTACACAGGCAGATCATCACCGAATATGAGGCGCTCTTCGGACTGGCCGAAGGCAGCAACCTTAACCTTTCACTGCTCCGGCAACACCGGAAACAAATGGCGACGATGACCGATGATCTTACGGACCTATCGAAGGTTCTGTTACCGGAAGATCATCGTCAAACGCATGTTTCGCTGGGGCGGTGACGCTCAGCGTATACTCCATTTCACCTTTCCGCCAAACGGGTCGGTACCTACTACGTACCGGCCGCCCTTTTTGACGACGGTAAGTTCCCTCACCGCGTCCTGGCCGGGCAGATAAAGCGAAACTTTCGCGGAAGCTGCCTGCCCGAAATTACGGAGCTCGATGTTGGTCCAGTCTATCTCACCGGTGGACTGGGCTACTTTTACATGCGGCAGCACGGCGCCCCCGCGCACGAGCAGCACCACATCCAATTCGCCGGTCGCGATTTCGTGCCAGCCGCTTCCATAGGTTTTGCCTGTCTGGTAATCGGTCCATTGCCCCTTGGGCAGATACACTTGGCGGGTCTTTCCGTTTTCGAAAAGCGGTGCCACGAGCAGGTCCGTGCCCAGCATGTATTCATTATCGACGATCCACGCACCGGGATCCTCCGGAAACTCCAAAAGCAACGCCCGCACCATCGGTAAACCTTTTTCGGAAGCGAGTTTGGACTGGGTATAAATGTAAGGCATGAGCTTGTACTTCATTTCCACCGCTTTTCTGAAATAGTTCTGGAAATCCTCGCCATACTCCCACGGCTCCTTCGGTGCCTGCCCGTGCGTGCGCGAATGCGAAGCCAGCAAGCCCATCGGTAGCCAGCGACGGTAGAGATCTTCCGGCGTTTTCATGGTAAAGCCGCCAATATCGTGGCTCCAAAATGTAAAACCCGACAAGCCTAGCGACAGGCCGCCCCGCAACTGCGCTTCCATGCCCTTGTCCGTCGTTTCTGCATCGCCGCCCCAGTGGATCGGGTACCGCTGGCTGCCGGCCCACGTGCTCCGTGCCCATATAATATGGTCGCCGGTCATTTTCCGGGTCAGTTCAGAAACGATCTTGTTGTAGCGAAGCGGGTAAAGATTATGTTCGTAAAAGCCCGTGCGGCCCGACGCATACACGCCCGACAACGGCGCGGCTTCCCCGAAATCGACCTTAATGGCCGAAACCCCCAGTTTCAGCAACCCGGCAATCTTATCCTGGTACCATTTAATCGTGCTCTCATTCGAAAAATCCAGTACGGCATCCTCATAAGGCAGCGTACCATTCGCATTTTTTACTGCCAAACCCTTCGCCACGATTTCCGGGTAAAGCTCATTTTTTGGAACAAAATAAGGCAGCTGCCAGAGCGAGGTACGGAAACCCTGCTTTTTCAAGTCCGCGATCATGCCTTCCGGGTCCCGGAAACGGCTGGGCGCAAACCGGTAGTCACAACGCCAATCGGTTTCGAACCAGCCGGTATCGAAATGGATCACGTCAGACGGAATGCGGTTCTGGCGGAGCTTGGCGGCGACATTCCGCCCGTCCTGTTCGGAGAAATAGGTAATGCGGCTCATCCACAGCCCAAACGACCACAATGGCGGCATCGGCGCCTTGCCGGTGAGGTCGGTGTAAGCGTCGAGGATGTCCTTCGGCTGGCCGAGGAAGATGAACAGGTCAAGGTTTTCATCGCCGATCTGCATCGCATTCGATTCGCCATAGGTGGCCCCGAAATCACAGGTAATGGGCGAAGTGGTATGCATAAACATCCCGTAGCCGCGCGAGCTCATGTAAAAAGGAATCGGCTTGTACATGGTTTGCGTTTCCACGCCGTTGGGGTCGTGGGTCCAAAGCACCACCTTCTGCCCGTTTTTATCCAGCCTGGTGAACGACTCGCCGCAGCCGAATATCTTTTCGTCGGGCGAAATCGAAAACACCGCCGCCACGCTGCGCGAATAGTCGGAGGCCCTGCGGACAAAAGAAAAGGGCAATGTGGGCGTGTAAGAAGCCTTTCCGTCGGCCTGGCTGCGCGTTTGGGTCAATAGCTTCCCGCTCGCATCGCGGACGAGGATTTTCCAGGGATTTTCATAAATCGTCACCGAACCGTAGGCCCCGGTGTACTGGTGCCCCCCGCTGATCCTGCTGTATTTCCAGGAAGCATCGCGGGCCGGCTCGCCCGTGAGCATGAGCGACGCGCCCGCCGCTGGCCCCTGTGCACCCGTATTGGCGCGGATGCGTACCGTGCGCGGCGAGGTGAATTCGACGGAAAACGGCAGAACAGGATCCTGGGCGTACTCGATGGCCGGAAACTCGTTGCTGAAAGAGCGCTTGTAGCTCAGCATCGAGTTGTTGAAGTTATGGGCGGAAAAAGGCTCGTTTCTCTTCCATTTGATCGCCCCCGCGCCGGTCGCCGGGTCGAATGCGGCAAGGCTGTCGGCGAAGAAAATAGTATTGGAAAAATCCCGGAAATCGCCGCTCACATCCACCGGTTCGTTGACCAGCCTGCTGTGCTGGGCGGTGGCAATCAAATGGGTTAACAGCAAGAGTGAGAGGCTGAAAGCTATACGCTTTAAGCTGTTGTGAATGATACGCTTTAAATAATGCATGGAGTGCTTTTCAAATGTGGTACCCTTTGTTAGCGGGTAATGATTTTTCTGACAACCGACTTACCTGTGAACCCCGAAAGCCTGATGAAGTAGGTACCGGCGGCGACCTTGCGGGATAGGATGGCTTCGCGCTGCGCCCTTCCGAGCGTTTGGCGGTAACGTGTCCGGCCTGAAAGGTCGGTAATGGTGAGCTCGGTGAAACTGGGGCCGGACCACCGGATGGTGATGCTGTCCCAGGATGGATTAGGAAACACGTCGAATGGCGCTGCCGGGGGTGCTTCGCCCAGCACGGTACCGCCATTACGCAGCTGGATCGAGGAAACGGACATAGCTGGCAGCGACACTGCAAGCACATTGCCTGCCACATCGGTTTCCGACTTTTTCAATGCATTTTGAGTATGCGAAATAAAAGTTTCCGCTGCCGGGAGCTGCGATAGCGAGTGCATCACGGCCTTTTCCTGCACCGGCAGAAAATGCGCAAACCGCACGCTCACCGCCTGCGCCGCCTCCGACCGGTTCACCAGCACGACCGTCATCGAATCGCCTGCCGCATTCACGCTCGGATAAGCCGATACCAGCGCTTCATTGTCCGAAACGCCGCTTACGGAATGCGATCGGTTACAACGGCTCAGCAAATGCAAAGTTTCCCACATGCCCGGTTTCCAGGTCCACGGCGTGAAAATTTCGACATTGTTTTTGATAAACTCCCCCATCGTGGAAGCATACCAAACGGCGGTGACAGAAGGCGAAATGCTGTTGTCGATACCCGTTTCGGTGAGCCCGAGGGTCACGCCATGCCCGGCGCCGAGGTACTGGGTGAGCCAGTCGTTGCAACGGCCGAAAATGTACTCGCGGGTCTGGCCGTTGTCGTAGCCTCCGTTGATCGTTTTAACACCGTTGGCTTCCGGAAAAACATAATTCCGGTCAAAGAAGACGCGATGAAGCTGGACGACTTCCTCCGTCTTTTTAGTAAATGGATAAAAATGAATGTCGAGCACGTCCAGCAGCCTTACCCCGCTTTTCTGTTGCTCTTCGGCGATGGATTTAATAAAATATTCCAGCCACGGATAAGTCCTGCCATTTTCGGTGATGGGTTTGTTGTCCCAGTTGTACCACTGCCATTCATTGGCCGTCACCGGTCCCACGAGCCTGATCTCCGGGAACTTCGCCCGCGCTTTTTTGGCCAGTTCGATGTACCGCCGCATAAAATCCTGCGGACTGAGTTGCACGGGCATCACGTCGTCGTGCGTACCTGACCATATTTCCGGTTCGTTGTCCATATTCCAGTAGCGGATACCCTCCTTTTTCAGGCCGATGCCCTCTGGGCCGAACCAATGGTCGAGGATCGCAACGGACGAATCGGCCGGCCATTTTTCGAGGTAGCGCGTAATATCCCCTTCGGTTTTGGCCTTGGTACCGCTGGCATTGGGCACGCCGCCGCCAGCGAGGTTCTGGTTCACACCTTCCCACCATTGCGAGCGGTTGTAATCCCAGTCGGGAAAATTGGCGGTGTCGGTTTTGGCAGCGTAGCCCAGCAATGGAAAGGCCCACATGCCCTGCGCGGCGGGAAAATGCATTTGCAGGGCCTGTGCGGCCTGGTTCCAGTTGTTGACGTATACGTTATTGTACCAGTCGGGATGACTGCCCAGCTTTCGGCGCCAGTGGTATTTGGAAGAATTGTTCCCGCCACTTTCCCGGAAAAACGTCACCCCCGCGTCTCGCAGGCGGATGAGGTCTTCACCGGGCAAGGCCCAGTTGGGGTCGGTAGCGGAAAAAGAGTTGTTGCGGCCGTAAAGCCAGGGCGAAATCGGCTTCACATCCGCCGCGGCATCAACCGTCACCTGTATTTGTCCGGCCACCGGAGGGCCACCCAGCAACAGCATTGCGAGCGCCCAACCGATGGCGGATAAAATTTTGTTCGGCATCATACCTATTTTCTCACAATCCGGAAATTGTCTACGCTGCCGTTGTAAGAGGCAATGGCAACATCCGCGCTTCCGAACGATACTTTCAGGTCGGTAACCTTGGACACGTCGGCGATAGTAGCGCCGGAGGCGCTTTTGAACTCGGCGAGCTCTATGACAGCGGTGCGCCATCCGTTGGTCTGGTAGCCGGTAGCGGTATACTCGGTGGTGTTCCAGGGCTGGAATGAATACACGTACTCGGTGCCGCCTGCGCCGATGGTAATGTCGTACTTACCGGCTTTCCAGGGCTCCGCGATATTATGCTCGAACTTGAATTGCCTTGTAGAAGCATCTCCCGCCGGGAGTTTGAAATCGAAATAACAGGTCGAGAATACCCATGCATCGTTGTAGCCTGCGGCGGGCAGTTTCGTTTGTTTGATTCTCGAAAACTTCCCTGAAATAGCCTGGGGATCGGTGGCAGCCACAATGGGCACACCGCCCCAGCATACTTCCGCATCCCAGGTAGTGGCGGGGACGTCGAAGTTCACCATGTTTCCGGTGACCGAGTCGTTCACCTTAAAATTCGTTTTGGCTGTCCCGAACTCCCCTTCCACCGTTACGATATCCGAAACAGCGGTTGCCGGCATTTTAGCGGTGATCTGCTTCACATTGGCGCTCAAAATCTGCAAACTGGTGGTACCCACCTTCACCGACTTGATATTGTAGAGATAATCTCCATTGATGACCAGCGTGCCATTGGCCTTCACAAATTCCGAATACAGCCCGGAAATGACCGGCACCGGCGCTGTGAGTACGAAGTCATACGATGCTTCGCCGCCTCTGGTCACCACCCGGATCTTGCTGGGCACGCCCGGGTCCACCGCTTTGGTGGGTGCATTGGCCGGAATGGTCACGATAATGTTCGAGTTGCTGCCCAATGCGGCATTGAAATTGGCCTCGAATTCATTGAAATACACTTTCAGGACGCTGCCCAGGTTCTGGCCCTGGATCACGATCATGCTGCCGGGCTCTGCGGCGGTCAGCGAACTGTCGGCCTTGGTGGGATCTAGCAGCCGCACATTGCTGATCGCGGGCGCACCGTCGATATCGTCGTCGTTACAGCCCTGGAACGACAGCATCATGCCTGTCGCCAGCATCAGGCCCAGCGCTGTTTTGCCTATATGTTTCAATTTCATTTTCATCACAGATTTGGGTTAATCGACTAGTTTGCTGAAATCAAAAGCGACCGGTTCGTTTTTCAGCGAAGGCGCGTTCACGATCTCACTTTCCGGGAATGGAAGGTACAGCGTGGCCTCGCTGAGCGGGTAATACTCCGCCGGCGAATAGGTCACCGTGTATTTCTTGGGATTAATGGAGCCCGCCGTGTAGCTCATCGTGTAGTTTTCCTTATGCTGGGCGGCAGTGTAAGCAATGGCTTTGGCAGGATTGAAATAATACCAGCGCACGATCTCGTTCCACGAATTGCCTTCAAATACCGTTTCTACACGCCGCTCCCGGAAGATATCCTCGAAAGTGAGCGAGGTTTTCGCAGGCAAACCAGCCCTTTTACGCACGGCATTGAAGTATTCCAATGCTTTGGCGTCGGATGTGGTCGCACTGTTGCCCAGCACCGCATCCGCGTAAATCAGGTATACCTCCGCCAGGCGCAGCATATACGAATTGATATTGGCCGCCATGAAGCCTCCCAGGCCGCCATTATCCGCTGGGGAGCCGATAATGTATTTTTTAATGGCTGATAAAGCCGCCGGACGGTTGTATTTCAGCCCGCCGGTCCCTTTCTGGATATTGGGATAGACATCCGTATCGAACATCGCGATCGCCTTTCTGCGGAGCGAGTCGGCCGGATTTTCGGTGAAATATTTCACGAGGTCGGCGGATAAGCCCTGCGCCGCGCCCCAGCCGTCACCGGTGCCGGTAATGTTGGCATCGTAGGCAAAGTACGCCTGGAACGAATTGTTCACGCCCCACGGGCTGCTTACCGGCATCCATTGCAGGGAGAAAAGGCTCTCGGGATTGTTCTTCGAAGCATTGTTGTTCGCACTCTCGAACAGCTCCGCATACGTGGGAGCGAGGGCGAGGCCGCTTTGGGTGATCACGCTTTCGGCATAATACTTCGCGCTGTCGAGGTCCGTCTGGTTCCGTTTGCCCTGCTGGTTCAGGCCCGAGCGCATGAGGTACATACGGGCGAGCATGCCCTGCGCCGAATACTTGGTCAAACGGCCTTGTACGGCGGTCGCAGGCAGGTTTTCAGCGGCGAAACGGTAGTCCTGGATAACGAGCTTCCACACGTCCTCGATCCGGTTGCGGACTGGCGGCGTGTTAAGCTGCGCCACGTTGTCATACACGATGGGAACGGCACCCCAGTTGGCTACCAGGTAATAATAGGCCGTAGCGCGCATGAAGCGGCATTCACCAAGCCCCTGCGCCTTCACAGCTGCCGAAGCGGTGCTGCCCTGGGCCTCCCTGATAGCCTTGTAGGCATTGTTGCTCTGCGCGATGATTTTGTAGAACGACTTGTACCCCGGCAACAGCGTACCCACGTCTGTCGACGGAATGGCATGCTTGATGTACGCCGTACGGTCGTTGGAATTGAGGTTACCGGCGCGGGCCTCCTGGAACGCCATGTTGGCCTTATCGTTGAAATCGAACCAGACGATGTTGTACAGCGGTGCAGTACCGGCCATGATCTCGTCGTCGGTTTTATAAAAATTACCCGAAGTGATCGCATCCAGCGGCGGACGGTCGAGGAATTCCTCGCCGCATCCCTGCAAGAGCATCATCGCCCCGATGGCTGCTATGAATCTGATTTTGAATTGCATATGAATATTTTTTTGAAATGGACGTTGAACCAGCCGGCTTAGAAATCAGCCAGCAAACCGAATGAGTACATGCGCACGGATGGGTACCGGCCCGTATCGACGCCTGCCATGACAGTACCGCCATAGTTCACCATCCCGATTTCCGGATCGTATCCTTTGTACTTGGTGATGGTAAACAGGTTTTGTGCCCCTACCGAAGCGCGCAGCCCCCTGATGAAGAAGTCTTTCAGCATCGTTTTCGGGAAGTTGTAGCTGATCGTGATGTTTTTCAGGCGCACGTAGGTACCATCCTCGATGAAGTTGGTGTTCATCCGGTTGTTGCCGTTCGGGTCGCCCGGTGCGATACGCGGGATCTGGTAACCCGGATTCGTAAGCGTCACGGTTTCCGCATCGGCCGCGTTGTAGCTGCTTGGCCGCGCGTAGTTGGCCACCGATTTCCACTGGTTGCCAAACACACCGCCATTGCCCGGGATTTCGGCACGGTAGCGCGGGTAGTTCAGAATGTCGTTCTTGAAGCTTCCGGTCAGGAATGCATTCAGTTCGAAATTCTTGTAAGTCACATTGTTGTTGAAGCCAAGCGTGAACTTAGGCCACGGATTACCGATCACCGTACGGTCTCCGGCATCGATCACCCCGTCGCCGTTCAGGTCGCGGAATTTGGTGTCCCCTACCCAGCTGCCGGTTGCGGGATTGATCGTCAGCTGGCCATTGGAAGTCTGGATCGCGTGGTTCTTGATGTCGTTGGCATCCTGGAACAAACCGTCGGCGATATAGCCCGTGATCATGCTGGCAGGCTGGCCCACCTCGGTTTTGAAGCCCACCGAAGTCGCATTCCAGGTCGGCGTGATCGGGTTCAGGAGCGAGGTCACCTTGTTGCGGTCGAATGAGAGGTTAACCCCCATTTTCCAGTAAAAACCACCCTTATCGATATTCACGGTATTCAATGTGAAACCAATACCGCGGTTTTTCATCGAACCTGCATTCACCGCAGGCCAGCTCAGGTAACCCGGCGAATAGGCAATGTCGCCGCCATAGGTAAACGGATAGGAGTTTACGGTAATGAGGCTGGTGATGTTCTTGATATAAGCATCCACGATGAGCTCCACGCGGTTGCCGAACAGGTGGAGGTCAAGCCCGCCGTTGATCACGTCGTCCTTCTCCCAGGTCAGGAACTCATTGGCGAAGTTGGAAGCCAGGAAGCCTGTTCCCCAGCCCGTCGGTACGGTTTGCAGGGTCGAGTAGATCGCATTGCCGCCGCTGCCCTGGTTACCGGAGCGACCGATCTCGAAACGCAGTTTCAGGTCGTTGATCTCCTTCACATCTTTCAGGAAAGGTTCCTCCGAAACACGCCACGCCACCGATACCGCCGGGAAATTGCCCCAGCGGCGGCCTTCGCGGAATGCCGAGGAACCGTCCATCCGGTAGGTACCTTGTAGGAAGTAGCGCTCGTTGAAGCTGTAATTCACCCGCGCAAAGTACGATTCGCGCGAGCCGCCGCCTTTGCCGCTGCAATTGCTCACATTCGAAATCACCGATGCATCACCACCCGAAAGCTCCTCGATAGTATTGGTAATAAACTTCTTACGTGTACCCGTAAGCGACTCGTAAGCAAATTCCTGCGCCTCGTGCCCCGCCATGAGGTTAATGCCATGGCGCCCGAGTTTCAAATCATAGGTTAACCGGCTATGCAAGCTCCACCAGGTATTCGTATTCACCGAGCGGGTCGACGTGGCCGCGTCCTGCGACACCACGTAACCGCCGATCGTATACGAAGGGTGGAATGAATAGTATTTCAGAAATTCGGCGCTTCCGTTGGCCTCCGTGTGCCAAACCAGGTTCTTAGCCAGTTTCACGTCGGCAAAAAGGCTTCCCAGGATCGAAGTGCGGCGGTTGTAATCGTTATAGATCTTCGAGATCATCACCGGGTTCGTAAACTGGAACTGCGTCGAAGTAGGCCCGCCCCAGCTGCCGTCGGGGTTGGTAACGGGTACGCTCGGGTTCTGGTCGAGGGCTAGCTGGATAATGCCGCCGTTGTTGGTATTCACTTTTTCTTCCGTAATACCCACGCTCATGTTCGCGCCGATTTTCAGCCAGCTGCGCGTCTGGTTTTCCAGGTTGAGACGGCTGTTGTACCGCTTGAAACCCGAGCCCTCGACGATCCCCTTCTGGTTGAAATATTCGCCTGACAGGTAGTAGGTCGATTTCTCGGTCCCCCCGCTCAGTCCCAGCGAATACTTTTGAAGCGTGGTCGGGCGGAAAAGCGCACTCTGCCAGTCGGTACCGTTACCCAGTACTGACGGGTCGGCAAATGCGGGTTCGCTGGCTGTGCTTCCCACCGCGGCCGCCTCGTTCCTGAACTGCGCATATTCCCGCAGGTTCATCACATTGATATGCTTCGGCTCGGCCTGCAAGGTCACGAGTGAATTAAAGGTGATCTTCGCTTCTCCCGCTTTACCGCGCTTGGTGGTGATCATCACAACCCCGTTGGCACCCACGGCCCCGTAAATAGCGGTTGCGGAAGGGCCCTGCAAAACGTTAATGGTTTCGATATCGTCCGGGTTAATGCTCGAAAGGATATTCGAAAAGCCGGTCGGGCGGTTGTTGGGATCATCCTTCATGTTATCCGGCTTGATCTGCACGCCGTCGATCACGTACAGCGGCTGCGTGGTACCCGTGAGCGAGCTCAGTCCGCGGATCAGTACCGACGGCGCCGCACCGGGCTGGCCGGAGTTCTGCTGCACAAGCACGTTCGCCGCCCTGCCCTGCAAGCCCTGTTCAAGCGAAGTATTGATGGTTTTACTCAAATCCTTCCCCGAAACCGTCACCTGCGAGCTGGATACGTCGGTCTTTTTCATTTCCCCATACCCCACAACCACCACTTCGTCCAGCGCGGAAATACTTTCTTTCAGTTTAATGTCAATTTTGGTTTTATTCCCTACCGCCACTTCCTGTGTCTCGTATCCGATGAAGGAAAAAACGAGGGTACTGCCCGATGTGGCTTCGATCGAAAACACGCCGTTTGTGTTGGTTGTCGTACCATTGGACGTTCCCTTCACCACCACACTCACACCTGGGATCCCGTCACCCTGTTCCAGGGCAACGACCGTCCCTGTAATGACTTTTTTAGCCTCCGACTGTGCGAATGCGCCGATGGCGGTACCCATAATCCCCAGTAACAGAAGGAGAGGTCGCAGCAACCCGGACAGCAAGCGCAGACGTGGCTTTGCCCGCCCTGTTTCGTACAAATTTTGTTGCATGTTGTTTGGTTTTAAAAGTGACTATTTGTCCATCCCGATTTAGACATTTCCGATATCTGGGGCTCACGTACCGGACAATGGGACAAATCGAATGAATAGTTGGACAAATGTGTCTCTTAAAACCTTGCAGCAAGGGATCCAAATGTTTATAAATAGGGGTTCATTTGTAAACCGGCGCAAAAAATCGGGCTATTTTTTCGCCCTTTATTCCATTTCCCCCATGTGCGGAAGGCTGGAACGGGTGAGCAGGTAATGAGCAGGCGGCGGCGGGCGGATATAAGAGTATCAGGCTCTCTTGTTGCATTATTCCAATATTTGCGAGGCATGATTTCTGCGGTATTCGGTAGGCAGCATCTGGTATTCTTCCTTGAAATGCCGAGCGAAGTATTTAGGGTTATTGAAACCGACCTGGTAGGCGATTTCGGAAACCGTCAGCTGGCTTTTTTCAAGCAGGCTGGCCGCCCTCCGCATCCGGATAATGCGGATGAATTCGACAGGCGTTTTGCCCGTCAGCGAAAGTATTTTTTTATACAAATAAACCCGGCTCATCGACATCGCATCGCTCAGCTGCTCCACGGTATAATCGGCATTGGCGAGGTTTTCCTCCACCACCTTCACGGCGTTGTTCACAAATTGCTCGTCCATCGACCGCACGGCCACTTCGCTCGGGCGGATCTCGATGTGCTGCTGGAACTGCTTTTGCAACTGCTCGCGCTGTGCAATCAGGTTCGCAATCCGCACCCGCAGAATGTCCAGCCTGAACGGCTTGGTCACATACGCATCCGCGCCGGTCTGGTACCCTTGCAGCTGCTGCTCATCCTCTGCGCGTGCAGTGAGCAGCACCACCGGAATATGTGAAATGCGCCGGTCGGACTTAATGCTCCGGCAAAGCTCGATGCCGTCCATTTCGGGCATCATCACGTCGCTCACGATCAGATCGGGAATGTGTTCGAGGGTCGTATCGAGGCCGGTTTTGCCATTGGCGGCTTCGAGTATCCGGTATTCTTTCTGCAATACTTCTTTGAGATACTCTCTGAACTCGTCGTTGTCCTCCACGAGCAGTACGAGCGGCTTTTCCTTGCCTGCTTTTTCTTCGGCAAGGTCGATATCGATCGTGGCGGCATCGGCGGGAGCTATGCCCGTCACCTGCGCGGGTACCGTGCGTGCCAGGCGCTCCCGGAGGGGTATTGTCACCGTAAAGGTGCTGCCCTTCCCCGCCTCGCTGGCCAGGTCAATGGTCCCTTCATGCATTCTGACGAACTCGCCGGCGATCGAAAGCCCGATACCGCTGCCCTGGTTCATGATATGCCCGGGCATAGGGTGCTGGTAAAAACGGTCGAAAACCTTCTGGTGCGCTTCGGCCGGGATACCAATGCCCGAGTCTTCCACCCGGATCTCCAATGCCTCGCTGCCCTCGTGCCCCACGATCCGCAGCCGTACCGTCACCTGTCCGTTCTCAGGCGTGAACTTGAAGGCGTTGGAGAGCAGGTTATACATCACTTTCGACAATTTATCCTGGTCGAAATCGGCATAGCGCGACTCTACCGCACTTTCAAACCGGTACCGGATGTGCTTGTGTTCGGAGAGATCGGAGAACGTCTGCGCGATTTGCCTCACAAACTGGACAATGTCGCCCCGCTCGGGCATAAAGCGGGTTTCTTCTACTTCCAGCTTTTTAAAATCGAGCATTTGCGTCACCAGGTTGAGCAACCGCTGGGCGTTCCTGTGCACGAGCGAGAGCTGCCGGTGCACGGTATGGTCGGAGGCAATGCCCCTTAGCAGGTTTTCGAGCGGCGTAAGCATGAGCGTAAGCGGCGTGCGGAACTCGTGGCTCACATTGGTAAAGAATTTGATCTTCATCAGGTCCAGCTCATGCATCTGCTGGGCATAATGCCGCTCCTGTTCCAGCTTGAAATTCATCCGCTCCCGCTCGATCAGTACCCAGCGCGCGATCATCAATGCGCCGGCCACCAATAGAAAATACAGCAAATAGGCCCACGGCGTTTTCCAGAATGGCGGCAATATCCTGATTTCCAGCCTGCGTTCAGTGGCCGCGCCCCCTTCCCGGGTTTTCACCTTGAACACATAGCTTCCGGGGTCAAGGTTGGTGTACGTGATACGGCGCGTGTTGTCGGCTTCGAACCACTGGTCGTTGAACCCCTGCATGGTGTACAGGTAATGGTTTTTTTCAGGATGGAGAAAATTCAGCGCCGCGAATTCGATCGTAAATACATTCTGGCTGTGTTCCAGTTCAATGCGGTCCGTGATCGAGACTGATTTGTCCAGCACCCGGCTGCCGTCCGCCTGCACACCGGGTCGAATGCTTTTATTAAAAACCTGGAAATCGGTCAGTACCACTTTCGAGGCGGTACGCTCGTCGGTTACCCGCGCAGGATCGAAAATGGAGAAACCGTTCGCCCCGCCGAAAACGAGCTCGCCGGAGCGCAGCCGGAGTGCCGCATTCTCGTTAAAACCGCGCCCCTGCAAGCCGTCGACCTCATTATAGGTGCGCAGCCTGAATGCCGCCGGGGCACCTGCGGCGTCCCTTTTGGTAACCTGCCAATGCACCACGCCTTTCGGCGTGCCGAGCCAGAGTGCCTGCCGCGCGTCGACCAGCACCGTTAATATGGAATTGTCGGGCAATCCGTGACGGGTGTCGTAGGTCACAAATGCATTCCGCGCCGCATCGTACCGGTTAAGCCCCTCGCCAGTCCCGATCCAGATCGTGCCCGACGCATCCTGCACGAGCGACATGACCGCATCGCTGCTGAGGCTGTTACCGTTGCCGGGAACATGCTGATAATGCACAAAACGCCCGGTCTGTCGCATTAACACATCGATTCCGTTCGCAGTACCGATCCAAAGGTTGCCCTGCTTGTCTTCCAGCATGGCGGAAATGTAGTCGGAGCTGACGGAGTTGGGGGCCAGGTTGCGGAAGTGCCGGAAGCTCTTCGCCGACCTGTCGAACAAATCCAGGCCATCGGCCATGGTACCAACCCAAAGCCGCCGCCGCGAATCCTCGAACAGCTCCCAGACCCGGTCGTCGACCAGGCTGGTGGAATCGGCCGGATCGTGCAGGTAGCGGGTAAATTTCTGCCCGTCGTAGCGGTTGAGCCCGCCAAAATAGGTCCCGATCCAAAGCACCTCGTCGCGATCAAGGAACAGGCTCACGATCACGTCGTTACTCAGGCTGCCCGCATCGCCTGGCTTGTTCCGGAACTGCCGGAAGCTGTTGTTTTTACGGTCATAGTAAATGAGCCCGCCGCCATTGGTTCCCACCCAGAGATTCCCCTTCCGGTCTTCGGCAAATACGTTGACGTCGTCGAACGGCAGGCTTGCGGGGTCCCCGGGTAAATGGCGGATCAGCGAAAACCGGAAAATGTTTTCGTGGTAATTGCAAAAACCTTGCTTGTAAGTGCCCGCCCAGATCATGCCTGTGGCGTCCTTGTACAATGCCTGGATGCTATTCTGGCTGATCGTGCGGGGATCTCCCGGATTGGAACGGAGCGTGACAACGCTGCCGCTCTGCTTGTCCAGCACGTTGATCCCACCATGGTCGGTACCGATCCAGATCCGCCCGTCGGGTCCGGAAATCATCGCGCTCACGGCGTTGTTGCTCAGCCTGAAATCCGCGCCGCCCGTGGCCGCCACGCGGAGGGTATTCTTTTTAAAATCAAAGTTAAATGCCCCGACAGCCGCCTTCACAATGTAAACCCAGGGTTCGCCCTGGCCGTCCACAAACACTTTGTGGTTCGACAATTTGCCCAGGTTCCGGCGCTGCAACAATGCGCTGCGGATGTCGATCGCGTGGGTGGCGGCATTTACACGGGCCAGAAAGCCATCGTCACATACGACCCAGAGGTTTCCCCGGGCATCCTCGTCGAAGTCGGAAATGGCGCGTGTGCCGGGTGCATCCTGTGTAGGCCCGAAACGCACTTTGATCAGCTTCCTGGAAGCGGTACGGTATTGCAATAGCCCCAGCTTGTTGTGGCTGATCCAGTAGTCGCCGGAGCGGGTTTTGATAATGCGGCTGAAATCCGCGTCGCGGAGTCCGAAACGCTGTGCAGCGCGGCCGACGTTGTGATCGATCGTTTCCGTAACCGGGTCGTAAATGTCAAATCCGAGCCGGGTACTGATCCAGATAAAACCTGCCGGATCTTCGAAAAGCGCATTGACCTGGTGATCGGAAATGCTGGCCGAATCGGCCGGATCGTGCTTGAAAATCCGGAATGCATAACCATCGAAGCGATTGAGTCCGTTGGCTGTGCCGATCCACACAAACCCCCGGCTGTCTTTGAGGAAACAGTTGACCTGATTGTGGGACAGTCCTTTTTCAGTATTGTAACGGACAAACTGATAGTCTGCCGGCTGGGCTGCTGTACTTCCTGCCCATCCCGCAAGTCCTGCCAGCACCAGCCATAAATTGATCACCCACCGCTTCATTCCCGTGAAGGTAACATCGTTTTTCTTCAAAAAGAATTCCAAATTGTTCCATTAAATTGCCTGAATGAAGATCCTGATCATCGAAGACGAGCCCGGCCTGGCCGAGAGCATTGGCGCATACCTGACCGCCCAGGACTACCTGTGCGAGTACGCCGGCACATGGGCACAGGCGCGGGAGAAAGTGGAAATGTACCGCTACGACTGCATCCTGCTCGACCTGATGCTGCCCGGCGGCGATGGTATGGACATTCTGGAAACCCTCAAAAAGCAGGGCCAGCAAGATGGCGTCATCATCATTTCGGCCAAGGGCGACTACGAGAGCAAGATCAGGGGCCTGCATACGGGCGCGGACGATTACCTGGTCAAACCATTTCATTTACCCGAACTCGCCGCGCGCATTTACTCAGTGATCCGCCGGAGGAGCTTTGCCAACCATAACCAGGTGGTGCAGCATGAATTGAAGGTCGATCTGCTCAGTAAAACGGTCACCGTCCACGGCACGCCGGTGGTACTCACCAAAAAGGAGCTTGATCTTTTGCTGTTTTTTATCGGGAACAAAAACCGGGTAATTGCCAAAAGTGCATTGGCGGAGCATTTGTCGGGTGATATTGCCGATATGTTCGACAACCACGATTTCGTGTATGCGCATGTCAAAAACCTTAAAAAGAAGCTGAGCGAAGCTGGCTACGGTAATTATCTGAAAACCATCTACGGAACGGGCTACAAATGGGAAGGATGAAAAAGCTGCTCGACCAGAGCCTGCGGCCGCTGGTGATCTACGCATTCATGGTGCTGGTGATCAGCATTCCGGTGTATTTCGTGATCATCGACTGGATCTGGGAAAACGAACTGGACAAGCACCATTATGCCATCCGCGAAAAGCTTGAAAAGCGGCTTACCCACCTGAGCATGCCCGACACCGCGGTGGATAACATGATCGCCGTACTCGACAATGTGCAGCCCGGCTTCTCGTTCAGCGAAGCCCCCGCCCCCCGGCCCGACAGCCTTTATACCATCATCCGCTTCGACGATTTCATGCAAGAGCGGGAGCAATTCCGCTGCCTGACCACCGATATCCGCCTGAACAACAAGCTGTACCGCGTACTGATCGAAACGAATATGGAGGAGATCGACGAGACGATCCTGGCCATCGCCGCGGTAACCATTTTCTTCATCATGCTGCTGCTCGCCGGCTTCATTTACCTCAACCAGAAAACCGCCCTGCGGATCTGGCAGCCGTTTTACGACACGCTGTCCGGCCTGCGCGGTTTTCGCCTGGAAACCGGCAAAGCGGTACCCTTACCGGCCTCGGACGTGACCGAGTTTGCCGACCTGAATGCAAGCCTGGACTCCCTGATGCAGGGCAGCCTGGCCTCCTACCGACAGCAGAAGGAATTCACCGAAAACGCCTCCCACGAGTTACAGACCCCGCTGGCCATTGTCAAGTCGCGGCTCGACATGCTTTTACAGAGCCAGTCCCTAGATGGGGGCCAGATGCGGATCGTGGAGCAGGTATACCAGGCTATCAACCGCGTTTCCCGCATTAACAAAAACCTGCTCCTGCTCGCCCGCATCGAGCACGCGCAGTTCGAAGAAAAAGAGCGCATCGCCCTCGACGAAACCATTGCGGGCATTGCTGCACAGTTCACCGATCGCTTCGAAAACAATGCATTGCATTATACCGAAAGCATCGAACCGTTCGCGGTGGAGGCCAATGCGGTACTGACGGAAATCCTGCTCACCAACCTGCTTGTAAACGCAGTGCGCTACACGCCGGCGGGCGGCGATATCCGCGTCCGCCTCGGTGCCGGCGTGCTGACCGTGTCCAACACCGGCTCGGCCGCATTGCTGGCGGAAAACCTTTTCCGGCGGTTCGCGCAGGCGTCGGGAGAGCATGCGGGAAGCGGGCTGGGGCTCGCGATCGCCCGCGAGATCTGCGAGCGTTCCGGCTGGCACATCGGCTACGATTTTCATGGCGGTATGCACCACTTCATAATCCGCTTCTGAATTCGAAATTTCTTCCAAATCGGTCCTCATTTTTGCCATCAGATCGTCCCAAAAAGATACGCTGAATGGCTTTCCAAAGAATCCTGACCTTGCTTTGCTGCTTTTTCATCATGACACGGCTCAGCGCACAGGTGAGTAAAGTAACCCTTTCCGGGCAGGTCACTTCCCTGGCCACAGGGCAGGCGCTTGCGTTTGTAAATATTGTGCTTAAAGCTGAAAAGGACAGCGCTTTTGTGACCGGTACAATCACCAATGAACGCGGCCGGTTCAGCCTGCCGGACGTCCGGAGCGGAAACTACCGGATCGAATGCGTGTCCCTCGGGTATAAAGCTTTGCAAAAACCCATTACCGTCGGCACATTGAGCCCTTTTCTCGATCTCGGCGATTTCAGGATGGCCGACGATACCCAAAACTTGCAGGAAGTGACCGTTACAGGTCAGCAGGCCGACGGCGTGGACGACAAACTCGACCGCAAGACATTCAATATCGGCCGTAATGTGAGCCAGAGCGGTGGATCGGTGTTGCAGGCGCTCAAAAACCTTCCGGGCGTGACGGCCGGAGAAGACGGCAAAGTGCTTCTGCGGGGCAGTGACAAAGTGGCGATCCTCATCGACGGCCGCCAGACCGCGCTCACCGGTTTCGGCAGCCAGACCAGCCTTGACAACATCCCGGCATCGGCCATCGAACGCATTGAAATCATCAACAACCCTTCGGCGCGTTACGACGCGAATGGTAATGCAGGCATTATCAACATTATTTACAAAAAGGAAAAACAGGAAGGCTTCAACGGGAAAATCGGGATGGCGGCCGGGCTGGGAGCTTTGTGGGTACGGAAAGAAAACCTGCCCGACATCCGCCCGCAATACCGGAATACCCTCAAACTGAACCCCTCGCTGGCGCTGAACTACAAAAAGAAGAAGGTAAATGTGTTTTTGCAGGGGGACTACCTGCACACGCCCACCCTCAACAAGAACGAGTTCGTGAACCGGTATTACGACAGCGGCGATACCGTGCGGCAGCAAACCAAACGCAACCGCAGCACCAATGTGGTTACCGCCAAAACCGGTGCCGACTGGACCTTCGACGAGCGCAATGCGTTGTCGGTATCGGCGCTGTTCAGCAGCGAGAAAATCCTCGACCGCGGGGACGAACCTTTTTTCAATGCCAACCTCACCCGGCGAAACCGCCTCTGGCAGTTTCTCGAAGACGAACTGAAAACCACCGTTACCGCCAGCGCCTCTTACCAGCATAAATATGCCCAGCCGGGGCATTTGCTCAATATCGGCCTCAACTATACTTTTCATCGCGAGAACGAGCAGTATTTTTTCACCAACATCATGCCCGATTTTACAGGTAAGGATGCGTTCAAGCTGCTTTCCGATGAAAATGTGATGGATTTCAATGCCGACTACATCCGTCCGCTGCGCTACGGGCGGCTGGAAGCGGGCGTGAAAATGCGAAGGCGATTCATCCCTACGAATATGCAGTTTTTTCCGGGCGTCGGCACGCCAGGGTCCCATTCGCCCATCGACAGTCTGGCAGGCGGCTGGGCGGACTACAAGGAGACCATCCCGGCCGTCTACGGCAACTATGTTTTTGAAAACAGGGATTTTGAGCTGGAAGCCGGCCTTCGCGTCGAATACGTTCATCTGCGTTACGAAGTCAACCCTACCCACCCTACCTACCACAGCGACGGATATAGCTATGCGAAACCATTTCCCAACGTCCGTTTCGCCTATAAAATCGACGACCGCAATAAGTTTTCATTGTTTTACAACCGCCGCGTAGACCGGCCTAACGAGGTGGATATCCGGATTTTCCCCAAATATGACGATGCGGAGATCATCAAGATAGGCAACCCTGCGCTCAAACCGCAGTTTACCAGTAGCTGGGAGGCCGGCTACAAAACCAGCTGGTCCGGCGGGTCGCTCTATGGTGCATTATACCGGAAGCAGATCAACGGGACCATCACCCGCATTGGCACCATCGTGCCGGGCAGTACATTGATCTACAATATCTTTCAAAACGCCGGTAAAAGTTACAGTACGGGCGGCGAGCTGGTTTTACAGCAGGATATCGCCCCCTGGTTTTCCGTGAATGTCAATGGGAATGTTTATAAAAACACGGTCGATGCGTTCACTGTCGAAAATCTGTACCCTGTCAGATCCATTTTCAGCGCTGGCAAACAGACGCTTACTTCCGGCAGCGGCAAAGTGAGTGCGCTGCTCAAAGGCAAGAAGACCGAGCTGCAAGTGGTAGCTGTTTACCAGGCCCCGGACATCGTGCCGCAGGGACGCACAGGACACCGGTTTTCGGTGGATGCCGGTGCCAAACGACAGCTGCCGAAAGGGGAGGTATTCGTGAACGCCACCGACCTTTTCGGGACCCTGGTAATCCGCAAAACCGTGTATGGCGACGGTTTTCATTACACCAGCCGGGATTACTACGAAACACAGCTCATCCGGGCCGGATACAACTTTAAATTTTAACAATCACATACCATGCGCCTCCTCCTCATCTTCCTCCTCTCCTGCACATGCGCTTTTGCGCGCCCGCTTGCCCCCGCGGACAGTCTGCCCGCACGCAAGCCCATTACCCTGCAACACTTTTACGTGCCTGCCTCGCTGATCATCGGCGGACTGATTGCCAATGGCCATTCGGAAGAATCCATTAAAAACGAGCTTGCAGAGAGCCGTACCGGCACATCCCGCGTTTCCACACCCATATCGACGACTATATGCAGTTTTCGCCGCTGGTTGTCGCCTATGGCCTCGATGCATTCGGAATTCATTCCAAAACCGACGTGCTCAACCGCACCGCCATCCTCGTTAAGGGAGAAGCAATGGCGCTCACCACCACTACCATCCTGAAATCGGCTACGCATACACTCCGGCCAGATGGCAGTTCTTACAACTCCTTTCCGTCCGGTCATACCACCCAGGTATTTGCGGCAGCCACTTTCCTGAATGAAGAATACAAAGACCGCTACCCGTGGATGCCCTACGCTTCATACACCGTGGCGTCATCGGTAGGCCTGCTGCGCGTGGCCAACAACCGGCACTACATCAGCGACGTGCTGGTAGGGGCCGGAATCGGGTATTTGTCGATGAAGGTAGCTTACTGGACGCACCGGTACAAATGGGGAAAGCCGCGTACAAAATCGCCGATGGTTTACTGAGGATTGCAGAAAAATGCCCCACGGGCGCAGCTGAACATGAAAACTTCGTCCTGATCGTCCCCGGCGAATTCTCTTGCCTCGAACCGGGGGGAGTCGAATAGCCATTACCGTAAGAAAAAAGGCTCCGTCAACAAACTGAACTATTCCCCAGCCCCCGCCAGTCGAATGCATGACCGGCGGGGCCTGGGTTTTGACGTTTATTCAGGCACAGTTTTAATGTATGTCTTTTGGCACCGCTCCTTTTGGAGTATGCCGCAGGAAAGTATTAACAAAGACAATCAGGAATTGACAATGAGTTTGGAACCCTCAGAATCAAGAAAACAGCCCATCACACTTCCAAAATCGGGCACCGGTATACGCGGGCTCGACGAGATCACCGCAGGAGGATTGCCAGCCGGCAGGCCGACGCTGATCTGCGGTGCCGCGGGCTCGGGTAAAACCCTTTTCTCCATGGAATTCCTCGTGCATGGCGCCACGCAGTTTAACGAACCAGGCGTTTTCATGGCTTTTGAGGAAAAGGCCGAAGAGTTGGCAGTGAATGTGGCTTCGCTCGGGTTCGATCTGAACGAACTCCAGCGGGAGGGCAAAATCCGGATTGACCACGTGCACGTTGAACGGAGCGAGATCGAAGAAACCGGTGAGTATAACCTGGATGGCCTGTTCATACGCCTGGCATACGCCATCGACAGCATTGGCGCCAAGCGCGTGGTGCTGGATACCATCGAAAGCCTTTTCGCAGGATTGACCAACCAGGCAGTGCTCCGGTCGGAACTCCGCAGGCTGTTTGAATGGCTCAAAGAAAAAGGTGTAACGACCATTATCACCGGTGAAAAAGGAGAAGCGTCGCTTACCCGGCAGGGATTGGAAGAATATGTATCCGACTGCGTCATCCTGCTGGACCACCGGGTCGAAAACAAGATATCTACCCGCATTTTGCGGATCGTAAAATACCGCGGATCGATCCATGGCACTAATGAATACCCCTTCCTGATCGACGAGGAAGGTATATCCGTATTGCCGGTGACCTCGCTCCAACTGAACCATTCTGTTTCATCGGAAAGAATGTCCTCCGGGATCCCGGCGCTGGACAAGATGCTGGGCGGCGAGGGCTTCTTCCGTGCCAGCAGCATACTGGTGTCCGGTACGGCCGGTACGGGGAAAACTTCCATTGCAGGGAGTTTTGTCGACAAGACCTGCTCCGACGGGAAGCGCGCTATTTACTTCGCATTCGAAGAGTCGCCCAGGCAGATTGTTCGGAACATGCAATCGATCAACATTGATCTTCAAAGCCATATCGACGCCGGGCTTTTGCAGTTCAGCGCAGCCAGGCCTACGCTCAACGGGCTGGAAATGCATTTGCTGAATATCGTGAAGCTGGTCGAAAAGTTCAATCCGAGTGTGGTCGTGCTGGATCCGATCAGCAACCTCATTACCGTAGGGTCAAACAGCGAGGTCAAGAGCGTGCTTACAAGGCTGATCGACTTCCTGCAGGGGCTGGGCATCACCGTCATGTTCACGGCCCTCACGCTCAACGACAACAGGACCGAACAAACCGACGACGGGGTTTCGTCGCTGGTGGATGTTTGGATACTGGTGCGGGACATCGAGTCGAACGGCGAACGCAACCGCGGGTTGTATGTCATGAAATCGCGGGGAATGAAGCATTCCAACCAGGTTAGGGAGTTTGTGATTACCGACCAAGGCCTCAAACTGGTGGAGGTATTCCTTGGCCCCGAGGGCGTACTCACCGGCTCGGCCCGGGAAACGCAGCAGCTGCTGGAAAAAACATCCGAAGCCCTCCGCGACCACGCGGTGTCGCGTAAAGACCGCGAAATTGAAAGGAAGAGATTCGTCCTGGAATCGAAAATCGCTTCGCTCAAAGAAGAATTCGAGTCATTACAGGAAGAACTTAATAAAAGTTATATCGAAGACGAGCTCAAAAAGAGCATTATGGACGACAACCGCAGAGAACTTACCCGCAAGCGGGACGACCTGCTTTAACAACCCGTTATGGAAGAAGTAAAAGAAGACATTTGGGAGCTCAGGCTGTATGTTGCCGGAAAAACCGCCCGGTCGGTGGCTGCGCTTGCCAACCTGAAAAAGTACTGCGAAGAGCATCTGAAAGATAAGTATGTGATAGAGGTTATCGACCTGCTCGTGCACCCGCAACTAGCGGAAGGTGACCAGATTCTGGCCATTCCTACATTGGTTAAGAAAGTACCCGAGCCGATCCGCAAGATTATCGGAGACCTTTCCAACGAGGAAAAAGTACTGGTAGGACTTAACATTCGCCCGGCAAAATAAATCAGATGCTTGAAGGAATACACCAAAACCAGGATTGGGACGATAGTGACGAAGCGGACAACCACTTCGAGCTGAGTCTATATATTGCCGGTGCTTCCTCCAACTCCATCCGCGCTGTGGCCAACCTCAGGGAAATTTGCGAACAACACCTCAAAGATCGCTACACGCTCAGGGTGATCGACGTCCATCAGGAAAAGTCGCTCGCCTCCCGGGAGCAGCTCGTCGCATTGCCGCTGCTGGTCAAATCCAGGCCCTATCCCGAGCGAAGAATGATCGGCGATATGTCGGACACGCAGAAAGTTTTGAAGGGTCTTGGGTTATCAGGTGAATGATATGAGCGATTCGAAAACTTACGACCAGCTCCTGAGGGAGAATGCGGAGCTGACCCGGCGACTGGAAGATGCTACCGACATGATAGACGCCATCCGCAGCGGACAAGTTGACGCGCTCGTCGTCCATGACGGCGACGGAGGTCACCAGCTTTACACCCTCAAAACCGCCGACCACTCTTACCGCCTTTTCATCGAGAAAATGAATGAAGGGGCCGTAACCCTCAATGAGGACGGCATTATCCTCTATGCCAATTCCCGGTTTGGGTCCATGCTCGGGGCAACGCTCTCCGCCATTGTCGGACAGACATTCAAATCGTTTGTTTCCGCCGATTGCCAGCTCATGTTCAGGGATGTGTTCAGAAAGGCCTGGCACGAGGATGTCCAGATCGAGGTCAAGGTTTGCCGCGAGAATGAAACGGTGCCCTGCCAGCTCTCCCTCACGGTGCTGCAACTGGACGAAGGGCCTGCGCTCAGCGTGATTGTTACCGACCTCACTTATCAAAAGAATATCCAGCGGCTGCTGAAAGAAAACAACCAGCGGCTCACCGTCGCCAATGCGGAGCTGGAAGCCAGTAATCACGACCTGCAGCAGTTCGCGTCCATTGCCTCCCACGACCTTCAGGAGCCCCTGAGGAAGATATTGATTTTTGCCAATATGATCCGGGACCGGCATTCGCAGGATCTTCCTGCCGAAAGCCGGAAATACCTCGACAAGATTATCTCGTCTTCGCAACGGATGCGTTCGATGGCGTCCGACATACTGAATTACTCCGAACTATCCACCAATGCCCAGTCCTTCGATGAGGTAAACCTGGAAGCGGTGGTAGCCGAAATCCTGGACGACTACGAACTGCTGTTACAGGAACGCAGCGCGGAAGTGATTGTGGAGGAGCTGCCCGTGATCGAAGGAAACCGCGGACAGATCAAACAGGTGTTCCAAAATTTAATCAGTAACTCCATTAAATTTTCCCGGCCCGAAACACCTCCTGTAATCCGGATATTTTGTGAGCCGGAGTATGCTGGTGCGGGCGACGAAAATGAGCTTGCATTGTGCCACATCATCGTCACCGACAATGGCATCGGCTTCGAGAAAGAATATCAGGAAAGGATCTTCTCACTTTTCGAACGGTTAAATAATAAGGACAAATACGAAGGATCGGGTATCGGACTATCCATCACCAAAAAAATCATTGAGCGCCATCACGGGAAAATCGCTGCCGAGAGCACCCCGGGAGAGGGCGCACGCTTCACCATCAGCCTCCCTTTCAGACAACCCAACGGCATTGCCTGACCATGCCCCGACCGGTTGCCGGAAACTTCATCACAAGTTTGGAAATCCTCTAAATCTTTTCTATCGTTGATGTAAAATTCACGCTGTTGCACACTGACTATCAACGGGGTTATGAAACAAAATGTACTTGAAGTGCATACCCACCAACAGGAAAACGAAGACGAGGAATTAGGCCTGTACCTGCATGGCCTCGTTCAGGACACCGGGCGGGAACAGGCATTTATCCTCGCCTTGGTAGCGGTTACCGTTCTGGCCGGAATACTGCTGGTCGGAGTCGGTTTGTATTTGGGCATCTTCTGGGGAATATGAGATGCTGCCGGGCTCGAATCCATAATTCATTCTAACACTATATCTACATGCTTATGATCAATTCGCTTCTATTGAAACCTTTCGGACTGCAAGTTTCCAGAATTAAAAAGGAAGAAAAGTTCACCGATGACGAAACGTTCCTTGCCTTGTACGAGCGCTGCCGGCCATACACTATGACTTCCATCGAGCGCATGTACGCGCTGTTCAATGCGGTAAAATATGTGGTTAAGAACAACATCCCCGGCGACTTTGTGGAATGCGGGGTCTGGCGCGGCGGAAGCTCGATGATGACCGCCCTTACCCTGCTGCATTTGGGCAGCACCGACAGGCATCTCTTCCTTTACGACACCTTCGAGGGAATGTCCGAGCCTACGGAGCACGACAAGACATTCCGCGGGGAGGGTGCAGATTTGTTGATGGAAAAAGGTGCCGATCATAAAGAAACCTCCGTATGGTGCCTGGCCGATATCCATGACGTTCAGCAAAACATGGGTATCACCAACTATCCGGCAGCCAACATTCACTACGTAAAAGGAAAGGTTGAAGACACCATTCCGAGCACCCTGCCGGCCAACGGCATCACGCTGCTGCGCCTCGATACCGACTGGTACGAATCCACCGCGCACGAGCTGCGCCACCTATACCCTATCCTGGCCGTATCCGGCGTGCTCATCATCGACGATTACGGACACTGGGACGGCTGCAAAAAGGCTGTGGATGAATACTTTGGAAACAAGCCGCTTCTGCTTAACCGGATAGATTATACCGGAAGAATCGCGGTGAAATCGCAAGCTGTGTAAGCTTTGCCGTCAAGAAATCCGGTAGGTGTGAATGCAGGGGAGATTTACGACAATCCCGCAAACACCGACCGGATTTTTGTTTCCATCGCGTCGGCGCTGAAATGGGCCACTACTGTTTTACGTGCCGCCACCCCTAACCTTCTTCTCAGGTCAGGGTCCCGGATTAACTTTTCCAGTGCGGCCGCGAGCCCTTCATTATCCCGCTCCCCTACCAGTAACCCGTTTTCCCCATCCTGAATGGCTTGCGGGATTCCGGCGTGATAGGTAGAAACTACCGGCTTTTCCATGCTCATCGCTTCCAGGATCGAGTTGGGCAAACCTTCCATATCTCCCTGATCGTCCGTCCGGCTGTTGAGCACATAAATGTCGGCGTCCTTCATATGCTGGTTCACTATCTCATGTGCCTTCGAACCCAACAATACTACCTTTTCGCCCAGATTCAGCCGGGCCACCAGTTCCCGGCAGGCTTCCATTTCCGGTCCGTCGCCGATGATCCGCAGTTCGAGTTCGGGATGGCGGCCGCAAAGCGCACCGAATGCCTGTATGAGGTCTGGGACGCCCTTTTTGGGTACGAGCCGGCCCACGTGTTGGATGACGACCTTCGCGCGTTCGGGCGTATGCGAGGGGACGAACTTCCGCTCGTCGGTACCATAGGGAATCAGGTGCACCTTGCCGGCGAACGGTTGCAGGCCAAGGGTATCCATGAAATGCGGGCTCACGATGATCACAGCCTTTGCATAGGCGATCACTTCGCGGATTCCGTCGGCGTATTCCTGGTTGTTCAGCATGGCCGGTGCCGCGTCGATCCCGTGAAAGCTCACCACCATCGGGATGCCCAGCTTCTTGGCAACCGGCAGCATTTCGATTCCCGATGGACCAAAGTGGGCATGGATGACATCGATATGGCGGCTTTGAAGCAGCTTCGCTACCAGGGCGCGGTTTTGGAAACTCAGCTTGTAGCCCTGGCCGGCCACCTTGCGCAGTACTTTGGTGATGAGTTTATCAAAAAAGCCCCTATAATGCACCAAAAGCTCTTTTTTAACAGCGATCGGAAATTTATCTTCATTTTCATACCGGTAAGTCAGCATGGTGACATCATGGCTCCGGGACAGTCCCAGCACCTGACGATGGACGAATGTTTCACTCAGCGGGAAAAATGATTGATTGAATACCAGAATGTTCATTTTCTTGATAACTGCGGCATTGCGCCGGCTTGAATAGTGTGTAAAATACGATATACCGAAGAGGCTTCGATACAAGTTGTTAATTATGAGCGGCTAAATCCGGCGAAATACCGTCCCGGCTCCCGATCCGTTTACTCACCGGCGAATACCGGTTAACGTAAACCGGTCAAATATACAATGGCCGATCTGCAATTCGCCCAAAAAGAGTTATAAATTGCAGCCTCGGTGGTTATCGTTCCGGCAATCCCGGATACCGCCCGCCAATCCATTTATCTACAAACACTATACTTTATTTTTAGCATGACTGAAAGAGAACCAGGAGTTGAGCGCTTGTATCCGTCGATATTCGGAAGAATGGCAACCCGTTACTATTACCTTCGCCAACTTCGCCAGGCTATTGAGGATGTAATCAAGAATTTCGTAGCGCGCGACTCAAGAAATTTAACACTGGCAGATTACGGTTGCGGAAACCGGCCGTATGAGTCACTGGTAGCACCCTACGTTCACAAATACATCGGCATTGACCTCCCGGGTAACAAGGTCGCCGACATTCTGATTTCTCCCGAGGGACGGATCGAGCTTCCCGATGAAAGCCTCGACGTGGTACTGTCCACCCAGGCGCTCGAACACGTCGTAAATCCCACTGAATACCTGAAAGAAGCACTGAGGGTACTCAAAACAGACGGGCAGCTCATACTCAGCACACACGGCTACTGGATGTTCCACCCCGACCCGACCGATTTCTGGCGCTGGACGTCCACCGGATTGAAAAAAGTAGTGACCGATTCCGGTTTCGAAGTAGTCCACTTCCGGGGAATCATCGGCCGCTCGGCAATGGGCCTTCAACTTTTTCAGGACGGATTCACTTTCGCCCTCCCGCCGTTCCTCCGCCCTGTCCTGGCCCTTATTTTTCAGCCCCTCATTTACCTGTTCGATCAGATCCCGTCGCAGGGCGGCAAGGACAAGGATGCCTGTACCTATATCCTCGTAGCGAAAAAGAACGCTCCGAAATCTTAGTCTCATATTACGTAGTCCCGAAGGGCATGTAATAAAACTTACAGACAATGCGGGTTGATCAGGAAATCAAGAGGGGGACTTTTTTTGTTTTCATATCCAAATACAGCAACATACTCATCGGGCTGGTCATCAATTCGATACTGGCCCGGTTCCTGTCTCCCAATGAGTACGGCATCGTCGGCGTCGTCACCGTATTCATTACCTTTTTCAGCATTCTGGGCGACATTGGCATCGGTACGGCGATCGTCCAGAACCGCGACCTGACCCCCAAAGACATTTCCGATATTTTCAAAATGTCGATCGTACTGAGCATCTGTCTCGGGCTATCGTTCTACCTGTTGTCCTACGGCATCGCCTGGTTTTACGAAAGCGATACGTACGTTCTGATCGGGCAGTTGCTGGCGGTGAGCGTGTTTTTCAGCTCCTTGTCCGGCGTGCCGAGGAGCCTGTTAATGAAAAACAAGTCATTCAAGTTGCTCGGCGGGATCGACATCATTGCAAGCGTCACCACGGGAATTCTGGTGGTATTTCTCGCCGTGAGAGGTTACAGCTACTACTCGATCGTATGGCGCTCGATCCTCTCCAACCTGATGGCCTGTGTCATGTGCTTCTATTTTTCGAAACTCAGATTGATGGGAGGCTTCGGCTTCGGCGGGTTCAGGAAGATTGCCCGGTACTCGGGCTTTCAGTTTGCATTCAATTTCATCAACTACTTTTCCCGTAACCTGGACAACATCCTGATCGGCAAATTCATGGGTAACCAAAACCTGGGGATTTACAGCCAGTCCTACCAGCTCATGATGTATCCGGTGGCAAACCTCACGCACGTGATCACGCCCGTGCTCCATCCCGTGCTAGCGCGGTTTGTGGATCAGCCCAAAATCATTTTTGAAGAGTACCTGAAAGTGGTCAATATCCTCGCCATGCTCGGAGTGCCGATCTCGCTCTTCGTCTTCTTTTCATCGAGCGAAGTCGTGTACCTGGTGCTGGGCTCCAAATGGATGGGCGTAGCGCCCGTGTTACAGATTTTCGGCGCGTCCATCTGGCTGCAAATGGTCAATTCCAGCGGCGGGGCAATCTTCCAGTCGATGGGCCGCACGGATATGCTGTTCAAAATGGGGATACTAAGTACATTCACCACCATTTCCGCGACGCTGCTCGGCATTCTCTACTATCAATCCCTCACCCTTACGGCCCTGTGTATTTCGATCGCGATCGCGACGAATTTCGTCATCGTGTACTATGTACTGATCGACCGGATCCTGAGCAGCAGTTTCATGAGGTTCCTGAAAGTGATCGCGCAGCACATGAAGCTGGCCGCAGTATTGGCTTTGCTGCTGTACCTGACGCAGGTTTTCGCCCCATTCACGCAGGATAATGCAGGGATGATCTACCTGTTCCTGCTCAAATCGGCGATTACAGGCATTACCTTCCTGGCATTTCATTTCGAACGGGTGATGGGCACGGCCAGAAAAGTACTGGCCAGTGTGTCGGTCAGGATGAAGTCGTAGTACCTACGCTTTCCGGCCTGACAGATTTGCGCACGCCTTTATCCCTCAGCATCTGGCTGATTTGCTTCGCCATAAAAACCGACGCCTCGATTTCCGCTTTCCGGATGGCGACGCTTTCGATATTGAAGCCAAAAGGAATAGAGCGCTGCATGCAGAATGCGGTCAGCTCGGAAGCGATGTCGAGGCATATATTCACCGACCGTTCCAGCATGTCGCCCGACTGCCTGAGATCCTCTTTCACGTCTTCCGGGACATTGATACCGAGCCAATCCATGAATTGCAGCGTTTTCTCCGATCCGCAGGCCGTGATGGTGAAAATGATGGTAGGCGGCACAACTTTCCGGCTGTCGCACCGCTGCGCGAGGTCTTCAATGACCTGCTTTGCATATTCGATATTGAAGACGCATTGTGAAATGAAGTACGACACCCCGCATTCCATTTTATCCAGTATCCGCACGTCTTCGTCTTGCAGCAGCTTGTGCCGCTCGGGAATGGTCACCGCGCCGATAACCGACGTTTCTTCATGCTTGCGCCAGATCCTGTAAGCTTCGGGAAGACTGGTTCTTACAGGGAAATCGGGCGCCGGGACGCCTACGAAAACCGGGTAAAAGCGCTGCTTGTGCAGTACGTCGAGCCATTCCGACAACTCTTCCCCGGAAAACTTGCCGGCAGGGCGGTAAATGATTTTCGGGACGTCGAGCGTACCCAGGTGTTCCGAAGCAAATAGCAGGGGGTCCAGCGAGTTCTGGAACGGAAACGGCCTTTCCTCCTTTGTCCGGGCCGATTCGTCCTGCACGTCGTACACGACCAGCGCATCGATATCCAGGGCCGCCAACCGCTCCATGGTTTTTTGGGCAATTTCGGCGACGCGTTCAATAGTGGTGTCGGCTTTGGGGGGCGTGATGCCGTAAAGCACCACTCCCGACTCATGGGATTTGATCTTGTTCAGAAACATGCTGTTACTTGAAATTCGGCTTCCTGCCGCTGCTCTTTGATAAGACTACCTGCATCCTGGACCTCTTTCGCCGCCACCAGTTCCTCCCGTCCATTCTTCAAACTAAACATCATTTTCTGAATTTATTGCTACTCAACTTCCGTGCTGCCGATATTTTTTATCATCCAGCGCCACGGAGGTTCCCACCGGAATGGCCGTTCCGCACAACCGGCTGCCACCTTCATCATGGGTATCCAACCGGCAAAGGAAAATAGTACTACACCTGGAAAAGGATTAATTACAAAATTGAACTTTTCCAATAATGCTTATTTTGCAAAAACCTGCTTCCAAATTGCTCCGTCACGTTGAATAAAAGGGCTTGAAAATTGTCACTATGTTACTGCCAAATCGCTTTAATATATACGTAAAATATTTAATATCAGATAAATATATATTTTGGAATATATACGTCTACATGTATTTCTACAAATAGAATATGTATTTGGTAGGCTTATAAATATAGTTTTACACGCCCGATATCGGATCTTTGTTTTATCAAAATCGACTTATATTCATAAATTTTATTTAATTATTTCAAGATATAGGATGTATATTAATGTATGACCAACACATTACTAAACGTCCTGTATTATGAAAACACTTCACGCATTAGCATTGACTTTGATGACAAGTTTGTGTACCTCTCTCGCAGTGGCCGACCCCTGTTTTCTGGGCGATGGCCTGATTGAATTAAACAGTGTTTCCGCTTCCGGAGAAAATTGCATTGCCAACGTCAAATACTCCTTTACGCTTACTAAAAACAACGGTAACAAATTCGCTTACATCCACTTCTGGCTGACGAGCGCCTACTCCGCCCCCGAATATAAAAAGGGACCTACCAAAGACGAACTCGGCAATACGCTGGCGACCATCGCGCTCAGCACCGATTCCCCGGTCACTTTACTGCCCGACTATTCGCCCGACAACACCGTCACGCCGCTATTTGCAGGGCTAACGGTAAGTGAAACCGACCTCGGCGGCGGGCAGTTCAGGATTACAGTCGACAATATCCAGCTGTTGGTACCCGGCGCGTGCTCGGAACTCCCCAACATCGTGGCCGACGTATGGGCTACCCAATCCAACGACAAGGAGACCCCACCGGTACAATGCCTGTACAAAGGCGGCAACACCATCCTGCCCGTGACATTGGCCCGCTTCAACGGCACATTGCTCGACAATGCCGTAAGCCTGTCGTGGACAACCACGGAGCAAACAGACAGCCGTTATTTCGCCATTGAAAGAAGTGCAGACGCGCGCGAATTCGGACAGGTGGGCCGGGTGGAAATAGGAGGAAACTCGCGGGCAACCCAGCAATACCAGTTTACCGATACGCGACCCATGCCGGGTGCAAACTACTACCGGTTAAGGATTGTCGACCTGGATGGAAGTTTCCAGTTTTCGCGCATGATCGCTATCGACAACGGACCTGGCCGCGTGGCATTTGAATTGCTCGGCAATCCGGCATCGGGCCGCGAAATCAGGTTCCTGCTGAAAAATGAAGACGCTTCGGCGATCCGCTTGTACAATGTTTCCGGAAAGGCCGTCCGGTTTGACTTGGGCCGGTCGGGAAATGAGTTTGTCATAAAACCGAAAGGTAACCTGTCGGCGGGCTTGTACCTGCTTTCGCTTCAACGCGCAGGGGCGCAGCTCGTGACCAAACAAGTACTCGTTCCCTAGGGACGACCGGCATCCCCTTAAGAACGATAGAGGATCGAAACAACAGGGGATTTTTGCAGTAGCGGACGAAAGCCCGCTACTGCTTTTTTTTGCCCTCACCATACAAGGATACGTCTCCCGTAGTGTCCCTGCCTGCCAGTACATTGCTTTTTCACAAGTCCCTGCCCGGGTACATTTTAATCTTAATTTAAGTCCATTTTAACCGCATTTAAATCTGCACAGGCCTCTTTTGGACTATATTTTTTAAAAATATTAATATCCCCCTCCCCCTGACATCGAATTGAATTGCGCCTGCCGGACGGCATCAGGCTATGGCTTTGCCATGCCCGGAATTTTACTGAAACCTGAAATTATTACTAAAACTGTTTGAAAATCATGATGCATATCCGCTCCCCGTCGCTCCCGCCGGACACCCCTCCACGTACTTTCCAAAACAAAACGCTTGATAAAACACTAACTAATTTCTGCATGAAAAGTGATGTACAACCGCCCGTCACACGGTCGGGAGGGATTATGAAAATAGTCCTGCTAAACCTTTTGCTCCTGATCTCCCTATGCTCCGGTGCCAGCGCTTACGCCGGCCGGACCGCCGACAAGAAAATCACCGGTAAGGTGGTCGATTCCAAAGATTCTTCCCCGCTTCCCGGTGTGAATGTGCTCATCAAAGGAACCGGCACCGGTACTTCCACCGACGCCAATGGTAATTACGAGATCAACGTCCCCAACGAATCCAGCGTGCTGGTATTCAGCTTTGTAGGGTTTACCACCCAGGAAATTGCGGTCGGTGCACAGTCGGTGATCGACGTCAACCTGGCTACCGACGCGAAAGCGCTGACCGAGGTGGTCGTGATCGGGTACGGTACCGTTCGCAAATCGGACCTCACCGGCGCGGTGGCTACCATCAAGGGTGAGCAGCTGGTAGACAAGCCCGTACCCAACGTATCTCAGGCCCTGCAAGGTAAAATTGCCGGCGTGGAGGTAAGCGTAAACAGCAATGCGCCCGGTGCCGCCGCCAAAGTGCGCGTACGCGGTATCGGTTCCATCAACTCCAACATCGACCCGCTTTATGTGGTGGACGGGGTGATCGGGGTGGACGGAAACTCGATCAACCCGAATGACATTGCTTCGCTCGAAGTATTGAAAGACGCCTCTTCCACAGCCATCTACGGCGCAAGGGGTGCCAATGGGGTGATCATGATCACCACCAAACGCGGGCGCGCGGGTACTATGAAGGTGTCCTACGATGGCAATGTGAACGTGAGCGACCTTTACCGCCACGTGAAAACACTGAATTCCGACGAATTCGTGAAGGTGTACAACGAGGCCTATGCCAACGGTACCAAATTTGACCCGGCCGGCGGCACCTGGACGCCTCCTGCCCTACTGAACCATGCCAACTTCCCGCTGCTCTTCGACGCCAACGACAAGCCGCTGTACAATACCAATTGGGAGAAAGAAGTGTACAAGCCGGCCATTTCGACCAACCATGCGCTTAATTTCCAGGGTGGAAACGATAAGACGCTATTCAGCCTCTCCCTCGGTTACCTGAACCAGAACGGCTTGATGGCCACCTCCGCATTCAAGCGGTACAATCTGCGGTTCACGGTGGATACCGATATCAACAAGTGGCTGAAAGTGGGCGGAAGCCTGTCGCTGATCAACAGCCGCCAACGGCTGGTGTCAGACGGTAACGGCGGACTGAATGTGCCCCGTATGGTGTCGGAGGAAGTGCCTATTCTGCCTGTCAAATATCCGGACGGCACCTGGGCCGGTAACAACGACATCGCCGGACTGGAAGGCGGCCCGAATCCGGTGAACATTGCCCACAACCGGTATACCATCAATAATACGCTCCAATCGCTCGGGAACACGTATTTACTGTTCCACATTGCCAAGGACCTGGATTTTAAGACGGACCTCGGATTTAACCTGCAATCGCAGAAAAACAATTATTTCTCTTCTCAAAACCTGGCGCATATGTCGGCCGACCAGGGCGGGGTGGCCAACATCCGCGGGTATTTGAACACCTACTGGCAGTCGGAAAACTACCTGACCTGGAACAAGACGATTAACCAGCGGCACCGCTTCACCGCGCTGCTCGGGGCGTCATGGCAGCAGTACAACCAGGAGACCGATTTCGTTGAAACACAAAACTTTATCGACGATATCTTCCAGTGGCATACGCTCGGTTCCGGCTCCGTGAGAAGCTCTTCCACCTCTGCCGATTACAAGTGGGCCATGAACTCGTATTTTGCCCGCGCCACCTATAACCTCGACGAGAAGTATCTTTTCACGGCTACCGGCCGGTACGATGGTTCGTCGAAGTTCGGGGCGAACAACAAATATGCATTTTTCCCTTCGGTAGGTGCCGCCTGGCGCTTGTCGGAAGAGGGTTTCCTGAAAGGCAACAAGACGATCACCAACCTGAAACTCCGCGCCAGCTACGGGCTTTCGGGTAATCAGGAAATTGGTCAGTACCAATCCATTGCACAAATCCAGCCGGGGACGACCAATGCCACCAGCACCGTGCTCAACGGCGCATTGCAGTCGACTTTGCTGCCGAGCTATCTGGGCAACCCTAATTTGAGATGGGAGAAGTCGTTGCAGTTCGACGCGGGCGTGGAACTGGGTATCCGCGAGAACATCGATCTGACGGTTGACTACTACAACCGCGTGACGAAAGACCTGCTCCTGCAGGCGCCCATTCCATGGTCAGCCGGCGAGGTGAATGCGAATGTGTACCAAAACGTCGGGTCCGTCAGGAACTCGGGTTTTGAAGTGAGCCTGAACACGACGAATATCGAGACGCGCAACTTCTCCTGGACCACCAACTTCATTTTCGCGAGCAATGCCAACAAGATCCTGAAACTCAACAAGGGCAATGCAGACATTTTCCCGGGCCCCAACTTCCTGGGCCAGACCAACATCCTGCGCGTAGGCGAGCCGATCGGTTCGTTGTACGGCATGACCCGGCTGGGGACTTACAGCACCGACGAAGCGGCCCTCGCTGCCGAGCATAACCTGAAACCCGGCGACAGGAAGTACATCTACAATGCCGACGGCAGCAATTATTACAGCATTATCGGCCGTACCACCCCCAAATGGACGGGTAGCTTCAACAGCACTATGAAGTACAAGGGCTGGGATTTCTCCTTCAATATCCGGTTTGTAGAAGGCTTGAATACGGCAGCGACTTTCAAGCATTCGGTGGAGGACAGACAGACCATCGCGAACAGCCTTGCGACCGTTCTGGATGCCTGGACGCCTACCCACCAGAATACCATGATTTCGCAGGTACGCAACTACAAATTCGCCCAGGATTCGCATTTCGACACCTGGTGGGTTGAAAACGGCTCGTTTATCCGCGGCCAGAATTTCATGCTCGGCTACTCATTCAACGATCCCGTGCTCGAAAAGCTGAAAATTGATCGCCTGCGCCTGTACGCAAGTGTCCAAAACCTGTTTGTGATCACGAAATATACTGGTTACGACCCCGAAGTAGACACATTCAACTCCGGCTACGGGGCCAACACCGCTTTCTCGCAAAACCTGGATTTCTTCTCCAATCCCCGCCCGCGGGTTTGGAACCTGGGCCTGACACTTACTTTTTAAACCGCAACTACAATAGAATATGAAAGTGCTGAAAAATATATTGCTGGCAGCCTCATTGCTCTCGATGGCCTCATGTTCGGATTTTCTGGAAGAAACGCCGACAGGATTCCTCACGCCCGATTCGGACGCGTCCAGCAGCAAAGTAGCCCGTGCCTACGCCAACTCCGCCTACGTCAATTTGCAGGGATTGCTGGCCGGCCAACCCGCTTCCTACGGCGGCAATACCTACAACCTGCTGGAATTCATGACCGGCAAGGCCAACAGCGACCTCGGGCAGACCGGGTTTGTGAATTACCAGAACCTGGGCTACACCAATACTTCGTTCTACTTCGACACCTGGTGGCAGCAAATGTACCTCGGCGTGGGGGCATGTAACCTGGCCCTGCAAAGCATCCCGGCGATTACCGCGCCCGGGCTCACCGACGAGCAGAAGAACAATATGCTCGCAGAGGTCCACACGCTGCGTGCATTGTATTACTTCTACCTCGTGCGGCTGTATGGCGCGGTACCGGCGGTGACGGCCGTCCCGACGAGCCTGGATCTGAATGTACCGCGCACACCCGCGAAGGATATTTACGACAAGATCATCATCCCCGACCTGCTTGCCGCCGAGGCATCCACGCTGCCATGGTCGAACACGACGGGAAATGTATCGATGTCGGCCGTGGAATCGATCCTGGCGGACGTGTACCTCACCTATGCGGGCGCGGCGATCAATGGCGGCCAGCAGTACTATGCCGAATCGGCCAAACGGTCGTTGAATGTGATCCAGAAAGGCGGTTATTCACTTTTCAAGAATTACACCGACATGATCAACCCGGCGAACAAGAACCTGGGCGAGTTCATTTTCCAGGTTCAGTATTCCGCCAGCGTGCCGCTCACCAACCCGCTCACACCGCTCACGATCCCCAACTATTCGGGCATTTCGAAGTACGCGGATGAATACGGCTCGGTGTACCCCACCCCCGAGTTTATCAAGTCGTTCCCGAAAGGCGACAAGCGCGTAGAGGAGAAACAATTTTTCTACACCACCGCGCCGAGCATTAAAACCGGCCAGCCTGTGAAGTTCAAGAACACATACATTTACAAGTGGTTTGATGCCAACGCGATCACCAATACGATCAAATCCGACCTGAACTACACATTGTACCGCCTCGCGGACGTGTACCTCATGTATGCGGAGGCATCCAACCGCGCGGAAGGGTCGCCGAATGCGAAGGCGGTCGAATATGTGAATGCGATCCGCGCACGTGCCAACCTCGCCGCTGTTTCGGGATTGAGCCAGGCTGCCTTCGAGCAGGAAGTGTGGTCGCAGCGGTATTTCGAGCTGTGCTTTGAAAATAAAATGTGGTTCGATATGATCCGTACACGCAAGGTGCGTAACGACATCACCGGCAACTGGGACAATTTTGTGGGTCACAAAACCGTCTTCGGCGCCACTTTCAGCGAAAAGCAGCTGCTGTTTCCGGTACCAAGGCAAGAGTCCGATGTGAACCCGAATCTGCTGCCCAACAATCCGGGGTTTTGATGTAACACATTCTTAAACAAAATCAGCCGGCGTCATGGCCGGCTGATTTCATTTGCAGAACTGGAAAAACCTTTCGGCATAAAGTCCGCGTTATAGTTGGCTAATCGATGCTGTAAAAGAATTCCCGCAGCTCCGTCGCGAAGACCTCCGGTACTTCCAGCGCTGCAAAGTGGCCGCCTTCGTCCATTTTGCGGAAGCTGACGACGTTCACGAAGCGTTCCGCCCACTCTTTCGGAAACTGCGCCTCCCGGGGGAACAGCGCCACACCGGCTGGTACATTCGATTTTTGTAACGGTTGCCCCCCGCTCCACTGGGCGATCGCTTCCGCTTTGTACATCCTCACCGAAGTAGCGATGGTTTGCGTGGTCCAGTAAATCATGATGTTGGTCAGCAAAGCATCCCTTCCGCCAAATGCCGCTTCGAGCAACTCGGGCGTGGCGCCTGCATTACCGAAGCTCAGTATCCATGCTGCAAGCCCCGAAGGTGAATCGTTCAACCCGTAAGCGAGCGACTGCGGTTTGGTAGCGTGTACCATCGCATAAGCTCCCTCGCTGTACCACCATTGCTGCACAAACTGCGCGAACTGCTGTTCGGCTTCGGTCATGGTAGCGGGGTCTTCCTGGCCCATGGGGTAGCCTATGTCCGTAAAGTGCACGCCCGCCACCACATCGGGATATTTGGAGGCCAGCGCCTTGGTAACGCCCATACCCACATCCCCGCCGGCAGCGTAGAATCTGGAATAGCCCAGGTTATCGGTCATGAGACCTTTCCACAAATCGGCCACTGCCTCGCTGGTCATAGCCGTTTTGCCCGAAAAACCGAAACCCGGAATGGAGGGTATCACCAGGTCGAAGCTCCGCTCGCCTTCGGTGAGAAGCGGGATGAGCTTATGGAAGCGGTAGTAGCTGTCCGGCCAGCCATGCGTCAGGATAAGCGGCCTGGCGTTTGGGGACTTTCCTTTGATATACTGGAAATGCACTTTCAGGCCGTTCACATCGGCGATGTATTGCTGGTATTTGTTGAGTTCTGCTTCCTGTTTGCGCCAGTCGTAGCTGGTGAGCCAGTATTCTACCAGTTCTTTCAGATAAACCTCGCTGGTACCAAAATGCCAGCCGGAGCCATCCGCCTCGCCGGGCCAGCGGGTATTTTCCAAACGGCTTTTTAAATCATCCAGCACTTGCTGCGCAACCGATACCTTGAACACCTCCATGTTTTTCATAGTTGTTTTTTTGAAACAAAGGTATCGCCCCGGAACAGCGTGCTGCTAGGAAGGAATGCGGGGAAAATAGTACAAAACTCCGTTGCAGGGGTCAGCTTTTCCGGTACTCGGTAGGCGTGGTGTTCGTCTGCTTTTTGAACGACTTGTTGAAATGGGAAGCATCCTCAAATCCAAGCCAATAGCAGATTTCCTGGATCGAAAGCGACGTCTGTTTCAATAAACTTTTGGCCTCCATCACCACATATTCATCGATAAATGCCTTGGCAGGCTTGCCCAGTTCCGCCTGCAACACCTCGCTCAGGTATTTAGGCGTAATATGCAGGGCCGTGGCGTAAAATGCGACTTCCTTGTGTTCCGGAAAATGTTCCGCGACCAGCTTTCTGAATGCCTGTGCTATCTTCTCGCGGTTGGAGATCCCGTTCGAAATGCGGCTGGACATATCGCCGGGACCTCCGGGGTTTTCGCCTGCCCGGCCTTTTGCCGGATCCGCGTGAAACGATTCCGCCAGCATCAGCAGCGAATGGACGATACCCGGCACAGCGCTCTTATCGTCTTTCAACTCTTTGAGCAAACCGAAAAGCGAACCCATTTTCCGGGTCTGATCTTCCGAAAGCCTCATTACATGCCGGCCTCCGTGGAAGAAAAAAGGCAGCGAATGCAGGAAAGCATTGCTGCGGATACCCTCGAACAATTCTTCCGTAAAATAAACCGTATCGTGCTCTGCGGTGTAATTGCCTGTCCACTGGCACACCATCCCCGGGCCGACGGTGGTCAGGCATCCGGCCGTTACCAGGTAATCGGTACTGCCTATTTTGAACACATCGCCCTCGCCCGTGTAAGTCACGCCCAGCCCGAATGTGAATGTCCGGAAAGGAAAATTCACGTGTGCATGCTGATAGGTATGCCGGTCGGCGAGAAAGAACGGAGCGTTGAAACCATGGGAATTCTGATGTTTGAGAAACTCATATAGGTTAAAGGACGAAAGATTGAACTTTTTCTCCATAATGTGGTGAATGCTACGTGGCTTGGGGATGTCTGCTGACTGTTTCCTGATGGGCCGTTAAAATAGCGAAAATTTACTTTTGCATTCACCTCACTTTTTGATCACCTTGAAATGCCGCACCTGGCCTTTGTACTGGCTTGAAAGAATGAAAATACCCGCTGGCAATCCGGTAATGTCCAGTTCCTTCAATATGCCTGGTGTAGCCATATAGCGCCGTACGATGCCTTTCGCGTCGGTGATACGCATTGTTTCGTACACCAGCGGCTTGTCGAACACGATCCTGTCCTGATCGGCGGGATTGGGATAAACGGCCCATTCCGGCGACTGACTGAGCGGATCTTCCCCGGGTGCAACCCGTGCGGGCGTGGTGAGCACGTCGGGGCTTAATGTAATGTCCATATCAAAATGTAAATCGGAGCTGATGAGGCTGGTCTGGTGCAGCTCCACCGCAATCGTATTTTCACCCAGCCTGAAAAGGCTTCCGTCGTTGGGTACGACGACTGTCTGCCAAGCATACTCCGGAGCGGCATTGGTCGCCGTCGTGCTGAATGTGATGGGATTGGTCGTTTGCATGTTCAGGTCCCGCGGGGTCAGCTCCTTACCATTGATGTAAATAATGATCCCGTCGTCCCGCTTGTAATTCACCACCACCGACTTATGGTAGGCCATTTGCTGCGCGGTGATGCGGGCAGTCCTGCGGAAATAGGAAGTCGTCCAGCGGGTTCCGCACGGCGTCGCCACACATCCCTCTCGCAGGTAAGAATCAGGCCCAAGTGCCTCATAGCAATCCAGTTCGGCCTGACAGGAAGGAATGAGAGTCCTTTCCGCATCTTCGTGGTTGGGAGAATAGCCAAAAGGCGCCGTACCAGAAGGCCACTTCGATCCGGTATCATAGTTGGGCGGATCTTCCGCATTGAGCTCGTCGGGATCTTGCCCGCCTTTCCAGTTGAATACACCGTTGTCGGGCGGAACCATCCCCCTGGCGAAATAGCGCCAATTGCTCCCTGCGTGCACCAATACCTGGGTACCGCGGGGATTCTGATTGTAGATCTGGCCCCCTATTCCCCCGCCGCCATTCAGCCGGCCCACTACAAACTCGCCGGAATAGAATGGATAGGATTGGGTGGGGTAAAAGTATGTGTCGGGCTGGTTGAACCCGGACCGCCACTTGTACTCAAGCGGTGTCGGCTGCTGAAAGACCAGGTCCGTTTGCTTGACATCGTACAGCCAGATGCCGTCCGCATAGAGACTCGCTGCGGACTTGACCGCATTGTGGACGCCTTGTGTGGGGTCAGGGTTGTAGGCGGTGACCAGGCTGTTTATTTTAAAAAACCGCAAACTCTGGTGCCATATCGGCTCGTAATTGCCCTCATTGTACCGCAGGTAAATCAGGTCTGAATCCTTGTAATAATGCCGCACGGTTACCTGCTGTTTTCCGGTAAGCTCGGGATTGGGTTTCACAGCCCAATAGCGGTTCATAACCCGCCAGTTGGAACTGAATGTCCGTACCCTGTTCGACCACACGTAGTTGGTTTGTGGCCCGAGCGCACCCACTTCAGTTCTCCCCGGCGTGCCGCCCAGCTTCACCTCGAATGGCGGTGCTCCCGCTTTCCCGATGTTCAGGTCGTGCTTGTTGATCGACAGCAGCAAGTTGCCTTTGTTATCAACGTAATGGGTGAAATTATCGGGCCCCGGCTGCGCATCGGCACATTCGCAAATGGCTGTGCGGAGGGTGTTGTCGGTTTCCGGAACGGTGAAGCCGTCGAGGTCTTTAAAAATCGTAAACTGGTCGAGGATCTGCTTGTTGGCTGCCACAAACTTCGCGGTCAACCGCTTGTTTTCGACTTCGATATACATGGAACCGCCTCCGGAAAGGTACCGGGCCGCCATAAGTGAGTCGACAAGAGGGCGATTTCTGAAATTATTGTCGGGGTTCGGTTCCGGTCCCCGTCCCCCGCCGCCATTCACTACATACACAATCCCTTCATTTCGCGCGGCCGCACTGTTTTTGTAATAAAAACAGGACTTGGGAGTGCCGTCGTAGCGGGCATTGTCCTGTGCATTGCTGGTGAGCACCGGGTTATGGGTTGCCCTCACAAAGCCAGTGGAAGCCGTGTAGAGATCGCGCATGAGGCGTGTGCGCTCGTAGCCGTGGGCATGCCCGGTCACGAGCAAGTCCACCTTATAGGCATCCAGTATAGGCACGAGGTTCTGCCGGACGTAAATCAGCTCATCCTCCGCATCGGAGTTATGCGAACCACCCGTGTATGGGGGCATGTGCGTGAACACAATCACCCAGTTGATACCGGGATTGGCATTCGCCCTGGCCAGGTCTCTTCTGAGCCATTGCGCCTGAACGCTGTTCGGGGCCAGGATCGATTTGTAATCATCGCCCTGCTTTTCAAATCCATAGGTATCGAGGCTGACGAAGTGAATATTGGCATAATCAAAGGAGTAATAGGCCTCCGTAAGCGACGGTTCCCCGCCTCCCTCGCCCTGGGTAAAGTTGTCGACGACACTATAATAGTGGATGTTCTTATTCAAACGGGTCGCTTTAAGGTCGTCTCCGGTCTTGGTACCGTCGTAATAATCGTGATTACCCGGCGTGCCGTAGAATGGCGTTTGCCGGAACATGAAGTCGTAGCGCGACGAGTCCCGGAGGAAAATGCGCCGCTGGTACTCGTCTTTGTTCCCCTGCTCATACGCATTGTCACCCAGCCACAGCCACAGGTCCATCGGACCGGTTTTGTTCACGGTCATAAAGTCCTTCCAGGCGGCGATCACACTATCCTGGCGGTTGGCGACCGGCGGGTAGGGATTCGTATAACCGAAATCACCCAGTACCCACATTTTCACCATCTGCTTTGTGCCCGGCAGCGGCGGTGTTTTGAAGAAATGCTCGGGCGATGTTTCCAGGATAACAGGCAACGACGCCGGCTGGGTAACCGCAGTGCCCGCAATATAATACCGGTATTGCTGGCCGGCTTTCAGGCCGGTAAGTGTAATCTTATGATCGGTACCGGCAACGGTTTCCTCCACCATGGGCGACCCCTGCCCCAGCAGTTCGTACTCCGGTTCCGAAGAATATACCACCCGTCCGACCATAGGAACATCGGTCCACCACCGTACCGTCACGGAGGCGGTAGTAGCAAGCTCACTGACTTTCTTGGAATAAGCCATTTGCAGATAAGGCCCGCGTGTGATTTTCGGTTTCTGAGCGATG
This sequence comes from Dyadobacter sp. 50-39, assembly GCA_001898145.1. Classification (GTDB taxonomy): domain Bacteria; phylum Bacteroidota; class Bacteroidia; order Cytophagales; family Spirosomataceae; genus Dyadobacter. Next base: position 891,644 of record MKSR01000040.1, read on the forward strand.
GATTCTGAAAACAACAAGAGGCAAAATGAGAGCACTGATAGAATCGGTCTCATAAGCTACGGTATTTAAGATGGAAGAAGAGGGAATAAACAGGCAATTAATTGTATATAAAAATTGCTATTTATTCTTGATATATCCAAATTAAAATCGATATATTTACTCATATTAGACCCTAATTGTCAGGCAGTTACACTTTTCTGCCACATCGCCTCTATCCTTGCCTGCTACCCTGTTAACGCAGGGAAAGCAGGGTGGTAAACCTTAGTGCTTACCCCATGCGTTTCGAAACGATTGCCCGTCCCCTCCTTCCTCCCAGTACCATGAAAACGATACCTCTTTCCGGCAGGAACTGCCTTTGGATATTTCTTTTAATATGTGCCGTTTTCGCCTGCAAGGGGCCGGACGGCGATACCGGGCCCGCGGGCCCCCAGGGGCAGCAAGGTGTGCCTGGCCAAAACGGCGCGCAAGGTCCCGCAGGGCCGAAAGGCGCTGCCAATCTGATCGTTTCGCCTTGGTTCAAAGTGCCCGCCACCGCCTGGCAGCAAGTCGATTCCACCTATTTCACCGTGATGCACCCCGACAAGAACATCACCCAGGCAATACTCGACAGCGCGCTGGTGATGGCCTACTGCCGCAACGAGGGCAGGATCAATGCAGTTTTTTCGCTGCCCACCAGCAATGAGCTGCTCACGCTGGGCTTCTTTATGCAGGTGCAAAATCAGGCCGGATCCATCCACTTCGATGTAACGTATTTCCGCCCGAGGCTCATCCCGATTGACTTCAACCTCGAATTCCGGTGGATCATCGTCCCGCCTGATGCAAAGGGACGTGTCAACGCCTTGGATTACAGAGATTATGCACTGGTTACAAAGCAGCTGGGCCTGACTGACTAGCCAGGCCCGGTACATTCGGGGGTGGTTATACGTTGCTACCGGGCCTCGGGCGCGGAGCCAGGCAGCTTCCCGCTCGGCCGGTAGGTATTCATAATCATCCCCGTAGAAGTAACCTGCGTGTCTACCAGCGTGAGCCCTCCCGCGGGAACGCCGTTTTCGAACAGCCGCTTTCCGCCGCCTAACACCACGGGAGCGATCCACAGGCGGTGTTCGTCCACCAGCCCGGCGGAGATGAGCGTTTGGAGCAAATTGCTGCTGCCCCAGATATGGATATCGGGGCCATCGGAAGCCCTTAGCTTTCCTACCTCTTCCACTACCTCGCTGATAATGTACGCATTATTCCAGTCGAGCTTCTCGAGCGTGCGGGTAGCGATGTATTTTTTGGCTTTGTTAAATGCCTTACCAATGGGGTTTTCGTCGTGGTGCGGCCAATAGGAAGCGAATATATCGTACGTCCTGCGACCGAGGAGCATTTCAAATTCGCCGGAAATGGTCTCATCGAGGGCCTTGTGCAGCAGGTCGTCGCCGTAATGCATGAACCACCCACCGTGTTTGAATCCGCTCGCGGTATCCTCGTCGGGCCCGCCCGGTGCCTGCATGACGCCGTCGACCGACAATTGGGTAATAGCAATGATCTTTCCCATGGTTTCTTGTCTTAGTGTTTTCAGTGAATTGTGACACAACAAAAATACAGGGTCGCCGGATGCCAATGCGGGTGCAAAGCCGCCAAAAGAAGGGGCTGATCGCGCACCGGCTACGGCATTTACACTGCCCACTCGGTGGGTGCCTTACCGTATTTCTTTTTGAATGAATGCGAGAAATGAGAGAGGCTTTCAAAGCCGAGATCGAGGTATATCGCCGACGGCTTCCTGTGCTTCGTTTCGATCAGGTACCTGGCCTCGGCCAGCCTTCTTTCCTGCAACCAATGCCGTGGCGCCATGCCGAATGTCCGCTGAAAATCACGCTTGAAACCGGCCAGGCTCCTGCCCGTCAGCCTGGCAAACTTTTCGACGGGGATGTTATAGTGGAAATTGCTGTGCATGAATTTTTCGAGGTCCATTTTATATGGCTCCGAGAAATCGAACAACAGGCCTTCCAGTTCAGGCATGGTGTGCATCAGCAAATGCACAGCCTCTTTTACTTTCAGCATACCCAGCCGCTCGGTGATGGCTTCGTGCGGGTTGCGCACATAAGGTACCACCGACTGGAAGAAAGCGCGCAGGAAGTCGTTCGGCGGAATGAGTACATTCTGCGGGCCGGTGTATTTGTGCCCCGTCTCTACCTGCTCTTCAAGGGCAATATTCCGTAGCAAATCCTCATGCAGGCATATCACGATGGTCTGATAATCCTCGCCGTCCAGGGGCGTTTTGGTGATTTCGCCCAGCTGGTTCTTCTGTACCAGCAACATTTCACCCGCACCCATCGAGACCTTTTGGGTGGCCGTTTCGAGCGAGAAACGGCCTGAGACCTGCAATATGAGCGTGTTGTGTTCCATAAATGCCACCTTGTCTTTCCTTTGTTTCGAAAAGTAAGAGTAGAAGATAACACCCGGAATTATTTCAGTTGGATTCGTCACGCCGTAAAGATATTAAAAAGCGGGGCACCCGCTATCGTTGCAGATAGGTACCGCCCACGATCGCACCCGGCGCAAAATGCGTGTTGAGTAAATCCATTTCCCCGCTGGTAAATGTGATACCCATGGCGTCCATGTTTTCGGGAAGCCGCACCCGGCGGCTCATGCTCACGAGCGGCATGATGTGCTCGCCTTGCGCATTTACCCAGGCAATTGCCAGCTGGGCCGGCGTGACGCCTTTTTCCCGGGCCATGTCTTTCAACACTTCCACGGTTGCCAGGTTTTTGATCAGGTTTTCACCCTGGAAACGCGGGAAATGGTGCTGGTAACTATCGGCAGGAAGCGGTGCCTTCATATCGCCGGTGAGCAATCCCTCTGCCGTATTGGCAAATGCTACCACGCCGATGCCGAGCTCTTTCGCCGCCGGGAGCAAGTCGCTTTCGATTTGCCGGTCGGCCAGCGAGTACCCTATTTCCAATGCAGTTACAGGATGGATGCTATGCGCCTTCCGCAGCTGTTCGGCGGTGATTTCGGAAACGCCCAGGTAACGGACTTTACCCTCCTGAATAAGGTCGGCGACCGTGCCGATCACATCTTCCACCGGCACGCTCCCGTCCAGCCTGCACGGCTGGTAAAGATCGATGGTGTCGATACCCAGCCGAACGAGTGAATAGTTGATGAAGTTCTTGATAGCCACCGGGCGGAGATCCAGGCCCAGCCATTGATTGTTGTAAAAAATAGCGCCGAACTTGACACTGATAAACGCCTCCTCGCGGCGGCCTTTGATTGCCCTGCCCACCAGCATTTCGTTGTGGCCCGCGCCATAAAAATCGCCGGTGTTGAGAAAGTTAATGCCATTGTCGAGCGCGGCATGAATGGTGGCAATGCTTTCGGACTCGTCGCTGCCTGCACTGCCCCATACGGGCGACATGCGCATGCAACCTAATCCCAGTTTGGAAACGAGCGGCCCGTTCTGGCCAAGTCTTATTTTGTTGATCGTCGTCATCTTTTTGTTGTTGATTTTACGGATACAAAGATGACGCCTTGCCGCCGCTGAGCGATTTCGCCCACGGCTCAAATAACTTGCTTGTACGGATCAGCCGGCGTTCGGCCTACCCCGGGAAAATTTTGCTGATCATCCGCCCGATCTCGACAAAATCGTCGTGGTTACTGACGGACCGCTTCTCGGTTTCGTCGGTGTTTTGCTGAGAGAATGGATAAATGAGCAGAAAATTGTTCGCCAATGCATACTGGTTCAGGAAGTCGGGGGTAAGGCCCATGCGCGGAAAAAAGGACGCCATTCCCCGTTTGGCCATGAACAGTATAAGCCCCTCGTCGGCCGTCATGGCAGTGGCCGCCTGTTCGGCCTCGCCCCAGTAGTCGATCGGGTGCAGCGACATTTCGATGGCCGATTTCCCTGCCACCCTTTCGATAATGCGGATGATCGGGGCACTGGTGTAAAAAGCCATTTCCGAACCCGACGATTTCCCGATATTCCATACGCGGAGCAGTGCATGAAAGAAACCCGGCTCCTTGTCCGCTCTCGGCGGGATTAATACAATGTGTTTTTTGATAGTCGAAATGGGTTGGGCCGCGTGGTAGATCAGCGTATTGACCTGTTCATTTTGCAGATAGCCATTGGTCAGGTTGTACACAAAAGAAGGCGTAAGGCCCTGGTCGGGCTGCAACGAGAGAATCAGGTCGGTGATTTTCTGTTCCTTGATCACATTACTGATCCCCGTGGCCACGTCGCTGTCGTACCGCGTAAGGGGCCGCAGCTGCACATCGGCGGCCGCAGCGGTGGTAACGGCCGCATGCAGCGTTTTTTCCGCATTCTTCACCGACGATTCGTTTTTCTCGTCGTTGATCACATTCAATGCGAACAGCCTGTCCCGGTTGTGCGCCGCCTTGATCAGCAAACCCAGGTTTACCGACTTCTCCACGGTCTCTTCGTAGTTGACGGCGATCAGAATATTTTCAGATTCCGGATTTGCACCCGTTGCCATCGCCTCATTATCGGCCTCCGCAATCTTTACCGCGCTGGACATCGAGACGAACGACGAAACCGTACAGGAAACAAGGATCAGCAAGATGCTGCCATTGAGCACGTGCTCACTCAGCAAACGGACCGGTTCACCGGTATCGGTCTCTGAAAGGATAATGTTGTAGCCGACCATCACTGCCGCCAGCGTTGCCGCCGCCGATGCCGAACTCAATCCGAAAATGACCATTCCTTCGTCCGTCGTGAGCCTGAAAGTCTTTTGCGTCACCACAGCGGCCAGGTACTTCCCGCCAATGGAGGCAACAAGCATCACCGCCGCCACAACCAGCGTTTCCAGGCTTTTGAAAAAGACGGTAAAATCGATCAGCATTCCCACGCTGATCAGGAAAAAGGGAATGAAAATAGCGTTACCGACAAATTCCACGCGGTTCATCAGCGCGGAAGTATGCGGGATTAGCCTGTTGAGGGCCAGCCCGGCAAAGAATGCCCCGATAATCGCTTCTATCCCGGCCAGTTCAGCCAATACCGCGGCCAGGTAGATCATCACCAGCACAAATATGTACTGGGAGATCTTGTCATCGACTTTTTTGAAAAACCACCTGCCGATGATCGGAAAAACAAATAGTACCGTGAGACTGAATGCGGTCACTGAAAACCCGAGTCCCAGCCAGAATGCACTGTTCACCTCCCCTTGCGTCATACCCACCACCACGGCGAGTACCAGCAGGGACAGGACGTCCGTCAGCATCGTTCCGCCTACGGTGATGTTCACCGCGAGGTTTTTGGCAATACCCATTTTACTCACCAGCGGGTAGGAAATGAGGGTATGTGAAGAAAAAAGGCTCGCAAACAGCACCGACGTGAGCATCGGAAAATGCAGCACGTAGAGCCCGCCCAGCATGCCCAGAACAAAGGGTACGGCAAATGTGAATATGGTGAACGTGATGCTCTTGCCCATATTCTTCTTGAAATCGCCCATATCGATTTCAAGTCCGGCCAGGAACATGATGTACAGCAGCCCCGTGGTACCGGTCACCACCACGCTGCTGTCGCGGGAAAGCAGGTTCAGGCCATTGGGCCCTACCACTGCACCGGCGATGAGCAGCCCCAGCAAATGCGGGACTTTGATTTTATTGAGCAAAAGCGGCGCACCGAGGATAATGATCAGTTCGAGCAGAAACTTCAATACCGGATCTTCGATCGGTAAACTGCCGATGTGGATGTTGAGCAGCGGCATAATCAGCGGTTGGTTAATCGGTTCAGCTCGATGGAAAATTTCGCGGTGCAGGCCTTGTCGATGACAGCCGTTTGCATTCCTTTGATGAGATTCTTGCTGTCCCGACCCAGTTCGACGGTCAGTTCCTGGTTTTTGCTGGCCGAAGAATCGCTGGCGTAACGGAGCTGAATGCTGGTGCTGTCGTATTTCGCAGCAAACACGCACACCACTTTGTTATTATTGATCACACGGGTGTAAAGTCCGGTGGAATCACTCACAAATTCCCAGGTATTGGAACGCAGGTCGCCGATCACGTAATCGCTGCAATTGGATTCGCGGCAAACCGATTTGCAGCTCCATAGGCCGGCGATGTCGTCGGGCCAGCGCTGGATGACCACCGCCGTGTCCCGCTTCGTAAACAGGCTGTCGCGCATCCGCAGAAGCGACTGATAATCTGCTTCTTTGAGCGCAAACTCTTTCTCCCGCGTAAGGATACGCTGCTCGCGCGATTCGAGCTCGCGTTCTTTTTGGCTATCCTGGCACCCGCAAAGGAGCACCGGGATGAACAGGAAGAAGAGAAGGTATTGGTGAAGGGCCATAGCACGTAGTTGAGGTAAAAAGGCAAGGCAATGCAGCCTGCATAGGGTGGATTATGGCCAGGCAAGTTAAAAAAGTATTCCTTTAAACAAAGACAAAATCAACCCGAATGCGCTTGCAGCAGGCTCCGGTAGCGATCGAGCAGCCTCGATTTGGCGATGAACCCAATGTACCTTCCCCGGGGGTCCGCCACGGGCAAATGCCACGCGCCCGTCTGGTCAAATTTGCTGACGATCCTGGCAACAGGCTCGGTTTCGGATACGGTTGCCAGGGGTTCCCGCATCAGCGATGCCACCGATAGGCCCGCTTCACCACCCGACGCGAACAGGTATGGATGCAGCTCTTTAACAAAGATTATCCCCCGTAAAATACCTTCGTTGTCCACCACCGCCATATGGTTATGCCGGTTCTCGTGCAGTGCCTCTACAAAATCATCAAAAGGCAGGTCGATGTTGACGACGGGTACGTCGCGGTCAATAAAATCCAGCGTATTCAGCTGTGAAAGCAGGTTCCGGTCGTGTTCCCTCGTAAAAATTTTCCCCTCGTCGGCCAGCCTTTTCAAATCCGGCGAAATAGTGGAGAACCATTTGGAAATCAGGAACGACATCACGCCTACCACCATCAGCGGGATAAACAGGTCATAACCCGAGCTCGACTCGGCGATCAGGAATATGGCCGTGAGGGGGGCGTAAAGCACGCCGCTCATCACGCCGGCCATTCCTACCAGCACGAGGTTAGCGACCGGAACGCCGGAAACACCGATGAAATTACAGAACAATGCAAACACAAACCCGAGCGTACCGCCTGCGAAAAGCGAAGGCGCGAAGTTGCCGCCGTTGCCGCCGCTGAAAATGGTGATCGAACTCGCAAACGCTTTCAAAATGCATACGATGGTCAGAAAAACGACGACCGCCCAGCGCTGTCCGCCGACAACGCCGAAAAAGCTATTTTGCATCAGCTCCCCTACCTGCCCGTTCACCAGCGCCTTCACCGTTTCATAGCCTTCCCCGAAAAGCGGCGGGTAGAGCACGCAAAGTACGGACAACATCGCCCCGCCTATCATGGCTTTTCTCAGCCGGCCCCCTTTCAGGCGTGCAAAAAACCGCTCCACCTGGTGCCCAATCACCACAAAGTACCGGGCGTAAAGTCCACACAAAACTCCAAGCACAAGGTAAAACGGCAGATTGTGGTAGTTGAACGGATGGCGGCTGCTGAAATGGAACAGCGTCTCCTCGTTGAGCAGCATCCGCGACAGTACATTCCCGCAAACGGCAGCCAGTACGAGCGGAATAAAATCGGTAAACACGACCCCTGTGAGCAGGATCTCGACGGCGAACATCATCCCGGCAATGGGCGCATTGAAGGCCGAGGCGATCCCCGCCGTAGCCCCGGCGGCCAGCAGCAATGTGCGCTCGCGGTAATCGAGTTTGTAGGCCTGAGCGAAATTGGACCCGATCGCCGAGCCGGTGACCGCGATAGGGCTTTCCAGTCCCGCAGACCCACCAAGTCCCACTGTAATAGCACTTTGCACCACCTGCGAGTACATCTTCACCGGAGCGACAATACTGGAATTCTGTGCGATCTCGTGCAGGATCGCCGGTATACCCTTGCGATCGTTGCCGCCGAAGAACAGGATCACAACAATGGACGTGAGCACGATCCCGAGAAACGGGAACACGGCATAGAAAAGGATCTGCGTCTCGAAATGTACCCGGTGGGTAATCGCGTTATGGATAGCATGGACCAGCGATTTGAGCACTACCCCGGCCAGCCCCGCGCTGCAACCCACCAATATCCCGGACAAGATCATGAACTGAGACCTGCTAAGAATGTCTTTAAGCCAAAAAATAATGATTTCGTACAGCTTGAACTTTCTTAAACTGTACGAAGTCAGCCGCTTTCTGAATCTCAGAAATGAGTGGAATTTCTTAATTGTCGCTTGTTTCACAATGTCAGCCTGGTCTCCTTTACAATACGCCCCGGTTAGCCGGTTTAAAGTAAACGTAAAAATCCGGGCCGCGCAACGTTTGCCGGGCAACGTTTGCCGCGCAATCCCACATCAAAATCGCCTATACATCCATCGCGTCGTACACGATCACTTTGTCCCACAGGTGGCTGCAATCCTTGATGAATTTCTGGTGGATCGGATGGTCCTGGTAGCTCGCCTGCCCGGCAAGGTCTTCAAAAAACATCAGTTCGGACACCGCCCAGCTGTTGTCCACGACGTCCCTTTTTTCCGTGCTCGCCACCACGCCAATGCGAAGTTCCTTGATCGCCTCGATTTTGCGGAGCGTTTTCAAGCCTTCGATGATCCGGTCACGATCCGCTGTCGATCCGGGGTTTTTGAGCCAGAAAAACACATGGTGCACCAATGGCGTTTTGCTTTTCCGGGGAGCAGCCGGTGCCGCAGCCACCGAAGCAGCCGCGCCGGCTGCCAGCGTAACCGAGCTGGCTAGAAATTTACGACGGGTATTGTTGTTCATTGTAAATGTTGAGATATAATGAAGAATAAAAATGGCTTGTTTGATGCCCATCAAGGCGTCCTGAGATGTCGTTATCCTGATGAGGCGAGCGAAGATAGGAAGGAAAGCCCGCTACTGAAAGCGCAAAGCATATTTCCGGAATCGGGGCCACCCGGATTTCTGCTAACGGGAGCAATCGCGACGTCAGGCTTCGATTTTCCACCGGTCCAATCCCAGAAATAAACCGCATCCGACTGATAATCATCATCATGGAGTAGAAACGGGTTACACGTAACTTTCGAAGCAAATTCCGGTTACAAAACCCCGGGAAGCCAATCACAGTTAATCCCCATATCTAAAACTAAAATGATGAGCGAAGAACAGGACCTCCAAAATGAAGAAGTAAAAATCACTGATAATGAAGTTGTTGACTCGATAGAAGAGAATCCAAAAGTCAGTTTTGTTGCCAAGGAAGCCGATCCTTTGAGAATTGAAGCGTAAACCATCTAAAATCTATCTCAGTATGAAGCAGTTCTTTTACTCCCTGGACAAAACAAATCAGAGGATCCTGGTTGTATCGTTTTCAATTTGCATTGTATTATTAAGTGCAAGTGGTCTAATGCTGACTGTTTCCAAGGCTCTGGCGAGCCATGGCAATGGAGCGGCACCGGACATCATAGGTGTCGGTTGCGACAATTCTTTCGCTTATTACTATGATGCTTTTGGTGAGCTTAGAAGGCAGCCGCTAAATGAAGCCAAAAATCGATAATGCAGCTTTTTCGCAGGATTCGAGCCGGCTGATATTACCGTTTGGTTTTCAAAACAATACTATACAGCACGCCATTGTATCCAGCCCACACCAGAAATCATTTTTTATCCTGAGAATATTCGAAGATTCAGACATCATGTATCTCGATATTAATAACAAGGATGAAATCGGATCGATTGAAAAAATTTCCCAAGTCATCAAAACGCATCGCGGAAATGTTCTGACCGGAACTGCTCAAATCGAAAGCTTCTCCGGAACATCCTGCCACTATTATGTATTGATCCAGTGCGATCCCAATGAGTCAGTCAATATATTAAAGGGCTTATCACTCATCGAGCAAGTACCAAGGATTATTGTATATAACTGCTCGCCCAAGAACAGGTCTGAGATTGATGCCCAGCTTCGCAATTTCCCCAAAATTGAAATTGTTTCTAAAAATCGTGTCAAGGCATATCTCGCGCAGCGCTACCGGCGCTTTCTGGAAAGACATAACTTATCGAGGGAAAATATCATTAGTCAACTGGCAATGGGATTTATCATCTCCTTCTTCAAGCTATTGTTCTACGGCACTTCGTTAGCACTTGTCGTACTGCTGTCGAAAATCCTGTTAGCGATTGGAGTCAGATACTTTTTCGACTTTTCGGTTACCGAGGGAATCAAAGCATGGCTCGATTGGATGTAACCCTCTACTCCGCCCAACTCAAATTCTTAAACACAATCCCCTTATACCCGTCCCGCTCATAAATCACCCCAATTGTCCTTTTCCCTGTTTTCACAATATCCGAGTAGGCAGTAAAGTCCTTTTCGCCGGCTTTGCTTTGGTCTACGGGGTAGCTTTTCTTCCAGGTTTTGCCGTCGTCGAAGCTGATGCGTAGCGTCAGGTTGTCGCGGGATTGGGGGCTGGCTGCGTTGCAGAATGCGAGGATGTTTTTGCCTTTGCGCTTGCCGATGGTGAGGATGCTGCCCTGGCATACCGGGTCGGGCAGGTTGTGGTCGAAGAATGTGGTGTCCCACTTGGCGCCGCCGTCGGAGCTGAGGGCCACGATCCGGGCACGGATGTCGCCCTTCTGGTTGCGTGCATTGAACATCAGCCGACCGCCGGAAAGCTCCGCGGCCGTCGATTCGTTGCCGCCTTCCACGGGCACGGTTTCGCCGAGGTGGAATGTCTTACCATGGTCGTCGGTGTAGAATCCGTGGGCCTGGTAGTCGGTAAACTGCTTTTTAGGGTCACCGGCGCTGTGGTTGGCGGCGATGTAAATGCGGCCTTTGTATTTACCCTCGGTGAATTGCAGGCCGTGGCCGGGCGTGTTGGCATAGCTGCGCCAGTCTTCCGGAAAGTTGTAGGCCGCATTCACCGACGGTTGTTTGGGCCGGTGCGCCTGGGTGGTAATGTTCACCGGTTCACTCCAGGTCAGGCCATTGTCTGTCGAAGTTTTGTACCACACCTCACGCAGGCCCTTGCCTTTCCTCACTTCGCCTTCGTGGTTGTTGCCGGTATTGAAAAACAGAAACAGCCGGCCTTTCGGAAAAGCCGGATCGGTGAGGTCCATGACAGGCGCGGGGTTACCTGCCTGCAAATCGTTGTAATCGGCTACTACCTGGATTCCGGACCAGGATTTGCCGCTGTCCTTGCTGCGCTTCATCACAATGTCGATGTCCCCGAAATCGCCGCTCCCGCCTACCCTGCCTTCCGCAAATGCGAGCAGGTCGCCCGCAGGCGTAGCCACGATGGCGGGTATACGGAAAGATTTATAGCCGTCGTTCCCCGAGACAAAAACCGGGGTTTGCCCGATGGCCGCTACACTCACAACGATGAGTTTGAGAATCAAAATGGATTTTAATATATTCATAATCAATATTTTATTGTTTTAAACCAACCATACCCTGTACTTTTTCCCGTGCTGTAAAGTCCTGCAACAGCTGCATGCAATACCACTCCTGGCGCGGCAAATGGAACGGTCCTTTGAACAGATTTCCCTTCGCACCCTGCGCCACCGAGCCGTCGCGGTGCAGGTAACCAAACCACTCGCCATGCTGCTGGTCGTGGAAATGCCCATAAGCATAGTTGTGCACCATCCGGTGCCATTCGGCGTACCGGGCATCGCCGGTGAGGGTGTAGGCCAGCAATGTGGCGATGATCGCCTCATTATGCGGCCACCAGAACTTCATATCCTGCCAGTACTCCTGCACAGGCCGATCGTACACGTCTCGGAAATAGAATATGCCCCCATACTCCCGGTCCCAGCCGCGTTCCCACATGTAGTCGAGCATCCAGCAGCCGAGGGTTATCAATCGGGGATCATTGTTGCGGTGCTTCGCTTCGTGCAGTATAAACCACGCCCCTTCGATCGCATGACCCGGATTGAGTGTACGGCCGTCGACGTGGTCGATAATGCTGCCGTCGGGGGCGACCTGCTCCATCACACAACGGATATCGTGCTTTACGAAATCATTTTCAATTTCATCGATAAAACCGTCGATCACGCCATCATAGCGCGGGTCACCAAGCGTCTCGCGGAGCTGCTGGGCGGTGTTCATCAGGATCATCGGCACGCCGATACCCTTGGCAGGGCGTACCGCCGTGAATTTGGGTTCGAGCAATCCGGGAACCGTCGCGTACCGGATGCATTGGCTGAACAGTTCCCGCGCACGATCCGCCGCCTGAGCATCACCGCTGGCTTGCGCATAAGCGGCATTTGCGATCACGGCAAAGGTTTCCGAGAAAAAATAGCGCCGTTTCCGGATCGGCTCGCCCGAGCGCGTCACATGAAAAAACATGCGGCCGTCGGTATCGAAGCAATGCCGGTTCAGAAAGTCAATGCCGGATTTCGCGCCTTCCAGCCATTCCTGCCGCGGCGCTACGGTGTTATACAAAGTCGCGAGCAGCCACGCGGCACGGCCATGGAACCACACCGACTTGTCGTCGTCCAGCAAAGTACCATCCTGATCACGCATGAACAGGTAGCCGCCGTGCTCCGTATCGAACGACCGCGGGAACCAGAACGGCAGCGTATTTTGCAGCAGCTGGTTTTTATAAAATGCATGCAGGTTTTCGAGTTCTGCAGGGTTATAGCTCATGGTTTTTTACATTAATCTACTGAAATGGAAAAGGTTGGTGCCGGCAGGCCGGCTTCGTTGTACAAATTTGCCCTCGTAAACGGCTGGTAGGCATACAGCACCGTCCGGACCGCTTCCCCTTCGGGCACTGCAATGCGGACGCGGCCCTTGACGATCGCGGCCTGCGCAGGCACGCGCCTGCCGATTCGGGTCAGCAGCTCGAAGCCCGTCAGCGGCACATTATTGGGGGTCAGAAGCTTTTGATCACGATTAAAATCCAGCAAAATGCTGGCATTTTTCAAGGTAGCTTTCTGCGCCACCGGCCCCTCGGCTACGACCGGCTTCCCGTAATATCCCCGCAATGCCAGCAATGCCAACCGCTCTCCTACTTCCTTTTTACGGACCGGATGCACATTCAGCGAATCACCGGCATCGTAGCTTACCGCCATGCCCGCATGGGGGATCCGTGCCAGCATTTGCCGCTGCGAATCCCGGAATTCGGGCCAGTTGGGACGATCGATACCGGAAAGCTGAACATAATAGAACGGAAATACTTCGCCCCGGCCCTGCCGCCAGCTCTTCACCAGCGTTTCAAAAAGCGCCTCGTGCAGCGATACGTTATGCACATTGCTTTCGCCCTGGTACCAGATCACCCCCGCGATGGGAAAGTCTGTCAGCGGGGCAATGCCTGCTTCGTAGTTGTAGCCGTACTGGAACGGATGACGCTGTCGGAGCGCATTCCCATGCGCCACATTCACACCGGCGCGATGGCGGCACCATTCCATGACAAGCTCCGATTGCAGCCAGTTGGTCAGCAGCCCCGCAAAGCGATCGTCACCGCGAAGCACGGTTTCATCGATCCAGGATTCGGTCGGCGAGCCGCCCACGGCTACCTGGATGAGGCCGATCGGCACGTTTTCCGTTGCCGCGATTTTTTGTCCGAAATAGTAAGCAACAGCCGAAAATGAAGCAGCGGATCCCGCGTCGGGTGTTTTCCATTCCCCTTTGAAAAAGTCGAAACGGTTCACCCTCGCCAGCGTGGCCGAATCCCAGGAAACATCGCCCCAGGGCACCGAGCCACGGTATTTCAGCAATCTGATATGAGGGTTAAATTGCCCTTTGGCGAGCTCCTCCGGCCCCGTCTGCGCATCTTTCAATTGAAAATCCATATTCGACTGCCCGGAGCAAAGCCATACGTCGCCGATGAGCACGTCCCTGACCACCACCTTTCCCTGCCTGCCGGAAACTGTCAGTTCATAGGGTCCGCCAGCCTTTTGAGCAGGTAAAACGACCTTCCATTTTCCTTCCCCGTCGGCCACTGCTTCCCGGCTTTGCCCCTGCAGACGCACCTGCACGGCCTCGCCCGCCCCCGCACGACCGTAGATCTGCAACGGTTTGTTCCTTTGCAAAACCATGTGGTCCGTAAAAACAAGCGCCAGGGCCAGTCCGCTATTTTCGGGCTGCGCAAAAGCAGCGCCCGCGCAGAGAATGAAAACCAGTAAGGGGCGGATAATCTTCATTTATAAATCGTTAATCCCGACAAATCACGCTTGGCGGGCATGAGCAAACTTAACAGGTAACCAAATACCACACAGCTTACCAGTCCGGTAAATGCGTACATCAGCAAATGAATGTCGGTGTATTGCTGGACGAGCAACTGCGTCGCGCAGCTGATCGCCATGCCGGCCATTACGCCGTTACCGCTGGCTTTGGTGGTAAAAATCCCGAGCACAAATGCGCCGCCAATGCAGCCGGTAAACAGCCCCAGAATGGTATTGAACCTGTCCCAAAGCGACGAAACCCCTTTGTGCGCCATGTACAATGCAATGCAGGTCACGAAAACACCGAGGAACAAGGTCGCGGCGCGGGCAAAAAAGAGGGTTTGCTTCGGGGTAACTTCCGGGTTGAGTTTCTGGTAAAAATCGGTGGTGAGCAATGTAGCCGTGGAGTTCATGCTGGCCTCGGTGCTGCTCATGGCGGCGGCAAAAATGCCGGCTATCAGCAGGCCCGACAGCCCCGCAGGCAACTGGCTCACAATGTACCATGGGAAAATATTGTCGACATTGTCCAGGGCCATGTTCACCTGCCCGGGCTGCTCCCGAAAGAACAGGTACAGCAGCGTACCGATGGAAAAAAACACCAGCGTGGACGGTAAGGTAAGCCATGCGCCGAGTTTGAGGCTTTTCACCGATTCACTTTCGGATTTGGTGGTGAGATAGCGCTGCACGGTGGTCTGGTCGGTACCGTAAGTGAGCAGGTTGATCGCCAGCCCTCCGATAACCACCACCCAGAATGTAGGCTCGGTGAAATCGAAGCGGAAATCGAATACTTTGAGCTTCTCGGCTTGCGCTAATGTGCCCTTTGCAGCGCCCCAGTCGTCAATCTGGAACGGCAGGTAGAACAGGCAGAACAACGCTCCCGCTGCGAGGATGAGTACCTGTATCACCTCCACCCAGATCACCGCCTCGATCCCACCCTTGACGGTAAAGAAAATGCTGATTGCGCCGATCATGATAATGCATACATTGATATCGATACCCGTCACCAGCGTGAGCGCAATGCTCGGCAGCAGCACCACGATCCCCATCCGGCCCAGTTGCAGCAGCACATACAGTGCCGACGCCAGCATGCGCGAACCGGTATTGAAGCGCTTACCAAGGTATTCGTAGGCCGAAGTGACGTTCAGCCGACGGTAGAAAGGGATGAAATACCCCGCTACAAGCGGCATGACCATGATAATCGTCATCAGCAGGAAAAAATAGGTCCAGTCGGTAGCATAGGTTTTCGCAGGAATGCCCATGAAGGTGATTGCACTGAGCTTTGCCCCGAAAATGCTGATCCCCGCCGCCCATTGCGGAATGCGCTCGCCGCCTTTGAAATAGTCGTCGGTATTGCTGGTTTTTCCCGTAAAGAGAAACCTTCCGGCGGTCATCAGCAGGAAACACACGAAAAGTACCAGCGAATCGACCCAGGAGAAGGACGACTGGCTGCGCACGCTGCCGCGCATCACCACCGGCGTCCGGACCCCGGGTTTCACCTCGCCACTTGGGATAAACAGGTCGTCTCCGGCTTTCACGGCGGTGGTGGTTACCTGTGCAGCCTCCGGCAGTTCGCCGATTTTCGCCCAGCTGTCGGTGATGGTGTTGTAGAGATAGATGTTTTTGCTGAAACCGGGATGGCTTTCCAGAAACCGGACTTTTTCTGTTTGCAGGCGTTGTTTCTCGCCTTCCGTAGCCGCGGCGGCAATGCGCGCATTCCAGGTTTCTATCTTAGTAAAGGCCTGCCCGTTGTCCCCGCCGAGCAAAACAATGTAGGAAGCACCATTGGGTATGCCCGTTCCGGCCGACAGATTGGTAGCCGTCGCGCCGTCGCTGATGCCCGCGCGCTGTTCCCATTTGCGCTGGCCGGGATCGTAGCAAAAGTTGGTGCCATGCAGGTCGCTGATGCGCCCGGCGGTGGCGCTGCGCCCGCCTAGTACGTACACACAGGAGGTTTTTCCGTTGCTCTGCGCCACGGCCACCGAATGCGACATCGCCACGGGCAATGCGGGCAACGTTTGCCATTGCGGTGTCGGTGTCGACAGATCCAGCGCGAAGAAGCCGTCGGACGGACGGCCCGCATGCTCGCCTCCGGCAATGTAAACCACGTCTCCGATGCTGGTCGCTGCGGCGTTGGCAAGCGGTACGGGCAGATCGGGAAGGGCTTTGAAATCCACCTGCTTGCGGGCTTCGTTCCATTGCATCAGGAATGCCTCTTTGCTGGTACCGGCCTCGCTTTCACCGCCCACACAAACAATGCCGCCGGCAACGGAAACACTTGCGCCATAAGCCATTTTGTGCTTCAAAAGCGGATTGACCGCGTCGACCCATTGATAGGAAGAACCGCTTTTTTTCAAAACGTAGATCCGGTCGTGGTAGGCTTTCCTGCCGCCTGCCCAGGGCATGCCGGCGGGGAAATTGGCCCCACCGGCGATGAGCAATGCGCCGTTGTGCCAACCGGCAAAGGCTCCGGCCACTCCGAGGCTGACGTCGCCGGCCGCGCCTGGGCCGGCCGCGCCTGAGCCGGCTGCGGGAATGCGGGCGGCGACGGACCAGTCGATCCGGTTGGCCAGGGTATCCCCGGCCAATGCGTCAACAGGCCACATCAGGTGCAGGCAGATTAGGATACAAAACAGGTTGATCTTGCAATGCATTAAAATGTGTTTTTGGCCATTGCGTGGCCCGATTTAAACGAATCAAAATCCAGCGCGGCCACATCAGCATGGAAAGCCGTGAACTGCCCGGCGGTCATATTACGCACCGGCAACCTGAACTCCCCGCAATCCATTCCGACGAGTTTCATATAGCTCTTACCCACCGAAATGCCGCCATACTTGCCCAAAAGCCGGATCATATCGATCGACTGCTGCTGCAAACCTGCCGCCAGGTCCATCTGGTTCTTTTCAAATGCTTCCATCAGCCGGTGGTAAAGCGGCGCGGCGTAGTTGAACGTACTGCCCACCGCACCTTTGGCACCGATAGCCAATGCCGAAAGCATATTCTCGTCGCGTCCCCAGAGCATATCATATTTGCCATCCTGGAAATTGAGGCACGACTGAAAATCCATAAAATCCTCGTGCGTATACTTGATGCCCGCAAAATTGGGGACGCGCCCGTCGATGACTTTCAGCAGGTCGTACATCGCAAATCCCACGCCCGTAAGGACCGGAATGTGGTAGTAGTAAAACGGCATTTCAGGCACGCTTTGGGCAATGGCTATAATGCATTCGGCGAGCATTTCCACATTGGCCGGCTTGAAATACGAGGGGCTGGTAAATGACACCGCGTCCATGCCGACACCCGCCGCATGCTGTGCGAGATCGATGCAATCGGCTATGCAGGTACCGCCCAGCAGCGGCATTACGGTAAATGCCGGGTCGCCCGCAGCACAGGCTGCCCAGGCTTCGGCGACAAGCTTCTTCTCGCGCAAGGTGAGCGAGGCGCCTTCGCCTGTGGAGCCGCAAATGAAAGCGCCGCTCACGCCGTTATGCTTCAAAAATTCGTAGTACGCGGGGATCAGGTCGGTGTGCAGGCTGCCATCCGGCTTCAAAGGAGTGAATGGAGCGGCAATAAGGCCCTCTAAATGTAGGTTCATGAGTGTATTGTTTGAAAAAGAAATAGCTATTGTGGTCGCGCCGTGTTATAGCCTGGCGTTTGCTTTACAAGCGGGTCATTCGTCCAGATGGCCGCTTCAACAGGCCACAGCACGCGGAAACCCTGCGTAGGCTTGTCGAGCAGGCCAAAAGGATGCGCTGCACTTTTGAACACGAGCGGCTCGCTGCCGTATTTCATCCGGCGCAGGTCATACCAGCGTTTGCCCTCGTGCACAAACTCCCACGTACGCTCGTTGAAAATCGCAAGTTCGTTGGCATCCTTGCCCGCATTCATAAACGGCTTGGGGTCTTTCCCTTCGAACGCCCGGTCACGCACAGCCTGGATGAATGTCGTGGGGTCGCCGCCCTGTGCATTGACGATCTCCGCCAACATCAGAAGTCTGTCCGCCTCGCGGTATACCGGCCAGTCGTCGGAGAAATAGCGTTTGTTGGCATCGATGGTACCGAGGAATTTCACGAGCGCGGTGTTCCGGATGGTCGGAACGAAGGGCTTCACGTCGGTATTGACCTTGTAATAGTCATAGAAAGTCGCATTCCGGCGCGTGTCGGCGAGGTTATAAGATTGGAATAACTCAAAAGTATAGGCATACCGCTGGATCACCTGCTGGGAATTGGTAGCGGCCAGCAGCAATGGATCAACGAGGAAATTCCCAACGCCTGCGCTGGCCGTGGAATCTTTGTAATGCAGCCCGTTCATATTGAATGTGGAATAGGTATAAGCAGCCACATTGCTCATTTCCGCCTCGCCCACGCGGTAGCGCACCGCGAATATCACCTCGCTGTTGTTCTTCTGGTTGTAGGCAAAAACATTCGCAAAGCCCGGCAGCAAGCTGGTTCCCGTTACGGCTTCCAGGGCCGTTTTTGCCTCCGCAAGGTCGGCTGCCTGGCCATACACTTTCGCCGACCAGAGGTACACCTCTCCTTTCAGCATCCGCGCCGCATTGGGCGACCATTGGCTTTTGTCGGTAACCGCGGCTTGTGCGCCGAAAAGACTGATCGCCTTGTTGACATCCGCCTTCACCGCGTTGGCAACCTCTTCTTCCGTAGCCCTGGCCCTACGAAGCAAAACCGCGTCGGTGGTCCCATTGAGCACATCGGCTTCGAGCACGAGCGGAACCCCGCCGTAGGTGCGCAGCAAATGGAAATAGTAGTAGGCGCGCATCGCGTACGCTTGACCCAGCAGGTAGTTTTTACGGGTTTCGGAAAGGAAACCGACGCTTTCCACTTTCTGGATAAACAAATTGATCTGCAAAATAGGGCCGTAAAAGCCTGCCCAGCTGCTCACTCCCGACGACGTTTCCTCCAATCGCTGCTCGATCACGGGTAATTCGTTGAGGGAAGTAGCCTGTCTGTCCACGTTGCTGTATGCCCCGCCCCGCATTTCGCCCAGGCGCAGGAACTGGAACTGGTTATCACGGAACTGCTTGTGCAGCCCCACCATGAAATTACTCACCTGGGCTTCGTTTTGCCAGAAGTTACCGTTTCCGAAATAGTCCTCGGGCGCGAGTTCGAGCGCGTCCTGGCAGGAAGTGGCCAGTACCGACAACAAGGCCCAGCAGATATATAACCTGATCTTTTTCATGTAGTTAGAATGTGAGGTTTACACCAAGGATAAGGGAAGTAGGAATAGTATAAGCGCTGTTCTGGCTGCCGGTACGCTCGGGCAATGCCAGCATTTTATTCGTCAGATAACCCAGGTTCTGGCCGGTTGCGGTAACGGTCAGGCCTGCGATCTTCGCTTTTTGCAGCAGCGCCGAAGGCACCGTGTAGCTCAGTGAAACCTCGCGGAAAGCCAGGTACGACGAGTTGACCCAGAACATGCTGCTCGGCCGGTCGAAATTCTTGGCATTGAGCTGGTCGGCCCAGGTATAGCGGGGATATTTCGCATTCGGGTTATCCGGTGTCCAGGTGTCCTTCACCAGGTCGGTCACGTTGAACTCGCCCTGAGCGCTGGCAAGCGACCAAAGGTGCTGGAAATCCATCTGGATATGGCCCAATGCGAAGTCCATGCGGGCAAAGAGCGACAGGTTTTTCCACCGCACCTGCATATTGACCCCTCCCGTCCACCGCGGAATCGTGCGCCCGAGCGATACCATGTCGCGGGTGTCGATGGTGTCGTTGTTGTCCAGGTCCTTCCACATCATGTCGCCCAGCTGTGTTGCAATGTAGGTGGTACGGCTCAGGCCTTTCGAATTGATCACCTCCTCGCTCGCCACACGCTTGCCGGCAGAGCCATTGTATTGTACTTCGCCCGCAGCAATGTCAATTTTGTTATATTTTGACAAATCCTCCGCAGTACGGATAATGCCGTCGCTCACGTACCCGAACACTTCGCCATACTCCTGCCCTTCCTGCAAGCCGCCGGCCCAGATAGTCCTGCCCGATTTCGGGTCGTACACGCGCTGGCCGCCCTGGCGGTTGTTCTCATTGCCGTTGAAAGGCAGTTTCAGCACCATATTCTTGTTCCAGGCGGCGTTCGCACCGATTTGCACGGTAAGGTCCTGCTTCTGCACCGCTTTGAAAACCCCTTCCAGCTCCACGCCGCGATTACGCATGCTCCCGTTGTTGGTGCGAATGCTGGAAATACCGGAAGAAGTGGGCAGTATCACGCTGGCGATCTTATCGGTGGTCACGCGGTTGTACACGGCAATATTGGTGGTAATGCGGTTATTGAAAAAGCCCATTTCCACGCCTCCCTCAACGGTATTGCTCTTCTCCCATTTCAAATTGGGGTTCGCCACGCCGGTTTGCAGAAAGCCGATCGAGCCGTTGTAGGCAGTCTGCGAGCCGTATGATCCCTGCAACTCGTACACGCCGATGCCGTTGTTGGTACCAATGCCGATATTCCCGTTCTTGCCATAGCTGGCGCGGACTTTCAGGAACGAAAGCCATTTTTCGGTACTGGCCATAAAATCCTCGCGATGTACGAGCCAGCCGGCCGAGAATGCCGGAAAAGTACCAAACTGGTTGTCGCCGATGAGCCGCGAATACCCGTCACGCCTTACCGTAAACGAAGCGAGGTATTTACCGTCATAGTCGTAGTTCAGCCGCCCGAATGCGGAGATAATGCGCTCGCGGGTGTGGTACGAATCGATGGTTCGGGTATTGGCGTCGTTGGTGGTCAGCCCCAGGTCCTGGAAATCGTCGGTGGGCGCGAGGCGGCCGGCCGCGCTGAACCCGTTGGCTGCTTCCTGGTAATACTCCGAACCGATCATTGCGTCGATGAAGCTCTTGCCGAGGAAAGCCTTTTTGTAGTTCAAAACTGCATTGTAGGTCTGACGGATGATGCGGTCGAAACCTGCCGAAGAGGCGCGGTCGCGGTTCCAGCCGGTATTGGGATTGCTGGCGCTCATGATGCCGATCCGGAAATCGCGGTTGAAAGATTCAGCCACGGCCTCGTCGTACATCAGTATACCGCCCACTTTGAAGAACAAGTCGTCGTTAATGTCCGTGCGGAACGATTGGCCGAACGTAAACTTGTCGGACTGGTTCTTTCTTTTGTATTTATCAAAATTGAGGATCGGGTTGCCGTCGCTGGCGTCGCGGCCGAGGATGAGCTCGCCGTTCGCATTGGTTCCGCGCATGGTAGGCGGTGCCGAAAGCATCCTTCCCCAGTAATTGGCTTCCCCGTTTTGCAGCGACTGGTCGCGCCAGTTGGCCCGGGCGAAGTTGAGGCTGCTTTCGGATTTCAGCCAGCTTTTGATTTTATAATCCCCATTTAAAGTGAAGGTAAACCGGCGGTAGAATGTACCGAGCGACAGTCCATCTTCATTGTAGTAGCCCAAATTGGCGTAGTAACCACCCCGCGCATTGCCGCCATTCATGCCTATATTATAATCTTGCGACATCGCAGGCGATTTGAATGCGTAGTCCCCGTAATTGAAATCCTTGTAAATCAGGTCCGCATGGGTACCATTCGGGTCATAAGCCCCCGAGGCATTCGTTTTGACAGGGTCCTTCATGGTTTTCCAGCCGTCATTCGCATTCAGCAATTCGCGGTTCGAGTCGCTGAGGCGCATGGTACTCCATATCGCACGCGAATCATAATTTCCGTCCAGGATCACGCCGTTGGCATCTTTGTACAAGTTGCCCGTACCGCGCGGGCCCACGCCCGAGAGTAGCGACGAAGTGGTGGTACCGTTTTTGATCGCTTCCACAACGCCCATGCGCGTCCATTTGATGTAGTCGCCCGCATTGAGGTAATTATAGGGAATGTTGAGGAAGTTGAAACCGGTTTTCGCCTTGAATGTAATCGACGAAACGCCGTCTTTTCCTCTTTTGGAGGTGATCAGCACCACCCCGTTGCTGGCCCTCGCACCGTAAATGGCGGTTGCGGAAGCGTCTTTCAGTACTTCCATACTCTCGATGTCGTCGGGGTTGATGTCGCTGAGCGAACCCCTCACCTGGCCGTCGACCACGATGAGCGGGCTGCCGGAGCCGTCGAAATTGGTACCGCCGCGGAGGATAATGGACGGAACGGAACCCGGCCTGCCGGTAGCGGTGGATACGCGCACGCCTGCAATGGTACCCGCGAGCGCCTGCGCGGGGTTGGCGCGCATACCCGTTTCGAGTACTTTGGCATCGAGCTTGGCAATGGAAGAGGTGATCTTGGTGCGGCTGGCCGACCCATAGCCGGTTACCACCACTTCATTCAATGCGGACACGTCCGGTTTCAGCGAAATATCCAGCGTAGCCGCAGTGCCGACAGGCATTTCCTGCATCACGTAGCCCATCATCCGGAACTGGATCACATCTCCCCCGCTCACCTGAATGGCGTAGTCGCCTTCCACGGAGGTTTCGGTTGCGATGTTCTTGCCTTTCAGCAGAACGGTCACATTCGGAAGCGGCTGTTTGTCGTCGTCGGACAGCACTTTCCCGGTCAGTTGGCGCGTGGTTTGCGCATGCAGGAATGTTGCCATGAGCAGCCCGACAAGGCTTAGCAACATACTGCGGTGGGTAGCATTCACTTTCATAGAAAAGGTTAAGATTAGGAATTGTCTTATGTATGACATAATAAAGATAGAGGTTTCACAGTCTTGATAGCAAGCATCTTGTGAAAAAAATTTTTCGTCCGCTCGATTTCTTAATCGTCAAATACCTTGCGCTTTAACCGAAAACAGCCAAATTTGTCATACATAATGCGCTACAAACTGCAATGGGGGACATTTTTCCGAATATCAAAAGCGTCGACACAAGCTCGCTCGTCGACAAAGTAGAGAGCAACCTGATCCAATTTTTCATCGATCATAATTTCAAGGTAGGCGATTCGATCCCGAAGGAACTGGAACTGGCCCAGTCGCTGGGGGTCAGCCGGACGGTCGTGCGGGAAGCCATGCTGCGGCTCCGGCTGATGGGCCTGGTGGAATCCAAAAAACACCGGGGGGCGGTGATCACCAGCCCGGACCTGGTTTCGATCCTCGAAAAAAGTATGAATCCGAAGATCCTCGACGAAAACACGTTGAAGGAGATTTTTGAAATGCGGCTGTCACTGGAAATCGGGATGGCCGACTTTATTATGGAGCGTGTGACGCCCGAGGACATTGCCGTGCTGAAAGTGCTGGTGGCTAACGAGCCGCTGTCATCCGACCGGATGATTTTCCAGATCGAGCACGAGATCGCATTCCACGGAAAGCTGTATGACATCACCCGCAATGAAACGATGAAGAAGTTTCAGCGCATGCTGCTGCCGGTGTTCGACTACGTCCACAAAAGCGGGCTGCTGCGAAACCTGCCATCGAATACCAGCTTCATTTCGCATAAGGAAATCGTGGACATCATCGAGCATGGTACGGCGGAAAAGCTGCGCAATGGCATGCGGAGCCACCTGGAAAACCATTTTGCACGGTTACTGGCCTGAAAAATCAAATTAGCCGGGAGCGCTTCGCTGCCGGCCAAGGTGCACTACCACATCTATGGAGAACCCTGCCGCGCATCGCGGGCGGGTGTCCTTCCAGGTTTCCTTCGATCCCGCGGTTCCGCGGTCCGGTTATCCGGCGGCGGCCGGTTTTAATGAAGTCAGAAGTCGACGATTTTGGGGAAGAACTCCTTCGGTTGGAGCTTTTCATCGAATAGCAGCGGGTAATCCTTTCTGCCGCGTACGGGGAAATTGTCCAGCCAGGTCGTTTTGTCGGACACATTCCAGAATGTGACGCCGGTGATGACGCCGCGGTTTTTACGGAATGTTCTGAAAAGCATTTCATACTGCGCCGCCTGGCGGGCCAGGATTTCCGGTGTCAGCTCGGTTTTATCGGCAGCGGTCTTTTCACGCCTGCCGTGCTCCTTGGCATGGACCGAAACGTCCAGTTCGGTAATCTGAACGGCCAGGCCCAGGCTCGCAAACCGGCTGACCGACTCCTGCAAGGCCGCCTCGCTGGGCTCGTACACCGACCAATGCCCCTGCAAACCCACACCGTGGACCGGTACATTCTTTTCTTTCAGCTTTTGAAGGAGCTTGAAAATCTTTTCCCGCTTGCCGCTGCTCTCCGTATTATAGTCATTGTAAAACAGCTTGGCGGCCGGGTCGGCGGCATGGGCATATTCAAATGCCTTTTCAATATAATCTTCACCTATGATCTCATAGAACTTGGACTGTCGGTAAATGCCCGTGCCCGTGTCCGGTACGGCCTCGTTCACTACATCCCAGGCGTAAATCCGGCCCTTGTAGCGGCCCACCACGTCGGTAATGTGCTGTTTGAGGCGTTCGAGCAGCACCTCGCGCGACACCTGCTTGCCTGCCTCATCGGTAAAAAACCATTTCGGCGTCTGGTTATGCCAGCATAGCGTGTGGCCGCGTACCTTCATGCCGTGCTGCTGCGCGAATGCGACGATCGCATCTGGCGCTTCCCAGGCATAACGGTCCGGCTCTGGATGGATCGGCCCCATTTTCATCGCATTCTCGGGGGTGATGCTGTTGAATTGCTTGACGATCAGCTCCGCCTCGGGCCCCGTCAGGTTCCGCGGCGCAACGGCCACACCGACCGGAAAAAAGTCCTTGTAAGCATCCTTCAATGCCTTTGGCTGAGCCATTACGCCGGTAGATACCAGTACCGCGGCCAGGAACAGGGGGAATTTTTGCATACCTATATTTTCACGCTTTTACCCGATGCGACCGACTTGTAAATGGCTTCCACTACACGGATGTCGCGCAGCCCTTCCTCGCCCGGGGCGATCAGGTCGGTGTTGTTCATAATAGCCAGGCAGTCTTCGTCCATTTGCTTGGCCTGCTGGCTTTTGATAGGAAAATTGATGATCGTCCCGTCCGACATACTGCCCTTGTTGCCGTTGTAACCCGACTGCGGCTCCATTTTCAGCCAGCCCTTCTCGTAGTTCACCTGCAGGTAGTTCATATTGATACCAAAGCTCGTCTGGCAGGCTGCCTTGGCGCCGCTCGGGAAATCGAGCATAAACATCATCGTTTCTTCCACCTCTTTGTAAATTTCGGGCCGGGTGGTCGAAGCCTGGGCGATCACGCTGATAGGCTCCTCACCTGTTGCAAGACGGGCTCCCTGCAATGCGTATACGCCCATATCGCCCATACAGCCGCCTCCAAGCGCTTTTTTCTGCTTCCAGTGGTCGGTACGGGCGTCGAAATACCCGGCCGCGCTGTTAACCATCTTCACCTTGCCGAACTTCTGCTCCGTCGCCACTTTCATATAAGCCTGGATGTTCGGGTCGTGCTGGCAGCGGTAGCCAATGGCGAGCTTCACTTTATTGCTTTTACAAGCCGCGATCATCGCCTCGCAGTCGGCCACGGATGGCGCCATGGGTTTCTCGCAGAACACATGCTTGCCGGCCTTGGCAGCCCTTACCACGTATTCGCGGTGCATGGAAGGCGGTAACACTACGTACACTATGTCGATATCCGGGTTCTTCGCGATCTGGTCGAAGTTCTGGTAATTGTAAATATTCTTGTCGGGAATGTTGTATTTGGCTTTCCAGGCCTCCGCTTTGGACGGGGTACCCGTGACGATGCCCGCCAGATAGCATTTTTCGGTCAGTTGCAGCGCGGGCGCCAGCAGGTCGGTGCTGTAATAACCCAGGCCCACGAGCGCAACGCCCAGTTTGTCCTTTTTGGGGGAAGTAGCGGCGATCAGCGGGTTGCCGGAGAACAATGTAGCAGCGCCGGCCAGTGTCAGTGTCGATAAAAAATCGCGTCTTTCGATTTGCATAGCTTGGTTGATTGAATGCTTTTGGATGGGATCGACGGCACGAATGCGCCGGTACAGCTTTTAAAAGCCGGTACCGGCGCCAGTCTTACCAAAAATCTTGCATTATTTCCGTTTCACGGCACGATCGTCTCAATCTTCCCGTCCTTCCCGCGCACCAGCTCGCGTACTTTCACGTTGCGCAGGTGGGTTTTGCCTGAGATTTCGGTGTCATGGTAAAAAATGTACCATTTACCCTTGAACTCGACAATGGAGTGATGGGTCGTCCAGCCTTCGACCGGCTTCATGATCACCCCTTTGTAGGTAAACGGCCCATAAGGCGAGCTGCTTTCGGCATAACAAAGGAAATGGGTGTCGCCGGTGGAGTACGAGAAGTAATATTTCCCGTTGTACTTGTGCATCCATGCACCCTCGAAAAACCGCCGGTCGTGGTCGCCGCCGAGCAATGGCTTACCTTGCTCGTCAACAATCTGCACATCGCGCGGTGTTTCGGCAAAGGTGAGCATATCGCCGCTCATTTTGGCCACTTTGGCGCTCAGGGCAGGTTGCTGGTCGTGCCCCTTACCGAGGTCGGTCGAAAGCGTTTTGTCATACTTACCCGAATGCCAACGTTGGAGCTGCCCTCCCCAGATCCCCCCGAAGTACATGTAACTCTGCCCGTCGGTATCGGTAAAAACGGCGGGATCGATGCTGTAACTGCCGGGAATAGGCTTCGGCCCGGCTTTGAAAGGCCCTGCGGGCGATTTGGAAGTAGCCACGCCGATCCGGAAAACGTCCTCCTTGTCTTTCACCGGGAAATACAGATAGTAAGTACCGTTTTTGAATGCGGCATCCGGCGCCCAGAGCTGCCGCCCGGCCCAGGGAATATCTTTCAAATCGAGCACCACTCCGTGGTCGGTTACCTTGCCGCCGGTCGCATCCATAGAATACACGTGGTAATCACGCATATTGAAATGCCCGCCCTCGTCGTCCTGCGGCACATTGGCCTCGACGTCGTGCGAAGGATAGAGGTAGATCTTCCCGTTGAAAACATGTGCGGAAGGATCGGCGGTGAACAGGTCGCTGATCAACGGCTTTACTTTGGCCTGCTGGCAAAGGCCCGTTTCGAGGCCGATGCCACCAATCGCCAGGGCCATTAATCCGGCGGATAAAAAGCTGCGGGTCATATGAATGTGCTGATTAATACGGTTTAATATCCTGAGTTTTGTGGAAAAGCAGGACCGTCCACAACTCTATCTATCTGGGATTGCGGAATTGGTCTCAGCATATTGAAATCCTTCACATAAGGTGCCGCCTCCTGGTTCCATTCTTTCACCCGGCGCACGAGCGAGCGGGTACGCACCAGGTCATGCCAGCGCTGCCATTCACCGAAAAACTCGCGGCTGCGCTCGTCGAGGATGAAGTCGAGGGTTACGTCGGCGGCGGTAATGGTCATGGCGGTAGCAGCGGCGGCATTCTGTGCGGTGGAGTTGCTCTTCCGGAATGCGGCACGCTGGCGCACGACGTTGATCAGGCTGGCGGCCTTGGCGGCGTCACCGGCTTTGAAATAGGCCTCCGCGCCGGTCATGTACACATCCGAGAAGCGGTACAGCACACAGGGACGGGTCGAGGGGTCATTGAAATTCGCGCCGCGGCTGGGGTCCATAAATTTCTTCAAAGCCGGGAAAATACCATTGTTCCAAAGGCTTGGCGGCACCACAATACCTTTAAACGGCCTGCTGCCCACAAATTGCGGCGCTCCTGGCACCTCGTAATCGGGCAGCCACACGGCGGTATCCTGGCCCACAACGGTGGTGTAACCAATCCCCCGGCTGTTATTGGGGGCAGTGGCCGCATTGGTAATGGAGGTATTGGAAATATAAACCTGGTAAAAGGAATTGGCAAAACGGGAATCCACGTCGCGGTTGGTAAAGGCCTGGTCGAGGAAGTAATTCTTGCCGGCATGCGCACCGCCGGCCTGCTTGTCGGAGTTCGGGCGCATACGGATGTACGGGCGGCCATAGTACGAGTCGCGGATCATACCGGAGGTGCCGCTGTTGACAAACGCACCGGAAGCATTCTTGAACGAGTTGATCCCGCTGTTATTGGGGTAGTTCCAGTTGGTAAACCAGGGCGTCAGGTTTTGTGCCGCACCCCCACCGGCCGCAGCGCCGACACTGTAATAGCCATATTTAGGGTCGAGCACGTGGTCGCTCACAAACATCGTCTCCTTGCCGTAATCATTGGCTGGCACAAATGCATCGCCGTAGTCCTGCCACAGATCCAGTCCGTAAGCCGATTTATTGGCGATGATCTCGTCGCACAAGGCAGCTGCTTTGGTAAAATCGGCGGCGGTGTTGTTCAGCCAGCCCCGCGTAAGGTAAGCTTTCGCGAGCAGGAACTGCGCCACGGGCTTGGTAGCCGCTTTGCCCAGGAACGGTGCCGTCGGCTGGTTGGGCAGGTCGGCGGCGGCTTCGGTGAGGTCTTTGATGATCAGCTCATACACCTGCGCAGCGGGTTGCCGCGATGCGGCCTGAGAAGGCACGGTGATAAACTCGGTATGCAGCGGCACATCCCCCCAGGTTTGAACCAGGTAGAAATACCAGAATGCACGGAGGAACTTGGCCTGTGCCAGGTATTGCTTCCGGGTAGCATCGGGAAGTTCGATTGTCTGGCCGTACTGCAATACGCCATTCAGGGTGTTGATATCCTGAAATGCCACACCCCAGGCCGAACCGAAGTTACTGCCGTTGAGGCCGTTGTAAGTGTACGGGATGGGCGTACCGGCGCTGAGGCCCTGGATAAACTCGTCGGTACCTGCCTGCATTTCCACGGTGAAGCCCTCGGTTCCCCATTGGCTGCGGATGTCGTTATACACCCCGGCAATGCCGCCGAGCACGCCCGAGGGACTGTTGAAATACGAGGGGACGATCTGCGATTGCGGATGTTCTTCGAGTACATTTTCACAGCCTGAGCTCAGCAATGCGATGGCGCCGGCAGTGAGGAATATTTTAATGGATTTCATAGTCGGATCAGAATTTAAGGTTTACGCCCACGGTGAATTGCCTTACCGGCGGGTTGTTGAGGTTGACGGCGATCTGCCGCTCCGGTGCGCCGCGTTCGCTGGCGCCCTGCGGGTTGAGGGTCGACTGCCCGCTGGCATAGCTGTTCCCCTCCGGATCTACGGCCAGGTTATCCTTCACGAGCGGCGAATAGATAATGAACGGGTTGGTCAGGTTGACGTAAATGCGGGCGGAAGTGGCACCGATCTTTTTGACGATGTTGCTCGCAAATGTGTAACCCAGGTTGATACTGCGGCATTTGATGAACGAGCCATCGTAGTATCCGAGCGTGGAGCCGAAGTTGGCCACTGCATTGCTGGCGTCAGGCGCGGGGAATGCGTTGGTCGGATTGGTATCGGTCCAGTAGTCCACCTTCACCTGATTTACCCGGCTCTGGTTGAAGAATGCAAACCCGCCCGAACCGGTGGAATTACCCGTAAGATATGGCACGAGTACCTTCATACCCATCCGTGCATAGGTGACGATCGAAGCATCGAAATTTTTGAAACTGAAACGGTTGGTAAGTCCTCCCTCCCATTTCGGCTGGAAATTGCCGAGGATCTGACGGTCGCTCGCGTCGATTTTGCCGTCCGCATTCAAATCCTCTACCCGGATCTGGCCCGGATACTGCACCGGCGAAACCTGTTTGGCCAAAGTCCCGTTCTCGGCGTCGCTAAGCTGCCAGATGCCCAGTTTTTTGTAATCGTAAATCACGGAAAGCGGCTGCCCTACGAACCATCCCGCACCAAGATTGGCTTTTTCCTGCGGTGTCGTCAGCTGGGTGATTTTCTCGCGGTTGAAGAAATAGGTCGCGTCCACGCTCCAGTTGAATCCTTTCGGCTTGCGGGCAATCTCGAAAGTGGCGGCCACTTCAAGTCCCTTACCTTCTGTTCTGCCCAGGTTTTTCAGGGTGGAACCGGCACCATTGCTTGGAGGAAGCGGTACAGACAACAGAATATCCTTCGTTTTCTGGTGGTACCAGTCCACCGAACCGGTAATGCGGTTGTTCAGGAAGCCGAAATCGATACCAATGTCCACCTGCGAGGTCGATTGCCAGCTCAGGTTGCTCGCCGGAAGGCTGGTAACGGTGTACGCGAGCTGCTGTCCGGCGGTGCCGGTACCGAAGTTATAATACCCGGCCGACAATGCGCCGAGCGTCGAGTAAGCACCCACGTTGCGGTTACCCGACACGCCCCATCCGCCGCGCAGTTTCAGGTTCGAAACAAAGGCAATGCTTTTCATAAACCTTTCCTCGATCACATTCCAGCCGATGCCGATGGCGGGATAGTTGAAGTACTGGTTGCCGGGCGACAAGGTCGAGGAGCCGTCCCGGCGCAATGTAAGCGTAAGCAGGTAGCGGTCGTCGAAGCTGTAATTCAGCCTTCCCATATAGGATAGCAGCCCGGTTTCGGAGAACGAGTTCCCGAAGTCGGAGTTCGCTACGGGCTGGCCGGATGCCAGCGAGAAGTTCGAGGTCTTGATGTAATCCGCGGGTACGCCCGTTACGGTAAAGCGGCTGCCGAGCGAGTGGTTTTTGGTGTATTCATACAAGGCGGTGAAACCCAGTTTGTGCTTATCGGCAAATGTTTTATCGTAGTAAAGCAAATGCTGCAGGTTCACGTCCCAGTACTCTGTATTGCTGATCTCGGCGGTGGACGAGGACTGAACCGTAGCCGAGTTGAAATAGGTCAGCGGCCCATTGTAGCCATTGTAGTTGGACTGGCTGAAATTCAGGCCCGCATTGAACCGGTATTTCAAACCCGGAAGGATATTCACCTCCGCGTAAAGGCTGTTGAATGTCCGTACCGACCGTGTGCGGCCGAGGTACGAGTCCTTTTTGGTCATAATGGTAAGCGGGCTCACGCCGGCGGCATCGATCGAACCCTCGGACGGGAACGTGTTTACGGTACCATCGGCATTGTAGGGCGACGCAAGCGGCGTCAGGCGCACCAGTCCGCCCGGTACCCCGCCGCCGCCCGGCGTGTTCTGGTAGGTAAGCGTATTCAGGGTGTTCAATCCGATTTTGATATTTTTTCCAATGCGCTGGTCGATCGTAGCACGAAGGTTGAAACGCTGGAAGTTCTGGTTCGGGATAATGCCGGTTTCATTGAAATACCCCAGGCCAAGCGAATACTGGGTGTTTTCGACTCCGCCCTGCATACCCAGCTGGTGGTTGGACATGAAGCCGGGCTTGTAGATCAGGTCCTGCCAGTCGGTAGACACCCCATTGGCCAGCGCTTCCTGCTCTTTCGGCGTGAGCAGATAACCCGACGTACCCGGGCTGCTGCGGTTGTATTTGGCGGCATCCGTCTTGAACTGGGCATATTCCGGGCCATTCATGACGTTGAACTTACCCATAATGCGGGTTTCGCCGTGGTAGCCGTCGTAACTGAATACCGGCTTGCCTATTTTCCCTCTCTTGGTGGTGACTAGGATCACGCCGCCCGCACCGCGCGAGCCATAAATAGCTGTTGCAGAAGCATCTTTCAGCACTTCCAGGCTCAGGATGTCGTCAGGATTAATGTCGTTGAGGCCGCCGAAAGGGATACCGTCCACCACCACGAGCGGGCCGTCGAGCCCGTCGCTGGATCCGGAACTGGTGGTAAGCGTCCTGTTACCGCGGATACGGATCTGCCCCTGCGAGCCGGGCGTACTGCCGTTGCTGATGATGGATACCCCTGCCGCACGGCCTTTAAGCTGGCTCACCAGGTTGGGCGCGGGCACTTCTTTGAGCGTCGATTCGCTCACCGATACCACCGAGCCGGTGACGTCGCGCTTGCGCTGAGTTCCGTAACCGACCACCACCACTTCTTCCAGCACTTTGTGATCGGGTGCGAGCGTTACGTTGATGATCTTCTGATTGCCCGCAACCACCTCTTTGGAGGCGTAGCCCACAAGCGAAAATACGAGCACCGTGTTGGCGTCGTCGGGGATGGCGATCCTGAAATTACCATTCTCATCGGCACTGGTACCACGCGCGGTACCCTTGATCAGGATGCTCGCGCCCGGCAGCCCCTCGCCGGTTTCGCCGGTTACTTTCCCGGTTACCTCCACATCCGCCGCCACATTACGGGTACGGCTGTTCAAATCACTGGCCGAAGCGGGGGCTATGCCCGCGTGGCCCAGCGTCGTGATCAGCGCGAGCGACCATCGGAACGCACTGAGCCGGGTTCTCTTGTTTGGTAAAAAGTAGCACATAGGCTTGCAGGGTTTTTGTTGAAAGTTTTTATTTGTCATTTTGACAATATATTTTTAGAACATAATGATTCCAATAATTTATGGTAACCTGACAATGGACAAAAGTAGTACGACCGCGAGCCCGACCGTGAGCACATTTGTTCAAACTATGGGAATAAATGTTCAAAAAGGGGCTAAAAGTGACGGATTCAGAGACAAAGTTGCATTTAACCCATTCTTCGCAGAGGAGAAAAACCGCTTTCCCTCGTCTTTATAAGTGATCATCTATGAAAGTATTTCCATTGAAACCAAAAGGCTTGCTTTTCCTCTTACCGACGTTCCTGCTGCTGCTTTTGACCGGCATAGGCCGGCCGGCTACGGCGCAGGGCGAAGCGCCGCGTTTCACCGCCATTACTTCCATGGACGGCCTCTCCGCCAACACCGTCACGGCGATCCTGAAAGACCGCTACGGGCTGCTCTGGTTTGCGACCGACGATGGGCTGAACAAATTCGACGGGACGGGCTTCACCGTTTACAGGCACCAGAAGAAGGATTCGACTTCGCTCAAATCCAACGACGTTTCGTCGATTTACGAAGACCGTTCCGGCCGCATCTGGGTCGGGACGATCATCGGCTCCCTGCATTTATACGACCGCCGCAAGGACTCATTCGTGCGGATCAAAACATACCATAGCATCAACTCGATCTGCGAGGACAGCCAGGGCAAAATCTGGGTCGGTACCACGCAGGGCCTCGTCATTGTCGACCCTCGCACCTGGGGTATCCAGGCATTCGCTTCTGTTCCGGGCACGCCCGTGCAGATAGCGGGCAAGCATGTCCACCGGATTTTCCGCGACCGTAACCGGCAAATGTGGGTGGGTACGAGCAATGGCCTTTTCCGGTTCCGGGCCGCACAGAACCGCTTCGAGTCGGTCGATTACCGGGGTGCCACAAGCTTTCAGAATGGTTCAGAATTTGTGACGGCCATGGGCCAGGACAGTTCCGGCAGGATGTGGATCGGCACGCAGAACGGCCTGTTTGTCGTCGACGGCCAGGCCTCCCGGCATTTCAGTTACCAGCCCGGAAACAGCCATTCGATCAGCAACAATATGGTGTTTTCCATTGGCATACAAGGCAGGGACGAGGTGTGGATCGGTACCGACGGCGGACTGAACAGGATCGACACCCGCACGTGGCGCATTACGCGTCACACGCCCGACCCACGCACGCCTTTCAGCATAACGAACAAGTCTATACGCGCCATCCTTCCCGACGCTGCGGGCATTACCTGGCTGGGTACCTATAAAGGCGGCGTCAACAAATACGACCGTAACCTTACCCTTTTCGGCCTGAAACGATGCGATCCCTACGACCCGTACGGCCTCAGCGCGCCATTTGTTACTTCCTTTGCCGAGCATCCCGACGGCCGTATTTTCGTGGGCACCGACGATGGCGGCGTGAACCTCTACGACCGCCATACGAACCTTTTCAGGCGGTATGCGATTCACCCGCGCAACAAGGCCGCCTCGGCGGGCCTTGCGGTGCTGTCGCTGAAACTCACCGCGCCGGATGCGCTCTGGATCGGCACTTTCCAGGACGGGCTTTTCCGGCTCGACCCTGCTAGCGGCCGCTACGAGCAGTTTACCCAGGGCCCGGACGCCGGTTCGCTGGCCAACAACAATATTTTTTCCCTTACGCAGGACAAAAACGGGCTACTCTGGATCGGCACCAATGGCGGCGGCGTGAATGTGCTCCATCCCGAAACGGGCCGGTTCGAAAGGTTCTATGACCCCAACATTTCGCTTCTCAACCGCGTGATTCCGCTCAACGCCTATATCCGCGACATCGTACAGGACCGGCAGGGTAAAATGTGGATCGCGTCGCACGGTACCGGTATCGCCGTGTTCGACCCGGAAAGACGGACTTCGATCCTGCTCGACCGCGAGACTGCCGCCCTGCCGAGCAACAATGTGCTTTCGCTCCTGGAAGACAGCCGCGGCAACATCTGGGCCGGTACCGGCGGTGAGGGGCTGGCATTGTTCAACCCGAAAACCCGCAGGTTTGCCACGTTCGGCGTCAACGAGGGATTGACGAGCGGGATGATCAACAAGGTGTTGGAGGATGCACAGGGGCGGATCTGGGTGAGCACCAATGAGGGCATCAGCTTTTTTGATCTGCACAAAAAGAAATTCACCAACTACACCACCCACAACGGCCTGCAAAACAACACTTTCGCATTAGGTGCCGGCCTGCGGGCTTCCGACAACAGGCTCTTTTTCGGGGGCATTGCAGGCTTCAACTACATCGACACGCGGGACCTGAAACGCAACCTGGGTCCTACCCCGGTGATCCTGCGCGAGCTGAAAGTGGGCAATCGCACAATTACCTCGGCCGACTCGGGCATGGTCGATGCCGATATTTCCGTGGCCCGGACGATACGGCTGGATTACAAACAGAACTTTTCGATCGGCTTCGGCGCGCTGAACTACACCAGCCCCGAACAAACCTCCTACCGCTACCGGCTCGTGGGCCTGCAGCATGAATGGCAGCAGGCCGGACAAGCCGCTACCGCGAGCTACACCAACCTCAGCCCCGGCGACTACCGCTTCGAAGTACAGGCCAGCAGCGACGGCAGCGATTGGAGCTCACCGCCGGCAACTGTGACGGTGATCGTGAAACCGCCTTTTTACCTGACCATTTATGCCTATATCTTTTACGTGCTCGCGCCCATTGCCGCCGTGTTCCTCATGCGCAGGCGCGGGATCCGGAAGCTGCACCGCAAGTTCAGGGAGGAACAGGCCCGGCGGGAAACCGAGCGCGCACAGGAGCTGGACAGGCTGAAAATCAAATTTCTGACCAATCTCAGCCACGAATTCCGTACACCGATCTCGCTCATCCTGGCGCCCGCCGAAAACCTGCTCGGCCAGGAACATTCGCACCATCCGCAGCTGGCGGCCATCCGGCGCAATGCCAAACGGCTGCTCAACCTCGTGGACCAGCTGCTGGACTTCAAGAACTTACAGGACAAGGAGTTAAAGGCCGATCTGCGCCGCGCCGATATTGTACCTTTTGTCCGTGATGCCTGCGATTCGTTCAGCGACCTTTCGCAGCGGAAGCGCATCCGGTTTACGTTCGACAGCTCGGTCGCGCATTTGCTGATTGATTTCGACGCGGGCAAAATGGAGCGCATTCTCTTCAACCTGCTTTCCAATGCTTTCAAGTTTACACCCGAAGGCGGCGAAGTGGCATTGCAGCTGAGCTGCGGCTCCGACGATACGCAGCAAAACTGGCTGTATATCAAGGTATCCGATACCGGCATCGGCATCGCGCCCGAACATTACGACCGGATTTTCGACCGCTTTTTCCAGGACGAGGCAGACGCCTCGGTACTCAACCAGGGCAGCGGCATCGGGCTGTCGATCGTAAGGGAATTTGTCCAGATGCACGGCGGGTTCATTACGGTGGGCGGCAATGGCGACAAGGGCAGCGTTTTCACCGTAGGGCTTCCTTGTGAAACGCTGCTGTTCAACCCGATCGAAATTGCACCTGCTGTTCCTTTTGCCGATATTCCGCCGCCTGAAACCGCCACCGATCCGGCGGGCAAAGTGGCCGACTTCGATGAAATGCCGCGTATCCTGATCGTAGAAGACAATGCGGAGTTCAGGCATTACCTCAAAGAAAACCTGGAAACGCACTACCGGGTACTGGAAGCCGCCGACGGCAAAGAGGGCTGGCAAAAGGCATTGAGCTGCCACCCCGAGCTGATTGTGAGCGACATTGCGATGCCCGAAATGGACGGTCTGGGCATGAGCGAAAAGATCCGCGCCGACAAACGCACCAGCCATATTCCCATCATTCTGCTCACCGCATCCGGCGGTGAAGAGCAGCAGCTGAAAGGCCTGAGCTCGGGTGCCAACGATTACCTGACCAAACCTTTCAATTTTGAAATACTGAATGTAAAAATCAATAACCTGCTGCTGCTCAACCGGCTGCTGAAAGACGTGTATTCGAGGCAGATACAGATGAGCGGCCGCGACGAGACGATCGAATCCGGCGATGTAAAATTGCTGCGGGATATTCTTTCCTATATCGACGATCACCTGAATTCGACCCAGCTCAGCGTCGAAAACCTCGCGCGCCACGTGGGTATGAGCCGGGGTACGCTTTATACCCGCGTGCTGGAACTCAGCGGTCAGTCCCCGATCGAGTTCATCCGGTCCATCAAGCTGGAAAAAGCAGCGCTATTGCTCGAAAAAAGCGATATGAACGTTTCGCAGATCTCCTACACGGCCGGTTTTGCCACGCCCAACTATTTCACCAAGTCGTTCAAGGCCAAGTTCAACATGCTGCCTTCGGAATACAAGGCCATGAAGCGGAAGCCATTTTCACAAGTAGCCCATTGATTTACCCTATTACTATCGGATTGACCCGGATGAAGATTTCCAAACTCCCGTTACTGCTCCTTTTCTGCGCGGCCATGCCGCTCCACGCACAAATACGCCTGCCGAAGCTGATCTCCGACCATATGGTTTTGCAGCGCGACCAGCCGCTCAAAGTGTGGGGCCAGGCTTCTCCGAAGGAACGGATCATCCTTCAATTTGACCATAAAACCTATAAGGCAACGGCTACCGGCGCCGGCAAGTGGGAAATAGGCCTGCCTGCCCATGCCGCCGGGACCGGGTATACCATGGTTCTGAAGGGGAAAAATGAAATCCGCGTTACCGATATCGCATTCGGGGATGTGTGGCTTTGCAGCGGGCAGAGTAACATGGTGATCAACATGGAGCGCGTGAAGGAAAGGTTCCCGGCAGATATCGCCTCGGCCCATTACCCCGACATCCGCAATTTTTTCGTACCCACACTCACGGAACTGAATGGGCCGGCGGAGGATTTCCCGAAAGGCGAATGGAAAACGGCTGATCCCGGAAACGTACTGACATTCGGCGCCGTCGCCTACTTTTTTGCACGGGAAATTTACGAAAAACACAAGGTACCGATCGGCATTATCAATAGCTCGGTGGGAGGAACGCCCATCGAGGCGTGGATCAGCGGGGACGGCTTCCGCGATTTTGAAAGCATCCGGAAAACCATCGCGCAAAATAAGGATACGAGCTACGTGAATACTCTGGCGCGGGTCCCGAATCCCGTGCCGCAGGAGCGCACGGCGGCAGACGCAGGTAGTGCCGGGCATTGGGAAAGCGAGGCCTACCAACCCAAAGGCTGGCGGAGTATCAACATTCCGGGCTTCTGGGAAGACCAGGGATTGAAGCAGCTTGACGGCGTTGTATGGTATCGCAAGATCATCGACCTGCCGCAGAACTGGGCGGGAAAAGCGGTGAAGCTGTATATGGGCCGCATCGTGGATGCGGACGAAATGTATGTCAATGGGCAGAAAGTGGGCAATATCACCTACCAATACCCGCCGCGCCGGTATCAGGTCCCGGCCGATCTGCTCAAAGCTGGTCGGAATACTTTTGTGATCCGGGTTACCAACTCGTCGGGCAAGGGTGGCTTCGTGCCGGACAAACCGTATTTTATGACTACCGGAAGCGATACGATCGATTTGAAGGGCACCTGGCAGTACAAAGTCGGTGCGGTTTTTACGTCCGTACGCAATGCCGGCGGCCCCCGGCTGGTGCACCAGAACCAGCCCACCGCCTTGTACAATGCCATGATCGCGCCGGTTTTACCGTTGAAAATCAAAGGCTTCCTCTGGTACCAGGGCGAATCCAACTCCGATAACCCCGCCCCTTACAATGTGTTGCTCCCCGCGCTGATCAACGACTGGCGGGCACAATGGCACGACGGCCGTCTGCCGTTTTTCGTGGCGCAGCTGCCCAATTTCCAGGATATAGACTTCTTGCCGGCCGAAAGCAATTGGGCATTGCTGCGCGAAGCGCAGAACAAGGCGCTCACTTTGCCGAATACCGCCGTGGCGGTTACGATCGACCTCGGCGAATGGAACGACATCCACCCGCTCAACAAGAAGGAGATCGGCCGGCGGCTCGCACTGGCGGCGCGGAACATGGCCTATGGCGAAAAGGAGGTTATCCATTCCGGTCCGACGCTGAAAGCGCAGCATATTGAAAATGAGAAGGTCGTGTTAACCTTCGATCACGTCGGCGACGGCATTGTAGCGTCCGACGATGAGCCGCTGCGCTGGTTCGCCATCGCGGGCGAGGACCGCAAGTTTTTCTGGGCCGACGCCGAAATCGTCGGAAAGGACGGGATCGCATTACGCAGCAGCCAGGTACCATCGCCCAGGTATGTCCGGTATGCCTGGCAGGATAACCCTTTGGGGGTCAATTTTTACAATTCCGCCGGGCTTCCCGCCTCGCCCTTCCGTACCGACAGCGCGACGGGCGCCCCAAGCCATTGAATACATTGAACTATCTTACATCCATGATCACATTTACAATACCTGCTTCATACCGCCGCAGTAGAAGCCTTGCCCAGCTGCTCCTGCTTTTCACCTTAGTTATTTCCACAAATCCTGCTTCGGCAGACGATGGCTACCGCCTATGGCTGCGGTATGACATCATCCAAAACACGCAGGTCAGGACGGCTTACACCAGGTCATTCAGCTTCATTGCCAACCCGGGCACTAGCGATATCCTGGACAATGCCGCCCGCGAACTTCAAACCGGCCTTTCCGCCATGCTGGGCAAGCAAATTCCGATTGTCAGGACCCCGGCAAAAAACCAGAACGGCATTGTCCTTACCGTTTCCGGCGCTGCCGCATCGGGTGACGGCTACTCAATTCAGCGGCAGGGCGAAAACACCGTCGTCGCCGCTTCGAAAGACGCCGGCGTGCTGTATGGCAGCTTTGCATTACTCAGGCATTTGCAGCAGCAGTTGCCTGTCGAAAATGCGGCCGTGCAGAGCAGTCCGAAAATTCAGCTGCGCATGCTCAATCACTGGGACAATCCGGAAGGAACCATCGAGCGCGGGTATGCGGGCTCGTCGTTGTGGAAATGGTACGAACTGCCCGAGACTGTCGATCCGCGGTACACCGATTATGCCCGGGCGAATGCCTCGATCGGGATCAATGGTACTGTCGTGAACAACGTGAATGCAAGCGCGCGCTTCCTCACGGCCGAGTACCTGCACAAGGTGGCCGCATTGGCGGGAGTTTTCAGAAGGTATGGTATCAAAACCTATTTATCCATTCATTTTGCCGCTCCCAAAACGCTGGGCGGCCTGAAAACTTCCGACCCGCTCGATCCGGAAGTGAGGAAATGGTGGACCGACAAAACGAAGGAGATTTACAGCATTATACCGGATTTCGGCGGCTTTCTGGTCAAAGCCAATTCCGAGGGCGAACCGGGCCCGCAGGATTACGGCCGTACCCACGCCGACGGCGCGAATATGCTGGCCGAAGCACTGGCGCCATTCAAGGGTGTGGTCATCTGGCGTGCATTCGTATACAAGGCCGATCCCAATGCCGACCGGTTCAAAGCCGCTTATGACGAATTTGCGTCACTGGACGGGAAATTTGCCAAAAATGTGATTGTGCAGGTCAAAAACGGCCCGATCGATTTCCAGCCACGCGAGCCGTTTTCACCCCTTTTCGGAAACATGCCGGGTACCCCGCTTGGAATGGAATTTCAGCTTACCCAGGAATACCTCGGCTTCGCGACCCATTGGGTTTACGAGGCACCTCTTTTCAAGGAGTGCCTCGATGCCGACACGCATGTAAAAGGCAAGGGTTCGACCGTCGCCCGCATTGTGGATGGTTCGCTGCACAATTACCCGCTTACCTGCATTGCCGGCGTGGCCAATACCGGCTCCGATCGCAACTGGACAGGCCATCCCATGGCACAGGCCAACTGGTACGCCTTCGGCAGGCTCGCCTGGGACCATGCCCTCAGTGCCGAGGCCATCGCACGGGAGTGGACGCAGCTCACGTTGACCACCCAGCCGAAACCCGTTGCTGCGATTACCGACATTATGCTGCGTTCGAGGGACATTTATGTGGATTACAACACGCCTTTGGGACTCTCGCGCCCGTGGACGGGTGCCCATTACGCGCCGGAACCCTGGCAAAACCGCAGCTCCCGCCCCGACTGGACGGCGATTTACTACCACCGCGCCGACAGCCTCGGCCTGGGATTCGACCGCACCGCCACCGGCAGCAATGCATTGGAGCAGTACCGCCCCGAAGTGAGCCGCGCCTGGGCAAATGCCGAAACCTGCCCGCTGCCGTATCTGCTCTGGTTCCACCATATTGCCTGGACGAAAAAGCTCAGCTCCGGCAGAACATTATGGGACGAACTTTGCCACCGCTTCTACACCGGCACGGATTCGGTATTGTGGATGCAAAAACAGTGGGCATCCGTGCGATCATCCGTAGACCCGGCTATTCACGCAGATGTGACGGGTCGGCTTTTGAAGCAGCACAAGGAAGCCATATGGTGGCGGGATGCGTGGCTGCTGTATTTGCAGCCCTTCTCCAAACAAGCCATTCCGGCCCGTTATCCCCAGCCGGAGGGGACATTGGAGGAGGTGAAGAAGCGTGTGAAAGTTTATCTGATGCGGTAAGAAGCTGTCGGGGGCTATGGGCAATTTTCACATTCAGATCCCTTCGGTATACCGTAGCAAACTCTTGTCGGGCACTTCGAGCATTTCGCCGTGCGTCCGCAGTACGGAGCCGTTGCCTTTGTAGAACCATTCCGGCTGCACACCGATATGCCCGGCAGCCGGAAAGCCGTTTTGCACACCCCATTCATACATAATAATGCTGTCGGTCGGCTTGGCACCTTCGGCGGCCGCGTGCATGGCCTGGCGGTTGAGCGCGCTGTTTTTGTGGGTCAGCCCGGTACCGGCCACCAGGCAGCGGAACGGATCGCCCGGGCAATCGAACGCCGGGAGCAACTTCCATTCGCCGGTTCCCGAATACACTTCATCGTAGTGCAACTGCCTGTCCGAGCGTGCCGCCAAAAGCAGTTCCGAAAGGTCCTGCCCGCTATCCACGGCCTGCAATGCAGCCTCGTAAACCGATTTCAGCCCATTTGATATTACCAAAGAAGGCTCTTCCACGATGGCCACCGCGCGACCGAAATGCGGGTGGGAGATCTGTACGACTCTTGTCATGTTTTTGTATGAAAACTTTTTTTAAACCTATACAAATCACTGTGTTACCCAGCCGCCATCGATCGAAAA
The DNA here is from genome assembly GCA_001898145.1 of Dyadobacter sp. 50-39. Classification (GTDB taxonomy): domain Bacteria; phylum Bacteroidota; class Bacteroidia; order Cytophagales; family Spirosomataceae; genus Dyadobacter. The sequence continues at coordinate 932,910 of MKSR01000040.1, forward strand.
GCATCCCCCGGCGGAATAGCTGGAAGCCCTGCTGGCCAGGTACAACGCAATGCCGCCGATCTCGTGCAGTTCGCCCCAGCGGCCCATCGGGATCTTGGAGATGAATGCCTTGTATTTTTCGGGGTCGTTAATCAGGGGTAAATTCAAGTCTGTGGCGAACGGGCCAGGCAGGATGGCATTCACGGTAATGCCGTCGAGCGCTACTTCCATGGCCAGCGAGCGGGTAAGCTGCAAAATGGCGCCCTTGCTCGTCGCGTAAGGCGTACGTTCGGGAATGGCCGTGAGCGCGAGCATGGAGCCGATGTTGATGATCCGGCCGTAACCGTTTTCCTTCATCACAGGCACCACTTCCCGGCAGGCGAGCCAGGTACCGGTCACATTCACACTCTGCACTTTGTTGAAATCGTCCAGCGAAAGCGCCTCGATGGGCCCCCGGATATTGATCCCCGCCGAATTGACCAGGATATCTATTTTCCCAAAAGCGCCTACCGCAGTTTTGACCGTTGATTGAATGCTCTGCTCGGAAGTAACGTCGCAACCGACGCTGATGCAGTTTACGTCGTAAATATCTTTCATCAGTTGTTCCGATTCCCTGTTCACGGCCTCGTCGCGCGCGGCGATGACGATGTTGGCCCCGGCTTCGGCCAGCGAAGCCGCCCACGCGGTTGGTATCGAACTGGAAAATGTCCAGCGCACCGGTTTGGAGCAGGTCGTGGAAGCCGTAGCGGGTATACTCGTGCTCGCCGCCGGAAAGCGGGATGTCGGTGTAATTACGGAGTTTGGCAAAATTGTGGATCTCATCCGGCAGGAGCAGCTCGCCTACCACTTGAAATGCAGGAATGAAACGCCCTGGCGCGGCAGCTGCATTTCGATGGTGGTACTCCCGTTTTTCGGTTCGATCCACTGGGGCGAAGTAAGCAATGCAAGCTGTCCGGCTTTTTCCAGCTGACGGATCTGCTCGGCTGTGGGCTGCTTGGGCGAACCCATGGCTTTCCATACTTCGTAAGAATTGCTGTTCTCCTTGTCGATCCGGTAATGGTACAGCATCATTTTCTGCTGCGGAAGGCCCTGTACGGACACTTTTACGGTAGCGTCGGCCACGGGTACATTGTCATCGTGGTAGTTCCACACCATCACCGCCGCCGAATTGGCGCTTTTGGAAGCAATGCCATTGATATCCGCCTCTTTGCGAACGCTTTCGTCCCTCACCCTTTTGAAATCATACGCCAAGTCCTGCTTCACCTCCACCCGGTTGCCTTCCATCATCCCGAACATCCGGAATACATTCAGTACAGGCTTATCGACGCCGTTGGTTGCCAGGTCGCGGAAGCCGCGGAACCAGGCCTGGTCCTCAAACTCGAACGACCAGCTCACCGCCCCGAGCAAATTCACTCCCCTCGCTTCGGCGAGTTCGTATTTGCGGGCGAAGGAAGCCGCCGTGTAGCTCGAATACATGGTACCGTTGCGGTAGGCATTCTGCGGACTCACATCCTCGGAGCAGGCCGCGCAGCCCTCAGGGTCCGATTCGCCGATGATAATGGGCAGCTTTTTCAGCGCAGGATACGAGGCCACGATCTCGAAGCCGTTGTCCAGGTCGCGCAGCTGCGTGCCCATGTTCATCTGCACGTGCCCGTCGACGATCTTAGGCGCACCTTTGGCGTGATAAGTGATAAAATCGATCGGGGTACCGGTTTTGCCTGTCACGTAGTTCTTGCCGGAAGTCACGTGGTCAAGGAATTTCCGCATAAATACTTCCGACTTGTCCCACGAGGGGCCGGTCACTTCCGGGCCGCCTATTTTGGCAGTGGGCAACGCGCGTTTCACGGCATCGGCGGTGTAGTCGTATAATTTGATATACTCATCCACCGTGCCTTTCCAGTAACTGATATTGGGTTCATTCCAAAGCTCCCAGTACCAGCTCTCCACTTCCTTCTTGCCGTAGCGTGCCACCGAATGTTTCACCCATTGAAACACCAGTTCCGCCCACTTGTTGTAGTCGTTGGGCGGATAAGCCCAGCCGAGGTAAATATCATTGTAGTTATCTCCCGGCTTCCAGTGGTGACGGTACGGCTCAGGTTTCGACGACAGCGCCTGCGGCATAAAACCGATCTGCGCGATGGGTTTCATGCCTCTTTCAAGGTAGGTATCAAAAATTTTGTCGACGATCTTCCAGTCGTACACCGGTTTGCCCTGGGCATCTTCTGTGTAGGCATTGGTAGAACCCCATTTGAGCGCTGCCTCGCCGTCGCCCGTCACGAGCAGGCTGTGCGCCCGCACATACACGGGAACCTTGCTGAACTGGGAGATTTCGGTGAGCAGCTTTTTGCCGTCCTTCATATAGGTGTAATTCGGCTCGTCGTAGCCAAAAAATGCCCAGATAGGCTGCATAGGGGCTTTTGCCTTGGCCAGGTTCACCTCGATACTGACGGGTTGCTGCTGGCTGAAAACAGGAGTGGACAATGCCGTGCCCAGGGTGGCGGCATGGAACAGGGCCAATTTGGTTTTTTTGAAAAACATGGGACTCTGGTTAAGCGTAAAAATTAATATCCGGGATTTTGTGTAATCTGACTGTTCCGGCTGATCTGCTGGGTGGGTATGGGAAAAAGATTGTGCTTCCCGGCAGCGGCTGTCACGCCGTTCGCCTGGGCGGTACTGATGAGGCGGTTATGCCGGATCAGGTCCCAGCGGTAATGCCCCTCCCCCACAAATTCCTGCGCACGTTCTTTGAGCACCGCATTCCGGAATTCCTCTTTCGGCAACCCTTTCAAATCGGGGTAAACTGCCTCGGGCTGCTCGAAGGCCGTACCCGCCGCCCTCGCGCACCGACGCACCTGGTTGATCGCCTCGAAAGCCTGGGGTGTCGGCGAAAAACGACTTCAACCCTATGGCATAGGGCAGGCAACGTCGCTGACGGCGTCAGCACACTCAAAATTCGGGTAATGGAATACGTGTACGGCTTTCGGGGGAAAGCGCGCCAAGGCAGTGTGCGTGTCAGGTTGTTACGACTGAACGATGGTGTTTATACGAAAATATCCAGGTACTTCACTTCATCGGAAACCGGCATGATGCCGTGCTTTTGTAGGCAATTGAAATACATGCTGTCGCCCGCTTTCAAAAGGTATTCGGCGTCGCCCAGCGTCATTTTCATCTCGCCCTCGATCACATAGATGAATTCTTCACCTTCGTGGGAGAGCTCGTGTTGCTTCACCTCCCCTTTTTTCGCGGCGAAAAGCATCGGCTGCATTTTCTTCTGGTGGTACTCGGTACCGAACGGATAGATAAAATAGCCTTTATCCGTTTTCGTCAGATTCTGTTCCGCCGTGAGCCTCGCCGTGAAAATGGCATTGAGCCATTCTTCGGTTTCCAGCAAACTGGAAATGTTGGTCCCCAGCACCTGCGCGATCTTCACCAATGCAGCTACCGAGGGGACGGTTTTGTTGTTCTCGATTTTGGAGATCATGCTTTTGGACAAATCGCTGCCATCGGCTACCTCCTGCAATGTTCTTTTCTGGCTCGTTCTCAATATCCTGATCCGGTCTCCGATATTAAGCGTGTTCCCTTCGGCTGTCAACATATATTGCAACCCTGTTTACTTATTTGGCACTTTGTTTCATATCATTCAACAAGGTTGAATGCAAATATAGATGGAAAATACGACGAAGCAAGGAAAACTCTAAATATTTTGTGCTTTTGTGCAATTCCTCAACAGTTGCTGTGTAACAAATTTTGCAAAATCAAAATACGATTTAAGTAGCAGCGACCGCTTATCCAAAGGCAATAACATTGCGAATAATGAATGCCAAATCAAACAAGTATGAGGCATAACCGAATTGCGTATACACATAAACGGTAACCCGTTAAAACGGAACCATAAGAGGTTTATTTACACTGTGATGAAGATATCTAGCATAATAGCTTGCTGGGTGGCACTTTTCCTCATTTGCCCCTCCAAAATTGCCAACTGCCAAAATATCAGCGGCAATTGGCTTGGCAGCATTACCATACCAGGATACAACGGAAATGAATATCCTATTGAGGCCTCTGTCATACAAAAAGATAGCCTGATTAGCGGTCAAATTAAATCCAATTATGAGGGCAGCTATGCGATCATGAAGTTTCAAGGTATAGTTTCTAAAAACAAAATCGTAATCAACGAAAATGAGGTTATTGAAGATTCATATCCAAATCAGGTTTGGTGTTTGAAGAGCTTTGACGGCGAATATGTCGCTGATTCATCGAATAGAACAAAGATTCTAGGAACCTACTCCGGCTACACGAAGTTCTTTCACAATCGATACACTGCCGATTATTGCGTTCCTGGAAGTTTTATATTACTACAAAAAAAACCTGCAACGAGAGACATTGTAATTTTCAAGGATGGTATTAAAAATATAAAAAAAGAGGAACCGCTATCGCAGTACAACTCAAAATATGGTATCAGTTATCTTGTTTCTATATCACTTCATTTTGAACAAAGCACTTCCAATTTATTAGAATCTTCCATTGAAAATTTAAACAAGATAGTTAACTGTCTATCTGAAAATAGATCCGTAAAAATAATTTTAGAAAGCCACACGGATAATGTTGGTGACCTTCAAAAGAATTTTAGGCTGGCCGAAGACCGAGTTGCTAGGGTAAAAAGGTATTTTTTGGATAAAAATATTTTGGGAAGCAGAGTTCAGTGTCGCATTTTAGGGCCTTTTTTACCCATAGCACCGAATGATAGTGAGCACAATCGGAGTTTGAACAGACGCGTCGTCGTTAAAGTAAAAGATTTGTAGTAATGTCTATTCTTTTCATATTCAAAGATCTACTAATTCCAAGTGTGTATTTGTTTTTTTTTCAATTTAAATGTAAAAAAGATGAAAAAATTAAAGTTAGAAAGCCTAGATTTTTCAAATAGTGAAATCTTAACTCGTAGCCAGCTAAAAAAACTTAGTCGCAGGAGATTCGGTTTTCGGGCCTTGTGAAACTATCGCAGGGAAGTCTGGGTAAGGTTAAAGAAGGGCAGAAGGTACTCGTCAAATTAGATGGATATCCGTATCAGGAATTTGGGTCGATTGAAGGAATTCTGTCAAAAATTTCAACGACGCCGGGACGCGATTCTTCATAATGGGGTTATGTTGACCTTCCAAATCAGCTCAAAACGGAATATGGTCTGAAACTGACTTACAGAAGCGGACTTAGCGGTACCGCGGAGGTTGTAACCGGGGATCGAAGGCTGACGGCCAGGTTCCTCTCAATTATTAAAAATAGATGGTAGCAAATGCTAGAAAACTAAAATAAACCAGTCAAACCGATTTTCAAATCGTAGTGCGCACCCGTCCGGTAAGGGTGCGCACTTTCGCAGCAGGAAACGGCGGCTATTCGATGGCGAGCCAGGTATACCCCTCTGCCGGGATTTCCACTTGGTAGTCGACGTCGTAATTCCGGCCGACCTTGTACGACTGTGCCGCCCCTTCCTTCACCCGGATCTTTACCGACTGGTCCCTGCCCGTGTAGTAGACGGGCAGTTTGATAGTCCGAATTACTTTCTCCGCCGTCGGGTTGTAAAGCATTACCAGGCCTTTCACTGGCAGTTGGGGGTTCACGTGCATAATGCCATCCCAGTCGCGACCGTCAGCGCGGCGGAGATGGATAATGTCGGAATTGAGAATGTCGCGGTACTTTTTATACCAGCTCACCACATTGCTGACGGTCTTTTTCGTCTCGTCGGTATCGTACAGGCGCGGGCCGCGGTAGCAGGCCTGCACGCCGGAGCCGTAGTATTGCATCATCAGCTGTTCGTAGGCATCCAGGTGCTCGGAGAGCGGTTCAAGCACGGCCTCCGGCCCACCACCCTGGTATTTGGTAAGCGGCACAAAACCCCACACCATCGAGGGCGTTTCGTTCCAGGTGGCATCGAAGATATTCTGGCGGTTCAGTATCTTCTGCTGCTCGCGCGGCAATGAAAAGTTCACTTCGCGATAGCCCAGCCCCACTTTATTGGTTCCGTCAAGGAAATACCAGTCGGGTGCATTCACATAGATGCCATTTTCGGCGCACCAGTGGTAGAGACTTTTCTGCAATGCCATTTGCTTCCATTGCGAATCGCCCAGGCCCTCGTGGCCCGGATGCGAGGTCGACGCGCAAACATCGCCCGGGTAAGGCCCGTCGTTTTCAAAAATATCGAAGCCGGTGTAGCCCATGAATTTTTTCAGCTTATCCAGATACGCCAGTCCCCATTTACTGCCCATACAAGGCGCATTACCGAAAAATGCACCGCCCGTTTTACCGGTTTTAGGATTGATTACATCGTCTTCCTCGCTGATCTTCCGCGAGCTGAAAAGCGAGTAGCTGCCGATCATGATCTTCTTGCTGTGGGCATAATCGGCCAGGTCTTTCCATTTTTTGAGGTTGCCAGCCGAAACATCCTCCATATTGCAATGGCTTCCGAAGCTGAGGATCAGCGCTTCATAACCGGTTGCCGCGCATTGGTCGATGGCCGTCCGCACCTGCTCGTCGTTTTGACTCACCAGGTGCATAAAAATCGGGTTCACCGTCGTCCAGGGTGCGATGGTCCGGTACATTTTACGAATGGCCATCCCCCTGCGTTCACGGTCGTAGCTGTCCATCAGCAATTCATAAGTACGGATCGATTCCAGTGTGTCGCCCGCTTTGAGCCGGGTTCCGACCGGCACTTTCGGATGCACTTCCAGCAAACAGGGGGTCTGATAATCGTAGTTAACCTGCGAAGTGTAGGATTTATCGACCTTCCAATGCGTAGCCTGGTCGCTCAGCCCGTAGCGCATCGAGTTATTGAATGCAAAGTTGTTTTCGATGTACAAACCATTCGGCTTCGCCATTTCTTCCGGCTTGCCCACTACCGCGCTTTCCTCTTCGGTTACCGCCAGAATCTCGTTCACCACCTGGTCTATGGTCACATCGCCCCTGCTTTTATTCTCCACCGTCACCCATTTCGATATCAGCGGAATACCGTCGAATATCGCGTAATGCACGTACACTTCCACACCCTCGAGCGAAGGAAGTTTCGACGTGAAACGGAAGGTAACCGCGCTTCCGGTCGCATCTTTTTTACTGCCGGCCCACATGGAGGTTTTCCAGGTCAGGTAGGGTATTATTTTCGAGATTTTGTGGTCTATATAATGGAAGGCGCTGTCGGAAACTTTCAGCTGATCGATCCATTGCGGCAGCAGGTATGCCTGCTCTTTCTGGCCATACAATCCGCCCACCTGGTAGGCAACGCCATTGAGCACAACCCTCGCCTCGGGCTTCACCGAGCGGAGCAGCTGCTGCCCGTTGGTGAGGTTCTTGTACTCGATGCAAGCCAGGTCGGGTTGGAGGCGGAATACCCGGCGCACGAGGCCATTGGACAATACCATGTCGGTGCCGTTTGCGGATGGTCCGATCTGCGCCTTGGCAGCTTCCGGTTTGATAAGCCAGTCATGGGCAGCGCCTGCGCCCGTTTGCGCCCGGGCGGTGAAACCGAGGAGGCCCAGTGCTAAAAAAAGGTACTTCATAAAAGGTAAAGGAAATTGGTTAAGGGTGGTTTAGCTCAGTTCAGGATATTCTTCGCTCCTCCAACAGGCAGAGGTGAATACGGTCCTGCGCGGTTCCGCGGATCAGGCAGGGATGCAAAAACAACCCCGACCCATCGGCAAAAGTAATGATTTGCCCCGTGTTCTCCGGATTTGATGCTTAAAGATAGGGTGGAGGTCCGGCAACATTTAACACAAATCCACGCTAGTCGTATCCGTTTCGACGGTCCATGCCGCGGTACGATTTTTGTATGGAAAGACATCTTGCACGCCCCGAAAACACATTCTAAACAGTTTTTAATCAGACCATTATGAAAACACTATCCACCACCCTGGCTTTCTTTTGTTTCTTAATCCCCTTCTCCGGCATGAGCCAGGCGGCTCAGAATCTGCTGGTTTCTGCTTCCGAGGAAAAACCCGCCAAACCCGCAGCAGGCTATTACTTCGCGCTCAAAGAAGTGCCCCTATCCCAAAAGCATTATATTTTCCTTGCAGACCCGCTCAAAAAGGCCGTTTTGATGGATGGCGATAAGAACGTGGTCCTGAGCTATACCATGACCGTCAAAAGCGCACACGGTTTCGATATGTACTTTTCCTCAGGCCAGTACAATGTGACGCTGGCCGTGAAGGACGCCAGGGAGGTGGATGGCGGCATCACCGAATACAAGGGTACGTTATTTGTCAAACGGGGAGACGAAAAGCACAGGTATGCAGTACACGGTTTCCAGAACCGCTGAGGAACTGCATGCGGAAATGTTGAATAAATACCTCATTCAGTGCTGACGGCGCAGTTCGATCTTCGCTCCTGCCGGCGCACTGAATGTGATAATTTGTGCATTCTCTTTCATTTTTCGCACTTTTTTCGACATCGTCAGCTTCCAGTCACCAACAGGCCGTTTCACTGAAAATTCCCCAGCCTGCTCAGTCACCAGGATCACCTCTACAACCTGCCCCGCTTCTTTTTTCGCACTCACCAGCACTGCGCCCTCTGCGCGGAGATTGCTGAATGCGGCGTCGCGCCACTCTGCCGGAAGCGCCGGCATGACGTCGATCACACCCGCATAACTTTGCAGCATCATTTCCTGTAAGCCCGCGGCAAATGCGAAGTTACCTTCCAGCGTGAACGGGCGGTAGGTAAATTTGGAAAGCCCCGATTTGGTCTGATCGCCGTTGGCATGAAAGCTATTGGGCAGACAAAAAGCCTTTGCGAAAATGGCCAATGCATCCCGGGCCCCCGCACCGTCTTTGGCTCGCGCTTTCAGGCTGGCAAGCCAGGCGTAGGAGTAACCGCACCACAAATCCGGACCCACTTTATCCAGCAAGGCGATGGTATTCGTGATCGTTTTCCGGGCATCTTCGCCGTCTTCCCATTGGATCAGCCCCAGCGGATGAATGGCCATCAGGTGAGAGAAATGGCGGTGTGATTCATTGTAAGGTAAGGTTCTGGCAAACATCAGCTCACTGTTCTCGGTCCGGGCAAAATCCGGGAATTCAGCCAGCAGCTTGCGCCACTTAGCTGCCTGCTGCCTGTCGCCCATTGCCTCCGCCAGCTCGATACCCGCCCGGAAAGTGAATTTCATGATCGCCAGGTCATAATTCGTCGTTTCCGGAAACCAGGCTTCCAGGCGGTTGTCGCGGATCTCGGGGCTCGAACTGATCGGCAGATGCCGCTCGCCCGCAGCGTTTTTGACTGTAATATTTTCAAACAAAGCGCACGCCTGCCGGAACCACGGGTATGCACGCGATTGCAGGAAAGCCTTGTCCATTCCATACCGCCATTGCAGGTAATAGTGGTGCGCCAGCCAGCCCGAAACCGTCGGGGAAAGCGAATACTGGATCCAGCCGCCCATTTCGGTTCCATCCAGGGTGGTCACGCCCGGAACGGCCAGCCCGTCGACGCCGAAAAACAGTTTGGTGTAGCGTAGGTAGTTTTCCTTGTTTTCGTCCAAATGGTCGAGGTACCCGAGCGCTTCTTCGAGGTGGTTGCCGCTATATGCGGGCCAGTAGCTGAGCTGGGTGTTCAGGTCGTGGTGATAGTCTCCCTTCCAGGGCGGAATGCGGCCATTATCTGCTGTCCAGACGGCCTGAAGCGAAATCGGCGGAGCACCCCGACGGGCGGCCGACCCGAACTTGTACTGTTCGAGGTACCATTGTTTTTCAATGAGCGGATCGGGAACTGAAATGGCCGACATGCCCCAGAAGCGCTTCCACCAGGCCTGGTGCGACACAACGGCCGCTGCATAGGTTTGCTGCAAAGCGCGCTCCGTCAGCACGCCGGCAACCGGTTTCACCGCGGCGTTAGGGTAATGGGACGAAACACTCCAGACACCCTCCACTACCCCATTTTGCATGGGTTTCCAGCGTACCGCCACCTCATAACTAAACCCGCCCCAGCCTTCCTGCCGATAGGTAATGCTGCCGTTGCCGGGCGTTATAGTGCCCTGCTTATAGCCCAGCCGCGCCAGATCGTCGCCCACCAGCGAATTGACCGGGCCGCCCTCCTTCACCGCACCGCTATACCGCGGCGCAACAATTGCCGGTACGACGCTCGCCGGCGCGACGCCCGCCGGCGTCATTTCCCCACGCAAGTTCTCAAACCGGAACCAGCCGACCGGCTCCGTGGCATGGACGAACGTTTTCAGTACCACGCCATTTTCCCACTCCACCTCCGCGGAGGCCTGGGCAAGCAGTACCCCGGCCCGTTTTACCTTCCAGTCGGCGGGCAAATCGAACTCCAATGCGCCCGCCGGTATTTTGGAAGGCGCCGGTTCACGGTCGTAGGGTGCGTCAAAATACTGCTGAACAGGCTTGTAGTCCTTTTTGCGGACCTGCTCCTGCACCCATTTGTAGCTAAACTCCTCCCGGTGCAGGCCGGCCATCGGCCGCATATCCCACACGTCGGCGCGATCGAGCGAAAAGCGCAGCTTGCCTTCGCGCTGCCAGATCAGCGCGCCGATGGTGCCATTGCCCAGCGGAAGCGCCTCGTCCCACACCCGGGCCAGTTGGCCAAATTGAAGGTTATGCTTCTCCGCCAGCTGGGCGTGGGCGGCCGGTGTTACCAGCGCCCACACACCTGCCAGCAGCACCTGAATGAACTGACGGCTTTTAATATCCCTCATTTTGAACCAGCGCTTTGTTAATATCAATTTCACTTTGCGAGAACGGCCATACATAGAACTTATCGTCCCATTTCAACCGTATGTTACTGTGTATCAGCTTGTCATTAATATCCTTGCCAATGCGCCAGCGGACGATGTCGAACAGGCGGAGGCCTTCGAACGCGAGCTCCCGCCTGCGCTCCTTGCGCACAAGCGCACGGGTGAGCGAGGTGAGCGCCGGGACGCCCGCACGGGTGCGGATCGCATTCACATACGAAAGCGACCTGGCATCGGTGGTTGCACCCCCGGCCTTTTCCATTTGGGCCTCGGCATGCATCAGGTAAATGTCTGCAAGACGGAACAGCACAATGTCGTGGCCTGTGAGGATATCGCGTTCGCTGGGGATAAACCGGCCCGGATCCCAGATGGCCGCAAATTTGATCAGACCGTAGTTGGTGGCAGTAAATTCGGTCTGAAATTTGAAGCCATCCTCGCGCTCGAAAGTAGTCTTATTGGGTGAAAAGTAATACCACTTTTTCAGGCGCAGGTCGCCGGTCTCGTATTCGTCGATCAGGTCCTTAGTCGGTGTGAGCCCGCCCCAGCGAAAAAATTCCACCTCCTGGCCGCCGTCGTTCGACTGCCGGCCGTCCCGGGTTTCGATGTATTTGATGGAGAAAATAATCTCCGGGCACGAGGCCTGCCCTTTTCCCTTGATAAACGGAGATTCGAGGTCGGGTGCAAGCGAATACTTGCCGGAGGAGATAATTGCGGATGTGAGCGAAATCACATCATCCCATTTACCCTGGAACAATGCGATACGCGCCTGCAATGCCCTGGCGCTGGTTTTCACCGCATGGCCCGACTTGTAAGCGTCGTCGGGCAGGTTCGCCACGGCAAAATTCAGATCTTCTTCGATGAATTTGTAAACGTCCTCTTTCGTGGATTTGGCGATCTTCAACTGCTCGATATCGGCCGGTACCTCCCGGTAAATCACCACGCCGCCCCAACGCTGCACCAGCTCGAAATAGAATAACGCCCGCAGGAACCGCGCTTCGGCTTCGTAAGCCTTTGCAGCGGCGTCGGGTAGCGCTACTTTGGAGAAATTCTGAAGAAATATATTCACACCCGCAATGCCCTGGTAGCACGACGTGTACAGCGACCGCGGCGCACCCGAGTTTGCGGGATCGAGCGTGCCCGACTGCATCAGGCGGATGTCGCCGTAATGCTGCGCCCAGCCATTATCGGCGGCGGCGTCCCAGTAGCTGCGGTGCCAGGTCACGTAGGTGCCTTTCAATCGGGCATAGCAACCGGCAAGGCCCATTTGCACATCGCCCTCGGAGGTCCAGAATTGCCCGGCGGCAATTTCCTGCGGCGGATTTTTATCCAGAAAATCATCGCTGCAACCCGTGGCCGTGGCCAGGAGGATAGCCGGCAAAAGAATACGGTTTAGAAAAGTTTTCATAAGGAGTATATCTTAAAATCTTTTAAATCATCATTCAATCATTCAATCATTTTCCCCAATCAGAATCGCAGGTTCAGACCCACCGAATACACTTTCAGCTGAGGATACTGGGCATGCCAGCCATCGCCCGCGCGCTCGGGGTCGAGATCGGGGTATTTGGTGAAAGTGAGGATGTTGTCCCCCGTGAGGAATACTTTCAGATGGCTGATTCCCACCTTCTTCGTGACGGAGGCCGGTATCGTGTAGCCGATCTGCAAGTTTTTCAGGCGCAGGTACGAGGCGTCTTTGAGAAAATACGTCGAGTTCTGGGCAGTTCCGCCTGTCATCGGTGCATATCCCCATCCGTAAATGGCCGGCACTTCGGAGTCAGGGTTGGTCACGGGATCGTAGGCGTCCAGGAATTTGGGATGCGGGGAAGAGCCTTGCGAGAAAGGGTCTTCGCCAAAGAAATACGTCCTTACCTTTTGCCCCTGAACCCCCTGGAAGAAAACGGCTAAGTCGAAATTCTTCCACCTCACATTACCGCCGAACGAGTAAATAAAACCGGGATAAGCACCTTTCACGCGAACGCGGTCGTCGCCGTCGATCTTGCCGTCATTGTTTTGGTCTTTGAATTTAATGTCGCCCAGCTGCGGGTTACCGGGCGTTACCACGGCTTTCAGCTCCTCCTCCGACTTGAAAAGGCCTGTGTATTCATAGAGATAGTAGTCGCGGTAGGGCAAGCCTTCCTGGATAATGCGGTCGCTGTAAGCGGGTGCCGGGAACTTGATGACTTTGTTACGGTTGGCAGAAATTTGCCCGTTAATGCCGTATTCGACCGAACCAAACTTACCCTTGTGCCCCAGCTCGATTTCCAGTCCATAGTTTCGCAGTGTCCCGTAGTTGATCGTCGGGGCCGACATTCCTGCGCTGCCGGGAATGATTGCGGCGGCCAGAATCCCAGTGGTAAGTTTGTTGTACCAGTCGATGGTACCATAGATCAGGTCGTTTTTGAGGTTAAAATCGAGCCCGATATCCGCGGTCTTCGTCTGTTCCCATTTAAGCGCACGGTTGCGGTAGGCGGTCTGCTGCACCCCCTGATTCAGCGCCTCATTGAATGCATAAGTGGTGGATACGTAGGTTTCCTGCCATGGGTACTCGCCGATATTGGCATTCCCCAACAAACCGTACGAAGCCCTGAGTTTGAGGTTGTCGATCCAGTTGGCACCATCGCGGATAAAAGCCTCCTCGCTGATCCGCCACGCAGCCGAAGCGGAAGGGAAAAAGCCCCAGCGGCTGTCCTTATAAATACGGGAAGTACCATCGTACCTGAAATTCGCTTCCAGAAGATACTTCGAAGCCAGCGCATAAGTAGCCCGACCGAAAATCGACTGGAATGCCCATTCAGTGAGGCCGCCGGTAGTGGTCTGGTTCAATGGCCCCATACCATCCAGCTCGTACATATTTTTAACGGGGAACACATTGCGCGTTCCGCCAAGCCAGCGGTATTTCTGCTCTTCCTGGCTGTACCCTACCATGAGCGAAATGTCATGGCGGTCGGGGTTCCAGTTCCAGTTGACAGACGAATAAAACGTATTCAGCAGCGTCCTGAAATTGCCCTGGTTGACACCCAATGCCTCCGGCCCGAACGGCGTGCCCTTCTGGTACGCATTGGCACCGCCCGCCACGTATTCATTTTCGGGCAGATAGTAATAGGCATCGGCACCATAATGGTAAATGTTGCGGAACTGCTCGGCGAACCTGGACGCGTATTTGGAGCTCCATTTCAAGCCCATTTTCTCAGTTTGCAGGAAATTCACATCGAGCCAGCCCTGAACGTTGGCCTGCCAGTCCTCGTAATCGCGGTAAGTTTCATTGGCAATCCAGAACGGGTTGCGGTTATTCTGCGTGCCGCCTACGCCGGTAGGAACGGCCTTGTCGGTGTAGCGCCCGCTGCCGTCGGGCAGGTAGGGTTTTACCAAGGGTGCCTGGGTGATCGTCATGAGGACGAAATTCTGGTTTTCATAGTAAGGCGAAACCGAATTCCCTTTCATATAACTCACGTTGGTACCGACCGTAATGTATTTATTGATCGTCGTGGACAGATTGGCCAAGCCATTGAAACGCTTGTACTTATGCCCCATCAGCACGCCTTTCTGATCGATGATCCCGGCTGATACATTGTACTTGAAAGCGTCGGAACCACCATTCACGCCCACATTATGCTCCTGCATCGGTGCCGATTTCCAGACGGCGTCGGCCCAGTTGTAGTCGGGGAACATATTCTTGTCACGGTTCGGGTCTTTGTATTTGTCGATCAGCGCCTGCGGGAACGGCACGGCGCTCACTGCATTCCTGGCCACCGCCTTATTGAAAAGCTCCATATACTGGCCCGAATTCCAGATCTGGTTTGGCACACCCGTGGGCGACTGCGTGCGGAGCGACATGTTGTAGGTCAATGCAGGCTTGCCCTTCTTGCCCTGCTTGGTGGTAACCAGTATCACCCCGTTCGCTGCGCGTGCGCCATAAATGGAAGCCGAAGCCGCATCTTTCAGCACCGAAATGCTTTCGATATCCGACATCGGCAATACATCCAGCGAACCCACCACGCCATCCACCAACACGAGTGGGCTGGTGTTGGTGCCCCACGAGCTCGCGCCGCGGAGCGTCAGCGAAACACTCTCGCGCCCCGGCATACCCGTGCCCTGGCTGATGCGCAAACCGGTCACCTGGCCCTGCAATGCCGCAAGACTGTTGCTCACCTGGCGGCTTTGCATATTGTCGACATTCACGGTGGATACCGAGCCGGTCAGGTTCACTTTCTTCTGCGTGCCATAACCCACCACCACCACTTCTTCGAGCGCCTTCTCGTCCACTTTCAGGACAACGTCTAGCGCCGTACGTTGCGCGGCCACTACGACCTCCTGCGAGATGAACCCCACAGACGAAAACACGACCGTCTGCTCGCCATCCGGCACCAGCAGGCTGTAACTGCCGTCGGCATTGGTCACTGCTCCGCGCTGGCTGCCTTTGATCACGATATTGACGCCCGGCAAGCCTTCGCCCTTTTCGCCGGAAACCTTCCCTACCACCGACCGGTCGTCGACCACCGTCGCATATTTCGGCTCATTCGGGGCCGGCTCGGCGGCGTTAATTACCTCCGGTTGGCTGCGAAGCACGATCCGGTTGCTCACCTGCTTGTAGCGGATTTTGTTGGGCAGAAGCAGTTTGTCGAGTACCGCGGCGAGCGGCTCGTTCTGCGCATTCAGCGTCACGGTGAATTTCAGGGGCAGCATCCGCGAGTTGTAGGAGAACTTGATTTCAGCTGTTTTTTCCAGCTGCTGCAATGCGCTACCCAGCGTAGCACGGTTAAGATTCAGCGTAACTCTCTTTTCCAGCAGGTTCTGACCGGCCAGCGGTGCGGCCATCGCCAGCTGGGCTACGACAATCAAAAGGACGATTTGTTGTAACGACTTCATCAAGAGTTGACACAATAAGCGTTTGGCAGTCAAAGTTTTCTTCATAGATTTGACGGTTTATTGTTTCGATTCGACAGAAAAATTGGGCAATAACACCCCACTCCCAGGGCGTCATGCAATCGGGGTTGTGGTTTCGGGAGCCGGCCTGCTGCAACCAGTCCGGCTCTTTTTTGAATAGGCAGGTTTGTTAATTCATATGCGGGTCATTCATTACATCCGGTGGATTCTACAACGACGTGGTTCCCTTCCATGCGGAATTGCGTACCGGAGCTGATACTTTCGCAAACGATTTTCAATTTCGACAAGAGCGGTTCGTCGGACAGCGAAGTGGAGAGGTAACAGTTGCGCAAAGCTTCACGGGGATAGTCGATCGTGACGCCGTAAGCACTTTCAAGCGCCGAGAAGATCGTCTCGACGGGCGCATCGGAGAAGTCGAAATTCAGGTATTCGATAGCCCTTTTCGGTATATCCTTGTTTTCAGGTTTTTCAAAAAGGCTCCGGGATTTTACGTAACTGACAGACTGGTTGGGCAGCAATACCACGTTTTCGGACGCATTATTCTTCGGTTTGACCTGCCGGACATGCACTTCGCCGGTTTTCACAAACACTTCCACTTCGGGCTGGTCGTCTGCCGCTTTGACGCGGAAGCTCGTACCGACCACCTCCGTGATAATGTCGTTGGTGTAGACCAGGAAAGGCCGCCGACGGTTTTTGCTTATTTCAAAAAACGCCTCACCCGCCAGATGTACCTCCCGCTTACCTGCTGCAAATTTCGCCGGGTAGCTCAGCTTTCCGCCGGGTTGCAGGATGATCGTGCTGCCGTCTTCGAGGTTTACAAGCCTGGCAACTCTGGAATCGTTGAAAACTTCGATCTCGCGTTTCGCCGGGGAAGCCGCCGGTGGTTTCCGCATGGCCGTATTTGTTACTGACAGTTGCTGGCGGGAGACATACCATCCAAGCCCGAGCGCAAACAACAGCACTGCCGCCGCCGCACGCCACCAGCCCGTGAAGCCCGTCGGCAGCACGCGATGCTCGTGCTCGTGGATCCGCCACCAGGTTTCTTCCAGCGCCTGATCGGTTTCCCCGGCCGTGGCACCGGTCATATCGTCGCCGATCGCCAGGATCAGGTAACGTGCTTCCTGTGCCAGCCGCTGCTTGGCCGCATTCGCTTCGAGCCATTGCACCCAGCCGGCATTATCACGGCCCGTGATAACCCATTCGCGGAACAATGCGTCGTCGCAGAACTGCGTAACGGTGGTATAGCTTTCTCGCTGCATGAAGTAATGGTTTTTCAGGCAGGAGAGGACGGCATCCGGCGGCGATACTCACCGATTTTTAATTTTTTTGATAAAAATTTTAAAAATACACACACAAGAGCAATGCGAACGTGTGTAATTCCCCTACCCAAACTTCGCGGATATGCTTGATGCCGCGGTGGAGCAGGTTGGAAGCGGATTGCGGATTGATCTGCATCAGGCGGGCGATCTCGTCGATGTCGAGCTGCTGATGGTAGCGGAGATACAGCGCCTCACGCTGGCGGGCGGGGAGCTGGTTGAGGAGGGTATTGAGCTGATGTACCTGCCTGCGCGTTTCTTCGTCGGAGATCATGGCATCGAGCGGTGTAAACTGGAATGAGAATTCGGCCTCGCCGATGTCGCGCGAATGCCTGAAAATGCGGTCGCGTTCGAGCCTGCGTGCAATGCGCCGCCTTACGCCTGCGAGGAGGTAGGCCCTCACGGAATCCGGAACCGCGAGGTTTTTCCGGTAAATCCAGACTTCCATGAATGTTTCCTGCACACAATCACCGGCCAGTCCGTGGTGGTCGGTGAGCGACTTACCGTAGCCGAGTAATGCGGGGTAATATTTCCGGAAAAGTGCGGTGTAAGCAGCCTGGTCATCGTCTTTGATCAGGCACCAAAGTTGTGAATCCGGAAGCGAAACGTCTGACATTTACCTGGCCGTGGGTTAGGACAAAAAAAGAATAATTGTGCATTTTACTCATTTTGCCAGGAATTCAAAAATGAGGCGAAATTTTTAGGCAATAGCGGTAGGTATGCGGTGCCACGGCCCACGGCGACGTGGTAGTCGTTCTGCTGTCACTGCACGATCTCCGCCCCCCAAAGAAAGCCAAGCACTTTCCTGACATCCGGGATCGGGATATGCCGGCACCAGGTTTCGATGGCGCTGCCGTAGGTAACCCCTTCGCCCAATGTGTTCAGGAGCGGGGGTATTTCAATCTGGTTGATGTAAACCAATGGTCTCGAAAGGTTGGGATGTACCAATGCACGCCGCACTTCGACCCGATCGCCGGTAACGGCAAATTCGGGGCTGAATGCAAGCTGGGCCGACAGGCGCACGGGCTTGTCCCAAAGAAACCGGATCAGCGGGTCGATGGGGACGGCGGCAGGTTCTCCGGCCGGCTTGGGCGGGTGCCATGCGAGCCGCTGTTTTACCAATGCAGTAAACGCATTCGTCGCGGGTATGGCTTCCATGCGGAATTCCCTTCTTTTTTGCCAAAAAGGGAAATGGGCATTGATTTTGCCGGCTTCCGCATAGTATCCGGAAGTCCAGCGGTGGTGGCTGGCTACCGCGTCGGCCAGTTTGCTTTCATAAAATGCTTTTGCGACCGTCGGATCGTTATCTGTCAGCATGGTATGGACCGCAACGGCTGCTTGCAGCGAAAAGCGCATGGCTGCCTCCAAGCCCGTCGAGGACAGCGGATCGAGCGCGAATGCGGCCTCGCCGACTCGGAGGTACTGCTGTTCCCACGGGTGCATATGTACGTAGGTTTGCACGAGGCAGGTTTTTAGTTCCAGACCTTCCGCTACCAATGCACCGAATAGCCTTGAACCGGCCAGCATTTGCCGCATCGTTTGCGTTTTGCTGCGGCTTTTGAGGGAATCCGGGTCGGTAAATACCATGATCCGGTACTGCTCCCACGGCACGGGCGCCCCCCATATCCAGCCTTCGTCGACGGTTTCGATGCATGCTTCGTCGGGCATTGCTCTCGCGGGCACGTGCGCCCAGAGCGCTACGGACGCGGGGGCAAGCTGCAAGCGCTCCCGGGTGGGTGCGCCATTGCGCCCGCGGGCGTCGAGGACAATGCTGCCCGTAATGCGCTGATCTCCCTCCGCCGACCGGATTCTGAATTCGTACTTGTCGCCTTGCCAAACCGATGCGGCTATCCGGGCAGGCTGGAACAGCCGCAACCCCTTACCTGTGGCGAAAGCCAGCAGTCGGGCATCCAGCCGTGCCCTGTCGACGACCATTCCTGCTCCACGCTGGCCAGGTTGCAGGAGGGCGGGGTCTCCCCCGCCCCACGCAATTCTGGCAGGTTTGTTATGCAAATAGGAAAAGTCATCCAGCAGGTCGCCGGCATGGAGGTAGTCGAAAATAGGTCGCACTCCCGGTGACAGCGATTCCCCGATCTGCGGGCGGGGAAATGCTTCCTGCTCGACCAGGGCTACCGAATGCCCCATTTCGAGCAGGCGGACCGCCGCAGCAAGACCGGCCGGTCCCGCACCGATGATTACGATTTCAAAATCCTGCACCATAGGTTGTTACATGTTCCATCCGGGTTTCAGGCGCGATAGCCGCTCGTGGGCCTGTATCGTGTAATGCAGCCACGAACGAATGTAGTCGCAGGCCGTGCGGCCTTTGGCGATCACCTCGTGATGGCAGCCGCCTCCGCACAGGTAGCGCGCCCAGCATTGGGTACAGGGGCTCTGGCGGCTCACATGCCGCGACGACAGCCAGCCATTCTGCAAACCGGCGTCGATACCGGTGCTGAGATTGCCCATTTTACCTGCGTCCTCATTGACGAACCGATGGCAGGCAAAGAGCTCCTCGTCGGCCGAAACACCCATATAACCCGCTCCTGCCCCGCATGGATAAGGACGGTGCGTGCCTTTGGAAATTTCCTTTAATGCATTCACCATATTCAAAAAAGGGTACCGCCTGCCGGCGAGCACGTTCTTTTCAAAATTCAGTCCGCAAGCGATCATGTTTTCCAGCAGTAGCGAAAGTTCTTCCCTGCCCATTTCATCACGCCCGTTGATCGACCTCAGCAGCGGAGAAAAACCAACACTGTGGAAGCCCATCCGGATGAATTCGTCGAGCATCACCGACAGATCGAGGTTACGCGGGGTAACCGTGACACGGGCCGATACCTGCATCTTTTCCTGCATGGCCAGCAGCGGCGCCAGGTTTTTCATAATCAGGTCGAAACTGCCCCTGCCACCCTTCATAGGCCTTTGCAGGTCATGGCTCGGACCGATACCGTCGAGGCTGACGGTTACTGCGAAACCATATTCTTCAAAGAAGCGGGCATCGGCTTCGGTGACCATCGTGCCATTGGTGGTGATTGAAAAACCAACCTTGATGTGTTTCCTGGCCGCTTTGGCCACCGCATACGTCGTCGCTTCGGTCAGCGCTTTACGGTTCGCCAGGGGCTCACCACCCAGGAATGTAAGCTGCACTTTCTCGCCTTCCGGACATTGGTCCATGAGCAGGTCTATCGCACAGAGCGCCGTTTCCAGCGTCATGCTTTTGGATTTCCCGCCAAAGCTACCCTGGTCGGCATAACAATAGGTACAGCCCATGTTGCATTTCTGGGCGATAGCGAGTGACAGGGCGTAGAGCCTCGGGCTTTCCAACGGCGTATCGTCCACATAATCGGAGGCGGACAAGCCGCATCTCACCAGCAGGTCGTGCAACTCCGCTTCATCCCCGGCATCCAGTGCCCTGGCGATGCGCTGCTCCACATCCCCTGCCAGGGTGTACAGCCTGCTGCCATTCGGGATGAAAAGCTGGGTATTGCCGCCTCCCCTGATCAGGTGGGCCAATGGCGACTTCGGCCGGGACTGCGAGGCAATCGTTCCGGCCAGCCGTGCTACCGCCACAGCGGGTTCCATGTCAGCTGTTGAGTGCATCTTTTCCTTCTACGATAAAGTTGAGCTCGCCCTGCCAGTTGATAAACAGGTCGTCATAGGAAAGCAGCCTTTTATTCACCCGGTCGTCGGGAATGTAGCTGCCGGTGCGTTTTTTTGCCATCCAGCTGTCGCCGGTGCTCAACCCCTTTTCATCGGGAACCACGTTCACATAGTCGGGACGGCTGGCAGCCCAGTAATAGCAAGCACACTCGCGGTAGTCGTTTTGCCAGGGTGCGCAGAGGCCCTGGGTAAGTTCGCCGGGCCGGATGATCTGCTCCGAAAGCGTCGCGCTGTCTCCGTCAAATACTTTATTGACCGTCAGCATTACTTTTTTGTAAAGGGCGGGATCATCGAGCTTTTCCAGGTCCGCGACCACTTCATGCGTGCTTTTTTCGGCTGTAAAATAGCAGTCAACCTGCTGGCCCTGCTTTTGCAGCACATTCACCATGGAATTGGACCATTCCATAAACGACACGCCGTTCGGGTTGGCTTCCGTGCGGAGCGGCACGCTGTCGCCGTCGGGGAACACCGGGCCCGAGGTAGCCACCATGGTAGGCTTCCCGTCAATGGCCACCAGCCGGTGATCTACCAAATGCGCATAGGCATCGTCGGCATCGATCACGTAATTGTTGTTTTCGATGAGTACAATACCCTGGAATGCCCGGCGCCAGAGGTTTCTGAAATCAAATTCCAGCCCCGGAAAACAATTGGAAATGGCAGTGCGGGGTAAAACGCTCATCGGGTTTCCTTTGCCGCGGTAATGCAGCTGGGCGGTCAGGTTGGATGGCACAAGCGGGTCGTCGCCGGCAACCGTGTCGGCTTCGGGCATCATCGACCGGGCCGCGGCCTTGATCACCATGTTGATCTGCCGCCGCGTAAAGGTGAGCGAGCGTCCATCGGCCCCGCGCATCAGCGCAGGCATTTTCCGGAGGGCTTTCGCCGACAGGTCCCCGATTTCCTCGGGCTTGCGGAGCAAGTCCTCAAACCAGGGCGAAGCGCCGGTGCTCAGCCCAGCAAAAACCCGTTCGTGCAGCACCTGCAAAGCCATATTATCTACGAGCGAAGTAGCCATGATCGGCTCGTAAAGACGCCCGAAGTCGTTGGTATTCTGCCTGACCATCGTGCTGGCAATGTTGAGTTTGCCCTCATACGCATTGCCGTTCATGATCGCCGTGTTCATCAGCCGGATCGTTTCGAAGGCGCGCCGGATGATCTCCTCGGCTTCTTCGATAGTCACTTCGCCATCCACATCGGTACCGAGCAGAATTTGTTCCAATTCGTCGGACACCACGCGGATAGGCAGGGTATCGGGTGCGTATGCGGGCGGACCGGCGCTGATGTGCGCATTCGCAGACAGGATTGTGCCGGTAGGCCCTGCGAGTTTCACGGTCACGAAACCGTCGCATTCATCGTCGAGGTAGCCCCAGCTGATCTGGTTGTTCTTTGCATCGGAGTATCCGGCAAATATCTGTGCCGGGTTGGTGTAGCGCGGATTGGGCGTGCTGGTTTCCGAATAACCGCGCCAGCATCCCTTTTCGGTATCATACAAAATGGGGTCGTCACGCCGGCCGGCGAATACGGGGTCTACCTGCTCTTTACCATCCTTTTTCCGGAGCAGGCTCGATCCGTACACCTTTCCCGCGGCGGGGGTAAACCGGAACCGGATCTCGGGAAACTCCGGCGTAGGCCTGATAAACTGGACAAACCCGAGCGGCAGCGTTTTTCCTTTGATAAAATTAATGCATTCGCCTTGTAAAGGTTTCAGCTCGTGCGAACGGATGTCGTTGATCGTAGCGTACATCTTGTCATGTTCATCATTGGTACGCCTGAATATCTTGATATTGCCCACCTGTACATCCCAGCTGATAGCATCCAGCTGGTAACCCGCCTTTTGCAGCAAGTCGACCGTCAGCGGGACCAACTTGTCCGGTTCCTCGTCCGTAATGGCGAACACTTCCAGGAATGGAGCCACCGGGTGTGCTTTGCCCGTCTTGTCGTCGAGGTTTTCTGCGTCCTTGAATTGTACCCTGTCCGGTTCATAGGCCGTCATCTCCCCGGTTGCGGGATGTACTTCAAAGCTCTTTTCCGGGACGATTTTCCGGAAATCCAGGGGCTTGTCTTCGGATAGTTCGAGGTTATAAGCGGCCATCGGCTTGTCCGATTCGCCCAGGCGCCCGATCGCGATGGGAGGAAGTATTCGTAATGCTAGAATTTTCATATCCGGCAATGGTTTTGGCTTTAATGTGTTGAGAAAACTCAGGCGAGCTCGGCCTGCATCAGTTGGGCGATGGCTTCCAGCAGCTTGCGGTCTATTTCCTGCAAGACATTCAGGTACTGGCCATGCGGCGTCCTCAATTTTTTCAGGCCTTCGATGAGCTGGCCCGACGCATCGAGCAGGTCGCGGTGCAGACGCCAGCGGTTGTGCTCGCCAAATGGCAGATCGATGCTGTACGGCGAGGTGAACGGCGGGCCGGCCATGAGCTTGCTATGCGGGGCGATCGGCGTTTGCACGAGAATAGCGGCCAGGCTCCGGAGGTTGTACATTTCCCCGAATGTGGAGTTGATGATCAGCCCCCGTGGTGTGAATGAGCCTACATTATTGTTGCCATTATCGAGCAGGAAACTGTGGCTGAGAAAGTTGAGCAGCAACCGGTAGCGGACGTCAAACAGATTGGCCCACAAGATCCCTTCGTCACTGGTGATGATATTCCGCTCCATCTCATCCGCAGGCTCGTTCGAAGCCGTGCCGGCGTCGTCGGGCTGGCCCGCGTACGGGTTGGTAGCCACATTGTAGGCCGGATCGAAATCGCCGCCGGTTTCTTCTAAAATCGCTTTGAAATCGTTGAAAATGAACAAAAAGCGCTGGAAATGCGAGGGGTTGGCTTCGTCGTCCGTTTCTTCGCCCTCACCCTGTTCGGCGATCTGGTCCAGCGCATTGTAGGCATCATCACGGGAGAGCAGCGGGGCAACGAGCACATCGGGGCTTTTGGTAAACCCTCCTTCTTTGGAACTTCCCCTGTTCCCGCCGGTATAACCCCGGCCCCATTCGTCGAATTTGGCCTGGTAGGGATAGGTGCCCGGCTGAAACGCATCATCGGAGATCACTTTCGGGTCCTGGATCAGTTGCAGCAGCACCTTGAACAGCGCCCCCACGGTGTGTGGGTCGGAAGCCTGCGCATGCACCAGCGCATTGATCTCTTTGGCTACGGGTTCGTCGCCGGCGAGCCATGCCGCTGGCGCTTCGGCATATACGTATTTGGCCAGCGACCGGAGCGTAAACTTTTCGAGCGTAAAGGGAAAAGGGTAAAAGGGTACATCCCAGGGATAGCTTTCGCGGCCGAAATTCAGCGGAGCACCTATGATCTTCAACACATTCTGGACGGAAATGAAGTGCCCCATCTCCTCTTTGGCGATCCCGAGAATGATGTTCTTCCAGTTATGCACCCGCTCCCTGTATTTCTCGGGAATTTGCGGCCCGCCGATGCTGTAAGCCGAATAAAGGTATTGCAGCATGAGCCCGTGCTCGATTTCGGCGTCGACGTGCAGCAGCATGGTGATGTAGTCCTTTCCGGTAAACTGCGCAGGAACCGTAAACGGCATTTCTACCGCTTCCGCCGCTTCTGCGGTATCAGTGGCTTCCAGAAGCCCCTTCAAATGATGTTCCCTGGGTTTCTGATTGGCCCGCGCCCATTCCAGTACCGGATCAATAAAAGATTTCCTCAGTTGTTTTTCGTCCATGATGATAAGAGTTGTGAAAAAGGTAGGCAATACATTTCCAAACCAATACAGGTGCACCGGTCCGTTGGAAAAGCAATCTGAAAGAAATTTAGTGGGATGCTCTAAAAATTACTTCGAAGTAATTCTATATAAATAAAGCAAATAGTTACATAACCTACCCGCTGCGGTTACTAATTTTTTTCGAAAAGAGATTCAGGCAAACCCGGATGCAGTTATCCCGTCATTCAATCACGAAACGGTCGCCGCCCGGCGCTTTCCAAGGCTGCATGATAATGTTGGGCCGCTAGCCCGGCAACTCTACAAAAATGTAGTACCGATGCCGGTTACCGATTCGAACCAGATCCTTCCGCCATGCGCTTCTACGATCTGCTTACAAATGGACAGCCCGATCCCGAACGATTGCTCGCCGGCCGTACCTACCCTCCTGGCGTCGGTGGTCGATAAAAAGATATGGCCTTTCAGCTCGTCCGGAATGCCGATGCCATGGTCCTGAATGCTCAGCAGCGTCAGGTTCGAACGCTTCTGCAAATTGACATTGATGGCACTTTCCGATGGTGAAAATTTAACGGCATTGCTCAGCAGGTTGGAAAAGACGCGCCAGATCTTTTCCCGGTCGACAGGCACGATGGCCTGCTCATAGTCGTAATGGATGGTTTGCTTTTTTTCCTTACCCTTGTAGCTCAGCATATCGATGCACGACTGCACGATTTCCGCCAGGTCCTCCTCGCTTTTACTGATCTTCTTCCTGCCCGGGTCCGATTGCAGGATCTGCCCGATGAGCCCGAATGCCAGCTGGCCCGATTGCTGGATGGCGTTGACAAGCATCGCCTGCTCCTCGGTAGGCATCTGGTCCATAAAAAGCACGTCGGCACCCGAGATCATAGCGGCGATAGGGTTCCGCAAGTCGTGGGCCACGATCCGCAGCATCTTTTCCTTCTCTACTTCCGATTCTTCCAGCGCATTCACCGTGTCCTGAAGGGCGACGTTGCTTTGCGTGATCACCTCGTTCAGCTGCGTGACAGCACGCAGGTTGGCAGCCCTTTTGCGGGCATTACGCCAAATGAGGTAAATAATGACCGCCAAAGCGGATGAAATGGCCACTGAAAACCGGAGGATCAGCGTTTTCCGCGCGTCTTTTTCCGCCGCGAGTTCGGTTTCATACTCGCGCTGGACCTGCTGCAACATGTGCCCAACATTGTTTCTGCTTTCCGCATTCCTTTGCAGTTTCGCCGTACGCTCCGTTTCAAGCCTGTCCATCAACAGTTTACCGGCTTCTTTAAAATCACCCCGACCATACGCCACAGATGCCTTCAAGGCCTGGTACAGGCTGCCGGCAGAAGCATTGGCTGCTGCACCCGGGAGGCGTATCAATGTATCCAGCTGCGCCTGTGCTTTGTCGTACTCGTGCAGGTCCACGTATATCTGCGCCAGGATCTGCCGCGACTCCCGCTCGACATCGATCGACCATTCGATCGTCGGATCGTGGACGAGGCACTGCCTGATGAGCCTTTCGGCGGTGCGGTTATCTCCTTTCAATGCATAAGCTTCCGCGCGGTGCCTGAGGATGACGATCCGCGCGAACCGGATAAAATTTTGCTCCCGCGGAAACCGGCCGGCATGTCCGTCTATAAACCGGCTGGCCTGGTTGAAGTAATCGAGCGCTTTTTCCGGCTCGTTGAGGAGTAGATAGGCAATGCCGATATTTCGCATGCTACCCTGTTTTTCAATAAATTCCAATTGAAAATTCTCCGGCTCCCTGCATTTGGCCAGTTCTTTTAATTCCTGTCTCCAGTACTCAATCGCCTGGTAATAGTTTTCCTCTTTATAGGATAAATTGGCGATCCGGCTGCTGTACCGGGCGCATTCACATATCTCGCCCACTGAGGTGAGGAACGACTTTCTATGGTAATAGTTGCGATAAGCCTGGTAGTGTTGCTTTTGCTTCAGCAGGTCGTCCCCCTTCAGCAACAATGCCTTCGAATATTCGATGGGATTCTCGCGGCGCACGTGCAGCGGGCCGAACAGCCCGAGCAAACTGTCGGTATAGGCCAGCGCGGCTTCGTTCATGGTGGAGTCGCGGTGGCTCAGCACCTTCATAAATTTGAAATAGAGGATACTGTCATGGATATTCCTACTTTTGAGCGTACCCATGAACGAATCCAGGCTGGCAATCGCTTTCTGGCTGCCCATGATCCGGGAGGTCCGGTCGAGGCTGTCGATCCAGGCTTTGAGCTGAACATCGTGCCCGCTCTTTTCAGTATTCCTGCATCCCGGAACGATACCGGCGAGCGCGAGGCAAATCAGAATAATCCTACACTGTGCAGAAGCCGGCAGCGGGCCAGATTGTTTGTTCATCGCTCTCAGATTGTTTTCTCTTTTACAACGATACCGGGAGATACAAAATCATATACGTTTTGTACAATTTCCTCCCTGTTCCAGTATTTTCAAGTTGAGATCAGGAGCGAAAAATCACCAAAAATCTACACAATTTGTCTCAAAAAATTGTAGAATAAATTCAGTCGTGAAGCTTCTCCGGCGCACTACCGGCTGAGCTTCTTCAATTCCGACATGACTGTCTGTTCGTCACCAAGGTAGAATGCCGCCTTCCGGTAAACGATCTTGTTGTTACGGTCCACGATCAGCACAACGGGCAAGAAGGAGATAGCGGCCGCGTTTTTAAAATCCTGTTTCGGATCGACGTAGCCTTCGAAGGTCCATTGATGTTCTTTGGCTGTCGCTTTCACTTTGTTAAGGTCCGCGGCAGGATCAAAGTTGATCATCACTACCTTGGTGCGGGTGGCTTTCGCAATGGAATCTTTCAGCATGGAAATGGCATCCAGGCACAGCAGCGAACCGGGCGTGCCGGTCTCCCAGGTCAGGATTAGCAGGTTGGCATCGGGGTGGGCAATATTGGTCGTGTTGACAATTTTCCCACTCATGTCGGAAATTTCAGCAGACGGCAATTCAGGCGCCGCTTCCTGGGCCACGGCAAGACCAGACAAGGTAAATGCCAACACGATTGTAAACAGGCTGATACGATAAGATCTCATAGTGAATGCGGTTTTGGTATATGACTTTCTCCTGGTATTACCTTTCAGTAGTTAGGAAAAATGTACCACTTACCGCACCACCGCTTCATCCGGGCGGGATCACCGGGTCGCGGGCCCTATTCGCGGGGCGGCAGTGCACCCGCCCCCCAGCCGGTATTGGGTTCCGGGCCCATTTCCAATACCAGCGATCCGCCTTTCAGCAGATCCGACGCTTTGAACCAGAAATTCTGCAGCGGCTGGCCGTTGAGGGTG
Organism: Dyadobacter sp. 50-39; assembly: GCA_001898145.1. Classification (GTDB taxonomy): domain Bacteria; phylum Bacteroidota; class Bacteroidia; order Cytophagales; family Spirosomataceae; genus Dyadobacter. The sequence continues at coordinate 960,437 of MKSR01000040.1, forward strand.
GCGCTTTGAACGTACACATTCTTACGGGACGTATTTCTGGCTTCGATCGTGAATGTGCCGCCTCTCCCGAATTGCTGACCCAGGTTAATCACCACTTTTTCAAACATGGGGCTGCCTATCTCGTAGATCGGGTCCACGCGGGTGCCCCCGTCGGTTTGGAACAGTCCCAATGCGGCCATTACAAACCAGGCGCTCATCTGCCCCTGGTCCTCATCGCCGAGGTAGGCATTTGAGACCTCATGGCCGTAATACCGGTCCACAACCGAGCGGCTCCATTTTTGCGTCAGCCAGGGCTTTTTCACCCAGTTGAACAGGAAGGCAAAATGCATCGATTGCTGGTTTCCCTGCACCACCGGATAATCCCAGTACTGGTCGTTCGGGCCATTATAACGCCATTTAACGCTTTCATTGAATCCCCAGTCCAGCCGTTTCACAAACTCTCCCTCCCCAATCTTGCCGGCAAGCCCCGGAACATCCTGCGGCACGAAAAAGGTGAGCTGCCACGCATTGCCTTCTACATAATGATGGTTCGCGCCGGATTTGAAAGGGTCGAAATTGGCGAGCCATTTTCCGGTGGAGTCTTTCATGCGGGCAAATCCGGTTGCCGGATCGATCACATTCTGCCACCAGGCAGCGCGTTCGGCGAATGCCTTGTAATCGTCGGCTTTGTGCAATGCTTTGGCGAACTGAGAAACCGAGTAGTCGTCGAAACTGTATTCCAGGGAATTGGAAAACCTCCCCTGGTCGTAAGGCACGTAGTGGTGTTTCAGGTAGGTAAGCAGGTCCTCGTTCCCTGCCCGGCCTCCGCCCACCGTGTCGGCGGGAACAGTCTGCATTTTGCGGACGGCCTCGTAGGCTTTGCCGACATCATACCCGCGGATCCCCATCTGGTAAGCGCCCACGATGAGCGGCACCTCGTGCTCTGCCACCATAACCGGAATATACTCCATCCCTGCCGGCCCTTTCGCAAGCCAGCCGCCGCGGTCGTACATCGCGAGCTGCGATTTCACCCAGCGGTTCGACCATTCCGGCGTGACGAGGTTCCAGAACTGGTTGAGGTTCCAGAAAGTGTTCCAGAATGCGTCGCAGCCCAATGCAACGTCGTCCTTATCCTTAAACTTGTTGACATGCTCGTAAGCGTCGCGCCAGCTGCCGTCCACGTCGCTGAACATATTCCTGCTGAGCGAGCGGTACATATTGGTGTAAAACCGTTCCTTTTCCCGTTTGTCGTTGCTGGTAATTGCGACGCGGCCAAGCAACCCATCCCAGACGTTCTCCTGATTGGCCCTCACCTGCGCGAAATCCCATCCGAACGGATCGGAAATCTCGGTTTTCAGGTTCAGCGAAGCATTGTCCACGCTCACGTACGATATGCCCGAGCGCACCTGCACGGACTTGTTGGTTTTGGTATCAAATTCGAGGTATACCCCGGCATTGCGGGCGCTGTCCGCGGCCAGGTTGGTCTGCTGCCGCACTTCCCCATTCAACCACACGCCATAGTTTGTGATCGGCTGGTCGAACTCGATCACAAAATGCACCGTGTACTGCTGATCGATCCCGCCGGACCAGACGTTCCGCGAAAGCTGGTCGCTGTACCCTTCGATGCGCTTGTCGGTCACTTTATCGATTTTTACTTTTCGGATCTTGTAGCCATATTCCGTCGGGATTTGCAGATCGACCATTACCCGACCGGTTTCGCTGTTCTGCCAGGTGTATTTCTGGAAAGATGCGCGTGTGGTAGCTGTCAGTTCGGCGGTAATGTGGTGATCGGTGAGATCTACCTTATAATAGCCCAGGGGCGCCTGCTCGGTACTTTTGTCGAACCGGGAACGGTAGCCGTCGTCGGGGTTGGCCTGGTCGCCGATCCTGGTTTCGAGCGGCCCGGCCGTAGGGAAAATACCCAGGCCGGTCATGGTCCATTCGTGAATGTGGCTGAACGTGCCAATCGACTCGAAAGTGGGGTCATATCCTGCCTGCCAGCCGCCATTTTGGTTATCGGGGCTCAGTTTCACCATGCTGAAAGGCATCCACGGGCCCGGAGCGATCATCCACCGCGAATGTCCCGCGCCGAGCATGGTATTCACGTAGCCTGCCGGTGTCCTGAGCTTTTGCTTGGCCCGCTGTATTTTTCCTGATTTGATCAGTTTCTGGTTTATAAAAATCTGAAACGTAGCCGACGCGGACTGCTCCACCGCAGGCATGGGCGCTTCGAGCACATAGCGCTCCTGCTCTATTTTCTGGCTTAAAATAGCCTGTCCGTCGAGCTTTACTTCCACTACCGGTTCGCCGCGAAGCTGGGTCACGTCGATCAGCAGCGGCTGGACCCGCTTTCCATCCGCATTCAACTCATAGTCGGCGGCCTCCACATTTCGCAATAATGCGTCGCCCGGCTTTGCCAGGGCGGTGCCTGCCGGCCCTTCCAGTCGCACCTGGTCGAAAGCCAGCCAGCCGCCTTGCAAGGTGGTCATCATAATCTCGTTGACGCCTGTTTGGATGAGATCTGCCGGAATATCGATCTGCGCCAGCTGCTCCCTGGGCTTGGCCGCAAACTTGCCCGGGTCCTTGAAACCTGACCCTTTGGCCAGCCTGAATTCCCAGGATTTGCCATTTACCAGCACTTTCAAAAGCGGCGCGTGCAGGGAATCGGTTTCCAGCACATCGACCACAAGCTTCCATTTCCCAGAAGCCGGCTTCCTTTTAATATCGAACAGCACCGTGAGAAAGTGGGACCTGATCCCCGAAGTTCCACCTGTCCCGCCCCAGCCATTCACCGGCCCCGGCAGCACATACGGCCAATCCTTCCGGCTGTCGGACTGTCCTACCAGGAAGAAGTTATCCTCGTAACCGAAATCCTTTTCCAGAAACCGCTTGTACCCGTCCGGGGCGAGTGCCATTCCGGAAGGTGAATTGTCGGCCTCCCCGATTTTCCAGACCGTCTTTTGCTTCGCGGCGTAAGCCTGGCCAAGCAGCAATGCCCATAGCAGTATAACAGGAAGTGTTTTGGGGAGAAAGCGGCTTTTCATAGGTAGGATCAGAGCGGATTTTTTTACCAAAGTATATGTTTATACAAACTATTCCCAAGGAAAATCGGAATAAGATGTAAAAAAACCTCAAACAGGGATCTATTTAACCCATATACAGGCATTTCTATCCAAAAATGGCAGCTCATACGGAAGCAAACTTTGTTCATACAAATTAAAGGAGACGCCCATTCATGTCCAAACGCCTTGCCATTTTGTAACCAGAACCGCTTACACTCTATGGAATGCCCGGCAGGCTCGACAAACGTCCCGTTTTACTCTACGAACCGCAAAAAACACAACTAAATATCTTATTTATAGGTACTTATGATCAAAAACCGGCGATACATCGTCATTTGGTGCCTCTCCGTCGAATGCATTTTGCCGGTCCATGGAAGACGGCTAACATTGTATCGCAGTCGGCCGCAATGGTGCTGCCGCCAATGTCAAATAATCACATTTAAATCATAAGCAACCATGAAAACTTTCATCGCATCAGTGCTTTTAACATGCTCCCTCGCTCTTTCTTCGAACGGATTTGCCCAATCCGGAACAGCTGCCTCCAACGCTACCAGCGACGGAACTGAGACCAGATTTTGGGTCGTCTCGGCCGGAAACGGAACCATCGACGTCAATGTCATCAAGGAACAAAAAGCCGTGTCACTCAACGTGATCGACCAGACCGGGCGCACGCTCGCATCCAAAAGCATTAAAAAGTCCGACAACGCCACCCGTACCAGATTCGACCTCAGCCAGCTGCCCGACGGTTCCTACAAAGTGGTGCTCATCGACGGCGATCATAAGGAAGTAAAATCCATCGAGCTGAACACCCAGACCGAAGAAGCGCATCGTGTCGTTTCCCTCGGGTAATGCAAACAGGATCTGCTTCGTTGATCCGGCATTAAAAAAAACGCCCTGCGTCTGCACGCGGGGCGTTGTGTTATTTTTGCGGCGGACAGCACCTCCCAATAAGTTTTCTTACACGTCTTCTGGAAACTCCTCTGCGTCCAAAGCAGCGCTAAGGTCGTTATAAAGTTTTACGATTGTCTCGTTGGTGACGTGCCTGTCTCTCTGTTGTTTCAACTCCTGCAAGAACTCCCGTGCCAACGCCATCTCTTGGTGGTGAATATAAAAGACTGAAACATTGAACGTTACTTTGGAAAACTCCACGGCCACTTCGTCGTCGTCGCCATACTCTAAAGATAGGCTTTTCAGTTCATGCCAAAGTTCGCCTGCCAAATCTATTTCCTCTTTTTCCAGATAGTATAGTGAAAGGCTAAAAGTTGCACTGGCAAATTCAACAGCTATTTTCAGGCTCCCGGTGTGTCTTTTGGTCAACAACCTGAGCTCTTTCCAAAGCAAATGAGCCTCTTCGCTCTTTTCTTTACGGTAATGCAATATGAGGTTAGAAGTTGCATCTGCGAACTCCATAGCTATCTTGACGCTATGGGGATACTTTTCGGTAAGGCGTTTCAATTCCTTCCAAAGTTCCCAGACCTCCTCCCATTGCTGATCTTCACCATAATCGACTGAGAGATTAAAGGTAGCCGTCGCAAACATAACTGCGATATCTTCTGCATCTTCATACCTTTCGCTCACCGATTTCAGGGCCTCCCATAGAACACGTACCTTGTCGCGCTGAGCGTCCTCAAATTTCAGTGAGAGGTTGAACGTAGCGCGGGCAAAACAACGGGCTATTTCCAGGATGTCTATATGCAATTCATACAAGGATTTCAGTTCCGCCCAAAGCGATTGCGCTACTTCAATTTGCTCCTTTTCGATGTTGTCGAGCGACAGGTTATAGGTACACAATGCATATTGAAGCGCTACTTCCGCATTACCTGTGTGTCTTTCACTCAATGACTTCAACTGACTCCACAACGCATTCATTTGACCAAGCTGCTGACTTCGTCTTAAATGCAACGACAAGTTGAACGTTGTCATCGCCAACAGCCCGGCGATTTTTGCATCATCCGGGTAACGCTCGCTCAGTAACTTCAACTCTTTCCACAGCATACGGGCGGGACGGAGCTGCGCGGCGGCTCCGTACGCCACTTCCAGGTTATTGGTCGCCCTGGCGAATTGCAGCGCTACCTCAGCATTTCCGGCATTCCGTTCACTCAATAATTTCAACTCGCGCCACATCTGGCGCGCCTTTCCTATCTGACTGGCATTCCGGTAATGTAGAAAAAGGTTAAAGGTGGCATTTGCGAAATCGAGGACTATTTTGACATTGCCTGCATGGCGTTCGTTCAGTCGTTTCAGGTCCGAACAGAGCATACTGGCCTCCTCAACAGCGCCATTATTGATGTCATCAACCGAAAGATTGAAGGCTATTGCCGCAAGCTCAACTGCTATGTCTGAATTGTCAGGATGTCTTTCACTCAAAGATTTCAGCTCCTTCCATAGGAAACGTAACTCATCAATATTCTTGTTTTTGACATAGGCCAATGAGAGATTAAAAGTAGCAGTCGCAAACAATAGGGCTATTTGAGGATCATCCGCATTCCTTCCATTTAACAGTTTCAGCTCCTGCCAAAGAAGGCGCCTGTCATCAACTTGCTCATCGGGATTATAATCAAGCGACAGGTCAAAGGTTGCATTTGCAAATGCAATAGCTATCTCCTGGTTAGCGGGGTACCTATCGCTCAATATTTTAAAGTCTTCCCAAACTATTCGGGCCAGTTCTGTTTCCTGACTCTCTCTATAAGAATCCAGCAGATCGGAAGTTGCGTCGGAATAGTGCTTTGCCAATTTTTCCAGCTCCGGATATTTGCTGCTGAAAGCGCCCAGCCGTTTCCAATGAGCATGTGCTTGTGCAAACTTATCATCATAAATATAGTTGAGGCATATATTATGTATCGCCATGCCATATTGCAATGCAACTTCTTCCGAGCCCCCATATTTCCCGCTCAGCTTTTCCAATTCGTGTAAAATCATCTCTGATTTTTCAAACTCATGATCCTTTCCATAATCCAGCGAAAGGTTCGTCGTCATTTTGGCAAAGTGGGAGGCCAGGTCCTCGTTACCTTCAAATGAAGCGTTGAGTAACTTGAGCTTTTCCCAGAGAAAATATTCCCTGTCTAATTGCGGAATACTTCTGATGTAGAGAGAAAGATTAAATGTGGCCATCGAATATTGCTCGGCGATATCCGCATTAGCACTGTATCTATTGTAGAGCGAATCCAGTTTCTCCCAAATTAAAATTGCTTTATCAAACTGCTCGTTATTTTTGCAGATGCGGGAAAGATCGGCCAATGCACGGGCATAATACAAAACAATGTCATCGTGATCATGATATATATCACTCACAGTTTCCAAACTTTCCAGCAAGGAATAAGCCTTATCATGCTGCCGATCTTCGGCCAATGCCACCAGCATACTGATGGTACTTCGCGCGAACTGCCTGGCAACTCCTTCATGTTCAAGATGAATTGATTTTAAAGATTCCAGCTCCTTCCAAAAGGAATACGCCTGGTCAAGCCGCTTACTGTTGACGAAACTCAGTGAAATGTTTGCAGCAAAATACGCACATTGCAGTGCAATAACTTTGTGCTCCTTATGACGCTCTCTTATAGACGTGATCGGTTCCCAGAATGCACTGGCCTGTTCAGGTTGCAGTTCGTCAATTCGTGTGAAAGAGAAGTTTGAAGCTGCCTTGACGTAATCCTGTGCTATTTCCTCATTATCCCTGAAACTATTGGCTGCCAGTGCCAGATTTCGAAAAGGCCTGCTGTCCGGATTCTGGAATTTTTTCAAAAAAGTCAAATTGTAGTTGAGGCTCGACCAGTCCTCCCATGTTTGTTCCGAAACAGTTTCCTCCGGGACAAAACTAACGATGGCCTCGAGGGATTTAATGGCCGGAAACTTTTCAAAATCAATGTAAGTCTGCCAAATGTTCCACCACATTTGCCATGATTTCAAATACCATGAAGACCGTAAAATCGTATCGACGGCCTCCAACCCCAAAAAGTCGTCATGGAGCAATTCCGTCACCCTTTTCAATACATAAAATTCACCGATCAAGTCTGGTTGCAATCCCTCATATATTTTTTCAGGCGCTTCGCCTTCGGAAACTTCGACGCTTATGTTCGACATCAGACTAAAAAGGCTTTCGTCTGGCTTGGAGATTGGAAGCCATTCATATTTTGATTTCAAAAGCTTTTTGAGCTCCCCTACCGACAGCCCCCTGGTTAGCGTGGCGATCAGCAATATGTTTTTGTGGGCCTCGCGAACGCTGTCATCTTTCCATTTGGGATGTTTGCTCCAAATCTTCTTTTCCTCGCGGTTAATGAGACTGTCCAGTAGTTGATGCACATTCCATTCGCGGATTTCAAGACCCTGTGCAAGGGCCATACCAGTTAGAAAAGCAAACAATGGGCGCTTGTACAAATCTATTTCCTCCAACTGCGAGAGGACATCCTCCTTAGCCCTTTCCACAGCTCTGCCCTCTTTGTGATGCACCTCTAAAATAATCTTCCATAAGCCGTCATCGTCAATCGGTTCGAGCTTCAAAACCTCTTTCGGTTTTTGCGGAATATAACACGAGTTATTAATGTCGATATCTTCAAATGAGGTCCACCAGTCCTTTCGCAGCTCTCGTTCGAGTAGCAAAAGACGCACAGGATACTTAATCAGGTTATTTTGAGCGGCCCGACTCAGCTCGACAATCATATTTGTAACACCTGGAAGGTCTGTCGAAACATAATCGACCACAAGCAGCGTAGGATGCTGAGGCCGCCAATTCCCCCAATCGAACCGGTTAAGCTCACTTCTCCGAACAAAACCAGCGTACCGGGAAACGTTGCGCAGTTTCAAACAAAATTCAAGGGCAAGTCTGCTTTTCCCCATCCCGCCGGGAGCGGTGATCATCCACCACAGGAATTTTCGATCGGGTTGCTGAATTACAAACTCCCAAAGCTTTTGTATTTCCTTTTCGCGTCCGATGAACCCTGTATAGCGCAGCCCGTAGTGATAAGAAAAAGACTCGTCGACGTTTTCGATGTCTGGCTGACTCAATTCCAGCGTGGGCTCAAATTGTTGGTTAATGCGCGCGGCAAACTCTTCAAAGTCGTTAACAAACTTCTTGATCTGAATTTTCAGCTTACTCAACGAATCATTGATGAACTGCTGAGCGTCGGCTATCTGCATTAACAATCGGGCGTTTCCATCCTGCTGCTTAGAGATTTCTTCCAAAGCGCGATTCACATTCAAAAGGGCCTCACTGTTAGACTGACTTACACGTGCACCGAATTCCAGCAGATAGATAAAGTAAGCAGTCTTGGCGTGATCGTTGCTTTTAAATTGCTGATTGATGTAGCGGTGTAAATAAGCGTCAATATTGGTAACGACAAAGGTCGTAAGTTCCGCTAGGATTGAATCGTCCACATCGGGCACGAGGATAGTCGGAGAACCTTCACTTTCGTCATCATGAACCGGTGTTCCGTTCAGTTTCTGAAACTGTTCGAAGAAGAATTTACCCCTATCCAGAAAGTAGCTCTCAACATCAAAATCTGAATTTAAATCAGCTTGCAAGTTTATTTTTAACGACATGAAAAACAAATCAATCTGCTTTTCCTCCGGCCGGGATAACTTTCTCTGTTTGATAAAATTGCTTTTCAATTCGTAAAGCCCATCAGCTATTCCGTTTCGAAATGCCTTTTCAAGGTCGTGATTGATACCAAAATTTGAGAACCCGCGAAACTCCTTATAATAGTCGCTTAATTTTCCTCCTACCAGCATGTCGACCACCTTGGTAACAGCTTCCGGGTTCGTAAGTACGCCGCTTGTAACCAATGCAGCCTTGATCTCCGGATTTGAAATATGACTCGCCATTGCACTGACTGCAAGCCAAATGGAAAACTTCCCCAGGGAAGGAAGACTTTTAGTAATCTTCTGGTCGATTTGCATGAGAAGGGTCGGAACGAAACGGGTGAGTAGTCAATGGTCACAAAATATAACCATTAAGTCACATAATCACAAAACGTTACCTGCATCGGGTAGTAGGTGTCTTTCAAGAAAATTGTCCCGTGCAAAACAAAATAGTCCATCTTATGAATATGGTGGAATATGTTACGATACGTTGCCGCCATCACCTGCACAAATCTCCCTTCCGATGTGTCCGTTTAAGTATGAATTTTAACAATCCTGCTTATTAGACGCAGACGTCCGGACAAGCCGCCCGCAGAAACCGAAACCACCTTAGTACCATTACCCATGCAACTGCCATTTCCGGACGAACCGCAACTCCTTGACCGCCTCGGAAGTGATGATCCGCAAGCTTTCGAAGCCATTTACAAGCGCTACTGGAAACGGCTTTATGATTTCGCCTACACCAAAACGCACGACGCCGACACCGCCGCGGAGGTCGTTCAGGAACTCTTCGTAGCGCTCTGGGAAAGAAGGCGGTCCCTGCAAATCAGCCACCTGCAAAGCTACCTGTTCACCTCTGTACGTAACCGGGTGATCGACCATTTCAAGGACAAGGCTTTCACCCCGCTCGACTCCGTAGACCCGCTGAGCGAGCCCGATTATCCGCTGTTCCTCGACGAACTTGAACAGGCCATGCAACAGGCCGTGGAGCAGCTACCCGAAAAAACGCGTAAAATATTCGTGCTGAGCCGTTTTGAAGGCAACACTGTAAAGCAGATCGCATCGCTGCTCGCTATGCCCGAGCGGACTGTCGAATACCACATCACCCAGGCGATGCGAACGCTTAAAACGCTTTTGAAAGACTTCATCGTACTCATGCTCGCCTTCCTGGCCTCTGGTAAATTTTAAAGAATTATCAGGCAAAATCCCTCATTAAATATAATTATTCAAATATTTTCTGTTCTATTTTGCGGCACACAGCCCTTTTTCAGTCTTCTCACCAAAACATTCACTCCTATGGACAAACGTCATTTTCATCAACTACTGACCCGCTACCGCTCCGGTGAATGCACCGACAGGGAAGCGCGGCTCGTGGACCAGTGGTTCGCATTGATCGATGGGGACGGACGCGGCATGTCCGACCGGCAATCCGAAGAAACAGAGGCGAAGCTATGGCAAGCTATTCAGCAACGGACCGGACAGCCGGTTACCAGTCCGGCAAAAGGCGCTAAGCTACACCAGGATATCAAACCGCTGCATTTGCTGCGTAAATGGCAATCGGCCGCAGCGGCGGCCGTGCTGGTGCTGGCCTTATGGGGAGGCTACCAGTGGACCCAACACGGCGGCGGACAGGCCGACAGGCAGTTCGCGGAAGCGGCTTCCGGCAAGCTCATCATCCGTACCAACGACACGCCCGCGCCGATGTGGGTATTGCTCCCGGACGGCTCGCGCGTGAGCCTGCAACCGCAGGCAACTATTGAATATCCTGCTGATTTTCAAAGTGATCTAAGAGAAATCAGCCTGAAAGGCAAGGCCTTCTTCGAGGTGGCACGGGATGAACGCAAGCCGTTTTTGGTGTATACCGGCGAGGTGACGACAAAGGTGCTGGGAACGAGTTTCTGGGTGAACAGGGTGGAGGCCGGTAAGGGCGTGGAAGTGTCGGTGGTGACGGGAAAAGTGTCTGTTTTTCAAAAGGACAAAGAAAAGGAAGCTGCTTCCGGTGACCTGGCGGCGGGTGTGATCCTGAGCCGTAACCAAAGCGTGAACTACGCAGCCGACAGCAAGGCATTCACCACCATGCTCGTGAAACGCCCGATTGTTGCCGAAGGCTATAAAAATGCATTCACTTTTGACGATACCCGCCTCGACAAAGTGGCCGAAACGTTCGGAAAGGCTTATGGCATCGACATTGTGCTGACCAGCGACCGGTTGAAGAATTGCCTGTTCACGGCCGATATCAACAAACAGCCGATGTTTACCCAGCTGGCGCTGATCGCAGCGTCCGTCAATGCAACGTATACCATCAAAGGCACCAAAATATACCTGAGCGGCAAGGGCTGCCCGTAAGACTTTTTGAACTAAAACCGAACACTATTCCTGACTCATACGCAAATCCTAAACCCTGACATCTTTTCGAAACGAAAACTGCCCGCCTATGCATTGAACCGCCCGCTTTAAAATGAAAAAGAGCCGAATGTGTTGACACCACGTTCGACTCCGATGCCCTCTCTGAACCTGGCCAGGTCCTCATCTGCGAAGATGAACGGGAGGGGTTTTGCCAAAACTTTCACGAAAACTTTAACAAAACATTCAAAATTAATGAAAAAACCGATACTTCTTCATCCTCTGCTGCGACATATTATGAGGATAACCCTACTTCAATCCCTGCTGATCGGCGTGGCCATCACGGTCGGGTTTGCGCGCGAGGTACGCACGCAGGACCTGCTGGACCATTCCATTTCGATCAAAGCCGAAAACCAGGAACTCCGCAAGGTGCTCGACCGCATTGAGGCTATCGCGAGCGTCAAGTTCGTGTACAGTTCCAACACCATCCAGGCCGAGCGGAAAGTAAGCGTTTCGGCTACGGATCGCAAACTCTCGGAGGTACTGAACGTGGTATTGCGCCCGCACAACATTTCTTACCGGCTCGTTGGCGGTCAAATCCTGCTGCAGTCGGGAAACGCGCCGGGGCCGCAAGGGGCCCGAAAGGCGGAAGTACCGGTAACGGGGCGGGTTACCGATGAAAAAGGTGCCGGCCTGCCGGGCGTGAGCGTGGTGGAGAAGGGCACGCAACGCGGTACAGTGACCGATATCGAGGGCAGGTTTTCCATGGAGGTTGGCGGAGCGGAATCGGTGCTGGCTTTGTCCTTTGTCGGGTACGTATCTCAGGAAATCACCGTCGGAAACCAAAGCGTAGTGGACGTTTTGATGAAAGTGGATAGCAAGGCATTGAACGAGGTGGTGGTGATCGGTTATGGTGCATTGAAAAAGGGGGACCTGACGGGTGCCGTCGCAACTATTTCCGCCGATAAACTGAAAAGCAAGGCTTCCGTTTCCTATGGAGAGGCATTGGTGGGCCAAATGGCCGGTGTGCAGGTGCAACAGACGAATGGCGCACCCGGTGGAGAGGGCCTCAGCATCCGCATCCGGGGTACCGGCTCCATTTCGGCCAGCAGCTCCCCGCTTTACGTGGTGGATGGCTATCCGATCGACAGCAGCGCATTCTCGCTCGTGAACAGCTCCGACATCGAGAGCATCCAGGTCCTGAAAGACGCCTCTTCCACGGCCATTTACGGTTCGAGGGGTGCCAACGGGGTGGTGATCATTACCACCAAAAAAGGGACTGCCGGTGCACCGGTAGTGGCGTTCAATACTTTCTTCGGCATGCAGCAAGTGGCCCGGAAGATCGATATGATGAATACCCGCGAGTACATCGAGTTTTTCAAGGACGGGCACAACCAGGCCTGGCTCGACCGCACGCCGATGCCCGGCGATCCGGCGCATACGATCCACGACAGCAATGCAATGCGGTCCAAATACACCAACTCCAACTTTTACATTATTCCCGAAGCATTCAACGATCCTTCCAAATTCCCGGACATCAACTGGCAGGACGAGATTTTTCGCAATGCTTCTACCCAGAAACACGAGCTTTCCGTCAATGGCGGCTCGGAGAAGGTGCGGTATGCCGTTTCGGGAAGTTATACCAACCAGCAGGGCATTCTGATCAATACCAATTTCAAGCGCTACAATATCAGGGCTAATGTGACGACCAATGTGACCAAAAAGCTGGAACTGGGCGTGGCGATCAGCTCTTACTATTCCGAAAACAACGACCTCGCCAATGGCAAGGACAGCCCCCTCGCCTACGCATTGTACCTGCCGCCCATTTACCCGCTGCGCAATGCGGATGGTACATACGGCTCGCAGGTGCGTAACCCCGAAATCTGGGCGGGCGACGTGGCCAACCCGGTCAGCATTGCCGAGAATGTGACCAATTTTACCAAGAAGAACGCCGTCATCGGCTCCGTTTATGCCGAATATGAACTGATTCCGGGACTTAAATACCGGGTAAGCCTCAATGCGAACCTTGAAAACCGCCGGTTGAAATACTACCAGCCGTCCTTCGTCGACACCGACGGCTCGCGCGCACCCCGCATTGCGAATGCACGCAGCGAAACCTGGTTGGGTGGTAACTGGCTGAACGAGCACACGCTCACCTGGTCCAACACCCTGGCCGAAAAGCATAACCTGAATGTACTGGCCGGTTATACCATCCAAGAATCGTTCGGTGAGTACAACCAGCTGCGCGCTCAGAACTTCCCGAACGACGCGGTGCGCACGCTCAGTGCCGGGCAGATCGTGGGCGGCACGAGCACCGAGTACCGCAACTCGCTGATCTCCTATCTTAGCCGCCTCACCTATTCCTATGACGACAAATACCTGTTCTCGGCCAGTATCCGACGCGATGGTTCATCGCGCTTCGGCTCGAAAAACAAATGGGGTGTCTTCCCCTCTGCATCCGTTGGCTGGCGCGTGAGCAACGAGGCGTTCATGCAGGATGTGAGCCAGGTGTCCGACCTGAAAATACGAGGAAGCTGGGGCTTAGTGGGCAACAATAAAATCGGTGACTATGAATCCATTGCCCGCACAGGTGTCAATTACTATCCTTTGAACAATACGCTGGTGAATGCGGTGAACCCTTTGAACTATCCTAATCCGCTCCTTGGCTGGGAAAAAACCATGCAGTGGAACATGGGTCTGGAATTGGGCCTGTTTAGGGACCGTATTCGCCTGGAAGCCGATTTCTACAATAGTAAATCGGTAGATCTGCTACTGAATGTGCCCGTACCGACGATCAGCGGCTATGCTACCCAGCTGCAAAATATCGGGAAAGTGCAGAACAAAGGGATGGAATACCTCGTCCGCACCCGCAACACGGTAGGGGCATTCAAATGGTCGACGGATTTCAACATTTCCTTCAACCGGAACAAGGTACTCGCATTAGGCCCGGATGCCCGCCCGATTTACGCGGGTGCGCCCAATGCGAACAATACCTTCATTACCACCGTAGGCCAGCCCATCGCAACCTATTTTGGCTATCTGTATGATGGTGTTTTCAAAAACCAGGCGGAACTGGACGCCGCGCCGCACCTCGTGAATGACCGCCCCGGCGACCCGCGCTACATCGACGTCAACAAGGACGGGCAGATTACCGCGGCCGACAAGACTTTCCTGGGCAGCAACCAGCCCAAGTTCATTTATGGTTTCGGCAACGATTTTTCCTACAAACGCTTCGATTTGAATGTGCAGCTTACCGGCTCCCAGGGTGCGAGATTATTCAGCTTCTTCAACCGGATGATCGGCATTTACCACGGCGACCGCAATGGCCGCGCCAAGCTGAAAGACCGCTGGCGATCGGAGGAAGAACCCGGCTCGGGCGATATCCTCCGCGCCAACCGCGATCCGAAGGGGTTGCAGAAGGAGCCTTCGAGTTACTGGGTGGAAAATGGCTCGTTCCTGCGTATCCGCAAGATCTCGCTGGGCTATAATTTCGACGGTGAAATGCTGCAGAAGATCAAAGTCCGTTCCCTGCGCGTGTACGTGACGGGCCAGAACCTGTACACTTTCACGAAATACCCGGGTTTCGATCCCGAAACGAGCAGCGAGGGTAACGGCCTCTCGCGCGGGGGAGACTACCTGGGCTACCCGGCCGCACGGACTGTTATTGCAGGCCTTAACATTACATTCTGATTATTCCTCAATCCATCATGAAAAGATATATGCTAGCCGCCTTCCTGACCGCGACCTCGGTGTCGTGCAAGGAAAGCTTTATCGACCTGCAACCGATATCGGATATGAATGCGGGCAATTTTTACAAGACAGAGCAGGACATGAACCAGGCCGTCATGTCGCCCTACTCCTCCCTGCGCGATCTGTACAACCAGCTTTACATTTACACCGGCGAAATCCGCTCCGACAATACCACCTTCTCGTGGGTACCGGGCAGCTCGAAAGACATGACGTCGATCGACAACTTCGGCGACGTGCTGCTTTCCGACAACCAGAATATCCTCAACCTTTGGAACCGCAGCTATGTTACCATTCTGCGCAGCAACATCGTGCTCGACAAGATCGATGCGGTGACTTTCCGGGACGATAAGCTGAAAAACCAGTACAAAGCCGAAGCGCGGTTCCTGCGCGCACTGGTGTACTTCTGGCTGGTGCGGGTTTACGGCGATGTGCCGAAGGTGGACAAACAGATTTCCGTTCAGGAGGCCTATACCCTGGGCCGCACGCCGGTCGAAGAGCTTTACAATTTCATCGTGGACGACCTCAAATTCGCGGAAGCCAACCTTCCTGCGACGTACGCCACGGCCGACCGCGGCCGCGTAACCGCAGGTGGTGCCAAAGGGCTGCTCGCCAAAGTGTATATGTTTATGGCCGGCTATCCGCTCAAAAAGGGCGCGTCGCATTACGCATTGGCCGAGGCCAAAGCCCTGGAAGTGATCAACGACAAGCAGTATTCGCTGTTACCGGACTACAAATCGGTTTTTGATGTCAGGAATGAAAACAATGCGGAATCGCTTTTTGAAGTACAATACAAAAAAGGCGGACCGGCCCCGATCGTGACCGGCAGCCCGTGGAGCAACGATTTCGCCCCGCGCTTTTCGAATAAGGAGGTGATACCGGTGGGCGATAAGTCGGGTTTCAATGCACCTACGCCATCGATGTCGGCCGCATATGAAAAAGGCGATCCGCGCAAGGCCATTTCCATGGCAGATGGCTATGTGTCCGACCCGGGCGGGCAGCAGATCAATGAAAAGTATGTCAGAAAGTATTACGACATCTCATTCTCGGTTTCACCCGACAACGATAACAACTGGCCTGAGCTGCGCCTGGCTGATATTTACCTCCTGTATGCCGAAGCGCTCGTGCGCCAGGGCAAGCAGCAATCCACCGCACTCCTGTATCTGAACAAGATCCGCGAGCGTGCGCGCAACAGCGCAGGCGCCGCGCCCGGCGCATTGCCCGACTACACCGCATTTACTTCCGATACCGAGTTCCTGCTCGCGATCGAGAAGGAACGGCGTGTGGAGCTCGCATTCGAAAACCACCGCTGGTTCGACCTCGTTCGCACCGAGCGCGCGAAGGCCGTCATGAGCCAGGAGCAGAAAGAGCAGAACGGCTTCAACCCGGCGACCTGGAACGACAATATGCTGCTCTTCCCGATCCCGTTGCAGGTGATCCAGTCCAATCCAGAAAAAATCAAACAAAACCCCGGTTACTAATGTCAATGCAATCCAAAATGCTACGCGTGCTGGCGGGTGGAATGCTGGCCTGGATGCTCATCCCGGCCGCATTTGCCCAAAAGGATAACACGCTCACTCCGACTGAAAAGAAAGAAGGCTGGGTGCTGCTGTTCGACGGCACCTCCACCAAAGGCTGGGCAACCACTGCCGGCAAACCCGTTCCCGCCAGTTGGGAGGTTAAAAACGGCACATTATCTGCCAAAAAAGACGGCAAAGGCGGTGATATCGTCAGCGACGGGGAGTTCTCCGACTTCGACCTCAAAGCCGACTTCAACATTGCGCCGGAAGGCAACAGCGGCCTTAAATATTTTTTCACACGTTACAAACAGGGCGGTAACCTGGGCTTCGAATACCAGATCCTGGACGACAAACTGGCCGAGGACAACAAGAAGGCCAATCACCTTACCGGCTCTTTCTACGACGTAATGCAGCCCGACGAGTCCAAAAAGAAAGTAAATGCACCGGGCCAATGGAACACGCTCCGCATTGTGGCCAAAGGCCAAAACGTGCAGCATTACCTGAATGGCGTAAAGATCCTCGAATTTACCCGCGGCGGAAAGGTATATACCGACGCCGTGGCACTTAGTAAATTCAGTAAGGCCGTGCCGGCATTCGGATCGGTGGAGAAAGGGCACATCCTGTTGCAGGAGCACGGGGCCGAGGTTTCATTTAAAAACATTAAAATCAAAGCATTATAAATCATGGCTAACAGACGTGAATTTTTAAAAACGACCGCCGCAGGCTCGCTGGGCCTTGCCATCGGCGGGACGGCTATGGGTTTCAGTGCGAAAAGCTATAACCGTATTATCGGTGCCAACGACCTCATCCGCGTGGCGACCATCGGCGTCAACAGCCGCGGCAGAAGCATGAGCGGCACATTCGCCGGGCAGAAAAACACCGAAGTGGGCATTGTGTGCGACGTAGACGAGCGGGCCATCCCGAAGGCGATCCAGGCGGTGATGGATGCCAAACAAAAATTGACCCCCAAATCCGAAAAAGACCTTCGTAAGGTACTGGAAGACAAATCCATCGACGCGATCTATACCGCCACGCCCGACCACTGGCACGCTCCGCTCACGATCATGGGCTGCCGGGCGGGCAAGCACGTGTATGTAGAAAAGCCGCTGAGTCACAACCCGCGCGAGGGCGAGCTCGCGATCGAGGCCGCACGCAAGTATAAGCGCGTGGTGCAGATGGGCGCCCAGCGCAGGTCGGCACCTGTGCTCACGGAAGGCATCAGGCAGCTGCACCAGGGCATTATCGGCCGCGTGTATTTAGCTAAAACCTGGTATACCAATAAAAGAAAGGCTACTTATCTGAAACCTGGCACCGTTCCTTCCTGGCTCGATTATGAACTGTGGCAGGGCCCCGCGCCGCGTATGCCGTATAAAGAAGGGCTGATCCACTACGACTGGCACTGGTTCTGGCATTGGGGCACCGGGGAAGCACTCAACAACGGCACGCATGAGGTGGATGTAGCGCGCTGGGGCTTGGGAGTGGACTTCCCCACCCGTGTCAGCTCCGTCGGCGGGCGTTACGAGTTCAAAGACGACTGGGAAACACCCGACACGCAGGTGATCGCGATGGACTATCCCGGCCGCGTTTCGCTGATCTGGGAATCGCGGAGCTCCAATGGCCGCAAGATCGAAGGCCAGGACCGCGGGATTATTTTCTATGGTGAAAACGGCAGCCTGGATACCGGCGGCGATTCCTACAAAGTTTACGACCTCGACGGCAAACTTATCAAAGAAGTAAACTCCCCGACGGAAGAAGGCGGAATGCAAGGCCGCAACCTTGCCAGTCCGAGCCTCGGCATGGACAACCTCCACGTAGCCGACTTCCTCGACGCGATCCGCAACAACCGCAAACCCAACTGCGACGTAGAATCAGGCTTCAAAAGCGTGGTAGCCATGCAGCTCGGCAACATCGCCTGGCGTGTGGGCCGCGACCTTAAAATCGATCCGAAAAACGGGCACATTATCGGGGATAAGGAAGCCGAAAAGCTATGGTCACGCGAGTACGCCAAAGGCTGGGACCCTGTGGTGTAGCAGAAACCGGACTTCCGGGCCCGGGAATAACTTTCGACGGGCCCGGAAGTATTGAACAATACCACGATTTCTTTTTATTTTAGTCCGACCAAGAGCATTTCAAACTTTAAACTTCGGATTCAACATGAAAGGAAAGCATTACCTACTTACCGCCATCGCCATTTGCATGGTTTCCATCGCAGCGGCAACCGCAGTTTTGCCGCAGGACATCCTCGGTACCTGGAAATACCTGATCAGCGACGTTCCGCCTGAATACGAATCGGGCTTCTTTACCTTCGAACAAAAAGAAAATAAAACCGTCGGCTACTCCGGCGACACGGAAAAAGAGGAACTGAAAGAACTGACCGTAGACCAGGGCAAGGTGACCTTCACCATCGAAAACCAGGCCGGTGTATTCAAATACAGCTTCGCTCAAACAGGCGACACCCTCACCGGCATCGTTTCATCCCAATACGGAGACTTCCCCATCAAAGCCGTGCGGCAGGGGAAAAAGTAGGTTTGCTAATGTGTCCTATTAGACAACAAAAGCCGCTCGATGGAGCGGCTTTTGTTGGTTATGGCAGGTTGTTAGAGTAGTAGTCACAAACTTTTGACGTCGATGATTTCCACATTCAAGACTTACTTATCCAACTTTGACCAAACGGCGTCGCAGTTACACTGGTTGGCTAAGGTATCAGGAATATTTATTTTGACTGGGTCCGCGAGATTGTAGGTATATTCGACGCTATCCGCTTTGTCTCCGTACGAACAGGTTTTGGATATTCTCCTCAATCCGATACCTCCCTTAACTATTGAAAACTCAGTAGAATAGCTCCAAGAATAATTGGCGCCAGCCTCATGGACAATTTTAAATCCGTTCTTCGACAAAAATATTCCACTATAGTGAGAAAGCACACCACCAACATCAGAAATGACATTATAGTATATACTTCTGATCTTTGCATCACCTTTGGGCTTTTTGATAATCTCAGCCAATACCCTTTTTGGCGCTTTATCAAAATCAAAATCGCATTTAACATCGATGGGATCTAACGATTTAGGCGACAGCACAAGGATCATGTCAATAAAATTATCATCATTCAAATTGACAGGCAAGCTGTCTAATACTGAGTAGTAGTTTGAAATAAGAATCCCAGACTTCTGATAATAACCGACTACAAATCGAGAACAGTTCTGATCAACAGCAGTAGTCTTAAAAAGTGGATGTTTAAGCGTATCTAAATCAGTCCATCTAGTCGCCGTTTGCCCCGTAAAGTTGTTCAAATTAACCAACAGAACTGCCAGTATGGGAATTGCTACTTTCAACATTTTACTTTTTATCTATTTTCCAAAAAATTGATTTCCCAGCGGCCCCAGTTGCTTGAAGAGAATAGTACTTCCCACTTCCATTTAACAGAAAGGATGACTTACACCCAATTGCGTCACAAAAATCCCCAGAAGCAGCCCCACGTTTATATGCCGATGAATATTTTTGCAAAACTGCGCCATCAATTGTAACTGTCGAATACTCTTTAAATTTATTATGTGAAGCTCCCTTCTTCAAGAAGTCTGAACCATCCCAAAGTACAGCTCCACCTGTGGGATCAGACTTCCCGGACAAAACACTTATGACCGCCGCTCTCGCATTGTTTGAGGCTGAGCTATTATCGCTATCCTTTAATGGCGTTCTCGCGCTGGCGGGAGTGGTGGAATAGTTCTTATCTGTCAACTGGTCGTACAACGTCTTATTATTCCTTTTGTAGTCGATCGCATTATTATCTTTGGCATTGTTGGCAGCGTGTGCTATCCATAAACTCTCATCTTTATCGCCAGATGATTCATGTTTCACGACATTTGCTGATGTTGTAAATTCATCATGGTTCGTTGCAAGTTCTTGCGCATTATCAAACCCTCCGTCTGCATTTTTCGAGTCGGCCAGGTAAACCTTATTGTCGTCGACGCCATCATTTCCCAGATATTTTCCATTTGAGTCATAATAATCGCCAAACATACCATTCGGGTCTATAAACCTTAAGGGATTGTTAAATACATATGTAAATGGGCTCGTTTTTCGATCTAGCTCCGACAACGGATCCACCACCATCCAACGTCCTATCGCGGGGTCATACATCCTCGCGCCGTAATCCAGCCAATTGGTTTCCGGCTGCTTCTCCTTGCCATTGTAAAGATACTTATTCGTGCCAGCCGTCCTAGGGATCGCCAAGCCAAAGGGGAAATACTCGGTTTCCTGCAAAACGGTCCCCGCTTCGTTGATGACCTGCCGGGTGTTGCCCAGGTGATCTTTCAGGTAGTATTCAAATGCGTAGTCGTTGGCACTGGCACCGTTGTTGGTGACGGAAATCTGCCCCTCGTCGGTCGCGATCCGGGTGAGGTAGTTGCTGCTGTTGTATTCAAAAACACCCGCATATTTGGTGTTTTCCGCCCCTCGCTCCATTCTAAGCTTCGAGCCGGAAGCGTCGTAGTGATACTTCATCGTCAGGCCGTTGACAACGACCTCTCTCGGAAGGTTCATGAGATTGTACCGTATGCCGCCACTGGCGATTCCGCGGTTCTGGTCCTGGATCAGGTTGCCGTTGCCATCGTAGTTGAAGTCGTCGGAACTTCCGGAAGAACCATTGTTGAACCCTTCGGTGGTGCCGGCGTCGGTTACCCTGGTGAGGCGGTTGCCATTGCCGTAGATGTAGGTGAGATCATCCCAGGTGGCAGTGAGCTTTTTTCGCTGCAATGCCTTAATATTCCCGTTGAGATCATAAGCGGAGACGATTTCGCTGTAATCGTAGTTGGAGCCTTCGCCTTTGGTCAGCCGGTTGCCCTTGTCGTAGGTAAATTTGTAACCTACCCAGGCGCTACCCTGCCGCCAGAGCATTTCGCCGATATTGCCATTGTACTGAGGCGTGGTCGCATTGGCATATTTGAGCTCGACGCCGAAGTTATCCCCTGCGCCCGTCTTTCCGGTCACTTTGCTCATCCAGCCCCGGGGAATGTAGCGGTAGTCCAGTTGCTCGCGGAAACTACTGCCATCCGTGGAGTTCAGAAACTTGTTTTTCATCTGCCCGATGCCATCGAAACGGCTGGCAGCCACCACGATGTTCTTCCTTTCTGTGGCCCCGTTCTTCACGATATAACGGGTACTCAGCAGCCGGTCGGCATGGTCGTAAGTGTACTGCTTTTCGACGGTATTGTCTCCCGTGCTCACACTCTGCCTGACGAGCTCTTTTTCCACGCGGCCGTCAAAACGGAGCTGTCTGGCTACATATTCATAGTTATTGCTGCTGCCGCCCAAATCGAAAACGTTCCTGATTGTTTGGATCACGTTGAAGCGGTCGTCGTAGTACGTGGTGGTATAATACCATCCGGATGTGGCATCGCTGTAACTGCCGTCCGGGTTCAGAATGCGCGTGGCTGTGACCGTTACCTTACCTTTCACATTAGTCCGGTAGGAGGAAGCGTAGCCATTGCCGTAATTGGTGACAAATGCCTGTACCCCGCCAAATGAAGGCGAATAGTTATCGTAATGGGTTTTGACCAGCGGTAGGTAACTTGTTCCGGATTTCTCGCCGGTTTCGATTACGCGGTTGAACGTATCGTATTTAAAGTAGGTGATTTTGCCATTGCCGTCCGTACTTTCGGATAGCCGGTCCTGGCTGTCGTAGATCATCGTCGTCGTCCCGCCGCCAGGCACATATTTGCTGCTCATCAGTCCGCGCGAATTGTATTTGTACTTAAATGCGTATTTATCGGCATTCGCATCCGTCTGATACTCCGGCTGCAACACAAACCGGAGTTGTGAAAGATCGTCGTACACATAAAATGTATTCGCCCAGGTGGTTTGCGTGACCTGAGCGGCCCTCAGTACGATCTGCCCGCTTTTGTTTTTTACTTCGACGGACAGGCTTCCGTTTTCATCGGTGGTAGTGGTTTTAAACAGCTGATTGGCATCGTAATACTCATTGTTATACACCAGGTTATCTCCCGAGACACGGTAAAGTTTGATTTCACCGCCACTGTTGAATGTATATTGCAGGTCGACCGAGCGATCCGACCCCACGGCAAACTGCCTGGTGACGCGGTTCAACGGCGAAGCTTCATACTCTGTCAGTGCATAGCCCCTGGTATTCTTTTCATTGAAGTTGATGTCGCTGTTGTAAAAATCCACTGATTTCGTAGGTGCATCGCCGGCATATTTCCCGTTACCCGCAGCGGGACTGGCGGCATACCCGGCCGGATACGGTGCATACACTTTCGACACACGCCCCAGGGCATCGTACTCGGTGTGCGTAACGATATCGGAAGGGCGCGAGCCTATCTGAACGGGGCTTCCATGGGCGGAAACGCTCTGCAGGGGACGGCCCAGGCCATCGGAATAGGCCACGTCCTGGGCAGCGTCTTTCACATTCCCGCTCACGGTCGTGCGCGCGGCTTTATAGGTGCGGGTCAGCACGAAGTTCTTGTCCGTGCTTTGCGCGAGAAGGCTTGGAGAATAAAGAACTGCTGTCAGAAGCAGGTAGCGAAAATAGGTAGCCGGTGCCATCATTTTTATCAGAAAATATCTCCTTAATAAGAACCAGTGAAATGTGCTTGCAGCCGGGGACCTAGTTGGGGCATCCGACCAGCGTTCTCACCCACTTGTTTGATCCGAAGGTGTTATCAGGATCATTGACCAGTCCGATATCGCTGGCCGGGTTGGTCAAATCCCCGGCACCCCAGTTGAACCGGCTTCCGATACGTAGTGTGGTCCCTTTTCTCACGAGCTTGTAGCGGCCCGCGTCTGCACCGGTCATGGCGCTCATATCCCACAGCTGATGGTCTCCCGTGGCACTGCCCTGCAAATCCACCGCATCGCCATCGGAACTGCCCTGGCCGGCCACTCCCAGCACGCTGCCGATGCCCGTACCATTCGTGCTGCCTTTGGAAATGATCTTGAAGTAGGTCGAAGAAGCGGTTACCTGCCAGATCTGGGACGCACTTCCGTCCGCGTCCTTCACTTTCGGCACGCCATTGTGATTGGACAGGAGCTTGTTGTTGCTTGCTAAGGCAAAAGTATAGCAGGTGGAGGTGCTGGTGGCCTGAACCGTCAGCGTCACAGTGGCCGTTTTGGAAGTACACCCGCTTTTGGCGACCGCGACCGTGTAGTTGTAGCTGCCCGCAGTGCCTGGCGCGGCGAATGTCGTGGACGAAGCAGTTCCATTGCTGCCCTGACCCGTCCAGCTGTAAGTAAGGCCGCTACAATCCCCACCCGTGCAGCCGGAAGTGAGCGTTACCTGCTGTCCCGTGTTGGGAGAGGTGGCGCTGGTGCCGAGGGAGATGTTGAAGTTACAGCCAGGGCAACCTACGGAAGTCATTATCCATTTGTTAGATCCGTATGTATTGTCCGGATCGTTGGCCAGGCCTATATCGCTGGCAGGGTTGGTCAAATCACCGGCACCCCAGTTGAACCGGCTTCCGGCCCGCAATGTCGTTCCCTTCCTGACGAGCTTGTAACGGCCCGCGTCCGACCCGGTCATGGCGTTCACGTCCCACAACTGATGGTCTCCGGTGGTGCTTCCCTGCAAATCCACGGCATTGCCGTCCGAACTGCCCTGCCCGGCTACGCCCAGCACGCTGCCGATGCCCGTACCATTCGTGCTGCCTTTGGAAACGATTTTGAAAAAGCCCGACCCCTGGTTGCTCACATCCCAGATCTGCGATGCGCTTCCGTCCGCATCCTTCACTTTGGGCACGCCATTGTGATTGGACAGGAGCTTGTTATTACTCGCCACCGCAAAAGTGTAACAAGTGGAAGTACCGGTGGCCTGTACATTCAGCGTGACGGTGGCCGTTTTGGAGGTACATCCGTTCCGGGCGACCGTAACCACGTAGTTATAGCTGCCCGCACTGCCGGGTGCGGCAAATGTCGTGGCGGCGGCGGTGCCGTTGCTGCCCTGGCCCGCCCAACTGTAACTAAGACCGTTGCAATCACCTCCGGCACAGCTGGAAGTGAGCGTTACCTGTTGCCCTGTATTGGGAGTGGTGGAGCTTGCCACAAGGGAAATGTTGAAGTTGCAACCTGTAACGGAGATCAAGCCGGGGCTGGATGGCGCACTTACGGCCGGATCGTCGGCAATGCCGCTACTCCACCCGCCCTGGTTCGCATAATTGTAATGGAAGCTCTTGACCAGGTTACCGGCGTTGCTGTTTTCCCGTATGTCGGAGAGGCGGCCGAAACTGTCGTAGTTATACCAGGTGACCTTGCCGCTGGGATCGGTGACAGACTCAATGCCCAGGAGCGGCTTGTACGAGTAAGTCGTGACAAGCGCCGAAGCGGCGAGCCCATAGATTGCCGAAGAAAGGGTACTGCTCGAATAGGAAGCCG
The DNA here is from genome assembly GCA_001898145.1 of Dyadobacter sp. 50-39. Lineage (GTDB taxonomy): Bacteria > Bacteroidota > Bacteroidia > Cytophagales > Spirosomataceae > Dyadobacter. The sequence continues at coordinate 985,041 of MKSR01000040.1, forward strand.
CTTTGCCATCCTGGGAACTGATAGTCGCGTAGGCGGCCCCTTTCACCTGCGCCATGGGGTACACGCCCGATGCGTCCCACAGGTAGGATGTGGTGATACCGTCACGGCCGAGCGCCTGCCTTACATTCCCGGTGGGACTGTAACTGTCGTAGCTGATCTCCGCCGTTGTATTGTAGCGGCTGTCTTTGGTGGTCCCGTTAAAATAGGTGAACGATGATTCGGCCAGGGGCGTGGTGACATCGAACCGGAATTTCTTATCAGGTACATAATAGGTAATGGACCCGTTTGCATTGGATTTATAGGTATTGAGCGAACTGGCGGTGACCGAAGTGTTTTTAAGCTGCACCTGTTCGATCGGGAAATTCAGCATCTTTTTGGCTACCATTGAAGCATAGACTCCCGTATTAATATCGGCCGGGTATTTTATTTTGGTCTTGATGGTTTCCAGCATACTATTCGTAAAACTAACCTCCGACCGCAGCTTCTGGGAATTGTACTGATACTGCGTGGTCTTCACCAATGTATTGCCCGACTCATAGGACTTCTCGACTTCCTGTTCGAGGTACACGGGGTAGGTATATACTTCGTAACTGTTGAGCACGGAGAAAATCAGCGGATTATTAATGTAGGCCAGCCCTATTTCGAAGCCGAGCTGCGCCAGCCCCTGATCGGCCGTGGTGGCGATATTCAGGACAGGCACATTCTGGCTGAACCGGTTCGGGTCTGTGGCGTAGGTGTAGTTTACTTCTTTCTTCAGAACATTGGCAGCATCATAAACCTTCATGCTCTCGACCTGGCCGCGTTCAAGCGAAGTGGAAGATCCTTTTCCCAGGTTTCCGACGAATCCGATGGTTTCAAAATACCCGGTAATGTTGCTATTGGAGAATCCGACGGAATAGGTGGCGGAATTCCACGTATCGTCCCGGTCGGGATAATACATCGGTGACCGCATGGTGTATTCGGTATAGCTCTTGTCGGACAGGAACTCGATCACCTTGCCGTACACAACGGCCGGCTCGCCTTCAATGGAAAGTCCGTTTACCACACTCCTTCCAAAATACGGGATTCCGGGAATCTTATAGAGGATGCCGCTGCTCAGAAACTCGATCGGGCTCATGCTCCCGGGTACATAGTCGGGGTTATTGGGATTGAAAGAACTGACATAACGGTACTTTTTGACCACATCACCCAAAGTAACTTTGGACACTCTCAACCCGCCGGCCGTTCTGGGTTCGTTCACCGCTTCAAACTGGCGACCGGTCGGGCGCTGGACGCCTTTATAGGAATAGGTATTCAACTCGTATTCGTAACTCTCCACACCGCCTGTGGGATAAGTAATCGAGGTCAGCACTCCGCGCTTCGTGTGATCGAGCGAGGGCATGCGCTGCGCGTAGGTAATGGTGGCATTCAAAAAGTTGTCCCAGTAGGACGATACATTGCCGGTTCGGTACGTGGTAACCTCGAAGCTCCCGTTATAGAAGCCCCAGTAGTCGGAGCCCAGGTAAGTACCTATGGAAGGAAGACCGCTGCGGCTGTAATATCCGAACGTATACGACCGCCCGTCTACGACCACCGCATCCAGGAAATAATACCGCGTAGCGTTATTCTCGGAATAAGTGAAAGTCGAAGTGCTCACGACATTGCTGTTCGGATCCTTCAACTCGATCTTGCTGATCATCCTTGAATTGCTCGGAGAATCCACGATAGACTGCGAAACCACGGACGAGGTAAACAAAACCGTTCCGCCATTGAAAGCGATATTGTCGAGTACCACCGGGGAATTCGTGACAATTGCATTATTGGATTCCGACGACGGGATGAAGCGAACAAATGTGCTGGAATTGGCCTGGTAGTTGAACGTGACGGTCCGGCCGTTTACGGATTTGATTTCGGTGATGTACCATGCGTCGGCCTGGTAGGGCGTAGAGCCGGTTCCTCCCGAAAGCTCCATGGATCCCACGGAGCCGCCAAACGTAAACTCCGTGCCGTCATTGGCCGTCAACTTGAATGATATCGTATTTCCCTGGCCGGGCCAGACCACGGGACTGGCCACATTTATTTTTTCTACCGACACGATATCCTGTGACTGGATTTTAAACTGGCCGTCATAACCCATGATGAAGTACCCCGAATAGCCCAGGAAGCTGAATGTGAATACATCGGGGGAGTACTCGGTATTGGGAATGAAGTATTTATCCCCGTTTGCGCTCGTACCCACATAGGTATTTACATTATTCTTGACATAGCTGGGGGTTACTGTATTGGGTGCCAGGCTAAAAAAGCCGTTCAAAGGCGCATTGGGCTTCAATACCTCGTCGCACACGCCGTTTTTCGACCGGGTTATCGCACCTCCGGCGGAAACCCTCCACCCAACACCTACGCTGCTGTAAGGGTTAATGGGTTTCAATCCTGCCCCGCCTACATAATTCAATGTGACCGGAATGGTGATCTCGTTCGTTTGAACCTGGGTAAGCGGAATAGAGATGTTGGCCTGCCCGGTGTAGTAAGAAACCGGTTTGAAAACCTCCTGTTTTATACTTGATATCTCAGGTGTATTGAACGTTTGAGCACAACAATAATCAATGGTTATGATCAGACATAAAACCATGATCGACATTAACCTAGCCATAATCAGATAATCAGTTAATATTAAAGGTTACGTCGCCCGCTGCGCCGGATGGCTGCGGGTGGGACATTTTATCGGATGGAAAATCCTGAATTGATTGGCCTCCGGAGGATCATTGTTTTACAATATGAACCACCTTGCAGCAGGCCCCGTTTTCTTCCACACTGAGCACATAGCTGCCTGGCTGTAAATGCTTTGCATCGACAACCGCCTTGTACATCCGGCCTGCCTTTTTCAAGGCCTGCTCATGCATGACCCTTCCCTGCATATCTATCAGTTTCAACATCCCGGCCTGGTTGTCTGAGGTTAATTCAATGGTTGCCTTTTCCGCCACCGGATTAGGATACACGACCAGTTTTCCATCCCCGGACGTCACCCTGTCGCCGGCTTGCACGTTTTCAGGCAGAAAACCAAAGTCGAGGTCATGCATATGGACGCCCGCCGCCCCGGTTTGGAACGCGATCACCGCGTCGTTTCCTACTTTGGTCGCGTCGTTGTCTATTTCTTTGTCTGTGGAGCGTCCGGCGATCGTCGGCCGGAGTTTTCCGTCATCCAGGCCGATACGGATCTCGTAGGCTGTTGCCGGTTTGAGTCCCCCGGTCAGGTTTTCTTCACTGAAAAGGTATGTCCCGTTCGCATCCGTGCGGGTGGTGGCGACTTTTGCCCCTTTCTCATACAAATCCACCGGTACACCGGCAAGTGCGGGCTCTTCGGGGTCCTGGATGCCATCGCCGTTGGTATCGGACCATACCCGGTTGCCGGCCGCTATCGGAGGCTGGCCGGTGATCAGCGCCAGGCCGCCTACCCCGTTGGCTTTGCCGAATGTACCCTGCTGGGCATTCCTGTAAAGCAACCAGCCGCGGCTCGTACGGCCATCCGCATTGAAAAACGACTTGATACCGCCCGAATTGAACTCCTGGGTCGGCTCATGGGCCGTCATCAGCACCTCGCCGGTTGCCGGCAGGGCCAGCACCCCTCCCGCCCCGGTCTCCTCGTGCACAACCCGCGCATGGCGGAGCTCGTCGCGGAACATAAAATCGTCCTGAAAGAAAAATTCACCGCCTTGCGGCCCCTGCGTATTGCCCTTTCCCTCACTTGCGAACTCCCCGGCAACCGCATTGCCTTCCAGGCTGAACTTCACGTCTTTGCTTCCCGGCCGTCGGGGAAATACGCGCAGGATATCACCCGCTGCGACAGCGGCATAGCTGGCCTGGCCGCCGGGATCCGGCTGCCCCGTGCCGGACTGATGCCCGAAGCGGTCCATAAAGCCCAATATCATTACCCCATGCTGATCAAACGCAATGGAAGCTAAAACCGGCTGCGGCCGCGAGGCGGTAGAGGGCAGCGCACTCTGCAGGGCCTTGCTGAAATCGTCCGTCCAGGGGTTCCAGGTTTTCTGATCGGTACCTTCTACGGCAGTGCCGCGGGGATAGTCCAGCGAAGTGGTGAAAACTTCCCGGAATTGCTTCGTGGAAGGATTCAGCGCATATACCACCGCTTTCAGATCGGCTACCGATTGCGACTGGAAGGCATCATATACCGCTCCTATATATACGTAGCCGCGGTACGCTTTCACCGCAAAGGGTCGGACAGCGCCCGCCTTGCTTGCCGACAAAGGGATTTTGTATCGGGTAACATCCGCGGCAGTCGGCCTTGCGGCGGTGTCGGCGGGAAGTTTGATACCATACAATGTCTGGTCCGACAAATTCATCACATACAGAAACTGGCCATCGGCGGAAACGTCGATCCCCCCAAGGCTCAGCCTGCCCACATCGGCCATGAACCGGCCGTCGACATTACTGCTGTCAACTGCACGCTTTAACCCTTCATGGTGATCGTCGCCGGTTGGGATACCCAGCTTTTTCAGGTCCAGCCAGTTGGTGGTACGGCGCGTGCGCCAGTCGGTGCGGTAAATCCCGCCTGTTCCCAGCGGCCCATAACCGACGTGCCGCTTGGCCAATGCAGCCGAATACAAATGGCCCGTGACCCTGTTGAATGCCACGCCCCACAATGCCCCTACCTCCCGGGAAGTAGCCAGGCTGATCACGGAAGTGTCTTCCAATGCCAGGGCGGTCAAAGCGGAGAGGCTGTCATTTCCGCTTCCGTTGATGTAGACGGGAGATGCCAGGTAGGATTTGGGCGAAATATAATGTTCCGACTGGTACACGGCCCAGTTCACTTCCGTGGCGGGGCTCTTCACAAACCGGACGGCGGGCGTTAAGGCACTGCTTTGCAATGTATTTGATTCATCCTCAAAGACCATTCTCACCGGTTTTCCCTCGGGGACATTGAGCGAATAGCCGCCTGACGCATCGCTCCATGTGCGTGCGACGACCTCGTACTTGCCCGCATCGGACAGTCCGAATGCCGTAATCCGCACAGCATGCCCTCGGTTCAGCCCCGCCTGGGCAGCATTGGACCGGGTAGCATCCAAAATCCTTCCGCTGATCTGCGCTGTCGAATAATATGGAGATAATATCGAAATAAAGAAAAGACAAAGCCGAAGATGCTTTTGCACCACCAGCAAGGTAAGAGCTGGCATAACTTTCCTGTTTTGTTCCATGAAACAAATTTTAATGGGACGGACAAAAATCCACGCGCAGCTACCATGCAACCGGCACCGCGTTAGTACAGTAAATAAGGCTGTTCGGCAAATCGGTTATTTGCAAAAAAGCTGATTATCAATTCGGAAGACAGGGTCGTAACGATGTCCGGGCCCGGGAGAATTCACGGACAAGATCGGTTAGCGTGTGAAGCAGGAGCAAAAACGGCGTTTGATAGGAAGGAAAGGTTTTGCATAAAATATGGGGCGGTAAAGTGTAAATAAACTGCTCCGTTAAACTACGCTTTAAATCCAAATACTTCAATACAAAAAAAATATTTATAGCAACTATTTCGACGAACAATATCTTTTTTTCGACAAATATGTTCAAAACAAAATGAGGGCCACCGGTCAGGCAGCCCTCACTCTTGTTATACAGTACTCCCCTACTTCAACAACCACATCACCCCCAACGTATTATCGTTTCCGCCAAACTGGCTGGCTACGGCGGCAGACATATTTTCGCCGTTGTAGCTGATCTCGTTGGTGGGGTAGAGCCAGCGAAGCGGGAATGCCGTGTTCGGGTTGTTCAGGTTCGTGCTGGTGTTCAGGATAAACTTTGGGTACCCAGTGCGGCGGTTGTCGAACCAGGCCGTAAAATTGACGCAGTGAAGGAAGTCGGCGATGTACTTCTGGCCGATGATCTGCTCGATTTTCGACTCCGCCGTGCCTGTGAGGGCCACGCCGGCCAGGTATTCGGTAATGTACGCATCGGTGATCTTCATATTGTGATGGTATTTCGCATTGTCGGGCGTGTAGTTCGCGACGAACTTCATGGATTGGGTAATGCCGGCATTGTAGTAAGTCGCTGCCGGTTCCGGGATCCAGCCGCGCACTGCGGCCTCTGCCAGCGTAAACTGCAAGTCCCAGTAGTTGAACAAGCCAACCGGTTCCGCATTGAACAGATCGGCGTAGCGGTCGTTCAGGTCTGTGAAGTCCTTTGTCGCACGCATGGTTTGCAGGCTGGGAAATGGCGCGGACGGCTCGGCTCCGGGATAGGCATTCCAATCCGAAACGGCCGTGCCTGCTGCAATCTTTACCGCCGACGGTTTACCAAAATAAAACAACCGACGGTCTTTCATAGCCTTCATGGGATCGAGCAGCGTGCTGGTGAGCATCGGATAAATCACCGAGGGGTTGGAGCTATTGATATTCACCCAGGGATATTTCTGGCCGTCCTTATCAAGGTAAGCGAGTGCGAAATTGTCGCTGTAACTGCGCATCAGGGGACGGGCGGCTACGGTTTTGAATTTCTCGATGACTTTCAGGTCGGTGTCGGCCGTCTTCGCTGAAAGCGTAATCAGCACATACAGCTGGAAGCTGTTCGAGAGCCGCTGCCATTTGTCAACACTGCCGTTGTAGATCGGGTCACCGCCGAAATCCGCACCTTTGGCGAAAAGGTCGTTAGCCTGGTCGAGTTCGGCAAGAATGCCTGCAAAAACCTGCTTTTGGGTGTCGTACTTCGGCTTGATAATGCCTTCCGACTCGCCTTTGATCGCCTCGCTGTACGGGATGTCGCCCATTTGCAGGGTAGTAAGGAAAAACTGCCAGGCGCTGATAAAATGTCCGAGGGCGGTGTACGCGTTTTTCAGCTCAGGCGTCTCGGCCTGGTTGATCATCGGCGTGATGTTTTTCAAAAGTTCGAGCCGGCTGAAACTTCCGCGCTGAATGCGGTTGTACTGAAATGACTCCTGCCCTTCCTGCCAGGTAATGTACTTGCCGAGAATGAACGGCTGCATAAAGCTCTTCTGGGTAGCAATAGGCCCTCGGGTAATGCCCAGAATGAGGTTGCTCGCCTGCATGGCCGAAGTCACCTTCGTCGTCGCATTCGGGTTGGTGTTAATCTCATCGAAATCAGTGCAGCCGATGCCGGTCAGCATCAATGCAGGAAGCATTATTTTGATAATCGTACTTTTCATGATGTCTTTCTTGGTTGATTAGAATCCCAGTTTTACGTTAACACCCACCATTCGCTGAGAAGGCGCATTCAGGTTCTCGGTGAATACGTCCGGGTCGGAGAATTTGAACTTGGTAAACAGCAGTACATTCTGGGCGGTAAGCGCCACACTGGCCGACCGGAGTGTTTTACCCAGAAACTTCGACGGAATTTTATAGGCGGCCGAGAGTTCTCTCACCTTTACAAATCCCTGTTTCTGAACACCCGCCTCGTCGTCACCTGCCACGGACTGTACGTAATCCTGGTAACCTACCTGCACGTCGTTCGGTGCATACTCGCGGCTATCGCTGGTGATGTTGCCGTATTTGTCAAACTGCACGCTTCCGCCGACGACTTTCACACCCTGGCCCACATAATTCGTCTTCCCGTTCACCACTTGGTCGTACCGGTACTGATTGTCGGTATCCGGGTTCGAGCCGGTATCGAACATTTTATTGTAAATCTGGTTATACATCAACCCGCCGAAACGGCCGTCGATGGTCATACCGAACGAGAAATTGCCTACGTCCAGGGTATTGATGAAGCCGAGTGCGAAATTGTAATCGCCATATCCCATTTTACCCAGGTAATCGCCTTCCACGGGATAACCGTTGTTGTGGATCAGATTGCCCTGCGGGTCGCGGAGCCAGAGGTATTTTTTGTAAACATCCACGCGCTCGCCTTTCTTGGTCCACGGATCGTCCGACGAATACACCGGATCGATATCCACATAATACATATGCGAAAGCGAGTAGTTGATCGTCGCGTGCCATTCCAGGTTCCTGCGTTTCACGACTGACCCGTCGAGCGTGATTTCAAGTCCTCTGCGCGCCCTGGTTTCTTTCGTATTCACGAGGGTAGATGCGAATCCCGACGCGCTTGAAATACTCTGGGCTTTCTGCTGATTGTAATAATACCTGTTGAAATACGCCACATCCAGGTGCGCACGCTTCCCGAATGCAAACACGCCCGCTCCTATTTCCCATGTGCGCTGCGAGTTGGGCAGCAGGTTGTTGCCCAGCAACGACGACGGGTAGGTCGACGAATTCAGGTTACCCCACACAGCCGGATTTACCGTGTAGGTACGGTTGGTAGCAAACACCCCGAGCGGCGATTTGTCGATGGTCCAGGAACCACGGATTTTCAGCATATCGATCTGCGACGGCATCGGCAGGAATTCCGAAAGCAGCACGCTCGACGAAATGGACGGATAGAAGTACGAACGCGTCGCGGCGGGCTGTGTGGAGCTCCAATCGTTACGCCCGGTGAGGTCAAGGAAAACCGCATCACGCCATGCGAGCGAGAGCTTGCCGTAAGCACTGTTGATCTGCCGGCGGCTGATCCCTTCCGAGGCAATGATGTTGCCCAGGGACGCTTTCAGCGAATACCAGCCGGGCACGCTGATGCCGTTTTGCGTTGCGGCGTCGAGGCTGCGGTCCTGGTAGTAGTAAACCGTCCCGCCCGCAAGCGCATCCACGCTGAAATTCTTCAGTTTCTTGCCGTAGGTCAGGATCAGGTCATTGTTGGTGCTCAATCCCCAGTCTTTATTGATCCCGTAGGTACCCAGCGAGTTGAACGGCACATTGGTCGTGCCCACATAAAACCCGCTGCGGTTGGAATTGATACCGATCGGGTTGCGCATAGTCTCTACATTGCTGTAAAAATCGTAGCCCGTCCTGAACAGCAATCTGAGGTCTTTGCTGAAACTGTAAGTAGCGGCAAAGCTGGCATTGAGCTTGTTCTGGTCGATCCCGTTCAGCTTTTCGTAAGCGATCAGGTACGGATTATCGTACCAGCTGTCGTACAGCCAGTTCTGGCTTTCGTTGGGTGTTACCCAGTAGTCTTTATACTGGCGGATATCGTAGTCGGCACCGGTCCACATGAGGAGCTGGTACAGATAGCCCTGGTTGCCATAGCCTGTCCCCCATATCTGCGGCGCGGACTTGCGGGTGTAGCCTGTGTGGGTTTCAATACTAAACTTATCCCCTACACGCAGCTCGCCGCCCGTTGTGAAACTGGTCATATTCAGCGTCGTGTTCGGGAATTGTCCTTTGTTGTAAATATGGTTCACGCCCACCCGGAAAAACCCGTTCTCGCCGGTCTGGGTTACATTAATGTTGTTGTTGGACACCAGTCCCGGGCGGATGAAGTTTTTGAGGTTGTTTTTACCGCTCGATACCAGCGGCATTTGCTCGTATTGCTTCGTCACCGGGTTCCATTGTTCGGCGGTCGTACCGATATCGAGCTTGGGGCCCCATACATAGTCGTCGGCGATCTCGCCATTGATACCGTGCCCGTAGGACGTCTGCACCTTAGGAAGCGCCACATAGCCCATCATGGTCATGGTATTGCTGTTGATATCGACGCTGAGCCCTTTTTTCTTGCCTTTTTTAGTGGTGATGATAATCGCGCCGCTGCCTCCGCGGGAGCCGTAGAGGGCCGAAGCTGTGGCTCCTTTGAGAATGTCCATGGTTTCGATATCATCCGTGGGAATGTCGCGGAGCGTCATATTTCCGTAAGGCACGCCATCGATCACCAGGAGCACGTTCGATTCTCCGCGCAGCTGAATGGTGGGCGTCGCATTAAACTCGGTGGAGTTGAGGATGGTCATCCCGGCAACGCGTCCCGAAAGCGAGGTACCGATATCGACACCCTTCACGGTCTGCAACTCCCTGCCGCCGACTTTCTGCACCGCATAACCCAGCGATTTCTCCTCACGCTTGATCCCGAGCGCGGTCACGACCACCTCGTTGAGCACTTTAGAGTCGGTTTTTAATGAAATGGCAAAGGTTGTCTGGTTACCGACCACGATTTCCTGCGACTGGAAGCCAATGGAAGAAAGGATCAATACGGCATTGGCGTCCGCTACCGACAGCCGGAATTTCCCCTCACCGTCCGACGAGGTGCCGTTGGCGGTACCTTTTTCGAGCACGTTCACGCCGGGCAGCGGCGTGCCGCTTTCATCCGTAATGACCCCGTTTACATCCTTCACGGTCGCTTTGCCCGCCTTCGGGAGTGCCTGAACAGGTGCCGTCCGGGGCGTCTCGCGCGCTTTCACCACGACGGTCTTACCCACCACGCTGTATGTGAGGTTCTGGTCGGCGAAGCATTTTTCCAGCGCCTCTTCAAAACTGACATCCTTTACATTGATATCAACCGGCCTGGCCGTTTTCAGCAGGGCTTCATCGAAAAAGAAAGTATAGCCCGATTGCCTGCGCAGGATTTTGAATATCCTTTCCAGCGAAGCATTTTTTTCCGAAACCGATATTTTCTGGGAATAGCCGGCGGCCGCCACGCACAGGTTCACCGACACAAACAACAGGAAAGCCAGCCGGATAATATTCCGCGCTTTACCTGGTTTGGGGTGCATGGGTAAATGCGCGAGCCGCTTTCGAAGGGGTACAAGTCTGTTCATAGTTTACTTCAATTTAATTGGGTAATTGGGGTTAAAAGGAAAATTCAGGCACAAGGATTTCTTGGGCACGGTGTCGGATTTTGTTCCTTCACGGCGTGCGGGCTTAGGGTTCAGAAATAGTCAGTGGATTGCCGTTCAGGGCATTACGAGCAATTGTTTATCGGTTAATTTGAAATGTACGCCACTGATTTCGAGAATTTTCAGCACGTCGTCAAGGTTGGAGTCACGGGATATTTCCCCGCCGAACCGCCTCGGTCGGATCACCCCTTCATAGCGGACGTCGATATCGTACCAGCGCATCAGTTGCCGCATCACCTCCTGCAGAGAGCTTCCGCTGAACTGGAAATAACCTTCTTTCCAGGCCACGGCCTTATCGGTGTCGGCAGCCGAAACCGCAATGCCGCCAGCCTTCACGTCCGCCTGCTGCCCGGGCCTGAGCAGGTCACTCCGCGCACCGGCCGTCACCTTCACCGACCCTTCGAGCAGGGTGGTACGCGTTGCAGGTTCGTCGGCGTATGCATTGACATTGAAATGCGTGCCCAGCACGACCACCTCAGCGCCGTTTGCCTTTACCCGAAATGGTCTGGCCGCATTTTTGGCCACTTCGAAATAAGCCTCGCCCGTCAGCTCCACTTCCCGGTTTTCACCGTCGAACCTGACTGGGTACCTCAGCGAAGAAGCCGCATTAAGCCATACGCGGGTGCCATCCGAGAGTTCGAGGCGGTATTGCCCGCCCCGCGGTGTGGCTATCGTGTTGTAGGAAATTTTTGCCTGGGCCTGGCCGGCTTCGTAAACGATGAGACCGTTTTCGGCCTTGGTCACCTTACCGGCATTTTCACTGGCAATCTGTCCGTTACGGACACTGTCGAGCGTTACAATGGAACCATCCGCCAGCGTAAGCGTCGCCCGGTCGCCGCCGGGGCGTACAGATCCGGATTGCTGCGCAGCCTGAATGTGTTTCTCCGGATTTTTTCCGGAATAAAGGAAATAGTACATGCCCAGCCCCAGCGCCACCACGATACCCGCTGCGGCCTTCCACCAATCCGCTCCCAGCCAGAAACGGCGAGCCGTGTCCCCGGGCGCACTGCTTTCTCTGCCATGAGCCAGTACGTTCTCGAATATCCGCTCGCTTTCGGCGTGGGTGAACACATTCCGTTCCGCAGCGAAAGTCGCCCAGGCCTCGTCCATCAGGCTTTTGACGGCCGCCTCGTTTTCCGCTTCACGAAGGAATGACGAGAGCTCAGCCAACTCCTCCCCGGTGGCGGTCTGGTCGAAATAGCGGTAAAACAAATACTGGATTCTGGCGTCGGGCATGGAATGTCAGGTGCAAAAGGTTGCTTTTGCCCTAAAGACACGAAGGTGTTCCGGAAGGGTCAATGACGCTCGGAAAAAATTTATGTTTTTGTGAAAAAAAATACCAGCGTAATGCTGACCCGCCCGGCATTCTCCCGCACGTAGCGAGATATCGAGCTGATGGAGAGGCTGATATGCCTTTTGACCGTTTCCCTGGACAGCTGCATTTGCTCGGCAATCTGCTCATGCCGAAGGCCTTCCTGCCGGCTCAGCAGGTAAGCCCGCTGCTGCTGGGGCGGCAGTAGCGCCACGGCCTGTTCGAGCAGGGTAAAGTAACGTTCCGGGTCGGAAACTTCGAAAGGGTTTTCGTGATGGTCGCTGATTTGCTCCGCATCGAGCGAGGTATGCAGCGACGCGTTTCGCGCCAGGTCGCGCAGCACATTATACCCGTGGTTCCTGGCAATGATAAAAAGGTAAGCACCAAAGTCGGTCACTTCGGGCAGCGTGCCCCGCTTGGCCCACACTTTGATAAACGTTTCCTGAACGATTTCCTCCGTCAGCTCGCGGGACCGGGTCAGTTTCAGTACGTACGCGCCGAGCTTACCGTGGTAGGCCTGGAACAATGTACGGAATGCCCTCTCGTCACCGAGGGCAACCCTTTGAAGCAGATCCTGTTCATTATCCGGTTTAATGCGTTCCAAAACTTGGGCGGGCTATCGTTTCGCCAAAGCTATCCAATTTGCAAAAAAGATGGAATTTGTTTGGCAAATCTTTGTTCGCTGGCGGTCGCAGGAATTCCGTTCAACCGGTCGTTACCGGAAGGTGAGGCTACCCTCCGCCGCCCTGAATTTGGCTATCATACGCCGCAGCCTCGGGCGGGTGTACCGCTGTAACAGGACGGGGTAAACGTTCAGGAAAAGGTTGAAAAGCACCAGCCAGCCGATGGCCCGGAATGAATACGTGAAGGCCACATAGCCCGTGACCATCAGCACAATAATGCCGACCACCAAATGCCCTGCCTCGGCTACACGGCTTCCGCGCTCGTAGGCCAGGAACGCCTGATGACTTTTGGAAATCGGCATCGTCTGCTGCCTGAGCTTCTCCCACCCGCTTTTCACCAGAATCGCCCTGTACCATTCCACACCCAGCATCCGGTAGATTTTCCCTTGCTTTTCAAAAGGATAGGTATCAAAATAGGGGGAATCGAGGGCGGGCTTGACCTGTGATTCAAACACGGCAACCCAGAACATGAGCAGAAAGTTGAATGCCATACTGAATGACGCCGAGGTGATATTCATGAAGCGCACCATGAGACCTGTCGTTGCTGCCGCCAGGGAGACGATAAGCAATGCTTTAACCCATTTCAAAAACATAGCAAGTTGAGTAACCGGATCGGATAAGAATATCCCAAAGCTAGTAATTTCTCAAAACACCCGGCGGCGGATGTTACCGCTTTTCGAAAATTGTCACAAATCCCCCGTTTGTTTGTCCCGAATCACTTCGCGCCGCAGCCGGCATTGAAGTAATTTGGTCCCGGATCAATGTATTCACCAGACCTGAATAAAATGGGAAAAATTATCGGAGCATTCAATATGACACTCGACGGCGTTTGCGACCACACCAAAGGAATTGCCGACGAGGAAATACACGACCATTATGCCGCGATGCTGGACCGCGCCGACGGAATGCTGTTCGGCAGAATTACGTTTGAACTGATGGAGTTTTGGAAAACCGTGCTCGACAGCCCCACCGGCAACAAGGCAATGGACGATTTTGCCGTGTCCATCGACAGAATTCCCAAAATCGTATTTTCCCGGACGCTCACTTCCGTGGATTGGGATAGCGCAAGGTTGGCCACGCGGGAACTCCGGGAGGAAGCCCTGGCGCTCAAAGAGCAGCCCGGCACGATACTGGTCGGCAGCCGGAGCCTGATCATCGCATTAATGAAAATGGGCCTGCTCGACGAGCTGCAACTGACGGTCCATCCCGTGGTCGCCGGAGAAGGCATGCCGTTTTTTGAAGATTTTCACGATTACCGGATTTTAAAACTCACCAAAACCAAAACATTTGGCTGCGGCGCTGTAACGCTGTTTTATGAGCCAGGAACCGCCCAGGCAGCAAAATAAAAAGTCTGTACGGCACATTGCCGATGCAATATGCGTACAGACCTTTTGCTCAAACTATCGCTATCGGCGGACCGTCACTTTCAGGAATGTAGCCGGAATCGACGTTGCGTTTTTGTCCGTACTTTGATTCTGACTTTCGAACAGCGCTTCCAATTCACGCTGCAGATCGGCTTGCTTTCCATTTTTTTCGGCCGCTTCAAACGCATTCATGGTAGGGCCGTAGTAGTTTCTGAATGTATCCAGAAACGTAGCCGGTGTAAATGGCGCCCGGAAAGTGAATGTTTCCCTTTCGAACGAAATATTCTCTTCCAATGCGCCTGCGGCCACGAAGCGTTCGGTCACATTGCTTTCCACGCCCCAGAGCATGGGGCTGATAAAACCTTCCGGCGGGGCGGGCGTGTAGGCGGAACTCACTCTCAGGATCTGCGCTACGAGCGTCGGGTCGCCGGGGATCCAGTTGCCCATTACGATCCTGCCGCCGGGCCGCGTCACACGAAACATTTCCTTGGCGACATCGAAAGGTTTCGGCGCAAACATTGCCCCGAAAATACTGACCACGAGGTCGAATGATTCGTCGGCAATATCGTTCAGATCGATCGCGTCGCCTTCGCGGAACGTGATGTTGGTCAGGCCCTCCGCCTTTACCCTGGCGTTACCGGCCTCCACGAGGTTTCTCGCGATATCGACACCCTGCACGTTCGCGCCGAGCCGTGCGGCAGGGATAGCCGTGGTGCCATCGCCGCAGCCAAGGTCCAGCACATCCATGCCTTCCTGAATTCCCAATTTTGCTACCAGCGCAGTACCGCTTTCGCGCATAGTGGCTGCCAGACGGGTGAAGTCCCCTTTTTCCCAAAGTGCTTTGTTTGCATTCATTTTATTTTTCATTTAGAGTTAATAGATACTGATTTAATTTTTCGCTAAGCCACTACTTTATAATGCATTACAGAGAGCAGCAAGGCGAGAAGCAAGGTGATTAAGTTAACAATTTTCATGGCTGTTTTTGAATTGGTTGAGGCTGCAAAATTGCACTGCGGCGAAGGGCTGCACTTGTAATGGTGAAGCATATCCAGGTAATTATGCGTCACCGCAGCACCCCGTGAATGCCTCCGCACATAAGTACCTGCATCTGCATCCGGAATACAATCCCGGCCCGGCAGGGCCATTTAGTTTTGCCGACGGTTAAATCAAACCGCTCTTATCCACTCATTTCCATTACAAACAGCTATGAAAAACGGTAACATTTTCCGCCGCGGCGGGCAGATTCTTGCATTGCTTATCCTGACAGGCCTCCTCAGCGCCTGCTCCGACTACGAAACACCGAAACCCATCCTAAAACCGGCCGACTACATTGCGCTGAGTGAAAACCTGACGATGCCCGGCACGTTTGCGCTGCCTCCCAATGCCGGGGGCTATGAACGTGCCGCCACTTACTATGCCGTAGGCGTGCAGAAGTACAGAGCGCAGGTGAAAGACGGGCCGGGGCCGGTCCAGTACCAATGGGTGTTCGCAGGACCCGAAGCCGATCTCTACGATGCGTCCAATGCTAAAATAGGTAGCCACTATGCCGGCCCCACCTGGAAACTGACGGCTCCCGGGCACCTGATCGCCGGACAGGCATTCAGTCCCGCCAGGACGTTTTCGAAAAACCCCGATAGCATCGACTGGCTGTTGCTGGGCAACAAGACCGGACAGGAACCGACCGGCACATTCCAGGGTGTAACATTTATTTTCAGGATCGCGACCACGGGCGGCAAGGCCCCGGCCACCCAACCGGCAGATCCGGCCGCCACAGCCGATGTACCGTACACGGCAGTATACCGGTTTGTGCGGCCCATACTTTAATTACGCATCTTTCTGGGAAACCCTTGCGGAGTATTCTGTGGGGGTTTCCCCGAATTCTTTTTTAAAACTTTTGCTGAAATAGGATTGGTCGTTAAAACCTACCGCATAACCGATCTGGGTGATCGTATCCGCTTTTTGGCGGATCATTTCCGCCGCCTTTTGCAGGCGCAGGTCGCGGATGAAATCATTCGGGGCGAGGCCGGTGAGTGCTTTCAGTTTCCGCAGCAGCTGGGTGCGGCTCAGGCTCATTTCCTCCGCCAGTTTTTCCACCGAAAAGAGCACGTCCTCCATGTTCGCCTCGACGATTTCCTTTGCTTTCATTAAAAACTTATCGTCCAGCGACATTTCCCCGGCCGACGTCACATGCACGCGGATACGCTCACGGTAGCGCCCGGCGAGTTTCTTCCTCAGCTCGATCAGGTTGGCTACCCGCACCCTGAGCTCTTCCACGGAAAATGGTTTGGTGAGATAATCGTCCGCACCCGTTTTCAACCCGTCGATCCGGGATTCCCGACCGCTTTTGGCTGTGAGCAGGATCACCGGAATGTGGCTCGTCCGTTCGTCTGATTTAATGCGGGTGGTTAATTCCATACCATCCATTCCGGGCATCATCAGGTCGCTGATGATCAGGCTCGGCAGTACTTTTCTTGCGCATGCCAGCGCTTCGGCACCGTCGGGCGCCTTGTAGATGATGTAGTCGTTTTCGAGCAGCGATGCCATGTATTCCCGCAGTTCGGGATTATCCTCGACGATCAGCACCGTTTCCCGGTTCACTGCGCCGGGGCTTCCCGGCTCATGCGCGTCCTGCTGGTTTCCAACCACCTGGTCCGGCGAGGGCATTATAGGCTGCACGGAGGGCAACATGTACCCGCCAGCTCCGGGCGCGACTACCTGATCGGCATCAAAGGCCACCCTGCTCACAGGTATCCGCACAGAGAATACCGAACCTTTGCCTACTTCGCTTTGGAGCGAAATAACGCCTTTGTGCAGCTTCACCAGCTCTTTCGCGAACGCTAACCCAAGGCCGGTGCCGCCATCCTGGTTCTCCACCGTCTGCCGGGCCTGGTAAAACGACTCGAATACCCGCTTCTGCTCGTCGGGCGCTATGCCGCGCCCGGTATCCGAAACCGTGATATGAAGCATTGCACCGCCAGCCTTCGCTTCCATTTCCGTGGCGAAGCTCACCGTGCCGCCTGCCGGGGTAAATTTGAATGCATTGGAAAGCAGGTTCACGATCACCTTTTCCAGCTTGTCCGGATCGAACCAGAA
This sequence comes from Dyadobacter sp. 50-39, assembly GCA_001898145.1. Lineage (GTDB taxonomy): Bacteria > Bacteroidota > Bacteroidia > Cytophagales > Spirosomataceae > Dyadobacter. The sequence continues at coordinate 1,002,150 of MKSR01000040.1, forward strand.
AAGTCCCTCGGGCACTGCGACCGTTTTCCCAAAGGTAATTGCCTGGTGCTGTGCAAGCGAATCGAAAGACGAGGAAAGGACGCGCAGGAACTGGTGCAGGTCTACCGCCTGTACCTGCAAATCCATTTTACCGGCTTCCAGTTTCGAGAGGTTCAGCAGCTGGTTCACCAGTTCGAGGAGTCTGTTGGCATATCGCTTCATTACCAGCAGCTTGCCCTGCTCCTCCGGCGGCCTTTTGCCCAGTTCTTCTTCCAGGGGCGCCAGGATGAGCGTCAGCGGCGTGCGGAATTCGTGGGAGATGTTGGCAAAAAACCGGGATTTAACCCGGTCCATCTCTTTCAGTTCTTCCGTTTGCAGCATAATTTTTTCCGTCCGTTCACGCACGGTGTTTTCCAATGCGAGCTTTTCCATTTGCAGCTTTCGCTCCCGCATGCGCACCAGCACGACTGCCATCCCGCCCAGAAGCAGCGCATACAAGGTAAATGCCCACCAGGTCCGGTACCAGGGCGGAAGCACGGTAAACGTCAGCCGGTCTTCGCTTCCCGCCTCCCCATATACATTCCTGCCGCGCACGCGGAACACGTAATTTCCTTCCGGCAAGTTGGTAAAATCCACAAACGACTCGCCCGACCAGCCCGACCATTGTTCGTGGAAGCCTTCGAGAAAGTACTGGAATTGGTTTTGGGTTGAAAGATCGTAGCTCGGTAAGGCAAACTGAAACCTCAGCCGATGACCGTATTCGATTTCCGGAACAGACGGAGCGCCGCGGAAGCTAACCAGCGAATCCTGGCTGATCGAAACCTGCCGGATCAGCGTTTGGAATGGCTTACTTGCACCGGCTTTAAAAGTCCTGTCGAACAGGGCAATCCATTTATTGGACCCGAAGAGCATAAAACCGTCCCCGTTATCATGTACTTTGGAAATGAGCGCGTCCGAGAGCCTGCCCGAAACCGGTAACCGCTGCAACCGGCCATTGCCATACTCAAAAACATGGCTCTGGTAATTGTGGTACAGGGTAAACCACATGGTCCCATCCCGGCCCGCCACGATTTCATTGATCCACCCGCCTTTGAATGGCGCTACACCGGTCGTGAGCAGCGAGTCGACTTCAAAAACGCGCTTCGCCGGGTTGAAACGGTGCATGGCTTCGTCGGTGGAGGCATAGACGGCGTTCCCTACCCTTTCGAGCCAGCGGATCTTATTCGACGAAAGCCCGTTTTCAGGGCCGTGGTGAAGCAGTTTGAAGTTATCGCGCAGCGTATGCGGCCCGGGGGTTTCCCAGGCCATTTCGTAGATGCCGTTGCGGCGGCTGTTAAGGAAAATCGTCCCGTCGGGTGCACGCGCGAAGCTTTCCGAATAAAACTCCATATTGTCGCGCCTGCCGCCCTGCACCCATTTGCCGCCGGTGAAAAGCAGCTCGGTGAGCCCATTCCCTTCCAGTCCTACGAGCAAATGCCCCGGCATTTGCGCCGGCCGCGTTTCTTCCACCCGCACGACATTCTCCCTGGCGATCTGCGATTTGTTTCCGTTTTGATCCAGCTTAAAAACGCCGTCATAGTTGGACACGAGCAGCTCGTTACCATACACCTGGCAATGCATCGTCAGGTTGTCGATCCCTTCGATTTTCCTGAAATAGGGCTTTGGTAGCCCTTGCGAAATCGTGCTGTTCAGCTCAAAAAGCCCTTTGCTGTTGGTCGTAAACAGCTTGTCGTGAAAGACCTCGATATCCATCGGGTTTTCATCCAGGCCGTGGTTCTCATTCAGGATGCGGAGCGGGGAATTGGTTTCAAGCCGGGTGATACCATTGTCGGTGGCGAGCCACAGGTCCTTTTCCGCATCCTCAAAAACCGAATACACCGCGTCACTCGACAATCCTTCCTTGCGGCAGAAATTGTTGCGGATCGTCCCGTCACGCTGCATCAGGTAAAGCCCGGAGCCGGTAGTAGCCAGGGCATAATCCCCGTTGCTCAGCTGCACGCCGTGGTAAACGGCATCGCGGATGCGCACCCGCTGCCCATTCCTCACGAACGGTTCCAGCCTGGCACCGTCGTAGATGAAAAACTCCTTGCTGAACCCTACCGCCAGCAGCTTGTTTCCCTCATAGGGCAGCAGCCCCGAAAGCCCCATTCCCTTGAATGCCTTACCTCCCCGGACGAGCTTCACCCCATCTCTCTCCTTTTTCAGCAGACCCTGCCCGCTGGCACTGATGTACAATTCGTCGTGCACGAACCAGGCGAAACCAAGCGCTCCGATATCGCTTTTCCACACCTTGAACTTCCCACCCACCCATTCGAGAATATGAAAATCGCAAACGAAATAGACCGAGCCCTTGCCGGCAAATGTGAACCAGACATTTCCGAAGTTCCAGTCGCTCCGGCCGAGCTTGTTTTTCAAGGAATGGAAAAACATCCTGTTTTTGCCATTCGCTGCCAGGTAACCCACCTCCCCCGATCCGCCCACATAAATGCGGCCCTTCGGATCTTTGGCCAGCGAGCGCACGGGATTACCTTCGGTAGTAGGGATGAGCTGCCACGACACGCCGTCGAATTCGAGCACGCCGGAATTGTTCGCTGCATACATGAGCCCGTTATCGCCCTGGACCAATGCCCAGTTCTGGAAAGCCGCCTTGTAGTCGTTGGTGGAGTAGTTGGTGATAAACGGAAGACTCTGCTGCCAGATCCGGGCCAGCGGCGATCCGGGCTGCTGCGCCGCCGCATTCAGGCTGATCGCGAGCGCGAAAAGCAGGAGTAATCTCTTCATGAGGTTTAAGTAGTGAAAATAAAACTACTGCATTTCAGGGCTGTGTGCAATCAATGGGCCGCCGATCCGTCGGAGAACTTACTTAACGGGTCCGGGATGAAACACCACCCGGTTACATAGCGCCTGGCCCGACCGTTAAATAAACAAACTGCCCCGGTCATCGATTTTTATTTAAATTAATACTACCAACCGGCCCGGTATCTCCGCTGGACCAACCTCCCCGACACACATCGAAGTAACCACCACAGGCACCCCAGTTTCCATTCTATGAAACCTACCGTACTGATTTTTTATGCCAACAACCCGGGCCAGGCATTCCTGAGTGAGCTGGACAAAGAATGCAAGGGAATCCAGCAACTGCTCAATGCCGTGGAAAGGCGGGAATATGAAGTTTCGCTGATTCCTCAAACGAGCATTAGCGACATCATCGATACACTCAATATCCCCGGGCGCTCCGTCGAGATCATCCACTTTTCGGGACACGCCAGCGATTCCATGCTGATGTTCGGCGACACGCATGCCGACGCCGCTTCATTTGCCGGTAAGCTCCAATCGATGAAGTCATTAAAGCTGGTATTCATCAACGGCTGCTCCTCGAAGGGGCAGGTTCAGTTCTTCCACGAGGCCGGCATTCCCTATGTGATCGCCACTTCGCGCCCTGTGGAGGATACCAGGGCTTCCTGGCTCGCAAACCAGTTTTACAACTACCTGTCGCTCGGACGGACCATCAACGCCGCGTTCGATGAGATCCAAAAGGATACCCGGCTGCTGAAAACGGACATTAACCTGGTGATGAACCGGGGTCTGCTGCTTGCGGCTCCCGGCCAGGAGCGCGACGAACTCGAATGGGGCCTGTATACCCTGCCCGACCCGGCCGAATACAGGCTCCCGATCACCCGGCTGGTGACGGACCAGTCGCTCCAGAACGGCGTGAAGCATACCCGGATGCTTTCCCGGATGCTGGTCGCGCTGAAAAACCAGACCAGCCCCATCAGCAGCAAATACAAAAACACGATTGCGACAATCGAGCTGCAGGGCGAGCCTGCCGACCGGATAATGGTGCGAAGCCTGCTCGAAATACTACCCTACCCGCTGGGGATTAGACTGCAGCAGATCAACGGGATACCCGCCGACGACGGTAATACCGACGAATACCACCGGCAGCTTCTGTACGACTACGCCCTCTTTTTCGAAACCCAGCTGCACCTGAGCGCGATTTTGCTCCTCAGCCAGATCTGGCAGAACAAAGCGGCCGTCGATTTGTCATTACAGGAAAAATTCGGCCCGATACGGGCGTTTCTGACCAGCAACAGGCTGAACCATTCGCTGTCGGACTATGCCGTGGTGATCCGGAACGGGATCGAGATCCTGAACGGCGCCGGTATCGTCAACATCATTCCCAAGATCGAAAACGTGCGGGATTACCTGAGCAGCGGCGCATTCGAGGCCGCATGCGCATTTTTTGACGTCAACAAAAACTACTTCTGGAGCCACGTCAGGCTGAGCCAGGACGAGGCCGTGGAACGGTGCTATGCATCGCAGGAGCACATTATGGGCGACCTTCCCTACTTTTCCTTCGTCGTTGAAAACATCCTGACTTCGGTGCGGGATGTGGATACGGTGAATTTCAGGCACGTGGATAAGTATTTCGCGAGCAGCGTATCGCAGCTGGTGGCGGTGTCCGAAGAAGCCGGAAGCAGCTTTATGCTCAATCCCAATCCGATGGAAAACAAGTCGGTGCTCTGCTATTCCAAATATGACTACGACCCGTGCACCCCTTCCATCAACCTGTTCCCCTTCCTGCTAGATCGTAATGTCTTTATCAGGCAGATCGCGACGGAAATCGACCTTTACCTTTTCCTGGGCTTTTTCAGCGACGAAATGGTTACCAACCTATCCATCCGCAAGGTCCAGAACCCGTGCTACTATTTTATGTCGTTGAAAAACCCGCAAAAGATCTGGCGGTTCAATGACCAGGACCCATCCGGCTCGGACCTGGCCCACATCGACGACGTAGTGGCTGAGACTTACAGACAGAACCACCTGCTCACCAATGCCGGGGAACTGAACACCTATCTGAACCAGTTCAAGACCTTTTTTATCGCTTCCTGACCATGGCAGATAGCCCGTTCAAACTTTTTGAGCCATACAGCTCTTCGGACAAGGATATCTTCTTTGGGAGAGACCCTGAAATTTTTGCATTGTACAATTTACTTCAGCAGACCCGCCTGGTGCTGCTCTATGGGGCCTCCGGAACAGGCAAAACGAGCATTATCAATGCCGGTCTGCCGAAAGTGTTCAAGCTCACCGACTGGTCGCGGGTATCCGTGCGCAGGAGGGACAATATCAATCAGTCTTTCCGGCAGGAATTGAAGCGCCTGCTCGGGGAAAGCGAAATTTCCAGTCTGGCCGCCGCTATTACCGATGTGTATGAAAACCGCTGGATTCCCGTCTACATTGTTTTCGACCAGTTTGAAGAAATTTTCACGCTGGGCGACCACGCGGAAAGAGTGGAGTTTTTCAAAGACATGCAGCAGCTGCTGGCATTGCCCATTCCCTGCAAATTGATCCTGTCGATCCGGGAGGAATATATCGGGCACCTGTACGAATATGAGCAGTTTGTGCCGCTTTTGTTCGACAAGCGCTTCCGGGTGGAGCCTATGAAAGACGAGACTACCCGCTCGGTCATTATGGACATGAGCAGCTCTGCCGGGGTACGGCTGGAAGACGGTGCAGAAACCGCCCGGAAGATATTGCTGCAAGTGAAGGAAGGCACGCAGGCCGCGCATCTTCCCTATCTTCAGATTTACCTGCATTACCTGTATGCGCAGGAATGCAAGACGCAGGCGGCAACTGAGATCACCTTCACCGAAGCGGGGATTAACGCGGTGGGCAGGCTGGGCAATGTATTGAAAACCTTCATTGAATCCATGCTGGAAAAGGCGCGAATGGAGTTTGTGGCAATGGATCTTCCCGACGATTTCGCGTCGCGGCTGCTGGACGAGTTTGCTACCGACGAAGGCACCAAGCAATCGCGGAAGGTGGATGAGCTCATGGTAAGTCTGGAAACCGGTGAGCAGGACATTAAAAAGGCGCTTACCTATTTCTCCAATCTCAGCTTGCTTCGTGCCGACGAGGACGACGTGAGCCGTTATGAACCGGTCCACGACGTGGTGGCCAAGCAGATCAGTGAACTGAGGTCGCTGGAAAGCCGGGAATTCAAGGCATTTATCCGGTCGTTGCAGAGCGATTACGACCGCTGGGTTTCAGAAAACAAACCCGAAACCCGGCTGCTGACTGAAACGGACATTGCCAAAGCGAACGTCTACTGCGCGAAACTCGAAAAAGTCCCCCAATACGAAAGTAATTGGAAGGATTACCAGGAGCTGAGCACGAAGTACCACCAGGAAAAGCTCAGCAATGCCCAGCGCGAGGCCCTCGACAAAGAAGAAAAGAACCGCGAGCTGACGGAAGCACTGGCCACCGCCGAACGGGCGAGAAGAAGAGCGTACCTGGTCACCGCCATCACCTTGATTTCGTGCCTCGTGGCGTGGCTGTCCTACAAGAATGCCGAATCGCAGCGGGCCATCGCTGAAACCGAAAAGCGAAGGTCGGAAAAGTTGACCACGATCGCCGAAGAGAAGAGGAAAGAGGCCACCGAGCAGGCTGAGCGCGCCAGAGTGTCGGAAGAACAGGCCCAGTATGCGCTGGAAGAAAAACTATCCGCATTGGCTGCGCTGGAGGAGAGCAACCGGGCGACCAAAATCCAGCGAAACAGGGCGACGGCCGCATTGAGCAAAAGCGAAGCCGACCTGACCAGAAGAAAGGCCGCGGAAAACCAGCGGGATAGCATCGAAGTAAAAAAATACATTTCCGCGGCGAACCGGATGCATAACATTCAGAAATACGACCTGGAAATGGCGATCCTGAAAAAAGGCCTCGGGAAATTCCGGAACAGTACCGAATTGCTCGACAGCCTGAAATCGCTCGAGAAACAAATTCAACTCCTTCAACCATGAAAAGAATCTGCCTGTTATGGATTTTGCTCGTGGGAACTTATGCCTACGGCCAGACCAAATCGAAAAAAATAGCCGAGCCCGAACCGGACCATTCCTGCGAGGATCTGCTGATGTCCGCCAAAAACTCGCTTGAAAAAAATGAGCTTACCCAGGCACGGGATTATTGCGAGGCAGGCCTGCTGGTTTGTGAAGACCTATCAGGGAGTTTTCAGTCGGTACTCAAAAATGTGAATGCAAAAATAGATTCGCAAAAGATAGAGATCGTCAAAGCCTACGAGTCGGCGCGCGTGCTGGCGGAGAAAAATCAAAACCTGATCAAAGCCTTCTATTTTTACAATGGAAAATTTGCATTGGCATTCAATAGCGGCCGGTATGGGTTTGTCAATAACAATGGTGATGTGCTCATCGATTATCAATATGCCAATGCGATTCCATTCGGCCAGAAGTACGGGTTTGCTATTGTTAAAAAACAGGAGCATGGTCCTGAATTTCTGCTGGATACGACCAAAACGGAATACAAGCTCGCCAGAAATGTAACCGCGCTGACCGATACTTCGATCACCGCATGCATTACTTCCATCCGGACCAAAAAGGAAAGGTTCGCAATTTTTAATGCGAAGCAGCTGAGGATACTTTTTATTGAAGATTCGCGGGGCGTAAACCAAACGCTGCTGCGGCGGCTCGTGCTCGGATTGAAATACCTGCCTTCCCTTACCACTTTGGGACTTGCCAATACGGGTATCACCGCGATACCGAGAGGCATATTTCTCATACCGCATTTGAATACATTGGACCTTTCCAACAATAAACTGGGATTATCGGCTGAATTATTCCCAAGCGACTCGCTTGAACAAAGCAATCTCGTCAAATTAGACCTGTCCAATAATCAACTCGACAGCATCCCCAGAAGAATTGCCGGGTTGAAAAAGCTGCAATACCTAAACCTGCTTGGAAACAATATCAGCAGGGCGCATTTGGAGGAGATTAAACAATGGCTGCCAAATCGCACCATCCTCTATAAAGATTACTACGAGGATCCTCAAAAGCTTCTTGCCGAAATAAAGGCCACACCACAGGGCAATATTGACAAGAAAATAAATCTTTACCAGGACCTTACCTCGTTGCTGGAAGGCTATCGCCGGGAGGTCCCCCTGGAAAATGGCATTAAGGTAATGCTGTTTCAGAGCAAAGCGGACCTGGCCTGGCAGCAGAGCTGGAAACTGGTGCGGATCCAAACCGTCAGTGCCAGTCCCGCCTACGACTCCATTGTGCATTACCAGGAACGTCTGCGGGATAAACTACTGGTATTGAACGACTCCCTGCCGAATGACCCGATCATCCGGTTTCGTCTCGCGCAATGCTATGGCAATCTCGGGTTCTATCAAATGTTCCTGGGGCAATATGCGCAGGCCGAAAAAGCCTGCCGGCTGGGCCTGGAAACGAGTCCTTCGCAAAATTTCATCAAATTGAACCTGGCGCATGCATTGCTTTGGCAGGATAAGTACGACGAGGCATGGAGGACCTACCACGACTACCTCATCAACGAGGCCGCCCGCAAGACTGCCCTGCAGGATTTCGACGACCTCCAAAAAGCGGGGGTACCCACCCACCCCGACGTGCCCAAAATAAAGGATATGATCAACAGGCTGGCTTTTGCAGCCAAAGGGAAGTGAGTACCACCGCGACTAGCGCCCTTGGATACCTGTGCGGTACGAATCGTGGATCAGGCTCCCGTACTTTGCATGCAGTTGGGTTGCGACCTGGACGCTGCTTCCATTCGGTATCACCGGAAAATCCTTGCGTGCCTTCACCCATTGCCATTCCCACTGCGCGATTGACTTTTCGAAGCCGGAAAAATCCGGCGTTTGCCCGGATTCCATGGCGCTGTCGAGCATCACAAAAAATTTCTCCCAGCGCACCTTGTAAAAATCATTCAGCAGGCCACTCCATTGGCGGTTCGAATATTCATGGAGCGGACTTTCGGCATCGCCCCAGAGTGTGATCAGGTCGCGGGCATTTTGTTCATAAAGTGCCTTCTCGTCATCGTTGGTCCCCCATTTGCGGGCGGATGCGATCCACGGGCCCAGCAAAAAGTCCTTCCGCGTGGCCAGCAGCAGGTCCATATCTGAAATCAGTTCCAGAAATGCACGGCTGTGCTTCGCGAAAGCGGCGCGATCACCTGCGCGGAAGGCCTGTACCCATTGCTTCTGCACGACTAATGCGTAATTGGCCAGCACCTGTCGCGAAATGTCGGTCAGGTCGTACAGGAAGCCGTCGGTATGCGGGCCCTTCGCGGCGGACTGTACAAACAGTTCCCACGCCGGCAGCAGGTCGGCAGGCGGGTAGTTCAGTTTCGTGCGCGTCCACACCGTCGTGGAATCGAGCGTAGGCCTTCCGGTGACGATGGATTCGGCTCCATCGCGGATTTCCTTGCCATTATAGGCCGTTTTGCGAAGAATCTGCCATGCCTGCACCAGATTCCGGTCGTCTTTTCCATACCGGTTCCTGGCATATTTCGGCAGCCATTCGTCAAGGTCGATCGGCGTCGTACGCCAGGTGTGGTCCATCGTCAGCTCGTAAATCACCGGATTTTGTTCGATGGCCTCCATCGTCAGGCCTATGCCCTCCATTCGCTTTTTGGCCGGGTCGTTCCAGGCGGCTGCCGGTCCTTGGGCCACGCCGTCCAACCTGCCGAACAGGTTCACATTCCCCCCGAAATTATTGAGCATATTCCATATCCAGGGTTTGCCGTAAAAGGCATCCGTCCGTTTCCAAACGGGTTCTATTTCCGCAGCCAGGTCGAGCAGCAGCATCCGGTCGTCGGGCACGGCATTCAGCAATGCTTCTATCTGCGGCGCCTTCCAGAACTTCCGGTCGCTATAAAAAAGCCAGCCCTGCATGACCCACACCGCGTCGGGATCGGCCTGGCGCATGCCCTCGTAAATGCGTTCGCTGAGCCTGGAAAGGTAAGCCGGATCATCGGTAGGCGGCTCGTTTTCATTGAATGTATCGGCAGAATAGAGGTGATCGGTGCCGTACAATGCTTTCTGTTTATCCAAAAAACGCTTCCCGATCTCGGCAAACATCGGGTCCTGCGAATCGAGAATGTAGGTATCGCCGAAACCGTTGGTCCAGTTGGTGGCTTTCAGCTGTGCCTGGGGATACTTTTTGCGGAATGCGGCCGGAACGTGCCCGGTGAATGCAGGCAGCACAGGCTTCATGCCCAGTTCCCGTTCCCGGCGAACGATCTGCTGCTGCAAGGTTTTGTGGCTCTCCATCCAGCTCAGCGGCAGCGGCCCGCCCCAGCCATCCAGGTTGCCCATCCAGAACCAGCCGAAGTAGGCCGGCCCGCTGAAAAAATCTTTGAGGTCATCATCCGAAAAACCCATTTCCCTGTACACTTGCAGCCATACATATTCTTCGCCGGTAATGGCCAGCGGCATGTTGATACCGTGCAGCGCCATCCAGTCGATCTCTTTCTGCCAGCGGTCCCAATCCCACCAGCTCATGCTGTAATTGAATGTACAGTAATTGAGGTTATAGCGGTGCCGGTACATGGTCTCCTTACGTACGCGGGCAGGTACTGCGGGCAATACCGCGGGTAGCGCCAGGTTGGTTCCATTCCAGGTGATCTGGCAATGGGCGTACTCGGTGAGGTAATGGTACAAGGCAGACGCTACCGCCACGCCGCTCGTTCCGCGCAGGACAATCTTGCCCTGCCGGCTTTCTATTTCAAATTCATCTTTGGCTGACTTCGAAGCCAGTTCTTCTACCTGAAAATGCGATGCATGCTTTGGGATAACCCTTTTAATCAGGGAACTTCCCGAACCTACAATCGACTGGGCGATGGAGGTTTGGGCGAGGACACTCAGCAAAAGGACAAGACAAAAGCGGTTGCCTCTCCCCCACCATCGGGAAGAGCAACCATGAAGGAAATGATTCATTTTGGAAGTAGGAATGATTGCCTGCCGGCAGAAGGAAGCGGCGGCTGAAAAGATGTGAATGAGCGCATTCTCCGTACCCGGCGTGCGGGCACGGAGAATGTTATAAATCAATAGCCCGGATTCTGGACCAGTGCAGGATTGAGTTGCAGCGCTACCCTCGGGATCGGGAAAATGCGTCGGGTGACGTCCGAGTTGGTCTTGTACCCCCATTTGCCTTCGAATTTTCCAAACCGGATCATGTCGTTCCGGCGCCAGCCTTCCCAGGCAAATTCACGTGCTCTTTCGGCATAGATGAATTCGAGGTTGACGCTGGTCAATGCAGGCGACGTGGTGCGTTGCGCCCGCAGCTCATTCACGAGCGAGAGTGCAGTATGCCCCATTGTCGGAGAGCCTCCGCGAAGTATTGCCTCAGCCTTCATCAACACAATGTCCGAGTACCTGAAAATAGGGATATCATTGTTCTGGTTCCTGTTCAGCGAAGTGGCATCGGGATAGAATTTCATGTTGCGGTACCCCATATGCCAGGCGATTTCGTCGTTACCCGCGTCAAAAGACGTCACATCCTGCCGCAGCACCACGTCGGGCGTCAACTTCACCTGGTAGGTGTAGGGTGCCGAAGGGCTGTCGCCTTTGTAAAACTGGTCGTAGCCGATGTTCGTGGTCGTCACGGTCAGCGGTGTTACGCCGTCGCTCATGTATTGCAGGCCGGTCAGCCACTGCTTGTTGCGGATATCACCGTCGTCATTGAAATTGGCATAAAACTCCGGCAAGGTACTCGCGCTTCCGGCGGGCGTGAACGGCAGACTAAACTTCTTCACCATACTTCTGGGAATGTCGTAACGCGAACGGTTGTTCACACTCCTGAATGGAAATGTGTTGGTTTGGGCCGGATCGTAAGGAATGGCGAAAATAAACTCCTTCATCTGCGGTCCGTTCGACGGATAGAACATGCTCAGGTAGCTGCTCCTGGGTTCCAGTGCAAACAATCCCGAAGCCATTACCTTGTCGCAGGCGGCGATGCAATCGTTGTAGCGGTTGGTACCGGTATAGTACTCTGCGTTCAGGTACATTTTGGCCAGCAAGGCGTAGGCGGTCCATTTGTTGGGCCTTCCGTATTGGGTTATGCCCGATACGTCGCTCAGATTAGGGATCGCTTCCAGGATCTCCTTTTCGACAAAATTGAAAACCTCTGTTCTCGGCGAGTTGGTTTTGGGCGCAAAATCACCGTAAGTGGTGTAGATTGGCACATTTCCAAAAGCATCCATCATCATGAAATAGGCGAATGCGCGTACCACCTTGATCTCCGAAAGCGTGGTCTGCTTCGCTGCTCCCTCCGGCATTTTCTGTTCCAGAATGGATATCGACTGGTTGGAAACACCAATTATGGTCGATAGCCAGGTCCAGTGGCCGTTCACATAGCCATTGTCCACGGTCCAGGTGTGCAGGTGCAATGTTTGGTTTTGGCCGCCGTCGTACCAGTTTCCACCGCGGGCAGGCATAATGCCCTCATCGGTGCTGTAAGAGGCGATCTGAAATGCTTCGGCTCCGAAATTCCCTCTCAATGCCACGTAAACGGGCCCGGAAGCGGAAATGAATTGTTCAGCCGTACTCGGGAAAACGTCGGTCGTCAGCGCGGTGGTTACCGGCACGTCCAGGTCGTGGCAGGAAAACAGGGTGGTTGCCGCCAGCGTCGAAAAAAGTAGTTTTATATATGAATTCTTCATGATTCTGCTCCGATGTTAGATGGAAATGTTCAGACCGAATAGAAACGTGCGGGTCTTCGGATAGAAGTTGTTATAGTCCACCCCCGGAGCGATCCCGCCCTGGTTCACCTCGGGATCAACGCCTTTGTACTTGGTGATGACAAACAAATTGTTAACCGAAGTATAAGCCCTCAGACCTTTGACAAATGGCCCCAGCTTCTTGAAATTGTAGCCCAGCGTAGCGTTGTCAAACCGCACAAAACTTCCGTTTTCGACGAAACGTGACGAGTAAACGTAAGCATTGAAATCACTTGCAGACTCATTGCCAGCGTCCAGAAGAATGTTGGAGTACTGTGCAGTGCTTGGGCGGAACAGGTCGGCGCGGGTGGCATTGAAAATCTTGTTTCCGAACACGCCCCTGATGAAGACATTCAGATCGAAGTTTTTGTACCGCACGCTGTTCGTCCAGCCCAGCATCAGTTTGGGTTGCGCACTGCCCAGGTAGTGATAATCCTTCCCTATTACCGGTGTGGTCGTGAGGGTGCCGTCTGCCGCCACGAATTGGGAGACACCCGCTTCATTTTTCCCGGCATACAGGAACGAGAAGTATTGTCCCAATGGCCGGCCCGCTTTCAGGATCTGAAGCGACCTTCCCGACTGCCCGCCTCCCTCGGGGCGCGACAACAATACCGAATCGCCGCCCGCAAATAACGGATTGGTAAGGCTGGTGATCACGTTTTTATTGTGCGCCAGGTTGATCCCGCTCGTCCAGCTGAAATTTGACTTGTCCACCAGACGTGCGCTGATATTAAACTCAACGCCTTTGTTATTCACGCTGCCGCCATTGGCAACGATGCTTCCCGACGGCACCAGCACCGGGTTCACGGTGTAGGAGTAGATCATACCGGTGGTATTTTTATCATACACTTCAAGCGAGCCGTTTACCCGGTTTCCGAGTACCGAAAAGTCCAGCCCGAGATTGGTGGTCGCCGTTTTTTCCCATTTCAAATCAGGGTTCTCCGACTTCGTAGGACCGTAAGCACCTGTGAGCGAGCCATTATAGTAGTAAGTACCCAACGCGCCGGAGATAAATTGTGCCGTGTAGGCATTGAATCCGGTCGCATTACCGGTAACGCCATAGCTGGCTCTCAGTTTCAGGTCGGTGAACACATGCTGGTTTTCCATGAAACTTTCCTGGCTGATCCTCCATGCGGCACCTACCGACGGGAAATATCCCCATTGGTTATTCGCTCCGAACACCGAGCTGCCGTCCCTTCTGATCGATCCCTGCAGCAGATATTTGCTCTTGTAGTTATAGTTAAATCTGGCGAAATCGGAAATCAGCTGTGTTTCCTGATACACTCCATCCGGGCCGAAGCTGATCTGGTAGCCTGCCGTGCCGTAGGGATTGCTCAGCGCGAGGTTGTTATAGGTGACGTTATCGACGGGGAAATTGCTGGTGGTCACCTGAAAGCCCTGCCCTACCTTATTATTCTGCCACGAGTAGCCTACCACCGCATTAATGGAATGGTCTCCGAACTCCTTGTTCCAGGTCAGGTAAGTTTCCAGGATCTTGCTGGTATTCTGGTACGAACTTCTGTTTGCCTGGCCATTTTTACCGAATGACTGAACAGCATGGAAACCCACGCCCGGATCCGGGTTGTCGTACATGTTGTTGTAGTTGTTCGTAAAGTATTTGTTATAGTAGGTGCCCTGTAATGAGTTTGTATTCAGGTAAGAAATGTCCAGATTGTAAGTCAGCCCGAAAGGCAGCTCCACCTGCGTTTTGAAACTTCCAATGAGGTTGTTCGACTTCGTATTGCTCTCACTGTTGTTGATCATCGCCACCGGGTTATAGTAGTTGGTATTCTGAAAATTTTCAAAATAGGATCCATCTTCTTTTTGGATGGGCGAAACAGGCAGGTAAGAAGTCGATTGCAGCAACACGGTGTTGCGGTAAGGAATGTCGTTCGCATTGCTATGCGAGTTCGTCACCGAAAACCCGAATTTCAGCTTGTCCTTCAATGCGCGCTGCTCGATCGACAGGCGGCCGATGACGCGGGTCAGATCGCTGTTCAGCAGGATACCGTCTTTCTTTACATAGTTCAAACTCGCGGCGTAGGTGGTATGCTCGCCGCCGCCGTTGAAAGACAGGTTATGGTTGGTAGAAACCGCAGTCTTTTTCTGGATCGACGATTGCCAGTCCGTATTGGCACCTTGATCGTCCGCCGGCGTAAACCCTACACTGTTTTTTTCCAGAAAAGCCCTCAGTTGGCTGCCGGTCATCATATCGAGGCGGTTCGAGACCTTCTCGAAGCCAACGTAGCCGTTGTAGGAAATCTGCATGGTGCCCGGCTTTCCTTTTTTGGTCGTGACCATGATCACACCATTCGCAGCGCGGTTACCGTAAATGGCCGTTGCCGCGGCATCTTTCAGCACGTCCACCGACGCGATATCATCCGGCGCAATCGTGGCAATGTCAGCCCCCGGCACACCGTCGATCACATAAAACGGTCCCTGCGCACTATTGATGGTAGACGCACCGCGCATCACCACCGCTGCCGGCTTGTTAGGGTCTCCGCTGGCTGTGATATTCAGTCCCGGAACCTTCCCCTGAAGCAACTGTCCGACATCGGTGATAGCGCCATTGTTCAATTCTTCTCTTTTAATCGTACTGACGGCGCTGGTCAGGTTCTTCCGTGACTGCTGGCCGTAGCCTACTACCGCCACCTCATTCAGGGTTGTATTACTTTCCGTCAGTGAAACCGTAATGTTGGTTTGCTTTCCGACCAGCACCTCCTTGGATTCAAAACCGATGTAGGAGAAAACGAGCACGTCGGTATCCGTCACATCGATCGAAAACTTGCCATCGACATCCGTCACGGTACCCAGCTTGCTGGCCTTCACCACGACGGTTACACCCACCAACGGCTTCCCGTCCGAGCCCGATACCTGGCCTTTGATCAGCTGTACTGCCTTGGGGGCCGGAGGTGCAATTTTAGACTGCTTTTTAGGTTGCAGTACAATGGTCTTATCCACGATAGAATATTCCAGCGGCAGGTTCGCTAGGCATTGGGCCAGCACGTCTTCCAGGGAACTTTCGCGCATGGAAACCGTCACCTTTTCCGATTTCCGGATCAGCTCGGTCCTGTACCAGAACGAGTAGCCGCTCTGCTTTTCAATCTCCTTCAATACCCTTTCCAGCGGTGCATTCTTCGCCAGAATGGTGATCTTCTGCGAAAAGCTGCTGGCGCTTACCTGCATGCAGAATGCGAGCGATATGATAAAGATCAGTTTCATAATCCGGATGGCCCTGATAAAGGGAGAGCAGGGAGGTTCTTCATGGGCATACGAAGGCCCGATCCCCTTTTGGATAAAAGAGTTGTGGTTCATACTTTTGTCTTGAGAGTTGGTACTAAACAGTAGGACAATTGTTTACAAGTGCCGGGCTCTTCCGATCGGGAGCGGTTGCAACGTTCCCGTTCTTTTTTTACAGAGGCCGGCGAAGAAGTCGCTATTCGGTCATAGGCAGAGGGGGGTTATGGTGTTACAATAATGGTTTTGCCTTCAATGCTGAATTTCACCCCGCTCAGCGAGAGGATTTTCATCACGCTCGATACATTGGAGTTGCGCGGGAGCCGGCCGGTGAAGCTTTCGCCCCGGCTGTTGCCTTCATACCTTACTTCCACGTCATACCAGCGGGATACCTGCCGCATGATGCTTTCCAGGCTCTCGTCTTCAAACTGGAAATAGCCGTTTTTCCACGAAAGCTCTTTTTCCGTATTCACATCATCCACGACGCGCAGGCTGCCCGTAGCCGGGCTGATCCGCGCCTGCTGGCCGGGCGTGAGCAATGCTTCCCTCCCGCCCCTGGTCACTTTCACGGAGCCTTCGATCAATGTGGTACGCATGATTTTTTCGTCGTCGTATGCCATCACGTTGAAATGCGTCCCGAGCACGGTAATTTCCGTCGCGCCGTTTTTCACGATAAAGGGCATTTGCCGGTTATGCGCCACTTCGAAATACACCTCGCCGGTAATCTCCACCTGGCGCTGCTTACCGGTAAATGCCGTCGGGAAGCGCAGGCTCGAAGCCGCATTGAGCCAAACGCCGGTCCCGTCCGGCAGTACGATGTGGAATTGGCCGCCTTTGGGCGTGGTAACGGTATTGAACACCGGCGCGCTAGCTGCTTCCCTGCCCGATTTATATACCAGCTGCCCCTTACCCGACTGGCTTACGCTCGTGCCGCCCTGGCTGGCAAGCACGCCATTGCCGGCACTGTCGAGCGTGATGCTCGATCCGTCGCCCAGGGTGAGCACAGCCTTGCTGCTTCCCGGCGGGATGTCGGCCAGTTGCACTTTGGCGGCCCGCTCCTGCCTTGCGACTTCATGTCCGTTGCGGTAGCTCGCCCACCAATACACCCCAAACCCGATCACCAGCGCGGCGGCGACCATCTTCGGCCAGAGCCATGCAATGCCGCCGCTTGGTTCGGCCTGCGCTTCTTCCCGCCACACCACTTGCTCCGCCGGGAAAATGTTGGCCAGAATCCGGTCTGAAACGACTTCCGGCATGGGCTGCTCGGGCTCGAACCGCTCCCAGGCGCGTTCCAGCGCATGGGCAAAACGCTCGTCGTCCGGGTTGAGCCGGACCCATTCGGCCAGCTCCCGTTTCTCCGTCGCGTCCAGCGTTCCGTCGATCAGTTTTCCTATTAAAATTTCGATCCGTTCGTCAGGCATAAAATATTTCCAATCCGGCTAATGCCATTATTTAAATTTGGCTATCCTTATTTTTCCTAGCCAACAGCAAGCGATTTCAACCCGATTGCCAAATGAAAGACAACCGGCAAAAAGCCAGGGACTAGTCGCAGCGAAAATTTTTTGAATTATTTTTTCAAAGAGAGCAGCATTGCCGCTACAAGCAGCGAATCGGCGTGGCGGCGGAGCTGTGTCCGGATGGTCGCCATCGCCTGCACAATGTGGTTTTTGACCGTATTAGGGGATATTTTGAGAAGATCGGCGATTTCTTCATGGCTCTTTCCCTCCTCGCGGCTAAGGCGGTACACAGCCCGCTGCTGGGGCGGCAGCGTGTCCACTACCGACTGCAAAACCTCTTCCACTTCCCTGGCCGCCAGCAAATCCTGGGCGTTGTTATTGCCCTGGTCGCCGTCCCGGAACATCTCCGACACGATGGCCGTCTCGTGCGCCATGCGTTTGAAATGGTTGAGTACGTGGTTGCGGGACATCCGGAAAAGGTAACCGCCGAAATTATCGATCGAAGACAGCGATTCGTGATCCGCCCAGAGCTTCATGAAAACATCCTGCACGATATCCTCGGCCAGCATTTCGGAGCCGGTGAGGCGGAGGGTGTAGCCGTAAAGTTTGCTTTTGTATCGATGAAAGAGCGCAACAAAAGCGGCCTGACTACCCTGCGCGGCAGAGAGTACCAGGTATTTGTCGCTATCCGAATAAGCCTCCTTCAAACCTTTAACAGAACTAATAATCAATAAGTAACCAGCCGGCAATATATTGTTTGGAAAATTACAGAAAATTAAGTAAAAATTTGTTTGGTATACTAGGTTTCCGAAGAAAAAGAGGGAATGGCAGGTGATGGGTAACTTTTGTTCGTTGACATATACAGTTTGAAAAATACTTCTATCCATTGATACGTACGGCATTCAAATCATGCTGCTGTTCTCCATTTGAAGCACTAACTTAGAAGCAGCTTAAAACAGGAAGCTTTTCAAAAAACTTAACGACTTCATTTGGGAATTCAGGACGCTATACAATAGCAAGTCGTATCGACTTTTTTGTTTTTGGGACAAAGTTGATGGTAAGGAAACCTTGGTTGGGGCGACACATGGTATCCTAAAAAAGACATAAAAAACGCCGCCAAAGGAGATTAAGAAAGCTGAGGAAATCAGGAGACAGTATTTGGACTACAAAGCAAAATGAAATAGTTATGGATAATAAATTCAAAACCGTATCGCTTGATACAATGATTGACAAGCACATCGGAGAACGTGGGACAGAAAGACGGGAGGCTTTTGAAAACGAGCTAAAAATTGACTTGCTGGGCCAGGCAATAAAACAAGTAAGACGAGAGCGCAATCTAACCCAAGAGCAATTGGGAGAACTTGTAGGCGTGCAAAAAGCCCAAATTTCTAAAATTGAGAATAGTGTAAAAAATGCAAGGTTGGAAACGATTCTTAAAGTATTTGATGCATTAGGGGCAAAAGTGAATTTTAGCTTAGAACTCAATCCTAAAAAATTGGCTTCCTGACGATCACCTCCAATACCAAACTCCCACACACCCATGAAAGCCTCCCTCTCTCACCTCCCACAATCCAAACAAAATCAACTAAAAGCGCTAACCCAAATCATTCTGGACAAAGTCCCGGCTGAAATGATTATCCTTTTCGGCAGCTATGCACGTGGAGGATGGGTTGAGGATTAGCAATTCACAACAGAGTGAAGCCAAAGCAAATTCATGGCTTCACTCCCGTTCCGTTACAATGGCCGCACCATTACTGTGGCTCCCTTCTTAATATTCACCGTGGTAACATAGCCATTTCCCGATTTCTCGCTTTTTACTTGCATACCTGCCACCGCAATGGGCACATTCGTACGCAAGCGGCACGGCTGGCCGTTCAGTGACCGAATGCGCGCCTGGGTCAGTTTTCCGGCTTTCCAGGCGATGTCCAGCTCAAATCCGGCGCGGGCCTTCAAACCGCTCACCTGCCCCTCTTTCCAGGCTGACGGAAGCGCCGGAAGTATCGCTACCTCCGACAAATGGCTCTGCACAAGCATTTCGGCCATACCGGCGGTACCGGCAAAGTTCCCGTCGATCTGGAATGGTGGGTGTGCGTCGAAGAAGTTGGGATAGGTGCCTCCGCTCCGCGAGCTGCTTTTGCTGTTGTCGGTGTATTGCATGAGCTGGCGGATCAGCTTGTAGGCATGGTCGCCGTCCAGCAGCCGCGCCCAGAAATTGATTTTCCAGCCTTTACTCCAACCCGTTCCCACGTCGCCGCGTACCTGCAGCGTCTTCTTGGCAGCTTCGAAAAATTCGGGCGTTTCGGTCGAAATCCGGCGCCCCGGATGCAATGCAAACAAATGCGAAACGTGGCGGTGGAGCGTATCCGTCTCCTCGAAGTCTTTGTACCACTCCTGCAAACGTCCCCTTTTATCGATTTTCAACGGGTATAGCTTGTTACGCTTTTCGATCAGCAGCTTCCTGAATTCAGGGTCCGTGCCCAGCACTTCGCCGGCATCGATGAGGTTCGAGAAAAGATCATGAATAATGGATATGTCCATGGTAGTCGCGACGGAAACCGCCGCCTCGCCGCCTTTGGGATCCTTGAAAAGGTTTTCCGGTGAAGTAGAAGGCGCCGTTACCAGGTACCCGTCCACATCCTCTACCAGCCAGTCGAGTGTGAACAATGCGGCTTCCTTCATGACCGGGTAGGCTTTGTTTTTAAGAAAATCCTTGTCCAGCGTAAACCGGTAATGCTCCCAGAGGTGCTGGCAAAGCCAGTCGGCCCCCATAAACCAGTTGGCCCACACCGGATCGCCGTCACCGACATTACCCACCGGGTTCGACTGCCCCCAGATGTCCGAATTGTGGTGTGCTACCCAGCCTTTTGCCCCGTAAAACTCCTTGGCAGTGGTGGCACCGGTTTTAGAAAGGTCCTGGATCCAGCTCAGCAGCGGCTGGTGCATTTCCGAAAGGTTGGTAACCTCGGCAGGCCAGTAGTTCATCTGGGTGTTGATATTGATCGTATAGTTGGAGCTCCAAGGCGGGCGCATTTCCTTGTTCCAGATCCCCTGCAGGTTGGCGGGAGGCCCGGCCGGAACACCAGCCAGCGCCGGCCTCGACGAAGAGATCAGCAGATACCGGCCAAACTGAAAATACAGCGTTTCCAATGCAGGGTCGTAAGCGCCCTTAGAATAGGATTTCAGGCGTTCGTCGGAAGGCAAGAGCGTATTCGGATTGACATTCAGGGTGTCTTTGATGTGGAAACCAACCCGGTTGAAAAAGGATTTATAATCCTTCAAATGCTCGCTTTTGAGCTGGTTATAGCCCTTGGCCGAGGCTTTTTGCATAAAACCCGCGGCTAGTGCCTTTTCGTCCCTGCCGTCGCTGTCCGGGCATTTATCGAAACCATTGAAACTGGTGGCGGCGGAGAGGTAGATGACCACTTCGGAAGCGCCTTTCACCTGGATGCCCGCGGACGATGCCAGCACCTGGCCGTCCCTGCTCACCGCTTTGATCCTGAATTGAAATCGCATGCCGTTGCAACCCGTGGTATCGTCGTACACGATCGGCTGGCGGCCGGGCGGGTTATAGTAGTTCGGGTCCACATGCGCAGGCGCCTTCCCGCTCACGAGAAGCTCATTACTTTTGGAGACTTCCGTTTGGTAATGCAGCTTGCTGCCCGCCGACACATTGAAATTCAACTGACCGGCTTTGCTGGCCGACAATTTAATGGCGAGCACATTGTCCGGCGCCGAGACGATGATTTCCCGCCGGTACTCGACACCATCCACGGTGAAAACGGTACTGGCCAGGGCGTTACCAATTTGCAGGTCACGGTAGTAGCGCTCCGGTTTTACCCCTTTAAAATCCTGGCTGATCTTTAAGTCACCCATGGGCATATACGATTCCGTGTAGAGGCCCTGCATCTTTTTCAGCAATGTATTGGCGAGCTGGTAGTCCTGGTTTTCCAGCAATGCCTTGCGAACCTGCGGCAGGTAGGAAGCCGAGCCGGGGTTCACGCCGGTTTTGACGGGGCCTCCCGACCACAGCGTACTTTCGTTCAGCTGGATCAGCTCTTCTTCCACTCCGCCGAACACCATGGCTCCGATATGCCCGTTTCCGACCGGCAGTGCTTCAATCCATTCTTTGGCGGGCTGGGCGTACCAGAGTTTCAGCGAATCAGCTTTTTGAGCAATGACTGCCGGAATGCACCAGCCTGAAACGGCCACGGAAAGTGCTATTCTTTTAAGCGCGATTTTCATCGGTTTACGTGATCTTTTGTTTAAAAAGTCCTGAAAAAGGGCACGCTAGCGCTGCTGCGACCCGTAAAAGGTGACCAACTTACTATAATGAAAGCTGGATAGAAAGCGTCCGGACGATAATGCTGATTTTTCTTAATCAACTGCCAATTATTGATAGCGGAATCAATGGCTTTTCAGCAGGCATCAGCGCACGAATACCGACTGGTAAGCAGCCGGGGTTTTACCGGTTATCTCCTTGAATTTTTTATAAAAACAGGAAAAATTGTTGAAGCCGCTTTCATAACAGATCTGCTTCACGTTCTCATCGCCGTCGATCAGCCTTTTGCAAGAATGCCCGATGCGGATTTCCGTGAGGAATTGCCGGAAATGTTTCCCGGTCCTGGATTTGAAATACCGGCAGAAAGAGTTCGGCGACAGGCCGGCTACCGCGGCCACATCTTCGAGGGTAATGCGCTGTCCGAAATTTTGAAGCGCATAATTGTAGATCGCATTGATCCGCTCGTTTTCCGATTCGGGCGTATCGTAGCGGAAGCCGATCGACGCCAGGGCGCTGCGGTCGTCGGCCAGGCTGGCGTGGTAGAGGCATTCCAGCAGGGTCGTCAGCCGGAAGGGTCCTTCCGTTTCCTGCATTTTCACCATCAGCGCCGCCACATTTTCGCGGACATGGCCGGTGAGGGAGAGGCCGCGTTTTGCCCTTTCCAGCACTTTGCGGATGCAGGCGTTCTCAGGAAGCAGCAGGAATTTATCACCCCAGAAATGTTCGGTAAAATGCAGTACGGTGGCATAAGGTCCGCTTTCACCAGACTCCTGGTGCTCCTCTACGGTATCATAATGCCAGTAATGCGGCAGATCGGACCCCACGAGCACGATGTCGCCGGCCGCGAACCGCCGGATGTTGTCGCCGACAAACTGCGTACCGCCGCCGCGGTGAAAATGGATCAGCTCCACCTCCGCGTGCCGGTGCCAGCGGCTATTGATGTTTGGGATGGCCTCCCGGCGCAGGCTGAACGACCGGTTGGGCGAATTGGCCACCTGCAAAAATTGCGCTTCCATACTGTATCGTTTTTCAATCACTTTCATCAGAATGGCTAGTCCCAACAAAATGACCGGAGTGAATCCTCCGGTCAAAGTTAAGTACTACTTCCAAATGAAGCCATCTTTCCACTTCCTGGCGATGGATACAGCAGTTTCGAGCATGTAAGGAGCCCAGTTCTCGACCTGCCAGGCGGTATTGCGCAAATCGGAGGCGAGCAGCAAGGCCCTGGCTTCGTACGCATCTGAGGCCGTTTCCAGAATGCGGGAGAGCTGGACCTGCTGGTTATATAAATCGGGATCTTCCAATGGCATGTCGTTTGGAAGTGTCCCTGCCGGCGCGAATGCATAGGCGGGCGCATGGGCAGAGCGGGATGCCGACGCCCGGACGATACCGTCCATGCGGAGGAAATCCGACTGGAAAGCGGCCTGTCTTTCCGGCGTTTCAAGGGCAGTACCCATTTGTTCCAGCACCACAAACCGGATGTTTGGACATTTTGGAATGGCTTTACTCAAAAAGTCAAACACCGCTTCCGGAACCCTTTCATCGTGTGTATCGCGCCTCACGGGCCTGCCGGGCGCGGCCAGGATGTCGTCCCAGCTCCCGCCGGAAATATGGATTTCCCGCACCCTGTCCAGCGGATAGAGGCGCATGATATCGTCGAAATCGATATTGAAATTGTGCGTCTGGCAGTAAACATTGTGCAGGTCGAGAATGATGAAGCCGTTGACGCTCCCGACCAGCTGACCAAGGAAGTCGCCGTGTTTCTTCACCTCGTCGATCGAATAGGAAAAAGCCAGGTTCTCCAACCCGACCGGACATTGGCAAGCATCCTGAATGCGTTCCAGACGATCTTTCCCCAGGGCCAGCGTCCGGGAGGTGAAGGGAATGCTGATCGGCGCGCCTTTATGAAAATCCTCGCCGGTCATGAACCCGAAATGCTCCGTAATATGCGCAAAGCGAAATTCGCCGGACAACTTACGGAGCTTGTCGAGCCATTCCTGCTGTTCGCGGGACCATTTCCCCGAAAATAGCGAAAAATACACGCCGTGACCGATCAGCCGGTCGTGGTTACTGAACTCGCCCACAAGGTCTGTAAACCAGGCCGGGATTTCATCGAATTTGAAAAGGGTATCAAAAGACCATTCGATGGCCTCCACTTTTTCCTGTTCAAACAGTGGCAAAGCCGCTTGCAGAATGTGGGCATCCAGATTACAGGCAATGGAAGAGTAGATTTCAGACATGCATATCCGCGATCAACCCATTCCGCAACCCGGGCAATAATCGTAAGGCTTGTTCTTAGTTATCTTCTCGCCGTTGGGGCCAATCGCATTGTCTGTGCAAGCCGTCGTGAGCGCAGCAACCGTAACCGCAACAGCCACAGCCTGCAATACTGATTTTGAGATTTTCATAGTGGAATCCGTTAAGGTGAATTAGAATACAGCAGAGACAGGGTTTGCGCGTATTTGGTTGTAACCGGTTATGACTAAATTGTTCTTTCTTTCAACAAATAACTCCTCCGCAGTTCGCAGAGGAGTTATTTTACCGGCCGCCGGAATCAACATTATTTTCCCTCGCTGAAATAATTATAGAATACCTCTCCCAGGTTTGAACCCAAAGAAATCCAGTCTTCGGCCAACGGTGCTTTGCTGAGCCCGGCAATCCATTCGTAATTCAGCTCATACACGGCCGCGTGGATACCGAAGCGCTCCATGAACCCCTCCCCGAGCGTGCCCGGGTTGCGGAAGCTGGGTTTGGTGGAGCCGGCGGTGAACCAGGTGTGCTTCCGCAGCAGCATTTCCAGCTTTTCCATGCTCGACAAGTAGGCGCTGATGTCGCCGTCCGGGCGGCTGATGTGCAGGTACCCGCCGGCGTCGTTGTGGATGTCGAGCGCCAGGTCGGGCTTCTTCCTGGCTTTGATCATCCGGTGGAGCCATTGTTCGAGGTAATAGTTCTCGGGTGCGATGAGCGAATCGGCGGGCTTGTCCCATTTGCGGTTCAGGTCATAGCCGTTCGCATTGAATCGCGTTTTGCCGCGGGCTACGCCATCCTTATTGGCCATCGGCAGGATGTACACGCAGTAGCTTTTGAGGTAACGTTTGGCGTCGACGTCGTTGCTGAGCAGCTTTTGCACCAGGCCCTCAACCGTCCAGTTCCCCCCTGCCTCGAATGCATGGGCGCGGGCACGCAGGAAAAGCCGTTTCGGGGCATTCTCATTGCCGATCCGGACGATTTCCAGCGAGCGGCCCTCGGACGTCTTGCCGATGGTTGTTACACTGGCGTTCTTGCTCTGCCTGATTTTCGCCAGCATTTTGTCCAGGTCGCTGATCCGGTAGGGCTCTACGCTGGCAATGTAGGCAAACGGCCCCTCCATTTTGAGTTTGATCAACACGCGACGGCCGGGTAGCGGGACGACGGAGCGGCTCTCCCACTTCTTGTTGTCAAACGAAACCAAATACCGCGACTTCTCCGACAAGTCGCTGGCGAGCCTTCCATTCCACACGTTATCAAAGTTTTCGAGGATCAGCGTCACCTCGGTACCCATGGCCGCTTCCACTTTGAAATGATAGTGGTTCAATGCCCGGTTGGGTGAAAATCGTTCGTAGTCGTACACCATGGAGCCGATCACCCGGCCGGCCGAATCAATCCGCCAATTCATGGGCGACGCATTTTCAAAGCCGGTATTGATAAAAATTTTGGGGGTGACGATGCTGTCAGGCACAGCCTTGGTTTTGGCACCGGCGACTCCCGCCGCAAAGGTCGCCGGGACGGCCATGAACCCGGCAAATATCGCCGTCAATAATGTTATCAGTTTCATATAAAATAGGGTTAAAAGTTCCTGATGTCAACCTGAACGGAACCGAATACAGTTTGTAGGGCAACGCGCCCGCCCTTCCTTCGACCCGGTCCAGGGTAACATCGTGCATACGCACCCACATTCACTCATTCACTCATTCACTCATTCACTCATTCATCATTCATCATTCATCATTCATCATTCAATCATTCATCATTCAATCATTCAATCATTAAAAGTTGTACCCCGGATTTTGTTTGATCCCGCTGGGGTTAATGTCGATCTGCGTCTGCGGGATCGGGAACACCGCGTTGAAATCCTGCACAACGGTCGCTTTGAAATGCTGGTTCATTACAGCCACCTCGCGGCCCGTGCGCACGAGGTCAAACCAGCGGTGCCCTTCGAAGGCCAGCTCCACCTGCCGCTCGTGTTCGACGGCCAATGCGAATGCCTCCTTGGACAAACCCGCCGGTAATGCCGCCAGTTTTGCACGCTTCCGCACGGTATTGATCGCGTCATAGGCCGCAGCGGCAGGGCCGTCGGCGGCGTTCACGGCTTCGGCGTACATCAGCAGCACGTCCGCGTAGCGCAATACGGGCCAGTTGTTGTCGGCGTCGCCGTCCGTGAAAGGCGTATCCTGGAATTTGAGGGTGTAGGGATCAGCCACGTATTTCCCGGTAACGTTGTCGGTATATCCCAATGCGAGCGACACGTTTTTGCGGTAGTCGCCCGGTTCATAGGCCGTGATGAGATCCGTGGTAGGCAAATGCCGCCCGCCGGCAAATCCGACTTTGATCACCGAACTCCCCGAGTTGCGCGGCGCGAAATTGTTGTAAAAGCTGCTTCCGGTACCTGTGCCTCCCTTTTTAAATTGTACTTCAAAAAGCGATTCCTGGTTGTTCGCATTGGCTACCGGCCACAGGGCGGCATAGTCGTCGAGCAGCTTGTATGTGCCCGCGTCCATCACTTCTTTCAGTTTGTCTTTGGCCTTCGCAAAATCGCCCATTGTCAGGTACACCTTGCCCAGCAATGCCCTGGCGGCACCGCGTGTGGCCCGGCCCATGTCATTGCCGGCGTAGGAAACCGGCAGCTTCTGTTCGGCGTCCGTCAGGTCGGCGATGATCTGGCTGTAAACTTCCGCTTTCGGCATGCGGGGCTGGCTGTAACCTTCGTCCACGGATTTGGTTTCCGACAGTACCAGCGGCACATCCCCGAATGTCCGCACGAGGTTGAAATACTGCAATGCGCGCAGGAAACGCGCCTCACCGATAAACCGCTGCCGGAGCGCATCGTCCATTTGCGCACCACCGATATGGTCGAGCACGGTGTTGGCAGCGAGGATGCCGCGGTAAGTATCCACCCACATCACGCGGATGATTTCGTTCGTGGAAGCCATTTTGAACTGGTCCAGCTCGGCGTCGGGCAGGTTACCGCCGCCTTCCCAGTTCATGGTGTTGTCCGAGCGCACTTCGGCCACATTATAATAGGCATAACCGTATTCGCCCGCATTGGCCAGCATGCCGTAAGCCGCGGTAACTGCGGCCTGCATGTCGGAGGCGTTTTTGTAAAAGTTACTCACGTTGGTGGCGTCGATAGGCGCCAGTTCCAGGAAGTCCGAGCAGCCCGAAGCGAGCACGCACAGGGAGCCGAAAATGATGGTATGTAGTTTCATAAGTTCAGGTCGGGTTTAGAATGTCAGGTTCAATGCCAGGGTAAATGTGCGGGCCAGCGGGTAGCCGTTGAAATCGACGCCCGGTGTAAGCGAACTGCTGCCGTTGAGGCTCTGCTCGGGATTATAGCCGCGGTAGGGCGTGAAGGTGAGCGCATTCTGTACCGAGAGCGTCACGGCCGCATTTTGCAGATACACCGATTTTGAAACGCTCTCAGGCAGGTTATATCTCAAATTAATATTCCTGATCCTGAAAAACGACGCATTCTCGACGAGCAAGCTCGATACATAGCTCACATTGCCGCCCATGGGTGCCACATTCGCACGCGGTGTGCGGCCGTCGCCCGGCTGCGAGGGCGATTGCCAGCGGCCGAGCACGTCCTTCCGGCTGTAACTGCCATTCACGAGCCCGATGTTGCGGCGGGAGCCATTCAAAAGCTGGATTCCCTGCACGCCGTCGCCCAGTATACTGAGGCTGAACCGGCCATAGGAGAAATTGTTGGTAATACCATAAAAGAAATCGGGGCTGTTGTTGCCGATGATGGTGACGTCGCTCGGGGTGATGGCGCCATCACCGTCGATGTCCCGGAATTTCAGGTCGCCCGGGCGTGACCCGGATGCCCCTCCTACCCGGGGGCTGTTGTCGACATCTTCCTGCGACTGGTACACGCCGATCGCGTCATATCCCCAAAAGCTGCCGATCGGCGCGCCGATTTTGGTAATGTGCGTATTCGGGCTGAATGAGGGGCTTTTCGAGATGATCGGGTTACCGGAAGGACCGAGTTTCACTACCTTGTTTTGATTGAAAGAGATATTGAACGCCGTCGACCATTTGAATGCACCCGTCAGGTTTTTGGAATTAATACTAAACTCCCAGCCGCGGTTGTTGAGCTTGCCGATGTTTTGGAGGGCCGTTTCATAGCCCGTAGAAGCGGGAACCGGCACATTGAGCAGCAGGTCGGTGGTGTTTTTATTATAATAGTCAATAGTAAGACTGACACGGTTACGCAGCAATGCGAAATCCGCGCCTATATCAAACTGATGCATCATTTCCCAGCCCAGCTGCTCATTGCTGATGGAGCTCGGGTAAAGCCCGTATGCCAGCGAGCCCGTACCTGCGCCGAAACTGTAACGGCGGTTGGAAAGCAAGCCAATGTGGTTGTAGTTGCCAATGGTGTTGTTCCCGGCCAACCCGTAGCTCGCCCGCAGTTTCAGGTCGGTTACCACATGCTGCGATTTCATAAAATTCTCCTCCGACAGGTACCAGCCCACCGACGCCGACGGGAACGTGCCCCATTTGTTGCGTGCCCCGAAACGCGACGATCCATCCCGTCGCATGGTGGCCGAAAACAGGTATTTGCCTGAATAAGTGTAGTTTACCCGTGCCAGCAGCGACAGCAGCGACCATTCCGACGCGTAGGTACCGCCGCCAGTAACCTGCCCTGCGTTCAGGGTCGGTACAAGGTCCGTCGGGAAGTTGGTCGCATTGATTGCTGCCGATTCGCCATGTGCTTTCTGAGCCGTGAAACCGGCAAGCAGGTCCAGTTCATGCTTGGTATTGAATGTCTTTTTGTAGCTCAAAATATTCTCGTTCAGCCAGTTGAGCTCGCGTCCGGTAGATGCGATGGCGCGCGCCTGTACTGGAGCCGGAACGCCGTTCCAGCCTAAATCGGAGGGATAGTAGGCATTTTCGCGGGCATCGGAATAGTCGAGGCCGAACGAGGTGCGGAATTTAAGGCCGTCGATGAGCTTTAACTCGGCATATACATTACCCAATGTCCTGAAAACAGTGCGCTTGTCCTTGATTTTATTCGCAATCGCCACCGGATTGTCGATCACGCCGATGTTGTACGGCGACGGCCCGAGCAATGTCGTGTATGAGCCGTCGGCATTGTAAACCGGCACGGTCGGCGGCAGCGACAATGCCGAACCGAGGATACCACCGGTAAATACCTGGTCTTCCACCGGCAGAATGCGGCTTGTGGCGTAGGAAGGCGACAAGTTCATACCCACACTCACATGCCGGGAAATATGGTGATCAAGATTGACGCGTGCCGAGTAGCGGTCGAAACCGGTTTTCATCACAATACCGTCCTGCTTGAAATAAGCGCCAGACATAAAAAAGGTCGTTTTGTCATTCCCGCCCGAAACCGACAACTGGTGATTCTGAATGGCGGCCGTCCGGAAAACCTCGTCCTGCCAGTCGGTACCCCGGCCGAGCGACTGCGGGTTCATAAACATTTCGGGGATTTGCAATGCGGAGGGCCGTGCGCTGTTGGGGTCGCTTGCGTTACCGCCCTTATCCACCCATGCATTGTTGCGGGCCTCAGTATTGTATTCGGCGTACTCCCGGGCATCGAGCATGTCGATCTTGTTTGCCACCTGCTGAAAACCATAGTAGGTATCCAGCTGCACCACCGATTTCCCGGACTTGCCATGCTTTGTCGTCACCAGCACGACGCCATTGCTCCCGCGTGACCCGTAAATGGCTGCGGCCGAGGCGTCTTTGAGTATTTCAATGGATTCGATGTCGTTGGGATTAATGGACGAAAGCGGGTTGAAATTGCTGTTGAAATCGCTGGAAACAGGAAAGCCGTCGATCACGTACAAAGGCTCGTTACCCGCGCCTATCGAGCCGGTGCCCCGTACGCGTACGGATACGCCCCCGCCCGGCGCCCCTTTCGTCTGTGCCACGTTCACGCCCGCGATCTGTCCGCCCATGGCCTGGTCGAGGCTGGTCAGCGGCTGGCTCGCCACGTTTTTCATGGGTAGCGAGGCTACCGATCCGGTGATGCTGCTTTGCTTCTGGGTGCCGTAGCCTACTACCACCACGTCGTTCAAAGCTTTGGTATCGACAGCCATCGAAAAGTTCAGTTCCGCATTGTTGCCTGCCGCGATTTCCTGGTTTTTATACCCTACAAAACTGGCGACGAGCACCAGTTCTCCGGCCATCGATTCGGGAACGCTCAGGCGGAATTCGCCATTCGCATCGGTGGCCGTGCCTGTCTGCGAATTTTTGACGATAATGCTCACGCCCGGAAACGGACTGCCGTTTTCATCGGTAACACGTCCCCGCACTATACGGTCTGTGCTCACGGGTAGTGGATCGATGCTGCGCCGGTTGAGCTCGATCACCGGCTGTGTTTCGGGCATGCGGCTCGGGATCGCAGTTTCCGGCACCGGCATTTTCACGATCTTTTTCAGGACGATGTTCCGCTGAAAGATTTTGTAGGAGAGCGGCAGGTCCCTGAAAACTGCCTGTAAAAGCTCGTCGATCGATCCGTTTTTCAACTTGACCGACACTTTTTTTGACGACGGCAAATCGAGCTCATCGTATAAAAACAGGTAGCCTGTGTGCTGCTCGATATTTCGCAGGGCAGTCTGTAGCGGGACGTTTTTGGCTTGAAAGGAAATCTTTTGACTAAACCCGTCCGCGGTCACGTGGGAGAGGGTTACGATGAGCAAAAGCATGATCCTGGTCATAATCATCAGAGTTTGGGCAACAATATGCGCCCTGTCGCCCGCCGGAAAGCGGGGCAAAAGGTTAATTTTCATAACTTTGTTAAAGTTTAGGATGGCAAAATGACTTTTCAGAGAAGCTCGGTTGCGCCTGGACTGCGGGGAAAATGTTAGCGCATTTTCCCTTTTGTTTGTAGGCACCACGGTTTCAGGGCGGAATGTGCAGCGCAGTTTTCATCGGAAGAAGGTTTAAAATTGAACGCAAATAACTATACGCAAACTAGGGTTCAATGACAATGGCATTATTTTCCAGACGGCAATTCACTCCCGCATACCGCAGCATACCTACGAGTTCGGAGAGATTGACCTGCCTCGAGACCCTGCCCGTAAACTCCCGCACCGGCACTTCTCCACGGTAGGTCACCTCCACGTCGTACCAGCGCGAGAGCTGCCGCATGACATCCCTGACGCCCGCATTTTTGAAGTAAAACATCCCTTCCTTCCAGGCTACGGCCTCCTCCACCGGCTTGAAGGCCGTTTGGATATCGCCGCCCGGCAATAGCGAAGCCTGCTGGCCGGGCCGGAGCAACGCCTTACCGCTCTTGCTTCGCACCGACACCGAACCTTCCACCAGCGTCGTTTTAGACACCCGCTCATCGGCATAGGCCATCACATTGAAACGCGTGCCCAGCACCTGCACTTCCGAGCCATTGAAACTGACCGTGAAAGGCCTGGCGCGGTCTTTCGTAACTTCAAAGTAAGCTTCGCCGGTGATCGCTACCCGGCGCTCCGATGCCGGAAAGACGGACGGAAAACGAATGGATGAGGAAGCGTTGAGCCACACTTTGCTGCCGTCGGGCAACTGCACCTTGTACTGGCCTCCCCTCGGCGTGGATACCTTGTTGAAACCTGCCACCGCGGGTGCCGACGGACGGCTGTTGTACACGACCAGCCCATCTTCCTGTTTGGTAATCTCCGTATTTCCCTCGCGTGCCACCAGGCCGCTGCCGACACGGTCGAGCTCAATGCCCTTTCCATCGGCGAGGGTAAGTAGGGCTTTATTCCCACCCGGCGCTACATCCCGGGCGATTGTAGCTTTTGTTTCAGGCAAATTTCCAAATGTTCCTCTCCGCATCACCCACATCCCGGCCACCACTGCCAGTACCGCCGCCACAGCCGCATACCGCACCCAAATGCGCATGGTCCAATGCCTGCGCTGCCTGCCGGAAGCCAGAATCGAACCCAGCATATGCCGGCTGCGTGCGGCATCGAAGAACGGAGGCGCGTCAGCCGATTGCAGCCAGTTACGCTTCATCCCCTCCTCAATGGCCTGATCGTGCTGCCCTGCACGAATGTGCCGCATCAACTCTTCCTGCTCGGCCGGCGTGGCCTGCCCTGCATAATAGCGGTCGAAAAGCGCTTGCAGCCTTTGTGGATCGTCCTCGTTCATGGATTGAATACTGTTTCAACCCAAGGACAGCAAGGCATACCCAAAAGGGGCTATGGGTTCAGAAAAAATTAAAAGAAAATTTTAAGCACCAGGATCGGGCTCATTTTCACACTTTTACCGATGTAGGTGATAATCGCGGCGGTGGCTATCTGAAGGTATTTTTTGACCGTCTCTTTCGACAGCCCCATTTGCAGCGCAATCTCATGGTAGGAAAGCCGCTGGTGCCTGCTGAGCAAATACACCTGCCGCTGCTGGGGAGGAAGCTGGTCGATGGCTTCGTCGATCAATGCGTAGCGATAGTCGTCCGGCTCCGCCTCTCCTTCCGCTGCCTCGTCGAGCCCGGTAAATTTCATTTTTTCCGCGGCCAGCTTTTTCAATGCATTCAGGGCCGCATTCTTGGATATTACAAAAAGGTAAACCGGGAAATTCTCGATTTCCACGAGCAATTCCCGGTTACGCCATATTTTGAGAAAAACGTCATGAACGAGCTCTTCCGCCACCTGCTCCGACCGGGTAATGCGGAAGATGTGATGTCCCAGGCGCTGGTGGTAATGGTCGAAGATCCTCGTAAAGGCCCGCTCATCTCCTCCGGCTACCTGCCGCAGGAGTTCCTTTTCATCATTCAATGCGGACCTGTACATGCGGAAACGCTGCAAATTGTGCTCGGATACAACTGGTGTACCCCATAAAGCAGGCCCATTGCGGAATCTAATTGCCGCCAACGCAACTACAAAGCAGCGCAGCCCGGGGTATTTGCATAACTCCGGGCTGCGCTGGCATAAGTTTTAGAATAAAACGGTCTGTAACCAATTCAATACAGATTCCGCAATGCCAAAAGCAACTTTTCAACTGAAAGAAGACGATACCCAGACCGTCAGTATCAGCCAGGATGAGGTCCAGGAAATGATCCCCGACGCAGATTTCCGGTTCAGCCTCATTATGCTCAAAGACGGGCGCAAATACTTTGTATGTGGTACGCTGGCGGAACTGGAACAGCAATTTTCCAGCCCCGCTGAATCGTCCGGAAATCGTTGAGCAGCAAACCTCCGGCACGCCTTTTTGCT
Organism: Dyadobacter sp. 50-39; assembly: GCA_001898145.1. Classification (GTDB taxonomy): domain Bacteria; phylum Bacteroidota; class Bacteroidia; order Cytophagales; family Spirosomataceae; genus Dyadobacter. Next base: position 1,035,062 of record MKSR01000040.1, read on the forward strand.
TCCGACCGCGCTGTATGAAGGACTGGCGGCCTCGGGACACTCGCAGGAACTGCTTAGCCCAGCTCCTGGATCTGACGGATCATCTGGTTGGTGAAGCCCCATTCGTTGTCGTACCAGGCCATTACCTTCACCAGGTCGCCATCCACTACCCTGGTCATTTCCAGGTCGACTACCGCGGCATAGGGACTTTGCTTGATATCCGTTGAAACCAGTGGCTCGTCGGTCACGGCAACTACCTTCGCATATCTTGCGGTAGCAGCCTCCTCAATCAGAATTGCATTGATCTCCTCCGCAGTGGTGGGGCGCTCGGCGATGAACGTGATGTCGGAAATAGAACCGACCGGAACGGGCACCCGTACAGCCACGCCGTCGAATTTACCGGCGTATTGCGGCAGTGCTTTGGTGGTGGCGATGGCGGCGCCGGTGGCCGCCGGGGCCAGGTTAATGCCTGCTGCCCTTCCCATCCGTGGCTCTTTCTTCGAAGGCGCATCCACCAGCGCCTGCGACGCGGTATACGCGTGTGTGGTGTTCAGTATGGCTTTTTTAATACCCAGCCTGCGTCCCAATATCTCGATTACCGGGCTAATATTGTTGGTAGTACAGCTGGCGCAGGAGAAAATGGACGTTTTTCCTTCTTCGGTATTCACGCCGTGGACGATCGTCGGGGTGTCTTTCGTAGGCCCGGAAATGACCACGAAGCGCGCACCTGCTTTAATATGCCTTTCCGCATCGGCATAATTCGTGAATACGCCTGTGCTTTCGATTACGACATCCACATTGAGCTCCTTCCACGGGAGGTCGTCGATGGACCTGGTTGTCGTATACCGGATCTTTTTACCGCCGACCAGAATATGGTCGTTTTCAAAGCTGACATCATGGTCATACTTACCGTAAACGCTATCGTATTTCAGCAGGTAGGCTGCATTCTCGATGCTCATCATATCATTGATGCCCACTACTTCAAGGCCGTCCGTGGCCGTAATCACTTTCAGGCCCGCGCGGCCAATTCTCCCAAAACCGTTGATTGCTATCCTTTTCATCGCTTTTACGTTTAAATTATACAGAACAGTCTGTCTATTATTGAAACAAAAAATTTCAAACTTTTTTCAGCAAAACTTCTGCCATTTTCTTTGCTTTTTTTACCGGCCACGTATCCCTGTAAATCTTGGATTCCACAATAGCCCCCTCATACAGGAGATAAATCGAATCTCCCACAAAATCTGAATCCACACCACTGGCACCTTCCAATGCTTTCTCCACGAGGCTTTTCATGTACTGCCTTAGCTTACCCTTATGCTCCAAAATCTGCTTGAACATCAATGGGCTGGTAGTGCCCACCTCCGATAGTATATTGATAAACTTACAGCCCAGGTAGTCATCCTTTTGCAAGGCATATTCCAGAAAATCAAAACAGGCACTCAGCTTTTGTGCCGGCGCTTTTTTGGCGGCCGTCCATTGCTCTATCCCTGAAAACCATTCTTCTCTGCCCTGTTTCAGGTAAATGACACCCAGCTCATCTTTCGATCCGAAATGCTGGTACAGGCTTGCCTTGGCCACATTGGCTTCCGCGAGGATCTGGTTAATCCCCGTGTTGTTATAGCCCTGGCTGTGAAACAACCTCGCAGCCGTTTCCAGAATCCGCTCTTTAGGTCCAAGTTTCTTTGTCATGGCACAAAGATACAACAACCGTTTTATATAGACAACTTTGTCTATATTTTTTCTCGTTCTGAAATGCCTTGCAGAAACACCTGATATAATTGCAATTATAATCGACGCTCCGCAGTGGTTTTCAATATTAATGTAATGATTTGTGCGACGGCACGAATTCGAAAGTAAATAGTTACCCGATTAATTAAACAATTGCAACTTATTGATAATCAAAGAACCAGGCAATGTAAATATCATATTATTTGTTGTACCAAATTAAATGAAGGTAGCTATTAGCTTGAATACCACATGAAATCATATTCAAGACCTATTCATTACATTTTAATTTAATATAAAAGTAATTTTTAGTTTATCAAATTTATCCTATTTTTGCAAAGTAAAAGCCTAAAAAAGCCGCTAATCCCTCCTAATCAAACGATTGATTGCAGCATTCCGTGGGTATTACATAACTCAATGATTCCAATTTTTAATGGAAAGCCGCATTACCAATAGTTCTCCCACTACCATTACGCCTATCCTTAAATTTGTCGGTGCTTTTCTGATTGCGGGGCTGATTTTATCTTTAATTGTCCTGTTTGTGGAGTTTAGCTTCGGAAATGGGGATGGAATTTGGTTCGATCTGGATATACGTCGAACAACATTTAGTTTTCTAAGCTGGTCCGCCGTGGTGGCTGTGGTTGTAATGCTTCTTTTCAGTAAAGTTTCGTATATCCGATCCATCACATTCAGCATTTTGACGACGCTCATTTTGCTTTTTGGGATTGAGAAATTATGCCGGTTCATTATCTCCATGCGCACACCGGCACCCAAAGCCAGCGTTCAGGCGGGTCCTGCATTTGAGCGTATCGATTGGAAAGAATCTGCGATGGAAGATGACATTCTGGGTGTAAAAGCCAAGCCGAACCTGTCTTTTAAATGGGCCCCGGTCCACAAAGGCATCGCCTACGATTCCATACATATTTCCACAGACCAGTTTTCGCGCCGCATCACACCCCGCGCAGATTCCCTTCCCAGGCCTCGCTATGCCATGTTTTTGGGTTGTTCCTACACGTACGGCGACGGCGTTTCCGACAACGAGACATTACCGTACTATTTTCAAAAAGAAGCAATTGATTATCAGTCTTATAACTACGGTTTCCTAGGCTATTCGCCTTTACATGCGTTGGCACGTCTGCAAAAATCAAATCTGAAAGAGCAGATGCCGCAGCAAAATGGTTTTGGTGTATTTACATTGATTAACGATCATTTGGACCGGGTAATCCCCGCTTCCCGCTGGATTGAAATAACAAAAGGACGTTTCCCCTATTTGAATGAGAGCACCATGCAAACGGATGGGACATTTGATCAGCGCCGCAGATTATACACCACATTTGTTACCAATTTTCAGTCCACCGGTTTAAAAGAAATGCTCCGCTGGGGTTATCCCCGTTTCCATACGCCTGAGCATGAGGAGTTGCTGGCAAAAATTATTGTCAAAGCGCGGGATGAGTATGTAAGCCGGTTTCAAAATCAGAACTTTTATGTCATCATTTTCCCTGGCAATCCTGCCTCAGAAACTATTATCCGGCTTTTTAAAGAAAAAGGCATTCAATATTTCGACTATTCAAAGCTCATCGATTTAAAAACAAATATGCTTGGCTTTGATAATGCGCACCCCAAAGCAGTGGTATATCAGGCAGTGGCCCACAAATTAGTGGCTGATTTAAATTGCCGCGTCAGCCCTGCGCATTGAATTGACTTTTGATTGCAACGCTTGGGTATACCGGGTGTGTCTGCCTTATTAATCCACTAGCATTATTCTAATCACGCATTAATGAAAATTTTAGGTATCTCGGCTTTTTATCACGACTCTGCCGCAGCGCTCATAGATAATGGCGAAATTGTCGCCGCAGCACAGGAAGAGCGTTTCACCCGCAAAAAGCACGACCCCGGTTTCCCCTCCCAAGCAGT
>MKSR01000041.1 GCA_001898145.1 Dyadobacter sp. 50-39
CATATCTAATTCCGGTAAGCTTGTTTTCCCCGCATCCGCGCTACGCGACCTGGGAATTGATCCGGAATCTACCCATTTCAAAATCGGTACACAGGAAGGCAAGCGAAAAATTAAATCAGTATATCTTGTTCCGGCAGCAAGTTCGGACCAGACTTTTTCTTTTGAGAAAAGTGGCAGAGGCCACGTAATTCCACTGGCGCTTATTCTGAAAAAAGGTAACGTCAATTTCGAAAGCGAAAAGCTGATCTTCAAGATTTCCACCTTTGACTTTGATCAAACTACGAAAGGCTATGAAGTCGTGATCGAAACGAAAGCGCCGAAACCGGAATACACCGGCAAACCGCGTGGCAGAAAACCGAAGGGTACTTCGGAGGTCGAATAAAACGTAATAAAAAAGCAGGTAACCGGCCCCAGTTACCTGCTTCAAATCGGGCCACATTTGCTTGCAATTTAAATTAAGCTAACCCAGTTGTATGTGCCCTTGGGCACTTAATGAAACCACCAGTGGCTTCATCCTGCGGCTGTACAAGCAGCCTCTGTGAAAATTCATTCAACCAGCACGGAAAGCCTTTCGCTAAGTTTAGCCATGTCGTTGCTAACTTTTCTATCGACGATACGAGCGTAGTGCTGCGTCGTTTTCAGATCTTTGTGCCCCAACATTTTTGACACAGTTTCGATCGGAACGTCATTAGCGAGTGTAACGGTTGTGGCGAAAGTGTGCCGTGCCAAATGGAAAGTGATTGGCCGGTCAATTTGACAGACATCTCCAATTTCCTTCAAATAAGAATTCATCTTCTGGTTTGTTAAAACCGGCAGCAACCGTCCTTCATTTATACAAGCTGGATCTTCGGCATACAAGTCTATAATTGTCTTTGGAACCGCCAATAATGGAATCCGCGAAGGTGTGCCGGTTTTTTGCCTTTTGATTGAAATCCACTGTTTTTTATCATGCCCAAGAATAATGTCCTTCCGATGCAAATTTTTCACGTCCACGTAAGCGAGACCAGTATAGCAACAAAATAGAAAAATATCCCGCACCTTTCGAAGGCGATAGTTATTGAATTCTTTGTTTGCAATTTTGAATAATTCTTCCAAATCAAGGGGCCTGCGATCCACTTCGTCAAACGAAATTTTGAAAGCAAAAAATGGGTCACGGGCCAGCCAGCCATTTTTAACACAAAGCAAAACCACCTTTTTTAGGTATTTCAAGTACCTCATGGCTGTATTATGCGAGATATGCCTTATCGCTTTGAGATAAAACGCATAGTCCGAGATGAACGAATAGTTAAGCTGTTCTATTTCGATGTCCTTCGCTTTGTATTTGTAGAATAGGAACTTACTAACATTTCCCAGTGCAGCCTCGTATCTGTTGCACGTGCTGAGGGTAAAATCACGACCTACCAGCGCAAACATTTCATCATTATGCTTTCGAAATACATCCAAGAGCGAAATAGTCTTGCCTTCTTTCCCGGAAAACATGGATTTAAGGTATTCCAGAGTTACAGGAATATTATGGTCTATAAGATGGCGATGAATGTCGTAGGCTTTGTTCTGTAGCGTGTCAAGGTATGAATTGAGTAGTTTAACATCCTCCTTGTTACCAATCTTGCGCCCTGCGTGAGAGTTCCACTTCTCCGGTTCACAGTCCCTCTGAGTTGATAATTCGATGCGTCTCCCATCGACAGTAAACCGAAGGTAGATGTGCATCTTGCCACTTTTGTAGTTGCGCGGCTTTTTTAGAAAAAAAAGTAATGAGAACGTTTTACTTAGCATAACCAACAGTTTAAAGTCTAAATGTACGGTTTGCAAGCAGTAGAAATCAAGATGTTTATTTGGCGAACAAGCTCAAAATCAAACCCTTAAAGCCACTTTGGTGAGTCATTTTTCCAAGTTATAGTGACTCACCGAATGACGCACCAAGACATTGAGCATATTTGAACGTTTTAATGCCACCGAGCTAAAAACAAATCCCTACAAACCAATGATTTGCAGGGATTTAGCTAATTTTAGTAACTTACTCAGTGCAGTTGAGGGGACTCAAATCGAACACCTAATAAAGCTTTTGGCTCTTTTTGAGAAAATCAAATCAGACAGTGAGTCCACTCATAACACAAACTAGATAGCAAATGGAGAATACGGTGCCAGTGACCATCACTGGCATCTGTTAAAAAACCTTGGTGAGACTATACATAAAATAATGATCCGGGAATACGCCAAGCTCAATAAACTCCTGTCCAATAATTCAGTTGATTAGCCTATTGAGCCACTCACCCAAAAGCCGGAAGTGGTTAGGACAAGCGAGTCAAACGGAGTCAGAAAGCAGCGTTTTGCTGAGCTAAAAATATTGCAGGCGGAAGGCCACTCGATCAAGGGAATAGCTGGACGTTTAGGTATGCACAGGCAAGCAGTAAAAAAGTACATGGTGATGCAAGCGCTCTCCCGCAGATTTCACGGTGAGCGGAAAATGCTCGAACAATATTTTCCATACATCAACAGGCGTATGGAAGAGGCTCCCGCACTGTACCTGAAAACGTTATGGAACGAATTGAAACAATTGGGTTATCAAGGTGCCTATACAACACTCTCCGAAGCATTGACCTACTATGATATCCGAATAGGTAAGAAGGCAAGCCAATCGAAGTTTCCCCAGCGTACAGGCTCATTTTTCAAACCTTCACAAGCAGCTATGCTATTCATCGCTGCAAAAGATAAACTCGGTAGGATACAGCTCAAAATGATTGATGATCTCCGCAACAAATCCGATGAATTGAGAAAAACCTATGCGCTGGCCGAGGCCTTTCGCCAGATGATGACCAATAAACTGGGCGATCAACTGAAACATTGGATCGATCGCGCACGAGCATCTGGGATCCGGGAGATGGCCGCTTTTGCAACTGGATTGCTGACAGACTACCAGGCCATTTGGAATGCCATGTCTTTGCATTGGAGTAATGGGCCAGTCGAAGGCAATGTCAACAAACTCAAAACTATAAAACGGCAAATGTATGGTAGAGCTGGATTTGATTTGTTGAAGAAACGATTAGTTTTAGCTCCGTCATAACCACCAAAAGTGGGGATGAACCAACTTCTCCGAAATACCCAGATAAGCATGCCACTTTGATTCTTTCCAGATCAAAGCATTTTTAATTTCTTTGCTTACTCAATTAGGCTACCGAACGGATAAATCTCAGAGAGACGATTTTGACCTGGGCTTGCAAGAAACCGCACAGCGACGGGTTGAATGGGGCTTGCGGGTTCAAGACCTTCCGGCACTGCGGAATCTGTTTTCCACTCAATGCGGGCAGTAAAACGCAGAGAAGAAGCGTGATAGTTTTTGTAATCCAATTCTGTCCCGTTTGGGTCAAGCACTTTCAAAATTGGTGTACAAAGTGTAACAGCATTTCAAAAGGAAAAAGTACTAATCGCTCGCTTTTGAACCGATTTGACGCGATCGAGCAGTGCGATGACTGCGGTCTTAAGGCGCTGGACAGGAGGTCAACATTTACCATCTACCGAGATACATGCGCAGAGCCAAATGAAGATGTGGACTTACAAACAAAACAATTATGAATTGGGGGAATTCACCCACGCGCATGAAAGTCGTTTTAATTAGAGACCAATCTATCAAACGACATGGCAGTAGTAGAATTCCCCCAGCTCATAGCCCGAGGTTGTGGCCTGGATGTACACAAAGATACAGTAGTTGCTTCAATCAGAGGAACGGGAATCCAGGAAGAAACCCGGACCTTCGCCACCTTTACCAGAGACCTGGAAGGTTTATCGCTTTGGCTTGAAGGCCATCAGATTACCCACATAGCTATGGAGAGTACGGGTGTTTATTGGCGGCCGGTATATTATGTTTTGGAAGGCCACTTCGAGATTATCCTGGTCAATGCGCGTCATATCAAGAACGTTCCCGGCCACAAAACCGATAAAAAGGACTCCGAATGGATTGCCAAGCTGCTGCTGAGCGGCCTTCTAAGACATAGTTTTGTTCCGGAGGGATGGGTTCGTGAGCTGAGGACATTATTGCGCCATCGCAAAAAACTGGTCAATGAACGCAGTAGGGAAAAGAACCGGCTTCAAAATATCTTAGAGGATGCCAACATCAAACTCGGCAGCGTGGTCAGCGATGTATTTTCCAAAACTGGACAGGGAATTATAGATCTGCTTCTAGAAGGGGTTACTGACCCTGTTGTTCTTTCAAACCAGGCCAAAGGTTCGTTGGTGAACAAAAAACAAGCTTTACAGCAGGCACTTTATGGTCGGTTCTGCGAGCGACACCGCTTTATGTTGAAGTTGCTGACCCAAACAATGTGTGCCTTGGACAAGCTAATTGCCCAACTCGATCAGCAGATTGAACTTTGCCTGAATGGCAAGCTGGACCAGCTTGCCTTATTACAAACCATTCCGGGTGTGTCCAGGCAATCCGCGATCGGCATCATTTCCGAAATTGGTATTGACATGTCCCAGTTTACTTCCGACAAACACCTGGCTTCCTGGGCAGGAGTTTGCCCGGGCAACAACGAGAGTGCAGGAAAGGTAAGATCAGCAAGGACAACCCATGGCAACACCTATTTGAAAACAACATTGATAGAAGCGTCCTGGGCAGCCAGCCACACCATCAATACCTATCTGTCTTTTAAGTACCACAAGCTCACCCAAAGACGGGGAAAGAAGAAAGCGGCAATGGCGATTGCCCACCACATACTGACAGCATCATACCATATCCTGCGAGATAAATTACCCTACAAGGAACCAGCAATGAGAGCAGAAATCTTGATCGAAAGAAGGAAAGCTGAAATCTTGCGGTTGGAAAACCGTGTAAGGAAATTGAAAATATTAGCGTCCCAATAGAAAGGTCGAGGCTTTTTTTGGTGGACTATACCCCGTTAACAAAACTGATAACAGACGCTAAGCACCCACAGCTGTTGCCTGAGAGCACGTAGAAAAAATTTTTCTCTAAGAGAAAACTGCTTAGATCGATCTGTGATCATGGGATTACTTTGTCTATACGGGTTTGGAAGAGGCTTTCAGAAAAAAAAACAGTAGCAGAACTGAGTCTGCCACTGTTGAAAATTTAAATACAACTATCTGAAACCTGTATCGGCTTGTCAGGCTAGTTAGATTCGATTTAATATCCCTGATTTTGTACAAGGAACCCTTCCTGTGCCGAAGCTCCGTCGATCGCCCTCTGAGGGATTGGGAATAGTCGTTTGTTTACGTTTTTATCTGTTTTTTCCGTCCAGTTACCTTCGTATTTTCCAAACCGGATCTGATAGTTTCTTCTGAACGCTTCCCAATACAATTCAAATCCCGACTCACGTAATAAGACATCAAGGTCAATTCTGGTCAGCGCTTTCGGAGTCTGGGCTGGTCGGGCATTTCTTGAAGTTCTTAATGTATTGACGTCAGCCAAAGCTCCTGCATTATCGCCATTTCTCAGCTTCGCTTCGGCACGCATCAGGTAAATCTCTCCAAGACGTATTAATACCAAGTCGACACTGCTGTAACTGCAGCAATTGTTACCCGTATGGCTGAATTGGTACTTCGAAAACCGGTAGCCTGTGTTGTGCAAGCTGCCCGGACCAGTAAAGTCAACATTGCGGGTATGGTTTACGTAAGTCAGGTTAGCTCCGCTGGTCCTTTTATTGATCACCGGATAGATTTTTACCTTACCGTCTGCAGATTTCAAAATATTGCCGCTTCCGTCTTTTCTGGGGCCCCAGATAATTCCGCGCAAAATCCCTCTATCTATTTCGAACTGCGTGGCCTCTACGGAATAATAATGCTCAGCGTCATTCAAGGGCGTTACACCTGTCAGGTCTTGCAATTTAGCAGGTACGTTTGTTTCTTTTTTGAAAAAACGGGCATCGGCATCGGCTGGGTCTGTATTACCATAGGCATCCACCCAGGTTTGATAAAAGTCAGGTGTTGCCGCTACCGCATCTGTTCCGCGGGTATTGGGAAATTCTGGTCTTGGTATCTGGTCACCGGAAATCGACCAATACGCCCACCGCTGCTGATCAGTCTCCAATACCCCACGTTGATCGAGCGCAAAAATGAGCTCTTTGTTCGTATGGTTATCGTCGCTGAACAAATCAAAGTATTCAGGGGATAGCGAATATGGTCCAGCAATGATTTCGTTGGTGTATTTAATCACCTTATCCATATCCTCCTTTTTGAATTCGGGCGTGCCATATGGATTGCGATAGACGGCAGCATTCAAATATAAACGCGCCAGCAAAGCCTTCACCGCATTTTGATTCAACCGGCCAGGGTCATTGTCTTTCCTAATCTGGTCGACCACCGATAAAAGCTCGCTTTCGATATAACCAATCGCTTCCTGTCCTCTCAGGATTTGAGACACCTCGCCCGAAAGCTCTTTCTTGAAAACAAGCCCCCAGTTGTCCAATGCCAGCATATTCAGGTACGCCTTCATGGCAACCATTTCGTAGTAACCCGCCTGAGCACTTGCATTACCCGTCTTAGCTGCTTCGTTCAATCTTTCTGCAGCAATGACGGCTCTCGATAATGTAAGGGTGATCTGCGTCCAGGTATCGGTTACTAGGCCATTACTTGGGGTCATCAAATGCTGGTGAACCGCGATGAACTTCCCACCATCATACCAGTCGGTACCGCCACGATAAGGAAGGATACCCTCGTCAGAAGCTACCTCCTGCAGTCCGAAATTGTTTGTATGCAGCCACACACCGGCGCGCAGAAGGCCATATACCGGGGCTATGGACCCGCTTACAAGTTCCGCCTGGCCTGTTCCTGTGAGGGATTCGTCGAGAATTTCCTCGTCAAGGTTGGTACAACCGACAAAAGCCGTTAGAAATGCAATGATCGTCAGTGCTTTATAAAGTCCTGTATTTTTCATTATAATTTGATTTTCAACGAATCGTAGATAATCGTTTATGTTCTGTTAAAATGTCACGTTAAGGCCAAGCAGGAATGTTCTCGCCCTTGGATAGGTAAAGCGGTCGATACCAAATGTCTGGATTCCGCCGGCAGCTGATCCTGTATTTACTTCCGGATCAAAACCTGAATAGCTGCTGATAACAAATAAATTCTGACCAGTTAATGTAAGACTGGCGCGTTGGATTGCATTTTCCAGCTTGGTTCCGGCAAAATTCAGCGTGTAAGCCAGCGTAGCATTATTCAATCTCATAAACGAGCCGTTTTCCAGATATCGGGTCGAGACAACATTGGCATTGCTCAACGCCTCATTGGGATATTGAATGGCAAAATCAGTAGTGTTGTTGGATTTGGCCAATTGTGCCTTGCTAAACAAGGTCATGGTCGTATGGTTGAAAATCTTGTTGCCGGCTACACCATTGAAATTCAAGCCGAGGTCAAAAGCCTTGTATTTGAAGTTCAGGTTATATCCATAGATGATTTTCGGGATCGCGCTACCTACCACAACACGGTCATTGTCCAGTATCGCCCCATCTCCGTTTGTATCTCTGAATACATTTTGACCATTATCCGCATTAATGCCATCGAATTCGTACATATAGAATGCGCCCAAAGGTTGACCATTAATATAGCCGTTAATAGTCGCCCCCGACTGACCGGAACCCTGTGCTGCCCCAGTCGCCAACACTGCGTAAGGTGACTTCTTAACTTTATTTTGAATATAAGTGAAGTTACCTCCGATATTGTAGGAGAAGTCCCGGCTCGGGTCGCTGCCGTAATTCAATGTCAGTTCCACACCATTGTTCTGGATTTTCATATTTGGGATATTGGTCCAGTAGGTAGAAGTGGGTTGAACAGGATCGGACGGAACAACTTCCAGAAGGATATTGGAAGACTGCTTGTTAAAATAATCCAGCGTACCGGTCAATCGGGATTTAAAAAATGCGAAGTCAATACCCAAATCTGCCTGCGTGGACACCTCCCATTTTAGATTAGGATTTGCCAATCTCGTAAAAATAATCCCATACGGATAGCCTTGCAGGGAAGTAGCATCGGTATCGATGGGATAAGTACTCACGCTTCCCGTACCTGTTTGCAGGCGTTGTTCCAAATAGCTCGCCTTTGTAATCTTGGACGGAATTTCCTGATTACCAGTCTGCCCCCAGCTCGCGCGTAATTTAAGGTTGTTGAAAACCGTATTGTTCATGAAAGCTTCCTTCGAGATGTTCCATCCGGCAGCGAATGAAGGGAAATAGCCGTATTTATTATTCTGCCCAAATTTGGAAGATCCATCGGCGCGGAACGTACCGGTGAACATATATTTATCAGCAAAAATATAGTTGACCCTTCCGAAAAAGGATTGGAGTTCGTTTTTCAAAGCCTCCGAATTTACCGCCGTCGGCAAAGCAGTTGTACTTGTGTGGTCCTGATAAATCGGGTCGATATTGTTATTTGCAAAGCCGCGATAAGTGGTAATTCTGGTCTCATCCAAAAACTTCTGATAGGAATGACCCGCTAGGAGCGTAATACTATGATCCTTACGGAACCAGTTATATGTCAAGGTATTTTCTACAAGCTGATTGGTATTTCCGCTTATTGCATTGTCCAGGACACCATTTGAAACATCTGACTCATTCACCACCGCCGGGAAGGGCTTGTACTGTTGATTTCTGGTTGTGGTAGAATAATCCACGCCAAAGTTCAACTTGTAGACCAGACCATCCAAAATCTCAATGGATGGCGAAATGTTTGCCAGAATACGGTGATTGATAGCCTTGTCGCTGAACAAGTTATACCTGGCAAGCGGGTTTAATGCATTGGTGTTCAACAAAGTCGGCACACCGTTGGTATACGGAGGAATCGTCGGGTTCAGCGTGAGCATGTCGCTCATGGTAGAAGTGATATCCGGGCGTAAATTTTCAGTACGCGAAGCCGTCAGGTTATAGTCCACTTTCATCCGGCCGTTGAATGCCTTCTGGTTCAGGTTCAATTTTCCGGAATAGCGTTTCAGTCTGCTGTTCTTGAGGATACCCTCCTGGTCCTGATAGCCCACGGAGGTGAAATAGGAAAAGCTTTCGCTGTTGGCCCCGCTCATCGATAGATTGAGCGTGTTGGATACGCCTGTTTGAGACAGCTCGTCCTGCCAGTTCGTATTAGCCCCAAAATCCTGCAAAGTCCCGCCCGTAGCTACAACCTCTCTGCGAAAAGCGTCGGCGTCGAAAACGTCTATCTTCTTAGCCATAGAAGATATTGCCGTAGACGCTGCCAGAGTCATCTGCGGTTTTCCCTTTCCTTTTTTAGTAGTAATCACCACAACCCCATTAGATGCCCTGGATCCATATACGGCTGTCGCACTGGCATCTTTCAGCACATCGATACTTTCGATATCGTTAGGGTTGATGAAAGTAAGCGGGTTCGTGGGAACACCGGTGTTGGAATTGTCGAGCAAAAATCCGTCAACGACGTACAGCGGCTGGGTTCCCGAGCGCAAACTGCCGATCCCCCGGATAATAATGTCCTGTGCGGCCCCTGGTTCACCGCTGTTTGCAGCGATGGAAACACCGGCCAGTTTGCCTTGCAGCAATTCGCCCGGGTTCGTGACAACGCCCCTATTGAAGCTTTCGCTGCTGATGGAAGAAATAGCGCCGGTAATGTCCGACCTTTTCTGCGTGCCGTAGCCGACTACAACCACCTCGTTCAGTTGTGAAAGGTCCTGGCCTAACTGGATAACGATCGACGATTGGCCATTTACGGGAATCTGTTTGGTGGCATACCCTACAAAAGAAACGACCAGAACGGCGTCAGCATCGGCATCTATCACAAACTTCCCTTCGGTATTCGTGGATGTCCCCTTTGTTGTTCCTTTGACGACCACCGTCGCACCCGGCAGCGGCGCTCCGGCCTGATCTGTAACGGTACCCGAGACCGTCTGTGCAGCCGCCTCCGTATTTGTAAAAGAACTTTCAGCTTGAAACGAAAGCTTTGTATTTACACTCGCAGGAAATGCCTGGGCCGGGTTGGCAGTCAGCACAACCCAGGACAAACATGCGGAAAGACCTACGAGCTTAGATAGACGTATTTTTGAACGCATAAAATTTAAGTTTTTACTTATTATTCGGGTTCAAAATTACTTTCGGGGAGGCGAGAGGTGAGTTAAACCCGATTACCATTGTATTAACAAAAAGTTACCAGGCTTCAGACATCGGCAACTCTGGTAACACAAACTTAACACCGCTGTCTTCGCTGCCCGGCTACCTTTGCATTGTACGAAACCATCCCCAATGAAAGCGCTACTAGGTCTATTGCTCGCCGGCTGTTTTCCGGCTTTTGCCCAAACGGATGAAAATCTGAAAATCAACAAAACGCAGGTAATCGGTTCTCACAACAGCTATAAACAAGCCATAGACCCGGCATTGTTCGCGGCATTTTCCAAGAAGGATTCTGCTTCGGCAAGCTCGCTCGACTACGAGCACATTCCAGTGACAGCACAGCTTGATCTTGGCTTGCGCAACCTTGAAATTGACGTGTACCCTGATGATAAAGGCGGAAAGTATGCGAATCCGAAAGGGTTGGAAATGGTCGCAGGTCGAAAGCCGTATGACCTGCAGGGCAAAATGAAACAGCCCGGGTTCAAGATTCTGCATGTGCCAAACCTTGATTTCCGAAGTCACTATTTCACCTTGGCAGATTGCCTCGACGACCTGAAAGCATGGTCAGAGGCGCATCCCAACCATACCCCGGTATACATTACCCTTGAAGTGAAGGGAAAGATTGCCGATGGTAATGGGACTGATGGCATTGTTGCCAACGACTTTGACAAACTGGATAAAGAACTTCTTGCACACCTGGGCAAAGCCCATATTCTCACGCCTGACATGGTAAAAGGTAAATACGAGACCCTGGAAAGTGCCGTGTTTCACGATAACTGGCCGACATTAAAAGAGGCAAAAGGTAAGTTTGTGTTTGTACTTGACGATTCGGGCAGCAAGCGGGATATGTACATCGACGGCCACCCGTCACTAACCGGCAGGATAATGTTTGCCAACGCTTTGCCCGGCACACCGGAAGCCGCTTTGTTGATCAGAAATAATGCCAAGTCTCCCGAAATACCCGATCTGGTAAAAAAAGGTTACCTCATCCGCACCCGCGCCGACTCCGATACCCGTGAAGCGAGAAGGAATGATAAAACTACATTCGAGGCTGCGTGCAAATCGGGCGCACAGATTATTACTACGGACTACTACCAGAAAAGCACCCGTTTCGAATCCGATTATTCTGTAAGCTTCGAAGACAGCACCTATTTCAGGAAGAACCCGCTGTTTTAAGCACGGGCAAAAATTCATCAGGTTGTCATTGCGTTCAAATCGAATGCGCTGACTATGCCAGTGTTCCGTTCTGGCAAACAATGTGATTGGCGGCGCGGCCTTGCACAAGGTTCTCAGAATTAGCTAGCTTCTTTGATGTAAACCGTACAGTTAAAGTACTCCTGATCCCAAAAGTATATAACTGTTCTGCCTAAGTACACTGATGTAATCAGGCATATATACATCCCAAGACAAAAATGAAAAAAATTCGTTTTTTTAATTCCATATTTCTTGAGTCGCTAGACCAACGAACAACCTCGATACTAGAAAGCCACAAAACAATTGTAAAACAAGTAGAGTATGAACTGCAAGGTCAGCAACTCAAACTGGATAAAAAAATCAATGAAGAGTTAGATTTTCTAGTAACGGGCAAAGAATCGGCAATTATAGAATATAAGCTTAGGCAACTATATGTAGTTGAGAAATACATTTCGGAAAGAAGCGCGTTTATTGCAAGGAAAAGCATGCTAAAAATAATAATTTCAACGTTTGAAGAGATTCTAATAGAGTTGCGAACTATCCTTGTCAACGAATTGCGCTTACTAGATCAAATGGTGTTGCAAATTACAGAATCACATCAACTACACAGCACAATACTAAATGAAATACCCGTTTACTCGAAGACGATAAATAGCTCATGGATCCAAATTAAAGGAGCAATTAATATTGAGCCGAATATCAACGAGTATTTTGCAAATACACCAAAAGAAATAAGAGAGTCAGTTGTTAAAATTAAGTCCATAAAAAGAGTGAAACTAAAAAATGAAAAGGAAATACTGGCACTAATAGACTGCAACTACCAGCAAGATCTAATAAAAGCAATTGAAATATACTTCATTGAAATGAATGATAAAATAAACGCGCTAATTAAAAAATAGTAAGATAGATACACATTTCCATACCCGTTTCATCCCGTCGCATTTCTGCGCTGCTCGTCTTTCAGGTAGGCGTTGGACAATACATACAGCCCTTCATCCAGAGGGCCTGCTGCCTTGCGCGATCCGAGGTACGGAGCTCTGTGTATTTCAATTACGTAGCCTCCCAACCCCCACGCGCATTTCTTCATTTGTTAAGAGAGAGTCTGCGGCATTTATTTTGCCGCGCCCGGCCAATGATCTGCCATACCATTCCTTTGTCGAAGATGGGTTTTATCTATCGGCTCGGTCGGGAGCCAACTTTGCCGACTTACTTAGCTGCCACGGCGAACGATGCCTTGCGAAATACATTTCGGAGTAGAATTTATGCCCATGTGCAGAAGGGAGCCAATCAGATTTCTGGCTGATGTCTATTAACAACTGCGCGAGCGGATCAACACGCTCAGAGTTAACACTATTATGCAGGTAAATTGGCCTGTCGGAAGAAGTCTGTATGGCGAGTATATACTGCCAGCCGACAGCAGCTGCGCCCGCCCAGCTCGAATCCATCGTGTCTGTATCATATTCGTCTAAGAGGCTATCGAGTTGATTAACCTGAATTTTGTTCAAAAGAAAATAATTGGCTTTATGATAGGCTTTGCCAAGTTCTGCATCTTGATAGTTGTTTTTTAGCCAGATAGTGTCACTGCCAGTAAATTTGACAGAAAATAGGGTAACACCGTCTCGGTACGTCAAATCGACCACCTTTCCGCTATTTGCTTGATGTTGACGACAGTTGCCCAAAAATGCAAAAACTAACCAGGCACACCATTTCATTATCCGCGTACAACCCATAAAAATACAATCTACTATACAATCCATCCACGACATCTTCCCGCATTGAATCCTCGCCTTTTAGGTGAATCAGGAAGGGTATTTATAACGAAATCCTCGAAGTCCCAATTGGCCACCCACGAAATTTATTCCCATCGTTTGCCAGTTCTTTTTGATCGAAAATTAGCGAATATTTCCAGCGCACGCCTCATACGGCGACTACCCAGCGTCGTCTGTAATTTCGGAGAGCGAACCGGAATTTACCAGTGAGGCCGCGCTGCCAGCACTGACGATGAAACATCATCGCTATCTGGCTTGGCCTGATTCTGCTTTCAACATGACATCCAGGGATGTCTTAGTACCCAAATGAATTTCCTGTGACTGATAGCCGGTTAAGGAGAAAACCAATGTCGCTTCTTCACCTGCATTGACTGAGATCAGAAATCGACCGGCAGCATCGGTACGTGCACTACGCTGCGTTCCTTTGATGAGTACATGGACCTCCGGTAACAATGTACCATCCTCATTTCTGACAGTTCCTTCGATATCTGCTGTTATATGGCTTGTCTCCATAAAGAGCTCATTAGCGGCGGGCTCTGGCCTACGATCAAATAAGAAAAATGCTGCTGCAAGTACGAACAAACTCGCCAGGAATGTATGGTATGATTTTAAGGTTTTTGCCATAGCAAGGATTTTACTGAGTTAAGTAATCTTGGAAGTTTACGCTTTGCACCAGATACACCACAAGCAGGACACTTATTAGCATCAGGACAGCAGTCAGCATATTCGTCAGCCAGCTCCTGGGATGGTACGTCCCCCTTTTCAGCTCTTCCTCTGTGAGACGGTACTGGATGAACCCCAACAATATCGCTCCAATGCCTAGTAGCACCAGCACAATTCCGATGATTTTGGAATAGCCGTGCGAATGAATTTTGACCGGTTTATCCAGTACAAAACCAATCTGGGCGATAAACAGGGAAAATTTGACGACAACAAAGCCAAACGCCATAATCCCGACACCAGTCCGGACCCAGGCAAGGTAAGTCCGCTCATTAGCCAGATGGTCATTGGGTTTGTATTCTTTAATATCGGGAATTGTATTTTTTGCCATATTTATCAAAACTGTATCGGTTTTCTAAAACTAAAAAGCCAGCGTTCAACGAATACTGGCTTTATTCCAAACGAACATAGTGCGATATTATCACACCAAAAATGATTACTAAATTAAGATTTTCTTGCAGTAGCAAAATACACTTTCCAGGCATATTTCCTGACAAGTAAATCCGGTTACACGCTCAAAAATCCACTGCGAAACGATCGCAGTGGATTAAGCATCATCTGCTCATGCATAGCGATTTACGCCACACTATCTCAAATATTCAAAAATGGGTGCGTCAAAATTTTGACAGTCGTCAACTTGCAGGTCCCTGTTTTAATCAAAATACTCACAGATTCCCTTGCCTTTCTTTTTCGATTTCAAAAATTAAGCTCTCTGCCCTCTCTACTAGTTTTGCATCCCATTTTCTCCCATCTGGCGCTGGTCTGTCAAGCTCATTTAGCCTATTTGCAATTTCATTCAGTGAATTGTATCCCGTTTCCCTCAGCGCTTTGATAAAAGCGGCTACCTCCAAAGCAAGCTTCTGGCCTGCACTTAAACTTTCTGCCTTTCTTGTCATTTGACTGCCTGTTGCCGCCGTCACCCCAACAGCGGCATGACCTGCTTTCACACCCGCATAGTATACCTCCCCAAGGACCTTGTAAAACAAATAGCGGCTATACACGTCAACGGGCATTCTGCCTTCGACCGGCCTAGTAACAAACCCGATGGCCTCATCAATCAGTACATTCCGAAGCTTTTCATCGCGCAGCTTTTCCAGTAGCGACAAGCACAAATGCATAAATTCACTATTTGAATGCACCATATTGTGTAAGTTTATGCCGCTCTTGGCGACAAGTTACCAGCTTGCTACCACTTTCGTTCCCTGCCTAAGGTCATTTCGCGGGTTCACAATTATCCTATCTCCTTTTTTGAGGTTTCCAAATACCTCTGTCATTTTTGCCTGCTGCCCCAGGCGTACATCGACAAACTCGGCATTACCTTCCGGGTTCACTTTGATCACGTACTGGCGCTCGGTTGAAACCACAACGGCAGTGCTGGGCACAGTAAGCGCGCCTTCGGTTCCTTCGGGCGTGAGCGTCACCTCTGCAAACATGCCTGGCTTAATCATCCGGCTTGCATTGTTGACATCGATTTCCACAGTTTCAGATCTGAATTTCAGGTTCATATTGCCTGAACGGCGGCTTATTGTTCCCTTGAAAGTTTCACCAGGCACCGCGTTGATATGATAGCTTACCGGCTTGCCCTTTTTCAGGCCAAGACTGTAATTCTCGGGAACATCCACCACGAGCCTTAACCGGTCCTGCTGCTGTAAATTAAGCATGGGTCCTACCTGCCTAAGCCCTGATCCCACTAGTGCCCCGGGATGGACATTACGCTCTGTGATAATCCCATCGAACGGTGCCCTAACGGTCAGGTAGCTTTTAATTTCAGTCAATGCATCGAAATTCGCTTTTTCTCCCATCGCCGAGGCGCTGTCGGCCATCATCTTGGCATGTGCGCTTTCCAGATCGAGCGCAGATACCGAGCCGGTTATGCGTGTACTGGCTTTGAGTCGGCGGTAGTGCTCCTTGCTAGCCACAAGCATGGCCTGGGCTTTCAAAAAATTGGAACGCGCTGCGACCAGTTGCTGCTCGGTTTCGGGCGCCTCCAGCACCATTAACACCTCTCCTTTCCGCACGGGGGAGCCACGGTCTACCAGCACTTTCTGTACAAAGCCATCGGCCTTAGGGTAAATACTAACCTCCTGAAAGGCAAGAAACTCGCCCGGCAGCTGGATCTCTTGACCGACTGAGCCTTCTGATACTTCGCCGATTTTAAAGGAAACTTCGCTCTTGTTTTTTTGCTTTTTTGATTCCTTGGGAGTCGATGATTCAGAGGAAGAACAGGCTGAAAAAGCACCCAGTCCTGCGAGTAGTATTAAACAGTTATATGGCTTAGTTCTCATTTCTTAATGGTTGTTCAGGTTTATAGGAGCCGTTTGTTGAAAGGGATGGATGCACCGCTGCCGGGTGATCTGGAAGCAGTGAAGGATCTTGGAGCGGAGTTTTCTTTTGCAAAAGCGCATACACCTGCGGAACAATATACAATGCTGCCAATGTAGACGCTACCAGTCCGCCGATTACGGCCCTTCCCAGTGGCGCTACTTGTTCGCCCGCTTCACCGGTGCCCAACGCCATGGGCACCATACCGGCCACCATCGCAAAGCTTGTCATCAGAACCGGCCGCAAGCGAAGAGCTGCGCTGTCAAGCGCAGCTTTACCGGCATCGCGGTATTCCCAGCGCAAGCGCTCTGCGTTTGTTACGATCAGGATCGCGTTGGCCACCGAAATACCTGTCGACATGATGATACCCATGTAAGATTGCAGGTTCAACGTACTTCCAGTCAGAAGCAAAGCGGCAATCGAGCCGGCAATTACAGCCGGGATCGTCGACAAAATCACCAGCGACAATTTAAAGGATTGGTAGTTGGCCGCAAGCAGCAGGAAGATCACCAAAATGGCAATACTCAAACCGATTTGAAGACTGTTAAGTGTCTCGGTCAAAAGTGAAGACATTCCCTTTACTTCGGTCAAAATGCCTTTCGGCGGCTGACCAAGCGAGGCTATGGCATTTTCGACTGAGGTGGTTGCCGAACCAAGATCCTGATGGTGCATGTTGGCAGAGACTGTTACGAAACGTCTGGGTCCAATCCTGGAATATTCTCCGGGCAAAGTATCCACCGAAAAAGTGGCAACATCCGCTAATACTGGGCGGGCCTGGCCCGCTACCAGAGGCACCTCCTGCAATTGGGCCAGGTTACGCATAGCAAATTCGGGGATTTGAACCTGCACCTGGTAGGTATATGCAGAGTTCGGGTCGAGCCATTGGTTTTTTTCAGTGTACCGGCTCGACGACGTCGATGCAGTAATAGAGCGGGCCGCTGCTTGCAAGCTCAGTCCCATCACCGCTAGCTTCTGACGGTCAAGTTTGATATTGATGACCGGAAATTTGAGCGGCTGCACAATCCGGACGTCACGCAGGTGATCATCTTGGGACAGTTTTCCAACCAATTTGGACGCATAGCCTTCAATTTCTTTCATGTCCCGGCCCGCGACCTGCACCTCAATGGGCGTGAAAGCCCCGCCGCTCATGAGCTTTTCAGTCAGGTCGGCCGGTTCAAATGAGAGGGTAATGTCAGGCATTTCCTGATGCACCATCGTTCGGATGCGTTCTTTAAGGTCCTGGATATTGGTTTTGTAGCCCTCCGCGAGACCTACTTTGATAACCGCATCGTTTGGGCCGCTGGTACTGACATAGAGGTTGGAGGTCGCGTAGTTAGTAGGCACCACCCCTACATAGGCAGATGAAACTTCAAGGTGCCCGTCGGCGGCGTCGTTTACCAATGTCAATAATTTACTCACTTCTTGTTCCGTACGTTCCAAGCGCGTACCGTCCGGGGTTTTCATGCGGATTACCATCTGCCCCGAATTGATCTGCGGGAGCATATCCTTGCCAATCACTGCAAAACCCCATGCGGCTAACCCAACGATCAGCACAGCATAGACGCCTACTACAAGTTTGTTAGATTCAAGCAATTTGCGGTTATGGGACATAAACACAGACCGCACCCTATCAAAAAGGCCCGGCGCTTTTACTGCTTCTGGCGTGTGCCCATGGCTTTGGTGCTCTTTAAGCATCCAGTTGGCCAAAATCGGAACCAGACTCTGGGCCAAAAGGTAGGACACCGTCATAGCGAACCCTATCGAAAGCGAAAGCGGCAAGAACATGGCCCTAGGCACACCGGACATGATAAATGACGGTGCAAATACCGCGATAATACAAAGCAAGATCAGCAACAGCGGCAGGGCGACTTCCCGGCACGCATCATAGATCGCGAGTCTTTTGGGCTTACCCATCTCAAGGTGCTGGTGGATATTCTCGATTGTCACCGTAGCCTGATCGACCAGTACCCCGATCGCCAGCGCAAGACCTGAAAGCGTCATGATATTGATCGTCTGCCCTGCAAGGTTCAGGCAAAGTACGGCCGAAATCACTGAAACTGGGATCGTGATAATTACAATGAGCGATGAGCGCCAATCTCCCAAAAACAGCAGTACCATAAGCCCTGTTAAAAGCGCCCCTAGCCCACCCTCAAAAAGCAGGCTTTTGACGGAATTGATTACAAATATGGACTGGTCAAACTCGTAATTCACTTCAATGTCGTCTGGCAGAAGGCTGCGCATTTCAGGTAGCTTCGCTTTCAGAGCCGTCACCACATCCCAGGTCGATGCATCAGCCGTCTTCACCACGGGGATATAGGAAGAACGGCTACCATTGACAAGTGCATAGCCCGCGGTAACATCCGAACCATCGGCCACATTGGCTATATCCCTTAAAAACACCGTCCGGCGCCCTTGAGTACTGACCGGAATCTGGCCAAAATCTGCCACCCGTTCTTCCAGCGAATTAAGCGTGGTTATATAAGTCGTGTTATCAACCCTGATATTTCCAGATGGGGTCATTGCGTTATTGGACGCGAGCGCTTCTACCACTTCATCTGGTGACAGGTTCAAAGAGCGTACTTTTTGCGGGTCCAGATTAATCACAACCGTACGGGCATTTGTACCGATTGGAGGAGGCGCGGTAAGCCCGGGCACTGTCGAAAAAAGAGGACGCACCCTGGTCACGGCAAGTTCATGGATTTCTTTCAGGGGCCGCGTTTTGCTGCTAAAAACTAAATCACCTATCGGTACGGATGACGCGTCATAACGGACTACCTGTGGCGGCAGTGCGCCAGGCGGAAAGAATTTCATCGCCCTGTTGACCTGTATTGCCACTTCTGCCGCAGCCTGGGCCATATCGCTTCCTTCATAAAAGGATAGCTTGACGATTGTAAGTCCTTGCACGCTTTTACTGGAAATTTCCTTGATCCCTCCTATGTACAGGAACTGGTCCTGCATCCGGGTAGCGAAAAAGCCCTCCATCTGGGCCGGAGACATCCCGCCATAGGGCTCGATAACGTAAATGACCGGCGAATTAAGCTTGGGAAAAATATCGACAGGGATCTTTGTAGCGGCCATAATGGAAAAGACCACCAGCCCGGCCACAAAAACCAGTACCGCAATCGGACGTTTTAATGATAGATTTAACATGGAAAAGGGATTTTACGGCCGGCGGAAAAAACTAAAAAACTCATCGAAGTCGCTGGTTGCGTACGCGCGTTGCAACCTGAGCTCGACTGCGCGTCGTTGTATGTCAACTGCCTGCTTCTCAACTTTGGTTAAAAGCTGCATGGCATCGGTGAGTCCCAGGATGTTTTCAATACCATTGTTATAGAGGGAAAGTCGCTGCTGATAGGCGCTCTCTGCGGAACGGATCGCGGTAGGAAGCTCACGTAAGGCCTGGCGCATGATCGACATGACCGAGTCGGAAGCAGCAAGGGTGTTTTCAAGCTTCATTCTTTCGAAATCAAGCTTTGTATCCGCTTCCTTCACTTTCCACCGCTGGACCTGCATGCGGCTTTTCACGCGCCTGAAATCAACCAGGTTGACCGTTGCGGCAAGGCCCACCAAAAAATTAGTGCGACTATATCCAAACCCTGGACCAAGTGGTCCAAAGTTATTATCCAGATCAAGGCTAGTACCCCGAGCCCAGGCGGCTGTCATCAGCGATACCCTGGGCAGTGCTGTTTTCCGGATGAGTTCCACCTCGGTTTGCTGTCTGCTCAACAAACTTGCCTGGTAGCGAAGTAGCGGGTGTCCGGCCCCGACATGTAAATCAAGCGGGGGAGAAAGAAGGACCTGCTCATGGAATGTAGTATCAATGACCAGCTCGTTTACTGTCCTGCCGGTAAGCATGGCCAGCTGCAAGAATGAACGCCTAAGTCCTTCATCGATCTCGTAGTAGTTGAGCCGGGCCCGGGATAGCTCCACGCTTGCCAGAGACGAGTCAAGTCCGGGTCTGATACCGTTACCTACAAGGTTATTGATGATTTTACTGACCGTATCGGCCCGGGCCAGGTTCTGGGATTCGATTTGAAGGATCCTTCCCCGCCACAGCACATCCAGGTAGGTCCCGACCACCGCCTGCCGAAGCAGAAATTCTTCTCGTGCCAGACCCGCCTGACCGATAGCGATATCCGCATTGGCAAGCTGGTCTTCCGCTTTGAAACGGCCAAAGTTGTATACTTCCCAGTCTGCGGTTGCCAGCGCTATGTTGCCAGAAGTCAGATCCATGCGGTTTTCAGGCCTTCGGCCACCGGAAGTGGGAACGATCATCCCCATTGAAAAGTAAGAGCCGGACAATCCGTTTGCTGTGCCGACATCGATCTGGTCGTGAAGCCTTACATTCGGTAGCCGGTTGTCCTTTACAACGCTTGCGCCGGCTTGAAACGCGGACAATGCTGCCCTCTGGGCCTGAATCGTAGGGTATTTCTCGATAGCAGAGTTAACCGCTTGCTCCATACTGAGCAGTTGACCTTGCGCGGCTGAATGGCTAACGAAGGCTGTTACAATAATAAAAAGGGCACGCGATATTCTTAACATATTGGTTTATAAGTTCTTCGCAAACAAGACTACCGGACGCAGTAATTCTTTCCACTGATTGAAAGACACCGGCTTAAACAAATAGCCATTTACCTTCCGGCTATATGCATCTGAAATCATATCGGGATTGGTATTGGCCGACAAGATAAAAACAGGCACTTGGTCAAAGGCAGGGCTTCGGCGGATCTGGTCAAGCATATCCAATCCGGTTCCTGTAAGCATTGTCAGGTTGATAAATAGGATGATGCGCTGCAAAGAGCCATGGAAAGCCACCCCGTCAATTAAGCTTTCAAACGAATCGAAGCGTTCGACAACACAATCAGGATGGGCTTGCGTCACGGCCATTTCAAAGAAAATAACATCATCTTCATCGGTTTCCATGAAAAACACAGCCCATTGATTCCCAGTAGCCATTGCGCATCAGAGTTTGAATCCCAAAGTAAACAGGCAAGTTCTTATAGGGTAATTAGAAGGTTATTAAAAGTTGATTAGAGCGGCCATTTTTATAGGATTTCTAAGGTGCAGGGTTGTTAATTTGGAAGCATAAACCACCAATGCATATGAATGTATTAGTCGTAGAAGATGATGTCGAACTAACACAGTTCATTCAAAAAGGGCTGCTCGCCGAAGGGATAGGCGTCTCAATTGCCTTCGATGGCGTTATCGGCCGTACGATGGTCAACGAAAATCGGTTTGATGTGGTAGTGCTCGACGTAAACCTGCCCGGCGTGAATGGACTGGACCTTTGCCGCTTTATCAAACAAAATTGGCCCGCCGTCCCTGTCATCATGCTCACGGCTTTGGGCAGTCTGGATAATAAAGTGTTAGGCTTCGAAGCAGGCGCAGACGATTACCTTGCCAAACCGTTTGCCTTTAAGGAATTACTTTTTCGCCTGAAAGCGCTGGCCCGTAGGCATCCTGCACGTGCCCCGCGCCCGAAAAGGCTCGAACTACTTGACCTGGCAATCGAGACCGATTCGCACCGGGTTTGGCGAGGGGGCGAAAGGGTCGAGTTGACCGCGCGTGAATATGCATTGCTCGAATACCTGATGCTCAACCAGGGGCGTGTCGTCAACCGGATCGACCTGCTTGAAAATGTCTGGGATGTTCATTTCAACAGCAATACTAACGTGGTAGACGTTTACATCAATTACCTGCGAAGAAAGGTAGACCGAACCGAGCCCAAATTGCTACATACGGTATTTGGGGTCGGTTATATGTTAGGGGCTGAACCATGAGCATCAAACAGCGTATTACAATCTGGTTTGCCACGCTGGTAGCGTCATTGCTTCTACTGTTTTCCCTCTTTATCTACCAAACCTATGAATCCTACCGCCGGTCATTGATGCGAAACCGTTTGCAGCGGCGCGCGCTGGCCGGACAGCTGTATTTTCAGAACCGTACCGAATTTCACAGGTCAAGTTACCTAACCCTGCCAGATCAGCATGAAATAATCCTGGGGCCAGACAATAATATCATTTATAAGTCATCAGGACCGGACGATCATAAGCTTACGAAGGGACTGTTGGCGCAGGCCCGACAGGGAGAAATCCAGTTCACCTATGATGCTCCTCCCTGGAATAAGCCAAAGGAGGGCGTAGCACTTTCTTTCATCATTGACGGGCAGCGTTATGTATCGGTGGTAACCGCCTATGATCTGCCTGGCAGGCAAGCCTCCAACAGCCTTTTATTCATCTTGTTTATAGGCAATGTTATCTTGCTGGTCATTGTCGCTTTCGCAGGTTTCTTGTTTGCCCGCCGCTCAATGCACCCTTTTGATCAACTAATCGAGCAAATGAATCCCTCTTCGGCTAACGACTTTTCATTTAGGCTCCAAAGCACTTCCACAGCTGACGAGGCCGCATATTTGGCTGGTTCCTTCAATGATCTTTTAGGAAGGCTGCAAGTGCTTGCCGATAGCCAGGAGCATTTCGTCGCCTATGCTTCGCACGAACTGCGCACCCCATTGACAGTTGTGAAGGGGATCCTTGAAACCTCGATTGCCTATGACAGACAGCTTGCCGATACTCGTTCCAGCATGGAAAAAGCATTACTGCGGCTGGAAGACGCGATCAATTTAGCCAATTCTCTGCTTCAACTGGCAGAAGTCGAAGGACTGCAGTCGGTTAAAATGCAGCAGGATGTCAACATTGTCGACACAATTCTGGATACGATTTCTTACTTCGGAGAAAAGCATCCCGATCAGCAAATAGATTTCGTGCTATCAGATGCATTTACAGAAAGCAGTCAGCTTACCCATGTTACTGGTAGTCCGGTCCTTCTCAGGACCGTGCTGACTAATATCCTGGACAACGCCAGCAAGTATTCAGGTAAAAAGCCTATAGTGCTGGACGTAGATTTAACTGGTAATCAAATGACTATCATTGTTACCGACCAGGGAATGGGGATTCCGGACAAACAGATATCGGACATTTTCATGCCCATGATGCGGGCCAACAACGTAGGTAAGATTCCAGGCTACGGATTAGGGCTAACCATAGCGAAAAAAATCATTGATATTCATCAAGGGAATCTTGAGGTTACTTCCAAAATCAATCAGACTTCTGTGGCCATCAGGCTTCCAGCAAGTACAATACCGGTTAAGTGAAAGTTTACAAGGCTGAATGGTTTAATGTTAGCATAACCATTGGCGGGCACAAAATGCCCGTAATCCCAGGGAAGTGAAAAATACAAATCAGAGCGAAGAGATCGCCATTGATTACTGAAAACCATGCTCATCACGTGAAGGTTGAATCAGATGTTAATTTTGCTACTATTTGTCCTGGCTGTTGGAATTTTCCTCCCCGTTCTCTTTGCTTTTGCCTCCCGGCTAGCCCGTGGCAAATCCTTTGCCAGGCGCAAGCGGGAGAACTTGGCCAGAATAAAATCTGATCTGGATCAGCTTTCGCATGCATTTAACAACGGTGTGCTCAATGAAGAAGAGTTTGAAAAAAAGAGCAATCTTTTGATTGATGAATTGTTGGAGCAGCTCTATAAAACTACAAACCAGGAAAACGGGCAAGCGTGAACTTGCTGGCCAAACAGGTGGCAAGTGATTTTAACTTTGCTTCTCCGAGCACTACTAATAAGAATTGCCAAGAAGATTCCGCCGTTGAACACGCTCTGTGAGCGCATCGCGATAGGTCCTGCTAACGGGAATTTCCTTTTTCCCAATCCAGATTACATTACCCTGAATGGCTTCGATCTTTGCAAATTGAACGATAAAAGAGCGGTGTACCCGCATAAACCGGGAAGCAGGTAAAATTTCTTCGATTTTACCAAGTTGTAAGAGCGGCATCAGGCGGTCCGAGCCGCGGTGAATCAAAACATACTCGCCATAAGCTTCGATGTAGTCGATGTCATCGAAAGCTACCCTATATGTTGTTGCGTCCGATTTGATAAAAATATAGTCTTGCGCTTCCTGAGTCGCAACATCGGTTTGCGGATAGGGACTACGGCTTCCGATCATATCCATGGCTTTACCGACAGCCTGAAAAAAACGTTCGAATGCGACCGGTTTGACCAGGTAGTCGAGTGCATTAAGTTCATAACTTTTTACCGCATACTCGGTGTACGCAGTCGTAAACACGGTCAATTGCTTCCTGGCGAGCGTCTGCACGAAGTTGACGCCATTGATATCAGGCATTTGAATATCCAGGAAAAGCAATTCGACCGGCCGGCTTTTCAGCACGGCCGTGGCTTCAATCGCGTTTGCGCACGAAGCTACCAGATCGAGTGAAGGGATCTTCGATACGTATTCAGCAAGCAACTTCCTGGCCAGCGCCTCGTCGTCGACGATCATGCAGGTGATTTTCATAGGTTCACTATCAAGCGGATTTCAAATGTACTGGTATTGTCTATAACTTTCAGGATGTGCCGACCTGGATAAGTCAGTTCCAACCGCTTTTTTACATTCGCCAGGCCGATGCCGTTAGGCTCGCTTCGCTGAGAAGCTGCTCCCCTTTTTGAGTTAATGCATATGAAGGATAGTGTATTCCGGTCGTCCACTTGCAGACTAACGAAAATACAGCCCTGCGGATTCATGTCCAAGTCCGAATGTTTGAAGCTGTTCTCTAAAAAGGTCAACAGCAGCAGGGGGGCAATTAACTGGTCAGAGCTGACGCCTGTTACTTCAAATGTCATGCGCTGCTCGTAAATCTCGGATTTGAGCTTTTGCATTTCCAGGATATTACGCAGGAAGGTCACCTCGTCTTGTAGCGGTACCCATTGCGCCCGGCACTGGTAAAGCATATACCGAAGCAGCTCGGAGAGCTTCATGATCATCGGCGCAGCGTTATCCTCTTTCAGGTATGCTAGTGTGTAAATGTTGTTGAGCGTATTAAACAAAAAATGGGGATTAATCTGATTTTTCAGGAATTGCAGCTCGCTTTCCAGTTGCTTCCTGGCCATCTCATTTTGGGTTTGCAATGCATGGAAGCGGTCAACAGCGAATTTCCAGGCCGTACTGATGATCAGCACCACCATAAAAAGCAGGTAAGTCCGCGCAAACTGAAAGGCTCTTGGGTATTGGATGTTTCGTTTCAGGATCACTTTCACATCCGCCGGCACCAGCGTCAACTGCAATTTTGACAACAGCACCAGCACAGCAAAGCACAGCAGCCCGTAAAACAGGTAGCGCCGTTTTTCCAGGAAAGAGGGAATCAGAACCAGGGTATTCAAATAAACGATAATGGCCTGTAAGCCCACATGGATGGTTGCGGCCCAAACAGCTGCCGCCGTTTGTTGCGTGTTTGAAAACATAAGCACCCAAATGAGCCAATAGCCCAGCCAGGCAAACAAAGTGATCGTCGGGACCTTCTTCAAAGCAGTGTTTTTCATTTACAACCGTATTGCCCTGCAATGGTAAGCGATATCTGCTGAAAGCAAAACAAACTCCGTCGAATGGCCTGGTTTATCTTATGAGCGTCCGGTATGTTCCAACGAAATGTATTTTCCCAGACAATACCCGTTCGTCGGCAATCTCCTGCATTCCATGTCAAATTTGCAGCCCCTCGTTGATTTACTTTTTTTGTCAACCCGCCATTCGTTTGTTTTGACCGGAAACAAAACAAACTGTCCCATGAAAAACCTGACCACCGGCGTCTGCATTATTTTCACAATGCTGCTATTTGCCGGCAATGCACTCGCTCAGCAAAACCGGCTCGCCGACATACCTGCCGAACAGCGGGCACAATTACAGACCCAACGGATGAAAGAAACACTCCATCTGGATTCGGCGCAGGCCGAAAAAGTGTCTGCGATCAATTTAAGTTACGCCCGTAAAATGGATCCAATTATTGCGGGCAGCGGTAGTAAACTCTCTAAACTGAGAGCGTTTCAGCAGGTAAACGCTGCCAAGGAAAAAGAACTGCAAATGGTGCTGAGCCAGCAGCAGTTCAGGCAATTCAAACAGCAACAACAGGAAATGAAGCAGGAAATAAAAAAACGCAAATCATAAAGACGACATGAAGAACGTATTCAGGTTCCTGACGGCTTGCACTCTCCTATTCTGCTCCTGTCACACCGATCAAGTCTCCCCGGAGACACCCCCGGCTTACAATTTTGACACAGTAGACAAATTCCTGGAAGCACACCTTGCCGACTACAACGATCAGGTGATCGTGCTGGTTTCTCAAAATGGTAAGCTGATTTACAAAAAGGGGTTTGGCCTGGACGAACACACCAGTAAACCGATCGCATCGGCCACCAAATGGCTTTCCGCGGCCGTCATACTGAGCCTTGTCGATGAAGGCAAACTGTCCCTTTCCGACAGTATCGGCAAGTTCCTGCCGATATTTACTGCCCGCCAAAAAGGACATGTGACCATCCGGCAGCTGTTTGCGCATACAGCAGGATTCGGAGGCGACTCGCCTCAAAAGTACGAGTACAAGCGGCTGATGTCGCTCGCCGAGGCGGTGGATTCCATTGCCCTGTATACGCCGCTGGTAAGCATCGCCGGCACCCAATTCGACTATGGCAGCGCCGGAATGCAGATCGGCGGAAGGGTTGCTGAAATCGTGTCAGGCAAAAAATGGCAGGATTTGTTTGAGCAGCGCGTTGCCCAGCCTTGCGGGATGACGGCCGAATATCGTTCCGTTCGCAATCCGATCATCGCAGGCGGTGTGCACACCACCGCTGCCGACTACCTGAAATTCCTGGAAATGCTGGTTAACCATGGTACCAGTAACGGGCATCGGGTGCTCAGTGAAAACGCGATCGAGGCCATGTTTAGTGACCAGACAGAAAATGCAAAAATCACCGGGACACCCTATCCTACCAATCCTTTCTCACCAACGCCCCAGAGACCGGTCCGTTACGGAGTCGGCAACTGGCTCGATGTAGTCGATGTCGATGGCCGTGTATTGGAAAGCAGCAGTCCCGGGCTGTTTGGCACGCACCCCTGACAGGATTCAAAGCATCAAATCGCAGGTATTATTTTCACCCAGACTACGCCCAGACAGAGTACTAGGACCAGCCTGGAAATCCGCAAAATGATCAGGGATATTGTGGAATGAACGCTTGTTGCTAACCGTTTACACCTGCTTGCATAGAAAACAAGTCCGCCTCGGAGCCTTTGTGCAGCTATGTGACTCTGGTCACACAGCTGCACTAGCAATTTTGTAAATTTGCTGCATTCCCAATGATCTCATAAACATGAACCTACAAACCGAGCAAGCTGCAATAAGCCAATTCCTGCAAACCCATTTTAGCCAATTTGACCCGGAGCTGGCCAAAAAGCTTGCCCAACACAGCATCTTGCGGGAATTTGAAAGTGATGAACAGTTAATGCGACCGGGGCAATATTTTAAATCCACGATGCTGATCGTGGAGGGAGGTGTAAAGCTATACCGGGAAGACCATGATGGCAATGAGTTTTTTATTTACCAGCTAGGCCCCGGCAATGCCTGCGCATTATCAATGATCTGCGCGACAAAAAAAGAACAGAGCCAGATCTCGGCCAGGGCAGTAGAGCCCACCAGAGCAATACTGGTCCCGATCGCATTGATGGATGAGCTGATGACAGGCTATAAAAGCTGGTACTATTTCGTATTGGAAACCTACCGGTCCCGGTTTGAAGAACTTCTGTTGGTTGTAGACAGTATTGCTTTTAGAAGCATGGACGAAAGGCTGGAATTTTACCTTAAAAACCAGCAGAAACTCCTGAACAATGATGAGATAGCAATCACCCACCAACAAATTGCAACCGATCTGAATTCATCCAGGGAGGTTGTATCCCGCCTGCTAAAAAAGATGGAACAAAGAGGAATGCTCCGGCTTGGCAGAAACACGATCAAAATAATCAAGTGAGGACAATTCGCATCTGTAACCGCAACGGGAAATACCAGCACCGGATCGGCCCTATTTGGGTGACGGCAAAAGCGGGCCGATGTGCAATCACGTGTCCAGCGACATGTCCAAAGCCCTATACAAACGCTAGAATAGCAAGCTGATTAACAGCACGTTCCAAATCCCAAGATCTATCCGATTTACTTTATCTGGAAATTTGCCCTTACGTGACAAATATCACTGACGGGCTCGCCTCCCATTCCGAAATTTGTATCATTCTTTAAGAAAAACAAACAAGGAAGGTTATGCGAATCGAACAAATCTATACAGGCTGTCTGGCACAGGGCGCCTATTACATTGAAAGCAACGGTGAGGCAGTAGTTATCGACCCCCTTCGCGAGGTCGAACCGTATATCAAACGGGCCCAAAAAGACGGGGCAAAAATCAGGTATGTTCTTGAAACGCACTTTCACGCTGATTTTGTCTCCGGCCACATTGACTTGGCTGAAAAAACGGGCGCGCAAATCATATTTGGCCCCACCGCCAAGCCGGGATTCCCAGCCCATGTTGCACAGGATGGTGAAGTGCTGAAAGTAGGTAGTGCTACAATCAAAGTGCTGCACACCCCAGGGCATACGATGGAGAGTACCTGCTTTCTTCTTTCCGATGAAAATGGAAAGGATATCGGGCTTTTTACCGGCGATACTCTATTTATCGGGGATGTCGGCCGTCCGGACCTGGCGCAAAAGGTCGTGGCAGACCTTACCCAGGATAAACTGGCCCGGCATCTGTACCATTCACTGCGCAACAAGATCATGCCGCTTTCCGATGATATCATTGTCTATCCGGCCCACGGCGCAGGCAGCGCCTGTGGTAAAAATATGAGCAAAGAGACAACCGATACACTAGGCAATCAGAAACTGTTCAATTATGCGCTGCGCGCGGATATGACCGAGCAGGAGTTTGTGAAAGAAGTAACTGACGGACTGATGCCTCCGCCTGCATACTTCCCCGAAAACGTAATGATGAACATCAAGGGGTACGAAAGCATCGATACGGTACTCGAACGTGGAAACGCAGCGCTCGATCCCGATGCCTTTGAAGCCGCCGCCAATGAAACCGGCGCGCTACTGCTGGATACCCGTGATGCCGGCGTCTTTGCCCAGGGATTTATACCCAATTCGATCAATATAGGGATTGATGGCAGTTTTGCCCCTTGGGTTGGTGCGATGATTCCCGATATCAAACAGAAAATACTGGTCATTGCCGACCAGGGCAGAGAAGAAGAGGTCGTAACCAGACTGGCAAGGGTCGGCTACGATTACACAATCGGTCATCTCAAAGGCGGTTTTCAGGCCTGGAAAAAGGCAGGAAAGGAAACAGATCGTATAGAATCGGTAACGGCCATCGAAATGGCCGAGCGTCTCAAAAAGGTCCCTTCCCTGATCGTGCTTGATGTACGCAAGGCAAGTGAGCACTTTTCCGAGCATGTGATCGGTTCCGAAAATATACCGCTGGATTACCTGAATGACCACCTGGCTGAGATCGGCAAAGATAAAACCTATCTGGTCCACTGCGCCGGAGGGTACCGTTCGATGATTTTCAATTCTATCCTCAAATCAAGGGGATACGACAATCTGATCGACGTTCAGGGAGGCTTTAAAGCCATTAAAGAATCAGGACTTGTGCCGGTAAGCAATTACGTATGCCCGAGTACCATGTTGTAGATACTGGGTATCTCTATCAAAAGAAAAAAATAAACTTATGGGAATCTTATCATCATTATTCGGATCAAAAAGTTTGGATTACAAAACCCTTGTTCAGCAAGGGGCACTTGTTGTCGATGTTCGCTCTGCTCAGGAGTTTGCGGCAGGGCATATTCCAGGGAGCATCAACATTCCCCTGGATCAGATCAATGCAAAGGCGGATATGCTGCTCAAAAAAGGCAAACCGGTAATTACATGCTGCCGGAGTGGCTCAAGGAGCGGCATGGCCGAAGGCATGTTGAGATCTGCCGGCATAGACGCCTACAACGGAGGCGCATGGGAGAGCCTCAAACAGAAAATGTAAACTACGAAACATTGACATGCTGGATATAATCAAGCAACCGTGGCCCTGGTATGTAGCAGGGCCACTTATCGGCCTGACTGTGCCCGCCCTGCTCATTCTCGGCAACAAGTCATTTGGGATATCCTCTTCATTGAGGCATGCCTGCGCCGCGTGCATGCCGGCCAAAATTCCCTTTTTTCAATATGAATGGAAAAAAGAAACCTGGAACTTGGTATTCGTGCTGGGAATATTTTTGGGAGGAATGGTTGCCTCCCACTTTCTGGCCAATCCCGCGCCAATCAAGGTAAATGAAACCCTGGCAAAAGAGCTGGCAGCTTACGGCATAACGGACTTTTCGGCAATGGTACCCCTTGACATTGTGAGCTGGGAAAAACTATTCACGGTTTCTGGCGTGATCATGATGGTTGGCGGAGGCTTTCTGGTAGGATTTGGGGCTCGCTACGCCGGAGGATGTACGAGCGGGCATGCCATTATGGGGCTGTCCACATTACAATGGCCATCTCTGGTAGCTACAATCTGTTTTATGATTGGAGGATTTGTGATGGCTAACTGGATATTGCCAATCATTCTCAATTTGTAATATGATAGATGACACATTAAGAACACATTGGGAGGATGTATATAGAACCAAACAATCCGACCAAATGAGCTGGACGCAGCCCAGGCCAGACACTTCCCTGACCTTGATAGACGCCTTGCAACTCGATAAAAACGAGCCCATCATTGACGTTGGTGGCGGAGAAAGCAGGCTGGTTGACTACTTGTTACAAGAGGGCTTTACAGATATTACCGTTCTGGATATCTCACAAAGGGCGATCGATCGTGCAAAGGCCCGACTAGGCCCGTTATCAGACCGGGTAACCTGGATTGTCATCAACGTTCTGGATTTTATTCCATCGCGAGCCTATCGGGTTTGGCATGACAGAGCTACATTTCATTTTTTGACTGGTAAGCACGACATCGAAAAGTATGTCGGAATCGTTGAAAAATCCGTCATTGGAGGAGACCTGATACTGGGTACTTTCTCGATGGATGGTCCGGTAAAATGCAGTGGATTGCCCGTTAAACAATACGATCGGAGCTCGATTCAGCAAGTTTTCGGCCAAAGTTTCCGGTTGGCCACAAGCGCTCACGTAGATCACATAACTCCATTCGGTACCAGTCAGAGCTTTATATTTTCAAATCTCAAAAAAAAGCCGCAATAAATGAGCAATTCGACATCTGAAATAACCAAAGAGAAGGAACACCAGGTCCGCGCAACTGATGCGATGTGCATCAATGAAAGCAAGCAAAGTCACCAATGGTATTACAACTTCAAATATCTGATTGTAGGTGTGTTGTTCGGCATTGTGTTTGTCAAAGCCGAAGTAATCAGCTGGTTCAGGATCCAGGAGATGTTCCGCATTCAGTCTTTCCACATGTACGGGATCATCGGCAGCGCAGTGCTGATAGGAGCGCTCTCTGTTTGGCTCATCAAGACCTTTAAAATCAAGACCATACATGGAGAAGAAATTACTTTCTCTGATAAAAAATTCAACAGAGGACAAATTTATGGCGGGCTGACATTTGGACTGGGCTGGGGACTTACCGGCGCTTGTCCGGGACCCTTATTCGCCCAAATTGGTGTAGGAGCCACGGTGGTAATCGTGACCCTACTGAGCGCCATCGCCGGGACATGGGTATACGGGCGTTTCCGGGAGCAGTTGCCCCACTGACATTAACACTGAGGGGATGGGATATCAAATTAAATAAACCCGTCTCCCCTGACATTTTCAATCCATTTGGTAATCTTGTGACGAAAACTTCATTCAGTGATGAAAAAAGCCTCAATCTTATATTCTTTTGCGGGCGTAGCGATCGGGGCAGTCCTGGGGTATTTATACTACCACTTCATTGGCTGCTCCTCGGGTACATGCCCCATTACTTCAAACCCTGCCAGCTCAACCGTGTATGGCGCTGTGATGGGCGGATTGTTGATCGGTTCAATAGCCAGAAAATAGTCCGTAGCGTCATGGAAGGTTTCTGGAATGAAAGGTAGTCCCGTGAAGAATACATATACGGGACCAGGCCCAACGCCTGGTTCAAACACCAGTTGAATCTTAAATGAAAAGCCATTGTCAAATATTAATAATCGGCGGCGCGGCAGGCATTATGACCGCCGCACAGTTAAAAGCCAGCAGGCGTTCGCTGGAAGTGGCCATCATAGAACCGTCCGCGTCTCACTGGCACCAACCTGCCTGGACGTTGGTCGGGGCGGGAAGCTATGACTTTGAGGAAACGAGAAGAAATGAAGCATCTTTGATTCCCTATGGCGCAGACTGGATTCAGAACCGGGTTACGGGGATATTCCCGTACCATAATGAGGTACAAACCACGCAATCGGGCTTTATACCCTATGATTACCTTATTGTCTCACCAGGGCTCCAGATAAACTCCGATGCCCTTCCCCAGCTAAAACAGGCTTTACTGACGGAGTCGATTTGCAGCAACTACATCGATCCTCAGAAAACCTGGGACGTTTTACACAAATTCAAAGGGGGAAATGCATTATTTACCTTGCCTTCCACCCCTATTAAATGTGGTGGCGCGCCGCAGAAAATCATGTACCTCGCCGACGATCATTTTCGGAAAAGCGGCGTAAGAGGCAACACTAACGTTATTTTCGCCACTCCCGGGACCGTCATATTCGGAACGAAGAAGTTTGCCAACACACTGACCAAGGTGATCAAAAGAAAAGATATCATTACCAGGTTCTTCTATGCTCCTGCCAGCATCGATCCCCTGAAAAGGAAGTCCGGTTCAGATACACCGGCCCTGAGGAATGGAAAGGCATCCCGGCCATCAACGAAAAGATGGGTCTGGATAAGCTGGTTACCGTGCCTTATGATATGCTGCACCTGGCGCCGCCGCAATCAGCCCCGGATTTTATCAGGGAATCGGTACTCGCTGTCGAGAATGGGGCCAATCAGGGTTGGCTGGATGTAAATATTCATTCCTTACAGCACAACCGCTTCCCGAATGTATACGGTCTGGGTGATGTTGCCGCCCTGCCGACGGCTAAAACGGGGGCGGCTATCAGAAAACAAGCTCCGGTGGTAGTGTCCCATATTTTGTCGGAGCTGGGAGAAAAGTCCCAGCCGCAAATGTACCATGGCTATTCGTCGTGCCCCCTGGTAACGGGCTATGGCAAAATGCTGCTGGCCGAATTCAAATATGGCAACGAGCCTGGCAGCGATCCCTTCTTGAGATGTCACCGTTAAAATAATCCAGCAGGTTGCTGACCTGCCGGATTATGCTTTGATGGACTTTGCTATCGTCCCATGTCGGCTTGATGATTGCTTTACACATTTTCGAAAAAAGATCAGGGATGTATGTAAGCCCAGCCCTCGGCCTGGCGTATGATCAGCTCACCGTTGGCGCTGGGCGCAAATGAAACAAACGGCCACAGCTGGTCTTTGCCAATCTTTCTTTCCCGTAAGGTATTTTCGCATTGGACCAGTATTACCCCCTTATCCAGTAATGCCCTAAGTTCAGCTTCATAAGGGCCGTTGTTCGTGTAAAGCGCCACCCCGCCTCCATGCACGATCAACTCTATCTGTAACTTCCCTTTCAGGCGCGGATCATCCAGCGCGTTCTGGATGTTTTTCAGCGTCGCCTTTATTTTCTTCTCCTCCTCGGAATTAAGCTGATAAATCGCTCTGTACATCTTTTTTGTTGCCTGGGCACCGTTGAATGTCAAAGGATCGGCCTTCTGTGCAATAGTTTTACACGAGAACGCCATCATCGTGGCCAGGCATGCGAGTCTGAATACTTTCATTTTGTCTGATTGGTTTAAAGCCGCCAACTTATCCAAAAGCTGTATCACGCTTTGTGACAATTGTTACATAACAGCGGGGATAACATGGTTAATTTTGCCAACGATGATAAGAAAGACAAATCATATCCCCACTTATAATATTTGCAACCTAAATGGCCAGCAGGACACAGTCAAGGACATCACCGTTTATGACCTTCAATATTTTCTGGGCATCCGGATATGATTTTCCCTCACCGGCATTCGTTTTATCAGCTGTTATATATTTCGTCCGGTGCGGGGCGCCATGTCATTGATTTTGAGCAGTACGATGTAGAACAAGGTTCCATCTATTTTCTTGCTCCCCGGCAAGTCCACCAATGGCTTTTTGATCATTCAACTCAAGGCTCTGGACGACCGTTTTGATGCTTAGCAAAAGTGAGAATCTCAGAAAGCAAACCACAGTACTGGACAGCAAATACCTACTCATCAAAGGGTTATACTAAACAAAATAATCACACTAAACGCAGTATAGCGATTTGAGGAAAAACAAACCTAGAAACAACGATGTAATGATCATATGTAACATTTATCACTGACCAGGGCTTTTGCGGCAGGTACTTTTGCAGAGTATTTAATTCAACAACTACTCAGAAATGCAAACCTCAGAAGTTTTGGGATTTTCAGCCTCCATATTAATCGGGATAAGCCTCGGGCTGATCGGCGGGGGAGGCAGCATACTTACTTTGCCGGTGCTCGTTTACATAATGGGGATCAATCCGGTACTTTCAACGGCATATTCCCTTTTTGTTGTGGGCACGACTTCACTGGCAGGGTCATTCAATTTTATGCGCAAAGGGCTTGTCAACTACAAAGCCGCCCTTGTTTTTGCCGTTCCATCATTTGTCGCCGTATTTCTCACGCGAAAATACCTGGTTCCGATCATACCGGATTCGCTCTTTACGCTGGGCGGCTTTGAGGTAACTAAAAATACGGGGATCATGCTCTTTTTTGCCCTGGTGATGCTGGCTGCCTCTTATTCGATGATCAAGGAAGACAAGACAGAGCCCGAAGACGCCCGAGGTGAGCTGCAATTCAACTACCCGCTGATCGGACTCGAAGGAGGTGTTGTGGGGATACTCACCGGCATTGTTGGCGCGGGAGGCGGGTTTCTGATCATCCCGGCGCTGGTCTTATTGGCAAAACTGCCTATGAAGATGGCTGTTGGGACCTCGCTACTGGTCATTGCAGCGAAATCGCTGATTGGTTTTGCGGGCGATATTTCAAATACGACCATTGACTGGACTTTCCTTTTGGAATTTACATCGCTTTCAATAGCAGGTATCTTTCTTGGATCCTTTCTTGCCAAGTTTATTTCAGGTGAAAAACTCAAAAAATCTTTCGGCTGGTTTGTGCTCGTGATGGGTATCTATATCATTTCAAAGGAAATTCTTTTCAAATCGTAGTCGGCATAAGCAATGTCGCAAGCGCAGCACTTTCCGATGCAGCAAATAGGAAGCCATGAAAAGGCCAAAGCAAGCTTGATATACGTATATACCAAAGAGTTATATTCGGTACAAGCTTTGCTTAATTGCTCATTGAAGCTCAAAGCAACAAAATAATCAGGATTATCAAATTCAAAAACAGCCTATTCTCCAATGATATCTCCCGATGATTCCGTTGTTAAATTAATCCGCTCATTGAAGCTGCTTACGGGTCTTTTAGCCGTTGTTTTCGGGTTGTTTTCCGTGTTTTTGCTTGTTGTACTGTTCGGCAAGCCCGAGCCTGGTCCGGATCAAGCCGCCGGTGAGAAATTAACCGAAACCAAGACGGCCGACATAGCCCGCCTTATGCCGTGGAAGGGTCCGTCTGAAAGCGATCTTTCAAAGCTTACGCCAGCCGAGCAGCAAATGGTCAGATACGGGAAAGAGCTGATTGTCCATACATCGGATTATCTCGGCCCCAAAGGCAGTGTAAAACACCTCTCGAATGGAATGAATTGCCAGAACTGCCATCTGGATGCCGGCACCAAACCTTGGGGAAACAACTATTTTGCCGTAGAAGCTACTTATCCCAAGTTCAGGGCACGGTCTGGGAAAATAGAAACCCAGGCCAAACGGATCAACGACTGTTTTGAGCGAAGCCTGAACGGAAAGGGCCTGGATGAGCAAAGCAATGAAATGCGGGCCTTGCTGGCCTATATGAAGTGGCTGGGGACAGGTGTTCCGCCGAAACAAGCACCTGATGGCATTGGGATCTATAAAATGAATGATCTTGACCGAGCCGCCGACCCGGTAGCGGGCAAAGCGGTATATGAACAAAAATGTCAGAGCTGTCATCAGCCTGCCGGAGAAGGTATGCTCGCCTCCGATGAAATACATTATTTATTTCCGCCTCTTTGGGGCAAGCACAGCTACAATACCGGTGCGGGGCTTTACAGGATATCCAATTTGGCTGGCTATGTGAAGGCGAACATGCCGCTCGGGGCTTCCTACGATGCGCCGCAGCTCACTGATGGGCAGGCCTGGGATGTGGCCGCTTTTATAAATTCCATGCCCCGCCCCCAGAAGGATCTGAGTAAAGACTGGCCCAATCCGGCAGATAAGCCCTTCGACCACCCCTTTGGCCCCTATGCGGATCCATTTTCCGAAAAGCAGCATAAGTATGGCCCATTCAATCCCATAAAAGACTGGCAAAAGCGGCACAAGAATCTAGATGCCAGATAGCTTTCGGGGAAGATTCGGAAGGAAGTAAAACCTAAATCTATGAAAACACGCCTCTTTCTTCTCGTCCTTTGGTGGATACAGACAAGTTTCCCACTTCTCGCACAGGAAGTTCCAAAGTCGCAGGAGGTAATCAGGGATACGAATACACTTCGCCATTTTCTGAAAACGGGGAAGTTTTACGGTCATGCAAGATCTTACTGGTCGGCAACCCTAAACCAAAATCGACTTACCGATTACTATGCGTGGGCGGTGGGCGGTGGAATTGGCTATCAAACGCTAAAGCTGGCCAAGCGATTTCAGCTGGGAGTCAGCGGCTTTTTCATATTTAACCTGGCCTCATCCGATCTTGCTCGTCCTGATCCGGCCACCTCTATGGTAAACCGCTATGAAATCGGTCTTTTTGACATCGAACGCCCGAATTATCACCGTGACCTTGGTCGCCTGGAGGAATTTTACCTCAAAGCTCATTTTGGTAAAAAGTCGATACTGACCCTCGGCCGCCAGGTTCCTGAATCCCCCTTTATCAACCCACAGGATGGACGTATGAGCCCGACCTTAACCGAGGGTGCAGTGCTGGACGTTAATGAATGGCCACATTTGAAATTACGCAGCCAGTACCTATGGCGAATTTCGCCCCGCTCAACAATGCGCTGGCTGGAAATCGATGAAAGTATGGGAATGTACCCCGTGGGGGTTGGTCTCGATGGGCGACCTTCTCAGTACAAGGGACAAACGGAGTCGGATTTCATTGCAATTTTTGGCGCTACTTACAAAAAGTCGAAATGGGAGATACAGCTTTGGGACACTTACGTGGACAATGTTCTGAATACTTTTTTTGTAAAAGCAGAGTGGAGGTCGCTGGCCAAAGGCGGAACAAACTGGATGACAGGAGCCCAGCTTACGATCCAGAACATCACAGGGAACGGAGGAAACCCTAACGCCTTGTTAGCCTATGCGCAGCCCGGCAGCGCGGTAGTAACCTCAGGACGCATAGGGCAAGAATCTGAAAGATTTGACTGGTATCTGAATGCAACGCACATCTGGTCTCAGCAGCGGTACCTGATGCCAAGAGAATGGGGTAAAGAACCATTTTACACCTTTATGCCCCGTGAGCGTAACGATGGGTTCGGTAACTTAACGGCCGCTACCGTGAATACCCGCTTTAAACCGCAAAAGGACATTGAACTAACACTAAGTGGAGGATACTTCCATTTGCCTGATGTCAAGAATTTCCGGCAAAACAAATATGGGATGCCCGGCTATTCACAAATCAATTTGGGTCTTACCTACCAATTTGACCAATATCTAAAAGGACTCAGCGCTTTTCTGCTGGTGGTCCGCAAAGACAAGATAGGCAGCGTCTATGATGACAGCCGGTACATCTTCAACAAAGTCAACATGGTTCATGCCAATCTTATACTCAATTACCGTTTTTGACATGGTCAAGACATAATTTTCCCATCCACCATCTCGATGATCCGGTCACAATTCGCGGCAAATTCATCGTCGTGGGTGACGGCTATAATGGTTTGTCCTCTTTCCTGAGCCAATTGACGAAAGATGTCAAACACCACTTTGGTATTCTTCGAATCGAGATTCCCGGTAGGCTCATCCCCCATGATGATTGCCGGCTCGTTGATCATCGCCCTGGCAATCGCCACCCGTTGCTGCTGTCCGCCCGATATTTTCGATGCCTTCTTCATTTCGTGCCCTCGAATATCCAACATCGTCAGTAGCTCCATGGCATTTGCTTCTATCGACTCCTTGGGCTTTTTCCCTAGTTTGAGTGCAGGCAGCATCACATTGTCCAACACCGAAAATTCAGGCAGCAGGTAATGAAACTGAAACACGAACCCGATGTGTGCATTGCGGAACCGCGACAATTCGTTTTGGCTAAGCCCGGTAACGGTGGTGCCATCGATGGTGATCCTTCCCTGGTAATCGGAATCCATCGTCGAGAGAAGGTAAAGCAGGGTCGATTTACCGGAACCTGATTTTCCGACAATGGCGACAAATTCACCTTTTTTTACTTCAAAGTTCACATCCCTGAGTACCTGGAAGGTTTCCGACTCATGGAAGTATTT
The DNA here is from genome assembly GCA_001898145.1 of Dyadobacter sp. 50-39. Lineage (GTDB taxonomy): Bacteria > Bacteroidota > Bacteroidia > Cytophagales > Spirosomataceae > Dyadobacter. The sequence goes on from MKSR01000041.1 coordinate 38,578, forward strand.
ATTGAGGCCTTTTGCAGACAATGCTGTTTTCATTTTGTTGTAGTGGGATAATTAACCCCTTAGTATTTCCACGGGATCGACTTTCGAAGCTTTACGGGCTGGCAGGTATCCGGCCACGAATGTGATGATCAGCCCAAAGACCATGGCCAGGATATAGTCAGCTGGCAGATAAGAGATCGGGAGTGTATCGAAAGATGCGATTTTGAAAGGAATCCGGTCAACAATGGAAGCAATGCTAAACCCAAGCAGCAGCCCGATAAAGCCGCCGATCAGACCAATGATGACGGATTGCACCAGGAAAATTTGCACGATGTCCCTGCCCTCGAAACCCATTGCTTTCAGGATCGCTATTTCCCGAATTTTCTCGCTGACAGTCATGTTCATAATGTTGTAAATACCGAACCCTGCCACGATCAGTATCGTAAGTGAAACCGCAATCGCGATAATATCACGCAGCGTGTTAGCCGACTCCAGCTGCCCGTTGCCTTCCTGCCAGGCCTCCGTTTTGTATCGGATGTCGGGGCGGACGTCACCGGCTACTGCTCTTGCCTTGTTGTAATCGTCGACATTGGCAAGCACTTCTGTTGCATAGCTCTTATTTTTAGAAAGCAACTGCCTGGCCGTATTGATCGAGATTAAAGCACGCGTCTTGTCAACGCTACCCGTTCCGGTCTGCATCAGGCCCGTCACTCTAAGGATTTTACCGACCCCGTCCGACGTGGTTAGGGATACATTGTCCCCCACCGACGCATTAAGCTTGTTAGCCAGCCCTGTACCCAACACAATCGCATCAGAGCGTCTTTTCAGCTCGTTTACATCGCCCTCTGTCATATATTGTACAGTATTGAACACCCTGATCTCGTTGGCTACATCGATACCCGATAAGGTGCCGCTCACTTTGGTCACCCCGTTCCTAAAAAACACATTCTCATTGACCTGTTCGGTGATAGCCACCACCTCTTTGTTTTTTTGCAACTCCCGAATGACTTCCTCGGCATTCCTGATTCCCTCGGTATAGCTGATATGCCTGGCATTGCTAACACTCAACAGGGTATCTCCGCTACCGTTCGGGGGTATAAGGACGGTCGGCGCACCGCCCTGTTCATTATACACCCTGATGTGAGCCATGGTGGTGAAAGTGATCTCTGTCTGCGCGCCGTTCACGCCATTCATAAAGCTGTTCATGAAGATATACATCGATATCCCGAAGGTTACGCTCAGCACCGCTACGATCAGCTGCCTTATTTTGGAGGTCAAGTGGACCCAGGATATCTTGATATTTACGTTTGCCATGTTGTTGATGTATAGAATCCGGCAATCCAACGCCTTTTATCATACTGTCGAGCATAATACTGGTCCAAACTGCGAACAGGTGCTGTGAGTGCGTCAGCGTATATAGGGTTAGGTCGTGTCAGTTGCCGGGTAGTTCAACGCCTTGTTTCGCGTCTTTATCATCCTGGGGTAAAAGGATGATGTCTTTTTCGGTCAGGCCGGCTTTCACTTCCACCCAGCTGCCAACTTTCTGCCCCGTTCTGATCGCCCTTTCCTCTCCGTCCCGCATTCGTACAAACTGCCCTCTCACCAAAGCGGCTGACGGGATCACCAGCACAGACCTGACACCGTCCTGCATAATGTTGGCCTGTAACTGGGTACCCGATAATAAGAGCGGCGGTAAGTCCACGAACTCCGCTTCCGCCGAATACGATTGTGCTGTTTGGTCGAATGCAGGCAATATGCGGGTGATGGTGGCGGTGAAAGTAGTGTCGGGATAATTGTTCATCTGTATAATAGCGCGTTGGCCCAGGCCGAGCCGCGTGATATCATCTTCCGCTATAAAAAGCTTCACAATGTGCCGTCCGCTTCCAATCCTGGCAATGATCTCGCCTTTTCGCACCAGCTCCCCCTTCTTTTTGAGTACGTCTAACACGATACCCGGGTGATCGGTAGTGGTTTCGTACTCGCTCAATATGGCCTGCTGGGTTTTTACCTGTTGCAGACTTCGGGCGGCATTCAAGCGCAGCGCATCCTGAACCTGGCTGTAATTTTGTTCTAGCGCCACAAGGTTACTGTGTGAAGTTTTGTACAGCAGTTCGGCCTTTTCCAATTCCAGCTGCGATGCTGAATTTTTGCTTCGCAAAGCTGTATAGCGCTCATAGTTGATCCGGTCCTGATCGAGTTGTGCCCGCGCGACAGCGATTTGGGCTTCCAACTGTGAGAGCTGTGGTGCACCAGGGGCGGCATTTTTCCGGGCATCGTTATACACAATCCGTGCTTCCCGCAGCTGCGTGCTGGGAACATCGCTTTTGATACGAACCAAGATCTGCCCGGCGCCAATTCGGTCTCCCTCACGCATATAGAGCTCTGTGATCGTACCTTCCGCCGTAGCGGCGATCACGTATTCATTTTCCTGTTCCAGATGTCCGCTGGCAAAAACAGCCTGCCGCAGACTTTTCCTGACCGGGCGGGTTTCCTGCGGGCTACTGCATGCCCCGAGGCTCATCAGAAGTATTGATATGATCACTGCCGTGCTATTCGACTTCATTGATTCCGATGTTATAGATGTATCCGCAGATAGCGCTTGTAATAACTGATGTAGTAGTTGCTAAGGCTTTGCATGTACTGGTTTTGCACGGCCAACAGATCCTGGAATTTCCCAAGCCTTTCATCCAGACCGATGATCCCGCTCTCATACCGGTCGTTGGTGTGGCTGTCGCTGCTGCTTTGTAGCCCCATGATCACCTCCTGCCGTTTTAAGTCTTCCATGCTCTGCCTGTACTGGATTTGCAAGTTCTCATCTTCCTTTTGGGCCACGCGGGCCTGATTGTCTAATACCTGTTGCTGCTGATGGAGCTGTATTTGCGCCTGGGTGATTTTTTCCCTGGCAGATAGGCCGTTGAAAACGGGTATAGTGAGCTTGACACCCCAGAATTGCTGGGGTAAGTTATTGGCCGCCGACAAATTAAACATTTCATCGGTCGTCCAGTTGCGGTTGTATTGGTAACCCACAGAAAGGGAGGGATATGGCATCGACCTGCTTTGTGCGAGCTGCCGCTCATTCAGTTGCAGCTGCGCCTTGTGGACCTGCACAAGCGGATGAATAAGGTTGGCCCTTTCTTCTTCTTCTTTGCCGATGGGCTGCGGCGCAGACAGACCGCCGGAGAGTATAATCTGCTCGGAGGTATTCAATTGGGATTGAAACTGATTGTACAGCTGCGCCAACGACGCCGAAAGATCTCCTGCCTGCTGGACGGCTTGAATGTGCTGGATTTCACTGCGATTAAGGTTTTCCACCGTAAATATGCTGGCTTCGTATTTGTCCCTAGCAATGCGGTAAATGCTGTCCGAGGCCGCGACATTGCCCCTCGCTATCCCGATATACCTTTCGGTAAGCAGGATGGAGTAATAGGTCTGCGCAAGCTGATCATATAGCTGAAACCTGGCATTGCGAGTATTGGCCTCGCTAAGCTTTTGCGTCGCCATCGTGGTTTTCAAATCGAACCATTTTTGGAAATTGAGCACATCCCAGCTTGCTTGCACGCCCGTGCTGTACAGGTACCGCCTGCCGAAAGTATACTCATTAAAGGTCCCTTCGGGAGCCGCGGGATTGAACAGGCTGGCCGGAACGAGCGTGGGCTGAAGTGTAAGGTTATCATTAAACCCGGCCGAAGCATTCACAACGGGAAGCAAAGCCCCTTTCGCCCCCCTGTTTTTTGAGGCTGCAATCAGTTCCTGATTCCTTGCGCTTTGTATGCTCACCGCGTTCTGATCCGCAAAGCGGAACACGTCGTCGAGCGAGCTAAACCTGACCTGTGCCCTACCAGGAAAACCGGCGGAACAAAGAAGGAACAACAGGAGCATTAATTTTAAGTTTATCATCTTCAACAACCGCTTAGCCTTTGTGGCAACGAAATATACCAGTAGACCTGGATCTGAAAACCGCTCAATTCAAGATCACTTACATCTTTTCCATCGCTTCGTGCGGCTTATCATACCGACTTTTCCGGTCATTTCGAGTTCGTCGTCGCCAGGCATGGAAATGCTGACCGGGAGGTCCCGGTCACGTGCAGGTATATACGCGCTTCCTTCCCAATGGTCGTTTTTGTAAATGATGTTTTTCATTACGATATCTCCCACCCTCACCTTGCCGGTGTTGCTTTTCAGCCAGATAATCTTTCCCGAATAACTTCCATTGTTCTCATAGATCTCAATTTTCCGGTCGCCGTCCGGGCTGAGCCATTTCCCGCTAATTTCGGCCTGGCTGTAGCCGACATCGCACCAAAAAATAAGAACACCCGCGATTAGGCATGTCGATTTTCGGAATAAACTCATTGCTGCTTTGTTTAAGTGATTCTTAAAATAAACATCTGGCCTGATGCCAATTTTGCCAAAATGGAATGAAGAGGACAAATTGCCGGTTGAAAGGGACCGAATAGATGCCGGGTGGTGTGGCAACGGCCCATGACGCTACCGCGTGACCAGGGCATAGCTTACCCTCACGGTCAGCGATGGCAAAAAGAAAGAGCTGAAACTTTCCTGAGTTCTCTCTTGCAATATTGGCTCCGCAAACTGCTTGATTAGCACGTTGCCAATGGGCGAACTGGATTCGATCGCTGTGCGACTACCTATATTCCACTGCGCCGACAACTCGGTATGAAATCCAAAACGTGGTATTTTGCTGAAACCAAAGCGTCTGCCCAAGGTAATACCCAATCGTTGTAGCGTGACTTTGGAAATGATCCGGGTGGTTTCATAAAATTCCCTCAGCCGGGCATTTTTATCTACCAGGTCCAGTATTTTGTCTTTTCGGCCCTGACCATCGAGGAAGTCATAATTTTCGACTAACTGCTGTGTTGTGGACGGTAGCGTAAACTTCTGGTTCTGAAAATTCAATCCTGCATAAAACCTCCTTCGCTTTGCGAAATGATAAGCAAAGCCGGTTTCAAAGACGGTGCCATCTCTGAGATTGTCCTTAATGAACTGCCGCCGCATCTGTTGTTCCACTTTTTTATTCGGCAGGGCATTTAATGCAACAGTCGTGTAAAACCGGGAAAATTGTCCAAGGCCCAGGTAGCCGGAAAGTTTCGGTTTCATCATCACTTCAAGGCCGATGGCTTGCTGAATCGGAAACTGACTTTTTAAGGAGACGGTCAGGATAGCAGCACGTTTTCCGGGGATCTTTTTGTCGACAGTTTGGGCCATTGCACCGGAATGGACGAGAAAAAGCAGGTAAGCTATGAGCCAGTAAGATCCGGCAGCGCGGATCAGCGCTATGTTTTTCATACGGGAATACATCTGTTCAGGGCGCAGTTATTTCCCGTGTCTCGCTGGTGTGCGCGCTAAAATATCCCAGCGCGCCGCCTTGCATATTGCTGACCGGGTTGGCCGGGGAGGCTGCGCTGCCGTCGCCCAGCGCACCGCGGTCGAGACTGTACCAGTACTGATACCCGGCCTGATCGATGCATTGCATTTCCACACTGATCTTGTCGCCGGGCAGTATGTCATTATCATCGTCTGCCGGATAACGCAACGGGGCGGTCACCTGGTTACCATCCGTCCGCTCGTCATTGCGGATAAAAATGTTTTTTTCCTTCACCCCGTTTTTAAATTGAACAAAACGGTAAAAGTTGATCTTGCTTGCCGGGTCCGTGTAAGTGACATTAGCAAGGTAGCGCTCCCTGTTTGAAAGATTGGAACCGTCCGGTTTAACAAATAATGAATCCATTTTCACCCCATCAGGCATGATCGAAGTTGCCGTATATTCGCTTCCGTTCAGGGTTACATGAAGGCGATAGCTCATTCCAGGCTCTCCCAGCAAAAGGGAATCCTGATAAAATCCCTGCTGCGTTTCTTTTAATGGATAGACGTTTCCTTGTGTGTCTGAAATTGTGACGATCGCGCCGGAAACGCCCGGAGAGGTACCTGGGTTTTCAAAATCCGTCGTTTGGGAAATCACCACCAGTGCACCTTTCTTTTGATTGGTGATCTGTCCTTCAATCACATACCGCTGATCGGCTGGGTTCAGTTCGACATCGATCACCTTTTCACAGGAAAAAAGAAAGCATGTGAGCAGCAGTAACGCGGCTGTATATTTTATGGCTGACATATCTTCGGTTAAAATTTGAAATTGTAGCTGATCGATGGTATGAATTTGAAAAGCGCCGTTTGGACTGCCTCCGTTCTGCCCGGGACCGATTCGCTGTCCCGGAATTCGATCGTGTACGTATTTTCCCTTCCATAAGCATTATAGAGACTGAATGCCAGTTCCTGTTTCAGCTGTTTGCGGTCGCGTAGTTTCATCGTTGCGCCCAGGTCAAGCCGGTGATAATCTGGCATCCGGTAACCGTTCCGTTCGGTATAATAGTAGGCCGTCTGGCCATCCACCTGGTATTTGCCGGCCGGGAAAGTGATGGCGTTCCCGGTGTAGTAGACCCAGTTCGCAGACAACGTCCATTTGTTGTTCAGCTGGTAAATACCTACCAGCGCAACATCATGCGTACGGTCCTGACGGGCGTTGAACCAAAGGTTGTCGTTGATACCATCTATTTTCCGTTCCGTTTTGGACAATGTATAGCTGATCCAGCCGGTCAGTTTGCCCGACTTCTTTTTGAGCTGCCATTCGGATCCGTAAGCGCGCCCCTTGCCGAACAGCAGCTGGGTTTCAATCGCATCGAAATTGCTGAATATATTGGCCCCATTGCGATAATCGATCTGATTTTGCATGGTTTTATAATAAATCTCCGTACTAAGCTCGTACCGGTTCTCGGCGAGGTTTCTGTAATAACCCAGTGAGACCTGGTCGGATATTTCCGGCTTGATATTGTTGTTGCTCGCGATCCACTTGTCTGTCGGATTGGAGGCAGTGGAATTGGATATCAGGTGCAGGTTCTGCACGTTTCGGACGTAAGATGCTTTCACCGACGCAAGCTCACCCAGTTGATAGCTGGCAGACAGCCTCGGTTCCAGGTTGAGGTATGTTTTGGCGATCTGCCCCTTATTGTAATGCAGGGTGTCGATTACCATCCCGGCCGGGGTAACTGTATAAAAATCCCCCTCGCCAATAGCGCTGAATGCCGTGAGCCTGAGCCCATAGGTCAGGTTCAGTCTGGAAGAAACCTGCCAGCTGTTCGATGCAAACGCAGCATTCTCCCAAGAAAACCGCTTTTGTAGTTCCGAAGCATTGATACTCGACGAACCGGTGGGCGTCACCTCGCCCGGCGTGATGGTATGGTGAATTGCATTCACCCCAAATCGCACCGTATTTCTGTTGTTGGGAAACCACTGGAATTCCTGTTTGAGGTTGTAGTCGCGAATTTGCGAAAAGATATCGAACTGGTTTCCACCATTCTGAATGGCGACATTGTAATCGTAATTACTGAAAATCAAGGAAGTATTCGAAAACAGTTTACTGTTGAAGATGTGGTTCCAGCGCACGGTAGCCGTTGCATTTCCCCAATGCAACCCGAAGGTTTCTCCCATGCCCATATCGTCCTTTCCGAAGTAGCCCGAAACGTATAGGCGGTCTTTTTCGCCAAGACTGAAATTAAGTTTGGCATTCAGGTCATAGAAATAGAGACGATAATCCCTGTACTCGCTCGAAGCCTTTAGAAATGCATCTGCATAGGTTCTCCTGGCGGAAAGCAGGAACGAGGATTTGTCTTTTTGAATGGGTCCCTCCACATTCAGCTTAGCCGAAATAAGCCCGATCCCGCCACTCACATCATAATCCTGGTTGTTCCCTTCGTTCATTTTGATATCCAGCACCGAGGATAGCCTGCCGCCGTACTGGGCGGGCATACCCCCTTTGTAAACAGCCATGTCTTTGATGGCATCGGCGTTAAACGTGGAGAAAAAACCAAGCAGGTGAGACGCATTGTAAACTGGTGCTTCATCAAGCAGGATCAAATTTTGATCGGTGGCTCCGCCGCGTACATAAAAACCGCTCCCGCCATCCCCCGACGACTTGATCCCAGGTAACAATTGCAAAACTTTCAGCGGGTCCCGTTCTCCAAATAGGACGGGAACAGTACTTATCTCCTTGATATTCAATTTTTCTGCACCCATCTGCGTGCTGGACACCTTGTCATTTTTGTCGGCCGTAATGACCACCTCGTTCAGGGTGGTGGCCTGGTCCGATAAAGCAATGTCCAGTTTCTCGTCTTTATCCAGCGATATTTCAAACGCCTTTTCGCTGAAACCAACCAGCGAGTAAATCAAAGTGTAGCTGCCGGGCGGAAGACTCAGCGAGTAAAAACCGTATTCGTTGGTTACAGTACCGGTAGCAGGTAATTGCTTTACCCTCACCGTAGCGCCGATCAGCGTTTCGCCGGTAGCCGCATCCTTCACTGTGCCGGCAAGGGTAGCTTGTTTTTGTTGTGCCAACGAACCGCCTGCCGCCAGCAGGAGCAGGCAGAGCGTCAGCTTGATCAATCGGATCATAAATTGAAATGATGTTTAGTGCGAGAAATGCCCGTTAGATAACATTGTGACAATTACTCCGCCTTGCCCACCACCACGTAGCTTTCGCTGCCATTTTCGGAAACGGATTTTTCATAGTAGGTGTCGTTGATTTTGTAATATTTCCGGCCTGCGATGTAAACACTTTGGGCGCCTTCGGGCAGGGCGGATAGTTGGGACGTGCTGTTTACCGCCAATTCCTCAGGAGGTTCTACTACCTCATATCGGCCCGGGGAATACTGTACATAATATACGCCACCGGCATAGAAATAGGGCATTCTGCCGATTGTAACGCTGGCGTAACCAACGGGCAGGACGGCTACACGAAGGCCCACAGGTGGCCTGACCACTACATACTGGCGACCATACGGTTTGTAATAAACGCCGCCGTAGTAGTGATACCGAACACCGGCGTGCACGACGATCTTCGATTCACGTGGCGGCCGCCGGATTACGGTAACTGAGGATTGGGCATTTGCATGCAATGAAAGGGCCATCATGATCATGACCAATAGCCTGTTGAGCGTTTTCATGGAATGTTATTTTAATTTTGAAATGACTAAGACCAAGGGGCTGATAAAGCGTTGATTTCTTTTCAAAATTAAAACCGGTCGCAAGGTTACTTCCGGACAATCGAAATGAAACGGACAAAAATGCAGCTGAACGGGCCAGGATCAATGGACTTCCAGCCAGCGCAAAAATTCTGAAGACTTGACTTTGGACACAATCACCGGCTCGGAAGTCGGAACGACTAGCCTTACAACAAGGCGTCTTGTAAAGTAATGTTCCGCGCTGAGAATGCTGTTGCGGTTAATGATAAACTGCCTGTTGGCGCGGAAAAACAGGGAACCATCGATCAGGGTTTCCAGCTCGTCCAGAGTGTGGCTCAGTACATATTTCTGACCTGAAAATGAATGGGCGCTTACCAGGCTGTTTTCGAAGTGGAAGTAGGCAACCTCGGCAACTTTCAGCGGGATGATCTTATCCTGGTAATGAATCAGAAGGGTCGATTTGTAAGAACCTGGACCTAGCTTTTGAAGCATCAATTCCATTTTCTTTGTCAGCGTCTGCTCATATCCGGCATCGTCCGGCTGGCCACCAAATACAGCCCTCATGTGTTGATATTTCCTCAGACCGGCTTCCAGTTTTCTTTCGTCAATGGGTTTGAGCAGATAATCGACGCTGTTCGTTTCGAAAGCACGGACCGCATAGGTATCGTAAGCCGTACAAAAGATGACCGGTGCGCCGGGTTTGATCTGTTTAAAGATCTCGAAACTCAGGCCATCCGCCAGTTGGATATCGGAAAATATCAGGTGAGGCGCGCTGTTTTCCGAAAACCAATTCAAGGCACTCTTTATAGAAGGTAGGATAGCTACTACTTCAATGCTGTCATCAAGCATTTCCAGCTGAGCTTTGAGCTCCCTTCCGGTTTTGATTTCATCTTCAATAATCAATACTTTCATTTCAGCAGGGGCAACTTGACGACAAAACAGGCGCTCGTACTAATGATTTCAATCTCCTGGTTGGAAAGCAGCTGGTAACGTTCTTTAATGTTGTTCAGCCCTTTTCCCGTACTTTCTTCCACAGACATTCTGGGTAGAACGTTGTTTTCTACGCAAAGCATTTCCGATTCAATATAAATACGGATACTGAGGGGCGCTTCCACAGATACGATGTTATGCTTTACCGCATTTTCTACCAGGATCTGTAAGCAATAGGGCGGTATTCTATGGCTGAGGCTGGTTTCCGGGATTTCGATAGCTACACAAAGGGCGCGTTCAAAGCGTTCCTGCAAAATGTAAATGTAAGACCGGGCAAATTCCAGTTCCCTTTCCAGTGAGGTCAGGTGTTCCTGCTCGTTGCCAAGCAGATAACGGTATACATTGGCGAGTTGCATTACGTATTGTTTGGTCGGAGCATCTGCGGCAATCGTCCTGAGTGTGCTCAGCGAATTGAAAAGAAAATGAGGGTTTACCTGTTGTTTGAGCAGACTGAGCCGGGCTTCCAGATTTTCCTGTTTGAGCCGTTGGTTCTCGATTCTGGAATTCTGACTGTCTGTGACCAGTTGGAGATAGAAGGAAACAAAATATTCAAGTCCGCCTACCATGAGTCCCCTGAATGCCATCATCATCAGTTTCCGGTCCTGAGGAAGGCCGTTAAGGCTCATCATCGGGAAGTTTTCCGTATGCATTTCCCGCAAAGGATAAAGAATAACAATGGCGACCGACGCGCAGGCTATTAGGGCGAAGCCCGTTTTCAGCGCCTTTCCCCTGATCCAGGTGGCACTCAGTATGTACTGGTTTGTGATCCAGCAGGAAATAGCGATAAGAAATGTAATGCCAGCATTCCTTAGTACGATGTCGCTCTTTTCCACTTGGTCTAATCGTATCGCGCTCGATATCAAAACGATCAAAGCGATGAATACCGAAATGATAAGCCCTGGCCAAAGATTGAATTTTTTCATCATCTAAAATAAATCAAAGGAATTGAAAATTAGACACCCACTGGGCGCCGATAAATATGAAGGGGACAAAATTGAACTTTAAACGGCCACTGTGGTTCTTAACCGGCCTAATAGACCGCGCCTAAAAAGCAACCTGACTGGCCTTGGCAGAGGAAGATCACCCGGCATATTGTGCAGTAAAATTTAAAGACGAGGGTAACAAATTAAACCTTGTGTCGCCTTCGAAGTCATAGAACCGGATTCTGGCCTGGTGGCTTGCATACATTCCGCATAAGCACCTCCACGTAAATTGTTTAACCCCCATGTAAATCATTCCCATGGAAAATATCAGCAAATCGCAGCGATTACAGCACCTGTACTGGCGTGCGGGGTTCGGGGCTACCCCTGAGCAGCTACTGAAAGAGGTCCGGCCCGTCAAAACCTTGGTGAAAGAAATGTTAACGCAATCTGACTTTCAGCCGCTCGTAGTCGTGGATGTTGACCAATTTGAAAACAATAAAACGCTTAAAAAACTGGCTACTAATGATAAGCCCGATCGTGACGCGATCAAAATGCGGATCAAGGAAAATGCGGGATTGATACGCGACCTAAATGTGCTTTGGATCGAGCAAATGGCTTCCGGCACGGATATTCTTCGTGAAAAAATGGCTTTGTTCTGGCATGGGCATTTCGCTTGCCGGGTGCTCAATCCGGCCGCTGTTCAGCGTTACCTGAATACGATCCGTACACATGCCCTGGGCAATTTTGCAGATCTGTTAATGGCAGTTTCCAAAGAGCCGGCAATGCTTCAATTCCTCAACAATCAGCAAAACCGGAAGGGCGCGCCCAATGAGAACTTTGCCCGGGAGGCGATGGAGTTGTTCGCATTAGGGAGGGCCTCCGGGAGTTATACAGAAGCGGATATCAAGGACGCCGCCCGGGCGTTTACCGGTTGGGGGTATAATCTGAGGGGAGAATTTACCTTTCGGCAAAATCAGCATGACGATGGGCTGAAAACTATTTTTGGTCAAACCGGTCAATTCAAGGGCGAAGATGTAATCAGACTGCTGCTCGAAAAAAAGCAGACGGCCCGTTTCGTCACAGGCAAAATATATCAATTTCTGGTTAGTGACCAGGCAGACAGCCGGGAATCCCAGACCCGTATCAAAGGCCTTGCTGAAAAGTTTTATAAAAGCGATTATGACATCGCCGGGCTTCTGGAAGACATTCTGACGGCTGACTGGTTTTATCAGCCTTCGGTGACGGGTAACCGCATCAAGTCACCTGTTGAACTGCTTGTGGGGATGCAGCATTCGCTCGGGCTTGTTTTCCAGCAAAAGCAATCGTTGATATTCATCCAACGCACCTTAGGGCAAGTTTTGCTTTATCCGCCTAATGTGGCCGGTTGGCCCGGAGGAAGAAACTGGATCGATTCTTCCAGCCTTTTATTCCGGATGAAATTGCCCGATCTGCTGCTGAGGTCGCGCCCGGTGACCATGCAGCCCAAGCAGGACGGCGACGTGAATACCCAGCTGCTCGCCAGGCGCGGAGGTGATTTGATGCAGGTGAAGATCGACTGGGATGCATTTGAAAAGTCTTTTTCGGAGGTTGGTCCCGACGAGTTGGCCGATGCTTTAGCGGCTTATCTGATTCAGCAGCCGCTCGGAAAAACGCAGCGTGCGGTGATTCTTCAAACATCCGCTGACAGTGCGCGAGATGAACGAATCAGAAACTTGACTGCGGCACTCATGGCTCTGCCTGAATACCAACTTTGTTAGAATCACTAATAAAAAGAATTGCGTATACTATAAAGCGTTCTGCATAGAGCTACCATTCAAAAAACTGATGATTATGAAACGACAGGAATTTTTGAAGCAATCGGCCTTAACCACCGCCGGGACTATGATGATCCCGTCATTTCTTAAGGCTTATGAACTGGGCCAAATGAACGTAGACCCTACGGGCAGCAAAATATTGGTGGTGGTGCAGCTATCGGGAGGCAACGACGGGCTCAATACGGTTGTACCCTTTCGAAACGACATTTATTACCGCGAAAGACCCACTCTGGCCATCGCCCGTGAAAAAGTATTGGCATTGAACGACGAAATCGGGTTCAATCCCGCGCTGGAACCGCTGAAAGCGTTGTATGACGATGGGCTGGTCAAGGTGATCAACAATGTGGGATATCCCAACCCGGACAGGTCCCATTTCCGGTCCATGGATATCTGGCAAACGGCAAGCAGTTCCGACCAATATCTGAATACAGGCTGGCTGGGACGTTACCTGGATGCCACATGCTCGGGGCCCGGAGGCTGTGCGCAGCACCGGGCGATAGAAGTAGACGATACGCTTAGTTTGAGCATGAAAGGAAATATGGTCAATGGACTTGCCTTGCTCAACCCCCAAAAGCTTTACAACCAAACCCGCGACGGGATGATCAAAGCGTTGGCAGACCACAGCTACCCCGAAACGCACAGTAACGCTGGTTACCTTTATAAAACACTGGCCGAGACGGTGTCCTCCGCAGCCTATGTCTACGATAAATCGGCTAAATCGGTGCATCGTACCATAGGCGTTTATCCCACGCACGAGTTGGGCAGGCGGTTGAAAACTGTTTCCGAGCTGATCCAGTCAGACACACGGACAAGGGTGTATTATGTTTCCATTTCCGGCTTCGATACACACATAAATCAAATGGGTCAGCAGGAAAGACTTTTACGGCAATATGCCGAGGCAGTCAAAGCATTCATGGATGACATGAAGTCGGCAAACCGCCAAAACGACGTGTTAGTCATGACTTTCTCTGAATTCGGGCGCAGGGTAAAGCAGAATGCGAGCAATGGGACCGACCATGGCACGGCCAACAATGTTATTCTGGTCGGAGGAGGCCTCAGCGGGACCCGAAGCGACCGTGTCTACGATCAGGCACCTGATCTGCAGAATCTGGATATGGGCGATTTAAAATTTACCATTGATTTCCGGAGCATTTATGCGACGCTGCTGGAAGATTGGCTTGCAACAGACGATGTGGCTATTCTTGGAAAGAAGTTTCCCAAACTCAGCCTGCTGTAATTAGCAAGTGTTCCTTGGCAGTTTAACAGTGCTCTTCGAGCACCCTTCGGCCAATTCCAACAGGCGTAGCAGTCGAGAAGAAACTGAATGCACTTGTTACGCGCTGATCTGGTTAACCATAGCACTAGTTCTTTGCTTAATTATTATCCTACATTCAATCCAAGGGACAAGCTGATTGAAGCCTAGATGATAAAAACCAATTGAGCGACTGCTTGAAAGCGGCCGAAAGAGAATCGAGATCCTAAAAAGCTGAAATTGAAGGTGCTGACCTAAAAATCTAACCATTTGCTGGAAGATTTGCCAAGGTTGGCGGCGAGTTTTAACGCTGAAGACTCCGGTTCAAGCCGTCTCATAATTCGTGATGGACTCAAATCATTTCTCATATTGGAGTTCGTTGCGGTTATACGTGAAACGGGTCTCGTTCTTTTCTGAGGATGCCAGGGTGGGAATTGAGCGGCGGTATGGAGTCTTTTTATTGCCATCAAAAGAGAATATGTCTCATTCGTGCTTTCATTAAAGTCCGTTCCATTTAGCATTCAAACAAGCACCTAAAAAATGGACCATGCCAACAGTTTAAGAGCAGCGAGGCGCTTATTCGTTTCCTTTGAGTAGTTACAGAAGCGGGACATCGAGAAGATGTCGAAGGTGAGCTGAACGGCATTTAGGCTATGACAAGCGCGGGCAATCGGCCAAGAGCAATGTAAGCAGCCGGTTGTCCCCCCTTGGTTTCTTCGAGGTGTAGACCAGGATATTGGTTCAATTTCCAGCGGTTTGGAAGAAGATTTGAGAATTTACCCTGCCAACTCTTGCGTCTGCTGTTGCATACTGCGATTCGTCCGGTCGCGCGACTAGTCGTTCGATTTCGGACATCCCGAAGGTAAAGAAAACCGCCCATCTGATTTATTATCAATACCTTATATGAGATCGGCTTTATTGGCACATTATTTGTTTAACAAATGTTAAGAAAATTATTTTTATATGGGAAGATCCTATTTAGGTGAATTTGAAGAATTGGTCCTGCTCACCGTTATCGTGCTTGGCGCCGGAGCATATGGCTTGAGCATAGCCGAAGAGCTTCGCCAACGCACCAACCGCACCATCAGCCTCAGCGCTGTGCATATTGCATTGTACAGGCTCGAAGAAAAAGGTTTTGTCACCTCCCAAATGGGCGGCGCCACATTAAGCCGGGGAGGACGAAAAAAGCGGCTTTTCATGATTACTACGGCAGGGCGAAACATGCTGACCGAAATCCAGGAGATACGAAACCAATTCTGGTATGCAATCGTAAACCCGGCACAGTGATGAAAAAGAAAAGACAAGCCACCCCTCCGCGTTTTGCTCATAGATTATTTAGGCTGCTTTGTCCACCAGAACTGTTTGAAGAACTGGAAGGCGACATGCAAGAGCAATTCGAACTTGACGTAAACCGCGCAGGTGAGGCGGCCGCCAGAAAAACATACTTATTAGAAGCAGTCAAATTCGCGAAACCATACTATCTGAAAAGACGCATTGCAGGTCTGTTAACCTCGCGGCGAAAAACGAAGAAGAAAGTGCATTACTATTCGCCCAAACCATTAAGTACAGCCATGATCAAAAACTATCTTACCGTCGCACGGCGAACAATTGTTCGCTATAAATCTTATACGCTCATTAATGTTCTTGGACTTGCACTGGGCCTGAGTTGCGGGATATTGATCTTTTCACTGGTCAATTACCACCTCGGATTCGACAAGTTCCACGCAAATGCTGACCGTGTTTACCGGATTACTTCCGAGTTGCATAATGAAACAGTCAGCAAATATGGCAGTGTGCCACAGCCCATCGGTGCCGCGATGCGGGACGATTATCCGTTTGTTGAAAAAGTGTCGATGCTCATCAGCTTCGGTGGGAACATTTCATTTCCCTCCCGCCGGGATAATCCCAAATTCGATGACGGGGTAGCCTATGTCGAACCCGATTTTTTCCATATCCTGGATTTTCCTTTCCTCGCCGGAAACCCGGAAGATGCGCTCTCGCAACCCAATTCCGCTGTAATTACCGAGCGCCTGGCCGAAAAATATTTCAAAAAGGATCAGGCGATTGGAAAGAGCTTTCGGCTGGACAACAAAACCGATTTTACCATCACAGGCATTCTCAAAAACTTACCCGAAAATACCGATATCCGCCAGGAAATATATCTCTCTTACCCCAGCATCAAGCAGACAACCCCCTGGCTCAACACCTGGGGTGGTATTTTGAGCGCTACCCAAGCATATATCTTATTGAAACCCGGCACGGATGCTTCGAAGGCAGACGAAGCTATGGCCAGTATTTCCACCAAATACTACGATGCGAAGGATGCAAAAACTTTCAAATTTCATTTGCAACCACTATCCGACATTCACATGAACCAGGAATTTGGCGGCGCCATTGCTAAAAGCCAGCTCTTTGCGCTTTCCCTTATTGGTCTTTTCCTGGTTATCACGGCCTGCGTTAACTTCATCAATTTGGCCACCGCCCAGGCATTGGGGCGCAGCAAAGAAATCGGCGTGCGGAAAGTGATGGGCAGCATGAAGGGGCAGCTTTTCTGGCAATTTATCGTTGAAACGGGGCTCATTACCCTCATTGCCTTCATTTTCGCCATCGGGTTATCATATCTCACATTGCCGTTTATGAATGAGATGCTATCAACCCGCGTCACACTCGATTGGCTGAAAGACATCAATCAGCCAATTTTTGCTGCCTGTCTGCTCGTGGTTGTCATCTTCATTTCAGGTTCATACCCCGGACTGGTACTGGCCGGTTTTCAGCCGATCACGGCATTGAAAGGGAAGCTCACGCAGAGCCAAATTGGAGGCTTTTCCATTCGCAAGGGCTTGGTCATCGCTCAGTTTGCCATTTCGCAGACCCTTCTGATCGGTACAATCGTCATCACCGGCCAAATGCGGTTCAACACCCAGGCAGACATGGGTTTCAAAAAAGACGCTATCGTGCTACTGTCAGTGCCGGAGACAAGCCCGGCTAAGCAGAGCGCCATGCGGGCGCGGTTTTCGCAATTGCCCGGGGTGGAGAAAGTCGCTTTTTTGAGCGCTCCGCCAGCATCGCCTGAAAACAATTTCGACACTGGTATCAGGTATGCGGGCAGACCGGAGAACGAAAAATTTACCATTTTCTACAAAACCGGTGACCCTGAATACCTCTCTATGTTCGGCCTAAAACTGGTGGCGGGCCGAAACCTGGTTCCTTCCGACACCACCAGGGAATATCTGCTGAACGAAACTGCGGTTGAAAAACTCGGCGTGAAATCGCCGCAGGAAGTAATCGGCAAAAATGTGAATATTAATGGTCGAAACGGGATCATCGTCGGTGTGATGAAGGACTTTCATAGCAAGTCATTCCGTGAGAAAATTGACCCGGTTTGCCTGACAACCCGCGCTGCGGACAATGCGCAATGTGCCTTGAAAGTAAGTAACCGGAACCTGGCCGCAACGCTGGCCTCCATCCAGAAATTATGGAATGAAACCAATCCGGATTACATTTATTCCTACCAATTTCTGGACGAGCACCTGCAACATTTTTATGAACTTGATCAGCTCATTCTGCAACTCATGTGGCTCTTCGCCGGCATCGCAATCTTCATTAGTTCCCTCGGTCTGTATGGCCTGATCTCCTTCATGGTTGCCCAAAAGACCAAAGAAATAGGTGTTCGCAAAACCCTGGGCGCGGGAGTGGGAAGTATCGTCTGGCTGTTCGGCAGACAATTCGCTCACCTGCTCGTGATCGCCTTCGTTATTGCCGCTCCGATCGGATGGTGGCTTGTGGATAAATACCTAGCTGATTTCCAATACCATATCGAGCTAAACCTGACAACCTTCATCGCTGCGCTCGGTATAACATTTTTGATTGCGATTTTAACAGTTGGATATCGGTCGGTTAAAGCTGCATTGATCAATCCCGTAAATGCATTGAGGTCCGAGTAAGTTGTAAAAGCAATGCTCAAAGGCCTAGGTCTGTAAAAGAGTTCGGCTACCGGGACCCAGATGGATTACTTTGTAAAGCGCCAGTGAAAAGTGGAATTTATTCGCTTTACGTACGATGTAGAAAGGGCCGCAAAAGCGGTGGAAGGCAGTCCCTTACCTAAAGCGTATGCTAATATGCCAAGAAATGGCTAGATACAACGTTTCCAGGTATTTAGAAAGAAACTAATATTCGGCGGGGACACCAGACCGCGAAGATGACATCAGCTATCTACCTTTTGCAAATACGTGCAAAAAAAGTATTGATGAAAAGGAGCGAGCTGCCGAGGCAGTGGCTGAAAGATGCCTTGAAAGAATCCAACCACGCACCAACACGTTTTGAGGTGCACACCTTTTCGTATATTTACTTCCAAGCCCTCAAAAAGAGGCAATTACATACAAGTAGGTGGCAAGTGCAAGGGAAGGCACTAACATGACGACATATAAAAACAATGCAAGACGTACTCTTTGACTTTATATCAAAATACATTTCTCTTACAGAAGATGAAAAGGACGCTATCCTTTCGTTGGACATATTCCATTCTTTTAAGAAGGGAACAACTCTACTCGAAGAAGGTCAAAAATCGAAAAATAGCTACTTTGTTTTAAAAGGCTGTATCCGGACATATTACATAATAGATGGAGAAGAGAAAACAACCGCTTTCTACACAGAAATGGACGCTTTGACTCCTTATTGTGTCATAAATAAAGCACCTTCGGCATGTTTCATTAGTTGTGTCGAAGATAGTATTCTCCTAGTCTCAGATTCTGATATGGAAGAGGAAACAAACCGCAAATTTCCAAAGTTTGAGATAATGTGCAGAAAGCTGTCTGGAGAGTTGTTAGCCAGACAACAGATAAACTTTGATGAATATAAGACGTCTTCACCTGAACGACGATACCTGAACTTACTTCATAAAAGACCGGTGACGTGGTTCCGTTTTGGTTTACACTTTTGCGGGTTAGTAAATATTAAAAACTTCAATTCTTATCCCGTTTGTCGGTAATATTCAGCCTCAAAGGCTGCTGGATTTAAATAGTTCAAAGACGAATGCAGCCTTCTTGTATTGTAATATCCTTCGATGTATTCAAATAGCTTAGACTTTAATTTTTCAATATTCTCATAACCGCCTTTGGGCATATCTAATTCGGCCTTCATCCTACTCCAGAATGACTCAGCCCATGCGTTATCGTACGGATCATCGGCGCGGGACATGCTTTGTCTCAACTTGAAAGTTTTGATCACTTTCTTTATTTTTCGCGACAAATATTGTCCGCCACGATCCGAGTGCACTATCATTCCCCTTTTGGCTCTTCGCTTTAAAAGTGCTCTCACCAACGGTTCCCTGACAAGGCCTTCTTCCATATTGTCGGCTAATTGCCAACCAACAATCTGCCTGGAATACAAATCCATCCAAGTGCAGAGATACGCCCATTTTCCACCTTTCAGCGGCATGTATGTAATGTCCGATGTCCAAACTGCATTAGGTCGATCTGGCTTTGGCTGTTCAAGCAGAAGGTTCGGACAAACTCGTTTCCCATGTTTACTATCGGTCGTCCTCGGAATAAACCTAGGTGGTTGAATAGCCCTCAAACCCTCTTTTCGCATGATTTCAGCGACTTTTCGGCGACTAATCTTGATGCCTTTTTGTTTCAAGGACTCTTTGATACGTCGGCTGCCATATCGCTTCAAATTGCGGATAAACTCAATCCGTATTTCATGCTTTGGGCGATTGTATTTTTTGTCCGCATTATGACTTTCTCCTCGCCTGTACCGGTAATAAGCTGTGCGGCTAACTTCAAAAAGCGAACACAGATAACTTACCCTATTTGTCCTCGAGAGCGACATTATTAAGTCATAGACGTCTCTTAGTCGGACGTGCTGAAGAGACCCAACGCCTTTTTTAAGATCTCACGGTCGGTTTTCAGGCGTTCAACTTCCGCTCGTAGCTTAGCATTTTCAGCAGCAAGTTTTGCAGCCTTACTACCTTCACTCTCCACATTCTTTGTTTTTGTCTTCATAGTTGCCATTCTCTTCCAACGATATAGAAGATTTTCAGCAATTCCAAACGTCTCGGAAATTTCCTTCGCGCTTCTTCCAGAAGCCAACATACTCGTTAATTCCTGCTTAAAGTCAGCATCGTAACTCTTCCGGGTTTTAACCCCTTTCTGAACTCCCATTTCGCATCAGGTTGTGCAAAAATGTGTGCCGCTTTTAGGAGCCACCTCACGGATCTTACTCAGCGTGTTCCGCAACACCAATTGGCGAGCTATTTAGGTATCAAACCTCAATCATTAAGCAGGCTCAGAGCCAGAATTCTTGAAAAAAGAGCTAAGACAGATTTCTTAACTTAGGTGAACAAGTTATCGTATCCCCCCAATTCACTTTTGCGTATTGTTCAACGTCAATTGAAAAGATATGCAAAAGAAAATTTTATGGATTGGACTAGCTTTAATGCTGATAAGCAGTTTACAGGTAAACGCACAATATGACAAACGAGACAGCACTTACAGACGGTGGTTCGTTGGCAGCACTATATTTTTACTGGGTAACCTGGCAACTACAAACCCACCAAACTTCGCCCAACTCAATGTAGGCTATCGGATAACAGGAAAAGATGTAATTACTTTAGAACCAAAAACCTGGAAATACGCCTGGCCGAACGGTATTCATCCATTTTTAAACAAAGCATACGGAAGGCCGGAAGAAAAATTGCCGGGGTATGTTCGTGAGTATGGCTTGTCAGTGGCCTACCAACGGTTCATTTTTCGTGGCTTATATGCCGAACTTAATGTAATGCCTTCTTTACAAGATTTTGTGAACGAGACGGGCAAAAAAATTGACAATGGTTTTCAGATTTTCAATACATACCGGATTGGTTATCACATCAAACTTTTTAGGGACAGATTTTTTATTCAGCCATCACTTGCAATTACTCATCGTGCATATCACACAAGAATGCCCGATGGATTTAAACAGTTAGACGATAAATGGTCCAAATTCGTCTTCGGAGAACCAGGATTTCATTTTGGATTTAATTTTTAGTTGGAAATTTATGAATTCACCGTTTCCGTGCGCTCAGCGGCTGCTGTGGAATTACCTCTAACTACATTTCAAATTGATAGCCGTTCGGCCAAGCCCAATATGGCCATCCACTCAGCTAAAACAGACTAGTTTATTGACGGAACCGTTTGCTTCCGAACGTTAAAAAGCCGCCTCAGATCTTGCTGAGGCGGCCCGTTACTAAAAAATTCATTTTTACCTTTCTCCCTTATAGGTCCATTTTTCCGTAAAGAATGTACGGTCAACACCGCCTGCCTGAACCATGATGTATTTTACTTCAAGGGTTTTGCTTCCATCATCATTAATGGTGAATTTGTTCACACCTGTCGGGTCAAGTCTGGCCGACCGGCCGTTTGCATTAGTTCCCTGCCCATAGAAATTGGTGACACTGGTCACTTTCCCGGCGTCATCCATGTTGAACACCGGGGCGAAGTTCCAGTACCAGGAGTCCGAGGTCCCATTTTTTATCGGATGCCCCTGACGACCATCCAAAAAAGTTATGCAGTACATAAAAGTATCGAATATTAGCATGACACTTATCATTACATCCGCATAAAGTTACTTTCGTGATGATATGTATGCAGGCAGATTTTTTTATCTTGCAAGACCATCAACTTACGGCACCCAGCAGGGTGCCTATTGAAGCTCCCAAATGATATTATTCTCAACGTTTATAAAACTCTAGGCCGTCCCTGGCGGCCTAGACGGTTCCTATTAGTGTTCTGCCTTACATTTGCGCCTACCGGGTTGGCGTCATTCACTTACGAACAGCTCGCTATTTCTAGGTTTGCCTACACTATCTTTCTGCACTTCATCGACATCCTCTTGTTTCCAGCCGCAGCCCGTTGGATTTAAGGTGCCCTCGGTCCAAATTGAAAATCAGCAACAATGTGACTATTTATGTCAGATTTTTATTCACTTCTGCGGATTAGTACAATGTCGGGCTAAATGTGATGATAATCTGGGTAGAATCAACTATATCAAACAAGCACTGCTCTCATTGATTTCAGCATAATCCCCCGTGTGCCTGCATCCACATACGAGTCCCCCCGCATGACAGTATCCAGGGCCCTTTGATGCTCATTTACGTGGGCGCTTTTTGACAGGATTCCATTTACCCCTGCTGCCAGGTAGTCAAACAAATACTGCTCATCCTGTTGGAAAGTTGAGTAAACCAATATTTTGGCCCTGCCGGCCAACATCTTCAATAGCTGAAACCGCTTTCCCAGACGCCCAACAGATCGTGGGGCATAAACGATCAGATCGGGGCTTGGGTTGGACGGAAGGTAACCGCTGGCTTGTTCACAGTCTATCTCTTCGAGCGCCGCGTCTGAAAATAGGTTGGAAATAAGTGTCTTGATAGCCGAGCACTCCATGCTACGGCTTTTTACCAGTAAAATTCTTCTCATAGGCGGATCTGATGACCATTAGTTGGGTTATACGTATGATTAATTACTATTTTGTAACGAAATGAGCAAATTCGGATACTTTCTCCATGATAGCAAATATGCTGAAATTGCTACATTCTTTTCAATGTCTCATAAGTTATCCAATCGACATGTTGTAAGGTTGTCCACAGGTATCCGTGGTTTAGACTTGTGGTAGACGGTTAACTGGTTGCATCGCTGCTAACACGCGCCACTGTCCGGGTCTATTGGACGTATACGCAGAAGATTTTGACCGTAGGAACCGTAACTGCACATACATGTAACCGTTAGGTGCTATTACAAATGGTACGGTTTTTTTGCTACGTATTTTAAATGTTTGGGTGTCGGGGGTAGAGCATAATAGTTGGGCTCACGACCAAGGCACCTCGTAGACCCGGATAAGACGTATCGAGTCTAACTGACTCTCCCCGGTGGCATGATCATTCTTACAAAAGTGAACCCGTCTTAATTTCGATGAAATCTTACGAGTTTTTGCTCATCGATGATGACCCGGATGAGCACCTGATTTTTAGCATGGTGATTTCTGAACTACCAGTGCTTGCGCATTGCCAATACTATTTCCGCGTCCAAGACGCTATTGATTCGCTTGGTATGATAACGCCCCGGAGCCCAGATGCGATATTATTAACTTGTGGAGCACCGGTCACACGGGCTGAGTCTTCGGTAGTGAGCTTGCATCAGGTAATCCAACCGGGAGCTACCAAATTAATATGCTATTCTGCTTTCGACAGAACAGCACTCATGCCCTGGATAAACCAATACGGATGCTATTACCTTCAAAAATCTGTCTCCGTACAGGAAATAGCAAGCGCGCTTGCACTACTGCTATCTGAGGCGGATCAAACCGCATTCACTGCGGAGCCCGGTAAAAACCTCCTTGAAGGCCCAAGCCTTGACAGCGGTGCGATAGCCTAGGTGCTTAGCCATAAAAAAGCCTGGCTGCAGCACAGCCAGGCTTTTTACTTAAACCCTCTGAGGTGGCTCCGAAATGCGGCACACATTTTTGCACAACATGATGCAAAATGAAAGACCCAAAAAGGGCAAAAACTCGTCGGAGTTACGATGCTGACTTCAAGCAAGAAGTGATCAGAATGCTCGTTTCGGGCAGAAGTGCCAGGGAAACTTCGGAGGCTTTTGGAATTGCCGAGAATGTTCTCTATCGTTGGAGAAGAATGGCAACAAAAAAGACAAAATCGAATAGCGGCGAAAGTGGCAACGATAAAGCAGCGAAGCTAGCTGCGGAAGTTGCTAAGCTCCGTGCTGAAAATGAGCGCCTGAAAACCGACCGCGAGATCTTAAAAAAGGCATTAGGTCTCTTGAGCCAGTCCGACTCAGGGACGTCTATGAGCTGATATACTCGCTTTCTCGGACGCACAAGATCAATTATTTGTTCTCGCTTTTTGAGGTGAGCAGGACAGCATACTATCGCTATCGTCAAGGGAAGAGCCACAACGCTGATAAAAAATTTAACCGGCCAAAGCATGAAATTCGGAAGGAATTTATTCAAAACTTCAAGCGGTACGGTAGTAGGCGCATTAGGGAATCCTTGAAGCAAAGGGGGATAAAAATCGGTCGCAGGAAAGTTGCTGAAATAATGCGAAAAGAGGGTTTAAGAGCCATTCAACCGCCGAAATTTGTTCCGAGAACCACGGATAGTAAGCATGGAAAACGGGTATCTCCTAATCTTTTATTGGGTCAGCCCAAGCCAACCAAACCTAATTGTGTGTGGGTTTCCGATATCACGTACATGCCTCTAAGAGGCGGCAAATGGGCATATTTGTGTGTTTGGATTGATCTATTCTCACGGCAGGTAATTAGCTGGCAGCTGGATGATAATATGCAGGAATGCCTTGTACGGGAGCCATTGGAAAGGGCTCTTTTGAGGCGCAGGGTAAAGCCAGGGATGATCATACATTCTGATCGTGGTGGTCAATATCTGTCACACAGAATGAAGAAATTAATAAAGACCTTCAAACTGAAACAGAGTATGTCCCGTGCGGATGATCCATACGACAATGCTTGGGCAGAGTCGTTCTGGGGCAGGATGAAGGCCGAATTGGATATGCCGAAAGGTGGATATGAGAGCCTAGAAAGATTGAAGACCGTTTTATTTGAATACATTGACGGATACTATAATACAAGAAGACTACATTCTTCTTTAAACTATCTGAATCCAGCTGCCTTTGAGGCTGAATACTATCGGCAAACTGGGTAAGAACTGAGAATTTAAATATTTACTAACCCGCAAAAGTGTAAACCAAAACGGAACCACGTCACTCCTCTAAAAGTGTATAGCATAATAGATTGGCAAAGCTAGAAAAAGGCTAATCTCCTCCCAAGAATGATTCGTAAATTGAATTATTGCTACACGGCGGTGGCACCGGATAGCACCGTTTTTTAGCTATGAAGGATGAAAGCACAGTTAGTGCGTAAACGGTAGTAATACCTACACCCCTTGGGAATCCCAAGGGGTGTTTTCTTAACTGGGAGCCTTACACGAGTCGGCATCTACCGTTGGTTTCTTCGGATTGTGCGCTGCCCTGGCTGGAAGTCGCCTTCAATCCACCGAATGAAGTTTTCTGAATGCGTTTTATAGATTTTAGCTGATAAGGGTTTTAAGTCGCTGGTGTCAATTTCGGTAATGTACTTCTTGTGCAGTTGCCGGATCTCTGTCAATATGTCCAAATTCGTTCTCATTCGTTTAAAGCGCACTATATACTGATATAGTAACGCTTTAAACCATGCTTTCGTCATCCGGTCCGCATTTGTCCCAATGAAAAGGCTTTTTGTTGAGATCATACCAAGAAACCATTGCAATGAATTTAGATGAACCTGTCGGCCTGCCTGGTTTTCAGTTCATGTGGGCTATCTTTGCCCGTATACTCTTATAACCCAGCACCCATGCTATTTAGCGATGTCCCCGATTGGGGACATTGTGCTGGCTTCTCTTTTATACAGCGATCGATACACACGTACACCCAGAACACTTGAAGTCTTAATTGCTGGCCCATTCTTGATACTGTGGCTGTCCAACTATGCCGCAGCATTATCTGGCCTTGGATCTATCTTCTCCTGAATTTCTTTGAGCTGCTTCAAGATGGTGTCCATAGTTTGCGAAATATGCTGCACCTCTGAAACGCGCTCGGGCACATCCTTGGAAAAGTAGCTGTGAAACTTCCAAATTTCAATCACGTCTCCGGCGCTGATCTCATACGGCTCATACGCCCGGTTCAAAGATTCGAGAAGCATTCTATTCCCTTCTGGCAAAATAGTTACTTTCTTAAAGACAAAGTCCTGCTCACCATCCAGGATCACAATGCAAAGCGTACCTGGCTTCAAAGCCGTCCAGTCCTCGACATACCGGCAGATCACGTCTGCGCCCTCAGGCACCGGCAGCATCGAGTCGCCCGTGGTCGGAAACATCCGGAACGTGCCTGTCTGCGGAAGGCCGGGCACGGAGAACTTGGGCAGCGAGGCGATGAATTCCGGGTTGGCATACCCGCTCCGGTAGCCTGCCTTGGCCTTCACCGGTACATATTCGACATTCTCCTTGTTGGCTTTGTCCGTCGAGATCGCCAACACCCGAAGGTTCGTGCCTTTCATGTAGAGCTGGCTCCCCGCTTCCAGCTCTCGTAACGGCAGCTCCCCTACCCCACGCAAATCAATGCGAAAAAGATTGTCGATCGACAGACCAAAAAAATCCGAGAATTTGATCAGGTCAACCGCCGACGGGTTTTCCGTTCTTCCGGCCTCTATGGCTGCGAGTTTCACTCGCGTTAAGCCCAGCTGCTCCGCGAAATCTTCCTGGGTGAGCTTCTTTCGCTCGCGGAGAAACCGGATGTTGCTACCGAAAAAAAGTTTTGCGCTTGTCATGGCATAATGTTATTATTGAAATCACATCAATGGTACTATCAATACCAAAGATAGCAAAACATTCGTTTTATGGAAACTGCATTGAAAAAAAGTGAGCTGGTTGCCAGGCTCAGAAGCGATATACTCGCTTTGCAGGGCTTCCGTGCGCCGGCGTTGGGCGTCAAACACGACGACTTTGGCCTCGGGCCCGTAATGAAAGCTTTCCCGCAGGGCGTATTCCCTCGCGTGGGAATGCACGAGTTTATCAGCGAGTCTGCTGAGCAGACCGCGGCCACCTCAGGCTTTATGGCCGCCCTGGCCGGTAAGATGATGAAACAGGACGGGCTCTGCGTCTGGGTGGGAACCCGCCGCACAGTTTACCCATTCGGCCTGAGCCAGTTCGGCGTCTCACCCGACCGGGTGATCTTTGTCGATCTGAAAAAAGACAAGGACCTACTATGGGCGATCGAGGAAGCGCTCAAATGTGACGCGCTGTCGGTCGTTGTCGGGGAGATCAAAGAGCTCAACCTGACCGAGTCGCGAAGATTGCAGCTAACCGTCGAAGAAAGTAAGGTAACAGGGCTTTTGCATAGGGTGTCCCCTCGCCTTTCAAACCCGATTGCCGCAGTCTGCCGCTGGCGGATCAGCCCGCTTCCCGGTGTGGAAGATCAAATTCTTCCCGGTATCGGCTTTCCGCGCTGGCAGGTTCAGATCGAGAAAGTCCGTAACGGCGAGCCCGGGAGCTGGCCACTGGAATTCCGCGATGGCACCTTCGAGCTGACCAGCGATTCTGTTTCTTTTCACCAGTATGTATCAAAGGTTGGGTAGCAAAGCATTGTGGCGTTATGAAAAGATATGTGGCGATATGGCTTAGGCACCTTTTGGTAGACCGGGTGCTGCTTACCCGGCCCGAGCTGGAAGGAAAACCTTTTGTGCTTGCGACGAGAGAGCGGAACCGCGTCGTGGTGGAAGCATCCAGCCGCGATGCTTTGAAGCTGGGCATTGAAGCGGGTATGGTGCTTGCCGACGCCCGCGCGGTGCAGCCGGACCTGGAAGTACTCGATTATGACCTTGCTCTGCCTGAGAAGCTGCTGCGGGCCCTGGCCGAATGGGCGATCCGCTATTCACCGCTGGTAGCCGTTGACCTCCCCGACGGATTGATCCTGGACGCTACTGGCTGCGCGCACCTATGGGGATCGGAAGCAGCTTACCTGAAAGACATTGCAACGCGCCTGAAATCTTCTGGCTATGATGTGCGTACCGCTATGGCTGATACGATCGGCACAGCTTGGGCGGTAACTCGCTACTCGCGCAGTTTCCCGATCATAGCGCCAGGCGAGCAGCTGTCTGCGCTCTTGCCGCTGCCGCCGCATGCGCTGCGGCTGGAAGCCCCCGTGATCGAGAAAATGCAGAAGCTTGGGCTCTATCAGATCAAAAGCTTTATTCATATGCCGCCCTCGGTGCTGCGCCGAAGGTTCGGGCAGACCACACTCGACCAGATCGGCAAAGCGCTCGGTACCATCCACGAGGCCTTCGAGCCCGTCCGGCCAGCCGAGCCCTATCATGAGCGGCTTTCCAGCTTGGAACCAATCCAGACCGCGGCCGGCATCGAGATAGCGATCCAGAAGCTTCTGGAAAAACTATGTGAGCGCCTGGTCAAAGATGGCAAGGGAGCCCGCCAGGCCGTGCTGCGCTGCTACCGGATCGACGGAGAGATCCAGCAGGTACAAATCGGTACGAGCGGGCCCTCATGTAGCGCCTCGCATATGTTCAAGCTTTTCGAGCTTAGAGTTGCCAGCATCGAACCTGCCCTGGGCATTGAGCTTTTTGTGATGGAAGCACCGGTTGTAGAACCTTTGGCCAACGCGCAGGAAGCGCTCTGGGATTTAAACAGTGGCAATAAGATCACGCGAATCGCGGAGCTGATCGACCGGCTTTCGGCGCGTGCCGGCTCCGGTGTCATCCACCGCTACCTTCCCGCCCAGCACCACTGGCCAGAGCGGGCGATCACAGAGGCGACGTCCCTGACCGATCAGCCGGAAATTGAATGGCGGACCGACCAACACCGGCCGGTGCAGCTGCTCTCTGAGCCGGAGCGGATCATCGTCTCTGCGCCGGTACCGGATTACCCGCCCATGCTCTTCCGGTATAAAGGCGACATCCACCGGATTAAAAAGGCGGACGGGCCTAACCGGATCGAGCAGGAATGGTGGATTGCTGACGGGCTGCACCGTGACTACTACGCTGTCGAAGACGAACAGGGAGGCCGCTACTGGATCTTTCGGCTTGGACATTATAATGAAGAGCTAACCGCTGAGTGGTTCATCCACGGATTTTTCGCATAAACCTTCCCGAGTCATGCAGTACACCGAATTACAGGTAACCAGCAATTTCAGCTTTCTTCGCGGCGCTTCGCATCCCGAAGAGCTCGTTGACCAGGCGATCCACTATGGCTACAAGAAAATAGCCATCACTGACAGGAACACGCTGGCAGGGATCGTGCGTGCGCATTCGGCCGCACGTGGTAAGGGGTTTGATATCATCCCGGCCGCGCGGCTGGATCTGATCGATGGGCCCAGTCTACTCGCCTACCCTACCGACAAGCCCGCATACGCGCGGCTTTCAGCGCTGCTTTCACTGGGCAACCGTCGGACCGAGAAAGGGAAATGTGACCTGTACCGAAGGGACGTGTACGAGCATGCCGAAGGGATGAAGTTCGTTGCCGTCGCGCCGGTGACGCTGAACACGTCCTTTGAGTTTGAACCGGGCTTTGAAAGGGCGCTGCGCGAATACGGCTCGGAGCTGGGCAGTGAGCTTTACCTGGCCGCTACCCGCTCATACGTGGAAAGCGATGTCAAAAAGTTCTTCCGGCTTTCTGAGATTTCTAAGCGCCTGAATGTCCCGCTGGTGGCCACTAACGATGTGCATTACCATCACCCCGAACGCCGTCAGCTGCAAGACATCGTCACCTGCGTGCGTGAGAGATGCACGATCTACAATGCCGGGTTCCGGCTGCACCAGAATGCGGAGCGGTACCTAAAAGACCAGGCCGAAATGCTCCGGATCTTCCGGGGGTATCCCGACGCGATAGCCCGTACGCAGGAAATAGCCGATGCCTGCACCTTCTCGCTGGACACGTTGCAATACGTGTACCCGGAAGAGATCACCGGCGGCGACCGCAGCCCACAAGAAGAGCTGACTTACCTGGCCTGGAAGGGTGCCAGGGATTTTTACGGGGAGCCGGTGCCTGAGAAAGTAGCGAGCGCAATCGAGCATGAGCTCAAATTCGTAGCTGAAATGGATTATGCCGCTTATTTTCTGACGGTCTATGATATTGTCAAATTTGCCCGTGAGCGCGGCATCCTATGCCAGGGGCGCGGCTCTGCGGCCAACTCGACGGTCTGCTTCTGCCTTGGCATCACCAGCGTCGATCCTACCAAGTTTGACCTCTTGTTTGAGCGGTTCATATCATCAGCCCGTAACGAGCCGCCAGACATCGACGTGGACTTTGAGCATGAGCGGCGCGAAGAAGTCATCCAGTACATCTACCAGAAATATGGACGTGACCGCGCTGCGATCGTAGCCACTGTCACCCAGCTG
This sequence comes from Dyadobacter sp. 50-39, assembly GCA_001898145.1. Classification (GTDB taxonomy): domain Bacteria; phylum Bacteroidota; class Bacteroidia; order Cytophagales; family Spirosomataceae; genus Dyadobacter. The sequence continues at coordinate 68,506 of MKSR01000041.1, forward strand.
CACCAGAAGGGCGCGGTGCGCGACGTGGCCAAAGCCATGGGGATGTCCGTCGATGCGATCAATAAGCTTTCGAGCTCGATCTGGGAGTTTACCGACGAGTGGTTTGAAGGAAAGCGGATTTCCGACCAGGGCTTTAATGCAAATGACCCGCACCTTTTGAAAGTGCTCGATCTGACCAAGCAGTTCATGGGTTTCCCGCGTCAGCTGGGCCAGCATACCGGCGGGTTTGTGATCACCCAGGGCAAGATTACTGACCTTTGCCCGATCATCAACGCCCGGATGGAAGACCGCACTAATATCGAATGGAACAAAGACGATATCGATACGCTGGGCTTTCTTAAAATCGATGTGCTCGCGCTTGGTATGCTTACCTGTATCCGCAAAGGGTTTGACCTATTGAAAAACCATTACGGCAAGACCTACACGCTGGCAACTATCCCGCAAGATGATCCGAAGGTGTATGAGATGATCTCGCACGCCGATACGATCGGGGTTTTCCAGATCGAAAGCCGGGCCCAGCAATCGATGCTGCCCAGGCTACGGCCTGAAAACTTCTATGACCTGGTGATCGAGGTGGCCATCGTTAGGCCGGGCCCGATCCAGGGGGATATGGTGCACCCGTATTTGCGCCGTAGAAATGGGGAAGAGCCAGTGGAATATCCATCCAAGGAGCTCGAAGACATTCTCGGCCGGACGCTGGGCGTGCCCTTGTTTCAGGAGCAGGCGATGAAGATTGCCATCGTGGCGGCCGGCTTCACCCCTGCCGAAGCCGACAAACTGCGGCGCAGTATGGCAACCTTTAAGCTCAACGGGCTTGTCGCCCAGTTCGAAAAGAAGCTGATTGATGGGATGACCGGACGTGGCTATACGGAAGAATACGCGCGCCGGATCTTCCGGCAGCTGGAAGGGTTCGGAAGTTACGGGTTTCCCGAAAGCCACGCGGCCAGCTTTGCGCTACTGGTTTATGTTTCCTGCTGGATGAAGTGCTATTACCCCGATGTCTTTGCCACAGCGCTTTTGAACTCCCAGCCGATGGGCTTTTATCAGCCTGCACAAATTGTGATCGACGCCAGAAAGCACGGGGTGACGGTGCGGCCAGTGGATGTGAACATTTCCGGTTGGGATAACACCCTTGAAGAGCCAGAAGGGGAATATATGGCGATCAGGCTCGGCTTCCGGCAGGTAAAAGGGCTGGCTGAGAAGGACGCGTTGGCTTTGATAACTGGCCGCAATGCGCCTTACAAGGCCATCCATTTAATGCGGGACGCTGGCGTTTCCCAAGAGGCGCTGGAAAAGCTGGCTGATGCGGACGCCTTCCGCTCGATGGGAATGGACAGGCGCCAGGCGATGTGGGAAGCCTCTGCCCTTTCCGACCGGCCGATGGGCGCTTTCAAGGGACACCAGTCAGCCAGCGAGTTTGAAGCGCCGGTCGAGCTGCCTAAGCTCTCGCTTTCCGAGCATGTCGTGCAAGATTATATGTCCACCTCGCTTTCACTGAAAGCGCACCCGGTTTCCTTTGTCCGCCAGGATCTCACGGCAAAACGGGTGGTTAAGACAGCTCATCTTTCAAAGCTGCGCGACAAACAGTTTGTCCGGGTGGCGGGCCTGGTGCTCGTGCGCCAGCGACCAGGTACTGCCGGCGGGGTCTGCTTTATCACGATTGAGGACGAGTCGGGCGTAGCCAACCTGGTCGTGTTTCAAAGCCTTTTCGAGAAATACCGTAAGGAGATCCTCCGGTCGCGGCTTTTGATGGTAGAAGGAAAGCTGCAAATCGAAGGGGAAGTGATCCATGTGGTCGTCCGGCGCTGCTATGATATGTCCCCGCTACTTCGCAATCTGAACCAAAAAGATGAAGACCCTGATGTGCTAACCCTATCGCGCGCCGATGAAAAAGACGAATATGTATCCCAGGCTGTTAACCGCAAAACCCAGGTGCGAAAGAAGGCCGTGCAATTGGAAATCTTTCCTTCCGGCCGTAACTTCCGTTAACCTGTATTCTGTGCCATGGTAGCCGCTTACAACCCTTTTGAAATCCTGAACCTACCAATGATTCGGCGCATCACCCAGCACGGCAACCACTTCATCGTGTTGCAGCGCTTCAACTGGCCGGGGATTAAGGAGGGCTTTGGTTTTATGGCAACACCTTATAAGGATGAAAAATCTGGCAAGGCGCATGCGGCGCAGCTCTCAGGGAAGGAAGGGAAGCTGCTAAACTTATCTTCTGATATCGAAAAGATCACTGCCCTGATCAACGATCCGCGGTACAGCCTTTTCCTTTGCACGTTCCGGGAAGAATCCTGGAACAAGAAAATGATCAAATTATATCAGCGGAATATGATATCTTACATCAAAGCTCATATGCCCGTCACTTCAAACGATTCGATCGTCATCCAGATGGATTTGAAATTCGGCAGGCTTAAAGCGACGGTGACAGCGAACGGGCCTGAGCATGAGTTTGACCTTTATGAGATGATAAAATAAGCACCGCCTTATATGATTTCTTACCTGCTCCGACGCCAGCTCTGCTACGATATATCCCTTCACAGCGATATTGAGCTGACCAAGGAGGTTTTCCCAAAAATCAAAGACCTCAGGGTTAGCCCCCAGCTGCCGGACCGTGACCACGTGCTTTCCTTTGATTTTCCAAACTACCCTATCGTATGGCGAGATGGCACAGAGCTGATCCTATCAGAAATGGAATGGTCGCTGGATCCTGTTTATGAGAAAAACCCGGTCGAGCGACGGAAACGCCGTACCAAGATGGCGGACATCCAATCAGAGCGTGTGTTATTCGATACCCGCTCCTACGCGCACCGGATCCGGCAGAACCGGTGTCTCATTCCAGTAACAGGTACTTATGAGCATCGTGCCATCCAGGGATGGGCAAAGAAAGTCCCCTACTACATCTGGCCAAAAGACCGTACGATGCAGTTTCTGCCAGGGCTTTTCCAAATCATTGAATCTATCGGACCAGCTGGTGAAAAAAGGCAAAGTTGCAGCTTTGGGATGCTCACCCGGACGGCTAATGAGCTGATGGCGAACATCCATAACGATGGCGAGTTCCGTCACCGGATGCCGCTGTTCCTGACGCCCGAACTGGAAGAGTTTTGGCTTTCAGAGCATTTTACGGATGCGGATATGCAGGCTGTATTTGAGTATATGCTGCCGTCAGAGGCGCTGGACTACCGGACTGTTTTCAGCATCAGAGGGACAAAGCCACGGCCTGACGGGAAGCCGAAGTTTGAATTTTGGCGCTATGAGAATTTGCCGCCACTGGGGAATGATCAAGGATCTAGTGCTCAAATGTCGCTCTTCTAGGGCGCTGGCTGCCTTGAAGAACGGTCAGGTGAAGATAAAAAAGCCTAGCCCAAATCGACTAGGCTATTGGTCGAATACCCTCTCATCATTGTTGAACGAATGAAGATCAAATTTAGGGAATTTCGAAAAACTGTCAAGGCGGTCGTCTGACGCTAACATAAGCTACGAATTAAATGCACCAAAGTATTAATTAATGCCAACCCGTAGCTTAGCCAAATAAATCCACGCAGACAGTAGCTGCCACCGTCGATTTTGGACCGAAATTGACATTTTACACTCTATTCGCTGGCCAGCGAACGTACCGGATCCATTAAAGCTGCTCTTACGGAATGCCAGACAACCGTGGACGTCACAATTAACCGCGTAGAACAACTCGCAATCAGGAATACACCAGGTCCGATTTGAACGCGGTACTCAAAATCTGTGAGCCACTGATCCATGATGTACCAGCCAATAGGTGCTGCGATCAAAAAGGCGATGATGGCCAACTTCACAAAGTCAGCGGTGAGCATGCCGACGATACTGGGGACAGACGCTCCGAGCACTTTTCTGACGCCGATTTCTTTAACGCGTTGTTGCGCAGAGAACGCTGCCAATCCGAAAATGCCCATGCAGGAGATAAAAATAGCGAGTCCCGTGAAAGTGGTTGTCAGAATACCGATCTGCTTTTCACGCGCGAAACGCGCTTCATAGGTATCGTCTGCAAATGAATAAGTGAACGGATATCCCGGATCGATCTTTTTGAAAATGGCTTCCAGCGTCATCAGATTTTTGTCGAGCTGCGCTGCGGGATTAAGCCGGAGATTAACCCATTGGTGCGCAAGCATCCCGCCGGGACCGGTGATAATGGCCGGCTTGACAGGTGAATAGGGTGATTCATAAATAAAGTCTTTCACGATCCCAACCACATGCCAGTCAGTCTTCTGAAAGCGAACGGTGGCGCCAACAGGAGTTTTCAAGGATCAAATCAAAAACTTGTGGAGCGGATAGGATTTTCCTAGGTTTGTACTTTTTACTCAAACCATTTTGTTTTGGAGAGTTTCCTGCCCATTATCCAGTTTCTGCTACC
>MKSR01000042.1 GCA_001898145.1 Dyadobacter sp. 50-39
GAACCCTGGTAGCAGAAACTGGATAATGGGCAGGAAACTCTCCAAAACAAAATGGTTTGAGTAAAAAGTACAAACCTAGGAAAATCCTATCCGCTCCACAAGTTTTTGATTTGATCCATGAATCATTGGATGTAAACCATTTTGTAAACTAAAAGCAAAAACGCCTTGATAAATCATTGATTATCAAGGCGTTATGGCATTTTAAAGTGGTGATGGACGGAATCGAACCGCCGACACATAGATTTTCAGTCTATTGCTCTACCGACTGAGCTACATCACCGTTTCAGTTAGTACCTTTTGGGACTGCAAAAATAGATGTCTGTTTTGGGTTTGCAAATTTTTTGGTCAAATATTTCTGAAATAGTTTTTCATAAGTTTGTATCTGACTGACAATCTTACAATTAATTTACCAATACTTTAATTTATACCCAATCCATTTGCGCAGAATGACATTTTTATCCTACTTTGTTAGTATGCAAGCATACTAACAAAGTCCGTTTTCTATGGCGATCTTACAGCAAATCATCTTTATAGCTGCCCTGGGTGTCACGGCCTGGCTGATCTATCAGCGGGTGGGCATTATCGGCAAAACGATCCGGCTCGGGAAGGATGAAGATCGCACCGATCAGGCCGACAGGCGTTTGTCGGTGATGATGCGTGTCGCTTTCGGGCAAAAAAAAATGTTCGATCGGCCGCTGATCGGCTTTCTGCATTTCGCGGTATATGCCGGATTTATATTGATCAATGTCGAAGTGCTGGAAATTGTACTGGACGGGATCTTAGGTACGCACAGGGTTTTTGCCAGGCCGCTAGGCTCATTGTATGGCGTGGTAATTGGCTTTTTCGAACTGCTCGCATTGGGGGTGCTCGTTTCCTGCACCATTTTCCTGATCCGCCGCAGCATACTGAAAGTAGAGCGTTTCCAGCCCGCCCGCCATCGCGAAATGAATGGCTGGCCGCAACTCGATGGCAAGCTGATCCTGGTTTTTGAGATTGTGCTGATGACCGCGATACTCACCATGAACGCTGCCGACAGTGCGTTCCAGGACCTCGGGAGCGCACATTATCCGCCCGCAGGGGATTTCCTGATCAGTCAATGGCTGAAACCGCTGTTTGCCACTTGGAGCGAAAGCGCATTGATCGTGTACGAGCGCATCGCCTGGTGGGTACATATTCTGGGGATCTTCGTGTTCGCGGTGTACCTCACCTATTCCAAGCATTTGCATATTGCATTGGCATTCCCCAACACATATTTCTCCCGACTCGAACCTAAGGGCGAAATGAAAAACATGCCCGAGATCACGCAGGAGGTAAAAATGATGCTGGGATTGGAAACACAGGCAAGCGATGGCGCAGTGCCGGAGCGGTTCGGAGCGAAGGATGTGGCGGATCTGAGCTGGAAAAATCTGATGGATGCCTATTCCTGCACTGAATGCGGGCGTTGCACCGCCGCTTGTCCGGCGAATATTACCGGCAAAAAACTGTCCCCGCGCAAGATCATGATGGACACGCGCGACCGGCTGGAAGATGTGGGCCGCAATATGCTCGCCAACAAGGGTGAGTTTGTCAATGACAATAAAAGCCTGCTCGGCGACTATATTCTGGAAGAGGAAATCCTTGCGTGTACCACATGTAATGCTTGTGTGCAGGAGTGCCCGGTACTGATCAACCCGCTCGATATTATCCTTCAATTACGCAGGCACAAGGTTATGGACGAAGCGCAGGCGCCGGGTTCATGGAATATGATGTTCCAGAACCTAGATACCAACCAGGCACCATGGAAGTTTGCCCCCAGCGACCGGTTCAACTGGGCCTCTGCATTGACAGACGGCCGCCCCGAAAACAATTCAACGGAATCATAAAAGCATCAAAACATGAGTGAGATCGCATACCGGGTGCCTACGATGGCTGAAATGGCAGCGAACAACGAGACGCCCGAAGTCCTGTTCTGGGTGGGCTGCGCCGGATCGTTCGATGACCGGTACAAGAAAGTGACGGTAGCTTTTGTGAAAATACTCAACAGTGCCGGGGTGAAATTCGCTGTGCTTGGAACGGAAGAAAGCTGCACGGGAGATCCGGCGCGGCGCGCGGGAAATGAATTTACATTCCAGATGCTGGCGATGTCGAATATCCAGGTTTTGGATATGTACAATGTCAAAAAGATCGTCACTGCTTGCCCGCATTGCTTTAACACACTTAAAAATGAATACCCTGCATTAGGCGGTAATTATGAGGTGCTCCATCATTCGGAATATCTTCAACAGCTGATCGATGCAGGCCGTGTACGATTGCAGGGGGGTGAAGCTTTCAAAGGAAGGAAGATTACTTTCCATGATTCGTGTTACCTTGGCCGCGCAAATGACGTCTACGAGGCGCCCAGGCAGGTGCTGGAAGCGCTGGAAGCGGATCTGGTCGAGATGAAGCGCTGCCGTACCAAAGGGCTATGCTGCGGCGCAGGTGGCGGGCAGATGTTCAAGGAACCCGAACCAGGTAAAAAAGATATTAACATCGAGCGGATCGAGGAAGCATTGCAAACGGGCGCCGACACGATTGCCGTGGCTTGCCCGTTTTGTATGGTAATGATGACCGACGGCGTTAAAAACAAAGAAAAAGAACAATCGGTAAAAGTGTACGACCTGGCCGAGCTGATCGCACAGGCGAAAGGTTTGTAACCGGGTGTTGCCAGAACTATGCCGCTAGCATGGTTGTTTTAGAATACCAATGTAGTAAACCGTTTAACCGGCATTTAACCCTTTTTAATCATGTACATTCCTTTTAGTGATATCGATTTTCAAGCCCGCGTCTGGGTTTACCAGGCTAACCGGGAGCTGACGCCCACAGAAGCGGGCATTATCACCGAAACACTTAAAGCTTCGCTGGATACCTGGGAAGCTCACGGCAAACCCCTCACCGCCTCCGGTAAAATATTCGAACACCGCTTCGTGGTAATTGCCGTAGATGAGCGCGACGAGTTGCCAAGCGGCTGCTCGATCGACAAGTCGGTGCATTGGTTGCAGGAAATCGGGCAGCGGATGAATATCGATTTTTTCGACCGTTCCCTCGCCTACCTCGATGATAACGGCCACGTACAGACGATCCCGGTACCGAAAATCAAGCAGGCGATCATACAGGAAACGATCCAGCCTACAACCACAATTTTTGATAATCAGGTTGCTACAAAGGCGCAATGGATGAACGGATGGAAGACACCCGCATCTCATTCCTGGCTAAGCCGCTATTTTAGTGAACAAACCAGTTTATAGGATTCGATAAACTGGTACTTTTGCAATTCAACATATCAGAGTCTTTCATGAAGTTTATCCGGCTGGCAGTCGTCGTCTTTTTCGTGTCCCTTTTATCAGGTTGTGATAAAAATGTCGTCTATAAGGCCCACGAGGACATTGATGACGGGCTCTGGTATATTAAAAACAAGCCTTCGTTCAAGGTGGAGATCACCGACACCTCGCAGTCGTACAACCTGTATTACCTGCTCAGGAACGCATTGCAATATCCTTATTACAACCTTTACATTACCCGTACTTACACCGGGCCCGATGGCAAAGTCATTTCCAATACGCTGGAAGAGGTTTTCATCTCCAATGAAACGACGGGGAAACCGTACGGCCACGGCCTGGGTGATCTGTTCGATCACAAAATTCCTTTCCTGAAAAACTACCGCTTTCCGCGCCCCGGAACCTACACTTTCACGATTTCCCAATCTATGCGTCAGAACCCGCTGCCTTTCATTATCAGCGTGGGTGTAAGTGTGGAGAAAGTAGCTGTCGGGAAATAACCGGCCCGCTCAAACGGCCGGCGTGGGTGGTACATCGCCTTCCGGCCTTTTCTTCGGCCTGTTGCGGTGCCTGCGGTAAGGTTTTTTCTTGAATTCTTTGACGACAGCCTGTTCTCTGGCCATATCGGCCTTTTCCTCCGCCACTTCATGCACCGGTTCGCCCAATAGAAACCCGTAAGGTTCAAGACTGGGAATCGTGTCCATGATCACTTTCAGAATAGCCGTAACGGGCAATGCCAGGATCAAACCCGACAGCCCCCAAAGTTGCCCGCCCAGGAACAATGCTACGATGGCCGCCAGCGGGTTGACGCTTACCTTCGAACCGACAATGTGCGGCGTGATGAAATTACCTTCCAGAAACTGCACGAAACTCATTACCCCGATTACCCCCACTGCATACCAGGGCGAATCCATCGTAACAATGCTCAACAATGCGGGTAATATGGAGCCGATCAGGATGCCGATGTAGGGGATCAGTATCAGGAACCCTGCGAGAAAGCCGAAGAATATCGCATGCGGGACACCCAGAATCAGCAAACCAATGCTGTTGAGCACGCCCACGATCAGGATCACCAGAAACAGGCCGGACAGATAGCTCTGAATTACCTCGTATATTTTTTTCAACAATGCATTCAGGTCCTCGTTCGGCACGTTGCGGATGGCTTTATGCACAAACATGCGGAAAAAATCGCGGTAGAGCAGGAAGAAAAATATGTAAAGCGGAATCAATACAAAGGTGGAAATAGCGCCGGTAGTGGTCACAAGCGTGTTGAGCAGCACGGCACGCCCTTCGCTCAATGCATTGATCAGGTACTTTTTGGCTTCACTTACCTGCTGGGTCCGGCTGATGTTGAGGTAGCGTTCCCCCATCGTAAGCGTCTGGTCGAGGATAGCTTCTGCTTTCTCGGTAATGCGGGGAAGTTCTTCTGCAAAGCTGCCGATCTGCATTGAAACCACGTACACCAGAATCACAATTACCGTGAAAAGTGCTAGAATGCTCAATAAAATGGCCCCCACGCGCGGCACCCTACGCACTTCGAGCCACGCGCAAACGGGATGCAGCAAGATCGCCAGCAAAATGGAGAACGCCAGCGGGATGATCGTTTCACGAAGCACATAAAGAATGTATACCGTGGCAATGAGCGCCACAAGCGAGCTCGCGAGCTTCAGGTACACAGGGGGTTCACTATCTTTGTTTGGAAGAGGACGCAACGTTGAATTCATGAACAAGTTGATATATCTGTGGTTAGCGGTCAAAACGGTGTTCTGTACCTGTCAGCCCGATCACAGAACCAATGATTTTAAGAAAGTTAAAGCGCATTACAAAAATAGTAAAATAGGAAAGCTTCCGGCGGTAGTCTCGGAAAGTTCGGGGCTGGCCAATGGCGCAAAGCCGGGAACATTCTGGACGCATAACGACAGCGGCGGCAAACCGGAACTGTATCTGATCGATCTGAACGGTAAGCTGCTCGATACAAAAGCCGTTCCCAATGCTAAAAACACCGATTGGGAAGACCTGACGCAGGACGATAAAGGCAACCTGTACATCGGCGATTTCGGGAATAATACTTCCAATCGCAATGCATTTGATATTTACCGCTTCAATCCCGCAGACAACACCAGCGAACGCATTACTTTTCGGTACCGGGGAGCGCCCACCGATTGTGAGGCCTTTTTTTATCATCAGGGAAGTTTGTACCTTTTTTCAAAAAACTGGGGCAAGAACAAATGGGTCAAAATGTACCGCCTGCCCGCGACAACCGGCGACCATACCGTAGCAGCTTCCGACAGCATTCTCATCGATGCACAGGTAACGTCGGCGGCCATCAGCCCGAACGGTAAAACATTTGCATTGCTGACTTATGGCAAGGTGCTGCTCTTCGAAACCGCCGGAGACAACATCGATTTCAGCAAACCCAAGAGCTGTTTCCGGTTTTCAAGGAAGCAAACCGAGGCCATCGGTTTTTTGAACAATACCGATATGCTCATTACCAATGAGCAGGGCGGCATCTATCGAACTACTTTTCGCTGATGTTATGTTTGTGTTAACAATAGTTTTCCTCATGTAATGTGAACATCACATCTGCTAATTTCGAATCGTGTTTTAATCAACAAAACAATGAGCACTGCTAAATCTGCAAACTCGGCTCCGAAAGTACTGGTAGTTGACGACGATTCCGATATAGTTGAACTTCTAGAATATAACTTAACCAAGGAAGGCTATTCGGTACTCACCGCTTCCAACGGCAGGAAGGCCATCGACATCGCCAAGGTTTTCGTTCCCGATCTCATCCTCCTCGATATTATGATGCCTCAACTCGACGGCATCGAAACCGGCAGGATCCTTCGCCAGAACCCCGATATCAAGAACACCTACATTCTTTTTCTGACGGCCCGTTCCGAGGAATATTCGGAAGTAGCCGCGTTTGAGGTAGGTGCCGACGACTATATTACGAAGCCCATCAAGCCGCGTGCATTGATGAGCCGCATCAACGCATTGTTCCGCCGTGAAGCCCAAAAGGCCGAATCCGGCGACACGATCGAGATCCTCGACCTGTCGATCAACCGGAAGAACTATACGGTAACCCAGGGCGGTGAAAAATCCACCGTGCTGCCTAAAAAGGAATTTGAATTGCTGTTCTTTCTTGCGCAAACGCCGAACAAGGTTTTCAGCCGTGACGAACTGCTGCAAAAGATCTGGGGGGCAGACATTTATGTACTGGAAAGAACCGTAGATGTGCATATCCGTAAGTTGCGCGAGAAGCTCGGCGACAGTTACATCAAAACGTTGAAGGGCGTGGGCTACATGTTCAGCAATGAGCGGGAGTAACCATCACCGCTCGACATCTTCCAGCTTTTTTACTTCGGATTCTTCATCTTTCGACTTGTCCTTCTTCTTTCTGCGGAAGGCGAGTTTGATATTGACCTCGCCATTCTCATCGATGGCCCTGAGGAATATCTTTGACCCTTCCCGTTTTTCGGGATTGTTAGGGTCCAGGACGTAAGTCGAATCACGTTTTTTGAGATTGCTGAGCGGTATTTGAATGTTGATGTCGGTTTTATTCCCGAAGCTGTAAATGCCGTCGATGTAGAGTGTCAGCACATTGGACTCAATTTCCATGGGCGCAATCTCTACCTCCTGACCCGTGAGCCTGAAATCGTTTCGGATCGGGGCAAATTTGACGCGCTCGAAGTTCCGCCTTTTGAAAATCAGCTTTTTCATCTTCATAAACGGCTCAAAATTGATGATATAGGCGTTTTTCAGGTCGATCCTCAGCAAACCTTTCATGGTCGACGGTACCAGTTTCACGTTGTTGTTCAGGGTGGATTCAAAGTTAAAATCGGTGTTCAGGATACCTTTCAGGTTCTCGTGCGTGAATGTTTTCTGCCCGAAGTCGTCGAAAGAATAGAAGACGGAATGCACATCCGCATTCGCGATTTTCCCCCTAACGGCCATATGCGGCATCTTTCCATCGTTATTCATTTCGCCCGAAATCCGCACCTGCCCCCCTCCGAATGCTTTGAGCTGAAAATATTCGATGCTCACGGCATTGTTGCTGATCGTCAGCTGGCCTTTTACGTCGCGCCCCGTAAAATGCCTGTACTTGACCCGCTTCGCATCCAGTTTTGCCGTGATCTCCATCTGGTCGATCGCATTGTCGAGCAGCTCCGATAGTTTCAGCGACTTTTTGGCTTTCGGCCGCGCAGTACCACTGGCAGCGAGCAATGTTTCGAGCCAGTTCAGCTGCCACTCCGGAATGTTGATGTCGACATTGGCGCGCAACGGCTTAGGAGAACCGAAAAGGTAAGGTATCAGGTCTAGCAACGTACCACGGACGTAGAGGTTATTCTGGCCGTCGTTGAACCGGAGATTGGGCAGCACCATCACCTTCTCATTAAATGTAAGGTCGGCATTCACCTGGCTGATTTTCACCTTCTGCGGCAGGTAATCCATGGCAATATTTTTGAGCGTGACTTTCCCGGATAATTTTCCGTCGAAGTTGTCCTTATCGGCATTGTAGAACTTCCTCAGATTGCCGCTGAAATGAAAGTCGATGCGCGCCGAGCCGTTTTTGAACCGGTAGCGTCCCGGGTCGAGCAATGCGCCCATGTTGGTGGAATCGGCCTCAATGCGGCCGTCGATATCCGCCCGCGGATTACGGAAGTTATTGACAACCAGTTTGAATGCAAATGGGATAGTTTCAAAAAAGCCGGTGATCTTAGGAGCTATCAGCCTGGAATTGAACACGTCCGCAAGCTTGGTGGTATCGGCACGGTTGGTAAATGTGCCCGAGGCTTTCATTTTACGCAGCACACCCACCGGGAGGTTGTACCTGAACGTGTCGGTTTCAAAATGCACATCCACCTGGGGTTTAAGCCCTGGACGGCCCAGTATCCCCGCCACTTTCACCTGCGTATCCACATTCGTCTGTATCCCTATGGAATCGATCTGTTTTTGCAGCCGCTGGTTCAGCAACGGTAATGCGTCTTTTATAGCGATGCCTTTGGCTTCGAAATTCAGGTGGAATATTTTAACAGTATCCGAAAAATCAAACACGCCATTGATACCGATCTTGTCATGCGTGGCGCTTTCGAGGATGGAAGGGTAAATTTTGAGTTGTTTTTCTTCGTCGTCGTACCCGATCGACAGCGCCAATGAAGTTTCCTGTTTTGTGAGGAACCCGCCTTTATCGGCATTGAAAGTCAGCCCGTTGAAAAACACCGCGCCCGTGAGGCTTGCATTCGTGCTGGAATCGGTGCGTTCGATAATGTTGGTGGCGTCGTGAAAAACGGCGCCAAAATATTTGCGCTTCACGGAATCGGAGTAAGCCAGCGAAAAATTGATGAAACGGACATTCCCAAGCTTGTTCACAATATCGTCGGGGTCCTTTTTTGGCGACTTATCTTTTTGCTGATCGCCGGATTTAAAAATCGAAGCATTGGAATAACCGTCCTTCTGCACAAACATTTTAAGGCCGCCATCTTCGAGCACCAGGTTTTTAACCCGGAATTCCCCTGAAAATATGCGTTTGAGGTCCAGCGCGACGTGCATTTTACCCGCCTGAAGAAACGGTTTATGATGAACGCTGTAGAGGGTGTCGGTAAGCTTTACGTCGTATAATGTGAAGTTCAGCCCCAGCCCGCCGTAGAACGGCCTGAATTTGAAATCCCCAATTTCGAGGTTTCCATTCAGGTTTTCATTAATCACCTCCTGGGCTTTCCGGAATAGCTTTTCCCTGTTTTTGTAAACCCAGAATTCGACAGCCCCGAATAGTAGGCAACCAACCAGGGCGACGATACCAGTGATTTTTAAAACCTTTTGAAACATGAAACGAAGAGGTTAAGCGCTGTTGATGAAGGAGGAACATTTCCGTCCGATCTACAATATAAGCAAGACATTAATAGTGTGCCAGAAATAATGTCCTGCCGGTCCTTACGGCATCTTACCTGCCGCATTTCTCGCTATTCAGCACAAAATATAGTAGTTTTGCGCACTCTTTTGGAAAACCTACTTCCATTTACCAATCCATTGCTGTAAGATGCTACTGAGCGAACAGGAAATACTGCGCCGTCAAAAACGCGACGAACTCATGCGAATGGGCATTGAGCCTTATCCAGCGGAAGAATTTGTTGTCAACGCCTATGCGGCCGACATCCTTAAAAACTACGACAATAACAAGATCGACTATAAACACGTGACGATGGCCGGCCGGCTGATGGGCTTCCGGATTATGGGTAGCGCCGCATTTGCCGAGTTCCAGGATGCCACCGGACGTATGCAATTGTACTTCCGCCGCGACGATCTTTGTCCGGGCGAAGACAAGACCTTATATAACACCGTTTTTAAAAAGCTGCTCGATATCGGCGACATTATTGCCGTTACGGGCTTCGTTTTTACCACCCAAACCGGTGAAATCTCCGTGCACGTGCAGGAGTTCAAAATCCTGAACAAATCACTGCGCCCGCTGCCGGTCGTGAAACGCGACGAGGACGGCAACGTTCATGACGGTTTCACCGACCCCGAACTACGCTACCGACAGCGGTACGTGGACCTGATCGTGAACCCGGAAGTACGCGATATATTCATTAAACGCGCACGGATCATCACCACCATGCGCTCTTATTTCGATTCGAATGGCTGGCTCGAAGTTGAAACGCCTGTGCTGCAATCCATTCACGGGGGCGCAGCTGCACGCCCGTTCACGACGCACCACAATGCACTCGACCTGGGCCTGTACCTGCGTATCGCAACCGAACTGCATTTGAAGCGCCTTATTGTGGGCGGTTTCGAAGGGGTTTATGAGTTTGGCAAACTGTTCCGCAATGAAGGAATGGACCGTACCCATAACCCTGAGTTTACGACCGTGGAGCTTTACGTAGCTTACAAGGATTACCTCTGGATGATGAACATGACCGAGGAAGTGCTTGAAAAAGTGGCGCTGGCTGTCAACGGTACCACCAAAGTTATATTCGGAGACGTGGAGCTCGATTTTGCCGGCCCTTATCCAAGGCTGAGCATTACCGATGCTATCAAACAATATACAGGCCTTGACGTGGAGACGCTGGACGAGGTAGCTATCCGCGAGCAATGCCGCGCGTGGGGAATGGAAGTGAACGAAAGCATGGGGAAAGGCAAGCTGATCGATGAAATTTTCGGAGAGAAAGTGGAGTCGAACATTATCCAGCCTACTTTCATCATCGACCACCCGGTTGAAATGTCGCCTCTGACCAAGAAACACCGTGCGAAAAAAGGCATGGTGGAGCGTTTCGAGCTGTTTGTGAATGGTCGCGAAATCGCCAATGCTTACTCCGAGCTTAACGATCCGATCGAGCAGAAGGAGCGTTTCGAAGATCAGCTCCGCCTGAAAGAGAAGGGCGACGACGAAGCCATGGAGATGGACGATGACTTTATCCGTTCGCTGGAGTATGGAATGCCGCCTACCGCGGGTATCGGTATCGGCATCGACCGCCTTACGATGTTGCTGACCAACAATGTCAGCATTCAGGAGGTGATTTTCTTCCCGCAAATGCGCCCGGAAAAGAAAACGGAAATCGCGAAAGAGGCTGATTATGTGACGGCCGGCGTACCGGCGGTGTGGATACCGGCATTGCAGAAAATGAACATCCTGACGATCGAGCAATTGAAAAGTGCAAACCCGAACAAGATCTTCAACGATCTGGGCGGAATGCGGAAGAAGCTCAAAATAGATGAGAAAATGCCTCTCCTGGACGATGTGAAGTCTTGGGTGGAATAGTCAATAAATTAAAAATGCCGCTAGTGAGCGGCATTTTTAATTTCTCTTGCAGAAAAAATACAATTATATCTTTTTTACCTGCACAGCGTTAAGTCCTTTTTTTCCTTCAACGACCTCGTACTCTACCTGGTCATTTTCACGGATAGTAAGTCCTCCCAATCCTGTCACATGGACAAAAATGTCCTTTTTTGTGTCGTCTTCAACGATGAAGCCGTATCCCTTAGCTTCATTGAAAAATTTTACAGTACCTGTTGGCATAATAGTTGAAATAAAAAAATTGAAATAAGGTGAAAATACGGAAGATATGTAGGCGTTTCAGTTAAAAGTCGAAATTGCTCTACCAAATAATTGAGGGAGGCTCAACGCATTAGCAAAAGAAATTTTGGAAATTTTTCCGAAGACATCTTGATTATAATGAACTACTTACAAAATCTTCACTCACAAAGAAACAAAAATTGTTTGTAAAACAATTTAATTGACTAAAGAATTTGAAAATTTAACGAGCAAGCGGTATTTTGCCTTTTTGCCTCATTTAAAGCAAAATTAACAGGCCAGAATTGCAATTTTCGGCGAAAATCGCTAATTATGAGGCAATTATCGAAACAGAGCTATGAACAAGTTTAGGTATTTCGTTGAAAACCAAATATTTGGAGTTTGTGCGGAATTGGGGGAAAAGCTCAATTTTCCGGCCAGCAGCATCCGGAAATACTTCATCTACGCCACTTTCATGACTTTCGGCTCGCCCATTATTCTGTATCTTGTCCTGGCATTCTGGATGGAACTGCACCAGCATTGGCGCCGGCACAACAGCCCTACAATCTGGGAGCTTTGATCGGCTCGATGCCCGTAAGCTGTTCGAACTTGTGCTTTCCCAGCACAAAGTATTCCCAAACAACACTTCTGTAATAAAGCGGCGCCCGGTAACGGGTTCGCTGTGTTTTGCGCGTTAGCTCGGGAATCATGGCGTAAAACGCGAAATGCGCGCGAACAATGGCCAAAACGTCGGGCCATGCCCCGGTAGCCATAAACCGGACGCTGGAAATACCGTCGAGTATCAGCCTGATGAGCACCGTTTTCCACCTCCGGCCTTTGGGCAGGTTCTTGTAGAGCATGATCAGGTTGTTGCGGTAGTTCAGAAACGTCTTCTTTGGGTTGGACTTGTGCAAAGTTCCGCCGCCGACGTGATAAACAGTCGATTTTCCGCAGTAGGTAATGCGGTAACGCATGTTGAGCAGCCGCCAGCAAAGGTCGATCTCCTCCATATGCGCGAAAAACGACTCGTCGAAACCCGATGCCGCATGAAATGCCGAAGACCGTACGAACAGGCAGGCACCGGTGGCCCAGAATACGTCTTTTTCATCGTCGTACTGCCCGAGGTCCTCTTCCCGGGTATCGAAAATGCGCCCGCGGCAGAAAGGATACCCGAGATAATCCATATAGCCACCGGCCGCTCCCGCATACTCGAAGTGCGTAGGCAGGTCATATGCACGGATTTTCGGTTGGCAAGCCGCGATAAGCGGGTCCGACTCCATGAATGCGATCACCGGAGCGATCCAGTTTTCGGTAACCTCGATGTCGGAGTTGAGCAGAATGTAATAATCAGCCTGAATACGGCGCAACGCATCATTATAACCTCCCGCGTAACCTTTGTTTTCACTGATAACCAGCGTATTCAAACCAGGATAATGCGTTTTCAGCCAGTCGAGCGACTGGTCTGTCGACGCGTTATCGGCAATCCAGATCGCGTGGTTTCCGGAATGTTCGATTACTTTGGGAAGGAATTTTTCGAGATAATGCTGACCGTTATAATTCAGGATTACAATCGCAACAGAGGGATTCATTGGGTAATCGGTTATTTCATAAAGCCGCCCAAATCCAGCCCTGGAATATTGGGAAGTACCCCATCCGTTGCTTTCTGCAGATGTTGTTGAATTTTGGATTCGATATTCTCATTGGCTTTGTTGACCGCCGCTACAATGAGATCTTGCAGCATTTCCTTATCGTCTGCATTAATAATGTCCTTGTCGATATCCAGGCTTACCAGCTTTCTTTTTCCATCGACCGTCGCTTTCACCATTCCCCCACCCGATTCGGCGGTTTCAGTAATATGAACCAATTGTTCCTGTGCTTCTTTCATACGCGACTGAAGGTCCTTCATTTTGCCCATGAGGCCCATCATGTCCGCCATATTTCCAAACATAGCTGTACTTATTAAGTTAAAACTTTAAAAAAGTTATTTTACGGAAATAGTTCCTCACCGTAAAAGCATAAAAGTACCGCTTTTTTCAACAGTTTGATTGATGTCGTCCACGAAAGTAAGCTTATAATAGTAGTAGCCGACGGGCGCATTGGTCCCTTCGAAAGTTCCGTCCCAACCCTTTGCGATATCATCAGAGTGGAAAACAACCACGCCCCAGCGGTTCATGACGGATAGGTCAAACGACTGCAATTGCTCCGATTTCGCTTCCAGAACATCGTTATAGCCATCACCATTAGGGGTAAATGCGTCGGGAATAAATACGCCCGCACTTCTTCGATAATTAATGATATTGGATAAACTTTCGAAATCGCCGTTTTGGGTGGCGGCACGAACCTGGAAATTGTATTCCAGATCACTCTGGCTGTTCAATTTGACAGTGTAGCTCGTATTCTTTTGTACAGGAATGTCCTCGGAAGATCCTGCCGAACCGGTTTGAACAACCGTGTAACCTTCAAAACCTCCCAGGATTGGGCTATCGCCTGTCCAACTGAGCGTGGAAAGCTTTTTGTTCAGAAGTATAGTGCAAACAGACTCCGAAGCAGGCACTTTCTGGCCGCACGAATTTTCATAGCTCATCCGGTAGCAGTAGGACAGCTCGTTGGTTTTGGCGGCATTGTCTATGTATTCGCTCTCATTATAAAGCGTAATGATTTTCTTGAACAACGGGCTGCCTGCTTCTGCCCGCTCGATCGACAACTCGAAGGAAGTATTCGGACCCGCGCCGGGAACATCCGCCTTGATCACCACGCTGCTGGCGTCCAGGACCGACACCGATCCACCCGCGAGCGGCTTGGCGCTGCCTGTCTCGACTTTCAGTCCCACCGGAGCCGAAGTAGACGTCGCGGTTTTTAATTTCGCCACCACCTGATATTCCGCAAACGTGCCGCATTCGACATCCTGGTCGGTGTAACTGGTTTCACCGATAGCCGTAAAACTTTTAATAACCGTTCCGTCGCGCAGCAGGTCGTAACCATCGAACTGGGACGCATCGGGATATTGGTTCCATTTCAGGCTGTTGGCACCATCTGCAGTGGTGCCGGACAGGGTTACTGTGCTGATCGCCGGCGTTTCGGTGCTGCCTGCACAAAGATCCTCGGACGACAACCGGACTTTATAGCTCTGGTCTTTATTCAGGCCCTTAATATCATAGGGCTGTGTTCCGCCCGAAGAACGCCTTCCGGATGTAACATATGAAGTTCCGTCAGTACTGTATTGAATATTGGTGGGGATACCGGCTACACCCTTATATGTAAGCCGGATGGTACCGTCACCGCGCATTTCCACGGCGCTCATCTGGATTTCGTTGAGTTGGGGCCGCTCGAATTTAATAGGCACACTGACTGTCGATCCTTTACTGCACGCCTTTCCGCCGGTATAAATCCCTGTAATCATCACGGTCGGGTTCGTGGCAACGCTCGCAAAATTATGCTCCAAAGTAAGATCATTTCCTTTTTGCCACATCGTGGTCTCTCCGTCCCCCCATTTTATTTCGACCTCGTCATAAGCCTTCATAATCACGTCGTCGGTGAGGATCAGCACAACCTTTCCGCCTCCGCAGGATGCATATTGTGAAGTTATCGTCCTGGACTCATATATTTTGATATTCTTGCAATACGAAAATTCCGCTCCGCCAGTTGTAACGCCATATTGAAGAATTGTGCCCGTGGCAGCTACCGGATAAGTATAATTCGCCCTGTTCCGCACGACATTAGGGGTGAGACTTCCGTTATACGCAACATCATATCCCACAAAACTAGCATTCGGAACGGTACTCTTGAACTCAACATATAGCGGAGCGCAGCCTTCCGTCACGTTTATATCAAATCCTCCGCCCCCGATGCTGCATAACCCCTGGGTTTGCGCGTGTGAAATGAAAGGGAAGATGATGACCAGGAAGAAAGAGAAGGATAGTAGTGTTATTCTCATAAGTGTGCCAATATTTAACCCCTGACTTTTTTCAAAGACTACAGATAAGACAATACGTTTGCGGGAATCATAACGAATGCAAAAAATGCGATAGCAAAAATAAGCTATTTTAGGGGCGGCGATAACGCGTATCTATTAAACGGGCATATTAAAAAAGTATTATCCCGCAGCAAATTGTGTTGGAAAAATCCTATCTGATTAGCATAAAGCTCCCATTTTTGACCACTGTCTGACCGGATGCATTGGTCGCTTCGATCTTATAGAGGTAATAACCGCCGGGGGCCTTGCCGGTTTTGATGTTGCCATCCCAACCTTCCGCAATGTCATCGGAATGATAAATGACCTCGCCCCAGCGACTGAAAATAGACATGCTGAAACTCTTTACGAAATATGCCTTAACCTCGAATCGCTCATTGTAGGCGTCGCCGTTGGGGGTAAATGCATCTGGGACAAGGAGAATCGCTTCACTTCTGAAATTCAACAAATTGGACAGGCTCGTGAAACCACCGTCGGAGGATTTCGCCTCGATCCGATAGCCGAAATCCGACTGCGATGCAAGGTCCAGGGTGTGGCTCGTCGATAGTCCTTTGGGCGTTTCGTTTACCACATTGCCGCCCTCATCCACCTGTTGCAAAGTGTAGTTCCCCACCTGCCCGATGAATGGAGCGTCCCCATTCCAGGCAATATCCGGCGTCCGGGTAGCGAGCAAAATGGAACAAACCGGTGCGCTGAACGACGGAGATTTCAATTTACAGGCATTTTCGTACTGAAAACGATAGCAATAAGAGCTCTGCGATGCATTTACGTTCGTATCGTCCCACTGCAAACTCTGGTTATTGACAGGCGAAACCACCTCAAAATTGGAACTACCAAGCAATGCCCGTTCCACCACCAGGTTATATTCGCTGGTAAGCCCTTCGCCCGAAAGCTCCACTTTGGTGGTAATGGTATTGTTGTCCACGACCGTCACCAACGCCTGGGTAATGTCTCCGGGAGGAGAAGTTTTGGGTTCCAGGCTGATAGGCGCGGAATAAGCGCGCACGTCGTTTTCGATGATCGCGACGATTTCATACTGATAAGTATTCCCGCATTTAACATCGGTATCCTCATAGGAACGCTTGTCCGATGTAGTGAAAATGACCGCGCCGTTCCGTTTGAGCTGGTACTCCACCAGGCGCTCCGTATTCGGCTCGTTCTCCCATTCGAGGGAAATGATCTCATCGAGCGACAGTCCACCCTGTTTCAATGCGATACTGCTGACGATCGGACTTTTGACAACATTACCGCAAATGTCCGTTGACCAGAGTTGAAAGCGGTAAACCACTTTCGGATCCAGCAGCGGTACCGACGCCGACTGCGCGCCACCGGTCTGCCCGGTTTGATTGGTAAAAATGAAATCCCCGTCTCCCTTGGCGATATAAACCTTGGTTTCAATGCCTTCGATCCCGTCATAAATAATCTTGGCATTCCCGTTGGCCGGCATTTCGACACTTCGGATCCGGACGCCGGCAAGCGATTGCTGCGTACTGGCCGTCAATGTGGTAGTATTGGCTTCCGCATTGCAAACGCTGTTGGTATAAGAACCTTTCAGCGTAATGGCCGGAATGCTGCCGCCCGATGTATATGTGTGCTCAAAAAAGGCAGCCGTATTGGTTTTCAGATTGACATTCTGCGTTTTCCCGTCGCCCCAGTTGATCGTCACGGCATCGTATGCTTTCGTAACCGCGTCATCCCCGAGCGTCACCCGCACCTTGCCATTCGGACAGGTTACCAGTTCTGCGCTGGGCCCGCGGGTTTCTTTCACAGTTACATCCTTGCATAAACTGAAACCTCCGACGTCTTTGATACTGCCGTATTGGAGGATCGTGTAAGTACCGGGCGTGTTGTAGGTGTGGGTTAAAACGTAGGAGCGGTCCGCTTCCCTGGGCGGACTTGTGCTGTTCTTGTCAAAAGTGTAGGAATAGGTCACACTCTCCGCATTCGTCATTTGGTTGGTAATGCTCACCTGCATGGGTGCGCAACCGATCTCGGGCGTTACGGTAAATGCTCCGGTAGTACTGCAAAAGCTCTGACCTGAAACTTCTCGATTAATCAGCGAAAAAATGCCTGAAAGAAATATGATCAGTAGCTTATGTTTCATAGTGAGTAAAGTAGGTTCCGCCAGGTGCGCTTACGCGGGTTTGCTTCGGTGAAACGGATCATGCAAATCCTTTGTTCAATCTGTAACGGACGTTCAAAAATAGAACTTTCGACATTATCAACGTACCTTTGCAGAGTAAAAACGAGTTTTAGTTTAAAACTATTTTTTCATTAACCCGATTAATGAGTAACAATACGAACCCGATTGCACTGGACTCTATCGAAGACGCCATTGAAGCAATCAAAAGTGGGGAGCTTATCATCGTTGTAGATGACGAGGACCGTGAGAATGAAGGTGATTTCATCTGCGCTGCCGAGCTCATAACACCGGAAATAGTCAATTTTATGGCGAGGGAAGGCCGCGGGCTCATCTGCGTTCCTATTACGGAAGAGCGCTGCTCCGAACTCGAACTTGAAATGATGGTGGGCACCAACACAGCCCTGCACGAAACGGCGTTCACGGTTTCCGTGGACTTGCTCGGACATGGCTGCACCACGGGCATCTCTGCCAGTGACCGCTCGAAAACCATTCAGGCATTGGTCAGCAAGGATACCAAGCCGGCAGACCTCGGCCGCCCCGGACATATTTTCCCCCTGAAAGCCAAAAGAGGCGGTGTGCTCCGGCGCACCGGCCATACTGAAGCCGCGATCGATTTCCCTCGCCTGGCAGGACTATCGCCCGCAGGTGTGCTGGTCGAGATTCTGAATGAAGATGGTTCGATGGCACGCTTGCCGCAGCTTCGCGAGATCGCCAATCGCTTCAATCTGAAACTCGTCAGCATTAAAGACCTCATTGAATACCGCCTGCGTGAGGAGTCGTTGATCAAACGGGAGATCGGAGTGGATATGCCTACCAAGTGGGGCCATTTCGACCTGATTGCGTACCGTCAGATCAATACCGGCGACCTGCACCTTGCGTTGGTGAAAGGTACCTGGGAAAAAGACGAGCCCGTGCTCGTGCGCGTACACTCGTCATGCGTGACGGGCGACATTTTCGGCTCCTGCCGCTGTGACTGCGGCCCTCAGCTTCATAAGGCCATGGAAATGGTAGATGAGGCAGGTAAAGGGGTGATCGTATATATGAACCAGGAAGGTCGCGGAATCGGACTTCTGAATAAACTGCGCGCTTATAAATTACAGGAAATGGGCCGCGATACCGTCGAGGCAAACCTTGAACTGGGCTTTCCGATGGACGATCGCGACTACGGTGTGGGTGCGCAAATCCTGCGTGACCTGGAACTCACCAAGATCAAGCTCATTACAAACAACCCGAAAAAGCGCGCCGGTTTGATCGGTTATGGCCTCGAAATCGTGGATTCGGTAGGAATCGAGATTCCGGCCAATCCGTACAACGAGAAATACCTGCTCACCAAACGTGACAAAATGGGTCACAACCTGAGCAACCTGTCAACCATCGTTGGACATAACAAAGGACTATGACGATCGAATCCGTCCAGAACGACGCTGATATCCTCAAATGCCGCGGCGCTATCCAGGCGCTGCGGCCATTGCTGACCGACGACATTTATACCGAGGCGGTCAGACAAACCCTTGCCGACAACCGGCAAATCATTTTCATCGAAGACGGCACTCCCGATGCCGCCGCCGTAGCCGTTTTTGAAACCGGTTACAATCTTTTTCGTGGAAAATACATCTACCTCGACGATCTTTCGACTTTGCCGTCGCAGCGTGGAAAAGGCTACGCGGGTATGCTGCTCGACTGGATTGCCGACTATGCCAGGAGGGAGGGATTCAACGAAATTCACCTCGATTCCGGCGTAAATGCAGCCCGGACCGATGCGCACCGGCTTTATCTCAATAAAAGATTTCAGGTGGCCAGCCTGCACTTCGTTGCCAGGGTCTGATTTTTTAATCCAGATTTGCCGGCAATTTTAGCACATAACTACATGACAATCGATCAGGTTTTTGAAGCATTTGATACCCTCCGTGTATTGGTAATCGGCGATGTGATGCTCGATTCCTACGTCTGGGGAAAAGTAGAAAGAATATCTCCGGAAGCCCCCGTACCGGTGGTCAATGTTCAAAAAAGGGAATACCGCCTGGGTGGTGCCGGCAATGTGCTGCTGAATGTACAATCCCTGGGTGCAGAAGCGGTTATCTGCTCGGTAATCGGTACCGACGGCCCTGGCGACCTGCTTGAAAACAGCCTGAAAGAAAAAGGCCTGAACTGCGACGGCCTGATTCGCAGTGACGACCGCATTACTACCATCAAGGAGCGCATTATCGCTGGTTCCCAGCAGGTTGTACGTATCGACACCGAAACTGACAAGCCTGTTTCCAAGTCGGAAACTGAAAAACTCGTTGCAAAAGCCAAGGAGCTGATCCCTTCCTGCCAGGTGATCATTTTTGAAGATTACGACAAAGGTGTGCTGACGCCCGAATCGATCGCTGAAATCACCGCATTCGCCAATGCCAACAATGTGCCAACGGTGGTCGATCCCAAAAAACGCAATTTCCTAGCCTATAACCACGTCACACTTTTCAAACCGAACCTGAAAGAGCTTCGCGAAGGTTTGAAAGTGGATTTCAATGTGGATAACCTCGACGAATTGAAAGCGACCGTCCAGCATTTGAAAGATTCACTTCAAGCAAAGGGCGCCCTGATCACGCTTTCGGAAAGAGGTGTTTTCATCGACTTTAATGAAGAAACCCATCAGCTTCCCGCGCATATCCGCCAGATCGCCGACGTTTCCGGCGCAGGAGATACCGTGATCAGCATTGCGGCCTGCTGCGTGGCGTTAGGCCTTCCCGCCAGAAGCGTCGCCGCGATTTCGAACCTTGGCGGCGGGTTGGTTTGCGAGATGGTCGGTGTAGTGCCTATCGACAAGGAGCTCCTGAAAACGGAGGCTAAAAAGTTGGTTTGAGCACTTTGACGGCGAGTTGTCCGCTGCCTGCTCGCCCTACCAGATTCCTCCTTCGCCCAGGCTCATCCTGCGCATGAATTTGGAAGAAAACTTGGAGCGGCTCGTGATGTAGCGCACGCTCGCACCGATATAAGGCGTGGTCGCGGGTGTGTAGGAAGTGAGGTTTTCGCGCGCGCTGTTAAATGTGCGCAACTGCCTGAATGTCGTCACACCGGCTTCCACCGACACATTTATCACCGAAAACAAGTGCGCATTAGCTGCAACGCCGGTTTTGATCTGGCGGTAGTTCTCGCGCCGCAATGCTTTTTCCTCCGGCGTCTGCACCTGGAATCCCCCACTGTAACCGCTCAATCCTGCCAGGAAGTCCACATTGAACCATTTGGTAGCCTTGTAGTTTGCATTCATCATGAATGGCAGCAATGCCGATACCCGCCAGTGCTTACCAAGCCCCTTATTAACTCCGAACACCGGAATGAACCGCAGTTTTTGGTTGTAAGCCAGCACAGATCCGTACATGAACTGTGTCCGAAGGCCCAGGATGTGCATTCTGGCCGCACCGCCCCAGAAAAATGGCTGCGGGCTGAAAAACGTTTCATTACTTTCCGTCATCCCCAAACCACCCCCATACACCCAGAGGCGGTCCTTGATACTGGCCTGCAAACGGAGCACGCCTAAGGATAATGTTTTATAGCCGTTGGCTGGATCATTCTTACCATCGAAGGTGGGTTGAATCTGCGTGTACTGTGCCAGTGCCACCGTGTGTACCGCCCTTAGATCAAACTTTTTCCGGAGACTGTAACCGAGCTGTACCTCGCTTTGGAGCGGGATAATGCCGAAAAATCCTGTGCGTGTGACGCCATAATCCTGCGTCCCGTCGAGGCTGGAAGGCACGGTATAATCGGCTTTCAGGGTCAGATTGGGGTAAAAAAGGCGGCTCAGTGAAAAATGCTGGGCCTGTGCAGGGCCGGCCAAGCACAAGATAAGACAGGTTAACAGGTTGCGCGAGTTAGCCATGTAGAAAAGTTAGGGGATGCGTTAAAATGTTGGCAAATAACGCGAAAAGGACTGGGCTATTGTATAAATCCCCCAGTAACCAATGTCCTGAAAAGTTCGTTGATTTACTTTCCTAACTGAAACAGCTATAACATACTATGATCCGATTCGCCTCCCTTAAAGCGCTGACTGACAACGCCATTTATACAGTTTCAAGATACAAGCTGCCCACTTTCATCGCGCTACTTAAAACGGTCCTGCTCATTTGGCTTAATGAAAAACCTTCTTCAAATGGAACGTTAAGCGCTACACTCACCCGGCTCGCATTTGTGGCAGCGTTAGCATTGCCTTTGGCACTCGCGATCCTGTTGTCGGAAGAACGGAAGCAATGGCAGCCCTATTTTTCCAAAATGCTGGCCGGCCTGGTGACCATCCTGCTCGCTATCTACTATTTAACAATGGACTCTGAGCCCAATCTGACGCAGACCTACCGTTTTGCTATTTTTTGGACAGGAGCACATTTGCTGGTTTCCTACGCACCATTCATTGGCACAAATGATAAAGAGGGCTTTTGGCAATATAACAAATCACTTTTCCTGCAATTCCTGAATGCCTCTCTGTATAGCGGTACATTGTATGTGGGCCTACTCGTAGCGGTTCAGACCGTCAAATACCTTTTCAATGTAACGTATCCGTTTTCTATCGAACTGGATTTATTCATTGTTGCCTCGACCTTTTTCCACACTATCTTCTTTCTGAGCAAAATTGCCAAACCAGGCGATCCTGGCAACGATTATCCGGTTGGTTTAAAGATTTTTACCCAATACGTGCTTCTGCCGTTGGTGGTTATCTATGTAACCATTTTATATGTTTACGAGGCGAAAATCGTAGTTCAATGGCAGCTCCCGCAGGGCCAGGTTGCTTATCTGGTGCTGGCGTTTTCGATCGCCGGAATTTTCGCATTGCTTTTGCTTTATCCATTGAGCCGAACGGCGGGCGAACGATGGATCACCATTTTCAGCCGGAGATATTATCTCGCGCTTTTACCGCTTATCGTGCTCCTGTTCACCGGCATATTCCGGCGGATCAACGATTACGGCGTTACCGAAAACCGGTACATCGTCGCTGTGCTGGCATTCTGGCTGGCTGGAATCACGCTATATTTCCTCTCCGGGAAGCGCGACGATATCCGATGGATCCCGATCACACTATCTGCATTGTGCTTTGTTTTGCCCATTGGCCCCTGGAATATATTCACGGTTTCCAAAAGCAGCCAGCTGGAACACTTTGTCAAAATCCTTAAAAGAAACAACATTCTCAACGCTAAAAGTCAGATCTCGCAAGTGAAAAAGGTTGCTGAGAAAGAACGGGAACAACTCACATCGATCATCGACTTTTTTAGAAACAGGGAATTAACAGGTCTTGAACCATACTTTGCAGGATTCAACGAAAAGAACCCCGGAGACTACGGCTATTATGCTGCCATGGAAGCTACTCTGAACGAGTATGTTCTTTCTGACAAACAGAAAGATTCGGGGACCTATACAAGCTTTTCCCCCAGGCATTCCGGAAATGAAGCGAGCGTGTCCCTGATCGGATTTGAACACGCGCTGTTCATCGATCCCAATCAAAACGATTCGATCGCTGATCAAGAAGTGGAAATACGTATCGAAGATTCCGGAAAGCGGTGGATATTGCATCGAAATGGCGATAAAGTCGTAGTATGGGATATCGCGGCTCGTGTGAGCGCATTACGGGAAAACTATGAGCCTTTTGCGTTGAATGTGCCGCAGGATTCCCTCATTTTTACCCATGGAAAAAGGTATAAAATGGTTCTCAGATCCCTTTCCTCCTCAAATGAAAATTGCTACGGCAGCGGCATTCTGTTCTATAAATAGATTTTGGCAAGACACAGATAGTCCGATACCCCATTTACAGGGTATACCCACTGGTTTCCAGCTCATCCCATTCCAATTTCGTTTATGAAAAAACTGCTGCTACTGCTGTCAATGCTACCGTGCCTGCATTCATTAGCCCAGACTACCGAGCCGACCTACGCCGAAAAGCTCGGTTACCCTAAAGGTAAAAAAGTGCTTATCATCCACGTGGACGATGTGGGTATGTCGTACGAATCCAACCAGGGTGCTATCAAGGCTATCCGTGAGGGAGTTGCTAATTCTCTGAGCGTGATGATGCCTTGCGGATGGGTACCGGGGTTTGTACATTATTGGAAAGAGAACAAGGATATCGATGCGGGGCTGCATTTGACCATGACGTCGGAATGGAAGGACTATCGTTGGGGGCCGCTGGCGGGCAAAACGAATGTAAAAGGCCTCACCGACTCCGAAGGCGCATTGTGGCGCAGTGTAGCCGACGTCGTGAAGAACGCCTCGCCCAACGAGGTGGAGACCGAAATCCGTGCGCAGCTGGAACGTGCACGCACGATGGGCTTTGAGCCTACGCATCTGGACTCCCACATGGGCACGCTCTTCGCGACGCCGGAGTTCCTCGAAAGATATCTGAAAGTGGGAATGCAGGAAAAAATTCCGGTGATGTTCCCCGGTGGTCATAACACCGCTATTCGCGGCGAAGAGAAGATGATTGCGGAAAGATTTGAAATGACTCAGCAAGTAGGCAAGCAGCTCTGGGCAGCAGGATTACCCGTGCTCGACGACCTGGAAAACAGCAGCTACGGCTGGAAAGGCCCCGAAAATGGCGACAAGTCCGAAAAGGCATTGCAAAAGTATAAAACCGCCAAATACATCGAAGCGATTGGCAAGCTGAAACCCGGCCTCACGATGGTAATCATGCATTGCACCATCCACACCGAAGTTTTTCCACACATCTCCGATTCCTGGCCCACCCGCGAAGGAGATTTCCTGGCTATGATCGATCCGGAATTGAAGAAGTATATTGAGAAAGAAGGGATTGTACTGACGACCTGGCGTGAAGCGATGGCGAGGCGGCAAAAGGTGAAGTAGCCGCGGTCACTGCTGTTCCTCCCAAATGCGCTGCAATTCTTCCACATCGGCAAGGTCTTTTTTCCTTGCCGTTGCCTTTTTCTCTGTGATAAGGTCGCGCAGGTGGATCACATGAAAAGGCACGCCTTCGTAATCAGCAACTAATGCTCTTTCGTAGCATGAATCGAAATCGCTTTCGGCAAATGCTTTTAACGAATGTCCCAGGTCAAGTTCAAAACCGGATTTCCCAAAACGAACCGACGTCCATCCAAAAATCAATGGCATCGTTCTCAAAAGCTCCGCGCCGACGACATCATTTTCGAGCAATGCGCGTACAAAAACTTCCGTGTTTTCACGAGTGTTACTGATCCATATGTCCATATCCAAAGTCGTGCGGATGTGACCATGAACTACTCCTGCCATACCTCCTACAAGCAGGTATCTTACCTGATTTTGGTTTAGGCTTTTCAAAAGCTGCAAAACATCCTCGCTGCTAATGTCCATCGAATGCTTGTTTTTGTTTTTGGGATTCGATCGATATAGCTTGTCTGCAACGCCATTCAATCGAATAAGCGCATCGAGATTTTCGGCGTGTTGCCTCGTTATTGCATTGGCAGACATAGGAAGTTGAGCCATGTTTTGAGTAAAAATAAACAATGCCCGGAAAAACTCCCGGGCATTGCCTTTATCTATATCTCGAAAGCCGACGGCCGATAGCCGACGTCTGACTTCTTACAAATCGATCGCTTCACCGTAAGCCGCCTCGGTAGCGCCTTTAAGGGCTTCCGACATGGTTGGGTGTGGGTGGATCGCGCGCATGATTTCGTGCGAAGTCGTTTCCAGTTTACGGGCTACTACCACCTCGGCAATCATTTCGGTCACGTTCGCGCCGATCATATGGGCACCCAGGAATTCGCCGTATTTCGCGTCGAAGATTACTTTCACGAAACCGTCGGTAACGCCGGCACCTACCGCCTTACCAGAAGCTTTGAATGGGAATTTACCCACTTTCACTTCGTAACCGGCTTCTTTCGCTTTTTTCTCGGTGAAACCTACGGATGCGATTTCAGGCTGGCAGTAAGTACAGCCCGGGATATTGCCGTAATCCAATGCTTCTGTTTTGTGACCTGCGATTTTCTCCGCGCAGATAATCCCTTCGGCAGTTGCCACGTGCGCGAGCGCCTGGCCAGGAACGCAGTCGCCGATCGCGTAGAAGCCCGGAACGTTAGTTTCGTACCATTCGTTTACGACGATTTTGCCTTTCTCGGTTTTGATGCCGGTTTCTTCCAGACCGATATTTTCGATATTCGAAACGATACCTGCTGCCGAAAGCACCACGTCCACTTCGAAAGTTTTCTCACCATCCGGCGTTTTAACCGTCACTACACAGCCTTTGCCGCTGGTATCCACTTTCTCAACCGAAGAGTTGACCAAAGTTTCGATACCGATCTTTTTGTATTGTTTCGCGATCTCTTTTGAAATCTCTTCGTCTTCAACCGGAACCAGGTTGGGAAGGAATTCCACCACGGTAACTTTGGTTCCCATTGAGTTGTAGACATAAGCGAACTCCATTCCGATCGCACCGGAACCGATTACCAGCAACGAAGCAGGCTGCTTTTCGAGGCTCATCGCCTTGCGGTATTCGATGATTTTTTCGCCATCGAGCTTGATGTTCGGCAACTCGCGGGCGCGGGCACCTGTGGCGATGATTACACCTTTGGAAGCGCTATAATCGGCTTTTTTGCCATCCTTATCAGTTACTTCAACCGTCTTTTGGCCTTTTACTTTACCGGTACCCATGATGACGTCGATCTTATTCTTTTTCATCAGGAACGACACCCCTTTGCTCATCGTATCGGCCACACCGCGGCTGCGTTTGATCACCGCACCGAAATCCGCCGAGTAGTCGTTTGCATTGATACCATAGTCTTTTGCATGCTTGATGTACTCGAATACCTGAGCACTTTTGAGCAACGCTTTTGTCGGGATACAGCCCCAGTTAAGGCAAATTCCACCTAAACTTTCTTTTTCAACAATTGCAACTTTAAGTCCTA
This sequence comes from Dyadobacter sp. 50-39, assembly GCA_001898145.1. Lineage (GTDB taxonomy): Bacteria > Bacteroidota > Bacteroidia > Cytophagales > Spirosomataceae > Dyadobacter. The sequence continues at coordinate 26,267 of MKSR01000042.1, forward strand.
ATTGGGAAGCACGAATGGCTGCGGGATAACCCCCGGGGCCGCTACCAATTACAATCACATCATATGTTTGAGCCATTTTCCGGTATTTTTATTGTACGAAATGGGTTGACAAAATTTTGACGCAAAGTTAAGACGATTTGGCAGAATGCCTACATCCGCAATGCGCCCTATTTCAATGAAACAGACCGTTATTGTTATTTGTTCTACCTTTGTAGGGATAAGATCTTATTGCAAATGGAACAGATTTCCCAAGATGTCACCCTGAGCGAAGTCGAAGGGTAAATGGGACATCGTACATGCCCTTCGACTCCGCTCAGGGTGACAGTACTGTAACCAGTTGTAATAGAGGTACATTTTTTCAAACTTAAATTCAAAAAATTCAATGACTGCAGAGCAATTGAAAGACTTGAAAGCCCGTGTAGAGGCTTTGGGGAGGTATCTTTGACTACGCTAACCGGAAACAACAGCTAGGACAACTTGAACAACAGACAGTTCAGCCCGAATTCTGGAATGATTCAACCCGTGCGGAAAAGGTCATGAAGGAAATACGAGGACTGAAATTCTGGACCAATGGATACGAGGAACTTGCGCGGCTGCGCGACGATCTGGATACGATCTGGGAATTTTACGAAGCCGACGAAGCTACCGAAGAAGAGGTAGACGAGGAAGGCAAAAAACTCGCCGACAAACTGGACGAAATCGAGTTCAGGAAAATGATGGGCGAAGAAGGCGACGAACTGCCTGCCGTGATCGAGATCAATGCGGGAGCAGGTGGTACCGAGTCGCAGGACTGGGCCTCGATGCTGATGCGGATGTACATCATGTGGGCGGAAAAGAATGGCTACAAGGTCCGCCAGGTGGATTTGCAGGATGGCGATGTGGCCGGGGTAAAATCGGTAACCCTCGAAATTGACGGCGAATATGCCTATGGTAACCTGAAATCGGAGAACGGCGTACACCGCCTCGTCCGCATTTCTCCATTCGACTCGAATGCACGCCGGCATACCTCATTTACCTCCGTGTACGTGTACCCGCTCGCGGACGACAACATCGAAATCGAGGTGAATATGGCCGACATTACCTGGGACACTTATCGTTCCGGTGGCGCGGGTGGACAGAACGTAAACAAGGTGGAAACCGCGGTACGTTTGCACCACAAGCCCTCAGGCATTATCATCGCCTGTCAGCAGGAGCGCTCGCAGCTGATGAACAAAGAGGTGGCGATCCGCCTCTTAAAATCGCGTCTCTACCAGATCGAGCTCGAAAAGCGCAACTCGGCCCGCGCCGAAGTGGAAGCTTCGAAACGCAAGATCGAATGGGGCTCGCAGATCCGCAGCTACGTCCTCGACGACCGCCGCGTAAAAGACCACCGCACCGATTACCAGACTTCGAACACCGAAGCTGTTTTGAACGGTGATATCAATGCGTTTATCAAAGCTTATTTGATGGAAGCGTAAAATACAACCAAGACCTTCCAAACGGTTTGCTACAATTAGCAGGGCGTTTGGAGGTCTTTTTGTTTTAGCTTAAATTTAGTAATGCAATTAAACCACAATGCGATATGACTGGGGTAAGGTATAATACGGATGCGCAGGGCCAGAAAACCGAAGTGATTATCGACCTGAAAAAACATGGGCAAGTGGTGGAAGATATTTTAGATGCCCTCTTAATCGAAGAAAGGAGAAATGAAGATTCAATTCCCTTCGAAGAGTTCGTGGAACAACTAAAAGCCGAAGGCAAATTTGATGAATGAAATTTACGAAGTCATCATTAACAATTCGGCGCGAAAAGATATCAGAAAGCTTCCGGCGCAGGAAGTCAAAAAAAATAGTCCCGGCTATCCGCTCACTAGCCAATGAACCAAGACCGCCCGGGTGCAAAAAATTGGTTGATACAAACAACTCGTACCGCGTTCGCGTGGGAAATTACAGGATACTTTACTGCATAGAAGATCGCGTTAGAATTGTGGAGGTATCAGCAGTAAAACATCGCCGCGAGGCCTATGAGTGACTATTCCAAAAATTTGCCTGTTACCCGACTCGGATCCGGACCGAACATTCTCCTCGCATTCCACGGCATTGGGCAGGACGGGGCCTCGTGCTTTGCACCAGTACTAAAACCGCTCGGTACACACTACACCATTTACGCATTCGACCTGCCATTTCACGGGCAGAACAGCAATACACCCTTTCAAGTGATTTCGAAAGCGGAGTGGAAAGAAAGCGTCGCGCAGTTTCTGAAAACTAACAACATCACCCGCTTCGACATTGCCGGTTTCAGCATCGGCGGGCGGTTTGCGCTGGCTACGCTGGAAGCATTTCCTGAAAATATTGATAACGCATTCCTGATTGCGCCTGATGGGGTTTCGGAGCATCCCATGTATGCGCTCGCGACACGCATTCCGCCCGCACGATGGATCTATGGTTGGCTGATGCGGCATCCGGGTGTATTTTTCCCCGGCGTGCGGGCGGCCCGGACGTTGAAACTGGCGAGTAAAAGCCTCGTAAGGTTCACACAGCAGGTATTGAACACTCCCGAAAAACGGCAAACTATTTACCGCTCCTGGGTCGCATTCCGGGACTTACGGTTCGATATTCCCGCATTAGTGAGAACAGCGAATGCGAATGGCGTAAAGATTTACCTTTTTGCCGGCGTTTATGACAGTTTATTGAAACCCAAAGCTGTGCAGCCGCTCGCCGCATTACTCCCCGAAAGGCAATACATCGAACTAAAAAGCGGCCACACACGCCTGGTAGAGCACGCCGCGACGTGGATTTGTGCTTTAATTCAGTAAATTGGGAAAACCTAATCCCGATTTATGGAGCAAACTTTACAAAAGCACGATACCGGCTGGCGCCTCAAAGCGATCATCGGCGGGTCGGCCGGGAACCTCGTCGAATGGTACGACTGGTACGCCTATTCCGCATTCTCTCTCTATTTTGCCGGCACATTTTTCCCCGATTCTAACCCGACAGTCCAACTGATCAACACGGCGGGCATTTTTGCAGTGGGCTTCCTGATGCGGCCGATCGGCGGTTATGTTTTTGGGAAACTGGCGGATAACCGGGGCAGGAAGCTGGCGATGACGGTTTCCGTACTGCTCATGTCGCTAGGTTCGCTTCTCATCGCGTTCCTGCCGGGGTATAACAGCATCGGCATTGCGGCGCCGCTGTTATTATTGATCGCACGTTTGCTCCAGGGCCTCAGCGTTGGCGGCGAATATGGTACTTCGGCAACTTATCTCAGCGAGGTGGCGACCGAAGAAAAACGCGGTTTTTTTTCGAGTTTCCAGTATGTGACGCTCATTGGCGGGCAGCTCATTGCATTAGGCTTGCAACTGATTTTACAAAATATCTTCCTCACCGACCAGCAAATGCACGAATGGGGCTGGCGCATTCCGTTCGTGATCGGAGCAATGCTGTCGCTGGTAGCCCTGTACCTGCGCGCCCATTTGAATGAGACGGAGGCATTCCAAGCCAAGAAAAAAGAAGGCTCGCTCAAAGAGCTGATGAAACATCCCAGGGCCGTGTTGGTGGTGATCGGCCTCACTTCCGGCGGCACGCTGGCGTTTTACACCTACACCACCTACATGCAGAAGTTCCTGGTCAACACGGTAGGCCTTACGAAATACCAGTCGACCATACTCACTTTCTGCTCGCTATTCCTTTTCGCCGCATTGCAGCCTGTTTTCGGGGCGCTCAGCGACCGGATAGGGCGACGGCCGCTGCTCATCGCATTCGGGGTCCTGGGGACTATTTTTACCTATCCCCTGCTCACGACCCTAAGCCATACCAACGAAATGTGGCCAGCGTTCGGCTTACTAATGGCTGCGTTGATTATCGTCAGCGGCTACACTTCCATCAATGCAGTTGTAAAAGCCGAGCTGTTTCCCGTGGAGGTGCGGGCGCTGGGCGTGGGACTTCCCTACTCCATTGCCGTAGCAGTTTTCGGCGGCACAGCGGAATATCTTGCATTGTGGGCCAAAAATCTCGGACACGAAACGTGGTATTATTGGTATGTGACGATCTGCATTTTCGTTTCGCTGATCGTGTACATCGGGATGAAGGATACCAAGCATACTTCGCTTATAGAAAAGCATTAATTTTTCCTCCTCATTATCTTGAAATAAAGCCATTTAGTCTTGACATAGTCCATTCAAACCTGTAACTTTCTTGAAACCAAAATTTGAGAAGTTATGAATATGATGGATCGAATCGAGCATTGGGGTGACACGCACCATCCGGCCTGGATGGACATAGTCCGTATCGCTTTGGGAGTATTTTTGTTTGCTAAGGGTATCAGCTTTATCAGCGATACCACCAAGTTGTCTCATCTGGTTACCGGCCTCGACTTTCATTTGTATACCGTCACGGCCGTTCACTACGTAGCTTTTGCGCACATTTTTGGCGGATTCCTGATCGCAATGGGATGCCTGACCAGAATCGCATCCATCATTCAGATCCCGATCCTGCTGACTGCCGTGTTCTTCGTTAACATCCGCCTCGGTTTCTCCTACCTCAATTCCGAGCTATGGCTTTCGATGATCACGCTCATGCTGGTAGTTACATTCTCCGTTATAGGCTCCGGACGGTTCTCTATGGATGAATGGATGAAGAATCACGACAAATGATCAGACCATTTCGGGTGCGGCTTTATAAAGGTATTTCCGCTTATATTCCAGGGGAGTCATATCGGTCACTTTCTTGAAGTGACGGTAAAAGTTGGAAACATTGTTAAAACCGCACTCGAAACAAATCACCTCCGTTGCCATTTTATCTTCGATCAGGAAGCGGCAAGCCTGACTGATCCTTATCTCGACAAGAAAATCGTTGTAGGTTTTCTTCGTCATCAATTTAAAATACCTGCAAAAAGAAGTAATGCCGAGGTTGGCGATCGAAGCGACGTCTTGTAGGGAGATGTCGTTGCGATAGTTGGACAGCGTGTAGGCGTATATTTTATTCAACCGCAGCGTTTCCGCGTCGTTGGATTTGTAGAATGCATGCGCCGAAGCGATTGTTTCGTACTCGCTCGCCTCCGCCAGGATTTTCAGGATCGAAAGCAATGCGATCAGCCGGTCGAGATTCTCCGCGTCTACGGCGGAATGCATCAGGCGGATCACCTTCTCCTTCGCTTCGCCCCGTATCAAAAGGCCTCTTTTAGCCCGCTCGTACAGCTTGGGAATCTGATAGGCCTCCGGCAGGAGCAAAAGTTCGCTTCCAAGGCAATTGGGCAGAAAATGGATAATAATTACTTCTGCGGCCGTGTTGCTGGCGCCCTCCTCTACCCGCCAGGTATGCGGCAGGTTTTCGCCCAAAAGAATCAACTCCCCATCGGAAAAGTTACTGATGTTGTCACCAATGAACCTTACCCCTTTTCCTCTGACCAGATAATGCAGTTCCAGCTCGGGATGGTAATGCCAAACCGTGCCAAAGCCGGAGTCTTTGTCATGTCGGATACTGAACGAAGTCCTCGACGGAATAGGGACCTTATGGAAATGCGGTTTCATTTAAATCAATGCCGGCAGGGTTTAGGTTGGCTGCCATTGCTCAATTTAAAAGAAAATTTTTTAATTATCCATCCTGTCGAATCGGCAGGATGCTAAAAAAATACTATTAAATAGCGTAATACTAATATTACTACCCAACGGTTGCATCCGCTAGCTGGCGCGAAACGACTGTATACGATCGAGATATTGCTTACGTGCAGCGGGATCGCTGTATTTCTTCATTTCGCCAAAAATCTGGTCTTTCAGATTGCTGAACAGGTAAGACTGGAAATTTCCCTCGCTTCCCAGGTCAACCCGCTCGTTCCAGATCTTGTTGAAAACGGAGTTGATGACATTCTCCGCCTCGGTTTCATCTTTCAGCAGCACGGAACAAAATTTAAATGCAGGGACATGGAAGTACGAACGGAGTTGTGTAAATGCAGCTTCGTCGCCCTGGGTTACCCGATCCAAAATTTGCTGGTTAGGAAAAGTCATAGCTCTAAATTTAGGGTTTAGTCCTTTTGGGTTATTTCAATGGTGCTTCGAGTATTTTTTTAAATACACTGGGAATCCGAAGTTCTGCCTGCAAGCGGTCCACCTCGTCGAGCAACTGGTTGGCGCGCTCCTGCAAGTCGCCGGTGAGCTCACCCACATCGCGCCGGGTGTAGATCGAAATAGGGAAGCCTCTTTTTTGCAGGCAATATTTAGCAATGGTCGGATAGGCCGAATGCACGATATCCATCGAATCCACGAAGAATTTTTGCAGCGTCTCTACATCTTCCTGCCTTTCTGCATTATTGTAATTTTCACAAATCCAGACAATCAGTTCGGGATAAAGATTTCCCTGAATGCATGACAGCCCGGCAGCACCTGCTTCCAGAGAAGCTACTGCATTCACCATATAGGCATCGTAAAGCCCGAAACGGTAATGCTTACCAACTTCAATTCTGCGGATCACTTCGTCGATATCGAGGCAGGTGTCTTTGTGATAAACAATCCGGTTCGAAGGCAGCAACTCGGCCAGTACTTCACTGCTGATTAACCGCTTGTAAGGCACCGGGCATTCGTAAAAACCCAGTGGAATGTCACTGGTGAGGCTGATCAGCTCTTTCGCCCTTTCGATAAATACTTCGTCGGATTCGTCCTCGTCCGCGATCAATCCGGTAATAACAATCACCGCCTGCACACCGGTATCATATATACGTTTTACAAATTCGGCCTGTTCGGGAATGGGTCCGCCGAAGGTTCCGGTTGCGACTACGGGCACACGTCCTGCCGTATGCTCTACCACTGTCCGCGTTACAGCCAGCCGTTCCTCCACAGTCAGTTCATACATTTCGCTGGAAAGGCAGTTGGCAAACAACCCCGCGGCACCTGCTTCGAGGTACAGGTCTGTCAATGCTTTCAATCCATCGTAATCCACCTCCCCGGTTTCCAGGAAAGGCGTGAGCATGACGGGAATGTAGCCCTGCGGCAACGACACGGAGGAAGACGTTTCTGATGACATCGTGTATGGTTTTAAATACGTTTGAGAAAACAGTTCTCTGAAATTCCGGCTATCGGGCCGGTCCCATGGTTACTTGCTGTGTAAAAGCACCTCTTTTTCAACCGGTTGCTTACGTTTCAGCCTGGTAAGCAGCATACCCGCCAAAAAGATCGTCAGTGTTCCCACCACCATGATCATATTCTGATGGAGGGGGTTTCGCAAATAGGAATAAGTGTCAGGAAGCTGGGTTGAGAATGTCATCCAGATAATGACCACAATTCCGATCAGTGTGGCAGTAAGCGCTTCGGCATTCCCCGTGCTTTTGGAGATCATCCCCAGCAGGAACAGCCCGAGCATTCCGCCGGCAAAGATGCCCGAGAGCATCCACCACACATCCAGCACACTTTTCACGCCGATCATCGCAATGCCGGTGACCATGCCCAGCAAGCCAAATACGGTGGTGGCAATGTAAAGCAGGCGAAGCGATTGCTGCGACGTCAGGTCGGATTTGACATATTTTTGATAAATATCCACCGAGAAAACCGTCGCGGAAGCATTCATTCCCGAGCTGATCGTACTCATTGCCGCCGACATAATCGCAGCGATAATCAGCCCCAGCAGGCCTACCGGCACTTTGGTAACCATGAAATGCGGCATTACCTTATCACCATAATCTGCCGGTGTGAGCGTTGCCGCCAGGTTGGCGATGGCGTCCGATGTTCCTCCCGGAAGCTTCTCAGCTGCTACTTGCATTTTAATCGTCTGCAACAGTTCCGGATTACCCTGGTAGTAAGCAAAAAGACAGGTTCCCAGCAAAAAGAATATCAGCGACACGGGCACGTACAGATACACGCAAAGCCATACCGAACCGGCAGCCTCTTTCGCCGAGGAGGTGGTGTGGTAGCGCTGCACATAGTTCTGGTCCATCCCGAAGTTATTCAGGTTCATAAAAAACCCATAAAGCAGGATCACCCAAAACGAGGCGGTGGTAAAGTCGGGTGCCAGGGTGCCAAGGCTGAACTTGTCGTTCGTTTTACCAATTTCAATGATGCTGGGCATTCCTCCCGAAACTCCTGCCACGACCAGATAAAGAATGACCAGCGCACCGATGGTTTTGATAATGCCCTGCACTACCTCCGTCCAGATTACCGCCTCCATTCCACCCATCACCGTGTACAAAACGATGCAAATGCCTACTACAACCATGATCGTAGACATCGGGTATCCCGTCAGTGCCTGCAAGCTCAGTGCGATCCCGAAAAAGATCGATCCCATGCGGGCGAGCTGCGTGAGGAGGAAGCAAACGACCGCATATGTGCGCGCCCATGGCCCGAAACGGTGTTCGAGGTGGGTGTAAGCCGAAACTTCACCGGTGCTCCTGTAAAAAGGGATGAAAAACTTCGTCGCCACCCATGCCGCCAGCGGCATGGATAAGCTGAAAACAAACGAACTCCAGTTGCTTCCGAATGCTTTGCCCGGTACGCCGAGGAATGTATTGCTGCTCAAAAAAGTCGCATAAATGGAGATACCGATAGCCCATCCGGGAATACGCCCCGAAGCTTTGGTAAACTGCTCTGCACTGGTATTTTTTCTTGAAAAGTAAATCCCTACCGCTACCATTCCAGCGAGGTAGGCGATCACAATGAGGAGGTCAATGAAAGGTAAGGATTTCATTCTACTTTTCGGGTATTTATAACTTTACCACAAAGAAACAGGATGAAGCTGGTGGTTTTGTAGCGTTTTGTAGCGTATTATTGTACGATATTATCAAACCATGTTATTAATTTGTAAATAACGGGTTTATGATTCTACCATAGTCTTGTCTTTGAAGAAATAACCAATGCCGACGGTCGAGATGACGATCAACGCGATCAGTACTATTTTGGTGGCCAGTCCTTCATTAGGATGTTCGAGCAGGTAGCGGATGTCCTGCGCTTCCTTACCGGCCCAAACGGCCAGCACCGTGCGCGGGATCATGCCCAGGGTTCCGCCTGTAAGCACCTGTTTGAAACGTGCACCGGCCATGGCAAAAAACAGGTTGGTAATCGCGAAGGGCAGCACGGGTGACAGTTTCGCAAAGAAGATCAGCCTCAGCTCATTTTTATAGAACCGGCGCAGCAGCGTTCCCACTTGCGGATAAACCTGGATCAGGTAACTCCTCACCGAAGCCGCGTGCAGGAAATGCGCCGATACATATATAATGGCGATCGCGCCGATATTCAGTACGAAAAGCATAGGCAGCGAGGCCCAGCCCAGGAAGTAGCCGTACACCAACGCCAGAAACGTAGGAGGTGTAAGCGCGGCCGAAGAAGCTATGGTAAGCAGGACGGTTACGCCCAGCCACCATTCCAGGGGAAGTTCGCGGAGGATCTTTTCGTGATTGATCGCCCATGCCGTCAGAAGAGAGGTCGTCACCAATGGCACGATCGTCATCAATAAGCTTACGACGACCGGGAGTGAGAATCTTTTTGGTGTAGACGTTTCCAAGGCTAATTTGACTTTTTCCTGATTTGATAACCAGTTGTTTTGACAAAAGGTTTTTGTGAACTTGCTTTTCTGCAATTATATTTTGATGCCACGAAGGCACGAATTAACACTAAGATTTATTCGTGCTCCTTCGTGCCTTAGTGGCATCTCAAATCACTAAAAAATGAAATTCGCAACCAAAGCAATACACGCCGGCATTGAGCCGGATCCGAGTACCGGTGCCATTATGACGCCGATTTATCAGACCTCCACCTACGTCCAGGAAAGCCCCGGCAAGCATAAAGGCTACGAGTACGCCCGGAGCAGCAACCCCACCCGCACCGCATTGCAGACCGCGTTGGCCGCATTGGAAAACGGCAACCATGGCCTGTGCTACGCCTCCGGCCTCGCCGCCACCGACGCGGTCCTGAAACTGTTCAAACCCGGCGACGAAATCATCGCGCCCAGCGACATTTACGGCGGGACCTACCGGATGATGAAACGCATTTTCGAGCCGCTGGGCCTTAATTTCAGATTCATTGATATTGAAGAAACAGACCGGATCGACGAACTGATTTCCGGAAATACAAAGCTCGTCTGGCTGGAAACGCCCACCAACCCGCTATTGAAAATCATCGACATCGAACACATCACACGCATTTGCAAGCAACGGAATGTATTGACGTGCGTAGACAACACCTTCGCATCACCCTACCTGCAAAACCCGCTCGATGTGGGCGCCGATATCGTTATGCATTCGGTCACGAAATACCTTGGCGGCCATTCCGATACCGTGATGGGCGCCTTGATTGTAAATAACGATGACCTGGCTGCCCGGTTAAAATTTATCCAGAACGCGACCGGCGCGGTACCGGGCCCACAGGATTGTTTTCTGGTTTTGAGAGGATTAAAAACGCTGCACATACGAATGCAGCGTCATTGTGAAAATGCGCAGCAGGTAGCCGCGTGGCTTGCAGCACATACCAAAGTGGGGAGTGTATATTATCCCGGCCTGCCCGACCATCCCGGGCACGAACTGGCGGCGAAGCAAATGCGCGGCTTCGGGGGCGTGGTTTCGTTTGAGTTGAAAGACGACCGCTACGAAAGGGCTGTCCGGACGATGGAAAACCTGCAAATATTTGCCCTGGGTGAATCACTGGGTGGCGTGGAATCGCTTTGTACGCACCCCGCAAGCATGTCACACGCAGGTATGCCGCGTGAAGAACGATTGAAAATAGGCCTGAAAGACACGCTGATCAGGCTCAGCGTCGGCATTGAAGATATAGAAGATTTGATTGCCGACCTCGATCAGGCAATTGGTACCGATTAGCCGCCGGCGTTGCAATCGACGGGCAAAAATCTTACTTTTGGAACCATTTTTGAAACGACACTAAACAAACATATTATCAATGGAAGTATCAGGAACAGTCATTTCATTGCTGCCGGAAGTTACCGGCCAGGGAAAAAACGGAATGTGGCGCAAGCAGGAATTCATTCTTGAAATACCTTCTCAATACCCTAAAAAAGTGTGCATTTCACTTTGGGGTGATAAAATTGACCAGGCTAACCTGCAAGTGAACGACTCGGTTACCGCTTCTATCGATGTGGAAAGCCGCGAGTACAACTCCCGCTGGTACACTGAGGTGCGCGCATGGAAAGTTGAGAAAGCAGGGGCCAGCGGCGGCAATGCCAGCTACAATGCAGGCGGCGCACCATTGCCTCCGGTAACCACTTTCACCGAAGACGAATCGGACGATCTGCCGTTCTAATATCATCACTCAACGGCCAGTCGCAATGAACAACCTGATCATCGTTTTTATAGGAGGAGGATTAGGCAGTCTGGCGCGTTACGGAATCGGAAGGGCATTTGCTCAATGGCCGTCAGTGTTCCCGTTCGGGACATTGGCGGCCAATATTTTGGCCTGCCTTATCCTGGGCACATTCGGGGGCTGGGCCACATTCAAATCTGCGGATCTGGTCGCCACATCCAGGTTATTTGTAGTCGTCGGATTTTGCGGCGGTTTCAGTACCTTTTCCAGTTTCAGCAATGAAACCATTCAACTTTTCCTCAACGATCGCTGGGTCGAAGCTTCCCTGAACATCATCATCAGTATGGCAGCATGTTTTGCCGCCACACTTTTTGGATTGTGGCTGGGAAAAACCTTTCTGGCAATATAACTGAGGTTATTAATTCGACTGGTAAGCCATCGACATGGTAAACTTGTCGATCATCTCATGCGGATGCACTTCCAGGATCCGCGCCAGCACCATCACCACCAATGTATTGGAGGCAATTTTTCGGGGAATGCCGGCGAAAGTCGCGAACAAGTCCACCGTTACAGACTCCTTTTCGTCGAGCAGTTTCATGAGCTTTTCTTCCTTTTCCCCGTACTGAAAACTGACATCGCGTTCGCCGCGGCCCCTGCGCATGATTTCCTTCATTTCGCGGCTGGCCTGGATGGATTTGTCCTCTACCCGGATGTAGGCCTGACGCGCACCGGTGTCGTCCACCACATAATGCGGCTTATCGATACTGCGCGGAATCGTCAGCACGAGCACGTCGCGGTCGGGCGTGATGGCCACGCGCTCCTTTTTGAAACTGATTTTTGGATAAATGTACTTGTCGATGGCGCGTGAGAGGGTGTATTCATCCTCGTCGGCATCTTTAAGGCCCTTCAAGGTCTTGTCGTCACCCACTCCGACCAGCAGCTTACCGCCACCTGAATTTGCGAAAGCAACCACTTCGCGGACGATCTTCTCGGGGTGATTGGATTTCAGTTTGAATTCCAGATGTTCCCCCTCACCTTTCTTAACCAGCTCTTTCAACAATCGAAGCTCCATCGGGTTGGAATGGATAAATTATGAGTTATGACTAAATCACTTTCGGTAACTTACCTCGTCCTCCTCATTTGTTAACGCTAACAATTTACATTCCTTTTGTCAGATTTAAAAAATTATAGGGACTGAGTTACGTAAAAAAAGCAGACCATATATCATAAAAAAACGGCACCGATAGAGTGCCGTTTTGGATTAGTATTCGTCTTCGTTGAAAAAGAAATCGTCTTTGGTGGGATAGTCGGGCCAAATCTCTTCAATGCTTTCATAAGGCTGCCCATCATCTTCAAGCTCCTGAAGGTTTTCAACTACTTCTAACGGAGCGCCTGTTCTGATTGCAAAGTCAATTAGCTCGTCTTTGGTAGCTGGCCAGGGAGCATCTTCAAGGTACGATGCGAGTTCGAGAGTCCAGTACATATTATTTTCGCCTATTAATGGTTACTTTACTTTTCTGCAAAAGTAAAAAATTTGCTATCTTTTAAAAGCTTAAAGCGAAAAAAAAGAAAAATAATTGTCGGGTTACAAAATATATTTTTCTTATATTATTAATTGTCTGCAAATCAGATAGTTAAAACTTTATGGATCTATAAAGTTAAGGGCAAAATCCGGTCGCGCTTCCCCTCTCCCCGAAAAAACCCTTAATTTCCCTCACCATTACAAATACCATATTATGACTATTGAAATTTGTGCTTACTCGCTGGAATCCTGCATCAATGCGCAGGCCGGCGGAGCAGGCAGGGTTGAACTGTGCGGCGGGCTCGGAGAAGGTGGCACCACACCCAGCGCCGGACTTATCGAAATCGTTAGAAAAAACATCGACATTCCGCTATATGTGATGATCAGGCCGCGCGGGGGCGATTTCGTATATGACTTCTTTGAAGAGGAAATCATGCGGAAAGACATTGATCTGGCCAAAAAGCTGGGCGCTAATGGCGTCGTTCTGGGGATTTTGACGCCCGAGGGTAATGTGGACGTGGCACGTACCAAGGCCCTTGTCGAATACGCCGCTCCCATGAAGGTAACGTTCCACCGGGCATTCGACCTCACGCCGGACCCGATGAAGGCGCTCAAAGATGTGATTGCCACCGGTGCAGAGCGTATCCTCACGTCCGGTCAGAAGGCATCTGCCGCTCAGGCGACAGAATTGCTTGGCAAGCTTTCCAAAGAAGCCGAAGGAAAAATCGAGATCATGGCAGGCGGCGGGGTGAACCACCATAATGCAGCCGAACTGAAAGCAGCAGGTGTGCATGCACTGCATTTAACAGCCAAGAAATTCAGGCCCGCACGCCAGAAATTTTTCCCGGGAGGCATTTCGATGGCCGGTGAAATTCCGGATGAAAAATCGGTGATGTATTCGGACCTGGGCCTGATCGAGGCCATGGTGCAAGCCGTTTCGGAATAATGCCTTTTTAAAAAGCAAATCAGTATCCTCTCTATGAAGTTTGTAAAGGCAATTTTGTTTATCGCGATCACAGCAGGACTCGTGTATGTGCTTGACAAACCATGGGCACCCGCGCCAGCTCTCGGACCCTTCCTGAGCCCATTTTGCGGTTTATGGCAAAACAGCGAGAAGGTTATCGACCCCAAAACACGGGAAACCCTGCAACTGGACAGCCTGCGCGACGAGGTGACGATCCGCTTCGACGATTCCGGCGTGCCGCACATTTTTGCCCAAAACGACTTCGACCTTTTTTATGCACAAGGCTATATTACTGCCAAGGACCGGCTTTGGCAGATGGACCTGCAGACCCGTGCGGCGGCGGGCCGGCTTTCCGAAATCCTCGGTCCGGCTACGCTGAGCCTCGACCAGCAAAGCCGCAGACTCGGAATGGGTTACGGCGCAGAAGCCAACCTGAAAGTGGCCATGACGGACCCGCGCTCGCGGGAAGCCTTGCTCGGCTACACAGCCGGTGTAAATGCATTTATCCGTCAACTCTCGCCAAAAGATTACCCCATCGAGTTCAAACTGCTGGGATACAAGCCCGAGCCCTGGAAGCCGATCAACACCATGTACATGCTCGAACAGATGACGCTCACTCTCGCGGGGCGCTCGAATGAGCTCGCTATGACGAATGCATTGAAAAAGTATGGCCGGGAAACCATTGCAAAACTTTTCCCCGATTATCCTATGTTGCAGGAAAGCCCCATTATCCCTTCGGGTACCGCCTGGGATTTTCCTAAGCTGCCGGTTCCGGAAGCCGCACCTGCCATGATACCCGGCGACAGCGTCGCATTATCCGCCCGGCCTCTGACCGCATTACCCGACCGTGCTCCCAAAGAAGAAGGCATCGGCAGTAACAACTGGGCCGTAAGTGCCGAAAAGTCCATTACCGGCTATCCTATCCTGGCCAACGATCCGCACCTCGAACTATCGCTGCCGTCGATCTGGTATCAGGTACAGCTCCATTCGCCCGATATAAATGTATATGGGGTGTCACTGCCGGGCATTCCGAGTGTGATCATAGGCTTCAACGAGCGTGTAGCGTGGGGTGTTACCAATGTGGATGCCGACGTTTTTGATTTGTACAAGATTAAATTCAAAAATGAATACCGGAATTTTTACTGGCACGATAACCAATGGAAACCGACGCACAAACGCGAGGAGATTATCCAAGTGAAAGGTCAGCTGAAACCCTATCGTGAACAGATTATTTACACGCATCACGGACCGGTAACCGATTCAGACGGCACTTTCGGAGAGTTGCCCAACCTTGCCATCAAGTGGATCGGGCACGAGCCGGGCAACAGCTTCATTACTTTTTATGAACTCAACAAGGCCAAAACTTACGACGATTACCGCAAGGCGCTAACCCATTATGTGGGCCCGGCGCAAAACTTTGTATTTGCCGACAGTGAGAAGAACATCGCCATTACCGTGAATGGTAAAATCCCTTTGAAATATAAGGAGCAGGGGAAATTCGTGCTGGACGGCTCATCCCGCGCCGACGACTGGCAGGGCTGGATCCCCCCCGATCAGAATCCATTTGTGAAAAATCCGCCGAGAGGTTTCGTAAGCAGCGCTAATCAATCCTCCGCGGATACGACCTACCCTTATTACATTAACTGGAGTTTCGCGCCGTCGGAACGCGCCATACGGATCAACGAACGCCTTCAGGCGATGACCAATGCTAATGCAGACAGCCTCAGGATGTTGCAAAACGACAATTTCAGTGTACTGGCGCGTACCTTGCTACCCAAGCTGCTAAGCATCCTGGAAACCCGCGCATTAACGCCCAAACAAAAGGCTGCGCATATTGTACTTTCAAACTGGAACTATCAGAACTCCCCGGAATCGATCGCGGCGTCGATCTTCGAAACCTGGTTCCCTTTGCTGGGCCAAGCTATATGGAACGATGATTTCTCTTCACCCGAAGCGCCCATGGAGTACCCCTCGCGCGACCGGACCTTGTACCTGATTTTGAAACAGCCGAATGAAAAGTGGTTTGATAATGTGAGCACACCGGAAAAGGAAACATTACCCGACCTTGTTTACCAAAGTTTCAATGCCTCCCTCGACACGCTCACGGCCCGCAAAGGCGCCATGAGCCCCGAATGGGAATGGTCTAAGGTGAAGGGAGCCGAAATAAGGCATTTGAGCAGGAGCATCAAGCCGTTCAATGCACCGCCGCTCAGGACAGGCGGGGGCAGCAGTATCGTGAACGCTATGACCAAACGAAAAGGGCCTTCATGGCGAATGGTGGTCGAATTGGGCCCTACACCGCGTGCTTACGGCATTTACCCCGGCGGCCAGTCGGGAAACCCGGGCAGCCCCTATTACCTCAATCTGCTGAAAACGTGGGAGAAGGGGGAACTCAATGAACTGATTTTCCTGACATCGCCGGAACAGAAAGTGCCGCACCTGGGGTCGACTCTTGTATTGCAAAAACGTTAACTTATGAATTTCCTCATCATAGCTATTCTGTCGGCGATACTGCAAATATTCGCCCCCTGGTGGGTAATCGCCATCGTACCATTTGTGATTGTCATCGCGCGGCCTTCGTCAGGCGCATTCTGGAGTGGTTTCGGCGGCATAGCCGTACCCTGGCTGCTGTACGGCTATTACCAGCATTTCATCTCCGACGGCGCTTTAACCGACCGTGTTGCAAAGATATTCATGCTGCCCAACGGCATTCTCCTTTTGCTCGTTACAGCTCTGGTGGGCGGCCTGGTGGGCGGCTTTTCGGGATTGGCCGGCTATTGGGTCCGTCAGATATTCCGGAGAAATCCCGCACCGGTTCCCGGAGCTGTTTCCTGAAAGTCAGGTATCCTGCCCGGGGCACCACTTATTCATTGTACTTAAACACAAATCATTATCTTTGCGGCTCGTTCAAAAAAACAATAAACCTTAAAAACGTGAACAACAATACTTCATTGATCTGGAACGTCGTCCTTTCGCTTGCTGTGGCGGTGTTATTCTTCCTTCATTTTTCAAGCAAATCGTCAGACACCGGCGCAGCCGCTGATGGTGCAGTAGTGGAAGGCCGCCGCACTGTTTACGTTCAGGTGGATTCGCTTCTTAAAAACTACGATTTCTTCAAGGATACCAGAAAAGAGCTTGAAAACAAGAATTTCCAGCTTGAAAATGAGCTGACTACCAAGGGACGCTCTCTGCAAAATGAAGTAGCTTTCTTCCAGCAGCGCGCAGCCACCATGACCCCTGAGCAAGCACGCTCCACCGAAGCCCAGTTGATGAAAAAGCAGCAGGACCTGATGGCCTACCGCGATCAGTCGGCACAGGCTTTGGGTCAGGAAGAGGCTAAAAAGAATGAGGAACTTTACAAAAACATCCGTTCTTACATCGATAAATACAACAAGGAAAACGGCTACGAATACGTGCTCGGCTACTCCCTGGGCGGCGGCATTCTTTTCGCTAACCCATCCCTGGACGTAACCCAGAAAATCGTCGATGGTTTGAATAAAGAATATAAAAACGCAGGCAAACCTGCTGCGGCGGATACTACCAAGAAGAAGTAGTACTTCCTGAATTGAAATAAAATAGCGAAGCAGACGGTCGGTTGATCGTCTGCTTCGCTATTTTTGGTGTAAACAAGTCTATATTTTTAATTCACTCAAATCAAAATCAAAACCTATAAGTACTTCTTCTCCTGATAGTTTCTGATCAAAACCTCGGAAAATTTTTACGTCTTCATTTGGTCGATAAACATATGTTGTTTCTCCCTCCGGATCAATTAGCCAGGCGAGTTTGCATCCATTAGCCATCCATTCTATCTGCATTTTTTTTTGAATGGTTTTCAGATCGTCATTCTCTGAAAGCAGTTCTATCACAAAATCGGGGCATATAGGAGGGAATTTCTTTTTTTCAGCGCCGGTCAAAAGCTCCCACCGCTCAGCCGAAACCCAGGCAACGTCAGGCGACCTAACTGAGGTATTGGGTAATCGGAAAGCCGTGGAAGAATCAAAAACGAATCCCAACTTAGTGGAACGATGCCAATACATCAAACAGTAGTTGATGATCGAATTCAGTATTCCCGTAGTTCCGCCAGTATTTGACATAATATAAATCGTTCCTTCGCTATCCCTCTCTATTTTGAGTTGATCATTCTCCCGGCAAAACTCGTAGAATTCATCATCATCAAGACGCAGAGGCTTGTATCTCAATTCTATCGTATCCATGTTGTTGTTTCCTTTCCTAATGCAATATAAACATTTTGAAACACTAACAGATTCAAGCCTTACCCGTCAAAAACAAAAACAGGACAGCCGGTTTCCCGACTGCCCTGCATTTGCATTAAATATATCCTTAGACCGCCGAAGACGAGAACTTCGCGCCGATGTATTCGCGGTTCATGCGGGCGATGTTTTCGAGGCTGATTTCCTTGGGGCATTCTGCTGAGCATGCTCCGGTGTTGGTACAAGCTCCGAAGCCTTCGGCATCCATTTGAGCAACCATTTTCTCGGCCCGTATGCTGCGTTCCGCCTGTCCTTGGGGCAACAATGCCAGCTGGGAGATTTTGGCGGAAACAAAAAGCATTGCAGAAGCGTTTTTACAAGCTGCCACGCAAGCGCCGCATCCGATACAAGCTGCTGCTGCAAATGCATCGTCAGCCGCTTCTTTCGGAACAGGGAGTGAGTTTGCATCCTGTGCATTACCTGTGTTGACAGAAATAAAACCGCCGGCAGAGATCACGCGGTCGAATGCGTCGCGGTCTACCACGAGGTCTTTGATCACCGGGAAAGCCTGCGCTCTCCAAGGCTCTACCACGATGGTGTCGCCATCTTTGAACGAACGCATGTGCAGCTGGCAGGTAGTTACCCCCCGCAAAGGACCGTGCGGACGGCCATTGATGTACATCGAGCACATCCCGCAAATACCTTCACGGCAGTCGTGGTCAAATGCTACCGGTTCCTTTCCTTCTTCGATGAGCTGCTCATTGAGTACATCGAACATTTCAAGAAATGACATATCAGGGGAAACGTTGTCCAGCTTGTAGTCTTCGAAACCTCCCGCTGCCTCTTTATTGCTTTGTCTCCAAACTTTGAGAGACAACCTCATATTTCCTTCCATACCTATATTCTTTATTTCTGATACAACTTATTAGCGTGGCATCATCCGTGCCACTGGGGGTTTTTATTTGTAGCTACGCTGCGCGATTTTGATGTTGTCGTAAATGAGTTCTTCCTTGTGAAGCTCCCAATTCTCCACGCCTTTGTGTTCCCAGGCCGAGACATACATATAGTTTTCGTCGTCGCGCAATGCTTCGCCTTCCTCGGTCTGGTATTCCTCGCGGAAGTGGCCGCCACAGGATTCGTTCCGGTCCAACGCGTCGATACACATCAGCTCGCCGAGTTCGATGAAGTCCGCCACCCGGTTGGCTTTATCGAGTTCAGGGTTGAAGTAGCCGGCAGTTCCCATTACTTTCACATCCGACCAGAAGTCTTTTCTCAGCTGACGGATTTCCCGGATCGCTTCTTTCAGGCCTTCCGCATTCCGTGCCATACCGCATTTTTCCCACATAATCTTGCCCAACCGGCGGTGGAAAAGCTCCGGAGAAGTTTTACCCTGGATTTTCAGCAATGTGTCGATACGCTCCTTCACTTCTGCTTCCGCTTTCACGAATGCTTCATGGTCAGTAGAGATTTTTCCGGTACGGATTTCGCTTGCCAGGTAAGCACCGATGGTGTAAGGGATTACGAAATAACCGTCGGCCAGGCCCTGCATCAATGCAGAGGCACCCAATCGGTTTGCCCCGTGGTCGGAGAAGTTGGCCTCTCCCAGCGAGTACAAGCCCGGCACGGTGGTCATCAGGTTGTAGTCCACCCAAAGGCCGCCCATGGTATAGTGTACCGCAGGATAGATACGCATAGGCACTTCATACGGATCTTCACCCGTGATTTGCTTATACATATCGAAGAGGTTACCGTATTTTTCTTTTACAACCGCCTTACCCCATGTGATAATGTCGGCGTCGGACGCATTGTGGATGTTGTTTTTGTTCGCTTCCGCACGTCCGTAACGCTCTACCGCCGCAGCGAAATCGAGGTACACGGCCAATTTGGAAGTTCCTACGCCATAACCGGCATCGCAACGCTCCTTCGCCGCGCGCGACGCGATGTCACGCGGTACAAGGTTACCGAATGCAGGGTAACGGCGTTCGAGGTAGTAATCGCGCTCGTCTTCGGGGATTTCGTTACCCGGGCGGTTATCGTCTTTTTTCTTGGGAACCCAGATACGCCCGTCGTTACGCAACGACTCCGACATCAGGGTCAGTTTCGACTGGTGTTCGCCGGAGACCGGGATACAAGTCGGGTGAATTTGGGTAAAGCAAGGGTTACCAAAGAATGCACCGCGCTTGTGCGCTTTCCATGCTGCGGTAACGTTGCTACCCATGGCATTGGTAGACAGGTAGAAAACGTTTCCATAACCACCTGTGCAAAGCAATACGGCGTGGCCGGCGTGTCTTTCAAGTTCACCGGTGATCAGGTTACGTGCGATGATACCGCGGCATTTGCCGTCGATATTCACGATATCGAGCATTTCGTGGCGGTTGTACATTTTGACTGTACCCATACCCACCTGGCGCTGCAAGCCGGAATATGCTCCGAGCAACAGCTGCTGGCCCGTCTGGCCCGCCGCATAGAAGGTACGCTGCACCTGCGTTCCACCGAATGAGCGGTTGGAAAGCAAACCGCCGTATTCACGTGCGAACGGCACCCCTGCGGCTACGCATTGGTCGATAATGTTACCCGAAACTTCGGCCAGGCGGTGTACGTTCGCTTCGCGCGCGCGGTAGTCGCCCCCTTTGATCGTATCATAAAAAAGACGGTAAACCGAGTCACCGTCATTCTGGTAGTTTTTTGCTGCATTGATCCCTCCCTGTGCGGCAATGGAGTGCGCACGGCGTGGAGAATCCTGAAAACAGAATGCTTTCACTTTATAACCGAGCTCCGCGAGCGTAGCGGCGGCAGAAGCACCGGCAAGTCCGGTCCCTACGACAATGATCTCGAGGTTACGTTTGTTCGCAGGGTTTACAAGCGGAACAGAAGAGCGGTATTTGCTCCATTTACTTTCGAGAGGTCCTTGTGGTATTTTGGCATCCAGACGAGATGAAGTTGCCATATATCAAATATTATTTAATCGAAAATTTTAGAAATAAGACGCTTTCGGGATTACTTCACCCAGCCGAGGTAGATCGAGATCGGCATTAAGGCAAACAGGATCGGGACGATGATCGAGAATGCTGTTCCTATGAACGAGATCACACCATTGTATTTCACGTGGTTGAGCCCGAGTGACTGGAACGCACTTTTGAAACCGTGCAGCAAATGCCAGAAAAGGGAAACGCAGCCCAGCACATAAATCAGCACGACAACCGGGTTCTGGAAGATATCGAGCATCATCTGGTACAGGTTCAGCTCTTCGCCGGTAGCAAACTGGTTGGAACGGTTGGGGATCCAGAAATGCGAGGTATGGATCACGAGGAAGATCAGAAGGAGCGTTCCCAGCAAGCCCATGCTGCGGGAATACCAGGTACTGTTCGCAGATGCATTGTTGACAGCATATTTCACAGGACGGGCCTCGCGGTTGTTTTTCCAGAGGATCAGGCCGTCGGCGATGTGAATGATGAAGCCCGCAACGAGGCCGATTTCAAGTGTACGTATAATCGGGTTGGTACCCATGAAATGTCCCCAGTGCGAGAACGTCTCTCCGCCATCATTGTAGAAAATCATGGCATTGATAGTGGCATGAATGACCAGAAAGCTAATCAAAAAAAGTCCGGTAAGAGCCATCAGAAGTTTTTTACCGATAGAGCTCGTTAACGTTTGTGAAAACCACGACATAATCAAAAACGAATGGTTTTAGTACAAAAAAAAGAGGTATAATTAGAACCTTTCAAAGGTATATCACAAACGTTAGCGAGACAATAAATCGCTTTCATTTTTGCAAATGGCCTTGTCTATTTATAATCATTATTAAGAATTATTTAGACTGATTAGCCTTTGGAAAAGCAAGTTCCTCAGTGCGAAGGCATCAGCGGTACATTCCCTGCGATTTTGTAACCGAATAGCACACATTTTCAAACAAGTGTTTCGTTGAGTTGTTACATACCGGACGACTAACGAACCGACCCATGCTCAGACCTCTATCTTCCCGTACCCTGATTGTTCTGCTGGTGCTGACATTACTGTGCGGCAACGTTTTCGCGACACACTTCCGGGCCGGTGAGATCACCGCCACGAGACTGTCGCTCACAACAATCACCTACGAAATTAAACTCACGGGCTATTTCGACGAAATCGGTGGAAAACAGGCCGCGGACGGCCAGGATAATGTAACGTTCAAAATCGGGACTGTCGACGGCACCGGAACACCGGCGACTATTCAGGCGCCCCGGGTCGACCGGTTTAATATCGGGAACAACACGTCACAAAACATCTACATAGCCAGATACACCTTCCCTTCTGCCGGCATTTACCGGATTTCCATGGAAGTGGATGCCCGCAACGACAACATTCTGAACCTGGGACCCGAGCCCACCAGACTACTCAATTTTTACGTAAGCACCATTCTGGAAATCAACGCGGCCTACGGACTGAACCGCACCCCGGTGCTCCGGAATGCCCCGATAGACATCGCCGCCGTGGGCCAGCGGTTTATCCATAACCCCGGCGCATTCGATGCCGATGGTGACAGTATCGCCTACCGCATGTTCGTCCCGCAGCAAGGCGGTACCAATGGCGTGGGTGTGAACCTCGACTACGAAGACCCTAACCTGACCACCCCTCCCGGCCAGACTGAAACCGGCGCGTCCCCGGCGATATTCAGCATTAACAGGGCGAACGGCGACATTATATGGGATGCTCCCGTTACGAAGGGCTTCTATAATATTGCATTCATCGTCGAAGAATGGCGTGACGGGGTACTGATAGGCGAAATCGTCCGCGATATGCAAATCATCGTCGAGGATGCACGCAACGATCGGCCGGTGCTGACGCCGCTGGAAGACATTTGCGTCGAGGCGGGCACATTGATAAACCAGAAAGTGGTGGCCACCGATAAAAATGGCGACAAACTGACACTCACTTCTACCAGCGGCGTATATGATGCGTCGCTGATCAAACCGCCGCTCGCAGCTTTTACAGTCGCTAACCAGGGAGCGCAGGGCAGTGTGACGGGGACATTTACCTGGCAGACATCTTGTGACCATATCCGCCTGGGTCCCTACGGCGTGTTGTTCAAGGTGGAAGACGGCCCGCCGCCCAGCTACCCCAACCCGTCGCTGTTCCGGAAGCTTACGGATATGATCACATTTAACATCCGGGTCTACGGCCCGCAGCCCATGGGTTTGAAGGGAACTGCCGTCACCGACCCGGCAGGCCCGGCCTACCGCCTTAACTGGGATGCCTACAAATGCCAGGTTTCCGGCGCAAAAATCGCCATTTACAGGGCAGAAAAATGCACCGACCTGCAAGTCGATGTATGTAAACCGGGGATTCCCGCCGGCTCGGGTTATGAGGAAATCGGGAGGGTGGACGTGAACCAGACCACTTTCCTGGATAACAATGGCGGCGAGGGGCTTCGTCCGGGTGTTTCGTATTCCTACCGCATTGTCGTAATGTTCCCGAGGCCTGGCGCAAGTCCGGGCGATCCGGGCTATCTGATCGGGGGTGGTGAAAGCATTGCTTCGCCCGAGTTTTGCCTGAACCTTCCATTGACAATGCCAGTCATTACCCACGTCACAGTCGATTCTACAAGCACTACCCGCGGGCAGATCACCGTAAAATGGATGCGGCCCGCTGCTGCATCCGGCTTGCCTGCACAATACCGCCTGTTCAGGGCGACCGGGCAGGCCGGCACGTCGTTCACCCAGATTGCAGCCATCAATACCAACCTGGCACCCGGCGCAGCCGACACTATTTTCATAGACAAAGGGCTGAATACCGAGGCGAATGCCTACAACTATAAACTCGAATATTATACCACCGTCAATGGCCAGCTCACCAGGTTCGATGAAACTGAAACCGCGAGCTCGGTCAGGCTTGAACAGATAGCCGCACCGTCCGATAAGGTTGGGTTGAAATGGACAGCGCTTGTGCCGTGGGATAACCGAAACCGGGTACACCGCATTTACCGGGAGGACAAAACACGGCCGGGAACCTTCAACCGCATTGCCGAAGTGCCGGTGCAGGGAACGCAGTCTTTCAATTATGTCGACGACGGTACCGATAAGTATGCCGCCGACGGAACGATCAATGTGACCATTGTGAAGGATTCGACTTACTGCTACAAAGTTGAAACGGTGGGTTCCTATAACAACAGTCAGATCCGGCCATCGGTTTTATACAACTTCTCGCAGATATTCTGTGTGTCGTCCTCGGATACGACCAAACCCTGCCCGCCCGTATTAACCCTGGACCCGCTGAACTGCGATTCACTCCGGACGCATCCGGAGGCATTTTGTACCACTTCCAGCTTTACGAACCACTTATCATGGCAATATCCCGACAATGCGGAGGGCCGAGACTGCGACCCGCTGATAACCGCATACCGCGTCTATTATACAAGATATGAAGGCGATGCCCCGAAACTGGTCACGACCATAACCACCCCTCCATCGCCGCTGCGGACGACGTTTGACCATAAAGGCCTCGAATCATTTGCAGGCTGCTATTATGTGACGGCCGTCAACCGCTTCGGAAGCGAGAGCGCGCCCAGCAACACTGTCTGCCGCGATAACTGCCCGATGTACGTATTGCCCAATGTGTTTACTCCCAATGGCGACGCTAAAAATGATGTCTTTCAGCCTTACGAATGTCCCGCATTTGTTCAGTCCCTCGAATTCAAAGCATTCAACCGCTGGGGTGCGCAGGTGTTTTCGACCAAAGACGTGAACATTAACTGGGACGGTAAAACCAACGGCGGAAAAGAGCTTGCGGCTGGTCAGTACTATTACGAGGTAACCATTTATTTCGAATCATTTAAAAAGCAGGGCACAGAGACAACTATGAAAGGCTGGGTACAATTGCTGAGATAGCAATGCAAAATGACATATGAGCGCTATTTGTGCCGCTTTGGGACTTTGTAACAATTCATATATGATTTATAAAGTTGTTTTGTAAGTTTACAAACCGACATATTATATTCATTCCCAAAGCACACATTTTTACCTGAATTTTCGTTGATTTAACGTACCTGACAGGAGATATGGCGCCTGCCGTTACCTCCCTATCATTATTAGCTCGACACGGATTTATGCGCTCTGTTTTACGAATTTCACTATACCTTTTCTTTCTCGCTCTACTGTTCAATGGCTTCCAGGCCATGGCCACGCACATACGGGCAGGCGAAATCACGGCGCGGAGGCTTACTCCGGCCAGCTCGGCAGTCCATACTTACGAGATAAAGCTTACCGCTTACTTCGACATGCAGAATGGCGAGGGCGCTGCTAACGCCCAGAACAGCGTGTTTTTTACAATTGGCCCTGTGGCGGTAGGACCCAATACCCGGGTGGAAGTAAGGGAAGCGCCGCGCATTCAGCCGATCCCTAACATCGGTAACAACACGACGCAGAATACCTACATTATCAATTATACCTTCCCTAGTGCCGGGCAGTACCGCATTTCCTTCGAGGAGGACAACCGGAACAACAACGTACTGAACATTGGCCCGCCTCCTACGCAAAACCTTAACTTCTACGTAAGCACGATCCTGGAAATCAATTCCAACTTCGGCAAAAACCAGACACCCGTACTCCTGAATGCGCCTATCGACGTTGCCGCTGTCGGACAACGTTACATTCATAACCCCGGCGCATTCGATGCCGATGGCGACAGCCTTGCCTACCGTTTGTTTGTACCTCAGAGAAGCGGCGTGAATGGATCCGGTATCAATTTGCAATATAAAGACCCGAACATGGTGACGCCTCCCGGCCAGACGGAAGCAGGCGGTTCCCCCGCCACTTTCAGCATGGACAGGATCACCGGTGACCTTGTGTGGGACGCGCCGGTTACCAAAGGGTATTACAATGTCGCATTCATCGTAGAGGAATGGCGGGACGGTATTCTCATCGGGCAGATCGTCCGCGATATGCAGATTATCGTGGAAGACGCCCGTAACGACCGGCCGGTAATTCAGCCCTTACCAGATATTTGCGTCGAAGCGGGGACGCTGATCAACCAGCAGGTGAGGGCTACGGACAAGAACGGTGACAAGCTTACGCTCACGTCTTCCGGCGGTGTGTACGATGCCTCCCTGATCCCGCCGGCCATTGCGAAGTTCACCGTTGCGCAACAGGGAAGCCAGGGCTCCATCAATGGACTGTTTACCTGGCAGACATCCTGCGAACATATCCGCCTGGAAGCTTATGATGTATTGTTTAAAGTAGAAGACGCTCCCGGTCCGTCGGTCCCCAACCCTTCGCTATTCCGAAAGCTTGTGGATATGACTACCGTAAACATCAGGGTTTACGGTCCGCAGCCAACCGGACTGAGGGGAGCAGCCGTGGCAGATCCCACCGGAACAGCCTACCGCCTCAACTGGAATGCTTACAAATGCCAGATTCCCGGCGCCAAAATCGCTATTTACAGAGCTGAAAAATGTACCGATATCCCAGTGGATGTGTGTTCCCCGGGCATTCCCGCGGGCTCGGGGTATGAGGAAATCGGAAGGGTGGATGTAAACCAGACCACTTTCCTGGATAACAACGGCGGCGAAGGCCTCCGCCCGGGCGTTTCCTATTCCTACCGCATTGTGGTGATGTTCCCGAGGCCCGGCGCAAGCCCTACTGATCCCGGTTACCTGATCGGAGGAGGAGAAAGCCTTGCGTCTGCCGAGTATTGCCTTAACCTGCCCCTGGTAATGCCGGTCATTACCAATGTTACCGTGGATTCAACCAGCACGACCAAAGGTGTCATCACCGTAAAATGGATCAGACCTGCCACCGCCGCAGGACTGCCCGCTCAGTATCGGCTTTTCCGCGCTGTCGGCCAGAATGGTACCGCTTTCACTCAGATCGCAGCCATCAATACCAACCTTACGCCGGGCGCAAATGACACCATTTTCGTAGACAGAAACCTGAATACCGAGGCCAATGCCTACAACTACAAACTCGAATATTATACCACCCAGGGAGGACAACTCACCAAGTTCGATGAAACTGAAACAGCCAGCTCTGTCCGGCTCGAACAAGCGGCTGCCCAATCCAACCAGGTGGGTTTAAAATGGACCGCCCTCGTACCCTGGGATAACCGCAACCGCGTGCATCGCGTGTACCGGGAGGACAAAACAAAGCCCGGCACGTTCAACCGCATTGCCGAAGTGTCGGTACAAGGGCCGCAGACATTCACTTTTGTCGATGATGGTACCGACAAGTACGCCGCCGATGGTACCGTCAATGTGACCATCGTCAAGGACTCCTCTTACTGCTATAAGGTGGAAACCGTGGGATCTTACAACAACAGCCAGATCAGGCCGACGGTACTCTACAATTTCTCGCAGATACTCTGTGTTTCTTCCTCGGACACCACCAAGCCTTGTCCGCCGGTATTGACCCTCGACCCGCTCAACTGCGACTCGCTCAGGGCCCATCCGGAAGCATTTTGTACGCCATCAGGCTTTACCAACCATTTGTCGTGGGAATATCCCGCCACTGTGGACGGCCGCGATTGCGACCCATTGGTGACGGCATACCGGGTGTACTATGCGAGGTACGAGGGCGACGCGCCAACCTTGATCGCTACCGTAACTACCCCGCCTTCACCGCTGCAAACGTTCTACGACCACACCGGCCTCACCTCTTTTGCAGGATGCTACTATGTGACGGCCGTCAACCGCTTTGGCAGCGAGAGTGCGCCAAGCAACACCGTTTGCCGCGATAACTGCCCGATGTTCGTTTTGCCCAATGTGTTCACACCTAATGGCGACAACAAAAACGACACCTTCCAGCCGCTTGAATGCCCTGCATTCGTGCAATCGCTGGAATTCAAGGCCTACAACCGCTGGGGTGCGCAGGTTTACTCTACCAAGGATGTCAACATCAACTGGGACGGCAAAACCAATGGTGGCAAAGAGCTTGCGGCAGGCCAGTATTATTATGAGGTAAAAATCTATTTCGAGTCATTCCAAAAACAAAGCGTGCCCGTAACCATGAAAGGATGGGTACAGCTGCTTCGGTAGATTCTTTTTTCTTTCCCATTGAAGTATTTCCTTTGTAGCCCGGTTTTTTTACCGGGCTTTTTGTTTCTTCATGAATAACCTTAAATCATCCATATGAAAACGGCATATGTTTTCCCTGGTCAGGGCTCGCAATTCAAAGGAATGGGTCTGGACCTCTACCAGAGTTCCGATTCCGCCAGGACATTGTTTGAAAAAGCAAACGAAATCCTTGGTTTTGACATCACAAAGATCATGTTTGAAGGCACCGACGAGGAGTTGAAACAGACCAATGTGACCCAACCGGCGATATTCATCCACTCGGTAATCCTGGCCAAAATCACGCCTGATTTTGCTCCGAATATGGTAGCGGGCCACTCGCTCGGCGAATTTTCGGCTTTGGTTGCCGCCGGTTCGCTTTCCTTTGAAGACGGCCTCTCGCTTGTGGCAAAACGCGCCGCCGCCATGCAGAAGGCCTGCGAAATCCGCCCGTCTACGATGGCTGCCATCCTGGGTCTGGCCGACCATGTGATCGAAGAAATTTGCGCGGGGATTACCGACGAGATCGTCGTTCCTGCCAACTACAACTGTCCGGGCCAGGTGGTGATCTCCGGGACGATCGAAGGCGTGGAACGGGCCAATGAACTGCTGAAAGCCGCCGGCGCGAAACGTGCATTGGTGTTGCCCGTGGGCGGTGCTTTCCATTCGCCATTGATGGAGCCGGCCCGGGAAGAGCTCGCAGCGGCGATCAACGCGGCGCAGTTCGAACCTCCTATTTGTCCGGTTTATCAGAATGTCAATGCAAAACCTGCCACGGAAGTAGCGGTTATCAAGGAGAACCTTATCTCGCAGCTCACGGCTCCGGTAAGATGGACGCAGTCGGTGGAGCAAATGGTGGCTGACGGTGCGGAAATCTTCATAGAATCAGGACCGGGCAAAGTTTTGCAAGGCCTTGTAAAAAAGATCGCTAGCAACGTTGAGCTAAAAAGTATTTAATTTTTTTCCTGAAATACTTGACACGTGACCCGAGTACCATTACTTTTGCACCACTGTTTACGGTTTTGGCCGATGGTGTAATGGTAACACAGGACATTTTGGTTGTCTTATTCAGGGTTCGAGTCCTTGTCGGCCAACAGTAATCAAAGAGCTCATTGAAAAGTGAGCTCTTTTTTATTTCCACCCCCCTCAAAATTAGAATCCTTCCAAATTTGAACGGTTACATAGCCATTTGATCGCATTTCAATCCAATTGACACTTTACGGTGACATTAAGGAAACCTTTTTAAAAATTTGGTTACTTAGTGCAACTTTTCTGCTATAAAATTTGGATATGAAATGTTACATTTACTATGTTTTAACCTAAACAGCACCCATATGAAAGTAGAAAAAGTAAAAAAGCGCGATCGCGAGCGCACGAAGAGTAAAATACTCAAAGCGGTCGGCGAAGTAATTGAACAACATGGCACCGAAAAGGTGGGCGTCAACCTCATCGCTCGCACCGCAGGAGTCAACAAAGTACTGATTTACAGGTACTTTGAAAGCGTAGATGGCCTGATGGAACAATATGTCAGGTCCGGAGAGTACACGTCAACCCTCAGTACCGATTACATTGACAACATCCCGGAGCTGACGCCCGAAGAACGGAACAAAGCTCTCACGTCCCTCATGCACACTTTCACAAACGATTTGCGCCAGCGTAAAGCGACGCGCGACCTGCTCCGCTGGGAAATCGGAACCGGAAAGTCGATGCTTTCAGACGCCCGCAACCAGATTGCGACGCGTATCCTCAGCAAAATAGGCGACCTGCCCTATTATAATGACACCAGCGCGTTGATCGCATTCATTTCAGCAGGCATTTATTTCCTGACCATCTCCTCTGATTATCGTGAAAAAATGCTTGATGTAGACCTTCAAACCGATGAAGGATGGAAACGTATCGAGCGTGTGATCGACAGTATTATCTCGGACGTCCGGGGTTGACGATAAAAAACCACAGGCCCTTCCCACAAACGGGAAGGGCCTTTCCTTTTATTGGCGGTTACTCTCCTATATTTGCGTTGGAAAATCCCGCATTGAATGAGCGTACTGAAAAAACTGGCCAGCGAAACCGCCACCTACGGCATCAGCACCATGCTGGGCCGCTTTTTGAACTACCTGCTGGTGGCACTGCATACGAAGCTTTTTGAACCTCAGCAAATCGCCGCACAAGGACAACTTTTCGCCTACGCCGGCCTGGCGCTCGTGCTTTACACATTCGGGATGGAAACGGCATTCTTCCGCTTCGCACGCGAGGAGAAGGACCGGAAGCAATATTACGACCTTATACTAAGTGCTGTGATACTGGTGAGCGTTGTATGCTCCATGCTCATGTTCGTGTTCGCAGGACCTATCGCAGACCTCATCAAATACCCTGACTCGGCCTCCATTGTGAGAATGTTCGCCATCATCATGGCAACCGACGGCATTGTGTCCATCCCGTTCGCGCGGCTGCGCCTGGAAGGTCAGGGGAAAAAGTTCGTGATCATCCGGGTCAGCAACATTCTCATCAACATTTTCCTCAACCTTTTCTTCCTGCTTGTCTGCCGGGATATTCATGCCGGAAACTACCTGACATTCCTCCAACCGGCCGTTGACCTGTTCTACAACCCGGCCCATGCACCGGATTATATCGTACTCGCGAACCTCATTGCCAACCTCGCATTCTTCTGGATGCTCCGGAAAGAGTTCGCCGACTTCCGCTTCGTATTCAGCGGTGAGCTGTTCAAACCCGTGTGGGTGTATGCATTCCCGGTGTTGGTGATGAACATCGGCGGCGTGCTCAATATGCTCTTCGACCGCGCATTCATCCAGTTCCTGCTGCCCCAGGGCTTTTACCCCGGCCGCAGCAATGAAACCGCCATCGGGATCTACGTGCAATGCTACAAGCTGTCGATTTTCATGAACCTGGCCATCCAGGCATTCAAATACGCCGCGGAGCCATTTTTCTTTTCCAAGGGAGAAGACAAGAATGCGCCCCCGGTTTTCGCCAAGGTTACCAAGTACTTTATCATCATATGTGTGCTCATGTGGGTAGGTATATGCCTGAATCTCGACCTCTTTGCCGAGCTTTTCCTTAAAAAGAAGATTTACCATGAAGGATTGGGCGTGGTACCCTGGCTGCTGGCGGGTTACCTTTTCCTAGGCGTGTATTACAACCTTGCTACCTGGTTCAAACTGACCGATAAGACGCAATACGGAACCTGGCTCACGCTCACGGGCGCAGGCATCACCATCGCAACCAGCTTTGTCCTCGTGCCGCAAATCGGCTACATGGGCTTTGCGATCGCATTTGCATTGTCGGGCTTCATTATGCTGGGGCTTTGCTATTATTTCGGGCAGAAATTTTACCCGGTGCCTTACGATGTGGCTTCTGCGGTCGGCTACATGGGCGGAGGTGCCCTGCTGATTTACGGCTCTTCCCTGATCAAGATACCAAATCTGTGGATCTCGGTACCAGTGCACATGGCCGTGCTGGCGATCTTCGCGGTGGTGGTGTTTCTGGTGGAAAGAAAAAATATCCCCGCACTGAACAGGCGCTGAAAAGCCTATGCCTGCATTTCGCGCAGCAGCTTATTGGAGAAAAGGAATTCTTTGAGTTCGGGCACAGTCGTTTTCGTAATGTCTGTGTTAACGCCTTCCCAAAGCTTGCTTCCCTGGTAAAGGAACATAATGTTCTCACCGATCTCCATCACTGAGTTCATATCGTGGGTAATGATGATGGTCGTGATCTGGTATTCTTCGGTGATCTCCTTGATCAGCTCGTCAATTTTAACGGAGGTCAATGGATCGAGGCCGGAGTTGGGTTCGTCGCAAAAAAGGTAGGCGGGGTTCATCACAATGGCCCGGGCAATGCCGACACGCTTTTTCATACCACCGCTGATCTCCGAAGGCATGCGTTTGGCCGCCTGTTCCAGTCCTACCCTTTGCAGACAGAATGCGACGCGTTCCTGCTTTTCCTCCACGGATTGGGAAGTCAGCATGTCCAATGGGAAACGCACGTTCTCTTCCACGGTTTTGGAATCAAACAATGCCCCACCCTGGAACAGTACGCCCATTTCGCGGCGGATGGACTGCTGGGTTTCCTTATCGCAGTTGTAAAAATCGCGGCCGTTGTACAGCACACTCCCCTGGTCGGGCTTCACGAGGCCGATCATGCATTTCAGCAAAACACTCTTGCCGGTCCCGCTGCCGCCGATGATCAGGTTGGTTTCGCCCTTTTTGAACTGGGACGAAATACCTTTTAGTACTTCCTTACCGTTGAATGCCTTATTGATATTGTTAATTTCAATCATTTTGTGGCTCAGTTGAGAACAAACCAAAGGGTTTTGAGTGCATTACAAAAGCAGCTGTGCGAGGAGGTAATCTGCGATAAGAATGGAAATACAGCTGTTGGTCACCGCCTGTGTGCTGGCCTTACCTACTTCCAACGCGCCGCCCGACGTAAAAAATCCCTTGAAAGAAGAAATGGAGGCGATCAGGAAACCGAAAACAAAAGGTTTCACACACATGAAAAATATATTGTAGGGCACGAAGGAATCGCGGATACCGTATAAATAATCCCGTTCGGTGATCACGCCCGTAAGCGTACCGGCGAGATAACCCCCGAAAATGCCCAGGAATGCCGAGAAGATAACCAGCATCGGGAATGTGAGCATCGCCGCCACGACCTTCGGAAGCACCAGGTAGGACGATGAATTGATCCCCATCACTTCCAATGCATCGATTTGCTCGGTAATGCGCATCGTGCCCAGCTCACTGGCGATATTAGACCCTACTTTTCCGGCCAGAACGATGCAGGTGATGGTAGGCGCGAGTTCAAGGATTTCCATGTCGCGGACGATCAACGCCACGGTGGAAATGGGGATAATGGGGCTGACGAGGTTATAGGCCGTCTGAATACAAGATACCGCTCCGATAAACGTGGAAACGATCGCTACAATGAAGATTGAGCTCACGCCTATTCCCACGCATTCCTCCATGAGCCTCCGCCAGTAAACCGATAATTTCTCGCCCTTCCCGAACAGCGTCCCTAAAAAAATGAAGTATTTACCGATTACAGACATGATATCTTAATTGTATTCAATATTTTCGGGAAAATTAGGCAAAAAAAGAAGTAATCAGAAAAATGAATCCATTAGCGGTTGTAACCGGTGGAACAAAAGGGATCGGAAGGGCAGCGATAGAAAAATTTTTGGCACAAGGCTTCGATGTAATTACCTGCGCAAGAAACGAGAGCGACCTGCTCGCACTGCAACAAACATTCAGCGAAAGTTTTCCCCAATCGAAACTGACTTATTTAACGGCCGACCTCTCGGTGCGGGCCGACGTGGATGCTTTCATTGCATTTATCCACAATCATTCTACGGCACCCGAGGTACTTATCAACAATACCGGTGTGTTCATTCCGGGGCAGGTGCATAACGAAACCGAAGGAACGCTGGAAAAGACGATGGAGACCAACCTGTACAGTGCCTACCATCTCACACGCGGCATTTTGCCCGGCATGATGAAGCACAAAAAGGGCCATATCTTCACTATTTGCTCCACAGCCAGCATTATTGCCTATCCGAACGGCGGCTCATACTGCATTTCTAAATTTGCATTGTACGGCATGACGAAGGTGTTACGGGAAGAAATGAAGCCGCACAATGTGCGTGTAACGGCTATCCTCCCGGGTGCAACCTACACCGATAGCTGGAAGGGTACCGACTTGCCCGAAGACCGTTTTATGGATTCCGTCGACGTGGCCGAGTCGATCTGGGCCGCCTACGCCTTGTCCCCCAGGGCAGTTGTGGAAGAAATTCTGATCCGCCCGCAGCTGGGAGATTTGGATTAATGAGTGAACAATAGAGCAATTTTACTAAATTGCCGCATTTTTAAAATTATTTATTAAACCCATATTTTCATTTCATGGAACAATACCTCGGTATAGACGTGGGCGGTACTAACGTAAAAATGGGGATCGTTGACGCTACGGATGGAAGAATCTCAAATTTTTACAGTCACGATACCGCCAGCTGGCGCAGCTCCGGGCATTTTATAGACAGGTTAGGCGATGCAATTGCCCTCCAACTGGTAGAATATCCCGAAGTAAAAAAAGTAGGGATCGGTGTTCCGGGGCTCATCTCCCGTGACAGAACCACGCTGATCGAAATCACGGCAATCCCCGAAATCGACGGGATTACCATTGTTCCTGATCTGAAAGCGCGCTTCCCGCAGCATGATTTTTACCTCGAAAACGACGCGAATGCAGCGGCTTTGGGTGAATATTACTTTGGCGAGGATAAGCTTCCCGAAGACTATATTTTCGTGACCCTCGGCACCGGCATCGGCGGCGCGGCGATTATCGACAAAAAAGTATTCAAAGGCGGTGGCGGTAATGCCATGGAGCCAGGCCACGTTCCCTCGAAAAACGGCAAAGTCCTCGAACGCAACATCGGGAAGAAAGAACTGCTAGACATGGCGAATGCAATGCGTGCAGCTTACACTGGCACGACGCAGCTTCCTGCCGACGGCACGATTTCAACCACCGGCCTCGTAGCGGCTGCTTCGGCGGGCGACGAACTGGCCAAGGCTGTTTTCCACGAAATGGGCTACCTGTTAGGCGAAGGACTGGTTTCAATGATCCGGATACTGGACATCACAACTATTTTGATCGGTGGTGGTATTTCTGCCTCATTTGAGTTTATTTTGCCCGCTATTAACGATCGTTTCAAGTACTGGCTGACGCCTTATTACCTGAAAACAATCAATATCAAACGCGCAACGCTTGCTAACGACGCCGGACTGCTTGGAGCAGCTTCATTGTGTTTTGAATAACGAATAACCCCGAAACAATACAAGATTCACTCTTATACAGTCACACTCTTATTATTACCTGATGAAATTATCGGTTATCGTTCCTGCTTACAATGAAGAAAAGACAATCCGAAATGTGCTGGATAAACTCAAATCCGTTGACCTGATAGGCAATTTTCAAAAGGAGATCGTAATTGTAAACGACTGTTCTGCCGACAATACGGAGGCAGTTGCTAAAAGATTTATAGAAGAGAATCCCGAGCTGGAAGTGGCTTACTTCCGGCATGAATACAACCAGGGGAAAGGGGCGGCATTGCACACAGGCATCCGCCGCGCGACGGGCGACTACATTATCGTCCAGGACGCAGACCTTGAATACGACCCCCAGGAATTCAATATATTGCTAAAACCGGTTATCGAAGGATATGCGGATGTGGTGTATGGCTCCCGCTTCATGGGCGGAAGACCACACCGCATCCTTTTTTTCTGGCATACGATCGGGAACAAGTTCCTGACGTTCCTGAGCAACATGTTTACCAATCTCAATCTGACGGATATGGAAACATGCTACAAGCTTTTTCGCGCCGATCTGCTTAAAGGCCTCAAACTGGTCGAAAATCGTTTCGGTTTCGAGCCGGAAGTAACGGCCAAAATCTCCAAAATCCCTAAAATCCGCATTTACGAAGTAGGTGTATCCTACTACGGCCGCACGTACGACGAGGGCAAAAAGATCAACTGGAAAGACGGCTTCCGGGCATTGTACTGCATTGTGCGCTACGGGTTAGGCAGTTAAGCCCGCCTTCTCATTTCCATTTGCCTGTACTGGCAGGCCCAAGGCTGCCGGGATTGCCAAGCATTTTCAAATATCCAGCAATACTACATGTATGCCGCTTCCGCACACCGTGCCGGTATAGCTTTTCGCAGGGTTGGTGGGATGCTTAATCTCGATCGTGTGTTTGAGATTATCTGCGTACATATTAAAGTAATACAAAACCATCTTGTTCCCGGCAATGCGGCACCTTGCAATGCCCCTTCTAGCGAAGTAGGCGCTTACTACGTCACAGCCTGTCGCTTTGCGATCGATCCACGCATTACCGTCGAGACGATAGGAGCAATAATAGGGCGTTCCTTCCGCCACGATTCCTCCCGTTTGCATCCATAGCAAATTGCCGAAATAGGTGTAGTCACTGCTGACCGCCAGGGGAGAATAGAAATCCTGCGGCGGCAGGCCCACACCCAATTGATAGTAGTAAGGGAATGTCGCCGGCCCGCCTGCATTCGGTCGCCAGTGGTCCATGCTCTGGTGTACCGGCTGGTAGTAGCCAACTGGTTTCCTGGCAGCCGGTTGTCTCAGAAACGTGCCCCAGTCCACGAAGATGTTGCCATACTCGTGCGAAAGGAAGCCCATCAGGATCTGAAATGCGGGATCATGCACAGGCTTGTCGGCCCGGTAAAATGTACCCTCGGGAAATGTAACCCTGTCTGTAAACGACTTCTATGTTGTAATTCAAATATTTTGGGAATTATTTTTATATGTAGCAAAAATTAACCTCCTTTATATTAGGAAGTTAAAGGGGAAGCAGGCTCTGCTGGGGAGCAACC
>MKSR01000043.1 GCA_001898145.1 Dyadobacter sp. 50-39
GCCGATGATACCGGGAGACGCTCTCTTGGTTCAAACTTGGTAAGGTAGGCGGGGCGCGCAGCCTAGCCGCCACAATTATTAAAGCAACAAAGCCCGTCCAGAAATGGATGGGCTTTGTTGTTTACACTATAACAAAAGCATCCTCAAAAGGGATGCTCTTTGCGTTTGTAGAAAGTTTTAATTTCACCTCCCGGCCAAAGCTTTCAGGTAACCATAGGTGTGGATCACAGCCAGCCAGGCCTTCCGTTTGAAGGAATCGGCAAAGTTGGCGCGGGAGACGTACCCTGAAAACTTTACCGGGCCGTAGTGCTCTTCGATATATTCCCTGGCATTTGCTTCCGAGCGAAAATAGAGGCTGCGGTTGTCATTGGCCTGGGTCCCGCTGCTTGTGCTGTCGAATGGCGCGTGCCGGGTATATTCTTCCAGCGGCACATGCTGGAAGCGATAACCCTTTTTGTATACGTCATGCGACCAGACGGTGGCAGTATCCACACCACCCCAGTTGCCTCCATAGCAGCCAATCTCTCCGTAGGGAACGGTCAGTTTCCGATAACTGTCCACATCGAGCATCGCACAATATTCATTCAGGCGGCATTCAGGCATGATATGCACCCGGCCGCTTTGGATAACGCTCTTCTGAATGTGCTGGCGTGGTGTCGCGTAGGCGTCCGTGAGCTCCAAGGCCTCTTCGTAAGTGGGTACAAATTCTTCAAATATGTACGGATTGCATTTGTTTCCCCAATCCATCCCCGCCGGGCAACTCCAGCACTGCCCCACAGAGCCTAGACCGATCAAATTTTCAGGACCTTCGACCATGCGCTGAAGCATAGCGCCCACCATGTCGTCGTGGAACAACATGTCGTTGTGCATGATGCACAAATACTTTTTATCGGTTGTTTCCAAGGCATACTGGTACATGATGCTTTGCCTCCATCTCGTGTCATGTTTCGCCCTTTCCAGATTGATCACACCCAGACCGAGATGGTAATGAGGATATTGAATGACGAGACGAACGCCGGGATCATTACGGAAATAATCGATAACCTTGAAAATTCCGGCGTAGTCATCATGCGGCTGCTTCCGCTCCCGTGAGATGTAGATCTTGTCAATGTGTTGTCCGCTATGCTGGATCAGTGACCGGATGGTAACAATGGTCTGATAGGGTTTTCCGTAGAAAGCGATGCCTATGTCAACTTTGGGGGGCATAAGTAAATGATTGGTTACAGCCCTATGACACCAATATACGCAAATACGTTGCTGGGCACCGTAAGTTTTTAGCCGGCGATCCAGCGTTTTTTTTCGTACCGGATACGTATTTCCCGGCAGCCGCAAACTACCCGTTTCGTAAACCGGGTTTCTACCTGCCTGCACCAAACTACCCGATTTTAAAATCGGGTAATCCGACGCTGAAAAACAACTCGCCGGAGATATAATTTTGTTTTGTTATAATATAACAAATTGAATAATGCGAGATGGCAGAGGTTATAAAAGGCCTCATGCTGCCCGCTTGTCACTTACGCATTTGGATGAAAGGAGGTGAGACATGGGATAGCCGGAAAGAATTGCGCACCGTTTTCCCCGGATCTTTTTCGGATAAAAAGCCGGGAACGAGAACATTTAGCCATATATAAAATAGAAGACATGAAAACGTTCAAATTCAAAGACCTTGCCGTCACAGTCAATTTTGATCCCAGCAGATTAACGGTTTGCCGGATCATCAGTCCATCCGTTTGCCCTTATCCGACCATTATCAACTGTCCCGGCCACAGTTTTTGCCACTGGCCAACCATTTGCCCGGTATTTACCTGCGGCGGTTGCAGCATTATCGCATGCAGCCATTTGCCCTCACACGTGCCGACAGACATCACGATCTGGAAAACCGGGACACCGGTTCAACAGGTGGTAGACGAGTTGGAGGAAGCTGAACTCAACGAATTCCGAAACAACCTGGCCGAGCTTCAAAAGTACGTCGACGTGAAGATCCAGGAAGCGCCGAATGAGCTCGAAATGCTTGAAAAGAAATTGCATGAGGCCATTGAAGAGGTTCGTGCACAACGGGGAAACAGATAAAATGACCATCTGATGATCAAAGTCAAATTTCTTTTGCACGCCACATTCCGGTCAAATTCGGCATTCGAGCTGATCGAGCAGGGGAATTTGGATCAGCAAGCGCTCCATGCGCTTGCTGATCTGAGCAAAGATCCTGAATTCTTCGGCGTATTCCGGCGTAAGGATGCGAAAACAGGGGAGAGTACCAGGCTAGCCTACAAAGAGGTTGCGCTGTTGTTCTACTTTTTACAAAATGCCGGCGAACTACCTCAATACTTCAAAGCAACCTATGACGACGAAGTCAACCTGACGATGGCCAGGCTGGTGTTGGAAGGCATTTTTGAGATCCGGGTTGAACAGCGTTTCTATTCGGGGGCGGCCTCGCAGGACCTCCTCTATGATTCTCCTGAACAGGCGCTCGGTCGCCGGCATCCGTTGCTGGACATGTCGTTCCGGGCTATTCGGTACGGAGTTGAGTTGAATGAAGCCGATACGGCTTCGCTGGCCGGTAAGCTTTACGCATACAACACGGTGCCGCCATTTTTTACCCGTGCCCATGAACTGAGCGCATTTGAAGACGTTGAAGTATTTCTCGGGATGGGCAAAAATACCCTGCTGGACAGGCTGCTGAACCAGCATTGGAATAAGCACGAACCTGGTCCGAAATTCAGCTGGATTTCATGGAGCAGGAAGCAGAATGGACGGCACGATACGCAATGGAATGCTACTTATAAAATATACATCAGTCCTGTTTTGGAGGAATTACCGGCGGTTTTTCAAAAGGCGGTCGGCGTACTCAGCCGTTCGGATGCTTTCAGTTTTAAAATAGGGATGAACCGCGAAGGCTTGCTCCGGCCCGACAAATTGGTGGCTTATTTCGCTGAATTCGACCAACTGATGGCGGCGGCCGATCAGCTGGGTCCGGTACTGCAAGGGCACAAAGCGCAGGGCGTCCCTTTCACCGCACCTTTGGATGACTCGGGAATGCTGTCGTGGGGAATGGATAAGGCAACCGACGAAATCCTGCCGAATATGGAAGGCGGAAGCTGGCGTGCAACAGTGACGGAAAAGCTGGCCGCATCTATCTCCCTCTCCAAAACCGAAAAATTGGGCCGGGAAGAAAGTGTTGATTTCGTATTGAAAAAAATGATGCTGGAAGGGGTGGATACAACTACCTGGACAGCTGTTTAATGCAAATTCAAATCTTAAACTCATGGCTTCCCATCAACTATATATCCTGCCAGAGGACGTTCAGGTGCTGCCGGTAAAGGAATTGCCGGAACAGGCACTCAACCGATTCGAATATGAAGCGGACGACTTCATCATTACCTACACACACGCAAGAAATACCAGCAAAATCATCGATGCTTCTTCCGCGTCGCTTTTGCAGGGTTTTCGTAAACCCAAATCGCTCCCGGAAGGCGTTCT
This sequence comes from Dyadobacter sp. 50-39, assembly GCA_001898145.1. GTDB lineage: Bacteria > Bacteroidota > Bacteroidia > Cytophagales > Spirosomataceae > Dyadobacter. The sequence continues at coordinate 3,478 of MKSR01000043.1, forward strand.
CACGTATGCGCTCCTGCATAACCTGGACGCGCAGGAGATATTGGAAAGCTCCTATACCTTTCTGACGCGGTTGCGGGGTGAAGGTTTTTTGCTTTCCTACGATGATACTTTGGGTAAAACCAGGCAGTTTTTCAAGCCCGGCGACCGGTTCAAGGACTATGAAATCGTATCGAAACTCGATGGCGTTGCCGACACGGAAATTTATAAAGTAAAGAAAAATGGCGCGCTATATGCCCTCAAATTGCTTAAAACGAGCCAGAAGTCTCCGCAACTACTGGCAAATTTTTACAACGAAATAGCTATTCTGGGTAAGCTCGATGGAACCATCAATCCATCCCTGGCCGAGCACGGTGAGTACGGGACAGATCATTACCTGATCATGGACTGGGCCGACGGCCAAACTTGCCTGCGGGCGGCAGAGCAATATCAAAACCTGCATGACCCATCCAATGTAATGGCCCTGCTCGATATTTCGTGCCGCATTCTGAATGCTTACAGGCACCTGCATAGCCAGGGAATTATCCATTCCGACGTGCATCCGGCGAATATCATCATTTCCGGATCGGGCGAATTGAAGATCATCGATTTCGGGCTTTCCAGGATCGTTTCAGCAGCACATTGTCCCACACGCGGCGGATTGGGATTTTTCTTCGAACCAGAATATGCGCAGTCTGTTCTTGAAGCCAGACCTGCACCACCATCGACATTTGCAGGCGAACAGTACGCCCTGGGAGCTCTGCTCTACCAGATTTTCACCGGTAAGCAATACCTCCATTTCTCCTACGACAGAGAAATCCTGTTTACCCAAATCGTCAATGAAGCACCCATTCCATTCAAAAACCTGGACATCGTCGTTGCCCACGATATCGAAAAGGTAATTTTTAAAGCACTTGCCAAACGGGCGGAAGACCGTTACGAACACATTGAAGATTTCTATTCAGCCATGATGAAAGTGCAGGAGCGGCTCCCGGATCGATCTGCCGACGACAGGAAAATGTCCGTGCAGGTCTTCCGGGATTCCATCCTGAAAGAGTACGGTTTTGAGGGGGAGCTTTTCAAAACCGGGCTCCGGATGGCACCGAAAAGTTCGGTTAATTTTGGAGCGGCCGGCATTTCCTACCTGTTCCTGCGCAAGGCATTGGTGCATTCAAGCGCCGAAATGCTCGCGCTGGCGGATGTCTGGAGTGATCGGGCTGCGGGTTATGTTCACGATCCCGAAAGCGGGTTTTATTCCAAAGAAATGGACCTGAGCCCGTCCATTGTGGGACTTTCGTCGATATATCACACGCCGAGCGGGGTAGATCTTGTGCAGGCGCTGGTCAGCAGGGCTTCGGGCGATTATGGGAATTATTACAATGCGGTCCGCAATTTTATGGCCCACGCCTCGCAGCCGTGCGAAAACCTGGATCTGACGCTGGGTAAGTCGGCCGGTTTGATAGGAAGTTCTCTTCTCCTGGAAGATATGCCTTTGTACGACAAATTTACCAGAAACGACCTGCTCGCATTCGGCCGAAGAACTATGGCGGAAATATGGTCGAAGGTGGATTCATTCGCAGCAATTGGCGAGCATAATCCTATTAACTATCGGGGGATTGCCCATGGTTGGGCGGGGATTTTATATGCTACTTTAAAATGGTGCAAGGCATCCGGCCAGCATTTGCCGGTGCATTTTTTTGAAAGGGTTGAGCAACTGGTTGACCTTGGCGTCGAAGAAAACCGGAGCATCCGCTGGGAAATTTCAAATACCGAGCCGGTGTCATGGACAGGCTGGTGCCACGGATCGGCGGGATATACTTTTCTGTGGACGGCTTTGTTTCATTTTACAGCCGACGAACACTACCTCGAATTGGCCCGCAAAACGGCTAACCACTTTCTGAATAACGCTCATGGAGGCATGAATGGCAGTTTATGCTGTGGCCGGTCGGGAGAAGGCTATGCACTTCTGAGCGTGTACAACGCTGCAAAAGATGATTTTTACCTGGCAGAGGCCAAACGCGTGGCAAAGCAAATGCTGCCCCATATTTATTCAGGGCAAATGCGGAATCACAGCCTATACAAGGGGAATATCGGTGCGGCGGTTTTATTGGAGGAACTTGACAGGCCGGAATTCGCCCGTATGCCATTGTTCGAGTAGTGAATTGCTCCTGAAATGCGCTGTGCAAATTTCCGGAGCAATGGGCATCACCAAACCTGTTCCAGGTCCTTCGCCGAATATTTGTGGTTCCGCTCGGAAAACACGCTGTCAGTGCCTTCTTTTTTCAAATTCAGCGGGTTTTTCTTGGTCAGTTTGGCAATGACCGCTGTGCTTTGACTTTTTCTGATTCACTCATTGGGGCAATAGCATGTTATGACCTGCAGCCATGCATTTCACATAGCTGCCGGGCGATTTTAAACCGGATTGATTTCTGTTGGGCTGAAAAAATCAGAACAAGGTGTAGATGAAAGGCGCAACAGCCGAACCGCCACCGATTACGATGAGCACGCCGATCAGAAGCAGCACGATGATCACAGGAGCAAGCCACCACTTTTTGCGCTCCTTCATAAATGCGAACAGATCTGTTAAGAAATCCATTGGGTATATTGTTTTAAGACTTAATTACTTTGTACAAACTTCTGCGCCGGCGCTATGACACGCGGACGATTTATTCGATCGCCGGATTAGTCAAGAACGAATTCTTCCTTCCAGTTATCTTTTTCCAGCCATTCGGGCTGCTGCTTTTTGTCGAAAATATAGTTGCCTACGACCAGGTAATCCATCTCGGTGCGCATGAAGCAGCGGTAGGCGTCGTTGGGCGTGTTCACGATCGGTTCCCCGCGCACGTTGAAGCTCGTGTTCACGATCA
>MKSR01000044.1 GCA_001898145.1 Dyadobacter sp. 50-39
TGATCCAGCTTGAAGATATAGGGGCTGTTTGTAACCAACCCGTTTGCGGAACCCTTGTAAATCATGACGACTCCTTCGTTGGAAGTCGATGCGTCGTAGTAAGGGGTACCTACCATAATGTCGGCAAAACCATCTTTGTTAATATCCCCGGCATTGCTTACCGAATATCCCATTTGGGCATTCGCCTGGTTGCATTCCAAAACGGTTGCCGCCAGACTAATGCCTCCCGCAATGCCCGGATAAAGGAAGGCCGCACCCTCGTCTGCTTGGCCGTTATCGTACTTGGGAGCGCCTACCAGCACGTCGCTGTAACCGTCCCCATTGACATCGCCGGCGGTCGAAACCGAAAAACCCAGCCATGCATAGCTTTGGTTGATTTCCAGTGTTTTGTCCGCATTAGTAGGGTTGCCATTGGCGATGATCGGGTCGATGGTGATTGGGTAGGCTGCATTCGCTGCTTCGACATTGATCTCTATCTGATCACCAGCAAGCGCTATGCTTGCTGCAAGCGGTTTGCCTTCGGCGTCCCAGCAGTTCAGGTCACTGTATGTGAGCAGGTCCGCTTGGCTGCCTTTTTTATCCCTGTAAAATGCCAGTTGATCGCCATCCTGTTGCTTTGCATGCAAACCGCGCACCGACAGGTGCACAGATAGCCGCCGGGTACCCCCGGGCGCCCGGGAAATGATGAAGTTTTGCCGGACACCTGCCTGATTATTGACAAATTCTTCGGTGAAGCCCCGGTGGGCGATCCTGAGCGTATCGCCCCGGTTGTCGACAGCCGCATCGGACTGTGCTTTGGCGATCAGCTTTCCATCCGCGTAAATTCCTTCGTTCACCAATTGAACCTGGAAATCCTGCCCGGCCGAATCGACCCTGTTCTGGATGGTGAGCTTGCCGGGACGGTAGTAAGCCCTCAGGTTATGCTGCCGGTTGGGGCTTTGCAGCGCATGGTGGGCAGAGTCGTAAGTGATGTGATATTCCCGGCTGGCTATCTGCTTTTGGATACTGGCCAATGTCCCTCCCGACGGGGTGTCTGTCAACGCGGGTATTACCTTATCCGGCCCGATGAAGGAGGTTGTTTTTCCGCCGTTGCGGAATATTACGGCCAGCGCGAGAAGCGTTATCAGGGCACCCAGTGCGGCTGCACCTCTGATGATAGTGTAGTGTTTTTTCATAGTCTTATCCGGTTTACACTTGAAGGGACATTACGCTGATTTGGGTTACAAATTGGCATCCACCAGAATGGAAAACAGAAAGAAATGTCCGATCGGCTAGGAAAAAATGTCCCTTCGGAAATAAAAGCGCTTCCCGGAAACTCCGGGAAGCGCTTTTATTGAACATGATCTTCACTTTATTTTTTGATCACTACCCGATGGGATGTTTGCGTACCATCTTTGTGGCTTATTTGTAGAACATAAGTTCCTGCCGCCAGGTGTCTCACATCCAGTTCTGTTTGTGGTTTTGCCGATTGATAGGACGTCTGTCCATTCACAGAAATTAACCGAACGGACTTCATTTGATCGACATTTGCCGATTTAATGAAGATTTTATCAGAAACCGGGTTAGGATAAATGGTAATCTCTTCGCTGAATTCAGGTTGAATATGGAAGAGTTCGTTCTCCGCCGATTCCGAAGGAAGTTCTGGTGCAGCAGGAGCTGTGATCAGCAGTAAATACTCCGGTATTGTCCGCCATGGACCGTAAACCTGTCCGGTAAGTGCCGTCGAAAGCTCGTGTTTGAGCCGAACGCGCGTCCTTGTGACAGGTGCCCCCTGCTTACTGATCAGTTCTTTCAGATCGACGCCATTTGGGTTCAAGCTATAAAATGACTGTTGTTGGCTGGTATACGCAGTGCTGTTGGTGATGGGGTTGCTGCCCACTTTGCTGAATGATTTTCCAGGCGTCACCGTTTCCCATGCAAGACGACCATTATTCCGACCGAGGAAAGAAGCACCAAACAAACCAACGCCGGCCGCGTTCTGGCCATTCTGTGTAAAGGTCATCACACTTTGGAATCCGGTATTGTAGAGCCGGATATTGTTTCTCCTGTTTTTGCCAGCCAGGCCATTGTTCCCAAAATATGCATATGTAACGCCACCATTGTTGATTCCACCCTGATCAAAGAAAGGCATACCTACGATGATGTCGCCATAACCATCCCCGTTGAGATCACCGCCCCCGGAAACGGATGTACCCATATGGGATTCCGCCTGAACACCCGAAGCTGAAAAACCGGCAGTGTTTTGAACCACGGTTTTTGATCCGTGGAATACCCAAACACCGCCGCCGTTGGCTGCCTGCCCGTCGAAGTCTGGCGCTCCTACTACAACATCATCGTAACCATCGCCGTTGACATCCATTCCTCCGCCGACAGCTGCGCCAAAGGATGCACCGGCCTGATTTGCTTCTAAAAGCGAGAAAACAAAACCAGTTACCAGCCCTGATTGCGAACCATAGTAAACGCGGGCGACACCCTCATGGCTTTCGCCGTTGCTAAATCCCGGCAGGCCGACGATAACGTCATAGAAGCCGTCACCGTTTACATCTCCTGCTCCCGCTACGGACGTTCCCATAGCAGCATCAACATGGTCTGGTTGGATGAATTTGTTATACAAGGTCCCGGTGGGAATCCCCGCACCCGATCCATGCCAGGTGAAAAAGGCTCCTTCGTTACTCTGGTTTTGGCCAAATGCACTCGCTCCAACTACAATGTCGCTGTATCCATCACCATTGATGTCCCCAGCATTGTCAAGGCTGTTTCCCAGGTGGGCGCCGCCGATTCCTGAGGTGACATAACTGGTTGGATTGTCGCTCACGTAGTTACCGGACCCGGTAAAAATGTAGACGGCACCGGCGCCTGCTGCCCCAGGTGCGTTGTAGTTGGGTGCACCGATGATGATATCGTCAAAGCCGTCTGCATTGATATCTCCCGCGTCGGAGACAGCCGAACCAAAGCCCTGGTTACCGGCGACAAAAAGTGCAGTACTTGTTGTTCCCAATCCTTGTGGCCCTCCGGGATGAAGATATGCTGCTCCCACGTTATTGCCGTTGGGTGCTCCGACGGCCCCGACGATCACCTCGTCATATCCATCACCATTCATATCTCCTGCACAGGAGACGGAACCTCCGAATTTTGCCTGTGAGATATTGGATTCAATTTTAATTATAGAGTTGGTTCCAACTACGGCATCCCCGTAAGATATGAATATCGCACCTTCATTCACCAGTCCGCCATCGAAGTTAGGAGCGCCTACTACAATGTCGTCCAGTCCATTGCCGTCGATATCGCCTGCCGAGCTTACCGATGAACCTGCCAATGCACCCGAGACTGCGGAGCCGGAGATAGATTTTGGTGCCGATCCGACTGTTCCCGCACTGCCATGGTACACAAACACCTGTCCTTCGTCCGTTTGTCCATGATCGAAGGCATAGCTGCCGATCAGGATGTCACTGTACCCGTCCCCATTTACGTCGCCCCCAGAGGCAACGGCATTGCCCAGCCACGCATCGGCCTGGTTACTTTCAATCATGCTGGCTGCGGAAACGTCCAGGCCGACTGACGAACCATGATATACGAAGGCGCTTCCCTCGTGATTCTGGCCACTGCTGAAATACCTTGCCCCGACAATTAAATCACCATATCCGTCACCGTTGACGTCTCCGGCACTGGCTACGGCCCACCCGAACTGCGCTTCGAGCTGATTGCCCTCAATCACTTTACTAGCGGCTGCATAAACCCCATTCACATTGCCATGATGGACATAGACAACTCCTTCATTGCTTAGATCTCCATCAAAATAGTATGCACCGATCGCAATGTCGGCGTACCCGTCGCCATTTACATCCCCGGCTGTCGAAACGCTGTGCCCGAAGCGCGAATCGGCTTGGTTAGACAGGATCACTTGGGGCAGTGATGCCGATATCGGGGTAGAATTGGTGTTCCCTTTAAAAATAAATGCAGCCCCTTCGTTCGTTTTGTTCTGGTTGATATCAAAGAGCCTTGCGCCGATGATAATGTCACTCGCTCCGTCTGCATTGACATCCCCGGCGCCCGCCACCGAATAGCCGAACATGGCATCGGCTTGGTTACATTCGAGGATTTCGTTTTTAGATGGGTCGTACCCCGAAGCGTTATTCATACCATAGTAGAGGAACACCACGCCCTCATTTGCCTGATCTTTGTCATACATATGGGAGCCAATCATGAAATCACTGTATCCGTCCGCATCAACATCACCCGCCATGGCAACCGAAATTCCGAACTGCGCTTCGGCCTGGTCCGATTGAAACGTTACATAGTTTCCCGCATTGATACCTATCGGTGCGGTCTGCGGATTTATCGGGCCACCAAAATACAGGAATGCGGCGCCTTCGCTGTTTTGAGCAGGGCTATCTTCCCAAAATGGCGATCCGACTATAACGTCGCTGTAACCATCTTTGTTGACGTCGCCGGCGCTTGAAACCGAATAACCCATTTGTGCGAAGGGCTGGTTGCGGTTCAATCTTTGCGTAGTGAGCGTAACCCCGGTTGCAGACCCTGGAAAGACAAAGGCGGCGCCAGCATCTTCGCCATTCCAGTCGTATTTGGGTGCGCCAACAATAATGTCACTGTATCCATCCTTGTTTACATCACCCGCACTGGCGAGCGAGTAGCCCAGCCATGCGTAGCTTTGCTCCGATTCAAGCGTTTTGTTGACATTATTGGGCGTGCCATTAGCCACAATCGGATCGATGGTCACCGGATAAGCGGCACCTTTGACATTCACGCTGATCTCCACATGGTTGTGGACATACGCCAGTGTTGCGGCCAAAGGCTTTTTGTTCGCATCCCAGCAATGCAGGTCGCTGAATACCAGGCAGTTTTCGGACTGACCTTTGGCATCCTCTCGGGAGAAGCGGATTTCGTTTTCACTTCCGTTCTGTGCTTTGAGACCTTTGGCTGAGAGCCTGACTTGCAAGCTGGCGGTATTTTGAGGAGCGTTTTTTACTATAAAATTCTCCCGGACGCCGTCTTCCGTGTTGATAAATTCTTCGGTAAATCCTTCGTGGTCGATCAGCAGCTTGTTTTCATTGTTGGTTGGAATTGCATCGGATTGCGGAGAGAAGATTTTTTTTCCGTCCGCGAAGATTCCCTCATTAACCAGGTGCAGCTTGAAATTATGCCCTGCCGAGTCGATGCGGTTCTGAATGGTGAGCTTTCCCGGCTTGTAGTATGCCCGCAGGTTCTGTTTGCGGTTGGGGCTTTGCAGGGATTTCGCTACATCGTCATAGGAAATGTCGTATTCCTGTCTGGCAATCTTTTCTTTGATGCCTTCAATAGTCGCCGGTGACAACCCCGCCACTTGTTCATTGGCGGAAGGCTTTTGCTCTGCCTGGTCCTGCCGGGGAAAATGGAGGGAGCTGCTTCCAAAGTAACCCGCGGCACCTGCCGCAAGGGCCATCGCTGCAAAGAGCATGGACTTGTAAGTGTGTTTCATCTTGAAATATGTTATGTTTAAAAAATAGGGTATTGGCAATTGCCAGATCAAATTTTACAGCCATTGGCCGCCATCGCCAAATACATTTATCGTGATGGGCTGCGTAGTGATTGTAAGGTAAAAGGGGGCGGTCGCGTAGATAAAAAAAACGCCTTCCCACGGCACGGGGAAGGCGTTAGGAGATGAGGGGTTATCGCCGGATAAGTATCCTGTGCGATGTAGATGTGCCGTTCGTCAGGTTGAGCATGAGGATGTAAACGCCCCCGGACAATTTGCTTACGTCAATATCTTTTTCGTATCGCTGCGATTGGAAAACAGCTTTCCCGCCAGTGTCGTAGAGGCGTACGCCACGAACGTCGGACGGGTCGGATACCTGGATAGACAGGCGGTCCGAAGCCGGGTTGGGAAACAGGGAAGCCGAAGTTTCTATTTCCGGCTCCGCTTTTCTTTTGATGGTTTCTGCCATCGCTTCTTCCGGCACCGGGGCGTTGTTGTAGCCTGTAAGCTGGCGTTGAACGTAGCGCCATGGGCCGTGCATCTGGCCGGTGATGGCCAGGACAGGGGAGTAGCGTGCGCGTGCGCGAATTTTTGTACTTATCCCGACCTTATCCTGCCCGGCTGTTAGTTCAGTACCTGTTGCCGATATAAGTGTGCGGAAAGAAACGTTTGTGTAACTGGTACTATTGGTAATTGGGTTGTTTCCTGGCTTTGAAAACGCATTGCCTGCCCCTTTCACATCTCTGCCAACAGCAACATTGTTATTTCCTCCTAAAAAGGATTTTACAAAGAACCCGATGTAGAAATCGGGAGCGTTGAAGTTCCCATGGTTAATCGGAGTGCTGGTATCTGCGTTATAAAGCCTCACATTATTCCGTAATCCTTTACCATTGTTGCCGTAAAATACAGTCGCCTTCCCGGCATCTACATATTGCGAGTTATCAAACGCGGGTGTTCCGACGATAACATCGCTGTAACCATCGCCATTCACGTCACCAGCTCCAGAAACTGCCCTGCCCATTTTGGCACCGGATTCATCACTTTCAATGCTGAATGAATTTGTTGTTTTTACACCGTTGGGCGAGCCGTGGAAAACGTAAGCCTTACCTTCTCCGTTCTGTCCATTGCTCAAATTGTAGGCGCCTACAATCACATCGCTGTATCCATCACCATTCACATCTCCGGCACAACTTAGAGATGCACCAAAATTTGCACCCGCCACATTGGCCTCCAATGAAGTTGGCGTGGGAATGACGTCGTTGATGCCACTGATCGTACCGTAGTAAACAAAGGCAGCACCTTCATTGAACTCGCCATTATCAAAGTTACGGGCACCTACAATCACATCGCTGTACCCATCACCGTTTACATCTCCGGCAGATCCCACTGCGTATCCAAAATTTGCATCTATCTGATTCTTTTCCAGTATTTTAGTTGGGTTGATATTGAAGGCGCCGGAAGACCCGTGGTAAATATAGGCCGCGCCCTCTCCTTGCTCACCATAATTCGTCGCCCAGGCTCCGGCAATAATATCGGCATATCCATCGCCATTAACATCGCCAGCCGAGGCCACAGTTTCACCAAAGTGAGAATTGAGCTGAGGTCCTGGAATGTTGACCGGGTTTGCAATGTTTTGAGACGAGCCATAGTAGAGAAAGGTGTTTCCGGTATTGCTATATGTTGGTGCACCAACGATAAAATCCGCATATCCGTCGCGGTTTACATCCCCTGCCCCCGCTACGCTGTAACCGAAGTCAGCATCGGCCTTAGTAGATGAAATGGCAAATCCACTGGGGTTTAGTCCGCCGGAATTTCCATAGTACAGGAATACTACACCGCAATGACTTGCCGAAAGGGTGTACTCCTTAGCGCCAACAATAACATCCTCATATCCGTCGCCATTAACATCTCCGGCACCAGCAACCGAGAAGCCAAAATATCCGCCGGCAGCAGTAGATTGGAGGATCAGTTTGACAGCTGTACTGATTCCTGAAAGTGAACCGTAATAAAGGATGGCAATGCCTTCATCGTTGCCATTGTAATCGTAGGTTGGAGCTCCCACGATAATATCATCGTAACCATCGCCGTTTACATCGCCAGCACCTGACACAGACAGTCCTATTTGTCCCCCAGTTCCAGTACCAGTTAAAGTTACACTTTCGGTAGTTCCAATGCCTTCCGCCCCACCGTGGTAGATAAATACATGCCCTTCGTCTTTTTGACCATTGTCATAAGTGTAGCAGCCAATGATGATATCGCTGTATCCGTCACCGTTCACATCGCCGGCACTGGCAACTGCGGTACCAAACCAGCCATCGACCTGGTTACTTTCCAGGGTAGATACAGGACCTGCGACAATACCATCTTTTGACCCTTGGTACACAAATACGGCACCTTCGTTGAATTGCCCAATGTCGTAATATTCGGCACCGATCAGGATGTCGGAGTATCCGTCCCCGTTCACGTCACCAGCGCAAGCAATGGAGGACCCCATATGATCGTTTTGATGGCCACCGTAGAAAGTATTCTTTGGTTGTGTATTGATGCCAGTTTGCGATCCAAGGTGCAGGTACACGTACCCTTGGTCTTGTGTTGACCCATTGCCATCCTTCAAATACGCGCTAATAAGCACGTCACTATACCCATCCCCGTTCACATCTCCGGCTGAACTCACTTTGTTGCCCATAGCGGCGTTGGATTGGTTGCCTTCGATGATGGTCGGACTACCTAGCAAGCCGCCAGCACTCCCGCGGTAGATGAAAGCACCACCTTCGTATTCCTGCCCCTGACCATTGGTATACCACCGGGCTCCAACGATGATATCGCTGTATCCGTCCGCATCGACGTCCCCTGCCGAAGCAATAGAATATCCGAACTGCGCGCCAGCCTGGTCAATTTGCAGGATGGTCCAGTCGGTTGGTGTTCCATTCGCGTTGCCTTTGTAACACGTCACTATTCCTTCCGTACTTTGTCCGCTTTCGGCCAAAGGGGAACCAACCAGCACATCACTGAATCCATCGCCATTCATATCCCCGGCAGTCGCCACGGTAATCCCCATTAATGCCCCCGCCTTGCCACTTATCATGCCATACGCGGTAATCGGGGAAGTGAAAAAGGTGTTGGAGCCCAGATAAAGGTTGGCTCTTCCTTCGTCTACGGCGCTTTGATCATAATATGGTATCCCCACGACCACATCGCTAAACCCATCGCCGTTAAAGTCTCCGGCGCTGGCGACAGAGTAGCCCATTTTCGCACCAGCCTGGTTGGATTCAAAGGTGACGGCAGTTAAGGTCAAACCACTCGCATCTCCCTTGTACACAAATGCACCTCCCTCATTGTCCTGACCTTTATCATACTGCGGCGCGCCGACGATCACATCGCTATACCCATCGCCATTCACATCTCCCGCACTTGACACGGAAAAGCCCAGCCACATGTAGCTCTGATTGATTTCGAGCACCTTGTTCGAATTTTGCGGGGTTCCGTTGGCAATGATCGGGTCGATCGTGACCGGGTAGGCAGCGTTGGCTACGTCGACGCTGATCTGAATGCGGTTATCCACGTATGCCAATGTCGCTTGTAGAGGCTGCTTGTTGGCATCCCAGCATTTAAGATCGCTATACACGAGCTCGTTGCGGGTTTGTCCGCCGCGGGTTTCTGAGTAAAAACGCAGTTCATTGCCGGAACCCTGTTCCACTTTCAAACCCTTAGCGGTCATTTTTACCTGCAATTGCCGGGTACCTTCCGGTGCCTTCTGAACAATGAAGTTCTGGCGGACGCCTTCTTCATTGTTGACGAATTCCTCGGTGAATGCGCTATGGCTGATCTGTACCTTGTTTTCACTGTGCTGGGATTTTGCATTGATTTCCGCAGCATATAGTAGCTTACCATCCGCGAAAATGCCCTCATTCACCAGCTCCACCTTGAAACCGTCGCCGGTCGTATCGACGCGGGTCTGGACGGTGAGCTTACCCGGCTCATAGTAGGCGCGGATGTTGTTTCTGCGGTTGGGGCTTTGCAGCTTCTTTCTTTGCTCGTCAAAAGAAATGTGGTATTCCTGCTTTTCCAGTGAGCTGCGGATGTCCGCCAGCGTCGCTTCGGAAACGCCGGTCGGCAATGCATCGGTACTTTGTGCAACCGGTTTAGAGGGGACCGGGCCAGATCGGTGGTGTTTGTGCCACAACCCCGCGCCGAGAAGGGTCGTTCCGGCCAGGGCGACAGCCATGGCCCGTTGATAAATCTTTTTCATACTCGTGTGTATTGAATGTTTTGGATTACGGTAATATTCCCGCGTTCAAATTTTGTGAGTACAGGCATTAAAAAGGCTAAGCGATTATTCTCAGGTGAAAATCGCTTAGCGCTTGGTTGATTGTTCTTCGGAAGCTGCCGTGGGATAATTATTTCAGCACAACGGAATGGGAGCTTGCCGTGCCGTCGGAATAACGAACACGGAGAATATAACGCCCCCGGCAGATGCTTATGACATCCAGTTGTTCGGCATCACCTTCCCATTTTTGAACCAGCGATCCATCGGTTGTAAACAACGCCGATCCGGTGATGAACAGATTTTTTCCGTTCCGGATATGTAGCGCGGAAGTCGCCGGATTCGGATATACGTAGGTCGCAGTGATGGCTTTTCCTTTGGGCCTGTTTGCCGAAACCAATGGTGCCGGTGCGCTGGTTGCTCCCGTCATGGGCCCACTAAGGTATCGCCACGGTCCATACACCTGCCCAGTCAATGCGAGGGTGGGACTGAACCTGATCCGAGCCCTCAGATTTGTCCAAGTTCCAGGCTTTACGATCACGTTTTTCAGCTCCGCGGCTGACAGGCTTTGATATCCTTTTTGAAATCCGGAGTAGGAAGTACTATGGGCAAGTTGCCCGTTTGCGCCGATGGAAAATGCATTCCCGTTGGGAACTGCTTCCCACACCAGATTTCCTTTGTTCAAACCTAAAAATGATCTGCCGGACAAGGCGATCCCGAAGTCGCTTTTATTGTGCTGCTGATGGTTCAGCAGGGTGATCAGGTCGGAGTTGTAGAGGAGGATGTTATTCCGCAAACCCCGCCCATTGTTCCCAAAGTACACAAATGCCGCATCCGCGTCGGTCTGACCCGAGCTGAAATTCGGAGAGCCTGCGATCATATCACTGAAACCGTCCGCATTCACATCGCCGGCGGCGGCTACCGACCAGCCAAAGAAGTCATAAGTATCGCTGGCATTCCCCCTGATGCGTTGCGGACTGGCATTTATTCCTGTCGGTGATCCATAGTAGATTAATACAAGGCCGGTCAATATCGAGGTATTTTCATCAATATACCACGGTTCCCCGACTACAACATCCCCGTACCCGTCCCCATCCAGATCACCGGCGCCTGCGACAGACTCGCCCATGGCCGCGGCCATACCCGTTTCATGCGCGTACAGGTGCGTTACGTTTCCCTGAGTGATCCCGGCCGCCGAGCCATAGTAAATGTGCGCCGCGCCGTCGCCATTGTCATAGGCATGCGCCCCGACGATCAGGTCGTGGAAGCCATCGCCGTTCAGGTCGCCTGCACCGGATACATCCCAGCCGAAATGCGCCTGATCCTCCGTGCTCTTGATACAGTCCATTTTAAGAGAATCTAGTGCATTGTCTTTCCCATAGCCGATGAAGATCGCACCCGCATCATAATCACCCACGCTGTATGCGCCGGCAACGATGTCGTCACGGCCATCGCCGTTCAAATCACCGGCAGGGGAAACCGCATTGCCGAGCCGTGCATCTTCCTGGTCACTTTCGATGATCCTTAACCTCGCAAGATCAGGACCGCCGGGCGAACCCGGGAAAATAAAAACCGCACCTTCTTCCGACTGGCCATTGGAATAGTTCATCGCGCCAACCATAATCTCCGAGAAACCATCGTCGTCGAGGTCGCCGGCATGTGACACCGCGCAACCGAACCACGCACCGGCAACGTTGCTTTCCAGTTTGAGGGGAATGGGGTTGAGGCCAGAGGAAGACCCCATATATACAAATGCGGCGCCCTCTTCATCTTCGCCGGAGTCGTAATGCAGAGCGCCTACTATAATGTCGCCATAACCATCCCCGTTTATATCACCGGCTGTGGAAACAGACGTACCGAAACCGGCGTCGGCCTGGTCGGCTTCGAGCGTGTTACCAGGTGTTTTACTGATCCCATGGGGCGTTCCTTTGAATAGAAATGCAGCACCTTCATCGGTTTGCCCGTTGTCGTAACGGGGTGCGCCGACAATAATGTCTTCATAACCATCCCCGTCGATGTCGCCCGCACCGGATACCGCATAGCCGAACTGCGATTCGGGCTGGATGCAATGCAGGGCACTGGCCGCGGCAGTGTCAGGGCCTGATGCGCCGCCATGCCATACCATAATCGCGCCTTCATTGTTCTCACCGTGGTCATAAAGGTGAGCGCCAATGAGCATATCACTGAAACCGTCGCCATTGACATCCCCGGCGCTGGCGAGTGATTGGCCCAGGTAGGCATTTGCCTGGCCGCTTATGAAAACAGACAAGGGTTTTTTACCTATACCCGTCTGAATGCCTGAAAACAGCATTACAATCCCTTCGTTCAGCAGATTTTTCCCTTGCATCCGCGCCGCAACCAGAACATCAGCATAGCCATCCCCTTGAACGTCCCCGGCACAGGCTACCGAGCGGCCGAATTCTTCCTGCGTCTGCTGACCGGCGAGTGTAATGGGAGTGTTGGTCTTGACGCCATTGGCAGAGCCGAGGTAAATCCTGACCAGACCCTGATCGGGGTACGACTTGTCGTAATGCGGTGCACCGACGATGATATCCGAAAAATTATCGCCGTTGACATCCCCCGCGGACGCCAGCGAAGCGCCCAGGTGGGCGTTGGCCTGGTTGCCTTGCAGCAGGGTTGGGGCCGGTATAACGCCATTTACACTTCCCAGATAGACAAAAGCGGCCCCTTCGTTGAATTCTCCCTGATCATAAAACGGCGCACCTACGAGCACATCGCCGAATCCGTCGGCATTTACATCCCCAGCACCTGCAACCGAGCTGCCCATTCCGGAAATAGACTGGTTCATTTCCAGGATGGTCAACTGGTTCGCATTGATGCCTGTCTTGGACCCGTAGAAAACAAATGCCGCTCCTTCATTCAACTGCCCTTGATCGAATTCGTTAGCCCCGGCAATCAGATCGCTGTAATTATCCCCATTGATATCCCCGGCCAATGCAACGGAAATTCCCAATTGCGCTCCCGACTGGTTGCCGTCCAGTACCGCTGCCGGAACGGGTTTGATGCCATTAGGTGATCCCAAATGGACAAATACAACCCCTTCATTGGCCTGCCCATTATCATAAAATGGCGCCCCAACAGCTATGTCGCTGAATCCGTCGGCGTTCACATCTCCTGCACTGGCCACGGAGTAACCCAGTTCTGCATTTACCTGATTGCTTTCCAGGACCGCAGGGGCCGTATTGAGCCCATTGGCGGAGCCGTAATACAGAAATGCAGCTCCCTCGTTATCTTCGCCATTGTCGTAATGCGGCGCTCCGGCCAGCACGTCGCTGTACCCGTCTGCATTCACATCTCCGGCCGACGCAACGGAGAAACCCAGCCACGCATCCGCCTGATCCTGTTCAAGCAATGCATGGGCATTGGCCGGGCTGCCATTCACGACAATGGGGTCGATCGTTACCGGATAGGCGGCGTCGCGTACATCGACCGTGATCTGAATTCGCCGCCCCCGGCCTGTCATATGCGCAATAAGCGGACGGCTGTTCGCATCCCAGCATTTAAGGTCGCGGTAAATGAGCCGGGGTGTGGTTTTGTTGTTTTGATCAAAAAACAGGAGTTCATTTTCCCCGCCACCCTGAATTTGCAAGCCCCGCGCGGTAAGTTGGATTGCCAGTTCTTTCGTGCCCTCAGGTGCCGCGTGAACGATGAAATTCTGCCTTACGCCGTTCTCATTGTTGATAAATTCTTCCATGAATTTCGCATGACGCATCCGCAACGTGTTCTCCGTTACTTCGGGCTTAGCAGCGGGATCAGGCTGGTCGATCATCCGGCCATCGGCCAGCAATCCTTCATTGATTAATGTTAGGGAGAAATTATGACCTGAGGAGTCGATCCTGTTGTGGATCGTTACCTTGCCGGGCCCGTAATATGTCCGGAGATTATGCTTCCGGTTGGGACTTTGGAGTTTATGCCGGGTCCGGTCGTAGGAAATATGGTACTCGCGGGAGGCAATGGTTGCTGCCAAACCGGGCGGAACGGGCACGTTCTCAGGTTTGGCGGATGGTACCTCAGTTGGATGTCGACTATCGGAAGTAGATGATTTTGAATGGTTTAAGATAAAACAGGCATAGACAAACAGGAAAATGACTGACGCCGTAATGATTACCGGCAGGAGGTGTCGTTTCATAGGATAAAATTTAGGATAAGGTGAAGTGTAAAACCGGGGCTGGCCAACCCGGTTTTCAATTTTGTACTTATCCCAAACTCTTTCCGAAAGTAATGTTCAAGTGACGCCAGAGGTTATCAAACGGATAATCGGGCATAAAAAAGAACCCCCCGGAAGTTAGTTTCCGGGGGGTTCTCATTCTATTGGGAAGCAAAACATTATTTCTGCATCAGCGCTTCCAGCATTTTCTCTGCCAGAAACTGGTTGCCTGCATCCGTCAAATGCACGCGGTCGGTGGTGAGAATGCCTTTTTCCTTGTTTTCAGGATTGTTTTTGACCAGATAGTCCTGGAAATGCTTGCGCAGGTCGAGCAGTTGGAGATTGTTGCGCGTCGCGATTTCGCGGATCAGTTTGGAATACTGGTTCAAATCTCCGTCCTGCTGGTTGGAATTGTCGTTACGCTCCCCGATTACAGTCGGCGTGCATACGATTACGCGGATGTTCTGCGCTTTCAGCTTTTTGATCAATGCCTCGTAGAATTTGACATACTTGTCGGGATCGGTACCGGTTCCGGACGACGCTTTGTGCCAAACGTCGTTGATACCGACATAAATGAATACCACATCCGGCTTTTTAGCCAGTACGTCATCTTCGAGTCTCAGATAAAGGTCATATACCTTGTTCCCTCCGATTCCGGCGCCAATCAGCTCATATTGCGTATCCTGACCTTTCGATTTCAGCATTTCGCCTACTTTGGTGATGTAACCGGTAGGGCTTACGCCTGCCTGGGTAATGGAATCGCCGAAGAATACGACGCGGATGGGCTTGTCGGCACGCATGGCGAGTAACGGAAGCGCGATGATGGCAATTTGCAGCAGTTTGAAAAATACTTTCATGGATTGGTTGTATGGATTTTTTGGTGAAAAGACGGTTGAAAGTGAGAATTACCCTTTTAGCAACTGGTTGTCACGGGGCAGCTGCGAGCGGTGCGTCGCCATTCGGGTGTATTATCCTAATGTCGGCCTTTCCGGGACTGTAATGCAGCGTGAATGCGGCACCGGGTTGTAACTGCCTTTCCCAATGCGCCGGAATATCGAATTGACGGATTTTTCCATCGATCCACGCCCGGATAGCCAGCATTTCCCCTTGGCGCTGGCAGGTTAGCACTTCGCCGTAAACGAACAATCCTTCGGTGGTATCATTTAAATACACTTCCGCCGGTGTTCCTATGCGGGTTAGCTTGCCGGTGTCGAGGATGGCCACCTGGTCGGCAAGCCTGAAAATTTCACCCATATCGTGCGTAACCAGGATAACGGTAAACGGCCGTTCGCGACGAAGTGTCAGCAGCAAGTCCTGTAATTGCATCTGCATTTCGGGGTCGAGGGCGGCGAAGGGTTCGTCCATCAGCAGCAATTCCGGTTCGCGTACCAGCGCACGGACGAGTGCGACGCGCTGCTGCTGCCCGCCCGAGAGCTGGTGCGGTTTCCGGTCGGCCAGTTGCATGAGCCCCGCCATCTCCATCAAGTGACTGATCAATTCCCGGTTACCGCTTTGAGGCAGGGCAAAATCAAGATTTTTTCTGACGGTCATGTTCGGGAACAATGCATAGTCTTGAAAAACAAAACCGATGTGCCGCTGCTGAGCAGGCAGGTGAATGCCGCTGGGCGTATCCAACCAAAGATTTTGACCGAATGTAATGCGGCCGGATTCGGGTAATGTCAGCCCGGCGATTTGCCTGAGCAAAGTCGTTTTCCCCGAGCCCGATGGTCCCGTCAGCACGAGTATGCTGTTGCCCGGCAGCACAAAATCCACTTCCATCGGCAATATGCCGTGCGCCGTGTGCAATGTATGCCGGATATGGACGTCAAGCAGTTTGTCGGACACGGAGCAAGCGGTTGTTGATGGAATAGACCAGGAGCAGAATAATGAATGTGATCGCGAAAAGCACCATCGCGTAGCTGTTGGCGGCCGGGTAATTCAATGCTTCCACCTCATTGTAAATGGCTACCGACGCTACTTTGGTGACGCCGGGAATATTGCCGCCGATCATGAGCACCACGCCGAATTCGCCGACTGTGTGCGCGAATGTGAGCACAAATGCCGTCAGTATAGCCGGTTTACAATTGGGCAACAGCACTTGCACGAACGTTTGCCATTCACTTTTCCCGAGCGTATAGGATGCTTCCTGCAAAGACCGCGGGAGGGATTGGAGCCCGGCGCGGATCGGGTAGATCATGAAAGGCAAACTGTATAATATGGAAGCGATCACAAGTCCGGGAAACGAAAATACCAGCCTCAGGCCCAGGTACTCCTCGATCATCGCGCCAAACCAATGCGAAGGACTGAATGCCAGCAGCAGGTAAAAGCCGATGACCGACGGCGGCAGCACGAGTGGCATACCAATGAGCGCTTCCACCACACCCCGGCCTTTGAACTTGCCGAAAACCAGCCAGTAAGCGATCGGCATGGCGATCACTAGCAGCAGGACCGAGGTGATGCCGGCGAGTTTGAAGGTTAACAGGAGTGGTTGAGGGTCCAATTTTGAATGAGTGAATGAGTGAATGATTGAATTAGCCGCCGTGGACTACCCTTGACCACTCCTGACCCCACTTGACCGTTACTTGTAGCCATACCGTTTGAAAATGGCTTTTGCTTTGGCTGAATACAGGAACTGATAAAACTGCTCACTGGATGCTTTTTTGGGAGAAGATTCGCTGTGTTTCAGTAAAATGGCGGCCTGCTGAATGGGTTTGTAAAGCGTAGAATCAACCACTACGTAGTGGCCTTTCCCTTTCATTTCCGGGGACAATACAATGGATAATGCATTGAAACCGGCTTCCGCCGAGCCTGTGGTGATGTATTGGGCGGTTTGGGCGATGCTTTCGCCGAAGACGAGCTTCTTTTCGGTTTGTTCGTAAAGTTTCAATGCTTTCAATGCCTGTATAGCCGCTTCGCCATAGGGGGCCGTCTGGGGGTTGGGGACGGCGATTTTTTTGATGGCAACAGTGGCCAGCAATGCGGCTTTCAGGTCTGTTTGGGCAATGTCTTTCGACCAGAGTACCAATGCGCCTGTGGCGTAAACTTCCGGTTTGAGATCGGAACCGCCGTTTCTGAAAATTTCTTCGGGGTATTTGGTGTCGGCGGAAACGAATATATCGAAAGGTGCGCCTTCGCGGATCTGGGTAGTGAGCTTTCCGGATGAGGCGACTACGATCTCGATCTTTTTGCCCGATTCCTTTTCAAATTCCCGCTGGATTTCCTTCATCACATATTGCACATTGGCGGCCGTGGCGACGACAATTTTTTCCGACGGTTGGGAACAACCGGCCAGCAATGCGGCAAAAAGGGCCAGGATTCGTAGTTGGTTCATGCCGCAATTTAAAATATTGTTTTGCAATAATAACCGCTTGCAGCCGCTATGGAGCGTCCCCTCGCGAAATTGTCGTAAATTGCGCCCCGTTTCGCCGGGCTGTTCCGGACGGGCGATTTAACCGCTGATAGCCAATGGCTAAAAGCACAATTTAATCATTATAATGATCATAGAAACTGCACAGCGCACCAGGCAGACATCGGAATACTATTTTTCGGTGAAGCTGGCCGAAGTGCGCAAGCTGATTGCCGAAGGGCATGACGTCATTAATCTGGGGATCGGAAACCCGGATATGATGCCCTCAGTAGAAACATTGGAAGCATTGACAACCGCCGCCTATCAACCACAGGCGCATGGTTATCAGCCTTATACAGGCACCCCCGCTTTCAGAAAATCAGTGGCAGATTTTTATTATCGTACCTATGGTGTAACACTCGATCCGAATACTGAAATATTGCCGCTCATTGGTTCCAAAGAGGGCATTACCCACATTTCGCTGACATTCCTCGATCCGGGCGACGAGGTGCTGGTGCCTGAGCTGGGCTACCCGGCCTACCGCGCCGTGAGCCAGATGGTGGGCGCCGTGGTGAAAGAATATCCGCTTCGTGAAGACCACGGCTGGCAGCCGGACTGGCATGCCATGGAAAGCCTGGTGACGCCGAAAACGAAGATTATGTGGCTCAACTACCCGCATATGCCTACGGGTGCGCCTGCCACGCAGGAGCTGTTCGAAGAAGCGGTTGCATTCGCGAAAAAGCACAGGATACTGCTTTGTCACGATAATCCTTACAGCCTGATCCTGAATAAGAAAGCGCCGATCAGCCTGCTTTCCATCGAAGGGGCCAAAGAGGTGGCGATCGAGCTCAATTCGATGAGCAAGTCGCATAATATGGCGGGCTGGCGCATGGGCTGGCTTTCGGGCGCTAAGGAGTACATCAGCGCCGTGCTGACGATCAAAAGCAATGTCGACTCGGGCATGTTCTGGGCGATGCAGGAGGCTGGCGCGAAGGCATTGGGCAACTCTAGCGAATGGCATGCGGAGCGCAATGCGGTGTACCAGGGCCGTCTGGAAGCGTCGGAAGCGCTGTTGCGCACGCTGGGCTGCACCTGGGACGACAAGCAGGAAGGCATGTTCCTCTGGGGCAAGCTGCCCGATTCCACGGAGTCGGCAGAGGCATTGGTGAACAGTTTGCTCGTGGAAAAGCACGTTTTCATTGCGCCGGGCTTCATTTTTGGTCCGAAAGGCCAGCGGTATATCCGCTTGTCGCTGTGCTTGCCCAAAGAGAGGATCTGGCAGGCGGTGGAGCGGATCAAAGGGTAATATTTCAGGATATTTAAATTCAACATCATGATCATCAGTATCATCGGGGTGGGCCTGCTGGGCGGGTCGTTTGCCCTGGGACTGCGCGAGAAATACCCGCACGTGAAATTCGTGGGCGTGGATAACTCGTCGGTCAATCAGAAAATAGCATTGGCGAAAGGGATCGTAGACGAGATCCTGACGCTCGACGAGGCTTTGCAGGTATCGGAGCTGAACGTGCTCGCCACGCCTGTGGACGCCATTACCAAATTACTGCCCTACATGCTCGATCACCTGCCCGACGGCCGGACGATCACTGACCTGGGCTCCACGAAAGAAATGATCTGCAAACTGGCAGACAAACATCCGAAACGCGGCCAGTATGTGGCGGCGCACCCCATGGCCGGTACCGAAAACTCGGGCCCGGGGGCAGCATTCAGGGAATTGCTGATCGATAAAAACGTCATTATCTGCGACAAGGAGAAGAGCAGCCCCGACTCGCTGGCATTGGTAGAAACCTTCCTGCGTGATGTGGGCATGAAGATCCATTACATGAAGCCGGTTGAACATGATCTGCATCTGGCGTACGTGTCGCATTTGAGCCATATCAGCTCTTTTGCATTGGGGATGACCGTCCTGGACAAGGAGCGCGACGAGCGCGCGATCTTCGATATGGCCAGTACCGGTTTTTCTTCCACAGTGCGTCTGGCCAAAAGCTCCCCGCAAATGTGGGCGCCTATTTTCGATCAGAACAAAAAGAATGTATCCAAGGCACTCGGCGATTACATCGAACTTTTGAAGAAGTTCAAAGAAGCGATCGACGGCCGCGATATGGATGCCAGCCTTTCTTATATGGCCCGGGCAAATGACATCGGGCGGGTTTTGGCAGGAATTGAGAAAAAGTAAGTGAAAGCCTCTCCGGAAAGGGAGGGGCTTTTTTCCTTATAATTAATGCCTGGTGGCGGTGGATCATTGGTTTGAGTTGCAGCCTTTTGGAATCGTAACATTTGCGGTTTGAAAAGAAATGTTAATTCAACTAATCACACCTCACGATGAGAAAACTTTGTCTCTTGTCTCTGGCCGCATCGCTGGCCGTAGTGATGGCGATCGGTACCGTTCACCTGATCCGTCGCCAAAAAGCTCCCTCGTTACCCGCACCGGAAGCGGCGGCCCGGCCGGCCAAGCTGCCCGGCGGCGTCGACGAACAAACGATAGCGGATATCCGCAACTCGCTGGAAAAACAGGAATACCATATTTCCTTCGACGCGAAAAAGAAAAAGCTGCAAAGTCCCAACCGCAAAAACAACATCCGCGCCTACTACGAGCCGGGGAAGCTCACCGTTCAGACGCGTGTAGACACGACCGGCGAGGGTTTCAGAATGGAACTGGTGAACGAAGGCGTTTTTGCGGATGGTAAGCTCCTGTACGCTCCTGAAATCGGTGCAAAGGCCGACCACGAAGAAAACAAGGTGCAAATCAGCCACAGCGCATTTACGGAGGAATTTATCAACGATGAAAACGGCGTCCGCCAGAACTTCATTATCGAAAGCGCTCCGGAAGGTACCCGTCATTTGCAGGTAAAAATGGCTGCTAAAGGCCTCAAAGTAGCACAAGGCGCCGCGAATGAGCTGCGTTTCTATTCCGAAACACGCGACGGCGAAACCCACAACGAGCTCGTGTATAGCGATCTTAGATGCTGGGATGCCAACAAACATCCATTGAATGCTACATTGGCGTATGTGGACAACCGCATTCAGGTTACCGTCGACGTAGCCGATGCGGCCTACCCGGTCACGATCGATCCGATCATCGCCAACGGTACCCCGCAGAATGCCAACAAGGTAATCCAGGTCGACCAGAGCTACATGTGGCTGGGGTTTTCGGTAGCGAGTGCCGGGGACGTCAACGGGGATGGGTATAGTGATGTGATTGTAGGTGCGCCGCACTACGACAAAGGCCAGGATAACGAAGGTGCTGCATTTGTATACAAAGGCCATGGGAGCGGCCTGACGCTCTCTGCCGTGACATTGGAATGCAACCAGGTCGGCGCGGAAATGGGACGGGCGGTATCCACCGCAGGCGATTTCAACGGGGACGGGTATAGCGATGTGTTAGTGGGGATACCTTATTACGACCTGAACAATAAGGATGCGGGGCTCGTGAAGCTGTATTTTGGATCATCACAAGGTATCAACGCGAATCCGGCTCTCCCACCAAAGGAATTTGTGTCCGATAACGGAGATGACAATTATGGAATATCCGTAGCCACTGCCGGGGATGTCGACGGAGATGGGTACAGCGAAATACTGATTGGGGTCCTTAAAGGAGATTTTGGTCAAACCAATGAAGGCCTTACGATGCTATACTACGGAGCATCCAGTAATTACAAAAAAGTAGATCAACTTGAGGCCAACCAGGCTGGTGCGTTCTTTGGCTACTCGGTTGCCAGTGCCGGCGATATCGATGCCGACGGATACAGTGATATCATCGTAGGGGCGAGGTACTACACCAATGGCCAGGGACAAAATGCCGAAGGGGCAGCTTTCATTTATCGCGGAAGCGCTGGCGGCTTGCTGCCCAATCCGACCATCATCGAAGGTAACCAATACGATGCCGCTATGGGCAACCAGGTAAGCTCGGCCGGGGATGTGAACGGGGATGGGTATAGCGACATACTGATCAGTGCTTACCTGTATGACAACCCCGGCAATAAAGACAATGGGATCGTCAACCTGTACCTCGGGTCTTCGTCCGGCATTAGCCCGCAGCAACAGCCGGCCAGGACCTTTGTCGGAAATGACAACGACAACCTGGGATCCGCCATCGCCTGTGCGGGTGATGTGAATGGCGATGGCTTTTCGGACATCCTCATCGGTGCCCGGTACTACGATAACGGGCAATTCAACGAAGGGGCAGTGTATGTTTTCCAAGGCTCAAAAAATGGTGTTGTAGGCGGCCCGGTTGCTACCATGGAAAGCAACCAGGCCGACGGCTGGTTTGGCACGGCCGTTGCCAGCGCAGGTGACGTGAACGGGGATGGGTACAGCGACATTGTCGTGGGCTGCTACACCTTCGACAACGGGCAGACCGACGAGGGGCACGTGTTTATTTACCACGGCGGGCCATCAGGCTTGACTGCCGGCGTATCGACGACACTCGCGTTTCAGCAAAGCGGCACCCAGTTTGGTGCATCGGTGGCTTCTGCGGGCGACGTGAATGCCGACGGGTACGGGGATGTGATTGTAGGCGCGCCATACTATGACGGCGGCCAAAGCAATGAGGGATTGGTGTTTGTGTTTTATGGGTCGCCCACCGGATTGAGCATTAACAATAAAACGCTTCTGGAACATAATCAGGCGGACAGTCACTTTGGAAATGCTGTTGCTGGGGCAGGGGATATAAACGGGGATGGGTATGATGATATTATCGCAGCGGCGATGGATTATGACAATGGGCAGAGTGATGAAGGCGTTGTGTTTGTGCACTATGGTTCATCAGGTGGGATAGACTTAAATTCAGTAATGCTGTTGGAACATAACGTCATTAATGAGGAATTTGGGTTTTCTGTTTCCGGTGCGGGTGATATCAATCGTGACGGGTATGCCGACATTATCGTGGGCGTTATCAAATATTCTGACGGCCAAGCAAACGAAGGTGCGGCATTTATGTACTATGGATCTAATACAGGTCTTGGTAAACTGTCAGTCTTCCAGGCAAATCAAGCCGAGGCTAGGTTTGGGAGCTCTGTTTCTTCGGCTGGTGATGTGAACGGGGACGGCTTTGGAGATGTCGTTGTTGGCGCACCTTATTATGACTTTGGCCAAAACGATGAAGGACTTGTTTATACATTACTCGGCACATCATCCGGCCTCATATGGCTTGGTTCAAAACAACTGGAAATTAACAAAACTAATGCGCACCTGGGAACCTCCGTTTCATCGGCTGGCGATGTCAATGGCGACGGTTTTGATGACATTATAGTAGGCGCATCGGAATACGTCAATGGTCAGTCAAGCGAAGGTATTGCTATAATTTATTACGGGTCAAATACGGGAATATCTGACTTGGGGGCAACCAAAATAGAAAGTAATTCTGCATATGCATATTTAGGTTCGAGTGTATCCGGCGCGGGCGATGTCGACGGCGATGGTTATAGCGATGTAATTGTTGGTGCGAATTTAATGACCGGCAATTTGTTGGAAGAAGGAAAAGTATTCGTTTTCAAGGGATCTCATGCAGGTATCATCCAGACTCCCGCGTTTAGTTTAGAAGGAGGTCAACAGGGTGCCAACCTCGGCACCTCCGTCTCCTCTGCTGGCGATGTCAACGGCGATGGTTACAGCGACATTATCGTCGGAATCCCTCACTTCAATGCCCTCAACGGGCCCGATGCCGGAGGCGTGAAGGTGTTCTACGGTAACAGTACTAAAGACGGCATTCAAAATAACACCCGGCTCTACAATACCAACGGAGCAATTCTCGACCACAGCCAGTTTAGCCAGTCGGGTTTTAAAGCCGGATTGTTCGCGAAATCGTTCATAGGGACCAATCAAGGCAAGCTTGTGTGGGAAACGCAGGGGCAGGGCATTCCTTTTATTAAGGCCGGCACGGCGCCCAACCAGACAATCACCGTTAGCACCGAATACATTGGTATATCATTTGCCTATTCCGCGCTGGCAGGCACAGGTGCCGAGTTGAAAAACAACATCAGCAAAAGTGGTCTGACCACCAAAGTCCGCGTGCGGGTGAAGTATTCTCCTGCGCTGGCCATTACCGGCCAGGTCTACGGCCCGTGGCGGTACCTGCAACCACAACTGACGGGCAGTTTCTATGCGCCGGTGCCGGAGGAGCAAGTGGAAACCCAAACCAAAAAGCTGGAAAATTCCGAAGTATTAACCCAGGTCCGGATTTTCCCGAATCCTGTTTCGGATAAACTGGGCATCGAAACGGCAGACGCGGGCAATGTGCGGGCGGTCAAGCTGGTGAATGCGTATGGAGCGGCTGTTTACCAATCTTCCAAAGCGGAACGCGAGATCGATGTGAGCAGGTTGGCGGAGGGTGTCTACATCCTTACCTTGCAAAAAGCCGACGGCACCCATAGCACGCACCGCGTTTTAATTAAAAAGTAGTCGCTTGTTTTTAACTGATTATCAGTATCTTGCAAATGGTTTCGGCGCTCGCCGGAACCATTTGCGTTTCAGGGCCTGTTAAGTTGGGGTCGTTTAACGGCACCTCTTCTTGATTGATTTTGAAGCATATAGTCTCAACAAAACAATAGGAAATGACAAAAGCGCATGGGATTTTGGCGGCGGTATTGATAGCAGCAGGCATTTCGTTAGGTGTACACCGGGCCGACTCACTTTCTAATCATCCTACTATAAAAACAGTGCCGGTCGCGAAAGCCGATTCGGCTGTTACCCGATCCGAATGGGTTTCATTGTATGACTCGCTCGGCCTGAAAAAGCAGGGCTTGTCCGAACGTGCATTCTATTATGCATGGTTTGGTTTTCAAAAAATCAAGTTGGATAACCCGATCATGGCGATCGTGGATTTCACGCAATCGTCGCGTAACAAGCGGTTGTATGTAATCGATCTGCTGAAAAAAAAGGTGCTTTACAATACCTACGTGGCCCACGGACGCAACTCGGGCAATGAGTTTGCCGAGCATTTTTCGAATGCGAATTCGTCCTTCCAGTCGAGCCTGGGTTTTTACAAAACATTGGGGACCTACCAGGGCAAGCATGGCCTTTCACTTCGGCTCGAAGGCCTCGAAAAAGGCATTAACGACCGCGCATTGGAGCGGGCCATCGTGATGCACGGGGCGGATTATGTGAGCGAATCGTTTATCAAAAACACCGGCCGGCTGGGCCGCAGCTTAGGCTGCCCTGCCGTATCGATCGCCGATTCCAAAAAGCTGATCAACATGCTTTACAACGGGGCCGGGTTGTTTATCTATTCCGGCGACCAGCATTACCTCGAGAAATCTTCTTTGCTCGCAGGAATGGAAGCCGTTTCCGGCATTCATGCATTGGGCGTTTCGCGTTTGTAAACGTCCGGGAAATACATCAGGTCCCCTTTTTCGTTGCAGTCTGCCGGTAGATACAGCAGAAACACCGGTACGCGTACTTTCAGCTTGTGCCATTTCGGCGGGTGCGAAACGCTGTCCGGCTCGGTCATGAAATCACTGTCGAGCAGCTGCGTGCCAGCCATATAGTTGGCGAGTTCGGTGGGTTTTTGCACGCGGACACATCCGTGGCTGCGCCAGCGCTGGTTGCTGTTGAACAGGTACCGCGCATTGGTATCGTGCAGGTAAATGGCCAGCGGATTCTTGATCTCCACTTTCAACAAGCCCAGCGAATTGTCCTCGCCGGTTTCCTGCCGGAAGCGGTAGGGGAATTTATCGGCGCTCAGGTCGCCCCATTCCAGTTCTTCGGGGTTAATGGCCTGCCCGTCTTTTCCAATCACCTGAATGCGGTTCCGGGTAAGGTATTCCGGGTCTGCGGCGGCTTTCGGGAATATTTCTTTGATGGCTATGCTCTTAGGCACGTTCCAGTACGGGTGCGTTACGATGCTCGTCGCGTAGGTGTCGATCGTGGGCGTGGGCGTGTCGCGCTTGCCCACCACGGTGCGCATGGTGAGCACATTCTTACCCGCGGAATCCATAGCTGTGAGGTAGGCCCCCCGGATGTTCACCACCACAAACCGCGGTGCGCCCTGTATCTGCCGGTGAATCCAGCGGTATGCATTCAATGTCTGCGCCACATAAGCCGCGCTGTCTTTTTTATTGGATTTAATCAGCCGGTTATAATGGATTTTCAGGTTGTTGTAAACCGGAAATACCGGTTCGAGTTTTTCCAGCACTGTTTCGACAGGCCGCCCGCTTACCAGTTCTTCGGCCGCGTAACGGAGCAGGGCTGTATCGGTTTTGATCGCTTTTTGGGTAAAACGGATCGTAGGCTTATGGCCGAATGCGACCTCTTCCAAAAGTGCGAATACGGGTGCATTTCCGTTTTTTGCCTCGAATTTTTTCGTGTCGATCCCCGCTTCGCCCACCTTTGACAGGAGTTCCTGGTAGGTGTCTTTGCTGCCGATCGCCTCGGCCAGTTCCGCGTCGGACATTTCCTTCGGGTTTTTCCGGCAGGACTGCATGATGGCCAGGGTAAAAAGTATCAGGAGGGGTACATAGCGGGCTTTGCCCAGACCGGACAGCATTTGCATTACGAATGTGAGTTAGGTGCTGTGGGGTACAATGCAATTGTCATGCTAGCCCAAAAAGTACTGAAAAACAATGACTGTTGTTTAAAAAAATGGGGAATTAAAGTGGCATCGCTGTACTTTAATTCCCTAATCGATTATTCATTGCGGAGGCTGCGTACCGGATCGGCCGTGGCTGCGCGGATCGCCTGGAAACTGACGGTGCCGATCGTTACCGCCAGCGCCGCCAGCCCCGATGCCGCGAACACCCACCAATGGATCGAGATGCGGTAAGGGTAGGTTTCGAGCCATTTCTGCAATGCATACCACGCCAGGGGAGAGGCTACCACGATGGCGATTACCACCAGTTTGACAAAATCTTTTGAAATCAGGCTTACGATACCGGCCACCGACGCACCCAGCACCTTGCGGATACCTACTTCCTTCGCCCGCTGCTCCGCAGCCTGCACCACCAACCCGAAAATCCCCAGTGCGGAAAGAAACATCGTCAGCCCGCTGAAAAAGAGAAAGAGTTCGTGCAGCTTGGCTTCGGCTTCATATTGCTTTTCCAGCTTTTCTTCGATGTTATGAATGCGCAATAGCTTTTCAGGAAAGAACTGCCTCCAGAGCCTTTGGATGCCCTCACCGACCTGCATTTCGGTTCCAGGCTCGATGCGGATGAGCATACTGGCATATTCAGGTGCTTTTTGGGCCAGGATGAGCGTGGGTTTCAACGGTTCATACAACGATTCGTTATGGAAATCGCCGACAATGCCTACGGGTACTGATTGCGCGTCTTTGGCGTGTACATCCAGCTGTTTGATCCGAAGCATTTTCGCGGCAGAGGCAGTAATGAGCGAATTCTGGTTCATTTGCATTTTTTCGAATTTGACGAAATCCTTTTCCCGTAATGAATCCGCGTTGAACGCGTCTGCGAAGCGGTTGCTGAACATGCGTCCCTTCACTAATTTGAGCCCCAAGGTCGCGGGTAAATCCACATCACCGGCGATGTACCAGACCCGGAGACGGCGGTCGGCGTGGGCCGGGTCGGGGATCTCGCGCTGCATGTAGCCCGCGCCCTCTGTGGGCATCCACATGCTAAGGCTGCTACGCACGACGCCCGGAATTCTTTGCAATTCGGTTTTAAACGCCTCGCCTTTGCCATTCCACGCGATTTGCTCGATGCCGATCAGGTTGTTTTTATCGTAGCCAAGGTCTTTGTTTTTCATCAGGTCAAATTGCTGCCAGACCACGATGGTAGCAAGCAACACGATTATCGAAATGGAAAATTGCACGACGACAAGTGTTTTGCGAAGGCCCGTTTGCCCCAGCGAAGCCGTGAATATGCCCCGTAATGTATTAGCCGGTTTGAAGCCGGAGATAACCCAGGCTGGGTAAAGACCCGTGAGCAGCGCCGTGAAGAGAAACATCAGCAAAGCGCCCCCTGCCATCAGGATATTAGAAGTGAATGTGAGTACCAGCCGGTGCCCGAGGAAGTTTTCAACCGGGCGCAATGTGAAGAAATAGACAAAGACCGCAATACCGACTGAAATGCCGAATAATAGTAAGGTTTCAGTAAGAAGCTGCATCACCAACTGGGTCCGTGATCCGCTTAGTACCTTTCGCACACCGGCTTCCTTCACCCGTGCAAATGCTTTGGCTGTGCTGAGATTCACAAAATTGACGCAGGCGATGAACAGCAGCAGCAATGCGACACCGGCAAAGATGCAGATCGTCCGAATGCTTGCCCTCACGCTCTGCCCCTCCGCGAAATCCGAATGGAGGTAAATGTCCTTCAAAGGCTGCAGCTCGAATTGCTGACGGTTGTTGTTTTTCATAAACCGCGCATACCATTCATTGACTTTTTTCGTGAATTCCTTCGCGTCTGAGCTGCGTTTCAGCATTATGTAATTCGTGCCGAAGCTCATAAAGCCAGCGTTGACAAGAGGCTCCGGCTTGTTGGCTTCCAGTTTAATGGCATCGGCGCGCAGGTGGCTGTTATAAGGCAAATCGTCGATCAACCCCGTAATTTCATAGGGAGTAGATTTGGAACTGAAAGTAGGGATGTCATATATGATTTTACCGATCGGATCCTGACCCGGAAAGATGCGGGCCGCGTAGGACCTCGTAACGAGCAGATTTCCGTTCTTTGACGTATTAGCGCTGAGACTTCCCGCAAGCAATTGTAAGTCCAGTATCCTGCTGATCGAAGTGTCCGCGGTGAGGAGATTCGTCTGAATGCCGTCGTTGTTTTCCGGTCGTATTTTGAAATAACGTTCCCCGGTATTAATGGTAGACCACGATTCGACCTCTGCATAATGTGTCTTCAACTCCGGCGCGAGGCCCATGGGAGACGACGAATTGCGTTCGGAAATGCCCTGTCCCATCTTATTCACACTCACAATGCGGTAAATATCATCCTTCCTGGTCCATTGCCGGTCGTACGAAAGGCTGTCGATCACCACGGTAGCAACCATCATGCAGGCCCATAGTCCGATGGACAGCCCTGTGAGGTGGATCAGTGAATAGCCGCGGTTTTTCACCAGAACTCGGGAGCCGATTTTGAAATAATTGCGCAGCATGTCACGGCTGAATGCGGATGGCGAGCCGTATGGGGATGGTTTTCTTCTCATAATGGACGGCCGGATCAGTGCCGCCACTTCACGGAGGAAGAAAAAATTAGCCTTCCGTGTGCCTGCACGGCGGTGGCGCAGGGCGTAGCGTTCATGAAGGTCGCCGAGGAGTTCTTCGCGCAGGTGGGGTGCGCAAATGCGCGTGGCCAGCTTATCGAGCCAGCGGGGAGGGAGTGGTTGCATGGTTCAGCTGTTTGAAAAATCGAGACCCATTTTGGACAGTTCGGCAGGGGTAATGCGGTTCCAGAGGCTGTTCCGCACCGTGCGTGCCTCGTGCAGGATTTTGCCGCCGTAAGCGGTGACGTTAAAGAGCCGTTTGCGCCGCCCGCCGCGTTCCTGCGTCGCCTCGCCGAGGTGCGATGTGAGGTAGCCTTTTTGTTCGAGCCGTTGCAGCGCGGCATGCACGGCGCCGGTACTGACGGTCTGCCCCGTTTCGTTTTCGAGCTCCTCTGCAATGCTCACCGAGTACGCGCCCGGCGCCAGCGCCGCCACGGCCAGCAATACGATTTCTTCAAATTCACCCAGATCGCTTCGTCGCATAGAAATGTGTTCGGATTGATTATATCTATTTCGGTATGTAAAATATCTTGCCAAATGTGGAAAACTGCATTTGTTTTGAAAATAAGCTTATTTTATCCAGGGGCCCTGTTCATAAGCGGACGGTATTTGTCCGGAATGAACAATGTTTGTTATTTGCCGGGCAGGAAGAATTTATCAATCAAAACACCACACTAATGGCAAAGCTGAGCAAAATCACAGTAGACCACATCGATATTTCGATCACCAGTATCAACGATCAGGACTACTTCTGTTTGACCGACATGGTGAAGCGGAAAGAGGACACTGGCCGGGCTGCGGACATCATCAAGAACTGGATCAGAAACCGCGCCACGATTGAATTTTTAGGGACATGGGAAACCATATATAATCCCAATTTTAAAGTGGTCGAATTCGACCACTTTAGACGTGAAGCCGGCGTGCCTACTTTTACCATGAGTGTCTCAAACTGGATCGAGAGCACTAATGCGATCGGGATTTTCGCCAGGTCAGGAAGATACGGGGGGACTTATGCACATAAGGACATAGCTTTTGAATTTGGATCCGCCATCAGCCCGGTATTTAAACTCTACATTATCAGGGAGTATCAAAGACTCAAAGAGCTCGAAAATAAACAATATGGGTTGGAGTGGAATGTCAAACGCATCTTGTCGAAAGCTAACTACCAAATACACACTACAGCGGTAAGAGATTACCTTATACCGAAGGCCGGTTACACCCAGGCCAAGGAATGGCTGCTCTACGCGGACGAGGCCGATTTGCTTAACCTCGTCTTGTTCCGTTGCACGGCGAAGCAATGGCGGGATGCCAATCCGGGGCGTCATCTGGCAGGGGAAAATATCCGAGATATGGCCAGTATCAATGAACTGACCATCCTCTCCAACCTGGAAAATCTTAACTCCGTACTAATAAAAGCTGGTCTGGACAAACGTGAGCGTTTCAAAATACTGGATGAAACCTGCAACGATCAGCGGAAAACACTGGAACAGCTTGACATTCTGAAATCCATAAAAAGGGAGAAAGAGAGCTCATTTAGGGAACTTGAAAATAAGAAGTCCGATAAATAATGATAGTGTCTGCACCTATTCCTTCACCGCTTCGGCGGCTTCGATGGGGTAATCGGATTCGAGGATGGAAGCGCCGTCTTTGGCGATGGCGAGGTAGGCGGCTTTGCGCTCTTCGGCGGTTTTCAGTTTGTCATAGGACGAGGCGGCCGAAATCATACACATTGTGCCCTTTTTGTTCAGTAATGCATATAATTCCTTGTTTTCGGGCTTCACGTGCGGGCCTATGTAGGCGATCATCTGGGTGAAGGGTATGCCGGCTTTTTCATAATCTTCATACTCCTTCCTATTCCGGATGAACGCCGAGAATGTGTGGTTTTTGTTTTGGGTTAAATAATACTGCATTTCCGCGGCGCTGTGGACGGTAAGCATCACGAAGGCGTCCGCTTTGTGCTTTTTGATCAATGCCGCGGTCATCGACAGGGGCACGTCCTTATGGTCCAGGTTGAGGACGGTTTTGCCGCGCGCCCATTCGATTACTTCCGAAAGCGTCGGAATGGGAAAGTCCGTAATGTTGCCTTCGGCGTCTTTGAGGCGGAATTGTTTAAGCTCTTCATATGTGTAATCCGACAGTTTGCCTTTGCCCGTCGTCGTCCGGTCCAGGGTTGCGTCATGCATGAGCACCATCACGCTGTCTTTGGTCAGCCGCGGGTCGATTTCGAAGAATGCAGGTGTGTGTTTCAATGTGTTTTCAAAAGTGGCAATGGAGTTTTCGGGGAATCCCTTCACCATGCCGCCCCGGTGCCCGGCAATCAGTATCGGACTGTTGCCGGTGAACCGGAAGTGGGCGTGTAAATCTTTTGCTGTTTTGATTTTCAGGATGTTAAGTTTGTCCTGTGCATGGCTCGTAATGCAGCTCCCAGCGCTCAGTGCGATGGTCAAAATGAAAGGGTTTAGGAATTTTCGTTTCATTATTAGGTTGGAAATTAGGAACGTTTCTCCGTGATCGAGCAAATATACGGAGTAAGCCCGCTTGCCTAGTCCATTTTGTCGACCAGCTCCTTGTCCGTTTTCAGCTGCTTCCGGGTCGATGCCGTCAGTTCGCGTTTGGCGAGCGCATGGCATTCGTAAGTGGCATCGGCGAACATCATTTGCTGCGGCGGGGTTTTTTGGGTGGCAGCCGAAGGTCCGCGCAACGCGCCTACAAGCCCCATCTCGCGTGCAACGTACACATAGCGCACGGCGTCGATCACCACACCCGCCGAATTGGGCGAATCCTGCACCGAAAGCTGCGCGTCGAGCGTTACCGGCGAGCCCATGAAACCTTCGAGTTCCAGCCGGAAATTGGCCACTTTGTTATCTCCATAGAATGCAATGTACTCCGACGGCCCCGCGTGCAGGAAGCTGTCGGCCGTAGAAATGCCCCGGATATCATTCTGCGCCCGGATCACATTCTCTTTCGATATTTTCTTCGATTTCAGGCGGTTTTTATCTTCCATATTCAGGAAGTCGGTGTTGCCGCCCACGTTCCGCTGGATGTGTGCTTTTACGTGGTGACCGCGCTCGAAGGCCAGTTCCTGCAACATTTGCGACAGGATACTTGCCCCAAACTGGCTGCGCATATCGTCGCCGATGAGCGGAATGCCCGCATCGATGAATTTCTGCTCCCATTCCGGGTCCGAAGCGATAAACACCGGAATGCAGTTCACCAATGAAATACCCAGTTCCAGGCAGATCTCCGCATAAAATTCCGTAGCAAGCTGCGAACCTACCGGCAGGTAATTGATCAGGATTTCTGCCCGGTGCGCCTTTAGGTGTTCGACAATTTCCTGGCGGATGGTAGCCGTCAATGTTTCGTTGTACCGTTCACCGCTGGTCAGCAGATCCGTTTCTTTCAATTCTTCTTGCACCACAAAGCGATTGCCGGCAGGGTAGGAGAGCATTTGGGGCGAAACGCCGTCGAGTACCGGTGAACGGTAGACAGGCGCCTCCGTGGTGATGTCGGTGTATAGTTCAATGGCGCAATTCGGTTTTGTGAAAATGGCGTCTTTCAGTTTCAAGCCGATTTTGCGCTCGTCCACCTCGAAGCCGCACACGAATTCAATGTCGGCAGCACGGTAGCCGCCGATGTTGTCGGCCATCAGACCGGAAGTTTTTTCGGAATGGCGTGTGTAGTATTCAACGCCCTGCACAAGCGAGCTGGCGCAGTTTCCCACTCCGACAATCGCCACTTTTATCCTTTTGTCCATATTTGACATTTCTAATAATCGAAGTTTGTGAATGAAATTTATTTTTAAAATATTTTAATTAATATAAAATGACTGAATTTTAGCCAAAATAAAGTATTTTAATCTTGCTAAGCAACTGTAAATGCTAGTTTGTGCAAACGTTTGCACAAATTGTTTCAATTTGATTTTGCTAAGGTTATAATGCCACGAAGGCACCGCGCGGCTGACCGCGGTGCCTTCGTGGCATTGAAACTTTTATAAAATGCTCAGAGATACTTTCGCATATACTGAATAAATAGCTTCCAATCCTCCGGCAGCACCGTGTGCCCGCCCTCATGCATATAATATCCGAGATGATTCATGAGCAAAGAGGTGTCCCCGGCCGCAGGCATGGTAGCGGAAGCTGCCGGCGCCGTCTCCCCGAAAAGCCGGTAAACCGGCGCGGCAGCAACGGCCGAGAGGAACTCACCCTTCGGGTCCGACCAGTAGTCCGTGCTCCCGGTTTGCAGCAGCAGTGGCCTGGGGGCCATTAATGCCACCAGCATATGCGCGTCGATTGGCATGGCATTCACCTTATCCGCCCAGCCGTGGTAGTTAGGTGCAAACTGATACAAATACCGCGACGGGTCCGAAATATGCCGGATCGTTTCGCCATAATTTCGTCGGGCCAATGCCGCGCCGCCTTCCCCGGAAATGCTCGCGATTACCATTTTGAAACGCGGGTCGTGAATGCCGGCCCATAGTACCGTTTTGCCCAGCCGCGATGCGCCCTGCAATGCAATGCGTTTGCTGTCGATCTGCTTATCCGTTTCAAAGTAGTCCATCGCCCGGCTGAGCCCCCATCCCCACGCCGCGATCGCACCCCATTCGTCGGCGCCAGGTTCCGTTTGGCCCGGTTTCAGGTACGTTTTTCGGATGCCATACGGCAGCCCGTCCTTGAAATCGGGTTCTATATCGCCATAATACACCGTTGCAAACCCGATTCCGGCATCGATGAACTGTTCCACATTCAATTTGCCAAATGGCGTTGGCTTATCGGCCTTTACCTTTTTGCCCTCCTTATTCCAAATCTCACCTACCCGCAAGCCGGGATCGTCGATGATCTGGTTGTAAGCCGCGAAAGAAATGTTCATCAGCAGCGGCGCCGCGGCCGAATTCGTGGCATTCGCGGGGAGATAGATCAGCAGGTTCATTTCGTGATCCGCCGTATCTTTTTTGAAATACACCGTCACCTGCTTCCGTATCGCCTTCCCGTTGAATGCCGGCGTCCCCTTATCGAATGCGTGGAATGACAAATCTTTCGGTTTCGGCGGCATCTTGCCGAACTGATTTTCTTCCGCCAGCCGCAGCAGCTCGGGCCGGCGCTTTTCCGTCCATTGTCTGGCTGTCGTCACCGGCTTGCCATCGGCCGTTTTAAGCAGTTCCGGCAACGTATAAGTTCCGACGGAATCTTCATTGTAATTCACAGGGAAACCCGCCACGACCGTCGGGCGGTTGGCGGCCTGCTGCGCGGAAGCACTGGCCGAAATGGCCAAAAACAGCGCAGATAGGAGTCTTATTTTCATGGGATTAGGAGCTTTCGGGATGTTTAAGCGTCCTAATAAGCAAGGATGTGCGGAAGGTTACTTGCTTTGTTTTTAGAGAGTTTTAGATCACGTACGCATAGAGTGTTTGCTCTCGAAAGTTCACGACTTCTTCCAGCCCCTGATAAACGTCCAGATCAGCGAAATAACGAATATGACCGGGGACACGACGATGCCGATGGAACTCACCATAAAGATCGTCCCATTCCACGATCCATCCCCGATTTTCTCCGAAAAGGCCCAAGCGCTCATGAAAACAAACACGAAGAAGATGAAGAAGGATATCATCATTATGGCAACATCGTAATGCTTTCTCATGGGGATGATTGTAGGTGATCAAAATGTACTTATTTAATCCATAATAACTTTTTTTGTAAATGGAAAAAATAAGTACAAGCAAATTCCTGGGCCTGATTTTGCAGTATATACCTAGGATGTATTGTGATACTCGACGAGAATGGATGGGCGACCAGACAAACTTTCTGGCTTTGGTAAACTGTCACCGGATTCATTTTTTAGCATCCAAATACAACTCGACAATTTTAGTCAGCTGTTCAGAGTAGCTAAATATATCGTCAATTGTTTTGATCTCGAACTTTGTCTCTTTCTTATCAGAGTCAAATACGCCAATATGCCGTTTGGTTGGGCTGTTCAAATATAATCTGCAAACAGGCTTCCTATTGTTGTCATCGATAAAGATGGCGAAATACGAAAGCGCATCACGATGTGTAATACGTGCAGCCGGAATCTTAGGCCGCAGTATTGAACGCACGATGTAAAAACCTTCGAGTTCTTCCTCGGTAGTAACAATCTCCTTGTCCTGATTGTTTGTACTGCTATTTGCTACAGTCATTGTTCCAGGTGCGGGCTCTTCCTGAATTGGAGCATCATGTTTTGCAATGGCAGATTTTAGTCGCTCGTTAATAGTATCGTTGATTATGTTTGTGATTGTTCTTTTTACTAATGCCCTAAATGCATCTACAACCTTCGATGTCATCACCGACGGATAGACCTGTCGAGCAAAATACTTAACAAATTCGTCATTCGGCTCGTTAAATTCCTGAGTGACAAGGTGTCGAATCTCATTTATATATTTCAATTCACTAGCAGACTGATAAATGTTGTCAACGTCAAAGTATGCCTTGTGAAATTCTTTAAGTTGTTCAATTTGGCCATCCTTTATTTCCTCAATGTTGAATTCCAGAAATGGCTTCTCGTCCATTTTATTTGGCTCTACTAAGTCAGTGTAGAACCGAAAAACCGTTCCGTTGGTCAGTATGGAAAATTTCGCTTTGGAAACATGAAAATACCTGAGCAGCTGGCCATCATGAACATCCAGTTTTTGCTTCCAGTGCTTACATTCAACAAGGATTATCGGTGATCCGTCTCTAAAAATCGCGTAGTCTATTTTCTCCCCTTTCTTAATGCCGATATCGCAAATGAATTCAGGAACAACTTCTAAGGGATTAAAGACATCGTAACCCAAAATTTGAAGGAAAGGCATAATGAACGCATTCTTCGTAGCCTCTTCCGTGTGGATATTATCTCTTAGCTTACTGACGCGCTCGCTGAACTGCTTAATTTGATCTTTAAAGTCCATTTCGATAATGATTATTTTTACTGTAGAGAGTAGTTTTATAACAATCATCCAAGAAATAATTTGATAATTTCTACTGAAACAGACCTTTCTCGATATCATTAGTTTATTAACCGGCATCGTAAATGCTTCGGAACAGCGCCGAGGTATAGCAAGTAAATCTTGTGGGTGCTGAACAGCAAAGAGGGATGGTACTCGGTCGGTTGATGTTTTTACACGAAAAAAGCCAGGCATTACACCTGGCTTTCGTGACCGCGACGGGAATCGAACCCATATCTAGAGTTTAGGAAACTCCTATTCTATCCGTTGAACTACGCAGTCGATATTTACCCCGAAAACGAGGTTTTCGGGGTGCAAAACTGGTAAAAATTCGTTTGAATTACAAATGATTATTCCTCTGTTTCTACCGGTGTATAACCGAGATCCAACCAGTTGGGGTAAATGGAGAAGTGTTTTTCCTTCACCAGGGAGAACAGCGTCCGCTTCAATTCGTCGATGTTCTCCTTTTCCTGAGCCGAAATGAAAACCACATGGTCCGCTTTTTCGGCGATGTAGCTTCGTTTCAGCTGGTTGAGCACTTCCTGCGTTGAAAGGACTGCGCCTTCTTCTCCATCTTCGTCGTTGTACGATGGCTTGTACAAGTCGATTTTGTTGAAAACCAGAATGGAAGGCTTGTTGGCGGCGCCGATTTCTTCCAGCGTTTTATTCACCACGTCGAGATGTTCTTCAAATGAAGCGTGCGAAATGTCCACTACGTGCATCAGGATATCCGCTTCGCGGACCTCGTCGAGGGTCGATTTGAACGACTCGATGAGTGTGGTGGGCAGTTTGCGGATAAAACCGACCGTGTCCGTGAGAAGGAAAGGGATGTTTTCCATATTCACCTTCCGAACGGTAGAGTCGACTGTCGCGAAGAGCTTGTTTTCGGCGAAAACGTCGGCTTTCGAGAGGTTACGCATCAGGGTCGATTTGCCCACGTTGGTGTACCCTACGATGGCTACGCGCACGAGGCGGTCGCGCTCTTTGCGGCGGGTAACGCTCTGTTTGTCGACTTTTTCGAGCTTTTCTTTCAGGAATGCGATCCGGTCTTTCACGATCCGGCGGTCAGTTTCCAATTCCGTTTCACCCGGGCCGCGCATCCCCACACCCGCACCCGACTGGCGGCTAAGGTGCGTCCACATGCGTGTCAGTCGCGGGTACATGTATTGGTACTGGGCGAGTTCCACCTGCAATTTTGCCTGGGCAGTTTGTGCACGCATGGCAAAAATGGACAGGATCAGCAAGCTGCGGTCGATCACTTTGATGTCCTTGAAAACGGCTTCGAGGTTACGGACCTGCGAGGGCGTAAGATCATCGTCGTAAATGATCATATCGACGGGGTTCGCGGTGACGTAAATCAGGATTTCTTCCAGCTTTCCTTTTCCGGTATAGGTCCGGATGTCGGTGCGTTCGAGGTTTTGCGTGAAAGTCTGGACGGTTTCCACGCCCAACGTCGTAGCGAGGAATGCAAGTTCTTCCAGGTATTCCTTCGTTTTTTCGGCGTTTTGTTTTTGGGTACTTACAGCAACCAGAACGGCTGTTTCCTTTTTAGCGGCTGTCGAATATAGTTTTTTCTTATCAATCATGCACTGGCGTTTTATGTCATTATTCCGGCCCGAAATCCTGCGATAGCATACCCACATGCCGGAAAAGGGGCAGAGTTGCAACGGTTTGGCAAGCGCAAAAGTTCATCGCAGGAATTCGTGAAATTACATTTACCATTTAACAAATCCATTTTTTTATTTGATTGTTCGAAAAAGACTTTTGTATCTTTGCCGAAATTCTTTAAGCCTATGTTGGTGCTCATCTTCGGCTAATACTTAGCCACAATTCAGTCTCCGCCTTTTTACAGGCACTTTTTTAGCGACCCGTTGCTGGTCGTACAATTTCTATTTTATCCATTATTGCAAATTTTTACTATCCATGAAAAAGTGGTTTACACTGCTTCGTGAAGCTATTCGTGGCTCCGAAGAAAGTTTTACCGAAGGAAGCATCAACCGTGTCATATTTCTGCTGTCAGTACCGATGATCCTGGAAATGGTCATGGAGTCGCTGTTTGCGGTTGTCGACATTTTCTTTGTTTCAAAAGTCAGTACGGAAGCCGTCGCGACGGTCGGACTTACCGAATCTGTCATCACGCTGGTTTATTCCCTGGCGATCGGTCTCAGCACGGCTGCTACGGCCACCATTGCCCGGCGCACGGGTGAGGGGAACCTGGGGCAGGCGCGGCACGCGGTCGGGCAGGTGATATTCATTTCGCTGGCTATCTCGTCGGTTACGGCGGTGGCTGGCTACTGGCTGGCAGGTGATATTCTCCGTATGATGGGCGCCGACCAAAAGGTGATCGAGACCGGTACCGATTTCGCGCGCATCCAGTTTTTGAGCAGTCCGGTGGTGGTATTGCTCTACTCGCTGAGCGGCGCATTGCGGGGCGCGGGTGCGGCAGCTACGGCCATGCGATCGCTGATGATCGCCAATGGCTTCAATATGCTGCTGGGGCCAGTCCTGATCTTTGGACTGGGGCCTTTCCCTGAATTGGGGGTCACCGGCGCAGCGCTGGCTACGGCTGCAGGGCGTACCATCGGCGTTGGTTATCAGTTGTTTTCACTTACGAAAGGCAGAAAGGCACTGGGCTTGCTTTGGGAAGATCTCAAACCAAACCCCGAAACCATCTCGGCAATCGTCAAAATCGCTACCGGCGGAACTGTCCAGTTCCTGATCGGCTCGGCGAGCTGGATTTTCCTGACACGCATTCTTTCCGAATTCGGCAGCGACGTGGTGGCGGGTTATACCATCGCCATTCGCGTGATCATGTTCACATTGCTGCCGGCCTGGGGACTGGCTAATGCGGCTGCAACGCTGGTCGGGCAGAATCTGGGTGCAGAAAAGCCCGAGCGTGCCGAAGCGTCGGTATGGAAGTGTGCCTCTTTTAACCTGATATTCCTGGGTGTGCTGGCGGTGGTGATGTTCATCGGCGCCGAAAGCATCATTGGTTTGTTCAGTTCCCAGCCAAAGGTGGTCGAAACGGGCAAACTGGCGTTGCGGGTGCTGTGTTTGGGTTATGGATTTTACGCATACGGGATGGTGGTGATCCAGTCGCTGAATGGCGCGGGTGATACCAAAACACCGACAGTTCTGAACCTCATTGCGTTCTGGACAGTACAAATCCCGACTGCGTATGTGCTGGCCGTTATCCTCGATTTTGGGCCGGTCGGAGTTTTTGCAGCGGTACCTATTGCGGAATCCGTCCTGGCGATGCTGGGCATATGGCGGTTCCGTCTTGGGGGATGGAAGGTCGTTAAAGTGTAAATATGCCTGGAATCATTCGGGGAAGTCATATCCTAATTGCATTGGTCAGGCAAGGTCTGATCGTGGTACGATATTGCTTTAAGGTGGCGCGGAGGTAGCGGATTGATGGGGGTGGTCAGGTATTGTCGGGAATGGCCGGAAGTTTCAGGTTTGGTCAGAATGGGAAGTGTGGGAACTGTCGGGAGTTGTCGGTTGTAGTTAGTAAGTGTTTAAGGCCAGGCGTGACTATATTTAACAATAAATGACAAATCCTGCCTATACCTGACCATACCGCCAATCGTTACCCAACCGCAAAAAGCATGAAGATAGAACAGATATATACCGGATGCCTGGCGCAGGGCGCCTATTTCATTGTTTCAAATGGCGAAGCGGCGGTGATCGATCCGCTGCGTGAAGTAGCTCCCTATATTCAGAAGGCCGCTAAAATCGGGGCAAATATCCGGTACGTATTTGAAACACATTTTCATGCGGATTTTGTCTCGGGCCACATTGACCTGGCAGAGAAAACCGGCGCGGAAATCGTCTACGGACCAGGCGCTAAAACGGGTTTTAAAGCCCATATTGCCAAAGACGGGGAGGAGTTCAAATTGGGTAACGTCGTGATCCGCGCATTGCACACGCCCGGTCACACGATGGAATCGACGAGCTATCTGCTTTTCGACGAAGCCGGGAAGCCCGTGGCGCTGTTCAGCGGGGATACCTTGTTTATCGGCGATGTAGGCCGCCCGGACCTGGCGCAGAAAGGGGACCTTACGATGGATGAACTTGCCGGAATCCTCTACGATAGCCTCCGTTCAAAAATAATGCCTTTGCCTGATGACGTAATCGTGTACCCGGCCCACGGTGCGGGCTCGGCTTGCGGAAAGAACATGAGCAAAGAAACGTCCGATACGCTGGGCAATCAGAAGCTTTTCAACTATGCATTGCGGGCGGATATGACCAGGGAAGAATTTGTCAGGGAAGTGACGGCCGGCCTGACGGAGCCCCCGCAATACTTCCCTGAAAATGTAAAAATGAACCGCGATGGCTACGAAAGCATCGACGATGTGTTAGAACGTGGTCACCAGGCATTATCGCCGGAAGCATTTGAAGCAAAGGCCAACAATACCGGCGCATTGATCCTGGATACCCGCAAGCCCGGGGATTTTGCCGAAGGTTTTATCCCTAACTCCATCAACATCGGCATCGACGGCAGTTTTGCCCCCTGGGTAGGCGCTTTGATACCCGATTTGAAACAATTGTTGCTCATCGTCACCGAGCCGGGTAGAGAGGAAGAGGTGGTCACACGCCTGGCGCGTGTCGGGTACGATTACACGATAGGCTACCTCCATGGTGGTTTTGAAAGTTGGAAACAGGCTGGCAAAGAAATTGATACCGTCGAGTCCGTCAGCGCGGAAGAGTTCGCGAAGCGCTTCGAAGCTGGAAATGTGGAGGTAATCGACGTCAGGAAGCCCGACGAATTTGCGTCAGGGCATATCGAAGGTGCCCGGAACCTGCCTCTGGACTACATCAATGAACTCATGCCTGAATTTCCGAAGGACCGTAAGCTGCATATCCATTGCGCGGGTGGCTACCGATCTATGGTCGCTGCTTCAATCCTGAAATCCCGCGGCGTGGACGACGTCGTGAATATCGAAGGAGGCTACGGCGCAGTCACGAAAACAAACGTCCCGGTTTCAGTCGGGGGGTAATTATTTGGTTGATTAAACATAATTATGGAAATCTTAGAACTTCTCAAACGCCCGTGGCCGTGGTATGTGGCCGGACCGTTGATAGGGTTGACGGTGCCGGTGCTGCTGTTGCTGGGGAATAAGTCGTTTGGCATATCGTCGTCGCTGCGGCATATCTGTGCTGCGGTGATCCCGGCCGGGTTGCCGTTTTTTAAGTATAACTGGCGCAAAGAATCATGGAACCTGTTTTTTGTGGCTGGGATTGCGATAGGAGGGTTTATCGGAAACTTCTGGCTGGGAAATCCCGATGCGATCGTGGTCGCCGATGATACGCGGCAAACGCTGGCTGCCCTGGGTGTTCAGGACTTTTCGGGACTGATGCCTGGCGACATTTTCGCGGTCAGCAACGTGTTTACGTTGAAAGGCCTGATATTCTTTGTGCTCGGCGGTTTTCTGGTCGGCTTCGGAACGCGTTATGCAGGCGGGTGTACATCGGGACATGCGATCATGGGCCTCTCCAATTTGCAATGGCCCTCGCTGGTCGCAACGGTGTGTTTTATGGTCGGCGGGTTTGCGTGTACGCATTTGCTGCTGCCGTTTTTGCTGGATTTGGTGCGGTAAACGACATAATGCAAGCGATAACCATCTTCTAACATTCACTCAACAAATGGAAAAATCCGGTCAACATTCACCTATCGCCGAAGCCGATTTCGACAATATTAAAATCGACGGCTGCGATGGCGCCAACCGGCAGGAATCTGCCGAACGCTTCGCGGCCAACTTGAAATACCTTCTGGTAGGCATCGTTTTCGGGATCGTCTTTTTGAAAGCGGAGATCGTCTCCTGGTTCC
Source organism: Dyadobacter sp. 50-39 (assembly GCA_001898145.1). GTDB lineage: Bacteria > Bacteroidota > Bacteroidia > Cytophagales > Spirosomataceae > Dyadobacter. The sequence goes on from MKSR01000044.1 coordinate 41,203, forward strand.
GCATTCAGGAAATGTTCCGCCTCGATTCGTTTCACATGTATGGAGTGATCGGCTCGGCAGTACTGGTCGGCCTGACGTCGGTTTGGCTGATCAGGAAGTTTAATATCAGGACATTATCCGGGGAAGCGGTAACCATCGCCGACAAGACCTTCGACAAAGGTCAGATCTATGGCGGCGTACTGTTCGGCATTGGCTGGGCCATTACCGGTGCCTGCCCCGGACCGTTGTTCGCCCAGATCGGTGCCGGTTACCTGGCCGTAGCTGTCACGCTATTGAGCGCCATTGGCGGAACATGGGTGTACGGCCTCGTCCGTGCGCGGCTCCCGCATTGATCACTGCCTGCGCGCCACGAGATACAACTGTTCGTCGCCCAGCTGAAACGGATCGGCTTCGAGGTTGCTGAATGTACCCACGACAAGCAGCCCGGCCTGCTCAAACATATAGGTGAGCTCCCCGAGCGTATAAATATGCTGGCGAACGCTGTGCGTCACTTTTTCAGGGCCTGAAATGAAAGTTTGCTCGGCCTCGATGTAGCCGCCTTCGGCGCGGTATTCGTTTTCGGCGAGGTAGATGATATCGTCCTGTACGGGCATCCAGTTACGGACCTGGAAATTGGGCAGGATGCTCTCGGCAAGATTTTCCGTATGGATCGCCATATGGGCTCCCGGTTTCAGGGCGAATGCGATCTGATTGATAAACTGCTGCATTTCAGCCCGCGGGAAAAAACTGAAACTATTCCCGAAGCAGTAAGCGGCGTCAAACGAAGCTTCCGGCAGTTTGTAATTCAGGATATCCGCACAAATGACTTCCACAGGCAGGTGCTGTTCGCTGCTGATTGTCTGCAATTCCTGACAATATTCCTGCGAAATATCGATGCAGGTTAATGCAGCCCCTTGCTCAGCGAGCGGAAGCGCATGCCGCCCATATCCCGCCAGTACATCCAGTACCTTGCTTTCGGGGGTGATTTCAAGTACATCCCGCAGGAAATCGACCTCATAATCGGTGTATTCTTCGTCCTGGTTGAGTTTCCAGGCGCGTTGCGGAAGTCCCTTGAAATAGGTATGGTACCAGGCCACGGCGGTATTTTGGTTTAAATTAAAACCTAAATCTACTAAAAAAGCCCGCTTACATACGCATGAGCGCGGGTGTAATGCGTAAGTACACCTGTCCGGAAAGCGGGGTTTTGCCATAAATGCCTTCCAGCAGGCCGTCCGGTTTGTAAAGGCTGATCTGGCCACCCGCTTGAAGCAGCGTGTTTTTGAATGCGGCGATCTGTCGGTTCAAACCGAGTGAAAACATAGATACCGGCAGCTTTTCGAGCAGCGGATCGTGTGGCTCCCCCGCTTCCAGCCCAAGCTCGGCGCCGCTTTTCTGTACCCACTCATACCGTCCGTAAACAGCCCATTTATCGAGTTGCAGATTGGATTCGGCCAGCACGGAATGCTCCTTATGGTGTGCGCCGGCGTCGTTCAGGCCCCACACGAGCGTCGAAGAAATCCATTTGTTTTTCCCGCCCAGGTTACCTGAATGCTGCACCGAAGCGGTACTGCGGTTTACGTCTTCACCTGGCTCGCGCGGCTCGGGACTTTTGATAAAACCTCTCGAAGCCTGCAATGCCCAGTTGGCCGAGGGGTTGAACAGGAGTCGGTAACTGTAAGAATTGAAGCGTGGTTTGTCGAAATTGAAACGGTTTTCGTCCGGTTCGCGGCCGGTGAACGAAGAACCTTCCAGCTTGAACTTGCCATAGCGCACGCCCGCCGTCACCACACCGAATGTGATATGCGTGGCATCCTGCCAGTGGTGGCCCAGCACGGCATCCGGATTGTTGAATGCCGACATCCTGTGCATAAATGCCGTAGGACCGAGTGCGGGCTCGCCGGGGTAACCTGCGTAAACGGTCAGATCCACTTTGTCATTGATCCGCTGGGTATAACCTACCGAAAGTTCCGAAATGAGATCGTGCGGGTGCTGGCGGTCGATGAGCGGCTTGCCTTTCCAGCTCTCACCCGACTGGAAAAGCAGCGGGTAACCCGCACCACCATCGACAAGGCGGTCGAGGGAAATCATAGCCCTGACGTTCAGGAGGCCATTTTTGCCTACCTGCCGCTGCGCCATTCCCATAAACCAGTTGGGTGCGCTCACCTTCGAATCGGCGCCTCTTTTGCCATCGTTATTGAAGTTCTGCGCAGTATACCGCAGGAAAATGCTCCCGTGCAGCATGTAATTCCATTTGCTGCCGTGCTTCATGTAGGCGTACATGGGCGTGGCGTCGGGCTGCCAGCCGGTACCCGAGCCGTTGCGGGTCATGGGCAGGCCCAATGAAAAGCTGTGGGTCATGTGCGGCGAACCCTGGTGGTCCATTTGCGCATGATCCATGCTTTTCATATCGTGCATTTCATGGCTAACAGTATCTTTTACAGGCTCATGATGATGCTCGTGCTGGGCCGATGCGGGTAGCGTGACGGCCGCCGTGGCGACAGCCGCCGTGGCGACTGCCGTCAGCCAAAAAAGTTTGTCGAGAAGCATGATGAAGTTATTTCGTGACTAGTGCGCTGCGGCTGTTTTGCGGCAGCAGCTGGGGAGTTTGTCGTGTGCCTTCTGATTGGCAGGCAGCTCGTCGGCGTCGTAGCCGGTTTTGTTGATCGTGGCCTTAATGGCTTCCGCAGTCGTTTTATCCGGGTTGTATTTCACGGTAATCACCTTGTTTGAAAGGTCGAGATTCGATTCTTTCACGCCTTTGGAAAGGCCCAGGTTGCGCTCGATGCGCGCTTTGCACATTTCGCAAATGGCCGAGGTCTTGATTTTTACTTCTTTGGTACCGTCGGCGTAGGCAATATTCAGGCCCAGGAACAGGGCGGTGATGATGCTTAAAATGGTCGTTTTCATATTGTAGTCAATTTAAAATCAATGCTGATGTGCTGTCGTATCGGTTTCGGCGAGGGCCACTTCCTGCAATTCCATCTTGCATACAGGGCATTTACCGGCTTCATCGTAAGTTTTGTCGCCCTCGCATTGCATGGGGCACGCATATTTTTTCTCGCTGACGGCGTGTGTTTCAGCGCCGGCTGCCTCCTTTTCCGATTTGTTTCCCGAGCAGGCAGCAGACAGGAGCAACAGGGAGGCAATAATGATTTTGTTCATACTATCTAAGTTTAATAAGTATTTGATAATCTGTGTTTTATTGTTGAAATAATATCAGTCGCTATTGCCCCACCTGGTCGAGGGCGGTACGTTGCAAAGTGCCTTTTTTATATTCTCCGGGTGTCATGCCCGTCACTTTTTTGAACTGGTTACTCAAATGCGCGGTGCTGCTGTACGAAAGCCGCCATGCGATTTCACTCAAAGTGAGCTCATTATAGGAAAGCCATTCTTTCACCTTTTCCACTTTTTGGGCAATGATGTATTGTTCGATCGTCTGCCCGGTTTCCGAAGAAAAGAGGTTGCTCAGGTAAGAATATTCATAGCCTATCTTCTCCGACAAATAATCCGAGAAATTCATCTGGGCAGGCTTATGGCCCTTCAAATTCTGTACCTCGTCGATCACCAGCGTTTTGATATGCTCCACCAGAGCCAGGCGTCGGTCGTCGAGCAGTTCGAAGCCATTTGCTTCGGGTGCATTACAAACTGTCGCTATGCTGCAATTTTTTGTCGTTGATATGGCTCTATATGTTGTCTAACAATATCCCAACGGTTGCTCATCGAGCAAACGCGTAGATT
>MKSR01000045.1 GCA_001898145.1 Dyadobacter sp. 50-39
TTCCAGCCTAAGTCACTTTGAACCGACGAAAACTTGGCCCAACGGCCTCCGAAAATAGTCCTGAATTTTGGCCCGTTGATTTCCGTTATGACTGGCCCATGATACTACGAAATGATTGGCCCGGTGAAGTCCGTTTTAGACACGCTGGCCCGATTCAGTAAATGAACAATTGAAAGAGCTGGGTTAACGGATTTCGAAGATTCTTTGAAACCAGGCTATTGCACTTGCCCATTGTTGATCGGGACTTAACAAAGCACATTTGCTAGAACTAATTGCGAACTGCTACGCCTTAGCTGACGGAAAGCAAACAACTTCAATCAGATACCCTGCACGGAACGTAGTTGGATCCGTATAGAATATGTTAAAGTGTCACTGACGCGACATGGCGTTACAATTGGAAGAGTTCAGCTGTTCGGCCTACTTCGTTTCCATGGACTCCCGATACGAATGCGAAAGCGAATGATAAAGACCACAGATTCGTCTCACTGGTTAAAAAAGTACCCTAACTTAATCAAGATCTCACTGTAACATGATCTAATAAGTTGTGGATTAGTGACTTGACATGCATAGAGACATAGACGGGATTTAGCTATTATGCATACAATATGAAGGGGCGCATGCAAGCATAGATTATTTAACTCCTGATCAGGTGCATTCGCATCAAGGCATTTTTGCTCGTCATTATCGGGAGTTACCAGGTTGCGGTTCCACTACTTGCTAATAGTAAAGGGCATTTGTTTGAATAGAAAGCAGGCAGAACACTGTGGCCAATAGCCACCCTCCATTCAACTCCAATCGTAAATGTCTTAATGCCTTTGACATGTGTATTTCGACGGTTTTAGGCGAAATGCCGCATTCTTCTGCTATCTGATGATACTTCTTATTTTCGAAGCGGCTTAGCAGGAAAACTTTCCTGCATTGCTTTGGAAGCATATCAATTACCTGTTCCAGTTAAAAAAACAGATTTTTATAATGCAACTCCTCGTCGGGTTGTACCCCGTGAACTAACTGGGCAAATTCCGTTGAGGCCTCGACCGAATCGACTTCCCTTAGTCTTTTTTTTAAATAAGAATAGCATTCATTACGAACTGCACGAAAAAGATAGCTGACATAGGAGCTCGAAATATTGAGGTAAGCTTTGGTCCGGTAAAACTGAAAAAACACTTCACTGACTAAGTCCTCCGAGACCTGCTTACAATGAACAAACCGCATTGCGTGACTACACAAAGGCTTATAATATCGCAGGAAAAGTACTTTTAATCCTTCCGAAGGATTTTTGTCGAAAGTTGCCCTTATGAAACTAGTCGAAAGGAATTCATCCGTGGCTGTCTTTTCAGAACTTTTTTTTGTTAATGGTGTCGACGACGGTTGAGTCTTATAATTGTTCCAAGGATCATGCATCTCATTATTTGTTTATTGCCTCTATACATCTGCGAACACAGGCGGGGCGCAGCCAAAATAATGGCTGCGCTTGCCGACAATGCGAAAAGAAAGGGCTATTTCAGTCTCACAGAAAGTGTATCGAATTTTGGGGCCGTAAATGCGTCAATTGCCTTTCGGTTTGGCTTGAAAGTGGACCGGTAACTGAGGATACTCCCTGGCTTCCAGTCTTTGATCTGGCTAGAAGTTGCTTCAGGCGCAACTGTCACAGATTTCGTTTTTGAATCGGTTCCGATATACCGAAGCTCGGTTGCAATATTTACGGTATCGGGCTCATTCCAGAGCACTTCCAGTACTTTAAGGCTGTCATCGTAAGCAGTAGAACCAATACTCCGATTGAGCAAACCCGATTCGTAAGTTGCTCCGAATGTCCTGCCATTGAACCGTAGCGGAACTGACTTATTCCCCTTTGCATCAAGCGAAAACATTTCAAAATTGTACGATCCCTCGGGCAACGGATCGATCATTACTCCCAATGTGTCGCCAATTAGATCTGCGGGCACCGTCCCTTCCAGCGAATCCGCTTTATTATTCCAGAAAAGCTTGAACTTCGATACGCTAGGATCTCCGCTTAACAACCATTTGAGCTGCATACGGTCTCTGCCGGAAGCGATCAAAACCGTATCACCACGTCCGGGATAGACGATCTCTCCGCCTTGCTGGTACTTTTTAAAATCGTCCCAATCGGTACAGGACGTAACGCCTGATATAAAAATCAGATATGCGGCCAATCTATTGACAATGTTCATAATTATACTGTTTTGAATTATCTGGTGTCTCCCCAAAAGGATATTTCTGTAAAGTGGACAAATTTGGTGTCCGACCAGTTCTGGAAAATCTGCATCCTTATATACCGTACTTTTGGTGCGGACAGCGGGAATACAAACTCTTCACCTGCGGACATATAGGCAATGTCGTCTCCGGTAGTAACCCCGTAAGGACTGCCCGAAGGTTTGATTGATTCGCATTCCATCAGCTTGGTCCAGCCGGTATAACTGCCATCCGGGTTAGGCAACTTTTCGCTTCCCCACATGGTCCATTTGCGGGGATTGCCGTGTTTATAAAACCAATCGCCCTCTCTTTGCCATAGTCGGAAGCGGCTCAACTTTGCGGTAACGCCCAGATCAAATGTAAAGTGAATCGGCATTTCACGGTCGGAAAGCGGGATGGTATGAAATCCCGGCTCAGTGTGTCTTTCATCCCATAGATAAGGCATTCGCCAACCGTAGCCACTCTCTTCGTCTGTCGGTAGCCGGTATTCATTAAACTTGGTTTTGTCCAGTTCTCTTTCGAAAAGCGGCGTGACATTCTTGAATGTTGTATCGGAGTAATTATTCCAGCGATCACGAACGTACACCCCGAAATCCCGACTCAAAGTGTCGAAACCCCGCGCGGCAAATGTGCCGCCCTTAGACTGCGTGTACAAGGTCTCTACAGGAACAAAGTCTCCATTGCTGTCTTTTGTAATAACTACAATAGCCAATTTGGCTTCTGAAGGGTTTTCGTAAACGACATTGAGCCCGCCGAAGTCCACCCCCAGCTGCAACGATTTATATACAGTGCGTAATGGTGGTGCCTGAGGAGCTACTTTCACAACTACCGGTTCCGACTTGTTGGAACTGCGGTCTACCGAGTACAGTGTAACCTCAAAATCGCCCGCGTCTGCAAAACCTTCCACGGTGATCTTATTGTTAAAATGGGAAGCCTTCGTCTCGCGTACATTCGGCACATCTTTGTTAATTGAGTAACTTGCAAGGACATATTCGAGGTCCTCATCTTGCGGAAGCGTATAGGTGATGGTAGACCCTCCGGCGAAATTTACTACTGAAACATTGCTTACCATACCTGGTTTCACAGTGTCTGTTCCTAAAGGCTTGCGAATATCTTCCAGATCTGTGCAGGACGAAAGGCAGGCAAGCCCGATCGCCAAGCGGAGTGTCAACGCAATTTTTGTCTTTTTAATAGTTTCCATGATTACCATCCGGGATTTTGAACCAAATTGGGATTAACGATTAGTGACTTTTCTGAAATCGGCCAGAAGTAATCTTTCAGGCTAAATGTGCTTGTAAAAACCGGCCTTACCCTGTAATAGTTGACCGCCTCCCGCTGCGTAATATCCCAGCCATTAATGGGGCGCTGCAAATAGTTCTCGGCCACCTTCCATCTTCTCAGGTCCCAGAAGCGTTTGCTTTCGAAAACCAATTCGATCATTCTTTCCCGTTGAATAATTTCACGCAATCCGTCTTTGGTTGCCACCTTCGATGGTTTGCTCGAGTACTTCGTCCACGACTCGACAACGCCCTTAAGACCCGCGCGTTTTCTGACTAAATCCAGCCAGCGGTAAACTTCGGCATCCGGCCCAGCTGTTTCGTTAAGCGCTTCGGCATACAGCAGATATAGGTCGGCCAACCGCATGATTGGGAAAGGGTAGCCTTCGACCGTGTATTGCTGAGCAGGGTCATTAATGGCATTATTGTAGTTCACCAATTTCTTGGGCCAATAACCGGTGACAGAATACAGCGACGCACCCTGCCTGCCCCCTGTTTGGCCTAGCTTTCCTTCCAGCACCCAGGTGTTATTGTCGTCGTTCTTACCCTGGCCAAACCAAATCCCGCCATCGAAACCGAGATCAGCATAGAAACGCGGCTCGCGGTCGTAGTTAAGCTGGACAGTGGTATAACCTTCCTTGATGTAGTACTTTTCGCTCGCCAGGGCTTTGCGTAATGTGCTGTAACGCTTGGCGTAAGGATAGGTTTTATCCTCTTCGATTGGAACGCCGTTGCTGCTGTAAAACATTTCAGCTATGTGAAGCGGCGGTGCCAGCATTGAGCCGATGCTCTCATTAGGGATCGTACCGGTAAATGGGCTTAGCCTTGCCTGTGATAGTGATTGGAAGCCGCGCCCGCCACCGCCAGTGGAGTTGGATGCGCCCCAGATCAATTCGGAGTTCCATTTGTCGGTTAAAGCTGCTCTAATGCTCATCAAAAGTTGGGTTGTATCCGAAACCCGGGTCGACACAGACCTCGGTACGAATTCATACAACTTGTTGCCATTAGCCGTACAGGCGTCAATAGCCGCCTTGCAGGCATCCCTGGCTTTTTCCCATTTTTCGCCGCTGACGCTGGTGCTGAAAAGGGCGTCGCCGTTCTTGTTTTTCAGGTTTGCATAATTGGGATTACCATTGAAAAGCGGGCTGGCCGCAGTCACCAACACCTCTGCTTTCACAGACATTGCAATGCTTTTTGTAATCCGGCCCAATTCTGCAAATTCAATGGGAAGCACCGCCGGCAGATCGGCAATGGCCTCGTCCATCAAGGTTACTGTATAGTTGAATACCGAATCGACATGCTGTCGAGACACTTTTACTTCTTCAATGGAAGCGGAAATGGGCAGATTCGTCTTAATAATCGGGATCGGCCCATACATACGTAGCAAATAATAATGGTAGTATGCTTTGAGGAATTTCACTTCCGCCACCCAACGCTTTTTTTCCAGGTCGTTCAAATCGCGCACCTTATCAACGTTCTCCAGGAAAATATTGCATTCGCGGATCGCCTGGAAAAATTTGTTGTCCCAGTAATTGGCAATGGGCGATACGATATTCTGTTCGCCTCTTGCAATCCGGTATAACTCAGTATTGATATCGCCCTGAGGTGGGTAGGGTGTAGCGAACTCATCGCCGGTTAGAAAACCCGGATCTGCGCCTTCGTTTCCGAATAACGGTAAGTTGTTATAGCAGGTAAACAGGTACTTCTCCGCATCGACTCGCATCTTAAAGGCGTTGTCTATCGTCGCGACGTTGTCAGGAATAATATCCAGGTATTTTTTACAGCCTGCTAAAAGAACCAGCAGCAATGCCAGTGAAAGGCATTTTGCATATATCATTTTCATGTCTTGATGCTTAGAAGTTAAGGTTCAAACCAATGTTGAAGACTTTTTGCACGGGATAGCCGAGGCCATTCCCCCCCATTTCCGGATCCCATAATTTGAACTTACTGAAGGTGAGCAGGTTCGTACCGCTGAAATAGATCCGCATGTTTGTAATTTTCAGATCATCCAGTAGTTTCCCTTTGAAAGTGTAACCCGCTTCCAGGGTTTTGAGCCTGAGAAATGAACCATCCGTATCCACCCAAGAAAGTGCACCTATTTGCTTTATTCAAACTCACTGCGTAGACCGATTTTCTGATGGATGAAATATCTCTACTCTGTCGATGCTAGTAT
>MKSR01000046.1 GCA_001898145.1 Dyadobacter sp. 50-39
GCTGGTTCCTACTTAGGAATTTTAAGTTACCTGAGCCGTATGAGGGGAAACTCTCACGTACGGTTCTTAGGGGGGAAAGCGGGAGTAATCCTGCTGACCTACCCGACAAAGCGATAGCCAAGGAAGGTATGGCGGAATATGTACGCTATTTGTTCAAAACGGTAAGAAAGTTCTTTGGAGAAGCCATTGTGGTCACCCAGGAAGTCGAAGATATTATCTCATCGCCGGTGGTCAAACAGGCCATTATCAATAACAGCGACTGTAAAATACTTTTGGATCAGAGCAAATACCAGAACAAGTTTGAGCAGATCCAGGAGCTTTTGGGACTCACAGAAAAGGAGAAGGCGCTGGTGCTATCGGTCAACAAAGCCAATGATCCACTTAGAAAATACAAGGAAGTCTTTATCAGTCTGGGTGGGATGCTCTCGAAGGTTTACCGCACAGAGGTGAGCACCGAGGAGTATTACGCTTACACGACCGAGGAAACCGAAAAGATGAAAGTGGGCGAATATGCCCGCAAATACGGAAGTATAAAAAAAGGGATTGCCGCGCTGGCAAATGAAATCAGATCACAGAAAAAATGAAAAAGCAGATGATGTTCTTTTTGATGCTGAGCCTGGCTGTCCTGACGCCGGTTCAGACCGTGCAGGCAGCGAATCCCTGGGCGGAGATCATCAAAGCGGCCGTTAGAAGGGTGGTCAGAGCGGTTGATCTTCTTATACAAAGAAGGCAGAATGCGGTCATTAAATTGCAGAATGCGCAGAAGGCCATCGAGAATACAATGGCCAAACTGCACCTGGATGAGATCACCGACTGGGTCAAAAAACAGCGGGACCTTTACAAAGAGTATTATGATGAGCTTAAAAAGGTTAAGGCGGTCATCTCCTATTATTTCCGGATCAAACAGATCGCAGAAAAACAGGTGCAGATTGTGCAGCAGTACCAGAAAGCCTGGAAGTTGTTTCAAGGCGACAGACATTTCAGTTACGGGGAGCTTATCTACATGCAGAAAGTATACGCCGGTATGCTGGAAGAAACGGCAAAAAACGTGGATATGCTCACAGTGGTGGCAAAATCGTTCAGCACACAGATGAGTGATGTGAAAAGACTTGAAATGATTGACCGGGTGGCCAGACAGGTTGACAAGGTCCATGATGAGCTGGTCAGTTTTAACCGGCAGAACCAGATGCTGAGCCTGTCCAGAGCCAGAAGCGAATTCGATGCAAAGGTGGTAAAAGAGCTGTACGGAATCCAGGACTAAAAAACGCGGCACCGATGAAAAAGACAGTGGCGATACTTGTTTTGATGCTGGCGACCCATAGCTGTTTTGCCCAGAAGTTCAAAGAGTGGTTCCGTCAGAAAAAAACACAGAAAGAGTATCTGATCGAGCAGATCGCTCATCTGAAACTGTATCTGGAGCTGACCGAAAAGGGTTATAAAATCGCCAAAGAAGGATTGACTACGATTGGTGATATCAAAAGAGGGGAGTTTAAACTTCATACCAATAGGTTTGATTCACTCAGGATCGTAAGCGCGGCTGTGGGCTCACATCCCCGCTTGAAGCAGCTTACAGATCTTCATGGCCGGATCAACCAGGTCTGTGAGAATTTGCCCGGCGAGTTGGCCGGACAGCAGGTGTTCAGTCAAAGCCAGCTTGACTACATTAGAGGGGTGCTGGATTTGGTCTATGATGATTGCCAGGGAATCCTGTACGCAATGTTTGATATGGTCAGAAGCGGCAACACTTCGATGACAGACGATGAAAGGATCAAAAGGATTGATCTGCTTTGCGGCCAGATGCAGGATAATTACCTGTTTGTAAAAAGCTTCGCTGAAAAGATCAGACTTCTGGCATCTCAGATTACAACAGAGAAGACAGGCATTGAAAACAGCCGCGTTTTGCACGGCATAAAATAGGGGGGATATGAAAAGAAAATTTCTAAGTTTTCTGCTGCTGAGTCTTTTGAGCGGCACGGCATCTGTAAAAGCACAAACTGCCGAGGTGACCCAGCTGGTGCTCAATATCGAGAAGCTCAATCAGCTTCGGAAGATCCTGCAGGAGCTCAAAGACGGCTATGAGATCCTCTTTAAAGGGTACAGCACGATCAGGGATCTTTCCAAAGGGAATTTCAAACTGCATGAAGCTTTTCTGGATGGTTTGTTGCAGGTCAGTCCGGCGGTGAAAAATTACAGCCGGGTGCAGGGTATCATCGGATGCCAACTGGCCATTATCAAAGAATATAAATTGGCGTATCATAAGCTGGCCGCTTCGGGCAGTTTCTCAGCCAGTGAGCTGGATTACATCGCCCAGGTTTACAGCAGACTCTCAGAGCGAAGCCTTAAAAACCTGGATGCGCTCACGATGGTTCTGACCGCAAAAAAGCTCAGGGCCTCCGATGATGAAAGGCTCAGTGTCATAGACAGCATTTATGATGATATGACTGATAAGCTTTCGTTTCTACGGCATTTTAATTCGAATGCGGCGCTGCTTGCCGCGCAGCGGAAGGGTGAGATAGCGGGTATTGAGCTAACCAGAAAGCTATACGATCTGAAACCATAAACTATAACGCGTGTGAAAAAGAATCTGATGATCACCTTACTGGTGGTGCTGGTAATATTATGGCCTGAGCATTCGCAGGCTCAGGGTTATCAGCAGCAGATCCGGGGTCTGAACGGTGTGCTCGATGAGCTTTATAAGGAAATGCTTCCTTTGTGCAGTAAGCTGATCAATGTGGGAAGAGGTATTGCGGGTTTTGCAGCGATCTTTTATATCGGCAGCCGCGTCTGGCGCCATCTTGCCAGCGCGGAACCGATTGATTTTTATCCACTGCTGCGGCCTTTTGCGCTGGGTTTTGCGATTCTGATCTTCCCCTCTGTGATCGCGATGATCAATGGCATTCTTTCGCCTACGGTCCGCGGTACGGCAGGTATGGTCACAGACTCGGATAAAGCGATCGCTGTGCTTTTGAAAAAGAAAGAAGATGCGATCAAAAGCTCTGATTTCTGGCAGATGTATGTGGGCGATGATCAGAAAGGCAGCCGTGAGAAGTGGATCAAATATACCTATGGTGATGATTATTCGGAAGGTTTTACAGACGGGATCAGCAATGATATCAAATTTTATATGGCCAAGCAGTCTTACAATTTCCGCAATTCGATCAAGGCGGCGCTCTCAGAAATTCTCCGCGTAATCTTTGAATCAGCAGCCCTTTGCATCAATACGCTCAGGACCTTTCAGCTGGTGATGCTGGCTATTATTGGCCCGCTGGTATTTGGCATTGCCGTATTTGATGGTTTTCAGCATACGCTTACTGCCTGGGTTGCGCGCTATATCAATGTGTTTTTGTGGCTTCCGGTCGCCAATATTTTCGGGGCAATCATCGGAAAGGTACAGGAAAAAATGATTGCGCTGGATATCAGACAAGTTCAGGGCAGCGGAGATACTTTTTTCAGTGCCCAGGACATGGGATATCTGATCTTTCTGATCATTGGTATCGTCGGATACTTCTCGGTCCCTTCGGTGGCTGGCTACATCATCCAGGCCGGTGGCGGTAATGCGCTGCTCAATAAAGTAACGTCCGTTTTTGCCGCAACGGCAGTCGCAGTAGGCAACAAGGCATTTCCGGCCGGTGGCGGATTTGGCCGCTACCCCAGGCCTGAACAAAAACCAGAATCAAAATCATAACCTGTAAAGATCATGTTTTCAAAAGCGAAAGATATAGAAAGAGCGTTCGGGCATATCCGGATTTTTACACTTCTGGTTGTAAGTGCAAGTTTTGCCTTCTGCTGTTTTGCTGTTTATAAAAGCTATCAGATGACCGGGGCGAGCGCCAGCCGGGTTTATATTCTGGCAGACGGAAAGGTGCTTGAAGCGTATGCTTCTGATCGCAGGGATAATATTCCTGTCGAGGCCAGAGACCACGTGGCGAGTTTTCACCGGTTTTTCTTTACGCTCGATCCAGACGAAAAAGCGATACAGGCCAGTGTGGTAAAAGCGCTTTATCTGGCAGACGCTTCAGCAAAAAAGCAGTATGACAATCTGCGTGAATCCGGCTTTTACACCAGCATCATATCGGGCAATATCAGCCAGCAGATTGTGATTGACAGTGTAGCGGTCGATACGAAGGAGTATCCTTATTATTTCCGCTGCACAGCATCTCAGCAGATCATCCGGGCGACGAGCATCGTCACAAGAAGCCTTGTTACGGAAGGCTATCTTCGAAACGTTTCACGAAGCGATCACAATCCGCACGGATTTCTGATCGAGCGGTGGATGACGCTGGAAAATAAGGATGTCAGTATCCGTAACCGCAACGCCGGACTAAGCCCGTTTTTCTAATCTTTAAAGATATAAGTCATGTTCTACAACTTCAATGCACATAAGACGTCCCCCGAGTCGTCTGGAAAACTCAAGCGAGCAGCACAAAGTATTATTTCCAGGATCACCAGCATGCAGCGCAGGTGGGTGATGTTTACCGATATTAATAAGGGCGGCTTTGCTAAAATACTGCTGAAACTGACGCTTGCGAATCTGGGATGTGCATGCGTGCTGTTTTGCCTGGTTGTTCTGATCATTTACCAGCAGCCCACTAGGGTACTACCAGTCTATGACAGGATCTCTATACCCATGTTGCCGGATCAGTTCGCGCAGCAGGAAGATTTACAGCATCAGGCAGATTTTGAACTTTATCTGGATAGTCTCGAAAAGGCATTTCGCACCGATAGCATTAATGATACACGAACCATAAACAATTAATACGATGGAAAACACAGCTTATTCTGCCCGGTTTTTACAGCAGCGAAAATTTTACATGATGCTTCCCGTGCTGGTTTTGCCTTTTGTTACGCTGATCTACTGGGTGCTTTTTGTGAAAGGAACGAAAAAGGATCAGAAAACAGAGCAAAGTCAGGGACTGATTACGCGCCTTCCTGATGCGATGCTCAAAGAGGACAAGGAGGTTAATAAATTAAGCTTCTATGAGCGGGCAGAGGCTGATTCAGCCAAACTCGGCGAGTTGATCCGTAAAGATCCTTACCGAAGTGACAGCCCTGGTTACAAGGATTCGCTTCAGACCGGCCATCTGGCAGGACTTGGCGGGCCGTTTATGGCAAAGGCGGGGAAGGTAAGCGACCAGGGCAAGACCGCTACGCAGGCTGGTGAAGAAAAGATTTTTAAAAAGCTCAAAGCACTCGATGATGTGCTTAATGAAACAACCCGACCTGAAGTCAGCCAGGCGCAGACCGGTACCGAAAGTAAGGATGCCAAAACAGAGCAGCCAAGTGAAACCAGCGAAGGAATACAAAAACTGGAAGCACTCATGAGCACGCTTCAGCAGCAGCCTTCCGCGCCGGACGTATATGAAGACCCGGAACTTAAAGAGCTCAGCGGAATGCTCGATAAAATTATTCAGATCCAAAATCCGGAGCTGGACTCAGAGAAGATCAAAGAGCAGTCTGAGAGCAGCAGAGGCCAGGTATTTGCCGTCCGTCAGGCGGCAGGCGCGGATCCGGTGAGTTTGCTTGCGGCTAATTCAACAGAAGATTCTGTAGAAACGGATCCGGTCAGATCCATTTCTTTTGAGCAAAATGGCTTTTTTGGTCTGGATGAAACGGTTAGCTCCGCTGATCAGAATGCAATCCCCGCTGTGATCGCTCAGACCCAGACTGTGGTGAGCGGCTCAACGGTAAAGCTCAGATTGACACAGGATGTTTACATAGCAGGCGTTCTGATCCCGAAAGAGAGCTTTGTTTACGGGATTGCAAACCTGAACAATGAGCGGCTGGTGATCCGCATTGAATCAGTGCGCCATGAAAACAATCTGTTTCCGGTAAAGCTATCAGTGTATGATCTGGACGGGATTGCAGGCATTCATATCCCTGGCGCCATTGCGCGCGATGTAGCCAAACAGTCTTTAAGCCAGGACATACAAGGGATCAGTATCGGAAGTCTTGATCCTTCGCTGGGCGCGCAGGCTGCCAGTGCGGGCATTCAGACCGCGAAAACATTAATGGGTAAAAAAGCAAGGCTGCTGCAGGTGACAGTCAAAGCAGGTTACCAGGTGCTTCTCAGAGACGGAAATGCCAGCAGCTAGTCACCCTGAATTAATCCATTCAAAAAACATTAACGCTACTCATTATTATGTATCATCCTTTAAAATGGATCTTCCAACTGATCCTTCTGCTGGAGACTGCGGCGGTATTCTCCCAGGATCACAGCATGCAGATGTTTGTGAGCCAGCCTTTTCCGCTTGAGCTGACCACAGCAAAGACTACGCACCTGGTTTTTCCTTACGATATCGTTAGTGTGGACAAGGGGAGCGGCGATATTCTGGCGCAAAAGGCGAAAGGAGTCAGCAACATTCTGCGGGTCAAAGCCGCGGTAGCTGATTTTCACAGCACCAGTTTGACGGTGATCACCTCGGATGGAAAGCTGTATAGTTTTACGGTGGACTATGCCGCTGAGCCTTTGCAGCTTACTATCGAATTTGCCGGCAGTAGCTTGGGGCCCAATGCATCGCTTGATCAGTTTCAGCCGAACCAGGCTGAGCTCAACAGGTTAGCCGGCCGGGTAATGACCCAGCCAAAGCATCTACGCAGCATCAAAGACAAAAACTCCGGATCCTCGCTTGCCTTGCATGGCATCTACACCAGTCAGGACGTGATCTTCTGTCAGCTTGAAATGACAAACAACTCACAGATCAGCTACGATATCGGTAGTCTCAGGTTTTTTATCCGCGACAAAAAAAGAGCTAAACGAACAGCGGTGCAGCAGCTGGAGATCAGGCCGGTGTATGTCAAAGGCGATACAGCAGTAATCGGGGGTAAATCGGCGCACTCGTTTGTGTACGCGCTGCCCAAATTCACGATCCCTGACAAGAAATATCTGGCTATTGAGCTCATGGAAAAAAACGGCGGGCGTCATCTTGAGCTGGAAATTTCCGGCAAGGCCCTTCTGAAGGCCAGCGCTGTGGCAGAATAAAAATCAGAGAACCAATAAACAAACAAAATCATGAACCAGAAAAATTTTGATTATCTAAAAGACCAGATCAAGTATACCGGGTTTGGAGAAGGGTTGGAAAACCAGCTGAAAGAGAACATGAAAAGACAGGCGCCGGAGTTTACTTTGAAGCATCAGAATACTTTTGGCAGGGATGAAACGACGACAGCGCTGCACTTTAAAAAATCGCCGAGCAGTGATATGTATTTTTTTAACAGCTATCTGGTATCGCTGAAAAAGCAGGATCAGACAGAAAAGATGAATCAGTCTTTTTATGTTGAGAAAAACAATAACATCACCTTAAAGGAAGCATTTAACCTGATGCAGGGGCGGGCGGTCAACAAAGACCTTACCAACAAGGAAGGTCAGCTTTATAATGCCTGGGTTCAGCTGGATTTTAAAAACACGGACAATAACGGCAATTACAAGCTCAAACAATTTCACCAGAACTACGGTTTTGAGCTCGAAAAAGCGCTCAGCAAACTGCCGATCAAAGAGCTTGGTAATGAACAGGATAAAAGCCGTCTGATCGAATCGCTTCAGAAAGGAAACCGCCAATCGGTGACATTCACCGACAATGGCACCGAGCAAAAACGGATGATTGAAGCCAACCCACAGTTTAAATCCATTACCGTTTATGATGGTAATGCGCAGCGTATCCGTCAGGATCTGACTGAAAAACAATCTGAAAAACAGACCGCTACTCAAAACAAAAGTCAGCAGTTAAAACTAGAAGCCAATGAAAGCGATGTCACCTCAGTCAAAGCCGGAAAACGAAAGGGACTCTCTGTCAGCCAGTGAAATTTCAGAACTGAGCCCGCTGGCTGATTTTTTCAAGGCCATAGAAAAAGACCCCAGGATCGGAAGTACACATATTGGCGTGTATGCATCGCTGCTCAACTACTGGAATACGCAGGGAAGAGTCAGCCCGATCCGTGTTTTCAGTCATCAGATGATCGGGCTGGCCAAGCTGTCCTGCCGCGATACGTATTTTAAGTATGTCGGTGAGCTGAGCGAATATGGCTACATCCGGTATGAGCGCTCTTTTAACCGGAACAGGCCAAGTGAGATTTATTTCACTTGTGGAGAATGAGACGAAACCAGGTTAGAGATGAAGTAACCTAAAAACACGGAAAAACGATGGATGAGCTTGAAAAGATAAATCCGTTCCATATTCTTGCTCAGCGTCTGACAAGGATCGAGCATATGCTGGTTTGTCTGATGGAAAACACCGATGTGAATCCTGCATCTATATCACCGCAGCAGCCCGAGCTGTTAAGCATCACAGAAGCTGCCCGGTTTCTGGGGCTAAGTAAACAGGCTGTTTACCGTCATATCGGAAAAATCTCCCATTATAAAAGAAACGGACGGCTTTATTTTAAGCGCCAGGAGCTGATTGAATATGTGGAGCAGGGCAGACGGATAGCACGTAAATCATTGCCAGGTAGACATTAATATTTCCTTTGCTATAAAAAGTATCTGGTTACATTATCAGAAAAAATCAAAAAGATGCTGTGTCAGAAAACTTTAATCAATTATCGTAATCGAATCAGCTACTCCCTTGATCATATTCCAAGGGGTCATCAGCACTGTGGCTATTTTTCTATTACTAAAATTTCTAAAATAAGTTTTATGCTATGGATTGCTTATGAAGGAATTAATCAACGATAAATAGCATCAATGCGTGATTCAGCAGATATTTCTTATCACCGCCAACACTTCCGCAAGAAGGCACTGTCGTACACGTACCGGTAAAGTTCATCTCCCAAAACTACCTTGATCGTATTTGCGAGGTACTCAAAAAGTCCTACCTGAATACATGGAATGTCTGTATCCTTCAAAATTCGTGCAGACTGAGAATGCGGATCGAAACCTGTCCTAAGTTTGAAGATATTTCTGGAGCAGTTTGGTCTGAAAGCTGTAGATGCGATTTTTTAATAGATCATCTGAGCGGAAGAGGGCAGTCGGTCCTTTTGCGGAGAGCTTGATTTATAAGGCTGACATTTCCGTTATAGGCAATGCAACACTTTGAAGTACGGGAAAATAAATCATTGGGTCCCAGTATTTACCTCGAATCCCAGATTATCAACTTGTTTACCATGACGCCACAGGAGATTACAATGGGTGGAAACTTAACCCAGATGGGTTTATTGTTATGCATTTTTAGAGTAATGTTAGGACAACGAAGAGTGTAAACAGAAAACAGAATCGTAAACTAAGGACCAATTATAAGTGGCCCGACTGCATACGGGCCACTGCGGTTCGATTGTAAACACTACGAAAAATTTGATATCAGATTTTTTGTTTGAGACTGTCCCAAGCGCCGCCATTGTGTGCATCAACACCAGCGGATTTAAGTATGTCCGCTGCCATGCCACTTCTTGTTCCACTACGACAACAGGTGATCACCGGCTTTGCTTTTTTTAGCAGCATATCTGCTTTTGCTCCGATCTGATCCAGCGGAATATTGGTACTTCCCGGGATATGACCGCTGGCAAACTCCTGCGGGGAGCGGACGTCAACTACGACAGCACCTTGCTGTATCAGTGTCTTGTAGTCTGTATTTTTTAATCCGAATAATGATGATAGGATTCCCATATTTTTTTTAGTAGTTATCCGCTGAATCAGGTAAAGCGGGCAATAATTTATCAATCAAGTCAAAAGTGAAACGGCCAGGGGCTCAATCCAAGGGATTCCCGTTATGGCTGATGTCACATCTGTAAAATGAACACCGCAGCAGCATCGTGAATAGCCAATGGATGTTTTATCCGTATTTCCAAAATTTAACTTTGTTACACCTGTATTTAACTTTTTTAATTAATCATTACAACATTGTACTTGCACATACGTACTCGCTTATCTTCACAAGACCGGCCTCCTTGATGGCCTTAAAACCGCCCTGGATATCAATCAGATTGTCGTATCCTCTGGATTTGAGAATGGAGTTGAATATCATTGAGCGGTATCCTCCTGCACAGTGGACGAGGTAGGTCTTATCTTTACTAATCTCAGCGAGGTGATCATTCAGGTAATCAAGTGGTATATTTTCCGAACCGACTACATGCTCAGAAAAATGCTCACTTGCCTTACGTACATCAAGCACAGTCAGGGAAGGGTTGTTTTTTATCCGCTCCACCATTTCATTCACAGTGATGGACTCGATTTGATCAATTTCTTTCCCTGCATTTTTCCAGGCTTCAAAACCACCTTTCAGATGCCCGATTGTGTAATCATACCCAACGCGAGCCAATCTGGTGACCACCTCTTCTTCCCGGCCTTCGTCGGTGATTACCAGTATTTTCTGTTTGATATCAGGAATCATCGCACCAACCCAGGGAGCAAAATTTCCGTCAATGCCGATATTAATTGAATTTGGGATAAAACCCTGGGCGAACATCCGCGCTTCGCGGGTATCAAGCATAACTGCATCAGTTTCGTTGGCGGCAACCTCAAAGGTATCAGGATCAAGCGCATGGTTTCCGCGTTCGAGTACCGTGTCAATGCTGTCATATCCACGGATGTTCATCATTACGTTTTCCGGGAAATACGCAGGCGGTGGCATCAGCCCATCCGTTATTTCTTTTACAAACTCCTGTTCAGTCATATCAGCTCGTAAAGCGTAGTTAAACAACTTTTGGTTGCCCAGTGTATCGGTGGTTTCCTTGCTCATATTTTTACCGCACGCACTACCGGCGCCATGAGCAGGATATACAATGATATCATCGGGAAGAGGCATGATTTTGGTCCGCAGGGAAGTAAACAAATGCCGGGCCAGTTTGTCCTGGGTTAGCTCTGCCACTACTTTTTGTGCCAGATCCGGGCGTCCTACATCTCCGATAAACAAAGTATCACCTGTGAAAATAGCTGTATCTTTTCCGTTTTCATCAGTCAGCAGAAAACAGGTGCTTTCCATCGTGTGACCGGGCGTATGCAGGACTTTTAAGGTAATATCACCAACTTTCAATATTTCGCCATCCTGAGCCACATGGGCTGCAAAAGCTGGTTTAGCAGTTGGTCCAAATACAATCTCTGCACCGGTTTTCTCTGCCAGATCAATGTGACCAGAAACAAAATCAGCATGAAAGTGCGTTTCAAGCACATACTTGAAACGGGCCCCATCTTTTTCGGCACGGGTAATATAAGGTTCTACTTCGCGAAGCGGGTCAATCACGACTGCCTCTCCATTGCTTTCAATATAATATGCGCCTTGTGCAAGGCAGCCTGTATAAATTTGTTCGATTCGCATAGCCTTTTCGATTTTGATTTCTAAATGAACAATACAAATTTCGCAAGAAGTCAGAGCTCCGTCAGTGATAATTGTCACCTAGGGAAGAAATTCTTTACCCCAAATGAACCTTGCCGTTTATCGGCAGGTGAGGCTCAAATAACGCTAAGTGCACATTCATCATTTCAAGGAGGATGTATTTATGGATAATGAGCCTTGTAACTAGCATTCAATGTGACAAAAGTCACGAACAATTACATCCCGGATACTATAATTTGCAATCTCACAGATACGGGCCACAAGCTACATCTTATAGTAGGATATGGAAAAATCAAAAAATAAGTTACCGGTATTTTGTCTTGGTATGTATCCTGCCTGCCGGGAGAACGAGCCATTTTATATGATCAGGCTTGAAGACCTGGCAAAAACGGTTGACGGCGTAGATCGGCCACATTCCCATTCTTTTTACATGCTGATGATTGTCCTGAATGGTTCTGGTAAGCACCATATCGATCTTCATAGCTATGATATTGAAAAAGGACAGGTATATTTTCTGAGTCCGGGCCAGGTACATAGCTGGGAACTGAGTGATGACATTGCAGGATACAGCCTCTTTTTTGAAAGTAATTTTCTTACCAATCAGTATCCTGAGCGCCTTTATACCTACTCTTTTTTTAATTCAAAGGGCCTGTCTCCGCTTATAAAGCTGGAAGATGAGGCGGAATTAATTTCACTATTGTTTCACCAGGCTTACAGTGAATTTGAAAACCATCAGGCGCGTAGAAATCAGGTTATTTTATCGTTCCTTAACATACTTTTGGAAAAGGCAGACCGTATCTATCTTAAACAATTTTCGGATCATACATACCTCCCGGGGCATGCGCTTGTGCAGCGTTACGAACAGGAAATTGATCGGCATTATCGAAGTCATAAAGAGGTAATGTACTATGCCGGACTTTTGAGTGTTTCGCCAAACCATCTTAATTTCCTTTGCAAGAGCGTCCTGGGTAAAACCGCAAGCCAGCTGATTTATGAAAGAATAGGAATGGAAGCGCAGCGCTTACTGGTTCATACCGGAGTAGCAATTAAAGAAGTTGCCACAGCGCTTAATTTTGAAGACCCGTCTTATTTTAACCGTTTTTTCAAAAAGCAGTTTGGTATGTCTCCTTCTGAGTTCAAACAAATTTCATGATATCGTTGATCTGTCCCGATGATGCCCTGATTTTACTATATGTTCACGGTACTCTGCCAGGTAATTTTGACCTCTCTTTAACCGATAAGTCAAAAAATGGAGAATCCAGACAACATTCCCGTAAGTGCTCAGATAACAGAACACCAAACCGAACATAGCCAGAGCTTTTGGACGAAATATATTTTCAGCACAGACCATAAGGTCATTGCCAAGCAGTTCCTTTTTTCCGGAATTTTCTGGGCACTGATTGGAGGCGCTGCTTCTATGGTCATCAGACTCCAGTTAGGTTTTCCTACAATGAATCTGGGGTGGCTAAGACCAGTTTTAGGGAAATGGATTAGCGACGGCGGGAAACTTGATCCCTCTATGTATTTGGGACTGGTAACAATGCATGGAGCTATTATGATGTTTTTCGTTCTGACGGCAGGGTTGAGCGGGACATTCAGTAATCTTCTTATCCCGCTGCAAATCGGAGCACGCGACATGGCTTCCGGGTTTATGAACATGCTTTCCTACTGGTTTTTCTTTGCGGCCAGCGTTGTCTTATTTTCTTCTTTTTTTCTTCAGACAGGTCCCGCTATGGGAGGGTGGACGGTTTACCCACCTTTAAGCGCGATGCCGCAGGCCATTTCAGGCTCAGGCATGGGGATGTCTCTTTATCTTCTATCGTTCGCTCTCTTTGTGATTTCAACACTGTTGGGATCCATAAATTATATTACGACCGTCATAAATCTGAGAACAATGGGAATGTCTTTTAATCGGTTACCGCTGACAATATGGTCTTTTTTAATTACGGCTGTTATAGGATTGATGTCCTTTCCTGTTTTGTTATCTGCGTTTTTACTTCTTTTCATGGACCGAAGTTTTGGGACAAGTTTTTTTCTTTCGGATATATATATCAATGGACAAGCATTACCTAATGTGGGAGGATCTCCGATATTGTATCAGCATTTGTTCTGGTTTCTTGGTCATCCCGAGGTTTATATTATTTTTCTGCCTGCACTTGGGCTTACGTCTGATATCATTGCGACCAATTCGCGAAAGCCGATTTTTGGGTACAGGGCGATGATCGCCTCGATGATGGCCATCATGTTTTTATCGTTTATTGTCTGGGCTCACCATATGTTTGTAACCGGGATGAACCCATTTCTTGGATCCGTATTCATGTTTCTGACACTTATCATCGCGGTCCCGTCCGCAGTTAAGGGATTCAATTACATTACGACGCTGTGGCGTGGGAATATTATTTTTACGCCAGCGATGTTATTTTCCATAGGCATGGTATCATTCCTGTTTTCGGGAGGTGTCACAGGTGCAATACTTGGAAACTCGGCACTGGACATACAGCTGCACGATACTTATTTTGTTGTAGCTCATTTTCACCTGATCATGGGGTCTGCGTCTTTCTTTGGCATGATGGCAGGTATCTATCACTGGTTTCCAAAGATGTTTGGCCGGATGATGAACAGAACACTGGGCCAGATTCATTTCTGGATTACTTTTGTTGGTGTCTACATGACTTTTATTCCGATGCATTATTTGGGCATAGCCGGATTTCCGCGCCGTTATTATGCATTTACTAGCTATGATTTCACGACCAAATTTGTTGATATGAATGCCTTTATCAGTGTGGCCGCCATTCTGACTTTTATAGCACAGTTTATTTTTCTGTTCAATTTTATCAAAAGCATCTTCCTGGGAAAGAAGGCATTGCTAAACCCATGGAACTCGAATACATTGGAGTGGACTACGCCATTGTTGCTAGGTCATGGAAACTGGCCTGGAAAAATTCCCTTTGTTTACCGTTGGCCGTACGATTATAGTAAGCCTGGCGCCGAGCAGGATTTTATCCCGCAAAACATCCCTTACTCTCAGACGCCAGGTTCAAACTTTCCTCATGAAAACGAGTTGATCAGCACACAGGAGCCGTTGATTACTAATTTTGTGACCAAAGAAGAACATTAGAGGTTGGTTTTATATTTTATTCGAGATATCCGGAGAGCACTTTTGTCGCCTTCGGATATTTTGTTTTATCCATGTTCTGGCGCGCCGGCTATAATAAATGGCCTATGTGACAAAAGTCACCTTATCGAAGCAGTGAAAGTCCTTGCTTTGCATGATTAAAATATTAATATGGAAATTTTAGCTTACGTAGCGTCGGTACTTATTGGAATTTCACTGGGCCTGATCGGCGGGGGAGGGTCAATTTTGACTGTACCGGTACTGGTGTACTTATTTGGGATCTCGCCACTTTTGTCGACGTCTTATTCGTTATTTATCGTAGGTTCAACGAGTCTGATAGGTGCATTCAACAGTTATAAAAAGGGGGCTGTAAGTGTGCGGACCGCACTTTTATTTGGCGTATCCTCCATAACGACTGTGTTTGTGACAAGAAAGTTTCTGATCCCGTTGATTCCAAAACAGCTGTTTAAAATTGGCGATTTTCAGGTAACTGAGCCGATCTTAACGATGATTCTGTTTGCATTATTGATGATGGGAGCCTCTTTTGGCATGATCAGCAGCGAGGGACAGAAAACACAGCGCCCGGATAAAGCAGGCGATAACTATATCAGACTTTTTGTATTTGGTGTCGGAATCGGGTTGACGACAGGTCTTCTTGGTGCGGGTGGCGGTTTTTTATTGATCCCCACACTTGTCCTGCTTTTGGGGATGCCCATGAAAAAGGCAGTGGGTACCTCACTTCTGATCATTGCATTAAATTCCTTAATCGGCTTTGCAGGAGATATCGGGCATTTTGAAATTGACTGGCCGTTTCTTCTGAGAATCACTGGAATTGCCATCGCTGGCATCCTGTTTGGTGGCATGATAAGTAAGTATATCAATTCAGATCAGCTGAAAAAAGGGTTCGGATGGTTCATACTGGTGATGGGAATCTATATTATTACACATGAGATCATAGCGCTGTAACCGGCATTCAAATGAGAAAAATAAAAGATATGGTCTTTGTCAGCGTTCAACTTGTTTTGTTTGGGTTGTACATTTTTATGCCTTCTCTGCTGACATTTTCAGTGAACAGGGTTGGCGAAATTGCAGGAGGACTACTGGCACTGGCAGGTCTGATTGTAATACTCATATCGGTATATCAGATCAGAAGGAGCCTGACCCCTTTTCCGTCTCCTGTAAAAAACGGGCAACTTATCACCTCCGGATTATACCGGTACATACGCCACCCGATTTATTCAGGGATCATTCTGGCCGCCGCCGGGTATGGACTTCATACCGCTGATACAATTAAAGTAATCATTGCCTTGTTTCTTTGGCTGCTTTTTTACTTTAAATCAAAATATGAAGAGAGAATGCTGATGGCTTTTTATGATGATTACAGCCGGTACAGCAGCGGTACCTACCGCTTTTTTCCATTTTTATAACCAATTTAAAAAAACAAAAACAATATGTTAGAATTGTTAAGACAACCCTGGCCGTGGTATATCTCTGGCTTTGCCATCAGTCTGATTATGGCCATGCTTTTATACTTTGGAAAATCCTTTGGGTTTTCTTCTAATCTGAGAACGATCTGTTCCATTTCCGGAGCGGGGCAGAAAGTCAAATTTTTTGATTTTAACTGGCGCAAAGAAATATGGAACCTGTTATTTTTAGTGGGGTCGGTTATCGGGGGCTACATTGTTTCCCAATGGTTAAGCACCCCCGATCCGATGCAATTGTCGGCCTCTACGATTAATGATCTGAAAGGGCTGGGGATACACTTTGATGGCGGACTTAATCCCTCCCAGCTCTTTGGCAAGGATTTCGCCACATCTCCAAAAGGATTTTTCATCCTGCTGACCGGAGGCGCGCTCGTAGGTTTCGGCTCACGGTATGCCGGGGGCTGTACATCCGGACACGCCATCAGCGGGCTTTCCAATTTACAGGTTCCTTCCCTCGTTGCTGTGATTGGTTTTTTCATCGGAGGCCTCGTGATGACGTATTTTCTGTTCCCATTAATTTTCTAAGATTATGAAAGGTTTAAAATTTATTTTGACTGGTATTCTATTCGGGGTGATCATGGCCAAATCTGAGGCTGTTTCCTGGTACCGTATTCAGGAGATGTTCAGGTTCCAATCCTTTCAGATGTATGGGATCATTGGAACGGCAGTCGTATTAGGAACCATTTTTGTATTTCTGATCAAAAAATTCAACATCAAAGATTTCAGCGGGGAACCAATAGAATTTAAGGATAAAGACAAAAACTGGTCGCGTTATTTGATTGGCGGATCGATATTCGGATTGGGCTGGGCGTTGACAGGCGCATGCCCGGGACCGATGTTTGTCAATTTGGGTTACGGCTACTGGCCGATGCTCATTGTTATTGCAGGGGCCCTTGGCGGAACCTATCTCTATGGAATTGTGAAAACATGGCTGCCCCATTAAAATGCAGCAAAGTGAAATAAGGCTTTTGTATTATTATACTTTAAAAAATTTATATTGGCTTATGTGACATAAGTCACTGTTGAGCGATCAGACAGTTGGTAGATTTGGAGTATAAACTAATCCAACGACAATGAAAACGAACATGGGAGTATTTGACCGGGTTTTCCGCATACTGATTGCAGTCGCTATTTTGATCCTTTATTTCACCCATATCATTTCTGGTACCGTAGCGGTGGTTCTGCTGGTTGTGACCGGCATTTTTATCCTCACGAGCTTTATTGGTTTTTGCCCGTTGTATAGAACATTCGGTCTTCACACCAACAAATCAAACGATTAATATGATGAAAAATCACTTTCAGATTTTGGTTGTCGGTGGTGGCAACGGGGGAATTTCAGTTGCAGCCCGGTTATTGAACCATGATAGTAAGCTTGACATCGGCATCATTGAACCGTCGGATAAACATTACTACCAGCCTGCGTGGACGCTTGTGGGTGGAGGGGCTTATGATATAAAAAAAACGGTCAGGGATCAGGCAGACTGCATTCCCGAAAAGGCGCATTGGATCAAAGACCGGGTTGTGACTTTTGAGCCGGACCAAAATGCACTTACCTGTGCGGATAGTGGTAGAATTACCTATGATTATCTGGTGGTAGCACCTGGTATTCAGCTGGACTGGGGCAAAATCAAGGGGCTCACGGAGAATCTGGGTCAGTTTGGTGTATGCAGCAATTATACTTTTGCGTCTGCGCCCTATACATGGCAGACATTACGCAGTATCAAGCGCTCGGTTAAAGCCATATTTACGGCACCCAATACACCGATAAAATGCGGCGGAGCTCCGCAAAAAATTATGTACCTGGCTGCGGATTACCTTAAAAAACAGGGTCTTCTATCAAAGTCTGAGGTGCACTTTTATAGTGGCGGTGGCGTAATATTCGGTGTGAAAAAATACGCTGATGTGCTAAATCAGGTGGTGGCAAATTACGGAATACACACGCATTTTAATCACAACCTGACTGAAATAGACGGCCGCAACCAGATGGCTTTTTTTGAAACCAGGGATCAGGACGGAGAAATCCGGCAGGTGGTCCAGAAATTTGATATGCTCCATGTAACGCCGCCGCAATCAGCACCTGATTTCATAAAAAACAGTCCATTGGCAGTTATTGGTAACCCTCTTGGCTGGGTTGACCTGGATAAGGATACTTTGCA
The DNA here is from genome assembly GCA_001898145.1 of Dyadobacter sp. 50-39. Taxonomy (GTDB): domain Bacteria; phylum Bacteroidota; class Bacteroidia; order Cytophagales; family Spirosomataceae; genus Dyadobacter. The sequence continues at coordinate 18,017 of MKSR01000046.1, forward strand.
GCACAATCGTTACAAGAACGTTTTTGGTCTGGGGGATGCAGGCAGTACGCCGAATTCCAAAACCGGCGCAGCCATTCGTAAGCAGGCACCCGTTCTGGTCAAGAACCTGCTCGCGCTGATGCAGGGACAAGCGTTGGGGCAGGTTTATACGGGGTATGGTTCTTGTCCGCTTGTTACCGGTTACGGAAAGCTGGTTCTGGCCGAATTCGACTATAATAACAATCCCATGGAAACCTTCCCTTTTAATCAGGCCAAGGAAAGATATAGTATGTGGCTTCTGAAGACCAAAGTGCTTCCATGGCTTTACTGGAATAAAATTTTAAAAGGAACAGCTTAATTGCTAAAAAGAGTATTTTATGAAGATCCAACAGTTTGAAGATAAATTTCTGGCGCATTACAGTTATGCCATTCTGAGCGAGTGTGAATCAAAAATCGTATTGATCGATCCGGGCCGTAACCCGGAGCCATATTATGATTTTGCAAAAGAGCATTATGCTGAGATTATCGCAGTTATTGAAACGCATTCCCATGCTGATTTTGTGAGTAGTCATCTGGAGATTGCTCAGACGACCGGTGCTGCCATTTATGCGAGTAAAAAAATCGAGGCTAAATATGAACTAACACCTTTTGACGAGGGAGATGTGCTGGCCTTTGGAAAGATTGTTTTGAAGGCGATCAACACGCCCGGCCATTCGGATGATAGTATATCGGTTCTTTTAGAGCATGATGGTAAACCCAAATATTTGTTCAGCGGGGACACCCTGTTCATTGGAGATTGTGGCCGACCGGATTTGAGAGAGTCTGGCGGAAATATGGACGCGCAAAGAGAAAAGCTGGCGGCCAAAATGTATTATTCACTTCGAGACAAACTGATGCTTTTGCCTGACGATGTGATCCTTTATCCGGCGCATGGAGCGGGCACTTTATGCGGAAAGGCTTTAAGTGATGCCGCCAGCAGCACGATGGGAGAGCAAAAGGCAGAAAACTGGTCACTTCAACCCATGAGCGAAGAGGCTTTTGTAAAGGAGCTGACATCTGACCAGCCTTTTATCCCGGCCTATTTCCCTTTCGATGTTGAATTGAATAAAAAAGGCGCATCCGGATTTGTTGAAAGTACTGGCAAGGTAAAAGTGTCTGAATCAATAACGGGCCACCTGGATGCCGGTATTTGGATTGTAGACAGCCGCAACCAGCAGGATTTTAAAAAGGGCCATCTGGCAGGATCGATCAATATCATGGATGCAGCCAAGTTTGAGACCTGGCTGGGAAGCATGATAGATCCTTCGGAGGAATTTTACCTGGCTGCACAGGATACAGAAACTTTGGAAAGGCTTATAGGGCGCACGGCATCCATCGGGTACGAAACCAAAATCCGGGAAGCTTTTGTGTTAACAAGTGGAGAGCAAATCATGCAGCCCTTGGATCTGGAAAATTTTAAAGAAAACCAGGAACAGTATACGATTGTTGATATACGGAACGCCTCGGAAGTATCGGCGAATAAAATTTTCAGCAGTAGTATCCAGGTTCCGTTGGCTGATTTAAGAAGCAGGATTGACGAAATACCTCTTGATAAACCCATCGCTGTGCACTGTGCGGGCGGATACCGGAGTGCCATTGGCAGTTCGTTGATCGCTTCTTTGGTCGGAGCGCATATCCCCGTATTTGACATCGGTGAGCACATTAAAGAATTTGATCAGCAGCCGGCAGCTCATTAACGGTAATGTTTTTCAGGAATTTTTTCTGAAAAAAACTATTTTGATTCACTAAAACCCGATCGTTTGCGTTAATAAGATTAAAGCAAACGGTCGGGCGGTGTAATCAGATACTTTTTCGTCTTGCATTATTAATCTTTTCAGTGAAACAATACGACAAAAAACATGAGATAAAGAGATGCAAGCCTGTCAGGGCGGTTATCTTTCTGTTTTTTGCTTTGTTTTTGTTGTCTAACTGTCAGGTTAAGAAAACGCTGAGTACTGCGCTTTTAAATCATTCGGGCGCAGGGCACACATCGGAAAGAATTGATAAGGGGTTGCCGGTTTCAGTAAAACTTTTAGAAAACGAGCCGTGTGCTTATCAAAAAGGCTCAGCGTATTCCGATCCGGATCTACGTATGGTATCAGCGACTGTCACGCTGCCATCCGCTTCACTTTTTTTACTTTCCTATTTACCATTTCTGCTGATTTTTGACGGATTTTCAGGTGACAACCATGTCCCTTTGGCAAATCTGTTTAAAGTTTTACCTGCCGCAAGCGGCAGTCCTATCTACATCAAAAACAGATATCTTCTGATTTGAGCCTTTTTGTTTTTTCTGATTTTAATACGCATGTCCGGGTTGTCTAAGCCCGTGCCTGTTGTCGTTACATTTTAAACAGATTAAATATGATAAGGCATAAGCTTTGTCTGTCAGGCCTTTTACTGGTGCTTGTCAGTTCTTCTTTGCATGCACAAACCGGTCTGAGACTCTCCAAAATCTGGGACATGACTCTTTCGGACTACCCTGGAATCGACTTGAAAGAGGCGCAGTTGGAAGAGTCCCGGGTTGTAAAGCAGCTTACCAGAAATAATAATTTTTTGCCCTCCGTGCAATTGCAGCTCCAGAATTCTATAGGAAGCTACCAGAGCAGCAGCGGCTCCTTTTTTCCATTGCCGGGCGTGATCAACACCAATGGCAGGGCTTCCACGCTGCCCGGACAACCTGAGGCAGCTTTCAATACCTTCGGTTCGGTAGTGGCCGACTGGAAATTTTTTGAATTCGGCAGAAAAACTTTGGCCATGAAGGCCGCTGATCAGGGAATTGAGCGTGCAACAAGTGATCTGAATGCGCAGCAGCTGAAACTCAGAGCCCGGTCTACACAGCTGTATCTGAATATACTAAACAGTAAAGTTAATTTGATCTGGGCCTTGGAAAACGCAGCGCGGACAAAGCAGATTTTTGAATTGTCAGCAAGTTTATCAGTAGCCGGCTTAAAACCGGGGGCGGATAGTTCTCTGGCGCTTTCATCGTATCTGCAGACACTTTCTGCTCAGGAGGAGTGGACGGCAAAGCTTGGATCGGATCTGACGGAGCTGACAGCGCTTGCGCCGAAAGTCGATACAGCGCAGGGGCTGGCTTATGGACCCTACTTAAATGCTGCGACTTTCAGAGATGACCAGGTTCAGATTAGCGCGAATCATCCGTATTTGCAGGTGCTGGAAAGTACTGTCGAATATGGCCGGACCCAGGCAGCACTGGCGGGTCGCCGGGCACTTCCGACGGTTTCAGCGATCGGAGGACTTGCCCTTAGAGGCAGTGGCATTGGGCCAGATGGGCTCGTCGACAACCGCCTGGCGGCAGGCTATAACAATGGGGCTGCGAATTATCTGGTTGGTCTTGCCGTAACTTTTAATATTACAGATGCATTTAACAGCAGTCTTGAAAGGGAACGTATAGCGCAGAAAGTCAGGGCTGATCAGGCAAGTTACACCATCCGGAAACTGGATTTGGAAGCAAACCTGAGCTCTGTAACCATGCGTATCGCGGGGCAAAAGAAGCAGATTGTCAACGTTATGGCAGCGGTTAAAAATGCCCGGCTTGCTTACGATCTGTATATGTCAAGATACGAAAGCGGACTGATCAGCCTTACCGAATTGTTACAGATACAGTCTATTTTACAATTGGCCGAAAAAAACAATATAGATGCCCATCAGCAGTTGTGGGAACAGATTCTGGTGGAATCAGAAGCAACCGGCGATTTTTCCTATCTGCAAAACCAATTTAATTAGATACTATGAACCTTATAAGGCTTGCTTTGCGAAGACCTTTATCAATAATGGTAGCTGTTATTGGTATTGCCTATTTTTCCTTCACAGCGATCAGAAAGATCAACGTGGATATTTTCCCGAGCGTCGAACTTCCGGTGATATACATTGCTATGCCCTATGGAGGGCTGTCGCCAGCCTATATGGATGGGTTTATGGCCAACGAGTTTCAGAAGGTACTGATCTTTGTCAGCGGGGTAAAGGATATAGATTTTAAAAGTATTCAGGGTTTTACGCTTATGAAGCTTACTTTTTACCCCGGAACGGATATGGCTCAGGCCTCCGGTGAGGTTTCCACGCAGGTATCCAGGGCGATGGGGTTTCTGCCGCCGGGCGCGGTCCCTCCCCAGGTGGTGCGTTTTGATGGCAGCTCAATCCCGATCGGACAGCTGGTTTTTGAAAGTCCGCAAAGATCGATCACAGAACTTCAAACGATGGCTCTGACCAAGATCAGGCCTATGTTTGTTTCCATTCCGGGCGTAACTGCGCCCGCGCCATTCGGAGGAAATATCAGAACGATGGTCGTCAAGGTCAATGCGGATCTGATGCAGTCTTATGGGCTTTCAGCGGAAGAGGTGACAACAGCTATTGCAAAAAATAATTTTCCGGCGCCGGCAGGAAATATCCGGATCGGCAAACAGAATCTGATGAGCCCACTCAACTCGATTGCCAATGATCCGCAGGAGTTTCTGGATATACCAGTGCGGAAAGGCTCAGGCACCAACGTGTATGTCAAAGATATTGCCAGCGTGGAAGACGCAGCCGACATCACGACGGGTTATGCCATTATCAATGGAAAGCGTTCTGTGTATTTGCCTGTGATTAAAAAAGCCGACGCTTCAACGCTGAAAGTGGTTGAAAACCTGAAAGCGGCCATCCCCATGCTCAAAGCGGCCTTGCCGGAAGATGTAGAAATACGTTACGTTTTTGACCAGTCGGGTTATATCGAGCGTTCGCTTGAAAATCTGATCCATGAAGGCATATTGGGTGCCCTTCTGACCGGACTGATGGTGTTTCTTTTTCTGGGTGATTCCCGCGGCTCGCTGATCGTGGTGATGACCATCCCGATCGCGATTCTCTCCGCGGTGATCATGCTATATATGCTCGGGCAGACGATCAATGTGATGACTTTGAGCGGGCTTGCGCTGGCTATCGGTATTCTGGTAGATGAAGCTACGGTAACCATTGAAAATATTCACCAGCATTTTGAAATGGATAAACCCAAGAAAAGGGCTATTCTGGATGCACTGCTGGAAATATCGGTTCCAAAGCTTCTGATCCTGTTATGTATCCTGGCAGTTCTGATACCTTCTTTTATGATGAGCGGAATACCGAAAGACATGTTTATGCCGCTCTCCCTGGCTGTTGCCTTTGCAATGATTGCATCCTTTGTGGCTTCTCAAACCTTTGTGCCGATCATGGCAAACTGGCTAATGAAACCGGAAAATTTAAAAAGCCATAAAAAGGTAAGAGGAGCAAAGCGGGCACGGTTTGACTCTTTTAAGACCCGTTATTTATCGCTGACCCGGCGCTTGCAGGCGAGACCAACAGCGGTTATTATGGTTTATGTGATTCTGGTTGGCGTTATGGTAACGGGATCGTTTTTGACGGTCGGTACTGATATTCTGCCAGCTAGTAACAGCGGTGATATCCAGCTCAGGATTGTAGCCCCCGAGGGAAGCAGACTTGAAATGACTGAGGCGTATCTCAAAAAAGTGACCAGCATCATTAAGAATGAGCTTCCGGAAAAAGCCATTAAAATAAGCTCCGCTTTCGTAGGGCTTCAACCGTCCGCTACGGCCATTAATCCAATTTTCCTTTTTACAAGCGGATCGCACGAGGCTGTTTTACAGGTATCGATCGACCAAAGTATTTTCAAAGAGCCCATTGCCGGTCTGAAGGAGAAAATCAGAAATCAGGTAAAAAAGCAGTTTCCTGAGCTGAAAATCAATTTTGAACCCATGGAACTGGTCGAGAAGATCATGAGCCAGGGAGCTATGACACCGATACAGATCAAAGTAGCGGCGGGGCAGTTGAAAGCGGCGAATCAGTATGCGATGAAACTGAAAAGTGAGATGGGCAAAATACCTTTTCTGCGGGATGTACGTATTGCCGAGCCAGTCAATTATCCGAGCGTAAAAATCAACGTGAACAGACAGCTTGCTGCCCAGTTCGGTCTTACTATGGAAGATGTTTCACGGGCGCTGGCGATTGCTACATCATCCACCCGTTTTACAAATAAAAACCTTTGGGTCGATCCCAAATCTGGTCTTGTTTTCCAGGTCCAGGTGCAGATTCCCGAATCGGATATGGGCTCGCTGGACAAACTTCGGTCACTACCTCTTAAAGCAGGAGAGCCGCGTCCGGTACTGGAAGATGTTGCCACGCTGGAAATGGTCAAGCAGGCAGGACAGGTGAATCGTCAGGGAGCAAACCGGTATGTGACGATCCTGGCCAATACAGATCACAAAGATCTGGGCAGTGCGTCGGCAGCGGTCAGAAAAGTTTTGGCGGATGCTGGTGATGCGCCCCGTGGCGTGATCATTTCGACCGAAGGTCTTATGCAGCTGCTGGATGAGACCATGTCAGGACTTCAGACGGGTCTGGTGGTTGCGGTAGTTGTTATTTTCCTGATGCTTACGGCGTATTATCAGTCCTTTAAAATCTCTGCGCTGATACTTGCGGTGGTGCCGGCAGTGATTGGCGGAAGTATTCTGATGCTTCTTTTATTTGGGAGCACACTTAATTTACAATCTTACATGGGCATTATTATGTCGGTGGGCGTGTCGGTTTCCAATGCGGTGCTTTTGATCAACCAGGCCGAATACAATAGACTGACCCTGGGTATGCAGGCCCGGCAGGCGGGACTTGCTGCGGCTTCTTCGCGCCTGCGGCCAATCGTGATGACAACCCTTGCCATGATTGCTGGTATGGTACCGATGGCTTCCGGAATGGGAGAAGGCGGCGAGCAGGTAGCCCCGTTAGGACAGGCTGTTATAGGAGGTCTGCTTTTATCCACACTGACTGTTCTTCTGGTGATGCCGCACCTGTTTACAAGCGTGATGCGCAAAGCAAGCAGGGATAGTCCATCGCTGGACCCGGATGATGTGGATGCCCAATTAATTGAACTTACTAAATGAATCAATCAAAAATGATGCGTATAAATAAAAATTCACTGGTTCTTTTTCTGGGCGCGCTGCTCAGCATGGGTATAAATGGCTGTGGCAGTAAACCAGAAACCGAAAATCAGGCTAAATCAGAAGTGAAAGGGCCTGCGGCAGTACAGGTGGTCATGCCCCTAGAAGACCAGCCCGACTACAAGCTGACGCTGCCCGGCGAGCTCAAACCATATGAACAGGTCAGCTTATTTGCAAAAATAAAAGGGTTTGTTAAAACTATTTCGGTGGATCGCGGAAGTCTTGTCAGAAAGGGACAGGTACTGGCTGTTTTGGAAGCACCCGAAGTTTCACAACGCTTTCAGTCTGCCAGATCGGATCAGCAGAAGTTTTACGAAGATTATATGCTAAGCCGTCAAATGTATGAAAGGATCTTAAAAGCTACCCGTAAGGATGGGTCGGTTGCAGCCATTGAGCTCGACAGGGCTAAAAGCAAATTAAGAAGCGACAGTGCTGCTTACCAGTCAGCTATATCCAATGCGCAATCATTGGGACAGCAAGAGCAATACTTAAAGATTATCGCGCCCTTCGACGGGGTTGTTGTGGAAAGGAATGTGTCCGTTGGAGCGCTGGTAGGTGAAAATAATACCATGCCGCTGCTGGTAGTTGCCCAGAACAAAAAACTGAGATTAACCGTGGCAATCCCGGAAAAACATGCACAGTCGCTCGGGAAAAATACCAGAATCGATTTTACTGTTTCCAATCGCCCGGGAAAAATATTTCATTCGGTTTTGTCCAGAAGAAGCCATGTTCTCGAGCAGCAGAACCGCTCGGTGACAGCAGAGTTTGATGTTGAGAATCAAGATGGATCGCTCGACGGTGGAGAATATGCTCAGGTGACCATGACCCTGCGGCGGCCCGATTCAACCTTATGGGTTCCTGCCAGTAGCGTGGTACATGCGCAGTCAGGTACCTTTGTGCTTGTCGTTGAAAACGACAGCGTAAAAAAAGTAGATGTTTCAGAAGGGACCCGAAAAGATTCACTTCAGGAAGTTTTTGGTTCCCTGACTAAAACAGATAAGGTTGTCAGAAGTGGGAATGAAGAGCTGCTGAATAGCGGGAAAGTTAAAGTCAATTAATGTACCTATTCGAATAAGATAAAATATGAAAAAGAAATGGTTTTCAGTATCCAATATCATTACGGCAGTGATGGTTGTATTTTTAGCTGCCATGGTCATAAGCCCTGAAGTAAAAGCATGGACAATCCAGGCGCTGATGAAGGTAGGCCTGTTCCAGCCCAAAATCGATAAACAGCCAGGTGAAGCTTCGGCTGAGGCTTTGCCGAATGTTTACTTCCGGAAGGGCGATGGAAAAACGGTTGATCTGGCCTCGCTGAAAGGAAAAGTCGTTTTTATGAATTTCTGGGCAACCTGGTGCCCGCCCTGTATTGCCGAAATGCCCTCGATCAATGCTTTGTATGGCAAATTCAAGGATAACGAAAATGTCGTCTTTTTAATGGTTGATGTGGATGGGAATTATCAGAAGTCGAACAGCTTCATGAAAAAGCACCATTACGATTTGCAGGTCGTAAGTCCGGCTGGGGAGATACCGCCGGTGTTTATGCAGGGGGCTGTTCCTACCACGGTGATCCTGGATAAGGAAGGAAAAATGGTTTACCGTCAGGAAGGGGCAGCGGATTATAACAGTTCGGAGCTGGTGGATATGATCAGTAAGTTGGCTTTTTAGTGTTCTGTGACAGATGTCACCAATTTTCTTAGCTGATTGGGTGAAATTTAAAAAGCCAGTTCGGCTCGATTGATTCCTATAACATCTTAGATTAAAATGTAGATTATGAATAATTTACGAAAAAGTAAATCGCCCACCGCCAAATGGATAAACCGCACACTGATCATCTCTTTTTTAGGTAGTTCCGTTTTCATTCTGATGTTTCCGGCCGTGTTTAGTTCAGGTAAGTTTGGGGGCAATCAGCTGAAAGCGCACACGCTGACAAGGCAGCAAACGCCTGCTATTCAGCAGACATCCGATACCGATGATATGAAATTGATCCTATATGGTAAAGATCTGATCGCCAACACATCCAAGTATTTGGGCCCGAAGGGCAGCGTCATGCACATTTCGAATGGGATGAACTGCCAGAATTGTCATCTGGATGCAGGGACAAGGCCAATGGGCAATAACTATTCGGCCGTTTACTCAACCTATCCCAGGTACCGTGCCAGATCAGCAGGCACAGAGACAATCGTGAAGCGGATTTCGGATTGCTTTGAAAGAAGTCTGAACGGCAGAAAGCCTGATAGCTCCAGTAGAGAAATGAAGGCCATGGTGGCTTATATGAAATGGGTAGGGAGGGGCGTACCGAAAGGGCGTGCTCCCAAAGGTGCCGGAATGACTAAACTTGCTTATCTTGACCGGGCGGCCAACCCGAATACGGGTAGCATGCTTTATCAGGAAAAGTGTGCGGTTTGCCATGGGGTAAAAGGGCAAGGCATCATCAATCCGGATGGAAAGTCTTTTATCTATCCGCCTCTTTGGGGCGCCAGAAGTTACAACGATGGGGCAGGGCTATATAGAATTTCGACCTTTGCTGGTTTTGTGAAAGACAATATGCCGTTCGGTGCCAGTCATGACAACCCTATTCTGACTGATGAGCAGGCCTGGGATCTGGCCGCATTTGTAAACGCGCAGCCGCGTCCTCACAAAGATCAGAGACTGGACTGGAAGAATATTTCTGAGAAACCAATAGATTTTCCGTTTGGGCCCTACTCGGATGGATTCTCAGAAAATCAGCATAAATATGGTCCATTCAAGCCCATTGCAGCAGTCAGAACAGTTAAATAACTAATATTTCAATCTAAAATAATCCAAAAATGAAAAAGATCGCATCCATTTTATTTGCCGTCTCATTACTACTTTCAGTTTGCGTCCATGCTCAGATTAAGGCCGTAAACCCAGCAGAATTTCATGGGGCTGTCGCTGATAAAAAGTTGTACAAAGTCGTTTACCAGCTCAATAGTGACGATGACAAAGTTATTAAAGCCACGATGAAAAACATGATGAACGCACTGGAAGATCCACGTCTGAAAGGGAAACTGGAAGCAGAGCTCGTTGTCCACGGGGGAGGCGTGGCCGTCTTCAAAAAAGATGGTCCTTATGAAGCGCAGTTAAAGGCATTGCAGGCAAAAGGGGTGATTCTGGCAGAATGTGAAAACACGCTTAGAGAGCGCAAAATCAGCAAAGATGAGCTCTTTGATTTCATATCCTTTGTTCCCAGTGGCAACGGGGAGCTTATCATCCGTCAGCAGCAGGGATGGGCAATGGTGCACCCTTAGAACCGTCCAGGTTTTGTAAAATAAAGCGCAGTAGATTCTCGCAACTTTCGAGTCTGAAGGAGGCAATAACGAATTGTTTTAAGGTAGGTGACATTTGTCACCAATCAAGCCCTTTAATTATGCGAGATTTGTACATGCTGATGCTGGCAGTAATCATTGCCTGGGACGGTTGACATTTTATAACATTAGAACAAATGGAAAATCTCGAAAAGGAATCACGGATGCCCCGTATTGGCGATCAGGCACCAGATTTTGAATCCATTACCACCACTGGTAAATTAACATTTTCTGACTACAACAAAGGTAGCTGGGTGATCTTGTTTTCGCATCCGGCAGACTTCACTCCGGTTTGTACCACAGAGATGACAGGGTTTGCCAAAGAGAAGGATTTTTTTGCGGAGCACAATACCAAACTGATGGGGTTGAGTATTGATAGCATTCATTCCCACATTGCTTGGGTTAATGCAGTTTACGATAAAACCGGAGTTTTATTTGAATTTCCTATCATCGCCGATCTGGATATGAAAGTTGCAAAGCTGTATGGGATGCTGCAGCCTGGTGAAAGCGAAACGGCAGCTGTGCGCGCGGTCTTTATCATTGATCCATTAGGGAAAGTAAGACTGATCATGTATTACCCTTTGAACGTAGGCAGAAATATGGAAGAGATCAAACGATCGCTGCTTGCTCTTCAGACTTCTGATGAATACAAGGTAGCCATGCCGCTCGACTGGAAACCTGGTGAAAAGGTAATTATCGGCGCGCCAAAAACGGTTGAGTCACTTTTGGAAAGAAGGTCATCTGATTTAGAGATGGTAGACTGGTATTTGGCGGTCAAATCCATTTAACCGGAGAGGTAGATTAATTGATAATCCAAGGCTGTGATTAATACTTATTATGAAATGCAGCAAAAAGCATTGATCGCAGCCTTGAATATTTCACAGATATTTTGAAAGCAATTGAAATTTCTGTCCATAGGTTATTATCTGTAATAGAAAAGTATGAATCAGTTTTGGGATGAGCGGTACGGTAGTGACGAATATATCTACGGAACAATGCCAAATTTATGGTTTAAGCAGAATTTGGGCATATTGAGGCCCGGAAGTTTGCTTTTGCCTGCCGAAGGTGAGGGTAGAAATGCTGTATTTGCAGCGACGCAAGGTTGGAATGTCACCGCGTTTGATACCAGTGAGGTTGCCAAAAAGAAAGCACTGCTGTTGGCTGGCAATAAAAAAGTATCAATAGATTATAGAGTAGGGGTTCTCGAAGATGTTGTCCCCAGGAATGAAAGATACGATTGTATTGCTTTGATCTATGCCCATTTACCCTCGCGGGAGTGGTCTTTGTTTACAGGATATTTGATCACCCTGCTGAATCCTGGGGGTAAAATTATCTTGGAAGGATTCTCCAGACAACAGCTCGAATATCAGGGGCGCTATCAGTCCGGTGGTCCGAAGGATATTGATTTTCTTTTTTCAAAGGAAGAGATTGAGTCCGGTTTTAAAGAACTGACCATTACCTACCTACGGCAAGAAGAGATCGTTCTGAAGGAAGGTAATTATCACCAAGGTAAAGCGTCTGTGATCAGGATGTTGGCAGCAATCTAACCAGACGATCTTGTAAACTGTTAGAAAAAAAATGAAAAATCCGAACACAAAAAATCACTGGGAAAAAGTTTATGAAACTAAAAACCCCGATCAGGTAAGTTGGACGCAGCAAATTCCCAGAACTTCGCTAGACTTCATTTCTTCTTTTGGTCTGAAAAAAGATGTTAAAATCATTGACGTTGGTGGTGGCGACAGCAAACTGGTGGACTACTTGCTTGACGAAGGTTTTGAACACGTAACCGTTTTGGATATTTCCGAAAAAGCACTTGAAAAGTCCAGATTTCGTCTGGGCGATAAGGCCGAAAAGGTTAATTGGGTGGTTAGTGATATAACAGAATTTGAACCAGACACCACGTTTGACATTTGGCACGACAGAGCAACATTTCATTTTTTGACCACAGCTGAACAAGTTTCAAGATATATGGAAACAGCCAGGAAATCTGTAAATGGATTTATGACAATCGGCACTTTTTCTGAAAATGGACCCGCAAAGTGTAGTGGACTTAACATTAAGCAATACACTGAACAAACTTTGACAAACGAACTTAAAAATGGCTTTGACAAAATTCGTTGCGTAAAGGAAGATCATACCACGCCATTCAACACGACACAAAATTTTCTGTTTTGTAGTTTTAAAAGACAGGTAAATTAGAATGTTAAGTGGACAGGAGCAAATTGGGTAAGAGCCGTGTGCTGATAAATTGAATTAAGTGCAAAGCTCAGAGCAAAATTTTAAGCAAGTCAGTTGCAATAGTGAAAGTCTGGCCGCGATGGGGTTGTTGTTCCGTATTTTGAAATAATGCAAAGGTAAGACAGCCGAAGTGATAAGCTTCATTTATAAATCTATAATTTTAGCATGATTATTGTAGTCCTTATACGGACCGGTCGGTAATGTTTTACATTGTCATGATACTGATCAAAGACGCAACTATGCATAAGGATAAGAAGTTGTTTTATTGCCAGGGGCATCAGTTTCTATGCCGGAACCAATGATAGAAAATATAACCATTGATGAATTTCTGCTGTTAACCGGCGTTATAGCCCTGGTTGATGTCCGGACACCCGCTGAATTTGCCCATGGCCATATTCCGGGAGCCTTCAATATACCTTTGTTCAGTAATGAAGAAAGGGTTTTGGTAGGCACAACTTATAAGCAGATCGGGCGGGAGCAGGCCATTTTGCTGGGTTTCGACCTGACAGGGCCGAAATGGTCGGATTTTATCAGGCAGGCATTGGTGATAGCACCTGATAAAAAAATTGCGGTTCATTGCTGGCGGGGAGGCATGCGTAGCGGGGCCATGGCCTGGGCACTGAATCTCTACGGTTTCAAGGTATATTTAATTGAAGGAGGTTATAAAAGTTACCGTAGATGGACCCACCGTTTGTTTGCACAGCGTCGGTCGGTCCGGATACTCGGTGGCATGACAGGATCAGGAAAAACGAAATTACTGCATGAGCTCCGAAAAATGGGAGAACAGGTAATAGACCTTGAAGATCTTGCCCGGCATCAGGGTTCTTCCTATGGAACGATGAATAGCATGATCCAGCCGTCCCAGGAACAATTTGAAAATAATCTGGCAGAACAATTAAAAGACCTGAATTTTTCCCGCCCGATGTGGATTGAAGATGAAAATCTCAATATTGGTAGATTATCAATTCCAAGAACATTTTGGGAGCAGATGAAAAATGCCGCCCTGATTAATCTGGAGATTGCGCTGGATCAGCGTGTCCGTGAGTTGGTGGTCGATTATGGAGAGTTGGACAAGGATTTTCTGGTAGCCTGCACCGAACGGATCCGCAAACGGCTGGGGCCGTTACAGACGACACAGGCAGTAGCCGCGATCAGAGAAAACCGGATGGCTGATTTTATCCGGCTGGTATTGGTTTATTACGATAAAACCTACCGGAGCAGTTTGCAGAAAAGAGATGTAAACCGGCTTTTTACCCTGGAGCTGGCTGGTGAGGACAAATCAGAAAATGCAAAAAGGATTCTTAATTTCGCCAGTTCGATTGCTGAAACGCAGCAGGAATTATAATTTATGGAGACGATAGACATACAGTTGACGCAGTATTCCCACGGTGCAGGATGCGGATGTAAAATAAGCCCGGCCATTTTAGATAAAATTTTGCATAGCCCGATCTTACATCAGGCAGATCCGCGGCTTTTGGTGGGGAATGACAAGCGGGATGACGCCGCCGTACTGGATCTTGGTAACGGCACGGTACTCATTTCGACAACGGATTTTTTTATGCCCATCGTGGATGATGCCTATGACTTTGGTCGCATCGCATCAGCGAATGCGATCAGCGATGTGTATGCAATGGGTGGCAAGCCGGTATTGGCTATAGCGATCCTGGGATGGCCTATTAACAAACTTCCTGCTGAAGTAGCCCAAAAAGTGCTTGAAGGTTCCCGGGCGGTGTGCGCAGAAGCGGGTATTACGCTGGCAGGAGGCCACAGCATCGATTGTCCTGAGCCAGTTTTTGGACTGGCCGTAAGCGGCATGGTGGATATAACATCGCTCAAACAAAATTCCACAGCAACAGCAGGTTGCCGTTTGTACCTGACCAAACCATTGGGCGTAGGGATTTTATCGACAGCACAGAAACGAGGGATTCTGCTTGAAGAGGATGCGGCAATTGCGTTAAAAAGCATGGTAACGCTCAATAAACTTGGTGAGGAATTTGGCCGGATGGAGGCGGTAAAGGCGATGACTGATGTGACCGGGTTTGGCTTGCTGGGACATTTGTCAGAGATGTGTGAAGGTAGCGGATTATCAGCAGTAATTGAATTTAACAAAGTGCCGGTTATTAAATCTTTATCATACTATATTGAACAAGGTTGTTTTCCTGGCGGTACTCAAAGGAACTGGGAGAGTTATGGTCATAAAGTTGGAGACTTAACGGATTATCAAAAATACATCCTCGCTGATCCACAGACCAGTGGCGGTTTGTTAGTCGCTGTTTGTAATGAAAAAGCAGGAGATTTTGAGAAGGAACTCGCCTTGTTGGGTCAAGAGCTGACTTGCTTCGGCTATTTAAAATCGCCAGATAGTGGATCCATTATTACAATAGTTTAGCCATCATATTATCATAGTTGTCCTCGACGACTTTTTTGATTTAACAATTAACAAACAAAACAATGATACGTAGAAAAACATTATCGATCATTTTGGGATTTCTTTTCATGGCATTGTCATGGTTGACAACGCTGGCGCAAACCACTGCCGAGCCTTGGACAGATTCAGAGCTGAAACCTACCCAGGAACTTGCTGACCAGATTAACGACAGTGGAAAAAAGAAACCGCTGATCATTAATGTTGGGCCGCAGGCTGTTATTCCTGGCTCATTGGATGCAGGCCCCGGAAGTGAAAAGGACAATATCAAAAAACTGGAAAAGATTCTTTCGACCCAGGATAAAAACCGCGAGGTTGTTATTTACTGTGGTTGCTGCCCGTTTGCTAAATGCCCCAATGTCAGACCTGCATTTAAAGCTGTTAAAGAACAAGGCTTTACGCAGGCCAGATTGTTGAATATCCCCAAAAATATTAAAACGGACTGGATCGATAAGAATTATCCGGTACAATAAAAAGGATTTTGAAATGCGCAATATTAAATTATTTATTGGTTTTGCAAGCTTGCTTTTTTTCCTGAATCAGGAAAGATCATTGGCTCAAAAACCAATAGAAGTAGGGGATCTGGCACCTGAAATCGTGCTGCCCACCCCCGGTGGTAAAATGGTATCTCTTTCGTCCATGAAGGGTAATTTGGTATTGGTAGATTTTTGGGCATCGTGGTGTGCCCCGTGTGTTCAGGAGCAACCTGAGCTCAAAAAGTTATATGCAAAATACCATCACCCATCTCAAACGGGTGTTAATCTGGATATTTATGCAGTTTCTCTGGATAGTAAAAAAGATGCCTGGGAGAGGGCTATTAAAAAACTGGACTTGCCATGGACACAGGTAAGCGATCTGAAATTCTGGACATCCCCGGTCGCCAAAACCTATCAGCTTGAAGGAATACCTTTCAACGTGTTAGTGGATCAAAAAGGATATATCATTGCCCTGAACCTTCACGGCGAACAGCTGGACCAGTTTTTAAGCAAAAGGGTTGGTAAGTAATTCGGCTATCATACAAACAGACCTTTTACTGTTCGTTTTCGAACTAGCAAATCCTTACTTGGGCAGGCTTCGGAAGATGAGCTCTAACATATGCTAATATCAATTCGTGCTGTTCTTATTTCTAATAACCTTTCCATTTATTTCATAGGAAAGCAGATACAATTTTCCAGCCTGGCTTTGTACCAGTTTGCGTATTCTTAATCTACTGTCCGTAATAAGTTCTTCGGTGCTTAATATATTTTCACCTTCAATTGCCATACGCCACAAGCTCCCCCGGAACAATCCTGCTATGATAGATTACCATTCCATATCGGAGAATTCAGAGCCATTGATCACCCAATTCGGAAGTTGATGACAGGTAGTTTCGATCGGAGTTGACCAGTTTAAGTAAATTATTGATAATAATTTAGCGTATGGTTAGTAATACTCAGGTGATGGTCAATCTGCCACGGAATCATATGGTCAACCCGTCCGAATTCTCTAGCCATAGGAACGAACTTCAGTTAAAAAAACGAGAAACCAATATCTTCAAAAGTATGACAGAATAGTATAGTTTTGATACTAAATAATACTTAAAATAGAGGTAAACGAGGAAAGGATTTTCAATACAAGGTTAAATCGGTACAAGATACAATATTCGTGCTTGGCGGAAAGTGGAAGTTGCCTGTTATCATTTCCATCTATCACGGTAACAGATATCTTAATCTCTATACCAAAGACCAAGAATAGGGTGCTTTGAAAGGAATTAAAACCCTTGGAGGATAATCTGTTACTCAAGCGGTCAATCGTTAGCGAGTCCCCGGTCAAAATAGAATATACATTGACCAAGTATTGTTTCAGAATTACGGAGGTGCTCCGTGTGATGGAGAAATGTGGCAATCAACACAGGGAGATAATTATGGCAAATAAAGCAGTCGTGTAACCGCGGAACCGCCGATTTGTGAAAGCGGCCTGGCCTCCAGTAACAGTTACCATCAATATTAGCATGCAAGCATTTAAATCTCGTTGAATTTGGATTTGGAGAAAAACTTGGCAACGCGGTTGTATCGATATCTGTAATTATAATCAAAGTAAATTTATGCTGGCCATTTTTGACTAAATAAATCTTGGACCATCGCATTTGGCGATAGTTACACGATCAATATTATTCCCCCTGAAAAATGGCAACTTCACCGGCTTAATAGTCCAATTGAGCCTGGGGTGGCTTATTTCTAATGAGAAGAGGGCTTTATTTCGTAAACTTAAATATATTTTATGAAAGATACTTCGCTTTTCCGAACCCTGCTTTTCCTGTTTTCTGTGTGGTTATTGCTGCCTCAGAGTACATCCGCCCAGCATTTATCCATGCACGAACATGCAGGGCATTCCCAGAAAAACCCCTTCATGGCCATGATGGATACTATGATGACAAAAATGGAAGCTGCCGGCGGGTCTATCAGTGTCGAAACCGGATTTATAACCCAGATGATACCACATCATGAAGGCGCTATCGCTATGGCTAACTACCAAATTAAGTATGGCAAAAGCTTCGTGATGATTCAGCTGGCAAAAAGCATCCTTGCCGAGCAGACAAATGAGCTGCAAAAAATGAAGCTATGGCTTGTGCAGGCACCTGAGAAGTCACCCGCTATTGACCCAACGGGTTTTGATAAATCGATGGCTCAGACCATGCATCTGATGATGGAACGGATGCCAGACCCCACTGCTCTAACTGATACAGACCATGATTTTGCCAGGATCATGATACCCCATCATCAGGCCGCTATTGATATGGCAAAAGCAGCAATCAGTTTTAGCAGGGACCAGCAAACAAGTGCTTTTGCCAAACAGATTATTGCGTCCGAATCAATTGAAGTTGAACAAATGTCCGCCTTTTTAAACGAGTAAACACATGAAGACTAAAACACTCCCGTTTCTATTTTCCCTTACATTTGCCAGCTACGCTGCCATGTCGCAAAGCCCTTACTCTCAAGACAGGGTTTATACCGCTAACCAGGTTTCCAACACCGTTTCCGTAATTGACCCTTCCCAAAATAAGCTCCTGGGCGAAATAGTGTTAGGAAAACCTTTTACAAATGTATTAAGTCCTTTGTATAAAGGGCAGGCACTCGTACATGGATTAAGGCATTTCCAGCCGAAAAAATTACTGGCTGTTGTATCTATCGGTTCCAATTCAGTAACGCTAATCTCTACTGAAAATAACAAGGTACTTAAAACAATTTATGTTGGCAGGGCTCCCCATGAACCAACATTTACACCTGACGGCAAGCAGCTTTGGATTTCCGTTCGCGGAGAGGCTTACATCAGCGTTATTGATGTGAGCAAAATGCAGGAGGTCAAACGGGTACCGGTAGCCGACGGTCCGGGCATGGTCAGCTTCACGCAGGATGGAAAACTCGCGTATGTTTGTTCGAGTTTTACTCCACAGGTTGATATCATCAACACTGCAAGTTTTGAAGTGGTTAAACGGATAGCTGTCACCAGCCCTTTCTCCCCGAATATATTTACCAGTCCGGATGGGAAGTGGATTGCAATGACACACAAGGATTCCGGGAAAATCACGGTACTCAGTACTAAAACCATGGACGTATCAAAAGTCGTCGAAAGTGGTGCGGTTACCAACCATGTGACTTTCAGTGTCGTCAACAATACGCTATTGATGCTCGCTACGGTCGGAGCAGAAAACAAAGTCAAGATATATGATGCCCAACGTGATTTCACGTTAATAAAAACGATTGAAGTAGGAGCGCTGCCGCATGGCTTGTGGCCCTCGCCAGACGGCAAGCTATTGTATGTAGGATTGGAATTCGAAGACAAGGTGCAGGCGATTGACTTGCAAAAGATGCAGGTAACCAGCACCATTCAGATCGGACAAAGCCCTCAGGCCCTGGTTTATGCGGGACATGCAGTGACGGACACCGAAAATAGAGAGGGCCTTAAAATGCTTTCTGATACGGCGGCCACCCAGGTAGTGATGCTGAAGAGTTTGGTGAAAGGCGACAAGGCCTCGGGACGGCTTTCAGTGAGAAGCATCGGTCTGGCAGATCTTGTTGAACAGAACTTCAGCGCATTAAAGCCAGGTCGTTCATATACACTGGCATTGTCAAGGTCGACAAAGGCCCCTTACACCGCCGATTATGAAATCAATTCTTTTAAAGCGGATGATTCGGGGAAATATAGCGGACAGTCCACTGGCCTGGTCAATACTTTGACTGGTAGCACAGATACCCAGTCATATCTCCATATCCTTTTGATAGACAATAGCGAAAAGAAAACTATTCTTCTTGATAATCTCTTCAATGGGTAGTCAGACTTTATACACCAGGAAATGCGCCTGCCATGATCCAAACAAGATTACATAACTCTGACACCAAATTGGTATTTCGCGTACCAGCCAGGATTATATGGTGTAGCGCGCTGTTTATGGGAGTGTTGGCATCGGTACCTAAGATCCTCCAGCTTCACATTACATTTACTGAGCTCGCAGTTGATTCATCGGTTGCATTCTTGTTTACCTTATTTGTCTGGTACTTCAATATTTACAGCCTTCCCAAATACTCCAATTCACAGTTCAAAAACCGGTTCTTTAATCTCAGGCTGTTATACAGCCTTTTGCTGGGTGTAGGGTTAATGCTGTTACTGGTCATTATGCATCAGCTACTGTTCCCACATTATCATTTTCAATCCATGATCATGATGTATGAATTTCGGGGGGTGCTCATTAACCTGACAATATATATGTTCCTGCACTTGCTTTATCAAAGTTACCAGACACAGCTGATAGGCATGGAATTAGAAAGGGTTAAATCTGATCAGTTAGGCGCCCAGTATGAGCTGCTTAAGCAGCAGGTAAACCCTCACTTTCTATTTAACAGCTTGAATACGCTTAAATCCATGGTTGAGATCGGCGATCCGCATTCCGTTGACTTTATTCTTAAACTATCTGATTTTTACCGGTTCACGCTGGAAAACAGAAAGCAGGATGTTATACCCCTTTCAGAGGAATTGAGTATCCTTCACGCTTACATGTTTTTATTAAAGGCACGGTTTGAAGATGGCATTGACCTCTCAGATGAGATTGATATAACATCCGTCCCGATTTTCATTCCGCCGTTTACGCTACAGTTACTCGTAGAAAACTGCATCAAACATAACGTTGTGTCTTTTGAACATCCTTTGAAGATCAGATTGTATATCAAGAGGGATAAGTTGATAATTGAAAATAAATTGCAGTTGAAAAAGACAGCTCAGATTTCAACTGCCATGGGGCTTGAAAATATCAACCAGCGCTACTTGCATCTTGCTCAAAATCAGATAGAAGTTGAGAAAAGCCAGCACTTATTTACAGTTAAACTTCCCTTAATATATGAATATCATAATCATCGAAGATGAAATCAAAACAGCTAAGGCGTTAAAACAGTTGATTTTATCCATACTTCCAACTGCCCGCATTAAAGCCACTATAGCGAGCATAGAAACCGCTGTCAGCCACTTATCGCAAAACAAAAGCCCTGATTTAATTTTTATGGATGTGCAGTTGGCAGACGGGCTATGCTTTGAAATATTCAAAGAAGTCAATGTTAGGTGCCCCGTTATCTTTTGTACAGCCTATGATGAATACGCACTGGAGGCATTCAAATCGAATGGTGTTGATTATGTACTGAAACCATTTTCGGTAGAAAGTGTAGCGGCAGCGGTGCAAAAGGTAGTTAATTTAAAAAACTTTTTTCAAACTCGTGAGAATGCCTTGCCTGATTTCGAGGCTTTGCTGGAGCGAATAGGTGTCAATGGCAAAAAAGGATTTTTGGTTTTTAAAGACAACAAATATGTTACCCTACTAACGGAGAAAATTGCCTTCTTTTTCATCAAGGATGAAACACCTATGTTAATGACCTTTGACCAACAGCAATACCAGGCGAACCAACCGCTCGATGAGGTCCATCACCTTTTAGCCGAGAGCCAGTTTTTCAGAGTAAACCGGCAATATTTAATCAATTACTCCGCAGTCAAGGAGGTAGAACACTATTTTGGCCGGAAATTATTTGTCCGACTCAGTATACCTACTCCGGAAAAACTGATAGTCGGAAAGGAAAAATCCGTGCAGTTCTTAAACTGGTTGGAAAACCGTTGAATCAGAAAAGGATGGTTGCTTTACGATGAGTGCAGAACTTTTCTGGCTTCCGTTTTCTTTGAGTGGAAAATTCATTGTTTTGGACGACCTGATTCCGTGTAGATGAGCAACCAGAAGTCATAGTGTGAGATTACCGAGATAATTCGTTGGCGAAAAGAAAGACAATGGTGTTCAATCTGAACCAGAATGATTTGTTCAGCCCGGAACGTATTCACCTGGTCAATTTTACCGAATCTACACATCTGTATGTTTTCTGACTGACGGTGATCCATTAGATATTGAAATTGGCTTACTTACGATAATTCTTGGTTGATAAAGGGAATGTATTACTGAAATTTGAGATTAATACGGTACCTGTGCGCCGTTCTCTGGAAAATTTTCTGTTAATTTTCATATTAGCCGGAATAATTTCTATTAACGTAATAACCCGCCTGGTAAATATGACCAGGTATTGGCTCCGGTTTTTGGAAGGCTTGGCAGCAGAAAAGATAGCAATCCGTTAACTGATTTTCCAGATCATAGATTTCAATCCGAAAGCGCATTATCTTCAATAGCATCCTGATATGAGCTTAGTATTTTGGAGAATTAACTTCTCCCATGATGCTAGTCAACAGGTTTTGATGGATTTTCAAATCCCCAGAGAATATCTCGAAGGTATCCGATTATCAAATCAATTTCTTTTCCGGTTTCTTTGGCAATCAACTGAGTAAAAATACTCTCTTCTCCAAAATTGATATGATCAATTAAAATTCTTTTCGATCGATCTATCAGGTTTGCATTGGATAAGACAATCTTTTTTATTTCCCTACCTAGCACGATTCCTGATATATTTTCTAGTGTACGTTCTTGTTCATCAAACATGTCAAGATGATTGGAGTATATTAAATCTTGATGCATATCGAAAAAATTTACTAAGATGTTGCCAATATCCGTGGCGTCCTTCTGTCTTCGTTCAGGTCTGTCATCATATGCTACAAGTTTCAGAAGAACAATTCCAATTAATGTAGCGGCCTTGAAGGTGTTTCCTGTTTCAAGGTTAACAATCTCTGTCCCGTTTTCATAAACTTCTTTCATCCCGCTTATCTGGATTGTGGTCATACCTATCCCTTCAATCTTTACACTTCCCTGGGATTCAATTTCCCCGAATGGAAGTAGGTCAACCTGAAATCCGTCTGGCGATATCAGTACAAATGTATTTTCCCTGATTGGTAAGTAATTTTCATTTTTGATTAGGTATTGCTTAACAGTTTCATATTCTTGATGACTGCCTACTAGAATGGCGTAATCTACATCTCTGGTTGTTCTGAATTTTATTTGAGCTCTTTCGTACCATATCTGTCTTGCTAAGGCTCCAATCAGGTAATAGTCAATGGAAAGTTCAGTAAAAGCTTTCTCTAATGTGTCAAAGACATTCTTTAATTCTGTGTGTTTCATGGCTGATCAAATATCCTACTGAGCTTTGTTTCGTAAATAATATTTGCTGTTTCAATGCATCTTGCATCTCCGGTGATCACCAAGTCAGCGTAAGTTATCAGTTCGGGAGTCACAAGGTTGTCTGGATACACGGCGATGTCCATCCAAAACTTGTTGTAGACATTTAAGTTACCATCAGGCTTGGGGGCAAGCCTTAGGATTTTTACTAACTCGAGCTTGGCTTGGGCAGTATAAATAGTCCATTGTTGGGGATTCAGGTGGGCGGTTTCAAGATCGCCTGCTGGTTCACCACCCCAAACAGCTGTTGCAGGCAACTCCACTTGCTTCCATTGGTCGCTTGCTGCGAAATGGTAAGTTCCTAATAATAAGGAAGGTTTTAATATATTTTGATATCCTATTATCCAATTATCGAGCAACTCTCTTTTGTTACTGAGTACCATGCGGTTTTTATTAACCTGCACAATATGCCCGGTTTCTTTCAAAGACAATATGGCTTCGTTTATTGTTGCCAGTGCCACCTTGGCAAAACTAGCAATCTCACGGTACGTGAAATTTACAGCCTCTGGATTTTGTAAGAAAGCATAAACTACTTTAAGGCCGGCTTTGGTGAAGGCCCGATTTGTTTTTGTATCGGCGCCGATATGCACTGGTTTTTGACCATCCAGCCATAACAGTAAATTGCCGTTGGAGATGTAAATATTCCCTGCAGTATCCAGATAGGCAATTCCGTTTTCGCGCAAACGCTGCTTCTGCGCCGGATAAATCTTATCTGCAATAAGCATAAACGGTCTATTCAGTTCAGCTTGACGAATTAGTTTGTCTAGCTGGTAGTCGCGAAATTCGCGTTTTACCTCGGTATTAAAAGTAACCGTGGTTTCTTTCATAGTTATTCTTGTTTCACCATCGGTCTCGGATATATGTGGGTTTTGCACAGAAGTCCAATGACCAGTAATACCGGTATTTTCTTCTAGGTTTCTCAGTGCCCTTCCGACAATCTCATTTTCTGCAAGAATCATTTGTTCGTTTTATTTAGGTGTTCGCGTTCAGTGAACAATCAAAAATAGCGAACAAAAAGAACAATTAAAAATTTGTACGCTGAGAATTTTAGCTAAAAATCTCAGTATCGATTAACGACAGGCTCTGTGTGTCGTGCGGAGGACAAAAATATCAATAAGGCATTCAAAAAAGATTGGCAAAAGGACCCTAAATAAGTCTACCAGTAAACTATTAAAGTGAAGTTTATTATCGAATCAAAAAAACTCGTGGAATAAAAATATATCAGTGCACTCAATTGATCCTATGCAAATAACCAAATTTGTATTGCACATTGTATTGCACATAAATGAAAAAGGACTTAGCGAATTTCGCTAAGTCCTTGATTTTCAAGTGGGCCCACCTGGAATCGAACCAGGCACCTACTGATTATGAGTCAGTTGCTCTAACCGAATGAGCTATAGGCCCTTTTTCCAAAGTTCCGTTTGGGTTGCAAAATTAGCGAATAGGTTCAATTCTCCAAACGAATACAATAAGATTAGCTTCTTTTGTCCGTTGGTTGTTTATTACTTTTGCCAAAAAACTGATTTTGAATAAAAGGAAAATCATCAACGATCCGGTCTACGGATTTATCTCGATAGCGTCGGATCTGCTCTACGATCTGGTCGACCATCCTTACTTTCAGCGGCTCAGGAGGATCAGGCAGCTTGGCCTGGCCGATATCGTTTATCCCGGCGCATTGCACACCCGTTTTCACCATGCGCTGGGCGCCATGCACCTGATGAGCCAGGCGTTGCGGACGTTGCAGGAAAAGGGCCATATGGTGTGGGAGCCGGAGTCGGAGGGCGCGCAGGCAGCCATTCTGCTGCACGATCTGGGCCACGGGCCGTTTTCTCATGTGCTGGAAAGTGTGGTGCTTCCCGGCGTCCCGCATGAGGCGATTACCCTGGTGATGATGAAGGACCTCAACCGCCAGCTGAATGGCCGGCTCGATATTGCGATCCAGATGTTTGAAGGTACCTATCCCCGCAGATTTTACCACCAGATGATTTCCAGCCAGCTGGATATGGATAGGATGGATTACCTGAACCGGGACAGTTTTTACACGGGTGTGATCGAAGGTTCTATCGGTGCCGACAGGCTGATCAAAATGCTGGATATCAGTCACGACCAGCTGGTAGTGGAAGAAAAAGGCCTTTTAAGTATTGAGAACTTCCTGCATGCACGCAGGCTCATGTACTGGCAGGTATACCTGCACAAGACGCTCCTGAGCGCACAGGCTATGCTCACGCAAATTATGCAGCGCGCCCGTGAGCTCGCGGCGGCGGGAGAGCAGCTTTTTGCCACGCCCGATTTCGCATTGTTTCTGCATAACCGTTTTACACTCGCAGATTTTGATAATGAGCCGGATCTGCTGGCTGCATTCAACGGATTGGACGATAACGACGTATGGGCATCTGTAAAAGGATGGAAAACGCACCCCGACCCGGTTCTGTCGACCTTGTGCCTGATGCTCCTGGACAGAAACCTGTTTAAAATCAGCTTTTTCGATGAGCCGCCCGGGGAGGAGGTATTGGCGCCGCTGCGTGAACGGCTGACGGCCCGCGGGATTTCCGAAACCGATATGAAGTATTTCCTGATCACCGGTGAGACGACCAACTGGGCCTATGCGAAGGAACAGGACCCGATCCGGGTGAAAATGAAAAAGGGGAATCTGCTGGATATTGCCGATGCATCCGACATTCCGACCATCGAGGCCCTGACTAAGATTGTACGCAAGTACTATGTATGTTGGGGTAAAAATGTATCTTTGCGTGGTTAATCAGGACGCTAAAAAGAAAAGCCGAATTAATATTTTTTACGACGTACTCGAATACTATTACCCGAAATTAGCCGATAAAATATGAAATTTACTGTCAGCGAGATTGCTCAAATGCTGAATGGAACTGTTGTTGGAAATGATCAGATTACAATTGATTCGGCTGCAAAAATTGAAGAGGGCCTGCCGGGTTGTATATCTTTTCTGGCCAACAGCAAATACGAGCATTATATCTACTCCACACAGTCTTCGGCAGTAATTGTCAATAAAGATTTTACTCCCAAAAAAGATATTTCAGCGACGTTGATCTACGTCGACAACGCCTATACCGCCTTCACGATCCTGCTGGAAGAATACCAGAAACGCCTCGCCGGCCGCAAGACGGGGGTGGAGCAGCCTAGTTTCATTGGCGAAAACAGCCAGACGGGTGAGGACTGTTACCGCGGCGCATTTTCCTATATTGGAAAGAATTGCATTATCGGAAAGGAAGTGAAGATTTACCCCCAGGCCTGGATCGGCGACGGGGTAGAGGTAGGCGATTATTCGGTGATCCATCCCGGTGTGAGAATTTATGACAACACGGTGATCGGTAAGAATGTGACGATTTTCGCGAATACGGTGATCGGCAGCGACGGATTCGGTTTCGCACCGCAGGCGGATGGAACCTATAAAACGATCCCGCAGCTTGGAAATGTCATCATCGAGGATAATGTCAGCATCGGTTCCAATGCGACGATCGACTGCGCGACGATGGGCTCGACGATAATCCGCCAGGGAGCGAAAATAGATAACCTGGTTCAGATCGCACATAATGTAGAGATTGGAAAAAATACCGTAATTGCGGCCCAGTCGGGCGTGTCCGGTTCCACCACGGTTGGCGAGCAATGTGTAATTGCCGGTCAGGTTGGGTTGGTAGGGCATATTACGGTAGCAAACAATACCAAGATCGGGGCTCAAAGCGGACTCGGCAAATCCATCAAAAAGGAAGGCCTGTCGCTGTCGGGCTCCCCGGCCAGGGACCTGAACGAACATTTACGGTCCATGGCACTGGTGCGGAGGCTGCCTGAGCTGGAAGAACGACTGAAAGACCTGGAAAGAAAACAGGAAACGTCTGATTTTCAGTAAATACGGGCCATCCGGAAGCACCTTATTTAGAAAAGGAAATAGATATAATGAACGAAAAACAACAAACCATTTCTAAGTCTGTATCCGTCACTGGAGTGGGTTTACATACCGGGGTTGTCGCTACGATGACATTCGTGCCGGCACCTGCCAACCACGGGTACAAGTTCCAACGTGTTGATTTACCCGACCAGCCCATTGTTGATGCAGATGTTGATAATGTGGTGGATCTTTCCCGCGGTACGACCATCGAGCAGAATGGCGCGAGGATCCACACCGTGGAGCATACACTTGCCGCGCTGGTAGGTTTGCAGATCGATAACGTGCTGATCCAGCTCGACGGCCCCGAGCCCCCGATCATGGACGGCAGCTCGATCAAATTCGTGGATGCATTGCTCGACGCCGGTATCGAAGAGCAAAATGCCTACCGTAATTATTTCGAAGTTCCGGAATACGTACATTATAAGAATAAGGATAAGGATACCGAACTGGTGGCATTGCCGCTTTCGGACTACCGCCTTACCGTGATGGTCGACTATAACTCGACGGTGATCAGCAGCCAGCACGCTTCTTTGAATGATATTACCCTTTTTAAAGACGATATCGCATCTTGCCGGACATTCGTGTTCCTGCACGAACTGGAAGCATTGTACAAGCAAAACCTGATCAAAGGCGGCGACCTTACAAATGCCATCGTAATCGTGGACCGCGAGGTGCAGGATGGCGAACTCGATCATCTGTCGCAGCTTTTGAACAAGCCGAAGGTGAGCGTGGATAAGTCGAAAGGCATCCTGAATAATGTAGACCTGCATTACTCCAATGAAATGGCGCGCCATAAACTGCTCGACCTCATTGGGGACCTTGCATTGGTAGGCCGCCCCATTAAAGCGCAAATCCTGGCGGCACGTCCGGGACACGCTGCGAATGTGGCTTTGGCTAAAAAGATCAAAAAACTGATCAAATCGGGTAAGGGAGATATTCCGCAATACGATCCCAACAAAGCGCCCGTCTTCGATATCAATCAAATCGGCCAGTTGCTGGCGCACCGCTATCCGTTCCAGATGATCGACAAGATCATTGCATTGGACGAAAACAGCGTGGTAGGCGTGAAGAACGTGACGATCAACGAACAATTTTTTCTCGGACACTTTCCGGGTAACCCGGTAATGCCCGGCGTCTTGCAATTGGAAGCGATGGCGCAAACGGGTGGAATTCTGGTATTGTCCAGCGTTCCCGATCCGGACAACTATTGGCCGTACCTCATTGGAATCGACGCATGCCGTTTCCGTCGTAATGTTTTCCCGGGGGATACCGTTATTTTTAAATGCGAATTCACTTCTCCGATGAAACGGGGGATCGTCAAAATGAGTGGCCGGGGATACGTAGCCGGACAGCTGGTGTGTGAAGCCGATATGATAGCAAGCCTGGTAAAGAAAAAATGACTCAATCATTAGCATATATCCATCCTGACGCTAAGATTGCTCAGAATGTAGACATTGAACCCTTTGCAATGATCCATGCCGATGTTGAGATCGGGGAAGGATCTTGGATAGGATCACACGCTGTAATCAATTCAGGTGCGCGGATTGGTAAAAACTGTAAGATATATCCCGGTGCTGTCGTTTCGGCCACGCCCCAGGATTTGAAATACAACAATGAATACACGCTTACCGTCATCGGCGACAATACGACCATCCGCGAGTATGCGACGATCAGCCGGGGTACCGAGGAGCATTGGAAAACCGTGGTAGGCTCCGACTGCCTGATCATGGCCTACGCTCACGTGGCGCACGATTGCCGGGTTGGGAATAACGTCATCATTGGTAATAATGTGCAAATGGCAGGGCACGTCCATGTGGGCGACTGGGCCATTGTGAGTGCATTGAGTGCGGTACACCAGTTTGTCAAAATCGGTATTCATGCGTTCGTATCGGGTGCTTCGCTGGTGCGGAAGGATGTTCCTCCGTTTACAAAAGCTGCACGCGAACCCATTTCTTACGTGGGTATCAACTCTGTGGGGCTGCGAAGAAGAGGATTTACGAACGAGCAGATCATCGACATCCAGAATATCTACCGCTACGTCTATATGAAGGGACTTAACAATGCGGAAGCACTTCAGAAGATCGAGCTTGAAATGGCGCCCTCGGACGAACGCGACGAGATCATCAACTTTATCCGCAATTCGGAAAGGGGCATTATGAAGAGCCCGTTCCAAACCACCGGTGCGAGCGAAACGGAGGCCCAATCGTGAGTTTGGGGCTGTAAGCTGTACGGCCTTAGGCTATATGCTTTGAAATTAAGTTACAATGTAGCAAAAAGGCTCCGCTGATAGATCGCGGAGCTTTTTTGCTATTCAAGGATCGTAATCTGGTCGCCCACCTTCACTTCGCCTGCATCGCGGGCGGTCACATGCTGCCCGAATAATATCTTATTGCCACTACGCCGGTAGGTTGCCAGCGTTTTGAGCGGTTCGGCCCCTTTTTCCGAAGTTTCGGGGTTAATGGTTGTGAGCACGCAGCGCGCGCAAGGTTTTACAAACTCGAAACGGAGGTTGCCGATGGTAACGTGCTTCCACTCATCCTCGGCAAATGGTTCGGTACCGCTGATGACGAAATTGGGCCGGAAACGGCGCATTTCAATCGGCTCGGCGAGGCGGCTGTTCAGATCATCCAGCGAAGCCTGGGAAATGACCAGGTACGGGAAGCCGTCGGCAAAGCTCACATTTTCATCGTGTTTGGCATAGCGCGGGTCTGCTTTTCTTTCGGTGGAATCGGGCATCATCACGAGCCGTAGGTCGAGGCCAAGATGGCGGCTGAGCCAGGCATCGGCTTCGTTGGAAACGGTGAGGGCTTCGGCGGTATCGTCCCAGACTTTTACTGTTACCGGCAATGCGGTTACCGGTAGGTAGGGGACGAGTACAAAGTCTTTCGGATCGGTACGGACGAAAATTTTCAGGCCGTCTTCCAGCAATGCGACGTCTATCAGTGCCATTCTTTGATGTACCCGCTGGGTGATGAATACATTTTCATCATCGATGATCATCCAGCGGCGGTCGTATTGGAGTCCTCTTTCTTCGGTTAATGCTTTGCTGAGCCTGATTCCGCCCAGGGATTTTACGGGATAAACCCAGATTTCTGACAATGTCATGGCCATAGTTATTCGATGGTCAGCTTGCGTATACGTTGGTTAGCTGAATCCGTAACAAAAAGATTTCCGTCTTTGTCCAAAGTACACCCTTGCGGATACTTGAAAAGCGCATTTTCTCCCGGACCTTCCTGGTAGCCTCCGGTCCCGCCCTTGCCGGCGAGCGTGGTCGCGTACCCGTCCGGATACACGAGGCGGATGCAATGGTTGTACAAATCGTTTACGTACAGGTTACCCAGTTTATCAATCTGAATGTTACAGGGTTGGTTGAACATCGCCTGGCCAGCCTCCCCGTCGCGATAGCCCGGCTTGGTGGCCACACCGGCGAATGTCGTGACCGTGCCGTCGGGTGTTATTTTCCGGATGCAATGGTTGTGCTTGTCGGCGATGAACATGTTATCGTTCTGATCGAAATTCAGGTGGGCGGGCATATAAAATTTAGCTTCCGATAACTTGCCGTCGG
Organism: Dyadobacter sp. 50-39; assembly: GCA_001898145.1. Lineage (GTDB taxonomy): Bacteria > Bacteroidota > Bacteroidia > Cytophagales > Spirosomataceae > Dyadobacter. Next base: position 48,112 of record MKSR01000046.1, read on the forward strand.
CATAGCCAGGTGTACTGCCGGCAAATGTGGTGACTTTGCCGTCGGTGGAGAGTTTCCTGATCACCCCATTTTCAGTGTCGCAGATCCATAGCGTTCCTGTGTTGTCCAGTTTTACGCCGTAGGGTGCTTTAAATTGCGCCACCGAAATGTCGCCATCCACCAGCCCTTCACGCTCGGGTCCGCCGGCGACGGTTGTCAGCATTCCGTCAGGGGAGACTTTCCTGATCGCGTTATTTTTATGGTCGGCCACGTAAATGGACCCATCCGGTGCGGTTTCCAGGCCAATAGGGAATTTCATAAGGCCCTGGTTCACCTTGCCGTCTTTGAAACCGGACGCATCAGGCGTTCCTGCAATGGTGGAAGTGCGGCCGTCGGTTTCAATGCGTTTGATAATGCAGTTGCCGAGGTCGGCGGCGAACATCACGCCCTTACTGTCGGTCACGATATTATACAATGTCCTGAATGCCGATTGTTGCGGTGCGCCATCCTCATAGCCTCCGTCGCTTCCATCATCCCCTTTCCCGCTTCCTGAGAAATAGCTGGTAACGGCCGTGTAAAGGTATCGGAATGCTGCCCCGGAGGTCACTTCCCTGCCATTCACATTGACTACCAGCTTACCCAAGCCACATTTGTCCGGTACGATCGCCGTGATTTCGGTATCCGTTACCGCATTGATCTTCGCTTTCAGGCCATTGATTTGCAGTGAAACTTTGGAAACTTCGCTTCCGAAATGCTTGCCCTGGATTTTAACAGTAGTACCCTTCTTACCGGACAATGGCGAGAATCCGCTTAGCTCAGGTGCTTCATTGCCGCCGGTCACCGGAGGGTTCGGTGCAGGCGAGTCGCCGCAGGATAACCACGCGGAGGACAACAGTATCAATGCAAAAAGGGTGAATGCTCTCACGGATTGACGATAAAACGAGTGGTAACCTGTTGTTGCCCGGACTCTACCTGAAGTACATAAGCGCCTGCCGGAAGTTTGGAAACGTCCAGCTCTGTGCGCCCATCCACTTGTCTCTTTTCGCGGATCAGCGCGCGTCCCGAAATGTCGGTCACAGTCATTTGGACGTTTTGTCGGGTGGATGGCCCTTCGATCTGCATTTTACCGCGGATCGGGTTCGGGTAAATGCTGTAAGCACCCCGTAACGGCTCAGTGCCTGTTATTACCTCTTTCGGGAAGGTGATCTCCCAGATTTGTCCCTGCCCTTCGAGCACGTACAGCTTGTTACCGACGATCGCGGCATCCGTAGGCTGGAAAAAATCGGCGGCAATGCGGTGCGCATTCAATGTGTAATCGTCTCCGGCGGCATTCTTTTTCAAATCGAGCATCAGTAGGTCCTGACCGGGATCTTGCATGGGGCCGTAAGCAGCCGAGCCTTCCTGGAAGTTCAATACAAACCCCTTCCCCTTGTATTCCCCTCCCAATGCGGATTTTACATCAAAAACCAGCCCCAGCGGCGACCGGTGCGCCGTAAATGTGCTGACGGTCGTACCGTTTTCGCTGGCATCCATCACCTTCCCGGTGGAGGCGTCGCGGTACATGTCGGCATCGGGGCCAGCATTTCGGATCGGTTTGCGAAAAGTCAGGTTCTTCGGTTTTTGGGGATATTGCTTGTCGTCGTGGAAAGCGCCGATCTGATAGGCGGTGTAATTCCGGTTGATAAGCTTGTCGTCGTCCGGTTTGTAGCCGGTAAACTGCATGGGCGTATCGTTGCCGCCCATTTCCCAGGGGAATCCGTAGTGGAAGCCGGGCCTAATCCAGTTCATTTCCTCGGGATCGTCGCGGTCGCCGGAGTTTTCGACGCTGAACAGGTCTCCATTGGCCGCGAAAGCAAGGCTGAATGCATTGCGCACGCCGCGCACGTGTACGTATGGCGCAAGCGCAGCCGAGTCGTCGGGCAATTGCAGGTTTTCGGTATTGGCGGGTATTTTGAAAATGCAGGCCGTCAATGCTACTTCCCGCAGACCGGGATAGCGCCCCTCATTATCTTTCACTTCTCCGTGATCGGTGCGCGAGCCGCTAGCAATGTACATATCCTTGCCGTCTGGTGAAAAGCAAATGGCACTGAATGCGTGGTCGAAAAGCGTTTTGGAAGAGGCGTGTTCCGCAGTTTTGAAAATATCGGTCCAAACGAGTTTCCCGCCGCTGAGTTTAGCCTTTACAGCTTTGCCATAGCCCGAAACACCTTGTGTAATCACCACATTTCCAGCCAGGTAAATGCTGCCATCGTGCAGTGCAAGCCCTTGCATGTAGTTGATGCCGTGGTCTTGCGCGGATGCGAGCCTTTCCACCTGGTAACCGCCGGAGCTGCCGCGCGTCAGATGAAACAGGTCGCCGTTCCAGGCAATGGTGTAAAACGATTGGTCGGATGCGTCATAGGCGATCCGGGTTTGCGTGTCGGTACCTGCAATGCGGAAAATAGGTTTGATCGACAGGTCGTCGCGAAGCACGCGAGCGTTTTGTCCCCAAAGCGGGTAGGCCGACAGGATTGAAAGAAAAAGAATGCCCAGGCAAAAGTGTTTCATACAATCCTTTTAGTATACATTACTTTAAAACTCCATTCTGGCCAGCGGGCTGACCGTCTGGTCGCAGAATTCGCCCGCTTCAAATTTGTAATGTGCTGCGATCGCGATCATGGCCGCATTGTCGGTGCAGTACTCAAAAGCAGGAATATACACATTCCAGCCCAGTTGTTGCCCGAGTTCCTGCAACGATTTGCGCAATCCCGAGTTGGCGGACACGCCTCCGGCGATCGCGATTTCCTTGATACCCGTTTCGCGGGATGCCTTTTTTAGTTTTTTGAGCAGAATATCAATCAGGGTATACTGAATGCTGGCACAAATATCGGCGATGTTTTCCTGGATAAAATCCGGGTTCTGGCGCACCTGTTTTTGCAGGAAATACAGAAACGAAGTTTTGATGCCGCTGAATGAAAAATCCAGCCCCTGCATTTCGGGAAGCGGAAAAGGGTAGGCTTGCGGGTTGCCCTGCGCCGCATATTTGTCGATCAGCGGACCGCCGGGATAGGGCAGGTCGAGCAGTTTCGCCGTTTTGTCAAAAGCCTCTCCCACGGCGTCATCGCGCGTTTCGCCGATAATTTCCATATCGAGCGGGCCGGTCACTTTCACGATTTGCGTATGCCCGCCGCTGACCGTTAGGCACAGAAACGGGAATGCGGGTTTGGGGTTATCAATGAAGTGCGCGAGTACGTGCGCCTGCATATGGTTGATCTCGATCAGCGGAATATCCAGCCCGAGCGCCATCGATTTCGCGAACGAAGTACCTACCAGCAGCGCACCCAGCAAACCGGGTCCTTTGGTAAAAGCAATGGCATCCAGGTCTTTTTTTGCTATTTTTGCGTCATTCAATGCTTTGTCCACCACAGGCAGAATGTGTTGCTGGTGCGCTCTCGAGGCGAGCTCGGGAACCACGCCGCCATACAGGGTGTGGATCAGTTGCGTAGCAACAACATTGGAGCGGATATTCCCGTTTGTTATAACAGCTGCGGAGGTTTCGTCGCACGACGATTCAATGGCGAGGATATTCATACTGTGAAAAATATTCGCAAAATTAAGCATTAACAATAAGATAAGCAGTATCCCGCTGCGAAGCTGTATATGTTAAAATTCCTGAAGGCGCTTGGTAATGGTCTGATCGTAGTTATCATCTTCGTGCTGCTGGCGCTTGGGATTGCTACCACCGCCTTACAGCTCCCTTCGGTACAAACCTGGGCCGTAGGCCATCTCACAGCCGATATTTCCGCCAAATTGGGATACCCCATTTCCATTGAAAAGGTTAATATCAAATGGTTTGACGTAGTTTCGCTGGAAGGTGTGTCGGTGAAAGACACGTCGGGCGCGGATATGATCGATGTCGGCCGGCTCGATGTGAATTTGAATGTCAATAACATTATCCGGGATTCGGCAAAGAAGATATTTCTCGATGAAGTCAATGTGTTCCAGCCGAATGTACACCTGGTAATCGTTCCGAAATCGGGCGATCTCAATATCGATGGTTTCATTGCCCGCATCAACGAACTGACCGCCCCCGCGGTACCCCGCCCGCCAAATGCACCCGAAAACAATACGCCCTTTATTATCGGTAAGGCAAAAGTGATCGACGGTACATTCGGCTACGAGGATCCCCGGCAGCCGCGCGATCGCGATGCCCGGGTGTTCGATTATTCCCATTTCAGCTTGAAACACCTCTACGGTGAGCTCAGTGATTTTCTCGTGCAGGGGGATACGATCGCATTCCGGGCCAGGAACCTGAAAACGATCGATAAGCAGACCGGACTGGAAATGCATGACCTGGATACGAAGTTCCTGTTTTGCCAGAAGAAAATGGAGTTGAAGGAGCTCGATGCGCACATCGGTAATTCGCATTTGAAAGACGAGGTTATATTTTTCTACAACCGGTCGGGCGAACTAGGCGATTTTAACCATAAAATCCGCATGAAAGGGCACCTGGTGGGCAGCAGGGTAGACTCGCGGGATCTGGGACTGTTTTCGAGTTATATCGATGGATTAAATGAAACCTGGCAGATCTCGGGTGATTTCAATGGGAAGGTGGATGATTTCGTGATCTCCAACACAGACCTGCATTTCGGTAAAAACAGCCGCCTGACCGGTGATATCGGTTTCAAAGGGCTTCCCAGGATTGAGGGCGTGTTAATGGACATCCGTTTGTCGGCTTCCAAAGTCGATCCGGTGGACCTGGTGCAGTATTATCCGGAATGGGATATGCATCCGGATCTGCAAAAGTTTGGATACACGCTGCTGGACGGCACATTTAAAGGTACATTGGAAGATTTCGCTGTGAATGCGTCGGCTTCATCGGAACTGGGCGAACTGTCGGGCGACCTGGTGTTCCACATTGCGGACGCCAAATCGACCACCTATTCGGGAGAGGTCAAAACGACATCTTTCAACCTGGGTACTTTGCTTGAAGACGAGGATAACTGGCAGGAGCTGGATTTCGAAGGAAAGGTGTATGGAAAGGGTTTGGAGCTTTCGGTCGCCTCCGCCGATATGAACGCGCTGGTGCATCGGGTGGGTTTCCGGAATTATGATTACAAAAACATCCGGCTGAGAGGCAACCTGCAAAATCAGTATTTCAATGGTCTGGTGAGCACGCGCGACAGCAACCTGGTGGTGACCCTGGATGGGGAGTTCGACCTTTCGAAACAGCAGAACCTGTTCGATGTCAGAGGTATTATCGAAAAGGCTAATCTGAAAGAGCTCGGTTTCAGCGAAGACCCGATTACCCTGCGTACCCAGCTGAATGTGAATGTGACCGGCAACACGGTGGACGAACTGGTGGGCGACGCCAGATTGCTCAATACGTACCTCGTGATGACCAACAAGGAGCGGAACCTGGTGGTGGACACGCTCGAATTTTCCTCCCGAAATCATTCGGGCAAGCGCCGGTTACAGCTCGACAGCGAGTTCCTGACGGCCAGGCTGGAAGGTAATTTCCTGCCCACGCAAGCCTGGAAGGACGTGAGCCAGGTGTTGGAAGAATATAAATTATACTTTTTCGAAAACGAGGCAACCAGGAATGAGTACTATGCTAGAAAGCCGCTGAAAATGCTTTCGCGCAGGTACGAGATCGACTACTCGGTACAAACGCATAACCTGTCGCGGTTCCTGGCGTTCCTCAGTCCTGACATTTACATTTCCAGGGGTGCGAAAGCGGAAGGGATTTTTAAAATGGACAACACGGCGGTACTGACGTTCAATGCGGTATCCGATACGGCGAGTTATGGCAAAAACCAGTTTGTGAAGGCCGAGGTGGATGTTACTACTTCCAAATTCGTGAACAGCGCCGAGGTACTCGCATCCATTCTCGTTACGTCTGAGAAACAGCAGATCAGCAAGATGGTTCCTACCGAGAAAATGGAGCTCGAAGGGACCTGGGATGTGGACCATATTGACTTCAACGGGGCGATTCATCAGGTGAAAAGCACCAACATGGCCAACCTGGCGGGAGAGATCCGGTTCCTGCCGGCCGGTTTGGATATTGGCTTCAAAAACTCGAAACTAAGCTTGCTGGATGAACAATGGAGTGTGCCTTCCGAAAGCCTGATTTCGATCGTGGGCAATGATATTACGATGTCGAACCTCGGTTTGGTAAGCGGAAAGCAGCGCATTTTCCTTAGTGGAACAGCCTCCGAGGATCCGGAGAAGAGTCTTTTGCTGGATATCAAGAACTTCAAACTGGCCAGCTTGAACCCGGTTTTCAATACGAAACTATCGGGTATCATGGACGGCTCGGCCAAAGTGAAGGATATTTACAACAGCGTCATTCTCGATGCCAGTCTTGCGATTGAAGGCCTGGGTTACGGCCAGTATGAGTTCGGGAACCTGCTCGGTACCGGCGACTGGGACCAGACTTCCAGCGAATTGCAGGTCGACGCCCAGCTGAACAAGAATGCACGCCGGGTTTTCAGCCTCGTAGGCTCCTACCGCCCGAAACTCGAAGCCAACACCCTGAACCTGAAAGCGATCTTCAACCAGGCGGATTTCAAGGCACTGGAACCATTCGCGGAAGGGCTGGTGTCTGACATCAGCGGGACAGCGCAAGGTGTGGTTTCGATCAAAGGTGTGGTAGATGCGCCCGTTCTGGAAGGGTCGCTTACGGTGGATAAGGGCCGGATGAAGTTCGATTACCTGCAATCGGTATTTACATTCAGCGACAAGATCAACTTTACCGAAAGCGAGATCACCGGCAACAATATCCTCGTTACGGATGCAGATGGGAATACGGCAACCCTTCGCGGAGGGGTCTTTCACGACGGATTCAAGTATTTCTCCCTCGGTTTCAATGCCGACCTTCGCAATTTCAAAATTCTGAATACCACTGTGAAGGACAACGACATGTTCTACGGAACGGCCTATGTGACCGGTCCGGTGGCAGTGTACGGCCCGATCGACAAGCTGAATATCGAAGCCAATGTGACCAGTAACAAGGGTACCCGCATTCACATTCCGCTGGATGGTGCCACGGAGGTGGTAACGCAGGATTATATCCAGTTTGTAAGTAAAATGGCGCGCGTGGACAGCACGACCGGTGCGCCTGTCGACTCCATTGCACGCAGCCAGATCGCGGGTGGGATCAAAATGGACTTTAATTTCAACCTTACCCCGGATGCGACCTGCGAAATCATTTTCGACAGGCAGACCGGCGACGTTCTGCGCGGAAACGGGAGCGGGCGTCTGAACCTGAATATCGATACGCAGGGCGATTTCACGATGGCAGGTACCTACGAGATCGAGAAGGGCGAGTACAATTTCACGTTGCAGAATGTCATCAACAAGAAATTCAGTATCAAGCCGGGCAGCCGCATTGTCTGGTCGGGCGACCCTTACGGCGCCCAGCTCGACGTGAAGGCAGGGTACACGCAAATGGTGTCGCTGCTGGGTGTATTGCCCAATACCAACAACCTGGGCAGCAACGGCGGGGATGCATTGTCGAGAAGATACCCGGTGGAAGTGACCATCGGCCTGTCGGAGCGGCTGATGTCGCCGACGATCCGGTATGATCTCAAAATCCTGGATAATCCGTCTCTCAGCCCTTATCGCGGCCAACTGGAAGCATTTCAGAACAAACTGAAATCCGATGAGCAGGAACTGAGCCGGCAGGTGAGCAGCCTTTTGGTGGTGAACCAGTTATTGCCCGAGAGCAGCGTGGCAACCGTCGGCAGCCAGAACTTCCTCGGCAGCAGCATCAGTGAGCTCGTTTCGAACCAGATCAGCCGCTGGGCGTCGGGTATTAACGAGAACCTGGAAGTGGGCGTTTCGGGACTTTCGCTGGACCAGAATGCATTGAACAACCTGCAACTGCGCTTTTCGTACCGCTTCCTGAACGACCGTTTCCGCGTCACGCGCGACGGCCGCTTCACTTCCGGTACGCAATCGCAAACCGGTGCATCACAGTACGACGCGGCGACCCTGCTTGGCGAATGGACATTGGAATACTGGTTGAATGCCAAAGGTTCGGTGCGCGTGAAAGCCTATAACCGGAATATCCAGAACAACCTCATGTTCAACACCGGTACCTTTACTACCGGCGGCGTGAGCATGCAGTTTACCCACAGCTTCAACCGCTTCACCCGCGCCCCGAAACCGGGCGTGCGGATCCCTTTCCTACCTGCTGATTCTACCCGGAAGGATACGACCGGAAAACTGATCTCGGAAAAAGAAACTACGCACTAGCGCCAGCCGCTAGCTCCTGCTTGATCGCGTGAATGCGGTCGTTGAAATGCAGGTTAGGGAAATCGAGCCCCGGCATGCAGGTAGCATTGAGGTAGTCCATTACTTCCTGCGGGTGCGGCACGCGCTGGCCGGAGGCAATGCTGATATGCTTGGAAGTGGTCCAAAGCACGGTTTTGAGTTCGGTACGGAGGTCGTTGGTCATGAAATACTCGGTCACCATCGTATCCTCATTGTAAAAGATCACGCGGGATGTGATGCGCACCCACTCGCTGATCCGCGCGGGCCTTACGTACGCGATCTGGTGCTGGTACACGACCCAGCTCGTACGCAGCTCGCGGAACATCGCTTCAAAACTGAAACCATACAATTTGGAAACCTGGTCCTCCCGCGCATTGAAGAAGTAATCGAAGTATTTGGAGTTGTTCAAATGCATCAGCGGATCACAGTCCTGAAAACGGATGATCACCCTCGATTCCGCCTCGACGGGCATATCGGATAGTTTGGCAGTAAACAGCATGGTTGTGAGTTTATCTTGTGAGAAGTGTCATTCGCCCCGGTACCGCACGGCCAGCCCGCTCAGCATATAGCCTTCCTTGTCTACACTCGTGTAGTATTTGTATTTGACATTGATAATGGCATCCGCGCCGATTTTCTGTGCCTTCATCACCAGCCGCGCCGTCAGCAGCTCCTTCGTTTTGGCGTCGTTTCCGCGGAACATCATCCTCTTGTCTTTCGTCTGGTCGGCTGTGAGCGAGTCCTCGCTGCCGATTTCAACCACTGCCAGTTCGGAATAAGGGCGTTCCAGGGGCTCGTTATCGTACAGGACCTGGATAGGGTATTTGGTATTGGAAGAAATGGGTATGCCATTGCCGGCGCAAGCGGAAAGCAGGGCGGCTGTTAGGATGGAAAACAGGATCGGGGCTTTTTTAATGGTATTCATTCGCATTAACCGAGGGATATTTTTGAAACTCAGATGCAACCAGTACATGCCGGATACGACATTATGTTGCAACGTATATTATTTTGCCATTTGTCACCAATCCATTGGTAAATGTGATATTGTGCACTATTTTCAAGGATTATAAATCTAAACTAATTGATTTTAATATGGTCATGAAATCTAAAAGAACAAATTTGTTCAGGACTGGCTCGCTGGTGGGAATGATGCTGGCAGTGATGCTGGCGATGCCCTCGGAAGCGCAGCAGTTGCCGAAAGGAGTGACGAAGGTGACTTCCGTGGAAGGGATTACGGAATACAATCTTGAAAACGGCCTGAAAGTGCTGATGTTCCCGGATCCTTCGAAGCCGACCATTACTGTGAATGTCACCTACCTCGTAGGCTCCCGCCACGAAGGCTACGGGGAAACCGGTATGGCGCACTTGCTCGAACACCTGGTATTCAAAGGTTCTCCGAAGCATACCAACATCCCGCAGGAGCTCACCGAGCACGGCGCGCGGCCCAATGGTACGACATGGTACGACCGCACCAATTACTTTGAGACTTTTTCAGCCTCGGACGAAAACCTGAAATGGGCACTGGACCTGGAATCGGACCGGATGGTGAACTCGTTCATCGCCAAAAAAGACCTCGACAGTGAATTCAGTGTCGTGCGCAATGAGTTCGAATCGGGCGAAAACAGCCCTTTCAGGGTTCTCATGCAGCGGGTGATTTCGGGAGGATACCTGTGGCATAATTACGGCAAATCGACCATCGGTAACCGCTCCGATATCGAGCGCGTGCCGATCGAGAACCTGCAAGCATTTTATAAAAGATATTACCAGCCCGATAACGCGGTACTGACCGTGGCGGGTAAGATCGACGAGCCCAAAACGCTGGCGCTGATCAATGATTATTTTGGTAAAATCCCGAAACCGGCCCGGGTCCTGCCGAAATCCTACACCGTGGAGCCTACCCAGGATGGCGAGCGTTTCGTGGAGCTGAAAAGGACCGGGGATGTGCAAATGCTGATGGCCATGTACCACATTATGCCCGGCTCGCACGCCGACTACCCGGCCATGGAGGTGCTCACGGAAGTGCTGACCACCGAACCGAACGGCAGGCTGTACAAGAACCTCGTAGAGACGAAGAAAGCTTCGTCCCAGTTCGGGTATACATTCCAGCTTTACGATCCCGGTTTTGTGTTGTTCGGGGCTGAAATCCTGAAAGAGAAATCGCTCGACGAGGCCAGAAAAGCATTTACCGCTACGCTCGACTCCGCCGCGATGCTGAAACCTTCGAAGGAAGATGTAGAGCGGGCGAAAACGACGATCCTCAAAAACTGGGACCTCGAATTCCGCAATTCCGAAAGGGTAGGGTTGAGCATCAGCGAAGCCATCGCTACGGGTGACTGGCGGCTGGCATTCCTTTTCCGCGACAATATCCGCAAGGTAACCCCCGAAGACGTCGCAAGAGTGGCCCAGTATTACTTCAAACCGTCGAACCGGACATTGGGAACGTTTACACCGGAAGCCAATCCGGCAAGGGCGGAGATTCCCGAAGCACCGAATGTGGCTGAACTGGTGAAGGGTTATAAGGGGGAAGCTGTGGTCGCAGAAGGGGAGGCATTCGACCCGTCGCCGGCCAATATCGAGAGCCGTACCACGAGGGTAGAGAAACCTAATACCATCGAAACGGCATTGTTGCCTAAAAAGACCCGTGGAAACGTAGTAGCGGCGCGTATTTTTATCCGGTTCGGTGATGAGAAGAGCCTGCAAAACAAGGCGACGATTTCAGACCTGACGGGCTCCATGCTCGACAAGGGTACCAAAACCAAAACACGCCAGCAAATAAAAGACGAATTCGACCGTTTGAAAGCGCGTGTGAGCTTTTTCGGCAACACCAACCAGGCCGGGGCAAGCATTGAAACAACGAAAGAAAACCTGCCTGCCGTCCTGAAACTGGTAGCGGAAGTGCTGAAAACCCCTGCATTCGACGAAAACGAGTTTGAGAAATTGAAACAGGAAGAGCTCGCGGGAATCGAGTCGCAGCGCAGCGAACCGCAGGCGATCGCATTCAACCAGTACCGCCGGATGACCTCGCCGTACCCGAAAAGCGATGTGCGGTACGTGGGGACATTCGATGAGGATGTAGAGAACATCAAAGCGACGACCATCGATCAGATCCGGCAGTTCCATAAAGACTTTTACGGGGCTAACAACGCATCGGCAACGGTAGTCGGTGATTTCGATAAGGAGGCAATCCAGAAAATCCTGAACGACGAGTTCGGAAGCTGGAAGAGCGCCAAGCCGTTTACCCGCATTGCCTCGCCTTACCTGGCCGTAAAAGCCGAAAACAAAGCCATTGAAACGCCCGATAAGGCTAATGCGATGTTTGTGGCAGGATTGAATATGCCATTGCAGGATACCGATCCCGACTATCCGGCTTTGATCATGGGTAACTACATGCTGGGCGGCGGCTTCCTCAACTCGCGCCTGGCGACGCGCATTCGTCAGAAGGACGGACTGAGCTACGGCGTAGGTTCGCAGTTCTCGGCCAGCCCGCTGGACAAGAACGGTACATTTATGTCGTACGCCATTTATGCACCTCAAAATGCGGAAAAGCTGGAAGCCGCATTTAAGGAGGAGATCGAGCGGGTAATGAAGGAAGGATTTACAGCCGATGAGTTGAAAGCGGCCAAATCGGGTTACCTGCAATCGCGGCAGGTGTCACGTTCGCAGGACGCGGCCCTCACTACCACGCTCAGCAGCAACCTTTACCTGAACCGTACGATGCAATGGGATGCCGATTTTGAAAAGAAAATCGAGGCGCTGACGCCCGAGCAGATCAAAGCGGCATTCAACAAACACATTGATTATAATAAACTTGTGATCATTAAGGCAGGCGATTTTGAGAAAGCCAAAAAAGGCGCTCAATCTGCCGGAGCTCCCGCGCAGCTGGGCGGAAGTGATAAAAAGTGAGATTAAAATAAAATTAAGATTCAGGAGACCGGTCGTGAAAAGCACGCCGGTTTTCTGCTTTTAAACGTAGTACATCTTTATCTTTGCCCAGTACTTACACGGAACCTTACTGCTGTCCATGCATCGACAATGAAATTGATCTACCATCCGCTTCTCAGAGTTTTGTTCACCGGGCTCATCCTGTGCCAGCCTGTTTTTGCTCAAACCAAGACGACTCCACCCACCAAACTCGCAAGGCCGAAACTGGTTGTGGGGATGGTCGTTGACCAGATGCGTTACGACTACCTTTACCGGTATTACGACAAATACAAGGAAGGCGGTATCAAAAGGCTTATCAACGAAGGTTTCAATTGCCGGAACAATCACTACCACTATGCATTGACCGTGACCGCCGCCGGCCACTCAGCCGTGTACACGGGGTCAATGCCGGCTATCAACGGTATTGTAGGCAACGATTGGTACGACGCGGCACAGGCCAAAAATGTGTATTGTACCGACGACAATACGGTAGCAACCGTAGGTAGCAGCAATGTGACGGTGGGTAAGATGTCGCCGCGCAACCTGCTGGTGACCACCGTGACCGACCAGCTGCGTATTGCCACCAATTTTCGCTCGAAGACCATTGGCGTTGCCATTAAAGACAGGGCTTCGATCTTGCCCGCGGGCCACGCCGCATCCGGTGCATACTGGTTTGATTCCAAAACCGGGAATTTCGTGACGAGTACTTATTACACCGACGCCCTGCCGCAATGGGTGGCGGATTACAACAACCTCAAAAAGCCCGCCGAGTACATGGGCAAAGGCTGGAACACGCTGTTGCCTATCGCTCAATATACCCAAAGCTCACCGGATGATGTGCCTTGGGAGGGTAAGCTTTCAAGCGCGATCAAGCCGGTATTCCCGCACGACCTTACCGGCAATGCGGGCGATGCGTATGGCCCGATGACTACTTCGCCCTGGGGCAACACCATCACCAAGGAAATGGCTATTGCGGCCATCAAGGGTGAAAACCTCGGCAAGGGTGCCGACACTGATTTCCTGGCAGTGAGTTTCTCGTCGCCCGACCGGATAGGACACATGTTTGGCCCGAACTCAGTAGAACAGGAGGACAACTACCTGAAACTTGACATGGAATTTGCCGATTTCTTCAGCTTCCTTGACAGCTGGGCGGGGAAAGGAAACTATACCGTGTTCCTTACCGCGGACCACGGTGCGATGGACGTGCCGGCATTCTGGCAGGAACATAAGCTGCCCGCGGGCCTGATGAATGCGACCACACTGACGCGCACCATCGTAAAAACGCTCAATGATGCTTACGGCGAAGCTGAATATGTTTCTGCATTCGAAAACTACCAGCTTTACCTGAATAAGAGTATCCTGAAAGAAAAGAAAATCACTGTGGCGGATGTGTACCAGACGTTGCGCGACGCATTGCTGGCCGTGGACGGGGTAGCCGATGTGATCAACCTCCGCGATATCGGCAAAGCGCCATTGAATACCTACCAGTTGGAGCTGTTCAAGAACAATATCAATGCCAAACGCAGCGGCGACTTGCAGGTATTGCTGCAACCGGGCTGGTTCGCATCGACCATGAGCACCGGTACAGACCACGGTACGCCCTACAACTACGATACCCACGTCCCGTTCCTGCTGTACGGATGGGGTATCAACAAAGGTGAAACGCTTCGCCGCACTACCATTGCCGACATTGCGCCTACCATCTCGGCATTGCTGCACATTCTTCCCCCGAGCGGTAATGTGGGCAACCCGGTGCAGGAGGCATTAAAAAAGTAAACTGAAAAAGTATATCCGCTGCGGGCCATGCCGGGTTCCGCAGCTTTTTGTTTTATCTAAATCCCTTAACTGTGAGAAAATTAGCTTGCTGGGTATTGGCTGCAATGGCTGCGACGGCCGTTTCTGCCCAGACACCCAAAAAGATTGGAGCTTCCAAACCGGCTTCAGCCAGGACTGTTGCCGGAAAGGCTGCTACACTTGCCCGTCCCAAACTGGTTGTAGGTATCGTGGTAGATCAAATGCGTTACGATTACCTGTACCGCTACTACGATCAATATACCGAGGGCGGTTTCAAAAGAATGATGAACGAGGGCTTCAACTGCCGTAACAATCATTACAGCTACGCGCTCACCGTTACGGCGGCAGGTCATGCTTCTGCATACACGGGCTCCGTCCCTGCGATTAACGGGATCGTCGGCAATGAGTGGTACGACCCTATTGCCAAGCAGGATGTGTACTGCGTGGAGGATAGTACTGTGAAAACCGTGGGCAGCAGTAATGTGGCTGTGGGTAAAATGTCTCCCAGAAACCTGCTTGTCAGCACCGTTACCGACCAGCTGCGCATTGCAACAAACTTCCGTTCCAAAACCATCGGCGTGGCGATCAAAGACCGGGGCTCGATCCTGCCTGCCGGCCATGCGGCGAATGCGGCTTATTGGTTCGATTCCAAAACCGGTAACTGGGTGACGAGTACATACTACATGGATGATCTCCCGCAATGGGCCAAAGATTATAATGCGAAGAAAATGCCGGCCGAATATTTGAAAAAGGGCTGGAACCTGTTGCTTTCTGCGGATGCTTACACGCAAAGCTCGCCGGACGATGTACCCTGGGAAGGGAAGCTGCCCGGCGCCCAAAAGCCCGTATTCCCTTATGAATTGATGGGGATGTCGGGGGACGCATTCGGCATCGTAACCGACACACCCTGGGGAAACACCATCACCAAGGAAATGGCTATCGAGGCGATCAAAGGCGAACAGCTTGGAAAAGGAAAGGACACCGACTTCCTGGCGATCAGCTTTTCATCGACGGATAAGATCGGGCACCGCGCGGGTCCGAACTCCATCGAGCAGCAGGACGATTTCCTTCGCCTCGACAGAGAGTTCGCGGACCTGTTCAACTTCCTGGATGGCTGGGTTGGGAAAGGCGAGTACACCGTTTTCCTGACGGCCGACCACGGGGTAGTGGACGTGCCTGGATTTGCCAAGGAACACAAACTGCCGTCAGGCCTCGTTGATCGTAAATTGTTGACCAATGCCGTTACCGATGCATTGAACGACGCATTTGGGAAAGACAAATATGTGGTGGCCACAGATAACAACCAGCTGTATTTAGACCACAGTCTTCTGCGTAAAAAGAACATTACCATGGCTGCTGTGCACAGCGTGGTTCGGGATGCCGCGCTGACGGTAGCGGGTATCGCCGATGTAATCGACCTGACCGACATGGGGAAAGCGCCGCTGAACACCTACCAGTTGGAGTTGTATAAAAACAATGTGAATGCAAAACGCAGCGGAGACCTGCAAGTGATTTCGCAGCCGGGCTGGTTTTATGGAACTTCCACCGGAACTTCGCATGGCACGCCTTACAACTACGATACGCAGGTGCCGTTTGTGATGTTTGGCTGGGGCATCAACAAGGGCGAAACGGTAAAGCGGACTTCAGTATGCGACATTGCGCCTACCATCGCTTCTTTGCTGCACATCCTGCCTGCCAGCGGCAATATCGGGCACCCGGTAGAGGAAGCGTTGAAAAAGTGATTTTTGATATAAATGAAAAAGCCGTGGGTACGCAATTCGTGCCCACGGCTTTTTGTTTGGATAGGAGGCAAATTCAGGATTCCTCCACGATCAGGACAATGCCTTCTGTTTTCTTGATCACTACTTTACTGCCGGCCGGGATATTCTGATGATTTTCTGAAACAGCTTTCCACTCGGCCCCGCGGTAGTAAATGCGGCCTTCGCCATTGCCCGGAATGTCGCGGATTACCATGGCAGTCTCACCGGTAAACTCGCTGTACTCGGCGGTTGAACGGCGTTCAAGAAGTTTGCGGGCATGTTTCCGCAGCACCAGCAGCGACACCAGGGAAATGGCAGAGAAAGCGAGTATCTGGCTCTCGGTACTGGGCAATAATCCGATGGAGGTGAGCAGGGAAGTGAGCAATGCGCCTACCGCAAAAAAAATGAATACGAGCATGACGCTCACAAGTTCCGCCAGAAGCATTACCAGCCCTACGATGAGCCAAATCTGTGGTAAGGTCAAATCCATGATACTATTGCTTGTGTTCCGATGATTTGACTACGGTTAATGCCGTGGCGATGAGCGAGCCCATATCGGCAAGGTTGGCCGGGAGAATGAGCGTATTGCCGGCTTTGGCCAGCTTGCCAAATTGCTCCACATAATTTTCAGCTACTTTCAATTGCACGGCCTCCGAGCCGCCTTCTTCACGGATCGCCTTTGCCACGAGCCGGATACTTTCGGCGGTCGCTTCGGCCACTGATCTTAATGCGGAAGCTTCCCCTTCCGCCTCATTGATTTGACGGAGCCTGATCCCCTCGGATTCCAGTACCACTTTTTGTTTCTGTCCCTCGGCTACATTGATCGCCGCCTGCTTTTCACCGTCGGATTGCAGGATCACGGCGCGTCGTTCGCGTTCGGCCTGCATTTGCTTTTCCATGGCATTCAACACGCTTTGCGGCGGGGTAATGTTCTTGATTTCGTACCGAAGTACTTTCACGCCCCAGCCCGTTGCGGCTTCGTCGATGGATTCAACCACCGCACGGTTGATCGTCATACGTTCTTCAAATGTCTTGTCAAGGTCCAGCTTGCCGATCTCGCTCCGCATGGTGGTCTGGGCCAATTGAATAACCGCGAAAGTATAATCGGAAATGCCGTAAGCCGCTTTCCGCGGATCGATCACCTGGATAAATATGACCCCGTCCATGCGCACCTGCACGTTGTCGCGGGTGATGCAGATCTGCTCGGGAATGTCCACAGCCGCTTCTTTGAGCGTGTACTTGTAGGCGATCCGGTCGAAAAAGGGGATAATGAAATTAACGCCCGGTTGCAGTACAGCGTAAAATTTTCCCAACCGTTCCAGAATGTAAGCACTTTGCTGGGGGACAACCTTGACGGTCATCAGAATGGTGAGTACCACCAGGACAAGCAGAACAATGAAAGGGGTCATAACAAGTCGGTTTAAGGTCTATGGCGAAAATAGCATGAAGTAGTGTTCATTCCTACCGCTGTCGGACTAATGCCCGGTTACAATGCCCCGCCGGTCTATCTCCCGGATAAGTGGTCAAAATGGCTGGGGGATAGGCAGCTTTTGGCTACGCATGACCGAATGCCCGTCGGCTTACCGGCTGGGTTACCTCAGTATTTCCTTCGAAATCACGATTTTCTGTATTTCGCTCGTGCCTTCCCCGATGGTGCAGAGCTTGCTGTCGCGGTAGAATTTTTCGGCGGGATAATCCTTCACAAAACCATAGCCGCCGAATATCTGTACCGCCTCGTTAGCGACGCGTACGGCAGTTTCGGATGAATGGTATTTGGCTACAGAACTCGCCAGCGTCACTTTTTCGCCAGCGTCTTTCAATGCAGCCGCATGAAATGTGAGTAAGGATGAAGCTTGCACATCGGTGTACATATCGGCCAGCTTGAATGCGATGGCCTGGAAGTCGCAGATCGCTTTACCGAACTGCTTGCGCTCTTTGGAATAGGCCAGTGCCGCTTCGTAGGCACCCCAGGCCGTGCCCACGCCCAGTGCCGCAATGGAAATGCGCCCGCCGTCGAGTACTTTCAAAGACTGGATAAACCCGTCGCCTGTTTCGCCGAGGCGCTGGCTATCGGGAACGCGGCAGTCCTGGAAAAGCAGTTCCACCGTTTCCGAGGCGCGCATGCCCAGCTTGTCCTCCTTCCGTCCTGCGCTGAAACCGGGTGTATTCGTGTCGAGTACAAATGCGGTAGCACCGTGTTTATCGCCCGGCTCGCCGGTGCGCGTCATAACCACGAGCACATCGGCGCTTTTGCCATTGGTAATGAAGTTTTTCGACCCGTTGATCACCCAATGGTCGACGTCGCGCACAGCTACTGTGCGCATATTGCCCGCATCGGAGCCGGTATTGGGTTCGGTAAGGCCCCACGCGCCGACAAGCGAGCCCGTGGCAAGGCCGGGAAGGTATTTTTGTTTCTGTTCGTCGGTACCGAACATGTATATATGATTGGTACAAAGTGAATTGTGCGCGGCCATCGACAATGCCACGGAGGGGTCTACTTTTGCGAGTTCGATGATAGCGGTGACATACTCGCGGTACCCAAGGCCGGCGCCGCCCAGGTTTTCAGGAATGAGCATGCCCGTAAGCCCCAGCTCACCCATTGATTTGAAAAGTTCTTTAGGAAATTGCTGCGCTTCGTCCCAGGTACGGATGTGCGGCTGAATATGCACTGAGGCGAAATCCCTGACGGTTTGTTGGATGAGGTTACAGATTTCGTCTGATGGGTTAATAGTCAGGTCCTTTTCACGTGTGTCCATAGGTGCTGATGATTATATTTGTGTGATTACCCAATGATAGTGAGAATGCGACAAAATCGCTAGCCACTGACGAACAAATCCAAATGCCGACGGTGAACATTCACTTAAAAAAATTACTTTTGCAACCGTCCTTACGCACTTGACTTGGTTAAGTACAATTCCCGGAAATTGAATAATGAAGTGCCAAAACAGCTATATAATAATTAACCGTTTATGAAAATTGCAGTAGTAGGAACAGGGTACGTTGGTCTGGTGACAGGTACCTGCTTTGCCGAGACCGGTAACCAGGTTACCTGCGTCGACATCGACGTCAGAAAGGTGGAACGCCTTCAAAAAGGAGAAATACCCATTTACGAGCCGGGGCTTGACGTTCTTTTCGACCGCAATGTGGCCGAAGGACGCTTGCTGTTCACGACCGATCTGGCCGAAGGGATCAAGGATGCACAGGTGATATTCCTTGCATTGCCAACACCTCCGGGCGAAGATGGTTCGGCCGACCTGAAATATATCCTCAAAGTTGCCGATGATCTGGGACCGATCCTGGATAAGTACGCGGTGGTGATCGACAAGAGCACCGTGCCCGTTGGGACAGCGGAAAAAGTACGCGCAGCGATCGCTAAAAATGCGAAAGTAGATTTCGACGTGGTTTCCAACCCGGAGTTCCTTCGCGAAGGGGTAGCCGTGGAAGACTTCATGAAGCCTGACCGCGTAGTAGTAGGTACTACCTCGGAAAAAGCCAAAAAAGTAATGGAGAAGCTGTACGCTCCGCTGGTACGCCAGGGCAACCCGGTAATCTTCATGGACGAGCGTTCGGCGGAAATGACCAAATATGCAGCCAACTCGTTCCTGGCGATGAAGATCACGTTCATGAACGAAATCGCAAACCTTTGCGAGAAAGTAGGTGCCAATGTGGACGATATTCGTCGTGGTATCGGGACAGACAGCCGCATCGGCAAGCGCTTCCTTTTCGCCGGTATCGGATATGGCGGTAGCTGTTTCCCCAAGGATGTTCAGGCATTGGCCAAAACTTCACGGGATTACGACTACGATTTCCGGATCCTGAAATCGGTGATGGACGTGAACTACGACCAGAAAAAGAAACTGCTGCCGATGGTGGACAACTACTTTGCCGACGGACTGAAAGGCAAGACCATCGCTGTATGGGGCCTGGCGTTCAAGCCTTATACCGACGATATCCGCGAAGCACCGGCATTGGAAAACATCGAAGCATTGCTGGAAGCCGGAGCGAAAGTGACGGTTTACGACCCTGAGGCGATGAACAATGTAAAGGGAATACTGGGAGACAAGGTTACTTTCTGCCACACCCCTTACGCAGCGCTCGATGACGCGGATGCATTGATGATCTTTACCGAATGGCCT
The DNA here is from genome assembly GCA_001898145.1 of Dyadobacter sp. 50-39. Classification (GTDB taxonomy): domain Bacteria; phylum Bacteroidota; class Bacteroidia; order Cytophagales; family Spirosomataceae; genus Dyadobacter. The sequence goes on from MKSR01000046.1 coordinate 67,955, forward strand.
CAGTTCCGCACGCCGGAATTTGAAAAAATGGGTAAACTGTTGAAAAATAAAGTAGTTTTCGACGGCAGAAACCTGTACGAACTCGATCAGATGCGTGAAATGGGCTATACCTATTACAGCATCGGTCGCGAAAAGGTGGTGCCGGCCTGATCATAAATTAGTCATTATTCAAACTTACTCATCTTAATGAAACGTGTTTTAATTACGGGAGCAGCAGGTTTCCTGGGTTCGCACCTCTGCGAGCGTTTTTTAAAGGAGGGAATGTATGTGATCGGGATGGATAACCTGATTACCGGCGATATGCGCAACATCGAACACCTGATGCCAAACCCGAACTTCGAGTTTTACCATCACGATGTGACCAAATACGTGCACGTTCCGGGCGAGCTCGACTACATCATGCACTTCGCATCTCCCGCCAGTCCGATCGACTATTTGAAAATCCCCATCCAGACGCTCAAAGTTGGGGCAATGGGAACGCATAACCTGCTGGGATTGGCCCGTGCGAAAAATTCACGTTTCATTATCGCTTCCACTTCGGAGGTATATGGTGACCCGCTGGTGCACCCGCAAACCGAAGATTACTGGGGCCACGTGAACCCGATCGGGCCGCGCGGCTGCTACGATGAAGCTAAACGCTACCAGGAGGCCATTACGATGGCTTACCACCGCTACCACGGCGTCGAAACCCGCATTGTGCGTATCTTCAATACCTACGGACCCAGAATGCGACTGAACGACGGACGGGTATTGCCCGCATTCATGGGCCAGGCGCTGCGCGGGGAGGACATTACCGTGTTCGGTGATGGAACGCAAACCCGCTCGTTCTGCTATGTGGATGATTTGGTGGAAGGTATTTACCGCCTGCTGATGAGCGATTACTCACTGCCTGTGAACATCGGCAACCCGGCTGAGATCACCATCGGCCAGTTTGCGGAGGAAATCATTAAGCTGACCGGAACGGATCAGAAAGTGGTTTATAAGCCGCTTCCACAAGACGATCCGAAGCAGCGCCAGCCGGATATTTCAAAAGCGAAGGAAATCCTGGGCTGGGAGCCGAAAGTACCCCGCGAAGAAGGTTTGCGCATCACTTACGACTACTTCCGCAGCCTGCCAAAGGAGCGCCTGTATGAAGAATCAAACCATAGAGGCTTCGAAGGATTCAGCGCCAATAAATAATCTTATTAAAGCCCTAATGCCCCGGACTAAAGTCCGGGGCATTAGATGTTTGTCTGGAAATTTCAAGCTAATGCAGTAATCTCTTTGCCCCGGACTTCAGTCCGGGGACCTTAATCAAACAAAAAACCCGCCGAAAGCGGGTTTTTGTTTGGTTAAGGTAGGGAATCAGTCTTATACTTCCATGATCTCCTTTTCCTTCACGGAAAATATCTGTTCGATTTTTGCTACAAAGCTGTCGGTCAGTTTCTGAACGCGTTCTTCGCTGGATTTGATCAAATCCTCGGAAACGCCTTCCTTGGTCAGTTTTCTCAGCGAGTTGTTGGCGTCCTGACGAATGTTACGGACATTGATCTTTGCGGTTTCAATCTCGTTTTTGGCACGTTTTACAAGCTCGCGGCGGCGCTCTTCATTCAATGGGGGAACCGAAATCCGGATCAGCTCGCCATCGTTCGAAGGCGAAAAGCCGAGGTTACTATTACGGATTGCCTTTTCGATGTCGTTGATGATCTTCTTCTCGAAAGGTTTGATCGCCAGTGTCCGGGCATCAGGTGTGTTGATCGTCGCCACGTTCTGGATCGGCGTCATTGAGCCATAGTAATCGATCTGAAGACCTTCCAGCATTTGAGGAGATGCTTTTCCGGCGCGGATTTTACCCAATTCGATGAGAAGGTGTTTGATTGCGCCGTCCATGGTATCCTTGGCGTCGTCCAGATATAATTCTATTTCTTCCATTGTTTTATAGTAAGCTGTATTTTCTATTGATTCGAGATCAGGGTTCCGACATTCCCGCCCATTACCAGGTCGTAAAGGTTACCCGGCTTGTTCATGTCGAATACGATGATCGGCAGATCATTTTCCTTGCACAGCGTGAATGCGGTAAGGTCCATGATCTTGAGATTTTTAGACAAAGCCTCGTCAAATGTAAGTTGCGAATATTTGGTAGCGGTCGGATCTTTCTCCGGATCGGCCGTGTAAACGCCGTCTACGCGCGTTCCTTTCAACACCACTTCCGACTCCGACTCGATAGCGCGAAGGCCCGCAGTAGTGTCGGTCGTGAAATAGGGGTTACCCGTTCCTGCTCCGAAGATCACCACACGCCCTTTTTCAAGGTGACGAACGGCGCGGCGGCGGATCAATGGCTCGCATACCTGCTCCATTTTGATTGCCGACATCAGGCGGGTATTCATTCCGTGTTTTTCGAGTGAGCTCTGGATCGCCATCCCGTTGATCACCGTCGCAAGCATGCCCATATGGTCACCCTGAACGCGGTCGATCCCCGATTTCTCCACGGATGCCCCACGGAATATGTTTCCACCACCAATTACGATTGCCACCTGCACGCCCACCTCGGTAATCCGTTTGATTTCCCTGGCATAATTGTCGAGAATGTTGAAGTCAATGACCTGGGCTTTATCGCCGCCGTTGAGTGCTTCTCCGCTGAGTTTCAGTAATAAGCGTTTGTATTTTGGTTCGGGCATGGTTGTGATGTGGTGTTTTGATCCGTAAAAATAAGCGGACAGAGTTCAGATTCCCAAGTAATTTAGTGAAACTCCAATAATACCTGGTTTTTTTCCACAATCTGTCCGGGCATCACTTTCAGCGTTTTAATGACCCCGCTGCCCGATGATTTGATCACATTTTCCATTTTCATAGCCACCAGCACAAGCAGGTTGTCGCCCTTCGCGATGCTATCTCCCTCGGCTACGGAAATGGACTGGATCAGGCCCGGCATAGGGGCTTTCACATTGTTTATTTTTTGGGCAGAACCGTTTTGCATGCCCATTTTTTCGAGCAGAAGGTCGAGATCGTCCTTGGCGGCCGTGTGGTAATGCTGGCCGTTGATGACCAAATGCGTAGTTTTTCCCACCGGGTCGCGGTCGAGGATTTCGATGTTGTAGGATTTGCTGTTCCAGATCACGTGGAAACGGTTAGGGCCGAGTGTCGCAATGTCGCCATTGAATGCACTGCCATTAATGAACCAGCCTTCTTTCCGCTGATCGATTTCAAATGCAGGGCCAATTTCGGTCTGATCGGCGTATGGCTTGTTGCCCACGGTTATTTTCAGCATACCATTTCGCTGTAATCGTTTGAGATTTCTTTCAGGATGCTATCGAGCTCGTCGAATGTAGGCGCTTCCACGAGGCGCATTCGGTACGGCTTGAAGTGTTCCAGCCCTTTGAAATAGTTGGTATAATGCCTTCTCATTTCAAAAACACCTGCTACCGGCCCTTTCCAGCGGATGGAGAATTCGAGGTGCCTGCGGCAGACGTCCACGCGCTGTTCCATGGTAGGGGGCGGCAGTTTTTCGCCTGTCTTGAGGTAATGCTTGATTTCGTTAAAAATCCAGGGGTTACCGATCGTCGCGCGGCCGATCATGATGCCGTCCACGCCGTAGGTATTTTTATATTCCAATGCCTTTTCGGGCGTATCGATATCGCCATTACCGAAGATGGGGATGGTAATGCGCGGGTTTTCTTTGATTTTAGCGATCAACGACCAGTCGGCGGAGCCTTTGTACATCTGTACGCGGGTACGCCCGTGAACCGACAATGCCTTGATCCCGATGTCCTGCAAGCGCTCTGCCACTTCCTCGATATTCTTGGTATTCTCATCCCAGCCGAGGCGCGTTTTCACCGTCACCGGCAAATGCGTCGATTTGATCACCGATTCGGTCATTTTCACCATCTTCGGAATGTCCTGCAACAATGCAGCGCCCGCGCCGCGGCATGCGACATTCTTCACCGGGCAGCCGTAATTGATATCGATCAGATCGGGGTTCACGCGGGAGGCGATCTCAGCGCACGAGCCCATCGTTTCCACATCGCTGCCAAAGAGCTGGATGCCTACCGGCCTTTCGTACTCGAAAATGTCCAGTTTCTGAACGCTTTTGGCAGCATCCCTTATGAGCCCTTCCGACGACACGAATTCGGTGTACATCAGGTCCGCACCATTTTCCTTGCAAACCGCGCGGAAAGGCGGATCGCTGACGTCCTCCATCGGAGCCAGCAGCAACGGAAAATCACTCAGTTCTATGTTTCCAATCTTAACCATAATCTTTCAACACCACTTCGCAGTAATATGTGCCAGAGGGATGTTCCAACAGGTAACCCTTTGAGCGTGGCCGGTTTGCGAAGCCCTTATTTATAAATTGATAATAAACTGTAAATTTACACCAATTATGCAAAATAGTAACCCGAATCTGGCTGTTTCGCGTGTACCCGGCACCTGGGGCAGTTTGTTGGTATTGGTCGGCTTTATGCTCATCGGTATGGCTGTGGGTAACGTATTGGCAGTAATGGTCCTGGCCGTATATCTCGGCGCAGACACCGAAAGCGTGACGGCACTGCTCACCCAGCTTTTCGCCGAACCCGAAAAAATACCAAACGGATGGAATGCGCTGATGATCATGCAAGGTACCGTCCATTTCTTTTCGTATCTCCTTCCCACACTCATCTACTGGTTTTATGTCGAACGCCGCTCGATTGGCGACCTGAGCGTAAACCGGAAGCCTGCGCCGTATATCTGGGTGCTCGCATTCGTGCTGGTACTGGCATTTATTCCGGTGAACAGCAAGTTTATCGAGTGGAACCAGGCCATGGACTTGCCGGATGCCTTGTCGGGGCTCGAAAAATGGATGCGCGACAAGGAAGACCAGCTTTCGGTAATGACCGAGTTTCTGACGAGCTACACCAGTTTCGGCCAATTGCTGATCGCGCTGTTTGTGGTGACGCTGCTGCCCGCATTGGGAGAGGAAATGCTTTTCCGGGGAGTGATCCAGACCAAGCTTTTCCAGGAATCACGCAATATCCACGTCGCGATCTGGCTGTCGGCGGCTATTTTCAGTGCCATTCACTTTCAATTTTACGGCTTTTTGCCGCGTATGATGCTTGGTGCATTGTTCGGCTATCTGTATTATTGGACCGGCAATTTGTGGGTCGCTATTCTGGCCCATTTCGTGAATAACGGCTTTGTGCTGGTAATGATGTACTTACACAATGCGGGCTTTATAGACATCAACATTGAGGAGTCGAAATCGATGCCGTTGCTGCTCATTATGGCTTCGCTGGTGGTGTCTGGGGGCATCCTGGGAGTGGTGAGAAAGAATGGGCAAACGGAGCATACAGGTGTTCCGCGTAACTTTTAAGATAATTTAACATTTCAAAAAATAATGGAGGGAAACTGGGCGAAGGCCTACCAGAGCGGACAGGCCATCAGAGCCGAAATAGCCCGGGAAATTCTGGAACAGAATGGGATCGGGGCGGTAATTGTGAACAAACAGGATAGCAATTATCCGATTTTCGGAAACTTTGAAGTGCATGTGCCCGCGGCCGACCTCCTGACGGCCCAAACGATACTGACGAATGAAGAAGCGCTTAAACAACCTGAGTAATTTACAGCAAAGGACTATCACCGGGTTAGCGGGCGTATTTGTCATTATTAGTTGCATACTTTATAGCGAATGGTCGTTTTTGCTCCTTTTTTGCACCATCAGCTCCCTTACGCAGCTCGAATTCTACAAGTTGCTCGGCCTCGACGGGAACCAGCCGCTTACCTATTATGGGACGTTTTGTGGCACAGTCATGATACTTCTTGCGTATTTGATTGAACAGGATATTGTAGAGTTTGAAAACTACTTCATTATCAGCCCGCTGCTGTCGATGATCTTCTTTATCAAGCTCTATAAAAAGAACGACCTAAAACCCTTTACCAACATCGGGTTTACATTCCTGGGCATTATTTACGTAGCATTGCCGTTCGCGCTGATCATCGTGATGGCGCTGCGCGGCGGTACTTACAACTACGAAATCGTGCTCGGCAGCCTGCTGCTGCTCTGGGCATCGGACATCGGGGGGTATTTTGCGGGTACCAAATTTGGAAAAAGGAAGCTGTTTGAGCGGATATCACCGAAAAAGTCCTGGGAAGGATCGATGGGCAGCGCTGTTTTTGCGGGCATTATCGCATTTGCGCTGGGGCATTATTTCCGTACCTTCGAACCCTGGAAATGGTACTGCATCGGCGCGATTATCGTGGTGGTGGGCACTTACGGTGACCTGGTGGAATCGTTGTTCAAACGGAGTATTGCTATCAAGGATTCGGGAAGCAGTATCCCGGGCCACGGCGGCTTCCTCGACCGTTTTGACGGGCTTTTGCTGTCGGCGCCATTTATTGTTACGTTTTTGAAGTTATTTTCCTGAGCAAAATCGCTTTGTATAATTCGCAGGGCAATGCCCGGTTACTCGGGTCGTTTGTAAAATAAGGAACGGAATTTTTACAAGCTTCGGCAGACACTATTTGAAGGGAAATTTATCATTGTGCTAATCAAAGCTATCGGGCGGTTTTCCCGGAGCGTAATCTGGAAGGAATGAAACGGAGTCTTTTAATATTTTTCCTGGTGCTTGCGGGTATGTTGTGTGGGCGGGAAACATTTGCTCAGGGTGAACAAAAAGCGATCATCTTCTCGGGGGTGGTAGTGGGAGGTAAAACCACGGAGCGTTTGCCGGGTGCCACCATTTTTATCGTGAATGCGGGACGGGGAACGCTTGCGAAGAGCGACGGCTCGTTCACCATCCCGGTTTTTCCGGGCGATAGCATCGTGTTCAGTTATGTAGGTTTTAAAAAGCAATACCACATCGTACCAAGAGGCTACAACTCGGATATCTATTCCGCGATTGTGGCGCTGCGTGAGGATGTGGTGACACTTTCCGGCGTAACGATCTACCCGTATTCCACCGAAGAAGAATTTAAAAAGGCTTTCCTCGCGCTCAAATTGCCCGATCAGGCGGAGCGCGATGCGTTGGCGAAGAGCACCGACCCGGATTATATCAACCGGCTTGCGGCCCAGATGCCCAACAATGCGCAGACCAACTACCGCTACTCGATGGACCAGTTGATGTTCGGACGCGAGTCGGCGGCGAACAAAGGCTTTGCCACCAGTTTTCCCTTCCTGAACCCGTTTGCATGGGCGAAGTTTATCAAATCTGTCAAAAACGGGGATTTGAAACAGAAGGACTGGAGCAAGGAACTGAATGCAACCCCGCGTGAGAATATCACGAAGCAGGACTTCATCGTTCCAAGCCCCGCCGAAGCGGAAGCTGCCAAAAAGCGACTGAACAACTAGCCCGCGGTTTCGAACTTCTTCAACTCCAATTGATTTCCGTCAAATACGGCATAATACTGCTGCGTAACCCATTCGCCGAGATTAATGTAGCGTGAGTGTGCGCTCACGTGCATGTCGAGGACCAGGTGCCTGTGCCCGAAGATGTAGAACTGGTGCGGGGCGACAGCTTCCACCTCACGGCAATACTGGAACAGCCACTCGTTGTCAGCGCCTATAAAGCGCTCTTCTCCCTTGTTTACATTGGCCAGCCGACTGCGTTTCGACCATTCCGAGGCGATCCACATGCCCACGTCCGGGTGCACGATGCGGAACAGCCATTGGAAAAACCGGTTTTCAAAGACTTTCTTCAAAAACTTGTACGTGTTATCGCCGGGGCCGAGGCCGTCGCCGTGGCCTACGAGCAGTTTTTTCTGTCCGGTTTGTGAGGTAACCGTAAAGCTCACGGGATTACGGTAAATAGGTGCCCCGAGTTCTTCGGTGAGGTATCCCGACATCCACATATCGTGGTTACCGGTGAAAATAACCAGCTCGATGCCCTCGTCGGCCAGTTCGGCCAGCTTCCCCAGCATACGGAGGAATCCTTTCGGTATGGCGCGGTTGTATTCAAACCAGAAATCAAAAATATCCCCAACCAGGAAAATGACCTGCGCATCATGCCGGATCGATTCGAGCCAGCTGACGATGCGTTTCTCGCGCTCGCGGCTGGCGGCGGCGGTAGGTACACCCAAATGGAAGTCGGAAGCAAAGTAAATGCGGCGTCCCGGCGCCAGGGTTATATTTTTCTGCTGGAAAGAAAGACTCATGAAGATCGGACAAATGCGGTGCAATTTACGATGTTCATGGAAAATGCAGCGATGGTATGGTTTTTCAGCAGCCTCTTTCTAGCTTGCATCCATTTTAAAGAACCTGTGAAATGAAACGCTACCTATCGATCTTCGCCCTTTCTTGCTGCCTGCTTGGTACTGTTTTGCCCTCGTCGGCACAGGCACCGAAAAAGATACCCGCCGACAAACAGCGCGCGGCGCTCTGGAAGCCTGACAAAGGGCAATATTATTTCAGTCACGCATTAGTTTTCGACTACCAAAACAAGGCGGACAAGACCTCAGGAACGCTGAAGGTGCATTTGGACCCCGTTACCGGTGCGATGTGTTTTGTCAAAGAGACCAGCTTCGGGCAGGGTGGCAAATCATTCGATTTTGTGATCGGTTTTCCCGATGGCAAGTACATTTTCTGCGGTACGGATGAGGATGGGAAGAAGGTCCGGATCAATGAGGTGGTGAAGGAATTCAAGCCGGATGTCGATACGAAAAAGCAGCAGCAGGATGATTTCAAAACCTATGTGGTGCCTACCGAAAACAAAAGGGATGAATTCGGCCTGACCAGCTCGGAATACGACCTTACTTACGCTACTTCCGGCAGCCAGGAGAAGATATGGCTTACTAAAACGCCATTCAGCGTGTACCCGCTTTATGGTCTGGAATTCGTAGAGAGCGCCGTAAGCCTGCCCGTATCGTTCGATTACATGAATCTGCTGCCCTCGGATTTGTTGCTCTCGGAAATCAATTCGAAGGACCTGGTATTGAAGTTGAAAAGCTTCGGGAAAGATCCTTACACGGCAAATGCCAAGGGTTATGCGGTATTGAAGGTGAATGACTGATGTTTGATAAATGTCAGTCTGAGCGAAGTCGAAGACAGTCAGTACGGAGCCGTCTCACATGCCCTTCGACTGCGCTCAGGGTGACATTTGTTATGCATTCTCTACTGGAACCGCGGTTTCCGGGTTAACCTCCGCTTGCGCACGCTCAGCCATTACTTCGCTCAATGGCCGCATATTGGCAGGTATTTCAGGTTCTTTATCTTCATCGGCCGAGTAGGGGAATACATCGAGGATGGGTGTAAGGTTAATGTCCGTCACTTCATAAGGGATCAGGAAGTTGCGCATGCTTTCGTTGATGCGGTCCAGGGCCTGCTGGATGCCTTCCGCATTCACGAGCATATAATTCACGATCTTCTTTTCCTTACCGCTTTTCTCGTCCACGGAAAAGTAAATAACCTTTGCCTTGAACCACTGTTCGCCTTCTTCATAGGAAAAAAGGTCGGCCAGGCGCATTCTGCTGATGGCGGTCACACTGAAATCGCTGGCGTCGGTGAGGATCTGTTTGTACAGCCTTGCTTCCGACTCGGTGTATGAAACCGCATCCACCAGATACGTCTCATTGATCGTTTTCAACCTTCCTGCTTCATCTTCTTTTTGATACCGAATTTTTCCTAAATACCAGCTGGCCATTGTTCGTGTTGATTGGTGAAAATTAGAGTGTGCAAATGTAGACGCTGGCTTGAAAGCACGCAAAAAAATAACATCAGAAACTAATAATCCCTGGTCGGGGTATGCGTTCTGATACCTACTGTTTAACTTGCGTAAAATACATTATAATGAAAAAACACATTTGGATGGCCGCAATCGCGCTTGTTGCGGCTGTAATGACGGGCTGCGGCGTAAGTCGCCAGGTTTCAGAAGCGAAGGTTTTTGGGGATTGTAAATATGATATTGCTTCGGTCGACAGCGTTTACCTCGCCGGGATCGACATCCGTGAATTCAGGAACCTCAGAAGTTTCAGCGACTTCGATCTGGCCAGGTATCCTGGACTGGCTATGGGTTTGTTAAGAAAAAATGTGCCGCTGAATCTCCGCGTGAATGTGGACATTACCAATCCGACCCGCAAACGCGCTGCTATCAATCAATTGGAATACAAAGTGCTGCTTTCTGAAAGCGAGATTTTCAACGGGTATTTGAGCCAGCTGATCGAAGTCCTGCCAGGTACCACACCTACACGCGTGCCTGTAAGCCTGCAAACAAATGCATACCAGTTGCTATCGAACGACCAGACGCGTGATCAGTTTGTGAACATGATTCTCGCACTGACGGGTAAATCGGATGCCAAACCTTCCAGGTTCGTGGTGAAAGTGCGGCCGACACTGGACATTGCCGGAAAACAGGTCAATTACCCCGGATACATTACTTTTGAGAAAGAAATCACCAGCAAGATGGTCACCGGAACACGGTAGTCGGGCCTGGTCATTCCCTAAATACCACGTATTTTGAAGCTATTTCTAGAAGATCCTCATCTGTTTGAGTACTACAGCATCGTCGTTGCCTTGTTGCTGCTTTTCGGTGCCACGTTTTGGATTGAAAGAATAAAGTCGTGGAGGCAGTGGATCGGAATAGGCCTCATCGGCCTGCCTGTCGTCTATTTCTTCATTCTGCTCGATGCACACGTCGTCAACATTCCTTATACCGACGATTTCAACCTGCTCGAAACCGTGCAAAAGCTCCGCCAAGCAGGCAGCTTTGCCGATATGCTGAAAGCGCTTTTCGAACAGGTAAATCAGCACAGGTTCGGCTTCGAACGCATTGTAATGCTTATCATGTATATGCTGACCGGTTCGGTCAATATCAAAACGCAGATCATCATCGGGGATCTTTTCATGCTGGGGATTGGCTATTTGCTTTACCTTGGCCTTAAAAAAGAGCAGATTACGTGGTACTGGTTCATACCGGTCCCCTATATTCTTTTCAATCTGGTTTATTTTGAAAACGCCTACTGGGGAATCGCGGCATTGCAGAATACGCCGCTGATATTCTTTGCTCTGCTTACGGCGTACGGCCTGGCGCGCGAGGATGAGAAAGGCTTCCGGATTGCACTGATCGCTGCCTTGCTGACCACCTTTACGAGCGGGAGCGGATTGCTGGCCTGGGGTGTGGGAATGGTGTTGCTGGCGTTTCAAAAGCGCTTCAAAAGCCTGCTGTGGTGGGTGATCGGCAGTGTGGCGGTGCTGCTTTTTTACTTCTTTTTTGATTACCAGTTTGTTAGCTCACCCGGCGAAAAAATATGGGATCACCCTGTTTTCAATGTGATCTTCCTGCTGGCGTTCTGGGGTAACGCTTTGTACCTGGATGTCCGCCATCCGCTGATACCGGTATTCCAGAAAGATATCCTTGCCTGCTTCGTCCTGGGGGCTGGTATTGCAGTCGTGTTTGTGGTTTGGGCGGCGAGGATGCTGATCGCGCGCAAGCCCCGCTGGGCCGACTGGTTCCTGCTGGGGGCAATGATGTTCATAATGGGTACCGGGATCATGTTTGTCATCAGCCGGCCGATCAACAACTACGTCATGTACGGCGGTACCTTGTTTTCAAGGCGGTACATGATATTCGGCGTGGTGCTTCTGGCGGTTTGCTACGTATGCGTGGTGGTGGTTCTGAAGAATTTCAAGCGCTGGAACACCTTGGCAGCAGTCGTTGCCACGATATTCTTTTCAGGGCTCAATTTCGTGAGCTACTTCACCTCCATCGTATCGATCCGGAGGCTGCATGATGAACTGGTGATCGACAGCTATTACTGGAAAAATTATAAGACATTCCTGACCGTGGGCGACCTGTTTTCCGATATCCCGTTCTGGAACCATCCCACGCGCATGCGGGACCTGATCATCGGCCTCGAATCGGACGGTATTACCGACTTTTACCAGTTTTACGACATGCCTGCGCAGGAGGAACTGATCGCGAAGACAGGTTCGGAAAAATCATTCGCCGGGCATTTCGACGCTCAGTCGCAGTACCGGAATGGCGTGAATAACAGCCCGACCAAATACTTTCATTTTTTTGTAACACCGGAGAGCAAACCAAGAGAAACCTTCTACATTGTACTGGAATCGGCCCGGCATAGTATCGTACTTCCGGCTGTGCCGCAACCCCATACCATTTCTGATTTCTTACGGAAAGCTTCGTATTACAGTGACAATTACCAGTATTCGCTCTATAAGCCGAAGCTTCCGGAAGGAAACTACCGGGCATGGATTATGTCGCGCAATGCGTCCGGGAAGTGGGAATCTGTTTCCACCGGAAAGCATGTACTGTTTTATTAGAACCGAAAGGCACCCTCATTTATGCAAGTAGTAACCTACAATCTGAACGGCATCCGGGCCGCATTGAAAAACGGACTCCTTGAATGGCTTCAAACAACACCTGCTGACATTCTCTGTTTTCAGGAAGTAAAGGCCACTCCCGATGTGGTCGACCTTTCGGGGTTCAGGGCATTGGGCTATGAACTGGCAGGCTGGCATGCCGCCGAGAAAAAGGGTTACAGCGGCGTTGCCATATTTTCGAAGATCAAACCGGATAATGTGGTTGCAGGTTGCGGCATTCCGGCGTATGATGCCGAAGGCCGGGTGCTACGGGCTGATTTCGGGGATATTACCGTGCTAAACTGCTATTTCCCGTCGGGTACCAGCGGAGACGTGCGGCAAAGTGTTAAAATGCGGTTTCTTACCGATTTTTTGATTTGGGTAAATGAATTGAGGAAAGAGCGCCCGAACCTGATCATCTGCGGCGATTACAACATCGCCCATACTGAAATCGACATCCACGACCCGGTCCGGAACCAGAAATCCTCCGGCTTCCTGCCCGAAGAGCGGGCCTGGATGACCGAATGGTTTGCAAACGGCTACACCGACGCGTTCCGTTTCATGAACCCTACGCTCCGCCAATATTCCTGGTGGACTTACCGCGCCGGCGCCCGCGGCAATAACAAAGGCTGGCGCATCGATTACATTTCCGTCGCGGAACCACTTAAAAGCCGGATCCTCGCCGCCCGCCAGTACAACGATGCCGTCCATTCGGACCACTGTCCGGTATGGTTGGAAATCCAGTAGGGTATTGGGCAAATGTGTGTTTTAATAGCGAAGCCAATTGCTTAAATTTGATAAAAGTAGTTTATAGAACTCAAGATGCCGAGGACATTCAAAATAGTGAAAGCGATGAGTGAAGATGAATTCTTTCAGTTCTGCCAGTTGAACGACACACTAGAGTTCGAGAAGGACTCGCATGGAAATATTGTCATTATGTCCCCAACATCGCTTTCTACTGCAAGCCTCAACTTTCGTATTGGCGGAGTTTTATTCAACTGGCATGAACGGATTGGCCTAGGTGAATTTTTTGATTCGTCGTCAGGCTTTACGTTACCGAATGGTGCCGTTCGATCGCCGGACATTTCCTGGATTGGCTCCGGTAAACTCGCGCAACTCAATGAAGAGGAACGTGAAAGGTTTGCTCATATATGCCCGGATTTCGTTATTGAAATCCGCTCGAAATCAGATTCAAAGCAGTACTTGCTGGACAAAATGAAGGAATACGTCGAAAACGGTACGCGCTTGGGCTGGATGATCGACCGTTTCGACCGGAAAGTGCACGTGTTTCGCGAAGATGGTTCTGTGACAATTGAAAATTTTGATGCCGTTCTTTCAGGTGAAAATGTTCTTCCCGGCCTGCTGGTTGATCTCGGCTCGATGACGAAAAAGCCTGTTTCTTAACTCTACCAATTTTGTTCCAATATTACCTCATCTACAAGCCATTCGGCATGCTTTCGCAGTTCTCCCGCGAGGGCGATCATCAGACGCTGGCTGACCTTGATTTTACTTTTGCCAAGGACATTTACCCCGTCGGACGACTGGATGCGGATAGCGAAGGGCTTTTACTGCTGACCAACGACAATTTTCTCAAAACCAAACTCCTTGAACCGCGCAATCGGCATACGCGTACCTACTACGTGCAGGTGGAAGGGGAGGTGACGGATGAGGCTTGCAGGGAGCTTTCAAATGGGGTCAGGATTTCGATCAATGGGAAACAGTATAAAACATTGCCCGCGGAGGTATCAAAAATAGCCGAGCCGGAGTTGCCGGAGCGCAATCCGCCGATCCGTTTCCGGAAAAACATCCCTACTTCGTGGCTGTCGGTTACATTGCATGAAGGCAAGAACCGGCAGGTGCGTCGGATGACGGCGGCGGTCGGTTTCCCGACGCTCCGACTGGTCCGCTGGTCTATCGGAAAAATTTCATTACAGGATAAGAAAATAAATCTTCCTAAACCGGGGGAGGTATGGGAAGTTACATCCAAAGAGGCCAAACTTTTTTATGAAAGGACCTTTTGACGAAGGTATAAATCGTTTGCCCTGACTTGCCAAACCGGAGAGAAGGCTTAATTTTGTACAAATCCTTGTTCTTAAAATTAGGCTGATAATTGGCAAAGGCATTCAAAGAAACTCCGCTTAATAAACAATACAATCAGATCAAAGCCAAATATCCCGGGGCACTCCTGCTTTTCCGGGTTGGCGACTTTTATGAGACTTTCGGAGAAGATGCGGTAAGGGCTTCCAAGATTCTCGGTATCGTGCTCACGCGCCGGAATAATGGCGGCGCGCATGAGGAGCTGGCCGGTTTTCCACACCATTCGCTGGACAATTACCTGCCCAAGCTCGTCCGTGCAGGCGAGCGCGTGGCCATCTGTGACCAGCTCGAAGACCCGGCTACGGCGAAGGGTATTGTAAAACGCGGGGTGACCGAGTTGGTTACGCCGGGCGTGTCGTTCAACGACAATGTGCTCGATATTCGCAAGAACAATTACCTGGCGGCCATCCATGTCGGATCGGATGGAAGCTACGGGATCGCATTCCTGGATATCTCGACCGGGGAATTCATGGCCTCGCAGGGTAATGCGGCCTACATCGATAAAATGCTCCAAGGCTTCGGGCCTGCGGAAGTGCTGTATTGCAAAAAGCACAAGCAGGAATTCAATGAGCTTTTCGGAGGCAAATACCATACTTTTCACCTGGAAGACTGGTGCTTCGGCTATGACTATGGCTATGAGCAGCTCACCGGCCATTTCCAGACTACTACGTTAAAGGGCTACGGAATTGAATCCCTTCCGCTTGGCATTATCGCCGCGGGCGTGATTCTGCATTATCTGCGGGAAACGGAACATAAGGAAGTCGCGCATATCAGTCGCATTACGCGCCTGGAAGAAGAGAAATATGTGTGGCTGGACCGTTTCACAGTCCGCAATCTCGAACTCGTATACCCGCAACAGGAAGGCGGCGTACCGCTGATCGACATTCTCGATCATACCGTTACGCCTATGGGTGCCAGGTTGTTACGTAAATGGATGGTGCTGCCGCTGAAAGACAAGGCGCCCATCGAAGAACGACTTGCCGCAGTGGAGCATTTCCTGTCGGAAGAGGAGCTGCACGAGTCTCTGGTTGGGTATTTCAAACAGATAGGCGATCTGGAACGCCTGATTTCCAAGGTGGCGGTGCGGCGTATCAGTCCGCGCGAACTGGTTCAGCTTAAAAAATCGCTGAAACAAATCGCGCCGGTAAAGGAATTGCTCACGGGCGGAATCCTGGATAAATTCGCTACGCAGCTGGATGCCTGTGCTGCATTGGTGGATAAAATTGAGCGTGAGCTGCGGGAAGATGCGCCGGTACTCTCCAACCAGGGACGGATGATCCAAAGCGGTGTGGACAGCGAGCTGGACGAATTGCACGCTATTTCCTACGAAGGCAAGGACTATCTGATCAAACTTCAGAACCGGGAAATTGAACGGACGGGCATAGGCTCGCTTAAAATTGCTTATAACAAGGTTTTTGGTTACTACCTCGAAGTTACCCATGCCCACCAGAGCAAAGTGCCGTCGGACTGGATCCGGAAGCAGACGCTCGTGAATGCCGAACGGTACATTACCCCTGAGCTTAAAGAATACGAGGAGAAGATCATGAATGCAGAGGACCGCATTGCGGCGATCGAGTTCAGGTTGTTCAGCGAAATTGTTCAAATAGCATCCGAATATGTGGGTGCAATCCAGCAGAACGCACAAGTGGTTTCCGCGCTCGACGTGCTGAGTTCATTTGCACTGGCTGCGCGGAAGAATAAATATGTAAAACCCGCGATCAGCGAGGGTAATGAACTGGATATCAAAGCAGGGCGCCACCCGGTGATCGAGCAGCAATTGCCCGTGGGCGAGAGCTACGTGCCCAACGACGTTTACCTCGACGATGCAAGTCAGCAAATTATTATCATCACCGGGCCGAATATGGCCGGTAAATCGGCATTGCTCCGGCAGACCGCGCTCATTGTGCTGATGGCGCAAATGGGCAGTTTCGTTCCCGCCAGGTCGGCGACCATAGGGTTGGTCGATAAGGTTTTCACCAGGGTAGGGGCGAGCGATAACCTCAGCAAGGGCGAAAGTACATTCATGGTCGAAATGACCGAGACGGCCAGCATTCTCAACAACCTGAGCAGTAAAAGCCTGGTACTGATGGATGAGATCGGTCGCGGTACGAGCACTTACGACGGCGTTTCCATTGCCTGGGCCATTACGGAATACCTTCATAATCAATCCGATTGCAGGCCCAAAACGCTTTTTGCAACCCATTACCACGAGTTGAACCAACTCGCGGAGGACTTCCCGCGCATTAAAAACTTCAATGTGGCCGTGAAGGAAGTGGATAACAAGGTCGTTTTTCTGCGTAAACTCAAACCGGGCGGCAGCGCGCACAGTTTCGGTATCCACGTGGCGCAAATCGCCGGTATGCCGCAGCCGATCGTGTTGCGGGCGAGCGAGATCATGCAGCACCTCGAGAAAGATCACGTGGCGCACGAGCACAAGAAACGGGTAAAAGACATTCCTAAAAACAACTTCCAGCTCAGCATTTTCGAACCGGCCGATCCGAAGCTCGACGAATTGAAGGAAAAGCTGCTCCTCGTGGACGTAAATACCCTGTCCCCAATCGAGGCATTGCTGAAACTGAACGAGTTCCAGAAGCTGATCAAGAAATAATCTATGTTTAATGTAATACCAATCAATTCCCTATAACCGCTAACCTTTTCTATGAAAAACTCCACCCGCTTTCAGTTGATGGCCATGATGTTCCTGCTCTATTTTGTGTGGGGTGCATGGTACGGGCAAATGAGTAAGTATATGTTTACAGAGTTGGGCGCAACGGGCGTCCAGGTGGGAAATGCCTACGCTGCATTCTCCATTGCGATGATCATCGCGCCGTTCTTTGTGGGTATGATCGCCGACCGGTATTTTGCAGCCCAAAAAGTGCTAGGTGTGCTCAGTTTGGCAGGTGCCGCGATTCTGTACGTGTTGTCCGAGGTGAAAGACCCCGACACGTTTTTCTGGGTAATCCTGGCTTATTGTATCACTTTCGCCCCGGCCATGTCGCTGACGACGTCTATCGCCATGCAGCAGGTCACGAATTCAGAAAAGGATTTCCCGGCCATCCGCGTTATGGGCACCGTGGCCTGGATAGCGGTGACGAACATCATCGGGTACTATGAAATCGGCGGTACTGCTTTGATTTTCAAAATTTCGATGTTCACGGCGGCATTTCTGGGAGTATATTCCTTCTTTTTGCCCGATACCCCTCCCAAACCCAGCTCGCACACCTCAGTTTCCGATATTCTAGGCCTGGATGCATTCAAGTTGTTCAAAGACCGTTCTTTCGCGATCTTCTTCATTTCTTCCCTGCTGATCTGTATCCCATTGTCGTTCTACTACGCCATGGCAAACCCTTCGCTGACGGATTCGGGAATGACCAACGTGGAGAATAAAATGTCGCTTGGCCAGGCATCAGAGGTGGTGTTCATGCTGCTTATCCCATTGGCATTTGCCCGCTTCGGCGTGAAATGGATGCTCGTGGTAGGGCTTATCGCCTGGATTATCCGGTTCATCGGCTTCGGTTATGGAGACGCTTCCAGCGAATGGCTTCTTTATCTGGCGATTGTGTTACACGGCGTTTGTTACGACTTTTTCTTCGTTACTGGCCAGATTTATACGGACAGCAAAGCAGGTGAGCAGTACCGCTCTTCTGCGCAGGGCCTGATCTCCATTGCCACCTACGGTATCGGAATGGGTATCGGCTCATGGATTGCCGGTGTAGTGGCAGATATGTACACAGTCGACAATGTGAAAAACTGGACATCGATCTGGATGGTGCCGGCCGGCATTGCTGCCGTGGTACTGGTGCTTTTCGTATTGTTTTTCCGGGATAACAAGGTCAAGGCCGCTGCATGAAATCCTTTCTGACCATCGGCCTTTTAGTATTGTCCAACGCCTTCATGACGATGGCGTGGTACGGGCATTTGAAATTCAAGGAGCTGAGTTGGTTTAGCAAACTGGGGCTGTTTTCCGTGATCCTGATCAGTTGGGGAATAGCCCTGTTTGAATATTGTTTTCAGGTTCCTGCCAACAGGATCGGTTTTAAAGAGAACGGAGGCCCGTTTTCGTTGGTAGAGCTGAAAGTGATACAAGAGGTGATTACCCTGGTTATCTTCATGGTATTCACGCTTTTGTTTTTCAAAACGGAAACCTTCCGGTGGAACCATTTCGTCGGGTTCATCTTCCTGGTCCTGGCGGTTTACTTCATATTCAGGAAATGAAAAAAGCCTGCAAGTGTCGCTTGCAGGCTTTTTCTTATCAAAACCAGTCGTCTTCGTCGTCATTGATGCGGCGGCTGTAATCTTTCGATCCCCCTCCGCCTTTCTTGCTGCTGTAACGGTCTTCAATCTTTGGCTTACCGCCCTGCTGGTGGCGGTTATGATCGTGGCCACGGTCATGGTGACCCTTGTCGCGCTGTTTGTCCGGCTGCCGGAAACCACCTCCTGCGTTACCACCGCCTGCAAATCCACGGTCGCTGAAACTGCGGTCAGGTGGACTTGGCTTGCTTGGTGCGTCGTCGTCGTCCTGGTCATCATCGCCGAGTGACGCCGGGCGGTTATTGTCTCTGCCTGTATTTCTATCGTTGGTTGGATAGGGTCTGCCGCCGCCAGGTCCGTCACTTCCGGCCGGTCTTGGCGGGCGATTGAATCCGCCCTCACGGTTACCTCCACCTTCGCGGTTGTAGCCTCCTTCCCGATTGTAGCCGCCCTCGCGGTTACGATTATCGGGCCGGGATGAGCCGCCTCCGCCGTCGCCTCTGGGTTCTCTCTTTTGGGATTCATTCACAACGAGTGGTCTGCCATACATATCCGCCCCGTTCAATGCATTAATGGCGGTTCTGGCCTCCACTTCATCGGGCATTTCAACAAACCCGAAACCTTTGCTTTGACGCGTGATCTTGTCAATGATAATTTTCGCCGAGCTCACTTTGCCATACTTTTCGAAAGCTTCACGCAGCTCGCTTTCCTTTAACTTAAAAGAAAGACTCCCAACAAAAATGTCCATGAAACGCCTTGTTTTTTATTGATTTAGATGTAATAGAAATATTTGCTTCATTTACTCAAGAGCCAAAACCAGCTTATTTACTTTTCTTGACCTTGATTTTCTGATTATTATATCAAAGCTAAATAAAATTGCCCAAAGTGATCCACGGGCGCATTTTTTAATTTTTTTACGGATTAGCGGTATATAAAAAAAGAAGCCCCGCTATTTGCAGGGCTCCTTCATTCATTTTTTCTTTTTATTCTTTTTCTTTCCTGTTTCAACAGGCTCTGGCGCTGTTTTGGTCAGATCTTTGATGCGTATGTTCCTGAATTTGAGCTCGGAACCATGGCCCAGAAATCCGAGGTGGCCGCTGGTCCGTTTCAATCCCGGGTGGTCCTTATGGTCGACCGTGCCGTTTTTGCTTGCTTCGGCCAGGTCGCCGTCCAGAATGACGGTACCGTTCAGGGTTACTTTGATTTTCGAGCCTTGTACGCGGACTTCTTCATAATTCCATTCGCCCATGGGTTTCAGATAGCCTCTCTTGGCAGGAATAATACCATAAGCGGAGCCGTGGTATTGGTATTCATGCAGATCCTTGTAAATGTCGGCGTCGTTGTCCAGGATCTGGATTTCTGTCCCTACATAAGCGGCGTCACCCTCCATAGGTGTGCGGATACCGAGGCCGTTATTTGCGCCAGGTGTGAGCTGGAATTCGAAACGGAAGTCGAAATCGCTGTATTCGTCTTTGGTATACAGGTTGCCTTTACCTCCCTTTTTAGGATCGACCACCAGTTCGCCATCCTGAATGAAGTAGTCGGTTTTGTTGCCTACCCATTCAAACATGTTGGTACCGTCGAAGAGCACTTTGAAATCTTCTTTCTGCTCGGCTTCGGGCAATGTAAACTCTGGGCGCGGGATTTCACGTACGTAGATGTCGCGGTAATGGATCTCGTTGCCATGAGCCTGCAATTCAAGCTGCTCTTTGGCGAAAATCGGCAGGTCGCGGTCCCAATAGTTTTCGAGCACCACATTGTCCACCACATTCTCTCCGTTCAGGTCCACCGAAACGCGGTCGCCGATCATGGTAATGTGGAAAGTGTTCCATTCACCAATGGCATTATCTGCTACTTTCGACGGCTTGCTCGGGTTTTTCTGGTTGTTATAAAGCCCTCCCGAGCCTACCTGCGCACCTACGCTGACACGTGAAGTGTCCCAGATCTGAACCTGCGGCGTACCGCGAAGGTAAATGCCGGCATCGCCGTCCTTCTGGATTTTCCAGTCGACATACATTTCGAAATCGCCATATTGCTTCACTGTGCAAAGGTTGTCGCCGTGGCCGGAGAAAACGAGTTCTCCGTCTTTCGCAAACCAGTCCTTGAATGCGGCTTCATCTGCTTTCTTTTGCTTGAATGTCAGTGAATCGGCACTCATTTTACGGCGGGCGATCGGGTTTTGAACCAATCCTTTCCAGCCTGAAAGGTCCTTGCCATTAAATAACGCCACGAAACCTTCACCGGCAGGCAATTCCGCCAGGTGCTTGCGGATCGATTCTCTTTGATAATCTGCGTCCTGCCCTTTCAGAAGAGGCCCCGCTTTGGTCAAAAGCTCGCGGATTTCGGCGCTGTACAGGTTTTTGTTCGCCAGTGCAATGCTCATTACAGCTTGTGCTGCTGCCTGTTGCGTACCTGCATTGTCGAGGTATTTGCCGGCCAGTAACAGGGCATTGAAAGTCCGGTTTCTGCCCAGCTCTTTAATAATCAACTCTTTCTGTGCATCCGTTTTGGCGATCGCCAGGGCCTCGCGCAGCAGAATCACTTTGTTGGCGGGCGTTTTGCCCGATTTGGCCGTCGCAGCTACATAGCCGGTCAGGGCGGCATTGAAATCGTCGGCATCGCCGGTGGTACCTGCAATGGTGAGCAGCTCTTTCGCAGCACTTGCATCCGACCATGCCGAAAGGGCAGCGATAGCCGATTTCTTTTTGGCCGCATCGCCGCTTCCGTATGCCTCAACGACGGATTTCAGTGCTTTTTTACCACCAATACCAGCCAGTACCGCCAGGTAGTTGCCCTGTTTGTCGGCGGGAGCCGCCTGCATTTGTTTCAGAACAGCGTCGGTCTGGCTGTTCACGTCGCCGCTTTCTTTCACTGCCGCATTGATAGCGCTTTGTGTAGCCGAAACTTCGTCGGCAGCCGAAACCGTATTGAGTAAAGTGTATAACTGCGGCAAATCATTTCCGGTAGCCAGTGCTTTCAATGCATTGAAAGCAGATTTCCGTACTTCCGGATTCGTGCTCTTCAGTTGTGCGGTAACAACCGGGAGTTTTGAGCTGGCAGCCCGTGCTGCCAGTACGTCGATCAGCGCCGATTGGGCAGGGGCAGGAACAGCAGGGATCGCCGTTGCCACCTGATCCACCAACGATGCTCCTTTGATGGTGAGCAAGCTGCTCTTCACGGCAGCGATTTCATCCTCGTTCGCTGTTTTCAGCACCGGGATCAGTTTCGCAACGCTGCTTTCCTGCCCGATTTTACCCGCCGACCAGATAGCCGCCGTTTTTACCTTGCTGTCCTTGGACGCCAGCGCTTTCAGTACCACAGGCAAGGCGTCTTTCGATTCCGCACGGCCGAGCATGGTGATGATTTCCGCTTGTACCGTCGGATTGGCTTTTTTGAATGCATTCAACCATGGTGTGGTGCCATTGGCCATCAGGTATTTCTGGCCGAGTTTCAATGCGGCTGCACGGTATTGGGCATCGGTGCTTTGCAGTGCGCTCACGAGCACCGGCACCGATTCGCGCTTTTTGAGATCCGAATAAATCTTCAACGCCGAGGAACGCGTGGCGGATTGTTTCACATCCGGCGTAGCCTTGATCAATGCAAGCGATGCTTTTTCGGCTGTTGCCCCATGGCCATTCGCGGCTAGGTTTGCGAGATATTTGAGGTAAACACCGGTTGCGTCGGCCACGTCATAGCGATAAGCGGCTTTTTGTGCGGCGGCTGCCAGAATGGCTTCCGAAGAAGGAACGCCAATTTCTGAAAGGGCATATAAGCTTACCTTGCGGAGGTTTTGTTCGGAGTTGGCGGCTGTTTTTTCAATCGCGGGTGCTGCTTCCTTGTAATGCGCTCCGCCGAGTGCTTCGGTGATCGCGAGCTGTGCGGTTCCGCCGGCATTACCGAGGGCTTGCAGCAATGCGGCACCGGCGGCAGGGGAGCCGATGCGGGACAATGTCCTGGCGGCAGGCTGTGAGAGTCTTTCATCTTTGAGATACCCCTTCAAAACCTCCACCGATTCGTCCTTACCAACGGTTTGAAGCTGGTAAATGAGGAAATTTTTGCTGTCGGGGTCATTTACTTTGGATAGCGCCTCTCCGTAGGCTTCGGCAGCTTCTTTCCGCAATGCCTCCTTGCCCGCGTGCGAAGCATAATAGGTAAAACCACCCAGCGCGAACTGGATTTTGGTATTATCGCCCTTACCCGGGGGCGTCAGCATGGACGCGATCTGCACCAGGCCGGGTTTGCCGAGCTGGGCGAGTTCTTCCATGTTTTTCTTCAATGCCGCCTCATTCTGCGAAGGGAATTTCGACAATACTGCTTTGACTTTGGCGTCAAGCGGGCTGTCGGATTGGGCCATCAGCTGCGAGGAAGCCAGGCAGAGGGCCATGATATGGTAAAGTCTTTTTTTCATCGGATATGCCGGTTCTGCAAGCCGTGCGGCCTGTCAGTGGTAGCTTTTAGGTTCTTAAATGGTCCAGGGAGCACGCATGGGCTGGTCGATCAGCCGGTTGGCGCCTTCGTCGTCGATAAATTCCTGTTTGTCCGGATCGAACTTCAATGAGCGGCCCAGGCGCAATGCGATAAGGCCCATGTTCACGATGGTGCAGGAACGGTGACCGTTCTCTTCGTTCAACGCGAACTTTTTGCGGTTTTTAACGGCGTCCACGAAGTCGGTAACCTGAGGTTCCGGATCGGGGAATGCGGCGAGTTTCTTTTCCAGGTCCGGGATATCCGATTTGAAATTCTGGTACAATTTGCCTTTCGGGCCTTCGATGTAAGCAACCTTTTCGTCTTTGGCCTCACCGTCGAGCACGATCTGGCAGCCATCGGCATAGGTATAGGTAATGCGGCGCCAGGTACCTACGGCCTCGGTGTGCTGCTGGGGAGCGTCCACTTCTACGCTTACCGGGCTGGTATCGTCCTTACCGAGGAAGTATTGAATAGGGTCGATGTAATGCTGGCCCATGTCGCCCAGGCCGCCGCCGTCGTAATCCCAGTAACCGCGGAAGGTCTGGTGTACGCGGTGCTCGCTGTATGGTTTGTAGGGCGCTGGTCCGAGCCACATGTCATAGTCGAGCTCGGCCGGTACCGGTTGAGGCGCATTATTTGTTTTACCTACCCAATAAAACTTCCAGTCGAAACCGGTATGCTTGCTCACCGTCACTTTCAACGGCCAGCCGAGTAATCCGCTCTGAACGAGTTTTTTAATGGGTTTTACGGTGGTATTCATTCCGTAGAAATTGCTTTCGAAGCGGAACCAGGTATTGAGTCGGAACACACGCCCATGCTGCTGGACGGCCTCTACCAGGCGCTTGCCTTCACCGATCGTACGCGTCATCGGTTTCTCGCACCACACGTCTTTGCCTGCCCGGGCAGCGTCTGCGGCGATAATGCCATGCCAATGCGGGGGCGTAGCCACGTGCACGATGTCGACCTCGGGAAGCTGGATCAGTTCCCGGTAGTCGGAGAAGGTTTTAACCCCCTTATCCACCATATTGACCGCAATATCGAGGTGTCGTTTGTCCACATCACACAATGCAACCACTTTGGTACCTGCATAGGGGATATGGCCGCGGCCCATGGAGCCGGTGCCGACGATGGCTTTGGTGAGCGTGTCGCTCGGGGCGAGGTAACCTTTCCCCAGCACATGACGGGGAACGATCGAAAACGTAGCCAGCGTCGCCAGCGAGCCTTTGATAAAGCTCCTCCGGGAGTTGGAAGTTCCTTTCTCTTCTTTCATTCGTTAAGGTTCTTTTAGGAAGTAATTGTAATTGATTAGTCTTGTGAAATTAGGACAATATCAGGAATGCGCCAAAGCATTCCCGGGCATTACCCGATATTAATGGGGCAAGGCCGCGAAATAGACAAGAAATTAGGAAAAAACAGGCAATACGCGCTGCGTGCTCGTTACAACGGAATGTTACCGTGCTTCTTTCTGGGCAGTACATCCACCTTGTTTTCGAGCATTTCGAATGCCCGGATGAGCTTCGCGCGGGTCTGGTCGGGGTAGATCACCTCGTCGATGTAGCCGCGGTGCGCAGCTCGGTAGGGATTGGCAAATTTGGTCGTGTATTCATCGATTTTCTCCTGCAATTTCTCCGCGGGATTTTCCGCCTGCGCGATCTCCCGTTTGAAAATGATTTCCGCCGCGCCGCTCGCGCCCATGACCGCAATTTCCGCGGATGGCCAGGCGAAGTTCATATCCGCGCCGATGTGCTTGGAATTCATCACGTCGTATGCGCCCCCGTATGCCTTGCGCGTGATCACCGTAATGCGCGGCACGGTAGCCTCGCAGAATGCATAGAGCAGCTTGGCACCATTGCTGATGATCGCATTCCATTCCTGGTCGGTGCCGGGCAGGAAGCCGGGGACATCTTCGAGTACCAGCAACGGGATGTTGAAGCAATCGCAAAACCGCACAAAACGGGCCGCTTTCTGGCTCGCGTGGATGTCGAGCACACCGGCGAGCACTGCGGGCTGGTTGGCTACAATGCCGATGTTGCGGCCGGCAATGCGGGAGAAGCCTACGACGATATTTTCGGCGAAATTTTCGTGTACTTCAAAAAAACTGTCAGGATCGGAAAGCTCGGCGATGACTTCCCGCATGTCGTAGGGCTGGTTCGCATTCTCGGGAATGAGGATATTCAATGCTGGGCGCAGCTCGTCACCGGGCGTGTAGGGAAACCTTGGCGCGTTGTCCTCGCAGTTTTGCGGCATGTAGCTCAGCAATTTTTTAATCGATTGCAGGCATTCGACCTCATTGGCGGAAACAAAATGCGTCACGCCCGATTTGGTCGCGTGCGTCATCGCGCCGCCCAGTTCTTCGGACGTTACTTCCTCGTGGGTTACTGTCTTCACCACATTGGGGCCTGTCACGAACATGTAGCTCGTGTTTTCCACCATTAATATAAAATCCGTAATCGCCGGGGAATAGACGGCCCCGCCTGCACAGGGGCCCATTACAGCCGAGATTTGCGGTATGACACCGGATGCCAGGGTGTTTTTGTAAAAAATATCCGCATAGCCGGCCAGTGAGAGCACCCCTTCCTGAATGCGGGCGCCGCCGGAGTCGTTCAACCCGATGAGCGGGGCGCCATTTTTCATGGCAAGGTCCATCAGCTTGCAGATCTTTTCGGCATGTGTTTCGGAAAGCGATCCTCCGAAAACCGTAAAATCCTGGGCAAACACATACACCAGGCGACCGTTGACTTTGCCGTACCCGGTCACCACGCCATCGCCCAGGTAATGCTCCTTGTCGAGCCCGAAATCTTTGCTGCGGTGCATTACAAACCGGCCTATTTCTTCGAAAGTGCCTTTGTCGAGCAGGATGGAAATGCGTTCACGGGCGGTGAGCTTGCCCTTCGCGTGCTGCGCCTGGATCCTCTGTTCCCCGCCGCCCAGCTCAGCCTCAGCGTTTTTCTCGTCTAGAAGTTCTTTTTTTGAAACAGCGGCTGATCGGGATTCCATGTAATGCGGGGATATGGTTACATTTGTTGGTGAACGGTTATAAATATAGCTGCATTTTAATGATTCGGGAAATTATTGGACGTTTATGAGGTGCGCAGGCTGCGGTATACTTTTCCTGATCTTATGGCTCTGCACGCCGTGGAATGCGTGTTTCGCCCAGGTGACGGGTGGCCGCGCCCGCCTCGATTTCCTGCAATTGCCCGCCCAGGCCCGCAGCACCGCGCTGGGATCCAATCACATCACCGCGCAAGGCAACGACCCGGCATTGTTCCTTCAAAACCCCGCATTACTGGACTCGGCGAAGATCAACAATGTATCGCTGAACCTGATGCCTTACCTCGCGGATACCAAATTCGTAAATATGGGGTATGCCAACCGTGTCCGTAAGACCGGCGGCATTTGGGCAATAGGGCTGCAATACCTGAATTACGGGACAATGCAGGAAACAGACGACGTCGGTAATGTCGTTGGGGAGTTTCGTGCGGCGGACTATGGCTTATCTGCCGGCTACGGGCATACATTGGGGGCATTCACATTAGGCGGCACAGCCAAGTTCGTCGGTGCTTCGGTGGAAAGTTACCAGACCTGGGGAATGGCATTCGACTGGGGAGCCACGTTCAGGCACCCGCGTGAGGACCTCACCATTGGTTTCGCAGCCCGGAACTTCGGCTTTTTGAAACAGAATTATCAAGGCGCAACGACCCCCGTGCTGCCGCTTGATTTGCGGTTGGGCGTGACGTTCAAGCCCCGGTATATGCCGGTGTGGGTGTCCCTCACGGCCCATCATTTAAACCGCTTTGATATGGTTTACAATGATCCAAACCTGTTCTATACCTACGATATCAATGGGAACAAGCTGGCTAGAAAGGTAGGGGTGGCCGAAAAACTGGGCAGGCATCTTTCGCTGGGTGCCGAAATACTGGCGCACTCCAACTTCCGGATTTTACTCGGCTATGACCATTTGAAACGCCAGGAGCTGCGCCTGGTAAACCGGGGTGCGCTCGCCGGGTTCTCATTCGGTGCTTGGCTGCGGATCAGGCGTTTTGAAGTAGGTTATGGCCGGGCGCAATACGTGCCGGGCTTCGGAAGCAGCTCCATCTCCATTGTCATGAACCTCAAAAACGGCTTTGCCAGAAACAAATGGGACGAGCCGGTAAAAACCACGCCCGTCCGCTAATGCAATGCGCTACCTGCGCCTGTAATGGAGTTGTACCAAACCTTTTTCAAAAGACTTACTGCTTACGAAAGTCAGGTTTTGCTCCGGTCGGCCGTCCTGAAACAAACGGATGCCGTCGCCGAGCAGAATGGGGATCAATGAAACGATGTATTCATCGATGAGGTCCATTTGCATGAGCTGGTTTACCACTTCGGCGCCGCCATCCACGAAAATGTCTTTCCCTTCTTTTTGTTTCAGATCTTCGATCAACGCTTTCAGATCCCCGGTGTGAAAGCGGATATTGCCTTCCTGCGCACGCGGTGTGCGCGTCACAATGTGGTATTCCTTGTCGGCACGAAGATATTCAATGCCCATCGCCTGCACTTTATCATACGTTTTACGACCGATGATCACGGTATCGATGGTGTCGATGAACCCGGCATAGCCGTAATCTTCGCCCGGCTGCTCCACGAGGGAGAGGAAAGTCAGGTCGTCGTCGTGCTTGGCAATGTAGCCGTCGAGACTGGCGGCGATGTAAACGAATACTTTTCTGGTCATGGCTGTGATTTGATTGATAAGAAAAGGAGGATTGCCGGTTTCGACTAAAAGTTGGAACCGCTAGATCGATTCGACTACTTTTCCTTTTTCCAGTTTCAAATAATGTGTTACACAACTCGGGATTTCATGCGGGAAATGCGAAACGTAGATAAGCGTCCGCTGGTCGGTATCGCAAATTGCATTCACTACGGATTTGAAATAGTCGATCGAGTCGGTATCGAGGCCCTGGCAAGGTTCGTCGAGGATCAGCAGCGGCGGATTTTTAACCAATGCCCGCGCGAGCAGCACCATTCTTTGCTGACCTTTTGATAATTGAGAAAAGTCCTTTTCGATCAGTTCATGAACATGAAGCAGTTCGGCAACCTCATGCACCCGCTCGATCTGCGTTTCAGTGAGTTTTTTGAAAAACACGCCGGTTGCGTCGAAGAAGCCCGATGCAATGGTTTTGAAAACCGTCGTATTTCTGGGAAAGTATAAATGCAGCTCCGGCGAAACATGCCCGATTTTTTGCTTGATATCCCAGATGGAAGCGCCTGCGCCGCCCCGTTTCTGATCGAACAAATCATAATCATTGGCAAATCGCTGCGGGTTATCGGCGGTGATAATGCTTAGCAACGTGGATTTTCCGGAGCCGTTAGGGCCGGATAATGCCCATTTCTCCCCTTTCGCTATTTTCCAATTAACGCCGTCCAGGATCTGGTCGTCGCCGTATTTGACCCGAATATTTCTTAGATCCAATGCATATTGAAAGCCGGTGAAGTCGGGATAGCCAAAATGCGCCAGTTTTTGCGGATCGGGCTGGGGGAAATGTGCCGGATGTCCGGCGGCCGACCGGAACTTGTCAACCGGGATTTGTGCGCTGATTTTGCCGGCTTCCAATTCCAGTACATCGGTAATGCAAGGCGGTATTTCAGTGGCGGTGGTGGCCATGATGATCGTGACGCCGTGCCTGGTCAGTTCGGTCAGTGCATGGCGGAGTACCTCCCTGGAATGCACGTCGAGGCCGCTGAATGCATTGTCGAGCATCAGTACCTTAGGCTTTTTCAACAGCGATTTAGCCAAAAGCATTCGCCGGGTTTCACCATTGGAAAGTGTTACAAACGGGTGGTCGAGCAGGTGGGTAATGGATAGCAGCCCGCTCACACGCGCCAGCTCTTCGTCACTTACCCTGGAAGGAGCGAGCTTGACAGATTTGTCGTCGACGGTTCCCACCGGTTTCAGCTGGTCGGTCAAAATCGCACGTACACTGGGCGCTCGCTCCGATTCGTACGCATGAAAGCGCTGCTGGTAGTATTCCGCACCGGCACTGACAATGCGGTTGAAAGAGTAATCATTGGATGCAAGCTCTATATTCTCACGGATAGAAGTAGTCCAGTCATAAGTGATTTTTCCGGAGAGAACAGGCCACTTCCCTGCAATCACTTCCAACAGCACCGATTTCCCGGAACCATTCGGGCCGACGATCGCCCAGTTTTTTCCTTGCCCGATATTCCAGTTGATTTCAGAGAGGACCGTTGATTCGTATTTGCGGACGGATACGTTTTGAAGCGAAATGAGTGTCATGCGAAAACCAGGTAATGAAAGAGCAAATACCACATTTTTGACCTCAAATGGAAACAAAAAGAGCATCCGTTGCGGGATGCCCTTGCTAAGCGTTTGAATCTGTGGCGGGTGTGGTCAATGGTGCAGTTCCATGTTGAATTCCCGGATCATACTAGCCACGAACGCGGAAAGATCGTCTGTCGTGCGGCTTGTGACGAGGCCGTTATTGGTAACCACTTCCTGATCCACCCAGATCGCCCCGGCATTTTCCAGGTCATGGCGAATAGCTGCGTAAGAGGTAAGTGTGCGGCCAAGCACCACATCTGCGTCGATCAGGATTTGGGGGCCATGGCAAATGGCTGCCACCGGCTTTCCTGCAAAAAAGAACGACCGGACAAAGTCGATCGCCTTTTGGTTAATCCGCAATGCGTCAAGTCCCATTACCCCGCCCGGAAGCAGCAGCGCGTCATAGTATTCGGCGCGTGCCATGTCCAGCGGCACGTCTACCCGGTGATTTTCGCCCCAGTCAAGATGGCTCCATCCTTTCACAAAGTCCTTGTTCGGCGAAATCAGGTGCGTTGTGGCGCCATTCTGATTTAGGACTTTTCTGGGGCAGGTCATTTCTACCTGCTCAAATCCATCGGCAACCAGTATTGCGACCTTGATTGAATTCATTGATTGTTCCATGGATTTAGGTGTAGATTAAAAGGTTAGATTATTGGGGTAAATAATTGTACAAAAATTATGCCAATGGGAGGATATGCCTTTGGGTTGCGCACGCGGCCTATGAGAATCCGGCGCTTCCACAACGTGGGAACAGGAGTATGCCAGGCTTCGCGATTTGGGGAAAACAAAAAGAGCGGCATTGCTGCCGCTCCTTGTATTAGCATTATTTCATGATTTAGATTTCTACGCCGCCGACGTTTTCGAAGACAAGCTCTCCTTTCGAATCGAGCTCCATCATGATCACCGCATCCTTAGCGACCTGTCCGCTCAGAATGCCTTTCGACAATTCATTCAGGATTCTTCTTTGAAGTACCCGTTTCAGCGGCCGCGCTCCGAATGCCGGATCGAAACCGTCCTCACCGAGTTTAGTAAGCGCCTCGTCCGTCGCGTCGAGCGTGATACCCTGCTCTTTCAGCATATTCTGAATGCCTTTGAACTGGATATCCACAATTTTGCGGATGTTTTTCAATGTCAATGGTTCGAACAGCACGATCTCATCGATACGGTTCAGGAACTCAGGTCTTACCGACGCTTTCAGCAGATCGAGCACAGCTTGTTTGGCTTCCTCCATGACCAGCGTATGGTTCCATCCTTCGTCTTCGGCGAATTTCTCCTGAATAATGTGGCTGCCGATGTTCGACGTCATAATGATGATCGTATTCTTGAAGTTCGCCACACGGCCCTTGTTATCCGTCAGGCGGCCTTCGTCGAGCACTTGCAGCAGGATGTTCCACACATCCGGGTGCGCTTTTTCAATCTCATCCAGCAGGATCACGCTGTACGGCTTGCGGCGTACGGCCTCGGTAAGCTGGCCGCCTTCGTCGTAACCTACGTATCCCGGAGGCGCTCCCACCAGACGGCTTACCGCATGGCGCTCCTGGTACTCGCTCATATCGATCCGCACCATGGCATTCTCATCGTTGAAGAGGTATTCGGCCAGCGTCTTGGCGAGCTCCGTTTTACCTACACCAGTGGGTCCCAGGAAGAGGAAGCTGCCGATCGGTCGTTTGGCGTCCTGCAAACCTGCCCGGCTGCGACGTACGGCATCGGATACCACCTCGATTGCCTCATTCTGGCCGGCTACGCGCTGGTGCAGGTGTTCTTCCAGTTGCAGGAGCTTCTCGCGGTCGCTTTGCAGCATTTTGCTGACGGGGATACCGGTCCATTTCGCTACCACTTCCGCAATGTCTTCCGGTGTAATTTCTTCCTGCATCAAGCTCTCCGCATTTTCGGATTTTTGCAGTTCTTCGAGCTTTGCATTCACCTCCGGAATGCGTCCGTAACGGATCTCGGCCACCTTGCCGAAGTCCCCGGAGCGTTCGGCCTGCTCGGCTTCCAGACGGAGCTGTTCGCTTTGTTCTTTCAACGAACGCACCTCATTGACCTTGCCTTTTTCATTTTCCCATTGGGCTTTCAGGGCATTTCGCTGCTCGCTCAGGTCGGCAATTTCCTTGTTGAGGACGGTTTCCTTATCCTTGTTATTTTCACGACGGATCGCCTCACGCTCGATTTCGAGCTGCATAATGCGGCGGTTCAGTTCGTCCAGTTCTTCCGGCACGCTGTCCATTTCCAGGCGAAGTTTGGAAGCGGCCTCGTCCATCAAGTCGATGGCCTTGTCCGGCAGGAAGCGGTCGCTGATGTAGCGATTGGAAAGCTCCACCGCTGCAATCACCGCGTCGTCCTGAATACGGACACCATGGTGCAGCTCGTATTTTTCCTTGATACCCCGGAGAATGCTGATAGCGTCGGGAATGTTCGGCTCATCCACCATGACTGCCTGGAAACGGCGTTCCAGCGCTTTATCTTTCTCTACATACTTTTGGTATTCTTTTAAAGTAGTAGCACCGATCGCGTGCAGCTCGCCGCGCGCCAACGCCGGTTTCAGCAAGTTGGCCGCGTCCATAGCGCTTTCGCCACCGCCGCCGGCACCGATCAACGTATGGATCTCGTCAATGAAAAGCACGATTTCTCCTTCCGAATCGGTCACTTCCTTGATCACCGCTTTCAGCCTTTCTTCAAATTCTCCCTTATACTTGGCTCCCGCGATCAGCAAACCCATGTCCAGCGACACGATCGTTTTCGATTTCAGGTTTTCGGGGACGTCGCCTTGTACGATACGTTGCGCTAGCCCCTCCACGATCGCGGTTTTACCCACGCCAGGTTCCCCGAGCAGGATCGGGTTGTTTTTCGTACGGCGGCTCAAAATCTGCAATACCCGCCTGATTTCTTCGTCGCGGCCGATCACCGGGTCGATTTTACCGGCTTTGGCCAATTCATTCAAATTTTTGCTGTACCGTTCCAGGGAGCGGTATTTGGCTTCTGCGTTTTGATCTTTCACAGGGTTATTTTTTCCTCTAAGTTCTTTAATAGCATTGATGAGTTCTTTTTCCTTGAATCCCAGCTCCTTCATGAGGGTGGCTGTGGGATCTTTTCCGCTGAGAATACCGAGCATCAGCAGTTCGATACTGATAAATTCGTCGCCGAATTCTTTCAGATAATTCTGTGCCTTGCCGCTGGCTGCGGCCATATCGTTGCCCAGGTAGGGCTGGCCCCCGCTTACACGCGGGTAGCCGTCCAATATCTTCTGCAAACGGTTATTGAGCACGTCCGCGCTGATATTGAGCTTGTTCAGTAAAAATAGTGACGTGTTAGGGTCTTCTTCCAGAATGGATTTCAGCACATGACCCGTTTCAATGGCCTGTTGCTGGTTCCCCTGGACCATCTGAGCGGCGTGCTGAATGACCTCCTGCGCCTTAATAGTATATTGGTTAAAGTTCATGGCGTAGATCGCTTTGTTAATGGTATAACCTCATACGAAAAACGCTGTGCCGGTCTTCTGAATCGGAAATTTTGTCTTGAAATGGCCGCTCAGCCGAGGTTTTTCAGACAAAATGGCCGTTGGTACCAGCACTTCTGTCCAATTATCCTGCCTATCAAATGCAAGAAGCTGCACATGTAATGTCGTGCAGCTTCTCGTATTTCCATTTGTATAGTTTAAAGGCCGGTCTGCGTGCTCAGCAAATCTTCCATCGTTTCCCTGCGCCTGACCAGTTTGGCTTCTCCATTATCAATCAGTATTTCGGCAGGACGGAAGCGGGCGTTGTAATTCGAGCTCATCGTCAGCCCGTATGCGCCTGCATTCAGGAATGCAAGCACATCGCCCCGGCGCACTTCCGGGAGCTCGCGGTCGCTGGCGAAAGTATCGGTTTCACAGATATAGCCCACTACATTGTAATGTTTCAACTCGCCTTTGGGGTTTGAAATATTGAGAATGTGGTGGTAGGAGCCATACATCATCGGACGGATCAGATGATTGAGGCCTGAATCGACGTGTACGAAATTGCGCGCCGGATCTTCCTTCACCACATTCGTGGATACGAAAAGGAAACCCGATTCGCTCACGAGGAACTTGCCCGGTTCGAACCAGAGCTGCAACTCGCGGCCGTATTCCTGGCAGAATGTCTGGAAGCGTTTTGAGATTTTCTTACCCAGCAAATCCATGTCCGTAATGGCATCGCCGGGCAGGTAAGACACTTTGAAGCCGCCGCCGAGGTCAATCACTTGCAGGTCGGGGAAATGCTTCGCGGTTTCGAGCAGGATATCGGCCACTTTCAGGAACGGCTCTGCATCTTTGATGTCCGATCCCGTGTGCTGGTGCAGGCCGATGACCTTGATATCGTATTTTTTAATGACGGCGAGAATGTCGTCGAGCAGCAATACCGAAATCCCGAACTTGGAATCGGCGTGTGCCGTCATGATTTTCGTATGGCCGCCGGCAGCCACATTCGGCTTGATGCGGATCATACAGGGTTTGGTATTACCGTAAGTCTGGCCGAACCATTCAAGCAGCGGAATGCTGTCCACGTTCACGATCGATCCGGCTTCTACCGCTTCGCGGACCTCTTCGAAATCCACGCCGCTGGGCGTAAAAGTGATCTGCCCTCCTTCGTAGCCAGCCAGCTTGCCCATTTCCAGCTCGCCCGGAGATACCACATCCAGTTCTACGCCGATTTCGCGCATCAGACGCAGGATAGCCAGGTTGGTATTCGCTTTACAGGCGTATTTGATCTTCATATTCACACCAGCAAATGCGTGCTGCAGTTCCGCGGCCTTCCGGCGGATAGTCGCGCCGTCGTATACATAAAGCGGGCTGCCGTACTGGTTGATCAGCTGGATCGGGTCGATTCCCTGGATCGAATAGGGATAATGGTCAGAGAGTTGCATTTCGAGATATGGGCGGCACACCGGGTGCCGGAATGATTAATTACAGTATTTGTCGAGATAAACGGCCATTTCCTGTTGGAGGGCTCGGGCTTCCTGCTTCGCTTTTTCGGCGAAGTCGGTGCTGTTGCCGGCGTAGATAATGCTGCGTGAAGCGTTGACCAACAACCCGCAGCTCTTATTCATGCCATATTTGGAAACCTCTTCCAGGTTGCCGCCTTGTGCGCCTACGCCCGGTACAAGCAGGAAGTGATCGGGAACAATGGCCCGGATCTTCTCAAAATCGGCTGGGTGCGTTGCGCCTACGACGTACATCATGCGTTCGGCGCCCGCCCAGGTCTGAGACGTGCGCAGGACAGTTTCAAACAATGCAGAACCTTCCGCATCCAACCGCTGGAAATCCGCGCTGCCTGGATTGGACGTCAATGCGAGCAGGATCACCCATTTTCCTTCAAATGCGAGGAACGGCGTTACGGAATCGCTGCCCATATATGGCGCCACTGTAATGGAGTTGAAATCCATGCCGGACGACGATTTGTCGAAAAACGCACGGGCA
Source organism: Dyadobacter sp. 50-39 (assembly GCA_001898145.1). Taxonomy (GTDB): domain Bacteria; phylum Bacteroidota; class Bacteroidia; order Cytophagales; family Spirosomataceae; genus Dyadobacter. The sequence continues at coordinate 102,785 of MKSR01000046.1, forward strand.
TAGAGGCCTGACGTATTTCCGATATCGCCGCGTTTGGCGTCGGCAATCGTGAAATGGCTTTCAGGAATGTACTCGACAGTCTTTTGAAGGCTCTCCCAACCTTTTGGCCCTAATGCTTCGTAGAATGCGATATTGGGTTTGTAGGAAACGCAGTAATCGGCGGTGGCGTCGATTATCTGTTTATTGAATTCAAAAATGGGATCATCGGTTTTCAACAAATGCGCCGGGATTTTCTGGATATCGGTGTCCAAACCCACACACAAATAGGACTTTTTAGTCGAAATTTGCTGGAAGAGCTCTTGATAAGTCATGATTTTGTAAATATTGCGGCGAAATTACAACCTCTTGCAATAGATTCATAAATTTGCCCCAACATTAAACTTTGCTCAACCAACACGTAACGACTATATGCAGATTCGAGAAACTTCCATTGCCGGTCTAGTTGAAATATTTCCAAGGGTCTTTGGTGACGACCGCGGCGTATTCTTTGAATCGTATAATGAGGAGACATTTGCTAAACTTGGCTTGCCTGTAAACTTTGTGCAGGACAACCAGTCGTTTTCGAAAAAAGGTGTCGTAAGGGGCCTGCATTTTCAGAATGCGCCTTTCGCACAGGGCAAGCTGGTGCGGGTAATCTCGGGACGAGTGCTGGATGTGGCGGTTGATATCCGTCCGGATTCGCCGACTTTCGGCAAGCATGAAGTATTCGAGCTAAGCGGTGAGCAGAACAACATCGCCTATATTCCGGAAGGATTTGCACACGGATTCGTGGCTTTGGAAGACTCGGTGTTCAGCTACAAATGCACCAATCTCTACAACAAGGAATCGGAATCGGGTATTCTTTGGAATGATCCTGATCTAAATATCGACTGGGGGGTAACCGATCCGATCGTGTCGGAGAAAGACCTGGTACTGCCTACGTTCCGCTCGCTTTTCGGTGTGATCAAGTAATCGCTATTTTTCAAAAAGCTCTTCCAGGGCTTTCGAGGCTACTTTCCGGGCCGAATGGGAATTTTGCCCGGTAATGAGCCGTTCGTCCATTTCGATGAACTCCACAAAAGGGATCATCGCTTTGGTATAATGGGCGCCTTGTTCCTTCAATTTTTCCTCAAGATAAAATGGTACTTCGCTCACAAAACTGACGAGTGCTTCCTCGACGTTGGAGTAGCCTGTTACGTATTTGTCCCGGATGAGCAGGGAGCCGTCGGAAAGCTTGATATTGAGCAGTGCGCTCACGCCGTGGGCGACCGCGGTTACCATGCCATTCCGCTCGTAGATTGCCCTTGCGATATTTTGCAGTTCTGCATTGTCGGTAAAATCCCACATCGCACCATGGCCGCCGGCAAAGTAAATCAGCCGGTACTCGCCCGGATCGACATCGGACGGTTTGAGGGAGCTTTGCAGTTTTTGGCGGAATGCAGCGTCCTCCCAATAGCGTGCATTGCACTCGTCTTTCAGGTCCAGGCTCCTTTCATCCACCGGAACATTACCCCCGAGCGGGCTGACAAAATCCATGAAGATGCGCCTTTTGGCCATCAGATCATAAAAGTGCGTCAATTCGTTCAGCCAGAGCCCTGTTTTAAAGGTTTTAGCCGGATAGGTATCATGGTTGGTGCAGACGATCAGGACTTTCATAGCTATACGGGAAATGGCCACCATGGGATGGCTCCGGGAAATATAATATAAACCCCGGAAGTTTCCATTACGAAAGCATGAAGCTTAACTCAGTAGCTGATTTTTGTAAGCGAATGCAACCGCGGCAGCGGTGCTTTTGGTCCCGGTTTTTTCCAATACCCGCAGCCGGTGGCCTTCCACAGTGCGCACACTGATGAAAAGTTTGTCGCCAATTTCAGTTGTGGACAGTCCGTCACAGATAAGTTGCAGTACTTCTTTCTCGCGCGACGAGAGCGCTACGTTACATGCATTCGGGAAGAACGGGTGCTTGTTGACCTGGCGGTTCACCATTTTACGGTGCATTGCCTTGGAAACGAAGTCGTTGTAGTAAAATCCTTCCTCGTGCACCCTTCTGATGGCTTTTTCGACTTCATCCGGGCTGGTATCTTTCAGCAGATAGCCTTGTACGCCCTTTTCGAGCATGTGTATGACGAACCGATCCTCATTATACATCGAAACGACGATGATCTTGATGTTGGGAAAACGTTCGAAAGCAGCTTCCGTGGCCTGAATGCCGTCCATAACGGGCATTTGCAGGTCCATGAAAACGATGTCAGGCATGTTGGCGGGCAGGCGGTCCAGGAGTTCCTGGCCGTTGCCGGCTTCCAGTACAAATTCGAAATCGGGAATGCCGCTCAGCATGGAGATAAACCCCTTCCTGAATAGTTCGTGGTCGTCGGCAATTCCTAGTTTAAGGGTGCTCATAGCATTAAATATTCACACGTTCCCGGCGGAATGGATGTAATGGTTCAGGTTTGTTACCGGATGCCGGGTTTACCGGAATCCTCGCAATGGCGCTGGAACCGCCCTTTGCAGGTTGCTCGTATTGGACCGTTCCATTCACAATAGCCAACCGGCTTTCAATCCCAAGCAATCCCAGCCCTGCCAGGTTGCTTTCTTTGATCTTTTCAGGGTCGAAGCCGACGCCGTTGTCGGTTACCCGCAAACCTATCATTTCTTCATCAATTTCCAGCACAATATCAATTTTTGTACAGCTGGCATGTTTGATCGCGTTGTTGACAAGCTCCTGCATAATGCGGTAAAGCGTCAGTTCCAGTTTCTGGCCCTGACGCGGAAATTCTTCTGTATTCGACTGGAAAGCGATCACAAGATTATTGTCCTCTTCCAGCTTGTGAATGAACTCTTCGATTGCCTCCATCAACCCGAAGCGTTCGAGGGTCGTCGGTACCAGGTCGCGGGTAATGCGCCGCACGTGCAGGATGGTCTCTTCCACGAGCGATTGCGACTTTTTCATAATGCTCTCTTCCTTCTCGTCGCCTGAGTTGGCTACCAGTTTGCTCAGTTGATTGAGACTCAACTTGGTCAGCGACAGCATGGTGCCTATATCATCGTGCAGGTCCTGGGCGATCCGCCGCCGTTCTGTTTCTTCGGAATTAAGCGCAGTGTCGAGGAGCAGGCGGTTGTAATTTTTTTCAATATCGTTGATTCTCTTTTCCTCCTCAAACCGCTTCTTCTGGTAGTACGTCACAAATGCAATCATGCAAAATGCCATGGCCAGCATAGCCATGGAGGCTATCAGCAATGCCCATTTTAATTCCTCGCTATTTTGCATAACTCCCGGGTGAAAAATTATAAATGCCCACGCTGAACAGCACGGCGCACAGGGTTTCAAAAATACTTGGGATGACTTCGGTTATCCCAAGGTCCGTCTGATTATCCCACGTGTATACATAGTGAAGGACTGGTGCCAGGAATATCAGACTGGAATAATATAGCAGCAATCCTGAACATACCCAAAAGAAAGGGAATGTCAATAAGTTAGGTATCTCAAGCGATTTAATTATCTCATAAAAATAGAGCAGAATAAGTGAAATCATCAAAACACCTTCCACGGTTTTAGCATAAAGGACCAGCCTGTGCTCATTCAGGTCGCTCAAATTTTCATTCGAATTGAATATGTCCCAGATACTGAACACAGACACGCCAATGATCGAAGTCAGGACGAATATTTTCTGAGCCCTTCCTGTGAACTGAAAATAAAACATCCCGCCCAATAATGCGTAAAAAAGCGGGATGCTCAGGTTGTAAAGTATCAGGTTATTGGTTCTGTTGGACGCAAAGTGGAGCATGGTAAGGTCTATGATCAACTTCGCAACCAGGTAGTAGAAAAGCAGCCGGAGTGATTTGTCCGAAAATGCTTGTCGGGTGATAGTGAGCGTGATGGGTAAAATTGTAATAAATACTGCAATAGATGAAATAGGATTAGTCAGAATATATGCAGAATAGATATCGAACATACATGGGTCGATTAACGGAACTTTCCTAACACTGGCGCGGGCAAAGAGGTCCGCCTGTCATCGCTTCTCCCTGGCTAGGCATATCTTTCAGTCCGCCTAGCTGAGCCGTTCTGATGATATCCTTCCCATCGGAGTCAACCGGAACCAGAACGAGTCTGGGGGTTGGCCTTTTAGATCTTTCGGCTTTGGAATCGTTATCCTCTTCCTCATCTCTCAGCCCGTAATATACCCTGAATCCAACACAATTCTCGCCGTGCAGTTTGATCAGTTCGTTGAACGTGTGAATTCCAAAGAACTCAGCCTTTACGTAGTTTTCGCCTTTGTCGGTGAAATAACGCTCTCTTTTTTGGTGTGGAGTGGTAAGCTCCTGGGCTTCAGACGCTGAAATCAGCCGACCTTCCCGGCCTGTAAATCTCTTGCTTTCCATAGTTTTAATTAAAATAATAACAATTAAGCATTGTAAATGTAGATACGGTGGTGTGGAAGGTCAAGCCAACGATTTGTAATTGATTTAACGGCTAATTTGTAACTAACTGTAAATCAATGCAATTGGTTTGCCTGGTATGAAAATCACGTAATTTTACGTATAACCGTAAGGCAATAGTACGATACGGCATTTGTAAGCTTACCTGCCCGGAAAATCAGGGATTTTGACGCTAAAAGGCTTGCTCAGAGCATGGTACATTTGTAAAGCGTTAGGGAAGACTTCACAAAGGCTTTCTCATCAAGATTAAAGGGTTAGGTTATAGTCGAAAGCCGCGAGGGAATGTCCTTCGCGGCTTTTTTGATTCTTTATCATCAATGCCGACTTTTGGCATTCAAAGCAAATACGACATGAAACCGACCATCGAAATTGAATATTGCCCCAAATGCGGATGGCTTTTGCGCGCGGCCTGGATGGCACAAGAGCTTCTGACGACTTTCCAGGATGATTTACATGCAGTTCAGCTCAGACCGTCCGAAGTTGCGGGCCGGTATACGGTCACCATGGGAGAGGAGTTGCTCTGGGACAGAAAGCGCGAAGGGCATTTTCCGGAACCTAAGGAAATCAAGCAGCGGGTGCGGGATATCATAGCGCCCGATCGCAGCCTGGGGCACAGCGACCGGTAGTTTAATCGCCTTTTTGTGTCATTTTGGCGGGTGGTGTTTATCGATACTGTAATTTTGGCATTAAATGGCTCCTGCTATCCTCGTTCAGTTCATGCTGTTGCGTGAAAGCACACCAGATTGCTTCAATTGCTGATTTTTAACACACAAGCGCTTCTGCTATACACCCGTTTGGGAGAGTTTTTTGCCGGAAAACGATCTTTGGCACGCAGTTTTTCGTTAATAGGTAAAACTTGTGAACCTAAAACGCGATAGCTATGGAAAGCAAACTAAAAATACCACGGGAGATGTTGATGAACATAGATTTTATCAACACAGTGAACGGTGGAATGAGTGAGCCCTCTATTAAGCTTGACAAAGGGTCGGACGGTTTTGAAGTCGTTGTGAAAATTCCAGGCATCGAGGTTGAGGATCTGCAATTAGAAGTTGTAAAAGGTAAAAGAAACTCGAATAACTTAAAGCTTTTCCACTTACTGCCCATTTTTTCACAGGAAAATTTGCCCGACGAAGAGCAGTGGAAGACAATCCGTTTCATTAATACGTTCGTCATTCCGGAAGGAGTGGATATAGATAATATATCAGCAAGGTACGACGATAGCCATCGTCAACTGGTACTGTTTCTCCCGTTCGGGGACGAGCAGGGAGACTATCACCGTAAGGTCGATATCGAGCGTTGGTAATATAAGTGATTGAGTGCTAAGCCTGGCCAGTTGCCGGGCTTTTTTATTGCCCTACGTCGTTGTGAGGCCGGTTTTGATAATTTCGATAGCATAGTAACCGATTTGAATGGTATTTATCCTTTTTGAGGTTGTACGCTTCTAATAGAATGCATTAAGATTGAGTAAAGATTCCCCACATTAACTGAAAACGAAGGACATATCTGTATCTTGCAATACAATTGCCTTAGTCCTCGTCAATCTCAACGTTATGAAAAAGTCTAATATTTTTGCCTTCATTGAACTTTCAAAGCTTGTCGAAGAGCTGAAAGTTGACCAGTCCAAATTGAGACAGAAGCTGAAATCACAGTCTGCGTACTTCAACATTCTCGAACCCAGGTATTTTTCGGAAGGACTGATTGGCGAATGGGAGAACATTCTCAGCGTCATCAAGCAGAAGGGTGCCAAAGTGAACGAGGAAGGTCGTGTGGTGTCGAATGCTGTTAGTAACACCATCGACCATCTGACTGACAAGGAGTGTGTGGCGCTTGTGGAGCGTGTCAACTCGGTCTACGACTCAGTGAAAAAGGAGTTTCAGTAGCGAAGAGGCCCTGCATGGTACTCCGCCAATGCAGGGCCGTTGCATTATTTAATTGACGGTCCCGCCGTTCCAGACGTCTTTTCCCGGCTGTACGAATGCCAGGCTTCCATCACGGTCTTCGGCCATCAGGATCATTCCGTGGCTTTCCATTCCCATCATCTTTCGCGGGGCCAGATTGGCCAGGTACAGTACCTTTTTGCCAATCACTTCTTCGGCTTTGAAATGCTCTGAAATGCCGCTTAGCACAGTCCGCTGCTCCGAACCGATATCGACGAGCAATTTGAGGAGTTTCTTACTTTTCGGCACGTTCTCGGCTTCGAGGATGGTTGCGATGCGGATATCCATCTTTGCGAAATCGTCATACTGAATTTCAGATTTCACGGGAAGCACGGTTTTGCCTTCCAGCTCATTGAGCCGTTTCGCATCGTGCAGTTTTTGTACCTGCTTTTCGATCACGCTGTCGTCAATTTTTTCAAAGAGCAGTTTCCCTTCCAGCACCGGTTGTCCAACGGGAAGCAAATCCGCATGGCCTGCATCCTGCCATGTCTTGCCCGACAGCCCGAGCTGCTCCTGGATTTTGGCTGAGGTAAACGGCAATACCGGCTCCGAAACGATCGAAAGCGTTGCTGAAATCTGCAATGCGATATTTAAGATTGTATTCACACGCTCCGGTTCGGTTTTGATCGCGTGCCAGGGCTGTGTGTCAGCGAGGTATTTGTTACCTGTGCGTGCAAGGTCCATGATCGACGCCAGCGCTTCACGGAAGCGGTAATTTTCCATCGATTCGGCAATCCTCGCCGGGAACGCCGCCAGTTCGGAGAGTGCGGCGCGGTCGATATCCTGCAATTCGCCGCGTTGCGGAACTTTGCCCTCGCAGAATTTCTGGGTAAGCACCACGGCGCGGTTGATGAAGTTTCCGTAAATACCTACCAGTTCGCTGTTATTACGGGTCTGGAAATCTTTCCAGGTGAATTCGCTGTCCTTGGTCTCGGGCGCATTCGCGGTGAGCACGTAGCGAAGTACATCCTGTTTGTCGGGTAGTTCTTCGAGGTATTCGTGCAGCCACACGGCCCAGTTGCGCGAAGTCGAAATTTTATCGCCTTCCAGGTTCATGAATTCATTGGCAGGGACATTGTCCGCCAGGATGTAATTCCCTTCGGCCATAAGCATGGCGGGGAATATAATGCAGTGGAAAACAATATTGTCCTTGCCGATAAAATGCACAAGCTTGGTCTCGCCCTGCGACGCATCTTTCGCGGGCTGCCACCATTTTTGCCAGCCTTCGTCAGTGCCGTTTTTCTGAATGAGCCAGTCTTTGGTCGCCGATATGTAGCCGATCGGCGCTTCGAACCAGACATATAATACCTTTCCCTCGGTGTTTTCAACGGGTACTTTAATCCCCCAGTCGAGGTCACGGGTCATAGCGCGCGGTTTGAGGCCGTCTTTGAGCCAGCTCTGGCATTGTCCGAACACATTCGTTTTCCATTCGGAATGGCTGTTGACATACGCTTCAATATCCGGCTGCATTTTATCCAGCGGCAGATACCAGTTTTTGGTCGCTTTCAATACCGGTTTAGCGCCGGACAGTGTAGAACGCGGATCTTTCAGTTCCAATGGACTTAATGTAGAACCGCAACGCTCGCATTGGTCGCCATAGGCATTCGGATTGGCACATACCGGGCAGGTACCTACGATGTACCGGTCGGCGAGGAACTGCTGGGCGGTTTCGTCGTAGTATTGCTCGGTGGTTTCTTCTACAAATACCTTTTTATCATACAGGTCCCTGAAAATTTCGCGGGAAGTTTCGTGATGCACAGGCTTGCTGGTGCGCGAATATACATCGAACGAAATGCCCAGCGATTTGAAGGAGGCGTCGATCTGCTCGTAGTATTTATCGACCACCTGCTGGGGTGTGAGGCCTTCTTTTTTAGCACGGATCGTGATGGGAACGCCGTGCTCGTCCGTACCGCTGATAAACGCCACTTCCTTCCCGGAGGCGCGCAAATAACGGACGTATATATCTGCCGGTACATAGCAGCCGGCCAAATGGCCAATGTGGATCGGGCCGTTGGCGTAGATCAGCGCTGCTGTGACGGTATATCTTTCGGGATTTGAAATCGGCATTTGAAATCAGGGATTTGGTTCAATCATCGGAGCCCGGTGGTGCTCCCCGGTGTAGCCGGAGCGCAAAATTAGTAAAAAGGCTTGCAATGGTGTGACAAACTACTTTTTTACTACGAACTTTGATCGAAACTATTTGTTTTGCTTACATGAAAGTACTCATTACCGGTGCGACGGGCTTAGTGGGCAGTGCAGTGGCCAGGAAGTTTCTGTCGGAAAATCATGAAGTATCCGCGTTGACGCGCCCGGGCGCTGACCGGCGCCTGCTCGCCGAAGAACACCCTAAACTGACATGGGTAGAAGGAGATATTCTGGATATTCTTTCCCTTGAAAAGGCCATAGAATCAGTAGATTACGTGGTTCACACGGCGGCTGTGGTGTCGTTCATCCCACGTGAGCGGAAAATGATGTACAAAGTGAATGCGGAGGGCACTGCCAATGTGGTGAATGTGTGTTTGAAATACAAAACACAAAAACTCGTACATGTAAGCAGCATTGCGGCGATCGGCCGGCCGGATCCCCGCAAGCTGTCGGCAAACCGCGATGTGGTTCTGGACGAAGAGCAGCGCTGGGAAGATTCCCCCGAGAATTCGGAATATGCCAAAACGAAGCACATGGCCGAACTGGAAGTGTGGCGCGGCATCGCGGAAGGGCTCAACGCCGTGATCGTGAACCCTACGATCATTCTGGGTGAGGGGGATTGGGAAAAGAGCAGTACCCAGCTTTTCAGGTACGTATATAGAGAAAAGCCATTTTACACGGAGGGGATTGCGAACGTCGTCGACGTGCAGGATGTGGCTGAAATCGTGTACCGCCTGGCCGGCTCGGACATCGCCGGCGAGCGTTTCCTGCTCAATGCGGGGAGCATTTCCTACCAAAATTTGTTCAATATGATAGCGGATCAAATGCGCCGCAAAAGGCCGTCTTTTAAGGTCGGTAAAGGCCTTGCGGGGGTTATCTGGCGGGTGGAGGCTGTACGGACGTGGTTGCTGGGCACAAAGCCGCTGATTACCAGAGAAACAGCCCAATCTGCTGCCAGGAAAATCACCTACGACAACGGCAAAGTGAGGAAAGCATTAGATTTTCAATTTCAGTCTATTGAGGAAACGGTGTCCCGCATTAGTGAAAGTTTGCTCGGGAGGATTTGAAATCCGGGGAATTATTTTATAACTTTCTTTCATTAACAGTGGTGCATTTGCCCTCGATTCTAACCTAGCGGTTCGTATGATGGAGAAAAATTTCGGTGAAAGGAAGGATTATATGAAGGAGACACTGCTCAGGTTCGAAAGAATGCTGAAAACCAGCGAGCCGGTCTTTTTTGATTTGGATACTTACGAAAAGGTTACAGTACATTACATAGAAAAGGGGGATTGGGAAAAAGCGTTTAAAGCTTGTGAGATGGGTCTGTCGGATTACCCCTATTCGCTCGATCTGCTGCTCAGCATGGTCCAGCTGCACGCCAACCGCGGCGAGCACGAATTGGCCCTCGAAATATTGGAGCGCGCCTCGCTATTTCATCCCGGAGACATTGAAATCTCATTCATGCAGGTGGCAGTCGCCAATATGATGGGAGAATACGAGGAGGCGATCGAAATCCTCGAAAACCTGCTCGGCAGGGTAGAGGACCGGGACGAAATTTATTTCCAGATCGGGCAGACTTACCAGAACTGGGGCAAATACGAAGATGCGATCAAGTATTATAAAAGGTCGCTTCGCAACAATCTGAACAATGAGAATGCGCTTTACGAACTGGCCCATTGCCTCGACCTGGTAGGCCATCTGGAAAGCCATTTGGGATATTATAACGACCTCGTCGACCGGGATCCATTCTCGCACCACGCCTGGTATAATCTCGGGATTGCATTCAGCAAGCTGGAACGCCACGAAGATGCTGTGCACGCCTATGAGTACGCGACGCTGATCAGGGATGATTTTGCTTCCGCATTTTTCCAGCTCGGTAATTCCTACATGAACCTGGAAAAGTATGAGGACGCCAAGTTGCAATACCTGCGGGCTATTGAGCTCGAAGGCGACCAGCCCGAAACCTGCTGCTGCCTCGGGACGTGCTATGAGAAGCTGGGTGAATTTGAAACAGCCATTAAATACTACCGCCAAACGGTCAAACTGGACAGCCAGTGGGACGATGGCTGGTATGGCCTCGGCATTTGTTTCAGTGAACTGGGCCGCTGGTACGAAGCGGTGGGTTTCCTCCGCAAAGCGATCCAGATTACGGAACTTAACCCGGATTACTGGCTGGCATTGGCAGAAACTGAATTCAAAGTCGGTAACGTCGTTTCTGCATTTGAAGCATTTGAAAAAGCGGCGGAAATAGAGCCGTCTAACCCGGACATCTGGCTGAAATGGTCGTATGTGCTGTTCGAGCAGGGCAATTATGCCCGGGCTTGTGACTTGCTGCAGGCGGCGATCGATGAAATGTCCGAGGAAGCGGATTTGTATTACCGGATGGCCGTTTACCAAATCCACGCAGGCCAGTACCGCGAGGCATTGGTGAATCTCGAAATCGGTCTAACACTCGATTACGATGGGCACGAGCAGCTTTTTGATTTTTTTCCGGATCTGGAAAAACAGAAAGCATTGTTCCGCATTATCGAACAATACCGCGAAAAATAATTAGCAAAGGCTCCCGTATAGCTGAACCAGCTGCCCGGCGATATGCTCGCCAGCAAACTGTTTGACATGCAGCAGGCCCGCTTCAGATAACGAATTGCGAAGATGAACATCAGTGACCAGCTTTTGCAGCTGTTCGCTGATGTTTTCTGCTTGATAAGGGTCTGCGTAAAGCCCGCCAGGGCCGCCTGCTTCTTCCAGGCACGAACCCTTCGCCGCTAACACCGGTGTGCCGCTGTGCAGCGCTTCCACAATAGGGATACCGAAGCCTTCGTAAATGGAAATGTAGGCAAAAACGTCCGCGGCCTGATACAATGCCGGCAAATGCGGCGTCGAGACATTATGCAGCAGCAATACCCGGTCTCCCAGCTTCAACCGATCGATAGTTTCCCTGATTTTTTGCAAGTACCCCGTCGGTTTCCCCACTAAAACCAGTTTAAAATCATGATTTTTCAATTGGGCAAAGCCCTCCACCAACCGGTGCTGGTTTTTGCGCTCCTCCAAGGTGCCTACACAAAGCACAAACGGGCCTTCAATACCATATTCAGTGCAAATGCGGCTTCTTTCTTCCGCGGTAAGCTGTTTTTGAAATACCGGGTTAGAATCCTGGTAAATGACTTTGATTTTTGAATCCTCTACGCCATACAGCTCTATCAGATCGCGGCGCGTCTGATCGCTGACCGCTACCACGGAATCCGCACGTTTGCAGGCGGATTTGAATTTGTGCCGGTAAATGGCGCGGTCGACAGGTTTGAACAAATGCGGAAGCCGCTCGAAAATCAGGTCGTGAATGGTTACGATCGACCTGATACCTGCCTTCCGCAAACCCTGGGGGATTTCGTTGCTGAGGCCATGGTAAATGTCAACATCATCCTCTTGCAGCTGGCGCGTAATGCGAGCGTAACGCCAGTAGGCGGACAACTTCCGGTCGATAAAACCTTTTGGGTATTGTATTGAGCCGGTGGGAAATCCGTCGAACAGGTTTCGGTTGTTTTTGGGTGTGTAGGCGAGGTATTCGTGGGCGGGTTCATGCACAGCCAGTGCGTCGAGCACAAAGCGGCTGTAATTTCCCAGACCCGTTTTATTGGCAAACGCTCTTTTGGCGTCAAATCCGATGCGCATGATGTGTAACTGCAAGGCTTTCCGAGCAAAAGTCCGTATTTTTGCGGATACCACCGAAAATTATTGGTGGCTATTTTGTGTTACAAAGGAATGAAGAGAAACAATGTCCGCAAACGGGCTAACCCCAAAGCATCCTCCCTTTCAACAGCCGAAGAATATCAGACACACACGCTGGCCAACGGGATCCGCATTGCACACAAGCAGGTTCCTTACACGCAAATAGCGCACTGCGGCATCATGCTCGACATTGGCAGCCGCGACGAGTTGCCGCACCAGCAAGGCCTGGCCCATTTCTGGGAGCACATGGCTTTTAAAGGCACTGAAAAAAGAAGTTCCTACCACGTCATCAACCGGCTCGAAAATGTGGGCGGCGAATTGAATGCCTATACTACCAAAGAAAAAATATGCTTCCATGCCTCGGTTCTCGACGATCATTTCGAGAAGGCGATGGATTTGCTGGCCGATATTACTTTTCACTCCGTATTTCCCGACAAGCAGATCGAGCGTGAGCGGAATGTGATCCTGGAAGAAATGTCGATGTACGTCGATTCGCCGGAAGATGCCATTCAGGATGATTTCGACCAGCTGATTTTCCCGGAACATGCATTAGGCGCCAACATACTGGGCACGGCCGAAACGGTCAATTCGTTCGGTCGGGAACATTTGTATGAATTTATCAACCATAATATCGATACCGAACGTATCGTGGTGTCGTCGGTAAGCAGGCTGCCGTTTTCGCGTGTGATCCGCATTGCGGAAAAGTACCTGGGCGGTGTTCCACATCGCAAGACGGCCCGTGAGAGAGTTGCACCGGTGCTTTACACGCCCCTGCGTCAGGAGCGTGTGCGCCCCATACAGCAGGCGCAAGTGGCGATGGGCCAGCCCGCATACGCATTGCTGGACGAGCGCCGGTTGCCGTTTTTCATGCTGGTAAACCTGCTTGGCGGGCCTGGAATGAATTCGCGGTTTAACCTTTCACTACGGGAGAAATATGGTTTTGTATATTCCATTGAAGCGAATTATACGCCCTACCTCGATACAGGATTCATGGGAATCTTTTTTGGTACAGAAAAAAAGCAGCTCACCAAGAGTATTTCGCTGATCAACAAAGAATTAAAGCGTATCAGAGAAGTGCCTCTCACGACGCTCCAACTTCATCAGACGAAGGTGCAGCTGATGGGCCAGCTGGCGATGTCCGAAGAAAGCAATATGAGTTTTATGCTCATGATGGCGAAAAGCATTCTGGATACCGGCAAAGTCGATTCGCTGCCGGAGATTTTTGGTGAAATCGAGCAGATTACCGCCGGTCAGTTGCAGGAAATAGCTGTGGAGCTGTTTAATGAGCAGAGTTTCAGCTACCTGACATTTCTCCCGGAGGAATAATCGTTTTCATAGTAACACAAAAGCGCAGCCGTCTTATCGAAACGGCTGCGCTTTTTGCTGATAAGGCTGCTACTTCGCTTCGGCCCGGTAGTACAGGGTGGATGTGTTCTCCGGCCTCAGAATACTTTTCGCGGCGTTGCTAATATCATCGGTAGTTAACGCCCTGATAATGTCGGCATCGGCATTGGCCCAGTCTACATTGCCTGCGTTGGCGGCAAATGCGAGGTTCATTGCGCGATTGAGCAGTTCTACTTCTGAGAATGCGAGCGACGCCTCGGATTGGTTCTTCACCTTGGTAACTTCCTCTTCCGTAGCACCATTTTCGACGATTTCCTGCAAAATTTCCGTCACTGCCGCGTCCGCTTCTTCCAGTGTGACACCGGGATTCAGATTTCCTTTAACCATCAGCAAACCCGGGTCGAGCGAAGAAATAATGCTGCCGCTGATACTATTGAACAATGCGCGTTCTTTGAGGAGTTTTTGGTATAAGCGCGAAGACTTACCTCTTCCCAAAATATCACTCAGCAAATCGCCGGCATAAAAGCCTGCATCGTACCTGCCGGGCATATGAAAGACCTTGATCAGCGAGTTGAGCGGGACATTGGCGGAAGTTTCGAGAAACCGGGCTTCGGTTTGTACCGGCTCCTCGGGAAGATTGCGCACATACGCCGGTCCTGCCGGAATGCCCCCAAACCATTTTTCGGCCAGCTGCTGCACTTTTTCAAATGATACTGCCCCCGCCACCACCATTACCGCATTGTTGGGGCGGTAGAAACGGAAAAAGAAATCCTGGACATCGTCCATCGTGGCGCGTTCGATGTGGCCGATGTCCTTGCCGATCGTTGCCCAACGGTAGGGATGTTCTTTGTATGCCAATGGTCTCAATTTCAACCACATGTCTCCGTACGGCTGGTTGAGGTACCGCTGTTTGAACTCTTCTATCACGACTTTCCGCTGCACTTCAAGTACATTGGGGTCGAACGACAGGCTCAGCATCCGGTCGGATTCCAGCCAGAAAGCCGTTTCCACATTGTCGGCTGGCAAAGTAATGTAATAATTGGTAATGTCCGGGGAGGTAAAAGCATTGTTTTCGCCACCCACATTCTGCACCGGGATATCGTAGCTGGGAATGTTTTGAGAGCCGCCAAACATCAAATGCTCGAACAAATGCGCGAAGCCGGTGCGTTCTTCATCTTCGTCACGGGAGCCTACATTGTAAAGGATATTAACCGCAGCCATGGGAGTGGAAAAGTCCTCGTGCACGAATACCCGCAGGCCGTTTCCCAAAGTAAACTGCTTGTAGCGAATCATATTTTATCAAAAAGGAAGTTGAATAGAGAGAATATGCCCAAAATAAAACCTGTGGCCGAAACCCGCGCATCCGATTATGGGTTATAAACAAAGCTACTGTTCAGCTGGGATACCACCAAACCAATTTGAGTTGAAAGCCATGCAAATTACGCTTCGTTCCTTGTGCCTTTGGATTTTTCTTACCCTCTTCTCCTTCCAGGCCAAAGCCCAATTACTAAATGATCCGGTTTCTTTAAAACACGTTCAAAACAGCCTCGACAAGATTTACAATTACGAGTTCGACGAAGCGGTACCGATCATCGATCAGGTGGAAAAGAAGTATCCCAATCATCCGGTTTCCTATATTCTCGATTCGTTCATCCTGTTCTGGAAATACCTGCCGATTAAAGATAATCCTGCGAAATCGAAAGAATACATTCAAAAGCTCGACCAGTGCCTTGAAGCAATTAACAAGCGTTACGGAAAGAACAGTACGGATCCGGAAGCCGTGTTCTACACGATGGTGGCCAGGGGTTATATGGCCATGATGTACAACTACCGTGGCGAGATGATGTCCGCGGCAGGAGAGGGGAAAAAGGCCTATAATGCATTTGTGGAGGGTTTTAAGCTCATGCATAAGAATCCTGAGTTCTATTTCACCTCTGGGATGTATAATTATTATGTAGAAGTGTACCCCGAAGAGCACCCGATTGTGAAGCCATTGCTGATGTTCTTTAAAAACGGGGACAAGGCTTTGGGCTTGAAACAGATAGACAATGCCACCAAAGTGGGCACGATTACAAAAGCAGAATCCTGCTTTTACATTTCACACATTTACCTGAAATACGAAACGAAGCCGGAAAAGGCGGTCTTTTACATGGAAAAGCTGGTCGATCTCTATCCGCGTAACCCGATTTACCTGATGAAAAACGTGGAAGCACAGCTGCTGTCGGGCAAATACGAGGAGGCATATGAAGGCTTGCAGCTGCTCCGTAAACAGAATACCGGTTTCTTTCCCGCCGCCTGGCGGACATTCCAGGGAATGCTGGAAGAAAAAGACCGTAAGAACGACGCCGCCGCTCAAAAGGAGTATCTGCTGGCGCTCAGAACGCCCCACGACGACCAATACACGAAAGAGTATCACGCATTCGCATATGCAGGCCTCGCGCGTATTGCTGCACGTGCCGGCAACAAGGCGAAGGCGCGGGAATACTACAAAAAATGCCTTGACAAGGCCGAGTACAGGTCGGTAGTACGGGAAGCCAAGGCATTCAAATGAGTTAATCTGTTTGGGGAATCAGTTCGGGAATTGGCTTTTATCGAGCCCGGGGATGATTTTCAGTGCATTTTTATAATACAGCTTTTTCAGAACTTCGTCGGACAACCCCATGCCGTACATGCGCCAGAAGGCGTGGTATTTTTTGTGGTAGGGGAAATATTCGTCTTCCGTTTCCAGTACCCTGAAATAGGTGGCATATTCGGAAGGTACCCAGCTATCTTTTCCAAACAGCACACGGTCCTGGTATTTATCAAAAAACTTCTTGGCCGTACGAGGCTGGCGGCCCAGCTCGGCAATTACCGCGCCGATTTCGACATACATATTCGGGAAGACGATCATCAGGCTGTCCAGCTTTTTAAGGTTATTGGGGTACCAGCCCATATGCGCATTGATGAATGTCGTTTTCGGGTTCATCTTGAAAATATGATGTTGCTCGGCAATGAGCGAATCGAATGGGACCGGGTCGTTAGGTCCGCGCTTGCGGCCGGGGTGTGTTTTCAGTTCCAGCCACCGCTCGTTGTAGCGGTCCATCGGGTCCCAGAACGACGGTACGTCGGCGGTGTGGATCAGTACGGGAATGCCGAGTTCGCCGCATTTCTGCCACACCGGCTGCAAGCGCGGATCGCTTACCGGTACACGATTGCCCTTGTCGTCCTTAATGCCGGCAAAACCGAGGCTTTTATATATTTTCAACCCTTTGGCGCCCATTTTCACGTCTTCTTCCAATTGCTTCACTGCTTTCGCCGACCACTCCTTATCCCCAAAGCCTTTGAATTGCAGGTTTGTAAACACTGCAATGCGTTTCGGCTCGTTTTTGGCGACATTTTCCAGCGAGCCTTTTAATGTAGCCGTTCCTTCGGCCCAATCCTGCGACCACCCGCGACCACTGAGGTTCACCATGATACCCATATTCAATGCATCCATTTCCTTTACCAATGCCTTCAAATCCTGGCTGGGCATTTGATACTGGTGGTTATGCACGTCGATAAATGGAAACTTGGCCTTTTTCAATGGATGCTCCTCTACTTTCAGCGTGGAAATAGGGTCGTATTCTTCAAAACCGAGCGGTTGCTCGGTAAGCGGGGCTGATGATTGCTGGGCGCACGCACTGAATGTGACGCCAACGGAAAAAGAGAGGAACAGTACTACTTTTTTCATGCGGATCTATTTTAAACAGGAACGTTGGCTATGCATTACCCGGTCGTGGGCCGGGCCTGTAAATCAATGCCACACAATGCGCGGCAATCCCCTCTTCCCTTCCTACAAACCCCAGATGCTCAGAGGTAGTGGCCTTGATTGAAATAGCTTCTTCTGAAATACCGGTAACTTCGGCCAGGCAGGTTTTCATGGCCGGAATATGCGGGTTCAGTTTGGGATTCTGCAATACGATGGTCACATCCATATTACCTACCTCATAACCCTTTTCACGGATCATTTCCAGTACTTTGGCCAGAAGGATCTTGCTGTCGACGCCCTTCCATTGCGGGTCTTTGTCGGAGAAGTGGTAGCCGATATTGCGCATATTGGCTGCGCCCAGAAGCGCATCGCACATCACATGACAAACTACATCGGCGTCGGAGTGCCCTTTGGCACCATGTGTGTGGGGGATCAAAATACCGCCGAGCCAAAAAGGCCGGCCTTCTACTAACTGGTGAACATCGTAGCCCTGGCCTACGCGGAATGGGAACATATTAATATTGAAATTGATAAACACTTAGGATTGTGGGCTGTCTGGTAGGCCGCTGTCGCGTCGATTTTCAAGGTTGTCGAGGCGCTTGTCGATCTGATCAAATCTGGTGTCAGCTGCCTGAAAACGGTCAGTCATATAATCGAATAGTTTTACAAGGTCGTCTTTAGTGGCCATTCTTTCAAAGATTAACCTGTTGGTAAGAGAAATGTTCCGCATGGTTTCTTCCACCATTGTTTGCCGGTCATTGAGGAGGAACATGTGTTTGGCGAGATCCCGCATGTTTTCTTCCAGTGAATCCATGCGGTCAATCGTTTGAGATTGTCCCTTAAGAAGCTGTGCGAGTTCGGCGTCGACGCGGTCGAGGCGCATGAGAATTTCTGCCGTCATTTCTTCGAGGTTACTGATCCTTTCGCCGTCTTTCATAAACGATACGTTAACAAATATAACAATTCTTTCCTACCTGTACGGAGGAATGGGGCTTTGGTAACGCTTCTTCTGCACGCAATTTTCCTGCGGTAAAAAAAGTCATCAAAATCACAATTGTTGACATTGCAGGGCAACTTTTTAACGGTTAGCTTTGGTTACGTATATGAATCAACACAGTCAACCATATTTAATGTAGATACGCATGAAAACCAACATCGGAATATCGGACGAGCATACCCAGGCGGTAGCCTACCAGTTGAACAAACTGCTGGCCAACGAGTTTGTACTTTATACCAAAACCCGTAATTACCACTGGAATATCGGCGGGATGAATTTCTTCGAGCTGCACAAGCTGTTTGAAGGGCAGTATGAGCAGTTGCAAGTGATCCTGGACGATATCGCAGAGCGTATCCGCGCAATCGGCCACTACTCGGAAGCTCGCCTTGCAGATATTCTCAAACTGACCGACCTGCTCGAACAGGAATATACTACCGAGCCGAAAACACAGCTGCAAAACCTGCTCGACGATCACGAGACGATCATTCGCCTGCTGCGTCCGCTGGTGAGCGAATTTGCCGACACTTACAAAGATCTCGGGTCAAGCGACTACGTGACCGGACTTTTAAGAGAACATGAGAAAATGGCCTGGATGCTCCGTGCATTCCTGAAATAACCTGGCGCAAAACATAAAAAGCCGGTCGGATCGCAAGGTCCGCCGGCTTTCGTGTGTACAGGTCGATATTTTACTTTTTGTTCAGTTGCATTTCGGTTTTAATCTTTTCAATTTCTTCCTGCTGCGCAAGCGATTTGAAATAGAAATACAAACCGGCGATCAGGAAAATTTTGGACAGAATGAAAACGGCGATGAATGCCGGCCGCCACAACTTATGCACTTTCATGTGCGTGTCGTTCACCTCCACGTCGAGGTATTGTTTCGCCGCTGCCTTTTCTTCCGTATGATAGCTGCTACGGCCTTTTTTCTCGCGGATGCTTCGGAGCAGTATGATTTCCCTCACCGCTTCCGGCGGAGGGACCGAGCCTTGGGCAAAATAGCGCTTGATATCCTCTTCAAGGTCATTCACATACATGGACATTTCGACGTCCGACAGCATCATTTCCGCAACGAGCTGCTGCTCGTCTTCGCTGGCGAGACCCATTAAATGGGATTCGAGAATACCGCTTTCGATAAATTCCTGCTTGCTCAATGGGTTAAAAATTATGCGTTGCGATATGATTTGAAAAACTCGTGGAAAGAACGAAGCACTTCGTTCTTCGATATGTTCAGCTTGCCTGCCACTTCTTCCGGCGTGAAACCCTGGCGGAATGCAAGATCAAAAATGCTTTCCGGTGACATATCCCCGCTGGCATAGTCGGGTCCTGCCGGGGCGAGGGCTGTCAGCCTGCGCTTGGCTTCCACCGCTTTGGCACGCGCCAGCTTGATAACGCATGCAGCGAAGGTGAAGGGGTAACTGTTACAAGATTGCAATTGCGGAGAGGAGAATACGCTCACCAGCACTTCCTGCGCGAGATGTACCTGCGGCAGAATTTGCAAAATGATCCCGTATGCCATGGCTCCGTATTGATCATACACTTCAAGGGAGGTGAGCGTTTGGGGCATCGAAAGTGCGTGACCATCTACGCCATTGCCAGCTCGTTCTAATTCATTCATATACGCAATTAAGGACCGGGTATTGGTTCGGGTAAATCGGGAAGCTTTACTAACGTTGAATTTAAGGAAGTTTTAACCAAATAGTGTGGGGCACCGTGGGTAAATTTAATAGAATGCTCGCTAAAAAAGAGCGGCTGTTTGTAAAAAGTTTGAATTCCGGTTGTCAAAATATTTCAATTGCGACGCACTCGTTTCGTACGGATTTTCATTTTCAGGAAGGTTTTCCGATGGTTAACTTTGCAGGATGAAAGAAAAATTAGCAGTCATTTTTGATATGGATGGCGTGATTGTCCATACCAATCCTTACCACTCCCGCGCATTCAGGGAGTTTTTTTCAAAACGAAACCTTTCTCCTACCGAAGAGGAATTTGCCCGGCATATGTATGGCAAAAGCAATAGCTACATCCTCAGCCATTTTTTGCAGCGGGTTATCGAAGGGGAAGAACTGTTGCAACTGGAAGAAGAAAAAGAAGGGCTTTTCCGCGAGCTGTATGCGCCATATGTAGAGCCCATCGGCGGCATTGTCGGCTTCATGCATGATCTGACATCCAATGGAGCGCTTCTAGGTGTCGCTACCTCCGCACCACGTGCTAACCTGGACCTCATTCTGAGCAAGGTTCCCATTCAGGAAATGCTGGGTTCTATCCTGGCCAGCGAAGATGTGAAGAAGCACAAGCCCGATCCGGAAGTATATGTCTCCTCGGCTAAAAACCTGGGTGTGGAGCCAGACCAATGCGTGGTATTTGAAGATTCGTTCTCGGGTGTTTCGGCTGCACGCAATGCGGGTATGCGTGTGGTAGGTGTGCTGAGCTCGCACACGCGGGAGGAATTACCGCCGTGCAACCTTTATGTAAACGATTACAGCGACCTTTCCTACGAAAAGATCGCTGCGCTCTTTTAAATGCTGGTTTCTGCAAATTACAAGGTAACGGGATCGCTGACTTTGACGTCGAATGCGCCGGTCAGCACCTTTTCATTTCTTTTGATTTGAAGGAAAATCCGGTACTGCCCGCCCTTCGGGAATGCATAGGGGAAAGAAATGCGCGTGCCGTGCTCCATGCCGGTCATACCACCTTCGGTGACATTGTACATGCCCATTTCTTTCATCAGGAATATCTCCCGGTCCACGGTAGGCATCGCTTTCAGCTGGGCCAGGTGACGGTCGATACTATCCCGGAAAACGTCGGGTTTAGGCCACCGGGCTACGTGGGCAGTGTCGGAAATACGACTTTCGAAAGATTGCTCCGCGGCCATGGAATAGGAGCCGCTAGGGTGGAGGTGAATGTACACCGAGCCGTCGGAGCGCATAATGACCGCGTGGCCCAACATGCCCAGGTAAGGTTCAGGGAAGCAAGGGCTGTTGTCGGGGTTAAAAATTTCGAAATTGAGCTGATAGGGCTTTCCTGCTTCCAGTGCCTTGTCGGGTTTGCCCTCCCAAATGGCATAGGAGCCATCCTTGAAGACGGTCTTCGTTCCCGGTTTTCCACAGATCACGACATTCTCGCCCATGGGGACTTTGCCGGGCGTATCGAGGGGATCGGTGATGATGTAAGTATCGTCTTCAGATAATGCTTTCGCAACATGCGCCGCTGGTTTGGCATTGATCACCAGCGTGTCGACAATCGTTTCCGCAAAGCCGGTGTATTGTACAATGTCTGAATAAACCAGGTACTTACCCGCAGGCAGATCGGGCAATGCGGCTTCAAATGTAAGGGTATCCTTGCGGTCGGGGTGCACGTGTGCGAATGCGTCGAGCCCCGGCGTGCGGACGAGGAAGGTATGCATGATTTTGCCATGATCGGGGACCAGCGTGCTCAGCATACTTCGTTTCATCCGGCGGTCCCAGTTCGTCGTGTCGATTTTCAATTGAAAAACCCGCTGCGAATCCGTGTCAATAACCGCCGTTTTTGCTTTCAGGGGCTTGTAAAGCCATTGTTTGTATTCGGCTGCCCAGCTATCCCACCAGCTGCTGCCTCCGTACAAGATCAGTGAGCAAATGACCGTGGCAATGCCCATATTGATCCATCTCTTTCGGTTCTGCGCCGGCGTCAGGTTTTGGCCCGGTTTCAACAACCCATCGCTCACACTTGCGCCGATGGTCGTGATCATGAGCAGGAAAAGCAGTAGCCCGACAATGCCAAGGCCGATGCCAAGGCCTTTCGGCATGTCGCGTTCTGCGGTGGAAACGGCAACAATGGGGATGATCAGCTCGGCGTCGCCCTGCATGCCCTCAATGCTGATTTGTGCACTGGACGAGCCGGGCTCCATGAGCCAGACTGCTCCCTGGAACTGACCTTTTTGTCCGGCTACCGGAGCCAGCGCGTCGGAAGTGGGTGCACCTTTGTCGCCGGAGTAAAAGTAAATGGGCCGGACGGACACCTTCCGGGCTTCTCCGTATTCAATATATACCGAAACCTGCGCCGTACCCGGAATTACATCCGGTGGTACAATGCTTACCAGGACCTTGTAGCCACCGGCCTGCGCCTGCATTTGCACGCCAGCGCTGCCCACGTGCGCATACGAGGCTGCACTAAGCAGCATGAACAGAATGAGGGAAAAACAGCTTTTCATCGTTGAATCTTGTGCATCCAGTTACCCCACGCCAGTCCGATGCGGGTTGAAATTAATGTTAATACCAATGCAATGCCGAGGCCTTTGAGCAACTGCGGCATTTCCTCCAACATCCAGGGGCCGAATTTATAGCGGTACTCCCAGTTAGGATCATTCCCGAAATACCAGTAATGGCTGCCAAAGAACCAGTTGCGGGCGTACGGCGATTCCATCAGAAATCCGCCGAAGAACCATTGAACTACAAAAAAGACAGCCAGAAATGCGAAGCCCAGCAGCAGCGTGAGTTTCCAGTCGTTCCAATGTGCAAAGCGGTAGCGAAGGATGTCGATCACAACAGCAGGGGCGATCAGTAACAGCGGGAAATGAAATCCCTGGTAATGGGTAATGTGGTTGAGAATGGGGCCGAGTTTAGGCTCTGCGGGGAAAAGCGGAATGATCCAGAGCGTGCCCAGCATTAATGCAGTATAAACAGCCGCTACGGCTGTAACGGCCCATTTGTGTGAAACAGCTTTCCCCACCGCCATCAGCAGCAATGGAAATGCGGCCCCCGCAAAAACGTAATAGCTCGACCGGTGAACACGCATCCGCCCCAGCTCTTCGGATATGAGGGTAAACCAAATGGTTAAGAGAAATCCTGCCGACAATGCGAACAGCCAGAAAAGTGTTTTGTCCGATGCTTTGACCCTTTCCTCGCCCAAGCTGCCGAACAACTTCATTTGGTTCTTGACGGCAATCACGCTGATCATCGCGCCGAACTGAATGCCGATAATGCCAAGAATGAGCACGGTATGCGGCGGGGAGAGAATGGTCACGTCCAGCCCGTAGGTATTATGCCACCAGTCGTCGAAAGGGGCGGAGGTAAGCATGGATAATGCGCCCCAAACGCAGAAAAGGGAGCCGAGCGAACTGTAAAAAAAGCCCCAGATTTTTACACTGGCTGCTTTCTCGATGGCATTTCCCCAGAAAGTCTTCCTCAAAATCTCATAACCCGAAAACAAGCCGGCTACCACTGCGCCCAGGTAAATGACCAGGTGCGGCGGCGACAGCAGCCCGTCACGGCCGATGCTCATATGCCAGCAAATGTCCCAGATGAGCCCGGTAATGACGCAAAACGAGGCAAAAACAGTGGCAAAAATGTAAATGGGAATACCCGGACTGGCCTGGATGGTCAATGTCCGGTCGCCGATGATCGGCGGAGGGGCAACGGTATCTTGCATAGGGGGTAGAGGAAATGGAGTTATGACTGCAAATTTCGAAAAGGACAATCAGATTCCGTGCTACCCCTATGACTTTGTGTATTTAAATTCAGCGAACTTCGTGAGCGGCCCTAACCCTCAGAAGGGGCGCATAGCTTTTACGAAGCGGCCTTTGAAATAGGTGGAAAACAGGTTGTCCTCGCGCACGCCGCGGGAGGTGGAAGCGTGGATGAATATGATTTCCTCCCTGCCACGGACATCCGTCACAATGCCGGCATGTGAAACGTAACCTTCCTTGCCCGCTTCGGGGACGAAAAACAGCCAGTCGCCCGGTTTGATCTCCTCTACACTACCCACTTCCTGCCCAAATTCCGACTGCTGCCAGGAAATGCGGGGCACTTTGACGCCCATTTCGGAATAGACCTGGCAAATGAGTCCGGAACAGTCGATGCCGCCCTTGTCGTTGCCGCCGGAGCGGTAGGGGGTACCGGTGTAGGTGCGTGCGATTTGTACTACCTCGGGGATGTTGGCAGTATTGGCGTCGCCGGGGCGCGAGTAAGTGGTAGTGGCGCGTGTGGGCACGGGCTTTCTCGCAGGCGCTTTCGCTACGGGTTTACGCGCGGGCGAGGTGCGTCCCCGGGAAACAGTGCTGCGTGAAGCGGGTCCGCGCGAGCTGCGCGAAGATGAATTTCTTTCGGGTGTTCTGCGGAGTGTGTCGCAGGAAAACAAAAATAGCGTGATCAGGAGGGTAAATACGGTGCAGGAAAGGGGGCGGGAAAGGTACTTCTTCATGCGTAAGCGGAATTGGCCTGATTACTTTTTCAAAAATAGCATTATTATTTTAACTGCATTCGTCCCGAAAAATTGTGGCAAATATTGTGAGGCCCCGGCTTTGTAAGTAGCTTTGTCCCTGACGTTCATTCCATATAAATTAGCTTTTGACCCCTGATGAAAATTATTTGTGTAGGCCGGAATTACGCAGAGCATATCGCCGAACTGAACAACCAGACACCCGATTCCCCGGTTATATTTCTGAAACCTGAAACCGCACAGCTTCGTCCAGGCGAAGATTTTTATTATCCCGAATTTTCAAAAGACGTTCACTATGAAGTGGAACTGGTGGTGAAGATCAACCGGGCAGGGAAAAACATCGAAGAAAAATTCGCACATAAATATTACAGTGAAATCGGCATCGGCATTGATTTTACAGCCCGCGATGTACAGTCGGAACTGAAAGCAAAGGGCCTGCCCTGGGAGCTTGCGAAGGCATTCAACGGATCGGCGCCGGTTTCGGATTTTGTACCGGTTTCCGACTTTGCGGATGTTCAGGATGTCAATTTCAGTCTGGACGTAAATGGCGAAACGCGCCAGAATGGCAACTCGTCGATGATGATCTATCGCATCAACTACCTGATCTCCTTCGTTTCCAGGTATTTTATGCTCAAAACGGGCGACCTTATTTTTACCGGTACACCGAAAGGCGTAGGGCCGGTGCAGATCGGCGACAGGCTGACGGCCTCGATCGAGGGCAAGAAGATGCTCGAACTGTTCGTTAAGTAAACCGTACTCTTCATATCACCGGTCGCTGTACCGACTATTCATACACTTTTTCATGCGTCATTATTTTCGGGCATTAGTCCGTTCAGGGTTATTTGTATTGGGGTTGGCAGGCATTGCGGAGGTTTCATTGGCCCAAAAACAATCTTATCCAAAAGGTTATTACCAATTTCCGATCCGTCCGGGCTTGCCGAACTCGCTGGCAGGTGGTCTGGGCGATCTCCGTAGCAATCACTTTCATGCAGGCCTGGATATCCGCACGCAGCAGCGCGAGGGTCTGCCTGTGTTTGCGGCTGCGGAAGGTTATGTGTATAAAGTGGCCGTACAGCGTACGGGTTACGGAAATGTCATTTATCTGCGCCACCCGAACGGCCAAACGACGGTTTACGGCCATTTGCTGAAATTCAGTGACCCGCTGGCCGCTTGGGTGCGGCAGGAGCAATATAAGAAGCAGACATTTGAAATCGATCTCTTCCCGGAAGCAGGTCAGTTTACTTTCAAAAAAGGGCAGTTAATTGCGCTTTCGGGTAACACAGGTGGTTCTGCCGGGCCGCATTTGCATTTCGAGGTGCGCGACTCCAAGGATAACTACCTCAATCCCCTGTATTTTGGGTTCAATGAAATCAAAGATGTTACCCCGCCGAAATTTGTGAACCTGGCAATCCGCCCGATGGACATTAACGGACGGGTGAACGGCCAGTTCGACCGCCGTGTTTACGCGCCCGTCAAAATGAAGGATGGGAGTTGGCGCTTGCGTGATACGGTTTCCGCTACCGGCATTGTGGGCATCGATCTGGTCGCTTTTGACCAGATGACCGGCACCGGCTTTCGATACGGTTTGCAATGCATTGAGATCAGGATGGACGGACAGGAGGTATTTTCCTACAACATCGAGGTTTTTCCTAATGCCTCTACCCGCGATTACAATAACCTCATCGATTACGAGACCGAGCAGGCGACCGGTCAGCGTTTCCTGAAATGTTACGTTCCCGACGGGAATCAGTTCAATTTGTACAAAACCAACGCGATCAACGGCAAGCTGCATATTGCGGATACATTGAGCCACGAAGTGAAAGTGAGGATTTCGGATTCTTTTGAAAACTTTTCAGAACTGATATTCACCATCAAGGGCGAGCCGCTGGACCAACCACTTCCGGCTTTCAATACCGAGGTAAACCCCGAGTATGTTCAAACCGAGGTGCGGGAGAATACATTGGTCGTGAAAGCGAAATACTACCGGAGCCGGGAGCCATTTGCTACATTCTATGTAAAAGGGAGTGCGGAGAAAAAAGTGCCCAATCTCTATGCGGGAGAATCGGCGGTATTTTTGACTGATTTAAGGAAAGAAATGCCCGATTCGGTGAAAGTGGGTACAACCACTGTAAAGACCTTCCTGCGCAGTCAGGTGCTGCCGGGAGTTGCTTCGTCATTCCAGGGAGAGAAATGGTCGGTGGATATGGATAACACCAGCCTTTTTGATACGCTTTTTTTAACCGGGCAGCGGAATTTCAATGCATTGACCATCAACAATCGCGGCACCGCCCTGAATGACTATATCCACGTGGCATTCACACCAGAGAAAGCGCCGGAGGACAAGTCGCGCACTTATGTGTACCGTTACCTGAACGGCGACTATCGCTTTTTGGGCGGCAAATGGGACGGCGAGCAGATCCGCTTCGACACGCGCGAGCTGGGTACTTTTGTGATCCAGCAGGACACAGTGCCGCCCCGCGCACGGCTGGTGGAGCATAGCAAGCACAGCATACGCGGATATGTGGGCGATGGCCTGTCGGGGATCGCCAATTTCAAGGCATTGGTGAACGGGGAATGGGTGCTGATGAATTACGATTTCAAAAAAGGCTATATCTGGTCGGAGAAAATGGATGATAGTCAGCCATTTGAAGGAGAACTCGTGCTGGAAGTGACGGATAGGGCAGGAAATAGTACTATCTTGCGAACAGAATTGGTGGACCCGGTTGTTAAACCAAAGAAAACCAAAAAACGTAGAAGATAGCTTATGGGACTACAAGTCGGTGACCCCGCACCCGCATTTTCAGTAAAAGATCAGGATGGAAATCAAGTAAAACTGTCGGATTTGAAGGGAGAAAAAGTTGTTTTGTACTTTTACCCCAAGGATAACACACCTACCTGCACCAATCAGGCCTGCAATATCCGTGACAATTACGGGGCGCTCCTGAAAAAAGGTTACAAGGTCTTCGGAGTAAGCCCTGACAGTGAAAAATCGCATCAGCGGTTTATTAAAAAACACAATCTCCCGTTCCCCCTGCTGGCCGACACGGAGCACAAAATGGTAGAAGCTTACGGCGTCTGGGGAGAAAAAACAATGTTTGGGCGCACCTATATGGGTGTACTTCGCACTACTTTCGTCATCAACAAAAAGGGGATCATTGAAGAGATTATTTCCAAAGTAGAATCGTCGAAACACACTGATCAAATTCTTGGAAAAACTGAATAATAATCAGTCATTTTACCATTCCGAATAGCAGGACATTTACGCCGCCTAAATGGTCCCGTTTCGGTAAACCGATTAAGGACAGTCCAATAGAAAATAAATAAAAATGGAAATTGAACAATTAGAAAAAGTAGCATCCCAGGTTCGCAGGGACATCGTACGAATGGTACATGGTTGTCAGTCGGGACACCCTGGCGGGTCGCTGGGTTGCACCGAATTGTTGGTAGCATTGTACTTTGAGCGCATGAAGCTTAAAGAGCATGATGGCAAGGTTGTATTCGACATGGATGGCAAGGACGAAGACCTTTTCTTCCTTTCGAACGGCCACATTTCCCCGGTATGGTACAGCGTATTGGCACGCAAGGGCTATTTCCCTGTATCGGAGCTGGCTACTTTCCGCAAGCTGGATTCACGTCTGCAGGGACACCCTACCACGCACGAGCACCTCGAAGGTATCCGCATCGCGTCGGGCTCGCTGGGCCAGGGCTTGTCGGTAGCATTGGGCGCTGCA
Organism: Dyadobacter sp. 50-39; assembly: GCA_001898145.1. GTDB lineage: Bacteria > Bacteroidota > Bacteroidia > Cytophagales > Spirosomataceae > Dyadobacter. The sequence continues at coordinate 130,997 of MKSR01000046.1, forward strand.
ACGGCTAAGAAACTGAACAACGACAAAGGAACAGTATATGTACTGATGGGCGACGGAGAGCAGCAGGAAGGCCAGGTTTGGGAAGCCGCTACTTTCGCTCCGCACCACCAGGTAGATAACCTCATCGCATTCATCGACCTCAACGGCCAGCAAATCGACGGCCCGACTGTCAAGGTGATGAACAACCGCGACCTGGGTGCCAAATATGAAGCATTCGGATGGGAAGTAATCAACATCGAAGAAGGAAACGACATGGCGGCAGTGCTGAAAGGCCTGTACGAAGCCAAAGGCCGTCTGGGACATGGCAGACCGATCATGGTATTGCTGCATACCGGCATGGGCTATGGCGTCGATTTCATGATGGGCAGCCACAAATGGCACGGTGTAGCGCCAAACGACGAGCAATTGGCGGCGGCACTGGCTCAGCTTGACGAAACTTTGGGAGATTATTAATATCCGGACCAGCGTGGCAATGCACGCGGTTTCATAAACAGACATTCAAAATGAAAAAATACACCTTCACTGAGAAGAAAGATACGCGTTCGGGCTTCGGTGCCGGAATGCACGTGCTGGGACAACAGAACCCGAACGTTGTAGCGCTTTGCGCCGACCTCGTAGGCTCTTTGAAACTCGAACCGTTCATCAAAGAAAACCCTGAGCGTTTTATCCAATGCGGTATTTCCGAAGCGAATATGATCGGTGTTTCAGCCGGTTTGACCATCGGAGGTAAAATTCCTTTCGCTACTACTTTTGCTAACTTCGCAACGGGCCGTGTGTACGACCAGATCCGCCAAAGTGTAGCATATTCTAACAAAAACGTGAAAATCTGTGCTTCACACGCAGGTTTGACTTTGGGTGAAGACGGTGCTACCCACCAGATCCTCGAAGACATCGGTATGATGAAAATGCTTCCCGGCATGACCGTTATCAACCCTTGCGATTACAACCAGACCAAAGCCGCTACTATCGCGATCGCGGATCACGACGGACCGGTTTACCTGCGTTTCGGTCGCCCGGTCATTCCTATTTTCACTGATCCGGATCAAAAATTTGAAATCGGTAAAGCATGGATGGTGAACGAAGGTACCGATGTGAGTATCATCGCTACCGGCCACATGGTATGGGAAGCGATTCAGGCGGGCGAAATGCTTGAAGCGGAGGGTATCAATGCGGAGATCATCAATATCCACACCATTAAGCCATTGGACGAAGAAGCGATTTTGAAGTCAGTTGAGAAAACTGGTTGCGTGGTAACAGCAGAAGAGCACAACCGGATCGGCGGATTGGGTGACAGCGTAGCACAGGTTTTAGTTAAAAACAAACTCGTTCCGCAGGAGTACGTAGCTGTAAACGACAGCTTCGGAGAAAGCGGTACGCCAGCGCAATTGCTCGAAAAATACGGATTGGATGCAAAGCACATCGTAGAGGCTGCCAAACGCGCTATCGCAAGAAAATAGTATCATTGGAATGTCATGGTGCAATAATGCATCATGACATCTATCAAATATGCATCATCTTGCCCGTCGACTCAAGTCGACGGAAATGTATTAGAAGGCATCTTGCATATTTATTGCCGGGACGACATCTCACAAAGATGCATCGCCATGCCGTCGACTTAAGTCGACGGGAATTGATTAGAGATTAGATTAGATTGATCAAATCTGAATATTGATCAAATCAGATTGATTAATAGATGAGAATCAATTGAGCTCTGAGAATGCAAAAATGCTGTTTTTGCTTCGCAGAGCTCTTTTTATTTGTCCTCCACAAAAAAATAAACTATTATTGACCGGCGTTGACTTCGGGCTCCGGTACAATTTTGGTCACGCGGATTTCCTTTAAAAAAAGATCAGGTTAATACTGATTAAATGTCCGACGAAGAATTATTATCCCTTTTTGAAAATCCCGAAACGCGGAGGAACGCTTTCAATCAGCTGGTGCGGAAGTACCAGCAAAAAGTATATTGGCTGGTAAGGAAGATGGTGGTGGATCATGATGACGCCAATGACATTACCCAGGACGTATTTATCAAAGCATGGAGCGCGCTGGAAAATTTCCGCGGCGATGCCAAGCTGTACACCTGGCTCTACCGCATTGCCAGCAACGAGGCCATTAATTTTCTCAACAAAAAACGGCGGAAATATTTTATCCCGATTTACGACGTCGAGAATGAGCTCAGTGAAAAACTGGAAGCAGACCCCGATGTAAGCGGCGATGCCATTCAACTGAAATTGCAGAAGGCATTATTAAAATTACCAGAAAAGCAGCGTTTGGTATTTAACCTGAAATATTTTGAAGATTTACCCTATGAAGAGATTTCGGAGATCACCGGAACCTCGGTAGGAGCCTTAAAAGCCTCATATCATTGGGCTTCCAAAAAAATTGAGGATTTTTTGAACAATACGGATTAAACTATTTGCATTCACTTTGGTCAAACCTTCACAAGACAGGAAATATAAATAATCATGGACAAAAAACGTATACGGCTGGATGATCTGAAAAGGGAGACGCCCTTTTCCGTGCCGGAAGGTTATTTTGACAAGCTGCCGCAAATGATCCAGTCCCGGATTCCCGCGGAGCCCGTCCGTAAACCTCTCGTAAGCTGGTCGTGGCAACGTTCCGTTGGCCTGGCCGCGGCATCGGCGCTGATTCTGGTGCTGGTATGGGTAACGGTACCGGAGCGCCAGGGTTCGCTGGGTCAGGAGCCTCTGAGCGGTATCAGTAACGCCTCTATCATCAGCTACCTGGAAGACCAGGACATTAGTTATTACGATTTAAGCGAGCACAAGGTGGTTCAGAAAGCGTTCGAATCGGATTCGACGGTGCTGAATTACCTGGATGGCCTGGAAGACGATATTCTTCGCCAGCAGTTGGAGGAGCTTATGGTGGCCCCGGAGAAGATTTGACCCTAACGAACAATCGAAATGAACTTACAAATTGAATTTAAAAGGTATCGGAACACTTTTGCACTTTTGCTTCTATTGATTGGTGCCGTATCGACGACGGCACACGCCCAGCGCCGTTCCGAAGAAGAGATAAAGAAGATCCAGGATGCCAAGGTGGCAATCATTACCAATCGCCTGAACCTCACGCCCGAGCAATCGACCGATTTCTGGCCGATGTATAATGAATATTCGCAAAGGCGGCGGGAGATCCACCGGGCACAGCGGAAGATCATCAACGATAAGAAAGCAGAAGGACAGAATGACGAGGCGGTGCTAGGCAATCTGAAAGAGGTCCAGGAGCTGCGCCAAAAGGAACTCGATCTGGAAAAGGAATATCAGAACAAGTTTTTAAAGGTTATTACAGCGAGCCAGGTAATCGAATTATACAAGGCTGAACGTACATTCAACGATATGCTTATCCAGCGGTTGAAGCAAAAGAATTAAGTAACCTGCTTATCGGCTTATTACAAAAGCAGAAAGGCCCGCTTTCCTTCGGAGGCGGGCCTTCTATTTATGAAACAGGTTATTGCTAGTGAGCTCCCACAGCCTCCACTTCGCCCACACCACGTGTTTCCACGGTTATATTTCGGAGCGGCGCCTGGTGTTTTTTGAAATCCTGGATGATTTCGAGCACGTCGTAATCGATATTCATCGATTTGGACCCGTCGATCACCACGGTAGCGCCATCGGGCAGGTTATCCAGCGTAGCGCTGATGCTTCCCTTGTTGAGGAAAGTCACTTCCTCGGAAAGTAAAAGCGTAATCACGTCGCCGTCGCGGTGCTGCTCTTTGATATAGTGGTAAGAATGCTTGTGGTTCTTTTTCAGGATAAAATAGATGGCCACGACCATTCCGATGCCGATGCCTTTGAGCAGATCGGTGCTCAGGATCGCGATAATGGTCACCACGAAAGGAATGAACTGTTCCAGGCCCAGCTTATACATTCCTTTGAAAAGCTCGAATTTCGCCAGTTTATAACCTACCATCAGCAGGATCGCCGCCAGTGAAGCGAGCGGGATATAGTTGAGGTATTTGGCAATAAAAACAGCTGAAATGAGCAGAATGGTACCGTGAATGATGGTACTCAACCTTGTTCTGCCACCCGAATCGATATTCGCGGAGCTGCGCACGATGACCTGCGTCACAGGCAACCCGCCCAGCAAGCCGGATACCATGTTCCCGGTACCCTGTGCGATCAACTCACGGTTGGTCGGTGTGGTACGCTTGAATGGATCGAGACGGTCGGTCGCTTCCACCGAAAGCAGTGTTTCGAGACTGGCAACGATGGCCAGTGTCAAAGCTACGGTGTAAACTTCGGGCCTGTTGAATGCGGAGAAATCGGGCGATTTAAAGAAGCTGAAAAACTCGGAAGCGCTCGAAGCCACCGGAAGTTGTACCATGTGCTCACCGCTCAATACCCATTGAGGCATTACGGAGCCAAATACGAGGTTCAGGATCACACCGGTAATGACGACGAACAAAGCGCCCGGAATGTACCGGAACAATTGTATCCTCTTCATGAACGGCTTGTCGAACAGGATCAGCATTGCGAGCGAGACCGCCGAAATGATGATTGCACCCGTGCTGTTGTAACGCAGGGAGTAGTAAACTTCCGTGAATGTATTACGGCCGTCTTTCTGCGCAAAAGCCTCATCACCCATGAAATCGGCGTCATAACCGAATGCGTGCGGAATTTCCTTCAGAATAAGCGTGATACCAATGGCTGCCAGCATTCCCTTAATCACCGACGAAGGGAAATAGTAACCAATAATACCGGCTTTAAGGAAACCTGCGATGATCTGCAAAAGCCCCGCCATGACAACGGCAAGCAAAAAGGCCTCGAAGCTGCCCAACGTATCGAGCGCATTGAGTACAATCACAACCAGACCCGCTGCCGGACCTGCCACTCCCAGGGATGAGCCGCTCAGCAAGCCTACGACGATTCCGCCCACGATACCGGCAATCACACCCGAGAAAAGAAGATCGGAGCGCCCGGTTGAGGCTAGCGCAATGCCGAGGCATAAGGGCAGCGCTACCAGGGATACGACAAGCCCGGCAGGTAAATCGTATTTGATATTGGCGAACAAACTTTTATTATTCAATGACATACGATTGATTCAGTAAGGATCATTAATTGGACTACTCTGAATGCAGAACAGCTTTCTAGACAAGCTGCGGTATATCGAGACGGTATACGTCGTCGGCGAAATTGCTGGCGTCGATCGTTACGTCCATATCTTTCAGGATGCCATTTGCGATGTCGTATACCATGCCGTGGACTTGCAGCCTTTTGCCATTCGCCCATGCAGTTTGTACGATAGTCGTTTTAGCGAGGTCGCGCACTTGCTCCTGCACATTGATCTCTACGAACCGGTCGGCGCGTGCCTTGGGATCTTCGATGGCATTCAGCTCTTTCGCATGCAGGCGGTATACGTCCTTGATGTGGCGCAACCAGTTATCGATCAGGCCTACCTGCTTGTTACCCATTGCCGTAATCACACCGCCGCAGCCGTAGTGCCCGCATACGAGGATGTGCTCTACACCCAGCACGTTTACAGAGTAGTCGAGTACGCTCAGCATGCTGATGTCCGTGTGGATCACCATGTTGGCGATGTTACGGTGTACAAAAATGTCGCCTGGCTGGGTGCCGGTAAGCTGGTTGGCGGGAACGCGGCTGTCGGAGCAGCCAATCCAGAGGAATTTCGGGGATTGTCCTTTTGCCAGATTGGAGAAGAACTCGGGATTTTCCTTTGTTGTTTCTTCCGCCCACTTTTTGTTGTTTTCAAATAACTGATTATAAGCCCTTATCATGATTTCTTGATTAGAATTTGGATTGAATAATAGAGGAACACGCACGCAGGGACGCGGAAGCACCGCATCGCATTACGACGGTAACTGACCTTAGCAGGTCTGGATCAAAGAAATCAGATAAGTTCCGGAGGCGGAGATAGCAGGTTGCGGTAGATTTCGTTATCGAAATTCGCAGTGTAGAAGAATGCGCTTTTGACCGGGATCAGCGTTACGGAGCGGTCGAAATGTACGTTATGTGAAATCAGTAGCTGGTCGTCGTTCAGTTTTTCGACCTCTGTTTTTTCCTCATTGTCACAGGTCCCCGAATCACAAACCACAGACGTCTTTTCCTTGGCCAGCAGCAAGCTGGCAACATCTGTGGCTTTACAGATGAGAAAGGCCGTAAGCAGTATAAGACAAAGGGTTCTGAACACAGGAAAACAGTTTTTTTAGAATCAAGTTAACGCCTGACGGGTCTAAAACGTTCGTCAGGCCATATCTTAGTGTGATTCCGGAATTAAATTTCTGTCGGGCATCTAAGTAAAGCAAATAAAAAAGGGTCGTATCAACAACCCTTACTTATTCGCCTTCCATTGCTTTTCATTGTTCTCCAACCAGCGTCCTACCAGGAACGCCGAGCTCAGCAGAACGACATAAAAAGCAATCATAACAACGGTCATCATCATAGTTGTACTCGATTATAATGCAATACATGATGAGCAAAAATAGCTAAAAAATGCCACACCGGGTTGCTGTTAAGCAAAAAATTAAAGCACTCCTTTGGTCGAAGGCATGAAATCCAGCGCTTTAAGGTCGCGTTTCACAGCCATTTTAATCGCTTTGGCAAATGCTTTGAAAATCGATTCGATTTTATGGTGCTCGTTGTCGCCTTCTACCTTAATGTTCAGATTGGATAGGGAAGTGTCTGAGAATGACTTGAAAAAGTGAAAAAACATCTCCGTAGGCATTTCTCCTATTTTCTCTCTTTTGAACGCTGCATCCCAAACAATCCACGGACGGCCCGAAAAATCGATCGCTACCTGCGCCAATGCTTCGTCCATAGGTAAAAGGAAGCCATAGCGGCTGATCCCGCGCTTGTCGCCGATGGCCTGTCGATATGCTTCGCCCAATGCGAGCGCGGTATCTTCGATCGTATGGTGCTCGTCGATGTGCAAGTCGCCCACGACTTGAATGGCGAGGTCGGCACCGGAATGGCGGGCAAGCTGGTCGAGCATATGGTCGAAAAAGCCCAGGCCGGTATGAATGTCGGAGCGGCCGCTGCCATCGAGGTTCAGCTCCACTTTGATCTGCGTTTCCTTGGTATTTCTTTCCACAAAAGCCTTGCGGGAAGGTAATTTCAAATGCTCGTAAATAGCGTCCCAGTCGCTGGTAACCAATGCGGTAGCTTCGTTCATCGGTTCGCTCATACCTTCCTGCGGCAATTCGGAGCGGAAAAGGATCGCCCTGGCACCCAGGTTAACAGCCAATTGCACGTCGGTAAGGCGGTCGCCGATCACGTAACTGTTGGCTAAATCATACTCATTCGAAAAATAAGCGGTAAGCATTCCGATACCCGGTTTTCGGGTAGGCAGGTTATCCTCGGGAAAGCTTCGGTCGATATGCACGTCGGAAAAATGGATCGCTTCTCCTTCCAGGGTTTTGACCATCTTATTCTGAGCCGGCCAGAAGGTATCCTCGGGGAACGAATCCGTACCGAGCCCATCCTGATTGGTGACCATGACCAGTTCATAATCAGTCTCCTCCGCGATTTTGCGCAATGCTGAAATGGCTTTGGGCAGAAATTCAAGTTTTTCCAGGGAATCAACCTGAAAATCGGTAGGGGGCTCCACGATGATCGTACCGTCGCGATCGATAAATAGGACTTTTTTCATTAACGCAATGCTTATTTTTCCGCAAAGTTCGCAAAGAATGCCTAATTGAAAAGCGGTTGGGCGTGAATAATGCGGCTGCGGGGAATTTTGTGCGATAGAAGAGCCGTTAGGAAATTGTAACTTTGCATTATAATCGATATTAAAATGTTCACAGGAATCGTAGAATCAACCGCGGAAGTGGTGCATGTCGATACGGAAGGAACCAATAAGACCTTCACGTTCCGATCGGCCATTGCCAACGAGTTTAAAATAGATCAGAGCGTGAGCCACAATGGCGTTTGTCTTACCGTAGTGGCTACGGACAACGATCAGTACAAAGCGACGGCCATCGAAGAAACGCTTTTAAAAACAAACCTCGGCGACCTCACACCGGGAAGTAAAGTGAACCTCGAACGCTGCATGCCCGCAAACGGCCGCTTCGACGGGCACATTGTGCAGGGGCACGTGGATCAGACCGCTACTTGTACGCAGGTGCAGGAGCGCGACGGGAGCTGGCTGTTCGATTTTGAATATGATGCTTCGAAGGGCAACATTACAGTGGAGAAGGGTTCTATCTGCATTAACGGAGTGAGCCTCACCGTATTCAACTCCGGTGAAAATGCATTCAGGGTGGCTATTATACCTTACACCTATAACTTTACCAATTTCCATTCGTTAAAAGCCGGAGACTCGGTGAACCTGGAATTTGATATCCTGGGTAAATACATCAAGAGAATTCTCGGTTCGTATGCGGTTTAGCATATTGGCATCTTGGAATATTACGTTTATTTTTACCCGTTTATAACACCTACCAAAGCGCATCCAATACATTCATGGCCAAAATAAGTACACAGTCCAGAACTGATCTTTTCATACACATCGGAATCATTGTCTCGCTGCTTTTGGTCCTTTTTCTGGGATTCTTCTTTGTTTACCTTCCTTTCACGACCAATCATGGTGAGGCTATTACCGTGCCCGACCTGAAAAAGAAGAGTGTGGAAGATCTGGACGACTTCCTTGGGGACCGGGACCTGCGTTATGAGGTCGACTGTACTTTTGTGACCAATGTGCCGCCATTAACCATCATATCACAATATCCGCTGCCGGGTTCAAAGGTGAAGGAAGGGCGGAAAATCTATGTGACGGTCGTTTCGCGTACCGCTCCGCTGATCAAAATGCCGAAACTGACGGATATGACGCACCGCAGCGCACAAATGCTGCTGAAAAGCGTGGGCCTGGAAGAGGGCAACATTTCGTACGTGCCGGATATGGCACAGAATGCGGTTTTAAGGCAGATGTATAACGGTAAGGAAATCCTGCCCGGCCAGCCGATTGCAAAAGGTTCGAAAATCGACCTGGAATTGGGGGAAGGGCTGGGCACGGCACAGTTTGAAGCGCCATCGGTGATCGGAATGCCTTTGGACGAGGCTAAAATCGCGATCGTAGGTGCTGGTCTGAAAGTGGGTCAGGTGATGGAAGTGGCCGCTGAGGAAGGTCAGGCACCCGGCTCGATCGTGCGCCAGAACCCCGACTCTGGAAACAAGGTAAGAATAGGGGACGTAATCGACTTGTGGGTCACGCCGCAGGCGCCTGAATCGACGGATAATGAAAATCAACCGCAGCTGTAAGCAATTTTTCACACACATTATTTTCATTTGCGTTTGCGTGCTGGCATTGATACAGAGCCAGGTAGTTTGCGCACAACTACGCATCGTGCCCATCGACCAGGCCCGGTACGGTGACGATGAGGCGAATGCTCAAAACCTGCGCACGCAGGCTTCATTGAGCCTGCCTTTTTTTGATGATTTTTCTACTGCCAAAACCGCCGCGCCGAGTGCCAAGTACTGGCTGCCTGGGAGCGGGGTGTACATTAATAATACACTTACTACTTCGCACCCGTCGGTGAATGTAGCCACATTCGATGGTTTGAATGCCAATGGTGTCCCCTACAACCTGGTGAATCCTTTGACGCAAGGCTACACCGACACGCTGACGTCTCAGCCGGTCAATCTGAATGGCAAGGTAGCTGCGGACTCTGTTTACCTCAGTTTTTACTGGGCTGCGAAAGGCCTTGGTGAGTTGCCGGATTCCAGCGACTTTCTGCGACTGGAATTTTACAGCAAAACCCAGGAATGGGTGCCTGTATGGACGCAATTGGGATACGAGGTCGATACGCTTTTTCACCAGCAATTTATTTCCATTAAGGATCCCAACTACCTGCACGAAGCATTTCAGTTTCGATTCAGGTCTTACGGCCGAAGCTCGGGCCCTTATGATACCTGGCATCTGGATTATGTGTATTTGAATACAAAGAGATCGGTTAAGCAGCCCTATTTATTTGACGTGGCCATGCGGAAGCCGGTATCCAATATCCTGAAAAAATACACTGCTATGCCCCTGCGCCAATACCGCGTCAATCCGGCTGCTGCGAACAGTGATTCAGTGAAAACCGATATAGTCAATCATTTCAATAACTTCAACGTGCTCACAGCCACTTACACGCTCGCCGACGCGCAGCGGGGGACTGAGTACACGCGCAATGTGCAGCGTTCGATCGTTGTAGAAGCTTTGAAATCGCAGGTTTTGCGAACTAAAATTGCGCCTGTCAATGCACCGGCCCAGCTCGATAGCCTGCATTTGATCAGTAAGTTTTTCATAGCCACCACCGACACCATTCCCGGAGCAAACCTGAAAACAAATGATACGATCACGGCCAGGGCGGCGTTAACGGACTACTTCGCGTACGACGACGGCAGTGCGGAATACGGGGTGCAAGTCAATCAAAAACTCGGAAAAGTGGCTGTGCAATATGTGCTTGCCAAAGCCGATACGATCGGCGGCATCCGGATGTCGATGGTTTCTTTCAATAAAGATATCTCCGGACAAGGCTTCACTATCCAGATTTACAATAACAAAGCCGGCAAACCCGATCAGATCATCGCGCAGCGCTCGGTAGCGGTTCGCTATCCGCCCATGCGAAATGGCTTCACCGACTATGCATTCGTAACGCCGGTGGCGGTGCCGGATACTTTTTACGTCGGTTGGTTGCAGATCAACGATCAGCCGGTAACCGTTGGCTTCGACCGGAATTCGTTTCTGGGCAGAAATGCGGTTTTTTATAACCTAGGAACGGAATGGGCGAAAGAAACATCACTGAAAGGCTCGATCATGATCCGGCCGTATCTGGGAACAAGGGCACAAGGGGTGATCACGGGCAATGAGCCTCTGGATCAGGTGAATGCCATTTTCTATCCTAATCCCGCCAGAGGTGAAGTGCATTGGAACAATAAATCACTCAAAAAGGTCGAAGTTTACAATACCAGCGGCAGCCTTGTTCACGCATTGGCCCCTGCACGCGACCAGCAATCTGCATCAGTTGAGCATTTAAACCAGGGTATTTATATCTTTAAGGCCACGGACGGGAAACGTTCTTTTGTCCAGAAAATGTTAATCTCAAAGTAGACTCAATCGTCACAAATTTTATAAATATGGATATTACCGTTGAAGAACTGAAAGAGCGTCTTGAAAAAGGCGAGGATCTGCACTTTTATGACGTTCGTGAAGAACATGAATACGAAGAGGACAACCTCGGAGCAATATTGATCCCGCTGGGCGAGCTTCCCGACCACCTGGATGAGCTGGAACCGTTGAAGGATGAAGAGATCATCATCCACTGCCGTTCAGGCGCCCGCAGCGGCAAAGCCGCACGTTACCTCGAATCGCAGGGTTTCTCCAACGTACGCAACGTACTGGGAGGCATTCTGGCGTACCGCGAGCTAGAAGATTAATACAAGCTGCATTTGACGGGGACATTCCTCCGTCAAATGCTTCAATGCAAACCAGCCTGCTGCCGTACGTATTCCAAAATGCGGTCATAGTCGTCGGGGTGGAACCATTCGAAGTTTCCCTGATGCCTGAACCACGTAAGCTGCCGCTTGGCATAGCGCCGTGAGTTCTGTTTTAAAAGCCGCACCATTTCCTTCTCTTCGTATCCACCATCCAGGAAGCTGTAAACCTCCCGGTATCCTACCGTTTTAAGCGCATGATGTTCCCGGTATGCGATCACGCTTTTTGCTTCTTCTACCAATCCATCCCGGAGCATCATATCCATTCGTAGGTCAATCCTTTGATAAAGCTCGGCGCGGTCACGGTCAAGGGCCACATTAATGGGCTGAAATGGCCTGGCACGGGTGTTCTTTTGTTTAAGTTGACTGATGGGTGTTCCGGATGTATAAAACACCTCTAACGCGCGCACTACGCGTTGAGGGTTGGCAATTTCGGGTGTAGCAGCAAATTCCGGATCGATCCGGGTAACTTCTTCCTGCAATGGTAGAAGTCCTCTGTCGCTCAATCTTTCCATCAGCGACTCGCGTAAACCGGGAAGCGGGGCGGGCAGATCGTCCAGGCCTTCAAGCACCGCCTTTACATAGAAACCGGAGCCGCCCGTCATGACCACCACATCGTATTGCAGAAAAAGGTCGTCCAGGAGTGCCAGAGCGTCGCGTTCGAAATCGCCCGCGCTGTAAGCTTCGGAAATAGAGTGGGAGTCTACGAAATGATGCCTGGCCTGCGTTTGTTCTTCCGGCGTGGGTTTGGCCGTACCAATGCTTAGCTCGCGGAAAAACTGGCGCGAATCGGCAGAGATGATTTCGGTACCCAGATCCTGGGCAAGCCTGATCGATAGCGCGGTTTTTCCTACTGCCGTGGGGCCTGCAACGGTCACCAGATATTTCTTGGGGCTGTTTGGCATTGTGCCGTTTTTATTTGAATTTTAATCGACACAAAAATAGGGATATGGATTCCTCTGCACTATTTTTTTGATCATTACCCTTATCAAAGGTCTTCTGGCCGGAGCTACATTGAATATCTGGCGGAGGAATATAGGTTTCAAAGAAATCATCGCCAGGGAAAAAATGAAATTTCACCCTGGCCCGTAGAGACGAACCTTCCGGACGGTAGCATGGCGATGCTGGGGGAGTTTACGCATTACCGTACACTGGATGCGCAGGCCGATTCTTTGGAGAGCCGAAAGGAATAGTTATTTTTTTTATATAATTTATGCGTTATACGGCTTTGTCCTCGTCAGAACGGCATTTGCCAGCGTATTGGCTCGTACAGTTTCTTATTAATCACTTTCTAAACTTTTACAGTTATGTTAAAAAAATTATTACTGTTTGCCTCTGTGGTGTTGATGGTTGTTATGGTAAGTTGCAAGGGAGACGATGGAGCCGTTGGGCCGGCAGGTCCTGCGGGAGCTCAGGGACCGGCGGGTGCTGCGGGCCCCAAAGGTGATAAGGGAGATGACGGTGCCAGCAGCTCGGCATTGATTATTGCAACCGGCGCAGTTTCTACGGATACCACGGGTCAGAATATCGGTGGTTATGTCACTGGTATCTCAGACCTCACCCCGGCAGAAGATAGCCTTTTGAGCTCATCTGTTGTATTAGTTTACCTGAAAGCGCAAGGTGCCTGGTGGCCGATGCCGGGTATAATTAGTTTCGGAGGCGGAAAAGTGAGCTCATATACATTTATCCATGGTGTTGAAGATGCTACATTCTTCGTTCAGCTGATCGTTACTGATTGGAGCGAAAATCAAGCTACTCCTCCCAAAAGAACTTTTGAAGATGTTCGTATCGTGATCGTTCCTGGTGAGATCATCAGCGGAGGACGTCTGAGCGCCGAAACTCTCAAAGATTACAACAAAACGATCAGTGCATTGGGTTTGACGGACGCACAGGTGAAGTTGGCAGGCAAACTGAAACTCAACCTGAAAAGAAAGTAGCCGATACTGACGCCTGATAGCAGTTCAAGATGTTGCATCAACAAAGAAGGTCAGCAAGAACGGAGCGATCCATTCCGCTGACCTTTTTTAATGCCTTTAATTCAGTCCCTGTACGCAATTCGAACGCTGGCGCAGGTTTGGGGCACCCCCGGGATGTAATGTGGCTGTAAACAAAAAGAGCTTCCGATCGGAAGCTCTTTCGCATTTTGATATCTCTTTTCTTAGTATTCCCAAAGACCGTGTTCCAGTTCCATCAGTTCCTGTTCGTAGTTCAGGGATTTGATAAGAGCCTCTTTTTCGCCGTTGTAGATGTCGAGGAAAGCCTTATCGTTGGCATTGGAGAACTTGGTAATCCGTCCGTAGAACAGGCGAAGATCGAATGCATCTGCGAGATTCTTGTTTTGGGCGGTGTTATGGGTGTTGTACCAGATGTATTTCTTAGGATCGCTTCTGAAAAGTCTTTCAACATCTTTCCAGCGGAAGGAAGCAACGGGTAATTCAAGTCCCGTGGCAGTCTGATCCGAAGGAAGAACGATTGTCAGCGTCTGGATATCGTTGTACAGGCGTGAGCGTTTTTTGTCGAAAACCCAATCTTCCTTTACTTCCAAAATGCTCAACTGATCAGGGAAATACTCTTCCTCAGTGGCAGCAACTTGTTGCGTTTCGAAAGAAGAACTGTCTGGTTTAGGGGCTTCCACTTTCGGTTCCTCTTTGGCTACCTCAGTTTTAGCACCTTTTTTAGATGATTTCTTTTTAGGCGGTCCCCATCCATCATCTTCCGTTGCTGCTTCTTTCTTCGTGTCCTTCTTGGCATTATTACCCCAGCCATCATCAGCAGTAGCAGCTTGTTTGGTAGGGTCTGATTTGGTTTTTGTATCCCAACCATCACTTTTGGCGGGCTCTCCGAAACCTGCCGCGATTTCTTCAGCAGAAAGCCCTGCTGTCTGGTTCGGGATCAGGATGCGTTTATGAAGTTCGTCACCGGTGATTTTGGTAGCGCAGGAATCGTTTACATAGGCGTCGATCAACCCTGCTTTCGCCGCATCCAACAAGTAACGTGTGATCTCATTGTTTTTAGAGAACATGGAAATGTTCTGCTTTTCTTTCAAATCGACCCGTCTCCAGAGCGTTCTTTTCATCATCACGTCGCCGTCAGCAATCGGGCGTGATGAGAACTGATTCGCAGTCGAATCCTCTTTTTCCTGCGCAAATGCAGCAGTACTTGCAAGAGACAGCGACAGCAAAGACCATGCAATCGTTTTTCCGTTCATTCTTCTCATATCATACATAAAGTTGTATCGTCCAATCAACGACTAAAAGTGGTGGATTAGTATAGGGTCACGCTACGAGTTTGGTTACCCATTTCTACCTCGCTTACAGCACCCTTAAAGTTTTGACGCTCTACTTTCAGGATCGAAATTACGTAGCGGTCACCAGGCTGTGCTTGTGCGGCCAGAGATGAGATAGAACCGCCTCCGCCGTTCAGGGTCACGCCGTTAATTCTTCTTGCACCACGGGCAAGGGAAATTTCCACTTGCGACACGCGGAACTTGGCATCCTCAGGAGAGAAGTTCTTGAAACTCTCATCAGGAACCGCAACTATCTGAATGCTTCTCGTTCCGGAAGCTGGTGCACCACGACGCTCGTCGAATACAGCACCGTTTACCCGTACTTCCAGGGATGGTTTAGGCACACGGTTTACACGGAAAGGCTCTGAACCCAATACACTTCCGGCATTACTTACCGTGATGTTCAGGCTTGCTTTGCTGGGAACGATGGTGAATTTGCCTTTCTGGCCGCTGTTAATGATTTCACCGCCATCCGTTGAAAAGCTAGGCGCCCAAAGTGGCCCGAGCGCTGGGCTCTGGATACTCAGTTTGTTTGCACAGCCCAGATAAAGCGGAGGTAAAGTACCGGTCTCGATCTGATAGGAAGGCTTCACTACGAAGTACTCCTGCGACATTGTATAAGTGGTGTCTTTGCCGGATGGGGTAGGGATCGTAATCTGTCCGCGAAGCTCTCTTTTGGCCAGACCTTCTGCATTGTAACCGCCGCCTTGTGCCGTAAATTCGATGATACCCACGCCGTTTTCCACTTTTACAGGTGATCCGTTCAGGCTCATGCGGGGAGTGATACCCGAGGCCGAAGCCGCAATGAACATTTGTCCTTTGAATTTCGTACCTGCAACAACGGTTTTCGCGTCAGCACTTACCATTGCCAGTACGCGGTCGAATTTGATATCCGCAGCACCTACTTTGCTGGCAAGGTAGTTCAGCACTTCACCTTCCATACGACGGATGTCAGTTTGTTTCTGGCTCAGTACTGCCAATGCAGCCGCAACAGGCGTAGACTCGAAGTTCAGTTCTGCAAAATCTTTGTTACGCTGGTCCTTGTTGCCTTTTGCAACAGGATCTTCGCGGCCGTCCAGCGCAAGTCCTTGAAATTTATTGGGAGAATAGTTGTTGAGCGATGCTGTGTATGCGTTTAATGCCTGCTTCAATTGATATGCCTTGCCATTCTTTCTCACACCGATCATCAACTCTGCCACTTTGGCTTCTTCCTGCGGATTTTTGATACCGCCCTCTTCATTCAAACCGCCACCTGCCTTGGCTATAATGTCCTGTTTCAGGGCATTCAACTGGTTGGTCATGTCGGAAGAAATCTTGCGGACCTCATCAGCCTGCTTGATAACCGCGACGTCAGCTGAACGGTTACCCGACTTTTCAACCGCTGCCTTGATTTTGAGTACAGTTTCCTGATTTATTTTATTAGCTGCTCCGGAGGATAATTCCAAAGAATTGTTCAATAGGATGAATTTCTCGATGATAGCCGAACTTACCTGCAATGCGAGCATCGCAGTAAGCACGAGATACATCATTCCAATCATCTTTTGACGGGGTGTTTCTTTTCCACCTGCCATATTGTTGTGTAATCAGTTTCAGTGATCAAATTATTTAACTAAACAACAATGACTCTGTAACCTGGGCGGGAGTATACCGACGGCTGTACAGAGTCATCGCCTGAGCGCTGTTACGCATTACCGCCGCGCATTGCGGTCAGCATGTTTCCGTAAATGCCGTTCAATGAAGAGATGTTGTTGGTCAGTCTCGCCATTTCGCTCTTGAACACTTGCGACTCCTTCGTAGCGTCAGCCATGTTTTCCATGGCGGCTGTCAGGTTACCATAGAAAGCGTTCATTGCTTTCAGGTGTTTGGTAGTGTCTTGCAATTCCAGTTCGTACACGGCATTCAATGCGCCCATGTTTTTGGTGATTTGCTGGAACTGGTCGCGGTATGATTGCGCATCTTTCGTTGCGTCAGCCATAGAAGTCATGGCAGTAATCGCTACCCCGTACGACTTGTTCATATCGCTGATCGCCGTTGAAGCAGTCTTTACATTTCTTGCGTAGTCGTTTGTAGCCACTGTCGCGTCGGTCAGATCGCTGATTTTGCCGACAGTTTCGGACAGGTTTCTGAAACCTTTGCCCAGGCTGTCGAAAACCTCGGGTGAGAGTTTCGCATTGTCGAGCATGTTGTCCAATTTGGCAGTGATGTTGCTGCTGGGGGCTGAACTTCTTGAAATTGCAGGTCCGCTGTAATCATCGGCAAGTTCAGGATAAACTCTGGTCCAATCCGGCTCTTTATCCGTAGACTGGGTTAGAGTTTGCAGTGCATAAAGTAAGAAGATCAACACCTCGGTTCCCAGACCTGCGGTCAAAAGAGGCCCACCGAAGTCCCAGTGTTGGATTTTTGCCAAAGCTCCTAAAATTACGACGGCAGCACCCGCACTGTATATTGTTGGTACTAGTTTATCCCAAAAAAAATTAGGTCCGCTACTCTTAGCCATGTGAATTGAAATCGGTTACAGTGAAAAAATTATAGTAAGTAAAGTGTAGGATTGATTCGGTCAGATCGTAAAAAAGAAGCAGTGTAAAAAACGCTGCTTCTCTGAATGTGAAAGTTTCTTCTACCGACGACGGGCACGGGCGCCTCCTCGATCGTTTACATTATCCATTACACAGCGGAAACCGATAAATGCACGGGTTTCAGTTTCATACTCGAAAGTGCGCGTGCCGGTTTGCAGGTAATAAGCGATGTCTTTCCATGAACCGCCTTTCACCACTTTGCGCGGCTCGTTCGGGTCACTGTATTTCGGGTTCATGTCCCACACAATCGCAGTGGCGTTGTCGGTGTAGGCATCTGAGGTCCATTCTGCCACGTTACCCGCCATGTTGTAAAGTCCGAAGTCATTCGGGTTGTAGGCGTTGGCTGGCCCGGTGTAAGGGTAGCCGTCGGCATCGTAGTTTCCGCGTTGCGGTTTAAAGTTTGCCAGGAAGCAGCCTTTGGCGTTCATGGTGTAAGGATTACCCCAGGGATATTTTGCAACGGCACGTCCACCACGGGCAGCCCATTCCCACTCAGCTTCGGTCGGCAGACGGAAGCCTGTCGAATTGAATTGACCTTCTTTATTTTGGAAGTCATGGAGCAGGTTGGTGCGCCATTCCGAGAAGTAAGTAGCAGCGATCCAGCTCACACCTACTACCGGATAAGTGTCGAAGCCTGGGTGTTGGTAATAATATTCTACGAAAGGATCTCCGTTAGAGTATGCGAAGTCTTTTTTCCAAACGGTTGTATCAGGATAGTATTTAGCCATGATCTCTTCCTCGCCCAGTACGGACACGGAGTCAACCAGCAATGCATTCACGAACTGACGATATTCGTTGTTGGTGATTTCAGTATCATCCATAAAAAATGAACTGATAGTCACCCGACGGTTCATGTTGTTCATGGAGGACGCGATATCTTCATCAGCCTGGCCCATTACAAAAGATCCCGAGGGAATCACGACCATCCCGGCTGGTGTTGTTTGCTTAAACCCTTTGCGGGCCGTAGCAGTAATTTCACCGTTTTGAATACCGCTTTCTTCTTTTCCTCCCTTGCCAAACTTGCTTTTGAGAAAACCGCAGCTTTGCAAGAGCATTAATGCGGCTACCAGAAGCAGGCTTTTGACTCCATCCCGATAGAACACTTTCACATTCATAGTGGTTTTGTAAATTTTGATAATAAAATGCTAGCCTAAAAACGTCAACGAATGATATCTAGTATACCTGAAATAAAACAAAGTGTGAATGCCTGTCATAATGAGTGCTGCTTGATTTCGCGATCGAAATCGTCATGGATCAGTTACTAAATCAGGCGTTTATCGACTTAACGTAAGAATAATGCAATTGGTATGGAAGCCGAACATTTTACAAATATAAATCAAAGTTTCGCAAACTGATTCACACGAGTTACCAAGAGGTTTGCAAAAAACGTCGATTTGACATTCAAATCTTGGATTTTTAATAATTTGATGATAAAATATTACTATATCCGATAGCGTTTAAACGAATCCATTAAAAACGGAACCGTGGCGTACGGATAGGGGCCTTGTTACCGAATTTCGGTGAAGGCAGGGCATACGAAAGCATCACTTCGAAAGAAGATGGTGATTTGGTCTTGTTGCCGCCTACCACCATGTCGTACGCACCCGAAAGCCGCAGCGATTGATCGGCCAGCAGATAAATGCCACCCATGATTATGAAGTAGGTATCCTGTTGCCGGTAAGTACCGCCTATCCAGTAACGTTTGTTGTAGGTAAGTGTAGCACCGCCTTCAACCGACACGGTACTGATATCGGATTTGACGAGTACAATGGGCTGAATATCGAGCAGATAGCCAAGTTCCAGGTTCACGCCAGCATTGAAATAAAGGGTACGCGGCAGCGGGTTGGTGCCGGTTTCGGAGCCTAACTGGTATTTGGGTTTCAGGAAGTGGTTCAAGGAGACACCCGCATAGAACGTTTCGTTTTCATAACGGGCCCCGACGGAGAAATCAGGATTGATTTCGGCAATCGTGCCGGTCTGAATCAAAGGATCATCCGGGTCGCGGGCGCGAAGCTTGCCGTAGTCGATAGCCTGGCGGAACAGGCCGGCGCTGGCACCTACGCCCAGTTTACCGCCGCCGAGCGGAATGTGGTATGCGGCAGTGAGTTTGAAATCCTGGTCTGTTCTCGGGCCGCTCTTGTCATTCAATGCATAAAAGCCGATGCCGAAGTTTTTGATCGGCATGCTGAAAGAAAAAAGTTGTGTGGAAAGTCCTCCGCCTGTATCGTCGATGTTAGTGCCTTGATAACCTGCATATTGTGTCCTGTGCGTGAGCTGAAACTTGGTCAGGCCGTCCGCGCCGGCAGCTGCCGGGTTGAGGTAAAGCTGGTTCAGCGAAAACAAACTGAACTGCGCGTCCTTCTGGGCAATGGCGCAGAGCGGTAGAAAAAGCAATAATGCAAAGAGCCGGATATATCTGGTACTTCGAATAGTAAAAGTCAAAGTCATGCCGCAGGATTGGATTTAAGGAACACGCTGATATGCTTTCGGATTTAGATTGATAACGCATATTGCTTAAAAAAATTGACATAAACATGAAAAAGCCCCGGATTTTTTCCGGGGCTTTTTACGCTATTGTAAAGCTGTTTATACGTTGTTCGCTTTGCGGATATAGAGGTCCAATGCGCCTGTCATCGAGGGGGCATTCGGGAGCGGAGCCTGGATATCCAGGAAGAGACCGGCATCCTCAACGGCCTTCGCGGTCGTGGGCCCGAACGCGGCAATGCGGGTATTGTTCTGTTTGAAATCAGGGAAGTTGTCGAAAAGCGACTTAATCCCCGAAGGACTGAAAAATGCGATGATGTCGTAGTATACATCTTCGAGGTCCGACAGGTCCGAAGATACTGTCTGATACATTGTGGCCTCAGTGAAGTGAAACTCTTCTATATCGGCAAATTCCGGGATGTCGTTCTTCCTGACGTCCGAGCAAGGGTACAGGAACTTCTCTTTTTTATGTTTACGCATCAGCTCGATCAGTTCAGCGGCGGTTTTGGTGCCGGTGAAGATTTTGCGCTTGCGGATCACGATGTATTTCTGAAGGTAGTTCGCCGTTTGCTCTGAAATACAGAAGTACTTCATTGTAGCGGGTACTTCTACCCGGCCTTCGTTACAAATACGGAAGAAATGGTCAATCGCGTTACGGCTTGTGAAAATAACGGCCGTATGGTCCAGGATGTTGACTTTTTGCTTGCGAAAGTCTTTGTAGGAAACTCCGTCGACCTGAATGAAGGGGCGGAAATCAACCTTGATATTATACTTTCTGGCTAATTCGTAGTAAGGTGAATTCTCGTCTGCTGGTCGGGATTGACTTACCAAAAGGCTGGTTACTTTTTTAAGCCTGTCCTGATCAAAATTGATGGTATCACTCATGTATAATCCTCATTAGTTTATTCCCATCTCATGTTCCCTGACTATAAAGCAAACTTCATACTCACAATGAGCGGGATTATTTCGATGACACAAAGGTAAGAAAATAAATAGAGATTAATCAACGAGCCCGCCGGCTTGGCTACAACATACAAGGCGATGAACCGGGCAATATAGAAAAAAAGGAATGGCAGCAGAACGTAAGGCCTGCTCGCTTCAAGCCAGTTGATATGGTTGGAATACAAGCCGAAAATGGCCAGAAATACCAATGCGTAGAAGAGGTACGAAGATTGTACAATTTTGATAAAAATAATGTCAACCTGTTTGTCCAGATTGAGCATATTGCCGGCCAGGACCATAAAGATGTATTTCGCATAGATTAGCAGAAAGAAGATCAGCGAAAGAATGCAAAAGTCACCCAGGATCTGTATGGTTGTTGCCTTTTCTGAAAGTATCGTACTGACCGAGAACAGGTTAAGACGATTGATGGACAGGTATATTACCGTAAAGCCCATCATCATCGAACTGATCGCGACAAAGAAAATCACAGTGTTGCTGTACGGCTTGTTGATCTTCGAAAGCTGATCGCGCGGGTCGTTGTTGAAAAACTCTATGGGATTTATTAAACGGATAAATGAAAGGGGATTCAGATTGAAAATCCATGCATTCAATATCAGGATAATAACCAATGCGATGCCGGCAAATGTACCGAACGGTGTGAAGGCGATCGGCTTGATGTTGATAAATCCCGAGCGCGCCGGAGAGATATTTTCGGGGTCGGTCTGCTTTTTTTTGTTGCAGATAATGACGGTCTTGTCGCTTATGCCGGGGCTGCCGTAAATGGTGAGCAGCAGTTCGTCTTTGTGGTAAAGACGATACAGGCTATCGAGGTTGAGCTCCTGCCATTCGCCACCGGCAATGCGGTTTTGCAATGCGCCTTCCAGGAAAAGATAGCTTTCGGTTTCAGAATGTATAAGCAGGGAGTACCGCCTGTTCTTGACCAGATCTATATAAAGGCTCGCGAAGCGCGTGCCCTCGTTGACGCCCTGGGAGAAAGGGACATAATTCTTGTACTGTTCATTATATACCAGCCAATCGTCCTGGTAGTTGTAAACCGGGAAGAACTGGCCCGGCGGGTTCACCTTGGCGGCGCCCTGCGCCAGTGATCCCAACAAGGTTACTGCCGTGAAAAAAGCCCAAAAAGCAGCCGAAAAAATGGACTTCATCGGTACAAAAAAGGCTGGGTTTCCCCAGCCCTTTGATCAAAGTCAGTTAGCAATGATTATTTCTTTCCAAGTGCAAGCAGCATCGTTTCTCCGATCAGCGCAGGTGATTCTGCCACGAAGATGCCCGACTCTTTCATAATTCTGATTTTTGCTTCCGCAGTATCGTCGGCGCCGCCGATGATCGCACCCGCGTGGCCCATGCGGCGTCCTTTCGGAGCGGTCTGGCCTGCAATGAAACCTACGACAGGCTTTTTGTTACCGGTAGATTTAATGTATGCAGCAGCGTCGGCCTCCATGCTTCCGCCGATCTCGCCGATCATCACGATTGCCTCAGTTTCGTCGTCGTTCATAAGGAGCTCAACCGCTTCCTTGGTAGTTGTACCGATGATAGGGTCACCGCCGATACCGATTGCCGTAGTCTGGCCTAATCCGGCGCGTGAAAGCTGATCTACCGCTTCATAAGTAAGTGTTCCCGATTTCGATACCAGACCGATCGTTCCCTTCTTGAAGATGAAACCAGGCATGATACCCACTTTACATTCTTCCGCGGTGATGATTCCAGGGCAGTTAGGGCCGATCAGGCGACAGTTTTTACCCTTGATATATTCTTTCGCCTGCATCATGTCCTTGGTAGGGATACCTTCGGTGATACAAACAATAACGCCGATACCAGCATCAGCAGCTTCCATGATTGCGTCGGCGGCGAAAGCCGGTGGAACAAAAATGATCGAAACGTCTGCACCGGTAGCGCGTACGGCAAGGTCAACTGTATTAAAAACAGGTCTTTCCAAATGAGAAAGCCCACCTTTGCCAGGCGTAACACCACCTACGACATTCGTACCGTATTCAATCATTTGCTGGGCGTGGAACGAGCCCTCCGAACCGGTAAATCCCTGAACTATAATCTTGGAGTTTTTATTAACTAAAACGCTCATGTTGGTAAATCAGTTTTTTCGGTAAAAGTAGGACGAAAAGCACGAAGTAGCAAAATGTAGGCATAATTTGTAAATTGCTTTTTTGACATCATGATGGCTGTTTATGAACATATTTCTGAATCCGCATATATTTTCTAACCTCGTTTTAGCGATCACCAGTTTATTCGTCTTTGTCCGTTATTTCAGGCAGCAGCAGGTTTTCGTACGGTGGCTCTGGGGTATTTTCTTCGGGAGCATTTCGCTCGTCGCTTTCACGGATCTGCTGTTTTATGCCGGTGTGGAAGGCTTGGCGATGGCCCACGAAGTATTCGAAGCGAGTGAAATGACGCTAGGAGCGCTTTGCCTGGTGACAGCTTCCTGGTGCCTCATTATGCGGTATGAAAGCGGAACATTGCTGTTCTACTCGACAATCGGGCTCGGCGCATTGCTGTTCTACTGCATTACCTGGTTCCGGGTGGAATATGTGGGGCTCATCATCAAAGCTTTTTGCATTCTGGTAACATTGCTCATCTCCTGCGTGGGCTTGGCCAACCGTCAGAAGAGCGCCTTATGGACGCTGTTTTCAATGATGCTGCTGGCGCTTTCGACCAAGTCGGGAAAGCTGCCGCTGCCGATGGATCCGGTGGATATCAACCACTATATGATGGTGTTATCGGTGATTTGCGTGGGCAGGGCGGTACGCGACCAGTACAAGATCCTGTTTTAAGTTCAAACAATTGTTAATGGATTGCATTTTTCGGAGCGCGTGTCGTAAATTGCACCAGTTAATCTTAACCAACACAAGTTTACTAATACTCAGAATATGAAAAGGACCAAGTATGGCGTAATGCTTCTTGCCTCAGTTTTGGCTTTCGGAGCAGTTACATTGAACCCGGTTTCGGCTAAAACATCTCCTGCAAAAGAAGTAGCAAGCGATGTGAAGCAAGCTAAAACGATCGTGATCAAAGGAAGCGATGCAATGCAGTTCGACCTGAAAGAGATCAAAGTGAAGGCTGGACAAAAAGTGAAATTGACGCTGACACACTCAGGTAAACTTGCCAAAGCTGCCATGGGCCACAACTGGGTGCTTCTGAAACCAGGTACCGACGTGGCTGCATTCGGTTCAAAGGCTGCTGCTGCACGTGAAACAGACTATATCCCTGCATCGGAAAAAGCGAGCATCCTGGCGCATACCAAGCTGGTAGGCGGTGGTGAAAGCGATACCATCGAATTCACAGCTCCTGCAAAAGGAACTTACACTTACATTTGCAGCTTCCCGGGCCACTACGCGCTGATGAAAGGTAGCTTCATCGTGGAATAAGCGAACCTGAAATGATATCAAAGGCGTCACGCATTTGCGTGGCGCCTTTTCTGTTTTATATCTCAGCCAATTGCTTCTCGATCAGTTCGATTACCTCCGGCCGGTCCCATTGCGAGGCGCCTATTTCCTGCGCCAGGATTTTGCCTTTATAGATGATGTAGGTGCGAGGGATCGCGTTGCCGTCGAGCTGGGCGGGGTAGGTTCCCATGTATTGATAGAAAGGCAGGTTATATCCTTTCCGGGCAATGAAAGGATTTACTGTTTCTGCGTCCTCGTCGGAAATAATGTAGAATTCGATCTTGGAGTGGTCTTTGTATTTATTATAAAGCGTCTGGATGCCCGGCATTTCCATATTACAGGGCCCGCACCAGGTTGCCCAGACGTTGACGAAGGCAATTTTGTTTTCATCCATGGTCACCTCTTTTCCGGTCAGATCGGTAAGCGGCAGGTACACCGACTCCTGCACAGCCGGCGCCTCCGCAACCGGGCCGGGGTTCTCTACGGGCGATTTGAAAAACGCAAAATAGACCGCCGCGCCGGCTACAAGCAGCAGTAAAACAAGGGATAATTTTTTGGTGGTGGATGACATAACGGGTGTAGTTCTGGTGATGGATGTGGATACGAAGCATTCCAAAAATAGGGCTTTTCTTTTTTTGATGCTGATTCGGATTTTGAATACTTTTATACACTATTTAAAAAACATTGATTTGAGGAAAAGGTTTACATTCATGAGACTTCTATTTACTGGCATTTCATTTCTCCTTGCGCTTACCTTCTATTGCCCCGCCTTTGCCCAACGTTCAGCTGCCGAATATTTCGAAGACGGTAATACCAAAGCCGGCACAGGTGATTTCAATGGTGCAATGCAGGCTTATACTACGGTAATTTCCATGAATCCGGACCATGCGCCCAGCTATTTCAACCGTGGGCTCGCCAAAGCCAACCTCAAAGACTACCGTGGCGCAATGCAGGACTACGACCGGGCCATCGAACTCAACCCGAAGGAAGCGCTATACTACCAGAGCCGCGGCGTAAGCAAAAGTTTGCAGGAAGATTTCCGCGCGGCCATCGAAGATTATTCCAAGTCCATCGAGCTCAATCCCGAGGAGCCGAAAGCCTATTATAACCGGGGCGTGAGTTATGCGAAATTGAAAAACCACCGCAACGCACTGATCGACCTCGACCATGCGTTGGCCCTGAATCCCGATGAGCTTGCTGCACTTTATGCAAGAGGGAATTGCAAGCAGGATTTGCAGGAATATGCAGGCAGCCTCGCCGATTTCACACGGGTGATCGAGCTGAGCCCGAAACGGACCGGCGCCTATGCAGGCAGAGGTTTGGCGAAACTGGAACTCGGAGATTATCAGGGTGCTGCCGCCGATTTTACCCGGGCTATCGAGCTCAGCCCCAATGACAGCGAGTATTACAGTAACCGCGGATTTGCCAAGAACAAGGTGGACGATTTCCAGGGCGCTATCATTGATTTTGATAAAACCATTCAGCTGGATCCTGAAAATTACAATGCGTACTATGGCCGCGGATTTGCCAAAGGAAAGTTGAATGATCCGCGCGGGGCCATCGCGGATCTTACCAAAGCGATCGAGGTGAAAAACGCTTATACGGGCGATCCGAAAAAGAACGCATTCACGGGAAAGATCAGCAAGGAGAAGCTGGATGAGCTGCGTGACCAGGTTCAGACAAACGTGAAGATCGAAAATCTCACGAATGAGCGCGCGGAGGCATATTACATACGTGCGATCGCGAAGTCGAAAGTGGGAGAGTCTAAAGGTGCGTTAGCCGATCTTACCACGGCCGTTGAGCTCAATCCTACCTACTCCAACGCCTATTTCTCACGGGCGATGATCCGTTCCGCATCGGGCGACCAAATGGGCGCCGTACTCGATTTCACCAGCTCCATTAAACTGCGGTCCGACTACCCGGAAGCGTATTATTTGAGGGGAATTATTAAAAACAGCCTGGGGCAGATCAATGACGGCTGTTTAGACCTGAGCAAAGCCGGTGAACTGGGGTATCAGCAGGCTT
Organism: Dyadobacter sp. 50-39; assembly: GCA_001898145.1. Lineage (GTDB taxonomy): Bacteria > Bacteroidota > Bacteroidia > Cytophagales > Spirosomataceae > Dyadobacter. The sequence continues at coordinate 157,179 of MKSR01000046.1, forward strand.
ATAAGGTGATTGGGGCTTATTGTAACTGAGTTTCTTGGGAGGAAAAGGAGGAAGGGGACGAAGAAAAGGGAGGAGGCGTTAGTACAGCAATTGTCAAGCTGAGCGGCGTCGAAGCATTTCGTGATACGGTACAATACCCCGTACGGACTGTCTTCGACTACGCTCAGACTGACATTATACATTTAAGCTTTCTTCAAATTTTCAGCCACCTTATCCCAATTCACCACATCCCAGAATGCTTTGATATAATCCGGGCGTTTGTTTTGGTAGTGCAGGTAGTAGGCGTGTTCCCAAACGTCGATGCCGAGGATGGGCGTTCCCTTGAAATCCGAGACGTCCATTAATGGGTTATCCTGGTTAGGTGTAGAGCCTACTGCGAGTTTTCCGCCTTTGGCAACGAGCCATGCCCAGCCTGAACCAAAACGGGTAGTCGCCGCTTTGCCGAATTCTTCTTTAAACTTGTCGAAGGAGCCGAACTGACCATTGATAGCGTCCGCTACTGCGCCGGTTGGCGCTGCCGTTTTCTTCGGCCCCATTACTTCCCAGAAGAAAGTGTGGTTCCAGTGACCTCCACCATTGTTGCGGATCGCAGCAGGTGCTTTGCTGATGCCTTTGATAATATCTTCCAGGGATTTCTTCTCCCATTCTGTTCCCTTTACGGCGTCGTTGAGGTTTTTGACGTAGGCAGCATGGTGCTTTCCATAGTGGATTTCCATGGTCATTTTGTCGATGCTCGGCTCCAATGCGCCGAAATCGTATGGTAGCGGGGCCTGCTTGAATGGAGCTGTTTCCGCGAGTATGCTGCCGGAGGTTGCTGATGCCCCTGCCAATGACTGCTCAGCCAATGCGCTCACCGTGAGTGCACTGCCGGCGAGTGTCTTCAAAAAGTCTGTTCTATTCATAATAGTACATCAAGTGTTTAGTGTTAATCGTAAGCCACCCGGCTTACAATGCTGCGGCCGAGCGTAATTTCGTCCGCATATTCCAGGTCTCCGCCAATGGGGATCCCTCTTGCGATAGTGCTTATTTTGACTCCCGTGGCTTTCAACTTTTTTTGCAGGTAAAAAGCGGTGGTATCACCCTCCATAGTGGGGCTCAATGCCAATATCACTTCCTCGACCTTCTCGTCACCTTCCTGCTTCTCCATTCTCGTCATCAATGAATCAATTTCAAGATCGGAAGGGCCGATCCCTTCAAGCGGGGAAATAATGCCGCCAAGTACATGGTACAAACCGCGGTACTGGTTCGTCGATTCGATGGCGAGTACGTCGCGCGTGTCCACCACGACGCAAATTGTGGTCTGATCGCGCCGGTTATTACTGCAAATATTGCAAAGTACGTCGTCGGCGATGTTGTGACAGCGGGAGCAATAAGTGGTTTTGGTGCGCATGTTCAGCAATGCATCGGACAGTGAGCGGGTTTGCTCTTCGTCTCTTTTCAGCAAATGCAGTGCCAGGCGCAATGCTGTTTTTTTGCCAATACCCGGAAGACGGGATATTTCGGCGACGGCTTCCTCAATAAGACGTGAGGGATAGTTCATGAGAAGATGCTGAGTGTTGATGATGCGTTGCGGTGGGGCTCAATGCACCTCCGCCGAAATGCCCCTCCGGCAAATTTCGTTCCGCATCCCGGCAAGCTCTTCAAAAGATCCCTCTTTCACGGAACATTTGCCTTTGTAATGGATGATTATCGTGCATTGTTCGGCCTGCTCGTTGCTGTGACCACAAACTTCCATCAGCGTATCGATCACCCAATCGAAGGTATTCACGTCGTCATTGTAGATAACCAGCTTTTTAATGTCCGTATCTACGGTTTCTTCCAGAATTTCCAGCTCTGTTTCTGTGAGCGCTTGCATAACAACCAAATTTCTGTTTGATTAGCAAATCTAATTAAAAACGGAGACTATCCGAAGCTTTTAAGCGCCTTTTAATCCACTCCTGAATCCCCAAATACCCACTTTAATGAACCCTTACATATCCCTGGCGATACTGGTTGTTTATTTTGGAATGCTGATCACGGTGTCCATTTTCACTTCCAGGGGAGCGGATACCAACACTTTTTTTACCGCTAACAGACAGTCGCCGTGGTACCTGGTTGCGTTCGGGATGATTGGTACTTCATTATCGGGCGTTACGTTCGTGTCGGTGCCTGGGGCGGTGGCGAATATCCAGTTCTCGTATTTCCAGGTGGTAATCGGTTACATTCTCGGTTACTTTGTGATCGGTACGGTGCTGATGCCATTGTACTACCGGCTGAACCTCATTTCCATCTACTCTTACCTTGAACAGCGTTTCGGTTTCTGGTCGTATAAAACGGGTTCAGGCTTTTTCCTGCTTTCACGCACAGTAGGTTCGGCAGTCCGATTGTATGTAGCTGCGCAGGTATTGCAACTTGCGTTGTTTAAGCCGCTCGGTATCCCGTTTGAAGTCGCCGTGGCGATTACGATATTCCTGATCTGGATATACACATTTAAAGGCGGGGTGAAGACGATCATCGTGACGGATACGCTGCAAACGTTTTTCCTCATTACCGCAGTGGTACTTACGATCGTACTGGTGTCGGGCGAGCTCAATCTGCACGGGATCGGGGATATCTGGACCAGTGTGCAAAACAGCGGGTACTCCAAGATATTCTACTGGGATACCAACGATCCTAAAAACTTCTTCAAACAGTTTTTTGCCGGTGTGTTCATCGCCATCGTGATGACCGGCCTCGACCAGGATTTGATGCAGAAAAACCTCACCTGCAAGAATATCGGCGAGGCGCAGAAGAATATGTTCTGGTTTGTGGTGGTACTGGTGATCGTGAACTTCCTTTTCCTGTCGCTCGGTGCGCTGCTTTACGTATATGCAGAGGCGCAAGGCATTCCAGCGCCCGCAAAAACCGATGATTTCTATCCAATGCTGGCATTGAACCACCTCGGTCTGGTGGTAGGCATTACCTTCCTGCTCGGCATTACCGCGGCCACATATGCCAGCTCCGACTCCGCATTAACCGCATTGACAACCGCGTTCTGTATCGATTTTATGAACATTGAAAAGCGTCCGGAAGAAAAGCGGGCGTCCATCAAATTCTGGGTACACGTGGGCTTCTCGGTCATTTTCTACCTGGTAATATTGATTTTCAACCGGATGAACAGCAAGGAAGTAATTACGGCAGTATTTGATCTCGCCGGTTATACCTACGGTCCGTTGCTGGGACTGTTCTCTTTCGGTGCATTTCTGAAACGTCCCGTAAAGGATCGCTTCGTACCGTTTGTTTGCATTCTCGCGCCAATACTAACCTACATCATCAATGAACACTCCGCCGAATGGTTTAATGGCTATAAATTCGGCTTTGAGCGACTTATCATCAATGGGCTGATCACGTTTATCGGTCTATGGCTCCTGCACGATCGCGCGGGTAAGCGATATGTTTCTCAGGCATAGTTGTCCTGCAAATTTTAAGGAAGTTTTAAGAATCAAAACCCTGGAAACGGTTACACAATTCCAGGGTTTTTTCTTGCATATATTCAAAAAAATCTTAACTTTCTGATAAAATCAGGCGTGTCTTTCATGCCACCTGATGGATGTTTTGTTGAAAGATTGAGTTCGGTTATTTACTAACAAACTAAACTTTTGCAATATGAAAACACTGTCAGTCATTTTGTTGGGCTTTGTACTATGTGTTTCGTGCAAGGACAAAGCCAAAGAGGAGGAAGCTGCCCGTCAAGCCAATCTGGAAAAGGAAAAACAAGCCATTAAAGCAGTCATAGAGAATGAAACCAGGTCATTTTTCGCCAGGGATTTTAATGCCTGGAAATCGAATTACGCACAAACCGACTATGCCTTCCAGGCTTGGAGCAATGATGACGGTACATTCGATTCCAATGTAGGCTGGACGGACATCAATAAGCAGGTAGGGAAATACATTCAGTCAAACCCGGAACCGGTGTCAAGCCACCCGATTGTGGAACGTAAGAATATGATCTTCAAATTTTATGACGATGACGTGGCTTACCTTACCTGGGACCAGTTCAATAGTGATAAGTCTGAAAAGAATTTCCACCATAGCAAAGAGGTGAGGCTGCTCGAAAAGATCAATGGCGAATGGAAGATCGTATGTGTGTCGGCATTCTGGGATTACCGCCATCCGATACCTGCCAGCAGGCTGCCGATGATCCAGAAGATTGCCAATGAGAGCAGGGGTAAAATTTAAACCCGCGCGCATCGCATGTCGCCTTTAATGCGTTCGGTTTCAGGTACAAATGTTCGGTTCTGAACAAGATTTTACCGGGCACGAAGTATTTTTAAAACTCTTGAAAATAAATGTAAGCTACTCATCATCAGTGTATTAAAAGTGGGGTGTGCCGTAATTTGGTTGTTTGAAACTGAGTTTGGCACATCCTTTTTTTATTTAAAGTCAACTGTGCGATTGTACAGAGCCAAACTTTAAATACTTATTAGCCATGAAAATCTCCATTGTTTCCATCCTTACCAGCGCCTTTGCGCTCACCTTGTCTTTCACATCTTTCGCGGCAGACAAAAAGAAAAACAAAGAAGAAAAAGAAACCGCAAAAGTGGTTGCTTTTGATGCTGCGCTGTACAAAATCGGCGATAGCAACAAGGTTCGCTTGTCCGTCGACAAAAATGCAAATGAAAGACTGCGCGTCGTGCTGAAAGACAAGGGTGGTAAAATCTATTACTCGGAAGTGTTCAACGAGCGCGATACCAAATACCGCCGCGTGTTTGACCTTGATGAAATGACAGACGGAACTTACTACTTCGAACTGTCACACAAAAAGGATAAAAAGGTGAAGGAAGTAAACATTGAGAGCACCAATTCGAAGGTAATCTCATTGCAATGAACCACGAACCCATAAAAAATCCCGGTCTTTGAAAAGGCCGGGATTTTTTATGTCAGATCAGTTCTTTTTCAGGATCCCAGAAGCACTCCTCCCAGTTTACGATCCGGTTGTTTTCAATTTTCACGCCCTCGCTTTCGAGGCGTTCCTGCATGGTGGTAGGCGTTTCAAAAAGTTGGCTCGCACTTAGTTCGCCGGCCTTGTTGACGACGCGATGTGCGGGAATGCCTTCTTCGTTGTAACTGCTTCCCATTGCCCAACCTACCTGCCTTGCTCCGCGTTTGTTGCCCAGGTAAGCTGCAATAGCCCCGTAGGAGGTTGCGCGGCCACTGGGTATCTGCCTTACCACATCATACACATCGTTGAAAAAGTCATTTCCCTTTTTCATCCTCGTTGGTGCGGGCTTGTTGTCTTTCGTCGATTTCGTCCGACAGCTGGCGGTACCAATCCTCGCCATAGGCGCGGATCAGCGGATCTTTCAAAAATTTGTAAACCGGCACCTTCAATTGCTGGCCGAGACTGCATGCAGGGCTGCATATCTCCCAGCGGTCATAATTGAGGGCATGGTATTGCTCATATTTTGTAACGCGGATAGGGTACAAATGGCAGGAAATCGGTTTTTTATAGCTGATCTTCCCGTCGTTGTAGGCTTCTTCGATGGCGCATTTGAGAATGCCTTTCTGGTCATAAATGGCATAGGCACATTCGCGGCCATTGATGATGGGCGTTACATAATCACCATCCCAGTCTTTTGTCCAGGTACCTTCCGCGGCGATCACCTTTTTGCCGGCTTCCGTGAGGTATGGCTCTACTTCGGGATAAATCTCATCGAGAATCGCAAGCTCATCCTCGTCCAGCGGGGCACCCGAATCACCCTCCACACAACATGCGCCCTTGCATTTGTCCAGGTTACAGACAAACTCCTGGTCTTCAATGTCGTCGCTAATGCACGTATTTTCAATGAGAATCATAATGGAACAGCTTATTGCTGAGGTATTTTAAGTTTTTGTCCCACCATAACACTATTTCCCGACATATTGTTTAATTTCTTAATGTCGTCCACGCTGATATGGTAGGTTTGGGAAATGCGGAAGAGTGTTTCGCCCGGCGCCACAGTATGCGTTTTTACGCCAGTTGGCTGGCTTTCGGTTTCAGCCGCGGCTCCTTCGCCTCTTTTTACACGTAGCTTCTGACCCGATTTCAGGCGGTCCGAATCGCTCAGGTTGTTCAGATCAAGCAGTTCCTTGATGGAAATGCCGTAAGCCTTTGAAATGCTGTAATAGGTTTGTCCGCTCTGCACCGTATGGAATTCGCTTCCCGGAGTCGCGGCAAGTCTCGTTTCTTCCTTAATTTCTTCGGGAGTCCTGAAAGTCGAAGCAGGGGCGGGGCGTTCCACAGCCACTTTGTCCGGTGCAGGTGCTGCTTCCCCGCCGGATTTCGACACCAGCAGTCGCTGGCCTGATACCAGGCGGGTCTGTGCCGAACGGTTGTTGAGCGTCAGCAATTCGCGAAGTGACAAGTTGTATTTGCTTGCAATGCCGAAATAGGTATCGCCCGATTGCACTGTATGATAGGCAGGTGAATCCGAGGCTGAGGCAGTCACCACGTTTTTCTCTTCGGCGTTGCTCCATTTGGCAGGTTCGACCTCTTTCTTCGATTGCGGTTCTTTTTCGGCATCCGCTGCGCGTTCTGCACGCATACGGGTGTACACCGAGCCCGACGACGCTGTGGTGCGGGTATTGTTTGGTGTTACAACCTTGCCTGGGGTACTCGGTTTGCTTACCGGTCTCTCTTCTTCACCCGTTTTGAATGAGCTGTTGGTGTCGTCCTGCGTAATAATCACAACCCGGTCGTTGGTATTGGATGGGGCAGGCGCCCCTGCGGCAGGCGATCCTGCGGCAGGTGCCCCTGGGGGCGTTTCGGCGGCAGATGACGCCGGGGCCGATGCGCTGGTGGCACCGTCTCTGCCGGATGGCTTGTAAAGTCCGGCTGCATTGCTTGCCGTTTTCCCTGCTGCCGAAGTGGCCCCGGCAACTGCGGCGCCGTCTGGTACGGTGGCGGGCTCAGTTTCTTTTGCTACGTTGCCGTCTGTCTTCTCGACCAGCACCGGTGTGTATTTTTTACGTCCTGATGCGTTGCTAGGGATATTGCTGTTCGAAGCAGCGGGTGAAGTGGTAGCCGAAGCGGGTGTTTTCTGCGGCACCACCGCGATGATCGAATCCTTTTTAACGGGCCCTGCCGGCTGTGGCGGAGCGATGATTTCGATCGGCTGCTTGCGCGGCCGTTTTTTATTCAGGAAAAGTACCTGCCCGGTCTGAATAGGGTAATTGCGGCTGGTGGTACGGTTGAATTTCAGGAGGTTCACCAACCGGATACCGTACTGTTGTGAAACGCTCAGCCAGGTATCGCCAGGGCGGGCCACATGTGAGGGCACGCTCGCTTTCTTATGCTTGCGCGAGAGGTAATACACCTGGCCCGGAACCAATGGCATATCAGCCAGGAGGTCGTTATACCGCATGAAGCGTGGTGTGCGGATGCCGGCTGCCTGGGCCAATGTTTTGGGTTTATCGCCGGCGCGCGCCTCGATACCGGGCAGACCGTTAATTTCATACAATACGGGTGAATTCGGCTCTTTGAGCTGAACAGCCGATTTTTTCAGGACCGGATAACCGGTATCCTCATATACGGAAGCAACGGCAGTCTGGCGAGGGGGCAAAGAAAGCTTTTCACGAACGGACGCCATCTGATCTACCGGAACGGGCAATGTGATGAGGTATTCACGGTCGTCGGGTACCTTATCATCGTTGAGCCATCTGTTATGGTTTTTAAGTTCTCCTGCCGGAACGCCGAGTGATCTGGCGATGTCGTCCAGCGACTGTCCTTTGCCATAATCCGACTCCATCAGCACGTAAGCATTGGGAGATTTGTAGCGTTCAATACCTGCTTCCAACGCGATCTTATGCGCGAAAAAGCGAAGCATATAGCGGTCTGTTTTGCTGGTGAGCGTCACTTCACGTGCGTATGCCCAGCTCGCAGGTACCACCTTTTTGACGCCGCCTGCACCCTGGTAGTAGGAGTACAATGTCGTTACCCAGTTGTTGAACTGTTGGTTGTTCTTTTTCAGATACCATGCGGCCGCATGCGTGGACGAACTGATGTTCTTTCTTTCGTCCACGTCGTTATCCACACGAAGGTTCAGTTCGCGTGCTGTTTCGGGTTTGAACTGCCAGTAGCCCACCGCATTGGAACTTGATACCACATCCGGGCGGAAAGAGCTTTCCTGAACGGCCAGGTATTTGAAATCGATGGGTACCTCTTCGTCCATCAGAATACCTTCCACGATAGGGAAGTGCATGATAGCGCGGTCCATTTTTTCTTCCCAGAATTTCCGGTTGGACATCAGGCTTTTGACGTCTTCCTCGATAATATCCTGTGCACCTCTGTCGAACTTGACGGTAATGCCGCCGAATGAAACGCTGGATGGGATTTCGGGGGCCTGCGCGGACACTGCATGGGCGGTCAGCAGCAGGACTATAACAAAAGAGATGATGTTGTTAATGGAAGTTCTGGCCATAAAAAAGTAAATGCTCGCCTGACTATTGAGTACTATAATTTCTGAAGAATCATCAACCCGTCGCGGATTGGTAGCAGCATATTGGAAACCCGTGGATCTTCGTGTACCATCCGGTTGAAATCCAGCAATGCCTGCGTGTCCTTGTCAACCTTCTTTAACTGCTGAACGACTTTGCCACTCCAGAGCACATTATCGGCTATGAGGAAGCCACCTGTGCGGGTTTTGTCGAGACAGAGGTTAAAATAAGAAGAATAATTGATTTTATCGGCATCTATGAAGACGATGTCGAACGTGTCGGTGAGCGTCGGAATAATATCCATCGCATTACCGATACGGTAGTCGATCCGGTCCCTGAAAGGCGTCTGGTCGAAATAGCTCCTGGTAAAGGTTTCGAGTTCCTCGTTTACATCGATGGTGATGAGCTTACCGCCAGGATTGAGGCCTTCGCACAGGCAAATGCCCGAATAGCCCGTATAAGTACCGATTTCCAGGATGCGGTCGGGCCGGATCATCCTGGAAATCATCGAAAGGAACCTTCCCTGCATATGCCCGGAGAGCATACGGGGACTGAGAACGTGGGCGTGCGTTTCCCGGTTAAGGGATTTCAGCAGTGCATTCTCATCTTCCGTGTGGGCCGCGGAATATTCTTCGATTTCCTCTACCAAAAACTTCATTCGAATATAATATGTGCTAATCCGGAAGCGAACGCCTGTCAGGCATTCGCTACAATGCGTTCGAGATAAGTGCCGTAGCCGCTTTTCAGCAGGGGCCGGGCGATTTCCCGCAATTGTTCTGCATTAATAAAGCCCATGCGATAGGCGATCTCCTCAATGCAGCCTACTTTTAAACCCTGACGTTCTTCGATCACCTGAACGAATTGCCCGGCCTGCATGAGTGACTGGAATGTACCCGTATCGAGCCACGCCGTACCGCGGTTTAAAACACCTACTTTCAATTTGCCGCGTTCGAGGTATACCCGGTTCACATCCGTGATTTCGAGTTCACCGCGTGGGGAAGGAGGGATGGTTTTGGCGATTTCGACGACGTCGTTGTCGTAGAAGTACAAGCCCGGCACCGCATAGTTGGATTTCGGCTCGGTGGGCTTTTCTTCAATCGAAATCACATGGTTGGATTTATCAAATTCTACAACGCCGTAACGCTCCGGATCGTGTACCTGGTAGGCAAAGATCACACCGCCTTCGGGGTCATTGTTGGATTGCAGCAAGGTTGAAAGGCCGGATCCGTAGAAGATATTGTCGCCCAGGATCAATGCTACCTTGTCGTCGCCGATAAACTCTTCGCCGATAATGAAGGCCTGTGCCAGCCCATCGGGGCTTGGCTGTACCGCGTAGCTGAATTCGCAGCCAAGGCGGCTTCCGTCACCAAGCAGCTTTTCGAAATGCGGCAGGTCGTGGGGAGTCGAAATGATCAGGATTTCACGGATTCCCGCCAGCATCAGGATCGATAGCGGGTAATAGATCATCGGTTTGTCGTAAACCGGCATGAGCTGCTTGCTTACCGCGAGTGTAAGCGGGTGTAACCTCGTACCGGAACCGCCGGCCAGAATAATGCCTTTCATAAATAGAGTTTCAATTGAGTAAGAAAATGGCCGGATTAACGATCCTGGTACATTTCATCATAATATTTCTGGTAGTTGCCGGAAGTCACGTTGTTGAGCCAATCCTGATTTGTAAGGTACCAGTCAACGGTTCTTTCCAGGCCCTCAGCGAATTGCAATGAAGGTTTCCAGCCCAGCTCTTCCGATAATTTGGTAGCGTCGATCGCGTAACGCAGGTCATGTCCGGCGCGGTCGGTCACGTAGGTGATCAGTTTAGCGCTGTCGCCTTCTCCGCGCCCGAGCTTGCGGTCCATAATGCTGCAAAGCAGATGCACGAGGTCGATATTTTTCCACTCGTTATGGCCGCCGATATTGTAGGTATCGCCGTTGGCACCATTATGGAAAATCACGTCGATCGCGATCGCGTGGTCTTCTACGAACAGCCAGTCACGGATGTTTTCGCCCTTTCCGTAAACTGGAAGCGGTTTTTGCTGGATGATGTTGTGGATCATCAGCGGGATCAGCTTCTCGGGGAAATGGTTCGGGCCATAGTTGTTCGAACAATTCGAAATCACTACCGGAAGCTTGTAGGTATTGTGGTAAGCCCTTACAAAATGGTCGGACGACGCTTTGGAAGCCGAATAAGGCGAGCGTGGATCGTATTTGGTCGTTTCGACGAAGAATGTGCCGGGATCGTGTAGTTCACCGTAAACTTCATCGGTGGAAACATGGTAGAAGCGGCGGTCGCTGAAATCTTCTTTCCAGGCATTTTTAGCCGCATTCAGCAGATTGACGGTACCCACCACGTTGGTCATCACGAACGACATCGGATCGGTAATCGAACGGTCCACGTGACTTTCCGCCGCGAGGTGTACCACGCCGTGAAAATCGTTGTCGGTAAACAGCTTGTCGATAAACGTCGCGTCTACGATATCACCTTTCACAAATGTATAGTTCGGCGCATTTTCGATGTCGCGCAGGTTTTCGAGATTTCCTGCGTACGTCAGCGCGTCGAGGTTATATATGTGATATTCGGGGTGGAAGTTCACGAACCGGCGAACCACATGTGAGCCGATGAAACCCGCTCCGCCTGTAATCAGGATTTTTTTCATTTTTCAGCTTGAAGTTTTAGTTGCCAGTTCCACGCGTCGCGCAAAGCGTCGGCCATGGTTTTTTCGGCATGCCATTTCATTACATTATTTACTTTGTCGGACTGCGCATAGATCTGCTCGACATCCCCTTCACGGCGTGGCCCTATGGTATAGTTGAATTTCACGCCGTTGACTTCCTCAAAAGTATTAATCAATTGCAAAACGGTATAACCTTCGCCCGTTCCTACATTAAATACATCGTAATAATTAGTATCCGTCTGCGATTCGAGCAGGTCGAGGGCTTTCACGTGCGCCTTCGCGAGGTCCACCACGTGGATGAAGTCGCGGATGCAGGTGCCATCGGGCGTGTTATAATCGCTGCCAAACACCGTCAGTGACTGGCGCAGGCCGGCGGCCGTTTGCGTAATGAACGGCACCAGGTTGCTCGGAACGCCGTTGGGCAGCTCGCCGATGAGCGATGTTTCGTGTGCACCGATCGGGTTGAAGTAACGGAGCGAAATCGCTTTCAGATCGGGCTTGGAATGCACATGGTCGCGGATAATGTCCTCGGCGATCGCTTTGGTGTTGCCATAAGGGGAATTGGCCGGGAGCCGCGGCGTATTTTCTGTTACCGGGAGCTTTTCGGGCTGGCCGTATACCGTACATGAAGATGAGAATACGAACTTGTCGACATTGAACTCCTTCATGGCCCGAAGCAGTACCAACAGGGAAATGAGGTTGTTTTCGTAATAGTTCAATGGCTTTTCAACCGACTCACCCACAGCCTTGTACGCAGCAAAGTGAATCACTCCGTCAAACTTTTCTTTTTCAAATAATGCCCTCACCTTTTCGGCATCGTTGCAGTCGATTTCGTAGAATGGAAACTCCTTGCCGGTGATTTTTTTGATCCCTTCTAAAACGTTGAGATTAGAGTTATAAAGGTTGTCGACAATGACGGGTTCAAGCCCTGCATTGTGCAACTCTACAACGGTATGGGAACCGATAAAACCGGCTCCTCCGGTAACGAGAATTTTCATGCGTTATGTACAGTTTTTATGAAAATAAGGTGGTATAGAAGGTGTTCAAAGCGGTTTTGGGCCTGCTTTTTTTTCGGGCAAAAGTAGAAAATTTGACGTCCATTAAAAAAAAATGTTTTTATTTATCCGTTGGTTGTATAACGCAGATTTGAGGAAAATGAACCAGAAAGAAATCAAGGCACTGATATCCTTGCTTGATGATGAAGATCATGAAGTAAGTCAGCACGTTGAGGGGAAGATATTATCGTTGGGAGGAACAGTGATACCTTTTCTTGAGACTGAATGGGAGGAGAGTTTCAACCCGATTGTACAGCGCAAGATCGAGGAGCTCATCCACGAATTGCAGCTAAGTATTATGATTGAACGATTACAGGCTTGGAAAAACGGCGGCGGTCTCGACCTGCTGGAAGGCATGTGGATCATCGCTACCTATCATTATCCCGACCTTTCAATCGAGAAGTTGAAAACCACGATTGAACAGCTTTACTACGATATCTGGATCCAGTTCCAGGAAGAAATGAATGCGGTGGACCAGGTGAAACGGATCAACAGCATCTTCTTCGGCGTGATGAATTTTGCTGCGAATACCAAGAACTTCCATTCACCCACCAACTCGATGATCAACTCGGTGCTGGAAAGTCGCCGTGGTAACCCGATCACTTTATGCGTAATCTATCTGTTGATCGCAAGAAAGCTGGGAATGCCGGTGTACGGAGTGAACCTGCCGAACCTGTTTGTATTGACCTACAAAAGCGACAAAACGCAGTTTTACATCAATGTCTTCAACCGGGGGATCATCTTTTCCAAAACAGACATCGATCACTACATCGCGCAGCTGAATATCAAATCGAAGGATATTTTCTACCAGCCTTGTACCAACCTCGAAATCGTACAGCGGGTATTGCGAAATCTCATTTTATCCTACGAAAAGACCAGTGAGCAGGATAAGATCAGGGAAATCGAGAAAATACTGAAGTCGACACTCGACGAACTGCCCGAAGGCTGATCAGAGCGCGATGGCCAGGCAATGCCCGTCGAACCAGCGAATGTGGATGTTGGAGGGGACGACGAGATCTTCGTCGGTGAGGCTTCCTCTGAGGATGATGTCCGCATTCTGGAAGGGGCTGATGAAAATAGAGTCCCTGAAACTGATCTTTTTCTTTCCGTAGAGTTTATACAAAGCTTCTTTCGCGCACCAGTACATGCAAAGGCGGTTCATTTCGTCCTGGGCGTGGTCGTATTCGTGCGGGGACAGGAATTTTTTGGAAGTACGCTGTAATTTCGGGTCGGTTTTTTCCATATCGATCCCCACGGCTGCGGTGGGATTGATTGCCACGGCCACAAATTCGGCAGTGTGGGTGATGGAGATGTGGGAGTCATTGTCGATCAGGAAAGCCTTGCCGTGCTCGTCCTTGTGAATGCCAACGTAATTGATACCAAACTGTTCGGCGAGGGTTTTGATCAGCATCCGGCTTGCGAGCCATTCGCGCTTTTTTTGCGGATGCGAAATGCGGTCGAGCTCTTCCTGGCTAAAACCGTTACCCAGTGCATTTTGCAGTTCCGCTTCGGTTTCCGTCAGTTTCCAGAGCAGCAACGTGCTGGTATCTTCGATCTTTTCGGAATGAACGAGGGGCATGGTAATACTGTTTGCTACAAAACTATCAAGATGAATATTCGCAAAGTAGATACTTTTTCCGGTCATAGGGACAGTGTTTATACAATTATTTCTGACGAAACGGGCAGCGGCTTTTATTCGGCCGGTGCCGACGGCTTCGTCATTCAATGGGACCTGCAAAAGCCGGATCTGGGCAGACTGGTTGCGCGTGCGGGTACATCCGTATACGCGCTCGCGCTACACGAAGGCAGCGGTTCGCTGTGGATCGGCCAAAATTTTGAAGGTATTCAGGTGCTGGATACCCGCGGAAACACGATTGAAAAAACCTCGAACATTACTAATTCGAGCATTTTCGACATTCGCTTTGCAGGCGATAAGGCGCTCATTGCCCTGGGCGATGGCGTGGTGGTCGTTATGGATGTTCCGTCGTTTGCTGTGCAGAAACATCTCAAAATTGCCGGCAAAAGTGTGCGCAGCATCGCGGTCAACCCGGGCACCAATGAATTTGCCACCGGCGATAGCGATAGTAACGTCCATATCTTCGATCTCGACGGTTTTAAATTAAAAAAGACCATCCAGGCACATACAAACTCGGTGTTTTCCGTTAAGTATTCACCGGACGGTAAATACCTCTTTACAACCGGCCGGGATGCGCACCTGAAAATCTGGGACGTTAATGATGCATACGGCATCGTCTCCGATATCCCCGCGCACATGTACGCGATCAACGACATTACATTCAGTCCTGATCGCTCCCTCTTCGCCACTTGCAGTATGGATAAGTCCATCAAATTGTGGGATGCAGCCACTTTCAGGCTTAAAAAAATTATCGATCGGGCACGTCATGCAGGGCACGGAACGTCGGTCAACAAACTACTCTGGACGGGGTTTGAGAATCAACTGATTTCATGCAGCGACGATCGCATGATATCGGTTTGGGAGGTCGCTTAAGCCAATACTTATAATATGGTAATGTTGGTAAATACTTTGAAAAATGAATCTTATATCTTTAACTTACACGACCGTTTTTAACTAGGCATCAAAGCATAGAATGCATCATGAAAATATCCGCTATTGAGATACGCAAGCACACTTTTGAAAAGATTTTCAGAGGTTATGACCCGGACGAAGTAGATGCTTTCCTGAACTCGTTGTCTCAGGAATGGGAGCGGTATTCAAGCGAAAACAACTTGCTGAAGATGCAGCTGGAATACGCGGAGAAGGAATTGGCGAAGTTGAAAGATATCGAATCAACCCTGTTCAGAACCTTAAAAGCCGCCGAAGATACCAGTAAGTTAATCGAGAAAGAAGCCAACGAAAATGCGGAAAAAAGAATAGAAGAATCGCGCACGGCGGCCAACGAACTCGTGGCGGAGGCGGAACAGCGCACGAGCCAGATCATCAAGCTGACCGAAGATCGTTTGGCTAAGTTCAAGGAGGATTTTGCCCAGGAAGTGAAGATCCAGGAACGTGATTTCCGCGCGATCGAAAACTTCCGCGATAACCTTATCGTACAGCTCAGTTCATTGGCCAACAGCGCGCTGGAAACGGTTGAACGTTTCGAACAGAAATACGATAAAGAAACGGTCCTCAATAAAATGGAGGACATTAAAAAGCATATTGCGGAGATTGAAATTCCCAAAAAGGCGGTATTCCATCAACCAGTGCGGGCAGAGGGAGAGGAAAAATCCGAAGAGCCTGCCGTGGAGGTGGTCTTGCAGGATGATAAACCCGAGGTGGTATTCGAGTTGCCGAATGAGCAGGAGCCTGAGCCGGAGGCCGTTTTTGAAACAGATCCGGAATTGCCCGGCACCGAACCTGAGGAGGAAATCCAGGCTGTTGCGCCCGTCGTTACGCCTGTTCCGGAGCCTGAACCTGTCGCGGAGCCTGCTCGTGAAGAGCCGGTTGCCTACAACAGGCCAAGACAGACGCAACGCAGCGCTGCCGATGAAGCCGAGGAGGTGCTGGCAGAAATGCATAAGGTGGCAGAGAAGGCCAGGGATTCTTCGGCGGGTATCAACCGGCCGAGAGAAAGCAGCCAGCCTAAGAAATCAGGCGGCGGTTCATTTTTTGACCAAATTTAATCACCACCATTGGGAACGATCAGTCTCGAAGGACTCGAATTTTTTGCATACCACGGCTATTACCCCGAAGAACAACGCATCGGTAACAAATATGCCCTGGATATTACCATTACCACGGACTTTTTCCGGGCTGCTCAGCACGATAAGTTGAGTGAAACCGTCAATTACGAAACCATTTACCAGCTCACCGCCAAGGTCATGAAGGAGCCGGCGAAGTTGTTGGAGCACATTGGTTTTAATGTCATTGAAAAAATCAGGGAGCATTACCCGACGGTCGAGAAAGTGACTGTGAAAGTCTCGAAGTTCAATCCGCCGATCGGTGGCGTCTGCGACCGGGCCGTGATTACGATGGAAGGATAATGAAAGCATGTCAGTCTGAGCGAAGTCGAAGACAGTCTGTACGGAACATCGTACATGCGCTTCGACTCCGCTCAGACTGACATTATCAATATTCGTGGGGAAGCTCGATGTTCACCGCCTCGTGCCACGGCAAGCCGTGAATGTTCAGCAATTCCATGAACGGATCCGGATTCAGTTCTTCTACATTATATACGCCTGGCTTCATCCACTCTTCGTTGGTCAGCATCAGCATCGCGCCGATCATCGCGGGAACGCCCGTGGTGTAGCTCACCGCCTGCGCACGCACTTCGCGGTAGCATTCGGCATGATCGCAGTTGTTCCAAACATAATAAGTTTTCTCTTCACCGTCTTTGATACCCTTGATCTGGCAGCCGATGGACGTCTGGCCTGAGTAATTTTCGCCCAAAGTATCCGGTGCCGGCAATACCGCTTTCAGGAATTCCAGCGGAACGATATCGATGCCGTTGAATTTGATCGGCTTGATGCTCGTCATACCTACATTTTCCAGCACATTCAAATGCGTAATGTAAGCCTGGCCGAATGTCATCCAGAAACGTGCACGTTTCAGGGTAGGGAAGTTTTTTACCAATGATTCGAGCTCTTCGTGGTACAATACGTAGCTCTCTTTCGGTCCGATGCCAGGGTAATCGATCGGTTTATGGATGGACATCGCAGGAATTTCTACCCACTCGCCGTTTTCCCAATAACGGCCTGGCTGGGTGATCTCGCGGATGTTGATTTCAGGGTTGAAGTTGGTCGCGAATGCCTTGCCGTGATCGCCTGCATTACAGTCGATAATGTCCAGGTAATGCATTTCGTCGAACTGGTGCTTGGCTGCGAACGCCGTAAACACCTGCGTAGCGCCCGGATCGAAACCGCAACCGAGCACCGCCATCAGGCCAGCCTCTTTGAAGCGCTCCTGGTAAGCCCATTGCCAGCTGTATTCGAATTTCGCGACGTCTTTTGGTTCGTAATTGGCGGTATCCAGGTAATGTACGCCGGTTTCAAGGCAGGCCTCCATAATCGTCAGATCCTGGTAGGGCAGCGCCACGTTGATAAGCACTTTCGGCTGAAAGCGTTTGATAAGCAGCACCGTTTCGGCCACGATATCGGCATCCACCTGGGCGGTCTGGATGTCAACTCCTTGCATTTCCCTGATTTCGGCTGCTATTTTATCACACTTCGCCTTGGTGCGGCTGGCGAGCATTATTTCGGTGAAAACATTGCTGTTCAATGCGCATTTGTGTGCCACCACGCTTCCGACACCTCCTGCGCCAATGATAAGAACCTTGGACATTTTAATAGTTTTAAATTTCCGGCAAAGATAGGACGACCGGTTAATTTTTCAATTTAAATTTCCGTTAACCACCTTCATCACTTTGCCTTGTCCGTAGTTGAGATAGTACACTTCGCCCTTACTATCCTGCCCAAATGACGAAATGTTGCCCTTCCCTTCCATGATCAGGGTGTTGGACTTGCGGGTATCGCCGTCAAGTTCGAGTGCCCATATGCGTCCGCTGATGTAATCACCGTAAATGTACTTGCCGGCAAGGGCGGGGATCGTCTTGCCGCGGTACACATAGCCGCCTGTAATGGACCGGTCGCCATTATCCTGGTTATAATCGTGGACGGGCTCGATGAGGCCCTGGGCGTTGCAATTGGCGGAAGGATTGTAACAGTCGATGCCTTCTTTCAAGCGCCATCCGTAGTTGCCTCCTTTTGTAATGATGTCGATTTCTTCGCGTTCATTCTGGCCCACGTCACCCGCGAACAACTTGCCGCTCCCGGTGTCGAAGCTGATGCGCCAGGGATTGCGGAGGCCGTAGGCGTAAATTTCGGGCAAATTGCCAGTCGTACCGGTAGCATATGGATTATCTGCCGGGATGCTGTAACTACCTTTCGCAGTCCCGTTCACATCCACTCGGAGGATTTTACCCAAATAGCTTTTCAAGTTTTGCGCATTGTGCTGGGGATCGCCGCCGCTTCCGCCGTCACCGGTCGCAATGTAGAGATATCCATCTTTCCCAAACTGCATCGAACCACCATTATGATTGTCATACGGTTGGTCGAACGTGAGTAAAACCGCTTCACTGGCCGCATCGGCTTGCGTAGCGCTGGTGGCTTTGTAGCGGGCGATAACGGTTTTTAGGGGTGTGCCTGTGGTGTAGTTGACGAAGAAATACCCATTGGTTTTAAAATCCGGGTGAAATGCGAGACCTAGCAACCCGCGCTCGCCGCCCGATCTTACCTTGCTTTTAATGTCAAGAAATGTAGAACTGGATGAAACATTTTCGGCATTGGCGAACACCTTGACTGTACCGCCTTGCTCGACGACAAAAAAATGACTGCTGTCGCCCGGCGCTTGCATGAGATCGATGGGCTGGCTGAATGACAATGCAGGGAAAACGTCTTTGGAATCAATGGTATTTTCTGGGAGCTCTGGGTCTTGCGGTGTTTCCGGGTCGTCGGATTTACAGGCAAAAATCGCCATGGCGAATGCCAGCGGAACGAGCGTTAGGTGAAGTATGGCTTTCATGAGGTCGTAGTAGTAAGTTTCTACAACAACGTCATGAAAGCCTGTTTAATTTTGGAATAGGTTTTAAATCAGGTGTTTCCAGATCAAGTCGTACACATCTACCGCTTCCAGTTCCGGCCTCCCGGCTGCCTGGTCGGTGATGATGATCGGGTAGTATTCTCTGGGAATATTAATGCCGCCGTGCGAGCCTTTTACCAATGTGGCATCGAGTGGAATGACGTCCATTAAATATCTGAAACCTAGTAGCTTGCGTGCCAGCTTGTACCCTGCGCGAAGTTTGATCAGGGGATTTTTAGGATCCATAAACATCTCCACCGGATCGTAACCCGGCTTGCGGTGGATGTCCACCAAATGCGCATAATCCGGTGCTTTGGCGTCGTCAAGCCAGTAATAGTAGGTAAACCAGCTGTCCGGTTTCGCGACTACTACAATGTCACCCGAGCGTTCGTGGTCGATATGGTAGTCTTTCTGAGCTGCTTTGTCGAGAACGAGGTCGATGCCCGGTGTTTTTTTCAAAACCTGCATGACCTGCTCTTTAACTGAATGATCGTTCAAATAAACATGCGCAATCTGGTGGTCGGACACGGCAAATGCTTTGGAAATGCCCGCATCCAGCAGCTCATACCAGCGCTCAACCCGTACGGAAATCAGCCCTTCATTACGCAGAATACGGTTGATGTGGATCGGGTTATTCACTGCATTGATACCGTATTCAGAAAGCAGGATAATCTTTGCACCACGCCCTTCATAGAACTGGATGAGGTCTTTCACGACTTCGTCGATCTCATTCAGCTCCTTGCTGATTTTCGAGAAATCCGGCCCGAATTTTTGCAGGCAATAATCCAGGTGCGGCAGATAAATGAGTGTGAGCGTAGGGTTATGCTTTTTCTCAACCAACATGGAAGCGTCGGCAATCCAGCGTGTGGATTTGATATTCGCATTCGGTCCCCAGAAATTGAATAGCGGAAACTGGCCTAGTTCGGCTTGCAGCTCGTCGCGCAATTCGGGCGGGTAGGCGTAACAATCGGGTGCTTTTACGCCGTCGGCATGGTATTGCGGGCGAGGGGTTACCGACCAGTCGGCGGTGGAGTACATATTATACCACCAGAACATTTTCGAAACGGTAAAATTCGGGTCAACTTTTCGTGCATTGTCCCAAATTTTGTCCCCTTGTACGAGCTTGTTCGACTGTTTCCAGAACTTCACTTCCGAATCCTCGCGATCGTACCAGCCATTACCGACGATTCCGTTCTCCGCAGGCCATTTGCCAGTCACATAAGTACTTTGCGAAGTGGTGGTAACAGCCGGAAGTACAGGTTTAATAGGCGTCAAATGCCTTTTTTTGACATAAGCATCCAAAAACGGCGTATGTTCGCCGATCAGGTTGGCGCTTAGTCCTACTATATCGATTACTACGGTTTTATTCATACTTCAGGACTTTCTTCACCCATTCGAGCTCACGCACGATGGATTCGCCGATAGGCTTCTGCATATCTTCCGGCAGCACGCCCCAGGTGTAGGTTTCCACTTCGAGATAAGTCGAGAACGGGTTCTCTTTTTGCAATGCCAATGTCTGCACAATGTCTCCCTGCGTCGAATCCAGCGCGCCGTAGGTGTTCACAAACAACGGAACGTGGAAATGTACCCGCCATTCCTCGTGGGTTTCGTCCCAGTCGGTGAGCGCCTCTTTGAGATCGGGATAATGGGTGAAATGGCCATCGTCGTGGCGGGCTACCACCTGGTGGAGATACACCGGCTCATCGAAGGTTTCGATGGCTTTGCGTTTGATCTCCCGCTCGCTGGTGTAGTTCACCTTCAACGCCGAACTCACCTGAATGCGGCCTACCCGGATGCCATGTTCATTCAGTGCATCGAGAATGTCTTCGGGTTTTTCAAAACCAACCGCGGCATGGCAGATATCGTAGCACAGCTGAATGTGTTTTAAAATAAGCGCTTGTGCCGCGTCACCATCGATCCCGTATTTTTCTACCAGATAAATAGTCCCTTTCGGAAGCAGCATATTGATATACCAGGTCACGAAATCCTCCGTATTGTCGAGAATGCCGTCCGGCTCGGGTTCGATGTCCAGGTGCAGGAATTTGCCGGTTTCATTTTCAATGCGGATCAGCTCGTCGAGGAGTTCGAGGATGTGATCGGTTGCGGTTTCGGTGGCCTGCTGCTTATCCGCTTCGGTTTTCCACCAAAGACGGTAGGAGAGCGGCGGCGTCGAAACGCCTCCGTGCATATCAGCAGGCAGCAACGCGGCCAGGATATTGAAAAGGCGTTTGGTATATTCCAGCCGGTCGTTAGTTGTCCAGTCCGGCGTATGTACATCGTCCTTCACGCGGGTATTGTGAAAGCCGCCGTAGGGAAAGCCATTGATCACAAACACGTAAATGCCGTGGCCTGCAAGCCAGGTTTTGAATTCTTCCAGTGCTTCCGGCTTGCTGAGCTCTGTCGAAGCTTCATTCGCTACCCGCAGGCCCAGCCCGAATGGCTTGCCCGGCGCCAGTTGCTCGCGGATGAATGGTAAGCTCTCGCGCAGCGACCTGAAATGGTCTTCCCATTTCTCACCGGGATGGATATTGCTGCAATAGGTTAGGTGTCCGTAAGGCGTGATCATGCAGGGATGGTTTTGGAACTTTCGAGGTAATCCACCGACTGTGCGATGATGTCGGCGTCCAGTTCATGCACTTCCACTCCTTTTCCGATCTTTTCCAGCAGCATGATCGTCAACCGGCCGCCCAGATGCTCGCGGAATTCCTGTAAGCCATTACGAAGGTTGATTTTATCGTTTTCAGCCAGTTTTGAATGGTATAGTTCAAAACCGACTTTGGTAAGCACATCTATAATTCGTTGCAAATCGCTTTCGGGCAGCATACCGATTTTCTGGGCATACACGCAATCCAATGCAATACCAATGGCTACCGCTTCGCCGTGGCGCACCTGGAAGTTGGTCAGGAATTCGAGCTTATGCGCCGCCCAGTGACCAAAGTCCAAAGGACGCGAAGAACCGAATTCGAACGGGTCGCCGCCGGCAATATGGTCGGTATGCATTTCGGCGCAGCGGTGAATGAGGTAGGACATAGCCTCTTCATCTCGGTTTGCAAGTGCGGCTGCATGTTCTTCAATCCATTCGAAGAATGCCTGGTCTTTGATCAACGCCACTTTTACCGCTTCTGCAAGTCCTCCGCGCCAGTCGCGGTCGTCGAGCGTGCGCAGGAAAGTAAGGTCATTGAAAACTGCCACCGGCGGAGCGAATGTGCCGAGGAAATTCTTTTTGCCGTGAAAGTTAATGCTGTTTTTTACGCCCACGCCCGAGTCGTTCTGGGCCAGAACCGTCGTAGGGATGCGGATCA
Source organism: Dyadobacter sp. 50-39 (assembly GCA_001898145.1). Classification (GTDB taxonomy): domain Bacteria; phylum Bacteroidota; class Bacteroidia; order Cytophagales; family Spirosomataceae; genus Dyadobacter. The sequence continues at coordinate 179,236 of MKSR01000046.1, forward strand.
GCTTGATACCCCGGTGTGAAACCGCGGCCGCGTAGCCCACAAGGTCGAGCACGGCGCCGCCACCGATTCCAACTACGAAGGAATGGCGGTCGATCCCGAAAACGTCGACGGCCTCAACGAGTTTATCGAACTGGGCCGGGTCGTTTTTGCAAGCTTCCCCGCCCGGTACCGAAATGATTTCGGCTGCCAGCTGGATGTGCTGCACGTTTTGCGCGAAGTAAGCGCGGATATTGCTTTTTAAATCCGGCTGCGTTTGTTCAAACCCCTCATCCACGATCACAAGGGCTTTGCGCTGAAAGCCCTGATCGGTATATCCTTGAAAAAAATCTCTCAGTAACGGGTTCTGGGTGTCAAAAAGGTGTTGGGTGAAGAATACGGCATAGTTGTATTCCACCTGGAAACGTTGTTTGATGGTTTGCATTGAATTGTGCATTACACTAGCAAAGTGGGTATTCGTTATTAAAACGTTTGAAAACACGATCCGTTCAAACGCAACTCAAAATCATTGAAATAAAGACTAAAATTAACAGGTTTTCCCCGTCCCGCCATCGTCCAATTTATTTATTAGCCCAAAGCCACCCGCGTAAACGCCTTGCTCCTTCCTCCCTTTCGTCCTTTCTTCACTCATTAAGTAACCGCAAAAGCCTTCGCCAAATACATGGAGAGAGGCAGCAACGCGAGCACTGCGATGGCGATCGGCAACAAGCCAAATGCAGCACACCAGGAAGCATTCATGACGATGAGTGAGATGACCCCCGCTTTTACGGCTTTACCGATCAGCGGGCCGATGGGATTCTGCATGGCATTCCAAAGCGGACGGAAAATGAACCACGCGTGCAGCAGCACAAAGGGAATCGTAAACAGGAGATTGCCTTTTCCCTGGGCGATCGTCAACTGTGCGACGAGGACGGCGAGGTATAGAAAGGCTGCAATGTATAAGGTGCGTTTTTTACCGCCGTGCACTTCGTCCTGGCTGATCAGCGTGATGGCACCGATGTACATGATCGGGAAAATGGCGATGAACGCCCATTGCTGAAACGATTCGGGCAACACACTCATACCCAGGATCAGGTTGCCGCCCCTGCACATGCCCATCACGAGCGGGCCGAAGAATATGTGGTGTTTGGCAAAACGGTTATATAAGACAGTCAGCATTGCGACTACGACGGCGATCATCCCGCTTTGCAGACTGAATGCGGCAGCCGCAACAATGCCCAGCAGCAAAAGCGAAATGCCCATAGTAGCTGCCTGCGTAAGCGGAACTTTGCCACTTGGAATGGGCCGCTCGGGCCGCTCCACGGAGTCAAGCCTGGCATCGAAAACGTCGTTCATGACCACGCCGCCGCCATACAGGCCGAGCGTGGAAAGTACAAGCAATGCGGGTGAAAAATCCGAAAAGGTAAACTGCGCGATCGCCATACCGGCGAGGATGTCCGCGATGGCGGTAACCAGGTTGGCCGGCCGCGTAAGCTGCAAATAAGGTTTAAGACTCGCCACTTTAATTGATCACTAAAAAGTCTTTCACCGGAGCGGGCTGCTGGCCGCCTCTCAGAATGCTGTTGCCGTGGAATTTCTCCGTCTGGTCTACCGCATACCCCGATTCGAAATCGGTCACGTCGATTTGCCCGCTTTTACCGAATGCATCAATCGCATTCTGGTAGGTTACCAGTCGGATGGTTTCGTCGGAAATGCCGCGCATTTTCATCAATGCGGCTGTTTTAGGGATCGCCAGCGGATCGGAAATGCCCCAGTCCGCGGCGGAATTGATCATAATGCGCTCGGGGCCATATTGCTCTACCACTTTCACCATTCGCTCATTACCCATTTTGGTAAACGGATAAATGGTAAATGCCGCGTAAAAGCCCTGGTCAAGCACACTTTTGACGGTTTCTTCATTGTTGTGATCCACAATCACCCACGACGGGTCGATGCCGTGTTCCAATGCAATAGCCATGCTGCGTTCGGTGCCTTTCTTTTTGTCGCGGTGCGGAGTATGGATCTGAACCGGAAGTTTGGCCTCTTTGGCGAGTTCGAGTTGGAGGCGGTAGTACTTTTCCTCGGCAGGCGTCTGGTCGTCAAAACCGATCTCGCCTACACCCACCACACCTTCTTTATAAATGTACAATGGCAGGATTTCCATTACCTGCTCCGCCAGCGGTTCATTGTTCGCTTCACGGGAGTTGAGGCCCATGGTGCAATAGTGTTTGATTCCAAACTGTGAGGAGCGGAACCTTTCCCATCCAACCAGGCTGCTGTAATAGTCTTTGAATGTCGATAATCCCGTCCGCGGCTGGCCTACCCAGAATGCAGGCTCGATCAGCGCCACGATACCGGCCTGGTTCATGGCCTGGTAGTCGTCCGTTGTGCGGGAAACCATGTGGATATGCGGGTCGAAAAAGCGCATTCCTTTAATGAGGTCTTTGTAGTCGTTCCAGGCGATGTCGCGGTGTGCGGGGGCCTGGTTCGCTTCTTCGCTGTCTTCGAAATGCGAAGGGTTAGGGGTTACGTCTGTATGATTAGCGCACATAGTTTCAGTGTTCGAGATCGGCCCAGGTCAATGCGCCGGATTTTACGGATTTTTCCAGATCGGTGTACTTTGCCAGAAGATAGTTGGCTGCGGGCAGCGTTGACTCGCCGCAGGCCAGGGCGGCAGCCTTGCGGTCATCTTCTTTTTCAGAATCAAACAAATGCTGCATATCGGCGAGCAGGGCCGGTGTCAGATACTTGCTCGTAAGCCTCCACACCTGGGCGGGTACGCTCCGTCCCGCCGCCCAGCGCTCATGCGCGAAGTCGGCCAGCGTCACAGCCAGTTTCTCGTTCGAGCGGTTTTCCAGGCCTTCTATAAAATGAATAGGCTTGTCGTTGAATATCGTTTTGAGAACCAGCTGGTTCCACGCGAGCTCACTGAAGTATTTCTCGGGGTAGGGGTTATGCAATGCAATCGCATCAAAGACAAAACCCATATTCGACCGCACGGCGTCCGTCGCGCGGAAAAGCCATTGATCGGGATAGGAAAGCAGCGGGAGTGCCGAGTAGAGCGCAACCAGCTCATTCATTTCCGCAGTATCGAACAGCGTTTCGATATTTTTCACATAATCGTCCCGGTCCGAGGGGTCGAGCTGGGTAAGCAGCCACACGCGGGCAAGCCTCACGAGCGACCATCCTTCGACGGAGAAGCCGGGGATTTCAATGTTCAATGCCGCCTTGTCGGCATCGGTGGTATGGATGATTTTTTTGGTTAGAAACCTGGGCGCTGCCACGAAGGCTGTCATCAGTTCAATGGGTGCGGACGATCCCCCGGCCGATGTTCCCTTTTGCTGCAACCATTCTGCCTCACCGGCGGAAGTGTTTGAAGCGATGATTTCCCCAATTTTTTGTTTGATAATATCGGACATAACTGTTGTCTGTGATCCCGTTACCCGGCTTGCACCGTGCAAATCTTTGGAGGATGTGGGTTATTGCTATAATGCCTGTTTACCGTTATAAAGTTTCCTGTCGGCTATTTATAACGTTGTAAAGGCGCTTTTTGGCTCATTTTCGGCCATGATTGATATCAGTTTTAATGAAAAACTAATGTCATATGTAACTGCTAGTTAAAAATCAAATTCCAGGATATCCGGGTCGTTGAGCAGGTGGTGGGTGAGCTTTTCATGCTTTCGTTCGGAGCCCTGCAATGTCCAGCTGCCGGTAATGTGGGTGCCGATGCGGCTCTGTTCGCCACGAAGAATTTTCAGGTCATACTCCTTGAACAGGTTCTCGTAAGTTTTCAGGGTCTTTTTCTGGTAAACACACATGAGGCGGTAGTTACGGATCTGGCTTTTCTGGCGGATAAACTTCTGTACCGGTGCGAGGATGACGAGCGTCATACCCGAAATGAGGAAACAGGAGATTGTTACCTCGTAAAACCCGGCCCCGATACCCATCCCCAAAGCCGCCGTCACCCATACGATCGCCGCCGTTGTAATCCCTACCACCCGGTTATTCTCCCGGAAAATGATCCCTGCACCAATGAAACCGATACCCGTCACGATATTCGCCGCAATGCGACCCGCATCCGAACTGATCTTGATGGACAGGATCGTGAACAAGGTGGACCCCATCGCAATCAATATCAGCGTCCTTAATCCGGCCGATTTGCTTCTGTACTCACGCTCGGCGCCGATGATCCCGCCGAGCATGAAGGAAATGAGGAGTTTATAAATGTCTTCGGGAAGGATTTCCATTCAATGTGATTTGTATTCATAAATAAAGCCGGGCAGATGCGGAATCTCCCGGCCTTTTGATGTGCTAATGTGATGCCTCAGGCAGCAGTACGCGTCTCTACCCAGTCAATAATTATCTCAGCCCGTTGAAAGCTAAGCTTTACGAGCTCAGCGTCTCCGAATCCATCATATGCCATCACAAGGTGCAATTGTTCATAAACGGATACGAATGTGTTCAATATTCTCTTGTCCTGTTGCGCCAGGTTGGCCTTGTACCAATCCACATCCTTCCTGCCTTTCGTTTTCTTGCCGAAATAGTGATCCAACGCGAAGAGAACGCCGGAATAAGCAGTATGCCCGGCCATTTTTACATACTTCGAATCCTGGTAAAAGCCGTCCTCCTTGGCTCCTTTATCGCGGAGAATGTCCTTCGCATTGTTCAGATAGCGTTTTGCCTCGGTAACGGCATCCTGCGCGGAGAGTTCCTGTTTTGCCATAATAAAGTGTATGTGATGGAGTGAAGTTCTAAAATTACAAAACAGATCGCATACCTACGAATTCATCCAATCCTCAATCGCCTCCGCCTCCAGCGGAATATGCGCCATCAAATCCACATTTCCGTTCTCCGTAATCAAAATATCATTTTCAAGACGAATGCCCAGCCCTTCTTCGCGAATGTAGATGCCCGGTTCGCAGGTGAAAACCATACCGGCTTCGAAGCGGCGGTATTTGTTGCCGACGTCGTGGATGTCGAGGCCGAGGAAGTGGGAGGTGCCGTGGGGGAAATACTTTTTGTAGGCCGGCCAGTCCGGGTCCTGCTTTTCAATGTCCTCTTTGGTGATCAGACCCAGCCCGATCAATTCGCTTTCCATCATGCGACCGATTTCCTGGTGATACTCGTCCCAAATGTTGCCCGGTACGAGCAGACCTTTGGCGGCTTTGAAAACGCGGAGGACTGCATCGTACACTTCTCGCTGTCGTTTGGTAAAGCGGCCGTTCACGGGGATGCTTCGGGTAAGGTCGGCGCCGTAGTTGGCGTATTCTGCCGCCACGTCGAGGAGGAGCATGTCGCCATCCTTGCATACCTGGTCGTTTTGAATGTAATGCAACACGCACGCGTTCGCGCCCGACGCGATTATGGGCTGATAGGAAAAGCCTTTCGAGCGGTTGCGGACGAATTCATGCAGGAGTTCCGCCTCGATTTCAAATTCGTGAACACCTGGTTTGACGAATTTCAGTACCCTTTCAAAACCCTGCCTGGTAATGTCGCAAGCCTTTTGCAGCAATGCGATCTCTTCCGGCTGCTTCACGGCGCGCAGCTGGTGCATCAGCGGTGCCAGGCGCACGAGCGTGTGCAGGGGATATTGTTTTTTGAAATACGCAATAAACCTGGCGTCACGTGATTGCACGTAAGAGTCGTTACGGGTGTGCTCGTTGGTGTTCAGATACACATGCTCCGCTTCGAAAATGATGTTGCCGAACACGGTTTCGTACTGGTGCGTCCAGTAAATGCTCTGAATGCCGGTTGCCGCACGGCCCTGCTCTTTGGTCAGTTTTTCTCCCTCCCATACAGCGATCGTTTCGTTTGTTTCGCGAAGGAAAAGCACCTCACGGAACTTCGGGTCGGGATGATCGGGGAAGATGAGCAGGATGGTTTCCTCCTGATCGACGCCGGTGAGGTAAAACAAATCGCTGTTTTGTTTGAAACCCATTGTGCCGTCCGCATTGGTGGGCATAATGTCGTTGGCATTCAAAATAGCCAGTGATTTTGGTTTCAATAAAGTCGTCAAACGGCGTCTGTTTTCAACAAATAGCTTTTGGTCGATGGGGGAATATCGCATGTCTGTATTTTTTCGGATCAGGTAATTTAATTTGTAAAATTACGTTTATCTTGTTCAAAAATTCTAAACTTCTGCCATCATGCGAAATGGGTTGAAGTGTTGGAAATGCAGTTTTGAAATGCGCTTTTATACCAAATTGATTAAGAATACCTAACTAATGCTGTTGATGAGAAGATTGCTTTTGCTTGCGTTTGTTTTTGTGCCGTTGGTGTTGTCAGCAAGCCCGAAATATTGGATTTATCTGAAAAATAAAGATCTGACAGAGAGCCCGGCGGTGTCTGCACTGACGTTGGAAAACCGGCAGAAGTTGGGCCTGGCACTTTCGGATGAAACCGATTTGCCGGTTAAAAAAGAATACGAAGCAGCATTGCGCAGCCGATCCGTCAATATCATCAACCGCTCCCGATGGCTTAATGCGGTATCGGCCAACCTGACCAGCGAACAAGCTATGAGAGTAAGGGAATTGGATTTCGTGGCAGATGTGGTCATGATCGATCCAGGCTTCTACATCGCACGTACACAGCCGATTGAAAAAGCGCAGATGGCGCCGGTGATGTCACAGGTACAGGCCACTGCATTTCTGAAAGAGAACATTACAGCCAAAGACGTTACGATCGGGGTGATCGACGCAGGTTTTTACGGGGCCGATTCTTCCCTTTCGCTTTCGCAGGTTTTTTCCAATAAAAGAATTCTGGGTATCCGCGACTATGTGAAACCCGGCCGCCCCGGCGACCTGCTGTTCAGCACCGCCGAATCATTCTCCGATATGCATGGTACCGAAGTGCTGGCTGCCATTTCAGGCATTGACCGCCAGGACCAGGTTCAGTATGGAATGGCTACCAATGCGAAATTCTACCTCGCCCGCACGGACTATTCCATGCGTGAATACCGTGGCGAAGAGGATAACTGGATCGCGGCGATGGAGTGGATGGACAGCCTCGGTGTGCGTCTGATCAATACTTCACTGGGCTATGCCAAAGGTTTTTCCGACCCGAAAGAAAACTATCAGCCCTCGCAAATGGACGGCAAAACCAGCGCAATCAGTAAAGCGGCGCAAATTGCTTCCGATAAAAAGGGTATTATGATCATCGTTTCCGCAGGTAACGAGGGCGACGACAAAAGCTGGGGTATTGTGTCGGCGCCGGCGGATGCGAAAGGCGTACTCTCTGTTGGAGCCACTAACGGCAAACTCTGGAACCGCATTGGTTACAGCAGCGTCGGGCCGGAGTTTTTATCCTATGTGAAGCCTAATGTCTCGTGTTTCTCACTGTACGGCACATCGCTCTCAGCTCCGGTCATCACGGGCTTTGCCGCCTGTTTGCTGCAAGCCAATCCGCAGCTTTCGAACAAGGACCTGATCTCATTGATTGAGAAATCATCGCATTTGTACCCATACGGAAACAATTTTGTGGGATACGGTGTGCCCCTTGCCTCCCGTGCGCTTGCGCTTGCAAAGGCACCTTACTTGCCCAACAATTCCAAACTCGTGACTGCCAAAGGCCGTACCTGTGACGTGGAAGTGACCAGCCAGGATTCTATGGTTGCTATTTACCGCAAAAAGAACGAAAAGGACGTCATCGCGCAGCAAGTTGCGAAAGTGCAAAACGGTAAAGTATCGCTCAAACGCCAGAACAATGAGAAATTCACCACGATCGACCTGCGGGATTACGTGGTGGAAGTGGAATGGAACTAAGGTGATCTGCGCAGCCTTGCTTCTTCGAGGTCGAGTTCGTGCTCTTTCGTCCTGATGATCTCATTGGAACAAGCCCTTTCCTGACGCAGTTTTAAAATTTCGTCTCTTTTTACTTCAATGATTTCGAGCAGCATTTTCCGGTATTTGCGAACGTGGCCGACAGACTTGCTATCCTCAGAATGCAGCAGCTTGTAGTCCGCCATTTCGACGATTTTTTCGTACCGGTCTTTTAAAAGGCGGAATGGTTCGAAATCCTGGATTTCGCCTTCGTAGTTGGATTTCATGTAGTCAAGGCTTACCGTTGCCAGCCTGGAATTGATCATGGCATTCTCCTTTTCCTGATTGTCGCCATCATCCTCAATTTTCAGCCATTTGATCAGGTAGGGCAGGCTCAGGCCCTGGAACACCAGCGTAAACAGGATTACCACGAATGTAATAAACAGGAAAAGGTCACGTTGAGGAAACGCTTTTCCATTAATCAAAAGTGGTATGGCCAATGCGGATGCCAGCGACACCACGCCGCGCATCCCGCTCCACGCCACTATAAATACCGGCTGCCATCCAGGTCTTACCTCTTTTTGACGAATGGATTTGAAAAGTATGCGTGGCAGATAGGTACTTGGGAAAACCCAGATAATGCGGATCAGGATGGTAACGATGCTGATGATGACGGCATAGCTGATCACCTCGGTCATCGTGTATTTCTGCAACCCTTTCATTACTTCGGGCAGCTGTAATCCTATCAGAATGAATACGATGCCATTGAGCAGGAAGACGACAGTTTGCCACACATAATTGGTCTGCATTCTCGATTGGTAGGTGAATAATTCATGTGCCCGAAAGCTCAGGAACAACCCGCCGCTCACGACCGCCAGTACACCCGAATAATGGAAATGCTCGGCTGTGATATACATTAAATAGGGCGAAATAAACGTCAGCGCCGTGTCGATGCTTGGGGTGGTCGGAAAAAAGCGGTGCACAAAGTACAGCACATGCGCGATCGCAAGGCCGATCACAACACCCATGACGGCCACCATCAGGAAGTCCGCGCCCGCTTTCCAAAGTACAAAGTTGCCGGTTTCGATCGTGGCGAGTGCTACCCGGAAGACGATCAGCGATGAAGCGTCGTTTACCAGACTTTCCCCTTCGAGAATGGTAACCACGCGCTTTGGGACCTTCAATCCATGCAAAACTGATGTGGCAGCTACGGCGTCGGGAGGTGAAATAATGCCGCCAAGCACAAAGCCCATCGCCAGCGTGAATCCCGGGATCAATGCATGGGAAATGTAGGCGACGGCGGTTGCCGTAAATACTACCAGCCCAACCGAAAGCAGACCGATAGCCCGCCTTGAGGCCCAGAAGTCTTTCCAGGAAGTATTCCAGGCCGCTTCATACAGCAACGGCGGCAGGAAGATGAGAAATACCCAGTCGGGTTCGAGCTGGAAATGAGGCATTCCGGGAACGAAGCTGATCACCAGCCCGGCGATCACCAGGAAAATAGGGTAGGAAATGCCGATCTTCTCGCTCAGCATGGTCAGCATTGACACCACGAAGAGCAGGGAGATAATCAGCAATAGGTTCTCAAGGATCATATTCAGTATTTCGGAGTTCGAAGATATAAAACTACATAAAATGTCATCCTAACATATCTAAACTTTTGTGTGTGGTCGAGCACGCAAATGGAAATTTTGGTTTATATTAGCAGGAAATATTGTGGTTTTACATTAACTTTAATGCCTTTAAGATCCTGTGTCACTGGCATTACGACCAAAGAAATCAACAAAAAACAGTCATTCCATCACCTAATCCTTAATTGCAATGAGTACTTCTCGGAGAGATGTTTTGAAAATGGCGGGAGTTGCACTGGCGGGTAGCACCTTACCAACCTTCGCGATCCTGAACCCAAACCGCGCTTTTGCAGGCGTGAACGCCGATACCCTTAAAGTAGGTTTGATCGGTTGCGGCGGCCGCGGCTCCGGTGCTGCCAACCAGGCTTTGAAAGCCGACCCGAACGTGGTATTGTGGGCAATGGGCGACATTTTCAAAGACAAAATGGACGCATCGCTTGAAAACCTTACCAAAGTGCACGGCCCGAAAGTGAAAGTGGATGAAGGACGCAAGTTCATTGGTTTCGATGCTTTCAAAAAAGTATTGGATTCAGGGGTGGATGTTGTATTGCTCGCCACGCCTCCGCATTTCCGTCCCGAGCACCTTACTGCGGCTATCAATGCAGGCAAGCACGTGTTCTGCGAAAAGCCCGTGGCAGTGGATGCTCCCGGCGTGCGCAAAGTACTGGATGCCGCCAAATTGGCTAAACAAAAGAATGTATCCCTGATGTCGGGCTTCTGCTGGCGTTACCATGAGCCGAAACGTGCAAGCTTCGCGCGGATCCTCGATGGCGCGGTAGGCGACATTACGGCTATCTATAACACTTACGACACCGGTACATTGTGGTCTTTCCCGCGCGTTTCCGGCTGGACAGATGCAGAATATGTGCTTCGTAACTGGACCTACTATACATGGCTCGCCGGTGACCACATCGTAGAGCAGGCCGTGCACAGCATCGACATGATGGCTTGGGCAATGGGCGGCAAACTGCCGGTTTCGGCGGTAGGCACAGGAGGCCGTCAGGTGCGTACCGATTCACTGTTCGGTAACATCTTCGACCACTTCTCGGTTGTTTACGATTACGACAATGGCGTGAAAGGTTTCCACCACTCCCGTCAGCAGGCCAACTGCGAAAACAGCTACCTTGTACAAACATTAGGTACCAAAGGGTCCGCAATGGTGAACTGTGCACGCAACGTACACGAAATCACCGGAGCCAACCCGTGGAAATACGACGGCCCGCAGAACGATATGTACCAGACAGAGCACAACGAACTGTTTGCGTCTATCCGTAGCGGTAAGCTGATCAACGACGGCGAGTTCATGGCACACAGCACATTGACTGCCATCATGGGTAGAATGGCTTCCTATACCGGTAAGCGTGTTACCTGGAACGAGGCATTGAACTCAACTGAGAAGCTGGGCCCTGATACTTACAGCTTTGATATGAAACCACCGGTTGTTGAGGTGGCTAAACCAGGTATCACTGCATTCTCCTGATACCCTATGCAAAGAAGAGATTTCTTAAAAAACACCGCCATGGCAGCATCTGCCGTGGCGGTGGGCTCTTCGGTGCTGACAAGCGCCGAAGCAGGACCTGCTATGCCGGCGGCCGCGCGCCCGATGGTGAAGAAAAGCCTTAAATGGGGTATGGTGAAAGAGGATTTGTCGATCATGGACAAATTCAAATTGCTGAAAGACCTCGGCTACGACGGCGTAGAATTGGATTCGCCCGATAAGCTGGATATGAAGGAAGTACTGGCTGCGCGGGACAAGACAGGCCTCGAACTGCCGGGAACCGTCAACTCCATGCACTGGAAGCTCCCATTGTCCGACCCGGATCCCAAAAAGCGCGAAGAATGCGTGAAATCCATTGAAAAGGCATTGTACGATACCAAGCAATACGGCGGAACTACCGTACTCGTGGTGCCGGGCGTCGTGAATGCCAATGTTACCTATGCGGAAGCGTATGAGCGCTCGCAGGCGGAAATTCGTAAGTTGCTGCCGGTTTGTGAAAAAACAGGTGTCAAAATCGCGTTCGAGAACGTCTGGAACCAGTTTTTGCTCAGCCCGCTGGAAGCAGCCCGGTATGTCGACGAATTCAAGCATCCGATGGTAGGCTGGTATTTCGACGTGGGCAATGTGCTGCGTTACAGCTGGCCGGTTTCCTGGATCGAAGCATTGAACAAACGCATTCTGAAACTTGATTTGAAGGAATTCAGCTTTAAAAAACAGAATGACCTGGGCCTGTGGAAAGGCTTCGACGTGGAGTTTATGGAAGGCGATTGCAACTGGGCGGAAGTGAACAAGGCATTGCAAAAGATCGGCTATTCCGGCTGGGCTTCGGCGGAAGTTTCCGGCGGCGACCGCAAACGTTTATTGACTATCCGTGAGAAGATGGATCTCGTTTTCAATGCGTAATTACGCTTCTTACAAATCAGCATACAGCCCGGTTATCCGGGCTTTTTTTGTGCCCTGTTTGTAGTATAGAAATGCCGTTGAAAATTTTCAACTTGCGGTTGTATCAACACACTATATAACATGCATTGCGAATTCATATCCTCCCTGAGTGAAATCCTGCCGGTCGACGACCAAACCAGGGTCTTATTTCAGCAAAAACTCAAAGTTGTAAAAATCCCGAAAGGCAAGATACTGCTCTCGGAAGGTGAGATTTGCGACAAACTCTGGTTCCTGCAATCGGGGCTGGTGCGCGGCTACCATTTCGCGCCTGACGGTCAGGGTAATCTCCGCGACGTTACCGACTGGTTTGCCCGCGAAGCAGAATTTTTCCACGCCGCAGATAGCTTTCTAAAACAGGTTCCTTCCCGTGAATGCATTGAAACGCTGGAACCCGGTGTGCTCATTTACATTACAAGAACAGACCTCTATCAGCTTTACTCCAATCATCCCGAGGCCTGCTGCATTGGCCGCATTATCGCCGAAAAACTCTTGCTGACGCATCAGGACCTGCTCCGCGACATGCGTACACTTTCCGCACCTGAGAAGCTGGAATCATTCCGTACGCGCTCCCGCGAGCTCTTCAATCGAGTACCTCAGAAGTACATCGCTTCCTATTTGGGCATATCCGAAAACTACGTCAGCAAACTCAAAGCCAGGCGCTGAATTTCCTTCCTTTTTACAGGTCTGATGCTTCCTTTTCCCAGAATGGGTGTGGCAGGTTCTCATTTTATTTGTACAAAAAAGTATAAATAAACTTCTAACCGTAGACCACACTATCATGAGCATGAGTTTTAAAGAATTAGCATTGATTCTTACGTTGCTTCCGGCATTTCTGGCTTGCGAAAAAGAAAAGAACTTGAATGTGGCAAACCAGTCGTCTAGTTTCCTGCAAAAGAAATTCTTTGTTAGTAAAGAGCAAGCAATGGCATTGGTTGAAACTTTGCAGCGAAACAAGCGAACAACTGAGACGAACGGCAAAGAAATAGGTGACATTGCAACATTCACGGATCGTGCGGGAATAGCAATTTTCTACGTCATCAATTTCAAAGACAATAAAGGGCATCTGCTCCTTTCCGCCGACAAGCGAATGAAACCAGTACTGGCATTCTCGGACTCCGGAATCTTTGATTTGGAAACAGACAATCCGGGAATCCAGTTGTGGAAGAATTTTATCGCCGAGCATGCCGTGGGCATTAGGGGGAAAACGGAGGCTAGTATCGATATAGTCAACGAATGGAGACAGTTTGAGATTGGCCAGGGAGCGGGCTTCAAAACTACGGATCAGCCGGTCTGGACGCCCGAAGCCAGTTGTGAGTATTTTGCAACACATCCGATTCCGCCTAACGTAACCATTCAGCATTTGACTTACAACGTTGCACATTGGCTGCAAGGAAAGGGTTACAATGCCCATTGTCCGAACGGAATAGTTGTTCCGAATTGCACGAAATCCGGCATTTTTCCTTGTGGTAAAGCACTTGTTGGATGCGGACCATTGGCAATAGGGCAAGTACTAAAATTCCACCATAAATCGGTGACGGTCGAGGGAACCAACTATACAGAGGCAATGCTTAATGGAATGCCTATGACCCATTCGGGTGACTGTCCACCTCCGGATAACACAGGTAATGGAAATCTCTCGCATTTGCTGCGCGACATAGGCAAAGCAACAGGTGCAACGTACAACACTGTGGTGCCGGCGTTGGGAGTACCTATGTCAGGTTCGGGGTGCCAAACGTGGATGGAGCCCGGCAAGACGGATGATTTCTTCGTAGCACGCGGTTTTACGTCCTACGACCTCGATTTTTTCAATTCGGCGAATCAGACGGCGATTAAAAACCAGTTATTGGCGCAGCGGCCCGTCATTGTATATGGATCCAATTGTAGTGCCTGTTTGTCAAACATGCATATGTGGGTTATTGACGGCATTCAGGATTTACATGCCATTTATCAGGATCAAAACGGGTATTGCTACGAGTACACCACTTACTATTACCAAATGAACTGGGGATGGGCGAATAGCGTACAAAATGACACCTGGTTTGCCTATGACAATATTGTGGGAGACGGTATTTTGTATAACAGCGCGAATATGAAGGCCTACATTATCATACCAAATTGACAATAAGATACTTTAAATGGTTTATTCTACCCTGCTATTCTTCCAAGGCTGTGAAGCGCCGCTCGGAAGAGGAGGTAGCGGTAGCAATTTTCAATTGAATAATGCGGATGAACTCTTTACAACAGATACAAAAAAGGTAGAGCGGTGGCGGTGGATCAGGGACTATCGCATTAACTGTGTAAACTTCCAATCGAGGCTGGGCAGAGCTTACAGCCTAACCCTATCTTCAAAAATAGTTAAAAACTGATTTAGGATCATGCCCCAATTTCGGATAGGCATGGTCCACTTTTTAGAAGCCTCTCTGAGGGCCAGATAAACAGATTTCAATACCGCATCGTCATTGGGAAAAGAGAGTTTGTTCTTAGTATACTTTCTGATTTTCCCATTCAGGTTTTCAATTAAATTAGTCGTGTAAATGATTTGACGGATCTCTGATGGAAAATCGAAAAATACGGTCAGCTCATCCCAATTCTGTCGCCAGCTTTTGATGGCGTAGGAGTATTTACTATTCCATTTCGATTCAAGACTTTCCAAGGCTGCTAAGGCGGCCTGCCTGGTGGGAGCAGCATAAATGTCCTTCATGTCGCGGCTGAACTCTTTCTTGTCTTTCCAGACCACATACCGGCAGCTGTTTCGGATTTGATGTACTACACATATCTGGGTCGCTGATTCGGGGAACACCGAGCGGATCGTTTGGGTAAAGCCGTTGAGATTGTCGGTGGCCGTGATTAGAATGTCTTGCAGGCCGCGGGCTTTCATGTCAGTGAGGACACTCATCCAGTAGGCGGCAGATTCATTTTTGCCCAGCCACATGCCCAGAACTTCCTTATAGCCATCCCGTTTAAGTCCGACGGCGATGTATATCGTCTTGTTGACGACTTTGCTGTTTTCACGTACTTTGAAGACAATACCATCCATCCAAACAATAAGATAGACTGGCTCCAAAGGCCGGTTTTGCCAGCTAACAATGTCTTCCGCTATCCTGGAAGTAATACGGCTGATCGTGGAGGCAGATACATCAAAATTATAAACATCCTTAATCTGCTCTTCGATATCAGAAACGCTCATTCCTTTGGCGTACAGCGAGACGATCACTTCCTCGATACCATCGACCATATTCTCCCGCTTGGGGACGATCATTGGATTGAAGCTTGCATCCCGGTCTCGCGGCACACTAATCTCGGATTCGCCATAGCTGGTCCTGATCTTCTTCTTGCCGTAGCCGTTACGCGAATTGCTATTGGCCGATTGTTCGTGCTTGTCGTAGCCTAAATGCCCGTCCAACTCGCCTTCGAGCATCTTCTCGATACCCCGCTTCTGCAACTGGCCCAGGAAATCATTGAGCGCGTCGCGGCTCTTGAACTGCTTTAAAAAATCATCAGTTAAAAAATCATCAGGTCTCATAAGCTGTGTTTTGTTAAAAATAAAAAATCGGGATCATTAACCCCGATTTTTCACTTACACAGTTTTTGAGATAGTGTCGTGGATCACTTGCTCACCTTATACCGAGCCCTGCCGTAATACTTCAAAGTTGAAATCTTCAACTGCTTGTCCTTCAAAGCGATCAGCTTATATTCCTTAAATTCCCCTTGCTTGTCCAGAAAGCCGACGATGCAGGATTCCTTTTGGGGGCCTTTGCGGATTTCCACCTTGGGCATGATACCGAAGTTAGGGATCGTGAGCGTATCTTCCGCCTCCTGCACCATGTATTCGATCTTCATCAGGAATTTGAAGGTCTGGTTTGTTTCGTAGATATCCACAGCCAGCCGCCAGTCGTTCAGGTCATCCTTCACCTTTTCACTATAACTCGCAATGGGGCTGTTCTCCACTTTCTCCCGCGTGAGGGGAATGGTGTCGTTAATGGCCTTTACGGGTTCGCCGCTGTTTGTGGTCGCTGCTTCATTGTTGTTTTTAGATTTGTTGCAGCACAATAGCGCCAAAAGGAGTAAAAAGCTGTAATGCTTCATGGAAAATCGTTGAGGTTTGTTGATAGGTCTACCTGTTTGCAATATACCTTTGTTATTTGCATTAAAAGAAATATTTTACTCAATGCATTATAAACAAATCATTACTAATCCCGCCCCCTGCACCCCCGATCCGATATGGCTTTAAATTATATTTTTGTTTCCTTTTTCGTTATTGCATTTGTAGTAGCGCTTTTGCAATTCGTTCTCACGGGCGATGTGCAGACATTTAAAGCCATTACGGAAGGAATGCTCAAAATGGCCGAGACGGCTGTAATGGATATTGCATTGCCGCTCACGGGTGTGATGACATTTTTTCTGGGGATTTTGAATGTAGGGGAAAAGGCAGGCATTATCCACGTTATAGCACGGTTTATCGGGCCGTTTTTTAATAAACTTTTCCCGGAAGTACCCAAAGACCACCCTGCGAACGGTCAGATGATCATGAATTTTTCGGCCAATTTCCTCGGGCTGGATAATGCAGCCACACCATTCGGGTTAAAGGCCATGCAAAGCCTTCAGGAGCTGAACCCCAGCAAGGATACGGCCTCGAATGCGCAGATCATGTTCCTCGTACTGCATACCTCCGGCTTGCAGATCATCCCTTTGTCGATCATCGCTCAGCGCGCGATCCTGGGTGCCGAAAGCCCGTCCGATGTGTTTATCCCATGCGTGGTGGGCACGTATGTGACCACGGTGGTGAGCATGATCATCACGGCAGCCTGGCAGAAGATCAATCTTTTTAACCGTATGGTTATGCTCGGACTAGGCAGTGTGACGGCCATGATCGCTTTGATATTATGGTACTTGTCGGGGCTGCCTAAGGAGCAGATCGAAACAATTTCGATCCTGGCGGGTAACTCGGTGCTGCTGTTTGTGGTGGCGGGATTCCTGGGGTGGGGTATGTTTAAAAAGGTGAATGTTTTCGAGGCGTTTATCGAAGGCGCCAAAGGTGGGTTTACCACTTCGGTCACGATTATTCCTTACCTGGTAGGGCTGCTCGTAGCAATCAGCGCATTCCGCAGCTGCGGCGCGATGGATTACCTGATCGACGGTTTGAAATGGGCTTTCGCATCCACAGGGATGAATACCGACTTCACCGACGCACTGCCGGTGGCGCTTATGAAACCCCTCAGCGGCAGCGGCGCCCGTGCATTGATGATCGACGCGATGAAAGAGTTTGGCCCGGATTCATTTGTCGGACGACTTGTCTGTATTTTCCAGGGGTCGGCGGACACCACACTGTACATCGTGGCGCTCTATTTCGGCTCCGTCGGGATTAAGAATACCAGATATGCGATCGTCGCAGGCCTTATCGCTGATTTTATCGGTGTTATCGCCGGAATATGGCTCGGTTACCTGTTTTTCCATTGATCCCGAAGTACCTGGGATAAATCGCCCTTTACCATGGAATTGCAACCGTCCGTACCAAATGGATGGTCGCATTTTGAGGTAACCGTTAATATTGGTCATCTAACTCTAAACCGCTTATGTTTCATTCTTTACGCTATTCCGTACTGGTTTTGGCATTGTTTGTTGGAATGACGGTGTCGGAAACCGCCCGGGGGCAGCAACATGTAAGTCAGCCTGCCAATACCTACTCGCTGGAAGATTGCATCCGGATAGCCCTGGAAACCAACCCGCAGGTCAAGCAATCGGAAGTTACGGTGCAGACCAACGGCAATACGTACGAGCAATCGAAATGGCAGCGGTGGCCGAGCATTAGTTTCAGCGCCAGCCAGGGTTTCCGTTCCGGTCGTAACATCGACCCCTTCACCAACCAGTTCGTTCAGCAGAACGTCAGCTCGAACAACTACCAGCTGGGAGGCCAGGTGACGCTTTTCAGCGGTTTTCAGATCAGCAACAATATCAAATTCAACAATGCCAATTACCAGGCCAGTGCAAAGGACCTGGAAGCTACCCGCAACGACATTATGCTCAATGTGGCACTGTCCTATTTGCAGGTCGTCACCAATGAAGAACTCATTATAGTAGCTCAGCGGCAGGTGGACGCCTCGCAATTGCAGGTGGAACGGACGGGCAAACTGGTAGAGGCCGGTACATTGGCGGAAAGCAATCTGCTGGATTTGAAATCCCAGTTGGCCAACGATGAACTTTCCCTGGTGAATGCCCAGAACAACCTCGAAACGGCCAAGCTGAATTTGAAACAATATATGAACATGCCGGGCAGCGAGGTGATCAACGTCGTGAAGATCCCGGTGAAAGATCCGACCATGGAGGCATACGATGCCTCGATCCAGGAAATTTATGAAACCGCATTGAATAACCTGCCGCAGATGAAGGCTGCAAATATGCGCATTGAAGCTTCCAAAATTAACGTCGACCTGGCCAAAGGGGCCGGATTGCCCACATTGACTTTGAATGGCGGTATTTACACGGCTTATTCCAGCGCCGCACCCAAGCAGCGGTTTGTAGGAGATGGATCCGGGAATACCACGATCGATATTCCATCTACGACCGACTATGTCATAATCGACAACAAGCAAGTGCCGATCGTGCAGCGTGTGACTTCCCCCAATGGTTCAATCCAGAGTTTCCGCTATTTCAACCAGCTCGACTTCAACCGCAACTCGGCCATTAACCTGAACCTGTCGATTCCGATCTTTAATAATTTCAGGACGAAATACAATGTAGCCAACGCCAAATTGCAGCAGAAAACCTACGAATACCAGGCGCAGCAGGTGCAGCTGAACATTCGTAAAAATGTGGAGCAGGCCTATATCGATATGACGAATGCGGCCAAACGTTACTCGGCGACGGCCAACCAGGTGAGGGCATTACAGGAAACTTTCCGCGTGGCGCAGGTCCGTTTCGACGTCGGAGCGGTCAACTCCGTGGAATACAACATTGCCAAAGCCAATCTCGACCGGGCCAACGGCAACCTCGTCCAAACCAAATACGACTACGTTTTCAGGACCAAAATCCTGGATTTCTATATGAACCGCCCGCTTTCTGACTTCTAGCATTCCCGTACTATCAGCAACCAATTCTTTCAAAAATCGTAATCAAAAAAATATGGCACGTAAATCTTCGAAACGGATCTGGTGGATAACGGGAGGTGTTCTGGTGCTGCTCGTGGGTGGGTTGTTTGGAGCCAAGCAGGCTGGCTACATCGGCAAACCCAAAACCACCGAAGTCGAATATGCGATCGTCAAAAAGTCGGACATTATCGAACGGGTGAGTGCATCGGGGAAAGTGCAGCCGGAAGTGGAAGTAAAGCTCAGCCCGGACGTTTCGGGGGAGATCATCGCATTGAACGTAGCCGAAGGCGATTCGGTGGTGAAAGGACAGCTGCTATTAAAAATCCGTCCCGATAACTACGAGTCGTTGATGGCGCGTGCGCAGGCAGCCGTGAATTCGAGCAAGGCGAATTATGAGCAAACCAAAGCCATGGTAGCGCAGGCCGAAGCACGGCTGGTTCAGGCGAAGGCCAACTTCGAACGTAACAAGAAGCTTTTTGCTGATAAAGTAATCTCGTCCGCCGATTTTGAACAATTTTCATCCACTTATGGCGTAGCCCAGCAGGATGTGGAGTCGTCGAAGGCCAATGTGGCTGCGGCACTCTTCAATATCAAGAGCGCCGAAGCAAGCTTGCGCGACGCTGCGGAAAACCTTCGCAAAACCAGCATTTTTGCACCGGTGAGCGGTATTGTATCCTTATTGAATGTAGAAGCCGGCGAGCGTGTGGTAGGTACTTCCCAAATGGCAGGTACTGAAATGATGCGCATTGCCAACCTGGCCGATATGGAAGTGCGGGTGAATGTGAATGAGAACGACATTGTGCGGGTGTCGATCGGCGATACTGCCGAGATCGACGTGGATGCTTACAGTTCGTCGGGCCGTAAGTTCAAAGGGGTTGTGAAGGAAATTGCAAACACTGCCGCCGGATTAGCTTCGGCTTCGTCGACATCAACCTCTGCTGCAAGCACATCGGCCGATGCCGTGACGGAATTCCAGGTGAAAGTGAAAATTCTGAATGAGTCATTCGAAGACCTGATGACCGCACGATCGAAAAAATCTTATCCTTTCAAACCCGGTATGACAGCCTCTGTGGAGATCATTACAGAACGTAAAAACGGTGTGGTTTCAGTGCCTATCGCGGCGGTGACTACCCGCGGGGGCGCAGCGCAGGTGATCCCGGGCTCGGGTGACGGCTCGAACAACAACGCACCGGTAGCAGAAGAAGACGAAAAGAAGCCGAAAAAGCAGGAAGTGATTAAGGAAGTGGTATTTATCGACGTAAACGGTAAAGCCGAAATGAAGGAAGTGAAGACGGGTATCAGCGATTTTGAGAACATTGAAATCCTTTCAGGACTGAAACCAGGCGACAGGATTATTTCCGGACCGTATATTGCTGTATCCAAAAACCTGAATAACGGTGACCTGGTTGAGAAAAAGAAGGAGGATCCGAAAAAAGATGGAAAAAAATCAAATGAAAACCCGAACTGATGCGTTGTAAAAAAGTAATAAGTTCGATTTAGTTTAGGTTAAAAAGGAAAATCCTTGCGGCTTTGCTGCAAGGATTTTTTATTTTAACCTATTTTGGCCCCATATTTCAGCCAAATTCTGACATTCCCGCCGGATGAGTTTTTTGAATCATACTAAAATTGCCGTGATCGGCGGAGGAAGCTGGGCGACTGCCCTCATTAAAATCCTTTGTGAACAAAATCACGTTCAGATCCGCTGGTGGCTCCGGAACCAGAAGGACATTGACCATATCCGGAAGTTCAACCACAACCCGAGTTATCTCAGCGACGTGGTGCTTTCACCCAAAAAAGTGAAGGTTTTTGAGAAAACGACCGACGCCGTAAAAGGAGCGGATTACATTATTCTGGCAGTTCCCGCCGCATTCATTCAGGAGTCTTTGCAGCATTTATCCGCCAGGCATTTGCAGGGCAAACGCATTGTGTCGGCTATCAAAGGAATGGTGCCCGGCCAGAATGCCCTCGTCACCGACTGGGCGGCCGAGGCTTTCGGCATTGAAATGAAAGATACCTGCGTGATTGCCGGCCCCTGCCATGCCGAGGAGGTAGCGCTGGAAAAGCAATCCTACCTCACCATCGCTTCCACGGAATGCCCTGCAGCGGAGGATTTTGCCGAACTGATGACCTGCCGTTACGTAACGGCCAATGCATTGGACGACCTTTACGGCGTCGAATATGCGGCTGTTATGAAAAATATCGTCGCGCTTGCGTGCGGGATCACGCACGGGCTTGGCTATGGCGACAATTTCCAGGCGGTGCTCGTATCCAATGCGATGCAGGAAATAGGCAGCCTCGTAACCGCACTCGACCCGCGCGAACGGAACCTGAGTTCGTCGGCATACCTCGGCGATTTGCTGGTCACGTCCTACTCGCAGTTCAGCCGCAACCGCTTGTTCGGGAATATGATCGGGCGTGGGTATAGCGTGAAGGCCGCGCAGCTCGAAATGAAAATGATCGCCGAAGGATATTATGCTACCAGGAGTATCCGGGAGCTCAACAAGACTTATCACGTTAATTTGCCCATTACCAATGCAGTTTACAGCATTCTCTACGAAGAGCACGCGCCCGCTGCGGTGATGAACGAGTTGAAGAAGTTGCTCAAATAATAGCCTCTTTTCAATTCGTGCAGGTATTCTGCAAAACGTTTAACCTATTTTTTAATCCATGCTACAATACAAAAAGCAATCTAAATGGCTGGCGGCCACATTGCTGCTGGGCTCCATGGTGATGACATCCTGCGGCTCGAAACAGACGGAAACGGCCGAAGAGAAGAAACTGGATTCACTCGCAGGTGACAAGGAATTCGTGTTCGGCGATCAGCGTCCGTTCCCGCAATGTCACGCTTCCACACTCGTGCGGCTCGATGACGGACAGTTTCTGATAGCATGGTTTGGCGGTACGGAAGAGAAGAATCCCGACGTGGGCATATGGCTTTCAAAAGGACGCCCCGGAAATTGGAGTGCACCTGTGGAAGTGGCCAAAATTCGTGAGGACGCCCACTGGAACCCGGTTTTGCAGAAAACAGCCGATGGAAAAGTGATTTTGTATTTCAAAGTAGGGAAGGAGATTGCGCAATGGGAAACCTGGGTGAAGACTTCCTCGGATAATGGTGCAACCTGGTCGGAAGCCTATGAATTGGTGAAAGGCGACAAAGGCGGCCGCGGCCCGGTTAAGGACAAGCTGATTGAACTTTCGAATGGCGACTGGCTGGCCGGCGCTTCGAATGAGGTGAACCGCTGGGAAGTATTTGTCGACCGCAGCACAGACAAAGGCAAAACCTGGACAGCGAGCCCCTATTTCAAGATTGATACAACGGAAATTAAAGGAAAAGGCGCTATCCAGCCTACATTGTGGGAATCGGAGCCTGGTCAGGTGCATATGCTCGTACGCACAACCGGCGGCGTGATCGGGCGGAGCGACTCGAAGGATAATGGCAAAACCTGGTCGCCAATTAAAAAGACTTTACTACCTAACCCGAACAGCGGCATTGATCTCGCCAAATTGAATGACGGAACCCTGGTACTCGCTTACAATCCCGACGACCACAACTGGGGCTCCCGCTCGCCGCTTTCGCTGATCCTGTCTTACGACGACGGCCAGAACTGGACCGATAAGATTGACATAGCGACCGGTAAGAAAGAGGATGAATATTCCTACCCGGCCGTGATCAGCTGGGGTGATTCGGTGGCGGTTACTTACACCTATAACCGCCGTAAAATCGCGTTCTGGAAAGGCAGCAAGAAAGATATTGTCGACCTCGCAGCCGAGAAGAAGTAATGTTAATATCCCTGTAACTCGATATCGTAGGACTCCATCATTTCAACACGTTTTCCCATCTTTTTCTGGATGATTTTGAAATGATGGACGTCTTCGGGGCAAATGAGCGATATGGCTTCGCCCGGGTTTTCGGCCCGGCCGGTGCGGCCAATGCGGTGAACATAATCTTTTGGCGACCGCGGCAGCTCGAAATTGATGACGTAGGGTAAAAACTGGATGTCGATCCCCCGCGAAGCCAGGTCGGTTGCTACCATCACATTCAGCTTTCCCGATTTAAACTTATTCAAAGCCTCGGTGCGTGCACCCTGGCTTTTTTTGCTATGCATGGCCATCGCGTCGATGCCATTCTTTTTCAGCTTTTCGACGAGGTTGTCCGCCGTACGCGTGGCCGATACGAACACCAGCACCTGCTTCATTTGCTGTGATTTAATTAAATACCTTAGCAATGGCCCCTTCCGGTCGGGATCGACGAAGTAGCCGGTCTGTTTGATCAGGTCCAGGTTTTGTTCTTCCTCGGCTACTTCAATGCGTACCGGGTTTTTGAGCTGGTTTTTATTGATCTTGTCCACTTCATCACCCAGCGTTGCTGAGAACAGAATGCTTTGCCGGTCTTTGGGAAGCAGGAAGAAAATATCCCGCATTTCGTCTGCAAATCCCATATTAAGCATCTTATCAGCTTCATCGAGCACCAGTATGCGTGTTTCCGACAAGCTCAGCGCCTTATAAGAGAGCAGTTCCAGCAACCGCCCCGGTGTAGCCACCAGTATTTCGACATGCTGCAATGCGATCATTTGCGGATTGATGGACACTCCCCCGAACACCGCGAGGGTTTTGACCTTACGCGGCAGCCGCTCGCCGAATGTCTGGAAAACCGAGCCGATCTGAACCGCCAGCTCACGGGTAGGTACCAGCACCAATGCCGTAATGTGCCTGTTTTTGGCAGGTGGTCTCGTCTGAAACGATTCCAGGATGGGCAGCACGAAACTTGCGGTTTTACCGGAGCCCGTTTTGGCGACGCCAAGCACGTCATTTCCTTTCAGAATGGCTGGAATTGCGGCCTGCTGAATCGGATACGGTTGAGTATAATTCTGTTCAGCGATGGTTTTTAGTAATGGTTCGGACAATCCAAGCGATTGGAAGGAAGTTGTGCTCTCCGGCATGCGGTCATTTGTTTTGTGATCGGTGCAAAGATACGGCTCCCGGCGTAAATGCTACCTGTCCGCGCGTCTGCCAGAAATTTTCGATCACAAGCATTCAACGAATCATGTCGTACAACCGCAGGGAGTTCCTTCAAAAATTGGGTTTTGGCGCCCTTCAATTAGGTATCATCAGTGCTATTCCGGCGTCGGCGTGGGCGTCGTCGCTTAGCTACGGGCAGTTGCCCCGCAGCTCACCGGAAGCGCAGGGGATGTCGGCCAAGGGCATTCTGGATTTTGCCAATGCCGTCGAAACCGACCGGCTTAATCTGCATAGCCTGATGGTTCTGCGGCAGGGCAAGGTTGTTGCCGAAGGCTGGTGGGCGCCCTACGCCCCGGATTTGAAGCATACATTGTATTCGCTCAGTAAAAGCTTTACTTCCAGCGCTATCGGCTTTGCTGTGGCCGAGGGGAAACTAAAAGTGGACGACAAGGTCGTGTCGTTCTTTCCGGAAGACAAGCCTGCTACCGTGAGCGCCAATCTCGCTGCCATGCGTGTGCGTGACTTGCTCAGCATGTCTACCGGCCACGACAAGGATACGACCGGCAAGCTGCGCGAGTCGGGTAGCGATAACTGGGTGAAGTCGTTTCTCGCACAACCCGTGGAGCACGAGCCGGGGACTTTCTTTGTTTACAACAGCGGCGCTACCTACATGTTGTCGGCGATTATTCAAAAACTGACCGGCCAGACGCTGCTCGAGTACCTCAAACCACGTCTTTTCCAGCCGCTGGCGATCGAAGACATGGACTGGGAAGTGGACCCGAAAGGCATTAATACCGGTGGCTGGGGGCTGCGGGTGAAGACGGAAGATATTGCCAAATTCGGCCAGTTGTATCTGCAAAAAGGGGAATACAACGGCAAGCGTATTCTTCCGGCCGCGTGGGTGGAAGAGGCAACTCGCTCGCATATCATGTCCAAAGGCAGTAACCGCAAGCCCGAGGACGACGACTGGCAACAGGGCTATGGCTACCAGTTCTGGCGTTGCCGGAATGGTGCGTATCGTGGGGATGGTGCCTTCGGGCAGTATTGCATTGTCATGCCCAAGGAAGATATGGTGGTGGCGATTACCAGTGAAACGGGCGATATGCAGGCTATTCTGAATCATGTCTGGAACCACATTTTGCCCACTGTGAAAGCAACCGGCGTGCCGGCTGACAAAGGCGTGCAGGCTGAAATGCAGAAGAAATTAGGCACGCTGGCTTTGCCGCTTACGCCAGGGAAACCCGCATCCGAGCTTGCTGCGAAAATGAATGGGAAAGCATTTAAATTGGGTGATAATGAGTTGAAAATTAGTAAGGTGTCTTTCGAGTTCGACAAAGGCTGGTGCCTTTTCCGCGTAACGGATGACAAGGGAGAGCACCTGGTGGTCAATGGTTTGGGTAACTGGAAAATCGGGCTGACTGACTTGTCGACGATGCCGCTCAAACTGGTATTGACGCCGGTGCCTGGCGAAAAGAAAACAAAAATCGCCGCTAACGGCGCCTGGATCGACGATACGACGTTTGAGATGACCTGGCGCTTCATCGAAACCGCCCATTATGAAACCGTGCGCTGCAAGTTCGAAGGCGACAACCTGCAAGTCGAGTTCAAAAGAAGCCTGGCCATTATCGGAAACACCAAAGACCCGCGGCCGGTACTAACGGGTAAGGCAATCGCGTAGGGCAGGCCAAAAACTTTTCCTATCATTAGCATTCAAATCTTTAACAAAAAAACCACAACATGAAAAAGAACATTTTCCTGGCGCTTTTGATGATGGTGATTGCATTCGGGGCGAATGCGCAGAAATTCAGGGGGCTGGACAAGAGCCCGCGCGACATTGCTTATTTCCCCGACCATTTCGCACATGATCGCAAGGAGGGAGAGAAAGCATTGGTGAAAGTTTCGTACAGCCGCCCCTTTCTGAACGGCCGTGAAATATTTGGTAAGAAGGAGCCCTATGGCAAGGTATGGAGGCTTGGAGCGGATGAGTCTACCGAGATCAAATTCTACCAGGACGCCACTTTTGGAGGCAAAAAAGTGAAGGCGGGGACCTATTCGCTGTTCGCGATCCCCGGCGAGAAGGAATGGACCCTCATCATCAGTTCCGACCTGGATTACTGGGGCGCTTTCAAATACAAGGAAGCGAACGACGTGCTTCGGGTAACAGCGCCGGTCAGGAAATCGGAAGCACCGATCGAGAACTTTTCGATTGTGTTTGAAAAGGTTTCGGACAACGCTGCAAAGATGCACCTCGGTTGGGAAAACACCATTGTGGAAGTGCCGGTCTCATTCTGACAACCGTAAATTGGCATAGTTCTTTCTTTTAATGCGATCTGAACCAATGCATTCAATAACAATGGCAGATATCAATGATCAGATCGAACAATTTTTTGAAGCGTACGAAAAGCGCTTCGCAGAGGGACTTGCCGGCCATACGGTGGCAGAGGAAACGGCGGAAGCATTCGCCGGGTTTTTTGTGGAGGCTAGCCCTGCGGGGATTTCCGGTGGTAAAAACGACCAAAGTTTTCTGGACGCCGTTCCCAAAGGCTATGAATTTTACCGGTCTATCGGCATTACCAGAATGGAGATCCGGCAGATCGACATCACCGAGCTGAACGAGCTGCATTACATGGTCGAAGTGTACTGGGAGTCGTTCTACGAAAAGGACGGTCGGGCGGATTCGATCGAATTCAGCGTAATTTATTTCCTGCAATACTTGAACGGTTCGCTGAAAGTGTTTGCATACATTACCGGCGACGAGCAGGCTGTTTTGAAGGAAAGGGTGCTGGTATAGCAGCAGATAGTGGCATTATTATTGTAAAAGCTGGCTGGGAGTTTGAGACTTCCGACCAGCTTTTTTCATTAATATTCATCGACATGAACAAACACCACCTGACCATTATCAGCATGCTGGCGATAGCCTCTCTCGCCAGTTGCAACAGCGAAAAAAAGGAAAAAGAGGAGGCCGCCCGGTCGGGCCCTGATTCAGTAGCTACGGCATCCGACAGCCTCGTGTTACCGGCACCATTCGCGACCGAATCTGTGGAAAACCGACCCGAAGAGGCTGGCTGGCCGGGTGGGAAAACGCCGGTTGCACCGGAGGGTTTCGTCGTTACGAAATTCGCAGACAAGTTCGAAAGCCCGCGGTGGACCTATATCGCACCCAATGGCGATATTTTCGTAGCGGAATCCGGTACGAAGAAAAGTGCAGACAGGATTACGCTCCTCAGGGATGTGAACAAGGACGGTACGCCGGAAATGCGCGAGATTTTTTTAGAAAAACTCAATCGCCCGCTGGGTATGCTCGTGCTCAAAGGCTATTTCTATGTGGCCAATACCGACGGCCTTTATCGCTATCCTTATAAAGACGGCGAAACGAAAATCACCTCCCGGGGCGAGAAAATCGTGGAGCTGCCGGCCGGGGGGTATAATAATCACTGGACGAGAAATATCCTCGCGAATGCGGATGGAAGCAAGATTTACATTTCCGTCGGGTCGGCCAGTAATGTAGCCGACCATGGCATGGATGAAGAGAAACGCCGTGCCAATATACTGGAAATAAACCCCGACGGCTCGGGCGAGCGCGTATATGCGGCAGGGCTGCGCAATCCTGTGGGTATGGATTGGGCTCCTGGCACCAACAAGCTGTGGACGGCGGTGAACGAGCGGGATAAACTGGGTGACGACCTTGTGCCGGATTACATCACCAGTGTGCAGGAAGGGGGATTTTATGGCTGGCCTTATGCTTATTTCGGAAAAAATGAAGATCCCCGCCGCAAAGGTGAGCGCCCCGACCTGGTGGCGAAGACGATCGTGCCCGACGTGCCGGTTGGGTCGCATACGGCGTCGCTCGGACTGGCCTTCTATGACAAGGATAAATTTCCGGCCAAATACCGTAACGGGGCCTTCATTGGACAGCATGGCTCATGGAACCGCTCGGCGCTTTCCGGATATAAGGTGGTTTTCGTGCCATTCAAAAACGGAATGCCGGCCGGGAAACCGGAGGATTTCCTCACCGGGTTTGTAGAAAGCGAAAAGAAGGTATATGGCCGGCCAGTAGGGGTGACAGTGATGAACGACGGGTCACTGCTCGTGAATGATGATTCGGGAAATGTTATCTGGCGGGTGACGGCGAAACAATAAAGCAGCGGTTTTGAAAGGGAGAAATGACGGTCTGGTGTATAGCCAGGCCGTTTTTTTGTGTGCGTGAAAAGTTTTTCGGGTTTTTCTTGCAAAAATATACCGATCAGTATATTTTTGTCATGTGAATTCTGCTTCACACTACGCCGGGGTTGTACCGGTTTTAATTTTACCTAATAAAATACCGACTGGTATATTTTAAATCAAGAAAGCAATGAAAACTACTGGAAATACAATCCTGATCACCGGCGGAAGTGCTGGTATTGGCTTCGAATTCGCAAAAGCATTTAGTGCAAAATGCAACCACGTGATCATCACCGGGCGGAATGAAGAGCGTCTGCAGAAAGCGGCAGCGCAACTGACCAATGTAACGCCGATCGCATTTGATGTAACCGACAAGCAATCTACGGACGAACTGGTAGCTCGCATTGAAAACGAGTTTCCCGAACTGAACGTGGTGATCAACAATGCCGGTAAAGCGTCGTACTACCACCTCGATGGCGACGAAGATGCTGCAACGCTGGCCGAGGAGGAAATCACGACCAACTACCTGGCTATTATCCGTTTGAACCAGAAATTACTGCCGGTGCTGCAAAAAGCGGAGGAAGCGGCGATTGTTACGGTTTCGAGTATTGCGGGCCTCGTTCCCAATCATTTCCTTCCTACTTACGCCGCAAGCAAAGCCGCATTGCATTCCTACACGCAATCACTTCGCATTGCCCTTGGCAAGTCTACCCGTATCAAGGTGTTTGAAGTGCTGCCTCCGCTGGTGGATACAGAATTCTCCGCGGAGATAGGCGGTGCAACGAACGGCATTCCGCCGAAACAGGTGGCCGACGACCTCGTGCAAGCTTTTGAATCCGATACTTACGAAATTCTGACAGGCCGTACTGCGGAACTTTTCAACCTGTTTTTGAGCAATCCCGCAGCCGCGCTGCAAGCCATGAACCCGACGGTTGACCTCCAAACTGCCTGAGCATCCGGCCGCGGAGTATAACCTTCAATTCATGAAAATCAAATCCGACATGAGACAGAAAATCGCTTTTGCCATGATTATGGGAGTCATTACCACCGGGATAATTTCCTTCGCTTTGATTTCCCTAAATATTGGATTTGTTGCCAATTTTTTGGTGATTTGGCTCAAATCTTGGAGCATGTCGTATCTGATCGTCATCCCGGCCATCCTGCTGATCGGCCCGAAGGTGCAAAAACTGGTCGATGACATCTTTAAAGATACACTGACTCAGGAGGTTGACTAAACGCTCCTGACGTCTTGGATCAAATCATTAAACTGTATGAAAAGAGTAGTAGTTACCGGCCTGGGGGTTATTTCTCCGCTGGGGAATTCTGTGGATGAATTCTGGCAAAATATTGTAGATGGTAAAAGCGGTGCTGCTACCATTACGAAGATGGACGTTTCCAAATTCAAGACACAGTTCGGCTGCGAAGTGAAGAACTTCCATCCCGAGGATTATATTGAGAAAAAGGAGATCAAGAAATACGATTTGCATACCCAGTATGCGATCGCGGCGTCGGACACGGCGATTAAGGACGCAGGACTGGATTTTGCGAACATAGACCTCGAAGACCGCTACGACATGGGCGTGATCTGGGCGACGGGTAACGGCGGTATGGGCACATTTGAAGACCAATTGCTGGAATTCCATGCCTCAGGCGGCGTGCCGCGCTTCAATCCTTTCTTTATTCCGAAGATGATCGTGGACATTGCGGCAGGCGTGATCTCGATCCGTCATAAGCTGCATGGACCCAACTATTGTACCGTTTCGGCTTGCGCTTCTTCCAATACCGCGTTGATCAGCGCATTTGACACGATCCGCATGGGCAAAGCCAAGCTGATGGTGGCCGGAGGCTCGGAGGCGGCAATTATCTATTCCGCATTGGGCGGTTTCAGTGCCGCACAGGCGCTTTCGAAAAGAAATGACGATCCCGCGACGGCTTCACGGCCATTCGATAAAGACCGTGACGGTTTCGTGATGGGCGAAGGCGCTGCGGCGTTGATCCTGGAAGATTTGGAATATGCCAAAGCGAGAGGCGCCAAAATATATGCGGAAATCGTCGGCGGCGGAATGGCTGCGGATGCTTACCACCTCACCGGAACACCTCCGGACGGCATGGGAGCCGCATTAGGTATGAAAAAAGCGTTGAACGAAGCGGGAATCACCGCGGACAAGATCGACTACGTGAATGCGCATGCGACTTCCACCGGCCTGGGCGATATGAGCGAGCTGCATGGAATGAAAACGGTATTTGGTGACCATCCGGTGGCGATCAGCGCTACGAAATCGATGACCGGCCATTTGCTGGGTGCAGCGGGAGCGCTGGAAAGCATTGTTTGTGCTTTGGCGGTGAAGAACGACATCATTCCAGGTACGATCAACACAGAGAATCTCGATGAGGCGATCCCCGAAGGTATGAACATCGTGCTGGGCAAATCATTGAACCAGACCGTCAACTATGCGCTGAACAATACTTTCGGTTTCGGAGGCCACACAGCGACATCCATATTCAAAAAATATACGGAGTAGGGCGTTGCCTTACTCCGTGATTTCCGAAAGGACTTCCACGACCCCGTTTTCATCGTTGCTTTTGGCGATGAAACGGGCTATTTTTTTGATATCCGGGTGCGCATTGGCCATTGCGTACGAGTAATGCGCCTTTTCGAGCATTTCGAGGTCGTTGAGGTAATCCCCGAAAACCATCGTTTGTTCGGCTGTCACCTGGAATTTTTCCTGCAAAACCTCCATAGCACGGCCTTTATTGGCTTTCTTGTGTGAAATATCAAGCCAGATCGGCCCTGAAACCTTCACTTGCAGGTCCGCTTCATATTTTTTGAAATGCGGATAGCTGTTTACTTCGGAACCCGCCAGGTCGCATAATGTGAATTTCAGAAACTGGTCGTCCGTGATCTCGCACAAGTCTTTTACCACTTCATACCTTTCGAAGTAGAGTTTGAGGTGATTGATGAACTCCTCGTCGTCGTTCTCCACATACGCCTTTTTCTTCCCGCAAATAATGGGATAGGTGTTTTTGATTTTTCTGGCAATCAATATCAGCTCGCGGGTAATCTCCGGGTCGATGGCCTGAATGTGGATTTCTTCATCTTTGAAAACCACGTAACTGCCATTTTCAGCAGCGAAAATGACTTCGTCCTTAACGGCATCAAGGGTTTTGGCGAGGTTGAAATACTGACGACCGCTGGCTGCCACAAAAATGATCCCGTGATCTTTGAGTTTTCTGAAAACAGGAAAAAATGATTCGTGGATTTCGTGTTTGGAGTTTAAAAGCGTACCGTCCATATCGGTAGCCACTAGCCGGATGTCGGAAAATGTCATACTTGATTGAATATTGCCTTATTAATCAAGCCAAATAAGCCGGGTATGGTTCCGCCTTTACTGTAAATTTGACAACTAACGCCGCAGCCCGAGAACCGCCCGCCCGTTTTCGCTGTTAGTTTTGCATAAACTACCAGCTGCGTTGCCATTCGATGAAATTTTCAAAGTACTACCTCACCGCATTTGTTTCATTCCTGATCTGGGGCTTTTTCAGTCTCGCACTCAAACCTTTGAAAGGATATCCGTCGCTCGACATCCTCTTCTACCGCGTGTTCATGTGTGCGGCGGTGATGTCGGTGATCAGTTTGTTTGTGAGGGTGAAAGTATTGAAGGAAAGCATCGCTTCATTCAAAGCGATGGCCGTAAATAGGAAGCGGCAGGTGGCATTTCTCACGCTGATCGGCGGCGTGCTGCTGACGGCCAACTGGTTTTTCTTCATTTACGTGATGAACCATATCAGCGTGAAGGCCGCGTCTTTCGCATACCTCGTGTGCCCGATCATGACGACGGTGATCGCGTTCTTCGTGCTGGATGAGAAGCTCAGCAAATGGCAGTGGACGGCGGTAATGCTCAGTGTTATGAGCTGTATTTTGTTGTCATTCAATAATATATCCGATATCCTGTATAGCCTGATCGTCGCGGCATCCTATGCATTTTACCTCGTAAGTCAGCGCAAGAATGCCGGCATAGACAAGTTTCTCGTTCTGACGATCCAGATCATTTTCTCCGCATTGCTGCTCCTGCCTTTTTATCCAAAATACAGCGCGGCATTGCCTACGGAACCGTCATTTTACATCCTGATCACCCTGATAGCGGTCGTGTTCACCATCATACCGCTGTTTATGAACCTGTATGCATTGCAGGGAGTAACTTCTTCTACGATGGGTATTTTGTTGTATATCAATCCGTTGATGAATTTTGCCATCGCATTATTCTATTTTCATGAGCCTATCAACGCGACCCAGATCACAGCCTATTCGCTGATCCTGCTATCGATCGTGATTTTCAACGAGCGGTTTATTTTCGGAAGGGGACGTACCGCCGTCGCCTGATTTCCGGTAAACGGCCGAGCGGATGAAATGACCGAAACGGTAAGTCTCGAAAGCCTGTCGGTAGTGATGGGAGTCAAAAAGTCGCTGCATATCAGGTAGTTGATCGGCTTCCACATGACTGATGTTTTTGAAGAAAACATACATGGATTGCAGCAATGCTTTTTGCCAGAAGCGGCTGATGCCTTTGTCGATATGAAAGTCGGTGAAGAGCCATAATGCGCCGTTTTTGAGCCGGTTATCCAGCTTTTGAAAGACTACGTGCGCACGTTCCGGACTGAAATTGTCGAAAAGAAACGGTGTTATCACCACGTCGTAGGCGGTCGGAGCGGCGTAATCTTCAATCGCCGCGTGGATAAATGCCGCTTCGTTATTCCTGACGTCCCGCTTCCGGGCCAGGTCCAGCATGTTTGAAGAGATTTCTACGTAATCGATCCTCAATCCGGATGGATGGATTTTGGCCATTTCTTCGAGTATCCATCCCGTTCCCCCGCCCACGACGAGCACACGCGCGGGGGAGTTGATGAATGGTAGCAGCAATTGCTGCGCGCGCACGATCGATTTCCCGAAGATCAGTCGGCTGAGCCGGTCATAATGGCTGGCGATGCGGTCGTAATTGTTCACCATAGCTTAAAAATGCAGGTTAGGGTATACAAAAAAGCTTCCTGCTATCCCGCACAATGCCTTGACCAGCAATAATCCGTCGATCACGATGAGATAGAACAAAATGCTTTGCTTCCTTTGCAGCGAAAACGCCACGGCGAGCAGGCATATGAACGGCACCATATTGAACAGGATCGTCGGAATGCCGAAATTCCGGTAGACGGCAAATGCGAGGAAAGAAACCAGCCCTACGAGTAAAAGCGGGATGAGTACTGCATAGATCGTTTTACGAAGACCCATCCGCACGGCAAATGTTTTCAGTTCGATATTCGCGTCGTCTTCATAGTCCTTCATATCGAACATAATCGCATTGACGGTGCAAAACATCCAGTTTTTGGTAAATAGCCAGAGCATCAGCAAAGGCTCCGCGACAGTGATACCGCGCTCAACCTGCAAAGCGGCCACCGGAAAAAGATTCACGCAGCCTGCCCAAACAAATCCGATCACGAACGCTTTCAGCCAGCCGGTTCGTCGCAAATTGAACGAAATGAGCGATTTAGGCAGCAAACCATAGTATAGCAAAGCGGCAACCGGTACGACCGCCAGCAACAGCCAGTAGTAAAGCGGCAAATGCAGCACGCCTGCGAAGTTTTCTACAAAGTACCAGCCGCCCAGCACCGCACAAATGCAGAACAGGAACACCTGGCTGACCCGGACAAACCGGTAATGGAGCCGGTACCACTCGGTACGGGGGTTTGTGGAAACTGCCGGAATGACCGGACCGGAGTAGGCAATGGTGTAGTAAAATACCGTGGTACAGAACAGAAGTATGTAGTAAGCAGCGCTGTTGAGCGGAATATTCATTTGAAACGCCGTTTCCAGGGATAGCGCCACCGCCAGCAGTCCGACGAAGTAGTTGGCAAAAAATACAAATGCGATAATCCTGTTTAACATAGCGATTTCCTACATTCGGGTAACGATATTGATTAAACTGAGATTTACATGAAAAAAATCTATTTGCTCCTGGCGCTTTGTTTTGCCAGCCCGGCACCCCGTCTTTTTGCGCAAAATAAGGACGTTGTGGTAGAAAACATCGTGAAGGAGGCTACCGAAAATTCTCAACTTGAAAAGCTCGCTCATGAACTGATGGATGTTATCGGGCCGAGACTCGTGGGATCGCCGCAAATGCAGCAGGCGCACGACTGGGCGGTGAGCAAATATAAAGGCTGGAATATCACCGCCAAAAACGAAAAATGGGGTGAATGGCGCGGATGGGAACGAGGCGTTTCGCATATAGACATGGTGGCGCCGCGCGTGAAATCGCTCGAAGGAATGCAGCTCGCGTGGAGCCCCGGTACCCATGGGAAAACGGTAACCGGCGATGTGGTAATCCTCCCGGAAGTGGCCGATTCGGTGGCATTTCAAAAATGGCTGCCGTCCGCGAAAGGGAAGTTTGTACTTATCAGCATGACCCAGCCCACCGGCAGACCCGACTACAACTGGCAGGAATTCGCGACGAAGGATTCGTTTGATAAAATGAAAAAAGACCGCGATGCGCAGACCGATGCCTGGGCCAGCCGGTTGAGAAAGACCGGTTATAACTCGCGTTCTTTGCCGCTCGCATTGGAGAAAGCGGGTGCGGCCGGTGTGGTAATGTCTTATTGGTCAAAGGGTTTCGGAGCTAATAAAATCTTCGGAGCTTATACGAAGGCCATTCCGACGGTGGATATTTCACTGGAAGATTATGGCTTGCTCTACCGCCTCGCCGAATCGGGGCACACGCCGAAAATCAGCGTGCGTGCGGATGCGAAAGAAACGGGCGTGAGCCCCACTTTTAACACCGTCGGAGAGATCAGGGGGACCGAGAAACCGAACGAATACGTGATACTTTCCGCGCATTTCGATTCCTGGGACGGGGGCAGCGGGGCTACCGACAATGGTACGGGTACGCTGGTCATGATGGAGGCGATGCGGATCCTGAAAAAAGTTTACCCGAATCCGAAAAGGACAATCCTGGTGGGCCACTGGGGAAGCGAGGAACAGGGCCTGAACGGCTCACGGGCGTTTGTGGAGGATCATCCGGAAATTGTGCAGAACATCCAGGCGGTATTTAATCAGGATAACGGTACCGGCAGGGTTGTCAATCTTTCGGGTCAGGGTTTTCTGAATGCCTACGAATACCTCACCCGCTGGCTAGCCAAAGTCCCCGAACCGATTCGTACACCTATTCAAACGACATTTCCGGGAGCGCCCGGAACCGGCGGATCGGATTTCGCTTCGTTTGTGGCAGCAGGCGCGCCGGCATTTTCGCTGAGCTCACTGAACTGGTCGTATGGCACTTATACCTGGCATACCAATCGGGATACGTACGATAAGATCGTGTTCGACGACGTCCGCAGCAATGCGATTCTAGCGGCAATTCTGGCCTACCAGGCAAGCGAAGACCCTGCCAAAACTTCTCGGGACAAGAGCATCCTGCCCGTTGACTCGAAAGGGATGCCCGGCGCCTGGCCGGAGCCCCGCAAGCCGACCCGCCGAGGTGGTTTGGATTGATAGCCCGGTAATCCATTTTTGAAAGCAAAGGCATATATTGTCTTTGCTTTTTTTATTAACGAGAATTTTCGGATCAATGCAAATAGAAATCATACACGAAGCTGACGAAGACATTCTGATTATCCGCCCATTCGAGCAAGGTACCGAGCCGGCGAACCAGGAGATGTTTAAGGCCGAGAAGGGAGAATTCTGGTGGTATTCGTCGAAGGAGCTGTGGGTTGGCTTGGGAAAAACACCCAAACTTCCGGCGGTGACCAGAATTTTTCGATCGCTTTTTTTCAAAAGAAAAGACCGCTGGCCCGTGCAACTGACGCTCGACGCACGCGGACGCAATGCCGAATGGGTGGGTAATGCCGTGAATGGCATAGTTTTAGGCGGCTATGACCTGCAATTGTATAAAACAGAGCCTAAGGCGATCAGTGAATTTTTCAGATTGGGCACGCTTTCCATCGTTACCGGCGACTTTGCACCGGTGACGCAATCCGCAGAAAATGCATGGAAAACCAGTTTGGTGCAAATGCGTGTGATGGATCTGATGAATGCGCCTTCCAATTACAAAAAGCCGACGACACTGGCAGAGTGGGCCCGAAAGTCGGGTGAGAGAAACGGGTATTCCGTGCAGGTGTTGGAAAAAAAGCAGCTGGAAGAGCAGGGAATGCACGCCTTACTGGCCGTAAGCAAGGGAAGCGATGAGCCGCCGGTGATGATCGTTTCGGAATACAAGCCGGAGCGCTACACGAAAACGGTGGCACTCGTCGGCAAGGGCGTTACATTCGATACGGGGGGGATTTCGATCAAGCCTTCTGCCAATATGCATTTGATGAAGAGCGATATGGGCGGAGCCGCAGCGGTACTGGGGACGATTGAGCTGGCCGCCCAACTTCAATTGCCCATTCGCATTGTGGGCGTGATACCATCCACCGAAAATTCGGTCGATGGCTCGGCGATGAAGCCCGGCGATGTGATCGGCTCCTATGCCGGCAAAACGATCGAGGTGATCGATACCGACGCGGAAGGCAGGCTTATCCTTGCCGATGGACTGCATTATGCCGTTAAACACTACAAACCGGACGTGCTCATCGATTTGGCCACGCTCACGGGCAGCATTATCCAGACGCTCGGTTATGAAGCGGCGGGCCTTTTTACGCCCAATGACAACCTTGCCGCCGAGCTCATGCAGGTTGCCGACGAAACAGGGGAGCGCTTGTGGAGGCTGCCGGTTTGGGATGAATACAAAGAAGAGATCAGCTCGGATATCGCCGATGTAAAAAATTACCATGGCAAGCCGCTGGCCGGCGCTATCGTGGCAGCGAAGTTCCTGGAAGTGTTTACTGCGGGGCATCCGGCATGGGCACACCTCGATATTGCGGGGATGGCGTTCGGTGACACCGAGTTTGCGCCCGGCCGGGCCGGGACAGCCTATGGGGTCAGGCTGCTGATTGCCTATCTGTCCAAACTGGAGGGTTAACAGCCAAGCCCGGGTTGTAATGGAAATTTAACCCGGGCTTTACTTGCTAAAATGGTTCTTTTTGCTAGATTTGAGAATGTATGCTTTGCGGCATGGCGCCTATGCAAATGCCGCTACCGTCCACCAAATCACATTTTATGACCCGAACTCTTACATTTCTCTGCATTTCTACCTATTTCAAAGGCAACGATTTTTTGCGGGCGCTGAAAGACGCCGGCAATAAGGTTTTTTTGATTACAGCGAAAAAACTGGAACATAAACCTTGGGTCAGGGAAGCCGTAGATGAATTTTTCTACGTGGAAGAAGGAGAGGATGGGACCTATGATATGAATGAGATCATCACCGGCCTCGCCTACGTGATGCGTACGCGCCCGATCGATCGGGTGGTGGCGCTGGATGATTTCGATGTGGAGAAGGCGGCGCATATCCGCGAGTATTTCCGCATTCCCGGTATGGGGCAGACGACCGGACGTTATTTCCGCGACAAACTCGCAATGCGTACCAAAGCGCTGGAATCGGGTATTCTTGTGCCGGGTTTCTCGGCGCTGTTCAATGACGACCAGGTCAACCGGTTTATCGAAAAATATCCGGGCCCGTGGATGATCAAACCGCGCTCGGAGGCTTCGGCGTTGGGCATCCAAAAGCTGAATACGGCCGAAGAACTCTGGAAGACGATCCACGAGCTGGGTGACAAACGGCACGCCTACCTCGTGGAACAATACAAGCCCGGCGATGTCTATCACGTGGATTCGATCTCGTACAACGGTATCGTCATATTTTCGTGGAATAGTAAATACCTCGCGCCGCCGTTCGATGTGGCGCACGGAGGAGGCATATTCCGATCGGTTACCGTGCCGCTCGACTCTTCGGAAGAGCATGCATTGCAAACCCTCGCTGTGGATTTGCTCAAAGCTTTCGGGCTGAAACACAGCGCCTCGCACACCGAGGTGATCCGCTGCTATGACGACGGTAAATATTACTTCCTGGAAACGTCGTCCCGTGTTGGCGGCGCACATCTTTCGGAGATGGTCGAGGCCTCATCCGGCATTAACCTATGGAAAGAATGGGCGCGGATGGAAACTGCGGAGGCCAAGGGCGAAAACTATAAGTTGCCGCCGGTACGCAAAGAATACGCCGGCATTCTCATCTCGCTGGCACGGCAGGAGTGGCCGGACCTTTCGGTGTTCAACGACCCGGAAGTAGTATGGCGAATGAATGAGCCGCATCACGTCGGGTTGGTAGTGAGGTCCAAATCCCGCGAAAAGGTGCTGGAACTGATGGACAAGTATGCGGCCATCGTTCAGAAAAAATACCACGCTTCCGCCCCGGCACCGAAGAAGCCGGCGCATTAACCCCCTATTTTCCCGCCATTATCAATACTTCCCTCCGCCCGCGATCCGCGAGCGCCTGGAAGACGTCTGTTGTTTTCATACTTCTGCGAAACGCTCAGCAAAAGCTTGTAACTTTTTCGTTGCGCAATTTTGGCAAAAAAGTTTTTGTAGAAGTGTGTTACCAAAATGAAGTGCCTGCGTCTAAATGAATGTACTTAAACACATTCTATGATGGACAACATGACAAGCAACGCACTATTCAATACCGTTAAAGGCCTGATTCTCGCTAGCCGCCAGTATGTTGCGGTTTCTGTGAATGCTGAGATAAGCATTTTATACTGGAAAATCGGGAAAGTGATTCGTCAGGAAATACTGAAAGACGAGCGTGCTGAATATGGAAAACAAATTCTCGCTACACTGTCGCGCGAATTGGGTATCGAGTATGGGAAGTCGTTTTCTGAGCAGGGTTTGAGGAGAATGGTTCAGTTTGCGGAGCTCTTTCCCGACGAACAAATTGTCGCTACACTTGCCCGACAATTCAGTTGGTCGCATTTCAAGGAGATTTTACCTATTTCCGAACCACTAAAACGGGAATTCTATATCCAAATGTGCATTCACGAGAAATGGAGCGTGCGGACCTTCCGGGAACGCATTCAATCCATGCTCTTCGAGCGCACGGCCATCAGCAAAAAGCCCGAAGACGTGATCATCAACGATCTTCAACTTTTGAAAAGCGAGCAGAAACTGAACCCGGACCTGGTCTTTAAGGATCCATACTTTCTTGATTTCCTGGGCTTGAAAGACGCTTATTCCGAAAAGGATCTGGAAGCTTCGATTATCGTGGAATTGCAGCGTTTTATCATCGAAATGGGAACCGATTTTGCATTCATGGCGCGGCAGAAGCGCATTACCATTGATCACCGCGACTACTTTATCGACCTGCTTTTCTATCACCGGCGGCTGAAATGCCTGGTTGTGGTCGATTTAAAGATGGGGGAGTTTGAAGCGGCTTTTAAGGGGCAAATGGAGCTGTACCTCCGTTTTTTGGAAAAATATGAGAAGATACCAGGCGAAAATGACCCGATCGGGCTGATACTCTGCTCGGGAAAAAGCACCGAGCATATTGAGCTGATGCAACTGGGGCAAAGTAACATTCGAGTGGCCGATTACCTGACGGCGCTGCCTTCGCAGCAGGTTTTACAAGAGAAGCTGCACAAAGCAGTCGAAATAGCCAGGCACAAAATGGAGCGGCGCGATTTGTCCAAAATAAAAAGGGGCCTGCCAAGCGATTAGCAGACCCGGTGGAAATATTTCTAAGACGGTTTAAACCAGTTTGAATGCCTGACGACCAAGCAGTACCCAGTTTCCTTTCACTTTTTGGAATACCATCAACACACCCAGCTTCACCTGCGCCGGATCTTTGCCTTTGTTGTGCGTGTCGCCAAACAGCTTGTGGCGCACCAGCGCGACGTCGCCGGAAATGGCGATCGTCTGATCAGTGAGATCAATTTTAGTGAATTTAGACTCTTCACTCACCAATGCGCGGATGAATTCCTTCTGATCTTCCAGCAGGCCATTGGAATGCCCGTAGGAAAGGGAAGTGGAGGTGAGTTTTTTCAAATCAGCCTCGTTGGCGCTGATTATAGCAGTTTTGAGCTTTTCGACAGTTGCGGCTACGGCTTTTTCATCAGCGCTTTGAGCAAATACGAATGCGTTGCCTATCAGAAGGAATACAAGAATCAAAAATGTTTTTTTCATTGATTAATAAGGAATTAGGATTTGTGACTTCGGCAATCGGCTGTCAAACTTAGGCTGTCCGGTTCGTAGACGATCAGGTATGATAGCCAACGGCCGAGAGCCGAAGTACTATATATCAACCCGCTCCATTTTCGGTGAGAATAAATGCATTACTCCCCAAGCCAGCAGGTATGCGAACCCGCAGATGACGAAAATGACGTTGTATCCTCCGCCGATGTTCCCGGCAGCCTTGTAGTTGTCGAGAATGATCCCTACCAAAAGAGGAAAAAGGATGCCTCCTACTGATCCGGCCATGCCGCCGATACCGACCACCGAACTTACCGCCTTTTTCGGAAACATATCCGATGCCGTGGTAAAAATATTGGCACTCCACGCTTGGTGCGCGGCCGCCGCCAGGCTGATCAGCACCACTGCCTGCCAGATGTTGGTCGTGTACTGGGCCGCCATGATAGGCATCACAAGGAATGCGAAAATGAGCATCGAGGTTTTTCTGGCGCGGAACACGGGCCAGCCTTTCTTGATGAAATAACCTGATAAATAGCCGCCTCCGATGCTCCCCACGGTCGTTGCGGTATACACGATTACCAACTCCGGGCTAGGTTTCGAAAGATTCAGCTTGAATGCTTCTGCGAAATAGGAAGGTAACCAATAGAGGAAAAACCACCAGATAGGGTCGGTAAGCATTTTACCGAAAACAAATGCCCAGGTTTGGCGGACTTTAAACAATTGAAGCCACTTTACGGGCGCTTCCTTGCTGGTATCGGGCTCGTTATCACTATGAATGTAGTCGTACTCCGCTTTGTTGACACTTTTTAGATTTGCCGGAACGTCGTACATCCGCCACCAGAATATCAGCCACAAAAAACCCAGTGCGCCGGTGATCAGAAATGCTTCCTGCCAGCCATATGCCCCCAAGATCCAGGGAACCATGATAGGTGCCACCACAGCCCCGATATTGGCCCCGGAATTGAAAATACCGGTAGCCAGTGCCCGCTCTTTTTTGGGAAACCATTCGGCAGTAGCCTTAATGGCTACGGGGAAGTTACCGGCTTCCCCGAGCCCGAGAATGGCACGCATGAACCCGAAACTGAATGTGCCGCTGGCAATGGCATGCAGCATAGCGGCAATACTCCACACTACAACGGAAATGACATAGCCGAGTTTAGTGCCGATCTTATCGATAATGGCACCAAAACCGATCAGTGAAAATGCATAGGCTGCCTGAAATGCCATGACAATATGGCTGAAATCAGACTCGGTCCAACCGAAATCGGCTTCGAGTGTGGGTTTGAGCAGACCGAGCACCTGGCGGTCGAGGTAGTTGATGGTCGTTGCGCAGAAAAGCAATGCTACGACGCGCCAGCGATAGCTGGTTTTGGGGGCCTCCGCCCGGAGTTCCGTAGGTTCAGGATTGTGAGAGAGCATATTCCGTTCTTTCTAGAAGCGTTTTAAGTGTTTCGTTAATTCCGTTTTGTGCGATGGATTGGAGATATCCGACGATGGAGCGGTGTGCAGAATCGATTTTGTTCAGGTCACGGCCCCAGATCGACTGTTCTTTCAGAATCGCCTGCACCATGTCGGGAAGTGACGCCATTTGCCATTTCTGATAAAAGAAGGGCGCTGTTGGATCCTGGATCAGGTATGGGGTGCCGTCGAGACGACCATAGTAATTGTCGCCTTCTTTTTTCACGGCTTTCATGAAGTATATGAACACCGCCAGACCGAATGTCATGTGTTCAGGGAGATGGCCATTTTTTGCTTCGTAGTTCAGATAGGTCGGTATGACCCTGGAAAGGATTTTGGCCGAGTAATTCTGATTGATATTGAACCATTTATGTAAAATATGCGGATTGCGAAAACGGTCTGCAACCTGTCGGCTGAACGCCAGCGCCACGTCCGGCCGAACCTCATAAGGAATGGCCGTCGCAATTTCATTTTCCATTAAATGCGTAGTAAATGCCGAAAAGAACGGATCGCTCATCGCTTCCACGACGGTTTTAAAACCACACAAATGCGCCAATCCGCCTCCGAGGGTGTGGGCACCATTGAGCAGGCGGAGTTTGAGTTCGCGGTAAAGTTCGATGTCCGGTTCAATGATCAGCCCTTCATCGACGCCGTAAAAGCCGATTTTCCGTCGGATGCGCTCATCGCCTTCAATAGCCCACAAATGGTAATGCTCGGCGGTGATGAGCAGCTCGTCGCGGTAACCGAGCTCTTCTTCCAGTTCTTTGAGACGCGTTTCGTCCGGCTTGCCGGGTACAATGCGGTCTACAAGCGAATTGCAGAAAAAGTTGTGTTGCTCGATCCAGTCGATGAATGCACCTTCGAGGCCATTGCGGTGGGCGAGTTCGAGGATAATGGATTCGAGTTTCTTACCATTATCGGCGATCAGTTCAGTGGGGATAATAACCACTCCAAACTCGGGATTGCCGCTGAATGCGACGTAGCGCGCGTAAAGAAAGGCCAGCAGCTTGCCGGGGAACGATACCGGAGGCCACTGATAAATGTCGTCCTGCACGAGCTGAATGCCGGTTTCAGTAGTGTTGGAGATCACCAGGCTCACAGCGGGGTTTTTGGCCAGGTCCAGCACGAGCGACCATTGCGTTTTGGCTGACAGCACGCGGCTGATGGCGGAGGAAATGATATTTTCTTCCTTCGCTTCGCCATCCTGAATGCCGCGGGAGCAAATCGTGTAGAGGTTATCCTGTCGCTCGAATGCCTTGGTATCGCCCTGGTCGGTTGATTTCACGACCACGATCCGGCCATTGAACGTACCCTGCCGGTTGGCTTTATCGATGAAATAATCGGCCAGGCCGCGGAGGAATGCTCCGGTGCCGAATTGCAGCACTTTTTCCGGCAGCTGGAATACAGAGTCGTCAGCCACGACCACGGAGGGCTGGCTTCTGAGCTGCCGAAGGTTTTCCCGGAAGAGATAGCCCATAACAATGAGATTTACTTTTTAACAACCTGTTTCAACAACCAACCGGCGAGGTCTTTACCCGCTTCGAAATTTTCAAAGCTGGTATCGATCCTCCTGCCGTCAACATATTCATTGTAAAGCCACGGATCGCCCACGGCGAACACGGTTCCCTTACCGTATCTCGAAATTCCGAAAATGATATCGCCCTGATCGGTCAGCAATGGTTTCGCGGGCGGTGTGAGCCGAAGCGGGGAAAGTTCTTTGATGTAAATTTTTCCTGTGTGCGGAAAAACGGACTTCGCTTCGGCCGGGATCATCAGTCTGCCCTGCTCGAACTGCGTGCCTTGTACCATGTTGCGGTTTTTGCTCGTAAACTGAATGCCGAATTTTGCCGCCAGCCGGTTGAAACGGGGTATCTCGCAGTTGGCCGTATCGTTCGCCATCAGTACCAGCACGCCGCCCGCTTTCACCCACTTTTCGATT
The DNA here is from genome assembly GCA_001898145.1 of Dyadobacter sp. 50-39. Lineage (GTDB taxonomy): Bacteria > Bacteroidota > Bacteroidia > Cytophagales > Spirosomataceae > Dyadobacter. Next base: position 222,739 of record MKSR01000046.1, read on the forward strand.
TCAGCAATGGATTGATCATCAATGAAATGCGGCTCGGGCGTTTCCTTTTTAGTGTCCGGGTCGACGATGATGTAAACATCCACGCCTTTCAGGTTTGCCGCATTGGGCGAGGTAGGAATGGAAGCCGTTTTTGCACCTAACTCCCGGAAAGTATTACCCCAAAGCCAGAAACCCGAATGCATGCGGTCTTCCCAGGTGTAGTGAAATTGCTCCGGATTTCCCGTCGGGTCTTTGCGTGTTTCGTGGTTGAAATAATAGTCCAACCCCACCGTTTTGCCTTGTCCAACCGCATTCTCTGCTGCAATTTCCATTTCCACACTCGCAAAAATGAACGGCCCTATTCCTTTCAGGTCGTTCTTGCGAAGGGGCTCGCTGAGGTAATACTCATAGGTGCCGTCGCGGTACGGGTTGCCGCCAAGGCCGCCTACACTCACTGTCTTAGTAAGGCTTAATGTGCCGTTCGCTTCCTTTTCCACAAAGTTTTGCAGAATACCTTGGTAGCCCTTCTTCGCCGTTGCCACGAATTTTTCGGGAATGTAGCCCATGCGTGCACCTTTCGCCAGCGCATACACGAACATGCACGAGGCCGATGCTTCGAGGTAGTTTCCTGCCCGTGTGCCTTGGTCGATCACCTGGTACCACGCGCCGGATGCCGGGTCCTGGTATTTTGCCAACACGGGAGCCAGCCGTTGTAAATAACCTATCAGTTGTGCTCGTCCCGGATGCTGCGCAGGCAGGTAATCGAGCACATCCACGAGGGCGATGGCATACCAGCCGATGGCCCGTGCCCAAAAACTGGGCGAGCGACCGGTCTTTTTATCCGCCCATTTCTGCTCGCGGCTCTCGTCGTAGGCATGATAAACCAATCCTGTCTTTTCATCGACAGCATGTTTCTCAATCAATGCGAATTGCTTCACAATGTCGTCGAAATGCTCCGGGTGATGGAAAATGGCGCTGTACTCGGCTGCGAACGGCTCTCCCATGAATAGGCCGTCGAGCCACATTTGATTGGGATAGCGTTTTTTGTGCCAATATCCGCCTTCTTTGGTACGGGGCTGCTCTTCGAGCTGTTTCCAAAGCAGGTCGGCGGCTTTTTTGTATTTGTCCTTATCGGGTTGCGATTGCTGGTATAAGGTCAGCAAGGCCCTACCCGGAGGGATGTTATCAATATTGTACTCGTCTGCCCGGTAGGTCCGGATACTGCCGTCGGGGCGCACATACTGGTCGATGTCTTTCCGGATGTATTCGAAATACTTGCCTTCGCCGGTCCGGTACCACACTTTTTCGATGGCTTTCAGCATTAACCCCTGCTCGTAGTCCCATTTGGTAGCCGTGTTTTTGCCTACCAGGATCGAGTCTTTATGATTAGCTATAAAGGAATCGGCCATTTGGCGGGATAGCGGCAACTCCTGAGCAAACGACCAGGTAGTGACGAGGCTGGCGACCCAGAGTGGAAACTGACGGAAGCGAGGTAGAGAAAGAGCCATCTGGAATGGGTTATGCCTTTGAAATACTTACAAAATCTTCCCGCATCGGCGTGAAAATGTCAACCAGCATACCAGCGGACAGGCACAATGCGCCATGCACCACGTGCGGAGGTATGTAGTACACATCGCCCTGCCGCAGCACCTGCTTCCGCCCTCCGATCGTGATCTCGAACTCACCGCTTTCGACATAGCTCATCTGGGTATGGAAATGGCTGTGCAGCGTGCCGATACCGCCTTTTTCAAATGCCACTTTCACCAGCATGAGGTGGTCGTCGTAGGCCATAATCTTGCGTTTCAGGCCGCCGCCGAGGTCTTCCCAGGCGATTCCGCTGTCGTCGACAAATTCTTTTGCTTTCAATGCTTCCATTATCTGAGATCGCCGATCAGTACCGGGTCCATGTCTGTATAATCCTTGTTTTCACCCGCCATACCCCAAATGAAGGAGTAATTGGAAGTACCACATCCCGAGTGTACCGACCACGGCGGCGAGATCACCGCCTGCCGGTTAGCCACCCATAAATGCCGGGTTTCCGAAGGTTCTCCCATTAAATGCAGTACCCTCTGATTTTCCGGCACATCAAAATAACAATAGGCTTCCATGCGCCGGTCGTGCACGTGTGAAGGCATGGTATTCCAAACGCTGCCCGTTTGCAGTACCGTAAGGCCCATCACGAGCTGGCAGCTCTGGATACCTTCCAAATGGACGTATTTATAAATGGTACGGTGGTTCGAAGTTTCCATGCTGCCTACGGTGGCGGGCGTAGCGTCCTCCTTGGTAAATAACCGCGTCGGATGCGTGTAATGTGCGGGCGAGGAAAGCAGATAGTAGGATGCCGGTTCAGCAGGGTTCAGGCTGGTTAGCAGTACTTCTTTAGTACCTTTTCCAACATACACACAGCCCAGTTTGCTGACGGGGAAATGCACTCCGTCGGCAATTACTTCGCCGTCGCCGCCAATGTTGATAATGCCGATTTCCCGTCTTTCCAGGAAGTAGGAAGCTTTTAATGCATCAAACACCGGGATTGCCAGCGGCGTGGCCAGCGGAATGGCGCCGCCGATGATCACGCGGTCGTAATGACTGTATACGAAATGGATTTCGCCATCCCGGAATATGTCCTGGACGAGGAAATTTTCCCGCAATGTGTCGGTGTCCATTTGGGCGGTTTCTTTCCGGCTGCTTTCGAATCGGATTTGCATGATATGCGGCAACTTGTTGAATATCTTTGGGTTAATTGATTTTTTTAACGGCCCATCCATCCGCCGTCGACGGTTAAGATGGTCCCATGCACGTAGCTTGCGGCTTCGGAGGCAAGGAAAAGGGCAGGGCCCTTGAAATCTTCGGGCAGCCCCCAGCGCCCGGCAGGAATGCGGTCGAGGATCGACTTTGACCTGACGGGGTCGTTGCGCAGTGCTTCGGTATTGTCGGTATTGATATAGCCGGGCGCGATGGCGTTTACATTCACGCCTTTGCCGGCCCATTCGTTGGCCAGTGCTTTCACGAGGCCGCCGATGGCACTTTTGGATGCCGTGTAGCCAGGCACATTGATACCCCCCTGAAATGTAAGGAGTGACGCAGTGAAAATGATCTTGCCCGACCCGCGCGCGATCATTTCCTTTCCCAGCTCACGGGCAAGTATGTACGGAGCGTCGAGATTAATGTTCAGGACCTTGTCCCAATATTCGTCCGGATGCTCCGCGGCGGGCTGGCGGAGGATGATCCCCGCATTGTTGATGAGAATGTCGATCACCGGGTGGTCTTTTTTGACCTGGCCGATAAACTGGTAAAGCATGGCGCGATCGCCGAGATCGGCTTGGTAGGGATAAAAATTCCTGCCCGTTCGCCGGATCGCCTGCCCGGTTTCGTTATCATCCGTAAATGTCGAGGAAGCGACGCCGATAATGTCCGCGCCGGCTTCGGCGAGTGCTTCTGCCATGGCTTTCCCGATGCCGCGATTGCAGCCGGTTACCAATGCCTTCTTTCCGGTCAGATCAAAAATACTAGCGGTATTCATTAATGGGTTTGTGATTTGTCTTTTTCGGGGTATCCGATAATTTTAGCGTCGATTGTAAATAGACCCCAGCCAAACGATGTTAGACTGAATAATCAGAAAAATCAAATAACGAATTGTCTTTTTTTGTGCAATCGTTATCGGGAACGTTGTCAGTTGAGCCGGATGATTGTAAATTTTGAGATAAATTGACAGTCCGGTGGAAAGGCACGGAGGGGTAAAGGATATTTTGAAATGAATAATAAGTTGGAATAAACCAATTTTTCCATTGGAAACCATCACCATCAAGGATATTGCAAAGGCACTGAACCTATCTACTTCGACGGTTTCACGTGCATTGCGAAACAGCTACGAGATTAACCCTGAGACGAAAAAGCTCGTCATGGAATATGCCGAGCGGATGAACTACCGCCCGAACCCCATTGCGCTGAGCTTGAAAGACAGCAAAAGCAAGTCAATCGGCGTCATCATCCCTGAAATAGCGAACCACTTTTTCTCGCAGCTCATCAACGGCATTGAATCCATTGCTTATAACCTGGGTTATCATGTAGTGATCTTCCAAAGCCATGATTCCTATGAACGGGAGGTGGCAAATACCAATTACCTCGTCTCCCGCCGTGTGGACGGGTTGCTGGTATCATTGGCAAGTCTTACGACAAACCTCGTTCATTTCCAGGAACTCATGGAGAAAGGCCTGCCGATCGTCTTCCTCGATCGCGTGCCCAACGACATTGAAACACATAAAGTGGTAGCCGACAACTTCACCGGAAGCTATGAAGCGACGGAGCACCTGATCCTTTCCGGGCGCAAGCGTATTGCGCACCTCACAAGCCCTATTTACCTGTCGATCACGACGGAACGGCTGGCCGGTTATAAAAAGGCGCTGGAAGATTACGGCATTCCATTCGATGAGTCGTATGTCAAATATTGTCTTTACGGCGGCAAAATAGAAGCGGAAAACGAAGCTGCCATAGAGGAGATGCTTGCATTGCCCGAGCCGCCGGATGCCATATTTACGGCCAGCGACCGGCTCACTACCGGCTGCATGTCGGTATTTCAACGGAAGGGAATCCGGGTGCCGGATGAGATCGCGATCGTCGGTTTTACCAATATCAGCGTGGCCGATTTGCTCAATCCGCCTTTGACCACCGTAATGCAGCCCGCCATGGAAATGGGGCAGCAGGCCGTGGAATTGCTGATCCGTTTGATCGAACACCCGCAGAAAACCGACCAGTTCGAAACACGCTCGCTCAAAACTGCATTGACGATACGGGCGTCGTCTGTCGGAAAAACCGTAGTTTAGGGGGAAAAACGGCATTACGGATGATCAGCCTGCGCATTGATGGAGCATTGTTCAACTACCGGGTCGCCGGCGTGGCGTTGCTGAATGGGAAGGTGCTGCTGCACAAGACGCCTTCCGATAACTACTGGACGCTCCCGGGCGGGCGCTGTGAGCTGTTCGAGTTTTCAAAGGACACTTTACAGCGTGAAATGAAGGAAGAAACCGGTATGGACGCCGAAGCCGGGGAAATGCTGTGGGTATCCGAGAATTTCTTTCTGTACAACGGCGATAAATACCACGAGGTCGGCTTCTATTTTGCAATGCAGATCCAAAACCTTCCTCACCAAAACGATTTCCTGGGCTCGGAAGGGCAGGAGGAGCTGCTGTTTCACTGGCACGATGTGGCCGACTTGCATTCAATCCGCATTTACCCCGAGTTTCTCTCCGAGGCATTGGCCAAAAATCCGCTCGAAAAAGGACATTTCAGCGCAGCCTTCCGCGATCTGGACGCATACTAGCGCTATTCGGTCATAAACCGCCAGCTGACATTCCCTATCGTATTCGGCTTGCCGGTTTCGGGGGCCGAAATGCTGCCTTTGAGTTGGCCGCCCTGGCGCTCTACCCTAACATTACGCCATGAGAATGCGCCTTTTTCGTAAGCAAAGGTCTCGCCGTCGTCATCGTAAAGCTTATAATCTCCATTCTTTTGCCCGTAATGCCGGATTTCAATATCCGTTTTGACCCCGGAGTGCGGGGCGTGCAGCATGGCCGGCATCATGGGAATAATGCCGCCGTCTTTGACGAAAACCGGTATCTGGTCCATTCCCGGGTTAATGGTAATCACCTCCCCGTCGCCAGCCAGTTTGCCTGTGTAGAAATCGTACCATTTACCTTTGGGTAAAATAACTTTCCGCGAAGTCTGCCCGGTGAAGAGCGGCGCTACCAGGAGGTACTCACCTGCCATATACTGGTCTTTCACCTCCCGGGTAACCGCCTCTTCGTAGGGGTTTTCTTCCAGACTGGTCACCGTTTTCTCTTTCTTCATATTCATTCCAAAACCCTCTTCAAGGCTCATTCCGCGGAATGGCGGCGTGCCGTTGTAATGGTATTTGGCAAATTCGGAATACCAGTAAGGCATCATCCGCATCCGCAGCTCCGCCAGGGCCTTGATCTGCGGCGCTACCTCGGGAAATGTCCACGGCTGCATGCTGCTCGACCACGCGTTGATCATCGCCATTGGTGAAAAGCATACTGTTTGAAATCTGCGGAGCCATTCTTCGGCTGTTTTGGAAGCGCGTACTTCCGGTGTCCAGAGCACGCCCGCGTAGCCGCTGTTGATGAGCGCGGTGATGAAATCTTCGTGGCTATAATTATCATTGTAAATCACATAGGGAAATGGTGCGCCGCCCGCGTTCGAGGCGCGCACGAGCCCGTAGGTGCGCCTGTTGTTGCGGCGGAACATTTCAAAACTGTGTTTCTGCACGAGCAGCCCGTAGGTCTGGCGGATCTGCTCGGAAGAGCGGCCGGAAGGAAATGTGGCTACGTCCGGCCAGAGGTAGGAGTCGAAACCATCCACTTCATCGATCTTGTATCCACCCACACCGATTTTGACATGCTCTTTTTCAAACTGATCGAACAGGATTTTGCGGGCCTGCGGCATGGAGAGGTCCGGAACGATGCCGTTCCAAACGGTGTGAGAGCCGGTATAAGGGGCTATTGCCTTATAAATAGCCGCGTCGGGGGAGACATAAGGGTTGGTCCAGAGATTGATTTTGACACCCGCCTTATCCATATCTTTTACAAAGCCTGCCGGATCGGGGAAACGCGAGCGGTCCCATTCAAATGTGCACGGGTACGATTTGGTTTGCCAGCCGGGTTCAAGCCCGATGAAATCGAGCGGGAAGCCTTTTTCTTCAAATGCTTGCGCTTCCTGTTTCACCTGGTCGGCCGTGTAAAGCCGGTGAACGCGCTGCGTAAAACCCAGCCCCCAGCGCGGCGGCAGGCAGCCTCCGCCGCTCAGCAGGTTGAAGCGCTCGACGGCGTTGACGGGTTTCGGGCCTGCGAAAATGTAAATTTCAATACCCTCGGCTGGTATCAGCATTTCTACCGCGTCGGAATAGGGGTGAGCTTCCCAGTTCTTGTCTGTGTTGCGGTCCATGATTTTCGGAGGGTTTTTGCTGTCCTTGCGCACGCCCGACCCCGCATAGACGTCGATGTATTTGGCAGAATTTACAAAAACACCATAACCCAGCGACGACACATAAAACGGCACCGGTGCATGCGTGCGGCCATTGTCGGACTTGCCGTAATGGTCGGCGTGGAGCTGCATAATGCGGCCTCGCTGATGGATGGTCTGAAAGTTGAGACCGAAGCCATAGATCTGCTCATTCCTTTGCAGAGGCAGTCGTAAATAGGATTTGCCATTGTTCAATTGGAATGAAATGGCCGATTTGTCGAGTGGAAAATCCTGTCTGGGAAGTTGCAGCAGCGCCGGCGAGGCGGTGGCTTCCGCCGCTTTGAGGAGATCGTAGGCATCGGGCTTACCCGCAGTGCCCTTCCAGATGCCCGGATGGATCTCTTTCCAGGTGATAGTCTGCCCGAAGATCAGGGCCGGTACAAATAGTAACAAAAGCGTCGAAAGGGCTCGGTTGAGGTGTCGCATCGGGTTTAGCGGCTTGTAGATTGACAGTATAAGCGCCTAATCAGGATTTATACTAAAAAGGGCGGTGGTAAAATAAGTCTATTAAATTTGTAGGGTAAATAGATTGGAGCTAAATTTGATCCAGAATCAGAAGACCCCCTGGCATTATGTACTACGAAATTGAAGACGAATTGGGCAACGTGTCCACCTTACAACTCAAACAACGGGAAGCGGAAGAGCAGATCGAACCGCCCCGGGAAAGTGAACTGGCACCGTTATTCTATCTCCGCAACGAGGAGGGGTTTCCGGTGACGTCGCTTGCGGGAACGTCGTCGGATAGTGAATTGCGTTCGATCCTCGATTTGGTGCGTTTCAAACCACTCGTGCTCAGTTTTTATTGCAACTGCTGGGGCAGCTACGCGCCGAAGCACCTTGAAGCCATGAAGTCGCTTGCGCCGCAGGTGGAAGCTTTGGGCGGGCAGCTGCTGATACTCACCAACGAATCTCAAAAGGAAATCGGGCGCATTGCCAGGAAGCTGGATGGCGAGGTGCAGATTTACCATGATAAAAATTACAATGTGGCACGCTCCTATGGTGTGTTTTCAGAGACCTCGCCGATCTGGGACCGCATTGCGGGCATTTCGGAGGAAGTTTTCACACCTTCGCTTTTTGTGGTTCGCCGCGACCGCCGCGTTGGGTACGCATTTGTGGATGTAGATTTCGATAATACTCCGGATATCGAGGCGGTTTTGAAGGCTATTTATGACGGCCGCTAGCGGAAATTACATACTTTGACATCCATACCGTGTCAGCAAGGCAGCCATGCATTATCTTTGGTTTTGCCGCTGACGCAGTATTTGTTTTAATACGTTTTTTGGGATATGTTATTGAAAAACAGGTTGCAATCGAAACTTCCCCACGTCGGGACCACCATTTTCACCAAAATGTCGGCGCTGGCCGAAGAGCACAAGGCGCTGAACCTGGCGCAGGGTTTCCCCGAGTTCGATTGCTCGCCCGACTTGCAACAGCTGGTCGATAAATATGTGCGGTCGGGCAAAAACCAGTATGCGCCTATGCCCGGCGCATTGACGCTGCGGGAAGCCATTTCACGAAAAACGTTCGATGCATCGGGCCGCGAGTACCATCCGGTAACCGAGATCACTGTCACCAGCGGCGCCACCGAAGCATTGTTCGTGGCGATCAGCACCGTGGTGCATCCGGGTGATGAAGTGATCGTATTCGAGCCGGCCTATGACAGTTATGTGCCCGCCATCGAACTCAGCGGCGGTGTGCCGGTATTCGTGACGCTCGACCCGCAATACAAAGCGATCGATTGGGAGGTCGTGCGATCCTGCATTACGGAAAAAACGAGGGCTATCATTGTTAATACCCCGCATAACCCGACCGGAAAAGTATGGATTTCTTCTGATTTACAGTCGCTTGCGTCGCTGGCGGAGGCGCATGATTTATTCGTCATCAGCGACGAGGTATATGAGTACATTGTCTTCGACGGACGCGGGCACATATCGGTCTCTTCCATTCCTTCGCTCGCCGGGCGCAGCTTTGTGTGCGGGTCGTTTGGGAAAACGTTTCATACTACGGGCTGGAAACTGGGCTATTGCCTGGCACCAGCCGAGCTTACCGCGGAGTTCCGCAAAATCCATCAGTTTCTGGTATTCAGCGTGGTGACGCCATTGCAATTTGCAGTCGCTGAATTCCTCGAAGACCCGGAGCATTATTTGTCGCTGTCGGCATTCTACGAGCGGAAGCGGGATTTGTTTAATGACGCTATTAAGGACATTGGTTTTGTACTGAAACCCTCGGAGGGCAGTTTTTTCCAGAATGTGTCTTACGCGCATTTATCCGATGAAAATGACCTGGCACTGGCGGAGCGGCTCACAAGGGAAGTTGGCGTAGCTGCTATACCCGTTTCTGCATTCTATGGCAGGGAAACAGACTTCAAAACACTCCGATTCTGCTTCGCAAAGCATGACGACACCTTGCTGAGAGCCGCAGGTTTACTCAACTCCGCACGTTGGTAAGAGATTAGTCAGGGTACCTCAGACGTTCCCGAAGACCCGCGCATTTATTTTTTGAACAACAATGCTTTGATCGGCTGGATGCGGGTGATAATGAGGGTGGGGATGAGCAGAATGGCCGCGGTGATCATGACCGTGACCACATTCACCATCGCGAAAATGCCCCAGTCGAACACGATGGGAACGGTATCCATGTAATAATTGACCGGGTCGAGCGGGATGAGCTTGAACTGATATTGCAGCCAGCAAAGCAGCAATGCGACCACGTTCCCGATGATAATGCCTTTGCGCACCAGATCCAGGCCAACCCGGAAAAAAATCATCCGGATCTGACGGTTGGGGCTTCCAAGTGTTTTCAGCAATCCGATCAGCGGCGTCCTTTCCATGATCATGACCAGCAGGATCGAGATCATATTGAAGCAGGCTACAAAAAGAATGAGCGTCAGGAAAACGGCCGTGTTGCGGTCGAGGAGAATGAGCCAATCGAATATTTGGGGAAAGAGGCTCGTCACCTTTTGCAGAAAAAGCCCGGGTGGGAGCTCACGCCGCAGCTTATGCGTGACCAGGTCGAGGTCCTGGAAGTTTTTGAGGTAAATTTCGTAAGTACCGACGGAATCCGCGCCCCAGCCATTGAGCCGTTGGACGAGCCCGATGTCCCCGATAATGAGGTTATTGTCAAATTCCTCCATTTCGGTTTCATAAATCCCCGCGATGATCAGTTTGCGGGGCCGCGGCGGATTTTGCAGGGAGTACATGATCACATCGTCGCCCGTTTTCAGGCGCATTTGGGAGGCTATTTTACGGCTGATCAGGATTTGAGATGAATATCCGTATTTAATGGCGGACGAATCGGTACGGGAAATGAGTCGGCCATCAACGAGGTTGTGCCTGAAAGTTTCCCAGTCGTAATCCTTACCTACGCCTTTCAGTATTACCCCTTTGATTTCGTCGGGCGTTTTCAAAATGCCCGATTTGTGTGCTACGGCTTGCCAGCGGCGGATCTCCGGGATGGTTGGAAGGATTTCCGAAACCGAATTTTTGGTCGGCAGGGGAGCTTCTTCATAGGTATTGCCCTGCGAAAAGGCATTGATATTGATATGGGCTCCGAAAAGGAATATTTTTTGCTGGATGGTTTGCTTGAAACCGAGCAAAACCGCAAATGCGATGATTCCCACTGCAATACCAATGGCAATACTGGCCACGCCGATTCGCGAAACTGTGGCAGAAAAAGATCCTGCTTCGTTATGACGAATGCGTTTGGCGATGAATGAGGGGAACTGCAAGAGGAATCTTTCTTTAAATTAGTTGTTGACAAAAATAGGAAAAAACCTTACCGCTTCGAAAAAGGCATTTTTTTATTAAGTTGCCTGTCTTGATTTATCATATAAGCGATGCTGAATCGCAAAACCATACGATTGCCCATGCCGTTGATCAAAGTTGCTTCCGGAGTTGTAAACCAGACACCCATGGCCTGGGAGGCCAATACCCGAAATATCGTCGATGCGATCAGGGAGGCCCGGAAGCAGGAGGTAAGCCTGCTTTGCCTGCCCGAGCTGTGTATTTCGGGCTACGGCTGCGACGACTATTTTTTCGCTCCCGACATGGTGGAACAGGCGCAGCGCTGTCTGCTGGAGATCGTGGAAGAAACGGCCGGAATGATCGTTGCCGTGGGATTGCCGCTGCGGCACAATGGAAGCGTGTACAATGCGGCCTGCCTCGTTTCTAACAAGCATATTGCGGGATTTTACTGCAAACAGAATCTTGCCAACAACGGCATTCATTATGAGGCGCGGTGGTTCAGGCCATGGCAGCCGGGAGTGGTAGAGAGTATCGAGGTCAATCAAATGTTTTACCCGATCGGTGATGTGATTTTTGATGTTGCGTCAGGCCCCATCCAGGGTGGTTCGCATGGTGTGAAGATCGCTTTCGAGATTTGCGAGGATGGCTGGGTAGCCAATCGTCCGGCGCGCCGGCATTATGAGCGGGGCGTGGACATTATCCTGAACCCGAGCGCGAGCCATTTTGCATTCAACAAATTTATGGTGCGCGAAAAGCTGGTCGTGGACGCCTCAAGGACATTTTCATGCAGCTATATTTATACTAATCTCCTCGGTAATGAGGCAGGAAGGGCTGTGTACGACGGCGACGCAATGATCGCTTCGAATGGAGACCTGCTCGCTTCCAGCCCACGGTTCAGTTACGAGGATCATGTGATTACCACGGCGGTTATCGATACAGAATATACCCGGTTGAGCCAGGTGCAAAGCAAGATCGCGACCCCGGTACCGGAACGGACGTGGCGTATCCCTGCCCGTTACGACTTCCCGGAAATCGAGCCGGTATTACCGCAAGTGCCAGATATCGAGCCTTTTGAAAAAGGAGGTGCACTGAAGGAAGAAGAGTTTGCGAGGGCTGAATGCCTGGCATTGTTCGACTACCTCAGAAAAAGCCGGTCGAACGGTTTTACCATATCGCTTTCGGGCGGCGCCGATTCCTGCGCCTGCACGGCTTTGTGCGGGTTGATGATCCGGCTGGCAGATGAAAGTATCGGGATGGACCGCTTCAAGCAGAAGCTGTCTTACATCAAGGGTATCCAATCGGCCACAACGGAGGAAGATCTTGCGAGGGTCTTGATCCACAATATTTATCAGGGGACCGAAAACAGTTCTTCCGATACGCTTGAATCCGCGCAATCACTGGCGGAATCGATTGGTTCTACATTCTATAATGTGAATATCAATGGTCTTGTAGAAACTTATAAAGGGCTTATCGAGGACCAGATTGGCCGCAAACTGACCTGGGAGCAGGACGATATCGCATTGCAGAACATTCAGGCACGGGTGCGCGCCCCGGGAGTGTGGTTGCTCACAAACCTATCCAACCACCTGTTGCTCGCCACTTCGAACCGCTCCGAAGCGGCCGTAGGGTATGCAACGATGGACGGCGACACTTCGGGCAGCATCAGTCCGCTGGCCGGGATCGACAAGCATTACCTGCGCCAGTGGCTCCGCTGGCTCGAAACGGTGGGCTGCGAAGTGAAAGGCAGGCATATCCGTATCGAGGGTTTGAAAAAGGTAAACAGCCTGCAACCGACCGCGGAGCTTCGTCCGCTCGCGCAAACGCAGACAGACGAAGCCGATTTGATGCCTTATGAGTTTTTGAATGACTTGGAAGGGTTTGCTATCCGGGATAAGAAGTCGCCTTTGGAGTCATACAAAAATCTGTACGTGCGCTATAAAACCGTGTACAGTACGGAGCAGTTGCTCGGGTGGACCGAACGCTTCTTCAAACTATGGAGCCGCAACCAATGGAAGCGCGAACGCTATGCTCCTTCATTCCACCTCGACGACCGCAACCTCGACCCCCGTTCCTGGTGCCGGTTCCCGATTTTGTCCGGCGGATTCGAAAAGGAACTCGCGGAACTGCGCGCACACGTGAACGGGGCATCCGTGCAGAACGGGCGAAAGCGGATCGGGTTCTGATAAATTTGACTTGGGTTTTTGCTATATTTATATTAAAAATAACTCTGATTGTATGGCAACGCTAACCGTTGAAGTAGAGGATAATGAACTTGATTTTCTGCGTGATCTCTTGAAGAAATTTCCCTTCGTGAAGGTAAGTGAGCGGATTGAGGAGGATACGGACGAGGAGGTTCGTGCCAATATCAGGGAGGGGATCAGAGAAATGGCGCTGGTGGAGGAGGGCAGTTTGCAGACCCGTTCGGCCAGAGCGTTTTTGAAGGATTTATGAGTTTTCAAGTTGAGACCCTGCCAAATTTTGAAAAAGAAGCCAAAAGGCTCAGAAAGAAATTTGCTTCGCTGGCAGCGGAACTGCTGGATTTGATTGAACAGCTTGAAAATAATCCCTTCATGGGAACGCAGCTTCCCAGAGGCTTTTACAAAATCCGATTATCCGTCAGATCCAAAGGTAAGGGGAAGCGTGGAGGAGCCCGGGTGATTACTCATGTCAAAGTGATCGACAGCAAGGTGTTTCTGATTTCAATTTATGACAAATCGGAGCAATCTGATATTTCTGAGGAGGAGTTGAACCGGCTGCTTTTAGAAATCCCCAGTCAAAAATAATCTCAAATTTTATTCAAAAACCGGATTCCTGCCTGGAAGCCGAGCCAGCCGTAGACTTTGGTGGAGCCGTCCGGTTTTTGACCTACCCAAACCGGCGACATGCCTTTCTTGCCTTCTGCATTGATGAGGCCCGAGTGTTTGGCGAAGAATGTGTTGATCGACGGACCGACGAACAGGGCAAATCGCGAGCCGAGTTTCTTTTCAATGCCCAATGCAAACTTCACCAGGCCCTGGCTGATATCGTCGGAAATATTGTGCTCGAGTAACACAAGGCTCCCCGTAAGATCCGCATTCGCACTCCAACCTCTGCCCAGATTCTGAGCCGTTCCGAAGCCGTACCCGATGGTGAACAGCGGCTTGTCTTTGGCCAGACCGCTGAAACCGAGGTTGAAAATGTTGTAAAAGCGGCTGACACCGGTTTTGAATGCCGTATTGAAGTAGTTGAACTCGTCGGTAGAGAATTCATAGCGGCGGTACCCGTTGCTATGCACCCAGCTGAAAAGCCCGAACGGAACCGTGGCGGTAGAATCGGCGTAGTTGACTGCCCCGATCTGGTGGCCGCTTTTGACCGTATGAGCATAATTGTAGCCCGTAGAAAACTGATAACCGCGCAGTTCGCCCACCACCACGTTCCCGACGCCGGCGACTTGGAAGCCATTAAAGTTGCGGCCTATGTAATTAAGCAAATGTGTTCCCTGAAAACCGGTGAAGTTGCCCAGCGTCATGTTCAGCGCATTGGCGTATTGAAATCCGACCACATCATTGCCGACGATATTACTTACACCCGCAAACTGGAAGCCGGTCACATTGCCGCGCACCACGTTGATCAAACTGCCGATTTCAAATTTGGACACGCCCAGCGAGTAGCCGGCGATGAGGTTAATGGAATATTCATTCACAATATTCCCGCTCAGGCCGTGATTGGTGCCCAAAAAGGGGAGGACGGATGCCTGGAACGGCGCATAGAGCGTATCCTCGATGTTACGGGTGTGTATGGCCTGTTTGGCAGACGCAAATGCGCTGACAAACTTGTTCTGAACGCGCCGGTATCGCTTGCGCAGCGTTTCGTAATCGGCCCACGTGATGGCTTTCCCATTCGCAGAGCTATCGATAAACATGGTGTCGCGCTGTAATTCCGCTTTCGCTATTTCAAACTGGGGTATAGCGACCCTGGTATGCAGCGAATCCACCTGCACGGGCGTGTGGGTAGCGAGTTTACCCGAAATGGGTTTCAGCGTGTCCGGGTTGAGCGAGATCTGCAAATAGGTGTCTTTGCGTGTGGGAATGGGGATAGACTTGCCTATATAGTCTTCCTTGCGGATTTCCAGCCGGAGCGAAGAGCGGGCTGCCGGAAGGCGGATTTTGTAATAGCCATATTGGTTACTTACCGCCGATGCCAGGGTTACCGACTCGAAAATACTCGCATTTGCCAGCTTTTTCCCCGTTTTGTTGTCGATAATATAGCCGTTCAGGTCAAAATTTTCGGGTTCCTGCGGCTTTTCGGTTTCTGTATTTTTTTGAAGGATAATGTAGCGGCGGCGCTCTTTGAATGTGACCTTATCTTTGAATATCGCATTCAATATTTCCCGTATACTGCGGTTGATAGCCTGAATCGACACACGGCTTTTAACGTCGATCATGTCGGGGCTATAAGAGAAACTGAAACCGCCCAAATCGCCTATTTTTTGTAATGTTTCGTCGAGCGGCTGGTTGGTCACTTTTAATGTAATGCGCTTTTCCAGCAAATCCTGGGCGAAGATAGTGCCTGGGAGCAGACAGACGCAGAGACAGCAGAAAGTGATTCTGTAAAGTATTTTCAAAGCAGGATAACTTGTAGTTTCTATTCGCAACCGTTTCCTTCGAGCCAGTACACTTTCCCTTCCTTCCGGAGATTCAGGTCGAGGGTTTCGGCGATGACGGCCAATGTAGCATCCACCGGTTCTTTCTCGAAGCGGATCGTGAGCCTGCATTGTGCGATCTTGTCATTGGACAACCGCACATCCACATGGTAGCCGTCGCGGATCGAGCTGACGACATCTTGCAGGTCGGCCGCATTAAACTCGTAAACCTGGGTCCGGTAGCCCATCAGGTTCATGTTGGCTTGCAGGCTCCGGATCGAGTCTTTCAATACTTCGGCACTTTGTCCTTTCACCAGTTCGACGCGATGCGCGTCTTTGCTCACGCGCACTTTCCCCGTGGCGACGTCCACCCGCACAGGCGATTCGTTATATGCTTTTACATTGAACGACGTTCCGAGCACCCGGATCTCCGTGCCATTTGCCTGAATTACAAATGGATGTGCGGCGTCACGCTTCACATCAAAAAACGCTTCACCCTGCAATGAAACCGTGCGGAGGTCGCCCGTGAAGTTTTCGGGATAAGTCAATTTGGAATTGTAATTGAGAAATACTTTCGTTCCGTCGGGAAGCAGTTGCTCGGTCGTATTGTTAGCGGTGGCTACCTCTACTGATTCGGGGGTTTTATCGGCAATCAGGAAAAACCACCCGAAAGCTGCCACGAGAATGGCTATCATGGCCGCCGCCCAGACCGTCACCGGTAACCTGCGCTGACGTGCCTCAGGACGGAATTCGATGGTCCTGGCCTCCTTTGCTTCGGGTTCGGCAGGTGAAGCTTTGCCTACCTGCATTTTGCCCTTCATCTTATTCCAGGCGGCATCGGTATCGACCGCCGCGGATTTTTTCATGGACGCCGTGTGGTCCCATATGAGCCGGTAGGTCGCCAGTTCCCGCGCATTGGCTTCCGACTCGGCGAGCCAGGCTTCCACATCATTTCTTTCGGATTCCGAAGCGGTATCGGCCAGGTAGCGTGCCAGCAGTTCCTCCGATATGTTTGCATGAGATGAGTTCATGGTTACGATCCGATTAACTGTTCAACAACACTACAACACAACCAAAGCGTAACCGGCAGGTAATCCGCCAGTTCCGCGCGCAGAATTTTCAATGCTTTCCCTATCTGATTTTCCACCGTTTTAATGGATATTCCCAACTGATCTGCTATTTCCTGATATTTCAACTCCTCAAAACGGCTGAGCCTGAATGCTTTCTGGCATTGTTCGGGCAATGTGCTTACCGCCCGCTCGATGCGCTCTTCCAGTTCGCTGGCGTGGATCACCTCGGTCACCGAGTCGTATGACCCGCTCGCAAAGTACATGGTGTAGTCCTTATGGGCCTCTCGTACGGTAGCGTGCTTGAAGCGGTTAAGGCAATGATTGTGTACGGCCCTGTACAGGTAAGATTTAAGCGAAAGCGTGATTTCAAGATCTTCCCGCTTCTCCCAGATCGTCAGAAACACCGTCTGGACGACTTCTTCCGACTCTTCTTCGTCTTTAAGCATCGTGCAAGCATCGTTGCAAAGCCTCGGATAATAGGTACGGAAAGTCTGCTCAAAGGCCTGTTCGTCGCCCCGCCTGATCGCGCTGACTATTTCTGGGTCGGAAGAGTGCACCGTTATCTGTTTTTGATTTTCGGTCAAAAATAGATAATCTCTTTCGATTAGCGGTTCCTGATATAGAAGAGCGGTCATTTTGGATGTCCTTTGGAATGAGACAACTTACCAGACGTGTACCCCTATGAGAAATTTTATTTTTTTGAATAGGGGGATCGAAGTGGGCAGTTGTCATAGCTCAAAACATCTTTTAGCTATGAAACAACCATTTCTCAAACTATCGATTGTCCTTGCCATTGCCTACGGTTTTCAGTCTTGTGTTAACATCAACAGCGATGACGACATACCACCGCGGGGCGAAACAACACGCACTTATGACTTTCGCAATTTCGATGAATTGGAAATAAGTGATGCAATCCGTGTTCACGTGGTAGCCGGCTCATCGTTTACCGTGGAGGCCACCGGCGAACGGAACGACCTCGACGATCTGAACATTTTCGTTCAGGATGGCAAACTCACTGCCCGCTATAATAATTCGTGGAGAAAACGGCAGAGAATGGATATCGACATTACCATGCCTGATCTCGCCGGCGTCGACTTTTCAGGTGCTGTGAATGCCGAGATAGACAAATTCGAAAATCTGCCGAGCATCGACATAGAGCTTTCCGGTGCATCTCTGTGCGACTTCGAAGGAAGTGGTACTACCTTGAAGTTCGATGTCAGCGGAGCCTCCCGGCTGAGTGTTTTTGGTAAAATGAAATTTATGGACGGTGAAGCTTCCGGTGCTTCCCAGGTGAATGCGTTTGATCTGGAAGCGGAAGAGTCGGATCTGGATATTTCAGGGGCAAGCAATGCCAAAGTCTGGGTTACCCGTTTGCTGGACGTGAAAGCCAGCGGCGCGAGCAATGTGCGTTACCGCGGTAACCCGAAAGTCGAAAAGGAAGTAACTGGTGGGAGTAGCGTTCGCGCTGAATAGTTTCCTCAGGGAATCATTCCGTATTTAGCACGGGCCTGCGCTTTCGACATGCCGTCGAAATGCCACCATTCCGTGGTATTGACCTTGAATCCCACCTGGGTCATCACTTTCCGCAATAGCTGGCGGTTTTCCACCTGGCGAACCGTCAGCTTGCCTTTTTTCAGCATTTCCTGTTCGGACCGGGGATAGGCCAACGGACCAAAAAAGTCGAATTTAGTGCCCATGTCGAGCGGTTTGCCGTTTTCATCGACAACGGTCAGGTCGACGGCACATCCGAAATTGTGATTAGAACCGATCTTCGGATCGGCCACATATTGCGTTTTACTGCGTGCCGGGATTTTCAGGTGATCCAATGCATTCCAGAGGTCGTACTGGGCAGAATTGGGGCGGGCAGCGTCGTACACGAGCAGCCGGTATCCCGGCTTTTCTTTTTTAAGTAGCGCGCTGGCTTTGGCCAGGCGTTTGGCCATTTCGGGTTGCAGGTACGCACGCGTGAGGTCACCATACACGTCGCGCCCGATGAAATTGTCGGTAGTGGAATACTTCAATTCAACCCGGATGTCGGGATCTGCTTTCTGAATATCAACAAGCCCGCGGTCCACCATCTTTTGCTCGATGGGAGGAAGCGGTTTCGGGGATTGGGCGATGGTTTGGGAAGCGGGGAAGCCCGTCAGCAGCAGGCAAAAGACTGTTTTGAACATAAAAAAATATCCTTGCAAAGGCTGCAAAGATATTCTTTTTGTGCGATTCAAAAGGATGGGCTAGTACCGTTTGATATTGATGCTGGTAAGCCCGCCTTCATAATGTACGATCACTTTCTTTGTTGCTGTATCGAAGTTGGAAGTGCGGTAGTAGCCGTTGCCTACTTTGCTCAAACCCTCCATGTTTTTGGCATTCAAGGCCCCGTCCATGCGCATTTCGCAGCCCACGGATTCAGGAATTTCGAGGGTTACCGATGCTACGCCTGCTTCAATGTCAACATTGGCAACAGGCATTTTGTCGCCCAGGCGAATGTCCATATCCGCCACGCCGGTGCTTACTTTCAGTTTTTCAACTTTGTAGTTACTGAAATCGAAATCACCTTTTCCGGCACCTATGCCCAGGTCGATGTTCCAGACCGGTTTTTCGTTCAACTGGATTTTGGCCTGGTTGGACATTTCCCCGTTCTTGATTTTGACATTACCTTCTTCCATTTTCAGGGTTACCGAGGCAGAATTGTTCAGCTTGTTAACGGACGTATTGGACCGGAAACCCACCACCGTACTGGTCGTAGCCGCTTCAAAAAGCTTGGCCGTATTTCCATGCAGTGAGAAAGAACCCGCACCGCCTTCGAGATTGAAATTGGCTTTCTGGATAAAATCCTGCATCTCGTAGTGGTAAGCATTGTTGACAGGCCGGTCGCCGTCTTTCCAATGCTCTTGTTGGTCGTCGTTATCGTTTTCTTCCTCGTTGTCGTCATCATCGTGATGATAGCCGTATTCATGATCACCGTCATCATCGTCCCAATCGAAATTCCAGTTATTGCCATGGTTATCGAATGCCCGGTGCGTTTTGTTGACTACACCACCGAAAACGGCCAGGGTAATGAGCAATGCGACGATTCCGCCGGAGCCGCGCTCCCTGCCCGCCGCCATCAGGATCGCGCCGGCCAGTATGAGCAGTACCGGCCAGTAGGGGAGTACCAGGTCCCAGTCGATGTTCAGCAGGTTCATGCTCCGGAGCAGCCAGATCACCCCCAGAATGACCAGCAGTCCGCCCCAAACAATGCCACGTGAGTTTTTCATGATCTTATATGTTTGATCGGTTAGTATTGTCTGAACTCAGGAAGTTGCGCAATAGCAGCAGCCCGCCGGTTACGATGAGGATAATGGGCCAGAAGAAGCGGCCGAAATCGAATGCAGTAAGCTCTTCAACCAGGAACAGCGACCCGATCACAATGAGCATTACTCCCCAGAAAATGTTTGTGAAATTCATGGCTTTATGGTTTATGGTAAGATTCAGGAAGGTTAGTTGACTTTAATCACGTCGTCGTCGCCGCTGCCCGGTTTTTTCAATTCAGGATCTTCGGGAAAATGCGTTTCCGTGGAAGAAGCGGGTGAAAAAGGTGTGTAGGGCTGCGGATCAGGACCGGGATCTACGGGCTCTGTGGGTGGAGGCGTGGTAGGGTACACGGTCGGGTTGTTCTCCTGCTGTTTATCGCGCTGGCGCAGGATCAGGAATGCACCCACACCGATCAGCACAATCGGCCAGAAATACTTTTTGAATGAGAACCAGAATGGGAGATCGTCCACCAGCATTAATCCACCGAAAAAGATCAGCACGCCGCCAAGGATCATCATTGTCTGATCGGACTTCTTCTTCTCCGACAGCGGATCGGACGGCCTGGACGGCTCGGAAGAACCAAAGGCGGTGTGGGTAGTGTACACTTCGCCGGCGGGGCCGGTTGGCAGTACCGCCCACAGGATAATGTACAGTAATCCGGTCATCCCGAAGCCGGGAGGCAATATCGGCAACGCCATGACGACGAAGATCACGCGGACTATTACCACGTCAATTTGCAGATACTGAGCGATTCCCGCACAAACTCCTCCGAAAACTGCCTGGTCAGGTATGCGATGCAATTTCTTTTCCATGATTAGTTTAGTGTTTATTTGTAATCAAAGGTAGTAGGTAATGCAAGATACTGTAAACCGGAAAATTATTATCGGCGGGTGGGCGTGTTAAGCGGATGTTTTTAGTGAGAGTGTGTTTTAAATGGGTGAAAAACGGCGTTATTGCTCTTCAAGTGCTTCCAGAATGTCCATCATCGAGCCAAAATCCTTGTAGCCGGGACGGATTTCCTCGCTTCCGCGCAATGCGATACCGATGTTCGGAAGCAATTCGGTAAGAGCGCTTACCGTAAATTCATTGTCGAGCCCGAAGCCCACCAGGACGGGATAATCGGCTTCAATGGAAGCCAACACCTGCATCCAGGACTCTGAGAGCTCAGCCCCATTGTCACTTTCCAGGAGAAAATGCGTCACCTCACCTTCGTAGCGGCTCAGGATCGCAACGATTTCACCGGCTTCGTACAAGTCGACGCTCACCCGCAGCAGGAGCGGCAGGCCGAGCTCGGTGCGGAGGTAATTGAGCAGGCCGGGATCATTTACCTGCACGGCATGTACGGGATAGTCGGCCAGCGTTGTTAAAATCGCATCCGGATCAGTTTTGGCCGTTTCCGCTACGAGCGTAACACCGGCCAGCCAGGAGCATATATCCTCGAATTTTTTAGGAGAAATGTAATTGGGAGAATCTTCATCAATAGAAAAACCAAGCATTTCAACACCCATTCCGGCGCAATAACGAGCGTCGGATAGGTTGGTAACATTGCTGATTTTTACGGTTTTAGTAAGCATTGAAATGGTACTTGTCAGTCGATTATTTGGTTAATATCTTCTCTTCTTGTAACAGGCCGCGAAGGCTAATGTCTATGTCTAGATCCGGCCAGTGAATGCCGTTTTCCGTAATGCGAAATTGATGTAAATGATAATCAATCACGTTCTCTAGGTCAAAAAAATCAGATAAGTTCTTAGTAATTATGCTCCTATCGCTTAAAATGAAAACTGCGAGATCAAGTTTGCGCTCAAAAGCAAAGTGCTGAATTTTTAAGCCACTCCGCTTAATACGTTGATCAAAATCATCCGAAATTTCGATCACATCATCATCACTAGCTTCTTTAAGAAGGGCTAAGAGCTCTTTACTGATTAAAGGTGTCATGCCAGGCTTGAATGATTTTTCCATAGTTGCAGACGATTATATCCAAAATGGTTCTCATTTCATTCTTCTTGAAACCATGGTTATAGGAAACCACGATCTCCGGAACCAAGATTACTCTCGCATTACATTTGCCTTTTTCAACGTGAATGTGAATCGGTTCGTGCTCGTTCATCCAGAAAAAGAACCGAAAACCATTAATGTATAACACAGTTGGCATATCAAAATTAGCTAAAAAGTGTCAGAAAAGAACAAAGGCGAAGCCGGCCGCGGGTGCAGCCTGATCTTCGCCAAGGTTGTAATGGAGTAATGTTGAGTCTGCCGCCTACTTCGCTGAAAACTGGTACTTCGTAGTGGTATGATAAGTCTCCCCCGGATTCAATGTGGTTGACGGGAATTGCGGCTGGTTCGGGGAATCGGGGTAATGCTCGGTTTCGAGGCAGAGGCCGAAGCGTTTTACGTACGTGGCACCTTTGCCGGTCAGTTTGCCGTCGAGGAAATTGCCGGTGTAAAACTGCACCGCAGGTTCCGTGGTGAACACTTCCATGACGCGCCCGCTTTCAGGCTCATGCACGGTGGCAAATTTCACCAGGCCGTCGCCGCTGCGTTTCAATACCCAGCAGTGGTCGTAACCGCCGCCCGCTGCGATTTGCTCATCCTCTGTTTTGTTGATGCCCGCCCCGATTTTGGTCGCTTTGCGGAAATCGAATGGCGTTCCTTCCACGGCGCGAAGCTTGCCGGTAGGGATGAGTGTAGTGTCCACAGGAACGATACTATCCGACTCGATGGTCACTTCGTGGTCGAGAATGTCGCGTTTCAGGCCGGTGAGGTTGAAATACGAGTGGTTGGTGAGGTTGACTACGGTTGGCTTGTCGGTGGTCGCCGTGTAGTCGATCGTCAATGCATTCTCATTGTCGAGCGTGTAAACCACTTTCACGGTGAGATTACCCGGGTAGCCTTCTTCCATATCCTTGCTGGTATATTCCAGTTGCAAGCCTACTACCGAATCTTTTTTGATTTCGGTCGCTTTCCAAAGCACTTTGTCGAAGCCCTTTGTGCCGCCGTGCAATGCATTGGGGCCATTGTTGATCGCCAGCGAATATTCCTGACCATTCAGCTTGAATTTACCCTTCGCAATACGGTTGCCGTAGCGGCCTACCAGCGCACCGAAGAACGGATGACCGCTCAGGTAGGGAGGCAGCGAATCGAAGCCGAGCACGACGTCAGCCCATTGGCCGTTTTTGTCCGGCGCAGTAAGTTTGGTGACGATCCCGCCGTAGTTGGTAATGTTTACGGTCATGCCGTTGGCGTTGGTCAGTGTGTAAAGGTCAGCCTGCTGGCCGTCGGGGAGTTGGCCGAAAGCCTCTTTGGAAATAGTACTGATCATTTTTTCTTCATTCTTGGTTTTTGAGCAACTGAAAATGGCCAGGCCAACCAGCGCGGTGAGTAAAAAAGGGATTCTTCTCATAGTCAAAGGTTAAGAGTTTGTGTAAATGGTCAGATTATGCGAGTGCAACTTCCTCGGTGCCGTCTGTAATTTTCACACGGTAGCAAGGCAGGTCGATGTTGTATTTTTCCAGATAAGCCTGTTTCATTTTTGCTTCAAAAGCATCAACAGCATCTTTTTTCACCAGATTGATGGTACAACCGCCAAAACCGCCCCCCATCATCCGGGCGCCAAGTACCGACTCGTCGTCGAGCGTCTGCGCCACCAGGAAGTCAAGCTCGGGGCAACTCACCTCGTATTCGTCCTGCAAACCGAAATGGGTAGCGTACATTTTTTTGCCAAAATCAGGCAGATTGCCCTGTACGAGCAGGTCGCAGGCGTCTTGGACGCGCTGGATTTCTTCGGTAATAAACTTGCAGCGCCGGTACACCACATCGCCCATTTCATCCTTGTGCGCTTCCACCAATCCAGGATTGGCGTCGCGGAGACTCAGTATGTTTGCATCGTATTGCTGCAAAACAGCTGTTCCTTTTTCGCATTCCTGCCGGCGGGTGTTGTATTCCGAACTCGCCAGTGAATGTTTCACCATGGTGTCACAAAGTACAATGAGGTAGTCGTTCATCGGGAACGGGAAATACTCGTATTCGAGCGAGCGGCAATCCAGGCGGATCACTGATTCTTCCTTGCCGAATGCCGAAGCAAATTGGTCCATAATGCCGCATTGTACGCCAACATATTCATTCTCTGCTTTTTGTGACATTTTTACAATGCTGAACCGGTCGAGGTTCAAACCATAGATTTCATTCAATGCAAACAGCAGGCAGCATTCCAGCGCGGCAGACGATGAAAGCCCGGCGCCCACCGGTACATTACCACCGAATGCAGCCTGAAAACCGCCGATCTTCAAACCCTTCTTTTGAATTTGCTCCACAATACCTATCTGGTAGTGCGGCCATGATTTTTCGGGTTTGGAAAGGTCGTCCAGTGAAAACGAGTAGGTCTGGTCGAGGTCGGCTGCGTAAAGGATCACCTGATTATCTTCGCGCGGAGCGATCACAAAATATACTGCTTTATCCACGCTTGCGGGGAGCACGAAGCCATTGTTGTAATCGGTGTGCTCACCGATGAGGTTAATGCGGCCCGGCGATCGGAAAACCCGCACGACTTCGCGCGTAGCGGTGCCAAATTTCAAAAAATACTTATCCTGGATACCTTCTGCGATATCGGTTTCTGTCAGTAGCATGTCAGTTTCGGTCGTTTTAATATCCTTTTACAAGGCTCACTTCATTGGCGACTGCGGCGCCATTTTGTATTGCAATAATGTTGTTCAGAAATAAATCTACTTTTCCCATATGTTCATTTTTGTGCCCGCCGCCCGTGTGCTGGGTCAGGATCACATGGTCCATATGCCAAAGCGGACTGTCTGCAGGAAGCGGTTCGACTTCGGTGACATCGAGCACGGCACCGTCCAGTTTCCCGGATTTCAATGCATCGATCAATGCAAGCTCATCGGTAGTGCTGCCGCGGCCGACGCTCGCATAAACGCTCTGGTCTTTCATGGCGGCGATAAACTCTGCATCCACGAAATGCTGCGCCGTACCAGGAAGCGTGTTGATCACCAGATCGGCATGCGGAAGCGCATTGAACAGATCCTCCTTGCTGCGCAGATCGGCTTCTTGTGAAGTCCGCGCCATCAAATGCGTGTTACAGCCCAGCCCTTTCAGGATTGCATTCACCGACTGTCCTATTGTACCGGCTCCCAACACAATGACATTCTGTTTGTACAAAATTTTTAATGCTGCACGCAGCGGCGTTCCGATCCACTCCCCTTTTTGTTTCAAAAGGGTAAGGCGATCGATTCCCCGGTACAATGCAAGCACACCACCTACGATGGACTCGGCGCAAGGCCGTGCAAACCAGTCGCCCATATTGGCGATTTTGATGTGATCGGGAATCGCAACGGATGAATATTGGTCAAAACCGGCGGAATCCAGTTGCCAGAATTTCAGGTTAGGAGGAATGCTTTCGAACCAGGCTACCGGCGGGTTGCCGAGGATGTAGTCGGCGCTGGCAAACCAGGATTTAAGTTCTTCATTACTGGCTGCCTCGCTGCGGAAGTGGATCTGATGCTGCGGGCTAAGCGCTTCGCTCAGTTTGGCATTGAGCGGGCCGTCGAGAATGGCGTGGCAGTATATGATCATCTATTGTTTTTGTTTAAAGAAGCAAGGTAAAATGATTTACCTGGAATCAAATGCGTTTTAGAATCTTCCTGGCCCTCGACTGAAATGCCGCCTGCTCGAACTCCACCGATTCTTCGAGGAACACCCTGAGTTCTTTTTGGATCTCCGGGTAAATTTTAGAGAGATTGAAAAGAATGGTCAGACAGAACGTGCGGATCGCAATGGCTATCTGCCGGTTGGCTATGATATCGAACGCTGCATCCATCAGTTCTCCATGGAATTCGTCGGGAATGGTGATCTCCTGCAAAATGCGTGCACTGTTCCGGATCACGGCATCATGAACATCAGCGCGCTTCAACTGGCTTACCAGCACGCCGATGTACGGGCGGATCATTTCCGGGCGCTCGTGCGTGGCGATGCTCAGGCTATACGCGGCACGTTGCGCGAGACGGTACTCGTCGGATTCGAAGCAGTGCATCAAATGCCTGAATGCATCTTCGGAGGTGCAGGCGTACAAGGCAACTTCCGTAGCTTTCCGCTTGGATTGGTAGGGATCGGCCAGTAATTCTTCCTTGATGTTCATGATTTTGAGAGGTCTAAATGCAAATGCCCTACATTTCAGCAGGGCATTCGCAGACATGATCGGTAGTTTGATCAATTATTTGATCTCGCCCACCATGTCTTCCGGTTTTACCCACGCATCGAATTCTTCCGGCGTCAGGTAGCCCAGCGCAACGGCCGTTTCTTTCAGCGTAGAGCCGTTTTTATGGGCAGTCTGCGCAATTTCAGCCGCTTTGTAATAGCCGATTTTGGTGTTCAAAGCCGTTACGAGCATCAGCGAGTTGTTCACGTGCTTTTTGATGTTCTCATGCAAAGGTTCGATACCTACCGCGCAGTTGTCGTTGAACGAAACGCATACATCACCGATCAAACGGGCCGAATGCAGGAAGTTGTAAGCCATGAGGGGTTTGAAAACGTTCAGCTCGAAGTGGCCGTTGGAACCACCGATGCCGATCGCCACGTCGTTACCCATTACCTGTGCAGCTACCATGGTCATGGCTTCGCATTGGGTGGGGTTTACCTTACCCGGCATAATGGAGCTTCCCGGCTCGTTGTCCGGAATGTGTATCTCGCCGATACCCGAGCGCGGGCCCGACGACAACATACGGACGTCGTTACCGATCTTCATCAGGCTTACAGCCACGGTTTTCAATGCACCATGTGCCTCTACGATCGCGTCATGGGCCGCAAGCGCTTCGAATTTGTTTTCGGCTGTAATGAATGGAAGGCCGGTCAGCAGTGCAATATGGCGTGCTACATTCTCTGAGTAGCCGGGAGGCGTGTTAATGCCCGTTCCCACAGCAGTGCCGCCCAATGCGAGTTCCGAAAGGTGCGCCAATGTATTGTGAATAGCCCTCAAACCATGGTCAAGCTGCGAAACGTAGCCCGAAAACTCCTGGCCCAAAGTAAGCGGCGTAGCGTCCATGAAGTGCGTACGGCCTATTTTAACGACATTCTTAAATGCCTCGGCTTTTGCTTTCAAAGTGTCGCGCAGCTTGGTAATGCCCGGGATGGTTACGTCCACCAGGATTTTGTATGCCGCAATGTGCATCGCGGTAGGGTAGGTGTCGTTGGACGACTGCGACTTGTTCACATCGTCGTTCGGATGCAGAAACTTGGTTTTGTCGGCCAGGTCACCACCTTGAAGCACATGCCCGCGGTAGGCGATTACCTCGTTGCAGTTCATGTTCGACTGTGTTCCCGAGCCGGTTTGCCATACTACCAGCGGGAATTGGTCGTCGAGCTGGTCGGTCAGGATCTCATCGCAGACTTTGCCGATGAGGTCGCTTTTTTCCTGGGGAAGAATACCGGCCTCGAAGTTGGTAATAGCGGCAGCTTTTTTCAGGTACGCGAAGGCTTTGATAATTTCCTTCGGCATTTTATTGATATCCTGTGCGATAGGAAAGTTCTGGATCGAGCGTTGCGTCTGGGCGCCCCAGTAGACATGCGCAGGCACCTGCACTTCGCCCATCGTGTCTTTTTCTATACGGTATTCCATTTTTGAAGTAGAATGATAATGTAATTGAACAATGTGCGGTAAAGTTAGGATCGGGTTTGCAGTTTCTGGAGTTTTTTGTGGATAAATGTTCATGTCTGAAAAAAGAATGTTTAGATTGACGCGCCCAGATCCTAAACACTACTTTTCATGACACCCAAAATCAGCACTTTCCCCGACTACAAGACCATGAGTGCCGCCGCCGCCGAGCGCGTCGTCGACCTGATGAACCACAAACCCGCGGCGGTGATCTGCTTCCCTTCCGGCAGCTCGCCCAAAGGGATGTTCGATGCGCTGGTGGCTGCCAATCAGAATGGCCGCGTTGATTTCACCCGATGTGTTTTCATCGGCCTTGATGAGTGGATAGGCCGCGGTGCCGGCGACGATGGCAGCTGCCGCGACTTGCTCGACCGCGACTTCCTAAAACCGATCGGTCTGCGTGAAGATCAGATCGTCTTCTTCGACGGCAAAGCCTTCGATCCGCAAGCCGAATGCGACCGTGTCAATAAAATCGTGGAAGGCCTTGGAGGCCTGGACCTTATTATATTAGGTGTCGGCATGAATGGTCACCTGGCGCTCAATGAGCCCGGCACCTCCTGGGATACCTACGCCCACATTTCCGACCTCGACCCGATCACCGTTGAAGTTGGTCAAAAGTATTTCAGCCAGCCCACCCCGCTCACACGCGGCATTACCGTCGGCATACGGCATATTCTCGAAGCCCGTGCAGCCATTCTTTTGGCGTCCGGTGCAGCCAAAGCGCCGGTCATTCAGCGTGCGCTCGCATTCCCGGTTTCCAGGGATTTCCCGGCAACCGTCCTGCAGAACCATTTGAATGCGGAGTTTATTTTAGACGCAGATGCAGCGGGAGCGATTTCGCAATAGCGGAGATAGTTTGTAACTTTAATACCTGAATAATTCTCCTGAAAGATGGCGGCTGTCAATCCAAATAGAAAAGAAAGAATCTTGCTCGACGTTCTGGTTACTGCAGTTCAAAAAGATGCTTTGCTGAGTGTAATCAAAGCACTTGATATTGATGTAACGGAGCGTATGCTTTCGGAAGATGAGGAAGATATAGCGCTGATGGCGGCTATGGAAGAGGGGTTAAAGAGCGGCATTGCAACGGAACAAGAAAAGAACGATTTCGAATCATTTCTTTCCGGTAAGTAGCATATGAAGTATGAGTACACCAATGCATTTATTAAAGATGTAAAAAAGTCCTCTTCAGAAGTACAGTCACAAATCAAAAACCTGATTGAAGAGATCAAGGTCGTGGACCGACTGGTTGATATTCCTAACGTCAAGAAAATGAAAGGGTTCTCGAATGCCTTTCGAATTCGGCTGGGTGAATATCGTGTAGGGGTCCTTTGGGAGGATGAAAAACTTGCGTTGGCGAGAATGCTGCATCGACGTGAGATTTACAGGTATTTCCCATAAATCGATTTTACAAAATCACTTTTGGGCACATTGATTCTTTGATAAATCAGATATTTTATCTTGCCCGGGCATTAATTCTTACCTGCTTCACTTAATTCAGTACTGCATTTACAGCCGGATGCCCGTCACGCCTAAATTTGACGCAGTTCTTTGTGAACGCCCGTCAATCGGGATGATGGTTTTTGCTTTTGGATCCCTCAGCCAAAGTCGAGCAAAACAAAAAGGAACCGTGTGTGATTCACGGGCAGTCGTGCTACTGTAAGTATCCGCTCTGTTAATCAGGGCCTGTTTTTACCCTCGCGTCCCATTGCAGCGCCCCGGCGCGGCGAGAAGGGCGGTAAAAATGATACAAGCCAGGAGACTTGCCATCATCCTCAATGGCTTTTCCCTCACGGGTGGGGAGCAGTCAAGCATTGATTTACCACATTTTATGGGAGTACCACAGGCTTTCCGGCAGGTTCGGGGGAACAGTATCTGGTCGTTTCGCCGGGTGGCCCGGTGTTGTCGCCATGGGATGAAGTACCGGCCGGCGTCGATAAAAAGACGTTTGCGGGGATGGGAGGGTGTTTTCACAGGGTTTTAATTAACTCTTTAAACACAAAAATCATGTTGTCACACAACCTCGGCTACCCGCGCGTAGGGAGCCACCGTGAGCTCAAAAAGGCGAACGAACAATTCTGGGCCGGTACGATCGACCGCGATGCCTTGCAGAAAACCGCCCGTACAATCCGCCACCGGAATTGGGAAACACAGCAGCAGGCGGGCATTGGCCTCATCCCTTCCAATGACTTTTCACTCTACGACCACGTCCTTGACACATCGCTGATGGTGGGTGCCATTCCGGAGCGTTATCACCAGCTACTCGACGGTAAATCCAATAAGGAGCTCGACCTCTATTTTGCCATGGCGCGTGGTTACCAGAAGAACGGGCTGGATATCAATGCGATGGAAATGACCAAATGGTTTGATACCAACTACCATTACCTTGTTCCGGAGTTTGTGAAAGACCAGAAGTTCAGTCGTTATTCCGATAAGGCGCTGCTTGAATTTGAAGATGCATTGCACAAAGGCATTCTCTCCAAGCCGGTTTTCCTGGGACCTGTTACCTATCTGCTTTTGGGTAAAGAAAAGGAAGGCGGTTTCGAGCGGATCGATCTTTTGGACAGGCTGCTACCGGTTTATATATCCATATTGAAAGAGCTCTCTGCCCGGGGTGTGGAATGGGTGCAGTTCGACGAGCCGGCATTGGTTTTGGATTTAAATGACAAAGAAAGACTTGCATTCCTAAGCGCCTATCACCAGATCAGGGAGGCTTTTCCGAAACTGCAAATCCTGGTAACGACCTATTTCGGGCCGCTGGAAGACAATCTGGCCATCGCGACCGCATTGCCGGTAGATGCCTTGCATGTGGACCTGACCCGCGGAGTGGAGACATTGCCGCAAATCCTGGCAGACGAGGCATTTGTTTCTTCTGCCAAAAAGCTCTCGCTGGGGGTGGTCGACGGTCGGAATATCTGGAAAAACGACTATCAAAAATCAATTGAATGGATTCAAACCGCTTTAAACGTGCTGGGCGGGGAGAGGGTTTGGGTGGCACCGTCGTCTTCGCTGCTGCATTGCCCATACGACCTCGATTTGGAGAAAAATGAGGCGGTACTGACCCCGGAGATCAAGAATTGGCTGGCGTTTGCGAAACAGAAGCTACACGAGGTGACCACCCTGGCGAGGCTCGCGACGGTCGAATATGCAAAGGATGAAGCGTTTCTTGAGAACCAGAAAGCTATTGAAAGTCGCCGGACTTCTGCATTGATCCACAAGCCGGCAGTCAAAGCGCGGGCTTGCGAAGTGAAGGCATCGGATTTTGACCGGCAGAATGCATTTGCTATCCGGCAGGCAATCCAGTTGGAAAAGCTGAAACTGCCGTTGTTTCCTTCTACAACCATCGGCTCTTTCCCGCAAACCGACGAGGTGCGGCAGCTAAGGGCACAGTTCAAAAAAGGCACATTGACCATGGAAGAATACGAGACGCGCATCCGGGAAGAAATCGTCGACTCGCTGCGCTGGCAGGAGGAGCTCGGCATAGACGTTTTGGTACACGGCGAATTCGAGCGTAACGATATGGTGGAATATTTCGGCGAGCAGCTTTCCGGGTTTGTTTTTACACAAAATGGGTGGGTACAGAGCTACGGCAGCCGCTGCGTGAAGCCGCCTGTTATTTACGGTGATGTGGAGCGCCGGGAGCCGATGACAGTGAAATGGTCGGCATTCGCGCAAGCCAATTCAAAGAAACTGGTGAAAGGCATGCTCACCGGCCCGGTAACGATATTGCAATGGTCGTTCGTGCGGGACGATCAGCCACGGAAGGAAACCACATTCCAGATCGCGCTTGCCATCCGTGACGAAGTGGTAGATCTGGAAAAGGCGGGTATCAGGGTAATCCAGATTGACGAGCCGGCCATTCGGGAAGGCTTGCCATTGCGGAAACACGCCTGGAAATCCTACCTGAAATGGGCGGTGGATGCATTCCGCCTGAGTGCTGCGGGCGTGGCCGATCAGACGCAGATCCACACGCATATGTGCTACTCGGAGTTCAATGATATTATCGATTCCATCGCCGCCATGGACGCAGACGTGATCACGATCGAAACATCGCGTTCGCAAATGGAACTCCTCGACGCATTCGCGCAGTTTAACTATCCCAACGAAATCGGCCCCGGCGTTTACGACATTCATTCACCGCGTGTACCCAATGTGGATGAAATGGTAATGCTATTGGAAAAAGCATTGCAGGTAATCCCGGCGCGAAACCTGTGGGTCAATCCCGACTGCGGATTGAAGACGCGCAAGTGGCCCGAAACCGAAGCCGCTTTGCGTAACATGATTTCTGCGGCTAACTTGCTGCGCGAATCGGTCCAGGTCGCTGGGTAGCGATCGTATCGCCGGCATCGGTCAGGTGTAGTCAGGTGTAGTCAAGTGCTGCTAAGTATTGTCAAGTATTACATTGCCACGCCTGACCACAACTGACTACATCTGACCATGCTTGACTACGCCCAAGCACACCTGACCAACATGACCAGTACCATTAATATGTTTTCATTTTGACACTCGAAGAAAAAATTACCGCCTCGGAAACCCGCGTTTTTAAAACTGTTTTTCCTAATAATACCAACCACTACGATACGCTTTTTGGCGGTACGGCGCTCTCCATGATGGATGAAGTTGCATTTATCGCTGCCACCCGCTTTTCCAGGTTACGCTGTGTTACGGTATCATCTGACCGCATCGATTTTACCCATCCGATTCCTGCCGGGACTATTATTGAACTCGTCGGGCGCGTGGAGACTGTCTGGAATACCAGTATGAAAGTCCGGGTGGATATTTTTGTGGAGAAAATGTATGAGGAAAGCCGCGAGAAGGCAGTGACGGGTATTTTCACATTCGTGGCGCTCGACGAGCAGCATAAGCCTACCAAGATTCTGTAAATGTTGTCGTTTGGTAATTAATCCCTGCCGGACGCGCATCGATTTCTTTCTGGGCTGGCCATGAGGGTTTGATTTGCCATTATCACATTCGATAGTGGCAATATGAACCTTCGGAAGCTGTCTTTCTATTCTATTTTCATACTGATGCTGGCGGGTACCGGCGAGCTTTTCAGCCGGGCATTCCTTTGCTTTTGCGGGTATTCTTTCCTGAAACCGTCCGAATATATTTTCGACGGTTTTTACAAAAACCTCAAAGAGCCAGCCGGTAGGGAGGTGGGAGGCGCCGGCAAGAAAACGCGCATTCTGATATTGGGCGGCTCGGTGGTCAGTCCCGGCTACTCCGATCTTCATATCCGGCTGGATACAATCCTTACCCGGAAATTCGGCAATACAAAGGATTTTGAGGTAATCAATGTGGCCGCTCCGGCGCATACTTCGCTGGATAATCTGCTTAAATACAGTTTGCTGGAACAAGAGCGCTTTGACCTGTTGATCTACTACGAAGGCATCAATGATACGCGGGTTAACAACATACCTCCTTCCAGTTTTAAGGACGACTACTCACACGTGAAGTGGTACTCCGACATCCACCAGCTCCTGCGGCATCCTGAAATCGACATAACTGTAATCCCTTATCTGCTCGATAAAGCATTCTCCGCGATTTATGACAGGCTTTCAGGCGAGATCTACCTCGAACCGATCGGCGTCGACCCGCGATTTGCGAAGTTTGGTCATCAGCTGAGGACAAAGGCGTCCTATCATAAAAACTTGGAAAGCATTGCGGCCCTCGCGAAGGCCAGGGGCGATAAATTAATGCTGGTGAGCTACGCGTCCTATTTCCCGCCCGACCCGCTTTCCGGAAATGAAAGCGATAACCGCTATTATACCCATTGCATGTTCGCTACGCCCGTCACGATGTGGGGCAAGCCGGCGAATGTGAAAGCAGGCATCGCGCAGCATAATCAGGAGATTAGAAAGGTCGCTACACAGTACGGCACCGCATTTCTCGACCTTGAAAAGCGTATGCCGAAGGATTCCAGCCTGTTTTGCGATGTCTGTCACATCAGCGAACCGGGGGCCCGACGTTTTGCGGAGGAAATTGCGGCGTTTATCATACGGCACAAAATTGTGTAACGCGAGTCTCTCGGGTTCGAAGTAGTTCATAGTTAGTTAATTAAGGTCTACCCGGGCGACGAATCTATTAACATTTCGTTACCCGGGCTTTTTATTTAATTGATTTCGAACCGTTTAATAACAATACGGGGGCAAATAGGCTGCATGGCCGGGTTGCAGCCTTGCTCAAAATGCTTATCTTGCACGCCTTTTGAACGGTATAGGGCAAAACTGTACACATTATTCTAATCACGCATTAATGAAAATTTTAGGTATCTCGGCTTTCTATCACGACTCTGCCGCAGCGCTCATAGATAATGGCGAAATTGTCGCCGCAGCACAGGAAGAGCGTTTCACCCGCAAAAAGCACGACCCCGGTTTCCCCTCCC
>MKSR01000047.1 GCA_001898145.1 Dyadobacter sp. 50-39
GTTTCTACATGAACCTGCCGGATCACGGGCTCGAATTGCTCCATCTGGCTTTTACTCCAAAGCAGGATCGACTCCATATTATCGAGCAAATCCTGCGCGGCATCGGTGATTTTTTGCTGATGGGCGACCGCCTTGTCGGGCGACAACAGGTCGGGGTTGTCGCGCCGCAGGTTCAGAAAACTGATCAGGTTGGCGATGGGGCTGCGCAAGTCGTGGCTCAGGATAGCAAAAAAGCGTGCCCTTACCTGGTTAGCCTCAACCAACTCCTGATTCAGACGAAGCAAAGTGACGTTGCTCCGTCGCCGGGTACGGCTTTGCATATAAATGAGGGCTCCAATGACCAACAAAAGACCTATGCCGACAATCAGGGCCATTTGCTGGCGTCTCTGTCCAGCGATGGTCAGATGGTTGATCTGAAGCTGCCTGTCACGCAGTTCGATCTCGCGCCGGCTTTCCAACCCCGCGATTTCGTTTTTGGCCTGCTGAGAATACAGAGAATCCTGGACAGCCTGATACGCCCTGAAATTTTCGTAGGCCCCTTTGTAGTCTTTTCTCAGGGCTTGCAGCTCAGCGAGGTTTCCACGGAAATAAGCTTGGTTGCTGACCTCGCCCTGTTTCGCACTGATCCTGATCGCTTCGGTCAGGTATCTTTCGGCCAGTTGCAGCCTTTGGTTCTTATCCGGTGGCGCCACCGAAGCATTGTGCGGGCCGGGATACCTTATCAGGTCCAGGTAAGCGATGCCGAGATTACCCAGATTGGTAACTGCTTCCTGATGGCTTGGGTTGACCTGCTCCCAAAGCGCTTTGGCTTTGAGCGCATAGGCTATTCTCTGTCCGAGATCACGCTGCATGGCAACAGATAGATTTCCGTAAGTCTTGGCTAAGCCGTCCCGATTGTCGACCTGCCGATGTAGTGCCAGCGCCTGCATCCCGTATTGCCGTGCTTTGGGCCAATCTTTCATTTGGGTGTATAATGCGGCCATGCTGGTCATAGAGGCTGCTAATTCGCGGCGCGCGTTAATGTCGGGATTTCCTTGCTTTTGCCGTAAGCTCAGCGCCCGTAGACCAAATTGAAGTGCCTTCGGAAAGTTTTGCTGTATCCGGTAAATTTCCGAGATGTTGTCAAGGCACATGCCGATAAGGTAGTTGTCCCCGGTCATTTCTGCATGTTTGAGGCCCTCGAAATAATACCTGGTGGCTGCCGGGTAGTCAGACCGCAGGTTGTGTTCGGTAGCGCCCATGTTGTTGGTCGTAGCAGCCAGGTTCCAATGATCGTCCAGTTGCTTGTAGATGGCTATTGCTTTTCGGTAATAGTGAAGGCTGGAATCGAAATCGCCTTTTTCACTGAAAGCACGCCCTATATACGTATTGAAAACGCCGATGCCCCGGGGCCACTTCATCCGGGTAGTGTGGCGGAGGCCGGTCCGTCCGTACACCAGGGCCTGATCGACATTGACAAAAAATAGTTCGTCCACGATCACCCGGTATAATCGTGCTTTGGCAGTGTCATTGCGGCTCCTAGGGATTTCCTGCAACAGGGAGTCGATCAGTGCCTGACCCTGTTTCTGGGCCTGGGCGGTTGCGGGTAAAAGTAAAGCGGAGAACAGCAGTAGCTGCCATTTCAAAGAATCCACATTTTTTTCGCTTAGCAACATCATCATAAAAGAATAAAAACCCATTTTGCCCGGATGCCAAACCTTGTTGAACTGACAGCACATTACCGGGCACTTATCGATTCCAGCACGGCGCGATAACTACGACCCACTGGCAACATAAATTGCCGGGCGTAAATATGGTGTGCATCGATACGGTCAATGTAGTGCCGCTGTACAGCATAGCTCCTGTGAACGCGCAAAAAGGATTGGAAGGGCCTTTGCTGTAACAGGTTGCCGATGGAGGCCAGCACGGTGTACTGGCGTTCGGACGTAACTATACGGGTATAATCCCTTAAACCTTCCAGGTAGACGATTTCATAAAGGTTCAGCTTAATCTGCTGATGGCCGTCCTTGACAAAAATCGTTTCGGCCCCCAGACTCAGGTCGAACAACCGAGCTTTATTTTTTATTTCAAAAAAAAGCTCCAGACGTGTGATGGTGTGGGCAAATCGATCGGCATGAATGGGTTTGACCAGATAATCAAAGGCGTCGACCGCAAAGCTATCCGCCGCATAGTCGGGATAGGAGGTAATAAATATGCATGCCGGGACTTGCATCAGTCGGCGTCGCAATTCAAGCCCATTCACTTCGGGCATGTCGATATCCAGCAGCAGAATGTCCACGTTTCTGTTTTGGAGAAAGAGCAGGGCTTCGGAAGCCGACTGAAATATGCCAGCGATCTGCAGCGTCTTACAGCGCCGGGCATGTGCCAGCACAGTCAGCCTGTCGATCTCATTGTCGTCGACAATGATGCAGGAATATGGCTTCGTAGACATATCGCGGATGGTCGGATACCAGGATTTAGAGCACATTTCTACCAAAATTAAACCTTTTGCTCAAACTGCGGCATTATTTGTCGATTCAAAATGTCGTTTGTCGAATCGTTGTTGCCGGAACCTACGACCTTATGCAGTTTTGGTCCGTCATCTTTGGTTCTTTGCTATGAAAAAGTTATTTCTCCTTTTACTGCTGATCGGATGCGGCCGGCCATCCGCCGATCCGGGAATTATTGCCATCACAGACACTTCGCACCCGGGGGCCGGGCGTGCGGGCGTTGTGGGCATGGCGGGGATTGACGCGTGGGATAGGCTGACCAGTACAGAAAAGGACCGGATAAAAAACTGGAATACGCTCTTTCTCCACCAATCGGTGGGACAGGATCTGGAAGAAGGGAGCAAAGCGAACGGCGTCCGATTTGAATACTTCGGGCAAAACGACAAGGTCGATCAAGGCAGACATGGCAGAGGACTGCGGGGCGGTATTTTTGTCGATCTGGGCGGGATCTCCAATGGTAACCCAAACGAAAAGATGCGCGTTTTCGAAGAAGCTGCGCTGCGGAGCAAGGGGACGCTGGAAATTGCGATCTTCAAATTTGGTTATGCAGACATCACCGAAGATAACCGGGAGCTTGTGAAAACTGCATATAAAGCCTTCGTGGAAAAACTGCGGCAGCAGATTCCCAGGCTCAGGTTTGTCCATATCACCCCTCCGCTGGTCTATTCAACCGCGCCGGACGAAGGTAATGCGGCCAAAGCCGATGTTGGCAGCTGGATGAAAAATACGTTTCAGACTACGGACGTGGTCTTTGATTTACAGGCTATCGAAAGTAAGGAGGGAGCATGTCAGCAGAATAACGTACCCCGCATTTGTCCCGAAAACCGGGCCAGCGCGATGGACCCGTCGGAGGTGAATGGCGTGGACAGCGACGGGCAGGGGCACCTGGGTAAAAGGGCAGGCCAGCGTATCAGCAAGGGCCTTCTGTATGCAATTTACCAGGCCGGACAATAGCTTTTCCATCACCACCTACCATTTCAACACATGCAACGACGTCACTTCTTGTTTACATCGGCGCTCACGAGCTTGTTTTCAGATTCGGCACACGTGAGCGCTTTTACCCAAGCTGCTACGGGCAAGGATCCACTGAGGCCGTTTTATCTTCCGCCCCTGGAAACATTACAGCCTGGCCCTACCGGACTCAATATCCGTACCAGGGTGAGGCATGGGCAGACCAACGGGCAATTTTCTTGCGTAGAGTTTGCCCTGGCAGCGAAAAAGATGGGGCCTGCTCCGCATCTTCATAAAGCACTCGACGAATTGATGTACGTGCTGGATGGGACGATTACTGTGATGGTTGGGCAGACCGAATACCAGGTTCAGGCAGGTGGGTGGCATCTGCGCCCCCGGGGCATCGTCCACACGTTCTGGAATGCGACTGACCGGCCTGCTGTCGGAATTGATTGCTATTTCCAGCAACCTTTCGAAGATTTCCTTGAATCTGCTACATTCGCCATTCCCGAATATGCCAAAGCGCATGGATTATCCATGGACGCGTCCGAGATACGCGAAAAGTATAAAAAGTTGCACGAACGGTTCGGATTGATCGGCTATCCTGACAAAAGACAGCCAATTATCGAAAAATATGGCTTGATTGCGTAAAAAAGCTATATTTCCATGTCTAGACTTTTTCGACTTTTCCTTTTTTTACTCGTAGTGGCCGCGTTCAGTTGGGGCGTGTACGAGTGCAAGTATTATTACAGCTATTATGCCGACCTGAAAGACCGCCCGTGGGCCTACAGCCGCGACGAAAAAAAACCACTGCTGGTGGGGCGTTGGCAGGGCAAATTCAGAGATCCAGACAATGTTTCCAAAACGGTCCTGCTTACGATAAAGCTGCCTGTATCGGACCAGGAACGTGCGAGCAAGGCTGCTCGTTTTAGGGGAAAACAGCAGCGTTTCGCCTCGCACAACGAGAAAAAGAGGTTTGCGGGGTCAGCCACTGTTACCGGTGCATCAGGTACGGAAACCTATGAATTCCATGGGCAAGTCCGCACGGAAGATGGCCACCAACTGGGCACAATCCAGTTTTACACCGCAGAAGGCATGAGCCAGGTCCGTACAAATTTCAATTTGCATTCAGCCGTTGAAGGCGGTCGCTGGAACGGCGACAAGCTGACACTGACCGTTGGCTTCACTTATACCACCGCTACCGGCGCCAGCCATTGGAACAGCTCCGACCCCCGTTTCGATAAAAAAGTAGTCATTCACCTTTCACGCGTCAAACCATGAAAAAAGTTTTGCCTTTTGCCCTATTAATCACGGTGATGTTAGCCAGCTCCGGCGCGGGCTGCGGGGGCAAGAAATCCGGTGATCCTGAGCCGGAACAGTTTAACGGACTGCTTGGCCGGTGGGAACTGAAAGAGGCTGAGGTGTATGCACAGGATGTCGGCCAGTCCGAGCGCATGCTGGGGAAATCAGGTGAAGGACTTGCTTTTGTTTTTTATGCAGACGGCAAATATGACGGGTGCTTTCTGCCCGGTTCTGAATGGACTATTCTGGCCTGGGCGGTCAGCCAGGCAGCTGGAATTGTACGACAGACAAGCCGGGCCGGTGGGCGTTAAAGGTAACCAAACTGGATGGAAAAAGC
Source organism: Dyadobacter sp. 50-39 (assembly GCA_001898145.1). Taxonomy (GTDB): domain Bacteria; phylum Bacteroidota; class Bacteroidia; order Cytophagales; family Spirosomataceae; genus Dyadobacter. The sequence goes on from MKSR01000047.1 coordinate 5,080, forward strand.
ATTGACGATGGCACGCTGACACTGACCGCACCCACACTGGCAGATCCGCTTATTCTGGAAAAGTTGTATACGGGTACCGCTTCGGCCGGCGCATCGAATGTAACAGTCCTGGTTGGTGAAACCCCGATTAAGACCGATGCCGGCGGAAACAAATCCTGGGCTGTCTATCACTTTGTTAAAAAGTAGTCATGGTCCCCGACCGCATCTTTTCACTATTCTTCACATTAGCACTATTGGCATCGCTTTGCGGCTAGTCAGCAGCTAGTGGCGGCCGATACCAATAGTATTAGATATTTTTATATCCGGGTGAGAAGAGTACGCCTGTATTTACCATTCAGTTCAGCGCGGACAAACATTTCTTCTGGCAGAATTCCGAAGGTATCTATTCATGGAAATGGGTAGCGTGTAATGATGGACGTGACGATCACTTTCTTGGTCAATGGTATTCAAATTCAAACGCTATAAGCTTGAAGGGACGGATCTGTTCGGGCGTTTGGCACGGAGTGGGAACGAAATTGCTTTGCATACTGGCCCACTGCTTCCAAAAGCGGAGTGCCGGCAGCCTGCAAATCTCGTTCAATCAGGACATGATCAATATGCTTCTCTTCACCGCCGGCAGCAACACTTGCTACATTGACAGGGGCAACTACACTATGTCAGTAAACCTACTTAGGATCATCAATACCGACTTTTCAGGCTTCCTATTGGCATCAGCCCATGTAAACCGGGCGACTTTCTGGGTTTGATTTTGTCAAAGCAGTTAGATTCATTTCATGATTACACATCCACCTGTTACCGTTCAACTCGTACACCCGCATCCGCTGGAACGCGAGGCTGTCGCCTGCTGGTTATCGGGGCAGTCGTATCTAGAATTGATAGGAAAATGCGACAGCCTTGATAAAATCGACGGATTGAAGTGCCTGTCTGATCCGGAAGTGGTCATTGCTTTTGCCTGCAAGAACGATAATACGGCTTGTCAGATCCACGATTTAAAAAGACGATGTCCTCCATTGAAGATACTAATCGCCATCGATACGGCATGCGCGGTAAAGGTGCGTGGCATTTTGTATGCCGGCGCTGACGGACTGATCGATGTGTACGAGGAGATCCAGGAATGGGAATGGGCTATCCGCTCGGTGGCGGCAGGCAAAATTTATTATGGGCAGGAGATGATGAGGCACCTGGCTGGGTATTTTCAAACTCCGGAAATAAAGGAGGCTTGTATTGCGAGCCATCCGCTTAGCAAACGCGAGTTGGAAGTACTCAGACTAGTCGCCAGCGAATATTCTACCAATCGCATTGCCGATAAGCTGTTTATTAGCAGCAAGACAGTAGAATCGCACAGGCGTAATCTGTTTCAAAAGTTGGGAGTCAAAAATTCTGTTGGCCTGACTAAGGTTGCAGTAGGGCTAGGAATCATTTAAATGAAAACAATGCCACATGACAGCGTTACTATTGCGTATACAGCCAATTAGCCAGGGAAGTCTATGAATAACAGCATTATGTTTCGGGAAAAACAAACTAGGATGCATCGTAAATTTGGCAGGGCGGAGTGCTTTGCAGCTAAGACTATTGTAGGCATTGAATCCTGAATTCTTGTGAAAGTTTGGTTCTTCTGGTTTTTTAGGTTTCAAATTGGGGTTCTGCTATACAGGAGAATACACTTTATCAAACCGCAGGGCTTCGCACTTTGCCTTTTGATTCATACCTAAATCTATGTTTAAGATCGAACAGACAAAAAGGTATCAAAAGTCAAAGGTAAAATCAGTTTCGATGATGGTTGTAAACCCGAATGCTATCGGCGTCGATATTGGTGATACAATTCACGCGGTAGCCGTACCTGGTAATAGGACGCAAACGCCGTTCCGGACGTTTGGGACGATGAGTTGTGATTTGGATGAAATTGCCGATTGGTTTCAGCAATGTCGTATTGACACGGTGGCTATGGAATCCACCGGAGTCTATTGGAAGCACTTTTTGGTCTTTTAATACGTCGCAGCATTGAAGTTTTTCTGGTCAACGCCAATCACGTACGTATGATACTGGCAGGAAGACCGATATAGTCGACGCTGCCTGGATTTCAACAGTTGCACAGCTGCGGGTTATTGAGAAGCAGCTACCTTCCCTCATAAAATCAGGAGTCGCTACGTACCTTTGTCCGCTTGCGACAGACGCGGATACAAGATGTAACCGGTGAGTGCTTCGCATGGAAGGCCATCGAGCTGATGAATCTCAAACTGCACACGGATATTTCCGACATCACAGGTCTTACCGGTAGATCAATCGTTGAAGTTATTATTGCTGGTGAGAGAGGCTACAAATTTCCTTCCGCTGGTCCACAGTCGTATCAAAGCGAAGCCGGAAGTCATAGTAAAGTCGCTCCAAGGCCGATGGAGAGATGACCAGCTGTATGCACTTGCGCAGAGCTATCGATGTTGCAGCATTTTTCAGAGCAAGATCAGTAAACTCAAAGCGGGGAACTGCTTCATCTGTACAAGAGATGCCTGATTTTAAGTGAATTTGTCGACCGTTTTCGCCTAATATTAGGACAATTCAAATCCACGACGTTACATGGTGTCGCGAACTTTCAACTCTTGTGGATTTGGAAAAATAATGAGTTTTGTGTGACGTTTTTCCTCTCGTTGCGAATAATTGGCTGGTAATCGAATATTTTTTCAGAACGAAACTCCAAGCTATGTCGCTTATTAGAGATGCCAACCAATTTTTGAATGTAGTTGATGCCCACAAGGGGATTATCTACAAGGTTGCCAACGCGTATTGTCGGGACGGGGAAAGTCGAAAGGATCTGATTCAGGAAATTACGTTGCAGCTTTGGCTAGCCTTTCCAAAGTACGACCAACAGTTCAAGTTAACCACCTGGATGTACCGTATAGCCCTGAACGTATCGATATCCTTTTTTCGCAAACAGATTACCCGGCAGAAAATCAGCCATCCGCTGACCGAAGAAATTCTCACAATGATGACCGACGAGCAGTCGGATGTGGATTCAGACTTCATACTACTTCACAAGTTAATCAGGCAACTGAAAGAATTTGACAGGGCGCTGATGCTGCTCTATCTGGAAGGCCGTAGCCACTCGGAGATAGCAGATATACTTGGGATCACCGCTTCCAATGTCTCAACTAAGGTGGGAAGGATCAAAGGACAACTACGGGAAAAATTCACATCATTAAAATCTTAAAACTATGCAAGACTCAGAATTGATCGAATTGTGGCGGTCCTACGACCGCAAAATCGAAGAGAACCTGATTATGAACAAACGAAATGCGGAGGCGATCACAATCATTAAAATCAGATCCGCTGTTAGCTCCATGGCTCCGATGAAAATCTTGATGATCACCATAGGTACACTATGGTTATCTTTTATCGGCGTAATTCTTTACCGCACCTATTCCAACGCCAGTCCATTTTTTTGGTATTCCATGGCGATACATGCCTCCATTCTCGTATTCGTGATAGGGGTGTATGTTTATCAACTTGTTTTGATTTATCAAACCGATCTCAGCGAAGCGCTGTTTACTACGCAGCGTCGGTTGGCCCGCTTAAAGAGCTCTACACTGCTCATCGCAAGGTTAATGTTTCTGCATGCACCAATCTGGACCACTTTCTCCATTCCCGAACGCATTTTTGAACATCCGGTATGGATGACTATTCAACTAGTTGTCACAGTATTTTTTGTGATTGTTGCCCTTTGGCTTTTTTTCAATATTAACTATGAGAACAGCAATAAGAAGTGGTTCGCATTTATCTTTCGGGGAAATCAGTGGGATCCTGTAATTAGGTCATTTGAAATGCTTCGGGAAATGGAACGGTACGAGACAAATTAGCCTAAATTTGAGTTGCTCGCTACGGCAATTTCAGCGACGCTGGCAGGATGCGAAAATTTCAGATAACTGAAACTTTCGCATCTTTTGCTTAGAAGGTAAACAAGACTGCATCCCCAGGGCAGTTTCGCATGGATTGTTGTAGCGGCAGGTTTGTGATTACGGGTTAAAATCCGCTCGTTCTTTTTTGAATGACGCGGTTTGTAAAAAAAAGGAGAAATGAACAGTGTCATTACGGTTTCAATCTTATGGCAAGGTTTAAATTAACAGCCCCGCTGATTTTTAAGTAAACCGTCGCTGCAACGATCAGCAAATGAGATCATTGTTATAGCGACGAAGCGATGAAAGGAAATGTCGAGCCGATCAGCAGAAGCTCCCAAATATTTTGAGGCTATCACGAGGGAAGTTAGCCAGGCAATCAAATTGGCAAGTAGCATGGTCAGAGCCTAATTTATTTACAAAGTATTGGCAGCAGCGCGCGCAGTACTTTTTGCGTACATGAACAGCGATTATTACCAATTCATGCCGAATACATGATCGGGCACTCAGGTACCGAAAACTTTATCTGACAGTCGCCGATTTTCCGCTGGAACATTTTAATCCCAAGAAAACAACTTGCCATCTATACAACGCCGCGGAAAAATTGCTTGATGAAAATCATGTTTCGGTAAAATTATTCAAAGAAATCCTGGAAAGGTGGCCCGACATTCAGCGGACAATTCTACGGTCTATTCGCAAATCGCCGATTTGAAAGATGGAGAATTTTATGTCGATCAGCAGCACAGATTTAATCGGAAAGTAAAAATCGAGTTATCCGAAGATCTGAAAAAAGGCGCATACCGGATCACCGTCAAAAGTTTGTTTCCGCCAGTATTGGCAATAAAGATGAACCTGTCTATGCTTCACTGAATTCGGAGCAAGGAGCGGATGCCATCCAAATATGTACATTGGACTTCCAGGGATATCCGAACTCGGACAGATATTAAGGAGACTTTCCATCGCATATCTGGTAAACCGCCCGCGCTCATGCGCTTTTTCAGCAGGCATGGCAGGTGGACTCATACAGCAAGGTTGCGTCGCTTTCCAGCCATCAAAGAATGGGAAGGTCACATCCTGGATTAGTGCAAGGCAATGAAAGAATTGACCCTTAGAAATAGCGAGTAAACAAAGCTTCGCAGCAATAAAAAGACAGTCGATGCCCCTAAATTGAACGTTATTAAAAATCGATGCGATAGCTCAAATTGGGAATTATCACTAACTCTCGCTTCATATCGACCTCACCTGTCTTGTGGTTGAATTGGAAGCCTACATACTCCTGATACTGGTTTAGATTCAGGACCTTTAGAGCAAGTTCACTGGCTGTTTTACGCCTATTCATTTTGCAGCTCAGCGTCAAATGACTTACAAATGCAGCTGGGTATTGTCGGGAAAATGCCAAATCCTCAGAAAAGACCACTGCGTTGGCGGCACGCGATGCAGCCAGATCGACAGGTGAGTAGCGGTCGCTGCCCTGGTAGCTAAGATTCACGTTGGCACTGAATACATTCCGCTTGCTTTTTCCGGCAAACCATTCTTTTCCGATTAGAAAATGAAAAGCAAAATTGCGGTCGTAACGTGTGCTCCTCCATTTCAGGTCGCCTCCGCGGTAATGCGAGCGGAACAGCGATGCAGTGGTCAGGTAATAGTAGCCTTTGGATAAGTATTTTTGAAAGGTAATATCGATACCCATATTACGGCCCTGACCAGCATTTTCCAACTCCCCGTTGAAAAACCAGTCGCCTTGCTGGTTGATCATCGAAAAAGAGGTGCCGTCAATCACAGGAACATTAAATAAGTATTGGTAATAGGCCTCAACTTTCAAATGTCTGAAATCCGACGGATTTAAATTATAACCCAGCACGAAATGATGTGCTTTGGTGAAATTCAGTGGCCGGTTACGGACTTGATTTTCTTGACTTTGCAAAAAATAATAGTTCAGCCGCTCCGCACGGCTATGCAGGCCATATCCAACGCCAAGCGACTGCCCGCCAGTGAGCTGGTATTTAGCATTCATCCGGGGCTCGATGGAATATTTTTCCGTCAACGCGAAATACTGTGCAGTCAGCCCTGCGTTCAACATGAGCCTTTCGCTCGGTTTAAATGTAGATTGGGTGTAGGCGGAAACTAATGTGCTGCGACCACTTTCGTTTACAATCTGCTGCAACGGTCCTGAGCCATTTGGCATATTTTGGATATGCAATGTGTAATGCATACTTGTGATGGTGAAGCCGGTTCTGTTGGTGTGTCCGTGACTGAATCGTGTTTTTAGCGCAGTGGTAAAGATCAGGTTCCTATTGCCGTTGTCCAGCAGGCTTTTGGGCCTCACGGTGAAATTACTATCCACAGCTTCTACGGGATAATAGATACTGTTTTGGGTTGCAGCCAACGTTGATTTTAGCGTTTGGCGAGTATTGAATCTTAGCGCATGACCGACCCCAGCGGCACCCATTTGAAGCGTTACTGTATGATTTTCATTGTCCTCATCATATGCCCACGCGCTTACATTTTTTTTGGCCGAGGCGCTCACCCGGTCAGTCAGTCCGATACCCCATACCGAGAATGTACCGGCACGTTGGGTTGGAAGATATAGCTTGAAGGAAAGGTCCTGATAGCGGATCCCCCCGGCATTTTCTGCCAGTAGCGGTCCGACCAGCGCCAGTGTCGAATAGCGATAGTTGAACAAATATGAAGCTTTCCCGCCTTTCCGGAACGGCCCTTCCGAAGCGGCATCGATGCCGACAACGCCTACCTGAAAAGTATGCTCGTGTTTTTGTTCGTTACCAGTCCGCATACTAATGTCCAATACGCCCGACAATGCGTTGGAATATTCTGCGGGCATGGCGCCGGAAAAAAAGTCGGTATTCCCCAGCGAATGGATACTAAGTGCGGTTACGCTCCCTCCCCCAAACGAACGCAAATCGCCCAGGTGGTTGGGGCTTGGAATTTCAACCCCCTCCATTTTCCATTGCAACGACTGCGGGTTGTTTCCCCTGACTATGATAGCGTTGTTGCCGATATTCCCGGAAACCCCTGCCATTGATGATACCAGTCGCGCCGGATCGTCAAAACCACCTGCATATCGCTGCGCTTCCTCAATCCCGAGTCGTGTAACGCTCGTGGCCGCCGCCGAATGCCTCGCACTGATATCGCCTCCCTCTCGAACGATCAGCTCTTGCAATGTGGCCACGCGCGGGTAGAGAATAATTTGTAAAAACGTTTCCTTCCCCGATCCGGCAAAGACCTGACGGACCGTGACGGGTTCGTATCCAGTGCACGTGATGCGTAAATCATATCTGCCCACTGGCATACCGTCAATCGTAAACTTCCCTATATTATCGGTGAGGGTACCTCGCGAAAGTTCGCCATGTTGTAAGGTGATCGAGGCCGAAGTAACTGGCAGGGACGATTGGTCGGTGACGATGCCTTTGATGCGTGCCACTGTCTGGGCAAATATCAAACTATTCAAAATAAGCGTAAAAAGGATACACAATAAAGTTCGAGTCATGGTTTACCAGATTTTTTGGGCGCACAAAGTTCCATCCGGACCATACCCTTGACAATACTGAAAAATCAGTATTTCTAGTCGAGTAACCCAAATCTGGAAGCGAACGCGATAGCCTCCATCGAATTGTTGGCGCCTAGTTTTTCCAGAAACCGCTGACGGTGGGTGTTTACTGTGTTTACGCTTATTGACAATTTTTCAGAAATTTCTTTGCTCAGCATTCCATCGCGGACCAGTTTGAGTATTTCTAACTCGCGTTTAGTGACCTCGAATTGCGCTTTTGCCGGCGTTTCCATTGCCAAAGATTGCCCTGTCCTGAAATTGAGTAACTGGCTTTTAAAGCCGTCCTGCTCTTGCTGATCGGGAGAAATATCTACGACGCTCATCAACAACCATACATGCCCTTTTTCATCCAATTCGAGTACCTGATGCTGCTCTATAAGCCGTACATATTGGCCCTTGGCATTAAGTATCCGGTACTCATTGACCAGCTTATGGTTGAGTTTTTCTTCCCGGGAAAAATTGTCGAACAGTTTTAGAACCGATACCCCATTCATACTCGATCGATACTTGTCCTGCTCATGGATTCGCTGTTCAAAAAACTGCTGACCAATTGCCTGATAATCGGAGGGAACATATCCCAGCAGCCTACCATAGTTGGAGGAGTAAAATAAAATTTGTCTTCGGCAAAGATCAAAGATGCTGGTGCCCGAATTGCTGACATCGGACAAATTTTGTAAAACCCTTGCATGGTCCTGAACCACCGCATAGTCGAGATTGTGAGGTTCAAAATCATACTGCATCAGATAGCGGAAGAAAATTTGCTCGACGCTATTTTGCTCGTTCATTTGCTTAATACTGTTTCCAACGCGACACGTCGAGCCCAGTCCACTTCTAGGTAGAACTTTGATCGATTGTGCCGAGCAGGTGATTGCGAAAAGTTATAATTCTAGAGCAAGTTAGATACATTCGAGGAATTTCTAGTATGGAGATACATGTTCGGGAAACTGCGGAATTGCATCGTTTATACAAACCTACTTTACCGTTTGTGTCGGAGAGACCGATTTGAAAGGCGGCGAGATTTAAGGCAAACTCAGAGTAGAAAGCCAACAAAAAAGTTCCGACTGACTTAAGCGGGGATACCCTTGATAGAATATTTAGGACAATCTATATTTACAAATCTTTGTAATTCTAAGACTGTTTCGTCAACAAATCGACATGTACTTCACTACTCTACCGGACCATTCTCAACCTGGCTTTGATGAAGTGCAGCACTTTGATCAATTCAGAAAGCACAACATTATCTTCAACGCCGAGAGCAAGGAAAGCTATTGTGATGATCATGTTGGTTGTCTTTCCATTAAGACAGTATTGAGCGGCGAGGAAATTTATCGTGTTGATGGCCGGCAACTAGCAGTTCGCCCAGGACAATTCCTGGTTTTAAATAATGATCAGCGCTACGCTTGCCGGATTAGCAGTAGGGAGAGAGTACGATGCTTGTCTGTCTTCTTTAAAAAAGAGTTTGCCTCATCGGTGCTGTTCGATGCGCTGCATGGGGAAGAATTTTTGCTGGATAACCCTTCAGATGATGGAATCATACCTGAATTTTTTCAGACCCTTCGTCAGATAACGACGGATATGGGAGGACATTTTTCTGGACTTGCGAGCTTGCTGGAAACCCGCGGATATGATGAGGCCATGACCGATGAATACCTTGTGTTCTTGTTAAGACACTTGGTGCAGGTACATCGCTCAGACGTAAGGAGCTCCGGCCGGATTAAGGCGGTTAAAGCAGCGACCAGACTGGAAATATATAAACGTCTCTGCATTGCAAGAGATATCTTGCATTCGTCTTGTGGGGCACATATTCAATTAAGCGAGATTGGTGCCCAGGCCGGTATGTCAGTTCCGCAACTGGTCAGGCAGTTCAAATCTGCTTTTCAAACGACGCCTTACCAGTACTTTGTCGGCATCCGGTTGAAGCAGGCAGCCCATTTACTGCAACATACAGGCGAGCCGGTGCAGGACATTGCGTATATGTGCGGATTCGAGGATGCCGGCGCTTTCAGCAGGGCGTTCAGGTCGGTCTACGGTATGCAGCCAACGCGATTCAGGGCCGGCAGGTAATTTGTTCTCTCCGCGCAGTTATATCTAAACAATCGAGAATTTCCTACTAGGTGGCGGTTCTGCGGAAGCAGGGTGTAATATTGGCTAGGTTTGATGTCGCGGACATTGTCAGAGACATTTGTCAGCCATCGGTGCGGATCGACATCAAGTCTTTTACATTGGTCTGCGATGGTGTAGATTACAGCTGCCCGCCTTCAACTGCATAGCGCTCCTGGAAAAGAACCATACTGGTTTCGGCGATGACTGTATCTTGGCTAGTCTTCTTCAAAAGCCGCCGCGGTTCCTTCGGGTACATGCCTAACAGGCTATGTGGGACAGATGATGCTGCATAAAAAGCAGGAAGGCATGTATCGCAGGCTGTCGGAAACTTTTTGGCCCATCAGCACAAATCCTGTGGTGCCTTCGGCCGGCTCAGTCACAATTGCCCGGCGACCCCGGCTGTTCAACTGCAAAAGTGCTTGGGAACCGGGCTACGGCCAGGATGCTGTTGGCGAGGCTATTTGGCCTGATCTTTCTTATGGACCAGAGCCTTTGTATTAATCAGCTCCGAAAGCTCTTGTTCGGAAAGGCATTCACCAACTTTGCCGGTCATATTCGCCCGATTCCAATTCAGCAACCAGCCGGAGCATCTCTTCTACTTTTGCCGCTCCTTTATCTATAATCTTAATTGGTTGTGTTTTCAATTTGCGATGTTAAGACGTGTGACATCATTGCAGGAGGCATAATTAGTCAGGTGAATACGGTAATTTGAGCATTCTTGCACAGTTCCTCTGTACGGGCATCTGTACTTTTGCGTATCTATTCGCCTGGTCCTATGATGCTCAAAATGATAAAATTTACAAGTTTTTTTTCGCTACTGCTAGCCGTTGTTTGTTTGCAGCATACGGCAGCCCAGCGGGTGTCGATTCCGATTTATATAAACGCTGTACCCAATGCTCGCAAAGCTCCGGTAGACTATGTAGAGCAAACAGATGCCGACAGGTGTGTAACGCGGATAACACAACCGGCGCTCATTCCTTTCTTTCCCAGAAAAGAAACTGCTACTGGTACGGCCATACTCATCTTTCCGGGGGGAGGTTATCGTCTGCTGTCGCTGGCGGCTGCCGAGGAAATATCGAAAGCGCTTAACGAAAATGGCATCACCGCTTTCATTGTAAAGTACCGTTTGCCTAACGACACGATAATGGTCGACAAGTCCATCGGCCCCTTGCAGGACGCGCAAGCTGCCATCGGGCTGGTGCGCAAGAGAGCGGCAGAATGGGGAATTAATCCGGACAAGATAGGTATGATGGGGCTTTCGGCAGGTGGTCACCTGGTGTCGATGGCCGGGACGCAACACAGGCGGATCGTAGTCGACAACAAAGAAAATATCAGTTTTCGCCCCGATTTTATGGCTTTACTTTATCCTGTAATCATTTACGACCCAGCCCTTCCCCGAACCCGCGAAAATCTGATCGGCAAGAAGCCTTCGCCGGAATTGCTGGATCTGTATAGTACCGACAAGCATGTTACCAAGGCAACACCACCCACTTTCATGGTACATGCGGCAGACGATGAGGTGGTCCCCGTAAAACACACGCTATATTTTTTTAATGCTCTGTTGAAAAGCGACGTAAAAGCAGAAATGCACATAGTGCAATCAGGTGGTCATGGCTTTGCACTCGCGGATTCCAATAGCAAAGACAATTGGTTCAGGATGTTCAAAAGTTGGCTTACGGAAAACGGTTTTTGATGGTAAATACTTTAAACCATTTTGATAGTACCAATCACGGATCTGTCAATGTAAGTTTTCCCTTAGCCAGGATTGATCTGCATTTGAATAAACTTGTAGATAGTATGGATCACCTCATCGTAATCACTACCTTACCTTTGGCACGACCGCTCTCCACGTATTCCAGCGCGTTGCCGGTCTGTTCGAAGGGAAATACTTTGTCGACAACAGGCTTAATCACCCCGGACTCCACAAGCTTGGTGATATGCGCTAGCTGACTTCCGCTGGCCTGCATAAAAAGGAAAGAATATCGAATATCTTTCCGGCGGGCCTTTCTGCGAACACCTAGGCTAATCAGCGATAAAATAATCTTGAAAAACCACGGTAAACCCGCTTGCCGGGCAAATTCAGCAGTGGGCGGGCCTGAGATGGATACCACCTGGCCGCCTTCGCTCAGAATATTAATTGACTTTTTTAAGGCATTCGTATCCTGGCTGTTCAGTACAAAATCGTAGTCGCTAAGCACCTGCTCGAAGTCAGTCGTCCTATAATCGATGATCACGTCCGCACCAAGCGAGCTGACCAACTCCTCATTATTTTTGCTAGTTGTGGTAGCCACATGGAGTCCAAGGTGTTTGGCCAGCTGGATCGCGATGGTGCCGACACCTCCCGAGCCTGCCTGAATGAAGACTTTCTGTCCCTTTTTCAATCGGGCCTTTTCCATAAACGCCTGCCAAACGGTCAGGGAAACCAGCGGAAGCGATGCAGCCTCTGTCATGGAAATATTATTGGGTTTCAATGCGGCATCGGCTTCATTTACAGCGATGTACTGCGCAAAAGTGCCAATCCGAAAATCGGCAGGGCGGGCGTAGATCTGGTCACCCACCTTGAATTTTTTCACGGCACGGCCTGCTTCCACTACCACCCCTGCTACGTCGTGTCCCAATACCAATGGCAGCTTGTATGGAAGAAATAATTTGAATTCCCCTGCCTTGATCTTCGAATCGAGCAAGTTCAGTCCGGCAGCATGGACTTCGACGAGTAACTCGTTCTCGCTGATGACGGGGTTGGCCACATCTGTTAGTTGCAACTTTTCAGTCTTACCGTATTTGTTGATCACAAAAGCCTTCATGTTTGATATCTTTATAATTTTGAGTGTAGTTAACCGTTGCCAGCCATGTAGCAATGTGCGGCATTTTTTTAATCTTGAATTCGCTAAGTCTGCTTTAAAGACCCGTAGTGTTTTTTTGCATTAACCATTCCGTATGTAACACTGGGTGCCAGGCGATTCAGGAAAAAGATAGCCTTCGAATCGCCCACGCGAATGGTATACTTGTCCTTATGTATTCCTTCTATCAGGGCCCGCACCAATTTTTCAGGGCTCATCTTTTTATCCTGCCTGTCTGCCACCATATCAGTATCAACCAGGGGCGGAAGTAGTTCAAAAACCTTCACAGGACTTCCAGTTGCAGCCAAGTGCGATCTTAATGAGGTAGTATAAAAGGCTAAGGCAGCCTTCGATGCAGAATAGGTCGCTTCCAATATGGATGGTACAATGCTCAGTATAGAGGTGGTATTGATGATCGCTGCCTCAGGACGAGATTTGAGCATTTCCATGAACAGGTTATTAAGTCGGATCACGCCAAAATAGTTGACTTCCATTTCATATATGGCCCCTTCCAGGTGCCTTTTGTCGGGAAAGCCAAGATTTAAAGGCGGCACACCGACGCCCGCATTGTTGTACAGGATATCTATCCCGCCGAGTTCTGTGACCTTTTCGTAAAGTGCGAGCGCATCCAGCGGTTTGGATACGTCACTTCGGATAGTAATAAGTGATGGGTAAGCCTTTTGCACCGCATTTAGCTTGGACGCGTTCCGGCCGGTGATGATCACTTTGGCGCCTTGTCGCTCAAATTGCCTGGCGGCTTCCAATCCGATACCCGAGGCGCCGCCGGTGATGAGTATGGTTTTTTCCTGTAAGTTCATGGGTGCGTTGTCCTATTAAAATTGTGAGGGCAGGTACCCTCCATTCGTAAGATACCTGCGGGCTGTTCAAGCCGCCTGTGATGCCAATTTGGCCATGGCTTCGCCGATGGCTGCAGCGTATTTTTTCGTTTCCCCAACGGGAATATCGAATTGGTCGTTGGCCAGGCCATCAAACAGTTCATCGGCCACCTCACTCGCAGGGATTCCATTCACTCCGCCGATATAGGATGAGAACTCTGTATTGACCAGCGGAGGGTACACTTCGTATACTTGCAGGTTTTCCTGCTTTTCGTAGGTGTATCTGAGTGCTACCGTGTAGCTGTGCAGGGCCGCCTTGGTAGCTCCATAGGTGGGCAGTAACTTGTGGCTGCCGTAGACGGCCAGCGAGGAGATGTTGACGATCGCTGCCTCTTGCTTTTGTAAAAGGTGGGGAATCAGTAGCTCGTTGAAATGGATGATCGCAAAATAATTGGTATTCATTTCGATCAAAGCCCTTTCGTGTGCATTCGTTTGTTCGCTTAGCAGGTATCCGAATGCCGCACCGGCGTTGTTGACGATAACGTTTACGTCCGGATATTGAGCTTCCAGCACTTGCGCGATGCGGACGCGGTCGGTTTGCACACTCAGATCGCCCTGGATCGCCACCGCGCCATCGAGCTCTGCAAGCGCTTTTTGGAGGCGCTCTTCGCTGCGCCCGTTGATGATTATTTTGTTGCCTGCCGCGTGTAGTTTCTTGGCAATCGCCAGGCCGATGCCTGCGCTACCTCCGCTGATAAATACGGTGTTGCCTGATGTTTTCATTTTAAATTGGTTTATTTTTATTTACTATCGACTGATTTTGAGATTCATGACAAGATAAAAATATACTTTTTGGTCTATTTTTATTTAAAAAAAATTAGCTCTAATACCTGGCCAGTTCCGCTTTCAGATCTTTGATCAGTTCGTGCATCGGCTTAACGGTTCCCATGGTGCGGCACAGTACTGTTGCGCCTTCGATGGCGGCCACCAGTTTGAACGCAAACCGGGCAGGATGCAGCTTAGCCGAGAATTCACCTGAGTCGATCCCTTGCTGTATGATATGAGCAAGACTTTCCTGACCTACAAGCAATGTGGTCGCCACTTGCTGTTTGATTGCCGGAAAATGGTCATCCGCTTCCACCGCAGAGTTAAAAATCGGGCAACCTCCGGGAATGTAGCTATCGAGTGGATTCTTGTAAAAATCCATGAAGGCATGAATCCTGGCCTTGGCGGTTTTATGCCTTAGTACCTGTTGACTTACTTTTTGAGTCAGTTTTTGTAAAGAGTAAGCGATAACTTGCTCGGAAAGGTCTTCCTTTCCGGCAAAATGCCCGTAAATACATCCCTTCGTCAACTGGGTCGCTTCGAGCACATCGTCTATACTAACCCCGGAAATACCTTTTTCGTTATATAGCGGGGCCGCCTTTTCCAATATGAATTGCTTTGTTCTTTCGGCTTTGGTGACCATTTTTCTTCACTGTTTGAATGCTCAAATATACTAAAAGGTATTTTTACTTTGCAAAAAAAATATACTAAAAAGTTTTTTATTTTGCACGCCGGTGCCGATTGTGGTTTATCGTCCACATTCGAAGTGCATTGGTGTATCTAGCCTGATGATGAGCCATTGGACAATGCGGAAGTGTTTTTTGAAGAAAGATTACCAAGGATTCTGAGCAGTCGGACACAAAGCCTGAACAGGTAAATGGCGGCCTTTCATAATTGAACCGGAAGTCCGGCGAGAATAAAGAGGGAGCTATAGACATCCATAGCGTCTCTGATCGGGAGCAGCGCTGATAAACAATCTCTGTCATCAGGCATAGCATTCTTGTTGATTACCAAAAGGTGACTGATTAAATCAGAGTTAATGTCCGGGGCGACATCATGTATCTCTTTTGTTATATCGGCAAAAGAAGAAGCTTGCTCGGCTCCAAAGCAAACTGCGAGCTAAGGGCGTTACGGCAAGCATTTTCAAAGTAGACATTTTTGACAGAGACAGCATCACCCTGGCGCTCAATGAGGTCATCAATAAATTCGGTACCATCGATGTACTGGAATTTAGCCCTTCGCCTGCCTGGGAAACTCTTCGGACCTTGCGAAACATTGATGCTGAAAATGAACATTATCATTTGGACTTTCAGGTGCTCTCGACCACTACGGCCGTACAAACGGTGCTCCCGAAAATGGTCGAGCGCAAATCGGGGAGTATCCTGTTCACCACCGCGTCGGCCGCACAACATCCTAACTTCGCCACTGCCAGTTTTGGCGTGGCTGCCGGCGCATTACTCAACTACGCGCGTTTACAGAACCAGGATTTAGGCATGGACAATATCTACGTGGGTATCGTTTCCATCGGTGCGATCGTGGTTGGTGAGGGCGTAGGTTCAAAAGGCGATTTTCCCGTTGATATGCCAACCATTCATGCCAGTGAAGTGGCTGAAACGCATTGGAATCTTCATATGAAACGTCAGGTGTCTGAGATCGTCATTGGTGTAAAATAAAGCGCGCATTTATTTCCTGATAAGTACCTTCAAACTGAATCTTTTGAGCTACTATATGGAATTATAATGACTTGCCGCTAATATTCGGACTGGGCGGTCCACAATTGATAAATGCACAAGAGCAGAGAGAACGTCCTGATTTAATGCTTCGGTTGGTATGATCATATCCATTATTATTTAAAAATTGCTTCAAATAATACAACGTAATGGATCAACTACCTTAAATTTGGTATAAGGGTGCCTAGGTGAGTGCTGCTCCCTACAGCGGTCACGGCATCCGATTTCAGATTCTTGCGTTGAAAAGACTAAGCTTGTTAAAGGCATTTTGGAGCATTTTGGCGTTTTTGATGACGTTTTCGCTATCCTCAGCGTTTGCGCAAGATCGTCTGTTTGCCCACCTCGATTTGCGCCAGGGACTTTCGCATGCCCATGTCAGTTCAATTTACCGTGACAATCAGGGTTTCATCTGGATCGGTACCGAATCAGGCCTAAACCGTTTTGACGGATACAAGGTCAGGGTGTTTCGTAATGATTCGTCCGACTCAACTTCACTGCCTCACGACTACATTACCGGACTGTTCAAAATGCCCGACGGGAAAATGGGCGTCGTGACGCCCCGCGGCGCTTGCTTGTATGACCCGGCAAGTGAAACCTTTTCGGCAAGACCCAAAGACTTTCAAACATATGCAATCTCTCACCCACGTAATCTGAGAAATGCTGTACCCGACGCAAAGGGAAACTATTGGTTCCTCATCGACGGCAACGGATTGGTGTGCTTCAATGAAAAAAGCAGGAAAGGTATTTCATTCGAATCCATCGGCCACGATGATACGTCCATTGGCAGTAACAGTGTAACGAGCCTGATGCATCACGCTGACGGTAGCTATTGGATCGCTCACTCAGACGGCATGGTTGAAAATTTTGTTTTCGAAAATCGAACTATCGGGGTGAAGTCCAGGCATAACTTCTTCAATCACCGCAGGCTAAGCAAAAACGATCACCTGAATTGCCTGTTAGCAACGGACCGGAGCGGAGACGTTTGGGTATTTTCCACCAATTACGATATGGGGGTGGCCTTCCTCGACAAGCGGGAGGGCCGGATACACTACCTGGGTAAGACCTTCGGAACTCCGCGTCTGAGTTCGGACATGATCACCGGCGTTACAGAAGATAGCAGTGGAAGAATTTGGATTGCTAATGGCCAGAATGGGATAGACGTACTGGATAAAAAGGCCTATACGGTAACCCATATCGATCATGTCTCGGAGCAAGAACATGGGCTAAGCCATAATGCCATTACCACATTAGTTAAGGATTCCGACGGAATGATCTGGGCCGGCACTTACAAGGGAGGTGCACATTATTTTCATGAAAGTATCCGCCAATTTCCACTCGTGAACCGCCATACGCGGCCCCACGGCCTGCCTTTTGAGGACGTCAACGCATTCGTCGAGGACGCAAAGGGGAATCTCTGGCTGGGTACGAATGGCGGAGGATTGATCTATTTCGATAGGGCTAAGAAAATATTTTCCAGCTATCGACATGACCCGAACAATCCCCATTCACTCAGCAATGATGTGGTTGTGAGCTTATGTCTGGATCATCAAAACCAGCTCTGGATCGGTACTTTTTTGGGAGGGCTTAACCGCTTTGACGGACAAAAGTTTACGCGCTACCAGCACAATCCGGGTCACCCTGGTAGCCTACCGGGCAGGAGCGTATGGGAATTATTCGAGGATTCCCGGCACCAGCTCTGGATTGGTACCCTCGACGGGGGCCTTTGCCGGTTTGATCCTATCAAAAATACTTTCAGCAGCTACCACCACCCCAAACAGAGGGCGCTGTACTCAACCTACGTCCCCACGATTTTCGAGGACAGCAAAGGCAATATGTGGTTTGGGACCTCTACGGGTATCGATGTATTGAAAGAGGCAGATGGTGGCATGGTACATTATGAGGCAGAGCCCGATAACCCTTCCTCGCTGGCCAGTAACGACATATTCGGCATTCTGGAGGACGCCAAGGGCCGGATATGGATCGGCTCGCGCGGTGGGCTGAGTTTGTGGCAGGCGAAGTCCAACACATTTGTCAATTTCGGAGAGAAGCAGGGCCTGCCGGACGATGCCATTATTTCGATGCTAGAAGATGAGAGCGGCCGGCTCTGGCTCGCTACTCCGAATGGGCTTTCATGCGCTACAATATCGTCCAAAAAAGCCGGTCTGAAAGTCAGCTTTACCAATTACTCGGAAATGGACGGGCTGCAAGGCAGGCAATTCACCGAGGAT
Organism: Dyadobacter sp. 50-39; assembly: GCA_001898145.1. Classification (GTDB taxonomy): domain Bacteria; phylum Bacteroidota; class Bacteroidia; order Cytophagales; family Spirosomataceae; genus Dyadobacter. The sequence continues at coordinate 23,091 of MKSR01000047.1, forward strand.
GCTGCGCTCAGAACCCGCGCCGGGGAGCTGATCTTCGGCGGAGCCAACGGATTCAACCTTTTCAGGCCGCGCGAGCTGGGTGGGAATAGAATGGTTCCCCGGTTGGCATTTACGGATTTTCAATTGTTCAATCGCAGCGTGCGGCCCGGAGTCAGCACCAATCCCTCCATCGTATTGAAGGCCAGCGACAATGTGTTTTCCATTGAGTTTGCGGCATTAAGCTTTATCCAACCAGGCAAAAATCAGTACAAGTATAAACTCGAAGGTTTCAACCAGGAATGGCTCACCACCGACGCCTCCGACCGGAAAGTGACCTTCACCAACCTCGACGCAGGCGACTACGTTTTTCGGGTGATTGCCTCGAACAACGACGGGCTATGGAACCGGAAAGGTATTTCACTCCACATCCGCGTGCTGCCGCCATTCTGGAAATCGCCCATTGCGTACTTCCTCTATGCGGTGGCCATCATTTTGCTGCTACTGGCGACGCGGAGGATGATACAGGAGCGGGAAAGAATGAAATTCGCAATCAGGCAGACGCGCGAAGAAGCCAGGCGGTCGCAGGAGCTAGATATGTTGAAAACAAAATTCTTCACCAATGTGAGCCACGAATTGCGCACACCGCTTTCACTGATCCTGGCACCGGTAGAAAAATTGAGTGAAAGGGCTGTCGGCGGTGAGGACCGCAGGCAATTTGAACTCATTCAAAGAAATGCGAAGCGATTGCTGAATTTAGTGAATCAGTTGCTGGATTTCAGGAAACTCGAAGTCAATGAGATCCGGTTGCAACTTACGGAAGGCGACCTGGTAGGGTTTGTGAAAAATACGGTATTCTCGTTTTCAGATTTGTCCGAAAAAAAAGATATCCGGCTTTCGTTTCATTCGAATGTGCCGGAGTTGGACACGGCTTTCGATCATGACAAGCTCGAAAAAATACTGTTTAACCTGCTTTCCAATGCCATTAAGTTCACGCTGGGACCGGGCGAAGTCTCGGTAACGATGGCCGTTCGGGATGCCGGCGACAACCATCTGGTGGACATCCAGGTAGAGGATACGGGCATAGGCATACCGGTTGAGAAGCAGGAGATGATTTTCGAGCGGTTCTTCCAGAGTGACTTGCCGAATACGATCATCAACCAGGGCAGCGGCATCGGGCTGGCCATTACCCGCGAATTCGTGCGGATTCATGGCGGGACTGTGCGTGTGGATAGCCAGGTCGGGAAGGGGAGTTGTTTCACGGTGATGCTACCGTTGAAAAAGTCGGGCGGATTGGTGGCGCATGAGGCGACAATGGAGGTAATCGAACCGCTTGTGCCGGAAGAGCGCTTACGGCACGAGCCCCATTCTTCGGACAAGCCGCTCATTTTAATTGTCGAAGACCATGAAGATTTCAGGTTTTATCTGAAAGACAATTTGAAACATTCCTATACCGTCATCGAGGCTTCCAACGGTGAGAGTGGCTGGGATAAGGCCCTTGTGCACCGCCCGGTACTGATTGTGTCAGACATCATGATGCCTGGCTTGAATGGGCTCGATTTTTGCAAAATGGTGAAGTCGGACCAGCGCTTGTCCGGCACGCCTGTGATCCTGCTCACGGCGCGGTCGGACGATAAACAATTCCTTGAAGGATTTGAAGCCGGGGCCGACGATTACATTCCCAAGCCCTTCAACTTTCAGGTGCTTGAATCCCGTATCAGGAACCTGATTTCATCCCGGGAGAAACTCCAAGCGCTGTTTGCCTCCGGAAGTGGTATCCGGGCAAGCGAGATCGAAATTACGCCGCTCGACCAGCAATTCCTACGGGATATGGTCGAGGCCATTGAACGGCACATTTCCAATGCCGACTTTACGGTAGTCGACCTGGCGCGCGAGTTGGGTGTAAGCCGTTCGCAGCTCTTCAAAAGGGTGGAGATGGTCACACAAAAGTCCCCACTGGAAGTGATCCGGCAGATCCGGCTGCAACATGCGGCGCAGTTGTTGGAGAAAAGCCAGCTGTCCGTTTCTGAAATTGCCTACCGGGTCGGTTTTAATAATCCCAAATACTTCGCGCGCTATTTCAGGGAAATGTACCAGGTGTTACCTTCGGAGTATTCATCCGGCAGAAGGCAGCACACTCAAAACTAGTCAGCCGCATTCTTACTGCTAATCCGCACTTTCGTCGATAAGGGGTGATTTAGCGCAGTTTCTTGCTGTTTTTTGGCCCATTAATACCATTTTGGATTTTTTATACCCTTCAATCGGACTTTTTCGTACCCATCCATTCCTACCGGGTGATCTACCTTTGATGCAAAGAATCCCTGTTATTGTTCTAGTCTGAATGAGGTATGTGGCGCGCCTGCCTCGGGACGACGACGATGCAGGGAGTCGGTTTCAAATCGTATAGAAAACGTATTTACGGCAAATCAATGATAGGAAAAATTTACAGATGCTTGTCTGTCGCTGCGCTTGTTTTGGTTTCGTGTATCATGGCAGAGGCACAACGACGGCAGGTGACCGGCATAGTGAAAAGTGAAACGGGTAGTCCCATGCCCGGCGTGACTGTTTTGCTGAAAGGAACGACCATGGGCGTCTCTACCGACCCCGACGGCAAGTTTGCCATCCAGGCAATACCGGAAGATGTACTTATAATTTCGTTTATCGGATACCTCTCCGAACAGATCCCCGTCGGAAACAAGACCTATTTTGACATTACCATCCAGCCCGACATTGCCACGCTTTCAGAAGTGGTGGTGATCGGCTACGGGGAGTCCAAGAGAAAGGACGTTACCGGCTCGATTTCTTCCGTTACCGGCGCGGAAATCCGTAAAACGAACCCGGTCACCTTAGATCAGGCATTGCAAGGGAAAGTGGCAGGTATGGTGGTGCAGCAGGTATCGGGTCAGCCCGGGGGAGGCGTTTCGGTGCAGATCAGGGGAATATCCTCCTTTGGGGCGGGCGGGCCGTTGTATGTGATCGATGGGGTGATTATCGGTGGGGCATCCTCCATGGGTGCCGGTACCAATCCGCTGGCCGCCATTAACCCCTCCGAAATAGAGTCGGTGGACGTGCTGAAAGATGCATCCGCCACCGCCATTTATGGATCGCAGGCCACGAATGGGGTGGTCATTATCACCACCAAAAGGGGCGCTGTGACGCCTCCGCGTATTTCCTACGATTTCTACACGGGTTTTCAGCAACTGCCCCGAAGGATTCCGTTGATGAATTTGCAAGAATACGCCACCTTCATCAATGAGCGGAACAACGGTTTGGGCTGGGGGTTTGATGCCCGTCCAGAGTTTGCCAATCAGCAATACCTGGGGAAAGGTACGGACTGGCAGAAGGAACTGTTCAGGAATGCACCGATGACCAACCATACCGTAACGGTGAATGGCGGCGATGTTAAAACGCAATACCTGTTGTCAGGATCGTATCTGAAACAGGACGGGATCGCCCTGGGCTCCGACTTCAGAAGGATATCCGTGCGGCTGAACCTGGACAACAAAACGACCGACTGGTTGAAGATTGGCACCAGCCTGCAACTGGCCAATATCAAGGAGAATGTGAATGCTACCAGTTCCAACGTGATCAACTCGGCGCTAAGCCAGACGCCCGACATTGCTGTCACCAATGCAGACGGCAGCTGGGGCGGCGCGTATAACCCTAACGGTTGGGTAAATAGCACCATTAATCCCTACGCTATTGCGACGATCAATAAGGACCAGGTAAACAGGAACCAGATCTTTGGTAATGCTTATGGTGAAATTGCATTCAGCAAATCGCTGACATTGCGCAATGAGGTGACCGGAAGCTTTTTAATGGCGACCGAGGACAGGTTCAATCCGAGCTACACGATGGGACTAGTGAAAAACAACAGCAACAGTGCTTCGTACAATTATAATCAGAACATTTATACGACCGTCAGAAACTACCTTACTTATTCGCATTCCTTCAACGACCGGTACAATGCCAATGTGATGGTAGGGCATGAGGCGCAATTGAGCAAAGGCGAAAGCGTAGGCGCTGCACGTAACAATTTCCCCTCCAATAATGTGCAGGTGATCAATAGCGGTGATCCTACTTCCGCTACCAACTCCGGCTCTAAAACCCAGAATGCCCAGGAGTCGTACTTCGGACGGTTGAATTTGGGTTTGTTCGACAAATATCTGCTCACCGGAAACGTCCGGGCCGATGGGTCGTCGCGGTTCGCGGCAGGAAACCGGTGGGTGACGACCTATTCGGGTGCTCTGGCATGGAAAATTCAAAACGAGGATTTTTTGAAAAACTTCAAAAATATCAACGAACTGAAGCTTCGCGTAGGCTACGGGTTAACCAACAACCAGAATGTGCGGGACTTCGCATATACATCTACTTTGGCAACGGTGCCTACCGGCCTGTCGGGCATATCCCAACTCACCGAAAACATCGGTAACCCCTATGTGGAATGGGAAAAAACGAAATATGCCAATGTTGGACTCGACGGCGCATTGCTGTCGTGGCGGCTAAACTTTTCCGTCGATTTTTACGACCGGAAAACGGATGGCCTGCTGATGCAGATCCCGCTGCCTTTTTACTCCGGAACGACTGTTGGTTATTCTCCTGGGTCACTGGATGCGCCGTATGTGAACGTCGGCACGATCAGCAATAAGGGATTCGATTTTAAAATCAGCTCTACCAACATCCAATCCAAATCGCTAACCTGGAAAACGGACCTTACGGTGTCCCGCAACGTCAATAAAGTGCTTAGACTGAATACCGACGGTGCGTCACTCGTTGGCTGGCCGTACAGCCAAACGATTGTAGGCAGTTCGATTGGGGAATTTCATGGTTACAATATCGACGGCATTTTCGCCAAAAAGGAGGATTTTGAAACTCATCCTCGGCCCACAAAGAATGGCGAGCCCCTGCCTGTGGGTGCCGCGGGAGGCAGCATCTGGTATGGCGATCTTAAATTCAAGGATCTAAACGGCGACGGCGCAATCGACGAGCGCGACCAGGCATACCTCGGGTCGCCGATACCGAAGCTGCAATTTGGTCTGAACAATTCCATTTCCTATAAAAAGTTTGACCTGAATATCTTCCTAACAGGCAACTATGGCAACAAGGTTTTCAACCAAATGCGCATGACGGGCGAGTATCCGGGAACCAGTTTTGGCTACCTGAAAGCGTTGAACAACTATGCTAAGCTCGCATTGATCGATCCCGGAAAGCCCGCTACGGATATCAACAACGTTTATGTGGTGAATCCCGAAACGGACATCCCCGGCATTCGGAACGACAATACGAACGGCAACAACCGGGCTTCCGACAAATTCGTCGAGGACGGGTCTTTCATCCGGTTTAAAACCATTTCGCTAGGCTACACGCTCCCCGACAAGCTGCTGGAAAAAGCGCACATGCATGCTTTGCGCATTTATATCAATGTGTCGAATGCATTCCTGATCACCAAATACAAAGGAATGGACCCCGAGATCGGCTCCTGGAACCCGCTCAATGCCGGGTATGACAGCGGGTTTTATCCGCAGCCCCGCGTGTTTACCCTGGGCGCCAGCCTACAATTGACCAAATAGCGTTGTCTGACAGGCCCGCAAATGCATGAACTGGAATCTTTTGAATGGGCGACTACTTACTGTTGATTAAATCTAAAATATCAGAAATGAAAATAAAAAATAAACTGGCGACGGCCTTATTGGCTGCTGGCGTGTTCATGAGCGGATGCAGTGAGGGGTTTTTGGACCGACCGCCTTTGTCGCAGATCAGTGCAGACAATTTTTACCAAACTAAAGACGATCTCCGGCTCGCGACGGCCGCTTTGTACGGCGGTAAACCGTGGGCGGAGTGGAATTACAATTGCTACCTGCCCATTGGTGAGGTTCTAAGCGGTAATATGGCCCTGAATTATTGGGGCGATGCGGTGCAGTTGCATACTTTTTCGGTTAGTGGCAGCAATGAAATCATGATTGCCAACTGGAAGGCCATGTACAAGATCATCGCGCATTGCAATGTTACCATCAAAGCCATTCAGGAAAAGGCGCCGGCTTCTATTCCCGAAAAAGACCGGAATGCCGCGGTTGCCGAAGCGAAGTTTTTGCGGGCATTTGCCTATTACAATCTGGCCCTGCAATGGCGGGACATACCCATTATTGAAGACAATACCGACCTGATCAACTCGCCCCTCGTCTTCCGAAATCCGGTCAATGACGTGTACAAATTTGTGGTGAATGACCTGCTCTTTGCGGTAGATAACCTTCCCGCCAAGGATGCTGCCGGGAGGGTCACCACCTGGTCTGCGCAGGGGATGCTGGCCAAGACATACCTGACCTGGGCGGGGCTGGATGCGAAAGGGAACGGACCGCGTAGCCAGGTGCTGCTCGACAGTGCAAGGCTCTATGCAGGCAACGTTTGCAAACTAAGCGGACTGTTTTTACTGCCCAACTATGCCGACCTTTTTAAAACCCAATTCAACGACAACCCCGAATCGCTTTTCGCGCTGCAATGGGCGCCGGGTACTGGCTGGCTGGAAGGTAATATGCTGCAAATCTACTCTCCGGGCGGCGCGGAGATTTCGGCGGCCGGACAGGCCGGCTGGTTCCAGATAGCTCCGACCTACGATTTATACAAGCAATATGCCGGGGGGGATTCCATCCGGCGCAAGGCGACGATGATGCTCAAAGGCGACTATTACGCCGAGCTCAATGCCGCAGGTGGCGGGTATAAATTTCCGGGGAATGCAGGTTTGAAAAAGCACATTATCGGTACCAGAGCAGACAATAGCGCACCTACTATGTCATTAACTTCTTCCACTGAGCACAATGCAATGCTCAGGCTTGCCGAGGTGTACTTAATTTATGCCGAAGCCGTAATGGGCAACAATGCCTCGACCGCTGACGCCGATGCACTGCTCTATTTCAATAAGGTACGTACACGTGCAGGTCTTGCGCCCGTCACATCCCTCAATGCGGAAACCTTGTTCACAGAAAGAAGAGTCGAGCTGGCTGCCGAAGGTCACTTTTGGGAAGATCTGGTCCGGCTATCTTATTACAATGAAGCGGGAGCTATTAAAAAGCTCAATGAGCAGGAACGGATCCTGTTTACTTACGACAATGGTGTGGTCACAAAAGGTGACCCGCTTGCGGCAGTTACACCTGCCAATTCGACGACATTCAAATTCCCAATTCCCTCGCCGGAAGTGACGGCTAATCCCAAATTGCTGGAAGCTCCCGTGCCTTACGCGTTTTAAAATCCGGATCATGAAAAACATCAGCTATTACAGCATCTGTGCCCTTATGTTTGGCTGCCTGGCAGCGCTTTCGGTCTTGTTGTCGGGATGCGAAAAGGATAATTTAGCGTCGCCGGTCATCAGCGAAATACGCAATTATGCCGCATCTCCGGCCGACTCGGCTGTGCAAACCCTGGAAGCGGGACAGTGGGTGGTGGTGCTAGGACAGAACCTGGGCAACGTTTCGCAGGTCTATTTCGGCAGCATTCCCGCCGCGCTCAACCAAACGTTGACGACAAATCAGAGCGTTGTGGTACAGGTACCGGCGATACCCTTCGATTCGGTCGCCCGCGACAAGGTGAACATCGTTACGGTCGTCAGTAGCAGTGGTTCGGCCTCGTTTACGATCAACATTACGGGCGCGCCCCTGATCGCACGGGTGAGGAACTATGCCGCCGCACCCGGGGATACGGTGCTGAACGCGATTGTGCCCGGGCAGACGATCAATATCATTGGCTACAATCTCAAAAACGCAACCAGGATTGCATTCCAGGGTGTGAATGCCTATTTGTCCGGGGTCAGCTACACCGATTCGAGTGTGATCGTTCAGGTCCCCGCTAATTTGACGGGGGCTGATCCATTACTGACAAACAAGATGACTTATGCCACGGCAATCGACACCATCGACTATTCCATCCGGATTTTTGACCCTGCCGCCCTGCAATACTACAAAGACCCCTTGTTCACACTGCTGACCGGTGGAATCGGGAAGGAGAAGACCTGGGTGCTGGACCTGGACGGAAAGGGTGCGTCCAGCAAATTCAAAGGCCCGTTGTATTTCTCGGGCGTCGATTATGGTTGGGACAATCAATGTTCCAAAACAGGAGGCGATTGCTGGTTTTATGATCCCAATTTCGAGAGCTGGATGGGAGCGGCGCAGGATTACGGGACAATGACACTCGGTCTGAGAGCGGCCACCGCCGAGCCCGTGGCGAAGGTAACCCAGAAGGGGACCGCCAAAAACGGAACGTTCACAGGCGGCTATTTCTTCGACGTGAAAACCAAAACCATCGCTTGGATCGGGATTGTGCCGCTGAATATGGGCAGAGACCAGGTTTGGGTCAAGGCATATGTTATCAGCCTCAAAGAGGACAGAATGCAGCTCGGTTTCAGGGATCCCGCCAAATCTGAAATGGCCATTTATAACTACATCCGCAAGTAGAATAATCACTTAAACACATGCATGAATATGAATAGAACTTATGTAAATAAGCCAGCAGATGGCTCTTCCCCTGGAAAGCTGTTACTACTGGCATGTTGCTGGATCTTCGGTCTGCTCGGAAACAGTTCGCTTGCTCAGAGCTACCAATGGAAGAGTGTCCAGATCCAGGGCGGCGGATTTGTGACGGGTATTATTTATAGTCCTACGCAGCAAAACCTGGTGTATGCGCGTACAGACATCGGGGGTGCCTATCGCTGGGATGCCGCCAATAAAGTATGGCTCCCGCTTTCGGACAGCTTCGCTTCCGGGGACGACTTCGGCGTAGTCAGTATGGCTACTGATCCGTCCAATCCCAACCGGGTATACATGGCTACCGGCCTATATACACAGTCCTGGGGTGCAACGGGCGCTGTTTATTCCTCTACCGACAAAGGTGCAACGTGGACCCGCAGCAGCTTACCGATCAAGCTGGGAGGGAACGAAAACGGCCGGTCAGCCGGTGAACGCCTGCAAGTAGACCCTAACCTGGGAAGCACTCTTTTTCTGGGTTCCAGCACGGACGGGCTCTGGAAAAGCACCAACTACGGATCTTCGTGGAGCAAGCTCGGCAGCTTTCCAGTCAGTTCCAGTCCCATAGGATCAGGCGGAATTTCGTTTGTTCTTTTTGATAAAAGCAGCAGCGCGTCGGGTACAGCCACGAAAACGATTTACGTGGGCGTTTTGCAGACCGGCACCAATCTCTACAAAAGCACCGATGGCGGAGCAACATGGACGGCTGTATCCGGACAGCCCACGAATCTGATGCCGCACCAGGCGGCGCGGGCTTCCAATGGTATCATTTACATTTCTTATTCCGATGCCAGCGGTCCCAACAACGTGGGTGGAGGGGCGGTGTGGAAGCTGAACCCGTCCAGTAATGCATGGACCAACATTTCCCCACCGTCCGGCCAGGGAGGTTACGGCGGTATTTCGGTGGATGCACAAAATGCAAATCATGTGATCGTAAGTACATTGGGCCGCTGGTGGCCGCGCGACGAGGTTTTTCGCACGACAGACGGCGGCGGCAGCTGGACCGGCCTGTTGACCAACGCGACCTGGGATCATACTTTGGCGCCTTACGCGGCTACGATGAACCCGCATTGGCTGGGTGATGTGGAGATTGATCCGTTCAATGCCAACAATGCCTGGTTTGTAACGGGTTACGGCGTCTACAACTCGAACAACCTAGGCGCAAGTCCTGCCAACTGGATTTTTCAAAGTAAAGGACTGGAAGAAACTGCGGCCTTGGAGCTGATCAGCCCGCCTGCCGGTGCGCCTCTGATGAGCGCACTGGGTGATATCGACGGTTTCAAACACGACAACCTGGACCTTTCGCCTGCGGCCGGTCGCTTGTCGCCCCAATATGGCACCAGCCCCAGTATCGATTTTGCACAAAGCGTTCCGGCCTTTATGGTGCGGACCTACAACAATGCAGGAGGCAAGTACGGCTCGTATTCTACCGATGGCGGCAGCAGCTGGACTGCCTTTCCCACCGCTCCTTCCGGCATATCCGGCGGCGGGAACATCGCAGTCTCCGCAGACGGTAACAGAATCGTATGGGCTCCGGGGGGCGCATCTAACTTATACTATTCTACCAATTTTGGAACCTCCTGGACCGCGAGCGGGGGCGTACCGGCTAACTTAAAGCCATTGTCTGACCGTGTAAATTCGCAGAAATTCTATGCATATGACCCTGTAAACGGCAGGATTTGGGTAAGTACAAACGGAGGCGCTTCCTTTTCGATACAGGCCACCGCATTGCCCGCCGTTCCCGACTACATGGCCTGGTCAACCAGGATCCGGACCGTGTTTGGCTCGGAAGGCGACATCTGGCTGGCCAATCCCAATGGTGTTTACCGTTCCACGAATTCGGGAACCAGTTTTACACAGGTCGGTAGCGTGCAAAATGCAACCGCTGTGGCTTTCGGAAAAGCAGCGCCCGATAAAACTTACCCGGCCGTGTTCATAGTGGGTACCGTGAACGGCACCTCCGGCTTCTATCGGTCGGATGATGGCGGCGCCACCTGGACGCGCATCAACGATGCACAGCACCAGTACGGCACGGTAACCACCATCACTGCCGATCCGCGCGTGTACGGTAGGCTGTACTTGGGTGGAACCGGCCGGGGAATCATATATGGTGATATACAGAATACTGCCCCTGTGGTTTCCGGGTCAACTTACCGCATCATCGCACGGCACAGCAATCAGGTGATGGATGTGGTGGCGGCATCGACTGCCGATGGGGCGCAAGTGGATCAGTGGCCTGGCAATGGCGGCGCTAATCAGCGTTGGGTGGTTGTGGCGAATGGAGCCGGGTACTATGCGTTAAATGCAAGTCACAGCGGTAAAAATTTGGACATCAGCGGATTTTCCCAGGATGATGGAGCGAGAGTGCAGCAATGGATAGCTGGCGTCGGCACCAACCAGCAATTTCAGTTGATTGACGCCGGAGACGGTTATTTCCAAATCAAGGCCCGCCACAGCGGAAAATGCCTAGACGTGGCATCCGCATCGACAGCGAATGGAGCCCTCATTCAGCAATGGGCATGTAATAATGGCACCAACCAGCAATTCCGCTTCGAGCCGGTAAGTGCCGCAAGCGGTTCGCGGATGTCGATACTCGATTCGCGGGAATTGGATGCTATGGAAAATGCCGTAGTCTTCCCCAATCCGTCATCGCAGCTTTTCGAGATCAAAGCTTCTTCGGACTTTCAGTACGAAATCTTTGACCAGACTGGCCGCAGGGTAGAAAGTGGTAGAGGGAAAGAGGGAAGCCTGGTGGGCCGAAAGCTACATTCCGGCCCGCACGTCCTTCGATTACAAATAGGACGTGCAAGCAAAGCCATCAAAATAGTAAAACACTAACCAATGCCTTCAGAGCGTATCCTGAGCCAGGGAATGATCGCTCCAAAGATCACGCGAAATATATCAGTGTTCGGCCAGCTAATGTAATTGTATGGTTTGCAGAGGGCATTGTAAACCGATACGAAACAATCTACCTGTAATCTGAGTCTCTTTTACTGACTGGCCGGGTAGCTGCATTCCCTTGTAGCCGCCCGGCTCCTGCTGATCATCTCAACGCCTCCGATCCATCAAGTCGAGGACTGGCAGTGATCTCGCTGGAAAACTGAGTAGAGCACGTTGATACGCGGCTACTACCGGTTTTCAGCTAAAAAGGGGAAAGGAATCCTTGAACCGCCCGCCGCTCTGCATGTGTATGATTTCCCGTTCCGTGCAGAGGCATTTGATGAGCTCGGTGGTGATCAGGTCTTCGTCGATGTCCTGTCCGATGATCACCAGTTCGTTGGTACGGTCGCCGAAGCGGCCCCAGCGGGATTCGATCTGTTCCCGATTATCAAGATATGCCTGATAGCGCAGTCGCTGCGCCTGTTGCATGCTGGCCCACCAGACACCTGCGGAATCGGCCCTTAACGAGCCGCCGGCCTGGCTCCAATTGAGCGCCTCGGCCTGCCGCGACGCAATCCAGAACAGGCCTTTGCTGCGGATAATACCCGCGGGCCAGTTTTGTGAAATGTAAGTCCAGAAACGCTCGGGATGGAATGGTCGCTGGTCGCGGAACACAAACGAAGCGATGCCGTACTCTTCCGTTTCCGGAGTGTGCGCGCCATTTTTCGCAGCTTGCAGCTCCTGGATCCAGCCTGCGGATTGTTCGGCTTTATCATAATCAAATAGTCCCGTGCCCAATACCTCGCAGGGATTGATTTTTGAAAAGCTGCTTTCGATCACGCGTGCGCCAGGATTGAGCGCCTTGATCACGGCGCGCAGTTCTTCCAGCCTTTGCCTGCTCACAAGGTCGGTTTTGTTTAGCAGGATCACATCTGCAAACTCGATCTGGTCTGTCAGCAGGTTTACAATCGTGCGCGTATCCGCCTGATCGTCGTTGAGCTCACGCCCGGCAACCGTATCGACCGAACCGAAATCGGCGGCGAAATTAAATGCGTCCACCACCGTGACCATGCAATCGATCTGCGCCCATTGCGACAGGTCAATCCCGTTCTGGTCGTCCACGAAGCTGAATGTCTGCGCCACCGGCACCGGCTCGGAAATGCCCGTACTTTCGATCAGCAGGTAATCGAAGCGGTTTTCTTTCGCTAGCTTTTCTACTTCCACCATCAGGTCTTCCCGTAAAGTGCAGCAAATGCATCCGTTTGACATTTCGATCAGCCTTTCCTCGGTCCGGCTCAGCGTATTCTCATTCTTAACAAGCTGGGCATCAATGTTTACTTCGCTCATGTCGTTGACGATCACAGCGACTTTCAGGCCCTGTTTGTTATGTAAAATGTGGTTCAGCAAGGTGGTCTTGCCCGCGCCCAGGAACCCGCTCAGGACGGTGACGGGTAATTTCTTTTTGCTCATGGTAAAAAGGGGATCTTAAATGCAACAATGTTGCAAATATATACGAATTCTATTAATGCAACAGTGTGGCATTAATAGAAAACTTAAATTTCTCAGACCGTAGCAAAAGATTAAGTATTTATATTTGCAACAATGATGCATATTTAATTTATTTGCAACATCGTTGCATTGTCAAGGCATTCTTACCCGGACTCGAATCTAGTCTTTTACACCATTCAACATGCATTTCAAATTTATCAGGACCATTGCCCGGCAGGAGTGGAGTTCTGTTTTCAGGAATAAAACCACCCTTGTGCTTTTCCTCGTGTTGCTGGCCGTTTCGCTGCTGGCGGTGTTCACGGGTTGGCAGTATGTCGGCAAATTCAATGCGCAACAGGCTGCTGCCAGCTCCGAAGTGCATGAACAGTGGATGAGCCAGCCCAACCGGCACCCGCACCGCGTGGCGCATTACGGCTACCTGGTGTTCCGAGAAAAATCCCCGCTCAGTTTCTTCGATTTCGGCCTGGATAGCTATGTAGGCAATTCGGTATTTCTCGAAGCGCACCGGCAAAATACCGTGAACATGAGCGAAGCCGGGTTTTCTAACGGAATGCTGCGCTTCGGCGAGCTGAGTATGGCCATGGTGCTGCAATTGCTGGTGCCGTTGTTTATCATCTTCATCGGTTTTCAGACCGTCGCCGGACTGAAACACAATGGCGTCTTGAAGATTTTACTTTGCCAGCGCGCGTCTTACCCTGATGTACTGGCCGGTAAAACCGTCGGGCTGACGGCAGTGACGTGGGCATTGTTTCTGCCGCTGCTGGTTCTGGGCCTGATAGCCGGAGTCGCTTCGACGCCCGGCGCAGCAGTAACCGACCTGGTGTTGCGTATAGTGCTTATCGTTGTTTTATATGCATTATATTTCCTGATCATCACCCTGATGGTCGTCGTGATGTCTGCCATGAGCTCGTCCGACAAAAATGCCCTTATGTTGCTGGTCTTGGTGTGGATGCTGTTTTTTGTGGTACTGCCTAAAAGCGCCCAGACATTGGGCAGCAGTCTTTTCGAAGCGCCGGGCAAAATTGCATTCGAGCGGGCTATCGAAGCCGAGGTAAGCAAGGAAGGCGACAGCCACGACCCCAACGACCCGCATTTCGCCAATCTCAAAGCACGTACCCTCAAAAAATACGACGTCGATTCGATTCAGTTGCTTCCGATCAACTACGGGGCGCTCGTGATGCAGGAGGGCGAAAATATCACTGCGGCCATTTTTAACAAACATTTCGATCAACTGATCGGCACCTACCAATCTCAGAATGCGGTTTCGGCGATTTTCGGGTTTGCCGATCCGTTCCTGGCGATCCGCAACATTTCGATGAACCTGGCCGGTACGGATTTCGATTCCTTTACCGCGTTTCAGAAGCAAACCGAGCTGTACCGCTTTGAAAAAACGAAAAGGCTCAACGAAATCCACCTGACGCAGGTGTCGTTCGCCAACAATGCTACCCAGCGGGTGAATGCGAAGAATTTCCAGGATATGCCCGACTTCGTTTTCCGGCCGGTGTCGGTGGGCCGGAACCTCGCCGCCAGTGCCGCCAGCGTCATTGCGCTAGTGCTCTGGGTGGTGGCCGGGTTCGCAGTACTCCATTTTGTTTCCTCTAAACGTAAATATCAATTATGACGGCCAGCCGCAAAGTATTCATGCTGGAAGCCAAAAACTTTGTTTTGGGCAGAACGGTGCTGGTGGGCGCGGTTGCATTGCTGCTTTTTGCCGCCTATGGTTTCTTCTATGGCAATCGTCTGATCGGCCAGCAGCAGGCGACGATCGACGAGGTGCCCGCGGTCCAGCAGGCGCATTTGAAGGGAATCGTCGAGCATGGGGAGAAGGCCACGGTGGGCTCTACGGCCTATTATCCGTTTTTTTACACCGTTAACCCGCCTACACCCTGGGCCAGGTTCGCCATCGGGCAGCGCGATGTGAACCCGTACACCTTGAAAGTGAAAATGCTTGCGATCGAAGGGCAGTTGTACGATACGGAGCTGACCAACCCGCTGACATTGCTCGTGGGGAACCTGGATGCCTCGTTTGTCTTCATCTTTTTGTTCCCGCTGCTGATCATTGCATTGATGTATAATGCATTATCCGAAGAGCAGGAAAACGGGGTCTGGAAAATCGTGCGTACCACCACCGGCAGCATCGGGCAGACAATCGCAGGTAAACTTGCGATCCGTTACCTCGCCATATTGCTCATAACGCTCGTCATTTTCTTCCTTTCTGTGATCGCATTGCAGCTGCCGCTGACTGCGCCTACATTTCAGCTGCTGCTGGTGCTGCTTGCTTATGTGATGTTCTGGCTAATGGTCGCTACGCTGGTGGTGGCATTGGGGCGCAATTCTGCTTTTAATGCGACGACGCTGGTTTGCATCTGGATTTTTCTGGCAATCCTTTTTCCGGGCATTGCCAACATCGCCGTCAACAATGCTGTGCCGATTCCCGAGGCGGCTGAGACAGCCGTACGTCAGCGGGAAGGGTATCATGAGAAATGGGACCTGCCTAAAGGTCCGACGATGGAGAAGTTTTATGCCGTTTACCCTCAATACCGGAAATATCCGATCCCGGACAATAAATATTCACCGGGATGGTATTATGCCATGCAGTTTTCGGGCGATCTGGAATCGGCCCAATCGGCGGAAATGCTATTCGGAAAGCTGGGGCGTAGACAGTCGCTCTCCGAAATGATCGGCGCTTTCAATCCGGTGATCACGGCCCAGCAGGCGTTGAACAGGATCGCCAATACCGATCTGTCCAGTCAGGTCCGCTACCTGGAATCCGTGAAAGCGCATCACCGGCAGGTACGGGAGTATTTCTATCCATTTATTTTCGAAAACGTGCCTACGCCGAGTATCGACTGGGCGGGTTACCCGGACTACAAACCGGTCGCCTACGAGGCCGGTCCGCTTGCGGGAAGCGTGGTGACAATAGGCATTTGGGGTATTTTGCTCGCCTTGTGTGCCCTGTTTTTATTCAAAATCAATTTTATACAAATTAATGACATTCAAAATGCTTGAAGCGAAAGGATTGACGAAACGGTACGGCAGCCACACTGCACTCAGCAACCTTAACCTGAGCATTAGGACGGGGGAGATATTCGCTTTGCTCGGGCAGAACGGCGCAGGTAAAACGACCACCATTAATCTGTTCCTGGGCTTTATTGAGCCCACCGAAGGTTCGGCATCGATCGCGGGAATTTCGGTGGCAGAGCATCCGCAGGAAATCAAGCAATACCTGGCCTATATTCCCGAAACCGTGATGCTCTACCCGAATCTGACGGGATTGGAAAACCTGGAATATTTCTCGTCGCTGGCAGGTTTCGATTATGGAGCGGGCGAGCTGCGTAAATTCCTTTCGACTGCCGGCCTGCAAGCCCAGGCGTTCGATCAGCGGCTGGGCGGTTATTCCAAAGGGATGCGCCAGAAAGTAGGCATCGCCATTGCCGTGGCCAAAAAGGCCAAAGTATTGCTACTCGACGAGCCTACCAGCGGCCTGGACCCGAAGGCGTCCAACGAATTCTCGCAGATCATCCAGACCCTCGCCTCAGGCGGCACGGCCATATTGATGGCGACCCACGACATTTTCCGCGCAAAAGAAGTAGCGACGCGCATTGGCATTATGAAAGAAGGCGTGCTCCAAGCGGTGATCGACGCAGACAAGATTTCGGCCAACGAGCTGGAAAGCCTTTACCTTAAAACGGTTTGAAACCGCCCCAAAAACTAACCTAAACAATATGATCAGGACTTTTATCCTTTTGCTGCTCTTGGCAGGCATTCACCTGCACGCGCAAATGATTACAGGCTCGGTGTTCGACACGGCTGTGGGCAGTTCCGCGAAACGGCACTCTCGACCGGGGCCTGAACCAAGGATTTGCAGATGCACCGGACGACCAATGCCTTTGCAACAAAGCTTTTTCTACGAACCCAGCATTTCTTCCGAACCAGGGAATTTCAATAAAAACCAAAGGTATAGCTTCCCCAAAAGCTCTGCCAGTCTGCTTGCTTCGTGTCGCTATTGGCTACCATCTGTACCGTGCTGATCATCCATTTGCCGGTCTGATCGATCGAAAAAGTAACTTTTCCATCTTTACCGCTCCTGGCTGTTTCATGGGTTGTTTTGCCGTTTACCGAATGCCAGGCCAACACCAAAGCGTTTTTAAGCGGTTTATTGTCAAAAAGAACTTTGAATGTGATCTGTCCATTTGCAGTTTGCGCATACGGGTTTTTATCAGGAATAATTTCCAGTTTCATGCCCGTAGTAAGCGCGTAGGTGGCGTCGGTTTCTTTGCCAACCTGCACAAGGGTTTTAACACATCGCTGGTAGAGCTCCCGACCGGCTTTGGATGTATCGTTGTTTTGCTGGCGAAGTTTTCTGATGTGATCGAGGCCCTCGGTCCTGAGGTACTCATTAAATTGCGAGGCTTCAAGTTCGATGAATTTGCTCGTGTTATTGAAGGCGATCAGATGGCTGCCTTCCGTGGCGAACGCGATGTCGATACGACTCAGGCTGTCGCCGTCAACTTTGCTGCGGATATCCTGCTTGCCGCCCTTTCCGTAATGGTCCAGTTTCAGGATTTTGTATTTGTGACCATTTGAATGCTCGCCGGTGTAGTCTTCGCCTACCATGAGATCAATGCGTGCTTTCTCATCCTTTTTAAGCCAGAATTTTACAGGTTCAAGCCAGAATTCGTGCGCGTATGCCAGTGAGCAAAAAAGGAGTGCGGCAGCCAGGGTTAATACTTTTTGAATTTTCATATTTGGTTCGTTCAGCCTGCAAATTAAGGTTTATCGCAGGATTTGCTATCTTTGCGCGCAAATCCGATGCGTACCGCTATACTTTACATATGGCTTTTCACCACGATCCTGCCGACGTTTAGTCAGTGGGGTACGATCGCTTACTACAAGGTTAACAAGGAATACATTACCCGCGTGCTTTGCCAGAACCGCGATAAGCCGCAGCTGCATTGCGACGGTAAATGCTATCTGGCCAAAAAACTCAAAGAGCAGCAGCAAAAGCAGGATCAGCAGACTAGCGACCGTGTTGAAAGCATTCCTATGCTGCAACTATTCGCTTCACCCATAGCATCTTTCGATTTTTCCCTGGCCCGCATTGTTACGCGGGACCAGCTTGCTTTTTCCTATCACCTGGCCACCTACCAGGCCCCGCTGTCGATCCTGGTACCGCCTCCCTGCGTGTAAAACAGATCTCGTGTTTTTAAACATATTTTGGCTCTGGATGAACCTTAAAAGGTATTCAGGTCATAACCCCTATTTTACATTAATGCATTATAAAAGTGTGCTCTTCGTATCGAGCATGCTTATCAACAGGTTCATTCCATGAATACTAAATATCTATTATTGTTTTTCTTTTTGATCCATTCCGGCCTGTATGCCTTTGCGCAATCGGAGCGGGACACACTTAGCAGTCGGGAGTTGGATGAGGTCACCGTGAGCACGTCCAAGAACCGATATCAGGTACTTTCCTCCAATGCATCTACTCGGACCAACACGCCGCTGCTGTCTACGCCGCAATCGGTACAGGTGATGCCCTCGCAGGTGCTGCGCGACCGCCAGGCTTTTACGCTGAACGAGATCGCCGGTTCTTTTACTGGCATGAAAGTCAATAATGGCAACGGGAACTTCCAGATCCGCGGATTTTCGGCCTACTCGCCCAATGATGCCAGTTTTTTGCTCTACAACGGGATACGCGGGAACCTGTTTTTGTGGAGCCAGCAGCCTTTGCTTTACAATATCGAATCGGTAGAGCTGCTTCGTGGCCCGTCGGGCGCATTGTTCAGCGAGGGTTCACCGGGAGGGGTTATTAATTTTGTAACCAAAAAACCATTGACCGAAAAGTATGCGAGCGTAGATCTTTCCGTAGGAAGCTGGGGCTTCGCGCGCGCATCGGCGGACTTCACCGGTCCGGTCGTCCGGCAGAAAAAGCTTTTGTACCGGGCCATCGTCGGTTACGACCGGTCGGAAAGTTTCAGGGACCAGCAGGAAAAGAAAAACCTGTTTATCGCGCCCTCGCTTACTTACCTTTTCAGCAAACGCACTTCTTTGAACCTGGAACTGAATTATGCCTATTCCAAAGCGGTACATCAATACGACAACGGAAGTTTCATCTACACAAGACCTGACGGCACTTTTGATTTCAACCATTATGCCGATAACCTGACCATCCAAAGCCCGACCGACTACGGCAAGACGCACAATGCATCGGCTACATTGACCTTCGATCACCAGTTCAATGACAATCTTAAACTGACCGTTGTAGAGCGGGCGGTACGCAACAAGCTCGATTTCACCGACCACATTCCAGTGGGACGGATCAGGAACGATTCGATCAGTCGCGGCTACCAGGACTGGCTTACCGACCGGTTCAGCTTGCAAACAACCGCATTCGCGACATATACCGCCAAAACAGGCCCGATCGGCCACCAGCTCATCTTTGGCACGGATTATAACCGCTATGGCTGGACGCAGAATGACTATCAATACAAACCTTCCACCCGCATTTCGATCCTGCATCCGGATTACACCGGTAGTGTACCCGACGCATCTGTTCCGGCAGACGAATCCGACGATAACAAACGCGTTACCAACCTGATAGGCGGCTACATTCAGGACCAGCTCAGTATCGGCAGCAAACTTAAAGTGCTGCTTTCGCTTCGTTACGACAACTATAATGCGAAAGAAACGCCACTGTCGGATAGGGACAATAAGCAGGGCGACGAGCTGCAAGCGTCAGGCTGGATACCCAGGATCGGGCTGGTGTATCTGCCTGCCAAAAACGTTTCGGTCTATGCCACATACCTGAAATCTTTCAACCCGCAGACCTCGAACAATGCGTTGGCGGGCGGCCCGTTCCCCACCCGGCAGGCGAAGCAATACGAGGTAGGTTCCAAGGCTGATGTTTTCGCTGGCCGGTTGTCGGCGACATTATCGCTTTACCAGATCAACTACAAAAATATCCTGACCGCCGCGCCTACCGAGGAAAATTCGCACCGGCAGGCGGCCATCGACGGGACACGCAGCCGCGGCGGTGAGTTTTCCGTAACAGGAAACCTGAATGCGCTGAGCTTGGTTGCGGGCTATGCATTCAACGAGCACGAACTGGTGAGCACGACCACCTATGGTAAAAAAGGCGACCGGTTTGCCAATGCGCCGAAACATCAGATCAATTTCTGGGGTAAATATGCGCTTCCTTCCAGTGTGCTCAAAGGTTTCAGTGTGGCAGCGGGCGTCCGCTACGTGAGTGACCAGGTAGGGTTATTGAGCAATCAGAACTTTGTATTTCCTTCCTACACCGTGCTGGATGCGGCGCTAGCCTACCAACGCAACCGCTTTCAGGTACAGCTGAATGCCTACAACCTGGCTAACAAGCATTACTTTACAGGAAGCCGCTCGGGTGTGACGCTCGCGGGGCTGGGCGATCCGTTCAATGTAAGGGTAGGGGTGAGCTATCAGCTCTGGTAGTTACTGTATAGCAATCTGGTACATGAAGAAAGCGACTTTCACCCGAACCTTGTTCAAGCTGCATAGCTGGCTGGGGTTTTTCACGGGTGTGTTTTTGATCTTACTTGGGTTAAGTGGCTCCGTTCTGGTTTTCCGAACGGAGCTTGACCAGCTTTTTAACAGGGATTTGCTTCACGTGGGGGATGCGGCAGCGCCTGTGCCGGAACAGGTCTTGCAGCGATGTTACGAGCACATTACCGCGAAATACCCAAATTTGGACGGTATCGCGTGGGTTAACCCCGACGCGGGGCCGGGCGAGGCATATAATTTCAGGATTTACTTCAACGACGCGCGCCTGTTCACCTACGATCTCGCATTGATTTCCTTTGACCCGCACTCGGGGACCGTTTTGCGGGAGGGACCATCGAGCCAGTTTACTCCCAGCTTCATCGAATGGCTTTTTCAGTTCCATTTCAGCTTTCAGCTGGGCATTCCGGGGGCGGCGCTCACGGCGGTTTTCGGCATTACGATGCTGCTGTCGCTGCTGACAGGCGCGGTGGTTTACCGGAAAATGCTTTGGAAAGTGCTGAGCTTCCGCGTGAGAATCAACAGGAAAAACTGGCGAACGATCAGCTCCGATTTGCACCGCATCGTAGGCGTTTGGGCGCTGGTATTGAATGCGGTGATTTTCTTCACCGGATTCTGGATGAACCTGTTTGCCTTCAAAGCAAAAACCTGGCACAACGAGGTGGTTACGACCCCAGCCAATACACTGATGGCTACCTCGCCCGACCAAATGTATAAGCAGGCGCGGGCTGCCATGCCTGATCTTGAACCCACCTACGTATACCTGCCTACGCAGCCCGCGCGCAAGTTCGAAGTAAGAGGGTATACCAAAGAGCAATGGAAACTGTGGGGCAGCAGTAATTCGGTGCGGATTGATCAGCAAACCGGAGAAACGCTTGCCATCGCCCGTTTTGCCGATAAGCCTTTGGGCGAACGCATCGAAGCGACATTTTTCCCTTTGCATGTTGGAAACTTCGGCGGCATTCCCGTTAAGGTTTTATATGTGATCATCGGCCTGACACCGGGTTTGCTATCTTTTACAGGTTTTCTGCTTTGGTGGCGCGGGGCTCGAAAACCTGCAAGAGAGCCGCTAAAATAGCAAATAGCCTAATGCCTGGAAGCCACGAGAAATGACTGTTTGGGTGGGAGCGGGCAGTCTGGGATCCAAGCCGTGTCAAATAATCAATCAAAAGAAACGCTGGCAAGGGTGTTAGGCCTTGCCAGAGTTTTATATTTCTAAATCATCGCTTTTCTGATCTTTCCTATTTTCCTGACGACTGCAAAGCTCTCAACGCCATTAGGACTTTTTCCAAATTAGCTCTTTGGAAAACATGCCCTTTTTAGCCGTGATCTTCAATTCGTCGCCTTCGATAACAACCTCGCATTTTACTTTGGTACCGTCGGTAGGCCTGATAATCCACCCTATCCATTTGCTTCCGGAGAACTTAATGTCTTTCAAAACGGTGACGTCGTTGTTCTGACCGACGCCTGTAAACCCCTGATCGGGAGTGCCGCTCACAATGACTACTTTGCCCTCGGGTGTTTTCCATTTTCCGGCCAGGTTGTCCGTAGCTTTCTGGGCATAAGTAAGCATAGATGAAAAGGCCAAAAGGCAGGTGGCTACGATTTTCTTTTTCATTCTACTAATTGTTTAAAAAGTGATTAATCTTGAATAGTGGGATTTTCTTTCTTTTTCGCGGGGACGACGGCGATGCCGATATTGAAAAATGCCCCCATCTCTGAATTGTACTTATAGTTTTGGCCGGCCGTGTCCTCGAACTGGTACTTTCGGAATGTGCTCAGTCCGCCGGTCGCTTCGATTTGCAGCAGCCGGGTTATCTTGTAGCTAACTGCCGGTCCCGCATTGGCGCGGAAATATAGGAGCCGGTCCACGGCTGGCCCCGTGTTCAGTTGTTTGGAGCATACATTAAAATTAGCCCCGTCGATCGCCATACGAAGCCCGGCATGAAGCCGCTGTTGCTGGTCGAGTTGGTAAGAATAGTTGACCAGCGCCGGGATGTACGCATTTAGTAATTGTTTTCCCCGGTGATAGCGGTAGTGGAAACCGGGCAGTAGCATGGGTTTACCCAGGCGGGTCGTGTATAGGATCCCGCCACCGATCCGGGCATATTCGCCCAGCTTCCTGGTCACACTCACCGAGCCCTGCAACATAAAGTCCTGCCCGGAAAGATTGCTTTCAAAGTCGCTGGCCAGTGTAGGCGACAACCGGCCGACGAAGCTCCATGCGTCGGCCCAGCGGTGGATAATCATGAAGTTGTAAGCGATCTTGTGAAAGTCATGCCCTGCACTGCTGCCGGTGACCTTCTGATCTAGCGTAGATTGTACATTGGCGTAAACCAGTCCGTTAACCAGGATCGTCTTGCCGTTTTTAAGCGCGGTGGGATAATTGGCATAGGTACCAAACTCCTGGAAAGAGGACATCAAATTGTTTTGCCCTTCTTTAATGCGGACCTTCGAATAATTGAAATATTCGACACCGGCCAGTTTGAGGTCCTGGGATTTGGCCTTAGATGAAAGCAGAGCCACGAGGA
Organism: Dyadobacter sp. 50-39; assembly: GCA_001898145.1. Taxonomy (GTDB): domain Bacteria; phylum Bacteroidota; class Bacteroidia; order Cytophagales; family Spirosomataceae; genus Dyadobacter. Next base: position 46,033 of record MKSR01000047.1, read on the forward strand.
TGAATGCGGAATATCTCATCGATCAATGTTGGTTTTGAAGTTGCACGGCAGGATCCGTGGTGTTTGCATGCCGCGTTCTGTCAAACTTTTCCAGCAGCCCTTCCACCACCATGTACACCGAGGGTACCAGAAGGAGCGTGAACACAAACGAGCTGGTCAGGCCGCCGATGAGTACCCAGGCCATACCATTCTTGAATTCCGAACCTGCGCTTTGAGATAAGGCCAGCGGCAGCATGCCCAGGATCATCGCGAAGGTGGTCATAATGATCGGGCGCAGACGTTCCTTGCCTGCTTCCACGAGCGCGTCGATCACACTGTACCCCTGCGCTTTGAGATGATTGGCAAAATCCACGATCAGAATACCATTCTTGGTCACCAGCCCCAGCAGCATGATCATCCCGATGATAGTAAAAATTGTGAGCTGGTTCATTGTCAGAGCGATCGCCAGCAGTGCGCCGATCAGCGCCACGGGCACGGAAAAGATGACCACAAAAGGGTACACTAGGCTTTCGTATAAGCCCACCATCACCATATACACCAGCACTAAAGCAATCATCAGCGCAAATCCCAGGCTACCGAATGCATCACCCTGGTTTTTGGCATCGCCTTGATAATTCAGCTCGATCCCTGGTGGTAAATGTACTTTTTGCAGCGAAGCCTTGATCTCTTCCACAATGGTACCGGAGGGGCGGCCCACCGCCGTCGAAGTCACAGTGATCGAGTTCTGGCGGTTGGTACGTTGCAGGATCGATTGCCCTGTTACTTCCTGCACATCTGCGACCTGCCAGAGCCTGACAAACTGGCCTTTATTGTTGCTCAAAGACAAATTCTTCACTGCGTCTATATTCTGCTTGTCACCTTCCCGGATACCTAACTTTATCCGGTAAACATCGTCGCCCTGCGTAAAATCGAGCTTATCATTTCCGTTGAAAGCCAGCTGGATGCTCTGCGCCACGTCGGGCAGCGTCAGTCCGAGCGCTGCAATCCGGTCGCGGCACGGGGTGACCTGCACCTGTTTTACCGGTCCCTTCGTACTGAATCTGACATAGTCGCTGCCGGGCGTGCTGCCTACAACTTCCCTGACCTGCGCAGCGGCTTTGCTCACGCTATCCTGATTGGTACCTTTCACGACAATCTGAATTGGCGAATTCACCGAGCCAGTGATGCTTGTCGGGATCACGGTCACCTGCAAGCCCGGGATTTTTTCAATTTCACTGCGAACTGTCAGGCCAAACTGGTCTGCTGTAAAGTCGCGGTCCGTTTTGTCCACCAGCGCGACGGAGATTTCCGCAGTGTTTTCGGTATTGCCCTTCGCCCCGGTTTGGGTCCCTACCAGCGTATAGGCGGTTTGTACCTCGGGATGTTTGAGCACAAGCTTTTCAGCTTCCTCCACCAACAGGTTGGTCTGCTGGATGGGCAGGTCACTGGCCGTTTCGAGCTGGATGGCCAGTTCACCCCGGTCGCTGGTGCCTGTAAAAGAGGCTCCGATGAAGCCGGTAGGGATCAACGCGACCGATGCGATTAGCAGCATTAGCACCAACACCAGGAGGTAGCGTTTGTGATGCAGCACCCCATGCAGCACCTGGGCATAGCCCTCCTTTATTTTATTGAGAAAATTTTCAAAACCTAAAATAATGCGTCCCCAGAGCGTGCCGGTGCTCAGGTGTTCGAGGCGGGCGAAACGCGAGGCCATTAACGGTGTAAGCGTGAATGCTACCAGCAAACTCATCAACGTCGAAACCACGACCACAATCGAGAATTCCCGGAGGATGTTTCCAATCAGTCCTCCGGTAAAAGCCATCGGCAAAAACACCACCACGTCCACCAGCGTAATCGCTACCGCTGTGAAACCGATTTCATTCCGACCGTCCAATGCTGCCGTGCGCTTGTCTTTGCCCATTTCCATATGCCTGAAAATGTTTTCAAGCACCACAATGCTGTCGTCGACCAGTATTCCCACTACCAGCGATAAAGCCAGCAATGTCATTAGGTTAAGCGAAAATCCCATCGCACTCATGACTATAAACGTCGGGATCATCGCCGACGGGATCGCGATCAGCACAAAGATCGAGCTGCGAAGGCTATGAAGAAAAAGCAGCATGATCACACCTACAATCAGGATCGCCAGCAAAAGGTCGTGCATTACCGCGTCAGCTGAGCTCAGTGTGTATACCGACTGGTCGGAGGCGATCTGGTAGTCGAAATGCTGCGCCTGGTAAGTTTGTTTCAGCTCGGTGAGCACTTGTTTGATCCCCTTGTTCACTTCCACCGCATTGGCATCATCGGTTTTTAAAATCTGGATACCAATCCCCGGGTTGCCGTTAATCCGGTTAATCGTTTCTACCTTCTCCTGACTGTCGCTGATCGTCGCCACGTCTTTAAGCAGCACCCGGCTCCCGGCTCCATTGTCGCGGATGACCAAGTTTGGCAGCAACTGGGTTTGCGAAAAATCAGCATTGATCGTGATGGACATCTGCTCATTACGGTTATTGATATTGCCACCGGGAATGGAAGTCGTATTGGCCGAAACTGCCTGAAAAACATGCTTGGACGACAGCCCATACATTTGAAGCCGGGCATTATCGAGCTCAATCCGTATTTCCCGTGCCTGCCCGCCGGTAATGTTAATTTGTCCGACGCCTTGCACACTGCTCAGCTTGGGCTTAATATCCTGGTCGATGAGCTGATACAAATCCTTCTGCGGAATACTCGCCGTGGCCGAAAGGTTCAGGATCGGGATATTGTCGGTGTTGATCCGGTTCACCACCGGCTCGTCGATATCGGCAGGCAAAGTGGATTTGATCTGGTTGATCTTTCGCTCAATATCCTGCTGGGCCTGAATGTCGGACGCATCCGATTTGAGCGCAACCTGGATCAGCGACACATTTTGCAGCGAGCTGGATGTGACGATATCGAGCCCTTCCACCGTACTGATTACTTCCTCGATCGGCTTGGTAATCTTGTTTTGCACCTCAATGGGCGAGGCACCGGCCAGCACAGTTCTGATGGTAATATTTCCGGTCGAAAAGCTGGGCAGCAAATTGTAATTGAGGCCACTATACCCGATTATTCCAAAAAGTATCAATGCTGTAAATACGGTAACGATCAGCAGCGGTCTCTTAATAGCTATCTCTGTTAAACTCATGGCTACTTATTTAGAATGTGAACAATGCTGCCGTTTTTCAAATTGATCTGCCCGCTGGTAATCACCTGCTCGCCAGGCTGCAAACCAGCCAGCACCTGGGCCATGTTCTGCTGCAAAAGCCCGGTTTTGATATTTTTGGTGATGGCCTTCCCATTTTCAGCTACAAATACATAAGGTTCCCTGGTGTCGGTCATGATCGCGGCACGTGGGATCTGCAATGCTTCTTTTTGTGAAATGGTATTGAACGAAACCTGTACATCCGTCCCGCCGCGGAGTAAAATTTTCCCGGTTTGCGATACAAGCAAATCAACCTGGTAATTGTGGTTGGCGTCGGCGACCGGGCTGATGAAGATAATTTTTCCGGTAAACTGCTGATCGCCGAAAAGCGGGGCCGATATGGTGGCCGTTTCGCCGATTTTCAGCTCATAGCTCATTTGCTGGTCGACAAACACGGTCGTTTTCAGTTTGGAAATGTCTGCAATAGCCGCTATCGGCGTACCTGGATTAACAAATTCGCCCTGCTTCACCTTGTGCATGGAAACCGTCCCGCTTAGGGGCGCGACGATGTTCGCATTGGCGATCTGTTGTTTGATCAGGCCAATCTGTACTTCGGTATTGTCGTAACTGTTGGCGGCATTCTCGTAGTTGTTTTTAGCTGTCAGCATGCTGATTTCCAATCCTGCTTTGTTTTGGTAGAGGTCGATCGCGCGGTTGTAATCGTCGGCCAACTTGTCGCGGTTAATCGCCGCCGCCCGCTGACTGATCTGCGCATTTTTGAGGTTTATTTCCAGTATGCGTGTGTCGAGCCTACCTACTACCTGCCCCTTGCGCACCTGTTTTCCAAGGGCAATGTCAAGCTGGGCGATCATACCGCTGGTTTGGGCATAGAGCAAGGCTTCGTCCAGGGGTTGTATAAGCGCCGGGTACTGCGTATTGATGTCCATAGCCGCGATATGTGCTGTCGCTATCGAAACTGAGACAGGTAGTTTGGTCCTGTCCACCGGCTTTTCGGCCTCGTCAATTTTGTTCTTATTGCCTGCCAGCACGATGATAATGCTCAGGACGATCAGGATGACCACCGCGACAGGCAGCCACCATTTTTTTACTTTGTTGGGTGTTTCCATTTTCGTGTTTTACTTGATGTTGTCGATATATCTGGGCAGGGAACCTAGTGATTTCTGGTAGTTCAACTGACTGATCATCAGATTGTACAGACTATTAATGTAGTTGCCCTGGGCAGTTTTGTAGGCGGTATCGTCATTGAGATAATCCGTCAGACTGGCCACACCGCGCTGGTACTGGTAGTCGGTGACGCCGAGCAGCTTTTGGGCCAGCAGCATGTTATCCCTGCTGCTCTGGTAGGTACTGTAAGCAGTGACGACAGCCGTTTTCGCACTATCGAACCGAAGTTTCAAGTTCTGCTTGTTGATGTTAAAATTGAGCTCTTCGTTTTTGAGCTTCCATTTTTCCTCACTCACCTGGCCTTTCCGACGTAACCCGCTGAAAATGGGCACATTCAAAGACAAGCCGATATAACTGAAACCCCGGAAGCCAGACAACGCATTGGAGAATTCATTGGTCAACGCCTGGGTGCCGAACTTGCCTACCGCATTCAGGGTAGGCAGGTAGGTAGCCTGCTTAGTTTTCAGGTTGAGCCGCTGTAACCCGATCGCCTGTTGGCTGAGCTTTACTTCGACCATCTCCGCCAGCGAAAGGCTATCAGCGGTTAAGGCTGTGGCAAACGATTCGTAGTTGATCGTATCGGCAATACTAATCTGTTCTTCCAGAGGCATTGCCATGGCGTTTTTGAGCGCGCTCAGGGCGTTCCGCTGCCGGGTAACCGCGTCCTGTATCTGGTACTGGGTACTGTTCAGGCTGACGCGCACCCGGTCAACGTCTTTTTCGAGCACCGTACCTTTTTGATATTGGTATTGCAGCAACTCCACCATTTGGGCGTACTTGGCCCTGTTGGCTTCCAGGATACGCAGTTGCTCGCCGTAAATCAGCACCTGAAAATAGGCGAAGGCGGTATTGTAGATCAATGTTTCCTTGTTCTGCTCTTGTTGCAATAAGGTCAGCTCGGCATACGGCTTGCTGGCCTTGATGCCCACGATCTTGGAGGCGTCGAAAATAGTCTGGCTAACGTCAACAGCCGCTATAGTGCTGTATTTGGTGCCAAACTGGACTGGTACGGGCTCTGGGCCAAGGATCCCAGCCGGCAATACGGTGGTTTGCAGTTTCAGGTTGTCGAGCATTGTGGCCGAACCCGATATCTGCGGCAGGTAAGTACTCAGCGACTGGGTGGCCTGGGCCTTCGCGATGGAAACACTGTTGTCATAGACTTGCAGCGAGGGGTGGTGCCGCAAGGTATAGTCAATGCTCTGCTGCAAACTGAAACTGTATTGGGCCGCTGCCGGGACACTTTTCGCACAAACGCAAAGCATCACCAGCAGAAAGAAAGTAAGTTGCTTCATTGTTTTGTATCAGATTTGATGCTGCAAAACAATGGCGGGGCAAGAGACGTAAAAAGCGGTTTTTGTGAGAGCGGGACAAAAAAGGCCCGGAAACTGACGCAATGCGCCGGGAAATAAAATCATGGCCAGCAGTGCAGTAAAGACAGTTTTTTGCTTGTAGATAGATATGCTCGTCCGTTCGCGACAAAAAATGTCCGATTCCCAGGCCGGAATGTGCGGGCCGCGCGGTCAATTGCGTACAGGTAGTTGCAGCAACGTTATATTTATGGGGTGAAAAATGTAGATTTCAAACTCGGCGTACAAATATCCGCAGCCTTGTCACTGATCGTGGTCTCTTTCCGGATGATGAGGGAGGACGATATGGTGTGGGAGGTTGCAGCAATGACCTGTACATTCAGTTTTTTCTTCGGCCTTACCTGCTGGAACCTGCATAGTATATTGCTCGCGCGGCGTGAAGAGTTTGGTCATAATCATGCACTTTTCACTTTGCTCAGTATACTTTGCACGGCCCTGCTTATCTTCCTGTTTGAATATCTCTTGTCGTTACTGCCCTACGAACCGCTTCAATTTCCTGGCGCCTCGGGCCTGAGGAAGTATTTCAGCACCGCATTCCGCGGTCTTTTGATCAGCAGCTTTTATTATTTTATTATTTATCACCTACACATTCAAAAGTTGAAGCAGCAGCATTTGCTGGAAATCGAGCAGCTCAAACAGGTGAAACTGGAAGCCAGCCTTTCCTCTCTGAAAGAGCAATTGAGCCCCCATTTTCTATTCAATACTCTCAATACGCTTAGCTCTATCTCGCAGGAAGAATATGTGAAGGAATACGTCGAGGAATTGGCCAATGTGTACCGCTACCTTTTGAAACACAACAAAATGGACACTTTAACTTTGCGGGAAGAACTGGATTTTATCGACTCATACCTCTACATTATCAAAACACGGATGGAGGGAGCCATCGATGTACAGATTAATATTCAGCAAAGTCAAATGGGTAAACTGATCCCGCCAATGACCTTGCAAATCCTGATTGAAAACGCGATCAAGCATAATGTGGCTTCCGTTTCTAAACCTTTGCAGGTTTTGATTACAGACAGTGAGCTGGGTTTTCTGACTGTTTCAAATAATTTCCACCCTAAAAAATTTACACAGCCCTCTACCGGGATTGGTTTGGAAAACGTCCAGCAACGCTACCAGTTACTGTTTGGTCAGTCGATCTACATTGAAAAAACCGATGCATTCTTCACCGTCAAAATGCCGATTGTATCATGAATGTAATGATCATTGAAGACGAAGCGAAAGCTGCCCGCGAACTGGAAAGGATCCTGCTTTCGCTTGATGCCGGCATCGAAATCGTTGCGAAGACCGATTCCGTCGAGGATTCGGTTAACTACCTGTCGGAACATCCGCACCCTGACCTGATTTTCTCTGACATTCAACTGTCTGACAGTCTTTGCTTTGAAATTTTTGACCGCGTACACGTCAGGAGCCCGATCGTATTTTGCACTGCATTTGATCAGTACACGATGAACGCCTTCGAAACCAATGCGATCAGCTACATTTTGAAACCGGTCAATGTAAAAAAGGTCTCGGCCGCCTTGCAGAAATTCAATGAAATGAAGTCCGTTTTCGAGCCAGATAAAGCCTCCCGGTCGATTCAGTCGGCGGGCAGCCAATTGAAATACACCTATAAAACTACCCTGCTGGTTGAGCAAGGTGACAAGGTCATTCCGCTGCAAGTAAAAGACATTGCATTCATTTACCTGGATCAAACGATCGTCAAAATCACCACTTTTACCCGGCAGCGCTACTTTTTCGCATCGAGCCTGGATGAGGTGGAACGCATGTTAGACCCTGCTTATTTCTACCGCGCCAACCGGCAATTTCTGATCAACCGGGCGGCAGTCGGCAGTGCGGAACGTTATCTCTCGCGGCGGTTTGTGGTTAAGTTGAATGTCGATACACCGGAGCCTATCATTGTCAGCAAAGCGAAGGCGACCGACTTTTTTCAATGGCTGGAAGGTGCTGGTTAAGGGGTGTATACGACAGTCGCCTCAAGGGCGTTTATCCCCCCGGGCAGTCGCTACAAACCTGGCTGGAAGTGATAACCACGGCGCAGACCTGGATGAATTAAGCACCACAGTTTTCGATAAACTGACGGAGGATGCGGCTGATATAATAGGATATGGAGTTGCCGAAAAATTACAGCCCGAGCTTTCCGGGCAACTAATTTCAACGTTATTTGCCGATAGCGCATCGCGCTTCAAGACTAGGAAGTACCAAAATTAAATTTTGTGATAGTGAGATTTGCCGGCAATCGCTTGTCTCTTAAAACATCCGGAATCTAAGTCATTGGAGAGCCGACCCGGGCGAGCTCCACATCATCACCAAAAAAGGAATTTGTGAGAAAAATTAAGAAGGGTATGGAAGTTGTTCTTGGAATATTGAGTACGTTTAAGATGTAACTTAATATTGCAGGATGATTCGTAAAAATTTACTCTTCCCTTTCTTTTTATTGACTATATGCCTTTGCGCATTTTCGTGTATCAAAGATCATATTAACCCGCCGGATAATACCCAAACAGAACGTTTGCTTTTCCGGACGTGGGCAATGGTAAACGAAGAAGATGGAATCGACAGTCTGGCTAATGTGAATTACTCATTCGTGACATTTTCTTCTAATGGGACTTGGTCAACATCGTCATTGTCTAGTACACCAGGACAGGGTTATACAGAAAATAAATATTGGAAATGGCACCCGGGCATCCCTAACCGGTTGTTGTGGTGGTATGTTGGACACGAAACAGATGAAAACAACTATATCGACTTCCGAATAGTCACGGAAGATTCGCTTAAAATCACACATTCCAATGTGTACTTTAAGGGCAGGTATAATTTTGTTCCATACAAATAAATGATATCAATAAAGGTGGAGACATCATCCTGCAAAAGTGCCAGCATGTGCTTTGACTAATTGTGTCGATGTTAGTCCCATAAAACTTCGGAAATAAGCAGCGAATCTGGATGAGCAGCTCGACGGATGCGTCCGTCTCACCTTTGATTGTTTTGTGAGATAGTAACTAAAGACTCTAAAAGCTCCACTGCACTACCAATGCAGGTTTTGTACCGTTAGCTTTTCCGAGTAACTAGGGTTGCGGAAATTTACTTATTTCGGTCGGCTGTCTACGCTTGCCAGGATCGCTTCTTCCTTACTACGTGGATGCGAGTACAACATTTGAATAGCCTTTTTATTCGAGATCCTAGTGTAAGCATCTGCAGCCGGTGGTTGCAGTTAGGCAATCATTGATGCACTTTCAGGGCGCTGCGTTCTGATCAATTCTGCGACGTCATAAAAACTGACAGTGCCTTCTGAAGTCGCAAGAAAACGTTGCCCAGCTGCTGGGGGTAGAAGCATCGCTTTGATATGGATGTCTGCAACATCTCGCACATCGACGACACCGAATGTGAAAGGCGGATTTTCTTTGATCTTACCATCCAGTATTGCCTGGATTACACCCTCAAAGGAAGCAAGATAGATGCCGCCAATTATCTGGCCAAAGATTCCGACCCGATTGATGACTGTCAGCGCCATTTCTTCACCCTGCTCTTTGATAAACTGCCAGGCGGCTTCTTCTGCAATGACGTCTTTTGATTTGATATAAGCCTGGATGGCAGCGTTTTTGTCTGTCCAGTCCGAGAAAGAGCGTGGTAATAGAGATTTTTTCTTGTCAGAAGCGGATAGATAAAAAGGACAAAAGACTGGCTAGGCGGTCCCAAACAAGGAACGGATAAATAACAAAGAACGTGGAAGGAGGTTACTCGCAATGGGCTATTCTTGGACTATATAACACACTGCTGCACTTAAACTCATATTTATCCTGACTATATTTGGCGGCGGGGGCATCTGTGACTTCGAGCGGGGCCATTAATTGGCCTCTATATTCCGGCATGGTTACCTGCTCGGATGAACCGTTTCCCAGCGCCACGTTTTTTCCTGCCGCACTATTGTTGAAACTATAATCGATCAGCGCATCCAGCAAACGGTAAACCCCGTAATAGTCGTAGGCATCGTAGGCGGTACGCGTATTAGGCAGCGTATGATAGGTAGCGTATTTATAGCCAGCCACCGTCGAGGGTTTCAGGTAATAATAGTCCTTCTCTGTATTGGAAATACTGATATTCTTGAAGATGTCGATGGCCATTCTGTGATCGTTAAAAACATCTTCATCATAGACCTGGGTAATCATTTTCGTATTGGCCGGAAAGCTCGCCAGTTGGGCGGGTGTGATCTGGTAACTGTACCAAGGCGCCATTGTAAACAGAAAGCGCCCATCTACTCCCCAGCCTTTCTCCGTAAACGCTTTATAGGCCAGCCCGATTGAAGCGCCCCCACCGAAAGAGTGCCCCATAAAACCTACTTTCCTCGTATCGATAATGCCGGGGTAATCGGCCGCCGCCTTTGTAAAGCCAGTCCACAAAGTGGTGTACCGATGGTCTATACTGCTGTCATTGGTGGCATAGGGAACAAATACAACCGCATAGCCCTTTTTGGCAATGAACTCGAATAGTCCCCTGTTATATTCTTTGCTCTCGCCGCCATAAGGGTGCGAATAGAAGATCGTCGGTCTGGGTGAAGTGATCCCCGACGGATAGAATACGGTTACCTTCGTGCCCGGATATTCAGTATTGGGAAACTCGATCTCGGATACGGCGTAAGTACCATCTGCACCGTATCCTGATGATGGACGGGAAATTGGCCCTGCCAGATCATCATCGACCGGTTCTGCTGAAGGGGCATCCCCGCTCTTTGAACAGGCCGAAAATATCAAGTACAGCACGCTTAACTTAAATAGCATCGTTTTCATTTTTTCTTTTTTTTGATGATCCGCTTCTGATTTGTCCAGATTTACCGGTTTTTCCTCTTTTCTTTCATTTGCGATTTCATCTCATCCTGGAAATCCTGGAATTGTCTGTACTGCTCAGGGGTGAAGATTTTTTTGAGCTCTGCGTCCTTTTCTTTTTGTGAAGACTTGAGCTGTTTGAACTTCGAGAGTTTGCTCTTATCGCTTTTCAGGACCGGCTCATTCTTTAGGGCATATTTCAGGTTGATGGCACCCACCTGGTTTAGCTGTACAGAATCCAGGCCGAGCTTATTTTTCATCATTTCCGTTTGGTATTTTGCCCTCTCCTTTGGCGCCTTATCTTGCATTACAGAAGCGTCCTGAGCGATAACCAGTTGAGCAGACAGCATAAATAATAGGGTCATTGTAAGCGCGATGCCCTTTGTGGAATTACCAATCTTCATATTATTGATTTTACTTTTTTGGATGATTTAATACCATTGCTTGTTAGGTCGATACATCATTGGGAGCGCCTGGTTAGCGGTGAACGACGACCACGCGCCTGCGTACTGCCGGTCGTACCACAGCAACTGCCGGCCGCACAACAACAGCTGGCCTTACTGTTACCACTCTTGCCGGCCTAACAATGACAGGCCAGGTAGTAGCGACTAAGACACGTGCCGCGGGTTTGCCCACAACGACACGTGTTTGCGCTTTTGCATCTACGATGCCCGCGGCAGCAAGGCAAATCATTAAAATGATCTTTTTCATAATCTTTAGTTTTTAAGATGATTTTGTTGGTAAGATGTTCTTTTGCGGCCTGGTTCACATTTTTCCGGTGAATTGTCTGATACCGGTGGTGAACCGACTTCGGCGCCCATTGAACTGGCCGGTTTAAACCAATCGATGAAACCCTGCGAGACGAGCCTGAACGGATTGTAGCTTAAAAAGCCGGTGGTAAGGCCATAAACTACTTTTTCTGTTTCCGCTTCGTAGGTGCCAAACAGCCTGTCCCAGATAATGAAGACACCGCCAAAATTCTTGTCGATATAGATAGGATTGCTGCCATGGTGCACGCGGTGCGACGAGGGCGTATCCATTACCTTTTCAAGGGGACCAAGCCCGCCGACGGCTTCGGTGTGCAAAAGGAACTGATAGGCAAGGTTAAGCGCATAGGACACCACGATAAAGTTTGGCGGCATTCCCAGCAGGGCCGCCGGGATAAAAAACAACGGACTGACAAGTGCTGAGAACCAGTTAAGCCGGTAAGCTGCGGTCAGGTTCATGCGCATCGCCGAGTGATGGACCATATGAAAAGCCCATAAGGGTTTCCAAAGATGCGATATGCGGTGGAACCAGTAGTAAACAAAATCAGCGGTGATAAAAGTGAGCAGAAAGGCCCAGCCGGTACGTGGCAATGAGAATGGGGAAAGACCGGCGAAAAAGCCAAGCAAGCTCAACTGATAACCTGCGAACAGGTATTTAGAAAACTGGAAACCTGCAAAGATAGCCAGATTGGAAACAGTTTCCTTTACATGATAAGCGCCTTTGTCTTTTCTCCAGCTCCAGATGATCTCAGCAGTAATAAGTCCCGCTACGAGCAGTAATATATAGATCCGGTAAGGTCCGATGCTGTTTTTCATTTCTTGGTCTTTTATCTGTACCAGCCTGATGGCCTGACACAAAATTGGCACAAAACAGGATATCAGCCCCCAGGAAACCCGGTGAGTTAGCCAAACCTGGGGGTGAATTGACCTAGCTGTCCATCCACTTTTTAAATTCGGCAGATTTGGCTTTACTGATAATAATCTGCTCCTGTGGCTGCGGGATAACCTTGACCAGTAAACGTCCGCTGAAATAAAACTCAGCTTCGATGACCGCATTGCGATGGAGGATAAATTGCCGGCTGGCCCTGAGAAACAATGTGGGGTCCAATTGCTGTTCCAGCTGGTCCATGGTTGATTCTATTACATATTGTCTGTCATCAATGGTGCGGAGATACACTACTTCGTTAGTCGTGTAAAACCAAGCTATTTTGGACGTTTCCAACGGGATCAGTTTATCCCGGTAATGTACCAGGAAGGACTTTTTGTAGGGTCTGGTCAGATTACCGAGTTGTGTCAATAGCTCAGCCAGTGCAGGCGCGTCAGGTTTTTCAGTTGCGCCGGTCCAGCTCTTATATTTGTCCAGGGCACTTTTAATCTCTTCGGGGTCAAATGGTTTTAGGATATAGTCAATGCCGTTGTTCTTAAAGGCCTTAATCGCATAATCGTTGAAAGCTGTCACAAAAACGACGGGACGGAATATGGCGGTTTGTTTGAAAATATCAAACGAAAGGCCGTCGGCCAGTCGGATATCCATGAAGATCAGATCATACAGGTCGGGATGGTCATTGAACCATGTGACTGCACCAGACACTGAACCCAGCGTTTTAACAAGAGTAATGTGCTGGTCTTCCTCGTTCAAGATATGGATCAGGCTGCGAGCGGTAGCTGCTTCGTCCTCAACAACCACAATACGGATGTTTGTCATGGCTTTAAAGGGAGTTTGACGATAAAGTGTGTATCAGACCGGATGATCTCGATTTCCTGGTGCATCAAGATCCGGAAACGTTCATTCAGGTTGGCCAAGCCCATTCCATTGCTCGCTTCCGGCGCTGGTATTTCCCAAAGGCTGTTACTGAAAATAAGTTGATCGACTTTCACCTCAATCTCAACTTTTAATGGCCGGTCAACGGTTGCGGCATTATGCTTGACCGCATTTTCCAGCAACGGCTGTAATGAAAGGTGGGGCACCTTAACCAGAAGGTATACGTCCGAAACATGGATGGTCAGCTCAAAGGCGTCTTCGAGCCGCATGAAAATCAGTTTCGCAAACGATCGGAGCATCGTCAGCTCATCGGAAAGCGGGACCAGATCCGTGTGGGAACCTACCAGTGCATAACGGAAAACAGCGGAGAGGTCACGGATGTATTTTTGAGCCCGCTCAGGATTTTCACGCACCACCGCCGAGAGGCTGCTCAAAGAATTGAATAGGAAATGCGGATTCATCTGCTCTTTCAGTAATTGTAGCTCCGAGGCCAGATAAGCATTTTTCAACTGCTGGTTTTCGGCCGCTATTCGGCTGGAACTGCGCATCAGCAAAACGATCTTAATGATGATCCCCGCCAACAGGCCACTCAGGCCCAATCGAAAGAATGAACCCGAGAACACCAGACGTGCAGGCTGAAAACCGGGAAAAAACAAACGTTGTAATGCCGTACCGGTTAACAATAAAACAAAAAAAACAAGGGTGTTGAAAACGGCGTAGCGCAAATACCGTCTCATTTCCCGGTGGGATGACAGCCATCGTCCGCTGCGGAGATTGATACTAAAAAGCAGTACACAAAATATCACGTTAAATACAAACTGGAATACAAGTTCGTAGGGATTAAAGCGCCAGTACTGGGCCATAAGCCCGTTTTCACGCAAAGCCAGAAGCTTTGGCGAGTTTACCATCAGGGCGATCAGCAGGGAACTGTACCAGCAAATACGGTGCTCATTTTTATCCATGGTTAAACTTACAGAAAAACTAAAATTCAAGGGCCACCTGGGATGTCAGTTAGCTATTTTGTGGGGTGAAATGTAGAACTTCGGCCGTCAGTTAATGTCTATTAGATGCGTATCTGTGAATTCGCCTGCTACCCACGAAACAGCAGCCGTGTGACTTCGCCCAATGCAAAGCGCTGACTCGTGAGCAAGCCTGCAGGGCAAGCCCGTCCGCTTGCTGCTGCGGACGGGCGAAGGTGAAGATCTCGTGACGTCATTCCGCAGGGTCCGCGATGACATTAAGGAGTACAGCCGTAAAATTATCCAACAAAAACTGACCGTATAGTAGCCTTCACCATTCGCCCCCTCACTGCATCTGACGCCGCGAAGCTGCCCGGAGGATTTGCTCTATTACAGCAGGCTGAGCTTGGGAAACTTCTTTCCGAGAATGGCCACATCGTCTGCTCCGAGCCAGTCTTCCAGCAGCGTCGCATAAATGCTGCGGAAATCAATGTGGAACTTCAAATCCCCGGCGTCCAGATTATGCAGATCTGGCGCCTGATCGTAAACACGCTCGCTGCCAGTCCCGCTGAGACCTCCTCCGATCAGAAAAACATTGTTGGCCGTGCCGTGGTCGGTCCCATTGCTCGCATTCTGCTTTACCCTGCGCCCAAATTCGGAGAAAGTCATGACTAACACATCGTTTTGCCGGTTGGCCGACTTCATGTCGTCCATGAATGCTTTGACTGCCTCGGCATACTGCCGTAAAAGTCTTTCCTGCTGACCCATTTGGTTTACGTGCGTATCGAAACCGGAAATGGAAACATAATACACCCTTGTCCGGGTGTCTGACTGGATCAGCTCTGAAACAGTTTTCAATCTTTTACCTAGCTCGTGCGCAGGGTAAACGCCTATGGTTCGATGTATCGATTTTGCCGATTGATCGTAAACATAGGCAGCGGAGGATACTGTCTCGGCCAGTGTTTTATAAAGATAACCAGCATTATCCTGCGTTTTGGGGTAGCTGTGGTCTGCCAACACTTTGATCATCACGTCGCGGGTTTGGTTATAAAGCTTTTTAGGATTGAGCAAGGCAAGTCCATTGACTATGTTTCCTTTCATGCTCAAACTAAGCGTATCGTCAACTTCTATCGCCCGGTGCTGCGCACAACCTCCGGTCCCCAAGCATGTAGCATCCAGGTAACGTCCCAGCCAGCCTGTATTCAGATATTGATCGGAACCGCTTGCTGTTTGCCAGATGTCCATGGACCGGAAATGGGACCTGTCCGGGTTGGGATATCCCACATTGTTGATCACCTTCACCAGCCCATCGTCGTATAACGCTTTCAGCGGTTCCAGGGCGGGATTGAACCCGATTTCGTCGTTCAATACCAATACTTTTTCATGGGCGATGGCCAGAGTGGGTCTTTCGCGGTAATAAATGTCGTTTCCAAAGGGTACAACGGTATTAAGTCCGTCGTTGCCTCCCGATAGCTGCACTACAACCAGGATTTTGCTGCCCGCAGGGTCTACGTTCATTTGGTCCAGTTCATAAGCCTTAAGAAATGACGGGATCATCATAGTCCCGGCGGTGGTTAAGGCCGATTGCTTCAAAAATTCCCGTCGTTTCATAATTATGGGTTTTTGATAAATAACTTCACGTTTGAACGATAACTAATATACGTAACTGTTCATCATTCATGCTACTAACAAAGCTGGTACTCGGGCAAAGCCATGAGTGCCACAGTCAAGTTCCTGATTCGTTCACCTCGCGAGCTGCCATCGGCCATCTGAAGAATCACCGCACGTTGCGTTTTTCCAAGTGGCTGTTGAATCAAATAGGCTGCCAAAGCATCAGCCAGCCGGTCGGGATCAACCTCTGAAAAGGACCTTTCAAATGCGTCCCAGTCGATTTGCACCTGCATCAAGTCACCCTCGCGCCTGGCGAGTAGTTCGGTATTCACGTCGCCGTCCTGCTTGGGCTGCATGGTCACCGGGCGCGACCTCAGCAGCAGATCGGGCAATTTCATCCGGAATAAAAGGCTTGAAGAATCGATCCAGTTTCTTCCTCCGGGCCAACCGGCCACGTTAGGCGGATAAAGCAAAACTTGTCCTAAGGTGCGTTGGATGAATATCAACGATTGCTTTTGCTGGAAAACAAGCCCGAGCGAATGCTGCATCCCAGCAAGCAGTTCGACAGGAGATTTGATGCGGTTACCCCTCACGGAAGGCTCATAAAACCAGTTAGCCGTCAGAATGCCGTTCAGAAGCCCGGCAATGTCATAACCGCTTTTGTAAAACTTTTCAGCAAGGCCTTTGATACGGGTCTGGGCTTCCGGGCTATCTGCCTGGTCACTAACCAGAAATTGATATATTTTGCCTGTAACGAAATGGGCCGTCTGCTTTTTTTCGAGCAGGAGCCTGACCACATCTTCGCCCTTAAAATAACCGGTTTGACCAAAAATCGTTTTCAGGCCATCGTCATGCTGATTTTGCCGAAAGGTAAATTCTCCCTTCGGATTATATCCCCAACCGGTAAACGCCCGGGCGGCGTCCTTGATATCCGCTTCTGTATAACTCTGTGAGGCCCGTCCCAATGCGAACAGCTCCATCACCTCCCGGGCAAAGTTTTCGTTGGGCGCGCCCTTCCGGTTTTGCTGATTGTTGAGAAATTGAAGCATTGCCGGCTCTTTGGAAACTGCCATCAACAGATCCGCAAAATTGCTCAGCGCATGTGTGCGGATCGTATTCAGGTAACGCTGGACGGCGGCCGGATTGAGCACCCGGCAAGCGAAATGCCCATGCCAGAACAAAGCCATTTTTTCACGAAGAACATCCTCGCCGGAAGCCATTTTCTCGACCCAGAGTACATTCAGGTCGCGTATCAATCCCGCATTTTTCTTGATCCGCATTTTAGTCGCGTCACGATCGGGCTTACCATTCGCGGCCAATTTTTTTAGCGTTTTATTGTTCTGAAAGTGGTCAGCATCCACGACTACGAGCGGCTGAAAGTCAGATTGCGTTAACATTTCCTTCACCACTGTTTGGACGGGCCGGGCCTCTTTCAATAACTGCACAGGGGTAGCCCCGAACCCTGCACGCCAGTACAGGTGCTGTAATCTTTCCGATTTGCCGATATTTTCCATGGGAATGATTTACATAGGGGTTAAACAATTTACGTGGAGGAGCTTATGCAGAATGTATGAAAGCCACCACGCCGGAATCCGGTTCTATGACTTGGAAGGCGACACAAGGTTTAATTTGTTACCGTCGTCTTTTAAATTTTACTGCACAATGTTCCAGATGAACTTCCTGATTTCAGGACTGGTCAGGTTGCCTTTTTAGGGGTGGTGCAGTCGGCCGGTCAATGGCCAGATTGGCCGTTTGGAGTTCAAGTTTGGCACTTTCATGTTCATCAGCCCCGACTGGTTGTCTGATTTTCACTTGCTGAGCCACACCCCACAAAATGACACAAGCATATAAAACTCGAGGTTCCCCTCTGTCCAGGTATCTGGATGGTGCGTTGAAAATCGGTAATGTTTTGCCTTGGGGATGTGATATGGCAAGGAAACTGGTTTGAGCAATCTAGTGGAAGCCTGTATCATGATTTTCGCTTAACTTTGGCTCACAGCGACTCTGACTGCGTAGGCTGGCCCCGAGAGCTTGCTACTGATTCGAAAACATAAAGCATATTAGTACATGACCGAGATCGCCGGTATTTACTCAGGTTCTTTGCTGGATTTGTACAAAGCACTAGGACTTCCAGTAGATTTTTTTGATACCAGGGAGGGCTTCACCATTTTTAATCTGAAAGGTATCGGCTTCGAGCTACCGTACCAGTCTGAATCCTACCGTCCTAACTTTTTTTCGCTGCTCTTTGTGAAAAGTGGGAAGGGGAGATATACAATAGATGAGTTTACCTTCGAAGTCGAGCCCCATTCTATATATTTTACCAACCCGAGTAACTTTCGCACCTTCAGCTGGCAGCAGATTGAAGATGTGGTGCTGATCACTTTCGACGAAACATTTTTAAAAAAATACATCGGGGAAGAAGTCTATTCCGATTTTCCTTTCCTGTTAACCGAAGTCGTTCGTCCGACACAGGTATCCGACGCATTTTTCCAGGTTACGGAAGGCATTAATGCGATGATCCAAAGTGAATATATGGGGCATGGAACCAGCAAATATCGGGTTATCGGTCATCTTTTAGCGGTGCTTTTGTTCTGGATCAAAGAGCACATATGGCTCGACTACAACCCGATTTATGAAGGCAACCGCAGCTCCCAAATCGTCATTACATTCAAGCGGATGATCGAGCAGCACTATCGGGACCTGGCGGCTGGGAAGGTTGATCAATTACTGCGTGTCCAAGATTATGCCGATGCCCAAAACCTGCACCCAAATTACCTCAGCAGCGTCATCAGAAGCAAAACGGGCAAACCCATCGCCACCTGGATTGCGGATAAAACAATGGCCGAAGCCAGATCGCTTTTACAGAACTCGCAGCTATCCATCAAAGAAATCACTGCCAGGCTTGGATTTGCCGAAACCGCCCATTTTAGCAACTTCTTCAAAAAACATGAGCGTCTTTCGCCGGTCCAGTATCGGCAGAACCACCAGCTTTAAAATTTGCAACCCTTGCTTTAACCTGCGTAACAGGCACGGCTCGGTAGCGACCTACCTTTGTCTTATCAAATTAAATGATCAAGACAATGGAAAATCTAGCAAACAAAGTAGCATTGGTGACCGGCGCATCAAGGGGTATCGGCGCACGGATCGCCAGGGAACTCGCCCTGGCCGGCGCAAAGGTAATTGTTAACTACGCGGGCAACAAGTCGGCAGCCGAAGCGGTGGTCGGCAGCATTCTCGAATCGGGCGGACAAGCTGTTGCCGTTAAAGCCGATGTCAGCAAAGCGTCTGAGGTGAAAGGTCTTTTCGACCAGGCTATCGGTCAGTACGGCCGTATAGACGTGCTCGTCAATAATGCAGGAGTTATTCTTTACAAACCCATCAAGGAGACTACCGAAGACGAGCTGGCAAAAATCATCGACGTCAATATCAAGGGCGTATTCAACACGCTTCGGGAGGCGGCCACAAGGCTTTCAGACAACGGAAGTATTATTAATTTCTCTTCTTCGGTCAACCGGTTGATCATGCCCACTTATGGGGCCTATGTGGCGACAAAATCGGCGGTTGAACAATTGACCCGGGTTTTTGCAAAAGAAATCGGCCATCGTAACATCAATGTAAATTCAATTTCTCCCGGTCCGACGAACACCGAGTTGTTCCTGGACGGAAAATCCGAGGAAACAATCTCCCGCCTCGCCGGCCTTTCCGCATTCAACCGCATCGGAGAACCGGAAGACATAGCCCGAGTAGTGGTTTTCCTTGCCAGCGACAACGCCAAATGGATATCCGCCCAGAATATTGGCGTCAATGGCGGTATGGCCTGATTTAATTGCTCACGTTCAAACTTTAAAACAATGAACTCGCTAAAAAATAAGACAGCCCTCATTACCGGTTCTGCCCGTGGGCTAGGGAAAGCTATCGCCGAGCGTTATGCAGCCCTGGGGGCCAATGTTGTACTCAACTATTCCAGGGACAAAGCGTCTGCCGATGAGGTGGAAAGCAATATAAAGGCCATGGGGGCGAAGGTGATTTCCGTTCGGGCAGATGTAAGCAGCGTGGCGGATATCAGGCATTTGTTTGAGGAAGGCAAACGGGCATTCGGCAGAATTGATATCGTGGTGGCGAATGCTGGTATTGAAATGGTGGAAACGCCAGTAACGGAGTTTACCGAAGAGCAGTTTGACAGGTTGTTTTCCATTAATACCAAAGGCGCCTATTTTACGATGCAACAAGCTGCATTAAATGTGGCTGATAAAGGGCGCATTATTTACATAGCTTCCAGCACTACGGCATTCCCTGTTGCTGGGATGGCTGTTTACGGCGGGAGCAAGATAACCCCACGTTATCTGGTTGATGTATTGTCAAAGGAGATCGGGCGTCGTGGCGTTACTGTCAATTCCATCATCCCTTTTGCGGTAGACCATTCAGGTATTTTTGCGGAATCCGGCAGCTATCCCGAGCTGAGAAAATCTTTGTTAGACAGTTGTCCTATGGGAAGATTGGCCGAGGTGGAAGATGTTGCCAACGTGGCCGAGTTCTTTGCCAGCGATCTCTCCTCATTTGTCAACGGACAGCACCTGCTGGTAAATGGCGGAGCCAATCAGTAGGCACATTAATACAAACCCGGATTGGATACTGGTTGCACAAAAAACTGGTCGCATCGGTGCCTTCCATAGAATTTCCCGCTATGGATTTAAGGGCAATACCAGCACCGAGGTGCAGCCTTTGCCAGGCTCGCTCTCGATGCTTAGATCGCCCCCGTTCCCCAATGCGAATTCCCTGCAAAGCTTTAATCCAATGCCATTACCCCGTTCATTGCCAGTTCCATAACTTGAATGCACGGTACCTGGATCGAAAAGCTTTTCCAAAACAAAAGGCTCGATGCCTTTTCCGGTATCGCGGACCCTGATGATGGCAAGAGGGCCTTCGTGCTGACAGGATACATACACAGTGGAATCAGAATAGCTGAATTTGACGGCATTGCTGAGCAGGTTCCTTAGTATTACTTCCAGTTGTCTTCTGTCGGCTATTAGCTGCGCCGGTTGTAGGGCACTTTTATCGAGGTCGACCGACTTGGCTTGAAACTGTGGTTTGAGAAATGTGTATACTGTTTCCACAGCTTCCCCCACGTCGATGGATTCCTTTCTGGTAGCCGGGGCCGCGAACTGGTTTTTGCTCCATTCCAGCAGCGACGCGATATTGCTTTGCAGGTTATTGACCTGGGAAAGCAACTGGCCCGACATCTGTTTGAATTCATCTTTTTCCAAATGCCCCTGGGCCAGCATCGACAGCACCGTGTAAACTGTTGCCACGGGCGATTGGATGTCGTGGGCGACGACGGACATGATCTTGCTGTTGCTGGCGTTTAATTTTTCTAGTTGTTTGTTTTGCTCCTCGATCTGATTCTGGTAAGCAGTTGTCTGCCGTTTAAAGAAGTGCAGGAAATACAGGTAGAGGCCTAAGCTGATCACAATGACGATATTCCTGTTCCATTCCGCAGTGGTCGTGGCCAGCGGCGGAAGTTTATTGATCTTGACGACAAAGAATAAAAGACCATTGAACACTCCGCAAGCGAAGGCGATACCATCATTTTTCCAGATGATAAAATTCACCCCTAAAAACAACAGCAGGAAATATTCTGCATTGTTGTGATAGTAGAATGTGCTGATCGTGCAGCAGATAGAGAAAATTGTGCTTACAATCAGCGGGGGCAGTACCCTGCGGTTATACCTGTAGAAGATAGGAACGCTGAACCCTGCCAGCGTCGCCAGCAGGTCAAGCCAGCACAAAAGGAAATAGTGATTCAGGTAGTTGGAGATAAAAAAAACAATCGAGCAGCAGCCAGCGGATATCCCGGCGATGTTGGTCACAACGATCCTTCTGCGTTCCTGGTAGGACATGGACGGTGAAATGCCTGTCTTAATTAGTTTTTGCCACCAAAGCGGGTATGAAGAGGGAACAGGCATATGTATGTCATGTAAGTAAGGGACGCCGGGGCATTCCTTCTGTGTTGTTAGCGTTGAGCGTAGACGACAAATGTCTGAAATAATTCGGGACGTTTGTAATAGCATAAGTACGGAAATAATTACAGGCCCCGGCCGGAGAACCCCCGCAGCATTACGGCGACTTCTATTACAAGCCAAGCGATGGGTATTGCAGGGGAGGGTAAGTACATTGTTGCTGTGGTCAGCACTTCTTTCGCTGTCAGATGAGGACTTACATTTTGTCAGAAAAAATGTCATAAATACTGAAATTTTTTCCGGGAAACCTGGGCTGGAATTAAGTTTGATTTAGCTTGATCAGGCGGGCATGACCGCCAGCCGTAAGTTCATTTATTCATTGTTTAACTTTTTAAAAAGGAGGTTGATTATGTCACTCATCAAAAGGAACGGGCTACTGCCCCAAACATTCCCTGCGCTGTTCGACGATTTCTTTGGCCGCGAACTTTTTAACTGGGGTAACAATAACTACTCCGCTACCAGCACGACGGTACCTTCGGTTAATATCCGCGAGACCGGCGATAACTTCGAGGTCGAAATGGCCGCGCCAGGCATGAACAAAAGCGACTTCAAGGTAGAGCTGGATGGAAACACACTTACGATCAGCTCACACAAGGAGCAACAGCAGGCGTCCGACCAGGACGGCTACACCCGCAGGGAGTTCAGCTACCAGTCTTTCCAAAGAAGTTTCGTTCTTCCAAAAGACGTGGTCGATGTCGAGCACATAGCGGCGAAATATGAAAACGGCCTGCTGCATCTGACGATTCCCAAGCAGGAGCAGGCTAAGCAAAAAGCCCCGAGGTTGATTGAAATAGGTTAAAAACAAGAGGCTGTCTCCAATGAGGCAGCCTCTTGTTGCATTTAAGGGGTTTCTTCAATTCCTGAATAAATGATCTTTAGGTATAGCAAATCAGGGATAAATGGGCCGCCGACAGCCTAATTTCAAGTCTTATTATCAGCAGCAGTTGATGCTGCTTCCTCCAAGTTTACAAGATTTGGTTCCCAGAGGCCACGTGGTCCGTGTGGCCAACGATGTGATCAGCAAGATCAATTTAGAGCCATTCAATGCTGCCTATTACATGACTGGCCCGTGCATTTATGCGCGAATGCTTGTAATGCTCTTCACTTCCCCTGACACCTTCATCAGGAGATAGAACCCTTTTCCGGATTTTGGATACGCAATGCCCCGATTTCACTACGTCGGCAAGCTCAGGGCTAACGAATTTTGCCTATCTCAAAATTCAAAATCAATATTAGAATGAAAAAGTCACAAACTCCCATCATCAGCTTTAGTCCGGTTGTATTACCAGTTTCCGGCCGTCATGTAGACCTTGAAATAAAAGTCTCAGCTCCGGCAAGCGGAAACAACCTGCCGGTTATTCTTCTTTCACATGGACATGGCCCCTCTAACTTTCTGTCTTCTTACAGAGGATATGGCCCCATTGTAGACTTTTTTGCGGCAGAAGGGTTTGTTGTTATGCAGCCTACTCATCAAAATTCCAAGGCACTTGGACTTCCGTCATCCCTTCCGGAAGCGCCCTTGTTTTGGAGTTCACGGGCAACGGACATGAAGTTTATCCTTGATCATTTGGACCAGATTATTTCCACAGTTCCTGGGTTAAGCGGAAGAGTCGATAAAGCGAAAGTTGCTGCCATCGGCCATTCCATGGGCGGACAGACTGTGGCCATGCTGGCTGGTATGGAGGTGACCGATCCCGCAACAGGCCAAATAGTGAATGCCGCAGAACCGAGATTAAAAGCCCGGGTGCTAATTGGTGCCTCTGGTGGGCCCGAAGGATTTAACGGAGTCAATAGACAGCATTATCCTGTGTTGGCGGCCGGTAGTTTCAATACCATGTCTTTGCCAGCACTGATTGTGAATGGCGATAAGGATAAAAACCTCATGTTTTCTGATGTGGACAATTGGCGGGCGGACGCTTATTATCAAAGTCCCGGGCCAAAGGATCTGCTGACCGTGTTTGGTGCCGAACATATTTTTGGTGGCATATCAGGGTATGATGCCCGCGAGACCAGTGATGAAAATCCGGAGCGTGTTGCCTTTGTATGTGAAAGCATTCTTGCGTATGTTCGGAGCAAATTCGATCCAAGCGAGACAAGTTGGGAAGACGCCAAGAAAGCCCTTAACGGAGTGCAAGGTGCATTAGGCAGCATTGAAAGTAAATTATAAAACAGACATTATGAAGGATGAGATGTCTAGTCATAGGTTCAATTCCTTATCAAGGTTGCACAAGGCGCTGGACATACCGGCACCTATGCACCCGTTGGTAAGTATAGTAAATAATGCTGCCGGGACCATTCCTTTGGAAAGACTTCCCAGTCCCCACATTCTAAATTTTTACAAGATTTCCTATAAGATGAATTTTCAGGGGAAGTTCAAATACGGGCAGCATTACTACGATTTCGACGAGGGGGGGATGTTTTTTGTCTCACCTAATCAGATCACAGGAGGCCACGAACCACTCAGTGATCAATCAGGTTATACTTTGCTTTTCCACCCAGACTTTTTACTGGGTTACGAACTCGCCAGGAAGATCAAAGAGTACGGATTTTTTTCCTATTCTATCCACGAAGCGCTGCACTTATCGGAAAAAGAAAGAACCACGATCATTTCTGTTTTTGAAAGTATTGAAGAAGAATTAAAGAATAGAATTGACAATTTCAGCCAAGATGTTGTCATTTCTCAGATTGACTTGCTGCTAAATTATGCCAACCGGTTTTACAGCCGGCAGTTCATCACCCGTAAGGCGGTAAGCAGCGATCTGCTTCAAAAGGTGGAAGACATTTTACATGCCTACTTCCAGTCACCGCACGGGGAAAAGCAGGAGCGTCCAACTGTCCAATCTCTGTCTGAGCAGTTGAACGTCAGTGCGAGTTACCTAAGTGATATGCTGCGATCACTTACCGGTCAAAACACGCAACAGCATATTCATAACCATCTGATTGAAAAGGCAAAGGAACTGTTATCGTCCAGCAATGCTTCAATAAGCGAAATTGCGTATGACTTAGGATTCGAACATCCCCAGTCTTTTAGTAAACTTTTCAAGCTCAAAACCAGTGTGTCGCCTTTGGACTTCAGACGTTCCTTCAACTAATGCATAGTCCATTACAGTGCACCATTATCCTAAAGCCTGATTAAATCTAAGGCACAAAAGCCACCGACATTTGTTGATGAGCTTTTGTGCCCGCAACTGGACAAATGTGGGAGCGGATTCTTGATGATTTAAAAATGATTTCAAGATTAACTGTTGATTATCGTTCTCTCCGGCTCCATACGGATAGAGGGCCTAATTCCATCCTGCTTGTGGGCATTATTGCATGTAATAAATCATCACGCATGTATCCGACGACGGGTGCCTTGCCAGCAAATATCTGCGCTGCCGAAAGGCATACTGACCAATAATCGTCCTGCGTGCCTTCCGGATAGAAAAAGTTTGTCAGCCCGACGACCTTGTCGCTTCTGGTGAGCACACATCCGCCTGTGATCTTATCACCATTTTTCACCGCGATAATTCGTACTGCCGGATGAGACAGAACCCTGTAATTGAGTTTTGGTACGATCGGCTTATCGTTAGTCGCTTCTTCCCAATCTTTCAGACTATTCACCGTTTTGACGATCTCATAACGTGACCGCCTCACTATGATCGACTTGGCCACAAACCATTTGCCGGCAAACAGTTTTTCATATTTTGATGCCGGAAGTTGGAGCGTATCGAAACTGTCTTTGAGCGAAGCTCTACCCTGAATTTTTTTAGCTAAAGACTCTACCAGATGCAAATTGCAACTTGCTTTCAGGGTAACGATGTTTGGATAATACATTGGCACATCTGCAACAGAATACCATGCCTGATCTTTAAAGACACCTGCGGCGCCATTCGCCTGACAGACAATGCTGCACCATTTCGCATTGTTGATGGCTGCCCGCCTGATTAATCTGGCACGCAAAGCCGATCGTTTTAACAACTCGCTTCTCACCTCAATCTTTTTTATTTTTACTAATGCTTGCCTTCAACCCGGCCACTGTTTCTAACTTAGTTTCAGATGCAGTACAGGAAAAGGTTTTCCACTGGGGTCGAGCGCAGACCGGCCGGAGAGCTGAAAGCCGAGTTTAACATAAAACTTCAAAGCATACGCATTATGCTCATTGACATCCACTTCACTGGCTTGCAGAGCCTGAATCGCAAACCTACATAGCGCTTGACCAATGCCTTTTCCAAAATCTTCCGGCCTAACAAAGAGCATTTCAATCTTACGGTCAACAACTCCGACAAAGCCGGCAAGGCCGCCAGAATCGTGACGAACGCCAAATAACATTAACGTGGGCAGATATTCGTTGATAATCAATGGTTTGTAAAATTGGATATCGGCTTCCAAAAGAAAATAGTGGGTGGCGCGCACGGAGTCTTCCCAAATAGCGGTAACCTCCGCAAAGTCATCCCTTGATAAAGGGTAAATCTGGAATTGCATGAATAAACCTGGTGTGAAAAAAGCTTCCTCTTTATTTTTGATAAAACGAACGTTAAACCGGTATTCCGGGCTATTGCTGTCGCCGTAAAAGCTAGCGATATGGGTCTTGCCGTCGCAAAAACATGCAATAAGGCTTGAATTTGAATTGATTGACTAAATGAGAAGGCGTTTGCATCTGCAAATTGACCATCTTCCTTCGCAGCTGCGAGTGAAAAGTAGTTGCATTGTAACTTTTTCAACCTGAATACTCGCTTTTGTTGTATAAACTGATACTCCCCACTTTACCGAAGAATGAAGTGCGGTTATCATCAGACTCTTCCTCCCACGTTCTTTTCTTGCCGGTCCCATATATTTACTTTGCAAGGCCTGAGAAAGTTAATGCCAAGATAGTGGCCGGTTTGTTTATTATTTAAGTGTTTTGTTTTGTATTATTAGAATAAATGATAAGATCATTCTGTATTTATTGACTTTTGTAAAATATTATAGAATGATTCGCGAGGGATTTTGTGGAAAAACTTGTCTTGTAACTATATAGGCAGTAAACGATTCCCCGCATGACTTTACCCATCACAGACGACTCCGATGACTTCGTTCGGGTTTTTCAGACAGAATCTTCCCGAAGCGATAAGCCGGCGATCGAAACGGATGACGAGCGATTGCTCCGCGAGACGTTCCGTGAAGATCCCAGGCTGGGCTGCTCGCTACTTTTCAGAAGGTACTATCTGACACTCTGCAACCACGCCGCGCGCTTCGTTCATTCGCGCGAGACGGCGGAAGACATTGTGTCGGACCTGTTCGAGAGCTTCTGGGAGCAAGGCCTTTTCGAACAGCCGATCCACTCGTACCGCTCGTATCTTTACACTGCGGTGCGGCATCGTGCGTATAACTATCTCCGTTGGAAGATACGGCCCACCGACCCGCTTGAATCCATTCGTTCCGCACCGGTAGCACATACGATTGCCCCGGACGACGCCATGCAATACACCGAGCTTTATTTGAAAGTAGAAAGCATCATCCAGGAGTTGTCGCCTCAATGTCGCCGGGCCTACCTGCTCAAACGGGTGGAGGGTAAAAAATACGAGGAGATTGCGGAGGAATTGCAAGTCACCACAAAGGCTGTCGAGGGGCTGGTTGGCAGGGCGCTTGCCCGCTTGCGCACGGGCCTGAAAGAAAGCTGGTTCCTTGCAACGATGTACTTCCTGATTCCCTGACGACCCACACAGACAACCACACATTCAAAGTTTGTTTCAATGGACCAACTGATAAACAGGCAGGTTTTATTCGATTCTTTCGAAGGCAAAGCAACATCTCTGCAACGGAAGCTGATCGAGCAATGGCTTGAAGATGCCGACAACCGCAACTACTATTACCGTTGCCTGGACGAATGGGAGCGGAGCCGCCCGCAACTATGGATCGACCAGCAACGGGCGCAGCAGCAGTATGACGCGTTCCTGACCGGGGAAACGAAGCGTAAAACAAGGGCACTGACCGACCCGGAAACGGAGGTGCAGACAGGGGCCCGGATCCGTAAAGTCATAATCGGTTCGCTCGCGGCCGCGTTGGCATTGCTGGTGCTGGGGTTTGTTTTCCGGGCGCAGTTCCTGTACAAAACTTATGAGTCGTCCAATGCGCATCTGACCAGCATCCTGCTCAGCGACAGTACCGAGGTGACTTTGAACTCCAATTCCATATTAAGAGTGCCCCGGTTCGGTTTCGGCCGGAATGTGCGGCAGGTATGGCTCGATGGCGAGGCGGAATTCAAGGTGACACATACCCGCGATAACCTGCGTTTCGAGGTGCTCATGGGCGATGGCTACCGGATAGAGGTGCTTGGTACCGAGTTCAATGCCTTTTCCAGGGCACGCGGCAAACGCGTTTTTCTGACTAAAGGTAAAGTGAAGCTCAACCTGCCTGAAGGGAAGCCGGTGTACTTGGCGCCCGGCAACTACTTTACAACGGAGCACAAGGGCTCATTCAAAGTCGTGATGCCCGCTGAACCCCTGGCCATTACCGCCTGGAAAGAACGAACCTTCTACTTCGAAGACACCCGCCTGACGGAGGTGGTGGAGCAGATCAGCGAACGGTTTGCGGTGCGGATTAGGATCATGGACAGCGGCCTCGGCGATCGGACCATCGGTGGCATTTACCAGGCCAGGGATGCCGACGCGCTGCTCGAAACCCTTTCGGCCATGTTTGAAATGGAAATTATCCGCACTAGCGACGAAATAGAACTGCGTATTCCTCAAAAACAAGACCTATGAAGATCCCGATTTTACGCACATGCATGGCCGGCGGGGCAGTATTCGCCGCTTCGACCGTTTTCGCACAGGATATCGCGCTGCTGAGACCCGCCATGAACCAGCAGGGCCAGCAGGCAGGTTATGCCGTCAAGCTCAGAGAAGTGCTCATCGATTTGGGCAAAAGGCATCACGTGAGCATTCTGTTTGAACCCTCGGTGATACAAGGCATCCAAGTGGCCGCTGGTGTGGATGCGGCGGCCGGCGATCTGGAAACCGAGCTCAAAAAACTACTGGCGAACACTGGTCTGGAATTTGTGAAGACAGGTAAGAAGACTTACCTCATCCGAAAAAAGGAGCATGAAAAGGCGAGCCCGGTGCCCGTAAAGCACGTGGGCTTCGGCTACCAACCCGAATATATGGCTCCGGCCGAGCACAGCCGCTCGGCCGATGTGACGGTGAAAGGCCGCGTGACCGACGAAAAGAATGAACCGCTTCCCGGCGTAAGCATTCTGGTGAAGGGCAGCAACCGCGGTGGAGTGACCGATATGGACGGAAATTTCTCACTCGCGGTGCCTGAGCGTGATGCCGTGCTCGTATTTTCCTTTATCGGCTATGTTACCAAAGAAATAGCGGTAGATAGCCAGACCATGATCGAGATCCGCCTGGACGCATCGGTGAGCAGCCTGAGCGAGGTAATGGTGGTGGGGTACGGCACGCAGCGAAAAGGGGACATCACCGGTTCGATCGGCTCGCTGTCGGCCAAGAATATCCGCGAAGTACAGGTAACCAACTTCGAAAATGCCATTCAGGGGCAGATTGCCGGAGTGCAGGTGCAGGAACCGAGCGGCGAGCCCGGTGCGGCCACCACCGTGCGCGTACGGGGCCTTGGCTCGGTGTCGGCCGGCAATGAGCCGCTGTATGTGATCGACGGTTTTCCGGTAACCAAAAATATGGATCCGGGCATTCAGGGGGATATTTCGCGGCGGACGACTGCCTTTGCATTACCGCCCTCGAACCCGTTAGGAACGATCAATCCGAACGATATCGAGTCGCTGGAAGTGCTCAAAGACGCTTCGGCAGCAGCGATCTACGGTTCCAGAGGTTCCAATGGGGTAATCCTGATCACAACTAAAAAGGGTAAGCGCAGTGCCAGACCGCAGATTGGTTTTGATGCCTATTTCGGGGTACAGTCGGTAGCCAAGCGTGTGGAGTTGATGAATGCAGCGGAACTTACCGCCTACGTCAAAGACTCCAAAAACAATGCTTACCTGCAAGACGTAGCCGGTGCCAATATCAACGACAACAATGCGGCCCGCTACACGAAAACCACCAACGGGAGCTATTTTATTCCCGACGATTTCGCCAATCCGACCGGCACTGATACCGACTGGCAGGATATCATTTTCAAAACCGCGCCGGTCCAGAGTTACAACGCATCGGTGTCCGGTGGTACCGAGACAATGAATTACTATTTCTCGGGTGGCTATTTCAACCAGAAAGGGATTATCGACCGGAGCGGTTTTGAGCGTTACAGCTTTCGCGCCAACATGGAGGTCAACCCGGTGAAAAAGTTGAAGGTCGGTTTTGGATTAAGTCCTTCATTTACCAACACCGACCGCTCGCCAGCCGGTGCTCCATACTTTGCCGATCCGCCGGGGATCGTCTATTCCGCCCTTGTGACATCGCCGACGGTAACGCCCTATTTGCCCGACGGCAGCATTAATCAAACCGACAACCAGTCGCATTTGCTGACCGAAGACGGGCGGGGAGCCAACATGACCGCCGCCAGTAATCCGCTCGCTATCATCAGATATGTGACCGACGATCTGAAACAGTTCAGAACGTTCGGCAATGTATTTGCGGAGTATGAAATCCTGGAAGGGTTGAAATACAAACTATACACCGGTGTCGATGTGAATAGTTATAATCGCTCTTTTTACATGGCCCGCGCATTCCTGAACCGCAATGCGACCACCGGAGACCCGTATGCACAGTCCAACGCGTCGCTGAACTACAACTGGCTGATTGAAAACACGTTATCGTACGACAGAACGTTCGGCAAGCAACACCACGTTTCGGCAGTGGTGGGTTACAGCGCCCAGAAAGACAGGCTGGATGCCAACCAGGTTTACGCGCAGAACCACCCCGACGATCTGTCGCCTTCTATCAGCGGCGGGCAGGTGACCAGCGGTGGGGATAACCGCCAGGAATGGTCGCTGGTTTCGATGCTGGCCAGGGTAAATTATGGTTTCCGGGATAAATACCTGCTTACCGCCACGATCCGCTCCGACCGTTCTTCTCGCTTCGGGGCGGGCAACAAGTCCGGCACATTTCCGTCGCTGTCGGTGGGCTGGCGATTGTCGGAAGAAGCGTTTATGAAAAGTGTCAAACCGGTCAGCGACCTGAAAATCCGGGCCAGTTGGGGACAAACCGGAAACTTCCTGATCCCGAACTATGCGGCGATTGGCCTGCTGAGTCCTTACAACTACACTTTTAACAATGTGATCGTCAACGGCATCGCGCCTTCGACAATCAGCAACGACCGGCTGACCTGGGAAAAAACGGCCCAGACGGACTTAGGCCTGGACCTGGGGCTTTTCCGGGACCGGTTGTTCATTTCGGCCGATTGGTATGAGAAAAAAACGACGGACCTATTGCTGAACGTACAAGTACCTTCCTCGGTGGGCTTTTCGACAGCCCTGCAAAACATCGGGAAGGTGGAGAATAAGGGGGTCGAGCTGACGATCAACAGCCGCAACATCGTCGGCGAATTTACCTGGTCTACCGATTTCAACTTCTCCCGCAACCGGAACGAAGTACTCCAACTAGGCCCTACCGGCGATCCGATCCTGAGCACTGGCGGCGCAGGTATCCGGCATATCACAAAGATCGGGGCGCCTATCGGAAGTTACTACGGCTATGTCGTCGACGGCATATACCAGAGCCAGGCAGAAATAGATGCCGCGCCCAAAGATGCGCTGGCCCCGGCGGCACGCCCCGGCGATCTGCGTTTCAAAGATGTGAACGGCGACGGTAAGGTGGATGCCGGCGACCGTACGGTAATTGGCAACTACATGCCCGATTTTATGTACGGTATTACCAACCGTTTCAGCTTCAAAGGGCTCGACCTGAGCATATTTTTCCAGGGCGTGCAGGGGTCCAAGATCCTGAACCTGACGCGCCGCCACCTGGGCAATGGCGAGGCCGCGACTAATTCCTACAAGGATTGGACCCAACGCTGGATTTCGCCGGAGAACCCCGGCAACGGCACTATTCCGCGCGCCGACCGCCTTACGGACCTGCACGGGGGTAACAACAGGCCATCATCGTACCAGGTAGAGGACGGCTCCTATTTCCGGTTGCGCAGCATTACGCTCGGCTATACATTCCCCAAAACCATGCTGGGCAAAGTGCAGTCGCTCCGGGCTTACGTGTCGGGTACCAACCTATTTACAAGCACCAAATACATTGGTTATAACCCGGAAGTCAACAACCAGTCGGGCCTGACCGGCGTGCAGGGGGAAGATTACGGTGCCTACCCATTGTCGCGTAATTTTACATTTGGTCTAAATGTAACATTTTGATATTCATACATCTGTGCAATACATGAAGCTGAAACACATTCTCCCCGTCCTGACGATCGCCGCCGGCGCGTGGTCGTGCAGCCAGGAATTTACCGATCTGAACCCGGTCACCCAACGCAACGTCAACGGCTTTTACCTTACAGCCGGCGACATGACAACCGCCATCAATGCGGCTTACAAAGCCCTGCAACTCAACGGCGCCTATAACCAGAGCTACTGGATTATGCAGGAAATGCGCTCCGACAATACCGACCAGGGGCCGGATGGCACCGGCCTGGGTGCGGAACTGACGGTGATCGACAATTTCTCCGAAATCGCCACCAGCGAGATCGTCACCGCTGCCTATACCGATTCCTACCTGGGCATTGCCCGCTGCAACATCGTGCTTGACCGCATCGGCGGCATTGCGATGGACGCCAATCTGAAAGAGCGTATCCGTGGCGAGGCGCTGTTCCTTCGTTCGCTGTTTTACTACAATCTGGCGGTTTCATTCGGACGCATTCCATTGTCGCTCACCGAGCCGAAATCTGTAGCCGAGGGGCTGGCCATGCCGCAGGTGGCTGCCCCGCGGGTATACCAGCAACTGATTACCGATCTGCAAAGTGCGGAGGCCGCATTGCCTGTCAAATATGCGGCGGCTGACATCGGGCGGGCTACGAAAGGCGCGGCCGCGGCGTTGCTGGGGAAAGTGATGCTTACCGCAGGCGATAAGGCGGGAGCGGCAACTGTGCTGAAAAGGATTGTCGATACTTACGGCTACAAGTTGCTGCCCGACTATGCGGGGTTGTGGGGGCTTGCCAACAAAAACAATGCGGAGTCCATCTTCGAAGTGCAGTTCAAGGGAGGCGGAACCGGTACGGGTAATGCTTTTACCAACGCGTTTTCACCGCTTTTACGACAAACTACCGGCGCCTATAAAAACCGGCCTACGGTGGGCATGATGAATGCTTTCGAAGCTGGCGACGACCGCTTTCTGAAATCGATGGACACCAGCTATGTCAATAGCTCGGGGGTGCTGATCTCGCATTCGAGGAACGACACCCGGTTTATCACCAAGTTTGGCAAGGAAAATGCATTCAACGAAAATGACGCTTCCTACAATTTTATGGTGCTGCGGTATGCCGACGTGCTGCTAATGCTGGCCGAGGCGCTGGGCGAGTCGCCGGAAGCTTATGGTTATATCAATCAGGTGCGTGCCAGGGCGAAGTTAAGTCCTGTCAGCGCCGCCTCGCCCGGCACATTCGAAGATAAACTATTACGCGAGCGGCGTGTGGAACTGGCATTTGAAAATCACCGGTGGGCCGACCTGCTCCGGTTTGGAAAGGCCCGCGAGCTCATGCAGGGGCAAGGTAAAAATGCCCGGCTACTTTTCCTGATCCCGCAACGCGAACTGGACATCAATTCATCCTATACTCAAAACTAACCAGGCTATTTCCTGTCCCCTTTTCCTATGACACGCTTTCTGTTACGACAAGCGGCGGCGGCGCTGTGCCTTGCCCTGGCTGCTCAAATACCCGGCAGCCAGGCGCAAATGCCGGCCAAACCGACCGCCTCGAAGATCCTGCATGATATGCAGAAACTGAATGTGCTCGGTAATGTGCTCTACATGGCCGCTCACCCCGACGATGAAAACACGACCTTCATCGCCTATATGGCCAACGGGCGGCAGTTCAATACCAGCTACTTGGCGCTTACCCGAGGTGATGGCGGCCAGAACCTGATCGGCACCGAGATCCGAGAGCAGCTTGGTTTGATCCGTACCCAGGAGCTCTTGCAGGCCCGCCGCGTGGACGGCGGCAAGCAATATTTTTCGCGGGCAAACGATTTTGGATTTTCCAAAAATCCGGAAGAGGTGTTTACGATCTGGGAGCGGGAGAAGCTGTTGGCGGATGCTGTTTGGGTGATCCGCAATGTGCGTCCGGACGTAATCGTAACCCGCTTTCCGCCCGATGCCCGCGCCGGTCACGGACACCACAGCGCCTCGTCCATCCTGGCCGAAGAAGCATTCGACGCCGCTGCCGACGCGCAGCGGTTCCCAGAGCAGTTGAAGTATGTGCAGCCCTGGCAGGCAAAGCGGTTGATGTGGAACATCGGCATGTGGGCCGTGCGTAATAGGGAAGAGTTTATCAAAAATGCCCGAAGTTATATCCAGATCGACGTAGGCGGCTACAATGCGCTGCTTGGAAAATCCTATGGCGAAATCTCTGCCGAAAGCCGCAGCATGCATAAAAGCCAGGGCTTCGGTTCCATCGGCAGCCGGGGTATTTCGATAGAGTATTTGCAACACACCAAAGGTCCCAAAGCGAACAAGGACCTTTTTGAGGATGTCAATACTACCTGGGCAAGGGTGAAGGGCGGCGACAAAGTACAGCCTATGGTAACTGCGCTGATTGCTGCCTATAAGCCTGCAAACCCGGCGGCTAGCGTGCCTGCGTTACTGAAAATCCGGACGGAGATTGGTAGGTTGCAGGATGCATTTTGGAAAAAAATCAAGCTTAAAGAGGTCGACGAGCTCATCAGAAATACATTAGGCCTGTACTTGGAAGCCACAGCGTCGGACTATGCATTCACGGCGGGAGAAGGGATGCCGGTTTCGGTGGAGGCTATCAACCGGTCGGTAGCGGGCGTGATTTTGCACAAGGTGAAATTACCCTTCGGCGGGGATACTGTGCTCAGCCAGCCGTTGAAAAATAACGAGGGCGTCGATCTGGTATTCCAAACTAAAATCCCAGCGAATATACCGGTGTCGCAGCCTTACTGGCTTCGCAAGCCGATCGGCTACGCGGGGCTTTTTTCGGTCGAGGACCAACAGGAGATTGGTCGCGGGGAAAATCCGCCAGTGGCAGTGGTCGGCTTCGAGCTGAGCGTTGACGGGCAGAAGCTGAGCTATGAAACGCCAGTCGTATTTAAAAAGAAAGACCCCGTAGCGGGAGAGGTCTACCAGCCATTGGTGGTGACGCCGCCGGTGTTTGCGAATATATTGCAGGATGTATATATGTTCGAAGACGGGCAGCCTAAGAAGGTGCTCGTAGCCTTGAAAGCCGGGAAAGACGATTGTAAAGGGCAGGCGTCGCTAGCGTTGCCCGAAGGGTGGAAATCGGTGCCGGCCAGCAGGCCTTTTGCGATCAGCTCCAAGGGGACAGAACAGATGGTGGAGTTTATGCTGTACCCGCCAGCGGGTTCGCAGGATGTGGAAATTACCGCCGTTGCAAAGGTGGAGGGCAATGAATATGCCAATAGCCTCGCTCAGATCACTTATGACCATATTCCGGCACAGGTCTTTTTTCCTAAGGCGGCTGCAAGGGCTGTCAGGCTCGATCTGGTCAGGAAGGGCGATCAAATCGGCTATCTCATGGGTGCAGGCGACCTAATCCCAGAAAGCCTCCGCCAGGTCGGCTACCAAGTGACTATGCTGGAAGACAAGGATATCACTGCTGAAAAGCTCAGCCATTTCGACGCCATTGTCGCAGGCGTGCGGGCATATAACACCAACGAACGCATGAAGCATCATCAGCAGGTGCTAATGGATTATGTCAAAAACGGAGGCAACTTGATTGTCCAGTATAATACCGAAATGGACCTGGTCATGAAAGATATCGGCCCCTATCCCTTCGAACTGACGCGTGACAGGATCACCGTAGAAGGGGCTCAGGTGCGTTTCCTGAAACCAGAAAGCCCTGTACTGAATAGCCCGAACAAGATAACGCCGGCCGACTTCGAGCACTGGGTGCAGGAGCGGGGCTTGTATTTTCCTCAAAAATGGGCACCCGAATATGAAGCGGTGATTTCTTCCAATGATCCGGGCGGCCCGGCGCTGGACGGCGGTATCCTGGTGGCTAAATACGGGAAGGGTAATTATGTTTATACCAGCTTATCATGGTTTCGCGAGCTTCCCGCCGGGGTGCCGGGTGCCTACCGGATCTTTGTCAACCTGCTGTCGCTAGGTAAATAACCGCAGCATCGTTTTTCTGGTTGCGACCCTGATGGGAAATCGGTAATTTGAAGGCCACTCATCAAACGTTCTAATCACTATGCAATATTTCAAAACAAGCCGCATCACCCTGGTCCTGTTTGTGACTGCTTTCTTATTGTGTTCTATTGGTTTCCGCAAACCAGGCCGCTGGGTAATGCTTTTCGATGGGAAAAAACTGGAAGGCTGGCATAGCTACAATCAGAAACAGGCTGTGGGATGGTTCGTGGAAAATGGTACGCTCACGACGGACGGCACGGGCGGCGACCTGGTTACGGATAAGGAATACGGTGATTTTGAACTCGAATTCGAGTTCAAAATCCCTCAGGGAAGCAATAGTGGCATACTTTATAAAGTGATCGAGCAGCCGGATATCAAACGCACCGTCTTTTCCGCACCCGAATATCAGATCATTGACGATCAGAATTACGTGGTCAAGGATTCGACCGGAAAGAATATCGGCCTCAAACCCGTGCAGCGCTCGGG
The DNA here is from genome assembly GCA_001898145.1 of Dyadobacter sp. 50-39. Taxonomy (GTDB): domain Bacteria; phylum Bacteroidota; class Bacteroidia; order Cytophagales; family Spirosomataceae; genus Dyadobacter. Next base: position 82,413 of record MKSR01000047.1, read on the forward strand.
AGCCAACTACGACATGAACCCGCCAATGGACGCCACGGCCTATAAACCGGTCGGAAGCTGGAATACCGGCAAAATCGTGGTGGCCAAAGACCATGTCCGTCATTTCCTGAACGGCAAACTGGTGGCGGACTATCAGTACGGCGACCAGGCCTGGAAGGAGAAAGTGGCCAAAAGCAAGTTCCGGGACTGGCCCTATGCCACGCCGCATCACCGCGGTAAAATCGCCCTTCAAAATCACAATGTCAAAGAGAAGGTGTGGTTTCGCAATATCCGGATCTTGGAACTAAGTCGATAAGTTCGGATCATTTGTCTCGATCTGCTGAAACTGAATGGGCAGTCCCCGGTAAGTCCCTGTTTTTACTGCGCGTTGACCAGCGCCCCGATCCTTTTTGGTTAATTGATCGCCAGACAAAAGATGCACACCTTGTCCAGCCAATATTCTTGAAGAGTGAACCGTAGTTTAACTCTTTTGACATATCAATCCCAGTACAGATAAAGAAGGGAGTATGCGACAAGGTTGAATTTTTTACGGAACCTACAAATCTGTTATTGATAAAATACAATCAAAAATTTTTATAGTAACAAAACGCTGTTTAGCGAATCGTTAACGGGCGATTTTGAGATTATAATTGCCGGTAAATAAGTTATCCTGCTGCAACCGCTGATCTTGGGTGGATCTTCCTAATTTGATGGGTAAACCGCCGAAACGATGCAGTCCGTACTCTGTATATTACTGCTTTTTGCCGGCACCGACCCGTTTTTTTCCGGCGGGGGCCGTATCAATGGCACGCCCTACGCGCGGTTGCCGGACACGCTGTATGTGCCTAAGGCTGTGGACAAGCTATTTCTCGAATTGCCACAGCACCCCGGGCAGGGCGTCAGTTACGCATTCAAAATGGACCCGATCGATCACGAATGGACGCCCGCCGTTTATCCAGCGGTGCGTTACGAGACGTTGCGGGAAGGGTATTACGAGTTACATTTCAGGGTTTTAGATGCGCATTCGACGGTTTTGAATACGAGCCGGTTTGTGATCCGGAAAGAAGCCGCTTTCTGGCATGCGTGGTGGTTTATTCCGCTGCTTACCCTGTATGTGGCCGTGGTAGCGGGCGTGGGGGTATACATTTTCAACCTCTACAACCTTCGGCAGAAACTCAAATTGCAATACCTCAGAAACCAGATCGCCTCCGACCTGCACGACGAGGTGGGTTCGAACCTGAACAGCATTGCATTGTTTGTGGAGCTGCTGCGCAAAAACGCCACGCCGGAGACACTGCCGGTGCTGGACCGAATTATCAGCAATTCGCGGGAGTCGGTGGAGCTGATGCAGGACACGGTGTGGGCGATCAACCCCCGCAACGATTCCCTCCAGAAGCTGATCGACAAAATGCATTCGTTTGCCACCCAGGCGCTCGCGGCATGCGATATGGCCCTCGAATTTCAGTCGGAAAGCAGCCTGGCCGACTTGCAGCTCAGTATGGAGCAACGCAAGAACATTTACCTGATATTCAAAGAAACGATCAACAACGCGGTCAAGCATTCGGGTGCTACGGGCGTGAGCGTGCGGCTGCAACGCATGAGCGACGCGCTTTTCTTGCAGATCAATGACAACGGTAAAGGCTACGACACAGGGCGCCAGTACGAGGGCAACGGAATTTTTAACCTCCGAAAACGGGCCGAAGAGTCGGGGCTCGACTTGCTGGTACATTCGCGTCCGGGCGAAGGTACGCGTGTGGAAGTGCTTTGCCATCCCTAAAATTGGGGATTTTTCTTCTGCGGCATTTGCCGGATTTTTGTAACATCATTCAATGCGACCGACGATGATAAAAGTTTTGTTATTCGAAGACAACAAGAATTTCAGGCAGGGTCTGGCGCTTTTTCTATCGGCTTTGGAGGATATCTGGCTGGTCGACGCCCTTCCTGATGCTCGGGACGCGGTTTACCTGGTCAAGAAGCATAAGCCCGACGTGGTGCTGATGGACATTCAAATGCCCCGGAAGTCGGGAATAGAAGCGCTGGTAGAAATCCGGAAAGCCCAGCCGGCTGCCAAGGTGCTGATGCAGACCGTATTCGAAGACGACGACAAGGTATTTCAGGCAATTTGTTCGGGCGCTTCGGGATACATTGTCAAATGCCCCGACCCAGAGGTGTACGTGCAGGCGATCCGCGAGGTGTATGCGGGTGGCGCGCACATGTCGCCGACCATTTCGCGGAAGGTGCTGGCCATGTTCCAGCAGCAGTTTGCGAAATCCGAGCAGACTTTCGTGGACCTTACCAACCGCGAGCGGGAAATACTCGGGTGTATGGTCAAAGGGCAGAGCTACAAGATGATCGCCGCCAGTTGCGGCATTTCGTTCAGCACCGTAGCCACGCACGTGAACCACATTTACGAAAAGCTGCACGTCAACTCCGCCCCGGAAGCGGTAGTAAAAGCATTGGAAATGAAACTGGTATAGAATCCTCCATTTTATTAAACTTTTATACGATATGAGTACAACGCTTGTAGAGCAGTTTCTCCCTAAATCTTGCTGGGCTGCGTCGTTAGATATGTTCACCAATGGTCAATTGAAGCAATGCAAGCTGTTGAGAGAGGATCATGGAGGTGATGTCCCGGCAAATCCAAGAAAATTTTGTGACGATACCTGGCTTCGGAACAACAGAGGTGCGTATGTAGGCAATACCAAAACGCTGGCTTGGGTGAAGGATCGGCTGGTACTGGCTGGTAGAAGCCCGGTAACACACAACGGCAGAGCTGTGCCTTCTTTCAAGCAGTTACAAAGCGATATCGGCGCTTCCGCCATAACCCTTATGTCGTGGGGCTTCGCAAACAATCTCCATTTTATCGTGCCAGTAAAAACCGTAGAACAGCAATTGGCAGGATCAATACTGCTACAATGGATTAAGGTTTTAGATCCTTATCCTGCAACGAAAGGCCGTACTTACTATCTTAATTACAAGCAATTTGCAGCTTCCGGGTGGTTCAAAGGCATGATTTTTCAAAGTCAGGTCAATGGCGGAAATGCATCGCAACCGACCGAATTTTCAGACGCCGATCCCAAGCAGTTGGTTCAAAGATATCTTGACTCGTTGGCGACAACAACCAGCGATTTTCGACAGGTGACCAATGTTGCTGGTGATCATCAAATCCTGGATTATAATTTCAATGTCACAAATATCAATGTCAGCATTTTGCTTGCCAACGGACAGCGATTTTTCGATAGCATTCTGGCGGGAGGAAGCAATCTAAAAATGTATCTGGCAGGTTTAAACAACAAATACACCGCGTATTTTCTGAATTCGGCTGATAACTCATATTACATTTCAACGCTTGAAAATGGCCTGAGATATCTTCCAGTAGCAGGCACCAACCATGCGGGAGTAGTAAATCTCGCCCACATGGCTGCGCCTGCAAGAGCGGTATCCAGGGGCGCGAAGCAGCTGAAAGCTATTGACCACGATCAGCCGGATAAAACAGAACAAGCCGCGCTTAAATATTTTGAAAAATGGCCTAATACCGCACTAATATGTCAGTTTTTCGACATCGGCCAGGAGTATGTATTCTTTGTCAAAGATGGCAGGGTGCGGGTATTCGATCCGTTCCGGTCGTTTGCCTATATTTTTCCAAAATCGCACAAGGGGATTTCCCATATTTCCCTTAAAGCATTCTTAGCTGTTATTCCCTCTTTCTATAAAATTCTAAACGAAAAGTAAAACATGGACAACGAAGTAGAATACGCAATCGAAAGGGTAAAGCGCTTTGCTAATATGAAAGGTGTGCAAAAGGCAGATAGAGTCAGTCTCGGCCTTCGGTATTCGATTGACGAACTGTTGCAGCTCGTTGCCGGGCTAACAGGCAAGCGCGTGTTGCTGGTGGATGAGGCGGATAGTACCAGTATTTTGCCACAAGGCGCCGAACTCGCGCTCGCGGAAGCGGGCAAGCCGTGCGGCGACTACCGGTTTACCGTTGTGAAGTCTTGCATTGGCAGCGATGGCATAACCAATGAAAACGACGATCAGAGCAGTGAGTTCAACAATACGATTTATCCCAAGGCGACCGGAGTTGTGTTTATGGTCGGAAAGGAGAAGCCGGCGATGGCGCTCACGGTCGAGACGTTTCCGATTGTCGGCGAAGACCTGGTTAACGATGAAGGAGATATGTTGCCACTCTGGGATTTCATAAAGTATAACGGACGTTACGCCTACTCGCCGGAAGACGGCGGTGGCGGCACCGGTTCGAAAACACCTCCTCCGGGTGCTTAACGGTTTTTACGGATGTTGTCAGAACTCCTTTTATATCGGTTTTCGGGATGGCTGCTTACGGCGGTATGGCTGTTCCTGTCGTTCCAGGCGCTGCGCAGGCGTGGAGTATGGAATGGCAGATACCGGTACTTCCTGATTTTCCTGCTGTCGATCTCGTTTATCGAGCTCGCGGCGGCCATTACCGCACCGCTGCTGAGCAACAACCTGTTCCTGGATTATCCCTACATCACGATCGAGTTTGTGATGCTGGGGTTGTTTCTGGCCAAGATCATCGACATCGGTTTTATTACCCGCCTGGTCAACGTCGCGTCGGCGCTTTTTGTCCTTTTCCAGATCGCCAATGCATTCTGGTTGCAAGGGCTCGAAAGCTACAACAGCTACGGCGAGTATGTCAACAATGCCTACCTGTTCATGCTTTCGGTGTGGGCGCTTACGGTACTTTACCGGCAGAATCTCGGACGCAGCATCCTCGCCGTTCGGGACGCTTGGTTCGTACTTGGCATACTGGGCATTTACCTGCTCATCTCCGTGATCGACTTCCTGTACGACATGGCGCTGCCTTACCGGAACGACCATATCCTTTACATAGTCCTCATATCGGGTAACTTTTTGAAATCGGGCCTGCTGATGCTCTATTACAAAGGCATTCGCATGATGCCGCGCCAGCGGTAGCCCGGCATATTCCCGCACCCCCGGAAGCACGCTCGTGAGAGGGTGCTTTTTTGCTTTTACCGGGTTGTAATATCCATAAAATTGTCGATACCGCTTCATATGGATTTGGGGGAAATTTGAAATGTCATCACACCGGTGACTGTCCGTTCCCAACATTCAAATCCAGTTCATTATGGCAAAGCAAAGTGAATTCGAATCCGTGCAGGAGGCCTATTTTACGGGCATCCAACTGGTTCAGCTGGCCAAGTTCAGCGATTCCAAAGAGTCGGCGCAATTGCTGGCCAAGCATGGTATGGCGCTCATTTCCAAATCGCAGGAGACGATCCTGAGCAAGTATTTCGATGAATATTGCGGCACCCATCCGTGGCGTTGGCCGCGCCCCTGGCCTTTTCCGTGGCCCGGTCCATGGCCTGGTCCTTGGTGGCGCACATTCGATCCCGGTTTCATCGATCCCGTACCCGATCCGCTCCGTGGCGCGATGAACAAGTTTCACCTGCTGGCCAGCATTGAAGACCTCCGCTCAGGTCTGCTCGGTAATGCCGCACTCGAGGCGGTGAAAGGCATTTCGGAACAGCTCCGCGCCAATCTGCGGTAATGCCGGTTGGCCATGATCGTCGAAATTCATTTTCAGGAAGGGTTTTCAAACGAAAAAGCGCAACTGCTTGTCGACGGCGACGTGGTTGAGGAATTTTCTTTGAGCACCCGGTTTCAACTCGGGATGGCGGCCATCAAGAAGGTGGACGTCGCATCGGGGACGAAAGTGCGGGTGGTATTGCCCGACCGGAACATCCGGCAACAGGTTCCGGTCAGTCATCGCTACGTGAAGGTCAGCCTAGAAGATGGAAAGCTGACAATCAGCCCCACAGACCAGATGCCCGGCTATGTGTAAATCCACATTGTTTTTAAGCACCCATTTTTTATCCTAAACATTTCAAAACCATGTCTAGAAAAAACAGTACGCCGGAAACTACGGCGCCAACTCCGGCTTTGTCCGATGAGCAGCATCCTGATTACCAGGCTTATGTATATGGTGACGACGAGGACGATTCCGTAGCGGAAGCGGGCGACCTAGGACCGGATGGCCCTGGCTTACCGGGTATCCCGCCTCTTAACCCCATTCCCGACCTGCCGATACCCAATATTCCGGGTATTCCGTTGAAAATTTGCTCGGCCGTGAGCGGCAGGTACAAGCTGAAAACAGTTCTGCCGCCCATCGGCGGACCGGGTATCCCGATTTTGAACCTGACGACCGTCACCGTTCGCGTGGACGTGGATCGGTTTTATCCTCAAAAACGTATATCAATAGAGGTTACCCGCCTGCTGCCCCGCTCGATGGCGCATTTGATCGCGAACGTGACGTCCGACAAATGCACCGGTCTCAACCGCCGCAAGATCCAGGCGACAATAGCCTACCGCGAGGGGAACAATGCATTGATCCCCGGCGAAAAGCTGCTGTTTGAAGCCAGCAGAGGGCTGGGCGTAGGTTATTCGACTTACAAGCTGACGGTGACGGGCACAGGCACTCCGACGCGTGTTTATAACCTCGATTTCGTGAGCCAGTATTTTGACGACGTCGAATTTGAGGTGGACAAAGTAGATAATGCCGGTAACCCGTCGACCGACTATTCAACGCACAGCCACCCCAACCGTCCCGCAAGTTTGCCGAACGAAGTACTTTCGCTGGAAAACGTTTACAAACGGGCCGGTTTCAACGCCACCATTTCACCTAACAGCGCACCGATTCCCGCAACGGGCGCCGGCGCCAACGGTACATGGAGCGACAGCGAAATGCATAATGCCATGCAAACTTACTGGTCGAGATTCGCCAATAAACCGCAGTGGGTGTTGTGGGTACTGTTTGCCAATCAGCATGATACGGGTTATGGCCTCGGCGGGGTGATGTTCGATGACATTGGCCCGAACCACCGCCAGGGTACAGCCATCTTCACGAATAGTTTCATTCAAGATGCACCGGCGGGCGACGCCAACCCGGTCGCATGGCGGCAGCGGATGCTTTTCTGGACGGCGATCCACGAAATGGGGCACGCGTTCAACCTCGCGCACAGCTGGCAGAAGGCGCTTTCGGGCCCGGGCTACAACCCGTGGATTCCGCTCCTGAACCAGCCCGAAGCGAGAAGTTTCATGAACTATCCGTATAACGTGAGCGGCGGACAGAGCTCGTTTTTCTCCAACTTCGACTTCCGCTTTACAAATGAGGAATTGCAGTTTATGCGGCACGCGCCGCGCCGCTTTGTACAAATGGGTAATGAAAACTGGTTCAGCAACCACGGTTTCGAAGCGCCGCAGCCCGAGCTCTTCACGGGACGCTACAAACTTGAAGTTCGGCCAAACAGGGAGAATAACACCTACTCGTTCCTCGAACCGGTGAGCATCGAACTCAAACTCACCAACACCAGTACCGAGCCGTTGGCCCTCGACGAGCATTTGCTCCAAGATGGCGGGCATATTGTGCTGTTTGTGCAGAAAGACAGCGGTACTGTCAGAAAATGGGAGCCGCTGATCGTACGCTGTCACCAGGAGCATAAAAGCATGCTGGCCCCCGGCGAGTCGATCTACGGCACGCACCTGGTAAGTGCTTCCACCTCCGGCTGGCTGATCGACGAGCCCGGTTTCTACAACATCCAAGCCGGCGTGGATATGCTCGACGAGGTAGTGATGAGCAACGTGCTGCGCGTGTTCGTGGCGCCTTCTACGGACACGGAAGAGAACAAGATCGCGCCAGATTACTTCACCGAGGATGTGAGCCGCGCACTGGTATTCGACGGCGCGCCGGAGCTTGGCAAAGCAATGGACACGTTAAAGGAAGTGGCCGACAAACTTCCAGGTACCCCAGCTTCGTTCCATGCAGCGAAGGCGGTTGCCGGGCCGATGTTGAAACAATACAAAAGGCTAGAAGAGAAAGACGGCTCGCTGGCTGTGGTAGCTGGCAAGGCGGATGTAGACGAAGCGGTCCGCCTGCAAACCGCCGCGCTGCTGGATGAGCCACAAAAAGCGGCCGATACCTTCGGGCATATCGATTACTTCCAGTCGCTGGAAACCCTGGCGGACGTATTGAACGAGTCGGGTAAGAAAGCTGAGGCAAAAAAAGTAATGTCCAGCTCCATCTCGACCATGAAAAGCCGCAATGTGCTCGACGAGGTGATTCAGCAAGCAGAAGCGAAAGCGAAAAACCTCTAAAAAGCAACGGGTACGTGGGCCCGACGTTCATGTAACAATTCACCAGCAGGTTGTTGAAGGGGACTTGGTACGACGTGCAAAACCATCGGTGGTACGCATACCGGCACCTTGCTGGGGCATCCCGGCAACTGAACGGACAGTAAAATCGATGTGATTGATATCGTCAGGGTAAAAGGATGGCAAATACTTCGAATATTGGGGAATCAATTCACTGCCGGGAGTATTGGGTCAATTACAGCGTTAACGCTCATCGAGCATTTCACTTTTGTTGAATTTAAGTCCCGCATCCGGCCAGTTGAGAGGTGCGGGACTTTTATGTTGTGCGAGATAGCCATGTAGTTCTATAAAATATGGTAGAGGTCATCGCCGGTAGCAAAATGCCGGACCAAAATACGAGAGCAATCCCTTCTTATCTGAATTTCAATTCCGAGGAATATGGCTGGAGTTCGGGTATGGATTACAGTTAGTATCCCATTACCGGCAAAGGGGATATGAGTTGAGGTTTTAATTATTTACTAACCCGCAAAGTGTAAACCAAAACGGAGCCAGGTCAATTGGGGGCCAATCGATTGGTAAATAATCGAGCAATTTTTTTTTCGCTAAATTATTGTATCTTACTTCAATAGATACTATTAACCAATTTGAAATGGACACAAAATACTTCTTCCTTCTTGCTCAGGTGGTTTCCGTCGTTTGTCATGGTTGGATACTCTCAAAAGTGTTATCAGTCAAAATAAGCACGAGTATTCATTGGTTCCTTGCTATAGTACATTGCGTAGCTTCGTTAGTTGTTGAAGTATGGTTCCGGTTCTACCAAGATCGGCAGCCGCCGGCAACAGTGGCTGAGACGCAAAAAATATCGGCCTTTTTTTTTGTACTGATCGCGGCCGTCTCAATGGCTGTTTTCTTTTGGCGAATGGAGGCTAAACGAAAGTAGCAAGACCTTTCGATTAAAGTGGGAAATAGAACCCAGTGGCATGCCGAGAAGTTCATTAACGGTTGTCCCTAAGTGCTATGCATTGGTATTTTATATGTATTCAATTATTGAAGGTCGTTGAATCTAAGTATGCTTGAAGATAATCATGAGACGGCTATGGTGTAGTGGCTCTATTGTTTCGCTGCATCATGAAGTCGGCAAAATGTAGGACAAAACTACGTTTTGTTTTTCCTTGCCAACTTTGCCATCCGTAGGTCTCGCCAGTAGGCCTGTTCTCGAATCCGTTCTTTTGTTTCGTCGTAGAGTGCCTCGACTTGGTCCCAGAAAGGCGCACTAGCAGAGTGTTCGGAAGCAAAATCGATTGGAGTCTTACCACCCAACGAGCTGTGCTGCCGGAAGAAGTTGTAGTGGAATTGCCATTGGGAAAGTTTGTCGTCCAATTCTGGGTCTCGCAAGTCAACTGTTGGGTAGAATTCCTGGAGATCAGTCTGCTGGTGATGAGCCCAGCATATCGAATCGGTGGACAATCTAGTAAATCGACGACTTGGTGCACCTGAATGTTTTTCGAGTATTCGCGCTACGGTAGAAGTTGAAATCCTCAAATTATGTAGCCTGAACTTATGAGAGCAGATTCTGAGTTTTCCATACTTAAATTCACCGCGTACCTTAAGCGCGAGGGCCTCGTATTCAGGACGATATTTGTCGCCCCAGCCGATGCGGACGGTGAGACCAATCTGTAAAGAGATTTTCATCGTCACGTCTTATCCAACGCTGTAACTTGGTCTAGCAATTCCGCACCTTCTAGCAGCAACCGATACGTTCCCGATCGTTTATCGAGGGCAACCCATTTTTCCATTGCTTCTGCTTTCAGGTTGTCAGTGGCCATAACGACGCAATTTGAATCCGCACCGCCTCATTTTTCTCACAACCCTCGGGAGAAGTGAGAGGGATCGCGAGAAAAATGATCATTAATTTAACGACTTCCGGTAACTAGTCGATGATCCAAATATGATTTTTTGAAGATTAGAAATGACTGTAAGTGTAGCGGATGTTATGAACTATCACAGCTATGGTGTTTTTTACGTTTCCTTTCACGTAAGAAAATGTAAGATTTTGATATCACTATTTGCCTTTATTCCATTCAGTGACTGGTATATTTCAAAACAATTGCCAGGACTGTTTGTTTTACTTCCTGCATAATACTATTGGTGAGTATGACTTTTTTTGAATATTGCCTTTCCAGGTAACTATGCCATCAAGGCCGCATTTTGTACGACTATTTTTCGCGTTCCATTGGTCACTACGTAGAAAAAATCAGCCTCGCAAGTCATCTTTCAAACTTATCTTGAAACTTTAATTTATTGTGTAGACCTACTGTTTCGGGGCGACATTTTAATATATTCAATTGAAACATGAACAATGTTTAATTAGTATGAATTTTGTGAACTATTGAATAAAATATATGGTAAAGCCAGCAGGTCTTTGAGATTTGATCAAGTAATTCAATTGCCATGACCGGACGATAACGTTTACTGATCTCTGTTTAGGATTCCGTACGTGTATTCATGCTTGAATGAACAAGTATAAGGCAGCAGCCTAACTCACTGACTTAGAATTTAATTTATGCTGTCTAGTGATGCCTTACTTAATAGTCTGCCAATTTGTCTTCCGGAACTCTAATAGCATAGCCGCCAACGCCTACTAATCTGTTTTAAACGAGCCAATCCATAAATCTAGATCAATATTTGAAAGAAATAATATAATACGCCCACAGCAACAGAAACGTCGAACAAACAGCGAGAAACGCCGCAAAGATCCAAGTAGACGCCTCTTCGACTCCACGCCAGTTTTTGCGATGTATAGCTAAGATATACGAGCCGCCAATGACAACGAGTATTGCCAGGCCTAAAACTACTTCAAGCAGATTAAAAGTATCGGCAATCTCCGTTCGATTTTGGCTGATATGTGTAGCATCAAAAGTGTCGTCGATAAAAAAAAACGCAAGCCCATAGGCTACAAGCAGCGCGGCTAAAGCTCGCCAGGAATTCATCCACGTATAGTTGAGAGTTATACGTAAATCTACAAAATCTTTCGCGAGCGATGAGCTGATTTCGACAAAATTTCCAAATTGCCATATTCTAGGATGGGGCGATTTGGTACGCTTACCTAGAACCGATGCCGGTAACCTCGCCCCCCGCCTGGATGGTTAGACAGTGCTGCCAAAATTTTCAACAAGTAAGCTAAAAATCAATCCTTAGCTTGTTTTTCAACATAGAAGACACCCTTTTGGTCGTCAGACTTCACTCATCGCCAACTTTCTGCGTCGGAGATCAGCTCCAGGCGCTTTTCTTTCTTTATTGTGGACCGCCAATCCTTGGTCGACTACCAGATTGGAAGCGCCCTGTTTTTTTGCCAATGCTACGAGATTGGCAAAGTGTTTAAGATTGAACCGCTCCATCAGCATTCTGCGATGATATTTCAGCTCGATCATTGAAATGCCCAGGTTATTGGCGATCGTTTTGAATGCCTGGTCACGGGACAAGCCCTCCAGAATTCCACGCTCGATGCTCGACAGGTTGTTCAGCGATGGCCCCCCCGCAGTCATTTCGGCCCAAAGCATATCCTGCACATCTTGGGAGAGGAACAAATTTCCTTTTTTTACCTGCGCGATAGCGTCAAGCAGCTCCTGAAACGGGCAGTTTTTGGAAAGAAATGCTTTTGACCCAAGGTTCATATAATTCCTGATCCGCCACTCATCGCTCATGGAAGTTAGGATGATCACATCAGGTTTGGGCTCAGCCGAAAAAATAGCGTCAACAGCTTTGTCATAGCGGCCGTTAAAAACAAGCTCGGTGATCACCAGCGTAGCGGGATCATTGCCTTGATCAACCGTGAATGCCTCCACGGAATTATAAAGGCTTACCGCATCCAGTTCTTCCAGCGATTTGAACAGATTTACTTTAAGGGTTTCAGTGAAGATTCGGTGGCTATCGATTAATGCAATTTTCATGTTGGGAGGATGTTGAAGACAAACGGGCTGCGGAGCCGTGTGCCGGGATGGCAATTTTTTTGTTGGCTGCAAGTTAAACAGCTGTTTCATGCAGGTGTGATCTGGCAAATTACAGGAACCGCGGCGGCCTGGGAGAGAGCAATTTCCGTTGCGTTTGCCACTGTTGGCGCGCGTCTAAAACCAGCGCAGCCATTGCAGCGGGATAGTCACGCGAGAAATAGCGGAAAGAGAATAAACTCCACAAGCTTGTCGGCACCCCAAGCAGGTTACGTTCGGAAACACCGGGTCCCGCAGACGCTTTGAGGGCAGGAAACAGGTATACCAGGACTTGTCGGAAAAGCTGCTCGTTGCGGCGAGTCTGTGGAAATGCTTGTCAGTAACATTAATATGAAAGGTTAACGTTGAGTAAAATCACTTCAAATCGATATCAAAAAATGGATGGTCACTAAATAGTAAGTGTGCCGATATCTCTGAACTCTGCTGACTTTTTGAACCGGTCGGAGGCTGAAACTAGCCGCCTGCAAATAGGCGTGCTACTCGTAGGCCAAAGTTTTAAACATCTGAGGTTGAAGCTATGAAACAAAGTTTATTATAACAAGCCATCAATGACCATAGTCTATCATTTTACTTATAGTTATACAATTATTTATATAAAATGATTGTATAATTCCATGTTGTGGTAATCGACGTTTGCTGCAAATGAAACCGTTTTGAGCATTTGGTAAAAAAGGCTAGGCTGACCGAATAATAAATTGAAAGTAATCAGTCGACCTAATTTGAACGTAAATATGTATACGTCAATACAAGGCGAAACAGATTCAGGACTATATACGTCCAGCGCCAGTTGATCCACCTCCTCCCCGGATTCGCTCAGGAAAATAGAGGAATGTCTTTTCTGAGGCGTAAGGTGCAGCGGCTATCATGCCGAATCAGAACTCGGCAGCTACTTTGTCCCTGAGTTGCCGGATTTGTCTGACCAGATCAAAGCATTCGCTTTTCTGCATCTGGCTGATCGTATTCTTCACCGAATTGACAATAACGCGGCCATCGTCGTCAAAAAGCGGGCCGTAGCGGGCTACGGTAGCACATATCGCCTCCCATTCTTGCGCAAGCTGCTCCGAAAACATCGTGGAGGGAATTACGTGAAAGTAAGCATGCAGTTTCAGAAGCGCCGACCGGCAGTCGTCACAATCCAGACCTTCGGAGAATTTCGACAGTTCGGCATAAGCAAAGATGTTAGAAGCTTTCATTGCGGAGGTATAAAGGCTTATATAATGAGCAACCAATTTAGGAGTTTAGGTTTGACGAGTCAATCACCTCTGGCGATTTTAACGAGGTTAAAAAGTCATTAAAATTGTAAGTGTCTCATAGACAGATATTTGTGTATCTAATGTTCTTCTTCCATTAAATAGAATTAATATAAATCTTATTTAATGGTAAAAATATATATAAATAACTATAAATCAATATGTTATATAGTTAAATAGAAGCACTTTCTACAACCGTGCTTTTATGAATTAATTGTCAATCGAATTTATTCGTAGAAATTTTAACAGTAGCGAAATTTGAATGTAGAGTAACGTGTAAGTTGCTGAGAGATCAACGCTTTGCGAACGTGGACGAAATATGAAGGAGTATTACATTGGTAACCGATGGATAACAAACTTGTAGAATGTAAAATCACTTTTACTTATTATACGAATTAGGTCGCTATTTTGCTTTCGATTTTACTCAACGATATAATGAAGGGGATCTTGCATAACGCAGATCCCCGTTTTGCTTTAGTCCGCTTTGGCAATGCTTGGACGGAATTTAATCACTTTGTTATCCAGCGGTTTGACTGTTTGCAGGTAGGCGAAAATTGCGCGCAGATCACTTTCTTTCATCCCGGCATACATGGTCCAGGGCATTGGCGTATTCATCTGGTTGGGAGCCAGCTTCTGCGGTTTGTAGCTCGAATCGGCGTAAGGTTTGAAACGAGCAACAAACGCATCTGCGGTCCATGAGCCGATGCCGTTTGCCTTATTGGGGGAAATGTTAGCGGAAGTGGTCACGCCGTTGGGCATGATGAATTCCATGCCGCCGCCAAACTCAGTTCCGGGTACTTTTTCACCCTTTTCACGCTTGCTATGGCATTCTACGCAGCTTGCGGCCGTGGCCACGTAACGGCCATAGGCGACCTGATCGGTTTCAGCCGGCCGCTTGGTCAGGTCGGCCTTCGCAGGCATGGTGTTGATCAGGATATTTACAGGAAAGTCGTACACTGGCGCGTCAATGTCGTGCTGCACGGGCGCAAGGGTGCGTATGTAGGAAATCAGGCTGTAAATATCTTCCTGGTCGAGCTGTCCGTAATTCAGGTAAGGCATAATAGGGAATAATGCGTGGCCATCGCGGCTGGTACCAGTGGTGATGGCGCGGAATATTTCTCCATCGGTCCAGTTGCCGATGCCGTACGGAGTGATGTTTCTGGCATAAAATTTACCCGGAAAACCCATTTCACGGCTGAAAAGCTCTCCGCCGCCTCCAAGGTTGCCGCTGGCAAGCGGAGCCGAAAACAATGTCCAGTCGCGGGTACTGTGGCAGTCCATGCAAACCGCAACGTGATTGGCAAGGTACTTACCGCGCTCTACGCGCGCAGGCGTTTTCTCAAAGGAAATCACCGGCGCTTCACCCACATCGGGAAGGGCGGTTTTCACGTACGTAGCCGCGGCAGCTGCGGCCAGAATAACGAGCAGAATCAGGGCGACCAGGATTTTGAATAGCTTTTTCATAACAGGTTCTGATAGAGATGGTCAATGAGAGGATTGGCGAAAAGGTACAATAATTCCGTTAAAGTGCAAATAATTAGTTACTTAGTTAAATTACCGTCGGTTGCAACGTTTAGATGCAACATTGTGTCTAAAACTGAAATTTCAATCCCGACTACTGCCATGAAAAGAACCTTACCCGGCATTTGCCTTATTTGGCTAACCTTGTCCTGTTACCCGCATGAACGCGAACCGTTCGCAGGCAATGTCAGATTTGACGGAACCGGATACCGGCCGGTGTATAAAAATCCCGAGGACATATCCAAAGTGCAAATGCAAGCTGCCCAGCCGTTGAAAACACCGGGGAAAATCTATACGTTCGATCGTTATCTTTTCATCAACGAGACCGGCAAAGGCATCCACATCGTTGATAATACCGATCCGAAAAAGCCGGAAAACCTTTCCTTTGTCTCCATTCTGGGGAATTACGACATTGCCGTGAAAGACAACTGGCTTTATGCGGACAACTTCTCAAACCTGCTGGTGATCGACATCTCCGATCCAAAGGCTCCTAAACTTACCAAAAGCATCCCTAACGTGATCCCAATCCATGACTATCCTCCATTTACCGGCGTTTACTTTGAATGTGCCGACCAGAAAAAGGGTGTGGTCGTCGACTGGGAAAAAGTGGATATGGACAAGCAGCCCAAATGTTACAGGTAATCATTGACAGACTTTGATCAAGCTATGAAAAAGTTAATACCTCTCTTATTTTTAGGACTTGCCGTGATCGGCCTGATGCTGATTCTGAATGCATGCAGCGCGGATTCTTCTGACTCGGCACCCAGTCCCCAAACCGGTGCGGGCGGCTCGATGGCCCGGTTTGCCATCACAGACAATACGCTCTACATCGTCTCAAAGCAGTCGCTGGAAGTCTACGATATTCATGACGGCGGCAATCCTGTGAAGGCAGTAACCCAGAATCTTGGCGTGGGGATAGAAACGATTTTTCCCTACCAAAAGAATCTGTTTGTCGGCGCGATGGACGGGATGTATATCTACGACAATTCTAATCCCAAGGCGCCCGAGTTGCTTTCCAAATATACCCATGCTCTTTCCTGCGACCCGGTAGTTGTCCAGGGGCAATATGCGTATGTGACCCTGCGTGCGGGCGTAAATTGCCGGCCTGGTGGCTCATTCAGCTCGCTGGATGTGGTCGATATCGGTGATCCAGCCAGACCGCAGATGGTGGGAAGCCAGCGCATGGAGTCGCCCTACGGCCTTGGCGTGTCTGGCAACAAGCTGTTTGTTTGTGAGGGAGACAAGGGGCTGCGGGTGATGGACATCACCGACCCAAAGCTGCCTGTTCAAAAGCAGTTTTTTCAACAGATCCCCGCATATGATGTGATCGCGCGCAACAACCATTTGATCGTTACCGGTAAAGAAGGACTGTATCAATATAAGTACGACACCTCCGATAGCCTTGAATATCTCAGTAAAATACCGGTACTATGAGAGGCGCCCTTTTGACAGTAATGGCATTGTTTTGCTCGGTGGGCAGCGTTTTTGCGCAGTTCGACGTCGAATCATCCAAAAGGCACGTGATTATCAAGTATTCGCCGCTACCGATGTTCGACTTTGACAACACCATCCAATTCGGAGTGGAGGTGCCTTTGGGAAGGGGAAATTTTTCGCTGCAACAGGACCTGGGCTATGGCCCTTCCGGAATGAGCTCATGGCAGCAAGATGATAACGACCCCGACAAGCGGACTTTTAAAAGCCGTACGCATCTGCATTGGTATGTTATGGAAAGGCGCAGGATGCGCGCTTATGTAGGGCCGGAGGTGTTGTTCAAAAAAGTAGTTTTCCGTGAAAGCCAATGGGTGGGTAGAGATTGTAGCGGAAGATTCGGACCATGTAGCTTTCTTCAAAACCAGAATGTCCGGGTCGATAAAAACGTTGTCGCGGCGCATGTACGCTTTGGCTGGCAGTTTATTACACCCAGCCGGTTCACCTTCGATGTTTTCACAGGGATCGGGTTTCGCCATGTGTTTGTCACATCGCATTCGCCGGGAATTCCCGATTCGGAAGTTCAGGGTATCGACGATACCTGGGAAATTCTTAGACCCAATGAAAGCGACCTCATACCCAGTGCGGTGCTAGGTTTTCATTTAGGGATTATTTTAGGAAAATTCCGCAGGGAATGAGTACATTACCAGCGAATCCCTGAACGCCGGACAACCATGGAGAATGCCATCAGCTGGTTTGAAATACCAACCACAGACCTGGATCGCGCCACGCGATTCTACGAGTTAATTTTTCAGATATCTTTCTTTCCTCTTGATACACCTAACCTCAAGATGCGGATGTTTCCGGTCGATAATATGTCCACCGGGGTAGGAGGAGCGCTGGTTTACAGTGGTGGGTTTCATACGCCGTCAGCTACCGAGGGACCGTTGATTTACCTGAATGCAAACCCGGATGTGCAAATCGTATTAGACCGGGTTGCCGCAGCCGGCGGAAGGGTGATTGTTCCCAAGACCCAGATCAGCCCTGAGTACGGCTACATGGCCGCATTTATAGATTCTGAGGGAAACCGTATCGCTTTACATTCAGCGCCTGTCGCCTGATCTGACCAGCTTAGATTTTAAATTGCAGGGTCAGATAAAACCCGCGGCCATCGGAGGGCAAAATGCCCGGGCCCGGGTAGCCTGTTGCGCGGCGTGTAAAGTACATCTGGTTTGTCAGGTTATTGACGCTAGCTTCGGTGCGAAACCGCTTCCATTCATATGACAGACTCAGGTCCATGATCTTATAGGCCGGGATGAGGCCGACAACCGAAGAGACGCCTCCGTCGACCGCGTTGGTAGCTTCGGAAAACTGATCGGTAAGGTGGGTCAGCTGGAAAGATCCCTTTAATTTCTTGTATCCGATCCGAAGGCCGGTTTTAAGGTTTAGTTTGGGAACAAACTCCACTTGGTTTCCCTGGACTCCGGGGATTTCACTGTGTTTGTATTCAGATTTAATAAATGCGGTATTTGCAAACAGAACGCCACTCCAATCTGAGCTTTCCGGCCGGGCAAGTTTGACTAAATCGGCTTCGGCATATGATTCGATGCCCATGATAATTGCCTGGCCGACATTGCTTCTCAGGCGCAGCACGCGGTTGCTCTCATCGTAAAACTGCACCTCTCCAATGCGGTTATCGTAGTTCAGGTAAAACAGACTGATATCGTAATTAAACAGTACGGTCTGATGGCTGCGTACACCCAGATCGATCGAGTAACCCTTTTCGTCTTTCAAGTTCGGATCGATCACCGAAGACGGGTTGGCAATGCGCATGTCGCTGAAAGTGATCGAGCGGTAATTTTGCGAAATATTACCATAGAGCTCCACCTTTTCAACAGGTTTGTAGCCTATTCCAAGCCCGGCCAGCAGGAAGTGCCTGCTGTTTTGGCGGTATTCCTCGGTGCGTGAAATGTTTATCACATTGCCGGCCAGGTCGCGCGCGATGTTGCCGTAGTAGCCATCGGCAGTGGTTTTGATGTGTTCAAAACGAAGGCCGGGCGTAACGGACAGTTTATCATTGATGTAAAAGATGTTTTCTGCAAAAAAGGCAGTGTTTCGGTTAGGAAACCGGTAATTATAAGTGATAAACCTATCGGGATCGATGAAAGCAAAATCAGCATTCTTTCCTGTACTGCCCAGCCCCTGCAAGTTGTGGTTATATCCGTAGTAGTAGCGCCCTCCAACAAGCAAGACAGACATTTTCTTGGCTACCAAATACCTTTTCAGATACCTTGCCTCGGTGCCCCAGTTAGTGAAATTTCCTTTGATCAGATCGCGCTCGCTGTTGTCGTCTATACTCGCCACGCGGTTGGGCCGGAATCCAAGCGAATAGCGGTTGGCCGCCAGTCCGAACACACGCAGATTGAATTCGCTGCTTGCATTAAAATGGTGGTCCAAATGAATTGCGGCCATATTCCAATTCACGTTAAACCAGTTCCGCTCGCGGTTGGTCTGGCGCGGATTGTCGGCAAACATCGCATCGGTCAAGCCTCCGGGCTGCTTGGCCAGATAATGCATAAAGGTCACATCAAGGCCAATGCTGGTTTTTCCCGATAACTGATAGTCCAGGTCGGTGTAAAATGTATAATTGTTAAACTGCGAGTTGGCCCGCCAGCCGTCAGCCCTTTTGTATTGAAAAAAGGAGTAGTAGCTTAATTTTCCCACTGTACCACTGGCGCTGGTAAATGCGTTGTAAAATCCGAACGAGCCGGCACTTTGCCTGGCTACCAACTGTATCTTCTGGCCTTGGACAGGCTTTTTCATCACAAAATTGATCAGCCCGCCAAACTGGGTACCGTACTGCAGTGAAGCCGCGCCGCGCACGATTTGAATCTTGCCGACAGCCTCGATGGGAGGCGTATAGTAGCTTTCGGGGTAACCCAGCGCGTCGGCGCTGATATCGTAGCCATTCTGACGCACATTGAAATTTGAGGTCCTGTTCGGGTCCAGGCCCCGGCCACCTATGTTAAGCTGCAAACCACCGCCCTCATTTTCCCAGATGTTCAGTCCTGCTACACGAGCGTAAACTTGCCGGGCATTATTAGTTGATAAATTCGCTACAAGCTGGTCGGGTGTGATCACCTCAGATTTTTTCCCCTCATAGATGCCCATGTTCTCTACGCCGCGCAACCGCGAGAAACCGAAATCCGTAGCCTTTTCCTTCACGGTCAACTCATCCAGATTTTGATCGGAAGAGATCAGGTACAAGTCAAAATGCAGGTCTTTGCCCTGGGCATTGAAATGCTTTTTTTCAAGACGGTAACCCGATAATGCCGTCTGCAAGGTGTAGCTGCCATTGGGGACGGATTCGAAAGCGAACTTACCATCCTGGTCTGTGAGCGTACTCATCCTATCGTTCAAAAAGACAGTGCATTCTTTAATGGCCGTCGAATCGGATCTGGACAGAATGCGGCCCGAGATTTTTGTCTGGGCCAATGACAAACTGGCTGACAGTAGCAGGATGGGTAAAAATTTAAAGACCTTTAATTTCATCGTTAAATGGGGTGATCCAGGATTTGTGTCGGAATGAATCGGTTTGCCGCGCCAAATCCACATCGGGAGCGATCAGTGGCTGGCCGGTCCGTCCGTTCAGCGCTACATACGAATCCACGTATACCTGCGGGCGGATAAAGCCGCGCGCCGCATAATGGTCGCGAAGCATGTGGGCATATTGCAGGATCATGTCCGGCTGGGTCGACATCATCTTTTCCTGCAAGCGGGTGAGAAAATCGTTATTGTTAACAATCTGGCGTTTTCCAGCGGCGTCCGTGACGGTAAACTGCGTGTAGCCGGCTTTTTCCATCAGCATCACCCTCCACGAAAAGCGGTAACCTTCCTCGGTCCAGAACAGCTCGTTGGCATAGAACAGGTAACGGAACGGGAAGGTGATTTGAAATATGAAAAATACTGCAAAAACAGTATAAATCAACGGTTGCAGCAATGCAGAAAAGCGATAGAGTGAGCTGGGTCTGATCACGGCGGCGGGGATTCCCAGTATGGATCCAACGCGGTCGATCAGCTTTTGATGAAACCTGGCCGGGAAGAACACCAGCGCGGTCACGATCATTACATAAGGAAACATACCGATCGGGAAAAGCAGCGAGGTCAGCAAATGGAAGATGACGACCGAAGCGTAGGCAAAAGGCCTGGTCCTGGCATTCCAAAGCAGAAATCCCACGGTCAGGTCGTACAGGCACCCGATCCAGCTGAATAAGTATGCGGTGACAGGATGATTAAATACCGGACCCATGATGGGAATGTCATTTTTGGCTGGCAGCCAAATTTTCAATGGCAATGCCTGCAAGAGCCAGTCGCTGTTGAGCTTGGCGATGCCCGCATAGAAATATAATAAACACACGATCAAGCGGATGCTGCCGATGCACCAGGCCGGGATTTTTCCTGCCCGCAATGCTTTGTTGCGATACGCATCCACCGAGAACATGGTGTGGGCTGGCAGAAACATAAGCATAAAGCATAGCAGGCTCACAAAATAGTAGTGGTTCAAGTAAGTGCTTTTGTCGATCAACTCTATGTAGGTGAAACTGACGAAAAGTGCAACGGATGCCGCCCGGTAATACCAGCCGATCGCGACGAGAAGCGCACAGATGCCGCAGATCACGAACAGTAGGTAAGTCCACTGGCCAAGCGGCCTGACGAATTCAAAACCGTAAAACGGGAAGAAGAAACGCGGGCTGATATAGAGCTCTTTGACCCATCCCAAAGCCACAAAACGGCCTGTGCTGATGAGCAGCATCAGGCCGAAAATGGCCCTGAATACGGCAAGCGGGGCCGCAGAGGTGTATTTTTGCAGATATGCCCGCATCCGTCGTGAACTAGTCCCCGTCGTTGTCTGTGTAAGTAATCGTAATGCTCATTGCAGAGGTCATATCCACTTTCAGCATCCTGACAGCCTTTTGCATTTCGGAATAGGTGTCTTTCATTGCTTGATTGTTGGTCCTGACCTCTTCGTACAAGTTCGGGTTCAATGCATCCAGTTTGGTAGCCGCCGATTGGAACTGCGTATTTATGCTTTCAGACAGCATTTTGCCGCTTCCGCTGTCCTTTGCACCCAATGCATCCAGGTAAGTTCTAAGACTGGGGCCCGCCTCACCGGTTGCTGCATGTCGTCCGTTGAAGAAGTCGGCATAGGCTTTATGCGCTGTTTGAGCGAGCGTCCTAGAAATGTCTTTTTTGTAGAACGCTTCTACTTTATCGGGTGCGGGAATGCCGTTGGCCATTGCGCCGGAAGGAATACCGAATTTCCCGGAACGGATGTAACGCTCATAATGCAGCACCAAGCCGTTGACCATCAATGAGGTAGACGAGCCGATATCCAAACCGGTTTTGCTGATGAACGTGTTAAGATATTCTCCTTTCCAATCGCCGACGACCTTGCCCAGCAGTAACTCCATCCGCGCCACTACGCGGTTAATGTATGCGAGCTTTTTGGAGGCGTCCTTGTCGGAGATGTAGTGCGCAAGAAGGGAGGTATCATTGGTACCGAGCCCGTTGAGCAGGTAGTCGAGAGCTGGGAAGCCTTGGGTAGGGTAGGACGCAGGGACTTCCAGGCTCGAGGCCGGGTCGGCAATGTTGGCAGCAATGCCTGCTTCGCTTGCTGGGTAGATATTGTAGAAATTACGGATTGCCTGCTTTTCGGCAGGGCCGAAATCAAAGAGCTCCACGCGCTGCCAGGCGACATAAGCATCTGCCCATGCGCTTCTGAATTCGGCCAGGGTTTGCGCGTCGGGCTTTGAGGTGAAAGCCTTCGACTTTTGCTGCATCAGATCGAATTTGGTTTTGAACTGATCGTAGGAAGGAATGATCACATCTTCGGCCAGGGCTTTGAGCATTACCGACCGGTCTTTGCCTTCATCGGTCGGCTGGGGATCGGGCTTATCGCTTCCTCCCGAGCAGCCCAGCAAAAGCAAGGTCAGCAGCAGCGCCAGGTAATTTTTCATTTTATCAGAGGTTAGATTTAAAATGACAAACGGTGGACCAGCTTTTTGCCGGTCCACCCACTTGGAAACAGATAATATGTGGTATTACAGTTTGAATTTTTTCGTAATGGCCTCAGAGGCCGTATTAATCTTGTCGTTGGTAAGATCCCAAAAACCGTTAGGCGAAGCTGGTCCGATAAGACCTAACAAGATCGCATCGGAGAAGTTCGAATCTGCTCCATTGATCGTGCAGTAGCGTAGCGAATATATGAAGCCCAGGCCTTCCCCCATTGCGTGGGCGCGGCTAGCATCGTCAGTACCTGTTTTCCATTTGCCCAGGTAACCGTTGGCAGCCTTGGCAACTGCCTTTTCCAATGCGGTACGGATGAAGGTAGCCTGCGTTTTAAGCTCTGTATTATCGTTGTTTACAATGGCCACCCGGCCTTTAAGAAATGCTGTATGCACTTTCGCGTAATCATCCTTATTGTATTCCCATAGGTATGAACCTAGGAACTGTTCAGTCGCTTTGGCACCCTTGACGCCATCAGCAGCGCCTTCGAGCAGAATCGGGTTCGGCGTGAGCAGGCCGTAGGCTTCATCCCAATTATGTTCGAGCGCTGTGTATTTCTTGCCTGAAACGAGCATTTTGTTGTCCGCCTCCAGTCCTTTGTCCAGCAGCACATTACTAATATAATCCAGCTGCAATGCTCCGATCAGGCCTTTCTGAATGATTTGGGCCATTTCAATTCCCTTCGAAGTTACCAGGTAGCTTCCCAGTTTACCGGCAACATTTTTCGATGCTTTCGCTTTGACCGACTTGCTGGATTCGGCCATTTCGCCGAAATACCCTTCTAGCGCTGCGCGGTTTGCCTCTGCTTCTGAGGAGGGTCTGGACAAGGCCGTCACGTTACGAAGCTGCACGCCGGAAGCATTCAGGTCCGCGCCATTCACCAGGACAGCCCCTGATTTAATGTCCTTGAACGGGTTACCAGTATTCGTAAACAAATTCTTCATCACCGCAGCGTCCAATGTGGCAGAATCGCGCACGGCGCTGCCCAGATAATAGTTCAGCGCCTGGAACATCCTGTAACGGTCTGTCCCTGATTTGGTATCGGCGGTAGTATCGCCCTTGGTGTCGATAAACAGGGCTTTGTAAGGCGTGGTGGCTGTTACCTTCGCGTAGTCAATCTTGGCGCGAAGGTCTTGCTGCGCAGGAGGTGTAGGCTCATCATCATCAGAGCAGGAGACAAGTCCGAGCGCAAGCATTGAGGCGAACAGCATCGTTCGCAGCTTGAAATTGTAGTGTAGCATTAATCCAGTAAGCGTTTTTGTTAGGGATAAAACCGGCAGGTTTATTTAGAACAATTATAAATCCGGACAAACATAATTATTATTTAGAATTGGAACAAATTATAAAACAAAGACCGCAAAAAAGTTTTTTGCATGAAAACAAAAAAGGACATTCCTGGAATGTCCTTTGTCAGTTATTAACTTCTCAAAAAGGTTTTAGCTGCCGCTTTCCCCCTTCTTTTTGCTGTTAAATTTTTTCTCGGCTGTTTTGGCCTTTTCAAAGTCGAGTACCACACCATTGATACAGTAGCGTAGGCCGGTAGGAGGCGGGCCATCGTCAAAAACATGTCCTAAGTGGGATTTGCAGCGGCCACACATTACCTCTATTCGGTGCATGCCCAGGCTGTTGTCTGCTGCTTCGATAATGGATTTCTTGCTGATCGGCTCAAAGAAACTCGGCCACCCGCAGCCGCTTTCATACTTGGCGTCGCTTTTGAAAAGCGGATTGCCGCATACAGCACAGTAAAAAGTGCCAATTTCTTTGGAATGCTCGTACTCACTGGTAAAAGGACGCTCAGTACCTTTCAACCGTGCTACCCGGTAGACTTCCGGCGAAAGGATTTTTTGCCAGTCGTCATCACTTTTTTTAACGGGCGTGCTTTCGGTACGCGAGTATTCGGGCGCTTTGACGCCCTGCTTGCTTTCTTGGGAAGACGATTGTCCGTAGCAGTTTTGCAGACTGAGAGCAAAAACTCCTGCGATAACTGCCATGATGAAGTTTTTCATGCGTTTATGATCTGTTTTATATAGATATACGCTAAAAACATCGCGATAGGTCAAACAAATTCCCCGGAATTTATAACAAAAGTATCACAAAGCCTGTCAGAGGAATACTGACAGGTCCCGCACGCCCAGCTTGCGCGCCGTTGTAAATCCTTCTCCATATTTCACACCGATCGCATGACCCATTTCCTGGGCGCGAGCGATGATGAATTCAAGAAATTCGGGTGAGGAAATGTAGCTTTGCGGCTCGCCCTCGCCTTGGTAACCCGGCACATGAAACTGGCTTTTAAACGCCTTTACAGCCTCGATCTTCTTGTCGTGAAACGCGGTGATGTCAACGATGAAATCTGGATTGATATAACGGTCCTGAATGGAGTGGAATACGTGTTTAGGTCGCCATGCTTGCTGCTCTTTGCCTTGCTCGTCGTATGTTTTGACCATACGCAGGCCTGAATAAAAGCTCGCCTCGGCTACCAGCGCTCCGCCGCGACCATGATCGGGATGGCGGTCCTGGACTGCGTTGGTGATTATAATTTCCGGCTGGTATTTGCGGATAAAGGGGATGATCGCTTTCTGATGGGCCTCATCGTTTCGGAAAAAGCCATCAGCCAGCCCCACGTTTTCACGCACTTGCACGCCAAGGATACGCGCAGCCTCGATCCCCTCTTGAATGCGGCCTTCGGGAGTGCCTCTTGTGCCCAGTTCTCCCCTGGTAAGGTCTACGATACCTACTTTTTTTCCCAGCGCGATTTGGGCCAGCAACGTACCAGCGCAGCACAGCTCTACATCATCGGGGTGCGCTGTGATGGCAAGAATATCTAATTTCATGATCGTTCAGGTATTATTTAATACGCAGCTTTTGACCGATCCGCAGCGTAGCGCGAGTCGACATCCGGTTTCTGCGGGCAATGGATGAAATACTGACGCCGTAACGGGAGGCGATCGAGCCAAGGGTATCACCCGAGCGCACTTTGTGCAGAATCGAGCGGGAATACGCCGCCGGAGCATCGCCGGCTTCAAATTCGCTCTTGGTGGATTTACCTCGGATATGACTCCAAGCCGCACTTGTCAAAAGAAAATGGTCGGATTTGATTGCTGCACCCGGCCAGTCAAAAATGTGCTCGGGATCGAAGGGATTGCCTTCGTAGCGGTTTTCATAATGCAGGTGCGAGCCGGAGCTTCGTCCCGTATTTCCGCCCAGGCCAATCACCTCGCCGGCTTTTACCAACTGGCCTGATTCGACTAGCTGTTTGGAAAGGTGGCCGTAAAGTGTTTCAAGGCCATTATAATGCCTGATTACTACAAAGCGGCCGTAGCCGCTGCCATCCCAGGCAACAATCCGCACCATCCCGTCATAGGTGCTCCGTACAGAGTCGCCCGTTTCCAGGTCGATGTCGGTGCCATTGTGCCACCGGCCCCAGCGGTAGGCGAAGTGGGAAGTAACCGGCGTCCGTTCCATCGGGGTAGCCCACATCCGGTTGGAAGCCTGGTCATAAAGTTTCAGATCTACCGGCTCGTCAAATTCGGCCGGGCTCAGCCCGTAGGGGTTGATCGTGCGCGCGTCCCAGATCACATAATATTCGGCCGCCTTCACCCATTCATCCGCGACAAGCACAGAGTCTTCTGCGATCACAACTTCGGTGTCCCCTTCGTCAATGGTAGCAGTGTCTTCATTGACGACGGGGTTAAGCGGTTTGACCGGTTCGAATTGGCTTTGGAATTTCAGGTTGGAGGTTTCTACCTCATACTCGTCTTCTGGCCGAGCGGTGGCTTTGGTGGTAGGGCCTTCGTTTGAGTTGCTGCTCGATTGGTTGATCCTTGGGTTTTTTCGAAATTTTCCTCGCTCTTGCGCTTGCGTGTTCCAGGAGATCAGACACACGGCCATTAGCAAACAGACAATAAGCTTTACTTTCATAGTATAATACCAAATCAGACTACACTGGTGCTTATTATTCAGCGTAGCCTGATTTCTATTAGGGGTTGTGCAATTAATTAAGCTGTTTCTTCTTCGATAATAACGTCCACCTCCCGTTCTACGAGGAATCTCTCAGCGTCCAGCGCAGCCATACAGCCTGTTCCCGCAGCGGTGATCGCCTGGCGGTAAACGTTGTCCTGAGCATCGCCACAAGCAAAAACACCCTTGATATTGGTGCACGAGCTTCCTTTGATCGTCTGGATATATCCGGTTTCGTCCATATGGACATAACCTTTGAAAATATCCGTATTAGGTTTGTGGCCGATTGCAACAAAGAAACCGGTTGCTTCCAAAAGTTGCTCTTCGCCCGTTTTATTATTTTTTACCAACACCGATTCAAGGCCTTCTTCGCCGTTGAGCTTTACTGTTTCGGTATTCCACAGGATTTCGATGTTCGGCAGTGTTTCCAGGCGCTTCTGCATGATTTTTGATGCGCGCATCTCGTCGCGGCGAACCAGAAGGTATACTTTACGGCAAAGCTTGGCCAGATAGCTGGCTTCCTCGGCAGCAGTATCGCCCGCGCCTACTACCACTACGTCCTGTCCGCGGAAGAAGAAACCATCGCAAACCGCGCAGGCCGACACACCGTGACCGTTCAATCGTTCTTCCCCTTCAATGCCCAGCCATTTGGCCGAAGCACCTGTGGAAATAATGACTGCATCGGCAGTAATCTCGTGTTTATTGTCGATGATCACTTTATGGGGATAGCCTGTAAAATCAACAGAAGTAGCCAAACCGTAACGGACATCGGTTCCGAAACGTTTGGCCTGTTTTTCAAAGTTGATCATCATTTCCGGGCCGGTGATGCCATCGGGATAGCCCGGGTAGTTGTCAACTTCGGTGGTGATCGTCAGCTGGCCTCCCGGCTGGGCGCCCTGATATAGTACTGGATTTAATCCCGCGCGGGATGCATATATGGCGGCTGTGTAACCGGCTGGGCCGGAGCCGATAATTAAGCAAGAGACTTTCTCGGATGACATGTTAATATAAAACTACTGTTAATGACAAATCTTCTAGGTTTTGACCGGAAATTCCGGTAGCGCCAGATAACGCGCACCTTGGTGTGTGAACCCGGTCTGCGCCTTATTGTACCTACCAGTACAACACAGCCAGACTGACAAAAGTGCAAAATTTCAGCCCCGTATGCAAATGCTGTTAAAGGATACGCCACTCGATCCTTCGGTTTTTTTGCCGGTTTTCTTCTGAATCATTGGGTGCTGTGGGGGCTGTTTCGCCATAACCTTTGGCCAGGATACGGTCGGCCGCAATTCCTGATTGCTGAAGATAATACTGCACTGCCTGAGCACGGCGTTGTGAAAGTGCCATATTCTCTGTGTCAGATCCCACATCGTCGGTATGGCCCGATATTTCAATTTTAATGGTTTTGTTTTTGTGCAAAAAGTCAGTGAGCTTATCAAGCTCCACCTTTGACTTATCATCAAGGATGTATTCGCCTGTTTTAAAGAAAATATTATTCAAAACCTCGATTCGGTCTTTCTCGATCGCTTCCAGAGGAATATCCAGGTCTACAAAGGACCGCTGGTCATCGACGGAAAACGAGAGGCTTTTGAAAAGATAACCCGGCTTCGAGACGTAAAAAGCGTATTCGCCGCCACTATTCAAAACGGCCAGAAATGAGCCATTCTGGGCATCGGAGGTAAAAGAGCCCACTTTTGTCTGGGTTTTTAGGTCAAAGAGATCAATTTCAGAAGAAAGCATTGTCCCTGTTTTTTTATCAAACACCTTTCCTTTCGCATGGCTAGTGGGCGTGATGATCTTTTGTAGAGACTCCGGCACACGGAAGGTGTACAGCAGCGAGCGGCCGCCCCCTTTTTCTGTATTGTCGTCGGTGTAGTAGGCACGTTCTCCGCTGGAAGCGATGAAAAGCCCGACCTGGTCGGAAACAGTATTGATCGGATAGCCGATGTTGGCCGGTACCGTCCAGAGTGTATCCATTTTTTGCGTGACAAAAATATCAAAACCGCCCATTCCGGGAAGACCGTTCGAAGAATAAAACAGCGTCCGGCCATTAGCATGAATGAATGGGGCATTCTCATCGTCGGCCGTGTTGATGGCCTGTCCAAGGTTTTTGGGGGCGTTCCATTGGTTTTTCTCGTCCAGACGTGTCACCCAGATATCGCGTTTGCCAACCCCGCCTTTCCGGTCGGAAGCGAAGTACAGCGTGTGACCGTCTGCCGATAGCGACGGCTGAGATTCCCAATCACGGGAATTGACCAGCTGACCAAGGTTAGCCGGCTGACTCCACTCTTTGCCTACCTTATGGGAAATGTACAGATCGCAGCTTCCATGCCCATCCGCGCGGTTGCAGGCGGTGAAAACCAGCGTTCGGCCGTCAGCGGAGACGGTGCAGGTTCCTTCATTGTTGGGCGTATTGATCGCCTTGGATATTTCTTCGGGTACATCCCAATAATCAGCCGCGCCGCCACCACCCTTAACACGGCGTGTGAAATAGATATTTTCATCACGGTTTTCTGTTAGGCCGGTAAATATCAATGTTTCATCGTCGGCGGTCAGCACCGGAAAGTACTGTGATCCTAAGAAATTGACCGTGTCACCCAAAGACCTCTTGTCAATCGGCAAGGGATTTTTTACAGCTTGCTGGGCAAAACGCGAAGACGCTGCCAATCTCTCGGCCAGCCGCGCCAGGCTCGACTTTGCGGGAAAAAGCGCCATGGCCTTCTCAAAATAAATCTGAGCCGAATCATAGCGCTGCACGGTGAAGTGGTCGCGGCCAATCCATTGAAAAGCAGGGGCTGACTGAGGTGCGGCTGGTTTGAGGCTG
This sequence comes from Dyadobacter sp. 50-39, assembly GCA_001898145.1. GTDB lineage: Bacteria > Bacteroidota > Bacteroidia > Cytophagales > Spirosomataceae > Dyadobacter. Next base: position 111,593 of record MKSR01000047.1, read on the forward strand.
ATTGCCTTATAGTAGTGCATGCGGACAAGGTCCGTCTTTCTTTGCAGCTCGTAAATCTGCGCCAGGCGCAGGTGAGTATCAAAGCTGTTGGGCTCGATTTCGAGCACCTTCTCAAATAGTTCTGTTGCTTCCGCGAGCTTGCGGTCCTGCCAGGCCTTTTGTGCCCTGTCGTATACTTGTCGGGCCGAGCGGGATAATGTAACGTCCTGTGCTGAAGCGGATTGAGATAAGAGAAGGCCTAGTGTGAAGCAGAAAAGAATAACCCGGTGCATTATGGAATGTTCATAAACTTGTGAGTTTGTAACGACATTTTCCATTTAGGATTGTCTTTGATATACGCTATTATCAAAGGCAGCATCGCCTCCTGCTTACTCCATTCGGGTTGTAGCAGCAGCGTGCAATTGGAGGAAACTTTGCCTGCGTGTTCTTCGGCGAAGTCAAAATCGCTTTTGTTGTATATAATCACTTTCAACTCGTCGGCATTTTCGTATATGTCCGTATGCGGCGTTTTGAATTTCTTAGGAGAAAAGCAGACCCAATCCCAGTGACCGGTGAACGGATAGACGCCCGAAGTTTCGATGTTGGTCTTAAATCCGGCTGCCTGCAATGCGGCCGTGAGCTGATCCAAATTGTACATCAGAGGTTCCCCGCCGGTAATCACTGCCAGGCGGCCCGGGTATTGCAATGCGCCATCGACAATGGCGTTGATGCGGAACTGAGGGTGGATGCTCGCATCCCAGGACTCCTTTACATCGCACCAGTGACACCCCACATCACAGCCGCCCAGACGGATGAAATAAGCGGCGCGACCACTGTGCTGGCCTTCACCCTGCAAGGTGTAGAAGGCTTCCATCACCGGAAGTTCAGAAGTAACGATGGGCAAAGTTTCGGTAAGCAAAATCTTGAAAATCTTAATGTTGAAAAAAGTGTAACACGCCCGGGCTCGGGAAAAATCCCGTAAAGGTACAAAATTCAAACTTCCGGCTTTCGATATGGGTTCTATCAAATAGTAGCATATTTGCAGTTATGAATACAGTTGTAATACATCAGCAGGAAGTGATTTGCGCGTTGGCAACCCCCTCGGGCGTAGGCGCGATAGGCGTTATACGCGTCTCAGGACTGGGCTCGATCGCACTGGTCAATAGTATTTTCAAGGGGAGGGACCTGGAAAGGGTCGAAAGTCACACCGTGCATTTCGGTACTATCAATGCCGATGATGAGATCATCGACGAGGTACTCGTTTCTATTTTCAAGACTCCTCGCTCATTTACCAAAGAAGATTCTGTCGAGATTTCTTGTCACGGATCTGACTACATTATTCGCCAGATATTAAAGTTGCTGATCTCCAACGGTGCCCGTATTGCCAAACCTGGTGAATTCACCCAACGCGCGTTTCTAAACGGGCAGTTCGACCTTGTACAGGCAGAAGCGGTTGCTGACCTGATTGCTGCCGATTCGCAGGCCAGCCATAAAACTGCGTTAAATCAGCTTCGGGGCGGATTCTCCAAAAAGCTCGGCTCCCTGCGCTCGGAGCTGATCCATTTCGCTTCTTTAATCGAGCTTGAATTGGATTTTGGTGAAGAAGACGTAGAATTCGCCCAGCGCGATGACCTTCGTCGTCTCATCGACGCATTGCTAACGACCATCGAACCGCTTATCAGTTCATTTGACTTTGGTAATGCGATCAAGGAGGGGATTCCCGTAGCTATCATCGGCTCTCCGAATGTCGGCAAATCGACGCTTCTGAATGCGCTCTTAAATGAAGAAAAAGCCATCGTCACCGCCATTGCCGGCACTACGCGCGATGTGATTGAAGACACCATCGTCCTAGAAGGCCTTAAATTCCGCTTTATAGACACTGCCGGTATTCGCGAAACAACCGACGTGGTCGAATCCATTGGTATCGAGCGTTCAAAGGCGGCGATGGATAAGGCCGATATTGTCATTTTCCTCTTCGATAGTGCTGCGACATTGTCTGAAAACCGCGCATTAGCCGAATTGCTGCCAGGAAATAAGGAGGTGGTTTTTGTGTTAAATAAAACCGATGTTAATCCTGCGCTGGCTTCCGAGCTAGCTGCTGATTCATCCGACATCATTCCTATTTCAGCCCAGACGCAGCAGAACTTACCCGCATTGACTTCGAAACTTGTTTCATTGGTGCACGGCCAGGCAGCCGGAGACACCGTTGTGACCAACTTGCGGCATTATGAGCATTTGATGAAAACCTCCGACTCGCTTACCGATGTCTTGAATGGGCTAACGCTGGGTGTTACGGGGGATTTTCTGGCGCAGGATATTAGGTTGGCGCTGCATCATTTGGGGGAGATTACGGGGACGATTGTTACGGATGATTTGTTGGAGAATATTTTTCGTAAGTTTTGTATCGGCAAGTGATTTTAGTAAAACAACGATAGATAACAATATAGAAGCGTCTGAAAAATGATGTTAACTTCTAGTGTCGTATAGGGTGTTCAATGCTTAAGATGGCGGGAAATTAGTGACGTTGCGCGGAGAAAGTTTGCTCAAAAGCCGGATTCGACGAGGCAGCATTAGTGAATTTGTTATTTGAAAGTTACAAAATTCTGCAATTTTGTAACTTTCAAATAACACTTTGGCGAGCTTGTCGGTAAATGGGCGTCTGACAGCGTGTATTATTATGAGTTTTGAGCCTCTTTGAGCTGCAAATGATGCTAATTTGGACGGTAGAGAATGAGACAGAAAATAAGCTGAGTTGGTTACCGGAGGCGGCGCCTGTAACTGGCGGGGTTATTGCATTCCCAATGAGGAAGATATGTAGATGTAAGACATGGAGAGTAAAATTGAGATTTACCGAAGCCCGGATGGCGAAGCTTTTATCGATGTCGTGTTTGAGCAGGACACCGTTTGGTTGACTAATTCGCAGCTGGTGACTCTGTTCGGTTCAAGCAAGGCTAACATAAGTGAGCATATAAAACATATTTTTCAGTCCGAAGAATTGGATGAAGTCGGAACTGTTCGGAATTTCCGAACAGTTCAACAGGAGGGAGCTCGGGTGGTAAAGCGCAACCGGATTCACTATAATCTTGATGTCATCATTGCGGTGGGATATAGAGTGAACACGAAGCTGGGTACTCAATTCCGGCAATGGGCCACCCAGCGGCTAAAGGACTTTCTTGTAAAAGGTTATGCCATTAATGAAGCTAGATTAAGGCAAAAGCAGCAACATATTGAGACACTACAAGACGGAATTCGGATTCTTAGCCGCGCAATTGAAGAGAAAGCGGGTTTGGAGGATTTGAATTGGCTTGCCACTTTTGCAAAAGGATTAGCACTGCTAGATGATTACGATCACGAACAACTGGATAAGAAGGGCCGGACTATTCGCCCAGCGATATATCCGGATTTGGCCGAGTACCATGTTGTCGTGGAAGCGATGAAGGCTGACTTTGATTCAGCAGTCTTTGGAAAGGGAAAGGACGGAAGTTTTCAAAGTGCCATTGCACAAATCGGCAAAGGTTTCGCAGACGAAGATTTTTACCCATCCGTTGAGGAAAAGGCGGCAACTTTGCTGTACCTGATCATCAAGAATCATAGCTTCGTGGATGGTAACAAGCGTATAGCTGCGGCATGCTTCCTGCTCTTTCTAGAAAGGAATAATTTATTGATGTCTGACAATGGAGAACTAGTAATAAGCAACGAAGCGCTTGCCAGCCTTACTCTTTTTGCAGCAGCCAGCAAGCCGGAAGAGATGGATACCGTGAAAAATCTCATCATTAGTATACTCAACAGAAACCAATAATTTTTGTATCCTAACTGGTTCTTTGCTTGTTAATTAATTGATAATGAGTGTGATGAATATTTTGTATTGGCAAATAAGTAGATATAAAACCCGTAAATAAAAATATGTAAACGGCTGAAAATTAGATGTTTGATCTGAATTTTCAGCCGTTTTCTTTTGCTCTTCTCCTGCTGATTTACTGATTTTTGTCCCTCATTTGTCCCTCAAGACAAGTTGGTTTTGCAAAGGCCGGTTTTTTAGATAAGCAATGCTTCTACGGGAAGTTCAGGACTTCTGCGCATCAGCATCGACGAACTGTTTTGTCCCGCACGATTTAGTAAGGGCTGCGGACTTGACGAAAGTTGCCTTGCCAACCCCTTCAAAAACCGCATCGACGTCCTGGCCATTTGTGAGAGCATGAATTTTCTCAGCCAGATCCTCTTTATCCAGCGCCACCACCAGATCTAGTCCGTGCGGCTCGACGATTGCTTTTTTGGCTTCGCTGCCCACCGTGCCGATGACCGTTGCGCCCAGGGATTTCGCCCATATCTGCTTACAAGCGATCCGACGGCTCCCGCAGCAGCATGTACGAGTACAATATCACCAGCTTGAACGGGGATGCCTCTTTAACCAGCATTCGCCCTGTAAGCCTTTTGGCAGGCAAAGACGCCGCCTGATCGAAGTTGATATCATCCGGCAATTTAACCAACTGTCGCGGATCGATCAGACGCTGCTCGGCATATGCCTCAATGGAAAAGTAGTATCCGACCCGGTCGCCGACTGCCCAGCCGATCACTTCGCTGTCCACCGATTCGATTACGCCTGCGGCTTCCACGCCGATGATCGCCGGCAGCTGGCGCAACGGGAAGCTGCTATTTCTGAATAATAAGTCCACGAAATTCAATGCGATCGCCTCATGCCGGATCAAGACTTCGTGCGGTTTGGGAAGGCCGATCTGCTCAGCGTATATTCCAATACTGATGGTGGCCCCTGACGCGTCAGCCGGACAATGCTGTTTGTTTGTGTCGTGTTCATGATCTGTCCGTTGTTTGATATCACAAAATTGGCACGGCATCTCCGGCTATGCATTGACAAACGCAGTAGATTCATCTTGACATTTGTCAATGCAACCCGAGAGATTTACTTTTAGCGGAAAGAACTGGCAGCATGACCTACGAACCGCTTTTTTTATACATCGAATCCAAATCTTCGCACACGCTTACAGCTGATGAGAAGGTGCAAGTAACAGCAGCATTTAAACCCAGGCATCTACGGAAACGTCAGTACCTGTTACAGGAAGGCGATGTTTGTAAATACATGGCATTCATCGTGAAAGGTGCCGGGCGGATGTATACGATGAAAGAGAATAGCCAGGAGACGATTATCAGGCTCGCTGTCGAATCGTGGTGGCTTGGCGATTATGAGAGCTACAATCTTCACACGCCGTCCATTTACTACATCGAAATGACCGAAGAGTCAGATGTGCTGTTGGTTACGCATGAAGACATGAAGCGCCTCGGCGCGGCCATTCCGGCCATCGATGAAATGGTGCGGGAAATTGACCGGAAAGGGACCATCGCTACACAAAAGCGCATCCACGCTGCAATCAGTATGGATGCGGAAGAAAGGTATGAGCTGCTAGCCAAGACGTATCAAGAATTCGTCAGGCGATTTCCCCAAAGCATGATTGCGTCATACCTGGGCATTTCCCCCGAAACGCTCAGCCGGGTGCGAAAGAAAACGATCCACAAATAGCTGATTCTTTGTTTCAGGGCTTGGGAGCATCCAGGAAAAGATGCAGAGACTGAATTTTCCTGTTCTCAATAATGGCCACATCCATGCCCGTCGCGGCCGCCGGTTGTCCCGGAACGCCCAGGTTCCACGCTACGTGCTGCACCTGATGGTTTGTGCTTGCGGGCCGGGTGATTTCAAATTGGAATTCTATTGGCCATTGCGCCTGTAAATTGGAGATGACATCGTTAATCTGCTCGTAACCGACAATAGCCGGCCTGTGATCAGACTCGTAAAAGTGAATATCCGTGGCGTAAACGTTTTGCATGGCTTGCAACCTACGTTCCGCGTTTCTATCATTCCAAATAACTAAAAGGCTATCTTCCAAAAGTTGTGCTGGATTTTCCATGTCGCTTATGTTTTGTACGATGCAAAATTAGCGGTATGTGTGGAGGTCGCCTTTGATCCAAATCATGGAATTGCGTTGATAAAAGTCAATCGACAGATTTGGTATCATCCTAGTGACCGGACCGGGGACGTAGAGCATCGCGGAACCATACAACGACCTGCGCTCCCCAAGTTTTGATGCCGTATAAGTCCCGACACGGTCGAAAAGGCTTTTTAAACCTTTGAAGTCAATGGGATATGGCACCCAGGGTTTGGACGCTATTGTGTCATACTCGACAATCAAAAACCTGCTATCTTTAATAAAGTGGTTTTCCAGACGCCGGATTAAGGATTCTTTATCCCTGATGAAATGAAGGGCGTTCGCCATCAGGATCCCGTCTAATCCCGCCACCTCCAGCACCTCTGTTCCAAAATCGGCCTCGATGAATTTGATCGAAACCTGGTTGCCCATTTGTGGCGGAAGCAGTTGAGTGTTTTTGTCCACGTCAGTAATCTTGCGTACGCTGGCAGCATCGTCGCGTAGACTTCGGTGAAAGTCCCCGTGCCACAACCCAAATCTAGCCAGTATTGCGAATGCTCGCCATTGGCTCCTCAATCGATCAGTTGTATGGACTCTTGATTTGTCATAGTTTCCAGATAATTAATTGCCATGGTTGGGAATCAAGCCGTGATCAGGCTATGTCAGATCAATTCCGAAGTGGTTCCCGAATGCTTCCGAAAAACTCGAATAATTCTGATAACCCACCTTGATGTAAATGCCGGAGGACGACACAGCTCTTTACCTAATCACCCGCATGGTTGCACCCTTGTGCGGATATTGATTCCTGTAGGGCCAGGCTACAATGTTTCCAGGGGCGGAAGATAGCATGGTTTCAGAGGATCGGTGCCCGTAGCGGCATGAAAGACAGCGCTCGCTTTTGCCGGCATTCATCCGCAATGTCAGCATTCGATATGGGATATGTGCTTCAAATTCTTAATTTGCAATGTTTTAAACCACCATCTATCAGCATTGGCAACACTTAACTTCTACGAAAAGGTAAAGGATAGCCCACGCGGCTTACAGGATCTTTGGGAAAAAGAGTTTGAAACAGAGTCCTTGTTTGGAAACAGGATGTTTTGCCTCACATTTGCGATTTGTTACCCATCCACCTCCCTGCTTTACTACCTGAACGGAAATCCCAATTACCAGTCCATTTTCCTGATACAAATTACTTGTAGCAGCATCGTAGCGCTGATCACTTTCCTGCATTTCAAAGAGAGAATAACCAGTCAGGACGCCTCGCTCTACAGCCGGATGTTGATGGTCATTTTTCATTCGTTTATCCTGGCCCGTTTTCAGACTCTTTATTACTATGATCTGAGTATTAATCTGACCCTACAACTTATTTTCTCGTTCTGGGTTCTGCGTTGGAAGTTTAGTTATGCACTGGTCAGTTCTGTAATGACAGTCTTGTTTTTTTCCATCGCGCTGTATGCCAGTGGTCAGGATGTGCTGCTTCGTTTTTTGAAAGAGGGCGGCTTTTTCTATTTTCTGGGGCAAAGCGTGTTCCCTTTGGTAATGCAAATGCGCTATAACAAGCAGTACCGTGAATTTATCTATTTTCACAGCCTGCAAAGACAAAACAAGGAGCTCGAAAAGCAAAACCAGCTTGCAAGGCAGGCAGTGCAGGCAAAATCCGACTTCCTTTCCACCATGAGCCATGAGATCAGGACGCCCCTGAATGGCATTGTAGGCATTGTTCATTTGCTTCTGCAAGAGGATTTGCGAACAGATTTCCAGAAGGAGCTGGTTGGCACATTAAAATTTTCCTCCGATCATCTGATGGCAGTGGTGAACGATGTCCTGGATTTCAACAAAATCAATTCCAATCATGTCAAACTTGCGAGAGACCCGTTTAATCTTTCCCTTTTTCTTGAAAGTCTAAAAAAAACCTTCATTCCGCGTGCTCAGGAAAAGGGACTGGATTTAATCTTTGAAGTAGACCTGGGTTTGCCTGCACACCTGATCGGCGACCAGGTACGCCTGAACCAGATCATCACCAATCTGATCCACAATGCGATTAAATTTACTGAAAAAGGCTTTGTAAAGCTGGTGGTTAAAGAACTAAAAAGGGATGAAAGCCGTGTATCGTTACACTTTGAAATCATCGATTCAGGAATCGGCATTCCGCTCGAAGATCAATCTTCTGTTTTCGATCTCTTCGTCCAGAGTGGTGCGGAAGCTAAGAATGGCAACCGCGGCACAGGGCTCGGACTGGCGATAACCAAAGAGCTTCTCCAGCTTTTTGGAAGTGAAATAAAACTGGAAAGCGAGCAGTGGCAAGGTTCATGTTTTTCTTTTTGTATTGATTTCGAATATTCCGATCAACAAGCGCTGGAAGAGAAGCCGGTAGGTGTAAAAGTTATCCTCCCGGAAGCAAGGGTTCTGGTCGTCGATGACAATGCCATTAACTTGCTTTTTGCCACAAATCTGCTAAAAAAAGTAGGTTTGCAATACGATCAAGCGGAAAACGGCTGCGAAGCGGTTGAAAAGTTCAACCACAATCACTACGATTTGGTATTAATGGATCTTAAAATGCCGGTTATGGATGGTTTTGAGGCTACCCAGATCATCCGTGCACAGGGCGCCCATACGCCCATCATCGCGCTGACGGCCTCCGCGTTTAAAGACGAGCGTGAGAAGGCTTTATCGAACGGCTTTTCGAACTACCTAGTCAAGCCATTTCTTCCGAAGGAGTTTTATGATATTGTTTTTACTTTCCTAAAAACGGAAGAACAATGTAAGTGAGACGTTGCATAGCTATAATGTGCCAGAAACTGATCCGGTGTGTTTTCAGGTTTGCATTTTTAGTTAGGATCTGTCAATGCATTTAATGAGGCAATTGGTCCCTGAACCGGCCATATACCCAGGTACCGGCCACGGCACTGATCAGGGTTACGATGACTACGGTAGCCCCCAATCCAATTTGTGCGAAAAGAGGGCCTGGGCAAGCACCGGTCAGGCCCCAGCCTAATCCGAACAAGACGCCTCCATAAATCTGGCCTTTGTTGAATTTCTTATCATTAAAAGTGATCTTTTCTCCGGATAGGGTTTTTATATCAAACCGTTTGATGAGCCAGACAGAGATCATGCCAATGACTACGGCACTCCCAATAATGCCGAACATATGGAAGGATTGGAGCCGGAACATCTCCTGGATTCTAAACCAACTCACTACTTCGGCCTTTACAAAAAGTACGCCGAAGATTAGCCCAACGATGAGATACTTTATATTATAATGCCACTTGTGTTGCTTGCGGCTTTCATTGATGCATATCGAATCCATTGATCGTATGTCATGCTCGGTTGGCTGTGTCGCGGCTACTGATAGGTTTGACATGATGCTTAGTTTCTTGATTTGATTAAACTTTATTTTTACAGTGATAGTATAAATGGTAATATCCAGTTTGCCATTACAAACCCACCGATCATAAAGGAAACCGTAGCGACCAGGGACGGCCATTGTAAGGTTGAAAGCCCCATAATTGAGTGGCCGCTTGTACAACCTCCGGCATAACGCGCGCCGAATCCAACCAGAAACCCACCGCCCACCATCATGATGAATCCCGGTACGGTAAAAAGCATATTCCAGTTCACCAGATCAGAAGGAACCAAAGACGAAAAATCAGTTACCCCGTAGGTGCTCAGTTCTTCCACCAATGATGGATTCACCTGTATGGGAGCTGTGTTAGCCAGCAACGTGGCGGCGATGATCCCTCCGAAGAACACGCCCAGCACAAAGAACATGTTCCATAGTTCTTTTTTCCAATTGTATTGAAAAAAAGGGATTTTACCGGGGAGGCACATGGCGCAAGCGTGCCGTAGCGAGGATGAGATTCCGAAGGATTTGTTCCCCAATATCAAAAGTGCAGGCACTGTCAGCCCGATCAGCGGCCCGGCCACATACCATGGCCAGGGCTGTCTTATCATTTCAAGCATGATGAACTAAAAATAGGTTACTGAATTTTTTGGTGGAGCTACTTTCTATGAAAGCGTGCTTGGGCAGACATAATTACTCACTTGAATTTTACCCGACTCCTTGATAGCTTTAACCCCCCCCTGCACATCGATCAGGTTGTCGAAACCACGCGCCTTAAGTATTGAATTAAAGATCATAGACCTGTAACCACCGGCACAATGTACGAAGTACGTTTTGCTCTTATCGATAGTTGCCAGATGGTCATTAATGTAATCCAGTGGGATGTTCTCAGCACCGATTATATGCTCTGAAAGAAACTCGCCGTTCTTACGAACATCCAGTACACAGATAGACGGGTCTTTTTCCAATTGCTCACTCATCTGATCGGCAGTTACCGACTGGATCTGATCAGTTGCCTTACCAGCACCGGCCCAGGCGTCGAAACCGCCTTTCAAATACCCGATCGTGTGGTCATAACCCACCCGCGCCAGGCGTGTCACCACTTCCTCTTCCCTGCCTTCCTCTGTGATCAACAAGATCTGTTGTTTGATATCCGGAATCAATGTTCCGACCCATGGAGCGAAACCACCATTAATGCCAATGTTGATCGAGTTTGGAACAAAACCTTTTGCGAAGACCTCTGCGTCCCTGGTATCCAGCATCAGGGCACCCGTTTCGTTTGCTGCTGCCTCAAAAGCCTCCGGGTCCAGCGCCCGCGCACCCCTTTCGAGTACCGCATCAATACTTTCGTATCCCTTTATGTTCATCATAACGTTTTCAGGGAAATAGGCTGGTGGCGGCGTCAGCCCGTCGGTTACCTCTTTGACGAACTCGGCCCTGGTCATGTCTGCCCGTAGAGCATAGTTGGTCGCTTTTTGGTTGCCCAGTGTATCGGTGGTTTCCTTGCTCATGTTTTTGCCGCACGCACTTCCGGCACCGTGGGCCGGATACACGATAATGTCATCCGAAAGCGGCATAATCTTATCGCGTAAGGAATCAAAAAGATGCTTGGCCAGCTTTTCTTCAGTGAGTTCGGATGATACCTTTTGGGCCAGGTCAGGACGGCCTACATCGCCAATGAACAATGTATCACCGGTAAAAAGACCAACCTGCTTCCCATCCTCATCGCTTAAAAGATAGCAAGTGCTTTCCATGGTGTGCCCTGGCGTATGAAGAACGGTAAATGATATGTTGCCTACTTTCAGTACTTGTCCGTCAGTTGCAATCAGCGCATCAAAGCCGGGCTTTGCAGTTGGGCCATACACGATCTTTGCGCCTGTTTTTGCGGCAAGGTCGACATGTCCTGAAACAAAATCGGCATGAAAATGCGTTTCGAAAACATACTTGATTTTTGCCCCATCTTTCTCGGCACGGTTGATGTATGGTTCCACTTCGCGGAGCGGATCAATGATGACAGCTTCCCCATTACTTTCAATATAATAGGCACCTTGTGCAAGGCAGCCTGTATAGATCTGTTCGAGTTTCATACTTGTTTATTATTTATTAAAGTGATAAGTCCTTTTTTTAATTACTGTACAAATTTCGCGATGTTACGCTGGCTGGTCAGTGACATCAGTCACATTGGAAAAGAAAATGAATGCCATAGCACGTAGATTCCCATTGCCAGGACAAACCAACCAAAGCCTTTTTTGAGGGCAACCGCATTGATCTTTTTAGTCAGAGAACCACCAATAAGAATACCTGTCACGGCCATGGAAGTGACTTTAAACAAAAAGGTCCAGTCTATCTGTACATGGCCCAGATCTCCGGCAAAGCCGATGAGCGAGTTCAGGGCAATAATCAGCAGGGAAGTCCCGACAGCTTCTCTCATTGGCATGCCCAGAACCAAGACCAGTACCGGTATCAGCAAAAATCCGCCGCCTGCTCCCAAAATGCCGGTTGTCAATCCAATGCCGATGCCACTTAAAAGCATCCGGATGATATTTCGCTTTAAGTCACACTCCATGCATCCGGGTTTGCGCTCCTCGCTTTTGATCATACCAATGGATGCCGCTACCATCAGGAATGCAAAAAGCACCATAGTCAATATCGGCTCTGTGATCTGGAATGTGCCGATCCTGAAAAGATCATGCGGAATGAGTGGAATCAAAAACTTACGTGTCAGAAAAACGGTCGTAATCGATGTGCTCCCGAACAAAAGCGCCGTTTTGATTTTGACTGCCCCGTTCCGGTAATTGTTGTATGCCCCGATAAGGCTCGTCGACCCAACAATGAAGAGTGAATAAGATGTGGAGACGAGTGGACTGACGCCGAACATGTAGACAAGGACGGGAACTGTCAGGATAGAGCCGCCCCCGCCGATCATACCGAGCGAAATCCCAATGAAGACCGAGGTTATGTAAGCGATGATTTCCATGATTTTGTATCGATTGTGATGCAAAAATCAGAAGTATCTATCGCCTTGAAAGTGACAAAGGTCACATAGGTGTGATTTGTTGAACTTGGATGGCAGCAGCGAGCTCAAATGTTCAGGCCGGTGTCAGTGGCAAGTCAGGGCTTGGCGTATGGCAGCCTGCCCACAAATTCGGGAATGAAGTAGCTGTCCAGGCCGGTAACAGTCATCGATCCGGCCTGCGTGTGACTTAAATTGCCATCCTCTTCGAGGATTTCGTCTGCCGTCATAATTTCAACTACTTTTCCGATTACCATAGTCGTTCCGTTGATTGTTAGTGGAATTAACTGTTGCAATTCAAGCCCGATCCTGACCGTAGATTCCAGCACAAATGGTGCGGAAAAGTCCTTGATGTAGAATTCCTGCAAACCGCATTCAGTAAACTCTGAAACACCTGACGGATAGCTCGCACTGGTTTGATGAGCCTGTTTATAAAATGTTGAGATCACATTATTCAACGTATAGTATGTGCTGCTTTTGATATTTTTCAGCGTGTCATTGTGCGCTCGTTCGGGACGCATGATCAAACCTACCAACGCAGGACTTGCTCCAAGATGGAATACAGAGCTTACTACGCAAAGATTGCTAACCCCGTCCGATCGAACAGTTCCCAGAAGATTCAGGGATTTATAACCAATCAGACTATTGATCAGATTGATCCTGTAAAATTTCTCCATTTCCAGGATCTTCGCTTCATTTACATGATACATACGTCTTTGTATTTGTTAAAAGTCATTTGTTGCTTCTTACGGATACAGCTAGCCATCGAAGAAACAGAGCGAAATGACAGCTGGGCAACTCTGCTCCTGACTCAACCTTGTAACGCCTCACTTAAAGCATGCCGAATTTCTTCGATCGACACGCCTTTGGCTACAAAATGACATTTATGAGCTGCCAAGAAGGATGAAAGCGGTTCTGGGTCAAGTGCGTAGACTGCCACCCTGCTTTGCCCGTGGCGCATCGCGGCAATTAGTTCCGATACCAACCATTCTTCTCGGCGGCCGGCGAAGGACATCGAAAAAAGAATTAAATCCAGCTGATTTTCGGGTGTGCTTGCGATGAACTGTATAGCTTCTCTGGCATCTGAATAGTAAAGACATTTCACCAACAGATTCATCTCTTCGAGCGCTGCCTGCATTAATAACATTTCGTCGGGATCTTGGTCAATCAGAAGGATTTGATAGGTCTTCATAGCGTTTAAGGCATAGAATTGCCGTCTATATTGCGCTGCGCTCTCGAGCTTTCTGGCAGCAGAATCGGCCATTTTATCATAAAAACGAACATTAAGTCGAATTTTGTTTAATATTTTAGCAAAAAGATTAAACAAAACTAACAATTTTCATGGGAAAATTGAGCCAGAGCTGAATCAAATTAAATCCTCCGCTTCAACAAAGCTCGCTTGCCTGCCTGCAAAGCATAGGGATCGTTTGCTATTCAATAGCGTTGACAGCTAGGCGGTTGCTAAAAATGAAGACTGTTTCGGATGCTTCTGAAGCGTACTCATGATAGGGCCACCATTTTATCCGGTGGGCCTGCGCGCCAAAGCACCTGGCTGATCGCCAAATCCAACAAGTTTGTTTTTTGTTAGGAACTGACGGCGATCAGTATTCGTGTTGCCAGATATCATGTTCAACACTGATCGTTGTGGATAAATTGTCCCTAGCAAAACGGTGTTTAACATGACAATAGCGAAAGGACAGATTTCTTCGGTTCGTGAAATCGACCTGAGCCCTAAGCCAGGCAAAACCTACTGGGCAGACGCCAACCGTGAATGGCGTGAGGAATTTATCTACTTCTTACTGGTCGACCGTTTTCACGACGACCTGGACCGTATACCCACCACTGTTCCCGGCAGGCAGAAGGGCTATGGTGACCCGGAGCAACTGCAAAAGAGGTGCGGCGGAACTCTGAAAGGCATAACAAGACACCTTGATTATATAAGGGATCTGGGCTGTACAGCATTGTGGCTGAGCCCGGTATTTGAAAATAATGATAGCTGCTATCATGGGTATGCCATCGAGAATTACCTTAATATTGACCCCAAGATTGGCAGCAAGCAGGATTTGGCCGAGTTGGTTGAAAAGGCTCACGAATTTGGTATTAAGGTATTTCTTGACATTGTCCTTCATCACTCGGGCGATAACTGGTCCTATCCCGGCGACTATGACTACTACTACTACGAGGGCGCGGTGTTCCCGTTCTGTGAATGGAGATCAGATCAGATTCCGGTTCCGGTTGAACTTCGTAACCCGGAATTGTATTGGCGCAAAGGCCGTATCCGAAATTTTGATGCTTACCCGGAAACCCGGGAGGGAGATTTTGCAGGCTTAAAGAGCTTCAAAAACGACGCTTCTCCGGAAGGCTTGCTGGTTCAGAATATATTGACGAAGGTGCATTGCTACTGGATACGTGAGACAGATGTGGACGGTTTTCGGATCGACGCAGTCAAACATATGGGAGAAGAGATGGTTAGTCAGTTCTGCTCACACGTGAGGGAATACGCATATTTGTTGGGGAAAAAGGATTTTTTTCTATTTGGTGAGCTTGTTGGCCCGGAGGAAATGTACAACCGCTACATCGGTCCGAAGACTTCGGTAATGGTTGAAGACAAAGCAATTTACTTCGGCCTTAATTCGGTACTTGATTTTCCGCTTTATCATATCCTGGCGGATGTGGTTCGGGGAATATCGCGACCGCAGAAGCTTATCGAACGCTACGAGTCGCTAAGGAAAAATGCGATGAGCAGGGGAGAATTCGGGGAGTTCCTCGTTACTTTTATCGACAACCATGATCAGGTCGGGCAGACATTTAAAAAGCGGTTTGGTCATGAGGCTTCGGAAGATCAGATCATAGCTGGAATCGGATTTTTGCTTTGTGCGCTAGGAACGCCATGTATTTACTACGGAACCGAACAGGGCTTTCAGGGCGCGGGTACCGAAGACTATCATGTTAGAGAATCGATGTTTAGTCTTGAAGGAAACCCTGTAAGCGCGCTAAGCAAATCGGGTAAGATCTATCAGCAGATTGCCGTTTTGGCGAAAATCAGGATGAATAGCCCGGTGCTGAAATTTGGCAGGATGTACATGCGCAAGCAATCCATGGATGGAGAAAATTTTACTCTGCCAACGTTCGAGAAGTGCCTTCTGGCCTTCTCGCGGGTGCTCTATGATCATGAAGTCGTGATAGCCTATAACAGTTCTATGACTGAGGAGGATCAGGAGTATATACGGGTAGATCCCTCGCTCAATCCGCAAGGCAGCGTCTTTACGTTCATCTATGGTCAATCCGGTAATGTGAATGTGTTGACTAATGAGGAAGGAAGCCGGCATTTTATCAAGCTGCGGCTTGCGCCTGGGCAGTTTGTCATTTTAAGCAACAAACCAATGTAAATCCCCCTGCACTGTATTGTAAGACGCATATTTCCTTACTGTACTGTCTTTAACTGGACCCGACAGACGTTACAGGGTTGCAGCCTCAGTAGGTTTGCGCCGGGTGGGCTTGCCTTTTTCCGGAGCAATTAAAATACCTGCCGCCAGCCTGCGATGGCTGCCAGGGCTACGGCGAGTGCAAATCTGATTTTGATCATATTATTTTACGTTCAGAAATCGTAACTTACTGTCCGTAAACTATTGGTTATCATTAACAAATGATGATAGCAGTGTCGAATCCTTAACCAGACAATAGTATGAATCTGCCAACAACGGGGCGCGCGATGGATCTTTCCCAGCCCAGCGAGAATGCTGAGGTAGATTCTGAACTGGCCGAGAGGGTGTCTGAGATCCTGCACGGGGATTGTCTGATCGACACCGCCAAAATATCCGTGCGGGTCTTGAATCGGACTGTTTACCTGGAAGGTGCTGTCAATTCTGAAAACGAGCGGAATGTGGCTTTCCAAGACGCCACAAATATTTTCGGTGTCAGGAATGTTGTAAACTATTTGACCTTCCCGTGCCCCTACCTGAGAGGTAGTAGGATGTGAAATTGTGCAGGTATAACACGAACCGGAGTGCAATCGCCATCAACTCGCTGGCTGCTGATGCGCGACTAATCAATAGCCATCAAATGATCGGCCATATGTCTTCCAGCTCTGCGTCCTAATCTTTTAAGCTATCCCCGCAACTTGCAGTGAACTAGAACGCCCCGTTATCCATTGTGCAAAAAAGAGTACTAGGTTGATAACCAATTGGTTTGTATATGACCAAGGTCATAATTTGACGGTCTGATAACGAGCAATTTTGCGTAGTAACAATCACGTTAAAGGATGCTGCGCTACCTGCTTTCCGCCCTTTTGATGCTTCATGGAGCTATTCATCTGGCAGGCCTTTTTACCCCGGTCGCTGGCCGGGTGATGGCGATTGACAGAGCTCCCGGAATTTATTGGGCGGCTTGTTCGGCCCTATTCGGGCTTACCTCCTTGCTATTGATCCTGCATGAAAAGCACTGGGTGTGGGTAGCGCTGATGGCTGTCTTAAGCTCGCAGGTGCTGATCGCCTCGGCTTGGGAGCAGGCTCGTTTTGGCACGGCGCCTAATATAGTGATCGTATTGGTGGTACTGGCGTTGTTATTCGTCAAAGAGGCGCCTGTGATGTTTCGGGATTGACTTTCAAATTTACTTTAAATACTTACTGGAAATATCTTATGACTTCTTTCACAACAACTAGTACTTTATTGGCATTGTGGCGTCAGGCACGCACACGATTTTCTGATCAGCTGCCAGCTTTGACGGCGCCGGATTTGACAAAAAAACTGCCAGGAACACAAAATAGCGTGGGTTTTCTGATCAGGCATATCGGCGAAGTCGAGATGCTTTTTGTCAAGAACGTCTTCGGTGACGATGTTCAGATCAAAGCCAAAACCCTGATTGCGCAGCACGATACCGGGGAATGGACCGATCTGGATGAGTTGCTGTCTTTTGTGAGCCGGTCAGCGGTCGCACTTGAAGCGGTGATTTCCAAGCAGACCGACCAGGATTGGCAGCGGGAGATCGTTACCAGGGAATTTGGTCGGAAGACGCTGGCAGAATCGCTTGGTAGAATTATTTCCCATACCGCCCATCATGGTGGCCAAATGGCTGTGATTCTTAAATATGCTGCTGCTCAGCCACCAGTGGCTGGGGGAGCGAAAGTCAATAATGGCGCCTAGCAACGTCCCGAAGACCCGGAATAAATACTTTAACCCCTAAAATTGATGAAAGCACTTTTCAGATTTTCGTCGCTTTCTGTTTTGCTGATCTGCGTATCGCTGTTTGCCTGCACAGATCACCAAGAACCGGGCACTGAGCGGTTTCGTATCAAAAAGCTCACCAGGAGTTTGCCCTATCAGCATGGATACAATGTCGTAAGCATACTTGGTTATGACTGGCAGGGCAAGCTCGACTCTGTTTACAGCTACCAGACAGCCGACAGTGCCCATTCACCTACTCAGACCAGCAAGTTCCTCTATGATAGCCAGGACAGGCTTGCTGAGATGACCAGGACACTTAGCACTGCTGGCTCGGAGCGCTATGTGTATACCTATGACGGTGCCGGCAGGATTACTTCGATCAGATACACGGGAGGGGACAATGACTATTACAATTTTGTACCCACCTACGATGCGACCGGAAATCTGACCGAAACCAAACGATCATTCCATTTTTACAGTTCAATTTCATATACTCAGCAGAATCTATATACATTCAGTAGCGGAAATTTAAGCAGGTTGATTGCTACTACCACGATCGAAAAGGTGGTTCCGGGTACTTCGGTTTCAACTACGGACTTTGTTTACGACGATCATCCTAATCCATTTTATGGTATTGCATTAATTCCCGCCCCGGTAGGCATTGCCTCACCCACCAGTGGTAATTTCGCTCACTATACTTATTGCGGTGGTGTCGACAGCTACCTTCACCTGAGCCGGAACAATCCTACCTCTTCCAATATCAAGGGATACAGCCAAACGCTTTATCGCTATCAATACAATGCATTCGGACTACCCGAAACCCGCGCGACGCTTGTCAAGCCCTTGCTTGATCAGCCAGCGGTATTGTCAGAAACATTAGTGTTCGAATACGAAGCATATTGATCGTATAGATGGGAGCGGTATGCTTTACTTTTCGTTTTTAATCTAACCTAATTCGAGCTATGAGTAGCTTTTACATTTATCCAACGCAGGCCGTTTCAAGCGTTAGCTGTTATGGACAGTATTAAACCACTTTCCGTAGGGCAAGTGCCTTCAAATGCACGCGGGAAGGTTGCTACTGCGAGCCAATGGTCATTGCGCGTAATCAGTTTGCTGATTTTGGTTTTCTTCTGTGGCCGGTTGAACCTGTATCTGCGGTTCAGTGGCGATGTAGCGCGGCTACTGGCGAATGCGACCGATGTTTCTGCTAACAAATTCAGTTATCGCCAGTTGGTTGGACTGCCGAGCCCGGTCCGACAATATTTCAGGCATGTGCTCAGGCCCGGGCAACCCTATATTTCGAACGTGTACATGCTACACTCCGGGCTTTTCAAAACCAACCTTAAAAAAGGCTGGGTGGCAATTTCGGGAGAAGAATATTTTACGGCTCACCGACCCGGATTTGTCTGGAAAGGGAAGACGGCCACCTTCACAGCGCGCGATATGTTCGTGGATGGTAAAGGGCGTCTTGTGGTACACCTGTTCTCGCTTTTTCAGATACAGGACAGTCAAGGGCCGCAATTCAACCGCGGTGAGCTCATGCGCTGGCTTGGCGAAAGCGTTTGTTTTCCGACAAACCTGCTGCCCTCCGGGAACCTGAAATGGTACCCGATTGATGAGCGGTCGGCCCGGCTGGAATACAGCTACCAGGGAACGTTGATCAGTTTTATGGTTGCTTTCAATGCCAACCATGAAATCGAGCAGATGACTGCGATGAGAAATATGGGCGACGGCCCCAGGCAGAAATGGGTTACCCGCCTGAGTGATTATCAGCTTCGGGACGGTATCCTGACTCCGACCGTATTGGAAGCAGCCTGGGACCTGCCCGAAGGCTATTTCCCCTATGCGCGCTTTGTGATTACCGAAATCGAATACAATCAAGCCCTGTAAGCAGTTTACTACGAATAGTTAAGTGTCAATTATTAACCAGAAAACCATGAAGTTACTACAAGATAAGGTTGCCATCGTTACTGGCGCGGGTTCGGGTATCGGCCGCAGTGTCGCACTCGCTTATGCGAGGGAGGGTGCGAAGGTGGTTGTTTCGGACATGGACGAAGATTCAGGCCAACACACCGTCCGCCTGATTTCAGAACAGGGAGGCGACAGCTTTTTTGCCAAATGTGACGTTTCTTCGCCAGAAGACAATGAATCGCTCGTTTGGGCGGCAATTGATCACTACGGAGCACTGCATATTGCTTGCAACAATGCCGGTATAGGCGGAGCAATGGCGCCAACCGGAATGTACCCGGTTGAGGCCTGGGACAAAGTGATCGCCGTGAATCTTTCCGGGGTATTCTACGGCGTGCGCCACCAGATTCCGGCCATGCTCAACTCGGGTGGGGGAGTGATTGTAAACATGGCCTCTATTTTGGGCAGCGTAGGATTTGCCAATAGTCCGGCGTATGTGGCCGCCAAGCACGGACTGCTCGGGCTGACTAAAAACATAGCGCTCGAATACGGAGAGAAGGGAATAAGGGCTAACGCAGTGGGACCGGCATTTATCAAAACGCCGCTTCTGAAAGACCTGGATGAGCAGACAATGCAATGGCTGGTCGGCCGGCATCCGATCGGGCGGATGGGCGAGCCGGAAGAAGTGGCCGAACTGGTGCTGTGGCTCAGCAGTTCGAAGGCTTCATTTGTTACAGGTGCCTATTATCCGGTTGATGGTGGTTACCTTGCGCAATAGAAGGGCATTCTTGCTGGCTGCATTGCTGGTTGGCAACAGGGCGGCGTTCGGAGGGAGCGGCCTGGTTGTTCTTTGTGTATGGATGATCGTTGGTTGCAAGCAGCGGCAAAAGCCGATCCGGCCGACCCAGGGTGCCATCACAGAGTCGGTTTACGCTTCCGGTATCTTGAAAAGTAAGGGGCAGTACCAGGCCTTCGCAGTGGTTTCGGGTATTATCGACAGCGTCTATGTTGCGGAAGGACAGCTAGTTAGCAAAGGGCAAAAGTTATTGACCATCACCAACGATCAGCAGAGGCTAACCAGCGAGCGGGCGCTGCTGGCAGCAGAGTACGCGTCGCTGCCAGCCAACCTGCCACGTTTGCAGGAATTGCAGCGCAATGTGGGGCTGGCTGCCGAGAAGCTTGGCAATGATTCGCTGCTGCTTGCGCGGCAGCAACGGCTTTGGCAACAGAAAATCGGAACGCTTGTGCAGGTCGAGCAGCGCCAGTTGCAATACAATGCATCCGCTGCGGCATGGAAGTCCTCCCAAAGACAACTCGCAGACCTGCGGCGGCAGCTGGCATTGGATGCAAAGCAGTCGCGTTTGACATGGGCCATCTCGCGCGCCCAGCAAGAGCAGTTTATTGTCACCAGCCATGTCGACGGTGTAGTTTTTGATTTATTGCGGGAGAAAGGCGAAAGTGTGGGGCCACAGACTGTCCTGGCGATTCTTGGAAATGCTGATAATTACATGCTTGAACTACAAGTGGATGAATACGACATTTCCAGAGTTCGAAGCGGTGCCGAAATCTTTGTAACGATGGATAGTCATCAGGGACAGGTCTTTGAAGGTATGGTGCTGGAAGTCCATCCCATCATGAATGCGCAGACCAGAACCTTTACCGTGGAGGCCGAGCTCAAACAAACCCCGCCTGGGCTTTACCCGAACCTGACATTGGAAGCCAACATTGTTTGCGCCTATAAGAAAAATGCCTTGCTGATACCCAGGCGCTACCTGGTCGACGATTCGACCGTACTGCGTAAAAATGGCGACCGGATCCGCGTCCGTCCAGGGCTGCGGGACCTGGAAATGGTCGAGGTGTTGTCAGGGTTATCCGCAAAAGACGAAATAATCCAGCCCGAACAGTGAGATACGCATTACTCTTCGACATATCACGGGCGCTGCTGCTAGCCAGGTGGAAGCAGACACTTGTCGCTGCGATAGGCGTTACGTTCAGCATTACCATGTTTATCGCTTTGCTAAGCTTCATGTCCGGGCTCAACCAGCTTTTAGACGGGCTGATTATTAACCGGACGCCGCATATCAGGCTTTTTAACGATATTAAAAACTCACCCGTTCAGCCGGTCGCCTTGTCGGCAAGATTTAAAGCCGTCTCCCACCATTTTATCAGATCGGTCAAGCCGAAGGCCGAGCGGCCCGAAATTAGGAACAGCCGCGCTATTATAAATGCCCTGCAAAAAGATCCGATGGTATTGGGCGTAGCGCCGAAACTCGTTACACAGGTTTTTTATAACGTGGGAGCGGTAAGGATCAACGGGCTTATCAACGGGATACAGCCCGGGCAGGAAACTCGGTTGTTTCTTTTCCAGGAATATGTTACTACGGGAGATGCCAGCGATTTGGACAGGGTTTCCGGCGGCATTATCCTGGGGAAAGGCATTGCTGATAAAATGATGGCCGCGCCAGGCGACGTCATCTACGTGACTACTACCACGGGCGCTACGATGCCGCTGAAAGTCGTGGGTTACTTCCAATCCGGCCTGAGGGAAATCGACCAGATGAACAGCTATGTATCAATCGCCACCGCGCAGAAATTGCTGGGAAAACCTTCCAGTTATGTTACCGATATTCAGGTTAAGCTCAGGGATATCAGCCATGCGCCGCTGCTGGCTGGTGAGTTCAGCCGACGTTTCAGTGTGGATGCCATCGATGTTCAAACCGAGAATGCGCAGTATGAAACCGGCAGCTTCATTCGCAGCCTGATCTCTTACTCGGTCGGCATTACCTTGCTGGTCGTGGCAGGTTTTGGGATTTACAACATTTTGAATATGATGATTTACGAGAAAATGGATTCGATCGCCATTCTGAAGGCGACGGGGTTTTCGGGTAGGGACGTTAAATTCATTTTCACGGGTATCGCCGCCGGCATTGGTATTTTTGGAGGGGCGATCGGTTTGTTGCTGGGCTTTGGCACCTCCGTTCTCATAGACCAGGTCCCTTTCGAAACTGCTTCATTGCCAACCATCTAAACGTACCCGGTTAGCTATGATCCTGTTTTTTACCTGATCGGAATTGTTTTTTCTACGGCCACCACGTTTTTAGCAGGCTATTTCCCTGCACGAAAAGCCAGCCGGATCGACCCCGTTGTTATCATCAGAGGGAAATGAAAGACCTTGTTTTACAGACCAGTCAGATTACCAAGTGGTTCCAAGACCCGGCGAATGTGCCCGTGTTGAGCGATATCAACTTACAGCTTTCCAGGGGAGAATTTGTGTCGGTAACGGGCAAGTCCGGCTGCGGCAAATCCACGCTGCTTTACATTTTGTCAACGATGGATACGGACTATGATGGAGAGCTTTACATCGATGGTGTTCGCATGAATGGCAAAACTGAACAGCAACTGGCCGGGGTGCGCAATGAAAAGATCGGCTTTGTGTTTCAATTTCACTATTTGCTCAACGAATTTTCCGTGCTGCAAAACGTGATGCTGCCCGCGCTCAGGTTGGGCCGCTGGCAGACGGGCGAAATTCAGCAGCGGGCTTACGAGAAGCTTGTCGCACTGGATATGCACCAGCATGCGGAAAAGAGACCTAATCAACTTTCAGGAGGGCAGAAGCAACGCGTGGCCATCGCCCGGGCGATGATCAACGATCCGCTGATCATCATGGGTGATGAGCCGACGGGGAATCTGGATAAGCGTAATAGCGAGATTGTTTTCGAAATTTTCCTCGAACTGGCCCACACGCAAGGTCAGACGCTGCTGATCGTAACCCATGACCAGGAGTTTGCACGCAAAACCGGGCGAACCATTCAAATGCAGGATGGGAGGGTTATTTAATGTCTGGCTTGCCACCTGTGAGGGAATTCAAACCTTTTCTTTCGATCTAGCTTATGGCGGCTGCTGATTCAATTTCACAAATACAATTCGGGGAGATTCCACTGCCAGCGCTATATCAGGCGCTTGGCACCGATGGGAGTGGGCTGAACAACGAGCAGGCAGAGGAAAGACTGCAACGCGCCCGTGCCGATAAGCCACGTTCAGGTAAACGATTACCACGTGCGTTGTCTACGCTGGTCCATCAGTTTAAAAGCCCGCTCGTGCTGCTGCTGGTAGTGGCAGTCGTTCTGTCCGCGTTTTTAGGTGAAGTTTCCGATACGCTCATTATCGGCTGTATCATCCTGGCAAGCGGACTTTTAAGCTTCTGGCAGGAATTCAAGGCAGGCAAGGCGGTTGAAAAACTGCAAAAACTGATTTCCCAGAAAAGCACCGTAATACGTGACGGTATTGAGCAGGTCATTGATGCGCAGCAGGTAGCACCTGCAGATTTGATCCTGGTTAAGGCTGGTGATATTATTCCGGCCGATTGCCGGATAATTGACAGCAACGAACTGCATGTGAACGAAAGCAGCCTGACTGGGGAAAGCTTTCCCGCAGAAAAGATGGAAGGACAAATCAGCAGACAAACCGCGCTTTCAGACAGCTTCAATTGCCTTTGGCAAGGCACCAACGTGATCAGTGGCACCGGTAGGGCGCTCGTGGTTCGTACTGGCGGGAATACTGTTTTCGGTAAACTCCGGGAGAGTCTTTCCGACAATCCTGAAACCGCCTTCGAGCGTGGAATTCGTGGTTTCGGCTATTTTCTTTTGCAGATTACCACCGTTTTGACGCTGGTAATACTTGCTGTCAATGTTTATTTCGGAAAGCCGCTCATTGATTCGGTGCTCTTCTCGCTGGCCTTAGCAGTGGGAATGGCGCCCGAGCTGCTTCCCGCCATCATGACCGTAGCCATGTCGAAAGCCGCCGCGCGCATGATGGAGCGGAAGGTGATCGTCAAAAAGCTTTCTTCGATTTTTAATCTGGGCGAAGTGACTGTGCTATGTACCGATAAAACAGGAACTATCACCGAGGGCAGCGTCAGGGTTTGCGATGCGGTTGACGCGGCCGGGAAATCCTGTCAGCATCTACGCCGGTATGCTTATCTGAATGCGGTCATGCAGCAGGGTTTTGCCAACCCGATCGATCAGGCGCTGGCCGATCTGGCGCTAGATGAGAAGGGCTACCGCAGACTTAACGAGGTTCCATACGACTTTATCAGAAAGCGGGTGACCGTCCTGGCAGCGAGTGATAACGGAAATGTGATGATCAGCAAGGGGGCGCTCGAAAGTATTCTCGAGGTATGTTCTCTTTTGGAGATTGGAATGGGTGTTAGGATACAGCTGGACCAGGCGCACCGCACATCGCTGCTGGGTCAATATCAAGCCTATTGTGAGCAGGGGTTCCGCGTGTTGGGCATTGCCGTCAAAAATACCCAGCTCGACCATATCACGCGGGCCGACGAAAGTGAAATGTCGTTTGCCGGATTTCTGTTATTGGAAGATCCTTTAAAGCCTTCGAGCCATGCCTATCTTCAGAGGCTGCGATCGTTAGACGTGGAAGTCAAAATCATTACCGGAGACAACCGTTTCGCCGCCGCGCATATTGCCCGAAGACTTGGGATTGAGAGTGACCGCATTTTAACGGGACCTGATCTGGACAACCTCTCTGAGGAGGCTTTCGGGCAGCGTGTGATGAACATTGCCGTTTTCGCAGAGATTGAGCCACATCAGAAAGTCAGAGTAGTCAAAGCGCTCAGAGAGCAGGGTGCAGTGACTGCCTACATCGGAGATGGAATCAATGACGTCGCGGCTATCAATGCGGCTGACGCGGGGATTTCCACTGATAATGCGGTTGACGTTGCTAAACAGGCGGCCGACTTCGTCCTGATCGAGAAGGACTTGTCTGTACTGGCCGACGGTATTCTGGAAGGTCGCAAGTCATTTGCCAACTCGATGAAGTACATCTTTATCACGACCGGGGCAACTTTTGGAAATATGTTCAGCATGGCCGGCGCCTCACTTCTGCTTCCATTTCTCCCCATGCTTCCCAAGCAGATCCTGCTCACTAATTTTATTACCGACTTTCCGGCTTTGGCTATCGCCTCCGACAACGTTGATTCCCAGCAAACGACCGGAGCTGGGAAATGGAACATGGGTATGATCCGCCGCTTCATGGTTGTATTTGGTTTGCACAGTTCGTTCTTTGACTTTCTGACCTTTTATGTCTTATACTTTCACTTACAGCTCTCCGGTGCCGCTTTCAGAACGGGCTGGTTTATTGAGTCAGTGGTCACGGAGCTGCTCATTTTGCTTGTTGTAAGAAGCAGGCACCCAGTTCTAGCCAGCAGGCCTTCCAATTCCCTGTTCTGGCTCACGTTTGCGGCCCTTGCTCTTACGGTGATTCTGCCGGCTTCCCCACTTGCAAACCAGCTGGGATTTGCCCGGATTGCACCTGGGGAGGCCGCCTGGATTTTCGGTATACTGATCGCTTACCTGATCAGCGCCGATTTACTTAAAGTGCGCTTTTTCAGTAGGTACCAAATGAAAAGGGAAACGTGACGGCCAGAAAGTGGACATTTTTTTAGGGTAGAAAATCCAGCGGTGCGAGCGCGATTGGATCAGCTCTGAGCAAAGTCATATTTTGCGTTGCTAGTTGTCATCCTGTTTGCCAGGGTGAGAATTTAATTTAGATCCAGCGTATAACCACAAGGGTTGCGTATGTAATTAGCAAAACACCTGTCCTATGAAAAGAATACTTGTGCCCTGCGATTTTTCGCCAGCGGCGAAGCATGCCTTTCAGTTCGCTGTCGAGATGGCTGCCGCCTGCGGTGGTCACGTGCTGGTACTGAAAGTAATGCAAGTTCCGACTATTTTTGGGAATGGGATGCCCGGGCAGCCTTTCGCTGCGATCGATCCAATTCCGATGATAGATGAATGGATCGCATACAGCGAAACGGAGTTTGAAAAAATGAAAAGGAAAACTGGTCGAGCCTCGGGCTCGGAAGAGCTGCTGCTGGAAACCGGATACGTAAACGATGTCATCCGTGATGTGATCACAAGGGAGAAGATCGACCTTGTCATCATGGGCACTGACGGTGCGTCAGGGTTCAAGGAATTCTTTATTGGTTCGCATACCGAAAAGATCGTGCGCGCCTCTGCGGTACCCGTGATGGCCGTACACGGACCGTTCCATTTGGAATGGGTCAAAAATATCGTGTTCCCGACCAGTATGGAGCTCGATCAAAAACCGCTCATTGAGCAGATCAAGGCATTGCAGTCATTGTTCGGAGCGGTGATACACTTGTTATACGTGAATGGTTTTCCGTTTTCCCGGGACTCCGATGAGGAGGCCGAACGCAAGTTAGAAGAATACGCGCTGTTTTATGGATTGAAGGATTACACCGTTCATGTCGGCAGGGGCCTTAACATCCGGGAGGGCATCCTCAAATACGCCCGCCGCATCCCCAATTCGATCATTGCAATGGGCACGCACGGGCACACCGGGCTCGCGCATATTACCGAAGGGAGCGTCGCCGAAGATGTGGTCAACCATCTATCGGAGCCTGTTTGGACATACGTAATGCAATGAATTTATGTCCATACCAACTTTTCCACGAACTCATGCGGACAGCGCTTGCTATATTGGCGGTGACCCTCATGGGGTGCAGCCCTGAGATCAGAGTCTACCACGAGGTTGATAAGAGCAATCCCGTTAACCAATACAAGACTTTCCAATGGGCAAAGGCGGATAGCCTCCTCTGGAAAATGAATCCGTTATATTTCAACGAATTAAATGACGGTAGAATCAAACAGGCTTTCCATGATTTAATGATTGCGAAGGGTTATCTGCCTGTTAGTGATACTGCTGATCTGACACTACGCTACGATATCCACGTTGAAGAACTGTCCGTACTGCTGCCGGATCCGTACGGCTATATGTACGGCGACTATTGGATGATGCCGCGCGATAACTTGTTTCGATATCGGGAGGCGACGTTGATTATAGACGTCTGGCATTCGAAGAACAGGAAGCTGATATGGCGGGGCTGGGCAGTTGCGGCGATCGAAGTAGTATTCGATGATGGAAAAAAGCCCGAAACAGTTATCCGGTCGGTGGCTGCAAAAATTCTCGATGCGCTTCCATCATACACCGACCCAGTCGACTCAGTAGTGAGGAAAGATCGCGTGGAAAACTAGGAACGGCCTGACAGTAATTTCATTCACCACTAGCCGGATGCCTTCTCTGTTTTCGACTGCGGTTTTTGCTATATTCCTTGCGTTCGCCGCGATTGCATTTGTAGCTGCCGCCATTGTTTCATTTGCAATCTTTTTAAATGTCGGTATGCCGCTCAATGATCTGTTACATGTGCTTTTGTTATATATCGTTTTGGCGGCAATCTTCTACGGGGTTTACAAGATTTTATAGATGCTGGTCTAGGCAGCCGCCCGGCTGCTGCGGGAGGAAATGTGTGAATGCGGGTACACGTTTTGATTTGTGAAAGAAAATTCATCTCTTGCCCACTACAAAAACAGTGTATTCAAATGCTTAGTAAAACCATCATGATGGCCGCGTTGGCGGCCGGTTCGTTTTGTGCCGATGTCCAGGCCGGTACCCCTTCACTTTCCCGTATCGGTGCCGCGAAGGTAGTCCCGGATTCGATTGATTTAACCAAAATTCCTTACAGCGAAAAGGAGCTGGCCGCATTTCCTACTTTTAATCCGCCGACCGACATTGTTCCTCTGAATAAGCCACTTATCCGCGATTTCGACAGGCTGTTTTTCCCGACCAAGCAGGGGATGATTGCCCTGGAAGGGAAAGTTTACAAAGCATTCGTGACGAGTGTGACGGGTAAAGAATGGTCGCTGCCCTACTTTGAAAAGAGTTACAGAGACCTTATCACCGCAGCGGGCGGCGTGCTGATTTACCAGGGAAAAGTGGCGCCGGCAGAGCTGGAACGCATCAAAGACGAGGCCACGTATTTCGGTGAAGAGGGCTCGATCGACTACACCAATACGGTGGTGAAAGTTTACGCAATACGTAGAAAAGAGGGTGATCACGTCTTCGTTCAGTTTTCGGGATACAGTGCAGGCGGCTCCATCCAGATCCTGCAATTGCCTAAAAAGGAAAAATAGTTTATGAACGGAAAGTTCCCGGCTGTCGGGCCGGGAACTTTCCAGCTTTCCGGAATGAGCAGTAAAACAGATCAAAATATTCTATCATGAGAAGCATCAATCCCTGGATTAATTTCAATGGTAATGCCGAAGAAGCATTCACCTTCTACAAATCTGTTTTCGGCGGAGCGTTTACCAGGATCATCCGCTTTAAAGACTTAGCTAGCGACGATTTTCCAATCCCTGAAAACGAAGCAGACAAAATCATGACCATCGTGTTACCGCTGGGCGGACACAACTCATTGATTGGTAACGATGTGCCATCATTCATGGGCCGCGTCAACGAAGACGAAAACCGGTCCAAAATTGCTGTCAGCGCCGAAAGCCGCGAAGAAGCGGAACGGCTGTTCCAGGGGCTGTCTGCCGGGGGGAGCATCGAAGGTCCATTTGGTGAGAGTCCCTGGGGGACTTACGCGGGTATGTTCCGCGATCGGTTCGGGATCGAGTGGATTGTGGAATATGATCCGGAGGCGTGAGAATGCTTTCGGATTCGTTTCGTTAGCTTATATTTGCCCGTACAAAAAACAATACAATGATAGAACTGCCCGGGTGCCCACAATGCAAATCAACTTATACTTACGAAATGGGAGCCCTGCTGGTTTGCCCCGAATGCAACTTCGAATGGAGTCCTGACGAGCCCGAAGACCAGCAGCCAGAAACATCCGTAGTGAAGGACAGCAACGGCAATATCCTTCATGACGGGGATACCGTGATAGTGATCAAAAGCCTGCCGGTAAAAGGCAGTTCGCATACGATCAAAGTGGGGACAAAAGTGAAAAACATCCGGCTGGTGGAAGGCGATCATAACCTGGACTGCAAAATTGATGGTTTCGGGGCGATGGGCCTGAAATCCGAATTTGTCAGGAAGGCTTGACGAAAATGTGCTGGAAGCGTTGCTGTCCAGCATTCCGGACTTTACAAGCGAGGTGTATGTACCTGTGTTTCAACGATTAATTTTAAACCCTTAAACATTATTCCTTCATATTCTTAGTGAGCACGACGGCTACCAGCATATTTGGTACCCAGCATAGCCATGCAACCAGCATATATGCCTGTATAAAATCATTGAAAATGAGTACCAGAATGGGCAGCAGGATTCGTAGTGTCACTGCTGCGAAGCAGGCGGCGAAGCTGAACACCATCCATTTTTGGTGATCCACAAAGCGGCTTTCCAGGATGCTTACATAACCCTGCCATGTAGATGTAAACCAAATCAGGGCCAGCGTGAAGAAACCAGTTGCGGCGATCCAGCCGCCTTCGGCATGGAAGGCCAGGTATGCTGCCGAAAAGGAGCTGCAAATCGCCAAGGCGATGTACAGCTTTCCAAGATTTCGGTGAAAAACAGGCGTGGCTACCCTGATCCTTTTGTTAAACTGAACCCAACCGGTTAACAGACCCAGCCCACCGGTCATGATGTGCGCGTAAAAGGCGACATTCCATGTCACGCTTGCCAATAGCGGGGAGGCTTTGTTGCCCAGCATTCCGAAATTATCCTCAATAATGTAAAACAATGGGTACAGGCCGATAATTGTTGCCAAAAAGGCCAATACGGCTTGTATGATTTTGTTTAGAATGCCAGATGTTGATGAGGATGCCATGAAAGTCTTTTGGCATAGGATGTTTTTTGTTCTAGTTAAGTTGCACCTTCATTTTTAAAAAGTCTTCCATTCTTAAATAAACATTTGCGTGAAGGAACTAGGTTGCCGATTTAATGTTTTTTTGATAGCAGCATTCAAAAAGATAGTGAGCACATATGGCAAATCAACTGATTCAGGATATACCGTTTTCGATTCTCGATCTTGCGCCGATTACAGAGGGCAACGACGCGGGGGTTACTTTTAAAAATAGTCTGAGGCTTGCCCAGCGGGTTGAAGCGCTTGGTTTCAGGCGGTACTGGCTTGCCGAGCATCATAATATGGAGAGTGTTGCCAGTTCGGCAACGTCAGTGCTGATCGGCTACATTGCCGCAGGTACAAAATCCATCCGGGTCGGCAGCGGCGGAATTATGCTGCCCAATCATGCTCCGCTGGTAGTGGCAGAGCAGTTCGGTACGCTGGCATCACTTTATCCTGATCGCATCGACCTCGGCTTGGGACGTGCGCCTGGTACCGACCAGCTGACCGCGCGTGCGCTACGCCGCAACTACATGGAATCCGCTCAGGATTTCCCCACCGACGTCATGGCTCTGCAGACTTATTTCTCAGCAGAAAATAAAAATTCGAAGGTTCGGGCCATACCCGGCGAGGGATTGGATGTTCCGATCTGGATTCTAGGGTCCAGTACGGATAGTGCGCGGCTGGCGGCGCATCTGGGTCTTCCTTATGCATTCGCGAGCCACTTCGCGCCGGCGCATTTCCTGGAGGCAATCGAGCTTTATCGCCGGAATTTCAGGCCGTCGGCATATCTTGCGCGGCCCTATGTAATGGCCTGTGTGAATGTAATTGCCGCCGACACAAACCAAGATGCCGAGCGTCTTGCCACATCCTTCTTTCAATTGGCAACGGGAATCATTACCGGCAAACGTCGGCCATTGCAGCCGCCCGTAGACCATATGGACGGGCTCTGGGGCGAGTATGAGGAGGCCGCAGTTAGACAAATGATGAGATACACATTTATCGGAGACCGCAAGCGGGTAGGGCAGGAGCTGGCTGATTTCCAGCAACGCACGCAGCTTGACGAGTTGATGGTTACCAGCCATATCTATGATCCTCAGGCGAGGATACATAGTTATGAGGTGCTCAAAAGTATTCAGGATGAGCGCATTGCTGTGCGTTGATGCACGGCAATGCGCCCGGGTTTGCGTTAAACCCGGTTTTAGCTATGGCCTTTTCAGATTGCCATTATTCACGATCTCATTTAGAAGCGCGTCCCGCTCGGCGATCGTTTTGTTCAGCTCTAGGTCAGGTTGACCGGGGTCCGCTGACGTAGAATATGCCTGCTGACGAAGACGAAATTCGTGAGCAAGTGGACGATCGATAATCCGGCTTCTCATGTAAGGGCCACGTGCGTCCACGGTGTCGGGCATCCCGGGGCGGCCGTCTGATCTGCTCGGAGGGTTGAGGATCGAATCTTCGTATTGGGCGCCAGGCTGCATAGTGTTTCTGGTGCCGGGTACGTCGATAGCGCCATATTCGTCAAGTATGTGTGCGGCGGCGATGGCCTCATCTGCGCTCAAGGCATGAACGGTCACGATAGTGCCCCGTTTACCGGCCTCTACAAACCGTTCTGTTTGCTGATGGTCGTCGCTGAACAATTCCCTAAAAAAATGGCCGATCTTTTCAAATAAGCCTTCCTCTGCGTCGTGCGATTCCTCGGAAGGGTCGTTACCCGACTTGTAGCTGGCAGTTTTGATATCCACATCTCCATCTCCGAAGCCATTGGCAAGGAGGTAATTCTGTGCATTCTGAGCATCACTTTCGATTTCGAAAATTCCTACGACTGTTTTTGACATAATACAAAAGGTTTTACTTGTTCGCGCGTTCGTTGAAAGCTTGTTTACATCAAATTTTGTGCCGACCACAAAGTCATAGGATTGGCTGCTTTAATCAAATCATTATTTCCTTCAATTTATTTGGCAAAACCAAAGTTTAGACATTTATGCTAGTAGGTCTGGCATGATTTTAAATGAATGGATGATGTTTATTAAAGACATTCATCAACAAATATTTTATGGAAGCGTTCTCAAAATCAACCACCGAATATGTAAGTTCCAATCCGTTTGCACCGAAGCAAGACCTTCGCCAGCAAACGTCGACAAAACCCGGAAAGCGTCCACGGATTCAGAAGCCGGTCTATTCGGTAAGGTTAGACTAGCTCACCTAACTTACCTTTGTGGCTGGGGGGAAGCGGAAGCAGTTCCAGGCAGGTTTGGCTATTCGCAACACTAATCCTTGAACGTAAGAATAAACCTTGCACCCTGGTTGGGTTTGCTTTCCAGCAGGATGCTGCCGCCCAGGTTGGTTATCTGATTATGAATCAGATAAAGCCCGACACCTTTGCTGTCCGGGTGGTTATGGAACGTTTGGTTTAAGCGGAACACTTTGTCATTGACTGCGTCGGTATCAAAACCGGTTCCTTTGTCGGAATAAACAAGTTGCGTTTTCTTTTCCAACTGTTTTGAGGTCAACGAAATTTCCGGAGCCTCGCCAGGAATAGCGTATTTGATTGAATTGGTGATCAGATTGAGAAATGTGCTTTCCAGGTAGTATTGGTTGTATTTTACGGTTTTCTTCTCTGAAAAGTCAACATGGAACTTTGCTTTCGAGCTTTCTACCAACGAAGTGAGCGAGTTTCGGACTTTGTCAAAGGTCTGTTGCAGGTCCAGTTCCTCAACTTTGACCGTCAGCAAATCTTTATTGACCAGCGCGTCCACATAATGGTTCAAAGTGTCTTTTAGCCCTTCCGCCGCTGACTTTAAGATTTCAAGGAATTGAAGCGTTTCCTGATCCCAGATTTTAGAAGTGTCTATGAGCTGAAAAATCGATAGCAAATTATTTACCGGTGATCGCAGGTCGTGAGATGTGGTGTAGGTTAACTGCTTAAGGCTGTGGTTGATCTTTGTCAGGTTTCCGATCAGCTCATTGCGATCCTTCTCGATCAGTTTCAGATGCGTAATATTTTTCGCGATCGCGTAGATAAGTTCCTCATTGTAGCGAGGGATTGAAGTCCAGGAAAGCCACACGACCTCACCCGTTTTGGTGATGTACCGGTTCTCAAAATTCAACAATGGGATATTGCTTTTCAGCTTATCGCGGTATTTTCCCGTCAGGTTTCGGTCATCGGGATGGATGAATGAATCGATGGGCCTGCTCTTTAATTCGTCATCACTATAACCCAGCAGTCGTGGTACTGATGGGTTGACTTCCTTAAAAAAGCCATCGAAACCAGCTATGCAAAGCAAATCGGCTGATTCCAGAAAGAACAATTCTTTATCAATGGTTGCTTTTTGTGTCGGCATCTTGGCAGAAGACGGTTTCGTAATGTGAGAGGGTAGGAAACAATCTCTGCCAAAATAGGCTTTTGTTAGCATATCCGCAATG
Source organism: Dyadobacter sp. 50-39 (assembly GCA_001898145.1). Taxonomy (GTDB): domain Bacteria; phylum Bacteroidota; class Bacteroidia; order Cytophagales; family Spirosomataceae; genus Dyadobacter. The sequence continues at coordinate 145,018 of MKSR01000047.1, forward strand.
GCTGGAATCGATCAGTCGCCTGACTGCCACCCTATGTGCAGATATTGCCAAAGTTAAGTTATTTTCGAGCGTCGTTTATTTATGCTGCACGTAGATGAAACCCAAATTTGTAAGCATTAGTGATCAAATTATTGAAAGGATCAAATCGGGCGAATTACAGCCGGGTGATAAGATCCCTTCCGAGAATGATTTGATCAAACATTACAAGGTAAGCAATACCACTGCCCGCAAAAGCCTGCTTGAAATTGAAAATCAGGGCTGGGCCCGGCGCATTAAAGGCAAAGGGACATTCGTTCTGAACAGGACCGTGGGGCATCACCTGATCAGAACCCTTGGCTCGATCAATGCTACCAGGCGGGGTTTTCACGAAAGCCTTATTGCCGAGGGGTTCGAGCCTCGTAACGTAGTGCTGGAGAAGACAGTGCTTGACGATGGTATTTCCTCGGAGATCGGCGGAAAGTATTTCATTATGGATGGTCCCGTCTTGAAAATTCACCAGTTGCGCTACGCAGACGAGGAGATCATCAAGGACGAGATCAAATACATATCCCTGGCGCTTTGTCCGAAAATTAACAGAATGCCTACGGAGATATCTTATTTTAAGGTTTATGAGCGTGTTTATCACTTACGGATTGATGAAGTGAAGCAAACCCTAAGTACGGAAATCGTATATCCTGGTTCAGAATTGGACAACTTCGACTTGGTGTCTGCTACGCCGATGTTCATTCTGGACAGCGCCGTTGTCTGCACCAGTGGAGAGGTTGTGGAAATCGAAAGGTCGTTTTACCGTGGAGATAAATACAAATTTGCCATCAGTGCCAATCCTGATTACCAGGATTAAGAGTATCTATCCGCTATTCCCATCTGCCGCAGCATTATAATTCCTTAATCTCGTGTCGTTAGAACAGAAACAGAACAATGACGCATTCTTTAGGATTGACGGTGCCTGGGCAGGGACTAGTAAACAGTCTTTTTGCAATCGAACTGGCGTTAGTTATGACGAATTCAACTATTGGGTAAAAGGTTTCCTCACACCAAGACGAAAATCCCCACTCCCCGAAAAGAGATTAGCGTATAAGATCCTACAACTTCCGTGATTCTAATGTTTTATTTGTAGCGCATTTGGTGTAAGTTCGCGCAAAGATCACTGTGTTCACGACCTAATCTCGCCGTTCTTGTACATCAAGCCCTTCTAAATATGAAAAACTTTATACGAGCTGTTCTCCAAAGACTATTGTCTTTTCCCAACTATTTATTTATTTTTTCCCTTTATTCGATCAGAAATTTCGAATCCGGGAAATACGAGAGAGAGTTTCTGCATTTTATTAAAATTATCAAGAAAGAAGGTAAAGTGCTCGATATTGGAGCGAATATAGGTATAACAGTTGCACCCCTGGCAAAACATGTAGTAGATGGTGAGGTGCACGCATTTGAGCCTATTTCTGAAAATTTCGCCGCATTGAAAAGAGTAATCCGATACCTGAAACTGCAAAATGTAAAGGCGTTTAATATCGCGCTGGGGAGTCAGGAAGGAACGCTCAAGATGATAATGCCATCTCACGGGAATTCAAGAATGCAAGGTCTGAGTAAAGCTTTTGAAGAAGGATCCGATGAGAAAGGAACAATATATCAAGTCCAGTTAAAGAGACTTGATGATTTATATCCAGATGAAATCGATATTACTGCAATAAAAATTGATGTTGAAAATTACGAGTTAGAAGTACTAAAGGGAGCTAAGAACTTACTGGAAAGAAATAAGCCGACAATATACTGCGAGTTGTGGGATAATGAGGTTAGGTATTCCGTGTTTGATTTAGTAAGGTCAATAGGATATGAAATATACATTTTTGACAACAATTCGGATTCGCTTGTGCCTGTTATCGCGAATAGTAAAGTTTCGGGAAACAATTTCTTCTTCACTTATTCATAATTTTTTGTGCTGCAGGTCTGGGCGCATTATAATACTCTACAAAGTTGAGGTCGTTGGTTAAGTTTAGCAACTTGACATTGAAACGATGGGAAAATAAAACAAATCCGGAGAAAATTCAAGGCGATTGCGGCTGTTGAGGTCTTGAAAGAACAGGAGTCTTGAGCGAATTAGCGACTAGATTCGAAAAACATCCAAGGCTGTTATCGGCCTGGAAGCTGCGGGCATTGGCTAAGCACATTATTTTGGGTTACGTTACGGGAAATACCGGCAATTAGTAGATAAGGCAAGCATTTAATGAATGAGCTTCCTGATAAATCCAAATAACAGAATGCCTCAATATGAGCACGGATCGAAAAGTGATTGCCGGCAGCACCACTGATCTTGACCCGGCAAAATCTGTTAAATATGATCCTGTCGAACGCATATTGTCAGGCACCTCAGAAAAAGTAGGGAATCAGCCTGTCGACGATCATGGTATGCCCTTTTGCATTAGGGTGGTTAATCGAGGCCATCACTTCTTTGAGTTTGCCGTCTTTTGCGACTTTCTGAAAATCTGGGTACGGGTCTGCCAGGCCTGTGCCGAACTGCGAGGCCAGTTCCCGAATTTGTTGAGCATACGGCTCTAATGGGTTGGACGGATCAGAAATGTCTATTCTCTGATCGGGCGAAGGAGTCACCAGGATCACCTTGATGTTTTTTGCCTGGGCTGCCTTAATCATTTTTTCAAGAGCCTCCCGCGTTTTCTCTAACGGCTGAAAACGGTCATTGAGGGCGTAGTCTATAAATACTACATCGGGTTGGTGGGGTAGCACATCGGTCTCAAAACGCCTTGCGCCGCTGATCGAACCCTCGCCGCCGATCGCCGTGACGATCACATTCACCACTGCATATGGATAGTGGGCCTTCAAGATTTTCAAAAACAAATTTGGGTAAGATTCCAGCGTATGCACTTCATGATTGTCCCAATATCCGGCAGGCACCGAATGCCCATGGAATACCATATTGATGCGGCGGTTTTTGGGCCATTGCATACTTAGCTGCTTTTTTAGCTCAGATAAATAGGTTGTGTCAGCAAGCTGAGCGAGCGCGGTGCCCATGTTAAGAAATGTGGCAAAAGCAGTGGCGTAACTTAGTTTCAGCATATGATTTTTTTTGTCTGGTATTTTTAAAAGGTTGGGAGGGTAGGCGTGGCGTCTACCACGAGACCACCAGGCTTCCCGTTACATTTTCTACTACATAATGCTTGCCGAGTTTGGGATCGCCCGTTTTGAATGAGATCCTTCCTTCCCGCCAGGGGTAGCTAGCATTCAGATATGCATTGAATTGCTCGGGTCCAATCTCCTGATCGGGATATATGCGAACCGTAGCGTTTTGCAAACCGCTGACGAAGTAGCGTTTAGTAATGCCTAATTCGCCCGAATGCATTTCTTTCAGCGAAACAATACCATGGTCCTGTTCCACAAACACCCTGGATTCACGGTTCCATGCGGTGGGAAGGCTATATACTGAGCTACCATTATCGAGTTTGGTGTCCAATCCGTTTAGTAATGGCGCTCCCTGAGGGAAGCGGAATCTAGTGCGGGCGGTTGTGTTTGGATTGTAACCCGAAAAAATAAATGCGTTTTTGCTTCGGGAGATACTCAGCACGGGATTTTTGATGGACGGATCCTGTTTTTCTATCGAGAGGTCAATACCGAATTCCTGCAAAGCATATCGAAGCAGTAGCGGGCCGGTGAAAAGCTCGGAAGGGTTATCGGGGGTAAGCAGTTTGCCGCCGGTGAACTTGCTGGAATTCGTCCCGCGCAGGTAAACCAGCTTTCCGCCATTCCATTCGTTTAGTTGCCTTACCCATGCAGCATCGCGTTTTTGGGTACCCTGGCTCATCTGAGCGAGGATTTTGGTAAAAGGCTCCTTCGCGTTTTTGAGGCGGGTCGTAACACCGCCCCCGGAAAACAATGCGCTGTGAACAATTTTACGCGGGGCAGCGATGGCCATCTGGTCGCCCTTATAGTCGGTAATGAGCTGGAATTCACCTTGAAGCGGTGCTATATTTTGCAGGTTAAGAAGCTCCATAAAAGCTTTGCCTGCATGCCCGGCAGGTCCGTAGATCATCAGCTTTCCACCATTTTTAACAAATGCGATCAATGCACTTTCAAGCGCTGAACCGGCCTGCGGAACCACAGTCAAAAGCACTGATTCGTTGAAACGGGCCGGATCCTGTGCTATGACTTTTTGGAACGATCCAGTTGAGATGACTGTGTTTAGAGGCAGCCCATTGTTGATCGCCTGCCGGATGAGCCAATCGCCATAATAAATCTCTGGAAGGCGGTCCTGGAAGCGAAACGCCCAATCGTGATATTCATCGAATGGGTACACCCATACCAACGGGCCGGGCGCAGTCGGCGCATCGTAGCGGGCCTTCAGAATATGAGGAGTCACTTCGTCTGGCACCTGGGTAGGCATATTGCCAAAGGAGTCGTCGATGCTCAGAAAGCTGAGATGGGTAGGCAGTTTGACCTGGCCTTTTGCATTGATACGGGACACGGACATCGGTAGATAAATATCGTGCGGTTCACGGCCATACCTGTCCAGCCAGGGGCTATTGATCCACCAGGGGTCGTGGGTATAGTAGCGGAAAAGGTAGCGCTCGTCGGGCAGTTCAGCCATTCGGGACATGTATCCAACCATTTCCAGGCCAAAGTCACCATCCAGTGCAGCCCACGGCGAGTTGGGCGGCGGAAGAATATTTTTATCCTTATAAATAGATTTCAGATCCACACCGTCACGGGCAAGGTCCGCGCCGGCGGAAAGGTTGGTGCCTCGTGTTTGCACCTGAATATCCGGACATTCGGCTCTGAAATATTTCCAGAAATCAGCGATTTTGGTGTGTGTGTCTGCCAGCTTTTGTTGGTCAAATCCTTTGCCGTCGAAGATCGCGCCGGTGGAAGACCAGCCTTCCACGCCGAAACCAAATCCGTTGCTAAGCCATATAAAATCAAAGCCCATATCAACAGTCAGCTGCCGCACCTGCCTGCCAAGAAATGTACCGAAAGGGGTGCCCTCAGGTATACCGTCAGGAAATCCTGCATAGCGCGCCGAATCAGCTTTCAGCACTGAGTAGCAGCTTACCATCGTGTTATGCCCCATAGCACTTCCGCCTAGGATCTCACGGTGGCGTTTGTATTTGAAATCGGATTTGGCAAACTCCGGCCCGGGATCGAAAGTCTCCCCGATCCGGATGGGCTTGCCTGTCACTCTGCGTCCTTCCTCCTTTAAAGCCGTCACAATGAATTTAAGGTCGCCATAGGTGAATTCCGGCGGGTTTTCCTGGTAAAGGTAGGCCCGTTCATGAATCGAGAGTTGTTTCGGGCCCGAATTTACCGGGTGCTGTGTATTGGGGTTCCCAATATACCGCGCCCATTCAAGGCGCTGCCCAGGCTCCCCACGATATTCAAGTATTTCCGAGCCGTCACTGGTCCACAGCATCACTGACACCGTATCGGCGTGTCGCAGCATGGAATGCCATTGCGTGAACATTTCACGGGCGGTTTCGCGGATGTACGCTTTGTCGTTTTTACGGAAGGGTTTCAGCGAAACTTCTAGTGTGATATTGTTAAACGGCAGGCCTTTTAGCGTGGAGGGTTGTGGCTGGGCCATAGCCAGCACGGGCGCCAGTGCCAGGACTGTCCAGGCTCGTAATTGGTTTATTAAGCGCATTGTTTCAATGTTTGATGCTGTTTTTCTCAGGTCGGGCTGTATGCCTCAATCCTGGCAAATTACGACCGCCTCCATGTTGAGATATCCGGCTATTTTCGCAATTGCACTTGCGTGGTGACCTACGCCGAGCGCAAAATGGTGCGTTGGGCCTTCTTTCATCCAGCGTTGAAGGAAGGTGCGCACATCGGGCCGGAAGAACCCGCGGGTGTTGGTGTTGCCCGTAGGTGGTATCGGCCCTTCTACGGACTGCCCTTCTGCGATGACAAATTTGAATTTCCCGTCATAGGTTGAATTGATGCTCAGCATTGTAATAGGCCCCTCCTTGATCTTGAATTCGACACCTGCCCCAAAGCCGGGTTTGCCATGATACTTGGTCAGGCTGCGAAGTACTGGTTTCCCTTCTGCGATGGCTACATTATGCGGTCCATCATGTCCGACCAAGACAAACCCTTCCCGGAAGTCAACCGGATGAAATTCTGCAAAACTGCCGCCGATGCCTAGACGCTCCATGATTAGCATCGCAAAGCAGGTCTTCAAATCGGATTCGCCACACATGGGAAAGCCCGCGCCGGTAAGCAGCGAATTGCCCACAATCAGGTTGGACATTACCGTCCGTGTTTCGCTGTTCTCGGGCCCCTCGTAGTAATAGGCCAGTCCGTCCAGCCGTTTGGCCTGCACGAACTTTTCGAGCGCTACGGTTACGCGTGCGGCGGTTTCCAGATCGCTGTCGCGAAGCTTTTCAGAAATCGGGTCCGAAACCGGATCAGGCGTATCGAAAAAATCCAGGATGCGCGCCTTCATATTCTCAATGTCAGAACGGGCTGCCTGCTGATATTGCGTGACGATCTCATGGGCCTCGCATTGAACGATGTGCGCACCGAAATGCGCTGTGAACATCGTTGAGTCCGAATGCATATCCAGCATCGCCTCGATGGGGTGGCCAATATGACCAATTCGTGAAGTGCGTACATCGTGCAGGACCGCGGCAATGCGGCAATACTCCTGGATCTGCGCATCCGCTTCCGGGTCGCCGTGCAGTGTTCCGATGATCATATCGGGCACCTTCTTGCCCATACGGGCAGCCACGCCTGCAAATTCGGGTAGCGAGCAGATATCATCGTTATAGAGCTGCATGTACGTCGAAGCGCGCGTGTAATCCATCGCTTGGTCGGGTTGCAGTGCAACCAGCACGATCGGCACATTTAAATTGCGAATAATGGTGCCGAAGGTATTAGAAGTCGCATACGTTAGCATGTCGCAAAAAATCATGTCCAGATTCGCCGCATGAAGCTTCGGAACCAGCGCATAGGCTTTCTCTACATTGTCCACCAGCCCGAAGTCCACCAGTTCTGCCTGTGAGCTGCTACGGATCTTTTCGATGAAAATCTGTTGTTTGTCCAGCATATCGTCCAGCAGTCCATCGAACTGTTCCCAATATTTGAAGTAGCCAACGCCAAATACGCCGATCCTGGGCCTGGTAGGCTGGCGTTTGCGGATGATCGCCTCGTCCAGCTGATGATTTTCAATTGGTAATGTATTTCCCATGAGTCGGTTAAAAATTTATTCTTACAATTTTAAGTATTTATATCTTAACGCACTAAGTTGTTTCCAAAAGAATTTTTCCTTGCCGAGTTGACACCAATCAGTTGTTCATACTGCTGGCGGCTGTCCGAACCGCTGTTTGAGCATGCGCCGTGAAGAGGGGGGCCAGTTTGGGTATCAGCAGGATGAAAATCAGGAAAGCAAACGGATAGAGCAATCCCGATGCGATCCAGAGAGGCTTGTAGGAGTATTCTGCGATGATTTTTCCGATCATTGGGTTCAGTATCAGACTTGACAATGCTCCCGCGGTGCCCGACAGCCCTACGACGGTCGATGTGGCGCCAGAGCCGAAAACGTCCGAAATAGCGGTAATGTAGTTGGTAATCCAGCAGCCATGGGCGAACATATAAAGCGTCATCAACCCGACAGAGACAGCCACCGATGAGGTGTATCCGGTAAGCGGGACTGCCATGGTCAATCCGGCAGCGCAGCCCATGACAATCTTACGGGCGCGGGCGGTTTCAACGTTTCTTCTGATAAGGCCATCAGAGAAATAGCCGCCAAGAATATTGGACAACCCCAATGCAAGGAATGGAATCCAGAAAAGGCTGCCAATCTGCTCATAGGGCACCTGACGCACTTCACTGAGATATTTGGGGATCCAGAACATCATAAAGTACATCACCGGATCCAACAGGAAACGCACGCAGATAAAGACCCACGTGGCCCGATACCGAAGAATGGTCGCCAGTGGCGTGCCGGTGGTCTGATCGGTGGGAGCTGTGAGCGTTTTTTGGGAGTGCCAGGGAAGAAGTAGCCAGATGATCACCCAGACAATGCCGATCAATCCGGGAATTACAAAGCCTGCTCTCCATCCGTAACTGCTTGATATCCATATAGTCAGTGGAGGGGCGATCACTGCTCCGATGGCAGAGCCGCCGATAGCGATTCCATTGGCGAGTGCCCGTTCCTTTTGATCAAACCATTCGTATACTGTTTTTGCAGCACCGGGGAAGCACGCCCCTTCACCCATGCCCAGAAAGAAGCGGAAGGTAAGCAGCTGAGGCAGGTTGCTCATCACGCCATGCAGCGCATTGGCCACCGACCATAGTGCTACCGCGATACCGAGCCCTTTTTTTGCGCCGATCGTATCAATGAGCCTGCCGCCGACGGTAAACATCAGTGCATAGCTCAAAAGAAAACTGGTGTTCACCCAGCCATATTCCACATCTGAGAATCCAAATTCCTGCTGAATCCGGATTACGGCAATCGACAGCACCTGCCGGTCAAGGAAGCTAAGGCCGGTGGCGATAAACACCAGGAAAACAACAAACCATCGGAAGTAGTTTTTCTTCATTATATCTTAACGCACTAACTTAAATTTTGTCAAAAATAAACCGCCAAAATACCAAATGCAAGGCTTCGCCGGAATTTTTTCAGCCTGTCTGTCCGGAGGGGAAGCAGCCGCTTTCTGGCTATTAGTTTAGTGATCTGGCAGCATACCCTTGTGGATTGGCCGCAATGGCCGGCAGTTGGCTCGATGCCGCAGTTGCTCGCACTTTTTTACGCAGATCGGCCGGCATGGGACAATAATATTTTTTTTCATCTCTGGATTTTCTTGTCGAAAAGATTGGCAGAGGACATCGTCTGGGCATATCTGAGGCGCCGGTGGGAATCGATTATCCGGCCATGGATGATTTTTGTCGTCGTTTGCGTGGCCACCCAGGTATTGCAACATTACCTTACACTAACCAGCGTATGGACACAAGCGAGTTGGTGAAATTGTCTTTGACTTTTGTGAACGGCGCGCTTTTTTTTGCCGGATACTGGTTTATCACCATGTCCGTTTTTTGGGGTCCAATGCTGGTAGGTTTAAGAAGGTACCGCCATCAAATAGGCTGAGAGTTATCTTACTGGTATTCCTGGTGGCTTATGTTAATCTTTATTAGAATGGTTTACATCAAATAATTCCAAGGCTTTCATGGTTTACGACTTTTATATTTGGCTGAGCCTTCGGTTCGCATTTCATTTAAAAAGGGCCATTTGATGATAATTTTGAAGTTTTGTTTATACCAGATGGCTCCGTCAATGGTCACCGTCCAGGTGACCTGGTTTGCTTTGATTATGGTGATAACCTACTATCTGACAAAATGGATGGGAAAATCTTCCTGGCGGTGGGTCATCGGCGGGATCAAGCCTGCCTCGCCCACCAGGGCTTGACCGGTTGCGCGGCGAAACCACAGCTTTGGGCAGAGAGCTAAACCTGATACTTAGACGGCCGCTTGTGAAGCGACCATTCGAATAGGGCATAGAACGCTAACGCAGGCCAATGCCAAGCGGGCTGAAAATGCAGGGTCATCGCAATGTGCAATAAAATAAAACCTCTGACTGTGGAAACGATGGGCACCAGAGCGCCGTGCTCATTTTTCTGCTTCGTTAAGTGGCCTGCGACTTGTCCGAAAACCATTATCAGGGTTGCGGCTGCGCCAAAAAGTATTGTCCAAAGGCCCGTTTCTTTGAGCCTCCAAAATACTACCAGCGTGATCAAGGCGAAAGCATCCCCCACCAGCATGGTCCTGTTCCAACCAAAGACGACGGGAAAGGTTTTGTAACCCGTGGCTTTGTCCGCCTCAATATCTTTTAAATACCCGATCAAGACGAAGTTTGCATAGCCAAAAAAGGTGATCAAAATGTAACCATAGCCGTAGGTGGGGAATTCCCAGTCAGTTTGGGGTTGCGAGACAAAATAGCCCATTACCGGTAACAATAGCACAATCCACGCATTGTAAAAGGGGCCGCCAAACCAAAGGTGCTTTTTGACCAGCGAATATGTGGACAGGCCAAACACCGAGGCAATGCTGAGCCAGAAACTCAGCGGGTGCAGCCAGCAGATGAGCAGACCGGAGAGCAGCAGGCCCGAAACGCTGATAAACATGACCGAACCGATGGATATGATTTCCCGGGAGAGTGGTCGATAGGGTGCCGAAAGCTTATCGGTGTCGGTCTGGAAACAGTCGGTAAGCGCCTGACCGAAACCGTAGCCGAGAAAAAACGGAACAAAAGCAAGCCAGCACTTCCACTCCGGAGTCACTGAGGTTTTGCCCATGGCGATTCCCATTGCGCCTGCCGCCCCTGATACAAACAGCAGGTAGGGGCGCATCTGCACAGAGTATGCAACCCAAAACGAGCCGGAATAAAGAGGATGATACTTTTTGACGGGGTATTTCATTTTTGCTAATCAGGCATTGAGCAATTGGATAGCTTGGGGTAAAACTGAAACCCTGATATCGGTTGACTCGGCTGTCTCTCCATCGCACTCAAAGATTATCGGTGTGGCAGAGCAGATTTGGAATTGATCAACCAGGGTGGAAATCCTTCTAGGGCCTGTATGGAACTTTCCTTTTTCCAATGACATCAGCGTGCGCACCAGCTCCCACGTGCTCATGTTCGCACAAATATTTAGCCCAAGCACGCCGTCGTCGGGTAAAATGTTCTGCTGGTAGTGAAAGCTGCCGGAAACATAGGGAACTTTTAGTAGGTTGATATTGGAAAGACCAATCAGGAGCTCTGTACCGTTAAAATGAACTCGGACAGCTTTGTTGCGATAGGAAAGGATCGTTTTTAAGGCGGTATAGGTGATCGCCGCCTGGGTATTGATTTGCTTGATCCGCGTGAGAACTTTCCCAGGATTGTTAAAATGCCAGTTGCCCTCCGCTGTCACGCCCATGCTGGCATTGATGATGAAGTATCTTTTTTGATTGATATGGGCCTGGTCAATATAATTGATTTCACCCGCGTCTTGCAGTGTGATTGAATCTGTACGGATTCGGACTGGGATGTTTCCTACAAAGCTTCGGAACGGCTTTAAAAAGTCATTGCTGGACCCGAGCCCGATCGCACCCAGACGATGCTTATCCGGCTCATTTCGTTCTAAAAGCATGTTGGCTATTTGATGGATGCTGCCATCTCCGCCCGCTGAAATGATACAGCTCTGTTGGTCAGTACTTAAAATTGGGTGTAGTTGAACGGCAAGATCGGCTATGCTTTCCGTAACCATCTCTTTTGCCAAAGGTAGTTGACCGATCACCTGGCTGCGGATGCTTTTCCATCTCATCCACCCTTTCCCCTGATGGCAATGCGGATTGATAACGATAAATGTCGGTTTGTTCTCAGTTACAGGCACCTGGCGTCGATGTTTACGCAATCGTTGTTGGTTAAATTGAAATCGCTCACAAGGCAATAGTCGTAGCTGTTGACAGCAATGCTTTTGAGCGAGTGAAAAATTGCGTCTCCCTTCTTGCAACATACCAGCAAATGGCTTATGCCCCTTTTTTGAAGGTCATGTAAAACCTCATTGATGCCTTCCAGGTTGTGGGGCGCGTGATTATACAGGACTGAGAAGGAGATGGTATCTCCTTCCCCGGGCAACTTTCCATATTTGGCACGAAAGCATTTTTTTAGCAGCCGCAGACCAAATTTATACGCAGGTGCAACGCTGCTGATTTTTACGCGATACATCTTAAAGGAATGAAAATGGCCCAAGCCGCTTTCAAATAGCGTATAGTATGTGCCAGGTACATCCTGCTGGTCGAACAATCGTACCCCAAATTTTGGATGGTTTTGTCTGGATATAGGCGCGTTTCTCATCCTTGCCGATGCCGGTATAGTAAGGTAGGTAAAATCATATATCCAGGTTGCTGAAAAGGCACGCGAGATCATTTTTAATACGGGTATGTTGCTGGATTTGGCTGTCATGTAGTTTTTGGTAAGTCCATTTGGCTCAAAAAACTGCCCGTGCATTTGCTGGGCCAGCTTTGTTCCCAATCCCATTTTTCTTCGATTTAAAGCGATTTTCGCATCGAATCCAAAACCCGCCTGCATGCAGTTACCGTTGACCTCAATGGTAGTTTGAGCGCCGATCGCAGTGCCAGCAATGTGCTGCTGCGGATCGGTCGCTAGTAGCGCCTGAAAGTTAGTGAAGACGATAGCCCGGCTCAGAAAGTGGTCTTTGACGATTTCGAGCTTGATAGAGCCACCCTGCACAATGCCCTTTTCAAAAAGCAAAAGAGGTTGATTGAGCGCTTCCGAGTAGGGAACGATGCGATAGTCCTTATTGGTCATGGCTGGTGCGCGGAAGCAAATACCTGGTACATTCCTGTACTTTCATCGGCCGTATGTTCGTCCAGTTGCTTTATGCCCAAAACCTGGCAGAAGCTGTTTTTGTCGGCGCGATTACGTAAAAATGTACGCCACACAATCGTGTGGCGCTGGGATTGCAATAGGGCTGACACATCTCGAAGATAGTCTGTATTTTCAAAGCTGAGCATATCTGATAACGAATAAAAAACGGGCGTTGAGAAGTGGTCCTTATAAGTTTGTACAAAGCTCAACAGGTCATGGGTATGGTAGTGAACCGCTAGCCTTGAAGAGGAGAGTCGCGATTTCGCCTTTTCCAGTACGTGGTTTTGCAATGATGGCGGAGTGTCTGTCTGCCTCATTTCACTTAAATGCCCGTTAAATATCAGGTGAAACATAAAACTGCTATGCGCCTTTCCGTTGCCGATCATTTCGTCCAGCGCGGAAGGGATGTAAGAAACCGTCGCATCCTGGCTGATAAATGCGGCGTCTTCATTACCCCAAAGCCGGTATATGAAGCGCATCGAAAAAACGCCGAGCAGTAATTTCCACCGTTTTTGGGGAAAGCTTTTTGGGATTCCCTTCTCAGTGAGGGTTCCTCGAAAGTTTCTTCCCAGAAATAAGTTTAAAAACGGACGTATCCGGCGGAGAAATTTTTCAAAATGCCCTGTGTGGACAACCCCTAGGCGGATTGATGCGATGTGATGCATCCAGTAGCGTTTGCAACATGCCGACAGCTCCCCCTGAATTTGACCAAACCAATTCTCTCTCTGACGCGGCGCGGCAGGATTGTGCCCGCAAAACATCAGATAGTCTTCCACGCTGAGCACCTTCAATGCGGCCAGTTTTAACTGCAAAAGAAACAATGCGTCTTCATTCGCGTCAACGGCATGGATTTCACTGACGGCGTCATTATCCAGCAAAGCGATCACCCTTTCACCGCTGCCTGCTACTGCGACAATGGTTTTGCTACCGGCTGCGTGCAGAACATCCCTTTCGATGCGGTTATCTTCGTTGACGTGGGAATAATATAGCATATCGGTTGCTGTAACGCCGTTATAAGCCCGGATCATTTGTCCAATCTTGCTGCTGCTGCATCAATGCCCTCAGATAAGCGGCAATATCACCACCGGATTCATAGAACAGATTGGCAATCGTTGAAGGATGGCACCGGATAGCTGTGTGGCCAGAGGTAAACTCGAGCTGTATCTCAGAGCAAACGCTTCCCAGGTAAAGCGGTTCCCAGTTTGCTGATTGACATGACTTCTCGAAGGCAATTCGCTTCTTCTGCGGAACAGTAAACAGCAGTTCGTACTCTCCATGCGGCCCTGCCAGAAGCATCCATTCAGGCAACTCGGCCTGCCGGTGCACTAGCAGTGCATCGGCAGACAATACATTGATTAAAGGCGTTTGCAGACAGAATCCGATCTGGTTGACCTCTGACAGAACGGCAAGCGCAGCAAAAAGCCCGTCGCTTGTATCGATACATACATTGGCGTGCTCGCCGATCAAATCCATTTCTTTCAGGCGGGCTGTCGGAAGGAATTGGACTTCCAGCGAGCGGTCAAAGAAGCGTGAGTAGCCAAAAGCATTGCCGGTACCGAGCTTTGCAGTGGTATAGAGCGCATCTCCAGGGTTTGCTCCGGTGCGTAACAGCGGCTCACCGGTTTTGATATGGGCAAAAGCAGTGACACTTACAGAAACAGTATCAGAGGAATTCGTATCACCGCCGAGCACATAGATCTGGTAGCAATCGCAGGCCTCGTTGACGCCCCGCTGAAATTCCAGTATCCAGTCCTGATTTTGATGCATTGGCAATTGCAGCGATAGCAAAATGCCTTCGGGAACCGCGCCCACAGCGGCAATATCGCTTATCGGAGCGGTTACCGACATCCAGCCGATCAGATAGGGGCTCTCATAGAGACCGGTCTTGATCTCCTCGTGAATGCCGTCGGTTTTCAGTACCAGGTATTGGCCGTTGTAGCGAAGTATTTCCGCGTCGGCTTGCATCAATTGATTGAGCTGGTTCGGATGCCTGGCAAACCTGCCGGCGATGTTGCGGATAAAGCCAGCTTCCTTATGGGTGTTTGTTACCATATCGATCATCTAGCCCGTGCAGGCCCATCGCAGCTTTGTGCCCGATACGCAAAAGTAGTTACTTTTCTGCCAAATGCCCCAGCTGCTCCACGTTTACTTGGCGGGCCGATGAACGGTTCACGGATGTGCGATAAAAAATGGTAGGTCCAGGTTCCGGATCAACGGATCGGCCGTGCTATGCATGAGCATGTTCGAAAATGCGTTGCGGCCGTAGGATCCCATCACTACCAAAGTCTTTTGTTTGTCGGCAAGGTAGGTAAATAGTTCCGGATGCGTCCGGCCATGCAGTTTTTTGAAATGAACATTCGAATAGTGCAAACTGATCAACTGGGCGAGCTTGTCGGCATTCGGATCCTCGCTTTGGCCGTCATCGATTACCTGCACGATGGTCATCCGGCAATCTTCAAACTCGGGCAGCAGGTAAGAAAACTGTTTGATCGCATGGACCGCAGCGGCATTTCCATCATAGGCAAAAACGATCTCTTCGATGCCCGAAAATAGCCTTGGGGCAATCAGTACCGGGCACTCCACCGAATTGAGCAGCTCTTTGACAAAAACGCTGGGTTTGGCCTGATCGGAAGGTTCAAATGCCAATTCACTGCTTATTATCAGCAGGTCCGCATAACGGCTTTCGGCCAGAATTTCTTCAAGTGGTTGGTGTGAGTCAGTGCGTACACTGGCAGCGACACCTTGCTGACCGCAGATCGTGCGGAAAGTGTTTTCGCTGTCATCATGTATGGCTTTTCTTTCGCGGTAACCCGGAAGCTCAGACAGTTCGGCAGTCGCCCCGTTCTGTAGTACAAATGTCGATTTGCCAGCCTGGATATTATCTCCTGCATTGTTTTTAATGAAGACGCCGGTCAGGCGGGACTGCGACAGGGAGGCCAGGTAGCAGCCAAACCGGACATCGCCGGGGTTGAGGCGGTCAGCATCGATCGCAATTCGAATGTTTTTCATGATGGTTGATTGGTTAAACGGTTTCAGGCAGATGGCTTTTCATCGAACCAGTCGAAGCCAGGTTGGTATACCATTGGAAAGCTTCTTCCAAAAGGTGCGGGGTGTGGCCGCCGCGGCGGCAGGCCCGTTGGTGGTAATCTGCAAGCTCGTCACGGTAATCCGGATGCGCGCAGTGCCGTATCACGGCCGCCGCTTTTTGTCTTGGAGCAAGACCCCTCAGATCGGCCAGTCCCTGCTCTGTGACTATGATATCGACGTCGTGTTCGGAGTGGTCCACGTGGGTGACCATTGGTACTATTCGTGAAATGCTGCCGCCTTTGGCGATGGATTCGGTCACGAAGATGCTCAGGTAGCTGTTTTGAGCGAAATCCGCCGACCCGCCAATGCCGTTGACGATTTGGCTGCCGGATATGTGCGACGAATTGACATTACCATAAATGTCACATTCCAAGGCTGTATTGATGGCGATGATGCCTAATCGCTGGATAATTTCTGCTGCATTGGTTATGTCTTGCGGACGCAGCACTATTTGGTGCCGGTATTTTTCGAAACCCGACAGAACCCGCTGGTAGCACTCCTCAGACAAT
This sequence comes from Dyadobacter sp. 50-39, assembly GCA_001898145.1. GTDB lineage: Bacteria > Bacteroidota > Bacteroidia > Cytophagales > Spirosomataceae > Dyadobacter. Next base: position 160,984 of record MKSR01000047.1, read on the forward strand.
GTAATAGAACTACCCGAGGCGAAATCGAGTTTTCCGCTGTCGATCAGTTTGAATGTACTGTCCTGCAACACTTCTGAGTACATCGTCAGGTGCTGAAAGTCCCCGTCAGCGAGCCCAGCAAGTACAGCGTCAGCAATTTTACCTATCCCAGCCTGTATGGGCCGCAGGGAAGGAGCGAGCCTGCCCCTTTCAATTTCACTTTCAAAAAAGCGCAGCAAATGCCTGGCGATGGCCTCCGCTGATTTGTTGCCGGCTACCGTCTCGGCGGGGCTGTCCTTTTGATTGGTGAAGACGATCGCCACGATTTTTTCAGGATCGCAGGCCATCGTTTCCTGGCCAATGCGCTGCCAGACGTCGGTGATGGGAAGGATAGCCCTACCGGTAGGATCTTCGGGAAGAAATATGTCGTGAATGCCTCGTATGGTTTCCGGTACGGCCTGATTGATTTCCACAATCACCTTGCCGGCGCGTTGCAGGAAAATGGGCGAATTGCCCACCGAGGTGGTAGGGACGATGCTGCCATCAGCCTCAATGCAGGCTGCTTCAACGATGGCTATATCGATAGCAGGTAAGAAGCCGTTGCGGATATGGGCGGCGGTTTCACTCAGGTTTTCATCGATGTAATACAGTCCCCCTTCATTGATAATTGTACGCATCACCGGGTCTGACTGGAAAGGGAGCCGCATGGCGATTGAGCCAGCCGTTGCAAGTTTACCGTCCGTACCTTGCCCGAGCGATGCTCCGGTCATCAATGTAATGCGGCTAGGGGCGGTTTCAGCATTTTCGGCAAAAGCTGCCAGTACGGCTTTACTGTCGCCCGATCTGGTAAAACCGCTTGCGGCGACGGTCATGCCATCCTCTATGAAAGCTGCGGCACTCCGGGCAGACATGATTTTTGAAGCAAGACCTTTATGTTTAATTCTGGAAGTGTCCGGCATGATTACGCTTGTTTGGGTTACCAGCAAATCTTTTTGTTTAATTAACTACCTCAAAATAAGCGCTGTGCCGGCTGAAAAAACTTGATCGTCCTTATGTCTGCATATGATCTGCGTCAGTTTTTATCCTGCCGGGAATTGACCGCTCAGTGCAAGCGCAACATTACATTAGTAAAAACCCTGGCTGGGGTGGATTTACTTTTTACAGGGAAAGTTGTTGTACATTTGATGCCCGTCTCGTTCTGAATTACCCCGTGGCATGAAATTGAACTTTGTTATTTTGTTGGTTGATGACGATGAGGATGATCGGCAGATATTTGTAGAAGCGATGAAGGTTTTGAAGCTATCTGCCCAGGTAGTTCAGGCTACAAATGGCCTTCACGCGCTCGGTTTGATTAAGGATCCGGCGGTGCCAAAACCTGACATCATGATTTTCGACTTAAACATGCCGCGCATGAATGGACTTGAACTACTTTGTGCTGTGAGGGCTCAAAGCGGTTGTGACCAAATTCCAATAGTCATTTATTCGACCTCATCCAGGCCAGAAGACATTAATCAGTGCCTTGCGTCCGGTGCCGATACTTACCTTCCAAAACATAGTTCTTTTGCACAGCTGTGTAAGGACCTTCTCGGTGTGTTTCAGCAATATATTTCGGGTGATATCCATGGTGACGATCAGGTATGAAATCCACGCCAACATCCCCACACGGAGAATACCCGGGATTAATCCTGGGATTGCTGCGGAGGAAAAGTGGGGTCGATCTGCTTAACTACAAGCAAACGACCCTGGGGCGAAGAATTTCAAGAAGGCTCGATGAACTGAATCTGTCTGACGTCGGCGAGTACTACATGCTACTTCAAGATAGTGAACAGGAGCAGCATTTGCTTTGTCAGCAGATGCTTATTCATGTTACCAGCTTTTTCAGGGACGAGAAAGGCTTTGAGGATTTATGCAGACAGGTCATTCCTGATTTGATTGCGGATAAAGGCTTGGAGCATACTGTGAGAGTCTGGGTTTGTGGTTGTTCAACCGGAGAAGAAGCTTATTCCATTGCGATCTGCCTGCATGAACATTTAGAAAAGCTCGGCAATCTCTCACGGGTCAAAATCTTTGCTTCCGATGTCTCCGAACCGGTCATTACAAAGGCCAGACAAGGTCTGTACAGCAAGCAAGCTACTGAAAAAATTTCGCCAGAGCGCCTTGAAACGTACTTCACCGCAACCAAGGAAGGATATCGTATCAAGCCCTTCATCCGTGATATGTGCGTGTTCGCTGTACATAACGTGCTTTCAGACCCTCCCTTTGCCAAAATCGACCTGCTTACCTGCCGCAACCTGCTTATTTATTTCCAACCGGTGCTCCAAAAAAAAGTGCTGGCAACATTTTCTTACGCAATCAATCCGGGAGGTTATCTCTTTCTTGGCAAATCTGAAACCAGCGGTCCGTCGGGCAGCTTCGAGAGTGTCAACAAGAGCGCCAATATTTTCGTTAATAGACAACCTACCACCACATTCAATCAGGATAGTAACCGGGCTAGCAATAAGCCAGTTGTAACCCAACTTAATCACTTAGGTAACTTCATGGAGAAAAAGGATTTCCAAATCGCGGCAGACGAACTGCTTTTACAAAAGTATGTGCCTGTTGGTGTTGTGGTCAATGAGTCGTTTGATATTGTGGACTTCCGCGGTAACACTGGTTTTTTTATCGAACCAAGCCCGGGTATCGCCAGCTTCAATGTGCTCAAAATGGTACGAAAGGGGCTTTACTATGATTTAAATGAACTTTTAAATAAAGTTCGCACTGAAAGGGTGCCTGTAAAAAGGGAAAACATCGCCCTGGAGCATGAGGGAAAGCTGCTGCGCATTACGCTGGAAGTGCAGCCGCTTCCGTCCACGCGTGAAAAATACTATCTGGTTATGTTTCAAACAGTCCAATCCATGTTATCAGGTCCGGTTTCAGGGGATGGCGGAGACGACGCCCGCGACCTTAGGATTTTGCAGCTTGAACAGGAACTGGTCCAGAGTCGCGAACAACTCAGGACATTGAGCGAGGAACAGGAAGCAGTGAATGAGGAGTTCCAATCGGCAAACGAAGAGCTAAAATCGCTCAACGAGGAATTGCAGACATCGCAGGAAGAAGTCATTTCCATCAATGAAGAACTGATGATCCGCAACAAGGAACTAGCCGAAACCAACGACCAACTGACGAAGGCAACAGACTACGCTGAATCGATAAATAACACCATTAACGACGCGCTATTGGTACTCGACGCAACAATGCGCATTAAGTCGGCCAATGCAACTTTCTATGAAAAGTTCCATGTACTGCCTCAACAAACGGAAGGAAAGCTGCTTTTTGATCTTGGAAACGGACAGTGGGACATTGCGCAATTACGGGAACAGTTGCTGCAAGTACTACCCTCAAAAAAACCGGTTTCTTCGTTTGTCGTTTCAAATGACTTTCCCATGATCGGGAAAAAAGTCATGAAACTAAATGCAAGGCAAATTAAAGGTGCTACCAAGGGTGATGAATTGATTTTACTGGCCATAGACGACATCACCGAGCTTACCATGGCCAACGAGCGCATCCAGGAAAAGCAGGAACTACTTGAAGTTAACGAGGAAAGACAAAGGCTGGCGATTGAAGCTACGCACTACGGTATCTGGGATTATGAAATAAAAAGTGACCTGCTTTTTCTTTCCAAGGAAGCGCAGCAAATTCTTTCAAAGGACTCCATTTCATTTCCAGGGTGGCGGGGGCTGTTGGATGGCGTGGCCTCAGCTGATCTGGAGCGCGTTCAATCGGCATTTGAAAACGCAATTGAAAGCAGTTCAGCGGGTTTCTTCGCAGAAGAATATAGGCTTATAGATGCCCGGAACCAGTCAACACGTTGGGTAAGCAATCACGGCAAGGCGATATTCGATGAAAAAGGAAAAATCAAGCGCTTTACAGGCATCATTGGAGACATTACTGAGCAGAAAGTTAGCGAGAATAAGCTTAAGGAAGCTTTGGCCCGCCTTGATCTGGCATTACAGGCAGGACAGATTGGTTCGTGGGAGTTGAGACTTAGTGATATGACACTTGTCACCTCAGGCCGCTGTAAAGCCAATTTCGGCTTACCAGCCCAGGCTGAACTGACTTATACTATTTTGCAAAACATGATTTTGCCTGAGGACAGGCCGCAAATGCAGGAAGCAGTGCAAAGGGCGTTGCATCTGAATGAGCCCTATCATTGCGAATACCGGATCCACTGGCCAGACGATTCCATACACTGGATCGAGGCTTCCGGTACTGTGCAAACCGACTCGCAAGCCAATCCGGTCGCTATGATCGGCGTTACAACTGATATTACAGAACGCAAGGATGTTGCTCAGAAGCTCGAATACAGTGAACAACATTTCAAGACCTTGGCCAACAGCTCTCCCGTGATGGTGGGAATGTCAGATGCCGAAGGCAATTTTTACTTTTTTAATAGCGTCTGGCAGAAATACATCGGTGTCTCCGAAGCCGTGTTACGAGGGAACAAATGGACGAATTACATGCACCCTGACGATCTGGTGGGCTTTGCCGACTTACAACAATCAGCTTCTGCAAGAAACGCGCGTTTTCAGCGTGATATAAGGCTCAGAACAATGGGTAAGTATCGTTGGGTTACATGTATTGCCCAGCCAAGATTTGGTGCAGATAACAAATTTGCCGGTTACACGATGGCTTGTACCGACATTCACGACCAGCGGGCTGCAAACGAGGAACTAGAGCGCCGCATAGAAGAACGTACCGGTGCGCTCAGAGATTTGAATGACGACTTGCAGGACCGCAACAGGGAGTTGAAACAATTCGCTTATGTTACCTCCCATGATTTGCAAGAGCCGCTTCGCAAAATAAAGCTATTTGCGGGCATGTTGCTCGCAAAGGAATCCGGGGACAATACCTACCACGTCGACTATCTGCAAAAGATAGAGTTTTCTGCCAGTCGCATGATAGGCCTTATCCATGACCTGTTGAACTACAGCAGTATTCAGGATCGCGCAACGGCGTTCACTCCCGTCGATTTATCAAAGATTGTGCACAACGTTTTGGCGGACTACGACTTATTGATCCAAGATAAACGTGCGGTTATATCACTGGGGACTCTGCCAACGATTGACGCGGTACCGTCGCAAATAAATCAGCTATTTTATAACCTGATCGGCAATTCGCTAAAATTCTCAAAGTCGGATTCTGTGCCTGAGATTTCTGTTACATCTGCATATTTGCCTCAAAATGAAATCAGTGATCTGGGGCTGAATGAAAGCCAGGACTATGTCAAGATCGTCGTATCGGATAATGGCATCGGGTTCAGCCCTGAATACGATGAGCGGGTATTTGAAATATTCCAGCGTTTGCATGATCGAAACGAATATACCGGAAATGGTATAGGCTTGGCACTATGCAAACGGATCGTTGTCAATCACGGAGGGTTGATTTTGCCATTCAGTGAAGAAAATTGTGGCGCTCGATTTGAAATCATCCTGCCCGACAAGCAAAATTTGCCCAACTGACCGTTGGTCAGCAAGTTCCTTGCGCTTTGAATATGGGCGGTTTCGGATTGCCGGATATGGTTAGTTTTTTAGCCACCGTTTTTGTTGAATCAGCTCCGAGAGTGCTACACCGATCTTGGCGTGGCCGCGTACATTAATATGGTCATCAATGGTGAAATAATAGCGCCGGTCGAGCAACGGATGCACGTTCACGAAGTAAATTTCTGGCATGGGTTTGATCGATTGGTAGGCCTGGAACTCCCCGACGATGGGGAAATTGTAAACACCCAGATCGAATACGACGATAAGGCCTTTGTAGCGGGTTCTGATGCGGCTTAGATATGGAAAAAATGCTTCCGCATGTTCCAGCTTTCTTACCGAAGGAGCAACCGGTTTGGCGGCTGCCTGTGCGATAGCAGGAGGGGGAGTTTTCTTAAAGGCCTCGCCAATCAGCCAGCGGAGGGTTGCAAAAATGCCTTTGAAGGGGAAGTAGGTGCTACTGACCTTATTTTGCCGCTCGGCTACATCAAACCCATGCTTGTCAATGCTGGGGTTCTGGGCTTTCAGAAGGTTGGCTTTATTCTCTTCCAGATCATTGTCGCAGTATTGGATAATAAGCAACTTACATGAATCCATTTCCACTTCATCCAGCAGACTTGTCTCGCGATGTGACCCATAAGAGGTGATGGCGGTATTCAGTACACGCGTGTTAAGTTTCCGCTCAATGATCTCTGAAAAGCGCTCGGACTGCTCAACACCCCAACCCATGCCGTGAGAGTCGCCCAGGATGATAATGGAAGGATTTAGCAAGGATGCTTCGTCGTCGCGTACCCCAAGGGAGTTGGTTTTTATTTCTATATCGAATTCAGGGTTTTTAAACCTGCCTGTAATATTAGGACGAAACCGGTAGGTTAATAATGAATCGTATTGCGAAAGCGTGGAATTGAAATTGGTAGTGTTCTTAAATGAGCCCGCATATTGTTGCCGAACCCAGTTAACGTAATTCTCTGAAAACGGCCCCTTAGTTTGGTATTTAGCAATATACCAGCTGCCTCCGATCAGGGCCGCTTCGGCAATCACAAACAGCCCGAACAGCAGAAAAAACCGTTTTGGACTGGATTTCGCAAATGACCAGATGATAATGGTCATGCCAATTGGAAATACTAAAAAATATAAGGGAAAAATAGTGGAATGCCTGACAAAGAAGTCCTGGCGAAATAGCGCCATGCAAATCAGCAGCAAGCCCGATAGAAAAGCGATCAGGTTCATTTAAGGATCAATTATGTGGTGTTTCTGATAAGTATTTGCATTATATATATCTGGACACAACAATTTTAATCAGTGTTGCGAACACCATCCGTATCTTTTGAGGAGACAATGAGCCAATGGGAAAGATGATTTAGCTGGCGTAAAAAGGCTGTCATTGAAAAGTATAAGGCTTCCGTGGATATGTATAAGCCGGCCACCTGAGCGAACAGCAACTTTGCATCATTCAATTAAACAATCTGCAATGATGACAAAGACAGTTTTAATTACAGGCGCTTCTTCGGGATTCGGGAAGGATGCTGTAAGGTTATTTCAAAAAAATGGATGGAATGTGATTGCGACGATGCGCACGCCGGAAAAAGAAACCGAGCTCGGCGCACTCGACCGTGTGGCGCTTGTGCGCCTGGACGTGACCGATAACCACAGTATACACCAGGCGGTAGAAGAAGGCATTTCTCTGTTCGGAGGAATTGATGTGGTGGTAAACAATGCAGGATACGGTTCGCTGGGTGCGCTGGAAGCAGCCCCGGCCGAAGTGGTACGGCAGCAGTTCGATGTCAATGTGTTTGGCGTAATAGAGGTTATCAAGGCTGTGTTGCCTCACATGCGCCGCAATAATAGCGGCGTAATTATCAATGTCTCGTCGATGGGCGGCAGGGTCGCTTTCCCTTTTTCGACCTTATATCATGCGACCAAATACGCGGTGGAGGGTATTTCCGAATCGCTACAATACGAGCTTGAACCGTTGGGTATTAAGGTAAAAATCGTGGAGCCGGGTGGTTACAAAACTGATTTTGCTGGCCGCTCGATGGCAACTTTTGGTACGGGCGATTTGTTGGATTATTTGCCTGCATACGATGCTTTCGCAGGCCAGATCGATAGTTGGCCCATGTCTGATCGCGTCTGGGAAGTGGCGGAAGGGATTTTTCAGGCCGCAAATGATGACTCCTGGCAACTTCGTTACCCAGTCGGTGCCGATGCAGTGCAGTTACTGCAGGCCAGAAAGGAGATGGACGACCAGGCAATTAAAAACATGATTTCGGGCCTGATTTAATGTCAGGCCAGTTTAGCTAGTTAAATGCGATGACCAGCCCGTACCTTGATATCGAAACGATCGGTGGCCTGCACGACTATGTAGGTGCTCCCAGGCCCAAACACCCGCTGATCAGCCTGATCGATAATACACAGTTTTACGCGCGATGCCCGCGCGAGCTTACTTCGTTTCGTTTCGGCTTTTATACGATCTCCTGTAAGCGAATCCACGGGATCCTTAAATATGGAAAAGGCCATTATGATTTCAGCGAAGGCTCCTTGATGTTCACCGCGCCCTGGCAGGTTATAACAGGCAGTATTGACGAAGGAGGTGTAGAAGAGGGGTGGGCATTGTTTATCCATCCTGATCTGCTCAATGCGTCCGAGCTGGGTAAAAAAATGCACCAATACTCGTTTTTTAATTACGACGTCAATGAAGCATTACACATTTCCGATGACGAAAAGCAGGTAGTCCGCGATTGTGTGGCAAAGATCGAGCGTGAATATTCGCAGAATATTGACAAGCATACCCTCAGGCTCATTACCGGCAATGTGGAACTGCTGCTCAATTATTGTGACCGGTTCTACGACCGCCAGTTCTACACGCGGGCCAAAGTGAGCAATGATTTGGTGCAGCATTTTGAAAGACTCCTAAACGATTACTTCTCGCAGGATACATTAATTGAGAAAGGATTGCCAAGCGTCAGGTATTTTGCCTCGGAGCTGAATCTCTCACCCAATTACCTCTCCGATCTGTTGAATCGTTTTACCGGCAAGACTACCCAGGAGCATATTCATTTGCGGATGATCGACAAAGCCAAATCGCTGTTATGGGGAACTGGTCAGTCGATCAGCGAAATCGCTTACGATCTTGGCTTTGAGCATCCTTCCCATTTTACCAAAATATTTAAAGCCAAGACCGGCAAATCACCCAGTGAGTTCAGAAACCTGAATTGACGCTTATCCGGCAAAGGGCATCGCAGGATAAAAATAACCTCATAGTATCACGTATAGCCGCGGCCATGGTTAACTTTAAAGGTTAATATTACCTAAAATAAGAAGGCTATGGCGATTAAAACAAAACGTATTTACCAGTCCGCTGCGGCCGCAGACGGCTACCGGATACTGGTAGACCGTCTCTGGCCGCGTGGGCTTACAAAAGATGCGGCCGACATTGACCGCTGGATGAAAGAGGTGGCGCCATCGGACGCGCTGCGAAAGTGGTTTCATACCCATGCGGAGGAATGGGACGAGTTTAAAGCGCGCTATGCGGCAGAGTTGGAAGATTCGAAAGCACTGAAGGATCTCCGCCAGATAACTTCCGAGAATGAGGTGGTTACCCTGCTTTTTTCTGCAAAAACAGAGGACCGTAACCAGGCACTCGTCCTAAAAGAGCTGCTGGAAAAAGTCTGACCACTACGCTCAACGTTCCAATCTTACAATAAGGCCCTCATCTCCGCTCAGCAGAAGATTATTATCTATTCGCAGACCGATGCGCTCGGTTTCGGTGCTGATGATAATTTCTCCCGTGAAACTTTCTATTTTAGGCCTGAAATAGCCAGGTCTGTGGCTGAGGTTGAGCACCACCAGGAAACGGTCGCTGTCGTTCTCCCGAATGTATGCAATCAGCTGTTTGTCTGAATAAACCGGAGTGTACCTGCCCGTCTGGAACGCCGGGTGTCTTTTGCGCAAACTAATCAGGCTATGGTAAAAAGACAGCATTGAGTCCGGGTCGTCCTTTTGTAATTCTACATTCGCCCGGCGAAAGTTAGACGGCAGGCGAAGCCAGGGTTTTGTCGAAGAAAAACCGGCGAACTCCTCTTGATTCCACTGCATTGGCGTGCGCGCAGGGTCACGGCTGACGTTGCGATCGGGCATATTCAAACCCTGAGGGTCTACAACCTCGTCCTGCGGAATTGGAACGTCGCGCATCCCGATTTCGTCACCATAATAGATTGTAGGAGTACCGCGCAAGGTGAGCAGAAGCATAGCCGCCACACGTGCCTGGGATCGACCCACACGGCTGGCCACCCGGGGCTGATCGTGATTGCCGAGCACCCAGTTGGGCCAGCCGTCGGCCGGCAGCGCACCCTCGTATTCGTCGATCGCACGCGCAATTTGCTCCGAATCCCACGGCAGGGTCAGCAGCTGGAAATTGAACGGAAGATGCGCGCCTGACTTATCGGCTCCATAGTAGGTGACCAATTTGTGAATGGGCAGGTATATCTCCCCGATCAGCACGCGGTCCTCGTACTGATTGGTTACCTGCCGCATCATTCGTACGATTTGATGCACTTCGGGCTGATCGGTGGAATACACGGGGTCGTGATACTCATAGATCAGATCCCTCTCATCAAATGGCGAATTCGGCGCTACCGGGTTGTTACGAAGCTGCTCGTCTTTAATCATATGCCACATGACATCCACACGGAAGCCATCGACGCCCTTGCGCAGCCAATAATGGATTACGTCCATCATGGCTCTCTGGACCTCGGGATTACGCCAGTTCAGGTCGGGTTGTTGTTTCAGGAAAGCGTGATAATAGTATTGGCCCGTCGGTTCGTCCCATTCCCAGGCGTGGCCCCCAAAGACGCTGAGCCAGTTGTTAGGCAGCGCACCATTCTCTCCGGCATCATGCCAGATGTACCAATTCCGTTTCGGATTATCCTTTGATGAGCGCGATTCGAGAAACCACGGATGCTGATCGGACGTGTGGTTAGGTACCAGATCCAGGATCAGCTTCATCCCTCGACTATGGACCTGATCTAACAATTCGTCAAAATCCTCCATAGTGCCAAACAAAGAATGTATTCCCCGGTAGTCGGAGATGTCATAGCCGAAGTCCGCCATCGGCGAGGGATAAATGGGGGAAAGCCAAACACAATCCACTCCAAGCCATTGCAGGTAATCCAGTCGCTGGACGATGCCCGTAAGGTCGCCGATGCCGTCGCCGTTCGCATCATGGAACGAGCGGGGGTATATCTGATAAATCACGCCGGTTTGCCACCATACGTGACGGGCGCCTGCCGGATTCCTATCCGTGATTGTTTCCATAAATTTTTAGTTTGCTAATACGGTCCTGCTGTAAAAAATCACACCAAATTGAAATCGAAAAAATTATAGGAATTATCTGATAAAAAACATGTGTAATCGAAGCAAATTGACTATATTTCAATAAATCAAAATTCTCAGACCATGATGCCTTTCATTAAAGTAACCGGCGAATTCGACGAAAGTCTGAATGTAAGTGTTGAGAAAATCCTGTACTATATGGGGTATAGTCATGGGTGCACGATATTTCTCGGTACCAGTATATCGATTCGCGTAAAAGAATGCGAAGAGGATATCAAAAGGCTTATCGAAGAGGCATATATGCAGGTGGCGTAAGCCTGCCGCCGCACTGGGGGCGTGTAGTATAATCTGTGCCTGCATTTGAACCGATCGCTGATGGGGTAACCTGGTCGGCGATTTTTTGTGCCTCGCCACCCGTAATCGTAGAGTTTTATGATTGTAAAAATGGTATTATTTTAATATATGCAATGCTGATGAGAGGAATTTTGTCCAATCATGGCAAGAATTGACAGTTTTGTAAACTATTGATAAGCAATGCATTTTTTCGGTTATGAATCGACAGGAGTGACCAATACTACATGGGTTAAGATTAATTGAAGTTGGTATTTTGCCGTTGTTTTGATTATTTGTTCGACGGCCAAAAACCTTCTGAAAATATTGCCCTGTCAGCATCCAGTAAAATTCAATACCATGAAACAAGTACAAAACAGTAAAACTAAATACGCGGCGGCAGGTGTCCGTGCGCTGATTGGTCAGATTTTCAATGACCGTAAATTCATCCCCAAGCAGGAATATTCAGAAAACCGCTATTCGGTTCTATATACTTTGAATGATCATTACCAGCATGTGGGGTGCGCTACCCAGGAACAGGCGCAGCTGGTTCAAAGCACGATGCTGACAGATGAAAATCGTGTGCCGGTTGGGATTTATGATTCCCGCGCCGATTCTTTCGAATGGGAAATTGTGGGAGAGTACCTTGCCGCCCAGGGCTCCGAAGAACATCAGCGCAGCCGGGAGGAGGCGATTCTGAATGTCGCCCGGGCTTTGCGTCGCCGCGATGCCAGCTGGCATCCGGAGTATTTGCAGCGCCCTAGCTTTTTTGCGTAAACGGACGCATTTTTTTGAGGGAATGATGTTGCTTCGAGGCCGCTTCTAAGGAGGCGGCCTTGTTTTGTCATAAGACTTGTCTGGTTACAGCTTCGGAATGATGATACGTTTGGGAGAACAACTTGCGGGCAGATTTGTAACGTCTGAGTCGTTGACTTAACTTTCGGACAAACTCTAAATCCTTCACTGATGAGAAAACTCCTAGTTCTTCTTGCGCTTACCATCCTTGTTGCGGCGTCCAAGCCGCGCAAAATTACCTGGGTGGCGATTGGCGATTCGATTACCTATCTCAACGACCACCAAAACGAAACGGGAAATCGCGTAACCAAAGGTTATTTGAGCCTGATCGCGGAGAAATTTCCGCAGGTGAGCTACATCAACCAGGGTCACAACGGATGGACATCGATCAACATCGCCGACAAGATTGAATCATTGCAGCTGGTGAAGGCAGATGTGTACACGGTTTTTCTGGGAACGAATGATTGGTGGCAGGGGAAATCGCTTGGAACGATCACGGACTATGAGCAGGCAAACGGCAGCGGGACTGTTTATGGCGCGTTCAGAGTTATAACCGACAAGTTGAAAGAACTCAATAAAAAAGCAAAGATCATTCTGATCACCCCTATGCAGCGTGGAGACTTTGTCTATATCAACAGCTTTAAAAACAACGCATTCGGGTCATACAAGTCTAAAAAAGATCAGACCCTGGAGCAATTTGCGAATGCTGTTGCGGAAATAGGGCAGAAGGAGAAATGGCCCGTCGTGGATTTGTACCATGACAGTGGCGTTACGTTGGATAATATGGTTCGCTTCAAGCGCTTGAAGGATCCTCAGACTGGAAGCTACAAGGATTATGAGTATCCGGACTACGTTGACATCCCTTTCAATCCCGAAACAGATGAGTATCCATACCCGCCCGAATCGATCGATATGACCTACGACGGATTGCACCCATCCGACAAAGGCTACCAGGTAATCGCTCAAATGCTGATCACCAAGTGGAAGGGCCTGAAATAATGTTAGCTATTCCCTTGTGGCGCTGTTAATATAGCTTTTAAGATCCGCTAGCAAATTGTATAGCGTTGTGTTGATTCCATCGTTGTCAGCCTTAGCATTTTGCAGGTCTGTTTCTGCTTCCTTGCGTTTCTTGCGGTTGCTTTCTGTTTTGATGATTTGCTCTTTGGCAGTGATGTTGTCATTTTCCTTTGAGCTTAACCGCACAGGGCTGTGTTCAGGTGAAATGCCGTCGAGCGTGGTAATGCGCGCTTCGTACAGATTATCCCTATAATGAACGCCTAGGTCGAATCGGACATATTGGTAATTGGAATGGATGACCGGAATGTAGCTGGTTATGAGTATGATTCCTGCCTGGGTGTCATCGCTGGTGATCGCATTTTCCGCATTCCCAAACTTGTTCTCTACCCATTTTCTGACTTTTTGGTGCAGTTCTGACTTGCTCAGTTTCGGTTGACCGGAATCCGTATAGCTTATGCTGTTTTTCGGGTCAAGCGGTAGTCGGCCGTCCTGTGCGAATGTGTGCGTAGCAACGGCAAGCAATGTTAAAAGAAGCAAATGTTTCAAGACAAATGGTTGAATTGGTGAGCGGGCAAATATAACTGAAAACATTTTGAGGCAAAAAGCCGCGATGGTCCGCCGTGTAGCCGGGGTAGCAGTCATGCCGAGCGAGCGACGGCCAGTCTACTGGGCAACCTGGTTTTGAGGAGCCAATAAATGTGCGATTGGGGGAACATTGAAGACTGCTACGGCTGTTACCTTGATACAACAGCATTTTTCATTCTTCCTATGGCCTTGGGTGATTTTTATCGTACCTTTGCGCCTTAATTGGACATCATGATTTACTTCTTCACTGGCGGGGACGAGACCGTCTTTGCATTACAAACCGAGCGAACGCTCACTGCCTCCGATTCCTCCAAATTAAGCTGGCTTTTCGGCGGCGCAGAACTCCGCAAGGAGACCGTTCTCACAGAATGTTTCGTAGGGCCGCGTGCTGCCATGATTACACCTTGGAGCACTAATGCTGTCGAGATTACCCAGAACATGGGCCTGGAAGGCATCGTACGCATCGAGGAATTTAAAAGGGTGAAGGCCGATTTCACGGGATTCGATCCGATGCTTTCGCAGAAGTACGATGAGCTCAATCAGGAAATTTATACCATCAATATCCAACCTGAGCCTGTTCGTGAAATCGATGATATTGCTGCATACAACAAGCAGGAAGGCCTTGCATTGAGCGATGAAGAGGTGGACTACCTCAATGGCCTCGCCGAAAAGCTCGGCCGGAAGCTTACCGACTCCGAAGTATTCGGCTTCTCGCAAGTGAACTCGGAGCATTGTCGCCATAAGATCTTTAACGGGGTTTTTGTGATCGATGGCCAAGAACAACCCGTCTCGCTGTTCAAGCTTATCCGCAAGACTTCCGAAGCAAACCCAAATTCGATCGTTTCCGCATACAAAGATAATGTTGCATTTTTGAAAGGGCCCGTCGTCCAACAGTTTGCACCCAAGCGGCCGGACGTGCCCGAATATTACGAAATCAAAGATTTTGAATCTGTGCTTTCTTTGAAAGCGGAAACCCACAATTTCCCTACAACTGTCGAGCCATTCAACGGCGCTGCGACCGGGTCAGGTGGTGAGATCCGCGACCGCCTCGCAGGTGGACAGGGCGCTATCCCGCTGGCGGGTACGGCCGTATACATGACTGCACTCTCTCGACTAGAAGAGAATCGGCCGTGGGAAAAAGGCGTTGAAGAACGCCAGTGGCTGTATCAAACGCCGATGGACATTCTCATCAAGGCTTCCAATGGCGCTACCGATTTTGGAAACAAATTCGGTCAGCCGCTAATCGTGGGTTCGGTGCTTACATTCGAGCACCAGGAAGATGGCCGTAAGCTAGGCTATGACAAAGTGATTATGCAGGCCGGCGGTATCGGCTACGGTAAAGCCGACCAAGCCAAAAAACATATACCTGCTACCGGCGATAAAGTGGTAGTGATGGGTGGAGAAAATTACCGTATAGGTATGGGCGGAGCAGCCGTTTCTTCTGCTGATACAGGCGCATTTGGTTCAGGTATTGAACTGAATGCGATTCAGCGCTCAAATCCTGAAATGCAGAAACGTGTGGCCAATGCGGTGCGCGGGATGGTTGAAAGCGATAATAATAAGATCGTCTCTATCCACGACCACGGAGCCGGTGGACATTTGAATTGCTTGTCTGAGCTGGTTGAAGAAACCGGCGGCAAGATCGATTTGGACAAATTACCCGTTGGAGATCCTACGCTTTCAGCGAAAGAGATCATCGGTAACGAATCTCAGGAAAGGATGGGGCTGGTTATTAGCCAGAACGATATCGACTTCCTTCAACGCATCGCCGACCGTGAGCGCGCGCCGATGTACACGGTAGGCGAGGTGACCGGGGATCACCGATTCTCTTTCGAGTCTCCGACCACCGGTGCCAAACCGATGGACCTTGCCATGGACGAAATGTTTGGAAGCTCACCCAAAACTTATATGCGAGATAAGACTGTCCAGCGTAATTATGAGCCTGTTCAGTACGAGACTGCCAAACTTCACGAATACCTTGAGCAAATGCTTCAACTTGAAGCGGTAGCTTCCAAAGATTGGCTGACCAACAAAGTTGACCGTTGTGTGGGCGGGCATGTTGCAAAGCAACAGACGGCAGGGCCACTGCAATTGCCTTTGAATAATGTCGGTGTGATGGCACTTGATTTCCAGGGCAAAGACGGAATTGCAACGTCGATTGGCCATGCGCCTTTGTCGGCATTGATTGATCCGGCCGCAGGCAGTCGTAATGCGGTTGCCGAGGCACTTTCCAATATCGTATGGGCTCCCCTGAAAGACGGGCTGGCAACCGTATCGCTTTCAGCTAACTGGATGTGGGCTTGTAGAAACGAAGGCGAGGACGCGCGTCTGTATAAAGCTGTACAGGCTTGTTCTGATTTTGCAATCAGCCTGGGTATCAACATTCCGACAGGAAAAGATTCTCTGTCAATGAAGCAGAAATACAAGGACGGCGATGTTATTGCGCCGGGTACTGTGATCATTTCTGCGGGAGGTCACTGCGACGACATTACGGCGGTAGTTGAACCGGTTCTCAGTAAGTCAGGCGGATCCATCTATTATATCAACCTTTCAGGCGACCGTTTCAAGTTAGGCGGCTCGTCATTTGCCCAAATTTTGAACAAAGTCGGTTCGGAAACGCCTGATATCCAGGATGCTTCGCAATTCAAAGCAGTATTCAATACAATCCAACAATTGATCAAGGCCGGAAAAATTCAGGCCGGTCATGATATTGGTAGCGGGGGGCTTATCACGACACTGCTAGAAATGTGTTTTGCCGATCGTGACCTGGGTGCGGCTATTGACCTTTCCACCCTAGGGGATCAGGATATCATCGAAAAGCTATTCTCTGAGAACGTGGGTATCGTATTTCAGGCCGACGAATCGGCCGAAGTTACACTTGAAGAGAGCGGGATCCCTTTCCATAAAATCGGAACTGTAAACCTGGCTTCGACCTTGACAGTGAAGGATGCCACAGGCAAATGGGATTTTGATATCGACCAATTGCGCGATGTTTGGTTTAAAACTTCTTATTTGCTCGATGAGAAACAAACAGGCAATGGGCTGGCCAAAGAACGTTTCGCTAATTATAAGCACCACTTATTGCGTTACAAATTTCCGGCGCAGTTCGATGGTAAAAAGCCTGTAATCGACGCTGGAAAGCCTCGTCCGAAAGCGGCTGTTCTTCGAGAAAAGGGCAGTAACTCCGAGCGTGAGCTTGCCAATGCGATGTATCTTGCCGGATTTGACGTGAAAGATGTTCACATGACAGACCTTATTTCCGGCCGTGAGACTTTGGAAGATATCCAATTCATTGGTGCGGTCGGAGGTTTCTCTAATTCGGACGTACTGGGTTCAGCCAAAGGATGGGCGGGAGCCTTTCTCTATAATGAAAAGGCCAAAACCGCGCTCGAAAACTTCTTTAAACGTGATGACACACTTTCTGTGGGTATCTGCAATGGATGTCAGCTCTTTATCGAGCTCGGGCTCATTAATCCGGACCATGAGCAGAAACCTAAAATGCTTCATAACGCGAGCCACAAGCATGAAAGCATTTTCACTTCAATGACTGTACAACCGAATAATTCGGTGATGCTTTCTTCCCTGGCGGGCGCTACATTGGGTGTGTGGGTTTCTCATGGCGAAGGTCGCTTCCAGTTGCCGCTGGCCCAGAGTGAATATAATATCGTCTCTAAATACGGCTATGAAACTTATCCGGCCAACCCCAATGGTTCTGACTATAATACCGCCATCCTTTGTGATAATACAGGGCGTCATTTAGTGACGATGCCGCACATCGAGCGGTCATTGTTCCAATGGCATTGGGCGCATTATCCTGAAGGCCGCAAGGACGAAGTTTCGCCTTGGATGGAAGCGTTTGTAAACGCACGGAAATGGATTGAACAGCGCAATTAACAGGATTTAAGCCTTCTGAAAATTTGGTCCGTTACGATGATAATCGTGACGGGCTTTTTGCTTCCTGAGTTATCATCAATCGTCAGACAAATCCAGTAAAAACCTCTCAATATCCTTAATCCCCTTCTTAGTCGCGTAAGGCCGGAACAAATGTGCTTTCATTGTAAGATAATGCCCCATTTGCAATGCAAGATTCTGCCGGGATTCTGTGAGTACAGCCTCTGAGAGCCAGAAGCGACTTTGCAGGCTGTTGCTCGAAATGATCAGCAGCTTATCATCTTCGCAGCTGAATTTCAAGTATTCATTCGCTTCCAAAAGCTCTATATCGTGGGTGAGTGAAGACATTCGGTTCTGCATAACCTTGCCCTGATAGTTGGCCGCAATCCTCGAATTCTGTTCCATCAGGTGTACCATGCTTAGTAACAGACATTGGTACTTCAGGCCATTTTCAAACAACAGCTTGTTCTTGTGCAGGAAATCATACAAGGAACGTACAGGGAAGTCGCTATGAATACTTGAATTAGATTCGGTATAGGCCTGACTAATAGTGAAAACCAGGTCATCCTTGGTCGGGAAATAATACGTGAGATTGCCAATGCGCATGCCGAGGTCGGCGGCTAGTTCGCGCATGCCTACGTACTCGATGCCTTTAAGGTTGAAAAGCTCCAACGCCCGCTTAATAATTTTTTCCCGGGTAGCGTTCATGAAAATTTGGTCAATGCCCTAAACTAAAGTAATTTTAGGTCGTTGTCCAAAAATAAAACTTTCTCATCTCATGACGAAATCATTTCCAGGTATTTTGCACATGCTGGCGTCGATTGCCTTCATTACCATTATTGGTGCCGCCTTTTATGAACACGCAGCCGTTGTCCCCGTGTGGAGCGCTGCGCCGCCGCGTTCACTTTCCATGTTTCAGGGAGAGTATGGCCTGCAAGCTGTTAACTTTTGGAAACCAGTACACCCGGTGGCCATTCTTTTGCTCGCCGCCGCACTAGTTACCAACTGGCGCAGACCCAGCCGTAAGCAGCTGCTCATCGTGGTGGGTGGTTATTTGACGATACTGGTGATCACCGCTGCTTACTTTGTACCTGAGCTATTGGCTATTACCACTTCGGCTTTCTCACAGGCCGTGAATACTGACCTTGCCGGGCGCGCTCAAATGTGGGAGACGCTTAGCCTTGTTCGTTTGGGTGGACTGCTTGTGCTGGCAATGGTGTTATTGTATGGCTTGAGCGCAAAACAGGTAGAAAACTAATGGACTCCCTCACAATGGAAAAAGTATATCCGGTTACAATCGACAATGGCCATGGCGAGCGGCTGACATTCCTGGGCCGCGCGCTCCGTGATGGAGTTGAATACGTCCAGGTCGAAAATCAGGTAAGCCCTGGTGCGGGCCCGCCGATGCACGTACATCACCAGCAGCACGAAAGCCTGCATATCCTTGAAGGTACAATGGGTATTGAAGTCCTTGGCGAAAAGCCCTACTTTCTGAACAAAGGTGAATCGGCCACGTTCGAAGCCGGCATTGCGCACCGTTTCTGGAACGCGGGCGAGACAGTACTGCATTGCAAGGGCGAAATTTGGCCGCCGCATAATATCGAGTACTTTCTCGGCGAAATCTACCGTTCCTCGCGCGAAAACGGCAATGGACGTCCAGGTGCATTCGATTCGGCGTATTTGCTGAGCAAGTACCACACGGAGTTTGATATGTTGGGCATTCCGAAATTTGTCAAAAAGGTGATTTTTCCTGTCATATTGTTTTTGGGGAAACTGGGAGGCAAAGACAATCAATTTAAAAACGCCCCGGAACCGCAACCGCGGGGTTAAGGGAACTAGTTAGTTAGGCATTTGTACCAACTTCTTCACCGGGTAGCTCTTATTGATCTTCAAGCTGCAAAGTAAAATGCCGTTGTGATTATCAGGAATATGGTGACTGAATAAACTCTTGTTTGAGTCTAAGAGGGGAAGAAAATACCTAGCGTCGACCGTTAGACAATTGACAAGTCTTTCACTTGCATCTCCCAACCTTTCTCCTGAATATTCACCTTCCCAAAACAAGCAAAACTATGAACACATTAAAAACATTGCCCTGTTATGGTGTGGGGCCAGCGAAAGCACCCCGAGTGTGATTTACTTACACTGGGACACCTGAAGACAGGGCATTCCGTCATCCCAAAACAAGTAAAACTATGAATTAACAAACATCCCACTAATCCCAGGACTAGGCCACACTCGCCTACGGCGAACACGTCAAAGCCCTATTAACCATGAACGACCCCAAAGAATGGGTCGAGGACCTTTGGACGATTTACACCGGCTTCATGGTCGCGCAGCGTGAGCTCGGATACAACCCGCATGCGAGCAATCTCTCTTGCACATTCCGGGAGCTTGTCCTTTTCTTCCAAAAGCTCGAAGAGCGAAAAGCAGCGGCGTAACACCGAAGAATAATCGGTAGTATCGCAAGGCACATTCCAATCATTCACGTTCCTCTATCCACTCAAACACAAAAAATGGAGACCACCCAAGCAGCCTCCATTTAAGATTGAATCAGAAATATAAAGCATTATTGCGCCCCGTCAATCCCCGATTTCGAAGTCTTCTTTTCCTCCGGCGCTTTAAACTTCGCACCCGAAATCTTTAAAACGACCGCATTAGGCCAGGTCCGGTTGGTGTAGAACCGCTGCCCATTCACCGCGCTTACAGCCAGGCCGAGCGGGCTGGGGGCTGAGCGGATCGAAGCGTCGAAATCGTTTACGTACTCTACCAGTTCGCTGCCGTAGCCGAGTACCTCGACTTTGGTAAAGGCGTTGCCTTCGATCATCGGGAAGAGGAATTCGCGGCGCTGGCCGTATTTCCATTCGTCGTCGCGCTTCTTGGTCACGAATGCGTAAATGGCCTTGTCGTCGTTGGATTGCGTGAACCAGATGTCCTTGTCGCGGATGACGGGTAGCGGTTTGACGGCGTATATGGACTCTCCGTTCGCAAAGTTCCAGAGCGCAATTTCGCGCAGGAGCGCTTCCTGTTCGATCTGGATCTCGCCGTTTGGTTTCGGGCCGACATTCAACAGGAAGTTGCCGCCCTTGGCGCGAATTTCGATGAGCATATTGATGATCTCCGTGCCCGATTTGTGCGGGTCGTTGGTCGGTTTGTATTGCCAGTCGGTGCCCATCGTGTAGCAGGCTTCCCACGGGCGCGGCAAGGCTTTGTCGGGGATGTTCTGCTCGGGCGTGTTCATGGCGTCGCGCGTGATTACCAGGTCGGGTTGCAGACTCCACGCGTACTCCCGCAGGCCGTCGCCGGGTCCGTCGAAGAACATAATGTCTATTTTGCCGTAGTTGGTGAGCAGCTCTTTGATTTGGGCCTTATCGTAATCCATCAGTTTTGGATTATTCATCGGGAACTGTCGCTTATCCTGCAATCGTCCGAGCGGGATATTGTTCTGGTGAAAAAACAGGAAATCCTCCGGTGAAAAATAGAGCCCGATGGCAATGCCCTGCTTGCGGAAGGCGGTGATGATCTCCTTGGTCACGTCCCGTTTGAAAGGCGTATTCATCACATTGAAAGCCGTGGTTTTGGTATCGAACATGCAGAAACCGGCGTGGTGCTTGGTCGTAAAAACGACGTATTTCATTCCCGCAAGCCGTGCCATAGTGGCCCACTCTTCGGGATCGAACTTTTTAGGGTTGAAAAACATCGGTAATTCCTTCATATACCGATTGATATAATCTTCCGAAGCCCCCGCCAGCGAATGACTAATCACCGTCCCGAGCGAAACATCCACATTCCAGTGAATAAACATCCCGAAACCCAGGTCCTGAAACCATTTGACACGTTCGGGTTTGTTGGCGGTTTGCTGGGCATGAGAGGTTGCGGCCAACGTGAATAGGAGGAAAAACGAGATAAATCTGGATCGCATTGTGAAACTGTTGTTTGGGTAAGGATGATTCCGGGGTTGCGGAAATACTCATTTTCTACCGGAAAATTGTAAGAGGGCGGAGTCGAGTAATTGTTGCAAATTATTACTTCATTTGCATGAAATGAATGCATAATTTCGAATATGACACTTCTCTGCGCCTATTCCCTCGCCATAATGCCTCCGCCCACCATCGCTGAGGAGGTTCGTGGCTTCAAACAAAACCTCCGTGAGGCTATCGGCAAAAGTTACGGCAGCGCCAACGCAGACGGCCACATTTCCCTCGACGGGTTCGATGCTGCCGAAGTAGATTATCCGTTAATTCTGGCTGAATACACAAAGCTAGTCAGTCCACTAACCCCTTTCGAACTAACTTTCTCCGGCTTCGCCGACTTTGACCGGGCCAACTTCTCGGCGTTCTACATTAAGCCAACGGAAGATTCCTGCAATGCCATCCGCGAGCGGACGCATGCAGTCATGAAGGGTTTTGATAGGAAGTTCAAAAAGCAATACATGCAGAAATGGGCCGATGAATCTAAGAATCCGCATATGACCATCGGCCGCAGGCTTACCCGAGAGTGGGTTGGATTGGCTCATTCGCTTTTTACAGAATATGAGGCTGGGTTCCTGTGTCAATCCTTCGCGATCAGAAAGTATAATCAGAAGCGCAGGCAGTACGAGGTGATCGACAATATTGACCTGCGTGGGCATGGAAGCGCAGATGGTCAAATGAGTATCTTTTAGTGACGCAACCAGCTTTCACCCATACATCCGCTGACAATTCTCGCAAAAATAGCTTCGCCGTTTGGTGCGGCCCAGGTACTCCTTATGCAACCGAATCTGACAACGCGGGCAGATCTTTTTCGTATGCGCGAGCCAATGCTTTTTTAACACTCCTTCCTTCTTCCAATCCAGAAAATCGAAAGCGTAACTGCGGGTTTCTTTGACCAGTTCTTTGAGTTTGCTATCCGGGATCTCGCCAATCTTGCTGAGCGGATGTGTGCGTGTGCGGAAAAGTACCTCGTTCTTAATAATGTTGCCGCTACCAGCGAAAATATCCTGATCGAGCAAAGCATCGCATGCCAGCATTTTTGGGCTTTCCTTCAATTTCTCAAATGCGGTGGATGGTCTCCATTTTTTGGACATAATGTCCGTCGACCAGTCATAGACTTCATCAGCCGGCGCCTCGATCAGCTTTATCGACGAGGTATAGAAATTCAGTTCGTGTTTATCGAATATCAGGCTGAGCCTAGGAGGGGTCTTCTTTTGCTCGTTGATCAAGTAAGAGCCGAAGAGCATAAAGTGAATACGGATGGTAAAGTCTTCGAAGCAGATCAGGAAATGTTTTCCCCACGAGCGAAAATCAATCACTTTTTTACCGATCAGCCGGTCCTTATCTATTTTAGTGCTACCCTCTACATGACGGACGGGCTTTCCTTTCAGTCCCAGCTTCTCTATCGCTTCCCTCAAAATTACAATCGATGGTCCTTCGGGCATAAGTATGTCGTTTCCAACCTCAAAGCTAAAAATGTGCCAGACGAAAGGAGTTCCCTTCCTACATTCTCCCATTCCTTCTGGCATCATTCTTGTTACAATGGTTGAAAGAACATTTTAGATTATGCGCAATTTCATGATTACCGTTGCCTCAACGTCCGAGGAGAATATTCTGACTTTCGAACGGCACATCATCGAATCGGAAACATATCCGAGCCGGTCATATATCACCAACGTTGTCAATCGCGGCGGATCCGAGCAGGCTCGCGGCGAGGTGATTTCGATCGTGGAGCTATCCGATCAGGATGTTAGGGAATATGAGGGCGTTGAATAATGTGACCTTATTAGCAAACCTTTCTCACAATTCTGACACCTTCTTTATGGGACTATTCTTCAACAAACGCAAAGACGAAACCACCACCGGACTACCTCAGTGGCTTGTGGCAAGTGACGGCTTTCCTTTTTACATCAAAGCACCGATGGTGCTCATCGGTCTTTATCTGTTCTTCAACATACTCGACTTGTTGCAGGAAATCATTGTCCCGTTTGCATTTGCTGGTTTGATCGCCGTGCTGCTCAACCCAGTTTACAACCGATTTCAACGGTGGAAATTCAACAAGATCGTAGCGATAGTGCTGACGATCTTCATAGCCATTCTGGTGGTGGCCGGCGTCATGTTTTTCCTTTCTTCCCAGATCGTCCAGTTCGGCGATATGGTGCCGCAACTCGAAAAGAAGGCGCTTAAATTGGTGGCCAGTTTGCAGACCTGGCTTTCAACGAGTTTTGGTATTTCTACCGAGAAACAGATGAGCATGCTCGATGAGGCGATCAATAACAGTAAGACGTATGTGGGCAAGACAGTCAATACACTTTTTGGTATTGTGAGCTTTTTTGTACTGATACCGCTGTATATCTTCTTGCTTTTATTTTATAAGCCTTTGATTCTCAATTTTATATTTGAGGTTTTTGATGAAAATAATTCAGAGCAGGTAGCTGAGATTTTACAGGAAACCAAAGGCGCGGTGCAAAGCTACATTGTAGGATTAATGATAGAGACGACCATTATCGCAACGCTGAATTCGGTCGCGCTGCTCATTTTAGGTGTGCAGTACGCGTTGCTCTTGGGAGTGATCGGAGCCATTTTGAACCTGATTCCTTACATTGGAGGCATCATTGCTATTGCCTTACCGGTATTGATTTCGTTCATCACCAAGGACGGCTACACGACGCCGTTACTGATCATCGGGGCATACACGGTGATTCAATTTGTAGACAATAATATCATTGTCCCGCGGGTGGTGTCTTCCAAAGTTTCGGTCAATGCATTGATTTCCATTTTGGTAGTATTGCTCGGGGGGACGCTTTGGGGGGTGAGCGGAATGTTTTTATCAATACCATTTGTAGCGGTATTGAAAATAATTTTCGACCGTATCGATGAGCTGAAACCATGGGGCAAATTACTGGGAGACGCAATGCCGGATGATCCACCTCCGAACGTCGTCAATCCGCGAGAAGCCGAAGAACGGCAGCAAACACTGTTTTGACGCCAGCAGGCAGGTATTCGCGAGAATACCTGCCTGTTTTTTGTCATTTATAAATTAATAATCCAGTTTTTTGATGGTGCCGTCGCCAAGGCTGAGCACGTAAAAGGTGCGATCTCCCCATCGTTTGATATCGGTTGGCCTGTCTAGTCCGCTGAACAATGTTGCACCATCCTCATTTAGAACCGAACCTGTGTTCGCTTTAAAGCCGGGAGGATTCCCCGGGCCACCAGGAGGCATTGTAAAGTCCGCATAATGCAGCAGTAGTGGTTTATCATTGACAGTTAAAGTCAGGTGCGTGAGCGTGGTGAAGCCCGACTTATAGGGCACCATAACGCCGCTCGTGTTGACCTTATAGATATTTGCCGCCCCGGGCGAAAATGGAAAGCCGGTAAGGCTGCTCAACACGAAATGGGTGCCATCAAAAACAATACCGGTGGGAACAGGGTCTCTGTTGGGAGCCACTGGCGGGAAGGTGGTGAATAGGCTGAGTGCGTGGGTATCCTTGTCGCGCTTGATCACAGCATTGGCGCCTGCGTCGGCAATGTAAAGATGTCCGTCGGGTCCTTTGGTGAGGCTGAATGCATTCGAGTTGTTGTCAAATGTAAGATTGAGCGTCGACACATAAGCTCTGATGTTTTCCTTGGGTATCGCATTCTTGTCCATAGGCGGATTTCCCGAAGCAAAGCCGGAAACATTGATAATGTAGAGAAAACCTTCCACGCCATGTAGCAGGTATATCGTACCATTTTCATAGTACAAGTGACTGATGCCCTCAACATTGCCTTGGTTTACGATTGACTGAAAGCCTGTGACCACGGTGGTTTTGACACCCTGTGGTGTGATCATCACCAACGAGCCGTCATTTTGTCCTGTACCACCTTCTGTGACCCAGAACTGTCCTTTTTCATCGATGACCATGCCAATCGGGGCACGAAGGCCGCTAGTAAAATTGCTTACGGTAAACTGGGTCGGGTCTGGTACCGGTTCACCGTGGTCGGTACAGCCGATGAGGGCCGCAGTCGCTGCCATGACGGCCATTGCGATAAATGATAGGAAATGCTTTTTCATAAGAAGTTGAGCCGGTTAGAGTGGAAAGATTGGAAAGGAAAAATCAGAAGTTGTTGAGCAAAAGTAAGCGTTTAATGTTCCCTACTGTTGTATAAATGCGTCATTTTCAAGAGGATTTATTAAGTGGTAAATGTGGTCGGGGCGCTTTTAAAAGTGCTGAAATATTAATTGTTTGCAGTTTTGAAAACCACAATCAGACGCTCATGAACCAGGACATCGGCCAGCCGCTGCCGGCCGCCTACATTTCCATCGACGAAGACACCAAGGCCTCAGGCTTTACGATGGCTTCCGACATTTACACCTGTTCACTACTGAAAACCCTTGCTGCGGCCAAACCGGGCGGGAAGTTCCTTGAACTTGGGACGGGAACCGGGCTTTCTACCGCCTGGATACTGGATGGTATGGATACCCATTCCACACTCGTATCGATCGATAACGACGCCCGCTTTTTGCAAATCGCCCAAAAACACCTGGCAGACGACCCTCGCCTGGCATTGGTGCATGCTGATGGCCAAGAATGGGTCAGTGCGCACCTGGACGAACGATACGACTATATTTTCGCAGACACCTGGCATGGCAAATACCTTCTGCTCAACCAGGTCCTGGATATGCTGAATCCCGGAGCATTTTATATCATCGATGACATGCTCCCACAGCCCAACTGGCCCGATGGGCATGATCAAAAAGCATTGAAGCTGATCGAATACCTTGACAGCCGGAAGGATCTGGCCGTCACCAAGCAGGTTTGGGCAACGGGAATTATCCTCGCAGTGAAGCGCTGACGGGTACAATTTACCAGTTGTTTCTTTAAACCGCCCTCTGACATAATCAGACGCCGATTTGTAATTTTTTATGGTTTTGATAGGAGTAAATTAAGTGCTATATGTGCTTGACTTTGATAATTGTAAGATGATCTTTTGATGATCAAAGATTTAGTACTAACCCTTAAATCTTAGCTTATGTGCCAAAACCATGGAGTAGCTTACATCCGGCCCGGCCAGGTCGAAGTGCAGGAAATCGAATACCCTAAACTTGCGCTGGGTGATCGCAAATGTGAACACGGCGTGATTCTGAAAATCGTCTCTACCAACATTTGTGGTAGCGATCAACACATGGTTCGGGGGCGCACGACCGCGCCGGCCGGCCTTGTGCTCGGTCATGAGATTACCGGCTTGGTCATTGAGGCTGGAAAAGACGTTGAATTTGTCAAAGTCGGCGATCTTGTATCTGTGCCCTTCAATATTGCCTGTGGGCGCTGCCGCAACTGTAAGGAGGGTAAGACCGGCATCTGCCTTAACGTAAATCCGGCGCGTCCGGGTGCTGCATACGGCTATGTCGACATGGGCGGCTGGGTAGGTGGTCAGGCCGAGTATGTCATGGTACCCTATGCCGACTTCAATCTACTCAAGTTTCCGGACAGAGACCAGGCGATGGCTAAAATCAAGGATCTTACCTTGCTGTCGGACATTTTCCCGACCGGCTTTCACGGTGCGGTTACCGCAGGGGTTGGTCCCGGATCGATTGTGTATGTGGCAGGAGCCGGACCGGTAGGTCTTGCTTGTGCGGCATCTTGCCATCTTCTGGGTGCGGCCGTGGTGATTGTAGGGGATATGATTCCTGAGCGCCTTGCCCAGGCTGCTAGTTTTGGCTGCGAGGTGATCGATCTTACAAAAGAGACACCATTAGAGCAGGCCATAGCAGAAATCATAGGCGTCCCCGAAGTTGATTGCTTCGTTGATTGTGTTGGCTTCGAGGCGCGTGGCCACGGTGCACATGCTGTTGAAGAGCGCCCTGCTACTGTATTGAATACGGCGATGGCGGTCACGCGCGCCGGGGGTGCTATCGGTATCCCGGGGCTTTACGTCACCGGTGACCCCGGCGCTCAGGATCCAGCAGCCAAAGAGGGCAGCCTCAGCATTCGTATTGGTTTAGGTTGGGCCAAGTCTCATTCATTTTATACAGGCCAATGTCCGGTTATGAAGTATCACCGCAATTTGATGCATGCGATTTTGTGGGATAAAATTCAAATCGCCAAAGCCGTGAATGTCGAGGTGATTTCACTGCAAGATGCTCCCAGGGGATATTCTGATTTTGATAAAGGCGCAGCGAAGAAGTTTGTCATTGACCCGCATGGGATGATTGTTTGACAGGCATTAAAATGTGAAGGACAGCTTGATATCCGGGCTGCTCTTCGCATTTTAAACAACCGCTTATTGCTTAGACCCATTGAAACGGATCACGCGAAGCCAAGTGCGTAATTTTGAGCTGACCTATCTTCGGTTGCAACCACTCTACAAAATATTCCATTCCCGGCTCTTCGCTCACGGCATGGCCCAGTACGATCAGTGCCATATTTGAACCCAGCAATCGCCCATCCCGGGCAAACTCGACACCTTCCCATTCCGGCGTTTCCCCAACGATTAGTACGTCTGGCTTTTCAGCAACTGCCACAGCTACTTGCCGCTGGCCGCCTGCCGCCCCGGGCATGATCGCCAGTTTGGAGACGGACTGGCTCAGGTCGCCGACCACGCGCAGTTTCTGGATGGCGAGGCTGGTTTTAAGGTGTTTGACAAGCTCACCGAGCGTGGTGGCGGGTACCGTTAGGGCCGCTGTATCGTTATTATAATGCGATATCCAGCCTGCCTTTTTGACGACCCCAAAACGGATTGCGTCGGGTTTGAGCGAGTGGCAATAGTCATGGAAGCGCCAGACAGCAATCTTGTGCTTTTCGAGCAACGCCAACTTTTTCTTGACGATTTCATTCCCCTTCACCCAATCTGGATCGTCGCGGTGATTGTAAAAGGTCGGTTCGTGGGCGATAATGAAATTGGCTTTCAGCTTTGCGGCCTGCTCGATGACGCTCACCGTAGCAAACATAGTGGTGACAATGCCGGTCACGGTTTGGTCCGGACTGCCGGACTTAAGGGTGTCGACCGTATCCGGAATCGGTTTAAGGTTGCCTTCTTTGAGGACCAGATTGATGATCTGCTGGACGGTGTAGGCCTGGGGCTGCATTCCGGCGAAAGCCATTTTAGACGACAGCAGCGTGCCAGCTGTTAGCGTGGCCTGCGCGAGGAAACGTCGGCGGTTGGTTTGATCGGGCGTTGTCATAATAGGATTGGATATCGTAAAGAATGGTCAGGAGTCATGTTTGGCGGTACTAATTATTCCTTTAATATATAACAATAAATGACCATTGGTGTCAACACCCGACTGTCCCTACCTATTCGCTTCGAAGAGATTTGACAGGATTCATCAATGCAGCGCGGATGCTCTGTAAACCTATCGTTGCCAGAGCTACCGATGCGGACAGCAATGCGGCGGCAATAAAAATCCATAGGCTTATGTCGGTCTTATATGCAAAGCTTCCCAGCCAGCGGTCCATTGCAAACCATGCTACCGGAGCAGCAATGATGAATGCAAGGCCAACGAGTTGGAGAAAATCTCTCGACAAAAGCCCGACAATGCTGGCCGCCGAGGCGCCCATTACTTTTCGTATGCCGATCTCTTTCGTTCGTTGAACGGTGGAATAGGAGGCGAGCCCAAGTAATCCAAGGCAGGAAATAAAGATTGTCAATGCTGCGAAGTTCACGAAAAGGGCTTCAAAGCGCTCGTCGGCACGGTATTGGCGGTCGTAAAACTCATCAAGGAAATAGTAGTTAAACGGCTTGTCGGGTTGCATGGCTTTCCATTGTTTTTCAATAGCAACAAGCGTTTGCCTCACATTTTTACCATCCACTTTTACGGATAGTAGATCTCCTTCCCAAAAATCGATCACGCGGAAAGTTAGCGGTTTAATGGTTTCCTGCAAGGATTTGAAATGAAAATCCTTCACTACGCCGATAATCTTGCCCTGACGACCCCATTGTTCAAACTTGCGGCCAATGGCTTCTTCCGGCGAGGCATATCCCAGCATTTTCGCGGTAGTTTCGTTGATTATCAGCGACTGGGTGCTATCGGTTGTAAATCGCCTCGAGAATGCCCGCCCTGCCACTATTTTCAGGCCATACTGGCTGATGAAGTCAAAATCTACACGATAGACATCCAGGTTGCCGGCCTGCATTTCTCCACTTTTGTTCTCCACTTTCGAGAAAGCCTGCGGGTTCCAACTGCCGGGTACTGCGGAAGATGCCGATGCCGATTTTACCCCTGTCAAATTCATAATGGAAGCCTCGAAAGCATCGCGCTCTCTTCCCGTACCGGATTGAATGACAAGCGTTTGGTCTTTGGAGAAGCCCAGCTCGTAGCTCCGCATAAAGTCCAGCTGAGTGTAGACTATAATCGTGGCAATAATCATTGAGATAGAAATCGTAAATTGCACTGTTACAAGCCCTTTTCGCAGTAAAATCCCTTTTGAGACCGTATTTAAATGCCCTTTCAATACTTTAACCGGTTCAAAAGACGACAATACAAATGCGGGGTATATGCCAGCCAGCGTGCCGATCATCAATGCGGCCGCGAGCTGGATCCCCACGAATGGCAATTCATGGGCAATACCCTCGCTTATCGATTTTCCTGCCAGCGAATTGAAAAATGGGATCAACAAAGCGGAAAGTATGAAAGAAATGCAGAACGCTATTAGGCACATCAGCATCGACTCTGCCAAAAACTGGCGCGCCAGTGTATTTTTTGCCGCACCTAGCGCTTTCCGCACACCTACTTCCCGAGCCCGTTCCACCGATCGTGCGGTGGTGAGGTTGACAAAATTGATACAGGCAAGGAGCATAATAAAGAGCGCCACAGCTGAGAAGACATACAAATTGTTTGCATTTCCTGATTCCTCTGCGGGGCGTGTCGAATAAAGGTAAATGTCGCGGAGCGGTTCAAGCAGCATGCGGATCTGCATTTGTTGCTGTGCCATCATCTTACCTGCATATTTTTGCAGGAAGGAGGGGAATTTCTTTTCCAGTGCAACCGGGTCAGCCCCGGGTTTAAGCAACACAAACGCGGTCGCGCCGAAGCTGCCCCATTCGCGCTCGATAGTTTTGTCCTGATGTGCCGTGTATGTGCTCATTGACAGAAAGATGTCGCCTTTGATCTGCGAATTGACGGGCAAATCCTGCAACAAGCCGGTCACTGTTACCGGTTCGCTTTCATCGCCCAGAAGCAGGGTCTGGCCAACGGGATCGCTATCGCCGAAGTATTTGCGAGCGCAATTTTCAGTTATGACAATGCTCAATGGCGCCACTAATGCAGTCTTTGGATTGCCTCTCAACAATTTGAAATCGAAAACACGGAAAAGTGTTGAGTCTGCTAGGAGCGCATCGTCTTCGTAGAATTTGAGATCGTCTCTACGGAAAAGCATTTCGTCCTTTTGTACGCGGGCATAGGTTTCGATTTCCGGAAACTCACTTTGCATATTCGAGGCCATAGCCCACGGACTTATGCTGTAATGTATCGTTTCGGA
This sequence comes from Dyadobacter sp. 50-39, assembly GCA_001898145.1. GTDB lineage: Bacteria > Bacteroidota > Bacteroidia > Cytophagales > Spirosomataceae > Dyadobacter. The sequence goes on from MKSR01000047.1 coordinate 191,857, forward strand.
ATTCGTACGAATATCAGTCGAAACACGATAAATGCGGTCGGCTTTTTTGTTGAACGCGTCGTAGCTCAACTCGAAGTGCACATACAATGCAATAAGGAAGCAGGCTGTCATACCGGCCGAGAGTCCCATGACATTTATGAACGAGAACATTTTGTGCTTTGCCAGGTTGCGGAAGGCGGTTTTGAGATAGTTACGGATCATAGCCAAATGAAAAAAAGCGGGTTTAGGATATTTTTCTGGTTCTCTTTTTATTGCAAACGGGCGCATTAAGCTGAACACGTCGTGAACGTAACGCCTCCGCGCTTCGCGAAGTCCGTAAGCCAGCACCCGCTGGTTAAAGAGTTCAAGCAGGTCGCCTTCTAGGTCGCCGACCAGGTGCCCGCCGCAGAACCAATGCAGCAGCCGTGTAGCCCATTTGGGAGGATGGATGTGTTCTTTCACGACTTAGGCGGGTTTAGGAATGGCATTCCACATGCGGTTGCGTATCTCGCGAATATGGTCCAGGGCTTTGGTCCCTGCGATAGTTAAGGTGAAGAATCGTTTGCTCCGTCCACCGCGCTCGGCCGTGGCTCCCCCCAATCGTGAGGCAAGAAGGCCCTTTTCTTCGAGCCGGTGTAGCGCAGCGTGTACTGCACCAAGGTTTACCGATCGCTGCATTTGGTGCTCAATCTCGTTGGTGATCGAGGCTCCGTAGGCCTCTCCGGCAAGTATGGCGACAGCCAGGAGTACTACCTCTTCAAATTCCCCCAGATAAGTTCCTTTCATATGGGCTTCATTATTTCTGTAAATGTATAACAAATGCTGTGCCCATATTGCCAATCGATGTCCAGGCCCTCCCAGTGCGTTTTTTTAACAATTACTATGTCCGAAAACGGACATTCGCCGCAAATGCCGGACATTCTGTGAGGCCGTTTTTGCCGAATGTATTTTCTTTGCTTTCTCATATTTATCAAAACGCCTTTCCATGGTTTTTGACTTCCGTTTACAAGTTTTCCAGACGGTTGCCCGTCGGCTGAGCTTCACCAAAGCAGCTGCAGAGCTCTTCATCACACAGCCTGCGGTGACCAGGCATATTCACGAACTGGAGAATCAGCTAAAAACCAAATTGTTCGAACGAAACGGCTCAAAGATCAGCTTAACTCCGGCAGGCAAGATATTGAGTCACCACGCTGATCAGATTTTTGACATTTACAGAAACCTTGAATTTGAAATAAATAGTCTTTCACAGCGAAACAGCGGCAAACTGCGGTTGGGCGCCAGCACGACAGCCGCTCAATACATACTACCACCGATTTTGGCCGCATTTCACCGAAAGTTTCATAATATCGAGGTTACCCTTACCACTAAAAATACCGAAGAGATTGAACATGCGTTGCAGCATAAAGAGATCGATCTGGGTGTGATTGAGGGTTTTTCCCGGAATGCCGCTATTAAGTATACCGAGTTTTTGAACGACGAAATCGTGTTGGTCGCAAACAGCAAAAATCCGCTTGCGGCCACCGGCGTTGTTAGCGCAGCCCAGCTCAGGGAAATCCCACTGCTGCTTCGTGAGCCTGGCTCAGGCACGTTGGAAGTCATAATGCATGCGCTTAGATCGATCGGGTTGGGCCTGAGTGATTTGAAGGTCGAAATGCAGCTAAGCAGCAGCGAAAGCATAAAATTATACATCTTGCATTCGGACAGCATGGCGTTTATTTCCGTACATGCGGTGTTGAAGGAATTACAAAGCAAGGAATGCCGGATCGTCGACGTCGAGGGGTTATCTGTTGACCGCCATTTTCAATTCACCACGCTGCATGGCCAGCAAGAGGCACTACCGGAGCTTTTTATGCGCTTTGCCCTTTTTCAAAGGAAATAGCCATTTTTTAAGAGTAGTTCTGCCTTGAATACTATTTTAGGAATCTATGTACTGTACTAATCAACGCCCTTTGTGAGCGTTGGGATTATTTTTGTTAAACAATATATGTTAAAAATTACATTAAGTGTATCGGCGTTGCTGCTTATGCTGTGGACTAAGAGTAACACCTTTCCAAAAACAGCTCAGTCCGAATCGCGGATACTTACCCGTGCCGATTCGCTTCCTAACGCCGCAGCATGGCCAGCCGAATTGACCATTACGCATTTTGCAGGCCACGACCTGACGCCGAGTCCGGCCTGTCTGGCGGTAGCGCCTACCGGAGAAGTTTTTGTCGGTGTGGATATGATTGGATCCCTGGGCAAAACACCTGGAAAGGGGAGCATCGTTCGGCTTGTCGATAGCGACAATGATGGTAAGGTCGACCAACATACCACTTTTGCCATGCTGGATAACCCGCGGGGCATTATTGCGCAGGGTGATCAGGTCTTTGTTTTGCATACGACCTTCTCGAAGGAGACTGGTAAAGCTTCGGGCATGGATCTGGTGGTGCTTGAAGATAAAAATCACGACGGTGTAGCGGATGGGCCGGCTAAACCGCTGGTTGAGAATGTATGTTCGCCCAAGTTCCTCCAGAGCCGTGGTACTGACCACGCAACCAATGGCATCCGGATGGGCATCGACGGCTGGATCTATATTGCTGTGGGCGATTTCGGTTTTCACGATGCACTCGACCGCTCCGGGAAAAAAATGACGCAGCTGGGTGGTGGCATTGTGCGCGTACGTCCTGACGGCACCGAAATGGAAGTTTATACCCATGGACTACGTAACATCTATGATGTGGCGATAGACCCTTATATGAATATTTTCACCCGTGACAATACCAATGACGGTGGCGGTTGGAACATCCGTTTCAGTAACCAGATCCAATCGGGAGAATACGGCTACCCGGTATTGTTCAAAAACTTTACAGAAGAGATCATCCCTGCTTTGGTTGACCTGGGAGGAGGTTCGGGAACTGGGTCCCTTTTTATGGATGATCCCAACTGGCCAGCCAAGTATAACCGCGTGCCGATGATGGCCGACTGGGGGCGCAGCCAGGTTTATGTGCATCGTCTCACCCCTGATGGCCCAACTTTCCAGCAAAAAGAGGAAGAGTTTATTAAGCTGTCACAGGTTACGGACCTTGATATTGACGCATCAGGCCGTGTTTATCTTGCTGCCTGGGACGGGGCTGGTTACTCAGGCAATCCAGGCAAGGGGTTCATCGCGCGGGCCGTTCCGAAGGGGTGGCAGTACAAGGCTTTTAAGAGCATTGGCAAATCTTCGGCAAAGCAGCTGGCCGCATTGCTGCGCTCTGAAAGCGCCGTTCAGCGACTGGCCGCGCAGCAAGAGCTGTTGAAGCGCCCTGCAAAGGATGCTGCAAAAGTGTCATGGAGCGTCGCTTCGGACGCAAAGGCTCCTTTATATGTTCGCGTAGCAGGTATGTATACCTATGCGCAGGCGGCCGGAGCCGACGGTATTGCTAACCTGGTGAAGCTCGCATCAGAAAATGACATGCGTGAGTATGCTTTGCGCGCGCTCGCCGATCGTAAGCCTTACACGTCCCAGGTGCCGATCGATCTGTTCTTGAAGGCGCTCGATAATGGCAACCCGCGCGAGAAGCTGGCAGCAGCCATCGCGCTGGGGCGCTTGGGCAGGCAGGAAGCAGCTCAGGCTTTGTTAAAAGTAAAAGTGCCTGGGACATTCGTAGCTCCGGCAAAAGGAACCGAAGGTCCCCATGCGACACCAAACTCGGCGATCGTAACCCCGCACATTGCCGTTCGTGCACTTGTGGCATTGAATGCTGTGGATGCCTGCGTAAAGGCCATCGGTACCGAAAACTCGACGATTGCTTTGTGGGCACTACGTTATCTGCACGATCCCAAAGCAGTTGACGGGTTGATCCTGGCTTATGGAAACACGCATGATAAGGCCTTAAAAGAACAGATTCTGACGACATTGGGAAGAATTTACAAAAAAGAGGCGGAGTACGATGGTTCCTGGTGGTGGAGCACGCGTCCGGATACACATGGTCCCTATTACAAAGCAGTTGAATGGGAAGCTTCTCCGAAGGTAAAAGAGTTTCTGATGAAGGAATTTAACGCCGCTAATGACAAGCAATTCTTTGCTGATCTGAATGCACGTAACCGGATGGGTATTGCAGAGTTTGGTGGTGAAGAAGTGGTTGCAGCGAAAGAGGAAGTGAAAGTGGACCTGGAAAAGATTCGCAACAAGAAGGGGCAGGTAGGGGAGTCCTCGATTGAGGATGTCATGCTGGCGATCGCCAAAATCCAGGGTGATCCGGTTACAGGACGAAAACTGTTTACAAAGCAGGGGTGCGTGGCATGCCACAGCCTTAGCCGTAGCGAGGTGATGAAAGGGCCTTACATGGGACAGGTCGGTTCGATTATGAACCGTGAGCAGATTGCCGAATCGATCTTGAAGCCAAATGCTTCCATTTCTCAAGGGTTTGCATCTGTGATGATCACTACCAAAGGCGAGAAGACCTACATGGGCTTCGTTTCCGAGGAGTCGGCTGATAAACTGGTGATTCGCGACATTACGGGCCAAGTAAATACCATTAAAGTTGCAAACATCACTTCACGCAAAGAATTGGAAACTTCGATGATGCCTCCGGGGCTTGCCAACGAGTTGTCCTATGAGGAATTTGCGTCGTTGATCACCTTCCTCTCTCAGCAAAAGAAGTAAGGAGGAAGTGTTATCTCTATGGAAAGTCGGCTGCTGGTCACACAGAGCCGGCTTTTTTGTCATATCCGGTTAAGATTTGGAGGCCTTGCATCGCGAAAAGTGTAAAACGACGAATTTTATGACCAATTTTTGCTTCTTTGCAGGTACTTTTTTGCATGGTATGTGAATTTTGCGATACATTTGCATACCAAATAAAAGCGTAGTTTGTAGCTGTTGAGTTGATTGTTGTTTTTTCTCCATTGTCTATTACTCAACGTTTATCTATACAGCATTCCCCGACAGATCCGCTTCGTCGGGGATTTTTTTTCTCCGCCCTGTACCGGTCCTCGCTTCATGACACCGATTTGAAATTGTTCGGTGGCATTCAACGATGTATCAAAATCCGAAAGAGTAGATCGCGTCCAGGCGATTCGTGCAGACATCAAAAGCGCGTTAGCAGACCACACTTTTCAAAAAATACGCCGCAGGTAACCTTCTTAGAAACCACGAAAGTAAGGCCGGGCCGACAATGGAGAAAATGGCCATGGAATCGCTATCAGTATAATAATGAATGCTATCAGGTAGAAGATAGTCATCGTTTTGAACTTGGAGCGGTCACTTTGATGGCGTTTGGCGACCGAAGAACTAATCGTGACTACAATGATCGCGATCGTCATCAAAGTAATGTGAATCATACCGAAAAATACGAAGTCGAACTGCTTGACAGCTTCTTTAAAATGTGCGCGGAAGTAGCCGATAAAAGGGCTGTTGAAATAAAGAACATATCCTACCATTAACTGGATATGTGTAAGTGTTGCCGTCACATGCCGTACGGTGTCGTCGGTTTCTGTGAATGCTTTTTTTTGAAACCAGCCGCGAAAACCGCGGAACAATGCAAAAATAATGGCTGGCAATATCAGCCATCGGACAATAGAATGAATAAGAATCAGGAAAGTGTACATCGGCCAATAAAAACACGTTTACTACCAATGACGATCGTTGCGGATTTTTACTTTCCCGACATGAAAACTTTTGCAGAGCAAATCAAGGTTTTTTAATGATGGTCTTCTTGCGCTTGACAGTGTAGCTTGAAGAGGAATCCGCCTCAGGCCGGCCGGTGCTGCTACGGCTGCCATCAACGCTTCCAGTTGAATTTACAGTTCCGTTGTCGTTCAAGATAGGCCCGGTTTCGGCATTGGATGAGTCTTTGAGAATCGCATTGATATCCGAAGAGTCGGCCGACCGTACGTGGTGTCTTTTGGTTTTGCGCTCATATTTGTGTTCCTGCTTTGAAGATCTCGATGAAGCGCCGGTCGATTGAGCCCATGCACAAGCGGGAAGCGTCAACGCCGTAACTAGTATAAGTGTTCGTAGCTGTTTCATAGGAATGGTTGTTAGTTGGGTGACTTTTGCTTGTTTTAACAAAAATACCGTTCCCGAAATTAAATGATCAAGTGGTATGGGCTAGCTAACCATTGTCACACGATGTTTGCGGCGGTATTCGCCCAGGCTCATCCCTGGTCGTTTTTTGAAAAACCGGTTTAAATGGCTTTCGTCTGTAAATGACAGTTCGGTAGCGATCTCGTTCATACGCATGTTGCTGTGTATCAGACGGGTTTCTACCAATTTTAGCCGAGAGTTGACGATATAGTCTTGCATCGTCTCATTAGTGTGTTTTTTGAAGTACCTACCCAGATAGGATCCGGATATCCCAAAGTGACTGCTGATTCTTGCGGCCTTGATCTTTTCGGGGTGATAAATGTTCGCCTGGATATATTGCAGGATGTCGACGGCCTTCTCTTCACTGCTTTCGTTAATCTTTTCGGGCAGATACATGGCAATATTGCGTGCAACAAGAATGATCATTGTGTTAACATACTGTCTGATTAGCTCCTTGTTATACATGTCACGGTTGATATACTCCCGGATAATTGCTTCTACTAATGGCTTGATGATGTTTTTGTCGGTTTGATTTTTGAGGATGCAACCGGGTTGGTGGCTTGCATTATGCAGAATGAATTCGAGCCTTTGTAAAAGGTCTTCCCGTTGTGAGGCATTCACCATTGCGCTACTGTTTTTAATATACACATCATTAAAACGGACGAAAACGAATTTTGTCCTTGTTTCAATCCCGAAAGCGTGGGTGTCCTCCGGGGTGAGCAAAAACATGTGGCCGGCATTGTAGCGGAAATTATGCTGGTTGATCTGTTGTGTGCCCGTTCCTTCCAGGATGTATACCAGCTCAAAAAAGTTGTGTTGATGCGTTGGTTTGGGACACTCGTCGAGCTCCTTGTAGATTATTTCAAAGGGCTCGTGAAGATTTTCTTTCATATTCTGCGAAAATGTACCGGATTTTAGAAAAGTTATACCGGAAATGTAATTGAAATCCGGTACAAATTTGCATCATAGATCACTAAAATCAATTTGAATCATGAAAGCAACATTTTTGACCGATAGCAATGCGCCACTTATCATTAAAGAAGTTGAAATGCCTATACCAGGTGAAGACCATGTGCTGGTTAAACTGGCCTATTCTTCGCTAAACCATCGCGACGTATGGATTCAGAAAGGTCAGTATGCGGGTCCCAAAGCAGGGCTTATATTGGGCTCCGACGGGTCGGGAAAAGTCATACAAGCCGGTCGAAATGTGGATTCCAGATGGGTCGGCAAGACGGTAATTATCAACCCAAGCCATAATTGGGGCGACAATCCGGCTGCGTTTGGTGATCAGTTCAAAATCCTTGGAAATCCCGACCCAGGCACCTTTGCAGAATACATTGCTGTGGATGTGCAATACATTCATGAAAAACCGGAGCATCTTACCGATATAGAGGCAGCAGCCTTGCCGCTTGCAGGCATTACTACCTACCGGGCGCTGTTTACGCGGGCACGCTTAAAGTCGGGCGAAAAAATATTGATTACCGGGATTGGCGCGGGTACTGCGCTGCTGGCGCTGCAATATGCAATCGCCGCTGGCGCGCAGGTGTACGTTACTTCCAGCTCGGAGGACAAAATTGAACGAGCTAAACGTCTTGGAGCAACAGGCGGATTCAACTACAAAGAGCAAGACTGGTTTATTAAAGCAAAGCAGGCGACTGGCGGATTTGATGTGGTGCTCGACAGTGCATCCGGCAGCGGCTTTGGCAACCTGATAGAGACTGCCAAAGCGGGTGGTAGAATCGTGTTCTTCGGCGGTACAGACGGGCCAATCGGAAATATCGTGCCCAATAAGGTTTATTGGAGAAACCTTTCAATCCTTGGCACCACGATGGGAACGTTGGAGGAATTCAGGGAAATGCTTGCATTTACTTCTGCGCATGAGATTAAGCCGATTATAGACAAGGTCTACCCCTCACTGGCGGAAGCTCAGATGGCATTCGATTATATGCATGAAGGCAAGCAGTTCGGTAAAATAGTGCTGACGAATCAATAAAAAGCGGCCAGTCGGCCGGGCAGATATCGTAGCCCTGGTGTAGACCAGGGCACAATCTGATTATTCACCGGGAAAGAAATGTAAAATGACTAACTTCGACGTTCTCAACCAATACAATTGCTTCCAGTGCCGAACCATTTTTTGAATTTGCGAACCGTTGACGTGCTTCGTTACCTTACTCCGCTTCGGGAGGGTGGCTCTCTTCCAGCCATTGCCGAGGCGGATGATGATTTTTTATATGTACTAAAATTCAGGGGTGCCGGCCAGGGGACTAAGGCACTGATTTCTGAACTGATCGGGGGAGAGATAGCGCGGTTTCTAGGGCTGAAAGTACCGGAGATTGTTTTCGCCAAGCTTGATGAGGGTTTTGGAAGGACAGAGCCCGACGAGGAGATTCAGGATTTGCTCAAAGCTAGCACAGGTCTCAATCTTGCCATGCATTACCTGTCAGGCGCAATTACATTTGACCCCGTGGTAACGAAGGTAGAACCGCGTCTGGCTTCTGAAATCGTATGGCTGGACAGCTTTCTGACAAATGTCGATCGCACAGCACGTAACACGAACATGCTCATGTGGCATAAGGAGCTTTGGCTAATTGATCACGGCGCATCGCTCTACTTTCATCATTCATGGCAGAGTTGGGAGCAGCAGGCGTTAAGGCCCTTTGTTCAGATTAAAGATCACGTGCTGCTTCGCGGTGCGTCTATGCTTGATGAGGTCAATGCTGAATTCAGCCAACGGCTAAGCGGCGGCATTATTCCCGAAATCATATCTCTTATCCCCGACGACTGGTTGTCAGGTGATTCTCCGTTCGAATCGGCCGGCGAGCATCGGCAGGCTTACGTTTCTTATTTGCTGGCTCGCCTGTCAGCGTCTGAAATTTTTGTGAAAGGAGCCCGGGATGCCAGATAGATTTTTATACGAATATGCGGTACTGCGCATTATGCCGCGTGTTGAGCGTGAGGAGTTTATTAACGTGGGAGTAGTGTTGTATTGTTCTTCCCGCGGTTTTCTTGCCTGCATTTCAGAGATCGATAGCGATCGTTTGACCGCCTTCTCGCCAGGTATCGATTTGGCAGAAATAGAGGACTATCTCGGCGCGTTCAGGGAAATTTGTGAGGGTAATCGCCATTGCGGTAGCCCTATTGCCCTGTTACCTAGCGCATCTCGCTTCCGCTGGCTTACAGCAACGCGAAGTACAATATTACAGACATCGAAAGTACATCCGGGCCTTTGCAGTGACCCGGGAGAAACCTTATCGCGACTTTTCATGCAGCAGGTGAAATAGCTGTTCATTTAAGTTTCAGGTACGTCTGAACGGGCTCTTTCTTGCGACGGGAAACTTCTATCCGTGAAAGAATGATTCACTGTTCGTCGAAGGCAAGCTTCCAAGGTAACCCAATTGAATTATGGATTTTCGATTGATCGCCGTGTTTGTAATGAAATTATATTTGATTTCAGAATTTACATCCAGTCGAATTCGCCGCAATATTTTAGTACGATAATGCCCAGCGGTGGTAACGTTAGAGGGATCGAATGAGGACGGCCATGCCTGGGAATGGGGTAGGTTTCCATCTCGTCTACACTAACAATATCAGAACCCCCATAGCGTAGATTGTCGCTGTTTAGGATCTCTATGTAGCAGCCCGGGGTGGAAATCCCAACTCTGTAATTCTCGCGTACCACAGGTGTGAAATTGGCGACAAAGATCAGTTGATCGGATGTAGAACTTCCTTTTCGAATCCAAGCTAGGACGCTATTGGAAGCGTCCTGATTATCAATCCATTCGAAGCCGTCGCTGGAAAAGTTTCTTTCATACAAGGAAGGCTCTGTCCGATAAAGCTCGTTCAAATCTTTTATGAGCCTTTGAATCCCCTGATGCAGAGGTTGTGCGCATTCGTGCCAATCCAGACTATAATCATGTCGCCATTCGAGTTTCTGGCCGAATTCGCCTCCCATGAAAAGCAGTTTAGCACCCGGATGACCGTACATGTAACCATATAAAAGGCGTAGATTTGCAAACGATTGCCACTCATCTCCCGGCATTTTGCGCACAAGCGATCGCTTTCCATGCACAACCTCGTCATGGGAGAGCGGTAGCAAGAATTGCTCGGAAAATGCATATTGAAGACTAAACGAGAGCAGCTGCTGCTGATAGGAGCGGTAAATAGGATCCTGCTGAAAGTAAGAAAGCGAATCATGCATCCAGCCCATCATCCATTTCAAATCAAAGCCAAGTCCTCCATTACTGATCGGTTGAGTTACGCCTGGCCAGGCAGTCGACTCCTCAGCGATGGTAAGTACTTCCGGGTATGATTCATGTAGAGCACTATTGAAGTCTTTAAGAAAATGAACCGCATCAAGGTTCTCACGACCACCGTACTGATTTGGAATCCACTCGCCTTCATTGCGTGAATAGTCCAGGTATAGCATTGATGCAACAGCATCTACGCGCAAGCCATCGATGTGAAACTTGTCGAGCCAGAATAGCGCATTGGATATCAGAAAGCCTCGTACTTCGTGTCGGCCATAATTAAAAATAGCGCTTTGCCAGTCTGGATGGAAGCCCTGCCGGGGATCGGCATGTTCGTATAAATGTGAGCCGTCAAAATATGCAAGTCCATGCTCATCGGTAGGGAAATGAGAAGGTACCCAGTCGAGTATCACGCCGATACCGGCGTTATGCAGTGCATCAACAAGAGTCATAAAATCCTGAGGAGTTCCAAAGCGGCTTGTCGGCGCAAAGTAGCCCGTGATCTGGTAACCCCAGGAGCCGTAGAATGGATGCTCCATCACTGGGAGAAATTCCACGTGCGTAAAACCCATCGAGACGCAATAGCCTGGAAGCTCCCGTGCCAGCTCCTGGTAGGTCATCCACCGGCCATCTTCGTGATCGACACGCCGCCATGATCCTAAATGCAGTTCGTAAATTGAGATGGGCCTGTTCAGCAAAGCCGATCTGCGTTGTTCGAGCCAGTGCTGATCGCTCCAATCAAATTGGTGATCCCATACGATTGATGCTGTTAGCGGAGGTATTTCCCAATAAAATGCGTAAGGATCACCCTTTTCAACTTCATGACCATTTTTAGAGCGGATGAAATATTTATAAAACTCCCCTTTGCCGATGCCTGGAATTGATCCTTCCCAAATACCTGAACCATCTTCACGGGACGAGAGCGGGTGTGCATGCCTTACCCAACCGTTGAAATTCCCTACTACCGAAACTTCCGTCGCATTTGGCGCCCAAACGGCGAAATGGGTTGACTGAGCGCCCATCTCTCCACTGACGTGTGCACCCAGCTTGTTGTAGATATCATAATGCTTACCGGACCGGAATAAATCGATGTCGTGTGAGGTAAACCATGGCTGCTTGTTGTGTTGTTGCGTCATAATACATTAGTTAAGCCATCACACCTGCCTCCGTCTTACCAAGGATAGCGCGAATACCTCTTAGCGGCACCATCACCCAGGTAGGTCGGTTATTCACTTCGTAGTTGAGCTCATAGATCGCTTTTTGAAGCAGGAACGTCTTTAGCAGTGTTTCCAGATCGCTTTCTTGACGGGGAACTATCGGACTCTCACCGACAGTTTCCAGGTATGCCTTCATAAAGAATCCGCTCATATAATGGTACCATTGCTCGACAAAAGGAAGCAGCTTGGTTGCATCATCTGGCCTGATCTGGTTATCAAGGTAGAGACTTCCATGAGCAGCATAGTGGAATGAGCGCAACATGCCTGCCACATCTCGCAAGGCGGACCTTTTAAGACGGCGCTCGCTGTAACTGCGTGCAGGCTCACCCTCGAAATCGAGCAGTACAAAGTCTTTGCCAGTAAAAAGCACCTGCCCCAGGTGATAGTCACCATGGATACGTATCTTGGCTGTATCGATCTTGTGGCTGTATATCTTCTTAAATTCAGCCAGTATCTCATCGCGGGATTGTGCGACCGATTCTGCTGCTTTACGCGTTTCAGGATCCAACTTTCTGATATTCCGGTTCAGGCTCTGGAAAGCCACGCGCACTAACGATTGCAGCGACGAATACACCGAACGTTGATAATGCAACGAAAATTCTTCTGGCTTGAAATCGGCATTGTCTTTCTCTACCGATAATGCAAGGTGCATTTCAGCCGTTCTGACTCCAAGAAGCCTGGCTTGCTCGGCTACGTGTATATCAATTAGTTCCTTTAGTATTCCCGGTATCTGCTCGTAGCTCACCGGCTGGGTAAGGGTTCCATACAGCTCATTGGGGAGCTCGATACCCGTTGTCGAAAGGACCTTCTCGTTAAAGCTGTCCAACCGGTCGAGCATATTTGCCCATGCGTCTGTGGCATTACCGACCATTTCCTGCATCATTCCCAGCACCATCGAATCCTTTTTATACTTCCATTCGATCGCACCAATATAGGCGGGAATATTTTTGAACCGGGCCTTGTTGGTCAAATACTGCGTGATTTCTACATCGGGATTGATGGCCCGGTCAACTTTTCGGTAAAGCTTAAAAAAGTACTTGCCATCGTAAGTAATAGAAGTGTTGCTTTGCTCTCCGGAGAGCACCCGTGGTTTGATCCTATCTGTTTCCCTGACATGCTGAGCAAGTTGGCGATGGCCGGAAAAATGAATTTGGCTCTCCTTCGTATGCAAGCGTTCGTTAGCTGCCATGTTAAAGATGAGTGCCTGTTGTAATTCCAGTCCATAGATCGCATCAAATAGCACGCCTTCTTCTTCACCAGTTATCTGAATGCGCGCCAGCACAGCTTGCGGGCAATTTTCCCGTACGTTTGCCGCAAAAGGCACCTTGCCAAATGCCAGGGGAAGCTGGTACATTTCCGGCAGATCATTTTGATAAGTTGTTTCCAAAAGAAGCAGATAGCAGGGTGGGTTTTCACCTAGTGGAACCATAGCGTGGGAGACAATGCTAACTTTGTCCAGGCCTTTGCCTTTGCCGCCAAACCACCTCATTTTCATCAGATAGGATGGCAGTATATCGGCTTCCAGCTGCTCAATCACCGCTGGTTCGAGCAGGTCTTTCCATTTGTCGAGTTTAACCAAAGGAAGTTCGGCGTGCTCATCGATTTCCGGATGCGTTTTTTGCATTACAAAACACTGACAGCCATATGCTTCCAAAGTGAAGAAATAGGGCGTATTGTCTTTGACGCCGGGGAATTTATTTTTGCTGTAAATCTCGACGGGTTGAAAGCCCTTGTACTGGTCGAGATCGAGCTCGACGGGCTGTGGGAATCGCGACAGATTCGCGATCACAAGCATCGTTTCATCCTCAAAAGTCCGGGTATACGCCAGCACTTTGGCATTCTCGTGATTGAGAAACTTAATATCCCCGCGACTGAAAGCCTTATATTTTTTTCGGGTGCTGATCGCGCGTCGCATCCACCATAACAATGACGAGGAGTTTCTCGATTGTAATTCGACATTGACCGATTCGTAGTGATATTGGGGATCCAGGATCAGCGGCAGGTAGAGCCGCTGTGGATTAGCTTGTGAAAATCCTGCATTGCGATCAGGGCTCCATTGCATCGGGGTGCGCACACCGTCGCGGTCACCGAGGTAGAAGTTGTCGCCCATCCCGATCTCATCTCCATAATAGATAATGGGCGTTCCCGGAAATGTGAACAGCAACGAGTTCAAAAGCTCGATCTTCTTCCGGTTGTTCTCCATCAATGGTGCCAGCCGGTGCCTTATGCCCAGGTTGATCCGGGCTTTGGGATCTTTAACATACACTTTGTACATATAGTCGCGCTCTTCATCGGTCACCATTTCCAGGGTCAGCTCATCGTGATTACGAAGGAAAATTCCCCACTGGCAATTATCTGGTATAGCTGGGGTTTGATCGAAAATGTCGGTCAGCGGGTAACGGTCTTCCATTTGCAACGACATAAACATGCGGGGCATAATCGGGAAATGGTAATTCATCTGGCATTCGTCCCCATCACCAAAATAAGCAGCTGAATCCTCAGGCCACATATTAGCCTCGGCCAACAATAAGGTGCCAGGATAGCGTTCGTCGACGTGTTTTCTGAGCCTTTTCAAAAAGGCATGAGTCTCCGGAAGATTTTCACAATTGGTGCCATCCCTCTCAAAAAGGTAAGGCACTGCGTCGAGTCGGAAGCCATCAACTCCCATTTTGCACCAGAAATTGATGATCTTGAAAATCTCCTCCTGCACATCGGCACTGTCGTAATTCAGATCCGGTTGATGGTGAAAGAAGCGGTGCCAATAATACTGTTCGGCTTCGTTATCCCATGTCCAGTTGGACTTTTCGTAATCTTGAAAAATGATACGCGCGTCCTTGAACTGCCGGGGATCGTCAGTCCAGACATAAAAATCTCTGTAGGCGGAGCCTTTCGGTGCCCGGCGAGCCCTTTGAAACCACGGGTGCTGGTCGGAGGTATGATTGATGACCAGCTCTGTTATTACTTTCAGGCCACGTTTATGTGCTTCTCGCAAAAAAGTCTTAAACTCGTGAATATCGCCATACGATGGATTAATCGTGTAGTAGTCTGCAATGTCGTAACCGTCATCGCGAAGCGGCGAAGGGTAGAAGGGAAGCAGCCAGATGGCGGTCACACCAAGGTCTTGAAGATAGTCCAACTGCTCCAAAAGGCCCTTGAAATCGCCTATACCATCACAATTCCCATCCTTAAAGGCCTTGATATGCAGTTCGTAGATGATCGCATCCTTATACCAATGCAAGTTTTTCTCGGGCATTCCTTTCCTGTATTCCATGTGCTATCTCAATTCAATCGTTCAACTTTTAGAATGTGTGCAGGCATTTCGAAGGGATTCATCTGAACATAATTGTATTCTCCGTGCCACTTATATTTTTCCCCGCTCAGCATATCACGCACCACATAGGCCTGGTCATATCCAATCCCCAAAAGGTGAACAGGTACCTTGATATGTGCTCCTTGTGTATGGTAATAGTCTAGGTTTACTGCAATGATCAGTGAATCACCGCCGTTGGGTGCTGTTTTGATGTAGCTGATCACCTGGTCGTTGTTAGTTTCGTTGAATTCGATGTTCCAGGTTGATTGTAATGCAGGATACGTTTTACGGATGCGATTTACACGCGTGATGATCTCGCGGGTTCTGCTGTAACGGACCCAGTCCCAATGTTTGATTTCATACTTCTCGTTGTCGGTATATTCCTCTTTTCCAGGATGTGGTTTATTAATTCCATATTCATACACCGGACCATACAGCCCATAGTTGGAAGAAAGGGTAGCAGCCAGAATAAACCGCGTGATATGGGCATTTTCGCCACCTTCAACCAAGTGATGCGGCAGAATATCCGGGGTGTTTGGCCAGAAATTGGGACGGAAATAATACTGCTGGTCTGTTTTGGTAAGCTCATATAGATATTGTTCAAGCTCCCATTTACTGTTTCGCCATGTGAAATAAGTGTAGGATTGGTTGAAGCCGATCTTGGCCAGACGCTCCATCACCCTGGGACGCGTAAATGCCTCGGCAAGGAAAATCACCTGGGGGTTAGCCTTTCGGACTTCGCCGATCATCCATTCCCAAAAAGGGAATGCTTTCGTGTGCGGGTTATCGATCCGGAACACATTCACGCCATGCTCTATCCAGAAGTCGATAACACTTTTAAGTTCTTGCCAAAGATTTTGCCAATCAAGCGTCTCAAAATCGAATGGAAGAATATCTTCATATTTCTTGGGCGGATTCTCCGCATACTGAACCGTTCCGTCCGGGCGCCATTTGAACCATTGCGGATGTTCCTTCACATAAGGGTGGTCGGGGGCACATTGGTAAGCAATGTCCATGGCTACTTCCATGCCCAACTCCCTTGCGCCGGCGACAAGTTCTGCAAAGTCGTCGAGCGTGCCCAGCTCAGGGTGCACCGCTTTATGCCCTCCAAACCTGTTACCTATTGCCCAGGGTGAGCCCGGGTCAGACAAGGCAGGGACCAGGGAATTGTTTTTGCCTTTCCGATTCAACTCCCCAATCGGGTGTATCGGCGGGAAGTACAGCGTGTCAAAACCCATTTTTGCCACTTTGGGCAGCAGTCTGATGACGTCGCGGAAAGTGCCGTGACTACCCGGAGATTCAGAAGCGGATCGCGGAAAGAGCTCATACCATGTGCTATACCCAGCCTTTTTCCGCTCTACTTCGAGGCGAAACGTCACGTCGAAAACACTGATTCGGTCGGTGTAGCGGATTTTTGACATGGCCTCTTGCAGCGCATCACTGAGCGCCAGATCGATTGCTTCCTCAGGATCAGCGGTGTGTTCGAGTGCTGCGATCCACCGCGGGAATGCCAGCTGGTAATCTGAGGCGGCCAGTTCTGCTGCCTCCTTTAATATTTCGATACCGATCCTGAGCTCGACAGAAATATCCTGGTTGGCGTCGAATTTTTTGACAAGCCCCTTCTTCCAGGTTGTAAAATGGTCTATCCATCCAGTGAAGCGGTACTCATACATACCCTCCCGATCGGGCACCCATCTGGCCTGCCAGTGGTCGTTACCAGCGTGCGTCATGGGTAAATCCTGCCAAAGCGGACTGGAATCGTGGCGAAAGATCACACTGGCTGCTACCCCGTCATGACCGTCCGCAATGATGTCGGCAGAAAATGTTACGCTTTCACCAATTGCCCTTCTGGCAGCAAACCGGCCTTCTTCGACCTGTGGCCTTACGTTACTGATCACTACCCGCTTTCTGCCATCCAGCGTACTCATTGTCAATGGATTTTAGTTGATGTATGAAGAATGTCCGGAATGCCGATCAAAATCGTGCCTGCAGAAAATGGGATCGATCGGGAGGGGCAACTGTAACTGTGGCTGCGCTTAATTGAATTCAATGCTTTCTTGAGAGTAAAAAAACTATTCAGTAACTTTTGCATTCAATAGCCCGCTTCCATCAGATTTCACCACTCAACGATATCCCATTCAATAGGTTGTAAAGCAATTGCGATAGTGACTGGCCATCCATGGCGGTTGCCAGGGGCCGACGGGCATAACTGACCTTGATTTACTGATATCGATACTAGAAGAAAGAATTAGGTCATCTTTGACGATTTTTCGATTAGATTTAAAATCTTTGTAGCTTAATTGTGGTAACTATTTCTACAAATCGATGCCGATTTAGAGATAGGATTGTTTCGGTTGGCGTGATGTGTTACCCTGATATTCTGTACCCTTCTCTTGCTAAAAATGGAATTTATCATCGTAGACGACAGTGTTTTCGATCAATTTACCCAGGAAAAGCTGTTGCTAAAAAGCGGTTTGACCGATACGGTTCGAACGTTCAGCTCGGGTCAGCAGGCGATAGAATATCTGCGCACGCAGACCGTTCAGATGCCCGAAACGGTGATCCTGCTGGATTTGCAAATGCCTGGGATAAATGGTTTTGAATTCGCAGAACAATTTGGCCTCCTGCCTGGCGCCGTCCGGGAACGTATCCGTCTTTTTATGATCTCTTCGACAGTGGATATATCCGATATCGAACAGGCCGAAGCGAACCCCTACATTATCCAGCTCCTTCCAAAACCCCTGGAAATACCGCTATTGAGAGACCTTCTCAATTCCTGAAAGCTGCATTCAGACCTCTTGCTGGCATAATATTTAATGAGCTGACGATACACTTATCATCAGCATTCATGAACAATCCCGTCTCTACATATCGGCTTCAATTCCATCAAGCTTTTACATTCCTGGATTTCGAGTATTTAATCCCGTATTTCCGCAAATTGGGCGTTGGAACTATATACGCATCCCCGATTTTAGCCTCCACCTCGGGAAGCACGCATGGTTACGACGGCGTAGACCCGCGCAGGATCGATCCCGAGATCGGGGATCTGGACCAGCTGCGTAGGTTGGCATCCAGTCTGCGGGCATCCGACATTGGATGGTTACAGGATATTGTGCCCAACCATATGGCATTCGATCCGCAGAATCCATGGCTAATGGATGTTTTAGAGAAAGGAAAACAGTCGGCATTTGCCACTTATTTTGATACGGCCTGGAACAGTGAGCTCTTTCAAGGCAGGTTGATGGTGCCGTTTTTGGCCAAGGACCCCAAGGAAATGATTGCTTCCGGCCAGGTACAGGTGCGCTACGACGGTTGCCGGTTTGTAATCGACTATGACGGCCAGGCTTTTCCGCTCAATCTAAGATTCTACGTTACTTTGCTTTCCCGCGATCAGAAAAAATCTCAGGCAGTAAGCCAGTTGCTTGAGCAGCTCGACGAAATCAACCGCATCGAGGACGCACAGGCGTTTACGATGCGGTGGGACGAGTGGATGTTGCAACTCCGATCGCTTTACGCTAATGAGCAGGTCAAAGCCCTGATCGATCAGGCACTGGAAGAAATCAACCAGGATCCGAACGCGCTCGAAGGGGTGGCTGACCGGCAAAACTATGTGCTCTGCCATTGGCAACGGACAGAGGAGCAGATTAACTTTCGCCGATTCTTCACGGTCAACGGACTGATATGCCTGAACATGCAGGACGATGCGGTTTTTGACGCATACCACAAGCTCGTCTTGCAGTTAACCGAAGAAGGACTTTTCAGCGGCCTTCGCATTGATCATATCGATGGCCTGTTTGATCCGTCTGCATATTTAAATAAGCTCCGCGAGCAAACCGGCAGCGAAACTTACATAGTGGCCGAAAAGATTCTTGGCGAAAAAGAAGACTTACCCGAATACTGGCCCATTCAGGGTACTACCGGCTACGAATTTCTTGCTGTGGTAAACAACCTGTTTACCAATGGTTTATCGGAAGACTCATTTAGCCGCTTTTACTCGGAGCTGACAGGAGACAACAGGCCGGTATCCGAGCAACTGCTCAGCAAAAAAGGCGAAATTCTGTATGGGCACATGGCCGGTGAACTTGACAATTTGTTCCGTCTGTTTGTTTTGTTGGAACTAGCAGACAAGCAAACCCTGGACCGGGTCGGTGCTGAACTGATTCGGCAGGTAATCGGTGAGTTTTTGATCCACTGCCCGGTGTACCGCTATTATGGTGATTCCATGCCGCTTTCCGAATGGGAGTCAAAGGCTGTGAAAGACATTTTGATTGACATTAGCAAACACCATCTGGATCTTTCCCCCGCGGTCGAGGTGCTTGAACAATGCTTCATACACGGCCCTGCGTTGGGCGATGAAGATTATAACCGCCGAGCTGCCGAGTTCTACCGCCGCTGCATGCAGTTCACAGGACCTTTGATGGCCAAAGGCGGCGAGGACACGCTGATGTACACCTATAACCGGTTCATTGCCCACAATGATGTCGGTGATTTTCCAAGCCGTTTCGGCATATCTTCATCCGATTTTCATCGATACATGAAAAATCGCCAAAAGCAATGGCCGATGGCACTTAACGCTACCTCTACGCACGATACAAAGCGCGGGGAAGATGTGCGGGCCAGGTTAAATGTTCTCAGTGACCTGAGCGAGGATTGGATCGGAAAAGTCAGCGAGTGGCGCAGGATAAATGGTGCTTTGCGCGGTTCAGCCGGGTGCCCCGACGCAAACGACGAGTATCTGATATACCAGACCATGCTTGGCGCTTACCCTATGCCGGGAGAAAGCGCCCATGATTTCCAGGAAAGACTGGACGAATACCTTAAAAAGGCTCTGCGGGAGGCAAAGACTAATTCATCATGGTCTTCACCTGATGCAGCATATGAGAAAGCCGTCCAAGTTTTTACAGATGGATTGCTAAAAGCAGATTCTGAATTTTACAGCTCGTTCCACGGGTTTTTGAAATCCGTCGCGGATTTCGGAGTGATCAATTCGCTGGCGCAGCTTGCCCTGAAATTTACCTGTCCGGGTATCCCCGATGTTTACCAAGGTTGTGAACTTTGGGATTTGAGCCTTGTCGACCCCGATAACCGGCGTGAAGTTGATTTTGCAAAACGAAATGAATGGCTTGACCAATTTGATAGCTATCAGCCTGATCGTTTGGCAAAAAAACTTTGGGAAGACAGATGGAACGGGCAGATAAAGCTCTGGTTAACAAACCGTTTATTTCATTTAAGAAAGCAAAACCCGCAGCTTTTTGCCCATGGTGAGTATACGCCGCTTAAAATAAAAGGTAAGTATAAAGACAATCTGCTCGCATTCATGCGGCGCTACAAACGTGATGTGATAGTGACCATAATTCCGCTTCACGTGGCCCTTATCAGCAGAGAACAGCAAAAGGGCTTTTTCGAGGTGGATTGGCAGGATACCCATGTGGTCCTGCCGGAAAATTTGCTCCCTGAGTGGAACGATCTGCTGGCGGGCGGCCAAACGGCTTGCCAGGCCAAACTGTTTCCGGGTGAGTTCTTTAAGGATGTGCCTGTCGTAATCCTGAAAGGCAGGCGTGCCGACAATGCGCGGAATGCCGGAGTGCTATTGCACATCAGCTCGCTTACATCACCGTTCGGGATAGGGGATATGGGGCCAAGCTCATATGGGTTTGTAGATTTTTTAGAGAATACCCATCAGAAGGTATGGCAAATACTTCCGCTCAATCCCACGGAGGCTTCACAAGGAAACTCGCCTTACAGCGCCCTGTCTAGCAGGGCCGGCAACCCGCTGCTGATCAGCCCTGAGCTGCTAGTTCGGGAAGGATATCTCCAAGAGCAGGATTTAAAGGAAAGCCGGCTACCGGATTTGCCGAAAGTCGATTTCGAAGCTGCCCGGCAGGTAAAAAGTCTGTTATTGGAACGGGCGTTCTTTAATTTTAGAACAAATCCCGGGGCACTAGCCAGTGAAATGCAGGAGTTTATCAGCAAGCATGATAACTGGCTGGAAGATTTTGCGCTATATATGGTGCTTAAAGAGCGCTTCGATGGCAAACCCTGGTATGAATGGCCCGAAGAATTCCGTAACAGGGACCAGGCCTCGCTTAGCCAGGTCAGAGACGAAGCACAGCAGAAAATCGAATATATCAAATGGCAGCAGTACATCTTTGACAAGCAATGGAAAGATCTTCGCACATATTGCAATGATAGGGAGGTCAAACTGCTCGGCGATATTCCGTTTTACGTCAGCTATGATTCTGCCGATGTCTGGTCTGATCGTGAGCTTTTCTGCGTGGATTCCGACGGAAAGATTACAGGGATAGCAGGGGTTCCACCCGATGCATTCTCGGAGGATGGACAGCTATGGGGGATGCCGGTTTTCAACTGGGGCGCGTTGCAATCGCAGGGTTACCAGTGGTGGATTGAGCGTTTGGCTCGTAATATTGAGCTTTTTGACCTGGTCCGGTTGGATCATTTCAGAGCTTTTGCCGACTACTGGGAGGTCCCTGGCGGAGAAAGTACAGCGATCAATGGTGCCTGGAAAACCGGTCCGGGAGCGGATTTTTTCAAAAAGGTAGAAGCTGCCCTGGGCCAGTTACCTTTCATTGCAGAGGATTTGGGAGAGATTAGTCCGGAGGTGTATGCATTGCGCGATCAATTCAGTCTTCCAGGAATGAAAGTGATACAATTCGCATTCGATGAGAATATGCCTCAATCCGATCATATTCCACATCATTACAAGCACAACTTTATCGCCTACACAGGGACCCACGATAACAATACCTGCAAAGGTTGGTTCCGCGAGTCGGCTTCGGCCCAGGAGCTTGTAGAGCTATATCTGGGTAAGACCATCTCCGAGGAAAATGTGGCAGCCGAGCTGGCCAGAGCAGTCTTCGGTTCGGTCGCCAAAACGGCCATACTTCCTATACAGGACATTCTTAATTTAGACGAGACAGCTAAAATGAATCTTCCAGGCTCTCAGCAAAATAACTGGTCATGGCGTTTACTGCCGGGCCAGATTACGTCGGATGCTGCCGAATTTCTGGCTGGCATTACGCTGCTCTACAATCGTGAATAGTGTGCAAAATTCCTGACATTAAGTTAAAGTCAGGTCGGCTTGTGGCTATATTTGCGCGTAGTTACCAATCAGGGATTGCCATGTGTTTACGAAAATTTGCCGCTTTTACACTGTTTGCATTTGCGTTAGCATTGGCATATTCCTGCGACCGGCCGGCCGGTAATCCCCGCGAGGCGGCCGACCTGCTGATAGCGGTACCGCAATGGAAGATAGAGGAAATTGCAGTCAATGATGCTGTTACCTTTAAAGATGGCAAAATGACGCAGCAGTTTGGCAGCATTGAATTTCAGCGGTACATGGAGGTCGTCACTATAAAGAAGGATGGAGTGTTCTCCGGCATCTTCAAGGGTGAATCTACCCCGTCTCTACTCAAATGGCAGCTTGTCGATGACCATATTTCGATCGGCGCCCCAGAGGGTAGGGGAAAAGGAGAATGGACCGTAAAACCAGCGGATGTCCGGAAGGATTCCTTCACTATGAGAACCCGGAGTATTGCCTACGACTATCCCCGGATGACTACTATCGCACTGAAATTCAAGGCGGCAAAATAATTTACATTTACCCGATCACCATGAGCAGGCTCGACAAAGCTTTTGAACTTTTCGATAACTATAACAAGCGCTCACCAGAGCATTTGGTGTGGGAAAACACCGAGTACCCGGTTGAATACTTCTACGCTATCAAGCTTCATGAATGGGTGACGCGGCTCGACCCGGAAGCAGATGAAAGCCTGCTTCTGGCTTCGCGATGCCAGCATATCGGTCGCTGGGAAATCGCTCGTAAAAGCTATCCGGATGGCCGAGTAGGTTATCTCAAATGGCGCAGCGACCTCTCGAAGTACCATGCAGGAATTGCCTCGGAAATCTTGACGAGCATAGGTTATGATCAGGAAACGATCGACCGCGTAAAGCAGATCGTGCTCAAACAGCGCTTGAAAAGTGATCCTGATGTGCAAACCATGGAAAATGCCCTTTGCCTGGTATTCCTGCAATACCAATACGACGAGCTGATCGCCAAGATGACCGAAGAGAAAATGATAGATATCCTCCGAAAGACATGGGGCAAAATGAGCGACCCCGGCCGCGAGGCAGCACTATCGCTAGCATATAGTGATCACGGCAAGGGTCTGATATTGAAAGCTTTGCAAGAGGGTTGATAGCGAATACGTTACTTCCTGGACAACTCGTGTGACGGATCAAGACTCAGAGCGGCTTTAACCAGTTGCACGAACTCGGAACGGTAACCCTCCTCATCGCGCCCGAATGCGCCCCGGGCTCGCTTGATAACGTCGCTGTAAGTGGCTGATCCCTTGTATTCCGAGTCCCGTAACAGCAACCCGAACTCTGCCACAGCGCTGGCAAATCGCAGATTTTCAGAACATTGATCAAATTCCACCGAAGTAGCCTTAACCGGAGCGTCAAACAACACGCTTTTCTCGCTGTCAGGCCTTTTGTAGCGCACCCTGAGTGTCAACATCTCGCCTGAATTGCCAGGAGCGGGCTGGCTATTTGACTGGTATTTCAACGGGTCAATTTTGCCGATAAAGCTTGTAACGATTCCTCTTGGCACAATCTCGTAAATTGCCGTCACGGTATGCCCCGACCCCATATCACCGGCATCCTTTTGATCATCGCTGAACTCATCGTTTCGCAAGGCCCGGTTTTCGTAGCCGATCAGACGGTAGGCCTGCACATGCGCCGGATTAAATTCGATCTGAATTTTAACATCTTTGGCAATGGTGAACAGCGTTCCTCCGAATTCCTGTACAAATTCTTTCCGCGCCTCTTGTATATTGTCAATGTACGCGTAATTGCCATTGCCCTTGTCGGCCAGCGTTTCTACCTGACTGTCTTTGTAGTTACCCATGCCGAAGCCCATTACACTAAGGAAAATTCCAGCTTTCCGCTTTTCCTCAATCAGCTTCTGTAATTCGGACTCATTGGAAATGCCCACATTGAAATCTCCGTCTGTTGCGATGATCACCCGGTTGTTTCCCTTGGGTAGAAAATTCTTTTTGGCAATCTCATAGGCCAGTTCGATACCGTCCCCGCCAGCGGTCGACCCCCCGGCTTCGAGCTTGTCAAGAGCATCTTTAATGGTCTTTTTCTCGTTTCCGGAAGTGGGCGGCAGCACCAGACCTGCTGAGCCGGCATAAGCGACGAGCGAGATTTTGTCCTCAGCGCGAAGCTGGTCGACCAGCAGTTTGAATGCCTGTTTGAGAAGGGGCAGCTTGTTGGCCTCGTTCATCGAGCCGGATACGTCGATGAGGAAAACCAGGTTGGAAGGCGGGAGGTTTTTCACTGAGACGGTTTGAGCCTGCAAGCCGACGTGCACCAATTTCAGGTCTGGGTTCCATGGAGAATCGGTGGTTTCGGTTATGATGGCTATGGGGTGTTCGCCGGCAGGCTGCGGATAGTTGTAATCGAAATAGTTGATCATTTCCTCGATCCTGACAGCGTCCTTGGGCGGCATTTGGCCATTATTCAAAAAGCGGCGTATGTTGCTGTAAGCGGCCCTGTCAACATCTACGGAGAAGGTTGTCACGGGCTGCTGACCCACTAGCAGAAATCCGTTTTCATTGATCGGCTTGTAGCTTTCACTGGGAGCCGCTATGTGCAGGGGTTTTCCTTGAAATGTTGCAGCAGCAGAGGCGACCCGCTCGAATGAAAGTGACTTTTTCATTTTGATCGTTTGACCTGTGACGACCGCTTCATCAAGCAGTTCTGCGTTTTGGATCATCGTGACTTGCAATACCGAGTCTGAACTGATCGGGACAGTGAGCCGCTGATATCCATTCTTGGCAAACACCAATGCACGGGCCATAGCAGGGACTTTGATGGAAAAGCCCCCCGAACGGTCAGTAACGGTTTTGTAGCCGCTTCCCTGCACGGAAACACTCACGCCGGAAAGGGCAATGTTAGCGCCATCAGTCACTTTGCCCGTGATGATGCGGTCGGGCTGCCACGCGAAGGCCGTCAATAGGATGGCTAGTAGAATAGCGATGCTTGTTTTCATGGTATCCTGATTTCGTTATTTATTCGCTGGATGCAAGCCCGCCGGTAATTCCATAAAAGTTTTAAATTTTTTTATGGAATTTTGATCAAACCGCATCCAGTGTGCAAAAGGCTGGAAATCATTCCCGGGAAACGCGTGAAGTTTTTGAAATTTTTTCAGGGCAAGGTCAAAGACCCGGTCCCGGAGGCCGAGCGGCTTGCGGCTTACCGGGCCTATGGCGACGTCTCTATCCTGGGAGCGTTGTTTGAGCCCTACATGGATATGGTTTTCGGTGTCTGCTTCCAATACCTGCGCGATGAAGATGAAAGCAAAGATGCAGTCATGCAGATTTTCGAGAAACTGGTGACAGATTTAAAGCTGCACGAGGTATCGAATTTCAAAAGCTGGCTGCACAGCGTTGCACGCAATCATTGCCTGATGAAGATCAGGGCGTTACGCGTTATGTCGGTGCCCGGATCGGCAGAAATATGGGAACTTGACTTGCCCGTTGACCCGGCAAGCGATGATGATTTGTTCAAAAGCGACCGGCGACTCGATGCACTGGGGCCATGTCTTCAAAAGCTGACCCATCAGCAGCGGTTAACCGTAGAACTGTTTTATCTTCAAAACAAATGCTACCGCGACATCTGCCAGGAAACAGGTTTCGAAATCGGCAAAGTGAAAAGCTACATCCAGAATGGAAAGCGGAAATTGAAAATCTGCATTGAAAGCAATGAAAGCCTCTGACGACCTTATACCGGATTTCGACGATTTCGAGCGCTATTACAGCGGCCGGATGTCATCTGACGAGCAGCGAATGCTCGAAGGGAGAATGCTGGCCGAACCTTTTGTGGCGCATGCTTACGAAGGCTTTCTTGCGTGGCGCGGCCGGTACAGCAACGCCTCTGCCATTCGTACGGACCTTAAAGGTCGTCTGGAGGCGCGCTTAACACAGGTGCATCGGAAAACATTGCCCCTATGGTTGTACGTCTCGGCCGCTTCGGTGTTGCTGCTCGCAACGGGTTATTGGATAGTATTTCTGGGTGCTCAAAAGTCAGCAATGACAAAACAGTCCGGCCTTGTGAAGAAAGAAACATCGGTATCACCGGCACCCGGGCAGCTTCCCGTAGCTATTCAGGCTGAGCCGGTAGCACCAGCGCCCAGGGTTAGTTCCGCTCCCCATGCCCGCAGGCAGGCCGGACAAGATTCTTTGGGACCTTCCAGGCAAACCAGCTTGCCACCAGCGGCGTACAAAACTCCGGAGGCCGCTGCTTTGGCAGACTCCCAGGTCCGGAACGAGGCAACTGACGTTGCCCTGACGGATCCTTTGAGCACAAATGCGGAGGAAATTCAGGTTCCTGCGCAGCCTGCTGATGCGCTCGCAAAACCCGCCTCAGTGCAGGCGGTCGGCAAGTCCCTTACATCAAGGGTACGAACACGGCCTTCTTCCTTATATAATGTTTCCAAGCAAAAACAGCAGCAACCGACTCAGTCAGGGGCGCAACCGCTTTTGGCCGATCCCGACGATGTCAGCAGAAGGCAGAGCGTTTCTCACCCGATCCCGCCCGATGCACCTAAACCGAGCCCGGTCGTAGGTTGGCCCGCATACCAGGCATATCTGGATCAAAACACCAGCTCTGCGGATACAACAACCCAGGTGACCGTGACATTTGTCGTAAATTCTTTGGGAGCCATGTCCGGTTTCACGGCAAGCGGCCCTTTGAAGCTTCATCAGGAGGCTATCCGCATCGTCCGGGAAGGCCCGGCCTGGGTGCCTTCCCGGGCAGCGGGCACAGCTGTGACATCATTGACACAAGTTCAGCTTCAATTCCGCCGGACACCTTAGATAAGCAAACCTCATGATAATCAGCTAGCTTGTAGAACTAATTTTAAAAAAATATCTAAAATTGGTTGTTTATTTTTTGCGGTCTACGCCTCAGTATTTAATTTTACTACAAGCTTTTTATTCCCAATCCTTGATTTCTAGCAAACCTGTATCTGCATTTTCTGTCTGTGGACGTTTTTGTACCCGATTCCGTCCAAAGTGCGTATAAAGAATAAATTTGCGTGCTGAAATTTTGCTATGGCAAGTATTATGATTAACTCTATGAAATAATTGTGTGCCATCATTGTAGTACACCACCGATATGTGCCTATTTCAATTAACCTATGGACAATAGAAGGAATCTGTTGATTATAGACGACGAACCCAGTATCACCAAAATATTGGAACATTTTCTAAAGAAAGATTTTAATGTCGTAATCAAAAGTGACGGCTCCGAAGGGATGCTGTGGCTGGAAGAAGGCAACCAGGCGGACCTGATTATTGCCGACCTTCATATGCCAAATCTGAGCGGTAAGGAGTTCCTGAAAGTGGCCAAGGCCAGCAATCTGTATTCAGAGATCCCCATTATCATACTTTCCGGCTCGGATGAGAGCAGTGAGCGCATCCAGTGCCTTAACCTTGGCGCGGATGACTTTATGGTCAAGCCATTCAATCCTATGGAAGTGCACGCCAAAATCAATGCCGTGTTGCGGCGTAGTAAACGCTTCTCTTAACCGACGACAATATCATGGAACTGGCCGGTACAACAACCGTAACGGGGACGACAGCCAAAACCTTTGTCGCCCAGTTCAGGGTTATCTATGTCCATCATAACTTTCAGGAGTATCTGCGGTTTACCGATCGCTTTGCCGAGTATCTTCAGGTGGAATACTTTGAAGCGCCCGCCGGAGCGTTGGAGGCTTTAAAGGAAAATTATCCCGCCGATGTGATCATCGCGCACGAAGGAAGCGGCGGTTTGGAAATGCTTGATACCATCCGCAGCAGCGCCGGCTTTGGGAACATTCCATTCGTGTTGCTGGTCGACAGGCTCTCACGCCTTGCCATCGAAACCGCTCGCGTCCGGCATGCCGACGATGTCTTTTCAGTCAACTTCGATGATGGGGATCTGATCACCCGCATCAAATATTTCAAAAAACGGCAATGGTATGTGGCCAACAAGGCGTCGCTGAAGATCGGATCACAAAACCATAAAACGCCGTTCTGGAAGCGCGCAATCGATGTGATCACAACGGGCAGCGCGGTTATCCTGCTGCTGCCGGTGTTCATTATCGTGGCTATCCTGATCAAGCTCGACTCGAAGGGCCCTGTTTTTTATAAATCCAAGAGGGTAGGGAGCGGCTACAAAATTTTCGATCTGTACAAGTTCAGAACTATGCGGACGGATGCCGACCAGCTGATCCGGAAAATGGCGGCT
The DNA here is from genome assembly GCA_001898145.1 of Dyadobacter sp. 50-39. Taxonomy (GTDB): domain Bacteria; phylum Bacteroidota; class Bacteroidia; order Cytophagales; family Spirosomataceae; genus Dyadobacter. The sequence continues at coordinate 219,970 of MKSR01000047.1, forward strand.
TTGAATATGTACTCGAAAGCGGAACCGGTTGCACAGATCGAAACCCAGGGACTTTGTGACGAATGCCGCGCCGGTAACCAGTGCAAAAGCCTGCTTTTTCATGATGGCAAAGAAATCTGCGAGAAGCTTTATCATTTCCAGAAAGAGCAGAAGGCCGCATTTATGAAATTTCAAAATGATCCGCGTATCACCCGCCTGGGAAGTTTTCTGAGAAATTCCAGTATCGACGAACTTCCCCAGCTAATCAACATCCTCAAAGGTGACATGTCGCTGGTGGGTAATCGTCCCCTGCCACTGTATGAGGCCGAGAAAATGACAACGGATGATAAAATCCTGCGCTTTGCAGGGCCCGCCGGCCTTACTGGACTCTGGCAGGTGACCAAGCGCGGTAAAGGCAAATCCGATATGACCGAGGAGGAGCGTACCCAGCTCGACATTACCTATGCCCGCGAATTTTCATTTAAAATGGATATGGAAATCATCCTGAAAACATTCCCTGCGCTGTTGCAGTCGGAGAATGTATGAGGGGGTAAAACGTATGTCAGGACGCTTTTACCCAGTCTTTATATTCGGGATCGTATTGTTTGATGATGCGCGCGGGGTTTCCTACTGCGACGGAATAGGGAGGGATGCTCTTGGTAACGACTGCTCCGGCAGCCACCACAGAATGCCGGCCGATAGTAACACCGGCGGTCACCACAGCGTTCGCGCCGACCCAACATTCATCTTCAATGACGATGGGCGCGACGCTCACGCCCTGTTTATGAATAGGTTGCTCAATATCCTGATAATTGTGATTCAAGCCGCTGGCAACAATATGCTGGGCAAGAATTACATCGTTGCCGATTGTAACCGGCCCGATAATGACATTTCCCAGGCCAACCAGCGAGTTGGCGCCAATATGCACTGCCCCCACGCCATTATTGATTGTACTGAAATCCTCGATCATCGAATTATCGCCGATGGAAAAAGGATTGAAAGGCAGTACGTCCATCCTTACCCACCGACGGATGATTACGCCCTTACCCCTTTGATGAAAGAAACGGTTCAAAAATACCCGTACCCAGAGCCTCGGACGAGCCTGATTAGTAGGTATTAACATCCAGTGAACAAATTTTTTTAGTCCCGGGCTGTTCCGGATTTGGTCGGATAACGACATTTTGCCTAGATTAGTGAGATGTAGTAATATTTTATCAAAAGTATTTTGTATTGCTGCAAAGTCAAGTGAAAGTGAGTTTAAATAAATATTTACCCTGATATGCCGATAAAATATGCCGCTCTTGTGCTCCTGCTCTTTTTTACGATTCATGGCGCACGCGCCCAGGGATCATTAAGCAAAGACGTGGATTACGCTTACCTGGACAAGCTGATTGCGATCAGTAAAGCCAATTATCCCAAAGTTAAAATGTACCAGGCGCACGTTGAGGCTGCCGAGACGGGGGTTAGAAAAGCGAAGCTTTCATATTTCGATATTTTCAACTTTTCCTATCTGTACAACCCCCGCAATAACGGAGCACCTGTATCGGCATCGTTTCCATTTACCTACCAATTCGGTTTCTTTGTGAATATCGGAGGCATCCTTCAGAAGCCCTCCATGGTGAAGCAGGCGAAAAATGAACTGAAGTCGGCAGAGTATGACAAGCAGTCATTCGATCTGAATCTGGAAGCGGAGCTGAAAAAACGATATTTCACATACGTTCAGAAGAAAGTCTCTTACCGAATGCGGTCTAACGCACTGCTGGATGTAGAGAGTATCCTCGAGAATATAAAAAAGCGCTTTGAAATGGGTCAGGAGACACTGGAAAAATATAACCAGGTGCTTATGATGCAAACCGATCATGCGCAGAACCTTGTCAATACCGAGACCGAGGTTTTGGTTGCTAAAAGCAGCCTTGAAGAATTGTTAGGCCAAAAACTAGAAGATATCAAATGACGGAAGTTGTACAGTTCCTTAGATTACTGCAAAGAAATAAAATTACGCTTATCCTCGTTCCGCTGATCACTGTCATTGTCTGCTACTTTCTGGTCAGACGATTGCCTGATAGCTATGAGTCGCACGCCCGGATTGCAACCGGTTTGGTCGATAAGACAGACCAGGTAGTAACACGTGCCAAGGATGAGCAGGACCAGCAGATTGCGCGCAAGTTTGAGAGCCTTATCCAGGTAATGCAGCTCAAAAAGACGCTGGATCAAGTTTCATACAGGATGATTTTGAACGACCTGAAAGGTTTGAAAGACTCAACCTGGCGGGAGCCGGTACGCGCGCTGGAAGAAATGAGCAAAGCCGAGAGAGCCAAGGCGATCGCGCTGATTACCAGAAAATACCAGAAACACGAAGAACTGTTCCTTTCGAAGCCGGAAGAGAAGAAGCTCAATGACATTATCGTTGAAATGGGCTATGGTGCAAACGCGCTTCGGGAAAAGCTTATCATCTGGCGGACCGGCGTAGGGGACTACATTGATATCCAATATGAAGCGGAGGACCCCGACCTTGCTGCCTATGTAATTAACACACTTGCGCAGGAATTTATCTCCGATAACTCTTCCCGGGTTGTGGGCAACAACAAGAAGACGATCAGTTTTTTAGAAAGTTTCATGCAGGCGAAGTATCAGGCCCTCAATGACCGGATGAATACGCTGAAAAACTTCAAAATTCAGAACCGTGTATTAAACCTGAACGAACAGGCCAAAAGTATTTACGGTCAAATGGCTGATTTTGAAACGCGTCGCCAGGGTGCTCAGCGGGACATCATCGCCTACACAGCTGCCATCGCCAACATTGACAAACGCTTTAACCCGACCGAGCGTAAGTATTTTGAAAGCGCTCTGACTGATATTAACCAGAAGATTATCGCCAGCAAGAGTAATCTGAAAGCGCTCAATGAACGCTATGTGCTAAGTAATTTCGATCCACGTTTGAAATTCAGTGTGGATTCGCTGCGCAGCAGGCTTGCGGACGAAATCGCTGAGGCCACAGACAAGTATGCCTACAATCCGATGGTGGTCAAGCAGGATCTGGTAACGCAGAAACTGAGCATGGAAATTTCGCTGGAACTGTCCAGAAACAGTGTGGCCTCCATCCAGGCTGAACTGGATCGTCTCAACCGCAAATTCGACGGGTTGGTACCCAATGAAGCGAAAATCCAGGAATACGAAACTTCGATCGACATCGCCAGCAAGGAATACATCGAGGCATTGCAGCGCTACAACGAGGCTAGCCTGGAATTCAGCTTTCCGGTTTACCTGCGACTGATCGAACGCGCCATGCCGGGCGAGGTGCAGGCGTCCAAGAAAATGGTGCTGGTCATCCTTTCCGGCGTGATCAGTTTTACCTTTTGCGTGTTTGTCTTCTTCATATTGTTTTACCTTGACAAATCAATCCGCTATCCGCTGCAACTGGCTAATGAAACAGGTAAGCCTGTACTGGGGTATCTGAATGCGTTGGACAAGGATTCAAATCTGAGCCTTTCGGGAATGAACGCCTCAGACGACAAGGCAATCCGGCTTTACAAAAACTTGGTCCGCTCCATACGCTACGAGCTGGACAACGAGATGGGTGATCCTAAGGTGATTGCCGTAACCAGTCTGGGTTATGGGGTGGGGAAGACGCCTTTCGTGATCGCATTGGCCTGGGCATTTTCGAAGATCAATAAGACGGTGCTGATCATTGATGGCAATTTCGAGCAGCCTGATATTTCCAAACTGAATCCGGACAGCACACCATTTGAAACTTTTGTTAAATCCAGTAATATGCCAGAGGCGATCCCGGGGCAAATTACCATTCTGGGCGCGAAAACCGGTGATATATCCCTGCTCGAACTGGCCGATGAAAGAGTGATCGGGGAGCGCTTGCAGGCGTTGAAGTCAAGGTTTGATATTATTCTGATCGAAACCGGGTCTTTGCGCGCAATGAATCGAGCCAAGGAATGGATCGTATTCTCTGATCTGGTGGTTTCCATATTCGCAGCAGGCCGCTCTATTGGTTCCGAAGATCAATCCAAAATACAGTACCTCAACGGGCTGAACGGCAAATTTGCCGGTTGGGTGCTTACCAATACGGAGAGCATCCCCGAACAGGCCGGCAAGGTCGCAAAACCGGTGGAAGCATGAAAATCCTGGAATGGATAGGGCTGGCGATACAGGTGGTGATCGGCTACAACCTGGTATTTCCAGTGTTTCTGTTGCTGATTTACGGTATCAGAAAGGCTTTCCTTTCAAATCGACCGGCAGCAAATGCATTCGTGCCGCCAGATTACGGCATAATTGTGACTGCCTACGAGTATACAGCGCAGCTCCCGGCCGTGGTGGGTTCGTTGTTACAGTTGGACTACGAGCGCTACCACATTTACGTGGTAGCCGACAAGTGTGATATAAGCAACCTGCACTTTCCAACCGGTAAGGTTGCGCTGCTGCGCCCTGAGCAGGTGCTGGGGAGCAATACCCGGTCGCACTTCTACGCAATACGCCGGTTCATCCGTCCACACACCCACCTGACGATCATCGACAGTGACAACCTCACCGATCCAGCATATCTGAAAGAGCTGAATATGTATTTCAGCCGGGGGTATGAGGCGGTACAGGGTGTCAGAGAGGCGAAAAACCTGGACACGACTTACGCCTGCCTGGATGCTGCCCGCGATATTTACTACCATTTTTACGATGGAAAAATTCTGTTTGGTGCAGGCTCGTCGGCGACGCTTGCCGGCTCAGGTATGGCATTCACCACCTCGCTTTACGAAAAGGTGCTTGGGCACCTGGATGTGACCGGAGCAGGTTTTGATAAAGTCCTGCAAGAGGGGATCGTAGGCCGGGGATACCGTATCGCATTCGCGGAAAAGGCGGTTGTATACGATGAAAAGACTACTGGTTCGGACCAGTTGGTGAAGCAACGTGCGAGGTGGATTAACACCTGGTTCAAATACTTTGGTTACGGATTTAATATCCTCTTCAAAGGTATAGGCCGTTTCAGTCTCAACCAGATACTTTTCGGACTGGTGCTGCTGCGTCCGCCATTGTTCATCTTTCTGCTGCTTTCGGTGTTTTTTATGCTGGTTAATTTGCTGATCGCGCCAGTTGTATCTCTGCTGTGGCTGGCAGGACTGATCGTGTTTGTACTCGGGTTCTACATTTCGCTCAGGAGCTCGCCCACCGATCCGAAAATTTATCAATCGCTGGTTAATATCCCAAAATTCATGTTCTTCCAGCTCACAGCGCTGGTAAATGCCCGGAGGGCAAACAAAATTTCTGTTGCTACCCGCCAGGAAAATAAGACTGAGGGTTAACCGTACGGCACAATGAAAATTTATCCTGATAGAAAAGTCAGTAAAGAAAAGGTGGGACTAAAAGCGCTTTCACCCTTGCAGCAAAAGTCGCGTCAGGCGGCGCTGTTGCTGGCTTTGGTGAGCGTATTTATCTGGTTTTTCAAAATCTTATTCTTTTAGTGGAAGATATTCAGATCCATATCCCAGCAAAAAATAACTCCGGATTGAGCCGGGTGGAGAAACTGCGTGCCCTGTTTGACCGTAAACTGGCGGGACTGCTGATTCTGTTGCTGCTCTCTCTGGCGTTCGGGGCACTGATCGCCTACCAGGGCGTTGTTGCCGGAGCCGGCATTCTGGGCCTGATGTTCGGACCGCCTGCGCTTTATTGTATTGTTGCATATCCCGAATTTGGCATCACCGTTCTATTGCTAATGGCTTATCTGCTATTCTTCATAGGACGGCTTGGCGTTAATTTTCCACTTGGTACGGTCATGGACGGTATCCAGGGGATGCTCATCCTGGGTTTTTTCATCCACCAGAAGACACGCCCGGACTGGAAGGTTTTCAAGGGGCCTATCAGTGTGATGATCCTGATCTGGATCGGCTTCAACCTTATACAGGTAGCTAATCCTTCTGCGGAGTCCCGTCTGGCGTGGGTTTACACGATCCGCGCGGTGGCGATCGTGATGCTGACCTATTTCGTATTTATGTATCAGATCCGTACGGTCAGTTTTTTGAGATTTTTGCTCAAACTTTGGCTGGGACTGGCGCTTTTCGCAGCCCTATATGCCTATAAGCAGGAATATATTGGTTTTTCGGCTGCTGAGGACGCCTGGCTTAATTCTGAAGGTGTCGCAGACCTGCTCTTTATCGCAGGCCGCTGGCGTAAGTTCTCAATCTTTTCCGATCCGGTTGCATTCTCTTACAATATGGTGGTAAGCAGCATCATCTGTATTGCATTGCTAACTTTTGTCAAGAAAATCTGGCAGAAGATAGTGCTTGTGCTGATGCTCGTGCTGTTCTTTTCCTCGATGCTATTCTCGGGCACCAGAGGCGCGTATGTGCTCATCCCCGCGGCGATGGTGCTTTTTGTGATACTCAGGATCAACCGTCAGGTGCTTATATTTTCGGCTGTCGGGGCGCTGTTTTTTGTATTCCTGATTTTTGTGCCGACCACCAATTCCAATATTGTGCGGTTCCAGACGGCCTTTAAACCCAATGACGATATTTCATTTCAGGCGCGCAAAAACAACCAGAAAAGAATTCAACCCTATATTCTCACACACCCGATCGGCGGTGGACTGGGGGCCACCGGGGCCTGGGGACAGCGGTTTGCGCCTAACTCGTATCTGGCTAACTTTCCCCCCGACAGCGGGTATGTCCGCGTGGCGGTGGAATTGGGTTGGGTTGGCTTATTTTTGTTCTGCCTGTTGATGTTTCTGATCTTAAAAGAGGGGATCAACAACTATTTCCTCATTAAAAATCCCGAATTAAAAACCTACTGTTTGGCCATGTTGCTGGTGGTATTCGCTTACAACGTAGGTAACTACCCACAGGAGGCGCTGGTGCAGTTTCCTTCCAATATCTATTTTTATCTGGCAGCTGCTATCATCAACATCACCCGCATGATCGACGAGAGGGAACAAACGAAGAGATAATGGTATGAAAATTGCGCATCTAATACTCGTCCATTCTGCGCCGGTCCAGCTGTCCAGGCTGATTGGCGCGCTCGAAGATGAAACCGCCATCTTTTTTGTCCATCTTGATGGAAAGGCGGATCCGGGGATGGTTGCGTCGCTGCAAGGCCGTCAGAATGTTGTCCTGGTCTCCGACCGGGTGAAGGTGAGCTGGGGAGCATACAGCATTGTGGAGGCGACTCTCAGGGGATTCAAGGCGATCCTGGACTCTGGTTTGGATTTTGGTTATGTCAACCTGCTTAGCGGCACGGACTACCCGTTAAAGTCTCCCGCAGAAATTCATGATTTTTTTTCGCAAAGTGCAGGAAAGAATTACATGGAGTATTACCATATCTATACGGATTGGACAGAGGCTATTCCAAGACTAACCGGTTACCATCTTACCAATTATAATTTTCCGGGAAAGGGATTAGTGGAAAAGTGGATGAACAAGCTGCTGCCCGCGCGTACAATGCCTGAGGGCCTCGAACCGGTGGGCAGGTCGCAGTGGATGAGCCTGTCGATAGACGCGGTGCGTTACATTACCGGATATCTGGATGCCCATCCGGCAGTCACCCGGTTTTTTAAGCTCACGTGGGCGCCGGATGAAATCATTTTTCAAACTATTTTGTATAATTCACCTTTCCGGTCTTCGCTGGTGAACGATAATTTAAGGTATATTGATTGGTCACAGGGAAAGGCGAGCCCCAAAGTGCTGACTGAGGAGGACCTGGACCGTATGATTGCCTCCGGAAAACTATTTGCCCGCAAATTCGATCAGACCAAGTTTCCGGCCGTGATTGACAAGATCGATCAGAAAATTCGCGGCCATCAAATTAAGTAAGTAAAGAGTCTCAACGAGGGTAGGGGTGGTTTATCCCTGCGCAATCGCCACTGTAACATGGATATTATCATTACTGGCCAGCAGGCTTGGGATGTAGAAATCGGCAGCAATTGTAAGAACATCGCGCTGGAATTCAGCAAGGACCACCGGGTCTTGTACGTCAATTCTCCACTTGACCGAATCAGTCTGCTCAAAAATGGAGATGATCCCAAAATCGCCACGCGCCGAAATGTAGTTTACGGCAAAGCCGACGGGCTGGAAAAAGTCCGGGAAAACCTTTGGGTGCTATATCCGGATAAAATGATCGAGTCGATCAACTGGTTGCCGGAGATGCTTTTCGATATCTTGAACAAAAGGAATAACCAGCTTTTTGCAGGATCAATCGCCCGCGCAGTCAAACGGATCGGTTTTAAGGATTACATTCATTTCAATGACAATGATATGTTCCGCAGCTTTTTCCTGAAAGACCTGCTCAAACCGCGCTTGTCCATATACTATTCCCGCGATTACATGCTGGCCGTAGATTATTGGAAAAAGCATGGTGCGCGCCTGGAACCAGAGCTGATTGCCAAAAGCGACTTGTGTGTGGCTAACTCCACTTACCTGGCTAGTTATTGTGCGAAATACAATCCACGCTCATTCTACGTCGGTCAGGGCTGTGACCTGGATATTTTCATGGCTGCCGGCGATGCGGCAGAACCCAAGGACATCAGCACGATCGCCAGGCCCCGCGTCGGATATGTGGGAGCCCTGCAGAGCATCCGACTGGACATGGAACTGCTGGAATACATCGCCAGGCAGCGTCCTGACTGGAATATCGTGCTGGTTGGTCCCGAAGACAATGAATTTCTGCAAAGTGCTCTTCATAAGCTGCCCAACGTAATCTTTACAGGTTCCCGCAACATCAGCGATCTTCCGGCCTATATCAATGCGTTTGACGTGTGCGTGAACCCGCAGCTGCTCAACGAGGTTACCATCGGCAATTATCCCCGTAAGATCGATGAATACCTCGCCGTCGGAAAGCCAGTGGTAGCGACGGCAACCGACGCTATGAGCGTATTTTCTGATCACGTGTATCTTGGAAAGGGAAAGGAAGACTACGTAAGATTGATCGAGCTTGCGCTGGCCGAAAACTCACCGGCACGCTCACAGGCGCGGCGGTCATTTGCCAGCTCACACACCTGGGAGAATAGTGTGGGAGAAATATATCGCGCCATCGCCCAGGCCGGAACCGGGCGATGATCGTCTGTCTGAGAGGTTTTGTCTTACAGCTTTTTAAGTTGTGCTAATCCAGTTTCAGCTTCTGCTCTCAGGTCAACAAGTTTCTGGCTCAGCTCCTCTGTCCATTGCCCCTGTTTCAATGTCGCTTCCAGCTCCTTGTATTGATTTGCCGTGTTAAGCAAACCTACTGAAAACAACGATGAGCGGAACTTGTGAATAACCTGTCGAAGCCGTTCCAGGTCATTAGTGGCAGACGCCTCGCTGATGCTGCTGAGCTGGAGCTGGCTGTCTTTTTCGAACATCGCGATCAGTTCGTCGCGCAGTTCCTGGTCTCCTCCGGTGATTTCGGCGAGATAATCAAGGTTTAGAAGGGAATCAGTCATCTTAGTTTGTGGAGGTTGTTCAGTAAAATTTTGTGGTTGTGGTGGTTCGTAATTGTCTTTGTTTCCAAGATGTGCAATAGTATATAAAAGTTCACTCTCCTTAAATGGTTTTGAAATATAACTGTTGGCACCAATGCTAAGGCATTCTTCTTTTTCTCCTACCATCGCGTGCGCTGTCATGGTGATGATCGGAATGGTATTTGAAATGCTTCCGCGGATTTCCTTGATAGCGGTATAGCCGTCCATTACCGGCATCTGGATATCCATCAAAACCAGGTCAAATGTTTCTTCACGGAGCCTGTCAAGGGCTTCCTGCCCGTTATTTACGACCGTCAATGGAATGTTCAGTCGTTCGAAAATGGCTTTCAGGAGCTTCTGATTGAGCAGGTTATCCTCGGCTGCAAGAATGCGCAGAGAAGTCACCGATGCATTTACGTCTATCTCTTCGGTATCCTCGTGCAAATCGGACTGCCTGACAACTTTAAATGGAAAGTCCATCGTGAAAACAGTGCCCTTGCCTAGCTCACTTTCCAGGTTTAATGTCCCGTCAAAAAGCTGGACGAGTGATTTGACGATGCTCAAACCCAATCCGGTTCCACCAAAAACGCGGGTGGTACTTTCGGTAGCTTGCACAAACCGGTTAAAAACCTCTTTAAGCTTGTCCTTCGGGATACCAATGCCACTATCTATTACTCTGAACCGGATGTTTTGTACCTCATTAACCGGCTCGCCGATAGGTGCAACAAGCAATTTCACACTGCCGCGCTCGGTAAATTTGACCGCATTACCGCACACATTGAGCAATATCTGGGTTAACCGAAGCTTGTCGGCTTCGATATACTCAGGCAAACCGTCTTCCAGGGTGGCCTCGTAAGCGATGCCTTTTTCTACTGCGCGGTGGTGCATGATCGCCGAAACCGAATCAGCAAGCTCGCGGATAGAAACCGGTGTCTTTTCCAGGTGCACCTGACCGGCCTCGATTTTGGAAAAGTCAAGGATATCGTTGATCAATTCGAGCAGGTTCTTGCCCGCATACTGAATGTAACCCACGTATTCCAGACTTTTCTGATCGGTAACCTCCCCCAAAAGCAGGTTGGTGAACCCGATGATCGCATTGAGCGGCGTTCTGATCTCATGGCTTACATTGGACAGAAAAATGTCTTTTACACGGACTGATTTTTCGGCCAGGATCCTGGCCTTTTCCAGTGTCGCCTCGTAGTTGGCCCGTTCTGTGATATCGCGAAAAACGGTAATAGCACTATTAATGCGGCCGTCCAGGCCAATTACAGGCTGTACGTTGGTTTCAAGATGGTAGATTTTATCGTTTTTGACTAGGTCGATCTTGTTGCCTGTAAGCTTTTCGCCCTGCAAAGCTCTTGCGACCGGTAGAGTATCTGCCGAAAACCGGACATGGTAGCGAGTCGGATCAAGCAGCTTGATTTTGTTTACCTGTTCCTCGAGCGTTTCATACCGCTCGCCCGATACGCCCAATATCTCACGCCCGGATTGATTGAGCACCTCGATCTTCTGCTCGTTATTGATGATCATCACCCCGTCAGGGATCGCTTCCAGGTATTGGCTTACTGTACGCTCGCGTTCGTTGATATTTTTTTGCAATAGCCGCTGCTTACGCTTGTCCAGGCTCAGGAACACAATGGAGAGTATGGTGAGAACAAACCCTACGGCACCGGTCAGTAAAATGAACATGACCGAATTCTGCTGGGTGGCCGACACAAGCTTCCTACGCTGTTCCATGTTATGGTTCTCGTAGTCTTCGATCTCGTCTATCTTGCGGGTCATCAGGTTGTTGAGCCTGATGCCTTCCCCTTCCTGTATCTTGGAAAATGCCTGCTGAGCGCCCTGGGTGCGATAAATGGTAACAACATTCTGTGAATAGGCCACGATCTGGCCGGAGATATTCAGGAGGTCTTTGACCCGCTTCGTTTGGACCTCATCGGTCTTGACCAGATTGAACAGCGTGTCGGTAATGCCGACAAGCTGGATTTTTTTGTTGTAATTGTCGGCCAGCAGCTCGTTGTTCTGAGTGATCAGATAGCCGCGCATATTCGATTGGAAATCCTTTGTGACAAGCCCGAAATTGGCCGTCTGGTTCAGCACGCCTATCGTGACATTCAGACGCTCGTTGTTCAGCGAAAGATCGCGAACATTCTTATAGGTAAAATACTGGGAGCCGAATATCAGAGTAAGTCCAAGGTAAATGCTCGCGTAATACCATCTGAATGAGTCATTTGTAATACGGGTGGGCATATTTCAGGGGCGGAATCAATGGGTTTTATGGCACCAAGATCGGAATAAAGTAAGACTATATTCAGGTCAGGTAATCAAAATTAAATTTCAGGTGCCGGTAAAGATGCCTTATCTGGGTGAGTATAAAGTTGTCGCTTTCCCGCCAGCTTGTCCTTTTCATCGTACTTGGCTCAGCCTCTGAGTTCTTCTGGATAAACAGTCCGGTGAAATCCTTATAGAAATAGGCTTTGCCTTTGTTTTTTAGGAAGGACATCATCATGCGGTACTCGGTGACATCTCCTTTCTGTCCTTCCACATATCTGCCGAATCGCTCAAAAAAATTGCTCCTGCGCAAATGGGGATGATCGCTGTATGCGTAAAATTTACGGTAACCGGGTTTCAGCACGTTGAATTGCATTTCGTGAAACCCATGTTCGGCAGTGTCGCTAAGGCAAGGGTATTCAAAATAGGCGTAGAACCGCACCATATCTGTCTGCGGCTTTTTGCGCATGATGTCCAGAGCGTGGGTAAAGCTCTCGGGGAAAATGGCGGTAGGCGTAAAATCTTCCTGCACATACAGCGTCAGCGGAGTCTGGACTGCGTCCTGGCCTTTGTTGATATTATTACCCAGGCCGCGGTTCTGAGGTGTGGTGATGAGCCTGAACTCATGTCGTTTCTGCAATTGCAACAGGTAATCGATGTGTTGGGGCTTGCTGCCGTCATCGGAAACGACAACCTCACCGAACCGGCAACCCAGCGCCTCAAACGAAAGAAGCAACTGTTCCAGGGACTGGCTCCGGTTATAATGGGTAACAAGCAGCGTCACTTCTGCGAAGAAATATTCCTTATCCATGTGGGTATGCTATTTCATGAACACCAGGTCCAGCGTGTTTTTCAGCCAGCGGTAACGTAAATATCCCAGCCGGGCAAGCTTCACCAGGGGGTTCTTGCTCAGTTTCCAGTCGGCGCGCTCCATCGTGCTGGGCTCGTCGGAGGAGTTCTTCTGGTAAAATAGTTTTGTGAAGTCATTATAAAACAGTCCCTTGCCTTTTTTTTGTAAAAAGCTGACAGCCATTTTATATTCAGTGAGATCGCCTTTGATGCCTTCGGGATAGCGACCGAATTTTTTCAAAAACGTGCTTCTGCGCAGATGCGGGTGATCACTGTAATAGTAGAACTTCAAATGGTTCATATCCCAGAACCGGTACACCATTTCCGAATAACCTTTTCCAAAAGGTTTTAGGGTAGGGTAGGCGAAGTAGGCGTAAAACCGCACAATGTCCCATTCAGGGTCTTCCCGCATGAATGTGAGCGCGTCCTGGAAATGTTCGGGGAAAATTTCAGATGGCTGAAAATCCTCTTGTACATACAGGGTATACGCAGTCTGCACCGCATCTTGTCCTTTATTGATGTTGTTGCCCAGGCCACGGTTTTTGGGTGTGGTTACGAGCCGGAAAGGAAAGCGGCTGGTGAGCGCTGTTATTTTTTCAAGATGTTCTGGCTTGCTGCCATCGTCAGAAACCACTATATCTGCAAACTGGCAGCCGAGTGACTCGAAGGTAGCCAGTAATCTTTCGAGCGATCCGCTGCGGTTATAGTGGGTGATCAATAGGGTGGTATCGGGGTAATGGCGCTGCATCATATTACGAGAGATAGTCGCGCATGCCTTGCAGCTGTCGCTTGGCCCGATTAAGGAATGCTTGGGAAATGCTGCCGTCGTCGAGCAGGCGTCGCGGCGAGGTGAAGACTGTCGCCTTGGAGCTGGTAACCTGTTTTAGCTCGCCTTCTTTTTTCAGGTTCAAAGCCATACGGCCGTCTTCGGCTTCATTCTCAAAATCGCTGCCGACAATGTTGGCATACAGCCTTGAGCCGCTTACACGAAAGCCCCCCGTCCTGCGGCCTACTTCGGTGACAAATCCCATATTGAAACCGTATACGTTTAGGTACTCCCGGTTTTTCTTTCGGATCTGAATCATCAGCCCGGCGAATTTCTCGTAAAGCCACAAACCTGCCCGCCCCTGACCGGCCGGCGGAATGAATGCATAATTGCCGTAAACGCCGGTAATGCGGGCGTCGCTGGCCATCGGCTCCACCATCAGGTCGATCCAATCGGGTGGGTAAAAAGTGTCCGAATCAGCGCAGAGGTGAAATTTGCCCCTGGCATGATCCAGTCCCATTTGCCGCGCGAAAGGCGTGCCCTGTATGGTCTGAAGGTAGTTCCTGATGCCCAATGTATCAAGCACCTTTTGCGTGCCATCGGTGGAATTGTTGTTAATGACCACTATCTCGACCTTGTATTTGGTGTTGCTTGCTGAGAGCGAGGAGAGCGTCCGGTAAATATTGTTCTCTTCGTTCCAGGCAGGAATCACAACTGAAACATCGGGAGTCTCGTCTTTAAAACGGCTGATGCGTTCCCGCAGGACTTGGATTTCGCCCTCGGAGAGATCAGCAAAACGCTTGTTTGTAAAAAGGTGCGGTAAAATCCAGTTAGGTAAGCCCCATAAACTCATATTCTGGCAATCAATAGGTTTTGTACATCTTTACAATCAAGCTTGCGCCCGGCCGCCACAGTCAGGAGGAAAGTTAAAACATTATTCCTGGTTTGTGCAAAAATATTGTAAAATTACTTCGCATATTGCATTTGGTTCCAACTTAGGTAAATTAGTCAAATAATCGGTTGAGATAATCCGAGTTGACCCCTCATATTCTGCACAGTACCTGATGGCATTTCAGCTTTTACAAAAACTAAGGAATAAACACTTTCTCTCTCTGGCCGGAAACGGCATAATGTCGGTGCTAGGAATGCTCAATATGATCATTCTTTATCGTGCATTGCCGGTGGCCAGTATAGGGATGTGGGTTTTTTTTCTGTCCATATTATTGTTGGTCGACACTTTCCGTTCAGGATTTCTTACAACCGCTTTCATTAAATTTTATGCAGGTGCGAGTGAAGCACGAAAGCGTGAAGTGGTGGGGTCTGCCTGGTTTATCGGTGGAACCATCACCGGCATTCTGGCTCTGATCAATATCCCGGCTTTTTTACTTTCGGATTGGTTTAAAAATCCTTCGGTAGTGCTTTTCGTCGAATGGTTCGGCATTATTTACCTTGCTTCGTTGCCGTATTTCATCGCTTCTTGCGTAGTGCAGGCAGAGCAGCGTTTCGATCAACTGCTATGCATACGGTTTCTGAGTCAGGGCTTCTTTATCATTTTTGTGATGATCATGGCCTTTACCCACACAGCCAATCTGCAAAACATTATCTACGCCTACCTGGGCGGAGCAGCGCTGACGAGTGTTTTTACCATGGCAATGGGTTGGTCTAGAATCGCCAGTTTTAAGGATCGTACCAGGGCCTGCATTGCCGAAATCTTCCATTTCGGCAAATTCTCCGTAGGTACTACGCTAAGCTCTAACCTGTTCGGAACGTCCAATACCATGATTATCAATTTTATGCTGGGACCGGCAGCGTTGGCCGTATTCAATCTTGGACAGCGTTTGATGGAAATCATCGAGATACCGCTGCGTAGTTTTGCCGCTACGGGAATGCCCGAACTCTCGTCGGCTTATAATGAAGGCAACCGTGTGAAAGTGATCGAAACCATGAAACGGTATGCAGGGCTGATCACGATGGCGCTGTTGCCAGCCTGTGTAGGAGCTGTGATCCTGGCCGATGTGGCCATCCATATCATCGGGGGCGAGAAATACGTGGGTTCGGAAGCGGCGAACATTATGCGCCTGTATATGAGCTTTGCGCTGCTTTATCCGCTCGACCGATTTTTTGCGCTAACGCTTGATGTGATTCACCAGCCCAAAATCAATTTTATCAAGGTGCTGATCATGCTTGCCGGCAGCGTTATCGCTTCGGTGACGGGCATCTACCTCACCGGCAGCATTTATGGTGTTGCTATCGCGGGCGCTGTCCCGACGCTTATCGGAGTGGGTATAGGGTATTGGGGCCTGAACCGGTTTCAGCCATTCAGCATTCTGAGCGTATTTTCAACCGGCTATGCGGAGGCAATCAGCCTGGCAAAAGTCTGGTTGGAGAAGTTAAAGGGTTCCAAAACAAGGTAATGCGAAGCTTCAAGCTACGCTATTTACGGGCTGCTTCCTGCTGCCGCAGTTTCGGAGGCGATTTGTATTGAAAGCGCATCTCGATGTGCTTGTAGGTCCAAGCCGACACGAAATAGATCAGAATGAAGTTTAAGACAAACAAATAGGAGTAGGCCTCGGGCGGGAAATGGAGAATGCGGATGAACAACACATTGAAAAGGCTGATCAGTAACGCGTGCGTCATGTAAATGGAATATGAATATTGCCCCATCTTATGCAGCAGCTTCACGCTTTTGAGCGCTTTTGAAACCACCCCCTTTTCAAAGGAGAAAGTATAGATGCAGACAAAGAACAATACCTCAAAAATAGCTCCCCAGGGTTTGAGCACATGACCTTGACAGATGCACAGCACTATCAGCGTCAGAGAAATGATCTCCAAAGCAGAAAATACCGCAGACGGCCATTCACGCACCTGCAACTGCGTGTTGGTAAACAGGTTGAAACAAAGCACGCCGGTGAAAAAGCCCAGAATGCCGCGCAAAAAGCCATAATTAAAGCTGTAATTGATTTGTAGGTTACCCGACACGAGCGAGAGCCCGGTGAGCGACAGGATAATCATGATGCCATACCACACATTGCGAAACCGGATTTGTCCGCTGCGATGAATGAATACCACCAGGCTCCCGAAGACGAGATAGGCCATCATTTCCGCGCTGATCGACCAGCTGGGAATATTCCAGCTCACATCGTTTACGCCGGGTACGGGCGTGGAATTGATCAGAAAAAGCGATGTAAACAAAGTTTCGGTGTTATTGGCCGAATTCATCAGGTTATTTACGTGCACGTAAGGACTGAGCACATTCTTGGCGACCTCCATGCCCACAAATGCCAGCAGCATCACAAAATGCAAGGGATAAATACGGTAAATGCGCTTTTTGAGAAACAGTTTGAACTGGTCCCGGTCGGCCAGGGACTGATAGCTATATGCGATCACAAAACCGCTAAGCACGAAGAAAAAATCGACAAACATGTCCGAGTTTTCAATGAAGCGGTTGTTCAGGATGGGCGTTTTGGCAAACGGGCCGAGGTGGAACAGGAATACGATAGAAGCAAACAAGCCGCGAAAAATGTCCAGAACTTCAAAGCGGTGTCTCATGGGAGCGGGTTGGTAAAATAAAATGTACTGATGAACCTGTTCAGGCCTGTTTCCGGCTCGTGCTCGTAAGCGAATTCGTCCGAGGCTTTGGTCATAATCAGCAGTCCGAAATGCTCGCTGGTGTCCGAAAGTAATGCAGGCATTTCCAACTCCGCCAGCTCCTCAATAAAGAAGATGGCCCGTCCTGACTCGTCGGTTCGTACGCAAAGCGAATCCATCCCGTTATGGTAGATAGGGAAGTCTACCGGGCGCACCATCTCTTCCAGAGGCCACATGATTTTTTTCTTGTCCTGACCTACCAGCACCAACGGTTTGCCATAATCCTCTTTTTCGAGAATGATGGCCTCCGTAGTCCGGACGATTTTAAGCACTGTTTCCCGCTGGCCGGAGTGTTTGACCGCATTGGTAAGCAACTCCATGATAACCCACTTGATTTTAGCCATCAGGTCCTCATGCAGCGGTGAGCCGCCTGTTTTTTGCCGGATGTGGTCCAGGCACAGGTTCAGCGTGCCCGGAATTCCCTCCCGGTTACTATTGAAAACGATTGTGATCCGATCCAAATCCTCCTTCATAAACTAGCTTAATGTTCCCATCGCCTCTTCGTAATCGTTGAATATCTTGAACACCTTATCCATACGGATAAGCGTGAGAAGGTTCTTCACGTCCGGTTTGAGCGCGACCAGGTAAATGTCGACGTTGCGCGGCATTGCGTATTTCAGTGCTACGACCAGACTGCCCAGAAATGAGCTGTCGATATAATTAACGTTTTCAAAACTGACAATCACCAGCCGGACCCCACGGCCGATAAGTGTAATCATTTCTTCCTTGAATGCTTCCGCATTAGAAAGGCTGGCTTCTTCCGGTAAAATCGTGGCTTTAACCACACGGTTTATTTCCTCAACTTCTAGTACCATATAAGGGTTATTGTTTTTCTATAAAAATGATGCTCGCATCGTCCATCTGGTTGCTGTCGTCGATCAGTTCGAGCACATGCTTCCTGATCAGTCCAAAGCTATCGGGTTTGCCCAGATAGGGTGTTATTTTTTCCACGAAAAATGGGTAATCGCTTTTCTTTGCTCCGTTCGAGGGAATATCTATCATGCCATCGGTAAAAATGGCCAGCTGGTCGCCGGACTTCATCGCCACCACCTGTTTGTCGTAAAGGCCGTCTTCGAGCAGGCCGAGCAGCAACCCTGTGGATTGGATCGTTGTTGTTTTATCTGTTTCAGGTGAATAGCCCACCAGCGGCAGATCGCCGGCTCCTGTATAATGCACCTCGCCGGTATGGGTGTCAAGTAGTAGCAGTGAAAGACTCGAAAGGATATTCTGTAAACTCTCGTCGAGGTAAATCAGCTTGTTAATCTTCTGCACGATCCTGATAAGTTCGAAATCCTGATCGAGCACGCAGAAGCGGATAGCAGCCCGTATATAGCTCAGAAAGCCGAATGTGAAAAACCATGCTTTCCATTTTTTACCCATAATATCACCCAGAAAGGCGAAGCAGTAACGGCTGTCGACTTGCACGAAGTCGATGAAATCGCCCCCTGGATATCCCCTGTAACCTTTATGCCAGTAAAAGATGCGGTAGCCGTCGACCAAAGGGGCTTGGGTGGGGATCGACTTCACGTTCAGCGTTTCGGCGGCGACTTTCAATTCCCGGACAGATCTCACATGTTCGTTCTGAAGGGTTTTGATAATGTTGTTGAGCTTGGTAATAATTACCGGAATGGGCGTCTCTTTGTTAATAAAGTCCAGTGCCGACATATTTAGTCCTTGCAGCACCAGCTTGTTATCAGTAAATGAGGTCAGGAAGACGAACGGAATGTCGCTGATGTTGGGATTGAGCAGTACGGCCTGCCGGAAATCGAATCCGTTCATCTCGGGCATATCGTAGTCTGACAAGATCAGATCCGGCGTCTCGACCACCAGCATTTCTAATGCTTCCGATGCCGATTCGCACAGTACGCAGTTATAGCCTGCTTTCAACAGGGCATGTTCGATCACCTTGCGAAAAAGAAGGTTATCCTCTACGAGCAGAATTTTTTTGACGGTGGTCGGCGGATCCGGGAAGCTGATCATTTCCTGTTGAAGTTTAGTACAAACATAAGTACTCCACCAAAAATAATCAGCAGCGACACCAGGTCCATAATGGTAACCCCGTCATTGATATTAAAATAAAACACCGTAAAGAGCTCAAAACTGGGAGGGGCAGGCATGATGATCATCGCAAAGCCGACAATAATGAGCAGGATAGCAAAAACAAACATGACACCTTTCTGGACGATCTTGCTCCGTTTGGGGCTATTGATCCGGCTATCGAACTGATTTTCGGCCAAAAGCTTCTCCAGTCCTTCGAGCAGTTCCTCCCGGGATAGGTTATTGTCCTGGTCCAGCGCCCGGAAGGGGGCCAGCTTCTTCCAGGTTTCCGCGGACCGGTCGAATGCGTCGGATATATCCTTTTGGTACTGCCGTGAAACGTGTTCATCGATTTCAGACTGCTCGATAGTCTGGATCAGCTCGGCCACTTGCTTATCCAGGCGCGCAGAACCCTGTCCCTGAGGATTGGAAGAATTTTGGTCGGAATCTTGATCGTTAAGCAGACGGTTTATTTTCACGCTGGGGATGTTTTATTCGCAGGAAAGGGTGTTAGGATTGCATCAAGAGTGTTTTTTGCAAAAACCGGTGCTCATCCCCGGATTTTGGTTAAAGCTATGTTTTTATTGTTAAATTTGAAATAGTTCTACAAATCAATTAAAATTTTCCTTGGTTTCGGTACTTCCACCGATTCAAATTGCGCATGAAAAAAGTTTCGATCGTAACGGTGAATTTCAACCAGCCGAAGGTTACCGAAGACTTGCTTAAATCGCTTGCGGAGATCAATAACTACCCCGGCCTGGAAATCATCGTTGTCGACAATGGTAGCAAGACAAACCCTGTGCCAGAATGGAAGCAGCGATACCCCGGTATTGTATTTATCCGGTCGGACCGCAATACCGGCTTTGCGGGCGGAAACAACATTGGTATGGCGCATGCGACCGGGGACTACCTTTTCCTGATTAATAACGACACCGAGGTTACCGCAGAGCTGATCGGCAAGCTGGTAGCCAGCATGGAAGCGAATCCTGAAATTGGAATGATATCACCCAAGATCCATTATTTCGATCAGCCAGGCATGCTGCAATACACCGGCTATACGCCTATGAATTACTACACATGCCGGAATGCGTGCATCGGGCAGTTCGAGCAGGACCGTGGCCAGTATGATTTTCTGACGGGTCCGACCGGTTATGCCCACGGAGCCGCGATGATGATCAGCCGGAAGGCCTGGCAAAAAGCAGGGGGCATGGCCGAGAATTATTTTCTTTATTATGAGGAGCTGGACTGGTGCGAGCGCATCAAAAGGGCGGGATTTCAGGTCCATGTCAACCTCGACGCATTGATCTACCATAAGGAATCGGTGTCGGTGGGCAAACGCACGGCGTTGAAAGAGTTTTTCATGAACCGCAACCGCATTTTGTTCATCCGCAAGAATGCTCCGGGATTCCGGTTTTTTGTGTTCAGTTGCTACTTTGCCCTGGCGGTAGTTCCGCGAAATATCATTCAGTATATTAGGAATAAGGAATACAATTTCATCCCCGTGTTTTGGAGTGCAATCACCTGGCATTTCAAAAACAAACCCGATAGCAAAAATCTAGGCTTCCCATTGACCCGCTGATTATTTATGGAGATACTTTTCTGGCTCAGTCTGTTTATTGTTTTCTACACATTTCTTGGTTACGGCATTGTGCTGTACGTGCTTGTCCGCATTCGCAGGGCATTCAAAGGTAAAAGGCTCGCTCCGGGCCTGGATCAGGACTTTCCCACGCTTACACTTGTCATCGCGGCCTACAATGAGGAAAGTATCATCGAAGAAAAGATTGCTGATACCCTTCAATTGTCATATCCGGCAGGCAAGCTTAACCTGGTTTTCGTTACAGACGGTTCCTCTGACCGCACCCCGGAGCTGGTAGCTAAGCATTCCCAGATCAAGCTCATGCATACGCCGGTACGCAGCGGTAAAATCCTGGCCATGCACCGGGCGATGGATGAAGTAGATACAGAGGTGGTCGTATTTACCGACGCCAATACTTTCCTCAATAAAGATGCATTGCTGCTGATCGCCAGGCATTATGCCGACAGCAAGGTGGGTGCAGTTTCCGGTGAGAAGCGCGTTATGCAGGATGCAATGTCAGATGCGACGGCCGGAGAAGGCTTTTACTGGAAATACGAGTCGACACTGAAAAAATGGGATTCAGAGCTCTATTCCGTAGTCGGAGCGGCGGGAGAATTGTTCAGCGTCCGGCGGTCACTTTACCGCTCGGTTGCGCCCGACACCATCCTGGATGACTTTATGATTTCAATGCAGATCGCCGAGCAGGGTTATCGTATCGTCTATGAGCCTGATGCGTATGCTTCGGAGCTTTCTTCGGAAAACATCAAGGAGGAACTGAAAAGGAAAGTGCGCATCGCAGCAGGAGGTATTCAGTCTATTCTCCGGTTGCGAAAACTGATGAACCCTTTTCACGATCCGTTGCTGTCTTTCCAGTATATCAGCCACCGTGTCCTTCGCTGGACTGTGACACCCTTCCTGATGATACTGGCACTGGTGCTCAATATTCTGATCGTTGTCCGGTCCGGAGGTATTATCTATCAGCTAATTTTGGTGGGGCAGGTCCTTTTTTACAGCCTGGCCCTGGCAGGCTGGATACTTGAAACGCGTAAAATCAAGATCAAGGCGCTATTTGTGCCCTATTATTTTTGTATGATGAACTACGCTGTTCTGGCGGGTATCAGACGGTATTTCAAAGGCTCGCAAAGTGCTGCCTGGGAAAAAGCGAAAAGGAAAAGCGCATAGACCTTCCCGGTTATGCGCTCATGAATTTTCCGCGGTATATTGCACGTATGTTTTCAGACTTTTTTCAACCGCTCTGATTCCGATTCAAGGATGGGAATCAACTCATCGACTTCGGCCGATATACTCCTGTACATTTGCAGCAGTTGTTCGGTAGGATCCTCGTTCTTGATGGCTTTTTCCAGCACTTCCACCTTGGGCCGGATATGAGTCAGTCCGGTCATTGTAAAAGAGGGTTTCAGCCCGTGTACAATGCTGGCCGATTCTTTGAGGTCGCGTGATTCCAGGGCACTTTGCAGCGACTGCCAGCGCGGGACGGAATCACTCAGAAAGGCGTCAAAAATCATGTACAGGATTACAGGATCTTCTCCGTAGGCCTGGTCGATATAGGCAAGGTCCAGGGCGGGGTTGAGTTGTAAGGCCATTGGTTTGTGTTAAAGGTTTTGCAGAAGCTTAGTTAGTGGGATTGGTAAGGTATTATTTGAAGAAATAATTCGACAATATAAGCGCTTTCTACAAAACTATCATATTATTGCGGGTTCTCTTGTTCTTTTACCTCTTCTTTGGCAGGATGTTTGGCTTCCTCTTTCGCTTTCTTGCGGAAGTACCTGCGGAAAAGGAAGTTAGACCGAAGCGCGGTCATGTTTTCGTCGAGTTTCTCGGTGGTACTTTCCAGATTTTTCAGCGTTTCTTTCAGGTTTGACGCGGTGCCTTCGTCATGCAGCAGCACACCTAGCGGGCTGGTTCTATTCGAGTTCAGCTCGGCGCTGGCTGTTTTGAGGTTATTGACCATTACGTTGGCAGAGGAAACGGTTTCATTCAACCTGGAGATCGTGCCGCGAAGGTCTTTCATGATCACCGTGTCGGTCGCGAAATCGTTGGCAAGGCCTCCTTTCTCATTGAGTTTTGCAGTGTAGCCGGCCAAAGAAGCGGTCAGCGTCTGCGCGTTCACTGAGGCTTTTTTCATGGCTCCAAGAGTCTGGTCCAGATCATTATAAAGCCGCTCGTCGTTCAAAAGCATTCCGACGGTGCCCTTGCCGGCCAGGATGTTTTTACTAATGGTTTTGAATGCGCTGGTAATGCCGAGCAGGTTCTTGTTGTTTTCTGAAAGCACGGCCAGCATTTCCTCGGTACTTTCAATTTTTTCGACAGCAATCTCATCACCGTCTTCGATGGAGGGTACCTTTTGGGTGCCGCCATAGATAACAATGATCTTGTTTCCGATCAGCCCGTCTGTGCTGACTTTCGCTTTGGCATTCTTGCGGATAAATTCCTGGGACTTTTCCTCGATATTCAACATCACCTCCACCTTGGAATTTTCCAGGAAGCGAATGCTTTTGACAGTGCCGATTTTCACCCCGGAGTACCAGATGTTGTTGCCGATTTTAAGGCCGTTGACATCATCAAAAATGCTTTTGACGGTGATGGTGGAGGAAAAGACTTTTTTCATGCTACCAATCGTGAGAATCCCTACCACAAAGATGAGAATCCCGATAACTACGAAAAGTCCTACGTTAATGGATCGTTTGCTTGATGTTGCCATTACTGAATAAAATTATAATCGTAAAAACTCTTGATCCGCTCTTCGTCGGTATCAAATACTTCTTCAAAGGTGCCTGTTTTCAGGAACTTGCCATCCAGCAGCATCGCGATACGGTCACCCGTTTCACGTGCGCAGGTGAGATCGTGGGTGATAATGATCGAGGTGGTCTGGTACTTCTCCTTTACCTCATTGATCAGCTGGTTGATTTCCAGACAGGTAATCGGATCCAATCCGGCAGTAGGCTCGTCGTAGAGCATGATCTCCGGTTTCAGGATCAGTGTGCGGGCAATGCCGATCCGTTTGCGCTGGCCGCCCGACAGCTCGGCCGGTACCTGGTTAATCGTTTGAAGCAGGCCCACCGCATCGAGCACGTACTCTACCTGCTCATCGATCTGGGCGCGGGTCAGATTCGGGATATTTCGTACGAGCGGAAATTCCAGGTTTTCACGCACGGTCATACTATCGTACAAAGCGCTGTTTTGAAACGAAAAACCGATTTTAAGACGCAAATCGCGCAGATCGTTGCCTTCCTGCTGGGAGACTTCTTTTCCCAATACAATGCAATCGCCGCGGTCCTGTTTGAGCAGGCCAATCATGATCTTGATCAATACCGACTTTCCTGTGCCTGACCTACCCAGTACCACCATGTTTTCACCTTTATTTACAGTCAGGTTCACACCCTGCAACACATGCAGGTCCCCGAAAGATTTATACAGGTCGCGCACTTCGATAACCGGTTCGCCGGGTTTGAAATCTTCTTCCATTTTAAATTCTGAAATAATTGGATACCTGTACGATGATCACCTCCTCTATAAAAATCAGGAACATAGAAGTCACAACGGCCGAGTTAGCAGCCTTACCGACGCCTTCGGTGCCTTTACTGGCATTATAACCCTGATAGCTCCCTACAATTCCGATGGTAAACCCATAGGCAATGGCTTTTGCTACCGAGGTCCATATATCCAGAAATGTGATTTGTTCGAATGCGTTTTCAAAAAAGGCAATGAAACTGGTGCCTTCGTTTAAGGTCACGTTCAGGAATGCGCCGAGCAAGCTTACAAGCGAGCAGTAGAACATCAGTACCGGGATGGCTATGGTGCAGGCTAACACGCGCGTTACTACCAGGAACTTGAAGGGATTTACCGCAGAAACTTCCATGGCGTCTATCTGCTCGGTGACGCGCATAGAACCCAGCTCAGCCCCGATGCTCGAGCCGATCTTGCCCGCGCTGATCAGCGCTGTTACCAGGGGCGCCAGTGCGCGCACGATCGCAATCGCCACCAGGGAAGGAAGCCACGAAGTTGCACCAAACTCGGATAGCGAAGGGCGCGATTGTTTGGTAAACACCATCCCGGTAATAAACCCGGTAAGACTGATCAGCAGCAGCGACCGGTTTCCGATGGCATAGCACTGGCGGACAATTTCCTGGAATTCCATTCTGCCCCGGAAAACCTCCCGGAAAAAACGGATAAAGAAAACGTATGCATCGTAAACCGCCAGTAGGGCATTGTCCAGGCTTTTGCTGTATACAAATTGCTTTTTGTTAGCGCTCATTCAATCGGTAAATTGTATTTAATTTGATTTTATCAGGCAGTCAGCATTCCCATTTTCCCACCAAGCATTCGCGCTTCAAACCAACGCATTCGGTAGGCATTCATCGCATTTTTGCCCAGCTGATCCAGCAAACGGTAGTTAACGATTACACCGACGGCCGCCCCGATGCCCGGAATGAGCTGCGCCATTTTTGCCAGGTCGATATAGTCCCGATATTCCTGTTGAAAGGTCTTCCAGTTAAATTCGTGGATGTCGGTCGGAAGGTCTTTGCTTCGAAGGTCCCACTGAATCATCCGAGAAAATACTTCAAGCCTCCCTTTTTGACTCGAAAAGGTTAGTTGGAAAATGTGCAGTATAAAAAGCCGTTCCCGGTAGTCGTTGACAGGCCGGCCATACAATGCCGCGATTTCAAAAAGCAGTTTGATTTTAATGCCGATCAGAATAGGAAATTCGGCTAGTGCGAGCCAAAATCCACCCGCTCCTGTAATGCCGCCCTCTGCTGCTCCGGCCTTTTTATAGAAGTCGATTTTTTTACGAACTGCCGTTTCTATTTCTTCCAGCGAAGCGCCTGGGATAGGCTGCGTGGTTGTGTATTCTGCACCAGTAAGTACCCCGCGCACCATTTGCTTGATAGTTCCGGTGATGACTGCGTGCACTTTCTCGGGAATGATCTCGTTAATTTTGTCCTGAACTTTCTTGGAGGTTCTATCGATGAAATTGGGCCGCTTCTGCATTTTGAGCTGCCATTTGGTCAACTCCGATTTAACGTACTCTTCGTAGTTATGGATGTGCATATCGTTTCAGGACTAATGTCGGACAGGGTAAACACAAAGTGGTTTTGGTAACGGTCAGCAAAAATCATTCCAATAACCTGGAAAGCCAAAAAATGCTGCAAGATTTCGCCGGTCGCTGGTTGCTGCGCCTGATTTAACGTGCAGGAATATAGGCTTGCTTGACCGTTTAGACTTTGTGCGGCCTCAACTGACGCGGGAAGCCCGATAGAAAACTGATTTCAGCTCCAACGCTTATTATTATAGGTCAAACTATCTGATCCATAGTTTTTTAGTAATAACCCTTCCCTGGGACTTGAAGCGGATCAAATGCATTCCCGAAACGTGCTTGGGTAGCATGAAGCCGCTTCTGGGAGCTTGCAATACCTGGCTGTTCAGTAAAAGCTGACCATTCAGGCCAAGTAGGGAAATATCTCCTGTTTGCGGGCGGGCGAAATGGATAGTCAGTTCCTCGCCTCGCAGTACAGGGTTGGGAAATAGCTCGAAGCTTTGCTCAGGGTCTTTTTCTATTCCCAAAACCAGGTTTGGAGCCAGTTCCGTGTAAGCAGGTGTGGCAGATTCTGCGACATCGTTCATGGCCGTGAGCCGGTAGGTGATAGCGACGCCCGACTCGCCTGGCTCATCACGCCATTCGATAGCATTGGCCTCAAGCTGTGCCAGCTCGGCGAAATTTGCCGATTCACCGAATTTACGTTCCAGCAAGTACGACTTGGCACCGGCAACAGGTTGCCAGAAAAGCCTCACGCTGCCGTTTTCACCGCGTTGGGCATTCAATACCGTTCCTGCCAGCGCGGTGGCAAGAGGGACATCGAAAAAAGTAAACGCCCGCATACCCCGCTCGTTGGTAATAAAAGGGCCGGTGAAGGGATAGTAGGGGCCTCCTTGTTCTAGGAACGGAGGCAGATAATCAAGCTTTGACGCATTTTGCGGAGCTTTTAGGTCCAGGATGATACGGTTACCTTCTGCTTTTCCCGCTGCGACAGCGCCCGCCTGGTGATCCAGGTAAAAGAAGTCTTTCAATTCCAGTTGCGGTCCGTTTGGATGCCTGTAAGGATCGGGATATTTTAATTTCTGTCCCTGATCGAATACCAGCGTGAGTGTGTTCTTTTCCGAAGAGTTGTAGAATGCCTTTTTGAGATTGGGCGATGCGATACCCGCCGTGTCTGTGGAAGCGTAAAAATCGTGCAGCATCAACCGGGAAAGCTCTGCACCGCTTTGCTTATTGCCGTCGCGATTGTAATGCAGGCCGTCAAAGCCAGTGGTACCCACAGTGGCAATGCTGCGAATGTCGGGATAAATTTCCGGTAGCCGCCGTTGGTAGTCGCGTATGAGCGTTCCGATAAGAGAGGGCCAGTAAATAATATCGATCTGAAACACATACAGTTTTTCCAGGTTGGGGAAATCAGTTTTTAGGTTTTTATACAAAACATCGAAGTGACCTTCCCAATTACCACCCTCGCCGTAAGATTCGCTTTCCCCCTGCCTGAAAATATAGGCCTTCACCGCCTGGGCCACGCCTGCTTTTTGCGCCCGGTAGAGCATTCTTCCATAACCGGTTGCAGGATCGGTCGGGTTGGTCTCAGTTCTGAGGGCATGCGAATAAGCAGACGACCAGTGGTAGCCCGCATTAATCAGGCAGTTTGGAACGCCTGACTTTTCCATCAGCTGCTTCTGAATTTCAAATCCCATCGAGCCCACGCCATTGTCGTAGGAGCGCATATTCGAAAGCGTCCAGAGCGTGTCGGCCGCATTGTAGGGATAAGTATTAAGGTTGCCGGTAATCTTGCCGAATGTGCGGCAAAACATGCTCGTATCACTCTCACCGAAAAAACCGGTTGAATTGGACTGGCCCGACAATATGTACACATCGCCGCTCACCACCCGGCTGCGGGTGACGAGTAGCGTTGAATCTGTATCTTTGCAGAGGAAAACTTTGAAATCGTAATTAGCGCGTTCGGCTTTGATCGTCGCTTCCGTGCTGAACTTCCCTTTCCCGTTCCCTGAATATTGGATGGCGCCTCTCAGGTACTGGTGGGGTTGGCCATTCCGTAATACCTGGACAGATACGTATTTGAAATCCGGCCCATCCACCGTTCCTGCAACGGGAACGGACGCCTGGTTGTTTGCTCCGCGGGGATAAAGCTGGTAATCTTGGGGCAGCTTACCGAACAGTACCTTGTCGAAGCGCTGCGCAAAGCCGCAAGTAACCGCCCAGAGCGTTAAAACGGAAAATAACAGGAAGAATTGGGCGGCCCTCTTGACAAAGAGTCGGCTTGCAGGGAGAGTTTTCAGCACAGGGTTTAGTTTTTTATTTGATCAGCACAGGTTTTACGCCTTCCCTGGTGATTTTCACAGGATTGATCATGCCCTTTTCGTCGAAAGACATCACATCTATGCAGGTCTCGCGGTGATTGCCATCCGTTTCAGTGAGGGGGCGGCGATGATAGACAATGTACCACTGATCCTTACCTGGCACCTGAATTACCGAATGATGCCCGGCGCCTGTTGCAACTTGAGGATCCTGTTGCAGGATTTTACCTACCCGCTCAAAGGGGCCGAAAGGTGAATCGGCTATCGCGTAGGCAACCGAGTAGTTAGGGCCTGTCCAGCCGCCTTCTGACCACATGAAGTAATATTTACCGTTGCGGATAAACATAAAGGGGCCTTCGACATAGCCTTCTGGTGTGATCTCACGAAACGTTTTACCATCCTCGAACGGAATAAAGCCTGTGAAGTCGCTTTTCAGCTTGGCTACATTGCAATGCCGCCAGCCGCCATAAAAAAGGTAGTATTGCCCGTCTTTGTCTTTGAAAACAAACTGGTCGATCGGCTGCGCTCCATTGTGAAACTTATCGATTAGCGGCTTACCCAGATAATCCTTGAACGGTCCTTCGGGACGGTCGGCGATGGCAACGCCGATGCCACCCGTTTCATTGTCGTTCTGAATGTCGTTTGCTCCAAAAAACAGGTAGTATTTTTTATCTTTTTCGATGATTGACGGCGCCCACATGGCTCTTTTGGCCCATTTTACGGCGGAGGTATCTATAATATTAGGATGTTTGTCCCAGGTTACCAGGTCTTTGGACGAAAACGCGTCCATATGCACCTGTTTGTTGTAAGGCGCCGAGAATGTGGGGTAAATCCAGAAAGTTTTGTTAAAAATAATTCCCTCTGGGTCGGCATACCACCCTGGAAACACTGGATTTCCGGACGTGGGGCCTGCTTGGGCAGCGGTTTTTATTTTGGGATGAGCGGTTGATTGTGCTAAGGCGTAGTAACAACAAAAATTGAGAAGTGTTAAGGCGAGCAATTTTTTCATGATAAAAGTTTCGGTAATGAGCAATGTAACCGCTGCAAGTTCCAAATTTTTGTTCAATTAGTAAACTTCACCGGCTCCGCCTCCACCGAATGCGCCACCTCCGAATTCGACTCCGGGACCCGCGAGCCCGTTATCTGCCGGAGAAGCGCCAAGTTCGTGGGCCGCGATGACGGCTTGCAGGTGTTCAAGGCTGTTTCTGCGGCTTTGCTCGTCGGAAATACCATGTTTGGGCGTGTGCAAATATTTGATGACCAAAATAGAGACCGTAATCATCAAAACGCCAGCCAGGACAAGCTCCTGTGAGGCGCTCAGCATACTGAAATAATTTACATAGGTGTAGCACGAAAAGGCGAATGCCAGAAGGCCGGTGATGGAAAGGATACGGTCTGACTTTTTCAGGCCCATCACTATATAGCACAAGGGTATACCCAATGTGAAAAAGTAGAACAGGGGCGCAAATGCGATCTGTGGAGCTACCGCGACATTCAGGCCGCTGATCAAAGCATTCAGTTCCCTGACCACCAGGTAGTTTCCTCCAAGGTAGAGCGCGGCAAGGGATAAGACTTCCAGAATTTGACGGCATTGGAGGTAATAAATGTCTTTGCTGCTGCGTGCCAGTCCATAAATCACCGCCGACAGGGCCATTACTGCGAAGGGCAGAAGTGCTTTGCCCAGCGGAAATTTCATCATCAATTCCGCTACGATGGTAAACAGCAAACCGAAAATGGCGATCGGCCCCAGCAAGTCGGCATATCGCAGCGTGGCGGGAATGATCACTGCAAGTGCAATCAGCCAATATGCCCAAAGCGGTGCGTGCTCAAAAAGCAGGAATACCGGCACCATCGCCGCGGTGACGGCAGCATAGAGCAATGCATTGTCGACGCCGGAGTGGAACAGGCTCTTGGTTTTAATCAAGTATTCCAAAAAGAACAGGAAACAGGCGCAGCAGATCAGGCTCAATGCCGAAAAGCCAATTTCTGAGCTTGTGTCGTAGATAAACAAGGAAAGAAAGCCGACAAAGAAGCAGGTCGCGACCACTGCGAAACAGAACAGACCAATCTTGACAAATATGCCAGGTCGATAAAATTTTTCGGGGAACAGCTCCTTTACTTGCGCCTGCTGTTCGGCAGTGAGCAGGTTCCTGGACTTCCATTCGGTAGCCTGACGCTGAACATATAGGTTTTCGACCCAGGTATGATTATATGCTTTTTTCATTTTTTAATCCCCAGGAATTTTTTAAAGTTCAACAGAAAGTAGATGACGCCGACGCTTGAAAAAAGAAAATAGAAAATCCCGAGTCCCAATGCAGCGTCGATTCCCAGGCTAGTGAAAATGCAGTAGGTGATAATCGCGTAGCCATAGACGGTGCCCATCAGCAGAAACAGGAGCGATTGCGCGTGCCTTGCCCGGTAGACAAAAAAGGCGCAGAGCCCGGCTCCGATAAAGAAATACAGTACTTTGGCTGTTTCGCTAAACAGGCCGATTTGCGCAGCGATGCAGGCCAGGTTACCGCCCATCAGCATATAGGTGAATGCGAAATGCTTTTTGATGTTCCGCTCTTCTGATATCCATCCGACTGCTGTGAGCACGCAGCCAAGGGCAATCGCGGGAAAAATTAGTTTGCCGTCCGAAAAGTCGTTTTCAGCTATCACCGAAAGCGGAGCAATGGTTAACCCCAGCCACGAGGCGAGCCCTGTTATAGCCATCGACAATGCACCTCGGTGATCGAAACGGTAGGCGCACACAAAAAAAACGATCGTAGGAATCATTACTGCCAGCCCGTACCGCGGGCCGAACAGGTTGTATTGATATTGCAGATAGCCTTCCAGTGCTAAGAATGTCGAACAGCCTAGTAGCAGTATGTAGTCAACGAGCTTATTGGGATTTTCAACCCGCTCATTTGCGTACGGAAGGCTGTTTTTGTAGGTGTAGTAAAAGCAAGCTGCGGTAATCAGCGCAATAACGGCAATGACGGCCTGATGACCGATCGTGTCGATGTTTTCGTAGATGAGAATACCCGCGCCGGAACTGAATAGTAAAATGCCCAGGTACAGCACCGAACGAAGCTCCCAGTGGATTGAAAAGGCTTTTTCGTTTTCAAATGAAACTATCGAATCTGCCTGCTGGTCGGAAATAATTCCCTTGCTTGTCAGGGCATTAAGGATGGATTTTGTGGTCATGGAAGTTGAGACGAGGGATAGTAAAGTTAACAAACTTTACCAGGAACGCTGCTCGGCTCCGCTTGCTGAATTATTTAAAGGGGCCACCAAATATCTAACGGTACAATATCAGAAACGAAGCGTGAAATCTTCCTTGGCTTGTTCACTACGGAAGAATACAAGCCCGATCCAGAACAGGTCTACGGTCACTGTTACCTGCGGATGCGCTTTGATGTGTTGCCATGCCTTTGTCATTCCCTCCGACCAGTAGAGGTCATCAAAAATAAAAAGTGAGCCGTTGTGAATATGGGGCAGGCATTGCTCGAAGTAACGAACGGTGGGCTCGTAGCGATGGTTGGCGTCGAAATAGGCGAAGTCGATGGGTTTGTCAAGCGCTGCCAGGCGCTTGGGAAGCGTTTCATCAATATTACCCAGCACAACTTCGATGTTGCCGGCATGCTGACCGCGGAAGTGCGCTTGCGCTTTGGCAGCCGTTTGCGGGCAGCCTTCAAAGGTGATCAGCTGCGCATCCGGCTTCGCTTTTGACATATATAATGTGGTCAACCCCAGCGAGGTACCTAATTCCAGAATCGTAGCAGGCTGGAAGCGCCGGATGAGCCGGTAGAAGAGCCTTCCGAATTTGGCAGGCTTCTCCGCGTTTTTTGCGATCGTTTTAATGCTTCGCAGATTCGATTTGTTCACCCGCGAGCCCGCGCCCAGGTCGAGTATTTCAATTTGTTCGTCGGAACGCAGCAAATCGCGGCGCAATGACCGGATGGCTTCATACTCCGGATTGTCGTCCTTTTGGACGGCTATCACATTGTTATAAAGCTCGAACAGGAAAGGGGAATGAATGGAATGCTCGTTTCCCGAGCGCAAAAGGTACTTGATATAGGCAGCAATCAATGCAGTCAAATTTTTAAATAGGCCGTTGCAGGGCCGGTGATTCAGTTGAGGCGGTATGGCGCCACGAGTGAGAAAGCAGGAATTACCACGCGGAACTGGCGACCGTCCAAGACCCGCTCCATCAGGTAAGTACCGGCCATTTTGCCCATGTCGGTGCGCAGGTTACAACCCGACACATAATCATGCACATCACCGGGTTCGAGCACCGGTTGCAGCCCCACTATGCCTGCGCCTTCTACTTCGCGTACGGTTCCGTTGGCGTCGTAAATCAGCCAATGCCTTCTCAGCAGCTTCACGGTATGCTCGCTATGGTTTTCAATCAGAATCTTGTAGGTGAACACAAAATGATCCTGACCCGGATTGGAGTAATCAGGCTGATATTCCGTCAAAACGGTGACTTTGACACCATCTGTAACTTTGGAAACCATATCGATCGAGGGTGTTGGAAAAAATTGAGACTGGCCAAACAGGTGCTGAAATACGGGCCTGCACCTCACTTTTAACGAAAATAGTAATCAATTGGTGATAAAACCAAATCAAAAAACACATAATTTGGTTTTCGAAAACAAATTCAACAGCATGGATGTAAAAATTGAGCAGTCGTGGAAAGAGCGGCTGGCACCCGAGTTCGAGAAACCTTATTTTGGGGCGCTCACCGCTTATGTAAGAGAAGAATACCAGACCAAACAGATCTTTCCGCCTGCCAAACAGATATTTAACGCATTTAATTATTGCAGCTTCGACGAGTGCAAAGTGGTTATTCTCGGCCAGGATCCTTATCACGGCCTTGGGCAGGCCCATGGCCTTTGCTTTTCAGTGAATGACGGCGTGAGGATGCCTCCTTCCCTGATCAACATCTTTAAGGAAATTCAGCAGGACCTGGGTAAACCTTTTCCGCAATCAGGCAATTTGGAACGCTGGGCCAAACAGGGAGTGCTGCTTTTGAATGCAACCCTGACCGTCCAGGCCGGGGCAGCCGGCTCGCATCAGGGAAAAGGCTGGGAACAGTTTACCGATGCGGTGATCAAATCAGTTTCTGATGAAAAAAGTAATGTGGTCTTTATGCTGTGGGGCAAGTATGCACAGGATAAGGGCGCGGTAATCGACGCTTCGAAACACTGTGTGCTAAAAGCCAGGCATCCCTCGCCGATGTCGGCCAATGGCGGAGGCTGGTTTGGTACAAAGCATTTCAGCAAGGCAAACCAGTACCTGGAAAGCAAGGGACTAGATCCCATCAATTGGTAGTAGTCAGATAAAAAAGAGAGCCGGGATGCCCGGCTCTCTTTAAGATTTTCACTCCTATTACTATTATTAATTACTTCTCGATGTTGGAATTCATCTCCAACACGTTGTCCCAATGAGCTTCGTTGGCTTTAACGAATGCATTTCTGTCGGCATTCAGCGTATACTCCTGGGCAGCTTCTTTGGTTCTGAAAGTCAGGTAGTGAATTACGTCAAATTCCTCACTACTGTTTTCCGACTTCTGCACATGTCCGGCCGAGTAGGCAACGACATCTTTTACTGCTTTTTTCATTGTCGCAAAATCGCGCAGGTGTTTTTCCACTTCCTGTGAAGTGGTGCCGGGTTTAAACTTGATACAAACCACTCGCTGAATCTCGGCAGGCTTGTGTGGTACATAAGCACCGTAAATGATCAGCATGAATACACAAAGCGCGAAAACGGGGACTAAATATCCTAATGTTTTATTTCTGGTTCTCATTGTAGCAAAATTCAATAAATGCAATTATCTAATTCTCTTGCTACAAAGGTAAAACTTAATTTTATTATTGTATTATTTGGATATTAAATATAAATAATTTTGAAAATTTAATATTTAAGAAAAGAAACATGCCGCGAAAATCTACTTTCCGAAAGATTATTCTGAGGATAAATTTTTGCAAAACTTTCCAACCAGTCTGTACATCAGCGGGCTAGGTAAGCTGTTTAGCCATAAAAACTGACCGTAGGGAAAAAGCAAGTTTTAAAAAACGGCATTTTTGTTACCTTTTTTGCAAACAGCGTCTTAATAGGTGTAAAATCTTCAAGAAACACCTTCCAAATATTGTATGGCGCTGTTTGTTCTCTCAACGCTAAAAAAGATCGAAAAAAATCGATTTTTTTTCAAAAAAGCCTTGAAATTCAGCCTGCTCGCGGCACTTTTGCTCACTGAGACTGCGTCAAAAGCGAATTGGGGCTTCTGGGCCCATAGGCAGATCAACCGGCTGGCGATTTTCAGACTGCCCGTTCAAATGCAGGTATTCTATAAAAAGTACATGGATTACCTGTCGGAGAATGCAGTCAATCCCGACAGGCGGCGCTATGCGGTGATCGGAGAGGCCGAGCGGCACTTTATTGATCTGGATGCTTATGGCGACAGCGCATTGTCTGCCCTGCCACCGAATTGGCAGGCTGCCGTGAGTAAAATGGGAGAGGACAGTTTGCGTAAACATGGGATCGTACCCTGGCACATTCAACTGGCGGCTTTGCAGCTCACAACCGCGTTTAAAGACAAGAGCGCGTCACGTATCCTGTGTATTTCAGCCGACCTTGGCCACTACATTGCAGACGCCCACGTACCGCTGCACACTACGCGCAACTACAACGGCCAGCTCACAGGCCAGGATGGCATTCACGGCCTTTGGGAATCGCGTTTGCCGGAGCTTTTTGGCCGGAATTATGATTTGTGGCTAGGGAAGGTAAGTTACAGAAACGACATCGCAGCCGACGTATGGAAAGCTGTCGAACAGTCCCATGTGGCGATGGATTCGGTGCTCCTATTTGAAAGGCAACTATCCGCAGGATTTAAAGCCGATAAAAAGTACAGCTTTGAGCTTCGCAATAATGTGCTCACCCGAATGCATAGCCGGGAGTTTTCAGAGCGATACCACCGGATGCTGAATGGCCAGGTTGAGCGGCGCATGCGTGCTTCGGTGTAGATGGTAGGCGACATTTGGTACACGTGCTGGGTAAATGCAGGCCAGCCTGATCTGCATCAGCTGGTAAATGACGGGCCGGAAATGGCGGCGGACACAATAGGGAGCAGCCGGCAGAGTTGGTTTAAACGGCTGCTCAGAGTGAGGCCCGAATCGGATGAATAGCTCCTGGCGTACGATCCCCGATTAAAACGGCCGGTTTAACTGCTGCCCAGTCCCGTTGTCCAATCCGGAGATAAGTACCTTCGCGGTAACCAGAAGCTGACCCACATGTCGCTGCGTGTGCTCTGCTGCATGGAACAGCAGGCCTAAATGCGTGGAAGGAACCATCGCACGACCCACATAGCGTATCTCCGTCAATGTGTCGGGATTGGTTTTGCGCAGCTGCTCTAAGGCAGTTTCCAGCTGTTGATTAAACTGATCCAGCAAGTCATTATAGGTGCAATGCTCAAATGGCTCTTTATCTTCACTTTTTAGGAATGCCATCTGACTTTCGCTCAGCGACTCCTCCCGAGCGTAGCTGAACAATCGGTCGAGCACGCCGGCCAGGTGGTTCAAATGAAAACCGACCGAAGCCACGTTAGCCGGTTTTTGCCAAAGGAGTCTGGTTGGGAACGTGTTGCTGAAAATACCGAGCTCTTCGCGCGCCTGCAACAACGCATGCGCGACGGGTTGAAGCAGGTCGGGTATTCCGGGAAGCGGCCCGCGCAGCCATACTTCGAGTTGTTCTCTGTTTTGCATGTCTGAAAATAAACGAAAAAGGGACCTTTTTACAAGTCCCTTTTCGCACTAATCAATTGTTGTCAGAATTTATTTTGCAATGTCGATCTGCACCGGCTTACCCTTGATGGTATTGCCATCCATCGCCCGCAACACCGCGCGTGCATCACGCTCAGGTACATCCACGAATGTGAATTTGTCATAAATGTCGATCGCCCCGATGGTTTTGCCAGGAATGTTGGCTTCGCCGGCGATAGCGCCCACGATGTCTTTCGGCATAATGTGGTCTTTGCGGCCAAGGCTCAAAAACAAGCGGGTCATACCAGCCTCGGGAGCCGATTGACGGCGCTCGCCACGATCACCTCCGCGGTCACCGCGCTCGGCACGTGGTGCATAACGGTCGCCGCCGCGGTCGCCAAAGCGGCCGCCTTCACGACGGTCACCGCCTCTTTCGAAACGGCTTCCTCCCTCACGACGATCGCCACGTCCAAAACGGTCGTTGCCGCCTTCGCGACGGTCGCCGCGGCGCTCTTCCCACGCCAGGTTGCTGTCGGAGTATTCGTTTTTCTGAACACCCATGATCTGCTTGGCCATAGCGCCAACAATCTGCTCGGTAGAGAAACCGCTGTGGTGCAGCATTTCGAGTACGTCGTTATACAGTTCCTCGTCGTTGCTGTCTTTGATAGAAGCTGAAATGTTCTCCACAAAGCGCGCCTTGCGAACGCCAACGATATCTTCGAAAGAAGGAATGACACCTTTTTCGATTTTTACCTTGGTATAACCTTCGATGGATTTCAGACGGTATTTTTCGTCACGGGCAACCAATGAGAATGCCTTACCGGACATCCCCGCACGGCCTGTACGGCCGATCCGGTGTACGTAGTACTCTTCGTCCATTGGAATGTCGTAGTTGATCACCCCGTCCAGTCCGCTTACGTCGATACCACGTGCCGCAACATCGGTAGCAACCAGGATGGTAGTAACACCCGCCTTGAACTTGCTCATAACATTGCTGCGCTGCTGCTGGCGCAGATCACCGTGAATACCTTCCGACGCATAGCCACGGAGTTGCAGGTCTTCTACGATTTCATCCACTTTGCGTTTGGTATTACAGAAAACCAGCAGGGATTTAATATGGTACATATCGATCAGGCGTGTCATTACTTCGACTTTCGCCTGTGGTTTTACTTCAAAATAAACCTGTTCGATATTCTGGTTGGTCAATTCATTACGAACTACCTTAATTAAGGTTGGATCGTTGAGGAAGCGTTTGGTAATCGACATGATCGGCTTGGACATGGTTGCCGAGAAAAGGATCGTCTGGCGATCTTCCGGCATGTCGGCCAGGATGCTTTCGATGTCTTCACGGAAGCCCATATCGAGCATTTCGTCCGCTTCGTCAAGCACCATCATGCGTACTTCGTCGAATTTCAAAGTGCGACGCTCCATATGGTCCATTACGCGGCCCGGAGTTCCTACTACTATATGTACCCCTTTTTTGAGGGAGCGGATCTGACGGTCTATCGAGTCACCACCATAGATGGCTTCGATGCGCACGCCGCGCAAATATTTGGCCAAACGGCCAAGTTCTTCGGATACCTGCACCGCCAATTCACGGGTAGGGCAAAGGATCAGGGCTTGTACTGCGTTGTTGGAAGTATCTATTCTTTCCAGCACGGGAATTCCGAAGGCAGCCGTTTTACCGGTACCAGTCTGGGCCTGACCAATTACGTCAGAGCCCTGCATTACTGCCGGGATTCCTTGTGCCTGTATCGGTGAGGGTTTCTCAAAACCCATTTCTTGCAAGGCTTTCAGGATGTTTTCGTTGAGTCCAAGCTCTTCGAAAGTTTGAAAAGTTTCAGTAGTCATTCTATTGCTTTTAGTATTAATTCTTGGTTTGAACGGTTGATCCGGTCTGGGGAGAATGAGGGCTAACAGCACAATGATCCTGCGGGACAAGTCCAACAAATGCATTGGTTCCAATCAAGTTGGACCACACCTCCGGCATGCCGGTTTTACTCGTAATAAATTGAAAGGGATTGCACAAAGCCCACCACTAACCATCCGTGGGGCTCTGCGTGTGAACGGTAGGTCCAGCCGGGACAAATTTTGAGGCTGGCAGGTGATCTGTAAATGTACTAGACCGTTTATGAGCAGAGAAGCGAACGGATGTTCCTTCAAATTGTGACGCAAAAGTAAAAACAATATTCGGTAATCGCAAATGCTTTTGAGAAAGTAATTGTAATATTTTTAGAAAACGAAAACCCGGCTCACAAAGAGTGGCCGGGTTGGTTTAGTCAGGTTTGCTGATTCAGAATAATTCCTTGACGTCCGTATAAGGCAGATGCCAGGCTTCGGCAACACCTTTAAATACTACTTTTCCGTGAACTACATTCAATCCCTTACGCAGTTCCTCATTGGTTGAGCAAGCCTGTTTCCAGCCCTGATTGGCCAATTGCAGTGCATAGGGGAGTGTAGCATTGGTGAGTGCCAGCGTGGAGGTGTATGGCACTGCGCCCGGCATGTTGGCCACGCAATAATGTACGACACCGTCCACTTCGTAGATCGGATCTTCGTGTGTAGTGGCTTTGGAAGTTTCAAAACAGCCGCCCTGGTCGATGGCTACATCCACCATGACCGTTCCGGGTTTCATCAGTTTGAGCATGTCGCGTGTGATCAGCGACGGCGCTTTTGCGCCCGGGATCAGCACGCCGCCAATGATCAGGTTAGTGCTCTGGATGAGCTCGCGGATGTTGTATTCATTGGACATAACCGTGTCCACGTTGGCCGGCATAATGTCTTCCAGATAGCGAAGGCGTGCCAGGCTGATATCGACGATTGTTACATTGGCTCCCAATCCCGCCGCCATTTTAGCAGCCTGGGTGCCTACAATCCCGCCGCCAAGCACGAGCACATTCGCTGGTTTTACACCTGCCACGCCGCCAAGCAGGATGCCGAATCCACCCATTGGCTTTTCGAGGTATTTGGCGCCTTCCTGGATCGCCATACGCCCGGCTACTTCGCTCATCGGAACAAGCAGCGGAAGGCTTCTGTCTGTCTTTTCTACGGTTTCATAAGCGAGGCAAACTGCTTTGCGCTCGATCATGGCATGGGTGAGGGGCTCGGAGGAGGCGAAGTGGAAGTAGGTGAACAGGAGCTGGTTTTCCTTAATGAGTGGGTATTCACTGGCGATTGGCTCCTTCACTTTGATGATCATCTCGGCAATGCCGTAAACTTCTTCGATGGTTGGTAGAATGCCGGCGCCTGCTTGTGTGTATTGCTCATCTGTAAAACCGCTGCCTTTGCCCGCATCTGCCTGCACGTACACTGTGTGTCCGTGCTTACGCAGCTCTGTGACTCCTGCGGGCGTTAAAGCTACCCGGTTCTCGTTGTTCTTGATTTCTTTGGGGACACCAATGATCATCGGTATGTAAGTGTTATATAGTTTAGATTAAAGAGACCAAAATTAATTTCTGGCAGAAAAACATACTACAACAGGAAAAAAAGATAGAAAAGAAATCTATTTTTGGCCTGTTCGACAAGAAAAATTTCTCCCGGTAACGCTCACAGACTGTTTCCTGCCACAAAAAATACTTTATGCAACCCGATCAGACCGACCGCAAGATTCTGGATCTACTACAAAACAATGCCCAGATGACCATCAAGGAGATCGCTAGTAAGATCAATTTGTCGGTTACGCCTGTGCATGAGCGTATCAGGAAGCTTGAAAAAGAGGGATATATCGACAAATACGTGTGCCTGCTCAACCGCCGTAAACTGGGGAAAAGCCTGGTCGTGTATTGTAATGTGACCCTGGACAAGCAACGCAAAGAGAGCTTTGAGGATTTCAATCAGGCCATCGTACAAATGCCCGAAGTGCTGGAATGCTCGGTGGTTTCGGGCAATTTTGACTACATGCTGAAAGTGGTTGTCGAAGATGGCGAGGCGTACAATCAGTTTTATCAACATAAACTTTCTGCCCTGTCGAGCGTGTTACACATCAGCAGTTATTTCGTAATTTCCGAAATTAAGTACACCACCGGAATCGCTGTATTGTAATTATCAACGCTATTTAAACTGATCATCAGGCCGGTAGGCGCGTGCTGATCGCTGAATGCACAGCATATGAACAAGAATTTTAAGGATGGCCTGAACCTGATGTCCAAAGTGACGCCGAAGCGTGCATGGAATGCGATGCAGATATTGGGAAGCTATTTTTATTCCAAAATGACAGGAAACCCGGTGCATTGGGGCATGCCGCTCGCGATTTCTTTTGAACCGACCACCTCCTGTAACCTTCGCTGCCCTGAATGCCCCAGCGGACTCCGCTCGTTCACACGCCCGACGGGTATGATGGAGGAAAAGCTCTACAAAAGAACCATCGACGAGCTGGCCGATACTTTACTATACCTTATATTTTATTTCCAGGGAGAGCCCTACCTGCATCCGAAATTTTTCGAGCTGGTCAGATATGCCCACGATAAGGGCATTTATACCGCTACTTCTACCAACGCGCATTACCTCACCGACGAGAAAGCACGCAAAACCGTGGAGTCTGGCCTGGACCGCCTGATTATTTCCATTGACGGGACCACCCAGGATGTTTATCAGCAATACCGTGTCGGCGGTAACCTGGAAAAAGTGCTGGAAGGCACACGCAACATTGTTAAATGGAAAAAGGAGCTGAAATCGGCGACACCGCATGTGATTTTCCAGTTTCTTGTAGTGAAGCCCAACGAGCACCAGATAGAGGATGTAAAGAAGCTGGCAGAGGAAATGGGCGTGGATGAGGTAGGCTTAAAAACTGCCCAGATTTATGATTATGAGGAAGGGTCCGATCTGATCCCGACCATCGAAAAATATTCGCGTTACCAGGCCCAGGCTGACGGCAAGTACTCGATCAAAAATAAATTTGTAGACCACTGCTGGAAAATGTGGCACTCTTGCGTGATCACCTGGGATGGCGCTGTGGTGCCCTGCTGCTTTGACAAGGACGCCGAGTACAAGCTCGGTGATATGAAAACTTCCACCTTCCGGCAGTTATGGAAAGGCAAGAAGTACCGCGACTTCCGGGCTTCGTTGATCAGATCCCGTTCAGAGATAGAGATGTGCAAGAACTGTACAGAGGGAACGCAGGTATGGGCGTGAAACATTCAGCTTTTTTCTGTCCAAATTATTTTTAATTAAATAATAATATCATTTAATATTCTCATTTTCAGGTAGTTTGATGTTTAATTGAAAACTCCGTGGAACATTTCTTGGTAGATTGCCCCGAATAATAGAAATTTGACCTTGGTAACTCAAATGAATACATGGGCAAAGTAATTGCAATTGCAAACCAAAAGGGAGGCGTAGGGAAAACCACCACTGCTATAAACCTTGCGGCCAGTTTGGCCGCGCTAGAATTCCGCACACTTATTATCGACGCCGACCCGCAGGCGAATTCCACCTCGGGCCTCGGGTTTAATCCGCAGGAGATGGAGAACAGCATTTACGAATGCATGGTAGAGCAGGCCAGGACCTCGGAGATTATCTTACAAACGGATTTTCCCAACCTGAACCTGCTGCCCTCACACATCGACCTGGTGGGTGCGGAGATTGAAATGATCAATCTCAAAAACCGCGAGCACCGAATGAAGGATGCCATTGCGGAAGTGCGCGATGATTACGATTTTATCATCATTGACTGCTCTCCCTCACTGGGTCTGATCACGATCAACAGCCTTACTGCCGCCGACTCGGTTATCATCCCTGTCCAATGTGAGTATTTTGCACTGGAAGGGCTCGGTAAGCTGTTGAATACCATAACGATTATCCAGTCCCGTCTGAATACTAACCTGATCATCGAGGGCATCCTGCTCACGATGTACGATCTCCGCTTGCGTCTGTCCAACCAGGTGGTGACCGAGGTTACCAATCACTTCGAATCTCTTGTTTTCAACACCATCATACCTCGTAACGTACGTATCAGTGAGGCACCGAGCTTTGGTATTCCTGTCATGGCGCAGGATTCAGACAGCAAAGGAGCTGTAAGCTACCTGAACCTTGCAAGAGAGATTCTCACTAAAAACGGTTTGCTGTCTTCCGACAGGGTGAACTGATCACGATAGTACGAACAGGCAATGGAGAATAGCAGCAAGACGAAAAAAATGACCGGACTGGGAAGAGGACTAGGCGCTCTTCTGCAAGACTCTGAGAAGATTAACACGCCCAGAACCAGCACACGCATTTCGCAGGCAGAGGTTATCGGCTCAATGAGTGAAATCGATGTGAGCCAGATAGAGGCTAACCCTTACCAGCCACGTACGAAGTTTGACCAGGAGTCACTCGACGAACTGGCCGATTCTATCCGCGTGCAGGGCATTATACAGCCTATCACCGTCCGGCAGCTTTCCGAAGACTCCTTTCAGCTGATTTCCGGGGAGCGCCGTTTGCAAGCCTCTCGGTCGCTGGGCATGACTACCATTCCGGCGTATATCCGGACGGCCAACGACCAGCAAATGCTGGAAATGGCGCTGATCGAAAACATCCAGCGCGAAAACCTGAATGCGATCGAGATTGCACTGAGCTACCAGCGGCTGATTCTGGAATGTAGTCTGAAACAGGAGGAGCTGGGCGCGCGCGTGGGTAAGAACCGCACGACGGTCAACAACTATATCCGCCTGCTGAAACTGCCACCGGTTATCCAGGCCGCATTGCGCGACGATAAGATCAGTATGGGTCACGCCAGGGCGCTGATTACGATCAACAGCGATCAGAGCCAGCTCAATATTTTTAACCAGATCATCGAGGAAGGATGGTCGGTGCGGAAGGTGGAGGACGAGGTACGGAAGCTTGGAATGGTGAGCAATGTCGCTTCTGAGTCTAAAAAGCAGCCGACAATTAATCAGGAAATAAAGTCGTTACAGTTCCAGCTTTCATCCTTCTTTGGGGCGAAAGTGTCCGTGAAGAGTAATGAGCAGCACAAAGGTGAAATCAAGATCCCTTTTGGCTCTCAGGACGAACTGAAAAAGATTTTAGAAACACTGAAATTCAAATAAGCGTTGAAAAACTGGGTATTGTTAGGGTTGATTTTGCTGGTTTCAGGTCGGATCGCAGCACAGACGGAGGGTAAGAAAGACAGCCTGAAAATCGGAAAGTTGACGGCTGTACCCCTGGACAGCGCTACGCTGGCCCAGGCCGACACGTTAAAAAACGTTAAAAAGAAGTGGATGCCCGTGCCGAAGACCGCCACAAGACTGGCGTTCATTCCCGGGGCAGGACAGATTTACAACCGTGACTATTGGAAGGCGCCTATCGTGTACCTGGCTTTTGGAGGGGGGCTTTATACCTATTATCTCAATACGATCAAGTACCGCGATTTTCTGGGTGCCTACGAGTCATTTTATGTGCTGGATAAGAACGATCCCAAGTACGGCCAGCGCAAGCAGGAACTTAGCGGCGATGACGACACAGTGCGGGTAAGGGTAAGGAACCTGCTTAACACAAGCAGCGAGTACCGGGATATCACCCACAGCCAGGCCATCCGTCAGAAAAATTACTGGCGCAGAAACCGGGGTTTTGCATTGATTGTAACGGGATTGATTTACACGCTGTCAATCATTGAGGCCAATGTGGCAGCTCACTTGAAGACATTCGATCTATCCGACGATCTGACTTTGAATGTGAGCCCGAAGCTGAATCAACCTTCCATGCGCACGCCGACGCCGGGTGTAAGGATGGTTTTTAATTTCAAATGATTTAAAAGAGTACTGATTTCAAATAACAGATTAATGAGAATACTATTACTGGGGTACGGAAAGATGGGAAAGACGATCGAGCAGATTGCCGTTGAGCGCGGGCATTCGATCGTCGGGAAAATTGACGTGCAAAACCGGGCGGATATGGACAAGTTGCAGACCGGCGACGTAGATGTGGCCATCGAATTCAGCTCGCCCGAGTCCGCATTTGAAAATATCATTTATTGCCTTAAAAAGGGATGGCCGATCGTATGCGGTACTACCGGCTGGCTCGACCGCCGCACCGAAGTAGAGGCGCTTTGCAAAGCCCAAACCGGATCATTCTTCTACGCATCCAATTACAGCATTGGCGTCAACCTGTTCTTCCGCCTCAACCGCATGCTGGCGCGGCTAATGAACGGCCATGAGTATCAGAGCTCGATGACGGAAGTTCATCACATCCACAAACTTGACGCTCCGAGCGGCACGGCCATTACCCTTGCCGAAGGCATTATCGAGGAAATTGAAGACGTCGAAGGCTGGAAACTCGCCCCTGAGAGCGAGGACGGTTACTTGCAAATCCTGGCAGAGCGACGTGGCGAAGTGCCAGGTACGCACATTGTCCGGTATGAATCCGAAGTAGATGCGATCGAGATATCCCACACTG
The DNA here is from genome assembly GCA_001898145.1 of Dyadobacter sp. 50-39. Classification (GTDB taxonomy): domain Bacteria; phylum Bacteroidota; class Bacteroidia; order Cytophagales; family Spirosomataceae; genus Dyadobacter. The sequence goes on from MKSR01000047.1 coordinate 264,009, forward strand.
CCCACAACCGCCAGGGCTTTGCGCTGGGCGCTGTGGTAGCTGCCGAATGGCTTCCCGGCAAGTTCGGGGTCTTTGGGATGAACGACCTCCTCAAAATTTAAAGTATTTAACTATCAATCATCGCATGGCTGTTAATAAAGAGTTGACTTCCAGTTCAGTTGAGTCCAAAAAGAAGAAGTCACCGGTACGGGAGTGGTTCGACTCCATTTTGTTCGCGGTAGTTGCCGCTACGCTGATCCGCTGGCTGTTTTTTGAAGCATTCACGATCCCAACCCCGTCAATGGAAAATAGCTTGCTGGTGGGCGATTTCCTTTTCGTGAGCAAGCTGCATTATGGTACCCGCACGCCGAAAACGCCATTGCAGGTACCGCTGACGCACCAGACGATCTGGGGAACAAACATACCCTCTTATACAAGCCTGATCCAGTTGCCGCAATACCGCCTGCCGGGTTTCAGCGAGGTTAAAAGAGGCGATGTGGTGGTGTTCAATTATCCTCCCGAGTTGCAGCACCCGGTGGATTTGAAAACCAATTATATCAAGCGCTGCGTCGGCATTCCAGGCGATAAAGTAGAAGTGCGCGACTTACAGGTGTATGCAAACGGCCAGGCAATGGAAAATCCGCCTCGCATGGAGAACGAATATTTTGTGGCTACCACAACTGCGGTGAATGAGGAGAAAGTATTCCGTGAGAACGGCGTTTCTGAATTCAACACCTATACAGAAGGCGACAATGATACCATCCGCGGCAATGAACAAATGGGTTACCTGGTTTTCACCACCACCGAGATCGCTGCAAAGCTTAAAACTTATGATTTTGTAAAAAACATTACGCTTGTAAAGTCTCCCAAGGATATCAGCGAACCGATGCTGTACCCCAATTCATCGCTCTTTAAATGGAACCGCGATAACTACGGCCCCATTACAGTTCCCAAAGAGGGTATGACCGTTCAGCTGACGCCAGAGAACATTGCGACATATGGCCCGGTTATCAAAAATTATGAAGATAATGAGGATGTGGTGATTGATGAGAAGTCAGTGAAAGTGGGCGGAAAAGCCATTACCAGCTACACATTCAAGCAAGATTATTACTTTATGATGGGCGATAACCGTCATAACTCGGCCGATTCACGCTATTGGGGCTTTGTGCCGATGGATCACATTGTGGGTAAGGCTGTTTTCGTGTGGATGTCTATCGATCCGAATCCTACCAGTTTCTTCAATAAGATTCGTTGGAACCGCATTTTCCGGGTGATCAATTAGCGCCGTGCAAAACAATTATTCGAAGGGGAGACCAAGTCAGGTCTTCCCTTTCTTTTTGCATATAATATATAAATTAACATCATATAATGATTATTAATTTATAGAGATAAAAAGTATATTGCATTGGAATAACTTAGTCAACGAATGCTTGTATGTCAGAAGCAGAAATACTTTCAAAACCTAAAATCACTTCCAGGAAATCGGCTTTTCGCGAGTGGCTGGATTCGATCCTGTTCGCAGTAATTGCTGCTATGCTAATTCGCTGGCTTTTTTTTAGCGCATTTGTCATCCCGACGCCGTCAATGGAGAATAGCTTGCTGGTGGGAGATTACCTGTTTGTCAGCAGGATGCACTATGGAACTACGACGCCTGTTACTCCCTTGCAAATACCGCTGACCCACCAGACGATCTGGGATACGGGCATTCCGTCCTATCTCGATTGGATCAAACTACCTCAATACCGTCTACCGGGCTTTACCAATGTCAAAAATGGCGATGTGGTCGTGTTCAATCTTCCTGTTGAGCATCCGGGCATGTACCAAAAATACAGCAATGTATTGCCCGACCTGCATCCGCATCCTACCGACCTGCGTTCCAACTATATCAAACGGTGCGTGGGAATCCCGGGCGATAAGCTCGAAATTCGTCTCGGCCAGGTGTATGTGAACGGCAAGTTGCAGCCCCTCCCTTGGCGTATGCAGAACGAGTACTTTGTTTCGGTTAAAACAGCTGTGAACGAGGAGAACGTATTCCGCAAAAACGGTATTGTGGATTATTCCCAGTTTACCGAGACGTTCGGCGATAGCATTGCCTCCAATGATGAGATGGGCTATGTAGTGAAGACGACCGCTGCATTGGCCGAAAAGCTGAAAGGCTACGACTTTGTAAAAAGAGTGGAGCCGGTGTGGATGGAAAAAGGTTTGAAGGAACCTTTCCTGTTCCCGACAACCGACATGGTGGATTGGAGTAAGGATAATTATGGGCCTGTAACCATACCCAAAGCAGGGGTGACAGTCCCTTTAACCGGATTGAACATCGCCCTTTACGGTGATATCATCCGTAATTTCGATGACAATGAAAATGTGGTTGTAGAAAAGGATAAAGTCACCATCGACGGTAGGCAGATCACCGATTACACCTTCAAGCAGGACTACTATTTTATGATGGGAGACAACCGCCACGACTCAGCCGACTCACGGTATTGGGGCTTTGTACCCAAAGACCATATCGTCGGAAAGGCGGTCTTTGTTTGGATGTCTGTGGATCCTGATCCGACCAGCTTCCTCAAAAAAATTCGCTGGGACCGGGTTTTCAGGACTATTGATTAGATGGAGGAAAAGGGGGGAGAAAGTCCCTTCCCCTCTTTTCCTCCTCTATCTCGTTCTTTACTCCTCCTGCGAGAAGATTAAAGCAGAGTACGGCGGGATTTGCAATGATCCGAACTGCGCACAGTCGTCCATTTCTCCTTCCATGGTATCGATGTCGAACACGCCCAGGTGCGAGAAATCAGGGTCGTAATTTTCGTTATCGCTATTGAAGCGCAAATGCCACTTGCCAGCCCGCGGGAATCCTACTTTGTAATCCGAAAAGGTCTCGGTGGAGAAGTTGAACACCACAATTACACTGTCTTTGGGCCCGCCTTCATCCCAGCGGTGCATAACGATCATTTTCTTCTCATTGTCCTGCCTGATAATGCCCACATGCTGGCCTTGAAGGCCCTTGGTCACACCAAACCAGTTTCTGCGGATATGGATCATGTCGCGATGCAAGGTTGCGAAGCCGCTGAATTTTTCCAGCCGTGACCAGTCGATCGGGTCGCTGTCCGAAAACCATTTGTCCTCCAAAAGCGGCTGGCCCTGGAATATCATCGGAATGCCGGGTGAGGTAAGCACCAATGCGACGCCGAGTGCTGCCCGTTTTTTCGAGTACCAGTTGTTTACGTCGCCGTCGGCGATCTCTTCCGCCACACGCGCCTGTCCATTGGCCACTTCGTCGTGCGATTCGGTGTAGATAATGCGTTGAAAAGAATCTTCGTTGTAGCGGTTCGTAATCGCGGCTACCACACTGTCCATATCCCTGTCCTGATCGTTGGCAGTGATAATGGCATCGCGTACGGAGTGTACGAATTGGGCATCCCATTGCGATCCGTATCCCAGCCCCCCGTTCTCTACCGGACTGGTAATAAAATCCAGCGAGTGCATGTCCTCGGCGATGGTAATGCAGTTGCCGCAGCTTTCCCGGATGTCCTTGTTGATCCATTGCATCAGCGACATGCCTTCCGGGATGTCGTCACCGGGATTGCCGTTGGCTTTTACATTTCGGATGTATGGGACCATATCCATACGAAGACCGTCGATACGATAGTCGCGGAGCCACATCATAGCATTATCATGAATATACTGGCGCACTTCGCCGCGGCCATAATCCGGCCTGGTGTTTCCCCATGGCGTTTCCGAGCGCCAATCATTATAGAAGTAAATGCCGCCGCCATCATTCTCCTGCCATCCGTCAAATTGCCACAGGTCGAGGTCGGAGGGGCCAAAGTGGTTGTATACCACGTCAAGAATCACTGCAAGACCGGCTTCGTGTGCGGCTTTAACGAAAGCTTTCAGTCCGTCCGGGCCGCCGTAGTCGGATTCGATGGCAAATGGGTTTGCCGGGTTGTACCCCCAGGACCGGTCGCCGGGAAATTCTGAGCAGGGCATCAGCTCCACGGCATTGAAACCCATATCTTTTAAATACGGGATGCGCTCAATGGCCGTGTAGAACGTGCCTACTTTCCCTTTCTCGGTCACGTTGAATGTGCCTACGTGCAGTTCATAGACTACGAGCTCGTGCCAGCCCGGCATCTGAAAGGTCACATCCTTCCAGTCGAACGATTCGTGGTTATACACAATACAATTGCCTGCGGAGTTAGTTACTTTTAACGCATAAGGGTCATTGCGGTGCAGTTCGCCTGAGGGCGTTTTAAGGACATATTTGTATTCGTCGCCCTCTGAGGAATTCTCGACCAGCGCACCCCACATCCCGTTTTCTTCAGGTTGCAACGGATTGGCCGAAGCATCCCATTCGTTGAAACTTCCTATGACCGAAACGCTTTCGGCATGTGGCGCCCACACCCGGTAATATACTCCTTCGGGATGGCAGGTGGCACCCATGCCTTCGTAATGTTGCTCGGTTTCGGCTACTTCGGTTTCGAGGTTTTTCATATATGGTTTTCAGATTATTGTTTACATTTGAAAATCAACTGCTGACGTATATTCGCAAAATGTATGCCAGGCGTCGATACCCCTAAACTCAACCGACACACTATACATGCAAGCATCCTCCGACACAGAGAAAATCTGTATCCTCGCCCTTATGCACACACCCGGCATCGGGGCGGTTACCGTTCGCCAGCTCATCGGCTACTGTGGCGGCGCATCCCAGGTCTTTGACGCTGATTACAGAAAGCTTATCAAAATCCCCGGCATCGGCGAAAAAATCGTGAAAGCCGTCTTAGGGAAAAAATGCGCTCGAATTGGCTGAAAAAGAGCTTATGCAATGCCGTAAGACCGGCACGCAACTACTTTTTTTCAATGACCCTGAGTATCCCGCTCGGCTCCGGCCACTATATGATTCGCCCGTTGCATTGTACGCCAAAGGGAATACCGACTTCAACTGGCCGCGGACGGTTGGGATTGTCGGTACCCGCAAAATCAGTGAATACGGAAAAGCCATTACTGAAAACATCATTCGGGACCTAGTGCCTTATCAGCCACTTGTGGTGAGCGGGCTGGCGTATGGTGTGGATATCACTGCACACCGGCATTGCTTGCGGAACAGCCTGGCTACGCTGGGCGTGATGGCGAGCGGGCTGGATGTGATCTATCCGGCCGTTCATCAGCGTACCGCTTCTGAAATGCAGGAGAACGGTGGAATTGTTACGGAAAATGCGCTGGGGACCAAGCCGGACTTTATGAGATTTCCCGCACGAAACCGAATTATTGCGGGGCTTAGTGATGTTACAATCGTAGTGGAATCGGGGCAAACCGGTGGGAGCCTGATCACTGTCGAATTTGCGCAAAATTACCACCGGGAGGTATTTGCCGTTCCGGGAGCTATCAACGACCCGCAATCAGAAGGGTGTAACTTCCTCATCCGTGATCACAAGGCCGCAATTTTTACTTCGGTAGCAGATATGGCCGCGGCGCTCGGGTGGGAAGAGGGAATTCCGGATGTAGTACCAGTTGCCCAGCCGGATTATGCCGTGACCACTTTTGAGGGGTTCACCCAAGACGAAGGGCAGGTACTAGCGCTGTTGAAGCAGCGCGGGGGCAATGCAGGTCGATGAGCTGGCCTGGCAGTCGGGTATTCATTTAAACCGGTTGGCTTCATTACTGCTTAATCTCGAATTCCAGGGGATGGTCCGGTCGATGCCGGGCAAGAAATATGGGTTGATTTAAATGCATGGATAAAAGTATCATTCAATTAATTAAGGAAGGAGAGGGGCTTACCACCGAATTCAAACGCACGGTCGACAGCTCTTTCAAAATTGCCAAAACGATTGTTTCGTTTGCCAACACGTCGGGCGGAAACCTGTTGATAGGTGTGGCCGATCATGGCGCTGTAATGGGTGTGCATTCGGAGTTGCGGGAGTTGCAAAAGCTCGAAAAGGCGCTTTTGAAATTAATTGAGCCCGCATTGGTCGTCCAGATCAGAGCAGAAAATCTGGATGGCAGGATGATTTTATGGGTGACTGTTGGGGAAAGCGAAGACAAGCCGCATCACGCAATGAATGAGAAAGGGGAGCGCATTATTTACATTCGGGTTAAGGATAAAAGCATGCCCATACCAAGGCTGCTGCTTTATAATGGCACCGATCCCGAAACAGAAAAATTGCTGGCTACGCGCCATGTAAAAACACTGATCACCTATTTGAAAGAAACCGACTCGGTGACGTCCAAAGTATTTTCCAAAATGATCAATATCTCTGAAAAAAGGGCGGAACGCATGTTGCAGGACCTTGCTGCTCGGCAGATACTGCTCAAACTATCCAAAGGAAAGCCCGAGAGTTTCAGTTTGAAATGGACCGAATAAAAATGCGGCCGGCTCAGCCAGCCGCATAGGATTTATCGACGGATTAGTTGATACCAACCAATTCCAGTTCAAAGATCAGGTCCTGGCCTGCCAGCGGGTGATTGGCATCCAGTACTACATAAGTTTCGGTAACTTCTCTTACCACAACGGGGATAACCTGGCCGCCGTCCTGGTGCATATTCAAAGTGCCGCCCACTTCCAGGGGGATGTCAGCAGGGATTTGCGCACGTTCAAACTGAATGACCATTTCATCATTGACCGGACCGTAAGCTTCGGCATTGGGGATATTGATCGTTTTCTTGTCGCCGATTTCCATGCCGGTTACACCGTCATCGAATCCTTTGATCACCTGTCCACTGCCCAGAGTGAAGCTCAAAGGCTCACGTCCCTCGGAGGAATCAAAAAGTTGTCCGCCCGGCAGGGTACCTTTATAATGTACCTGCACTTTGTCACCAGCCTTTGCTTGACTCATAATTTTATATTTATATGGTTGAAAAAAGCATTCGTGAAAACTGTTTCACGAATGCAGGAAATGTAAATTAATATGCCCGCGCAAATACCACGCGTCCTTTTGAAGGCTTACCTGAGTAAATGCAAACGCCCTCTTCGGCTTCCTGGTTCAAAGGAATGCAGCGAATGGTTGCTTTGGTTTCTTCTTTGATCTTCTCCTCAGTCTCGGATGTGCCATCCCAATGAGCAAGCACAAAGCCGCCTTTGGTATCCAGGATTTCGTTGAATTCCTGAAACGAATCGACTTTATAGGTATTCTCTTCCCGGAAAGCCAACGCCTTCTTATAGATCGATTCCTGAATATCGTCAAGCAGGTCTTGAACGTGCTGTGCGATGCCCTCCAATGAAACTGTTTCCTTCGTTTTGGTATCGCGCCGCGCCACTTCTACTGTGCCGTTTTCAAGGTCGCGACCACCCATTGCCAGCCTGACCGGAACACCTTTCAGTTCATACTCGGCAAATTTAAAGCCAGGTTTCGCATTGTCACTGCTGTCGTATTTGACGCTGATGCCGCGCTTTTTAAGGTCTTTGGTGATCTCGGCTACTTTTTCGGAGATCTGCGCGAGCTGTTCTTCATTGCGGTAGATTGGCACGATCACGACTTGGATAGGAGCTAGTTTCGGAGGCAGAACCAGCCCTGCATCATCGGAATGCGCCATAATGAGCGCGCCCATCAGACGTGTGCTTACGCCCCATGAAGTTCCCCAGACATAGTCAAGTTTGCCTTCCTTGTCCTGGAATTTTACGTCGAATGCATTCGCGAAATTCTGGCCCAGGAAGTGAGAAGTACCTGCTTGCAAAGCTTTCCCATCCTGCATCATTGCTTCGATACAATAGGTGTCTTCGGCGCCCGCAAAACGTTCGTTGGCAGTCTTCACCCCTTTGATAACCGGAACCGCCATCCATTCTTCGGCAAACTGCGCGTATACTTCCAGCATTTGCTTCGTTTCCGTGATTGCTTCCTGCGCGGTGGCGTGCGCGGTGTGGCCTTCCTGCCAGAGGAATTCGGCTGTACGAAGGAATAGCCGTGTACGCATTTCCCAGCGTACCACGTTGGCCCATTGGTTGATCAGCAGCGGCAGATCGCGGTATGACTGGATCCAGTTTTTATAAGTGCTCCAGATAACTGTTTCCGAAGTGGGGCGAACGATCAGCTCTTCTTCCAGCTTTGCTTCCGGGTCCACGATCACGCCTTTGCCATTGGGGTCGTTTTTGAGGCGGTAATGCGTCACTACTGCGCATTCCTTGGCAAATCCTTCCACGTGTGAGGCCTCCTTGCTCAGGTACGATTTCGGGATGAAAAGCGGAAAATAGGCATTAGTATGGCCTGTCTCCTTGAACATGTCATCCAGCGCGCGCTGCATTTTTTCCCAGATAGAGTACCCGTACGGCTTGATCACCATACAGCCTCTCACCGGCGAGTTTTCGGCCAGGTCGGCGCGTTTCACTAATTCATTGTACCACTCGGAGTAGTTTTCACTGCGTGTTGGTAAGCCTTTACTCATTACTTTGTATTATTTTGGAATTGAAATGGAGTATTACGTTAACCCAGGCCTGTTTTTCAAGGGAGTTGCAAAGATAGTTTTTTATGTTAACTTTGGAATTAATGTATAGTTACGGTCGTTTACTTCATAGCAGGAACGCATTTTTTAACTATATTAGCAACAAACTTTTAATCCTTAAAAGCCATGAGTATGTTCAATAAAGCCAAATATTTGTCTTTGCTCGTGCTGTTGGGAGCTTGGGGATGTACTTCAAATCAGTATACATCCCGTTCGGGCGGAGGATACGATGATCTCTATGGAGGAAACTCCGGCGGAGGCCTTGTGTTGACCGACCGTTCAGGGGATCAGGAAGTATCCCGTTCGGATAACCCGGATTACGCTTATACAGGCAATTATTCTGAAAACGGCACAGCAGACTATTACGACGAAAACTACCTTTCATCCAGGGCCGTCAAGCGCCAGGTGTCGACAGACGTTGGCTATAATGCCGGTTTTGTCGACGGTTACAATTCAGCCAGTTTAAATAATCCCTACTATGGTGGTCTGGGTTCATACTGGCCCGGCAGCTATGCGGGTCTGTCCTTGAACTTCGGTTACGGCGGTTTCAGGATGCGTCCTTCAATCGGATTCGGTTTCGGATCTGGTTTCGGATACTCGCCTTGGGGATATTCTCCGTGGAATTACGGCAGTATGCTGGGCTACGGTTACGATCCGTTTTACAGTCCTTGGGGATATAGCCCCTGGGGTTATAACAGCATGTATGGTTGGGGTGGAGGTTACTACGATGGTTTCTATGGTGGTTACGGCTATTCTCCATGGGCATACAGCCGCCCGGTTATCGTCATCAACAACCCGGAGAGAGGTTATTCGAGAACCTATGGCCCGCGTGTAGTAGATGCCAGCAGAAACCGCAGCAGCGAGCGTTATAATTCCAACTTTGTGAATTCGTCGCGCTCAAGGTCCGAAAACGCCACGAGAGGAGGCCGTGTGATCTCCGGTGACACTTATGCTGCACCAAGATCGGAGCGCTCCGGCCGTGGTAACGCGGTGGCTAACGGTCGTGGCAGGACAAGTGGAGAGTCGTTTGGTTCGCGGGGTGTGGTAGATGGCAGTAATGTCTATTATTCTCGCCCTCGTTCCGCTAACTCGAGTAACTATTCGTCCGAGGGAGGCAATACCAATGGCGCAAGTTACTATTCAAGTCCGCGTTCTTCGAGAAGCTCGTCTTCTTATAGCACGCCTTCATACAACAACAGTACGCCATCAAGAAGCCAGTCGGATTACAGCACGCCTAACAGGAGCTACTCAACGCCGAGAAGCGAATCTTACAGCGCTCCAACCAGGACCTATAGCCAACCATCGTACAGTGCTCCTTCAAGAAGTTACAGTGCACCGTCCAGCAGTGGAGGGGGCGGCGGTGGAAGTTCAAGTCGTTCTTCGAGAGGACCAAGATAATCTGCGACTGTCCTGATTTTGTGATAGTCAACCTAAACCCTGCAAGATGTCATAATTTTGCAGGGTTTTCGTTTAAATTGTAATGAAACACGTATCAACCGCCATGTCAAAAACATACTCGGGAATCGCGCTGCTCGTTTCCCTGCTCACTTCATCAGCGGCAGTCGGACAATATGCTACCGACGCCCTTCGCTATTCCGAAATAAACCAGACTGGTACTGCGCGCTTTCAGGCGTTGGGCGGAAACCATGCCTCGATCGGAGGGGATGCCAGCTCCATATACGGTAACCCGGCGGGATTGGGCTTCTACAACCGATCAGAATTGACGCTCAGCCCGGCCGTAACGATTGCCGGAACATCTGCGGCTTACCTGGGCAATACCGAGAAACAGAATAGTAGCCTGTTTAACATTCCACAAGCTTCGGTGGTGTTCGCCAGTCAGCCAGGGTTTCAGCGAAAGTGGAAACGTTCGTCATTTGGCGTCTCGTTTTCACGCCAGCAATCATTTCAGAACGGGTATCGCTACGGTGGAAGGAACAATAACAGCGCCTATATCGATAATGTATTGGAGAGCGTCAACAATGCTTCTCCACCTTATACGATCAAAGAACTAGAAGATGGTTTGCAGAATAATCCGGGCGGTAATCCGGTAGCCAGCTCTATACCCGTAGCCTATTATCAAATGTATCTGATTAATCCTACAAGTGCCTCAGGCCCTCCGTTCGCAGCGATCGATGGGCAGAGCGTAGTAGATCAATCGGGGGATTTCACTTCAACCGGGGCCACCTCTCAATGGACCTTTGCCTATGCGGGCAACCTGAACGATAAATTTTACCTGGGAGGTAATGTTGGATTCAGCAGGATCAAATACGACTATTCGTCCAGGTTTAGTGACGATTACATAAACAGCCCATCGTTGACTTACATCGATCAGTTCGAAGATTTCACGGTTCGCGGTACCGGGTTCAATGCGTCGCTGGGCGCCATTTATAAATTCAATCCAATGTTCCAGATCGGAGGAACGCTCATCAGCCCGACTTTTAGCGCCAGTAAAGAGACGTACAGCCAAAGTGTAGCCGCCGGTTTTGTGGGCGGAAAGGTAAAGGATGCTGATGGAAACCTGATTACACCGCCTTACACGTCGCTGCCTATTTCGCCCAATGATTTTGAATATAACCTGGTTGGCCCAATGCGGGGTAATTTGGGCGGTACTGTGTTTTTCCAAAACAAAGGTTTCCTGACTGCAACGATTGAATACATCGGTTACAGCGGGATGCGGGCAAGAACCAGTTTTTTAGATGCAACAGGCAACCAGGACTTTAAGGATAATACGAAGGCAGAAATTCAGGACACATTTCGGAATACCGTCAATTTCAGGCTTGGCGGGGAGATTCGGGCGAAGATTTTCCGTGCACGCATAGGAGGCGCCTACATTTCAGATCCTTACCTTGAACGCACGGACGGTATCGATCGCAGTAAACTGCTATTCTCGGCAGGTGTAGGCATGCGCAGCGACCGCTTTTTCGTGGATTTGACAGGAACATTTACCACTTACAAATCGGCTTATACGCCTTACTATCTCAAGAATCCCAACAACTATGCGTCTGTTGAGATCACTAACAAGCCGATCAACGTCATGTTGACGGCAGGTGTGTTTTTCTAAGAATGTCACGGATTTATAATCGAAAAAACCTGCTCACAGCAGGTTTTTTCGATTATAACAAGGGTGTAAGCACTTCCAGCAAATGGCTGACGTCTATTTCTCCCTTTAATGTAAAATCGGCCTGTGAATAATAAGGTATTCGGTCGGTGATGCGACTTCGCAGTGTGTCCACGAGCGATGTGGCGCCGGAGAGAATGGGACGGTCATCCTTGCCATGGTTTTCGATCCTTCTGGCGAGGTCTTCCGCCGGGACGTCGAGGAAAATGCTGACACCCATTTCCTTTATCACCTTCATATTATCGAAGAAACACGGCGTACCACCACCGGAAGCGAGAACAATGCCTTGTTGTGTGGCAGTGTCTTTCAAAATGCGGGTCTCCACCTCCCGGAAATAGTCTTCTCCTTTTTGTGCAAAAATGGCAGAAATCTCCATTCCCTGGTCTTTCTCGATCAGTTTGTCGAGGTCTATGAACCGGTAGTTCAATGCGCGCGCCAGCTTCTTCCCCAGCGTTGTTTTGCCGGAAGACATCATCCCGACGAGTATTATATTGTTCATCTTACTGTTGGTGTCGGTCACATTATTTGACGAGGCCTACCACCTCTTCGGCGGTAGGGGTATCGTTGTAATGCCATTTGCCTTTCACTACGCCGTCTTTCAGCAGCCACAGGCCGGGGTTTGAGCGCAAAATCGTTTTAAGTACCGTCGCATCCACGTAGTAATACGGAGCAGTGAGCTGGTGCTGCGATAGAAAATTCTCGATATCGGCGCTGTTGCCTGAGGTGAGTATAATCGGTTCGATGCCCTGGCCTTTTACCGCATTGATCAGCTTATTAATGTCAGGCAATGCCGCGGTGTTAATGTCGGTAAGACTTTTGATAATCAGAAAGAGTTTTTTGCCCTGGAATGTACTTTCTGTAAAATCTCCCTCGTCATTCCAGACTTTATAGTCCGTGATTTTAGGCTTGGCATCCTCATTCAATACTACCATTTCTTTGAATTTCAAGGTAGTATCACTTGGATATTGCTCATATTCAAGTGTTTTGCCGTCTTTTTCGAATACATACTGATAGCGTAGCGGTTCAGACGGTTTCATTTGGGCTGGAATACTTGCCCCAACGCGGTAAGGCAGCAAATCGACAATCGGAAGGTGGCGCAGCGCATAAACGGCCACACCCAGAGAAACCAGCGTCGAAATCACCACAATGATGCCGGTAGGGTAGGATGTGAATTTCTTTCGGTAGTATACGATTACCAAAATCAGTATTAACAGCAATATATCCTTACCAAACGATGTCCATGGCGTGAGCTTGATCGCCGCCCCGAAGCATCCGCAATCAGTAACCTTGTTGAAATAGGCCGAATAGAATGTTAGGAATGTAAAGAAAACGATAATCGCCAGCAGCAGCCAGGAAATGGTTTTGGGCTTGTAAGCGACAAGTAACGCAATGCCTAGCACAACCTCTGCCGTGCAAAGGAAGACCGAGAAATACAGCGCCAGCGGCACCAGAGCCATGAAGAAATCATGCAATGCCGGAAGATCGGTTGCGAAAACCTCGAAGTATTCTTCCAGCTTGTACTGTGTCCCGATCGGGTCGTTCAGCTTGATGATTCCGGAAAAGATGAATAGTAATCCTACTACGACTCGTGAGATCTGGGCAAAGATTTTCATTGCAAACTGGACGGCGGTTTGTTGTGTCTTCGTTAATTGGTCTGTAAGGCGTTCGATTTGATCAGACAGAATACCGAGTAGTTGATAATATCCTGGTAACCGGCTTTTACACCCTCGGAAACGAGTGTAAGTCCCTGGTTGTCTTCTATCTGTTTGATCCTTAGCAGTTTCATGAGAATGATGTCCGTCATCGAGCTGACGCGCATATCTCGCCATGCTTCACCGTAGTCATGGTTTTTATTAAACAACAATTCCTTCACTTCGTTCACCTGCTGGTTGTAAAGAATTGTTAATGCCGAATCGTCAATGTCCTGGTTTTGTTCTGCCGCCGCGATCTGGATCAACGCCATGACACAATAATTGATAATGCCGATAAATTCGGAAGAGACGTCCTCATTTACTTTCTGTACACCTTTATCTTGGATTGTGCGGATGCGCTGGGCTTTGATAAAGATCTGATCGGTGATCGAAGGGAGCCGCAGGATGCGCCAGGATGTTCCGTAGTCCTTGTTTTTTTTTGTAAAAAGATCTTGGCAATACTGAATGATTTCCTGATATTCCGATTCTGTGGATTTCACTGTTTCAAATGATTTAGAGACTTTCAGACGGTAGGAAGAGAATGCTTTGATATTCATTCCTTTGCCTGTTTTTGAAAAGAATTTATGTTGCAAGTTAGTAAAAAAACGCTCAATATTCGGGGCACGCTGGTTGATCTGTCGACGCCTGTCGTAATGGGCATTATTAATATAACCCCTGACTCATTTTACTCCGGAAGCCGGGTTGCCGGTGTCGACCAGGTGATAGACAAGGCAGGTCAGATGCTTTCCGAAGGTGCCTCGATGATCGATATTGGCGGCTACTCTACCCGGCCTGGCGCCCGTGAAGTGAGCATTCAGCAGGAGGGCGACCGTATTGAATCGGCCATAGAGCCATTGGCTAAATTTTTTCCCGACCTGATCATTTCTGTGGATACCTTTCGGGCCGAAGTAGCCGAAAGGGGTATCCGCAAGGGCGCGCATATTATTAATGATGTGGCCGGCGGAAACCTCGACGACACGATGTTCGACACCGTCGCACGCCTGCGGGTACCTTACATATTAATGCATATGCGCGGGACGCCGCAAACGATGAATCGCCTGACGCATTATGACCATCTGCTAGCCGACATTCTGCGGGATTTAGGACAGAAAATCGCGGTACTTCAAAGCAAGGGTGTTGCAGACCTGATCATCGATCCGGGTTTTGGATTTTCAAAAACCATTGCACAGAATTTTGAGCTGATGCGCCAGCTTCGACAATTCCAATTGCTCGGGTATCCTGTATTGGTAGGCATTTCACGCAAGACGACTATTTATAAAACGTTAAATATTTCGGCGGATGAAGCGTTAAATGGCACGACAGTGCTCAATACTCTGGCATTGGAACGTGGTGCCTCGATCCTGCGTGTACATGATGTCGGGCCTGCCGTGGAAGCGGTAAAACTGTGGATGGCTGCGGGTAACTATCCAAATTAAAATAGTAATTTAGTCGCTGTAAAATATCACCTTTCGTATGCGTGTGGGTTTTCTGAACATCAATTGGGCTGATATCCTGGATGTTTTTTTAGTGTCCATTCTTCTTTATCAGGTATATACCCTTGTTCGGGGAAGTATTGCAAGCAGAGTTTTTCTGGGGTATTTGTTTGTTTACGTCTTCTACCTGGTCGTCAAAGGGCTGGGTCTGGGTCTGCTTACTGCCATCCTGCAATATTTTATGGGCGTTGGTGCGGTCGCTTTGATCGTGATTTTTCAGCAGGAGATCCGACGTTTTTTGCTTATTATAGGTAAATCCACGATTTATACAAATAACGGTTTTCTCAAAAAGATTATCGGCAAGTCGATGTTGGACTTCAAGGTGAAAAACCTGAAAGAGGTGATCGATGCGAGCAAGTCGATTGCGGCAAACTTTACAGGCGCATTGATTGTGCTCAACAAGCGTGACGACCTTGGTAAATATGTGGAAACCGGGGAAATGCTGGATGCGAGGGTTTCAAAGCCACTGCTTGTATCGCTTTTCAATCAGTACAGTGAGCTGCATGATGGAGCGGTGATTATCGTGGACGGTGTGTTAAAAGCGGCGCGCTGCGTATTGCCAGTCGCCGATGGCGTGGATGTACCTTCGTCACTGGGCTTCCGGCATCGGGCTGCGATGGGTATGAGCGAGGCTACTGATGCGATCGTGATCGTGATCTCGGAGCAGACGGGCAAAATCTCGCTGGCCGTCGAAGGCGAACTGCACAGTAATATTCCCTACAACGAGCTCGAATCGCGTATTGAAGAGTACCTGGCTTCTGACGTTCAGCGCATGCCGAAGTAGGTTTATTTTAATTGAAATATATTTTGAAAGGAAATTTGGCGTTTTCGGAAGCAATTTCTATTTTTGCAGACCGAAATGAGAAATAGAAAAATATTCATTACAAATGGCAAATCATAAATCAGCTTTAAAAAGAATTCGCGCGAACGAAACCAAGCGTTTGCGTAATCGTTACCAGCACAAGACTACCCGTTCATACATCAAGAAATTGCGTGAAACGACTGATAAGGCAGTAGCTGTTGAAGTTTACAAAACCGTATCTTCAATGTTGGATCGTTTGGCAAAGAAAAATATCATCCACAAGAAGAAAGCTTCAAACCAGAAGTCAAAATTGGCGAGGTTCGTCAACGGACTTTCTGTTGCAGCGTAATTTCACTTCGTGTGACTGAAACCCCGGCAAATGCTTGCCGGGGTTTTTCTTTTTATTGTATATTGCGCGTTCTGAAAGAACCTTGCACAGGTATAAACGCCCTTGCAAGGTTCTTTTTGATGTAAGCTCAAATGTTCAAACCACCTAAAACTTAAATTCTTTCTATGAAAAAAGTTGCACTATTTGCTGGTTTGGCTGCGTTGGGAAGCGTCCCGGCGATGGCCCAATCGCCCATCTCTTTCAATGCCCGTGGTCTGGTCGTAGTGTCTGATGCTGATTTAGCAGCTTCTGCATTGGTGGATGGAAAGCTATTAAGGGACAACACGTCAAAAGACCAACTTACAACGATTAAATTTCCAATAGAAAGGGGAAGCAAAGGCCTGGGTAGCGCACTGGTGTCCAACTCGGCGCTTGGGTATTCCAAAACGCTGGCGGTGTCACCCACGGGAACCCTCGCGTTCGTGCTGGAAAGCCGCGTAAGGCCGGAAGATGGGGTGGGGGAATATAAAGACCTTTCAAAAGATTTCCCTGCCGGCGAGAAGCTTTTCGTAGTCGATATCAGCAACCTTGCTGCACCGAAAGCTAAATTTGGCTTTCCGGTAGGCAAAAAGCCAACTTCGATTGACGTCAACAAAAATGAGCTCATTCTCGCAACCAATGATACCGGCAAAGAACTCGTTTTCATCGAAGCCGGACCAGACGGTAAGCCGGCGCGTTTTCTGAATCTGCCATCTGCATTAGACAGTACTAACCGCATTGTAGACATTTCCTGGCATCCGTCAGGTGATTTCATTGCGTTCTCCCTGGATAATTCGAATGAAGTAGGCCTGTATAAAGTGATCCGCGAAGCTGGAAAACTGAAAAATGTGGAGATGGTGGGTAAGCCTGTGAAGGTAGGGGTTGATCCTACTTTTGGAAGATTTACGGCCGATGGAAAGCATTATCTCGTTCTTGACGCAAAAGGTCCGCAGGGTAAGGGAGCAGGAGAGGGTGAAGTATTTGTGGTAGATTTCTCCATGGACGGGGCCGTTGAGCATAAAGTGGCCGGCCAGGCGCCGGTTGGCCTGAACACCGGTTCGTTCGCATTGAGCCCGGACGGCGCATTACTGGTAACTGCCAATGCAGGCAAAAGCGGTTCGCCATGGGCGGAACAAGGTGCCGGAACAGGCGCATCACTTACATTATATAAAGTTGCAGCTACCGGAGCATTGACCAAAGTAGCCGATTATCCGTTTGAGGGTATCTACCCTCAAAGCGTGGCTTTCGATAAGGACGGTTCTAACCTGGCTGTTTCTGTTTTCGAATATCTTGAATACGGTAGCGGCAATGGCGGCGTCGAATTCTGGTCGGTAACCAAAGGGGATACCCCTGCGCTGAAAAAGCAAGGAGCGAAGGTGAGCGTAGCCAAAGGCGCACACACATTGCGTGTGATCCCTTGATCAGCGAAAAATCCTTGGATTTCAATAGGCAGGCCGGTAACAACCGGCCTGTTTTGTTTGCATTTAGTTTACGTAAGGATGCTAAATCAGACCGATTTTTGTAATTTTGCGGTCTCATTCATAAATAATCAATTTACAGATGATTACGGTTCAGAACGTATCGCTGCGATACGGTAAAAGGGTATTGTTCGACGAAGTAAATATAAAGTTTGTTCCTGGAAACTGCTATGGCGTGATCGGCGCTAACGGAGCCGGGAAATCCACATTTTTGAAGATTCTTTCAGGTGAAATCGAGCCGCAGACCGGTAATGTAAGCATGAACCCCGGCGAGCGGATGACGTTCCTGAAACAGGACCAGTTCGAGTTCGACGCCTATACCGTAATGGACACGGTGATCCTCGGCCACGAACGCCTTTATAAAGTAATGAAGGAGCGTGAAGCCATTTATGCAAAAGAGGATTTTACAGACGAAGACGGGGAAAAGGCGGCTGATTTGGAAGCTGAGTTTGCCGATTTGAATGGCTGGGAAGCAGAAACAGAGGCAGCGCAGCTGCTAAGCGGACTTGGTTTGGGCGAAGACCTGCATCATTCGATGATGGGCGACCTGAATGCGAACGACAAAGTACGCGTCCTGCTTGCACAGGCACTTTTCGGTAACCCGGATGTACTGTTGCTGGATGAGCCTACCAACAACCTTGACGTTGAAACGGTATTGTGGCTTGAAAACTTCCTGGCTGATTTCAAAAACACGGTAATCGTAGTTTCTCACGACCGTCACTTCCTTGATGAGGTGTGTACGCACGTGGTCGACATCGATTTCAGCAAAGTGCAACTCTTCTCGGGTAACTATTCATTCTGGTATCAATCCAGCCAGCTGGCGTTGAAACAGCGCCAGGATGCCAACAAGAAGGCTGACGAGAAACGGAAGGAGCTGGAAGATTTTATCCGTCGTTTCAGTGCGAATGCTTCCAAGTCTAAGCAGGCAACGTCTCGCGCCAAACTACTTGAAAAACTGACAGTGGACGATATCAAGCCATCTTCCCGCAAATATCCATACATCGCATTTAAATCCGAGCGGGAAGTAGGCGACCAGCTTTTGCGGGTAGAAGGCCTTTCCAAAACCGCAGAGGATGGAACGAAGCTGTTCGACAACATCAACTTTACGGTCAATAAAGGTGATAAAATTGCATTCGTGAGCCGTAATGTAATGGCTATCAGTTCATTGTTTGATATAATCAGTGAGGTTGACAAAGCGGATAAAGGCGAATTTACCTGGGGCGTTACGATCACCAAATCCTACTTTCCAAAAGATCCAGGGCAGTTCTTCGATGTGGACCTGAACCTGGTAGATTGGCTTCGGCAGTATTCCGAGGAGAAAGACGAGAGCTTTATCCGTGGTTTTCTGGGCCGGATGCTCTTCTCCGGTGAGGAGTCATTGAAAAAGGCCAAAGTGCTATCAGGAGGTGAAAAAGTGCGCTGTATGCTGTCACGCACGATGCTCTCGGGCGCCAATGCATTGGTACTCGACGATCCTACCAACCACCTCGACCTCGAATCGATCACGGCACTAAACAACGGTCTGATCGACTTCACAGGCTGTCTGTTGTTCTACTCCCATGACCACCAGTTCGTTGAAACCGTAGCGAACCGGATCATTGAAATCGGACCGAAAGGCATTCTCGACAAACTCATGACCTATGATGAGTTTTTGACCGACGAGACCGTGAAACAGCAGCGTCAGAAGTTGTATTGATTTTTGAATGCCGTGAATGGCATCCTATTTATAGCAAAAGGTCCGGTTTCATCGAAACCGGACCTTTGTTTTGCAGCAGAAATTGGTTTTAAAAAATAGAGAGTTGCTTCTCTGATTTCTCCGTCAATACCGCGTAAGAACTTGGTTTGATGCCCTTTAAATAGGGTATCATGTTCAGCAAGGCGAACTTGAACTTTGTGATGTAGTAAGCAGATTTATTTTTTCCGTACAAGAGCTTTAAAACGTCGTCATGATAAAAGTAATTGATGTCGTCCAATACTTTGAAGTTCTCGGACTTTAACAAAAAGCGGAATAATGACGGGGTATAAATGTTAATGTGTCCGTACGACAGAAAATGTGCCAGTTTCTTATCGACATAGAATGAAAAATCAATAGGCACTTCAAAAATCTGATATTTCGATACCCGCTTGATTTCCCTGAGCAGTATCCGCTCGTGTTCAACATGTTCCAGTACATGCGAGCAAATAACCAGGTCAAAATGATTATCCGGATAAGGGATTTGGTAGCCGTCGAAGAGTAGAATGTCGTTCAGGTTGGGAATATTTTTAGATTTGATCATTTCCAACCCGCTTTCGGAAATCTCAATGCAATTCAGGTTTTTGCAAAAATCCATTTTGGACAGCCAGTTCAACACGCTTCCTTCCCCGGCGCCTACTTCCAGAACACTGCTGAACTGAACCGATTTTGCAAGCCTGGTAATGTTGAGCGCCTTGTAGCGCGCTCCCGTATTGCGCCAGTTTACCGAATTTTGATCATATTGACTTGAATATGAATCTTTTACATTGTCAGACAGCTGCATTTGTATGATCTTGAGTTTGCCTCAAAGTTAAAAAAAGTGCGTCATTGCTATTCAATGACGCACGGGTTATTCTTCATATTTTGAATCGGGAGCTTAATCGTAGCTCAAACCGTATTGTTTCAAAACATCTGCCGGTACCCCTTCCCAGACGTTAGGAGTATTTCCTTTGTATCCAAGGTCGGCAATGCCGATTTTGGAAGTGTAAAACCCGGAGGCAGTCAGGTTGCGCATCAGATTAAAGAATGCAACACCCTGGCTATAAATCGGTTTCGCTTTTTCAGGATAGGCGATATCATCAACAATCTGGATCTGCTGCGCTTTGCTCGCCAATGTAAACCCTTTGCCGAAACGGTTAAGCGACTCCCTTTCAAGCCACCGTAATCCGCCGCGTAGCGGTGTTTGATGCTGGGGCATGTCCTTTACAATGAAATCAATAAACTCGACCACGCCTGCCTGTGATGCGCTGGCGGAGGTTGCGTCGGCCGGAATGATAATGTCTACCAAAACCCTGATGGTGGCCAACTCTGCTACTGTCAGGAATTTCTCTTTGGCCAGTTTTGCGTCGCGTATTGCTTCTTCTTTTGTTCTGCCGCCTGGAATTTTAAGCGGTGTCTCCGGCGGGTTCTGCATTTCCAGCTCCCTCTGCTCGGCAAGTGCCACCTGAGGGCTCAACGCGGCAATACCCAGCGAGCTTAGGGTCAATGACTTTAATGAATCTCTGCGTTTCATATGCTTGTAATTTGAACAGGGTTCAAATGTTAGATATTTTTCTGTTTTACCTGATTGATGATGTATTCCGAAGCACGCATCGATAGCGCCAGGATGGTCCAGGTCGGGTTTTTGTCAGCTTGTGAGACAAACGAACCACCGTCTACGACAAAGACGTTCTTTGCATCGTGCGCCTGCGAGAATTTGTTCAACGCAGATGTTTTCGGATCATCGCCCATGCGCACGGTCCCAACCTCGTGGATGATACGGCCAGGAGCCGCCAAACCGTAGTTGGTGTCCGCACCCGGCTTGGTACCGTTTGCAACGCCGCCTAATGCATGAATCATCTCTTCGAATGTATCGTGCATATGTTTGGCTTGCTTGATCTCATAATCAGACCATTTATAGTGGAAGCGCAATACCGGAATACCGAATTTGTCAACGACAGTCGGATCGATTTCGCAATAGTTATTGAAATCGGGCACTGCCTCACCACGACCGGCCATACCGATGTTGGCCCCATAGAAACGACGGTAATCTTCTTTGAGCGAAGCACCATAGCCGCCCGCTGCTTTGGTCACTCCGTCTTTGGTAGGGTATTTCCCATTCAGGTTTTCAATTCCGGAGCCGAAACCGTAGCTGGGCATACCCATACCGCCACCGTATTCAATGTGATAACCCCGCGGGAAATCCAGTTTTTTGTTATCCAGCCACCACGGCGTATACACGTGCATACCGCCGACACCGTCTTCATTATAGCGCTTGCGATCCATCAGGTGAGGCAGAAATGCGCCGCGGGAAGCTCCCGTTGAGTCATGCAGATAACGACCTACCACGCCGCTTGAATTGGCCAGACCATTTTGGTGACGGGCTGACTTCGAATTTAGAAGCAAACGTGACGATTCGGCTGCGCTCGCTGCGAGTACTACCACTTTCGCTTTGACAGTGTGTTCAGTCAGTTTTTCACGGTCAATGTACGAAACGCCCGTGGCAAGTCCTGTCGACGGATCTGTCAGCACCTCACGGCACATCGCGTTATTGATAAGGGTTACGTTACCGGTCTTGATTGCAGGTATACACAACACTGACGATGAAGAGAAGTCCGCATAGGCCTGGCAGGCGCGCGAGCACTGGCTGCAATAGAAGCACACACCACGCTGATCGTTGATGGGCTTGGTCAGGATTGAAAGCCGTGAGGGGATTACCGGAATATTCGCCTTTTTGCCGGCTTGTTTCAGAAATAGCTCGTGCAAACGAGGCTTAGGCGGAGGTAAAAAGATACCATCGGGCTCATTGTCAATGCCTTCTACCGTTCCGAACACACCGATCAACTTATCTACTTGGTCGTAGTACGGTTTTACATCGTCGTAGCTGATTGGCCAGTCGTCACCAAGTCCGTCGATGCTCTTCCTTTTAAAATCTTTGGGTCCAAAACGCAGCGAGATACGTCCCCAGTGATTGGTTCTGCCACCGAGCATGCGCGACCTGAACCAGTCGAATTGCGTTCCGTTCTTGCGTGTATAGGGCTCTCCCTCGATTTCCCAACCCCCCCACGCGGCATCGAAATCACCGAAAGGCCGGTGGTTACCAGCACCACGGCGTGGCGATTCGTAGGGCCATTTCAGCTGGGTAATGTACTTCGGATCGGCAGGGTCGAAATATCCACCTGCCTCCAAAAGAGCCACTTTGGCACCTGCTTTGGCAAGTTGATAAGCTGCCATTCCACCTCCCGCACCCGAGCCGATAATAGCGACATCGAACACGGTAGGCTGTTCTTTGATTTGAAACATAGTAAAGGGTTGTTTAGATAGTACTATTTAACCAATAAATATAAACACGTATCAGGTAAACGCGGTGTAGGGCCGTACACATTCAGAGTTATTTAAAAACAATCTAAATGCGATTGCTCGGATTTCTTCTGCGCTGCCGTATTTTTGTATTTTAAAACAGAATTACATTTTGGCAGTTACCGGTAGCGACCTGAGTGTCGCAAAAGAATTTCTGATAAAAGGCGAATTGGTGGCCATTCCTACCGAAACCGTTTACGGCCTCGCCGGCAATGCATTGAACGAAAAGGCGGTACTTTCTATTTTCGAAGCAAAGAACCGGCCGGCATTTGATCCGCTCATTATTCATACTGACTCGATTGACAAAGCGGCTATTTACGTAGCTGACATACCCGACAAAGCGCGGGTTCTGGCCAGTCGTTTCTGGCCCGGCCCGCTTACGCTACTGCTTCCAAAAAGGCAAATCGTGCCGGACCTGGTCACTTCCGGGCTTGATACGGTTGCCGTGCGGATACCCAACCACGCCCTGACTCTGCAACTGCTGAGCCAGCTGAGCTTTCCTCTGGCAGCACCGAGTGCAAATCCTTTCGGCTACATTAGCCCTACCAAACCTGAACATGTCGACCAGCAACTTGGTGAGCGCATTCCCTACATTCTCGATGGCGGAGAGTGCGAGGTGGGCATCGAATCGACGATACTGGGTTTCGAAAATGACGAAACGATCGTATACCGCCTGGGCGGGTTGGATATTAACGAGATCGAATCGTTGATCGGGCCGGTGGTGCTCATGCCGCATTCTACCTCGGATCCAAAGGCACCCGGAATGCTCAAAAGCCACTATGCGCCGCGAAAGCCGCTGCATTTATACAGAAGGGACGATATTGTGCCGGGGAGCGCAGAAACAGGGTATTTGATGTTTGACCGGTACCTGGAAGGGGCAGACCGGAAATACCAGCGCCTGCTCAGCCCCAACCGAGATCTGAAAGAAGCAGCGCATAACTTGTTTGCCTATCTTCGGGAACTGGATACATTGCCTGTTCTTGAAATAAAAGCCGAACTGGTGCCTTCCCAGGGATTAGGTTTGGCGATTAACGACAGGTTGCAACGCGCTTCTGTCCCAGCGACAGCATAGGTTACTTAAAAAACTGCTGGTGAAAGTTCATCAGGAATACCTCGTCGGTGGCGCGGGTAATAGCCGTGTAAAGCCACCGGATAAATTCGGTGTTGATCTGTTCTTCGGGTAGATAGCCCTGGTCGATGAATACTGCGCTCCACTGGCCTCCCTGTGCCTTGTGGCAGGTGAGCGCGTAAGCGAACTTTACCTGCAGCGCATTTAGGTAGGGGTCTTTTCGTAATGCTTCTACCCGGTCTTTTTTGGATTTGATATAGAAATAATCCTGCTGGACGCTCTCATAGAGCTTTTTGTTATCTTCCGCGGACATTGAAGCCGAAGGTGAATGCAATGTGTCCAGGAAAATTTTTGCGTCGAACTCGGGTTGTTTTTCATAATCCGTCAAACGCAATGTTACGTCTGCAAAGCGGAAACCGTGCATTTCCTGGGTTTTGCGAATTTTGAGCAATTCTACAAAATCACCGTTGGCAATAAAGCCGGCTGGAGAGTCTTCGTCCAATATATTATAGTTGTTTCTGACAACCATCAGCCGGTCACCGGCATCGAGCTCGTCTTCGGAGAAGTTGATCACGCGCCGAATGTATTCATTGTATTGAACGGCCGACTTATTCGAGCGCGTGAGGATAATCGAGTTTTCAGTACCATACTTATCATAGGCATACCGCAGTCCTTCTTCCAGCTTTTCGCCCGTCATTTTGAAAACGTCACGGAATGCCCGAGTAGTTATATGAATGTTGGCCGCCTCAGCGCCGAGCTGGTTACGCAGCTGGGTAGCATTGAAGAGAATGCCGGATTGTTCGTCTTGCCGCATTACTTCTTTTAACTCCTCTTGAAAAACAGACATGTAGAATGTTCTTTCCATATACTCGCCGTCCAATGCAGGGCTAAGTTCCTTTCCCACAGGTGGCAGCTGGGCGGTATCACCCACCAGCATCAGTTTGTTGCCCGGGTTTTCAAATACGAATTCCACCAGATCGGCCAGCAGGCTACGACTTCCAAAATCAGCGTCGTCGGTGATCATAGAAGCCTCATCGACGATGAACAGCGTATTGTCGTGATAGTTTTTCTGCCGCTGGAAAGTCAGTGTGCCTGAAAACGCATCGGCGGTTTGTTTGTAAATTTTCTTATGTATTGTGAGAGCGATCTTTTCTGAATAGCCAGACATGACCTTTGCGGCCCGACCGGTAGGGGCCAGCAGCACCGATTTGTAACCAAAGTTTTTGAGCACTTTGATGAGCGTGCTGATGATCGTTGTCTTACCGGTTCCGGCGTATCCTTTCAGCAAGAAGCAATCCCGGTAGCGCTCTAACCCCTTTTCCTCAATCAGAAAATCGTTGGTCTGCTCAAAGAAACGGAGCTGCCCTTCGGTGGGCCTGAATGGGAATTGTTTGCGCAGTAACTGGGAAGGTAAAAGTTTGCCGGTGTCCATGCAACGAATCTAATGCTAGGATTTTGATTATCAAAAACCAGATTTTATTACAAAATAATACACAGATTTTATTGGACTTTAATAGGCTAAATCCATATATTAGACTCCCTTATCTGAAAATCCCCAAACCTAAACATCTATGCTGGTACAACATGTAATGGGCAACAAGCCTGTCAATGCGATTTGGTCGGTTACGCAGGACAACACAGTGTTTGAGGCTCTGGAACTCATGGCCGAGAAGAACATTGGGGCAGTTTTGGTACTTGAAGACAATGAGCTGATCGGTATCTTCTCCGAGCGTGACTATGCCCGGAAGGTGATATTGCAGGGGCGTGCCTCTAAGGATACGCTGATCCGCGAGGTGATGACCGCCAAGGTGATCACCGTAGAAACAGACGAGAAAATAGAGGAGTGTATGCAGATCATGTCAGACAAGCATATCCGACATCTACCCGTGAACCGGGACGGCCAGCTGGTGGGTATAATTTCTATCAATGACATCGTTTCTGCGATCATTCACGAGCAAAAAGAACACATCAATACGCTCGAAAGCTATATTTCCGGAAGTCCTTACTCCTGAGTCCTGCTTCATTTTCCTGCGAAGGGTAATTCGGCCTGTGCACCGCACCCGGGACACTGGCTTGGATAATTATGTCTTGCCAATTATGCACGGATGGTTATCTTTGCGGGTTCAAAAAACAGGCTTTGCAAACGTTAAATGCAGACATAGCAAATTTGTATGGCGGCAAGGTGCGCGTGCGTGTGTGCGGGATCTGCATTCATGAGCGCAAAATCCTGCTTGTCAACCATGCACTTTACGGTCGGGACGGAATATTCTGGTCACCACCGGGAGGCGGTGTGCAACCGGGTGAAACTGCCGGGCAGGGACTGGTCCGTGAATTCCGCGAAGAAACAGGTTTACAAGTGGAAGTAGGGGAGCTCCTTTTCATTAATGAGCACATTAGCCCGCCGCTGCATGCCGTCGAGCTGTTTTTTGAAATTAAGTGCTTTTCGGGTACGGTCGCCACCGGCTATGATCCTGAGCTGAGCGCGGACCGGCAAACTATCCGTGATGTGCGATTTATGAGCTGGAAAGAAATCGAGGCATTCCAGCCGGCGCAGCGGCACAGGATTTTGAATATCTCTGGTTCGCTGGCAGGAATTTTCAAATTGAACAAGTATATTACCGCCGATCGGCATCATTAAATAAATACGACCCCGCAAGACGTGGCAAATTCTGAAAACCAGTTAATAGAAGTAATTCCGACGCTGTTGGTGGGAGACAATTCTTTCGATGCGGGGAGCATTCCGCTTTGTACGCTTTGTATTGAGCTGGACGAGCGGCGCATCCGGTTTTGTATTATCAGGGACGAAAATATGGAATGCATTTGGTTGGAAGACTACTTCTTTGAGAATGCGCTCACACCCACTGAAATATTTGAAAGACTTAAGCGGATTTTCAGCGGCCATTTGTCCTGGTCAACCAATAACTGGAACCACGTCCGCGTGACAGTGAATTCACACGCCTTTACAATGGTGCCTAATGTGCTTTTCAACGCGGAATCTGCATATGAATATCTTTGTTTTGCGTTGGGCAATCCGGTTTCAAAGCACGAGAAGGTGCTCTGGCATGATCTGCCCCTGGTGCACGCACAGAATGTATTTTGTGTACAGGAGCTTTGGTATGACTGGGTGGTCAACCATTTTAGCTCGTCGACCGTAACGTTCTACCATCTTACCAGCGCTCTGGCGATCGGTTCGCTGGTCAACCACGTAGAACACCAGGAGATACGCATGATGTCTTTGTATTTTGAGAAAGATCATTTTACCCTCGTAGTTAGCGAGAGCCAGCAGTTGTTGCTTTGCAATCGCTTCAAATATGCCCAGGTCCAGGAGCTGGCCTATATTATCCTGTTTACTTTGGGCCAGCTGAATATTCTGCCGGAGGAGATTAAAGTGTTGTGCTACGGTGAGATTACGCCGGCATCAGACGCCTACCGGGAGCTTTCGCGGTTTTTCCCGAACCTGCATATGGGTAGCCGGCCTACTACACTTAAATACAGCCCGCAATGCGCTGAAGTGCCCGGACACCGGTATTTCGGATTGTTCAATACCTATCTCATATCCTCTTAAATACGTCCTCCTATGACCAGAATCGCATTATTTCCAGGTTCTTTCGATCCATTTACGAAAGGTCATGAAGATATCGTCTTGCGTGGACTCAGGCTATTTGACCAGGTGGTGATCGGGATCGGTAACAACGCCACCAAAAAGCGCTATTTTCCCCTGGAAGTGATGCAGGAAATGATTGAGAAGACCTTTTCATCAGAGCAGAATGTGCGGGTGGTCACTTACGACGATTTGACAGCCCACACCGCCAGGGAACTGGGCGCCAGGTTTTTGCTGAGAGGCCTTCGCAATACTACCGACTTCGAGTACGAAAACGGCATTTCACAAGTGAACAGGTATTTATACGAAGAAATAGAAACGGTATTTTTGATCACATCGCCGGCTCTGGCACCGATTAGTTCAAGCATCATCCGCGACCTGCACCGTTATGGACAGGCCGTGGACAATTTCCTTCCTTATTCGTTATCCGAATTGAAAAAGGCCGGTCAGAACATTTGACCAGTTCAGGTCTTCTGCTCAGGATTCTTTCAGATTGTGAATTTTGTTGAGGCTATCGATCACATAGCGGATCGAGCTGTATGACTTGATGAGCAGTGGTTTGACGTCGGCCGGTTCGTACCAATCCAGTTTTTCGATCTGCTCCTCGGCCTGAGGGCTCATTTTAGTGTCGTCGACACAATCAAAAAGGTACCATTTGGTCCGCTTAAGAATGCGGCTGTTGTTAAGCGTGTAAGTGTGCCAGGTAGTGCAGATTTTATCCCTGATCAACGCTTTGACGCCCGTTTCTTCTTCAATCTCACGGGTAGCGGCCACTTTTGAATTCTCGCCTTTGTCAAGCTTGCCCTTTGGCAAATCCCACATTTTGCGCCGGTACATGAACAACCATTTACCATCCTTCACCACCACGCCACCCGCGGCTTTGATGACCTTGTATTGTCCCTTGATTTTGTCCTCTACCTCCGATTTTTCGCGGGTAGCCATCGTAATAGAAAGCATTTCTTTCGGAAACTCCTTTTCGAGCATCTGGATCACCTGAATGGCACTGGTGGTTGTCGAATTCAGGAACAGCACGTGGCCTGTCAGCATGCTTCTCTGCAACTTTTCGAGCCGAAGATCAACAATATGTTCAAATCGTGAAGTTTCTGCGGCAGACAACTGGTTGGTCCGTACAATTCTGACTGGACGGTCGTCGAAAAAAATGGTCATTTTGGAATGGGTACGTGAATGGATCGCAAAATTAAGTAAAGAGTTTAGTTTAGGCAGAGATTATTATTGATAAATTTGTATTTGTAACAACTAAACAGTTCTTGGAACTCCTCATAATTCTACTTCTGGTGCTGCTCAATGGTCTTTTTTCCATGTCTGAGATAGCACTGGTTTCCTCCCGAAAATCGCGTCTGGAAGCCGCAGCCAAGAATGGCGATTCTAGCGCGAAAGCAGCACTAACCCTCGCGAATTCTCCTACCAAATTCCTTTCCACCGTTCAAATCGGTATTACATTGATCGGTTTGCTGACCGGTATGTACAGCGGCGACAATATTACGGCCGATTTTGAGAAAATAATTTCCCGTGTTCCCGAGCTGGTACCGTATGCACATTCGCTGGCGGTGGGTACTGTGCTGGTCGTGATCACCTATTTGTCGTTGGTGCTCGGAGAGCTGGTGCCTAAGCGCATTGGTATGTCGAATCCGGAAGCCATTTCAAAGGTAATGGCCACACCGATGAACCTGCTTTCGAAGGTAACAGCGCCTTTTATTGCGCTATTGGGTTTTTCTAGCGATTTAATTATCAAGGTTCTAAATATTAAGCAAAGCGAAAATGCAGTTACCGAAGAGGAGATCAAAAGCCTGATTCAGGAGGGCACCTCAGGAGGGGTTTTCGAGGAAATAGAGCAGGAGATCGTGCATAACGTGTTTCAACTCGGCGACCGGAAAGTAACCTCTCTGATGACCAACAGGCAAGAGATTGTTTGGCTCGACCTTGAAGATACCGTAGAGGAAAATAAAGCGAAAATCCTGGATTCGCGGCATTCGATCTACCCGGTCT
Organism: Dyadobacter sp. 50-39; assembly: GCA_001898145.1. Lineage (GTDB taxonomy): Bacteria > Bacteroidota > Bacteroidia > Cytophagales > Spirosomataceae > Dyadobacter. The sequence goes on from MKSR01000047.1 coordinate 293,118, forward strand.
GCCGCGGTAATGTTGACGACGTGGTAGGGTTGGTGTATGTAAAAGACCTGATTGCGACCGATCTGGAAGTGCAGATGACGCATCTGCATACAATCATGCGTGACCCTGTCTACCTTCCCGAAAGCAACCGGGCCTATCAGGCGCTTGAAAAATTCAAGGAGCAGCGAGTGTACTATGGCATTATTGTCGATGAATACGGGGGGACGCTAGGTGTGGTCACGATGCATGACATCATGGATGCGCTGGTAGGCGATATTTCCGAAGACATTGAAGAGGCATCCGAAATTGTAAGGCGCGAGGACGGAAGCTACCTGATAGATGCGCAGTTGCCGTTCGACGACTTTGTTCAGTATTTTAATATCAATATCCAGGAAAGCGAGCGTCGCGAACTGGTAGGCTTTAATACGCTCGGTGGCTTTGTGCTCCACGTGCTTGAAAATATTCCACAAACCGGTGAAAAGTTCACCTGGCGGCAGTTCGACTTCGAGGTCATTGATATGGACCGCAGCCGAATCGATAAGCTTTTAGTAACCAACCATAACAAACAGCAAGAATCCGAAGATTAATAATGTCGAACGACCTGGATATTACCAAACGAATCGCCGAGCTGCTTCTGGAAGCGCAGGCTATCAAGCTCAGTCCCGAAAAACCCTTCCAATGGAGCTCGGGCTGGTATTCCCCTATATATTGTGATAACCGGGTGGCACTGTCTTACCCCGATACCCGGACCTTTATCAAAAAGGCCCTGGCCGAGCTGATTCGTTCAAAGTATCCGAATGCCCAGGCGGTGGTGGGTGTTGCCACCGGGGGTATCGCGCAGGGGGCATTGGTAGCCGATCTGCTCGAATTGCCATTTGCCTACGTTCGCCCCGAACCTAAAAAGCATGGAATGGGCAATCAGATCGAGGGCAGGCTTGAAAAGGGCCAGTCGGTTGTGATCGTAGAAGACCTGATCTCGACCGGAGGAAGCTCCCTGAAAACAGTTGACGCCCTCCGCGAAGCTGGCATAGAAGTAGTCGGGATGGTAGCGATCTTCACCTACGGCTTTCAGGTTGCCGCCGATAATTTCACAGAAAAGCAAGTAGAGCTTCATACGATCAGCAACTATAATGCTTTGATAGAGGTAGCGTTGGAGCATAACTACATCGACGCTTCGCAGCAGGAAAGCCTCGCTCAATGGCGAGAAGCACCAGAGCGGTGGGGGAAAAAGCTGTAAGCAGTAGGCTTTAAGCTATAAGCAGTAAGCCGTGGGCTGTGAGCCGTGCATTCTTTGCTATAGCTTACAGCCTACGGCTTATTGCTTATGGCATTTTACCCCCGATGATTATCCAGACTCTCAAATAGCCCTCCAAAGGCCTCTTCCTTCACACCATCGGATTTCAGGAATTCGTGCGGGAATCCAAGCTCGATCTTACTTACCTCATCCAGTTTTCGCAGCGCGTCTTCCGGCAGGCGGAAGTCAAGGCAGCCCAGCGAGTCCAGTAGCTGGCTCTCTTTCGATGCCCCAACAATCGGGATCATCACCTGATCGCGGTGACGGGTCCAGTTAATGGCAACCTGGGCCGGAGTCACGCCCAGCTCTGTGGCCACATCCACCACGGTTTGGGCAATGAGGCTGCTGTGATCGCTTCTGCGGGTGCTGTGGTCAGGTACGCGCCCGGTCTCACCGCGGAGGTATTTGCCCGTCAGTGCACCACCTCCAATAGCACCCCAGGGTGTAACTGCCAGGTCAAGCGCCTTAGCCATTGGTAGTAAGTCGCGCTCAGGCGTACGTTGCAGGAGCGAATACTCAAACTGAATGGCAGCAAATGCGTTCCAGCCTCGGAAGTCAGCGATAGTATTAGCTTGTGAAACTATCCACGCCGGTGTATCGGAAATGCCGATGTAATGCACCAGGCCACGGGAAACCAGGTCGTCCAGACCACGCATTACCTCCTCGGCGGGCGTGGTGTTATCCCACATGTGTACCCAAAGCAGGTCAATGTATTCGGTATTGAGGCGTTTGAGGCTCGATGTTACTGAACGCATCATGTTTTTGCGATGGTTGCCTGCAAAGTTCAGGTCGTCATTACGGTCTTTGAGTGTAAATTTTGTGGCAAGTACCCAGTGGTCTCGGTCGGTTTCGATAAACTCGCCCACGTACTTTTCCGAGGTGCCTTCCGTGTACCGGTTGGCCGTGTCGATAAAGTTGCCGCCTGCCTGGGCGAAGGCCTCGAAAATCTTAAAGCTCTCATGCTTATCCGCTCCCCAACCCCATTCTTTTCCGAATGTCATCGCCCCAAGGCAAACTTCGGAGACCCGCAAACCTGAGCGGCCCAATAATTGACAACGCATAGTGATATAATGATAATTTAAAAGAAGATATAGCTCCGGAAACTTACCTGACAGCGTTGCTTTTTGTACCGCAAAGTTATATTCTTACCGGCCAAATGTATTTATATTGTACCAAAATTTGAATCTTTTACAACACACTCAATGATCGACGTTGCCTACCCTTACTTTGATACCAATCTTAGCTGGCTTTCGAATAATTACAGGTTGCTGCTGGAAGCAAACGACGAAACGGTACCGGTAAGGGAGCGTTTGAGGTTTTTGGGTATCTACGCCTATCAGACCAAGGAGTTCTATCGGGTAAGGATCCCGAACTTGCTCGCGATGGGGGAGGTGAGCAATGACATTCGTTCCAAGCTGAATATTTTCCCGGAGTCATTGCTGGAACATGTTTATGAAACGGTGGAGAATCAGCTCCGCGAATTCAATGACATCCTGTTATCCCGTATACTGCCTGCATTGCTGGATCAGGGGCTGCATTTGTACTATCGGGAGTCGTTCGTAGCCGAACATGCTGCTTTTGCCCGCCGTTTTTTTCTGGACAAATTGTTCCGGTATCTGCAGCCGGTATTCCTGGATAGTCGCCGCATGCTGAAAACACCGGCATTCGAGTCCAAGCAACTTTACCTTATTGTGCGTATGCAGCATAAGGAGGATGCGCAGGAAGAGGATTGGTATGCGACGGTAAACGTGCCTTCTGAGCCTTACGGCCGTTTTCTGGAATTGCCTGAATGGGAGGGAAAGCGCCATGTTGCGTTCCTGGAAGATGTGATTCGCGAAAACCTGCCTGTCCTGTTTCCAGGCTATAATATTTTGGAAAGTTATGCCTTACGCGTTGAACGTGAAACCGAATTGTCTATCGAGGATGAATATCCGATGCAGGTAGCGCAACGCATTTTGAAGCAGCTTGAAAAGAGGAATTTCGTGCAGCCAGCGCAGTATTTCTATGAATCGGCGATGCCGCTGTACGTTCGCGAATACCTGGTAGGGAAGGTATCGGTCCCGATGAACGATTTTCACGAACGCGGCGATTATCTGTACATGCAGGACCTGGCCAGGTTTCCTATCGTGTCCCGCCGCCTCGATTATCCGTTCCAGCGGCCGGTCCAGAATCCCGAATTTGATCAAACCAAATCGGTTTTTGAAGTTATTCAGCAGGGCGATCAGATGCTGCATTTGCCTTACCAATCCTACGAGCCGATCGTCAGGTTCTTCAACGAGGCTGCGGTGGACCCGCACGTTCGCGAAATCCACGTTTCTTTGTATAAGATCAGTCCTAACTCATTTATTTTAAACTCGTTAATCAGTGCTTCCAGGAACGGAAAGCGGGTAACGACTTACGTAGAGCTGAATACCAAACTCGATATCCAGGAAAACCTGCAATGGTCGAAGAAGATGCGCGACGCGGGGGTGAAAATCCTGCTAAGTGTGCCTGGCCTGAAAGTGCACGCGAAGATGGCGTTGGTTAAGCGCAAAGTGCAAAAGGGTTGGGAACGCTATGCATTCCTGGGCACGGGCGGCTTTTACAGGCTGACCAGCCGCGAGATTGTCGACCACGCATTGCTTACCTCGCACAGGGAGCTGACCAACGAGCTGGAATTGCTCTTCGGCTACCTGTCCACACAAGATGAGCCCAAGAAGTATAAATATCTTCCTTTCAATACATTACAGGTAACACAGTTCAACCTTCAAAAGCGATTGCTGGATTTGATGGACCGCGAAATTGCCAACTGCAATGCGGGCCTTAAATCGTTCATTACAATCAAGATCAACCAGTTGCAGGACCATATTCTGATCGACAAGCTTTATCAGGCCGGTCAGGCAGGTGTGCCGGTTCATGTGATCGTGAGCGAGAGTTGCGGTTTAATCTCGGGGCTGCCATCGATCAGTGATAACATTATCGTCAGCCGCCACGTGGACCGGTACATAGAGAACACACGGATATTTCATTTTGGCAACCGGGGCAATGATGAGCTTTATCTTACCTCATGCGACTGGACGCACCGCAACCTGCACCGACGGATTGATATTTGCTTTCCGGTGTTGGATGAGACCTTGAAAAGCCAGATGCGTACCGTGCTACGTAACTACCTGAATGACAACCAGAAATCGGTTAGGCTGGACCTTTATCAAAATAATTTGCGCATTACCGATGAGTCGCGTGGAAAGGTGCGCGCACAGGAAGCGAACTACCGGTTAGTGGAGAAAATTGAGCGAAATGGGCTTTCACGGCGTTCAGAAATATAAGCTTTCCGACGGCTTAAAAAAATTTTACCAGTATTAAATTTACGAATCGCCTGTCAGATTTAATGGACGGCATTTGTAGAAAATATAAAGAAATTAGGCCTTGAAGTGTAAGAGGTAAAAGGTTATATTTGAATCACATCATTTCTGAATCAATCCTAAAATATATTTTTAAGCATGGGAATAGTAGAGCGAAGAGAGCGGCTTAGAATACAGGTACGCTCAGACATCGTTAAGACAGCCAAGGACATAGCCCGCGAGGATGGCTGGACGGCTGTCTCGATTCGCAAAATCGCTGATGTAATTGAATACAGCCCGCCTATTCTCTACGAATATTTTGAAAGCAAGGACAAGCTCCTTGAAGCCATTCGTCTGGAAGGCTTCGATTATCTGCAAGGAGAGTTTGTAAAGATAAAAGGGCATTTCAGTAACCCGCAGAAACAACTTGTGGAGGTTGCGCAGACCATTTGGCATTTCGCTGTCGAAAATCCAGAGGTTTTTCAGGTCATGTTCAATCTGGAAGGTGCTTATTGTGATTCGAAAAAGGCATATTCACAAGCAATGAGCATCAAAGACAACCCTGTATGGGAAATGATCGCAGGTCTGCGTCCCAAGTCGGGTGAAATGGTTACCAAAACTTATTATGAATGGTGGTGCCTGACCTTCGGGTTTATCAGCATTACCATGACTACCCAACCACGTTATGCCTTCCCTCAGGCTGAGCCTGTCTACATGGAAGGTATCCGGCGATTCATCCGGAGCATTATGTAATGGAAGGGGAAGAATGCTGGCGTATCTCTATTTTGCTTTGGTGATAAACCAGCGAATATGGAGGTACGCTTTTCGTTAACCAGGCATTCCCTCCGATGATTGAGTCATGGCCTATTACGGTCTCACCTCCCAGGATTGTCGCATTGGCATACACTACTACATTGTCCTCAATGGTTGGATGCCGCTTGTGAGATGCAAGCGACTTGGAAACGTGCGTTGCACCCAGCGTTACACCCTGGTAGAGCTTTACATTATTACCTATATGGGTTGTCTCACCGATTACCACACCGGTGCCGTGATCGATGAAAAACGAATGGCCGATGGTAGCGTTAGGGTGAATGTCGATGCCGGTCTGGCTATGTGCAAATTCTGTCAGCATGCGTGGGAGCAGCGGTATGCCGCTCTTGGCAAAGGAATGAGCAAAACGGTAGGTCGCAATGGCCATAAAGCCCGGATATACGGAAATCACTTCTTCAATGCTCACCGAAGCGGGGTCGTTGTCGGTAATCGACTTGGCATCAGTCAGAAGCGCTTCATAAATACCGGGGATTTGTGCAAACACTTCGTCCAGTATTTCCTCGGGCGTACGTTCAAGCTGAGGCAGCATCGGCTGCAACATACACCGAAGGTCGTTGCGTAAATCAGCATATTTCATAGACAGGTCCTTGGCAGGGCAGCTGGGGCAATCCTTGCTGATCGGGAACAGAAAGTTGATCAGATTCTGGATGAATTTCCCCGCATCTTGCCGTGAAGGCAGCTTGTAGGTGTATTTCTCATTCTGAGCCGTAAGTCGCTCAAAGAAAAGTGCTTGCTGGTTGGCTGTCATTAAAATAGAGGTTAACCTATACCGTTAAACCATTATTGGCATTGCTTTTGAGTGTTCAACAACGAAATGCACTGAAAAATTTTAACCGCATCGTTTTCTTTTTAAAAAAGGCCGATTGTCAGTTTTTTCTCCTGATGAAATCGTATATTGAAATTATCTGTGAATTTAGGAAATAAGGCAAGATTCATTAAGGCGTATGTTAAGTTTTAAATTACTTCGTTCGGCTGTCCTGTTCCTTTCGTTATCCGTTTCGCTGAGTTCCTGCTTTTCGCGCTACATTATTTCGGCCAAGGAAGTACGCAGGCACTACGCGGATAAGAAAGTCAAGCCGAAGGAAATATTCATCAAGAACGACACACTTTCACTCTCGTTGGCCAGCATCGGACCCGATACGCTGCCGATGCTGCTGCTTATTCATGGCGCCCCCGGCTCGCTTTGGGGATACATGAACCTGATGGACGACGAAGACCTGCAAAAGCATTTTCACATCGTTTCAGTGGACAGGGTGGGTTATGGCAAGTCCCGGCTCAAAAAACGCAGGTATGTCACTTCCATTGAGACTCAGGCCAACGCGCTTCTTCCCGTATTCGCGCTCAACAAGAGTGACCAGAAGGTCATTGTGCTGGGCCGGTCGTACGGTGCACCTATCGCCGCCAGGTTAACGGCGATGGCGCCCGATCAGGTGAAGGAGCTTATCATGGTGTCGCCGGTTATAGATCCGGAAACCGAGCGGTTCTTTTGGTTTTCCAAATGGGGAAGGATGAGTTTTGTGCAGCTTTTTCTACCCAGGGCATTCAATGCCGCCACGGCCGAGAAATACAGTCACGCTGAGGAGCTGCGCAAAATGTTGCCCGTTTGGGAGAAGTTAAACGTGCCTACCACTGTGATTCAGGGAGGCAACGACTGGATCGCTGACCCTACCAACATCGATTTTGCCAAGAAACACATTAAGAGCAAGAGGGCGCAGTATATTTTCCTTTATAACGCCGGACATATGATCACCTTTTCACATGCCAACATGATCAAGGAAATGCTGCTCAAAAGCAGGCTTTTCCAGGAGAAGATCACAGCATTGGAGCCGCGAAACGTGCATATGGCCAGCGAATAGCCCGCACTAGCCGCCATCTACGGAGAAAGCGGCAGCTCATTGGAGCTGCCGCTTTTCTATTAATAATTAACCTATGGTAATACGTGAAATGGTATTTCACCTAAAACAACTATATCCATATGACGACATTCGTGCCCGGTACCATTACAGGGCAGGTTATTATCTCAGTACTTTTTGTGTCACCGAATCTTTTGCATTGCTCGCGCGGATGATATACATACCGCGGGCGAGGTTATGCATGTCAAATTCTTCCTGAAATGCAATCTCCGGCGTCTTGCTTGCGATCTCTTTCAGAACACGGCCTTTCATATCAATCAGCTGCAACCGGATGATCGCCCGCTGTTTGCTATATGCTTTTACCGTAACAAAGCTTTCTGTCGGCACCGGATATGCCTGTATCGCCATCGAGACTTCAGAAGACGTAACTGCCGGGGTAGAGGTGATCAAGCCACCATATTCCGCCGACTCGTAAGGCGGTACATCTACTTTTTCACCTGGTTTGTCAATTACCGTGACAAGGCCTTCGCGGTAGCTTTCCGATATCCGCACGCCATTGCGCCATTCCGATACAGTCATTGCATAGAGGTAGTTGCCGACCGTTTCCGGCGCAGTCCACACAAGCTTTTTCTGTACCGCATCGACTTTGAATGTACCGGTGGCACTGATTTCATTCGGAAACAAATAGCCATGGTCCAGCATTCGCACCCCGCATGTTCCAGGTGAAGGTTTGCTCAACCTGGCCACTTTCACAGTAATGCTGTCATTATCGGTAACAGTGGGCTTGACATCAATGGAAAAGACCTGGCGAACCCCGGCCTCAAATGACAGGTAAGGCATCACCGGAGTAGAATTTTGCTGCTGGGTATCGATCACCGTCCAGATGAATTGTATCGTGCCAGATGCATTCGGCAGGTTCACCACGTTGTCACTACGCTGGTCATCGGCATAGGAAATCTGATAAATTCCTGAACTCGGATAGGTATAGCCCGCCTCATACTCGGTTACGACCACGTTTCCGGGCAAGGTAGCAGGGCCAACGGATACGCGTGGCACACTGATAACGTTGCCGTCACCCATACATACGTTAATGGTATTCTTAAACTCGCCCGTGCCTCCAAGTCCCTGATCGACATACAGGCGGACCCTGATCTTATAACCTTGCCCGGAAATATGGGTTGCTATAATTTCACCGCCTTTCAGATGCGTGGCCTCGGCAAACGGAGCCGTAAGCAGGAGCAATAGGAGAATGCTGTAGACTGATTTCATATAGAGGAATAGAAGCCGTAAGGTTACAAAACTATATGTACAGAACGCCCGAAGCACGGGATTTTGTATGGTCTTTTTCAAACAAACTGCTAGTCTTTGTAAATCAATATTTCACGTTTGCCATCGGCTTTGATATAGCCTCGGTACATGCCTTCACTATTAAATGGCATCGCCACATTTCCATTCCGGTCAATGGCTATCACCCCTCCTTCGCCTCCTTTTTCTACCAACTTTTTCATCACTACTTCGTTGGCAGCATCAGCGAGTGACAGCCCTTTGTATTCCATCAAGGCGGAAATGTCATGCGCCACCACTGAGCGGATGAAGTATTCCCCGTGCCCGGTTGCCGATACGGCGCAGGTTGCATTGTTGGCGTAAGTCCCGGCGCCGATAATGGGCGCGTCACCGATGCGGCCGTAACGTTTATTAGTCATCCCGCCGGTAGATGTACCCGCGGCAAGATTACCATATTTATCCAGTGCAACGCAGCCCACCGTTCCGAACTTCTTGCCTTCTGTAAAAATCAGATCTTCCACAGAATGGTGCCCTGTCTTGGGCCCGTTTTTTATCTTCCGTTGATCCACACCGCCCTTGCCTCCGCTCTCCTTTGTACCATTGTGATCCAGCTCTGTTTTCTCTTGCTCTTTGGCACGTTCCAATGCCTTGTACCGGGCTTCTGTATAGAAATAGGACGGGTCCACTATTTCCAATCCCTTCTCCCGCGCAAACTGCTCGGCACCCTTGCCAGCCATCATCACGTGTACCGACTGGTCCATGACTGCGATAGCTGCGGAAATGGGGTTTTTGATGGTTGTTACACCGGCGACTGCGCCTGCTTTCTGTGTTCTTCCATCCATGATCGCCGCATCCAATTCATTCTTTCCCTCGTTTGTAAAAACCGCACCTTTGCCCGCGTTGAAAAGAGGAGAATCTTCCATCACGTGAATCGCAGCTTCGACTGCCTGCACGCTGGTTCCACCCTTTTTCAGTACTTCATAACCCTTTTCCAAAGCGATATTCATTGTCTGGCGGTACGCATTCTCTCGTTCGGGACTCATGTTGGCCCGGTTGATTGTGCCTGCGCCGCCGTGTATGACCAGCGTAAGTTTATCTGAAAAATCCTGTGCAGATAAGGAAACGCAATACAGGGTGGCAAGCAGGGTAATCGAAAGTCTTTTCATGAGCAGTAATTTGAGTGATGTAGTCAAATCTAGCAACTAAAACCTAATATCGCTATTCTGCTGACGGCCAGCTCAGTCATACATATAGCGTTTTTAGGACAGTAGAGGCCATTCCGGCTTTACTTTTGATAGTTTCAATCAAAATCTATTTTACAAAACCGAAAACTCTAATGAAGAAAATAGTGCTGAGCCTGGGAGTAATTCTGGGCAGCCTGTATGGCCCTGCCGATGCGCAACGGACCGGTGAAGAAAAATCTGAATGGAAGTATGTACAAGGCAAGATTGTAACGCCATGGGCGGAAAAAGTACTGGCACAAACCCCGCTGCCTGAGTACCCACGTCCGCAAATGGTTCGGGCCAACTGGCAGAACCTCAATGGCCTTTGGAATTATGCCATCGTTCCCCAAAGCGCGGGCGATGTAAAGCCTTCGGCGTTCGATGGCAAAATATTGGTTCCTTTCGCAGTCGAATCTGCATTGTCCGGCGTAGGCAAAACGGTGGGCAAAGACAGTGTGCTTTGGTACCAGCGCTTGATCGATTTTACGCCCAAATTGAAAGACCAGCGTTTGCTGCTGCATTTCGGTGCTGTGGACTGGAAGGCCGAAGTGTTTGTCAACGGCAAGCCGGCTGGAAGCCATCAGGGAGGCTACGACCCATTTTCTTTTGACATCACGGACCTGCTCGTAAAGAAAAAGCAGCAGGAAATCGTAGTGAAAGTGTGGGATCCCAGCAGTGACGGGCCCCAGCCGCGTGGTAAGCAGATCAAGAATCCCCATGGGATCTGGTACACGCCGGTAACAGGCATCTGGCAGACGGTTTGGCTCGAAACTGTGTCTGCTGCCCATATCGCCCGCGTTAGCCCATTGGCTGATATTGACAAACAAACACTTACTGTAAATGCCGAAGTATCCGGCGCGGGCGCGACGGATAAGGTGAAAATTACCATATGGGACGGCGTGAACAAAGTTGCCGACCAGGAGGTAGGCGCTAATCAGCCTGCTACGCTGAGTATTGGCGATATGAAGCTATGGTCACCGGATTCACCTAATCTTTACAACCTGACTTTGGCTCTTACCCGCAACGGGAAGCTGGTGGACGAAGTGAAAAGCTATGCGGCTATGCGAAAAATTGGGGTTCAGGTGGATGAGAACGGTATCCAGCGGATGACGCTGAACAACAAATTCCTGTTTCAGTATGGCCCTCTGGATCAGGGCTGGTGGCCAGACGGCCTCTATACCGCTCCCACCGACGAGGCATTGAAGTTTGATATATTGAAAACCAAGGAAATGGGTTTCAATATGATCCGTAAGCACGTGAAAGTAGAACCTGCAAGATGGTACCGCTATTGCGATGAGCTGGGGATGCTTGTGTGGCAGGACATGCCAAGTGGTGACCTGGGCAACAATTGGGAAATGCGCCCTGGCATTACCGGGAATGAAACAGACAAAAAGCGCACACCTGAATCCGAAAACATTTACAGGACAGAGTGGAAGGCAATCATAGATGCGAACCGTTTCTTCCCCTCTATCGTAGTCTGGGTGCCGTTCAACGAAGCCTGGGGGCAGTTTAAAACCGCTGAAATCACTGACTGGACTATGAAGTACGATCCTTCGCGCCTGGTGAACAGTGCCAGCGGCGGCAATTTCGAGCCAGTGGGGCATATTATCGACTTGCACAATTACCCGGCACCGGTAATGCCTCGCCCGGACTTGTTCGGAGAGAAACAGATCATCGTTTTAGGAGAATTCGGAGGATTGGGTCTACCCGTGGACCAACATGTCTGGCAGCAGAAAGATAACTGGGGTTATCAAAGCTTTAAAAACCAGGAAGAGCTGTATAATCGTTATGAAACATTCATCAATCGCTTTGAACCATTGATCAGAAAAGGTTTATCTGCGGCGGTTTACACGCAAACGACCGATGTGGAGGTAGAAACAAATGGTTTGATGACCTACGACCGTAAAGTGATCAAATTCCCGGAGCAAAAGTTGAAACAAATCCATACCAAATTATACGATCCGTCATTTGTGAAGTTGAAACCGTAGATAAGTAGATTTGAAATGCAAAAAGCCCGGAGTGATCCGGGCTTTTTGCATGTTGGCCGTATGATGACCCACTAGTTACCTTTCATCTGCGCTTCGACCACGGCGATGGCAACCATATTCACGATCTCGCGCACTGAGCTACCCAATTGCAACACGTGTACTGGTTTTTTGAGGCCTAGCAGGATCGGCCCGATCGTTTCGAGCTCCGCGGCTTCTTTGAGCAGGTTGTAAGCAATGTTGCTAGCCGAAAGGTTGGGAAAGATCAAGGTATTTGCTCCACCATCGACCAATTCACTGAATGGGTGATTCTCCTTCAATAGCGCGGTGTTGAAGGCCAGGTGCGCCTGCATTTCACCTTCTACGATCATCGACGGGTTGCGCTTTTTCAGGATTGCCGTGGCATCCCGCATTTTCTCGGCGTCGGCACCTTTTGCGCTGCCGTAATTGGCATAGGTTACCAGCGCGATTCTTGGCTGGATGTTGAAACGCTCCACAGCTTTCGCAGTCAGCTCGGTGATTTCGACAATATCATCTACTGTCGGGTCGAGGTTTACGGTCGTATCCGAGAAAAACAGCGGGCCTTTCGGCGTGAGCAGAATGTACATACCTGCCACTTTGTTGACGCCGTCCTGCTTACCAATTACTTGCAACGCCGGGCGGATCGTGTCGGGGTAGGTTCTGGTCAGACCCGAAATGAATGCATCCGCCTCACCGGTTTCAACCATCATTGAGCCGAAATAGCTCTTGAAATACATCGTGCGCCTCGCTTCAATTGGCGTTAGGCCTTTCCTTTTCCGCTTTTCATAAAGCTTTGCTGCATACTTTTCAATCATCGCATCACTTTCTGCTGCGCGAGGGTCCAGGATTGACACGTCCGCCAGGTCAAGTTTGCTTTCGTGAATCAGGTGCAGGATGGTCTCTTTGTTTCCCAGCAATATCGGCGTAGCGATGCCTTCATCACGAACCTGCTGGGCTGCGCGCAGCACCTGGATATTCTCAGCATCTGCAAAAACCACCTTTTTGGGCGATAGTTTCGCTTTATTGAGGATTACTCTTGATATCTGCTCGTTTCGGCCAAGCCGGCTGGAAAGTTCCTGTTCGTAAGCATCCCAGTCGGTAATCACTTTTCGGGCCACCCCGGTGTCGATGGCTGCTTTCGCCACAGCAGGTGCTACCGTGGTGAGCAGGCGAGGGTCCACGGGTTTGGGGATAATATAATTTTTGCCGAAAACGATATTGGTCTCGTTATAAGCCAGATTTACAATATCAGGAACCGGTTTGGTGGCCAGGTCAGCTAATGCATGTACGGCTGCCAGTTTCATCTCTTCATTGATCTCTGTCGCACGCACGTCCAGCGCGCCCCTGAATATGTAGGGGAAACCCAGAACGTTATTGACCTGATTGGGATAATCCGAGCGGCCTGTGGCCATGATCACATCTTCGCGCGCCTCTACCGCATCCGGGTAGGGGATCTCAGGATTTGGATTGGCCATCGCAAGCACGATCGGATCTTTCGCCATGGACTTAACCATTTCCTTTGAAACGATATTGGCTGTCGAAAGGCCCAGGAACAGGTCTGCACCTACCATCGCCTCTTCCAGCGATTCATAAGCCTTATCGGTCGCGAACTGCTTTTTCATATCGCTCAAATCCGTCCGGCCATTGTGAATGTGGCCTTTGGTATCGAACATCGCAATGTTTTTTGGGCTGGCGCCCAATGCGAGGTACAGCTTTGTACAGGACACCGCGGACGCACCTGCCCCAGATACGACTACGCGGATGTCTTCGATCTTTTTGTCAACCAGTTTCAATGCATTGAGCATCGCCGCGGCACTGATGATGGCCGTTCCGTGCTGATCGTCATGCATGACCGGTATGTTCAGCTCTTTTTTGAGCCGGGCTTCAATTTCAAAGCATTCGGGCGCCTTGATATCTTCCAGATTGACCCCGCCGAACGTAGGTTCAAGAATTTTGACGGTCCTTACGAATTCGTCGACGTCCTTGGTATTAAGTTCAATATCGAAGACGTCGATGTCGGCGTATATCTTAAAGAGCAGGCCTTTTCCTTCCATAACGGGTTTGGAGGCTTCGGGTCCGATGTCTCCAAGACCCAGCACGGCTGTGCCGTTGCTGATCACTGCCACAAGGTTACCTTTGGCGGTGTATTGATATGCGTTTTCTACGTTATCGGCGATTTCCAGACAAGGCTCCGCCACGCCGGGCGAATAGGCAAGCGAGAGGTCGCGTTGGGTACTCGTTTCTTTGGTAGGGATAACCTGAATTTTTCCTGGCCTGCCCTTCGAATGATAGTATAGCGCGTCTTCTTTTCTGATTTTTTTGTTCATACCTAAGTGGACGATGTTTCGTGCAAGGTACAAACATTCGGTTCACCGCCACGAATTCTGCTTGGGTATTAGCAAGAATTTCCTGGCTGTTTTTTGCCCGGCCGGTGATGTCAATTATTGAAAAGTGGAGAGGTCATCATCCGCCAGCGAGGGGCTCTTGACTAATTTTTTCCGCTCTTTGACAGTAACGATGCGTTTTTTGAGAAAATAGGCAAACACCATGTACAATCCGAACATGGCAATGTAAATGTACAGCGAGGCCGTGTTGGTAATGTTACCATGGAAGGTGAAAAACAACGCCGTGTTGACAATCGTCACCATCCAAAGCGTGAATGATGCCCAGAAGTGGTTCAGGCCGTTGTCGATCAGGATGTGATGCATGTGGTTACGGTCGGCAACGAATGGCGAGCCACCTTTGAAAATACGAACTATGAATACCCGCAGCGTATCGAAGATCGGGACGATCAGCAGTACCATCACGATAATGGGTGCATTGAAATAGGCATTCGGATCGTGCAGGTAGCCTACGTTGAGCGAGAGGAATTCAACGGCAAAGATTGACAGCAGGTATCCAACGATCAGAGAACCGGTATCACCCATGAAAATCTTGCTGGTCTTTGAGAAATTGAAGCGCAGAAAACCAAGCAGCGAACCCGACATCGCAAATGCAAGGCAGCCGAACGAGAAGTGGTCATTGGCAATAAACCAGATACCGAAGCCGAGGCCGGCAATTAGGCTGATACCACCCGCAAGACCATCAATACCGTCGATCAGGTTAATAGCATTAATAATAGCGATAAATATGAAAACGGTCAGTGGAATGCTGATGAAGTCTGAGACGCCGTGGATGCCGAAAATTCCATAGAAGTTGTCAACTTTAAAGTTACCCATTGCGACGAGAATCAATGAGGCAAAAATCTGGATGATGAGCTTTTTAGTCGGGTCTACCGCGAGAATATCATCTTTGATTCCCAGAAAAAACAGGATAATCACCCCGGTCATCGCCAGACTGATCAAATTAGAATCAAGGATATTTTCCGAGTGAGGCCACAGGAAGTAGGCAATCAGTGTGGCCGCAAAAATGGCAATACCGCCCAGTGTAGGCGTTTCTGTTTCGTGTGAGCTTCGGAAACCCGGTTTTGCAGTCAGATGCAGCAGGTTCGAGAGGTTAATGATGATGGGTATGGAAATGATCGAAAGGAAACAGCCTATCAAAAACGAAAGAAGGCATTGGTAAATGTCGTGATGGACAAGCGTATTAACGTTTCCTTCGGTCAGTATTTGCAGAGGTAGTTGTAGTTCCATGAGCTTGTCAAGATTAGGAAGTGCGTTGAATAGCGGACCCGAAAATCCAAATCAAATGTCGAAATATAATCTAATAATTGTAATATGCAAATCGCTGATTATCAAAATATTTACTATCTGGTTTACGATACTTGAGTTAACTTTTGCGACTTAAATAAATTGTAAAATTTTTCTGAACGGTTTAAGCCACAAGGTATAAAACCGTGGTCGAAGGTTGTTGATTTTCCAGGCCATCCTATCGTTGCGGTTAGCAGCAATTCTATTTTTGAACGTACTGTTGCTAACGCCACCGGCCCGCATTTTCACAAGCACCTTCGGCAGGTACGCCAGCCTTATCTTCTCACGATGTATAAATCGCAGCATCAGTTCATAATCCGCTGCGCTTCCAAGATCAAGACGAAAGTGGCCATATGCTTCGTAAACCTTCTTTTTGACAAAAAAAGTAGGGTGCGGCGGCATCCAGCCGTTCAAGAATGCCCCTACCTTGTATGCCCCAGAGACCCATTTTCTGCGTACGAGCGTTGCATCGCTCGCATCTATATATTCCAGATCTCCGTAGGAAGCATCTACGTCTGCGGCGCTTAACAAAGAAGCCACCTCGCTGATTACCGACGGATATGCATAAAAATCATCTGCATTCAAGATCCCAACCACATCACCGGTTGCCAATTGTATGCCTTTGTTCATCGCATCGTAAATACCGGCATCTGGTTCGCTGAGAAAGCGAGCTATTTTATCACCATACGATCTTACGATTTCCTGGGTTCCATCCTTCGAATTCCCATCCACCACAATGTATTCCACATTCGGGTAATCCTGTGCAAGGACCGAATCGATGCAGTGCGCGATAGTGGCCGCTCCGTTGTATACAACAGTGAGTATGCTTACTTTCAATTGGTTATAGTTCTTGTTTTGATGTATTTCGCCGGATTTCCCTGATAAATGCCATATGCGTCCAGGTGACTGGTTGCGACCGAACCGACCGTCAGCAGCGCGTGCGAGCCTACATTAACACCCGGGCAAACTGTTGCCTGGGCACCTATCCAGGAACCTGGTCCAAGAGTTATAGGCTTCACAATTAGGTCGAAAGCACTTTTTCGGTAATTATGATTCCCGGTCAGCAGCATAGCGCCCTGCGAGAGGCAAGCGTTTGATTCAATAGTCACCAATGTGAGGTTGTCGATCCACACATTCTCACCAATCCATACGTGGTCGCCTATTTGCAGGAACCAGGGATACTTTACATTAACCATGGGTTTAATAACCACCCCTTCGCCGATCTTCGCTCCAAACAACCGGAGCAGCATCACCTTCAATGCCGAAGGGTAAGGTATGTGCGTGTGAATGAACAGCCGGTTGAGCAAATACCAGATGATCAGCTTGGGATAGCTGCCCGGTTTATACCAATCGTTGTTATAGGCGGACAGATTGGTTTGGGTTTCTGAGGTCTTTTCCATATTCTGTCCTGAAATGTGATATGATAGCTTCTTTGTCGCGTCCTACCCGGTGATACACTTCGTAAATTTTGGCATCAACCAGGAAGCGGTACCAAAATCCCTGTAAAACGTGCCAGATAAGTCCCTTTGTTCCATCCAGAAATCCGAACTTGATGAAATAGCGGTACGCAAAGTAGATAAATGGCCGGGTAAACAATGGCATGTTCGCATACTTGATTTTCAGGAAACGTGTACGCTGTTCCTGGCTTCCCCAGAAACTGGGTTCTACGGTCTCCTTACTATCAAAGTTATATTTAATGTTCAACAGGTCTATTACCTCGCGGATTGCATAATTGTTATGCTTTTGTGTCCACCAGGTCAGATTGTTGAGCGTGTGATCAACGATATCGTGCTGCAATTGGGCGGTCGTGCCGTCACTGAGTTTGATATGTTCATCCATCCAGAGCTCTTCGCAGATGCCCTTTCCGCTGCGCCAGACGCGCAACAGCCAGATAGGATAGTATCCGCCTCGGTGAATCCATTTGTCCATGAAAATCACCCGTCGCTTTACGTACAGGCCTGAGACATCCTGTTGAATGCTCCACATAGACAGATTCAGCTCCTGCGCAAGCTCAGGTGTGATGTACTCGTCGGCATCCATCCGCATGAGCCATTCCGTCTGGAAAGGATTGTTACGTATGCCGAAATTGAACTGGAACGCGTAAGAAACCCACGGATTCTGCACCACCACTGCGCCAAGGCTTTCAGCGATTGCGACCGTGTCGTCGGTGGAGAATGAGTCGACAATGAAAATTTTATTGGTAACCTGCAACAGGCTTTGAATGCACCGGCCGATGTGCTTGGATTCGTTGTGTGTTAAAATGATGACGGATAAATCGACCATACTGTTTTGAGAACGGGACCGGACCTCGTTCGCAGGGCGCGGGTCAGCGGTTACTTCGCCGGTAAATGTAGTTACTTTTTTTGAACTTTCTTGTATTCTTCCAATAACTGATTGGCAACCACCCGGATATCAAAGTTTTCGGTAACCATCTTGTAGGCTCGATTTGAGATACCCTCTGCGTAGGTTTTGTCTTGTAATATTTTAAGAAGACCCTCTGCGACGCCCTCGCTGGTCAGCGGCGTCAGGTAAGCCGCCTCGTACTTTGCTATATAGTCGCCAAAGCCGACCCGATCGGATACCAGAGCCGGTACTCCGGAGGTCATCGCTTCGAGGACTGCAATCGAAAAGCCTTCGGAATAAGAAGGGGAAACAAACAGGTCGGCGTCGGCTAATGCCTCCTTTTTGAGTGTATCGGTCAGCATGCCTACCAGCTTGACCCGGTCTTCAAGGTGATGTTTGCGTATAAATTCTTCGGTTTGCGCCTGATAGCCGTCGTCAGGCCCGGCAAGTATCAGCTGCACGTCCGGTAGCAGCTGATGAACCTGCTGAAAAGCTGGCAGAAGCAGGTCGAGGCCTTTCTTGATATTGAGCCTGGCCAGGAATAGCACCATTTGCTGGTGAGGCAAAATGCCGTATTTGGCCCTGAAAATCCCTTTCGCAGGTAAATGTGCCCGGGTGTACTCGTCGAGCTTCATGCCGTTGGGCACAATTACCATATTTCTGGGGCGGTAACCCAGGTAGCGGATTACGTCCTGCTCTTCGTCTGTGTTGTTGATCTGGATCAGGTCCGCCTGGCCAAGCAGCCTTTTTTGGTATAGCAGGGTTACCAGGTCTTTCTTCCACTTACTGTGCGCCACAGCCCATTTGTCGAGCAGGCCATGAATGGTAATCACCTTAACAGCCTTTGAGGGGACCAGAAACGGCGCCAGGCTACCAAAATGCCAGATACCGTGCATATGTACTACATCGTACTCGTGAATGTGTTTTTTCAAATACCTGTACAAATCCACGGAGAACTCCCGATAAAAATTGCTGAATGGCGTCGTGCGTGCGACCGGGATCAGCCGCGCGCCCTCGGGCACGGGGTACATTTTCTCACCGGGCGTCATCGGACTCAGTATGTCGACCTGGTGGCCTTGCTTTACGACCTCTGTGGTGTGATCATAGATAATACGGGCCGGGCCTCCGATCGCCCATGTGTACGCACAAATATTCAGTATTCGCATGCTTTGGTTTTAAAGTATAGTTGTGTCAGTCAGCTTGCTAGTTTCAGCGAACCAGCTCGCGGTAAGCCTGGACCATTTGCCCGGCAACAGGGCCCGAGGCAAACGGGGCGATCAGTTTCAAAGATTCCTGTCCCATGTCCGAAATCCGGTCCGGATTTTGGATGAAATAGCGCAAATGATTTTCCAGATCTGTTGGTCGTGTGTGGTTGAATGTGAAGCCGTTGCTGCCCTCCCGCACCAGATCGCCGGCACACCCGCAGGACTCCGACACGATTACCGGCATGCCGCAGACCATCGCCTCATTGACCACCAATCCCCACGGCTCTGATTTACTTGGCAATATTAGCACGTCGCTTTGCGCGAGCCATTCAGGTACCTGATACCACGGAAATCCGCCCGCAAATTGCACACGATCTGCAACACCAGAGTCTACCGCCAATCTTTCCAGGTTTTTCCGTTCAGGACCATCGCCTACCAAAAGCAGCTCCCAATCTGCATGACTGGTTTTGCTCACCTCGGCAAATGCAAGTAGTAATGTTGCCAGGTTCTTCTCCGGCGCGAGCCTTCCCACATAGATGAATTTCCGTGAAACCGGGGTTGCTGCCGCAGCCAGTTTATTTTCAGCCCGATCGTACTGCCGTCTTATCAACTGTTCATCGATTACCGCCGCATTGCGCACTTTGATGGCTTCGGGTGCAACGCCCAGGTTTTCCAGGTAGTTCGCAGACGTCCGGCCAAAGCAAAAAAAAGCATTTGCCCGGCTCACAATCATTTTCTTGACCAATTCTTTCCAGCGCGACCGGTTGTGGTCGGCCGAAGACGACTCGGATGAAATCACCACTTTCACGCCTTTCCAGCGCGCATAAAAAAGCAGCAGCACCTGGGCCCAGTCAAAGTAGCCGGTTATATTCAGCACATCGGGCCGGTATTGGTCAAATAGCTCAAAAAGTGCCTTACGCCGCTCATTGAAATTTACCTGATCGAGGCTGCGCTCGAAAAGGACCTTGTAAGGATAGTCATAAGTAATCGTATCGTCATTTTGCATCACTTTCCGGCTTGCTTCGTACAGGGCAATCTGTGCGACCAGCAGCTTGTCGGTCGGATCAGCCCTTTCGATCTGGTGATAGATCTCGCTGAAAAGTTTGGACTTATAATGCGCCCAGAGCTGGTTGTGGACAATCAGTACACGCATCATTTCCGCAGGTTAAGGTATTCCTGAAACAACGGGTAAAGATTGTCGGCCAGGAAAGTCTGCCCCTGGCTGTTAAAATGCACGACATCCATCTTGCGGTACCGGCTTTTGGACACCCCGAATTTGAATTCGTCGATCAGCCTGATATTTTTTTCCCTGGCAAATTCGATGATCTCCCGGCCCTGATCGTTGAAATGCCCCAGGTCGATCTCGGAAATTTCCGGATGCAGGTAAATGATCATAGGGATGTTGTTGTTTTGGGCAATTTCATACAGCTGCTCGTACCCGGGATTGAAAACCAGGCCGGATTTGCGGATGCCCGCATTGTTGAGTTCTTGCGCCTTCACGGTGTCTTCCACCGCCTTCGCATCCGAGGCAACCTGCGCGCTGTCGGTGACGTCAGGTTTTACAATGGCGATTTTTTCTTCCTTTTTCTCCGGTTCGGGCGCCAGGATGAGCGTATCTAAAAAATAAAAAAACATCCAGCGGTACCGGTCCCAAAGCTCGTAAAGGGCCACCTTATACTGCTTATCGGGCCATCCAGGGTCTACGCCCACCGGGCTTTGATGTGACATGATATCGTGCGCGTCGTGACTGCTCGTGACCAGGCACATCAGTTTGGCCTTGAAGGTGCCATATTTTTTCAGGTAGCCAGCGATGTTATCGGGTCCCCATGACCCGGCAGAAATATTCAGTACGCGGACACACAGATTGAAATCCTTCAAAAAGCGCTTTTCGAGTAGGGTAGAGGCTATGCTGTCCTGATCGGTGAGGCTGCCGCCATTGACAACCGAATCACCTATCAGCAATATAACCAGGCTGTCTGTCGGCTGGACTTCCTCATTGCGCATAGAGAGGCTGTTGGTCTTTAAAACCTGACCAAATCTTTTTACATCCTGGTTGGGGGCATATATGTACTCAAAATCGGGATCGGAGATGTAGAGCGGCGAATTGCAAAAGCCATATTTTACCCTTAATACAACCTCGGCAATCCCGGCAAGAACGACAATGGCAATTAAAAAACCGTAAACAAACTTTAACATCAAGTGAATGTCTTCTGCGTCGAAAGTGAATGCAAATTTAGAATTACTTTTTCAATTACTGCTTTTTAGGTTCTCGTTCACTAAATAAATGGGCCTCGCTCCTCAAGTGTCTCCGCTTTTTGCGAATAAGGACCAGCTGGCATAAGTCTTTTCAGGAGCGGTTCAGTTTTGCATCAATCAAACGCTAAAAACAGAAACGTCATGAGATTTATTGAATCAAAAGCGGGGATGAATGGACCAGACGCTACCGCAGAGCCTGTGAAGATCTTGGTGCACGAGGTAGGGCAAGGGAAACCCGTTATATTTATTTCAGGCTGGCCTCTGAGCCACGAAATGTGGGAATATCAGTTCAACGTTTTACCCAAACAGGGTATCCGCTGTATCGGATACGATCGGCGCGGATTTGGTAAGTCCGACAAGCCCTGGAATGGATACGACTATGATACATTGGCCGCCGACCTCAAATCGGTCATAGATGCACTCGAACTGGACGACGTGGTACTGGTGGGTTTCTCGATGGGTGGGGGCGAAGTGGTTCGTTATCTGAGCAAGTATGGAAGCAGCAAGGTTTCCAAGGCGGTCCTGATCAGTACCGTTCTTCCGTATATGCTCCAAACCGAGGACAATCCCGACGGTCTGGAACAGGACTTGTTCGATGGATTTGTCAAGGAGATCGAAGATGATCGTCCGAAGTTTTTAGCCGGCTTCGCAAAAAGTTTTTATGGAAATGGATTTCTGAACAATGCCGTTAGTGAAGAGCTACTGCAATGGCACGGCATGATGGCATTACAAGCATCAGGACGCGCCACCACGCAATGCATACGCAGTTTCAGCGCCACCGATTTTCGCAACGAAATATCATTGTTGGACATACCCATTCTGATCATTCATGGTGAGGACGACAAAACAGTGCCGATCAATGCCAGCAGCGAGCGCACCTCGGCCATGTTGCCCGGCGCGGAATACATTGTCTATGAAAGCGCGCCGCACGGGCTGTTTGTTACCCATAAAGAGCGCCTGAACCAGAATCTGATCCAATTCATCAATCAGGAGGTCGTCACGATCAGCAACCCCTACACGGATATGGCAGGCTGATACATGTAGGAGAATGGGATTGTCTTTGCAGAAAGGGGGGCGTGATGCTACCCCTTTCTTTTAGAAAAGCAATTCAATCAGTTCGATGCGGTTTCCAAACGGATCGCGGAAAGAAAAGCGGTTTCTATCAGGGATTTTACTTTCATTTTTGAGGGCGATTCCATGTATTTCAAGTAATGCACGGGCCTCTTCCAGGTTGTGTACTTCAAATGCAGGATGCCGCTGTGAAACATCATGCACATCTTCGGCCCTGATATGCAACTGTATATCGCCCATCTGGAACCAGATCGCCCCGTTCGGTAATGGGTAACCCAAGTCAGTGAGTTCTTCCAGGCCCAACACACCGCCGTAGAAATCGCGGGCCTGCTGCTCGGCACCCGGAGGAATGCAGAGCATAATGTGATCCAGTCTTTTAAATCTAATTTTCATCGTCAGGAGTGATTTGGATATCAAACTTACTGCCATATTTTGGATAAACTGTTTGCCATACCCCAAATTTGGCTGGCAAAATGCGGTGGCGACTCCCTATTGAAGCGGCCCTTTACTCACCTCTTTCCCTTCTTTCCAAACGGATTCGATCTTTCTTGTGTTCCGGATGTCGTCGGCCGGATTGGCTGAAAGGATGATCAAGTCGGCCACTTTACCTTTTTCAAGGGTGCCTTTGTCGTGGTCGATTTGCAGGGCTCTGGCGGCATTTCTTGTGCTTATTGTGATGGCTTGCGCAGGTGTAAGGCCTGCTTTGACCATCAGTTCCATTTCCAGGTGCTCTGTAAAGCCTTGGGTACGGATCGGAAATGCGCCGGAATCTGTACCAAGCGCCACTTTGATGCCGGCGTCGTAAATTTTCTTCAAATTGACCATCGCCGTTTTGAATGCGGCCATGTTGCGCTGGTAATCGGGTGAACTTTTTATCTTTTCGCTGTAAGATTTGTCTGTTATCATTTCGAAAACCCCCGGTTCCAGGGAGGCTTTGAAAAATGCGTCGTCTACCCAATCTGGCCTATCGGCGTACACGAACTGGTATTCGTCTAGCGATAGGGTCGGAATGTAGGTCACGTTTTTCTCTTTCATTTTGACAAGCAGATCCTGGTCCACTTCTTTATCGCGAATGCTGTGAGCGATAATGTCGATTCCCGCTTCGGTAAGCTTGCGGGCATCTTCGGCATAGAATAGATGGGCTGCAACTCCGATGTTGCGCAGGTGGGCCTCGCGAATGATCGCCTTATATATCTCGGGTTTCATTTTCTGGGCATTCCCCCCGTGGTCGTCGACCCAAATCTTGACGACCGTTGGCTTGACAGCGGCTAGTTGTGCCATCATAGCAGGTACTTCGTCAGGGGAATTTGGCCGTAGCAGCAGGTTCATCCACGACCCTGGATTCGGGTCGGGCGTATTGAAACCGTATCCGGCCGAATAAAGCCGAGCCCCTGGCAGCAACCCCGCCTGTGTGGAATCTATAAATCCATTGAAGATCAGCGGACGGTCCGTTCCCATGGCAAGCACCGTGCTCACACCATAATCCTCGTATTTTTTAAGATGTCTCAGCAAATTCCCGCGGGTGTAATTATCGGCCGAAGACGTGGTGCCTTTGAGCGTACCCACATGTGCGTGCGCGCAGATGAGTGAGGGCATAACCGTTTTTCCACTGAGATCCACCTCCCGGGCCCCGCTGACTTTGATATCCTTCTGAATGGCCATGATTTTTCCGGAGGTGATCAGAATATCCATATTGGAACGCACAGCCGATCCTGTTCCGTCAATTACGCTGGCGTTTTTCAGGAGTATCGAACCAGTATGCTGAGCATGAGAGCCGGCGCAAAACAAAAGGCTGGACATTTGAAGTAGCAATAGTATTTTTTTCATGGGCTACGGGTTTAAAATTGGTATGCATTTTGATCCCATTAAAGGCGCTCCGGTTGGTGCGCAAAATAACATCAACACCTAAAAGAGCATATCATGGCCAAATATTCAAAAAAAGCTGGTGAAGAAGTGGAAGAAGCTTTACATGAGCAAAAGGAAGGAAAACTTAAATCGGGGTCAGGCAAGAAGGTAACCTCCAAAAAACAGGCCATTGCGATCGGCTTGTCGGAAGCGCGGAAAGAAGGGGCGAAGGTTCCGAAAAAGAAAGACTAATATCACATCAGTCAACGAAGCTCTTTTCCTCACCGGAAAAGAGCTTTTTGTAAATGACGTCATCAGATTATTAAAATGTAGAATTTGTTTTGGAATGTTATAAAATTAGCTGCCCGATATCATTCGCATGCCAACATAGTTGAATAACTGCTATATTGTAGGGGTACTACTGACGTTTCTAATTGTAAGTTTTTTAAAATGAATGATCTGAGGAAGGAGCTTCTGAAGCTGCTGAAAAAGGACGAGCGTGTTTTCGACTTTATCCAGGACTCAGCCACAGACGGATTACTGATCTGGAAGCATTCAGATCCAAACGATTTCTGGGCCGACGCGAAACTGCGGCAGGTGCTCGGGCAAAAATCCGGTTCGCTGCGTTCTGACGATAGTTTTCCTTCACTCTTTGAGAATCCCTCCTTCTCGTACTATGTCGAAAAGGTCCGTACGGGTATTCCGGAAAGCTCCGCGCCATGCACCGGTTCGGTGACGCTCACACGCGGCCATGCCATACGTGTGCAGCTAGCCGTGATATCGATCTACGCATTTTCCGAACTGTACGGATGGCTTGTCTTATCAGGTTTTCGCCGTGATGAGCTGCTGCCTGAAATGCCTGGATTGGCTACCAGCACAGAGCTTTACCACTCACTAAAAAACAGCAATGCTATATATGTTGCCAGCATCGACCTGGAGGGGAATTACAGGTATGTCAATGACTACTTCTGTGAATTTTTCGGACTCGAAAGAAGCAGGATGATCGGACAGTCGTCGCTAAGTGGTGTAGTGCCCGAAGATATTCCGAAATGTTTAGAGGTAGGCGAGCAATGCTTTGTCAATCCGGGAACGCCGAATCCTGTCATATTACGGAAAAATTCAGTCCGGGAGGGCATAAAAACAACGCAATGGGAGTTCACCGGCGTCGCTGACGAAAATGGGGTGGTGACTGAAATATTTTGCATCGGATATGACATCACGCAGCAGCTTAAAGTGCAGCAGGACTTGTCGGTGCTGGTATCCAATATGCAGGATGTACTGTTTACCATTTCTCCCGCAGGTTTTTTTACCTACGTCTCGCCAAGCTGGACCTCGATGTACGGCCATACCATAGCGGAGACGGTAGGGAAATCCTTCACCGAATTCATTCATCCCGATGATTTTCACATCTGTTTCGAAGCACTGCGTATCACCGCTGAAACCGGCGTAGCAGTGCCTGGCGGGGTAGAGCACAGGATCAGACACAGGGATGGCTCGTGGTCATGGAGCAATACCAGTGCCAATATCGACCCTCTCAGCAGGCACATCATACTTACGAGCCACGACATCACTGAGCTGAGAAATTCGCGCGAGCGTCTCAAAGAGCTGGCAGTGGTTGCTTCCAATACGACCGATTACATTGTCATCACCAATAATAAGGGATATATCACTTGGGTCAACAAGGCCTACGAGCGGCATACGGGTTATGCCCGAAAGGAAGTTAAGGGGAAAAATCCGCTGCTTTTGCTCCGCGGTCCGGAAACGGACACCGAGACGCTGGAACGGATCTGGCAACAATGCCATGAGAAAAAGGTGGTCAGGGAAGAGGTGCTTTGTTATACCAAATCGGGAGAAAGCTATTGGGTGGATCTTAAAATCACGCCGGTTTTCGATGACCATGGTAACTGCACGCAGTTTATAGCCGTTGAAAGGGACATTACCGCACGCAAGAGATCCGATCAGGAGCTTAAGCGGATCAAGGATATCCAGGAGCAGACTAACATCGTAGCCCGCGTGGGCGGCTGGGAGCTGTATGCGCGAACAGGTGAACTTTACTGGTCGCCAACGACCAAAGAAATGCATGAAGTACCTGAGGACTACGAGCCAGACAGGGACACAGCCATTGAATTTTACAAGGAAGGGCCCAGCCGAGAAGCCATTACCCGCGCTGTAACCGAGGGGCTCACCCACGGAACACCGTGGGATACCGAATTGCAGTTGGTAACGGCCAAAGGCAATGAACTATGGGTCAGGACGATAGGCAAGGCCGAGGTCGTTGATGGCGTGTGCGTCCGCATTTACGGCGCATTTCAAGACATCACCCATAGAAAGCAGGCAGAGATGGACATCAAAAATTCCGAAGCCAAATTCCGGAGCCTGTACGATTCGACCAGTGATGCGGTTATACTATTTGACCACAGCGGTTACCTGGATTGTAACCGCGCCGCCTTGAAAATGTTCGGGATAAACTCGGTGGAAGCTTTCGTGCAAATGCCGTTAGGCAACCTTTCGGGTCTAAAGGAAATGACAATGGAGGATCAAATCCATGAGGGGAGGCGCCATATACAGGCCGTGTACAAAAACGGCAGCCACAGTTTCGAATGGAAGTACAAGCGTTTCGGCGAGTCAAAGGAGTCGTTTGTTGCCGAGGTGCTGCTGAACCTGGTGAAAGTCAATGATACGCAGATCATCCAGGCGGTGATCCGCGACATTACATTGCGCAAACGTGCAGAACTTGAACTGCGTGAAGCCCGCGAGCACGCAGAGGCAGCCAGCAGGCTGAAATCCGAGTTTCTGGCCAATATGAGCCACGAAATCCGAACGCCGCTCAACGGCGTGGTAGGGTTTACCGACCTGCTGATGAAAACCAGCCTGGATGATACCCAGCAGCAATACATGTCGATGGTCTTTCAGTCGGCCAATTCGCTGATGGATATTATCAACGACATCCTGGACTTTTCCAAAATTGAGGCCGGCAAACTTGAACTGACTCCGGAGAAGACGGATTTACTGGAAATTTGCGGCCAGGTGGCTGATATGGTTACCTATCAGGCCCACCAAAAGCATCTGGAAATGCTGCTGAACATTCCTGCCGACATTCCGCAGTTTGTGTGGTGCGATTCTGTCCGGTTGCGGCAGATTCTGGTAAACCTGCTCAGTAATGCCGTCAAATTTACGAGCCGGGGGGAAATTGAGCTGAAAATAGATCTGCTGCATAAAATCAGCGGACTGGATTATACTTTCCGGTTCTCGGTTCGTGACACGGGCATCGGGATAGATCCTCAAAACCAGCGGCGGATTTTCGAGGCATTTTCACAGGAGGACTCCTCGACCACCAAGAGGTTTGGTGGAACAGGACTCGGGCTGACCATTTCCAACAGCCTGCTTGGGCTAATGGACAGCCGCCTGCAATTGCTGAGCACGCCCGAACAAGGAAGTACCTTCTTTTTTGATGTGACATTCCGCGCCGTTGAGGGCGAGGATCGTTTCGAATGGGAGAATGTGGAAAGGATCGAAAATGCGCTGGTCGTAGATGACAACCTCCAAAACGGTAAGATATTAAAGGATATGCTGGCCAATAAGCGCATCGAAGCAGACTATGTCGGGAGCGGCGTGGAAGCCTATGACCGCCTTTCTTCCGGCCGACAGTATGATGTGATTTTGATGGATTGCCAGATGCCCGCCTGGGACGGTATCGAGACTATCCGAAGGCTCCGGGAATTGGAAGGCCCCACGGGAGATCAGCCCGTGATACTGCTAAACGATTCGTTTGACGAGGAGGCGCTGAGCGGTTTGGGTAATGAACTTGACATCAAACATTTTTTGGTAAAACCAGTCAAAATTCAGCAGCTTTTTCATGCACTCTCCGATTTGGGACTCACCGCGAAAGTTTCCCAAAAGCCCCGGAAGGCTAACATGCATGAGGAATTTTCCAGAGAACATCACCGCATAGACAACGTGAAAATACTGATAGCGGAAGACCACAAGATCAACATGCTCCTTGTCAAATCGATGCTCGGGAAAATAGTGCCGGGGTGTGAGCTGATAGAGGCGGCGAACGGCAGGGAGGCAGTCGAAGCGTTCCGCCGGGATATTCCTGACATTGTTTTTATGGATATCCAGATGCCTGAAATGAATGGATATGAGGCAACGCGCGAGATCAGACGAGCGGAAGAAGGTCCGCACGTGCCGATCATCGCGCTTACAGCCGGCACCGTTATAGGCGAACGGGAAAAGTGTATGGAAGCAGGAATGGATGACTATCTCACCAAACCCGTACTTAAAGACACACTTGAAGCAGCTGTCCGTAAATGGCTACACAGGCCGGACTAACCGTTCACAACTTGTCCGCCATTCGGGTGCAGCACTTGCCCACTCATGTAGGAGGCATCCTCGCTGGCCAGAAATACGTAGCAAGGAGCCACTTCGCATGGCTGCCCCGGCCTTTTGAAAGGAGTGTCCTTCCCGAATTTTTCAACCCGCTCCGAGTCAAACGTAGACGGGATCAGCGGTGTCCAGATGGGCCCTGGTGCCACAGCATTCACCCGGATGCCTTTTTCGGCAAGACTTCCCGACAGTGATCGCGTGTATGCGACAATTGCGCCTTTGGTGGAAGAATAGTCGAGCAGCGACGGGCTGCCATGGTAGGCGGTTATCGAGGTGGTGTTGATTACGGTATCTCCCTGACCAAGATGCGGTATTGCCGCCTGCGTAAAATAGAAAAAAGAGAAGATGTTCGTGGCAAATGTGTCATGAAGCTGCTCCGCCGAAATCTGGTCCACACTGTCTTTCGGGTGCTGCTCGGCTGCGTTATTGACCAGGATATTCAGTTTCCCGAATTCCGCCACCGTGCGGCTCACGGCTTCCTGGCAAAACACATCGCTGCGGATGTCGCCCTGGATCAGCAGGCAATTTCTGCCCTCTGCCTCCACCATCGTTTTGGTATCGGCTGCGTCCTGGCCTTCATCCAGATAAACGATTGCCACATCTGCGCCCTCCCTGGCGAAATGAACCGCAACCGAGCGGCCTATACCACTATCGCCACCGGTGATAAGCGCAGTTCTACCTTGCAATTTTCCGCTGCCGCGATAGTTATCCCGGATCACGACAGGGGCCGGATCCATTATTCCTTCTATGCCGGGCTGTGTGCTTTGGGTTTGCCCGTGGGTTTCGATTTGGAAGCTCATAGTTATTGAACGTTTTGTGAATTTGGCCCATGCCCAAAAACCATATGCCAACCGTGAACCGGGCACTACACGATGCCGAAGTGGCCGGCATTTTTGCAAATGAGTAAACATTTTCACACCGGACTGTATGCATTTGAGCCCCAATGACAGCATTTGATGTCTCAGATCCCAATAGGCATGGTTATTAATACATGCTCGCGATGCTGCCGTAAACGCGGCATATAAACGTAGAGCGTTATGGACCCCAAAAAAGTTGTGATTGTAGGCGGAGGTTTCGGCGGAATTAACCTTGCCCAGAAGCTATCAAAAGATAAAGCGTTTGAAATTGTTCTCGTGGATAAGAACAACTACAACTTCTTTCCACCATTACTTTACCAGGTGGCCACCGGTTTTCTGGAAGCTTCAAATATCAGCTACCCGTTCCGTAAGTTTTTTCAGGAAAAAGCCAATCTCCGATTCAGTCTGGGAGCATTTGAAAAGGTATTTCCGGATGAAAATAGAATAGCGACCGAAAGCGGTGATATCCGCTACGACTATCTGGTGTTCGCCACCGGTACCGAAACCAACTATTTTGGCATGGAGAATGTGCGCAAAAACGCGGTGCCGATGAAAACCGTGCAGGATGCACTGGCATTGCGCAACCACATTCTGAGGTTGAAGGAACGTGCCACCAGGGAGCGTGATGCCACATTGAGGAAGAAGCTGTTGTCCATTGTGGTCGCCGGCGCCGGTCCAACAGGTGTAGAGGTGTCGGGTATGCTGGCCGAAATGCATAAGCATATTTTCAAAAAAGATTATCCCGAATTGAATCGGGAAGAAGTGAAGATCTACCTGGTGGATGCCCTGCCGGTTGTACTTAATCCGATGAGTGAAAAATCGCAGCAGGAAACGCTTGCCGAGCTGCGTGGTCTGGGCATCGAGGTTTTACTGGACCACGCCGTGAAAGATTACAGCGCCGGAGTAGTTACTTTCGCCAATGGCGCTACGATTGAAACCGAAACGCTGATCTGGACATCGGGCGTAACAGCGACCTCATTACCCGGATTGCCCGAACAGGTGCTGGGCAAAGGCAAACGAGTACTGGTCGACGCCTATAATCGTATACAAGGTTTTGAGAACATATTTGCCGTTGGGGACATCTGTCTTATGACCTCGGATGCAAGATTTCAGAATGGGCATCCCCAGCTAGCGCAGGTAGCCATCCAGCAGGGCAGGAACCTGGCGCACAATATGTCGCTCTGGCGGGCAGGCAGCGCGCCAAAAGCCTTTGAATACAACGATAAGGGTACAATGGCCATTATCGGTATCAACAAGGCTGTGGCTGATCTGCCCGGGTTGCATTTCAAGGGCTTTATTGCTTACTTTCTATGGCTGGTCGTTCACTTATTTTCGCTGATCCGTTACCGTAACCAGGTGAAGACATTCTATAACTGGATGGTGGCATTCCTGACAAGAGATCAGTCCTTGCGCTTTATCATGGATTCCAAGCCTGAAAAGCCTGCCCATTGACCATAAATATTTTATTTAACACTGTAAATTCAGACGCATTCCTTATGGTCCAGACAATTGCAGACCCGTCGCAATACCCTTTCGAATGGATAGACGTCACAGATCCCGATGATGAGGAGCTAAAACAGATCAGAACCAAATATGCATTGCATGAGTCGTCGATCAAAGACTGGCGGCAGCCCGACCATTTACCCAAATACGAGGATGTCGGCACCTATGTATTCATTATTTTCAGGATCCACAGTGAAAAGGTGGGTACAGAAGCCGACACAGTCGCCGAACTGACGGATAAGCTGGCTATCTTCCGGACCGACCACACGGTGATCACCATGCATAAGAAGCCGTGGGGTGCGCCCGAAATCATCCGCGAGCAGCAGGTCGACCAGCATTCTTGCGAGGATACCCTACATCTGGTAAATGAGATCATCAAAAGCTGCATTGCTACCTATGAAGCCCCATCCTTGAAGCTCACGAAGGATATCGAATACTACGAAGAGAATATGTTTTTGAAAAACCGCAAGGCGTCGTTGTTGAAAGGCCTTTATTACCTCAGAAGAAGGGTAGAGGTCACGCGCCGGATACTGATGCTCTCGCACGAAATCGTCGATAAAATGGATGTGCCCGGGCATTCGAATACTTACACGCGCGACACGCGGGACCTGTATGTGAAATTGCATAATATTTACGACACCCTTTTTGAAAACATGAACCACCTTGTGATGGTGTATTTCTCGATTTCCTCCCAGCGGACCAATGAGATCGTTCGCGTTCTCACGGTGTTTTCGGTATTTTTCATGCCGCTGACCTTCATCGTAGGTATATATGGAATGAACTTCGAATTCATGCCCGAACTGCACCTGAAATGGGGTTATCCGGGCGTAATGATCCTGATGGGAGCAATCACTTTCGGCATTTATGTTTGGTTTAAACGACGCGGATGGCTTTGAGCGGTGGCATAACATGCTTTTAACCGCTATTTTTGCTCCCTATCGTCCCGAATTTATGATCCTATCGCGCGCATTTTTACTTGTTTCATCACTCTGCATTAATGTGTTAGTCCGATCGGCTGCTTTGGCCGCTGTTCCGAAGGCGCCGGCGACCCTGGTTGCAGTAGCGGCGTCAGCAAGCCAGATCAATCTGAATTGGGTAGACCTGGCTACCGACGAGACGGGATTTGAAGTAGAGCAGTCGACGGACGGGACCAAATTTGTCAAAATCGCCGACCTGCCGGCCAATGCCATCACTTATCAGGACAAATCCCTTAAACCCGCTAGCAGGTACTGGTACCGCGTGCTCGCCAAGAATTCGGCGGGGAAATCGGTGTATTCCAACATTGCGGATGCCACCACACGACAGATTGCACCTGCTGCACCCTCACAACTGACCGCTACCGCCGTTTCGACTTCGGAGATCGACCTGAAATGGGTCGACAATGCGCATAACGAAACGGGATACCAGGTCGAGCGCTCGCTGAACGGGACAAGCTTTACCAAAATCGCAGACCTTGCGGCTGACATGACGGCGTACCAAAGTACCGGGCTGGCTTCCGCGACAGAATATTACTACCGCGTACGAGCGGTGAATGTGGTTGGGGCTTCCGCATACAGCAATACAAGCGCGGCCACAACGCAGAATGTTCCCGTTCCTGATGCGCCGGTGAAGCTGACGGCTATTCCTACCGCGCCCAGCCTGATCCAGTTGCGCTGGGCGAAGCCTACCGGCAATGCTATTGAAATCATCATTGAACGGGCAAAAGGGGACGGTGATTTTAACCAGATCGCCAAGGTGCCGGCGACAGTGTTGCAGTATGAAGACAGGGGCGACTTCGAAGCAGCCGACTATTTTTATAGAATAAAGGCGGTCAATGCAGGAGGTCAATCCCGTTATAGTTTGCTGGCGATAGTGCGTGCAGCCTCCATCATTACAGGGATGGAATCGGGCGTTGACCAGCATACGATCTTCACGGCAGGCCGGATGCTGGTCGTCGACCTCAACCGTGGTGTAGAAGCAAAATTGTCGGTGTATGATTTGGGTGGTCGCCTGCACAAATGCGAGAAGGTAAACCGTCAGGGCAGGGTAGATCTTGATATGCTTCCGGCTGGAATGTACGTGGTTGTAACTGATACGGGGAAGGAAGTAATATCTAAGCGGATACTGCTTTATTGATATATCCTGAACCTAAATTTACTGACCTCTATGAAATGTTTTTGCGAGATGCCATTTTGGCGCTTCCCCATAGCTCTGGCCCTGTGCCTGCTTATCTGTTTTGCCAGCTCGGCACAAAAAAAGAAAAAATTCATTGTAAATGCCTATGTGGGCGGCTTCCGCGGACTTGCGAATGTGGAGGAGATCGATGCCGAAAAACTAACGCACATCAACTACGCTTTTGTGAACGTGCAGGACAGCATGGCCGTGCTCACCAACCTGGCGACAGATTCGACCAATTTCCGGAAACTGAATGCGCTTAAAGGGAAGAATCCGGACCTTAAAATCGTCATCTCGATCGGTGGATGGGCTTGGAGCGAGAACTTCTCGGACGCGGTACTGACAGAATCCTCGCGTTTGAAATTTGCAAAATCCAGCGTCGACATTGTACGTCAATATGATCTGGATGGTGTCGACATCGATTGGGAATATCCGGGAATGCGCGGTGAGGAGGGGAATGTTTTTCGTCCCGAAGACAAACAGAATTTCACGCTGATGTTTAAAGCGATTCGCGATGAGTTGAATCTGCTCGAAAAGGAAAAGGGCAAAAAGTATCTGCTTACCACGGCGGTGGGCGGCTCAAAATCATTCATTGAGCACACCGAAATGGCACTTGCTCAGGCATATCTGGACTATGTGTTGATTATGACATACGACTACGGCGGCCGCAATGGCACGGTAGGGCACCACACCAACCTGTATGATTACGATGCGTCAGGGGAAGGCTCCTCAGCCGACCGCTCGGTGAAAAATTTTATCGCGGCGGGAGTGCCGGCAAGCAAAATCGGGCTGGGAGCTGCCTTCTACGGCAAGGGATGGGAGGCAGAAACGACCGATAACCACGGCCTGGGAGCCAAACGCGTCAAGCCGGTTCAAGGCGGTGGCTACACCAAGCTGAAAGACACGGTTATCGACCAGAATGGAAATAAAAAGTACTATGACAAAAAGGCCCAAGCGCCGTACCTTTTCAATGACTCGACCAAAGTACTGATCACCTACGAAGATGAGAAGTCGGTTAAAGCAAAGTGTAAGTACATTAAAAAGCACAAACTAGCCGGGATATTCTTCTGGGAGTATTTCAATGACCCCAAGGAATACCTGATTAACGAAATCCACAATAATCTCGACTAGCGCCCCAGCAGCCGCAACAGATCCTCCCTGGTCAGTGATTTGAGAATATCCGCATCGGTTTTCACCAGATCATTGGCCAGGTCCTTTTTGGTTTGCTGCAATTCCATGATTTTTTCCTCGATCGTATCCGGGCAAATGAGCCGCACCGCAATCACATGCTTGTCCTGCCCGATTCGGTGGGAGCGGTCAATGGCCTGGTTCTCCACGGCTGGGTTCCACCATGGATCGATCAGATATACGTAGTCGG
This sequence comes from Dyadobacter sp. 50-39, assembly GCA_001898145.1. Taxonomy (GTDB): domain Bacteria; phylum Bacteroidota; class Bacteroidia; order Cytophagales; family Spirosomataceae; genus Dyadobacter. The sequence goes on from MKSR01000047.1 coordinate 327,595, forward strand.
CCTCTGTTAGATTAAGGCCTGTACCACCGGCTTTGAGCGAGATCAGGAACACGCGAACTTTCGGATTGGATTGGAAATTCTCAACTTTTGCCGCTCTGTCACGCGACTGGCCGGTGAGGTATTCATAACCAATGCCCCTGCTTTCGAGTTCTGGCCGGATCAGGTCCAGCATGGACACAAACTGGGAGAATACCAGTATCTTGTGCTGGGGAGCCTTGCTTTCGATCTGCTCGACCAGCGTGTCGATTTTCGAGGAGGCATTGCCGTAAAATTTGTCGTCGCGCAGCAGCGCAGGTGAGTCGCAGATCTGGCGTAGCTTAGTCAGCCCTTGCAGCACGTGCAGTTGAGTGCGCTTAATGTCGACTTCGCTTTTGGTGTTCAGGTAAATGTAAAATTCCAGTTCGTAGGCATTATATACCCGTCGCTGTTCTTCTCCCATTTCGCAGTATATCACCATTTCTGTCTTTTCCGGAAGCTCCGAAGCTACCTGTTGCTTGGTGCGTCTCAGGATAAACGGGTTTACCCTCTTTTGCAGCTCAATGGCCCGTTCGGCGTCCTTGAAACGGTCGATCGGAACCGAAAAATGGTTGCGGAACTGCGTTTTGCTGCCCAGCAGACCCGGGCAAGCAAACGAAAGCTGTCCGTACAGATCAAAAGTACTGTTTTCCAGCGGCGTGCCCGTGATCACGATCCGGTTGCGGGCATCCAGCAGCCTGACGGCCTTGTAACGTTGTGATTCAGGATTTTTGATCGCTTGCGACTCGTCGAGGATAATGTAATTGAAACGGTATTTTTTGAGAAAATTCACGTCGGTAAGCAGCGTGCCGTAGGAGGTGAGTATAATTTCATAGTTGTCGAAATCGTCCGTGTTCTTCGCCCGGTCGGCGCCATAAATGGTGAGCAACCGGATATCGGGTGCAAATTTCGCTACCTCTGCCTGCCAGTTAAACACCAGGGAGGTAGGCACAATGATCAGGTTGGTGTTGCGTACCTGCTTTTTTCGTTGTGATAAAATAAATGCGATGATCTGTAAGGTTTTACCCAAACCCATGTCATCGGCCAGGCAGCCGCCGAAATTGAAGTCGTCTAGGAAGTTGAGCCAGTTCAGGCCTTGCTTTTGATAACCCCGCAGGCTAGCTTTAAGCTTCCTGGGCACTGGTACCGGCTTGATCGAGTCAAAATCTGCGAACCCGGACTCATAAAACGCGATTTGTTCCAGGGCCTCGCGATCGAGCATTGCCGCGTCATACATTTCATGAACTGCGGCAAAACTGATTTTCGGCGTGCGTATTTCCTCGCCGGCAATCTCACCTACCTCGAAAAACCTGGCAAACTTTTCAAGCCATTGCTCCGGCAGGATGCCCAACGTGCCATCGCCCAACTCCACATACTTGTTGCGGTTTTTGGCCGCCTTGTGCAGGTTTTTCAGCGTAACTTTTTGTGATCCGAACTGCACCGTAGCTGTTGTATTGAACCAATTGATCCCGCTGCGGACATGTACCGAAACCTTGGCTTTGTTAGCATTCAAACGGTTTTTAGTGATTTGATTGAAACCAAGAATGGTAATGCCCTGGTTTTTCCATTCTTCAAATGCGTCGGGAAACCAGTTCTCGTCCAGAAAACGGCTCCGGTGAAGGTAAAAAAACTGCTTGTCTTCGATACCGGGGAGTTGATATTCGAAATCGGGATGCTGGCGCATCATCGCTGCCATGTATCGCAGCTCTTCTTCTTCGTCGCGCTTGACAATAAATGGGTTACCGTGGCCGTCCACGGAATAAATCTCATTCTTGGTATACAATGGCACCTCCACAGCACCATACTTGACTACCGGGGTGATCAGCACGTAATTGCCCAGATCTTCCAGGTAAATAATCTTCTCCACGCGCCCGTCAAAGCCCTGCTCCCTGCGCTGCGCGGGCGTAGCGGGCTTCACATACGTGTAGGAGATGCGTATCCGCGGGGGAAGTTTGGCAAGCAGGTTCTGGCGAAAGTCTTCGAATTTGGTTTCATGAATGTAAATGCGTTGATTATGCTGTCTGAAAAAATGCAGAACTTTTAAGATGTCCTCACTTTCAATCAGGTGCAACGCATGTCTATGCATGACAAAGTAATCGTATCGAATTTCTGCATTCTCGAGGTCGAGGTGTACGCTGTCGATAATCAGCTGTCCGGAAATGCGGAAGAATGGGTCCTTCTTGTCGATGGTCAAATGCACATCCACATCCGACTGCACAACCCTGACGGGTATGATCGAGTTGGCATTGATGTTATCGGAAACCAGCGGGTTATGGTAATAAAAGTCCAGCTTATGCGGATTATTGAGCACGGCGCGCAGTCCCGCCAGGTCTGTTTCCGGGTTTTTCTTCCTGAAATTATTGCTGAACGAGGCAATGGCCGTGTAAAAGCGGGACAAATCGTGATCCTGCGTTTTCCAGAGCTGGTCCAGTGCGTTTAAGGCTACGAACGGGTTTTTCAACTTGCCGTCACGGCTTACCGGGGCCTCGTACATTTCGAGAAAGAAATGGTCGTAGTACTTGTTGAGGCCGATGACAACGATGGAGCGTGTATTGGCATCCACCGGTTTGGATTCGGGTAAGTGCCTTGCCGGATCCGAAAAAAGCTGGTCCTGCATGGCCAACACCGCTGCCTGATTAATCGGGATAAGCTCCTTGATGAGCGGTTGCACCCGCAGTTCGCGGTTGGCATATTCAATTGTAAAGTATTGGCTCAGATCAAGCTCGGCTTCCATTCCGTAGTCGGCTGCTAACGTGCGGAGGCGTTCGTTACGGATATTTCTGTCGAAAAAGGCGCGAAAATCCCTCCGGTTCATGATGTTATAAAGCACCTGTGCCTGGTGTTCGCATAGCTTGCGTTTGGGACGGGTACATTCGCAGTAGAGATTTATCATGCGGTCATTCTGCTTCACTACCACTTTGAAAGCTTCGCCACCCCACTGAATGCGAAAAGCGGCGTAATCCACTACCATATCGTCTGGTTGGATCTCGAAATACCCCCTGCGCTCGGTTGCGGGCATGTCGGCGCTGTGATTGAGAATGTGGGTCGTAGAGAGCTCGGCCAGGTTAAAATCCAGGAAAATGTAGTTATGCTGACTCGGTGCAGCCCCTTCCGCTGGTTCATTCTTTTTCATAAGGCAAATTAACAACGGCCGGTCGTTTGGCACCATTATTTTGCAAAATTTGCGTTAATGAAAAATCTGACCTGCTTCCGCTTTACCAAGCTCTCTGCTTTTCTGATCCTTCTGGTTTCCCTCAGTGCAGGGGCGCAAAACACAAAACCAGACTCGACTGGCCTGAAAATGCTCCCGGCCGACTCAACTGTCACCGCCAGGGCGGATACCTCCATCACACCTCCGAGAGTGTTGATTGATACTATTCGGTACCGGTTCGTAGGCGATGGTAACTTTACCCGTGGAAATGTCAATCGCAGCCTTATGGTGCTTCGTGCAGAGCTGACTTTGAGCGGGCCGGTGATCAATATTGCCACCAATCCCCGGTTTACCTATGGAAAGCAAAATGGCGTACTGGCCGAGCGGGATACCTATGTGGACCTTTTTGTGGATGTGTTTAAGAAACGCAAAACCTATGTTTTCGGCCTTGCCGCGCTGGAAACAAGCAATCTTCGTCGCATTGACTTGCGGCAGATGGCTGGTGCAGGGATAGGTTATCGGGTGATTAAGACTACTGCGCACGACCTGAGTCTGACCGACGCCTTGCTTTACGAATCGACCAACTTTTTTGAAAAGGCTACTGTTACCACCATCCGTAACTCATTCAGGGTCAAAGGGAAACACTCCTTCGTGTCGGATAAATTCAGGTTCAACCACCTTACTTTTATCCAGCCGGCGCTGAACGACCTTTCCAACGTACGCTGGAACACCATTCTTTCGGTCGAACTTCCGCTGAATAAATGGGTGACCCTGCGCACCAGCTTTGAAAATTCCTATGAAAGCGTGGTGGAAGTGACCCGCAAACGCAACGACTCGCGTATTACTTTTGGGATTTCTGTGGGAAATAAATAGACAATTTCTGGTTGTTTGCTGTCAGGGAAAAAGACTGGTAATGCTGTCCATATCACCAGCACATTATATATGCCAAAAATGTGCTTTATAGAGTATTCACTACATTCCAATCGAGCAATGAGAGACCAACGGGACAATCGCCGAGACTTCCTGCGCAATTCGCTTTATTCCGCGGCCGGACTGGCCATGCTTCCCCAACTGACCCCCAATGCCTATGGTTCGATCAAGACCGTTGTGGCTGAACAGTCATTTGTCCCCCTTATGCCACCCAGAATTAAGTTTGCGGTGATCGGCATGAATCACAGCCACATTTACGGCCAGGTGGAAGCGGTAACGCGCGGCGGCGGTGAGCTGGTGTCGTTTTTTGCAAAAGAAGCGGATCTTTCGGCCGCATTCGCCAAACGCTATCCAAATGCGAAACAAGCCAAGTCGGAAGCCGAAATACTGGAAGATAAATCGATCCAGCTGGTGCTGAGCTCAGGAATCCCCGATGAGCGCGGTCCCCTCGGCGTTCGGGTGATGAAGGCAGGGAAAGACTACATGGTCGATAAACCAGGCCTTACCACGCTCGAACAGCTTGCCGAAGTGCGTAAAGTCCAGAAAGAAACCAAGCGCATTTATTCAATCATGTACAGTGAGCGCCTGGAAAACCGCGCTACCGTGAAGGCCGGCGAGCTGGTTAAGGAAGGTATCATCGGAAAAGTGGTTCAGACAATCGGTCTTGGTCCCCACCGTATGAACGCGAATACGCGCCCTGAGTGGTTTTTCGATAAAAAGCGCTTTGGCGGCATCATATGCGATATTGCATCCCACCAGTTTGACCAGTACCTGTTCTTTACCAATTCCACCAAGGCACAGGTTGTTGCCTCCCAGGTGGGGAATGTCGGCCATCCCCAGTATCCCAAGTTCGAGGATTTCGGCGATGCCATGCTTCGCGGTAATGGGGGCGCGGGCTACATTCGCGTCGACTGGTTTACACCAGATGGTTTGAAAACCTGGGGTGACGGCCGTCTTACCGTGCTCGGTACCGAAGGGTTTATTGAAATCCGCAAAAATATCGATATCGGTGGTCGGGAAGGGGGCAATCACCTCTTCGTGGTAAACAACAAAGAAACTACCTATGTCGATTGCAGCAAGGTGGAGTTGTCTTACGGCCGCCAGCTTGTGGACGACGTGCTCAACCGCACCGAAACAGCCATGTCCCAGGAGCATTGTTTTCTCGCGACGGAACTTTGCCTGAGAGCGCAGAAGAATGCGCAGAATGTCTCACATATAAGCTGATGCAACTTTCCGGTTCCTGACTATTTCAAGAGCGCGTCAAAAGTATGAATCGCTATTCTTCATAAATCATCTTGCGTGTCATGCCGCCGTCGATGATCAGGTTTGAGCCGGTGATAAAATCGTTTTCCGGGTCTGTCAGATAAAGACAGGCCCGGGCGATGTCGTCTGGTCTACCGACCCGGCCTGCAGGGTGCTGGGCATGGTCTGAGGTCTTTAACTGGCTGTAATCGCCTGTCTCAATCCACCCGGGGCTGATCGCATTCACGGTGATATGGTCAGGACCGAGCGAGATCGCTAATGCATGGGTCAATGCCAGAATGCCGCCTTTGGAGGCAGCATAAGCTTCTGTGTTCGGTTCCGACATGAGCGCGCGCGTGGAGGCGATGTTCACAATCGCTCCCTTTCCCTGCTCGCGCATTGCACGTGCAGCCTCACGCGCGCACAAAAATGTGCCCCGTAAATTGGTGTTCAGCACATAATCCCAATCATCGACTGCGAGCTCATAGGGCGATACCGTTCGACCCAATCCTGCATTGTTGATCAGAACATCAATTCTTCCGAGTGATTCCTTTACCCGTTCTACACCGGTAACGATTTCCCCCGGATTGGTAAGATCGACGACCAGTGAGCTCGACTGCAACCCTTCCTTTGCCAAAGCCTGTTGAACCGCCCTAAGGCCTTGCTGATCACGGTCCCATAATGCGACTGAGGCGCCCCGGCGCGCGTAGTAGGTAGCGACCACGGCTCCGATGCCGTTCGCAGCGCCAGTTACGATCACGACCTTGTTTGTGTAATCGTTCATGGTCAGGACAGTGCTTTGAAATCTTGGTCGGACAATTGGACGTTTCCGCCCTGCAGGTTCTCTTCAAGGTGTTTGAGTGAACTGGTGCCTGGGATCAGCAGAATATTCGGTGCGCGTTTCAGCAGCCAGGCCAAAGCAATCTGCGCTGTGGTGGCATCGTGTTTTGCGGCAATGCCGGAGATTTTGTGCTTCAACTTTTCCGGACCAGAGGCAAGCGGGTACCAGGGAATGAACGCCATACCCCGCTCAACTGTATAATCCAGAACATCTTCCCACTGCCGGTTTCCCAGGTTGTAAAGGTTTTGTACTGAAACGATGGGTACAGTCTTTTCGGCCCGTTTGATCTGTTCAACATCGACTTCTGACAATCCGACATAGCGGATTTTGCCTGCATTCACCGCGTCGAGAACCGGTCCCAGCGTCTCCTCTACGGGAAACCGGGAATCGATGCGGTGTAGCTGCCACAGATCGATCACATCTTTTCTCAATCGTTTGAGGCTCCCGTCGATGGCTTGCCTGATGTGGTCCGGATGGCCATTGACCCGCCATTGATTAGGCCCGGTTCGGTCAAAGCCGCCTTTGGTCGCAATCAACAGATCTTCGGGATAGGGAGAAAGCGCGTCTGCAATCAGCGTTTCGTTGGTATGCGGACCATACGAATCGGCAGTGTCGATGAAATTGACGCCGGATTCTACTGCGGCACGAAGGATATTCTTTGCATTGTCGCGGTCGGGAGCGTCTCCCCACACCCCGTGGCCAGTGAGTTGCATGCCACCATACCCTAGCCGGTTCACACTTATCTCTCCGCCGATCCCGAATGTGCCGGCAAGTTGTTGATCATTATTCATAGTGATATCTGGTTAAGCTTACATCGTTGTGAACTTTGAAAAGCAGGTTTTCATTCCAGCAATAGGTGTGCCCCGCATACTCATTTTTGACAAAGCAAATCTCAGGCCATAAGAATTGCTTGGCTGGTATCGGCGAAACATTGGCACGATTTTGTTCTTTTTGGACGAAAATCAAACTTCATCAGCAAATGGAAACGACCGTATTTGAAACCCGAGCCAAGGAATTGGTGGACGATATTAAGGAGATCGTCAGAGTGAAAGGAATCAATCTGACAGATGCATTGGAAGACGCCGGGATCTCGCGCGGGGCGTCCGACAGAATTCTAAACAAGGGTGCGATGCCTAATCTGTCCGAGTTCCTGGCGCTGTGCCAGATTTCGGGCATAACTTTTCATCTACCCTATGTGGAGACGACCAACAGCCCGATGTAGTGCTATCCGACTTCAAAATTGAAGTCGCCGTTCATGACTAGCCTGGAATCGATCGGTTCAGGGCTTCCGGGAATCCGGAGGCCCTTTATCTTGGCGGTCTTACCCTTGCTGAGCAGGTCGAAGACATGTTTGTCAGTGAGTTTTTTACCCAGGAACTCAAAGGGTATTTTGAAGCCGCAGACCTGGAAATTGCTGCATCCGTAAGCTGTTTTGCCCTTTTTTAGAAGATGCTCCTTGCACTTGGGGCAATGCAGAGTTTCAATGGAAACCTCTTCCTTCGGCTCTCGCGGCTTACGCTCTTTCCTGGGTTTTTCGTCTTGTTGTACCGCCGGCGCTTCCTCGATGATCGTGATTGACCGCGCACGCTCGTTTTTAACCTCGTGCGTGAGATTGACCACCATCTCAATCAGCTCCTGTTTGAACGTGTCCATCGCATACTCGCCCTTTTCGATCAGGCGGAGTTTGCGTTCCCAGTGACCGGTAAGCTCCGCACTTTTGAGCAGCTCGTTGTGAATCGTGTCAATCAGATCGATGCCGGTCTGGGTTGCAAATACATTTTTCTTCTTTTTCTCGATGTATTTGCGCTTGAAGAGCGTCTCGATGATGTTAGCACGTGTCGAGGGCCGTCCGATGCCATTGTCCTTCATCAATTCACGCATTTCTTCATCTTCGACCTGCTTGCCGGCCGTTTCCATCGCGCGCAGCAAAGTAGCTTCTGTATAAGCTTTGGGAGGAGTGGTCTTCCCCTGGTGTACCCGAGGTTGGTGCGGACCGCGTTCGCCTACTTCAAACATAGGCATTACCTTTTCCTGTTCGGCCTCCTTTTTGTCCATACTATCGTTCACATAAAGTTCGCGCCAGCCCAGTTCGAGTATTTGCTTGCCCGTAGCTTTAAATTCCACCTGGCCCACCATGCCCAGAACGGTGGTGTTGGACACCTTACATTCGGGGTAAAAAACGGCGATAAAACGTCTTGCGATCAAATCGTAGATGCGCTTTTCGTCCTGACTGATGTGCACCGGAAGCACGCCTGTGGGAATAATGGCATGGTGGTCGGTTACTTTCTTGTCGTCGAAGACGTTCTTCGATTTGGATATCGGAAGATTAGCCAGAAGCGGTGCGGTAAACTGGCTGTAATAAGTCAGCTCTCTGAGAATGCCTTCTATTTTCGGGTGTAAATCCTCCGAAAGATAGGTAGTGTCAACACGCGGATATGTTACAAACTTTTTCTCGTAGAGGTTTTGAATGTGTTTCAGAGTGTCCTCAGCCGAAAAGCTGTATTTTTTGTTCGCTTCCACTTGAAGCGAAGTGAGGTCGAATAACCGCGGATTGCCTTCTTTTCCTTCCTTTTTCTCGAAGGCTGTTATTTCAAAGTCGTGCTGTTTCAGGTAGGCCAGGCCTTTATTGGCTTTTTCGACATTTTTGATGCGGTCGATGGTCGCTGTGAATTCCGTTTCGCGGTAAATGGTCTTCAATTCCCAATATTCCTCAGAAACAAAGGCGTCGATTTCCTTCTGCCGCTGGACGATCAATGCCAGGGTGGGGGTCTGGACACGACCGATTGAGAGCACGGTTTTTCCTCCTCCAAATTTCTTGGTAAAAAGCCTCGTTGCATTCATTCCCAGTAGCCAGTCGCCGATGGCGCGCGCGCTGCCTGCTGCATACAGGTTGTCGTATTGGCTTCCGTCGCGAAGCTTGTCGAACCCTTCCCGAATCGCTTGTTCGGTCAGGGAAGATATCCATAACCGCTTCACCGGCACGGCGCACTTTGCCTTCAAAAGAACCCAGCGCTGAATCAGCTCGCCTTCCTGACCTGCATCACCACAGTTGATTACCTCCTCACAGTTGCGAACCAGCGCTTCGATAACCCCAAACTGCCGTATGGCGCCCTCATTGTCGATAAGCTTAATGCCGAAGTTCGATGGGATCATAGGCAGATCTTCCAGCCGCCACGATTTCCAGCGCTCGGTGTAGTCGTGCGGTTCTTTCAATGTACAGAAATGCCCGAAGGTCCAGGTTACCTGGTAGCCATTACCCTCGTAGTAGCCGTCGCGGCGCTGGCCGGCGCCGATTACTGCGGCAATATCTTTGGCTACGCTGGGTTTCTCCGCGATACAAACTTTCATAGGTTTCTTGCCAGCGGTCATTTTTCGATGACCGGTGTGTCTGTTATCCTCGTTTTTGAGGGGTGCAAAGATGGTCAATTTTGCCCAGACTCCCGCCCCGACCACCCTGGATTTTGCCTGCCTGCGGTGCCGGAATTCGTCCGGCCACCCTTCATTTTGACCGAATAATCAAAGCGATGAAAATTTTTTGAAAAATTTTTTGAAAAAATTTCGCGCTTTTTCATTTCTGACGTGCAAATCTTCGGTGATTTTAGGTATTAGTAGAATCCATTCCAAAGAAAATTTGGATCTGTCTCGGTGACGTAGAATAAAATGAAACCGTTTCCTCCCGCTTAACAATAAGGTAACACAAGCGATCTCAGGTGCAAAATCTTGTCAGGCGGTAAAAATGAAAAAGTGGAACATTTAAGATTTGAAATCTTTGAATAGTTATATTATTTGGATGGCAATAACGGGCCTGGGAGCTCTTTTTGCGTGTTGTATTATTTTGTTGTCCAATTCTCTGAACGTTTGTTTTCAGAATATTGTATTATATTTGTACTCGAAATATGATTGAGAACACAAGTAAAACATAAAACACTATTACCAATGAAAAATGCAAAAACATTGCTAGCCGTTGCTTTGGTAGCATTAACTAGCGCAGCTTACGCCAACAACAATTCTACATATACAGTTGAAGAGAAAGCCAAAGTGGCTGTTGTTAACAACACATTGCCCGCTACCGCACCAGTTCTGGATAGCCCGGCACCACAAAAAGTGAAAAATACGCCTGACACCAATACCCGTAGCGCCGCCCAGAAAGCCGCTATCGTAGGCCTCCAATTGAAAAGTGTAACTACGAAGTAAGTGATTGAACCTCATGGGTTCGGTTAAGATTGATTGATGGTTTTAAAAAGGGAGAAATTTTTCTCCCTTTTTTTTGGCAGTCACTTCGGATTTGGCCAGGAACGCGCGGATCTTATCTGAAAAAGCTTCCGACCGAGATCATTAACAGCAGCGATTCTTCCTTGGAAGTTCCCGCGCTGATATTGAATGCAAACTGCTCACGGAATGGGGTAATGTAGAATCCTCCGCCGTAGCCCTGGTGCCAGTAATCGGCGCTGCCGGGATCGTTTTTGGCCCACACTCTACCTACATCATAAAAAGCCCTTACACCCATTTTAAGCGGAACGAACGTATTCTTTGTTTCGGTAAGCTGCCACCGGAGTTCGGTGTTCAGAAAGCCTTTGGATTCGCCCGTGAAACGGTTGCGCTTGAACCCGCGCAGGTCGTTGAGTTGTCCCAGCGAAAACAACTTGTAAAAAGGAAGCTGTCCTTTCGCAATACCCCCGCCCATACGCAGCCCCAGCGTGAGGGGGTTTGTCGTGCGTGTGGAGAGATATTGCTCTACTTCAAGTTCAGAAATGGAGGCCAGGTCGTTGCGGGACTGCGAAACATGACCTGCCTGTTGCATTAGCTGTACGCGGAATCCGCGTTCGGGCAAGGCAATGCGGTCGCGGAAATCGAGGTTAAGAATCCCCTTGGCAAATAGCAGATGCAGCTGCTCGGTGCCGAAAATATCGGGATGGTCGGCCAGGAAGCTGTTGTTTCTCTGAATGCCTTCGGCTAGCTCATAGCTTGCCGTTAGTTCGATTTTGCTTAGTTTCCAAAACTGGCGCAGGAGCCCGGCCGATACCCCCAATGAATTGTATTGAGTGCGGTAGTAGTTCGAATTCAGATCATTGTTTTTAGGGGTGTCGTTGCCGACACCGAAAAAGAAATTATAGTTGAGCGGGCGCGAGACCGTGACTTGCGAGATGCCGTCCCATTTCCCCAATAATTGCCTGAACTGATTGCTGTAACTGAATTCGTAGTTGCCTTTTACACTCACCGACGCGCTGAGCGAGTGCTTGGAAGCAAAATCAGGCTTGCCAAATCGCTGCCGTGTGAATGTGATACCGCCATGGACGGCAAAGCCGGTAAACGGGTTGTAAGTCAGTAATGCAACGGGCAGGTAGGTATTGTATTTGAATGCGTTGCGGTCATATTCATAATAGCGCTCGTCTACCGGCATCACCTGGCGCGCTTCACTGCCCAGTTGGAGATGCGGGTTGGGGTCTTTTTCATAGATCAGCGTATGTTTGCCCCCTTTGCGCACTTCGGATTGATCAGAGACATAATCCGCCCCGCTTCCGCTGATGATCCGGATGAGAATCGATTGATCGGAGCTACCCTGGATATCGAAAACATCATCGCCGCCCAGACCATTGAGTCTGATCTCCCGCGTTTCGGTAGGATCGAAGGTGCGGTTGTAGTAGGTTTTTGAAGTGTCGGCCTGATGGTCTGATTTGGAAATGTCATAGACACGCACCTTCACCCGACCATTGCTTTCCCGCATTACCTTGAAATATTCTCCTTTGCCGGAGCCCACCACGTCCACTTCCTTAGCCAGCAGCGTGTAATATCCGACTGCGTACTTTTGAAGATCCCCAATACGTACTTTGAGTTTTCGCTCGATCTCCCGGCCATCCTTCTCATAGATTTCGGCAGGCATATTGCGGACGGCCGCTGTTATGTCGCCAGGTTGAACGGCGTCCTGAATTTCCCTGGCCGCGTTGACCCAGTCTGTCCTGGTGAGCTCGCTGCCCACGAATCTGTCCAGATGGCGGGCTTGCCACATCAGGCTGCGCAGGCCCTTGATACGCTCTCCAAAATTCTCCCCGTTTGGCATACCCCATTCACGATCGGCCAGCCAGGGAATAATGCCGTCCCACCGTGAAAATGCATGGTCGCGGTCTCGCGGGATGGGTCGGTAAACCTCGCCGTCCGCCGTTTTGTTGCCGGCCCATTTCCAGTTGTCCTCATGCTTGCTCCAATCGCCAATCCACAGATCGAACATCCGGGCGCGGGCGAATTCGTACTTTTCCACGCGGTTGTCGTGGTCGTGATAGAGTTTGTTGAATAGCTTGAAGCTCTTTTCGATGTCTTTGGCACCCGCGAACACCCTGGATTTCTCGATTTTGTCTGTCGGCCGCTCTTCAAGCATTCCGAAAAGATTACCATACTGATCTTTGAAAGCCCCGAGTTTGTTGTCTTTCGGTAATACAAATAGTTGCGGACTGGCGTGCAGAATGCCGATTCTATCCAGCAGGGGAGCTACCGCCATGGCGCCGTAAGGCTGCTGGGTAGAGGTCTGGTCTTTGAGTACTTGCGAGACAACGGTGCCTCGCAGTTCATAGGCCAGCGCTCGGAAAGGGTCTTTGTCTACTGAACGGAATACATATTCTTTTCCATTGCCCGCGACCAGTTTCAGTGATGTGGTTTGCCGTCCGCCACCTTTTCCGGCTATTACCAGCCCACCGAAAGTAGTGTCCATATCCAGGTAGGGCACCCTCACCGGCACCGTCCACGAGTCGCGGTAATGCTTCCCGAACCACTTTTCTTTGAATCGCTTACTGGCATATTCGCTGCCGGCGGCAACAACGGCTGGTTCAGGGCGGGGCGTGTCCATCTTGTCGGACGGCTTGATCGCCGGATTGCAAGGTTGAAAGAGCGCATTGATTACGCCGTTTCCGACTTTCTCGCAGGCCGAAGCAAAGAGTTGACCGTCTTCCTGATGCGACACCCTATCGCCACTTACCCGCCAGTGCCGATAGGTAACTGTCCCATTGTCTGCATAATTGATTTCAACAAAGCCCGCGGCTGAGGAAGCCAATGCGGCCTTGTTGCTCCGCGCGGTGAATGTGCCGCCGGCAATTCCGCCGCTGTTGATGAAAAAATTATTGCCTTTCTGCACTACCGACTGGTTGCGCTCATGTGCGGATGCAAGGATTATCGATCCATAGTCCCGCAGAATACCGTTCACTTTATAGCGGTATGGGCCCAGGTTGGCATTGGCAATGTCACGGCTGGTACCCACATTTTGGCGAAAGCCAACCACAGCGCTGCCAATAACCGGTGGCGAGAGGTAAGAAGCCGCCGAAAACCGTCCACCATAATTACCCAGCGACTCAACCGGAAAATGGGAGAGCAGTAGCACGTTTCTATCCGTTGTTTCGTCAAGAATGCCTTCCAGTTCCTCCACGAAGTTGTCCGTATCGGCGATGGTGCAGGCATCAGAGGAGGGGCCCGGCTTTTCATAAGGATGGTTCCACCACTGCGAATTGATTACCACTACTTCCAGCATCGGAAACGAAACCGTCCACGGACCGGGGCAACCGTGGCCAAAGAATACCTGAAAACGCGGGTGCTTCTGCTGATCCAACACTTTTTCCAATGCCATCAGCCTTTTCCAGCCATCTTTTCCGGACCCTTCCCATTCGCGATCGCCCTGGTTCAGCAGCATATGAAGCTCCGGGTGCCGGCCGAGTAATGCACTGGCCTTTGCTTTCCAGTCGGCAACCTGTTCGAGATCCATTTGGTCTGGAAATGCGTCGCCGTTAATTACCCAAAGCACGGGGCCCGGACCGGTAGCCAGGTACTTTTCTACGACAGGGAAAATATCGGCCGGGTTTTTAAAATCGGCTGTATTGCCGGTGAGCACTACTTTGAAGTTCGCAGCACAAGCACCGCATGCTGTTAAAAGCAGCAGCAGCGCGGCCCATGAGAGTCGTTTTGCGCAGATTATTAAGTCGTTAGCGGTAACGGGTAGAGGTGTATTCAAGGTTGGAAAACGTTGCATGTGAAATGATTGACAATTTAACAGGAATCCTCACGGATTGAAATGGACTGATACACGTAAATGTTGGAAAAATGTATTGCCAAGAGGTTTTTTTATACCTTACACTTTAAAACCTCTATTGCAATGCCGTTTTCCAAGCTACCCATGAAGATCCTGCTCATCGAAGATGAGCCCAACGTGATATCTCTGATCCAGCGCAGCCTTACAGCAAACGGCCATGAGATTACGATCGCCATGGATGGCCAGTCGGGATTGCAAATGGCTCTGCAACACCAGTTTGATGTAATTATTCTGGACCTGATGATCCCGATTGTCAACGGGATGGAAGTGTGCCGGCGTGCGCGTCAGGCACAGATTACAACGCCTATTTTGATGCTTACTGCGCTGGGTACGACAGAGAACATAGTGTCCGGCCTCGACGCGGGGGCGGACGACTACATGACCAAGCCATTCAAGCTGGCTGAGCTCGAAGCGCGGCTGCGGACACTGATCCGGCGGGGAAAAGAACCGGAAAAGGAAAAAAACGATAAGGTACTGGCGCTGGGAGACCTGGTGCTCGACAAGGTAACGAAGACCGTTAAACGCGGTGGACAGCCCATTGAGCTCACGGCCACTGAATTCAGGCTGCTGGAGTACCTGCTTTCCAATACCAACCGCGTTTTGAACAGAATGGAGATCCTTGAAAATGTGTGGGATATTAACTTCAATCTGGGAACAAATGTGGTGGATGTTTACATCAACTACCTGAGGAAGAAAATCGATAAAAACCATGATATCAAGCTGATACACACCGTGTTCGGAATGGGTTATGTGGTTCGTCAGTCGTATGAAGATTCAAAGTAAAATTGCCCTTATTTTCACTGCCTTGTGTGCAGGTATTATCCTGGCGCTGAGCATTTTTGTTTACTTTTTCGCGTCCGAAAGCATCGCTACCAGTTTCTTCCACCGTCTGGAAGTGCGGTCAGATATTGTCGGGCATGCGGCACTACAGGAAAATAAATCACTTACTTCCATTTATTACGACATCAAGGAGCGGCACCTTGGCAGTCTGCCTTATGAGAAGCATCGAATCCTACCCGACCCGCCGGACGACGCGACCAGAAAAAGGCTCGCATTGCCGTCGTCATTCTATGAAGCAGCGCAGAGGGACGTTCCTGCTCGTTTTTTCAATCATGATACTTCCTATGTGGTCCTCCGTATTGCGCGTGATAACAAAAAGATTATGGTCGTCTCCTCGGCGCTCGACACGTTCGGGATGCAGGAAATGAACAACCTGAAGAACCTGCTTCTGATCGGTTTTTTTATTGCGATGGTATTTGTGTTCACTTTGGGGAAGCTATTCTCGAACGAGATCTTCCGGCCCATCCGCCGTATCATCCGGAATGTAAAGGGGATTAACGCGCACAACCTGCATCAGCGGCTGGTGGTAGACCCGACGGATGACGATGTGGAAGCCCTTTCGAGGACCTTCAACGATATGCTCGACCGGCTGGAAGTGACCTTTGAAATGCAGAACAACTTCGTAAGCAATGCCTCGCACGAATTCAGGACTCCGCTGACCGTCGTCAGTGGTGAGGCTGAGCTGGGCATGTCCATGCAAGGATTGCCGGAGCCGGCCAGGGAGTCATTCCTGAACATTTACCGGGAAGTCGAAAAGCTTGAACATCTCACCAACAGCATGCTCAGCCTGGCACAGACCGGTTTTGATGGTAAAAAAGAGCAGTGGGAAGAGGTGAGGATCGACGAATTGATCCTTTCTGTCAAGGAGGCTGCTGACCGGATTATCCCTGAAAATCAGGTTGCTATTGATTTTGACAGCCTGCCGGACGACGAACGTAAGCTGACCGTGAATGGCAATCTGGCGTTGCTCAAAGCTGCCTTTTCCAACATTGTGCTCAACAGCTGCAAGTATTCCGATAACAAGCCGGTGAGCATCAAGATCAGCGCTGACAGCAAGTATGTGATCGTCGCTATCACCGATCAGGGGATCGGTATTCCCGATCGCGAGATAGGACAGATATTTGTACCGTTTTTCAGGGCTTCCAACACGACCCGTTACAAAGGGTATGGAATTGGCTTACCGCTGACACATAACATCATACGCATGCACCAGGGCAAGGCCGACGTTCAGAGTCGTGTAGGGGAGGGTACGCGGTTTATCACCTACCTTCCGTTCAAATATTTCTGAGTGTTCTTATTTCATTTTAATATTCTTATTTCGTTCTAATAAGTCTCTCACTACATTATAATTCGCTTCTTAAGCAGGGCTAATCTCTCGGCCGTAACATTGCATTGTTAATTGATTATCAACGCATTGTTAACTTAAAAACACGGCATTATATGAGAACAGTGGTGATACCTACGGACTTTACGAGTGAGGGCATACAGATCGCCGAGGCCATTGTGAGGGATATCCGGGATGAGGTCCGTGTGATTTTCACACACCTCTTTCATGTAGCCGACGACATTCAGGATCTGCTTTTTTCGACCTACCGCGAGAAGGAATATGAGCTGGTGCCGGAGGAGTTCTGGCAGGAGTGCAAAATGCTGAAAGACACTTACCCGGAATTGACCAGCATTAAGATAGACTTCTTTTACGGCAACAAGCTGGCGCTTCTGAAAAACTTCCTGGAATACTACGAAACCGATTTCATCGCCTATTCGGAGCAGTATGGCATCCCGAAATTGACCAGGAGTAGTCTGGACGCGCTGCCTGTGCTTAAGAAAACGGGCTACACGATGATTAACGCGGATATGGTGCGCGTGTCTTCGCTGGCTGACAGTTACCGGTAAGCGGCTTTGTTTTGAATATGAGATTTGTGAAAAAGGTAAACATCAGTGAACTATGCTGCTCAAAAAAAATATCCCTATCCGCTATATTTTTGGTAAAATAAAATATGAGATCCTGTTTGTAACGATCTACGGTATCGCTATCGAGGTTATTTACCAGAATTTTCATATTACCAATATTTCGATCCCAATGACGGTACACAGCGTGCTGGGGACGATCATTTCGCTGCTGCTGGCATTCCGCTCCAATCAGGCCTACGACCGCTGGTGGGAAGCGCGGATCATTTGGGGAGCTATCGTGAACGATTCCAGGACATTTGCGCGGCAGATCCTGTCTCTGATGGAAGACCCGCTGGACCCTGATCGGATCGATGGGTTTAAAAAGCGGATGATCAAGCGCCAGATCGCCTGGTGTTATGCGCTGGGCAAAGGCTTGCGCCGCGATGACCCCATGCCCATGATCAGCAAGTTTGTATCCGAGGATGAATTGGAATACCTGAAAGACTTTGACAATAAGCATGTCGGTTTGGTGCAATTGCATGCCCGCGATCTGAACAATGCATTGAAGCAAGGTTGGGTCAACCCGTACCAGCAGGTGGAACTCGATCAGACGCTGACGCGCCTGTGTGACCATATGGGTAAGTCGGAAAGGATCAAAAACACCGTCTTTCCCTCGACTTACAGCTTGTACATTCATCTGGCATTGCACTTTTTTATCCTTTTGCTGCCGTTCGGTCTAGTTCAGCTTTTCGGCTTCCTGATGGTGCCCGTACTGGTGGTGATCACCGCATGTTTCTTCCTGATCGAGAAAATGGCAATCCATTTGCAGGATCCGTTTGAAAACAAGCCTACTGACACGCCGGTGTTGTCGATTTCACGTAATATTGAGCGTGATCTGAAGCAGATGATGAAAGACAAGCAAGTGCCTCAGGCCTTCCAGCCCGAAACTTTCTATATTTTGTAACGTGCTGGTGCGAAGCTCCTGATTTGCGCCAAGCTACCCGAAGGCCTCCGGCCGGTCATACCGTAAACGCGATCGCTTTTGCAGTATTGACCAGCCGGAGGCCTTCGAACAATATGCACCAAGCCCAGCGCTTCGCCGGTGGTGCCACTGCTATTTTCGCTTCATACCATTGTGAATATCGACCAGAATGTGATGGTCATCCCTGACCCAGTTGCCACTCTGGTACTTTTTGTGCTTTCCGGTGAACAGATAATCCTCCAACATGTCATAAGCCTTGTGCGCTTCATCGACCGAGTAGAATGAGCTGATCCATGTGGCAGGAATTTTATCTTTTTTAACTACTCCTACACCTACATTGTAAAGCTTTACAATGCCTTGCGAAAACTCCATTGAAATATAATTCTGCTCCCTGAGCTGGGCGCTGTTCAGGATCGAGGCTGTATGCGCCAGATAATTGAGCAGCCTTGCGCGGATTTTCGCGTCGTTCTCGGATTGGAGGGGTTTTACACGCCACCAGTTGTTTTTGCCAAAGTATGGGTCGTCCTGGAAACGTAAGAGCTCACGACCATATTCGGTCAGGGAGACGCTCTGATCCTGTGAAAATTCGAAGTTGATGAGCCGCAATCCATTGTCGGCATACGAGAAGAACACACCTATCTCTTCGGTTTTTCTGTTCGCGGTAAGAAAAATGGTGCGGGCGGTGGTGTCAAAGTCCCATTTTCCGGCCGTGTATTCTCCCGCCGTTCCCACTCTTGTAAAGGTGCTGTCAGGAAAGAAAGAGATCAGCATATTATGCTTGTCGCCTCCTTCGTATTGTCTTACAGGCTGCCCGTCAGGCTGCACAACACCCGACCGGGTTATACTGACGCCTGAAATGCGCCATGTGCCGAGGATGTTCGCTGGTTTGGGTTTAATGCGCTCATCCCGGATCTCGCGTGAGGGACGCAAGGGACGCTTGGAACCGGTGCGATAAATGATCCCGTGCTGTTGCAGCAACGTGATGAATATAAAAAGTGCGAATAGTCTGAAGAATGTCATGGCGCGGCTGTTGATGGGGGTAGCAACACGCTAAAGTTAGCTAATTTCTTTGGTTGAAAAAGAAGTAAACAAGCAGCAACATGAAATTTTTGAGTAATTCCCGGCCATTATTTACTTATCTCCGCATACCGGGATGGTCATACTTCATCCGTAATTAATCCTAAACCAGTGACGTCTGCTCATGAATCTGCTCAGGTTGCTACCACTTCTGTTTATTTTTTTATTTTTTGAATTTGAAAACAGCTTCCATCGTCCGGAATCCGGACATACGGCCTCTGGCTTGGCCGACTCTCCCTTGCGGGCTGTTCAGGATGCAAAAGGGGAGACAATCAGTATTTTCAGGGGAAGCGAAGCCAAGCCGATTCTAACTCAAAATACAAAGGCCGACTTCCGGCCATACCTGCACCCGATCGTCGCCCCGGATGACAACGGCATACTGACCGAGTACAGTCCAGGCCATCACAAGCACCAGACAGGCATTTACTGGGGTTATACCAGGGTTAATGGGCGTGACTATTTCCATCATCCGGGGGATGGGTACTGGAAAAAGGTCTCCGCACGCATAGTAGAAGCAAAGGGCACGAAAGTTCAATGGCAGACCGTTTACGACCTGCTCGATTCTACCGGAGCGGCCGTGCTAACCGAGACGCAAAACTGGTCGATGCGTGTCAAAGACGGTAAATATTTGCTCGACCTGGAATGGAATGGTGAAGCAAAAACCGACGTGACTATCGGCAAATACGATTATGGCGGTCTATTTGTACGCATGCCGTGGAAAGAGGGCATTAAGGGAGAGGTTGTCAATGCGGCCCGTCAGAAGAATGAGAAAGCGGAAGGGCAGGCGGCCATGTGGGTGGACATCGGTATGCAGGTGGCGGGACGAAACGACCTGGCACATATTGCCATCCTGGACCACCCCTCCAACAAGGGTTATCCCCAGACCTGGCGCGTGGACGGACAGTTGGGCGCGGGGCCGGCGCGTGCCCGCAAAGGCGACTGGCATATCAAGAAAGGCGAAACCGAAACTATCAGACATGAATTGGTCATTTATACAGGTGATTTCAAGGATGTCGAGTTGAATAAAACATTCGGAGAGTTTATCGGTAACACCGGCCAGTATAATACCACTGCGCTTTGGGCATTGGCGCAAAAAGAAGGTAGGGAAGCCAAGTTCCTGAGTGCGCAGGAAGCGGTGGAAGCCATGACTGTCAAGGAAGGCTATCGTGTGAATGCCTTTGCCTCCGAACCCATGATGACCCAACCGATGGCCTTTTGCTGGGACGACCGCGGCAGAATGTGGATCGCTGAAAATAAGGACTATGAATCCAGGGGAAAGGGCTTTTCCAATGCCGGGACCAGCCGTATTCTGATCCTGGAAGACACTGACCACGATGGCGTGGCCGACAGCAAGAAGGTATTCATGGAAGGCATAGCCTTTCCGGCTGCACTGGCAGTCGGCTTTGGTGGTGTATTTGTGGGGGCGCCGCCTAACCTGCTATTTGTTCCTGATAAAAATGGTGATGACAGGGCCGATGTAGATGCTATCGAAGTGCGCCTAACCGGCTGGGGCATCCGCGACCGGCATGAAACGCTCAACAGCTTTCATTGGGGGCCCGATGGCTGGCTGTACGGCTTGCAAGGCTTTGCTACCCCTTCCAAAGTAGGCAAGCCGGTTGGGAAAGGTCAATTGTACAAGCACAACGACGCTTTCCCGGAGAATATTCAAGTAGAAGATGGCGTAGATATCAATGGCGGGGTATGGCGTTATCATCCCACAAAGCGCAAATTTGAAGTGGTGGCGCACGGGTTCAGTAATCCCTGGGGCATTGACTACGATGCCAAAGGGCAAATATTTATCACTGCCTGTGTAATCCCGCATTTGTGGCATGTTGTGCCGGGCGGCATTTACCACCGGCAGGGGGGGCAGCATTTCAATCCCTATGTGTATAATGACATCAAGACAATCGCCGACCATACGCACCGCTCAGCGCATGGTGGTGCCCGGATTTATCTTTCAGATGCATTCCCGGCATCGGAGCGAGGCAAGATATTTATGGCCAACATTCACGAGCATGGCATTCTTTCTGACCAACTGGTGGCGAAGGGTTCAGGTTTTTCCGGTAAGCACAGCGATGATTTCCTGATGGCCAATAATGCACAATGGGTGGGTTTTAGCATGGAAATAGGGCCCGAGGGCGGGATGTATATCCTTGATTGGCACGATGCCGATATCTGCGGCTCGGACGTGCTCAACTCGGAGACCGGCCGGATCTTCAGGGTTATGCCAAAAAATTCTCTTGCCGAAAACTGGAAAGGCCGGTTCGACGATTTGAATAAATTCTCCGATGCAGATCTGGCTGCATTGCAAACCAGCAAAAGCGAGTGGCATGCCCGAAGGGCGCGGGTAATCCTTCAGAGCAGAGCAGCAAATGGAAAAATTTCAGCCGATGCGGTTGAAAAACTGAACACCCTATATCAATCAAAAGACAATGCCGACAATCGTCTGCGTGCCATGTGGGCGCTGCAGGTGACTGGTAATCTGCCGAAAACGACATTGACCAAAGCTTTGGCCGACGCGGACGCTCACGTGCGCGCCTGGGCGATCCAGTTTTTGTGCGAGGATGCGCAGCCGACGGAAGGGGTAACCAGTCATTTTGCGCAAATGGCGTCGAATGACCCGTCTCCGGTCGTGCGTTTGTATCTGGCGTCGGCAATGCAACGCCTGGATATTCAGTCAAAATGGAACATTGCCAAGGGCCTGCTAGCGCATGCGGAGGACGCACAGGACCATAATTTGCCCAAGATGATCTGGTTTGGGTTGGAGCCGTTGGTGAAAGATAACGCCGGCAAGGCCCTGGAACTGGCTGCGGGAAGTAAGATCCCGATGGTAACCCAGTTCATCGCACGCCGGCTTGTTGATGCAGATCAGGTCAATGTGCTGGTTGCCGCACTGGGAAAACCCACCGCAAACCGCCGTGATATTCTCACCGGCATGCGCGACGGGTTGGAAGGCCGAACCGATATCAAAACACCTGAAAACTGGAATTTCGTTTATGCCAAACTCAGACAGGGCGACAAGCCCACTGCCCAACTGGCCGCTGACCTTAGTCGTCATTTCGGCGACACCGAGTCAGCGAAAACGGCATTGGCGACATTGAAAAGCAAATCCGTCGCATTGGAAGAACGCAAAAAGGCGTTACAGTTCCTTGCCGCCCGCCAGCGTTCAGAGCTTGCGACCGAACTCCCTGCATTGCTGAATGAGAATGCATTGCGTCTCGATGCTATCCGGGCCGTGGCCGGTTACGACAGCGAGCCTCTGGCGAAGCAGCTCATCGACGCCTATCCGAAATTCAATGCGCAGGAGAAATCGGAAGCTGTGCAAACCCTTGCTTCCCGACCAAAGTCCGGCTGGCTGCTGACCCAAGCCATTTCAAAAAATGTCATTCCTAAAAAGGATGTGCCGACTTATGTAGCGCGTCAGCTTCGCCGGGTCGTCGGCAGTGGTTTTGTAGAAGTATGGGGGCCGATCGACCACGTCGCGTTCGATGAAAAGGCTTACAAGAAATACCGCACCCTGCTCAGCGACAAGGCTGTGGCAGAAGCAAGCAAGGCTGAGGGCCGCCTCGTATTCCAGCGCACCTGCGCTCCATGCCATAAACTCTACGGGGAAGGTGGTATCATTGGCCCGGAGCTCACCGGTTCCAACCGCGCTAACCTCGATTACCTCCTCGGCAACATCCTCGATCCCAGCGGCGAAATTCAGGACGACTACAAAATGGTGGTCATCACCACCCGCGACGGGCGTACATATGTAGGTAACGTTGCGAAGGAAACCGACCGGCAGCTCACATTACGCATTGTGGGGCAGGATGCGGTCGCGATCAACAAATCGGACATTCAAACCAGGGAAGTTACGCCAGCATCCATGATGCCCACCGGGTTGTTGGATAACCTTTCCGAGAAGGAAGTGACCGAACTGATTGCATATCTGCGGACGACGGCGCAGGTGCCTTTGACGAAGAAATAGTGGAGGCCTCACGCCGGACTGATGGTTATCGAAGCCCGAACACCTCGTCTCCCAGGTCCTTATGTGCCGACGCGTATTGTAGAACGGATTTAACAAAATCATTCAAAGTGACATCATATTGTGAAGCGAGCAGCGCAATCTTCTTGTGCAGATCGGACGAAACTCGTACGTTAAAAACGCCTTTGTAGGATTTTTCGGGAGCCTTACCTAATGCTTTGCAAGTTTCAATATAATCGTTCACGGAGTCCTTCATGCCTTGTTTGAGTTCTTCAACCGAAGTCCCTTCGAAAGTCACGAGGTCATTGACTCCGACCAACTTTCCGAAAAACACTTCATCCGAAGGACTATAATGGATACTGGCTGTGAATCCGTCGTAGGATAGCGAGTTAATCATTCTCGGGAATTTAATACTGGGGTGCCGTGGGAGGCGGGTCAATTTCCTTCTTCCTCGTCCTCAACCCCCTCAAAATAATTCAGCACGGTCATCAACGGCAGCGTTGTCTTGTCCGCCGCATTTGACATCTGGATTACGGCGCGGTCGATTGAGTGGGCGTCGAAGCCGGAGAAATAGCCTTCAATCACTTCACCTGGCCGAATTTGGTAGGAAATGGCTTTGTTGATGTATTTCGAGGCGCGTTTTTGCAGGCCGGTGAGTTGCGGGGCGGACATGGCGTTATAGTTGTTTCGTTAAGTAGTATCGGGCATCCTTGTGTCAAAGGTATCCATAGCCGTAAAAGTTTCCTGCGGGTGGCCGAAGTTTCCCGAAAAAACCTCCTCCATCCTTTTTCCTTTCTTTTTAGTGAGCATAATTTTCAATAGTACAAAACCAGTATTTTGTTGGAATGTGCCCGCTTTTGCTTTATATTCATAATTCAACCAAAACCAGGACTATGCGCGCATTGGGTAGATTACTTTTTGTTATTGCATTGTACATCAATGCTTTCGCGGCAGTTGCTGCCGATCAGCCGGAGACGTTGAAAACCGGGGCGCAGGCACCTGATTTTAATCTGCCAGGCGTCGATGGGAAGCGTTATTCGTTGAAGAGCTTTGCCAATGCCGACATTTTAGCCATCGTCTTTACGTGTAACCATTGCCCGACGGCGCAGGCGTACGAGGAGCGTATCAAAAAACTTGCGTCGGATTACAAGGCGAAGAAAGTTGCAGTAGTAGCCATATCGTCCAACGACCCGAAAGCGATCCTGCTCGATGAATTAGGTTATACCGACATGAGCGATACCTATGAGGAGATGAAAATTCGGGCGAAGGATATGGCCTATAATTTCCCATATCTGTACGACGGCGCCGACCAGAAGATTGCGCTTGCCTATGGACCGGTGGCTACCCCGCACATCTTCATTTTTGACAAATCCAGGAAACTGCAATACAATGGCCGGATCGACGATGTAGAAAAGCCATCAGGAACTCCGAAAAACCTTGACGCGAAAAATGCCATTGAAGCACTGCTGGCCGGCAAGCCGGTGCCGGTAGCAACCACCAAAACATTTGGTTGCTCGATGAAATGGGCTTCGAAGGAAGATAATGTGAAAAAAGAACAAACTGCCTGGGCAAAAGAGCCGGTGACGCTGGAAACGATCGACGAAGCGGGAATAAAGGAGCTGATCCAGAACAAATCAGACAAGCTGCGGCTCATTAACGTATGGGCTACCTGGTGCGGACCCTGCGTAACCGAGTTCCCGGACTTCATGGTTATGCACCACATGTACCGTCGCCGCGATTTCGAATTTATCTCGATCAGTGCAGACAATCCCGACAAAAAAGATAAGGCGCTGAAATTCCTGCAGACCAAATTTGCTTCCAACAAGAATTATATTTTCAATATCGAAGACAAATACAAGCTCATCGAAGCGGTAGATTCGAAATGGCAGGGCGCTTTACCGTATACCATACTCGTAGAACCGGGCGGCAAAATCGTCTATTCACAACAGGGGCCCATTGACCCTGCGAAAATGAAGAAGCTGATCGTTGAAAACAAGTATGTCGGACGGTACTACTAACCCATATTCAAACAACCAACCTGACTTTATGGAAGACCTGGACATTTCAAGACGCCGTTTTCTGGGCACGTCGGCCCTGGCGGCGGCGGGTTTCGTGATGGCTCACACCCCCATTTTCGGCGCTCCGGCTTATATCAAACGGCTTGGAAAGCCCAATTCACTTTTTAACGGCGTACAGGTAGGAGCCATCACTTACTCCTGGCGGAGCCTGCCAGGCAGCGCCGAGGATATTTTGAAGTATTGTATTGAAACCAATATCAGTGCGATCGAGCTTATGGGGCCTACCGGAGAGTCGTTTGCGGGCGCTCCCGAGGCGCCGCCGCGTCCTAACCTGGCGCCCGGCCCGGATGGCAAGCGTCCCGAGATGACCGACGAGCAGAAAGCGGCACAGAAAGAGTATGCAACGAAAATGGCTGAATGGCGGGCGAAAGTGTCGATGGACAAATTTGTTCAGCTTCGCAAAATGTACAACGCGGCCGGCGTGAGCATCTATGGATTTAAACCCAATGCCCTTGGTGAGAAAAACACAGATGCAGAGGTGGATTATGCGTTCCGCGCAGCCAAGGCACTGGGCGCTAACCAGGCGAATGTAGAGTTGCCCAATGACCCGGCGCAAACCAAACGCTTGGGTGATATCGCGGCCAAAAACAAGGTGTACTGCGGCTACCATGGCCACACGCAACAGACGCCGACCTGGTGGGATACCGCATTGGGCCAGTCAAAGTACAACGCGATGAATTTCGATATGGGGCACTATGTGGCGGCTGGTTATGACCCTTTCCCGTTGCTGGAAGCCAAGCACGACCATATCGTGAGCATGCACGTGAAGGACCGCAAAACCAAGGAGCATGGCGGAGCGAATGTCGTGTGGGGGCAGGGTGACACGCCCATTGTGGCCGTGCTCGAAATGATGCGTGCGAAGAAATACAAATTCCCGGCAACGATCGAGCTCGAATATGAGATTCCAGCCGGCTCGGACCCATTGAAGGAGACGGCCAAATGCGTTGAATTCGCGCGCAAAGCGTTGGGTGCCTAAAATGCAGATATATTTTTTTGAAATAACGGGTCGTGAAGCAATTTTCTTCACGACCCGTTTGCATTCCAGGTGGTGTATGGCATTGGCAGTAAATTTATGTTCTTCCTACAAGTCGGCGGGAAGCTTGATTCTTAGCAAATAGTGTCTGGGTAATGCTATTTCGTTACCATGATTCGTTCAATTATATCTAGAAATTTCTGGCTAAAAATTTTTTCGTACGAAATTTTTCCTACCTTTAAAAAGTTGATTGAAAAACGAACAAATGGAACCGACAAAATCAGAATTGGAAATATTGCAGGTGTTATGGGAACATGGTCCGTCGACGGTGCGCTTTGTGAATGACAAGCTCAATGAAGAGAAGCGTGCGGTGCAGTATTCGTCTACTTTGAAACTGATGCAGATTATGGCCGAAAAGGGCATTGTTGTCCGCGATGAGCGTAGTATGAAGCATATTTATAGCCCAGCCGAGCCGGAAGATAAGACAAAATCGGCGTTGCTGGAACGCTTTGTGGACTCGATGTACAGGGGTTCGGCATCGAGCCTGGTGATGCAGCTTTTCGGTAATAAAAGCACCTCCGCCGAAGAGTTGAGCGAGATCAGGGATTTCTTGAAAACGCTGGAGTAGTAGTTATCCAATTGCCTAAATCCGTTAGCCATGAATTGGAATATCACCGATCTGCCGATCGCTCAGGAATGGGCCCGCGCGCTTTGTCTCACACTCGTGCATTCACTCTGGCAAGGCCTTCTTGCCGCCATCGTGACCGGTGGGATTCTGCTTTGTACCCGCACAAGCAAGCCCGAATTCCGCTATAATTTGCTGGCGTCTGTTCTGATGCTTTTCGTTATCGGCGCTGGACTGACGTTCAGCTTAATGCTGCGCGACGTCTCTCAGGGCTCAGGGGGCGCGCTTTCCGGAGAGTGGATGATCAGTGCCGCTTTTCAAGATGCAGGCAATGCAGCCATTGTAGCCACTGAAAATGGTTGGGTAATGCAAGCCATGGCCTTTTTCAACAGGAATGCGCAGGTGATTGTCACGGTTTGGTTCCTGATTTTTACATTGAAATCACTGATGGCCGCTAGCGGCCTACTGTACCTGAGAAAGGTTGCCGCGCAGGTTTCAGCACCGGATATGAAATGGATCATACGGTTTTACGAGCTGGCCGACCGCATGCGGGTCAATCAGGAAGTGGAGCTGCGCGAATCGGTGCAGGTGGCGGTACCCATTGCGATCGGTTTTATCAAACCCATTGTGCTTGTGCCGCTAGGCATGCTTGCCAACCTTCCGGCGGCGCAGGTAGAAGCTATTTTGCTGCATGAGCTCGCCCATATCCGCCGCCGCGATTACCTGGTTAATCTGCTGCAAGTATTCTGTGAAAACATCTTCTTCTTTAACCCTGCGGTTTGGTGGATGTCAAAGCTGATCCGCGAGGAGCGGGAGCACTGTTGCGACGACCTGGCGATCAGCGTGATACATAACAAGACGTCGTTCATACAAGCCCTGGTGTCGTTCCAGGAATACAACCAGTCGCGGCCGGTGTTCGAGATGGCCTTTTCCAAAAAACGTAATCATTTGCTGGAAAGGATCAAACGCATTATCAATAACAATAATAAACCGCTTAATGCCATGGAAAAACTATTTGTAACATTCAGTCTGGCAGCCGCAATTGTGCTGTCGGCAGCTACCACGCCGCAGAATGCAGCCAAGGGGCAGCGAGAAACTCTCAGGACAGCAACCCAGCCGCAGACAGGAATCCCTGCGCCAGTCAAACCGGAAGTCAAACGTTTGCCTGATGCAGATAAAAGGTCTGTTTCGAAACCGGATACGCTTCCCGGAAAGAAACTGCGTTCAGCAGAAACGGAGATTCATGCTGCGAATATCTACACGCCGCGGGAGGGAATCAGTACGTATAATGTGACACGTAACAACAAGCAATACGAGATCGTGCAGCGTAACGGCAAGATCATATCCCTCTTTGTAGACGATCAGGAGATCGCCGCGGGCGATTATGTGAAGTATCAGCCGGAAATCGACAAGATCATGGAAGACGTGAAGGCCCAGCATGAAATCGCCGAAAAACAGCGCGAGGAAGCGCAGCAAATGCGGAAGATCGCCGAAGAGCAGCGCAGGTTAGCTGAAAAGCAACGTGAACAAGCACACGAAATGCGTCTGGAAGCTGAGAAGCAGCGGGAACATGCCAGCCAGATGCGCATTCAGGCCGATCAGATGCGAAGGGAAGCGGAAAAGCAGCGGGAGCTTGCCGCTGAACAACGTGTGCAAGCCGAAGGGCAACGAAAGCAGGCCGAGGAAATGCGTAAGCAGGCAGAAAAGCAACGGGAGGTATATCTCAAAAGGCAGGAAGCTGTGATTGAAGACCTTGCCGATGCAGGCCTGGTGAAAGATAAAAGTGATCTGTCTTTTAAGCTTAGCGATGATGAATTGATCGTCAACGGCGCAAAGCAGTCGGCTGAGTTGCACCGAAAATTGAAAGCAAAATATCTGGATAGCGAGGAAGGGGTGAAATCTGAAATGTATTACAACTACAACGGTCGGTCGGGCTATTCGACCAGGGCACGTTAAGGTAGCCTGCGGACTTAATCAGTAAAAGCCCATGCTGCCTGCGTTTTGTAGAAAGTTACCACAGATAACTTTCAAACGGCATGCATCGCAGGACATTTATCAGAAATACATCGGCAGTAGCAGCCGGGGCCGGACTGGCTCCCGGTTTTGCTTTTTCGCATCAGAACTTATCCAGCCCTAGACAGTTTGCGCAGAACAAACTACCCAAATGGAAAGGATTTAATCTCCTTGATTTCTTCTCGCCTGACCCAGCCAAGGGCCGCAAAGCTACAACCGAAGAGCAATTGAAATGGATGGCCGACTGGGGCTTCGACTTTGTCCGCATTCCCATGGCGTACCCGGCCTACCTTAAATTTGATCGCAGTCGCGACATCACACCGGAAGAGGTCTACCAGATCGACGAGCAGGCTGTCGAGCGGATCGACAAACTCGTTGCTGCCGCCCATAAGCAAAATATCCACGTGAGTTTGAACCTGCACCGGGCTCCGGGTTACTGTGTGAACGCCGGTTTCAATGAGCCTTATAACCTTTGGACTGATCAGAAGGCGCTGGATGCATTCTGTTTTCACTGGAACATGTGGGCCAAAAGATACAAAGACACTTCCTCCAAGCGTATCAGTTTTGATTTGCTCAACGAGCCAAGCATGCGCGCTGATATGAACGACCAGCATTCGAAACGCTCGTCAGTTCCCGGCGACGTCTACCGCAAGATGGCCATTGCCGCGTCGGCAGCCATCCGAAAAGAAAACCCGGGCCATCTGATCATCGCAGATGGCAACGACGTGGGTACTTCGGTGATTCCTGAGCTGGCCGATCTGGACATCGCTCAGAGCTGCCGCGGCTATCATCCCGGTATTATCTCGCATTACAAGGCGCCATGGGCCATGAAAGATCCCGACAATGCACCCGCACCCTTATGGCCCGGGCAGGTCGGCGACCAGTACCTGAGCCGGGCGATGCTTGAAAAGTTCTATAAACCGTGGATCGAACTGGTCAACAAAGGGGTGGGGGTGCATTGCGGGGAATGCGGTTGCTGGAACAAAACGCCCCATAACGTCTTCCTGGCTTGGTTCAACGATGTGCTCGACATCCTGTCGTCCAGCGGCATTGGTTTCTCGTTATGGGAGTTTGCCGGTGACTTCGGTGTGCTGGACTCGCGCCGCGAGGATGTCGCCTACGAAGAATGGCACGGCCACAAACTAGACCGAAAGCTGCTGACGTTGCTGATGAAGTACTGATTTATTTATTCAATTCAGCCAACAGTCCTGGGATGTTTAAGCTTTTGGTATACATCTCAATCGAGCCGTCTGGTAAATACTCCCACTGGTCCTGTGGCCTGTCCCAATAGAGCTCTACGCCGTTGCCGTCCGGGTCGTTCAGGTAAAGTGCTTCCGAAACACCATGATCGCTGGCCCCGGTAAGCGGGTAGTCGGCTTTCAGCAAACGATTTAATGCGACGGCCAAGTCCTTTCGGGTCGGATAAAGGATTGCCGTGTGAAACAAGCCAACACCATGGGACGAAGCAGGCGGAGCGCCTTTACTGTACCAGGTGTTCAATCCGATGTGGTGATGGTAGCCACCTGCCGAAATAAACACTGCCTGACTGCCGTAGCGGGTCGTGATTTCAAATCCGAGCAGGCCGCAATAGAAATCCACTGCCCGGTCCAGGTCAGCTACTTTAAGATGGACGTGGCCGATCTTCGTTTGAGCGGGTATGATATAATTATCCGGTTCCATAGGAGGTGTAAGCGGTTTGGTATGACAATCAATTTACATGGATTTGCGGTAAAAAATTCCTGCTGGCCGCTTTATCATCTAAACCAGTCAACCATTCAGGACACATTAATGAACCGCCGAGAAGCATTATCCTCGATCGCTGCCGTTAGCGCAGCAGGCATTGTTCCCGCCGAAGCAGCCAAAGCCAAAGTTCAACCTTTTATCTACTCGCTCAATATGAGCACCCTGCGAGGCCAAAAACTTGGATTTCGCAAGGAGCTCGAAGTAGCGGCAAAGGCCGGTTATGGTTCGGTGGAAATCTGGATCAGTACCTTGCAGGATTATCTTAAAGGCGGCGGCACATTACAGGAAGCCAAACGCATCGTCGGAGACCTGGGATTGAAAGTGGAGGATGCGATCGGCTTTGCGACCTGGATTGTCGATGATGAAACTGCACGGGCGAAAGCACTGGATCAGCTGAAAGGAGAAATGGAGCAGCTGGCGGCAATCGGCTGCCGACGCGTAGCAGCCCCGCCCATGGGCGCGACCACGGGCGCCTCCCTCGACCTGGCGCGGGTAGCCGAGCGTTACCGGGCAATTCTAGAACTGGGGGATAAAACCGGTGTTGTGCCGCATTTGGAATTGTGGGGCTTTTCGAAGAACCTGAGCCGGGTAGGGGAAATACTATACGTAGCAGTGGAATCGGGGCACCCCTCGGCACGGTTGCTCATGGATGTGTACCACCTGCATAAGGGTGGCTCAGGAATGGATGCAATTAAAGACGTCGGAAAGCCGCTGATCGAAATCTTCCATGTGAACGACTATCCTAAAACGCCGCCGCGCGAATCGATAACGGATGCCGACCGCCTCTATGTGGGCGACGGCATTGCACCATGGAAAGATGTTATACAAAGCCTCAAGAACCCTGAAAAGCCGATCATCCTGTCCTTCGAAGTGTTTAATAAAGATTATTGGGCGCAGGATGCGCTGGAAGTTGCAAAGACGAGCCTTTCGAAGATGAAGAAGATCGTCGAAGGCGTTGCCTGAATTCGGGTCGGCAAGTGATGCCGGCCATTTAAGAGCTCATCTTTTCGCCCAGGTGGTGATAGTCAAAGTATTTTTTAAGTAAAAGATTGATAAATCTTTTCAGATATATTTCATTTAAGAACACGTTGGACCAGTTATCATACCGCCTCGACTGGATGCCCAGATAGAAGAAGTAAAGGCAGATGCCCAGCATTGGGATCAGCCTTTTCTCTTCGTCGCTTATGGGTATGACCGACTCGTAACCTCGGAGAAACTGCGCCGTTTTAAGCTCCCGCTGATCATCTTCTTTTTCTGTGCCGTGGATTTGCAGCATGTAGTAAGCCATATCCAGACAAAGCCAGCCATTGCCGCAAAAATCAAAGTCGAAGAACGTGATTTCGCCATCCGGCGCGACATGCATATTGTCAAACCAAAGATCCAGGTGAACAGCACCTTTCCGCAGCTGACTTTGGTCTGCGTTTTGCAGCTCTTTGACCAGATATTGTTGCAAGGTTTTCATGTACTGCATTTCCTCCGTATCGGCTGGCAGGAACCGGCTTAACTCGTCCAGCGAGTCGATTAGAAGTTCCTTCTCAGAATAGGTAATACGTTGTAATGCAAAATCTTTTGTCTGCAGATGCATTTTCGCCATCAGTGTTCCTACCTGATAGTGCGTCCCGGCCTCGAAATTGAGAACTTTTTCGCCTTGGGCAAATGTGAATAATACCCCAAAACGTTCGCCTTCGGGCGCCTGGAAGGAGTGAATGAATGTATCGTCCAGATCAGCGACCGCAAAGGAAACCGGTATGCCGCCCGCGGCCAGATGCGCCAGCAAACGCAATTCTTCCGAAATCTCGGCCAGCGTTCGCCACTGAAAGCTGTAAACACGGAAGATGTAGCGCTTTTCAGCCGCAGTGATAAGATAAGTATCGCTGATCCCGGTTTTCAGCACCCTGGATGCGACCGGTTGACCAGGGAAATAACGCTCCTGGATAAACAAGCCAAGGTGATAAGCAGAGAGATTGGAATTCGAAACCGGGAAGACGTTCATGGCAAAATGCGATTGGGGCCGCAAAATTATGGATATATTTGCCCGAAACACATTGCACTTTAAAAAAATAATCATGGCAGAAATCAAATTCAAGCTCGATAACCGCCGCCGTGGGGCATTTTACGTGGAAGAAGGAGGAAAGCAGGTGGGTGAGATGGTGATCGGGTTGAGTGAAACCACATTGACAGTCTACCATACTGAGGTAAACCCGGAAATGGAAGGACGTGGACTAGCCCGTAAAATGCTTGATGCGATGGTCGCGTATGCCCGTGAGCAGGGCTTGCAGGTTATGCCCTTATGCGAGTATGTACACGGTCAGTTCCGTCGCCATCCCGAGGAATTTTCAGACGTCTGGAAACAATGACCCTGCCGCATCAACGAGGCTGCGGCAGGTACACGATGAAAGTAGCGCCTTCTCCGGGCCTGCTTTGGGCAGTGATGTAACCATGATGGTTTTGAACCACTTTCTTGCACAAAGCCAGTCCAATGCCTGAACCTGAGTACTCGCTGCGACCATGCAGCCGCTGGAACATCTGAAAAATGCGATCCAGGTATATTTCGTCGAACCCAATGCCGTTGTCGCTCACTTCGAGGCGGACATACCGGTGGCCGGCCAGCAGCTTGGGGAGCGTTTCTTTTTCTGCCTCTCCTACCGGGCGATAGGACAAGCTAACGGTCGATTCCTGGTCCGGTAGCCGGTACTTGACCGCATTGCTGATCAGGTTTTGAATGAGCTGCGTTAGCTGCGATGCATTACCCCATACAGCAGGCAAGTCCCCGACGATAATTTTTGTTTTCTGCTCTTGGATCGATAGTTCCAGATCGGCCAGGATCGAATGGACCAGCTCGGACAGTTGCACCTCGGTAAACTCTCCCTCGCGGGTAGTCAGGCGGGAGTAGGCCAGCAAATCGTCGATCATCGCTGACATTCGCTTGGAGGCATCCTGAATGCGGTTAAGCATGTATTTGCCATTATCGTCGAGCTTGTCTGAATAAGTTGAAACAAGGCGGGAACCGAACGACTGGATTTTCCGTAGGGGTTCTTGCATGTCATGGCTGGCAGCGTAGGCGAACTGTTGCAGGTTATTGTTGGAATTGACCAGCTCGATATTCGCCTGATGCAGCTCGTCTGTGCGCTGCCCGACACGCCTTTCGAGTTCACTCGCAAGCTGGCGGTAGCGTTCTTCACTCTTTTCAAGTTCCTGGCGCGAAATGACCTGTTGGGTCACATCCACCGCCATATCCAGAATGGCATATACTTCTCCCTTTGCGTTTCTCAGGGGTTTATAGGTATAGTCGTAATAAAATGTCTGAAGCTTACCGTCGACTACCAGATCGGCCCTCGCTCCCTGTTCGGAATGCGCCTCGCCGGTTTCGAAAATCCGGTCCAGAATTCCTAAAAACGGCTGTCCTTCGAGCTCCGGCAGGGCTTCCCGAAGGGGTTTGCCGATTACCGAACTGCCTTTACCCCATACTTTCAGCATGGCTTCGTTGGGAATGTCCACTACCATATCTTTCCCAACAAACAATGCGGTGGCCACCGGAGCTTGCTGAATCAGCGTCCGCAAATGCTCTTCATTGACCCTCAGTCGTTGTTCAGACTCAATGCGATCGGTGATGTCCATCACAATACCGGATAGCAAGACGGCCGTGCCCATACTGTCGTAAAGGTAGCGTCCTAGTACACGCACCCAATGCACGGAGCCATCTTTCCAAACAAACCGCGCCTCGTAACGCAGTTCGCCGCTGTCTTCTGCTTCCGCATACGCCCTGTTCCGGGTATCGACGTCGCCTGGATGAAGGCTTGCCAGAAGGATGTCGCGGGTCATATTCGCCGATTCGCTCCCGGCGATGATTCGCGCCATGGTAGGGGAATAGATAATCTCGTTCGTGGCTAATGTGACCATAAATGATCCTGCACCCGATCCTTCGATGGTCATGGCAGCTTGTTGGTCAGCCCAGGCTATTTTCTCCTGACTGGTCACCTCGGAGGTGATCTCACGGGAGATACCCGAAAAACGGTAAGGCTTTCCGGACTGATCGAAATAGGCCTGCCCGGTGCAATGCAGCCACCGGAGTTTTCGGTCGGTGGCACCAATGACCCGGTAACGGACATCGTAGAGCACCCTTTGCGACGGGTCCAGCGTCCGTTCAATGGCCTCCATCACACGGGCCCGGTCATCAGGATGGATAAACTGCACCAGCCGCTGATAATGCATATCTGCATCGGCAGGATAGCCATAAAGTTCTTTACAACGGTCGTTGAAAAGTGCTGTGTGATCTGTCGGACTGATGTTCCAGGTGCCCAGTTGGGCGGCTTGGATGGCAAAGCTGAGGTTTTCTTCGCTTTCTTCGCGGGCTTTATCCGAACGCATTTGCTGGGATAGGTCCATCATCGAACCTACCATCCGAACAGGCTTACCCTCACTCTGAATCGTGTACCCACGGTCATGTACGTGTGCATAGGAGCCATCCGCACGCCGGAAGCGATAAAAGTCCGACCAGTTGTTTTCGCCTTTTTCTATGACGCCGTACATTTTTTTTACAACCCGTTCCTGATCGTCGGGGTGAATGCGGTCGAACCATGAATTTGGGCCGCTTTCGATTTGTTCGGGGCGATACCCGAAAATTTCCTGCATACCTTCATTCCACCACACCGTGCCCTTGGCCAGATCCCAGTCCCAGATCACGTCATGGGTAGCTTTTGCCACAAGTTTAAATCGCTCGATCGCCAGCAGCAGGTCGTTCTTGCGTTCATTAAGGGTAGTATCAGTCATTAGAAAAAAACTTATTCAGATTCACGCGCATGCCTTTTAATGGTCAGCATAGTTTGTAAAAATACGAATATCAGTAAAAGTAACGAAGGGTTACCAGTCGGGCATATCTACGTCAAAAGTCGACTTTCCGATGCTGTCTTTTAAAGTAAAAACCAACCTTGAATACCTTTATCAGCTAATAAGAAAAAAGTATACTAGCACCAAAACACTTGCGCTATGAGGAAGCTTCCGTTCTATTTTTCTTCCGCCGCTGCCTTGGTTTTAGCGGGTTGCATCATGATCCAGCCCAAGAAGCCGGTATCACTTTTCGACGGGAGGACATTCCGTGGCTGGGAAGGGGACACAGTCAAGACATGGACAATCGAGAATGGCGCGATTGCCGGCGGTTCACTGGAAGAGACTGTCCCGCATAACGAGTTCCTGTGTACGCGGAAGGAATATAGCAATTTTATATTGAAGGTAAAGTTCAAACTCACGGGGACCGAAGGTTTTATCAACACCGGAGTTCAGTTTCATAGCGTGCGGCTGACAAATCCCCCTTATGAAATGACGGGGTACCAGGCTGATTTGGGCGACAAATACTGGGCGAGCCTATACGATGAATCCAGGCGCAATAAAACATTGATCGCTCCCGACTCAGCGCTGGTGGAGAAACTCGTCAAACGTAATGAGTGGAATAACTACGAGGTACATAGCCGAAACGGCCATATCCAGCTTTTTTTGAATGGAACGAAAACAGTGGATTATACCGAGCCGGATAAATCCATTCCTCAAAAGGGTCTTATCGGACTTCAAATCCATGGGGGAGGTAAGGCCAAGGTGTTTTACAAGGATATTGTAATAGAAGAACTTTAAGAAACCCGCGGCACCGAAAATGCAGCAGGTTTCAGAATGCATTACTTCCAGATCCCCAGTAGCCGCCGGGCTACGATGATCTCTGCGGTATGGTAGGAGTTGTGGTCTGCTATTAGCATCGCTTCGCGCACGATATTTTGTCCGCTGCCCCAGGGTAACGGGCTGAAAAGGTCTCTTTGCTCATCATGCAGAAGGTTAAAGAAGCGCTGTTGGTCATTATTGATTTGCTTTACACTTTCTTCCCACTGCGCGTCGCTCACCTGATCGGTCGGCTGCGGCCAGTATTCATCGGGCCATATCAGCGTTTGATAATCCTTTGAAATAGAAAAATCGACAATGTCTTTCTGGGCAATCCGGATGTGCTCTACAAGTTGCCAGATGCTGTACGGCAGGTTGGCCGGAGTTACCGCGCGCTGGTCGGCCGGTATGCCGGAGAGCGCTTCTTCAAGCGTTACGTGTGCATTTCCACCCTTTACCAGGTCGGTCAGTTCATTAATCAGTTTTTTTCGCTGGTCTGCATGCATGGATCGTTCGTTATTAGTAGGTTGGGGAATTACGTGTCAAAATGTACATATTTTTGATTTACCGGCGCAGCAAATCCCGAATTGTTTAAATTAGAGGGATCATCTTCTTAACCTTTGAAATTCTTCAAATGAAGCCTAATCGCCGTAATTTCATCAAAAACGTTACAGCCGCGTCTGCATTGCTGGCCACCGAAAGCATTGCCAAGCCTTTTCACATTATCAGGGACCTCAAAAAAATTAGTCCCAATGACAAGATCCGTTTCGCGACGATAGGGATGGGGATTCAGGGACACAGCGACACGAAGGCGGCTTTGCGCAGCTCTCCGGATGTAGAGTTTGTTGCCGCTGCCGACCTGTACGACGGCCGTCTCACCCGTGTAAAGGAGCTCTATGGAAAGGATATTTTCACGACCAGGGACTACCGGAAGATTCTCGAAAGGAAGGATATAGATGCAGTCCTTGTAGTGACCCCCGACCATTGGCACGACCACATCACCAAGGCCGCATTGCAGGCGGGAAAGAATGTGTATTGTGAAAAGCCGATGGTACACCACATTAACGAAGGCCTGTCGGTAATTGATGCCTGGAAGAAATCCGGAAAAACGATGCAGGTGGGTAGTCAGCGGATCAGTTCAGCTTCGTTCAAAGAAGCAAAGCGCTTGTTCCAGGCAGGTGAAATAGGGGAGATTAACTACGTCGAGTCCAATAATGACCGTTTCAACGCTATCGGCGCGTGGAATTATTCCATCCCGACCGACGCGTCGCCGAGCACTGTGGACTGGGATACATACCTTGGCGACGCCCCCAAACGTCCGTTTGATGCGAAGCGATTCTTCCGCTGGAGAAACTATCAGGATTACGGGACCGGGGTGGGCGGTGATCTTTTTGTACACCTTATAACCGGTGTGCATTTTGTAACCAATTCGCTGGGACCAGAGCGCGTGATGTCCTCCGGCGAGCTTAGCTACTGGAAAGATGGCCGGGATGTCCCCGATGTGCTCGTGTCGATCCTTGATTATCCTAAAACGGATATTCATGCCAATTTCCAGATGGTGCTTCGTTTGAACTTCGCCAATGCCGGAGCGATAGCCAACAACACCCGCATTATCGGTACGGAAGGTCAGATAGAATTCACTGAAAACAACCTGGTGCTGACGAAGAAGAAACTGCCGAAGGCGCCCGGCATGGGAGGATACGACAGCTTTAACACATTCTCCGAGGCACAGCAGAAAGAGTTCAAAAAGCAATATGACGCACAGTACCCGGAAGATACCCGCAAGGCCGAGCCTGTGAAGGAAGTTCGCTTTGAAGCTCCCAAGGAGGATGATGCGCACGCTAACCATTTCAGGGACTTTTTTGAAAACGTCAAAAAGGGGAGCCTGGGAACGGTGGAAGACCCGGTGTTTGGTTTCCGGGCCGCGGCGCCGGTACTGGCTTGCAACGAAAGCTATTTCAGCAAGAAAATCGTCCATTGGGACCCTGTGGCGATGAAAACGAAGAAGAAATAAACCTTCATACCGAGCGGGAGATGCACAGCGTCTCCCGCTTTTGTTAGGGTTAAATTCTCAATCCAACTGTTCCTGGTATGAAGATCATTTCCACAATCGCATTGGCTGCCATGCTGGCCATCCCTGCGCTTGCCCAGACCGGCAAGGTGCTCGATAATTTGTCGGTGCCTTCCAAACTGCTCAAATCCGACCGCAAATTTGCGATTTACCTTCCCCCCGATTACGGAACTTCCGAACGAAGCTACCCGGTGATGTACCTGCTGCATGGCGCGGGGGATGACCATACCGGCTGGGTGCAGTTTGGCGAGGTGCTGCATATTGCCGATAAGGCCATCAGTGAGGGCAAAGCTACGCCGATGATTATTGTAATGCCAGATGCAAACACGGGAAGGAGAGGGTATTTTAATGACGTGAAGGGCGACTGGAACTACGAGGACTTCTTTTTTACCGAGCTGATGCCTTATGTAGAGAAAAAATTTCGCATTAAAGGTGAGAAAAGGTTCCGGGCCATTGCAGGGCTGTCCATGGGCGGTGGCGGCAGTTTCATGTATGCATTGCACCATCCGGAGCTATTCTCTTCCGCCTGCCCGCTCAGCGCGTCAACAGGGCCTATAACATTGGAAGATGCCAAAAAGAACCTGATCCGCAATAACCCGAACATTGCCGACTCTACCGTCGAGCGGTACTACAATCGCCACAGCGCATTGGCTTTGATCAACAATATCGCAGACGACCAGAAGAAGGCTGTGCGGTGGTATATCGACTGTGGCGACGATGATTTCTTATATGAAGGCAATAGTTTGGTTCACATAGCATTACGCAAAAAGGAGGTTCCGCATGAGTTCCGCGTGCGTGAAGGGGGCCATACGTGGACTTATTGGCGTGAATCGCTTCCCGAGGTGCTGGCATTTGTATCGCAGGCATTTCATCAGTACTGATCGCCATGGTACAGGATGTTTTACCCGGTATCAGGCAATTTGACCTTACCGGCAAGGCCGCTATTATCACGGGCGGCTCCAAGGGGCTGGGCCTTGCCATGGCCGCCGGGCTGGCGTCGGCGGGCTGCGATATACTGCTAGTCAACCGCAGCGCGCTGGACGGCGAACGGAGTGCTGCCGAGCTATGCATTTCGTTCGGCACACGCGTGCTTTCCTATGCAGCGGACATTACCCGTGAAGAAGAGGTAGTGGATATGGTCGAATTTGCACTGGAGAGTTTCGGAAAGATAGACATTCTTATCAATAGCGCCGGGATCAACATCCGGGGACCTATCGACGAGCTGTCTCAGGCAGATTTCAAGCAAGTCATGGATGTCAATGTGACAGGTACCTGGCTTGTCTGCCGGGCGGTTGCACCGCACATGAAGGCGCAGCAAGGAGGCCGCATCATTAATCTTGCTAGTACATTGGGTCTGGTAGGCCTGGCCAATCGGACTCCCTACACAGCCAGCAAGGGTGCCATTGTGCAGATGACCCGGGCGCTGGCGTTGGAACTTGCCCCATTTGACATCATGGTGAATGCCATATGCCCCGGACCGTTCCTGACAGAAATGAACATTCCCATCGCTGAGAGCGACGATGCCCGTAACATCATACTTGGCGCGACGGCATTGCGCCGATGGGGGCATTTGCGTGAGATTCAGGGTGCTGCCATATTTCTAGCCAGCGATGCAGCCAGCTATATGGTGGGATCCATCCTGACAGTGGATGGCGGATGGACTGCGCGTTAATCATATTTTAATCTCGTAAAATATAATTTTTAAAAGATCGCGTCGTTGATAGGCTTACTTTTGCCGTAGCTAGTGCAAAAATCAAGTTAGTTTCGGCAAAATTGGTATTACTATCTGCATAATGACCGTTTCCACGCTGTGGGGGCGGTTTTTTGTTTTGTATACGCTTAGTTACTGCGTATATAGACCGGTTAGTAGTATACGTCAAGTAACTGATGGTTATTTTTCAAGAAAACATAGTCAGAAAGCAGGAATCCTTGTTTATGTAAATAATTTCATATCTTTTTGTACATCCGGTGCCTGCGTAAAGCATCTCGGCATTGCTGGGTGAGAAAATATAACATTTTCTAGTTAAACCTCCCGTCTAAGTTTAAAGAAATCGCCAGCCGGTTACGAACGGCGTTTTGAAAGTAGGATTTTTAAGATTTTAAGTAAGATAAATTGTGTATGGTAGACACTTCTGTGACTTGTTGAAAAACAAGGGCTTATGCATGAATTCCGAGTTGTAATATCCTTTCATTTTTTTATAATTTTTTTAACTATTTACTATCTATCTATACTATAATCTATGAGGATTTCTGAACGGGAAAGGTACCGTAGCCTAACGCGGTATTTTTACTCCCTTCTGTTGACCCTGTTGGTCATGACCGGTGCATACGCTCAGGATGTAACGGTGAAGGGAAAAGTGAACGATGAGCAGGGACAGGGATTGCCTGGGGTGAGTATCCTGGTAAAGGGGACGTCGGCAGGTACGGTGACCGACATTGAAGGTAACTACACAGTGAATGCTCCGGGTACGGCAACGCTCGTGTTCTCCTTCATCGGATACATTACACAGGAGATTCCATTGGGCAACAAAACAAGCCTGGATGTGAAAATGGCAACTGATACCAAAGCGCTGGACGAAGTTGTGGTCGTGGGTTATGGTACTGCCAAGAAAGCAACACTGACCGGTTCGGTAACGGCCGTGAAAGGTGCTGAACTCCAAAAAGCGCCTTCGACCAACCTTTCCAATACGTTGGGTGGTCGTTTGCCAGGTGTTTCGGCGGTGCAGTCGAGTGGTGAGCCAGGTTATGACGGCTCGGCGATCCGTATCCGTGGTACAAACTCTCTGGGTAACAGCAATGCGCTGATCGTTGTGGACGGGGTGCCCAACCGTTCCGGTGGTCTGGACCGTCTTAACCCGGCTGACATTGAAAGTATTTCGGTACTGAAAGATGCAGCAGCTGCGATTTACGGCTCACGCGCCGGTAACGGGGTTATACTCATTACCACTAAACGCGGAAAAAGCGGTAAGCCGCAACTCTCTTACGACCTGAACCTGGGTATTGCGCAGCCAACGCGGACACCAAAAATGTCAAATGCGGCGGAATATGCCACGATCCGCAACGAGTTGCAGATCTACGACAACCTGCCGGTTGGACAGTGGCAAGGTGCATTGCAGGGCTTCAACACCAACGGTTCCTATACCCGAACCGACAATGGTAATGTGCTGAGCGCTGTGTTCACACCAACCGACCTGCAAAAGTTCCGCGACGGTTCCGATCCGCTGACGCATCCGAATACAGACTGGTACGGCTCTGTAATCCGCAACTGGTCACCTCAGCAGCGCCACAACCTGCAATTGACCGGTGGTAGCGAAAACATCAAGTACCTCGCTTCATTGGGTTACATTAACCAGGATGGTAATTATGTGAACTCGGCGACGGGCTACAAGCAGTACGACATGCGTGTGAACCTCGACACGAAGATCAACAAATACGTCACGGCTAAATTGGGCGTGGTAATGCGTGAAGAGTTCCGCCGCTTCCCGAATGGTGGTGGTGCTGGCGATATTTTCCGTATGCTTATGCGCGGTAAGCCTACCGAAATCGCGATCTGGCCGGATGGACGTCCGGGGCCTGATATCGAAAACGGGCAGAACCCGGCGGTAATCACGACCAACACGACTGGTTATAACAACGACAAACGCGACTATATCCAAACGAATGGTCAGCTGGATATCGATGTGCCTGGCGTACCAGGTTTGAAAGTAACGGCAATGGCTGCGATTGATAAGCAACTACGCCGTCAGAAGTCTTTCCAGAAACCCTGGACACTGTATTACTGGGATAAAAAGACTTTCGAAGCAGACGGCACCACGCCTTTGCTGACCGGAACGGTGCGTTCGACATTCAACGATCCGCGTCTGACCGAAACGTCTTCGCAGGAGCTTTCGATCCAGCTTACCGGCCAGGCTTCTTACGAGAAATCGTTCGGTTCGCACAACTTCAATGCAATGGTAGGTATCCAGCGGGAAACGGTAGATGCAGATGGTTTTTTTGCGTACCGCCGTTATTTCATCTCCCCTGTGGTAGATCAGCTTTTCGCGGGTGGTACACCTGAGCAGAATATCGGAAACTCGGGTACCAACAACGGAGACCTTTACAAAAGAGCACGTTTGAGCTATTTTGGTCGGGTAGGTTACAACTTCAAGGAAAAATACCTGGCCGAGTTCCTGTGGCGCGCGGATGGTTCATACGTATTCCCGAAACAGGGCCGTTTCGGTTTCTTCCCGGGGGTATCAGCCGGTTGGCGTATTTCTGAGGAAGGGTTCTGGAAAAACAATATCCACTTCGTGAATAACGTGAAGCTGCGTGCATCATGGGGACAAATGGGTGCTGAACCGTATCTGCTCGGGACCGAGACGCTGGCGGAATACCAATACCTGAACACCATGGGATTTGGTACCTACATTGTAAACGATCAGGTAGTGAAAACGCTTCTGGAATCGCGGGTTGCAAACAACAACTTTACCTGGGAGGTGGCAAACAACTCCAACATCGGTATCGAAGGTACTTTGTGGAAAGACCGCATTGCATTTGAAATCGACTACTTTGTCAATAACCGTTCGAAAATCCTGATCCCGATGACAGGTTCGACACCTTCTTCGGCGGGTATCGATGGCAAGCTTCCGCCTGTAAACC
Source organism: Dyadobacter sp. 50-39 (assembly GCA_001898145.1). Classification (GTDB taxonomy): domain Bacteria; phylum Bacteroidota; class Bacteroidia; order Cytophagales; family Spirosomataceae; genus Dyadobacter. The sequence continues at coordinate 370,382 of MKSR01000047.1, forward strand.
TTGGTAAGTTGCAAAACAAAGGTTTTGAATTCAAGGTAAGCTACGACGGCGCTATCGACAACTTTACCTACTCGGTAGGGGTGAATGGTGGTTATGCCAAAAACACGATCAAATACTGGAACGAAACGCCGGGTATCCCTGCATACCAGACGACTACCGGCCGCCCTTACCAGGCATTCCTTGCATACCAGTATGATGGCGTTTTCCGTGACCAGTCCGAAATCGATGCGAACACAATTGATTACAGCGGTATTACCGGTACGCTTCGCCCTGGCGACATGAAGTTCAAGGATGTGAGCGGTGATGGCAAAATCACCAAGGATGATATGGTGCGTTCAGAGAAGACCAACCGTCCGCGATTCACCGGCGGTATGAACATCAACCTGGGCTATAAGGCATTCGACCTGTCTATCCTGTTCCAGGGTGCAACCGGCGGTCTGCAATACGTAGGCCAGACAGAATCAGGCGATATTGGTAACTATTTGAAATATGCTTACGACCACCGCTGGACGATCGACAACCCAAGCTCGACAGACCCGCGTTTGGCCAACCGTAACAATACCTATTATACCAACCTGACGAACGCAGATTCACCCGGAGCAAACACCTATTACCTGAAAAGCAACAACTACCTGCGCTTGAAAAATATTGAGCTGGGTTATAACCTGCCTTCGGAAATCGGTTCGAAAATCGGTGTTGGCAACCTGCGCATTTATGTAAACGCATTAAACCTGTTCACGATCGACAAGATCAAGATCTGGGATCCGGAAGCGACTTCAACCAACGGACAATACTATCCGCAGTCGCGAGTTCTTAATGCAGGTGTACGTGTAACTTTCTAAGACTTAAAAAATGAAACTGAGTTATAAAAATTGGATTTTTCTGGCGGCGCTTGCCATGACGGGGCTGGTGTCGTGCGACACTGACTTTCTGGATGTAACGCCGCCCACCGAAATCCCAACCGACGAGGTTTGGAAAGATGGTGCACTGGCCGAAGGGTTTGTGACCGGTATTTACCAGGGACTCCAGCAAGGTGGTTTCAGCGAGCAAATGCTGGCCTCGCTGACCGACGAAGCGGTATTTACCCACACAGGCCGTAACATTAACACCGTAAACGAAGGTAGTTTGAGCCCTTCCAACCTGGGTTGGGTTGACGATACCTACGGATGGGGACCTATGTACACGCGTATCCGTGCGGCCAACCAGGCCATTGCGGCGCTGCCTACTTCCACTTTCACGGATCAGACTCTTAAAGACCGTCTGAAAGGAGAAGCGCACTTCATGCGTGCATACTACTATCATCAGTTGGTTCGCTACTATGGTTCGGTGCCGCTTATTACGAAGGTATATGCCTTGAATGAGGACTATTCTGTGCCGCGTAACACGTTTGAGGAATGTGTGAAGTTTATCGCGGCTGATTGTGATAGCGCTGCGGCATTGCTGAAAGGCAAAGCGGATCAGAAAGGCCGGGCTTCGGAGGTGTCGGCATTGGCATTGAAGTCGCGCATCTTGTTGTACGCTGCGAGCGATTTGCATGACGTTCCCACTGCAAAGGCCAAATCAGCATTGATCGCTGCTTATCCAAACCCGGAATTTGTGGGCTACACCGCGGGCGACCGCAAGGCACGCTGGACAGCCGCACAGGCTGCTGCGAAAGCTGCACTGGATCTGAAAGCAGGTTACAAGCTCAATCTGACCGCACCGGTTACCGCCGCGCAAGGTAAAATCAATTACATTTCGATGGCAATGGCTGGATACAGTGCCGACAAAACCCTGGATGCTTCCGGTGGCGACGATATTATCTTCGGCCGCTATTTCACCGCCAGCCAGACATCGGACGGAGCGCGGCAGACCGGATTGAACAACGGCCCTAACGGTTATCACAACTGGGCGGGTAATACCCCGATCGGATTGCTGGTGGACGACTATGAAATGATGGACGGAACGTCCTTCTCGTGGACTAATCCGACCCATAAGACCAACCCTTACGTGAACCGTGATCCACGTTTCTATGCCACCGTCATGTATGATGGTGCCCCTTGGAAACCGCGCCCTTCGGATGCGAAAGACCCTGCAAACCAAATTCAGACAGGTTCGTACGACTTGCTTGATGAAAAGGGTGCATTGTTCAATCGCAAAGGATTGGATACCCGCAGCAGCACGATCGAAGACTGGAATGGTAGCCGTACCGGTTACTACATGCGTAAGTTCATCGATCCGAACCCGGCATTATATGACAACACCGACCGTCAGAACATTCCATGGCCATTCCTCCGCGTAACAGAGGTGGTTTTCAACTACATCGAGGCGAGCATTGAACTGGGTCAGGATGCTGTTGCCCTTGAATGGCTCAACAAGATCCGTTTCCGTGCAGGTATGCCTGCATTGAAAGTTTCAGGATCTGCTCTCAGAGATGCTTACCGTCATGAGAAGCGCATTGAAATGGCTTATGAAGAACAGCGTTACCATGATGCTCGCCGCTGGATGATCGCGCCAACCACTCTGGGACGTTCTTTGCAGTTCATCACCGTGATTGGTAAGTTCAAGGCCGGCAAATCGATGAAGGAGCCGTACCACTACGATCCGACAGTGTACGATTACACCTACACGCCTACTGAGGACAAATCGCATGAGAACCGCACCTGGGTGGACAAAATGTACTTCCGTCCATTCAGCCGCGACGAAATTAACCGCAATGCGAAGCTGGTTCAAAACCCGGGCTACGACAAGTAACGGTATCTAAGTATTCTACCGGCGACTGCCCGTGCTGTTTCAGTGCGGGCAGTTTGCATTTTTGAGGGTTTTTGAAGACAAATTCCCACAAAACGTGGATTTAGGTAAACACTATTAAATTGGTAGAATATTTACAAACAATTGATAATTAGCATATTATGTCTTTTGGCATAGTCCTGTTAACATGTAAGTCAGCAGTGCGAATGCACGAGAACAAACATTAATAGTTGTCTTAAAAAACAAGGATTATGAAAAAGCTAGCAGTATCGGCATTAGCCCTGACGCTCATCTCGTTTGCTTCTGTTCAGGCCCAGACGGCCAATCAGACCACAGCTGATCATTCAGCGCATCAGCAGGCGACAAGTCAAAAAGCGGCGAAAGAAGAGAAGGTGGCCGTAAAACCGGAAGATTTGCCCGAGGGCGTTAAAAAGACCATAAAAAGTGACGATTTCAGTGGTTGGACGGTCAAAAAGGCATTTTTGGTCACAGAGCCAGATAAACCACAATACTATGAGTTGCAGGTTGCTAATGGCAACCAGAATGCCAGAGTGAAACTCGATAAAGACGGAAAAAATGTAGGATAACCATAGTATTCCTTCATTATTCAGTGATTAAGCCGGAGCAATCCGGCTTTTTTTATGCCCGAGTTGCTAACTTTGACCCGCTTTTATTAATCCTAACCCATCGTTCAATGACCTTTATTTTACGTTTTTGTTGCATTATTTTGGCAGCATGCTTCGTGCTTTCCGGCTGCATCGGAAGAAAGCCGTCCGGCACACAGGTTGCAGTCAGTAAACAGCCCATCTCGTCCAGCGGCGCAGCGCTCTTCACAACGCATTGTGTATCGTGTCATGCGATGGAGCGGGAGGAAATCGGTCCGCGGCTTGGCGGCGTGACGAGCATGCTTTCCGAGAGCGAACTGATTAGTTTCATCAAAAATCCCAGTCATGCAATCGAGTCGGGCAATATGCGGGCGGTGAGCCTCTCGAAAAGGTATAAGATGATCATGCCGCCCTTCGATTTCTTGAAGGATGAAGAAATTCGCTCGATACTTTCCTACATTTCCGCCGAAACCAAACTCCGCGGTATAGCTCCCCTTGAAGTGAAGGCGGACACTTCATCCCAGAAGCGACTTGCCCAGCCAGTCATTAAAACAGGACTGAAAATTGAACTGGAAGACTTTGTAAACATTCCGCCGTCCAGCGATAAAATGCCTCGGACGCGCATTGCCAATATGCGCCCGCATCCCTCACAGGACGGCACGCTTTATGTGAGCGACCAACGTGGCCTCATCTACCGGATCAGCGGAAGTCAAGTGACGACTTTCATCGATCTGAGAAACCAGGTTGAGGATTTTGTCAACGAACCCGGTCTGGGAACAGGCCTTGGTAGTTTTGCTTTTCATCCCGATTTCTTGCATAACGGGCTGATTTACATTACCCACACCGAGAGATTCAAGGGCAAACCGGCTGACTATTCCTACAACAACTCTATTAAGGTGGCACTGCAATGGGTGATTTGCGAATGGAAAATCAGCGACGTAAAGGATACTGTTTTCAAAGGCAATAGACGGGAGCTGCTTCGGATCAACGTGCCGAACGTCGTGCATGGTACTCAGGACATTGGCTTCAACCCGGAAGCGGTAAAAGGCGATAAAGATTATGGTCTGCTATATATAGGTACAGGCGATGGTGGATCTACAATTGGTAAACATCCCGAGCTTTGCCATGACCTACATTCGTTGCTCGGAACAATCATCCGCATCGATCCCCTGGGGAACAACAGCAGAAACAGGCAATACGGCATTCCAGGGGATAACCCGTTTGTGAATGAAAAGGGCAGTATTTATCGGGAAATCTATGCCTATGGTTTCCGTAACCCGCATCGCCTGTCGTGGCACAATGGGAGGTTATTCAGCGCGGAGGTAGGCGAGTCGAATTTCGAGGAGGTGAATGTCATCGTGAAGGGCCGTGACTACGGCTGGAATGTGCGTGAGGGTAATTTTGGTATTTCTGCCAAAGATCTGAAAAACGTGTACCCTGCGCCGGAGACGGATAGCGGCAAGTTTGAAAATCCCTACTTACAATACGACCACATCGATGGTAATGCGATCAGTGGCGGTTACGTGTACGAAGGGCCAATAGCAGCGCTGAGAGACAAATACATTTTCGCCGACATCGTCAACGGCCGTATGTTTTATGCCAATATCGATCCGAAATTAAGTGACCGGTCTGTTTATGAACTCTCGATTATCCGCGATGGAAAGGAAACGAACCTGATTGAAATGTCGGGCTCAAAACGGGTTGATGTCCGGGTAGAATATGACCGCTATACAAAGGAGCTCTATTTGATGACTAAAAGCGATGGCAGGATCCGGCGCGTCGCGAAAGGTTACACGGTAAATCAGTAATCTGGGCGCTAAATAGATTGCAGCGGCCGCTAAGTAATTGAATGGTCTTGATTTTCTGTGAGATCTGTTTCTTTGCAGCCCTCATTAAACGAAAATCAGGACATTCATTATGGCTAATGTAAAAACAGTACTCGACCAATGGTCGGTAAAGGATCTTGAAGACAATTCCAGCATTAACGTACTGGTAGAAGGTTGCTCGGAGCTCGGCAACAATGCCCAACCGGGCGTGCAAATCATCTGCATGGGGCAGTATGTGACCTACGAACCCAATATCGTAGAGCAGTGGGCCTACAAGGCCGGTAAGCAGGGTGTTTCCGAGTATTTGCTTGAAGACAAATCCTGGACTTTCCATGAAGACCAGTTCGTCAAATACTATCTCGTTCTCGGCTCTCCGCTCAAGGCGCGTGTTACCGTTAAAACGCGGAGCTCAAAACCCAACACAAGGGATTATGACCTCCCTTTTGAAGTCTGATCCACCATACATCACACACACCTTTTTTCGGAATGATCAAGTACACTTATCTCACCCTGCTGGGAGTCCTTTCCATCCTTTTTCTGATTGCAGTAGTATACTATCTCATCAAACCCGCCCCGGCCGGCGACAGCTCGGTGGGGTGGGCGACCGGAATTTTTTATCTGGCCGGACTGCTCGGAATCTTGTTATTGGCCTTGCTTTTCTGGAAAAATAAGACAGTCGGTCTGGTGATTCTGTGCGTCCCGTTGTTGTTTCTCGTGCTGCCGACACTGCGAGACGGAGCAAGGGATTTATACGCATGGTTTCCGGCCGCCAGGCGCAGTCCGCTCACCTTGCATATTGCCAACAACACCCAGGCGCTTGTGAATGTGAAGCTCGAATGCTGGTTTGGTAAACAGGATGGCGACCAGCATTCCCTTTACAAAACATTGGAATTTACATCAAAACCGCTGGCGGTAGATCAGCACGTGCTATCCGACTACGACGCGCAACTTCTTTCTTCTAAATCCGCATTCGTCCGGCTTGTGTTTTTTGAATGCCTGCAACAGTCAGGAAACGGCTACTCCTATGTCCGGGAAATTCAGCCCTGTATGCAGTCGCACGATGTGCCGGTGAAAGATTTCCAGGTTCGAGATTACCTGATCGCCATCGACGGAGAGAAGAATTCGGAAGCGTTTCGGGTGGAGGTGAGGCGGTTGAAGTCGGATAGTTTGTATCAAAATGGTGTATTCTAATTCAACAATTATGCAATTGACCTTATCGAAAATGATCCCGGCGCCGTTGGGAACGTATTTAAAATTTGCCTACACGATTGAAAGCATAGGCGCTTTTCTTCTAAGCGACGGTGAGAAGGTCGTATTGTTAAGGACGGATGGTTCCATAGATCTCATCGCCAATTTGGACGGTGAGCCGTATCAGTGGGGTGGTGTGGGAGCTGATTTTGAGGTCGAAATCCTCCAAAGAAGGGTAAACGGGTTCAAATCGCTAACCAGATACGAAAGGCAAAGACTTAAAGAATCTGCGATATACAAGTCGACGCGCAACATTCCAATCGTTAATTACGCACATGATGATGTGATCCTATTTTTCGCAGGGAAAAGCATCGCCTTGTTGAAATGGGTGGGAGAGGAGCTTGTTGAATTGAAGAGAACCAGAACCAAAGGCAGAGATCCGATCAGATGGGCATTGGCCCCAGAACAAAATATGCTGTTGTACGGTACGAATTACGGCGAACTGTATAGCCAGACATTTGGAAGGGATTGTTTCATCAAGTCAGTCAAAGTTGATCAGTTGCCTAACACTTGCTATCAAATTACTTTCTCTCCTGACGGTCGACGAATGTTTGCAGGAGGCCTGGGTTTCATCAGATCTTATACTTTCGATGGCAGTACTTTTACACCAGATATGTCAATCGCCACCGCGATGCGATCATTCGAACTGGTGGAGGACTATATCATAATCAACAAAGGCATCCATGGACTCGATGTGATCCGAGTCAAAGACAAACCGGAAAGAGTTACATCGCTCGATCTCCCTTTCATGATCGATAAAATGTATTTTCTGGCCCCACAAAAAGCACTCCTGCTGATTTCCGGCAATACGAGCGACTGGGCGCTGTTTAAATTGTCGTGTTAGCGATCACAAGTAAATCTTTACCATCTGCCGCCAATACCGGGGCCGGTGTGCTTCGTCATCCCAGATGTAGAGCTGATGCGGTACGTCGAGCTGATGCAATGCATCACTCAAATGGCGGTTGTTGTCAAGAAATGTGTCCTCCCGCCCGATCACAAGGGTAATATCCATTCGTCTCAACTGTTCGAGCAGCCCCTGATCCGAAATTCCCGGCACGAAATGATTGGGCATATTGAAATAAATATTCTCGTCAAAATATCCATCGAAGAGGTCGGCGAAATAGGGAAGGGGCTGGGTAAGATCGTACCGTGCGCTCATGCCGACGACCTTTGTGAAAAGCGTGGGATGCTTGAAGGCAATGTTTACCGCATGGTACCCGCCCAGACTACAACCCGCGGCCACCAGTCCGGGCTCTTTGTTCTGAGTGCGGATAAAAGGAATTACTTCATCGAGAATATATTTCTCATACTGGATATGGCGTGCAATACGGCAAGGGGGAGGCGCATCTGAATAAAAGCTTTCACTGTCGATACTGTCGACGCAGTAAACCTGGATTCGGCCTGTCTCGATCCGATCTTTCATCGCATCGATCACACGCCAGTTTTCAAAATCATAAAAATGGGCTGACCTGGTCGGGAAAAATACCACCGGAATGCCCTCTCTGCCGAATACGAGCATTTCCATGTTGCGGTTCAAAGTTGGACTAAACCATTTGTGATACGCCCTTTCCATGATCAAACGGATTGTTTAAGATATTTTTTGAAGTCCCCCAATGACGGCATATATATTCTCACTGATCGCTTTCTTCCATATAGCGTAGCCATCCGCACTCAGGTGAAGCCCATCTGCTTCGAACAGCGACTTGCGCGGATAGCCCTGATAATTTACCATCAAAGGAAAAATATCGACGTAATGCTGATGGGGGTCGTTGGCGACTTCCTCGCGGATTAGCTCATTGGCTGCCCTGATCGAATCTATTATTTCCCATCTTTGGAGGCTGGGTTTAATGGAAACAAAAAAGCAAGGAATGTTGCCGAACCGTTCTCTTATCAAAGAGATAAGCTGTCGGTAGAACAGCAGCACTTCGGTGGGATGGCGGCCGTCACCCAGATCGTTGTCGCCCGCATATAGGACTATGCGTGAGGGGGCGTTCACGGTAGCCATAATACGTTCGAAAAACCAAACGCATGCGGCCAACGTAGAGCCACCAAAGCCGAGGTTAACCGGTTTCAATTCCGCAAAATCCTGATACAAACCAGCCCATAATGTAAAGCTGGAACTCCCGTAAAAAATAGTGTCGGGCTCGTAATTTAAAGTGGATCGTTCTTTTTCTACTCGTTGTACTTCCTCTTCGTACCAGACCATATTTTCCTGATTTAGGTATCTCTCTGATTTTGGGTGTCTATCCGTAAAAATAAGGATGACACATTAACATACAGTTAAATAATGGTCATCCGAATGAGAATTATCACGTTATCAAGCTATTCCACCGGCAATCGCACTGGGAATCCAGCAGAAATATAATTTTTTATAAATCGGTTACAACCATCGCCTTTTGTTCGGTTTCTCTGGATTATATTCAAAACTACTATTGGCATGAAAAAGACGATTTTACTCGCATTCATCTGCATCGCAACGTTTTCCTGTGATAAGAAGGAAAATGCAGCACCACAACCGGACCTGACTCCCATTAGTCTCACTTACCAGAAGGCCGCCACCGTCCGCACTTCGGGAAGTGACTTGAAAGTGGAGCTGAAAGAAGTAAACGACAGCCGCTGTCCGATCAATGCGGACTGTATTTCGGCTGGAAGTGCAAAGTTGGTATTCGCAGTTTCAGATGCTTCGAATCAGGTGAATGTGAATTTCGAATTTAAAGGAGGCTCTAAAAACGATCAGGTGTTCAAGCTGGGTGGAACGGACTACGTGATTACGGTGTCGGAAGTACTTCCTTACCCGCAAATCTCGGTAACCCCGAAGCTTGAAGATTACAAGATTGCCGTATCCATCGAAAAAAAGTAATAGATTCAGATTTGGTGTGAAGTGCAGCAAAAGGAGCCAGGATTGTCCTGGCTCCTTTTCTCATTTTTGGCCTCACAGGTGCCGCCAACGCAATTTGTTCGTAACTTGAACATTCCAAAACCCATTAAACAAGCCCATGAAGCATATTTTTACCAGAAGACAGGCGCTTGCCGGACTGGCTGCGGCCGGTGCGGGACTGGCGCTCAGTCCGTTCAATTCCTCTGCAAACCTCGATATAAAAATGATATTGGAAAGAAAAATCCCATCTACCGGCGAAAGATTACCTGTGGTGGGACTTGGCTCCTGGCAGCAATTTGATGTAGGGCCAGGTGCTGCCGAACGCGCGCCGTTAAAGGCGGTTTTGCAAAAAATGCAGGGAATGGGTGGCAGGCTGATCGACGCCTCACCCATGTACGGTCGTGCCGAGCAGGTGATTGGAGATCTGACTACGGATTTGAATCTGAACGACCGGTTTTTCTTTGCGACCAAAGTCTGGACTACGGGGAAGCAGGAAGGGATTGACCAAATGAGTGCCTCGCTGCGCAAAATGAAGCGCAAAAAGATCGACTTGATGCAGGTCCATAACTTGCAGGACTGGGAGACGCACCTGAAAACGCTTAAAGATTGGAAAGCCGAAGGGAAAATTAGGTATGTGGGCATCACGCACTATACCGACGCTTCCCATGCCCGACTGGAACAAATCGTGAAATCGGAAAACATTGATTTTGTGCAGTTTAATTACTCCATACGCTCCCGGAATGCAGAAAAAAGCCTTCTGAAAGCGGCCAGGGACAGGGGAGTGGCCGTAATTATCAACGAGCCTTTCGAACAAGGCGCGCTATTCCGCGCGGTGAAAGGAAAGGAATTGCCAGGTTGGGCCAGCGACTATGATATCAAAAGCTGGGCCCAGTTTTTCCTGAAATACATCATCAGCAACGATGCCGTCACTTGCGTAATACCAGGCACCTCGGATGTGAAGCACCTGGTAGATAATCTAGCTGCCGGTGAAGGCCGTTTACCCGACGAAGCAGGCCGGAATAAGATGCGGGAATGGATCGTGGGAATCTAGATTATTCCAGCGCAAAAGCCACATATTGATTGCCTTTCGGGGTACCCAGCTTGGTGCCACCGCAGGCAATGACCACATATTGCTTGCCATTAACCTCGTAGGTGGCGGGCGTGGCAAACCCCGAGGCCGGCAATTGCGTTTCCCAAAGCAACTTGCCGGTTTTTTTGTCGAATGCCCTGAACTTGCCGTCTTTGGTGGCAGCGATAAAAAGCAATCCGCTGGCTGTAACAACAGGTCCGCCGTAATTCTCGGTGCCCGTTGTAGGTACGCCTTTCGCTTTCAGCGATTCCACTTCGCCGAATGGTATTTTCCAAAGGAACTTGCCCGTGTTCAGATCAATTGCATTGAGCGTACCCCATGGTGGTGAGATGGCCGGAAGCCCGTTGGCGTCAAGGAATTTGTTGTAGCCTGTACTTTGATAAGGCAGGTAAACCTTTTTCGAGGCTGGGATTTCTGAAACGGCTTCCACCTTTTCATCACCAAACAGAAATGATACCAGCGACTGCTTTTCGGCAGCCGTCAGCATCGTGAAACCAGGCATCATACCTTTACCCGTGGTAAGGAGCTGGTTGACAAATGCCTTATCACGCCGGGCGCCGATATCAACAAGCGACGGGTAACCGCTTTTCGCATTGCCTTTGCGCTGCGGGCCATGGCAGGTTACGCAGTAAGTCGTGTAAACTTTTTCACCAGGGCTCAGGTTGGATAGCTCGCTTGCTTTCGGCGAGTCTTTCATCGTCAGGATCCACGCCATCTCATTACTGTTAACGTACAGAATGCCTTCGTTCGGATCGGCCGCGGCGCCTCCCCACTCGGCACCACCGTCGAAGCCGGGAAGAATCACCGTCCCTTCCTTGCTGGGTGCTGCGAAAAGTGCCTTTTTATAACCTCTGAACTTAATTTTCAATGAATCGCGGTCCGGAGCGTGCATGCTGATGTCGTTTTCTGTCAGCGTGTATGCCTGGCGTGCATAAGGCGCAGGCTTGCTTGGTACCGGCTGCGTAGGCCACGGATATTCCCCGGGTAACGCCGTTTTGGGAGCGGTAACCTCTTTGATAGGAAACAACGGCTTACCAGTTACACGGTCAAAGAGAAATACATATCCCTGCTTGCTGACTTGGGCGACGGCGTCAATTTTGCGCGGCTTACCATCGGAGCCGGTCTGCGTGACGGTGATCAGATTAGGAGGCGCGGGCAGGTCGCGGTCCCACAAGTCGTGGTGCATGGTCTGGTAATGCCAAAGGCGCTTGCCCGTGCGGGCATCCAGGGCGAGCAGGCAGTTGGAAAAAAGGTTTGCGCCCTTACGTTTGCCCCCATAAAAATCATATCCCGCCGAGCCGGTCGGCACATACAAAATTCCCCGTTTACGGTCCACGGCCATGCCTGCCCAGTTGTTTGCAGCACCCGTAAAGGTGTTTTTATAGGCGTCGGGAGGAAATGTTTCGTAACCGAATTCGCCCGGATAGGGGATGGTATGAAAAGTCCAGGCCAGCTTTCCGGTTCGCACATTGAATGCCCGGATGTCGCCGGGAGCAGCATCGGAATCTTCGGAAAGCCGGACGGGCATGATGATCAGGTCTTCAAAAATAGTACCGGGCGTGTTGGAGACCATGTATTTATTTTTGGCTGTCTCGGGCAGACCCGTATGAAGGTCAATGCGGCCATTCTCACCGAACTGCTCGATGACTTTTCCCGTGCGCGCGTCGAGCGCGTACAGATAGGCACCCATGGCGTGCAGGATACGCTTGTCTTCACCATCTTCCCAATAGGTAAGTCCCCGGCTGGTATTTGAGCCGTTTTTAGACTTATCCCCGAAGAGCCAGAGCTGCTTGCCGGTGGCGGCATCGAGTGCGAAGGCCTGCACAGTGGCTGTTACTCCGTAAAGCACGCCATTGACGATTATCGGGTTAACCTGGGTCTGTCCGGAGTCCGGCATTGACCACGTCCAGGCTACTTTCAGATTTTTGACATTATCCTTGTTGATCTGCGTCAGCGGTGAGTAATGGTTACGGTCGGGCCCGCCAAGATATTCGCGCCATTCGCGCTGGTCGTCGTCTAGGTTTGAAACAGTTTGTGCGCCAGCCAATACTAATGCAAGGCCTCCGATACACCACGATAAGGGTTTAAGCATATATTTTCAAAAATTCAGATTGAAAGGCAGCGGTTTATTCAAAGCGGGTATTGACCGTAATCCCTGGCCAGGCATCGGTACGGAAGGCACTTGCCGGAAAACCGTCGGTACTGTATAGGTTGGCCTCCTCGGGCGCATCTGACCATGCGTAGCGAACGGCAGTAGGCTTGTCCACCTCCGGGCTCCACACCACTACTTTGTTGCCCTGGATCTCCGCTTTTGCATAGTGAAAGACCTTGTCATCTCCGGCCACTTCGAAACCTTTGAGATAGCCGTAGCGATCCTTAATTGTTAAGCCGTTTTCCGCATTTTTAAATGAAATAGTGGCTTTGCTGCCGCTTACCTGCATTTGATCGTAAAGCGGAGAGGCATAGGGAATGTTCTGACCGTAGTCGTTTTTCAATGCATTAGTGGCAAGGCGATGTGCGACATCTTGTTTGTTTGTTGGATGGATGTCGTTGGGATTGCCCACATCGGTGGTGACGGCCATCCCCGTTTTAGGAAGGCTCAATGTCATATTCTGCGCCTCACGCAGCTCTGCCCAGCCGCTTCCCTTGTTGCTGTCGCGGTCGGTTCCGAAGCTCGACAATTGTACCCAGTAAAATGAAAATTCATCATTCCAAAGTCTGCGCCAGTCGCTGATCATCAGCGGAAACGCCTGCCGATACTGATAAGCCCGTCCGGCATTGCTTTCGCCCTGGTACCAAAGCGAGCCGCGGATGGCAAATGGTACTAGCGGCGCAATCATTGCATTGTAAATGGTCGTGCCCACATTATTCATTAAATGTGCATACTCATGCTTTTCAGCAAATGCAGGCATCAGATACCAGTCTTTGGCCAGGCTTGTCTTGCGCGTTCCGTCTTCTACATAAAGATCATTCGCAGAACCGCTAAGACCTGGTCCAAACCAGGCCGCGGCTACCATGTTACCGGTTTTGACGGTCAGAATGTTTCTTCCTTCTTTCCAGGTATTTGCCGACACCTGGATTTTGCGAGAGCCTTTGGCAATGCCTTCATAAGCGGTTTTGCCATTGATATATACTTCCACAGGACCGTCGTTTTCAGCGAGTGAGAGCGTGGTCTGCTTACTTACCCAGTCAGAGGGAATCATTACCTCCCGGGTCATGTAACCCTTTCCGCGAAAGCCCATTAGCCCTTTCCAATCCCATTGCCCGACACCGTCAGCTGTTTTTTGCCAGCTACTTAAATCCACATCGGGGGAGATGTACTTCTTCTCGTCTTCCAGGGTCGGTTCATAATTTGCATTCTTAAAAAGCTGCTTTTTGAGCTTCTTATCCATGATTACGTCAGCTTCTTCCCAGGTCTTAGGCAAGTTCTGGGCATAAGAGCGCAATTCATCGTTGCCTGACATGCCCTCTTTGCTGATCCAGCCTTCGATTTGCGAACCTCCCCATGAGGAATGCAGGATTCCGATAGGTACCCGAAGTTTCTGATATACTTCACGCGCGAAAAAGAAGCCTACCGCGGTAAATCCGCCAACGGTTTCGGCGCTGGCGATCTTCCACTCGCCGGCAGCCAGATCTTGCTCGGGTTGGAGCGTCACCACATGGTCGACCCGAAAGTGGCGGATCTGAGGGAAATCTGCGTTTGTACGCTCTTGCTCATAGTTTTTTGACGCCGAAACAGGCCACTCCATATTCGATTGTCCGGAGCAAAGCCATACCTCGCCGACCAGCACATCGTTCGCCACGGCGCTCCCGGACTTGGCGCTCACCTGCAATGAATGCGGCCCGCCGGCTTCCAAGGCTTTAAAAGTTACCCGCCACTTTCCTGTGGGATCTGCCTTGGCGTCCATCGTCTGACCCGCCAGAGTCACTTTCACTTTTTCGCCTGGCTTTGCCCATCCCCATACGGGAATTGGTTTCTGGCGCTGGAGCACCACATGGTCGGAGAAAAGCCGGGCAAATTTGACTTGTGCGAATGAAGGGGCCGCACAGGCAAGCAGTAGCAGGATTAATACGCGTTTCATGAAGAGCAGAAGTTGTTTTTATGGATATCTATAAATGGCATAAGTAGCCGGTTTCTACTGGATTTGTGCATACAGGCATTCGCATTAGGGATTTTGGCATTACTTTTAGCGCCTATTCAAGCATACGCCATGATCTCGATTGTTATTTGTTCGGCCGATGAGGCCGAGTTGTCCAAAGTCTCCGAAAACATCCGCCAGACGATCGGCATCCCGCACGAAATCATAGCGATTGATAATCGGGCCGCACGCCGCGGCATTTGTGAGGTATACAATGAGGGCGCGCAAAAAGCCCGGTTCGAATTGCTTTGTTTCATGCACGAGGATATTGAAATAAGGACCGGAAACTGGGGAGCGATTGTGTCTCAGATTTTTGCGCGCGATCAGGGTATCGGCATTGTGGGGGTCGCCGGAGGCGGTTATAAATCGCTTGCGCCGGCCGGCTGGTACCAGCTCGAATTCCACTCCGAAGAGCGTTCCTACCAAAATGTGCTGCAAGGCTACAAGTTCAACGAGAAAGCGGAAATTCACGCTTATCATAACCCCCGTAATGAGCGTCTTAGCAGGGTAGTGTGCGTCGACGGCCTCTGGTTTTGTACCCGCCGCGACATTGCATTACGATTTCCTTTCGATGGCAAGCTGCTCAGCGGATTTCACGGTTACGACCTTGATTTCTGCCTGAGCGTGTTTCCTCATTACAAAATTATGGTAACCTACGATGTTTTGATGAAACATGCCTCAGAAGGAAACTTCAATAAGCAGTGGTTGGATCAAATCCTGAAACTGCACAAAAAATGGAGCTACGCGTTGCCGCAAACGACCTCTGTGATGAGGGGCAACGAAATGTATGATATCGAAAAAAGGTCTTTCAAAAAGCTCATCGAGCAAATGATACGGTGGGAATACAGCTATTGGCAAATCCAGACGATGCTCTGGCATAGTGCCAGGACGAAACAAATGACCACACGGGTTGTTTTCAAGGGTTTCCTGCACCTTCTGAAGTTGAAGTTACATATTCTTCCCGTTCCGGACGGGCAAAGAACCTAGCCCAGAGCAGTTTGGCACGCAGGCCCCATATCTGCCTGTAAACAAATGCCAATTTTTTGGACTTTTTGTAAACCGGGATATAGTACAGCTGCTCGTAGTGGTCGCGAATGATACCGGCGTATTCGAACGAGAAGAACGATTCAAGCCGCTGCTCGAAAAGTGCCCGGAGCCTGTCCAGAAACGGCTGGTCACGGTTTTTCTTGAAAGAAGCACATTGCTGTACCCATTTCAAATCCTTGCGCAGTTTTTTGATATCACGGTTTTCGTGGTAATTCTTCCTGATTTTCTTACGCTTGTTGAGAATGTCGGTAGACGTTGTCGTGTGCTGGCGGTATCTCACCAACGTCTCGGGAATGACCTCAATGCTACCCAGGTTCACGGCCACGTAGGCGATCCAGTGATCGTGGAAATGGTCGGGGTTGAAGGGTAGGAAATCATCCCGGAGTTCGCGTTTGAACAAAATACTGTGACCGGAGACGCAATTGAAATACAGAAAAACCTTCGGATCGTCGCCCCGGTAGAGGTGAATGATGTCCGACATCTTCCTTTTCCAGGTCATTTGCCGGCCCTGCTCGTCCATGAATGCCGAGTCGTGGTAAATCAGCAGGTTGTCGCCTATGCCTGCTACCTGCTTACTTATTTTTTCCAAATCCCAGATGTCATCCTGATCGCAAAGCGCAATATACTCGCCTTCACAGAGGCAAATGGCCTTCTCGAAGTTTTTCACATATCCCAGATTCGCCTCGTTCTCGAAAATTCTAAAAAACGGGTACTTGGCCTGATACGCGCGTAAGATCTCACGGGAGCGGTCCTTGCTGCCGTCATCGACGACTACAATTTCGAAGTTCGGGTAAGTCTGGTTTACAAGTGAATCCAGCTGCTCTGCCAGGTAGCGTTCGCCATTATAAACACATAATGCAATCGAGACGAGCGGATACGGCTTGTGGTGAATATCAGAATCGGGTTGGTTGTTCACTTTCCTGTAATTTTAGCTTTTGCGCCCCATGATTTTCTGAGCGCATAAAAGAACTTGCTGCTATCGGGTTTCTTCAAAAGCCGGAGCAATGTATCGCGGTGTTTCCATATCAATATGCCAAACGCCGCATCGAAATAACGTTTGTTGCGCCGCAAGCTGCGGTGATACAATGCCTGGATCAGACCGTGCGCTTCACCCTTGCACTGCATCGCGCAAAGCCCTAGCCAGTCGCTTTCCCTTTGCAACGCTTCGATCTTTTGATCAACACTTTTCCCGGACGGTTTCAGGGCCAGAATGTCAGTGTTGTTGCCCGCATGCTGACGGTATTTCACGAGGGCTTGCGGTAGAAAATCGATGCTACCCGAGCAGGCGGCGTTGAAGGCCAGCCACTGATCGTAGTGAAAATCAGCAGGAAAAGGCAGCGACTTTTGAACCACCTCCTTTTTAACCAGCATACTGTGGCCGGACACGCAATTCAGGAATAAAAATACTTCCGGCTTATCGCCGCGGTAGAAGTTCAGTTTGTCGGAAATCCGGCGGTTCATCGACTGGCCTTCCGGGTCGATAAATTCTGAATCATGGTAAATCAAATTATTTTCACCGATGAGCTGCACCTGTTTTTCCAGTTTTTCGGGATGCCAAATGTCGTCCTGGTCACAAATGGCTATCAGCCCGCTCCGGCAGAGGCCTAATGCCTTTTCAAAATTTTTATTGTAGCCAAGGTTCTGCTGGTTATAATGCAGGCTGATTCGAGCGTCCCTGGTCGCATATTCTTCCAGGATGCCGCGCGTTGAATCGGTAGAGCTGTCGTCCACAACTACAAGCTCCCAATGGGTGTACCGCTGCCGCAAGATGGAATCCAGCTGTTCCCGAAGAAATACGCTGCCATTGTAAGTGCAAAGGGCAATGGATATCAGCGGCCGGTTTTCCATTTAAACGTCGGTGAATTGCTGCATGTCGATCAGGCGCTTGTAGAGCCCGTCGCGCGCTATGAGTTCGGAATGATTGCCCTGCTCTATGATTTTCCCTTCTTCCAGTACCAGGATCGTGTCCGCATTCTGGATTGTGCTCAGGCGGTGAGCTATTACCAGTGAGGTCCTGTTTTTCATCAGGTTGTTCAATGCTTCCTGAACCAGTTTTTCCGATTCCGTGTCCAATGCGGAGGTCGCCTCGTCCAGCAGCATGATCGGAGGGTTTTTTAATACTGCCCTGGCAATACAGATACGCTGCTTTTGTCCACCCGAAAGCTTCATGCCCCGGTCACCGATGTTGCTGTAATAGCCGTCTTCGGTCTCCATAATGAACTCGTGCGCATTGGCAATGCGTGCCGCTGCTTCCACCTGTTCCATCGTTGCGCCCGGGCTTCCGAAGGCAATGTTCTGGAAAATAGTGTCGTTGAAGAGCATAGATTCCTGGTTTACCAGGCCAAACATCGACCATAAAGACTCCTGCCTGATCTGCCTTACATCGATGCCGTCGATCAGCACATGGCCTTCGGCTGTGTCGATGAAGCGGGGCAATAGGTCCATCAGCGTAGATTTGCCTCCTCCGGAAGGCCCGACCAATGCCACTGCCTTACCTTTTGGAATGGTCACATTGATATGTTTAAGGACAGTCCTGCCCGGGTAGGAGAATGACACATTCTCTAAGCGGATCGACTCCTTGAAATCATTCATCTCGATGGCGTTGGGCGCATCCTGAATTTCGGGCTTCTCATCGATCAGTTCCAGCACGCGTTCACCGGCAGCAATACCCGCGTGAATTGTACTGAAAGAGTCTGTCAATGCCTTTGCCGGACGCATTACCTGGGAGAAGATACCGATGTAGGCCACAAATTTGGAAACGTCCAGATCGGAGTTGTTATCGATAATCAGCGAGCCGCCATATAAAACGATGATAGCAACCATGGTAACACCCAAAAATTCCGAAACCGGAGAGCTGAGCTGCTGGCGCTTTGCCATTTTTCTTCCAAGATCGGAATAACGGATGTTC
This sequence comes from Dyadobacter sp. 50-39, assembly GCA_001898145.1. Taxonomy (GTDB): domain Bacteria; phylum Bacteroidota; class Bacteroidia; order Cytophagales; family Spirosomataceae; genus Dyadobacter. The sequence continues at coordinate 388,853 of MKSR01000047.1, forward strand.
TCACTGTGGAATTTGTCTTTGATAGATTCGGTTGCATTGAATGCCTTGATGATCTTGATGCCCGTGAGCGCCTCGTCCAGATAGCTGATCATCAGCCCGAAGTAATGCTGCGCCAGGGCAGCCTGCTGCTTCAGCCTCTTGACGATTTTCGAGATCAGGAATGCAGAAACAGGGATTACCAGTATGGCAAAAAAGGTCAGTTTGGCCGAGGTGGCAAAGAGCATAAAAACGTAGGCGAGCAACTGCATCGGTTCCTTGAAAACGACTTGCAGGGTACTGGTAACGGAAAACTGCACAACGCCGACGTCGGATGCGATCTTTGAAATAATATCTCCTTTCCGCTGGTTGCTGAAATAGCCCACATGCAAGTCCATCACATTGTCGAAGACTTGCTTGCGCAGGTTCAGCAACGTATGGATCCTGAGATTCTCCATGATCCGCTGAGAGAAATACCGGAATATGTTCGAAAGTAGCACTGAACCGACGATTACGGCGCACACGACTTGTAATGCGCCATGCGGTCCTAAGGTCAGATTGGCTTGCTGCGCATAGTAATTGAGCATGCCCGTAGGGTCGAGCCATCCGTTTTCCGGCCTAGGGTCCACCTGCCCGCCCTGGTTAAGAAACAGCGTATTCAGGAGCGGCGCCAGCAGGGCCAGGTTCAATGTGTTGAATACTACTGCCAGCAGGGTACAGATTATGTATGGGACGGCAAAACGGGCAATCGGTTGAGCAAAAGATAATAGTCTGAGGTACGTTTTCATTCTTGGATAGTGGCATACTCGCCGTATGCCGGAAGTAAAAAAAACCGAAACCGGGTTTTTGGATTAACGCGCAAATTAACGCATATCTGGCGAAACAACTGTCCGTGACATGAATTAATTCCAGACAGGCCAACGGAGAATAGGATCTCCGGGCCGATGCAATGGTTGGAACCCGGACCCGGGAAGCGTGAAAAAAGCCGACAATTCCCGCCAAGCCCAACTTTTTAAAACAAGTCGTTGTTCAAAAGTAAACCGCAAGACAATGATTACGAATTCCGATATATTTTCGATGCAGACAGGTGACCAGGTACCTGTAACCACGTATAAGGCTGCCCGGTCAGTTGCCGGGCTTGTGGCCAGTCATTTCGAGCGGCATCATGATGCGGTTTCCAAATATTACGAGCAGGAACTTGCTCCCCGGCCCGATGCGCGGATCGTTGAAGCGATTATCGATACGACATTCTGGGCGAGCCTTCGCAGGGAAGAGGGACGTTCACCGAAAGTTTCGATCGCCTATCTACCACCCGAATCTGCCGAGCATCCGCTGATTTTTGCCGAAAAGCTGACGCTGAGCGCCAACACGCTGACCAAGCTTGCGCCGGCGGTAGAGCGTTCGGGTATTCACCTGGGCGTTTGGCTGGAAGACGGCGAGTTGCGTATTTGGGGCACCACACGGGTAATTCCGGGTTTGTGTTTCGTACTCGAAGTAATCGAACCGGGAATGCTGGTGGTCAAGCATCGAAGGGTGGAGGGCTTTGGCAAATTTGTGAATGTGGCCGTATTGAAAGGAGACCAGGTCAAGATTGTTAATGAAGAGAGCCGCAAGGTGAAAGATTGTCCCTCATTGATCAACTCGCTGATGGGATTTTCATCCACTACATTATGGAGCGATTACCCAAATCTGCTTGTGCAACTGGCCGCTTCCATGCGCAGCCACGAGCGGGGTGGGATATTGCTGGTAGTTCCCAAAGGTAAAGACCGCTGGCGCGATTCAATCATCCATCCGATCACTTATGATGTGCAACCGCCATTCTCTGAATTGGCCGACCTGCACCGAAAATATGTAGAGGATCCCAACCCGATCACCTGGCAGAACCAGTTCAGCTCGGCTGTCGCCAATATGGCCGGTCTTACAGCCGTTGATGGCGCCACGATCATTAACGACCGTTACGAACTGCTCGCTTTCGGCGCGAAAATCGGCAGGGCGCAAGGTGCAAAGCCGGTTGAAGAAATCCTGATCACCGAGCCGGTAATCGGCAACGCAGCCATGGTAGTACACCCCGTGCAGAACGGCGGTACACGGCATTTATCGGCTGCACAGTTCGTCTACGATCAGCGCGATTCCATTGCGTTAGTTGCCTCTCAGGACGGCCGCTTTACCATTTTTTCATGGTCTAAATGCGAGAATATGGTGCAGGCGCATCGCGTGGACGCGCTGCTGCTATGATCCGAACGGGAAGAGTTCGAGCTGCTCAGGATCCTTGTATTTACGGGACCTGACCTCCGGTTCATGGAAGTTGGAAAGTGAAATCCCGAGCAGCCGCACCGCTTTTTGTTCCATATCGAGCTTTTCCAGCAGTTGCTTGGCAGTGTCGGTAATGGTGTCCAGGTCGCCGATCGGATGGGCGAAGGAATGATTTCGGGTGATTTGGGTAAAATCACTGAACTTGACTTTCAACGTGACTGTCCGGCCCTTCAACTGATTTTTTTCAAGGCGATTGGCAACCGTTACGCCAATGCGGTCAAGCTCCTTATTCATTTCTTCGGGTGTGGTAAGGTCGTAGGTGAACGTGTCCTCGGCGCCCAGTGATTTTGTCTCCCGGTGCGTTTGTACCTCACGGTCATCGATCCCCCGCACGATTCGGTAAAAAAAATGTCCTGTTTTTCCAAAATGGCTGACTAGCTCTTCTTCCGTGAGTTTTTTCAGGTCACAACCTCTGAATAGCTGCATTCCTTTCATTTTGTCAGCTGTAACTTTCCCTACGCCATGAAACTTTTCAACGGGCAGCTGATCCATGAAGCTTTCTATTTTGGAAGGGCCAATGAAGGTCAGGCCATCAGGTTTATTGATATCCGAAGCGATTTTAGCGACAAACTTATTGACCGACACGCCCGCAGAAGCAGTCAGATTCAGCTCGTCCCTGATGGACTGCTTGATCTGCCTTGCAATATCCATCGCTGAACCAATACCCATTTTGTCATTGGTCACATCCAGATAGGCCTCGTCCAGTGAAAGCGGCTCGATCAGGTCTGTGTACCGCGAAAAAATCTCTCGGATGCTTCTGGAAACGGCTTTATAGACCTCGAATCGCGGATGGACAAATATGATTTGAGGACAGAGTTGAATGGCCTGCCGGGACGGCATCGCCGACCGCACCCCAAATTTACGCGCCTCGTAGCTGGCCGTTGCTACCACACCGCGGCCAGTGGGGGACCCCCCGACAGCCAACGGTTTGCCGCGGTATTCTGGAAAATCGCGCTGCTCTACCGACGCGTAGAAGGCATCCATATCTATATGGATGATCTTGCGGACCGGCTTGACGTAGGAGGCTTCCTGCATAAACAGCAATTTTTTCGTAGTGAGATTTCCCTGCCAATTAAAAACAAATTAAATAACATTGCATTCGCATCACGCGGCACTTTTTTTTCGTAGTAGGTGAGTAAATCAGCTGTAACCGGCCGGCAAATCATTTTACCCAGTTCCTCAGAAAACTTCGATGCGACATACTATACCATTTTTCAAATCCTTTTTTGTCTTTCTACTTCTTCTCCACGTAAGCGCTGGCGCTGTGCAGGCCCAGGATCGCTGCGCGTCGATGGATCTGCTGCAAAAGCGGTTTACCGATAAACCGGCCCTCAAACTGATGTTTGATCAGCGGGAGCTGCGTCTGAAACAACTTATCAGCGAACGCATCGCTTCGGGCAAATCGATGCGTACAACCGGCCTTGTGACCATTCCGGTGGTATTTCACGTGGTGCTTAGCAGGCAGTCGATGGTGACCGACGCGCAGATAATGGCCCAGCTTGATACTATCAACAAGGATTATGCAGGCACGAATGCAGGAGCAGAGAAGGTCCCATCTCACTTCAAATCGCTGTTCGGCCAATCGGGCATTCAGTTTTGCCTCGCCCAGCGCACGCCCAATGATGCGCCTTCGACAGGGATTGTGCGCTACACGACTACGCGAAGTTCATTTGATTACACCAACAATCAGGTGAAACACGCCGAGTCCGGCGGCGCCGATGCATGGGATACCGATAAATACCTTAACATCTGGGTCTGCGACCTCTCCGGCACTACATTAGGTTATGCCACCTTCCCGGATGACGGTGTTAAAGACGAGCAGGGCGTGGCGATCGACTACGCTTCCTTGCCCAACGGGGCTGCCGCCGGATTCAACCAGGGAAAAACATTGACCCACGAAATAGGACATTATTTCAACCTGTACCACATCTGGGGGGACGACAACGGTTCGTGTGCAGGCAGCGACCAGGTAGACGATACGCCCAACCAGAGCAATAGCACCACCAGCTGCCAGACCGGCATCGTTACCGACCGCTGTACTACTACCTCGCCGGGTATTATGTACCAGAATTACATGGACTACACCCCCGATGCCTGCCTTTTCATGTTCACCAGAATGCAGGTCGCCAGAATGGAGACCGCCTTTAGTACCTACCGTTCACTGCTGGCGATGTCCAATGGGTGTACGCCGGTAGATGTCAAGAAAAAAGACGCATCCCTGAAAGCGATCCGTCAACCAGCGCAACGCATTTGTAGCAATACCTTAGCTCCGCAAGTCACATTGGTGAACCGGGGCAGCGAAACGCTTACCTCGCTCACCATCCATGCGGTGATCGATAACGGAGCCGTACAAAATTTCGGCTGGACAGGCTCGTTGGCGACTTATGCGGAGCAAACCGTAACATTGCCCGCTCTGACGGCGCCAGAGGGTAATCATGTCCTGAGTATCTACACATCGAATCCGAATGGTTCGGCCGATGAAGATACGTCCAACGATGCGCTCAGCCTTGACTTTATCTATTACGAGCCGTTCGCGGCCCCTGTAAGAGAAGGCTTTGAAGGGCTGTTTCCGCCTCAGGGATGGGACATCGTGAACGAAGACGGCGGCTCGACCTGGGAAAAGACGACTTCGGCTTCGAAAACCGGCGGCGCTTCGGTGAAGATCGCCAACTTCGGCAACCAGGTGGTGGGGCAGCGCGATTACCTGCGTTCGCCCACGGTAAACATCGCAGGTGTGGATTCGGCCTTTGTATCGTTCCAGGTGGCAGCCGCAACGTATACCAGCACTTCCACACAGGGTAATGTGTGGGATACCCTGCAGGTGCTGATTAGTACAGATTGCGGACAGACTTACACAAGTATCTACAAAAAATGGGGATCCAGCCTGATTACCCGTAGCGCGGCCACGCGGACCGCATTTACGCCCGGCGTGAATGAATGGCGGCGCGAAGAGATAAACATAGGCAGCTTTATTGGCCAGGGTGAGATTCTGGTGGCTTTCCTGAATACCAATGGCAATGAAAACGATATTTACCTGGATGATATCAATATCAGGACCGTCACTGTGAACCCGAACTTGAAAGAAGCGGGCTTCCTGGTGACCCCGAATCCGACCAACGGCGTGATGTCTGTACAGTTCTACCCGCACCCCGCGAAGCTGAAATCGGTCTCGATCTATAATGTATCCGGACAAAAGGTGCGGGAAACCCTGATCACCGGCGAAGTAGCGTTCAATATCTACAATTTTGACCTGACTGCTTCCCCCGCCGGGTTGTATGTTATCAAAGCGGAGTTCGAGGACCGTGTGCTGACGAAGAAGATTGTGAAGAACTAGGAGGGGGAATTTTGAATGATTGAATGATTGAATATTTTTTGTTCTGAATACTGACTATTCAATCATTCAAAATTTGGTCATTCAATCATTAAACTAATATATCCGCTTCACTACCACCTTGCTGTTCGTCTGGGAAACGGCGAATTCCTTCGCATTTTCGTTGGGTGGCGCTATAAAAATCTGCTTTTTCTTCTTGCCATCGGTATTGACCCAGTTCGCGGAGTAAATTTCCGGGAGCTGGCCGGTGTAGATGGGGTGGTGGTCGGAATACATAAACACCTCTTCCTGCTCATAAGCCGTTTCGAGGTCACTTCCTTCAATTACATCGCAGATTATTTTCAAACCGCCGGTTTCATCTTCAACCAGACCTTTAATGCGGGCTTTGCCGTAAAAAGGATCCTCTTCAAATTCCCACTGGATGTAGTATTCGATTACGTTTCCGATCTGAGACTCAATGTAGTCGGCGGTTAGCAGTTGTTCCTGGCGCATGGTCGAAGTTGGTTTTTTACACTCCTTAAAACTTGGCAAAATTCAAACCCGCCCCATTGGGCGTTTTGACAAATGTAATCGGAAGCAGGATGTTTCCAAAAATTATAGGACGCGTTTGATAGATATTTGAAAAATTACCATCAAGCGGGCATTTGAGCCGATCAGGGCTCTTGGAGAGACTTCATTCATATAGGTGCGTAGGTTACGGGCGTAAATGGAATTCGATTTAACAGTGTAGAAAAGTTATGACCTGAATGAGTGACTTTTTGTGCACTAAGGGGAACATAGCGGTATGGTTTTTGTCTCATGGCGGCTAAGTAACTTTCATTATCCGGGGTATTACCCCGTCATTTAGCCAACATTGATATGAGAAAAACTCAACGAGTCAATGAGCCTGTGCCTTGTTCGGTCCCGCTCATTTTCCTGAGGATCGGTTTCTTGCTGTTACTATTCTCGGGCCCTGTTACCCGAAGCAGCGCACAGCAAGCCGGGCCGGACTCAACCCGAAAAACCAAGCCCGACACGCTCGCCAACCCGGTCCCAAAGCCTGATCCGGCATCGACCCGACCGGCATCCGATACCCTCCCCAAGCCTCGCAATACCACCGATTCTGCATCCAAATCCTCCTCTTCGCCATTGGTGAAACCCACGCAGAACTTTGACCCGCTGGTCAAACCAGCCCCTCAAAAAGATTCCTTAAACCAACCAGGCGCAGCCAGGACCGATAGTGCAGCGAAAGCAGCAACGCCTCCCGGAGCAACGGCTCCCGGAGCAACGGCTCCCGGAGCAGCAGCTCCGGCACAGCAAAGCCAGCAGCTAACGCCCGATTCGGCCACCGCGCAGAAGCCCGTGCAGGGAGGTATCACTGACGCTGGCCCCGATGCGCGCGAGATCAAAGGGGTCGTCAAAGACGAAAAGGGCATTGGAATGCCTGGTGTGGCTGTTTTAGTGAAAGGGACACAGATTCAGGCGATCACCGAGCCAGACGGTTCCTTCCTGATGAAAGTGCCTGCCAAAGGCGGTATATTGGTGTACAGCTTCGTAGGGTTCACCACCAAAGAAGTACCCATTACCGGTCTGACAACCTACAACGCGCAACTGATCCCGGAAGCGAAGGCACTGAAAGAGGTCGTTGTCGTAGGATACGGTGCGCAGAGCAAGCGAGACCTGGCAAGTTCAACGTCCAGGGTAGCTTCCCAGGAATATAAATCGGCAGTGATCAACACGATAGATCAGGCCATCCAGGGCAGGGCTACCGGCGTTCAGGTCGTAGAGAGTTCCGGAGAGCCCGGCGCTGCCGCCGTGGTCAGGATACGTGGTAACAATTCCCTGAGCGGAAACAACGAACCGCTTTACGTGATCGATGGATTTCCAATGCCGCCTTACCGTGAGGCAGGTGCCAACTTCTACGGATCCTATACACAAAATGGCTTGTACGGCATCAACCCGAACGACATCGAAAGTATGGAGATTTTGAAAGATGCCTCAGCGACAGCTATTTATGGATCGAGAGGTGCGAATGGCGTGATCCTGATTACGACCAAGTCGGGCAAGCGGGGAGAAGGCCGCGTCGAGTTGGTCAATAAGACGTCTTTCGGACAGGTCGCCAATCCGATCCGGATGATGAATTCCCGGCAATATGCAGAGGTGATCAACGAGAGCTTCCGGGTTTCGGACCGTAATCCGCCGTTCGAGAACCTGGATAGCGCCATGACCAACACCGACTGGGTGGATGCCATTACCCAGCCAAGCTTCCGTCAGGATATCACGCTGAGCCTTTCAGGAGGAAGTCCCAAATCCTCCTATTACATATCGGGGAATTATCTCAAAGACAAGGGTACCATCATTAATTCGAATAACGACCGTGCAAGCCTGCGGGTAAACCTGAACAATGAGATCAACGACTGGTATACCGTCAAAGGGCAGTTATCATTCAGCCGGCAGAAAACCAACCGGGCCGTAACAGCCTCACGCGCCTGGCCGAGTTCGGGCGGGCTCATGGACGGTCTGCGTGCTGCGCCTACACTGGAAGTCGACTATCTGGGAAACAACAGCCTGGGGATTCCGAATTATCAGGGCTACTATTTTTCCAACCCGTACAATGAGCTGATGGCCAAAACAGACGTGACGCAAAGCGATTATTCGATTTTGAATATTGAAAACTATTTCAAGATCGCCAGCGGCCTGCAATTGGTCGTGAGCCTGGCAGGCAACCAGAATCTCACACGCAGGAAGGTGTTTCTTCCGCCATCCACCGCAGAAGGTAATCAGGTGAAGGGAAAGGGAAGCAATAACACGGCGAACACATACAGCTACAACTTCAATTCGTATCTCCAATATGAAAAGACCTTCCGGAAAAACCACTATCTCAATACGACATTGGGTGTGGAATATAACGACCAGACTGTTGAATTCCTCACCACTAACTCTTCTGGCTTCGCGGTACCTTTTTTCGGCGTCGATAATATCGGTAGCGCCTCATCACAGGTGATTGGTTCATTTAAGGAAAAGCGCATTTTGCAATCGGGTTTCCTACGTGCCAACTATTCTTTTAAAGGCAGGTACGTGCTCAATGCGTCGGTGCGGGCGGACGGCGCTTCCGCATTTGCAGCCAATAAGAAGTATGGCATATTCCCGGCGGTAGCGCTGGCCTGGAACCTTGATCAGGAGGAATTTATGAAAGGCGTCACTTTTATCTCCAATACAAAGTTCCGCGCTTCCTATGGTGAAACGGGCAGCCAGGCGATCTCGCCGTATTCATCGCTCTCGCTGTATAGCGCCGGTTTCTATGAAATGGGCCCCGGCGGTGATGGAGCTGTGATCAACACAGGGGTATTTCCCAACACAATCGCCAATCCTAACCTGTCCTGGGAACGGACGCGCCAGTTTAATGTCGGAATAGATTTCAATGCGGCCAAAGACAGGATCGTGCTGAGCTTCGATTACTATAATAAAGTGACCTCCGACCTGTTGCAACCACGCAAGGTCCCTACCCAATCAGGTGTAGGAACGATCATCGATAACTACGGAACGATGCGGAACCGCGGCGTGGAGCTTAGCATTCAGGGCAATATCATCCAGAAAAAGAATGTCACTTATTCGACGCGATTGAACCTGTCCCGCAATGTGAACACGCTTATCGACCTGGGCGAACGCACCCAGCCCGACTACGTCAGCATCAACGGTAACCTTTTGGGCGGGGTGTCAGGCATCCTGATCCCTGGTCAGGAAGTAGGCCAATTCTTCGGTTACCGCGTCGACGGCCTGAGCCAACAGGGCGATTTCGATAGCGATGGTAACCCAAAATTCCCGACTTTCGAAGGTCCAAGACCGGCGGGATCAAAAGGAAGCCCGCTGTATGGAGCCTGGAAGTATTCGGATGTGAACGGCGATGGCATCATCACTGCCGATGACAGGGTAATATTAGGTAAGTCAACACCCGACTTCACTTTCGGATGGAGCCATGACTTTACCTGGAAGAACTTTGCCGTCAACGCATTGTTTACCGGATCTGTCGGAAATGATGTGCTCAACCTCACCCGTTTTTATATCAGCAATGGTGTTGTTGACTACGGCGGGGTAGGGTTCAATCAGTCCGAAGAATGGTTCCAGAACCGATATACCGATGCCAGGCCGCATAACAATCCGAAATATCCGGGTGTGCAGCGAGGCATTGCCTCCGGGGACATCAACTCGGTGATGCTGGAAGACGGTAGTTTTGCCCGTCTGAAAATGCTCACCGTTTCGTATACCTTCCCAAGACTTGGCCCGGTGCAAAATCCACGGCTTTTTGTTACAGGTACCAATCTGTGGACCTTGACCAGATACTCCGGTTTCGATCCGGAAGTGAGCTCCTATGCACAATCGCTGCTGCAGCAAGGTATCGATTACGGAGCCTATCCTGCTCAACGCTCTTACACCATCGGGTTCTCCTGCAATTTCTAATGTACCTATTGCATCTGACAAACATGAAAATACATATCAAGATATCCATTATGCTGCTGGCTTTGGCGGGGATTACATCCTGTAAGGATAATCTGGAAGAATCACCGTATTCCTCACTGGGCAAAGATGTGGCCTTTCAGGATGAGGACGGCCTGAATCAGGCGACGATAGGCGTGTACCAGGCCTGGACCACTACCGACCATTCCGACATTTTCAACCGTTTCATTCTCACCGAATCAGGTCACCGGTATGCAACCGCAGGTATACTCGGCTCTGGTGCAGACCCTTACTACCGGTTTGCTCACACCTCTGTGTCGGGAGCTTTTGAATCGGTATGGGCGCGGTTCTACAAAATCATCTACCGGGCCAACACGGTGATTGACAATGCGAAAATGGCTGTCCCGGGTGAGGAGGAGGAAGCTGATCCTTACATTGCCGAAGCGCGTGTGCTGCGGGCTTATGCCTACTTCAATCTGGTGAGGCTATTCGGCGGCGTACCGCTGATTTTAAAGGAAGTAAAGTCATTCGAAGACAAAGACCTTATTTTTGCGCCCCGGGCGACCGATGCCGAAGTGTACGAGGCCATCCTGGCTGATCTTGATTTTGCCGAGCGTATTCTACCGGATTCGAGGGGCGGGGCGGAGCTCGGTCGTGTTTCCGCTGGAACGGTGAAGGCGCTGATGGGGAAAGTTTACCTGACGATGGCAGGCAAACCCTTAAACAGAACGGAGAATTTCCAAAAGGCGGTTGAAAAACTAAGCGAACTGGTTGGAGCGGTAAATGAGGAAAAATATGATATGGAGCTTTTGCCGGTCTTTGCGGATGTGTTTGCTTTGGCCAATGAGCGAAACCGGGAAATTGTGCTGTCGTTTGGCTATTTTGTCAATCCTTCTAACCAAAATGGGAACATATTGCCTTTCCACCTGTTTCCTTCCGGCCTGGTAAATGGCGATGAGCAGACCAACTACGGTTTGACGTACGACTATTACAAACTGTTTGACAAAACCGACACGCGCCGCGATTTTACGCTGGTCTCACGCTATGCCTTTACAGGCGGCGCCCGTGCCGGCGCCGAGCCGGGTGATAGCATTGTATATGATCCGAAAACCTCCCATTACCTAAACCTGCGAACCAAAGAACCGTTTTCGCATGACGATTTCAGGTACGGGATTGCGTTCGGAAAGCTGGCACGCGAGGCTAGGCCGGCCGGAGCGCCGGTGCAAGGTTATAGTTCCGACCTGATCGAATTGCGCTTTTCGGATGTGCTGCTGATGCTCGCAGAGGCACTGGTCGAAACCGGTAAGCCTGCCGATGCCCTGCCGCTGCTCAACCGCGTGCGTGCCCGGGCAAAAGCGACCGCTTCCAAAGCGTCCGGCGTATCCGCATTACGCGCCGCTGTTCGCATGGAAAGAAGGCTGGAACTGAGCGGGGAATTCAATACGGTGTTCGATATCCGACGCTGGGGTACCTTAAAGGAAGAAATTGCTGCCATGAGCGACGACCAGATCGTCGATAACGTGCTGATCCCCTACACGCCGCGCCTGGAACTGTATCCCATCCCGCAGTCACAGATCGATGCGAACCCCAATCTTCGGCAGAATGACGGCTGGTAGCGGGAAATCCCGAATTTGAGATGTAATTTCGGGTTTTCAATTACGCAATGAAGACTCGTTACAGATCAGTTTACAGTGCGGTACTGCTCGCGGGCCTGGCCTTGCTCGGCGCTTGCCAGAAGCACCTTGCTGTATCGAAAAGTGAATATAAACAGTACGGCATCGACCAGCAGGTCGGTGCCGATTCTGCTGTTATGCGGTACTACCAGCCATATAAAGACAAAATGCAGGCTGAAATGAACCGTGTTGTCGGACAAACGGAGCAGGCGCTTACCAAGCCCTCGGATCCGGAGACCCTAATGGGTAACTTCTTTGCCGACGCCATGCTCAAAGAGGGTTTGAAAAAAGACCCTTCCATCCAGTTCACCATCGCTACCAAAGGTGGCTTGCGAACGACATTTCCCAAGGGTAATATTACCGTATCTCACGTTTTTGAGCTCATGCCATTTGAAAACGAAATGGTCGTGCTCAAACTCTCGGGCCCGAATGTGCAACAGCTCATTGATTTTATTGCCAGAAAGGACGGCGAGCCGGTGGCGGGAATTCGTATGAAAATCAGGGACAACAAGGCCTACGATGTCACCATTGGCGGAGAGCCTTTTGACATCGGTAAAAATTATTATCTGCTTACTTACGACTATCTGGCGGATGGGGGCGATGAACTTGAATGCCTTCGAAATCCGCTCGAAAGAAGGGAAATCAACCAGAAGGTCAGGGAAGCATTATTCGAATATATTGATGACCTCACACGCAATGGCAAGAAAATAACCGTTCAACTCGATGGAAGAATTGTTTCAGCTCAATAGGAGGGCATTCCTCCGGAATGGCGCCCTGGCTACGGCTGCATGGGGTTTGGGTTCGCTCTCAGCATTTGCCGGCCGGGATTCGGTGGTGCGGCTTACAATCCTGCATACCAACGATGTGCACAGCCGCATCGATCCTTTCCCGATGGACGGCTCGCGCAATCAGGGTCTTGGGGGCGTAGCGCGCCGCGCAGCATTGGTAAAACAGATCCGCGCCGAGCAGCCTAATGTACTTTTGCTGGATGCGGGTGACGTTTTTCAGGGCACACCTTACTTCAACTTGTATGGAGGTGAGCTGGAATTTACGATCATGAGCCAGATGGGCTATGATGCCGCCACCATGGGTAATCACGATTTTGACAACAGCATCGCCGGCTTTGTCAAACAGCTTCCCCATGCCCGCTTTCCATTTCTGGTAAGCAACTACGATTTTAACAACACCGAGCTGAAGGGCAAAACGCTGCCCTATAAGATTTTCAAAAAACAGGGCCTGAGAATCGGCGTTTTCGGCGTGTGTATCGAGCTGGAAGGTTTGGTCAATAAAAAGAATTATCTCGAAACCGTCTATCTGGATCCCATCGCCAAAGCGAACGAAATGGCGTCTTTGCTTAAAAATGACTTGCATTGCGATTTCGTCATCTGCCTTTCGCATTTGGGTTACAAATACAAGGAAAACAAAGTGTCCGACCAGATCCTGGCTAAGTCTACCCGCAACATCGACCTGATCATCGGGGGGCACACGCATACCTTCATGAAAGAGCCGGAGCATATCATGAACCTGGCGGGCCAGGTTACGACCATTAATCAGGTGGGTTTTGCCGGGATCAACCTGGGACGGCTGGATTATTTTTTCGATCGGGAGCGTGGCGACAAAAAAATGATGGCCGCAGTAATGCAGGTCGACGAGCATGTCGTAAGTTGAACGGATGACTGTTGATGGCAGTCAGGTAAGGTTCATCCGTTACTCGATATGCAGAAACTGCTGCCTGACCTTTTCTTCTTCCAGGTCTAGCTGGGCCAGGTGTTGGCGGATAATTTCCTCCTCGTAGGTTTCTTTTTTATTGAATTGATGCAGGATGTGCCGCTTATGCTCGAGGAGCTCTTTGTTGATTTCCTGAAAGCGTGCAATGTAGGCATGGCCGGCTTCCTCGACCTCTGATTCACGCACATGGTCCAGAAAGCCGATGTCGCTTTCCAATTTAAATTTCAGGCTCTGCAAAAGCTCATTGTCGTCCACCTCGCCGGCAAATTTTGAATTGATCATATCCAGTGAGGCCTTCGCAAGTTTCCTGCGAATGATCACGTCCTGCTCCTGCGCCGAAACCGAATAATCCCTTTCTTCTACTCCCATCAGCCTGACTACTGCCGGAAGGGTGAGCCCCTGGAAAACAAGTGTAACCAATATCACTACGAATGTAATGAACAAGATCATACTCCGTTGCGGAAAGGGTTGCCCGTTGTCGAGCAACAGGGGGATGGACAGCGCCGATGCAAGCGAGACTACACCGCGCATTCCGGCCCAGCCAAAAATGAATGGCATACGAATGCCCGGGCTGCTGTCGGCAGTTTTGATGAAACGGCTGATGAACACGGTGAAGATAGACGAGCCCAATGTACTCGCGATGCGGGTCACAATCACGACCGCCGAGATAATCAGGCCGTATTTGATGGCTTCTCCCAGAGACGCCTGCCCGAATCCCTGAATGATCACTGGCAGTTCGAGCCCGATAAGCATGAACACAATTCCGTTCAGCACGAAACCTACGGTTGACCATACATTAATGCCCTGAATGCGGCTTAGATGGCTCAGGATGTTTTGCTGGTTGCGCGAAAGGAAAAGGCCACCCGTTACCACTGCGATCACGCCCGAAAAATGGAATTCCTCAGCGGTTATATACATGGCATAGGGCGCTACGAAGGTCATGATTGTGTCAATGCTGGGTGTCGTAGGAAGCCAGCGAAGAATGGCGTAAAAGATTAGCGCGATTCCCAACCCGACCACGAAGCCCATGATGATCACAATGAAAAAGCTGCCGATCGCATCGGTGAGCACAAAGCTTCCCGAAGCAACTGCTACCAGCGCAAACCGGAAGACGATCAGCGAAGAGGCGTCATTGAGCAGGCTTTCCCCCTCGGCAATGGTGATGAGCCGTTTGGGCACTTTCACGTTCTTGAGAATAGAGGTGGTAGCAACCGCGTCGGGTGGTGAAATTATCCCGCCCAGCAGGAAGCCCAGCGCGAGCGTAAACCCCGGTATGATCGCCTGTGATACGTATGCGATCACACAAGAAGTGAAGATCACAATAATAAACGCGAACGAGCCGATAACCCGGCGCCATTTCCAGAAATCTTTCCATGACGTCTGCCATGCCGCCTCGTAAAGCAATGGAGGAAGAAATATCAGAAATATGAGCTGCGGATCAATCTCCACGGACGGGAGTCCGGGAATGAGGCTCAGTGCAAGCCCCCCAAGTACGAGTACGATCGGGTAGGCAATTCTGATCCTTTGCGACAGCATGACCAGAAACATGATCACCACTACAAGCGATAGGTAGAGGATAATGGATTCGTGCATAAAATAGGTTCAGTATCGGCTTATCGGATGTACAATTTAATACCGTTGGTCGATTTTAAAACAATCTGGGGGTGCATTCCCACGCTGAACCCGGGCTCGCGCACAAAATCGAAGCGCTTTACCAGAGCTGCCAGGACGAGCTGCATTTCCATCAGTGCAAACTGCTGCCCGATACAGATCCTTGGCCCTGCACCGAATGGGAGATAGTTAAATTTGGCCAGGTTTTTCACGGTTTCCGCCTGGAAATTGTCAGGGTTGAAATCAGTGGGATTTTGCCAAAGATTAGGGTTGCGGTGCAGCTCGAAGATTGACATAAATATCGAGCTGCCTTTGGGAATGTGGTAACCTTCGATATGCTGATCTACGGTACTCTCGCGCGTCATCGTCCATGCGGGTGGGTATAGCCGGAGACCCTCTTCCACGACTTGCCGCGTGTAGGGCATTTTGGTAAGTTGCTCGAAACCGGGCACCGTTTCAAAAATCACACTTTCCTTTCGGATTCGTGCTACTATCTCCGGTTGCGCCGACAGCTCCCATAGCAGCCAGCTTAGACCTGTCGCAGAGGTCTCGTGACCGGCGGCGAACATCGTAATGGCCTCGTCCCGGATTTGTTCATCATTCATTTGTTCGCCCGTTTCCTCGTCGGTACTGTCCAGCAGGAGTTGGAGCAGGTCGTTGGGCGTCTCGCCGGACAAGCGACGTTTACGGATAAAGTCATACACCAGGCTATTGAAGTAGGCCAGATCGGATTTGAAGCGACGGTCTTCGCCGTTAATTGCCATCAGCGGCAGGCGGTATGGTTTGCGCACGCGTGTCACCAGGTAAGTCTGTGTGCGGCTTACCTGGCGGTAAATCTGCTCCTTATCCTCTGTGTTCATATTTCCGAACAGCGTTTTCAGGGCGATATCCGATGTTATACCCATCATTTTTGCATCGATATCGATGGCTCCTTTGCCGCGGAATTCTTCGAGCTCTTCCATAAATGCGGCCGTTAGCTCTCCCATCGTCAGGAACAGTTCCAGCAGACGTTCACGGTGGAATGCAGGCTGTACGAGCCTTCGTTGTCTCAGCCAAAAATCTCCGTCGCTTATCACAAGCCCGTTGCCCAACACCGGCCGGAGCATTTTGACCGAATTACCTTTTTTGAAATTTTTGTGATGCTGTTGCAACACGTGCCGGAAAAACGCCGGATCACGGGTGACTATAAACTCACGGAACAACTTCATTTTGAAAGTCTCTCCGCATTCGTCGAAGCCTTGCCTGAGGAAACGGAGCGGATCGCGCGCAAAACGGATCGCTGAAAAAAGCGGAACGGGACCGATTTTGTATTCGGGGACAGGACGCATGACAGATGTTTGACGGGAACCGGTGCAAATAAACCAAACCGCAAGAAATAGCAGTCAATTACGTCGCAAAAATGCATAAAAAAGGCCGCGTTTCATTCCGAAAACGCGGCCGCAGGTGTGCATAGGGATCTTTGGCGATGAGCTTGCCAAAGTCGTCGAACATTTAGTCATTGAGCAGATACACAACGGGTTTACGTCGGTTCGCTAAGACTGATGCTTTGGCATCCATGAAAAGTAAGATTGGATTGACATTGTTTCATGTAAAAATGTCATCAAAATCATACCAACTGATCAGAAAAGGCATCGCAAAGCGTTTAAAGTTGCGGATAAGGCCGGTCCGGCGTACAAAAGCCGGTTTTTGTTGTCAGAACGCGGTTTTTACGACTGGCGGGCACGATCCTTGAAGTATTGTTTTATACCCATTAATCCCGGTAATTATGTTCCTCAACAATTTGAAAACTTTAAAAATGCAAGCCTTTCTTCTGATCGGACTTGCGGTTGCAACCCCTTCTTTTGCCCAGAACAAAGAAGAAGATAAGATCAATGCTGCTACGGCAGTCATGAGCGATTTCAACGGTATGCAGATCCCGACACAGCTGTTAGAAGCATCAAAAGGAATCATCATCATCCCTCGGATGATCAACGGAGGGCTGATTGTCGGCGGAAAGCACGGCAGGGGCCTTGCGATGATCAAGCGCGAAAACGGCGAATGGAGCGATCCGGTGTTTGTAACCATCACAGGCGGCAGCGTGGGTGCCCAGATAGGGGTGCAGGCGGTAGATCTTGTTTTGCTTTTTAAAAGCGAAAAATCACTGCTGAATATCGAAAAAGGCGACTATACACTTGGGGGCGATGTTTCTGTGGCCGCCGGTCCGGTAAGCAAGAATGCATCTGCCACCACGGATTACAAGCTGGAAGCCGAAGTATACTCCTACTCACGCGCCAAAGGGCTTTTTGCCGGCGTAACCGTGAATGGAGCCATGCTGGGCGTGGACGTGCGTGCCAATACTGGTCTATACGGTAGTAAATCTACGGTTCAATCGATTTTCAAAGATTCCAACATTTCATCCAAGGCGGTAGACGATCTGCGCGAGGCATTGGATGACTTCAACTAAACTGCGGCCATGCCATCCAGTGTCGTTTCCGAAATGATCTACAAGGAGGAGACCGAAACATTGCGCATTGTGTATGTTTCAGGAATGGTATATGACTACAAGAAGGTCCCCTGGGATGTCTACCAGGCCATGAAGACTTCCGGTTCGAAGGGGACATTTTTGAACAAGCACATCAAGGGAAATTTTGAATTTGAGAAGGTAAATGACTGAATAAAAGAACAGACATGTATTGTCAAGGGTTGCCAGATATTGTTTAATGCCTTAATGGCTATTCCTGGCTGCCAATGACGATACACGCCTATTCAATCATTCAGTCATTTTTATTTACTTTGCGATATTTCCAATCGGATATAACGCTTGTGTCGCGCCTATGAAACTACCGTTTACTGCGTTCATCTTCGCCATACCATTTATGTCCAGGGCTCATGCGCAAACGGACACATTGCAGGCCCATGCGCTGGACGAGGTGGTCGTGACGGCCTCACGGGTGACGGAGCGCATTCTCGTCTCTCCGGTAAGCGTGCAGAAGGTAAGCTCACAGGCAATCGCATTGTCGCCCTCGTTGTCGTTTTTTGATGCATTGGAAAACGTGCAAGGCATCCATATGATCACGCCATCGCTGGGTTTTAAGGTGCTGAATGCGAGGGGTTTTTCGAATACCACCAACGTGCGTTTCGCCCAGCTTGCGGACGGGATGGATGTGCAGTCGCCGCACATCGGCGGGGCGATCGGTAACTCGCTGGGGCCGACGGACCTCGATATCGCGAGTGTCGAGATACTTCCGGGCACCGCTTCGGCACTATACGGCATGAATACCGTGAACGGCCTCGCGAATTTCCTGACCAAAAACCCTTTCGATTCTAAGGGACTGTCGATCCAGCAGAAAACGGCCGTCAACCACCTGAACGATCGCCGCAGCGATGCAAAGCCATTTGTTGAAACGACGGTCCGTTTCGCAAAAATCATGACGCCGAAATGGGCGTTTAAAATCAATGGCGCATTCACGAAGGGCTACGACTGGATCGCCTACGGTCAGACAGAAATGAACGCAAACGCCAACAGCAGTACGCAGCTTTTTGGCGCGGACAATCCGGCAAGTGATCCGGTGAATATGTATGGGAATGAAAGTTCGAACCGAAAGACTGTGACGCTGGGCGGGAAACGTTATGTATTGAGCCGCACGGGTTATTACGAAGCTGAGGTGGTGGATTATAACTTGCAGAATATCAAAGGTGATGCGGGTATTTATTATAAAGTCGCACCCGGTGCTATGCTGACTTATACCTATCATTTCAGTCTGCTCGACAATGTGTACCAGCGTGCCAACAGATTTCGCCTGGAAAACTACCTCTTGCAGCAACATGGGATTCAGTACCAGTCGGCATCTGTGCAGGCGAAATTGTACGTTAATTCCGAAAATACCGGCCGTTCCTACAATCTGCGGTCGATGGCTGAGAATATGGACCGTAGCTACAAATCCGACAATGACTGGTACGCAGACTTCACCCAAGGTTTCAACAAGGCTACTGCCGGCGGGGCAACCGCGGCTGACGCCCTGCGCCAGGCCCGTGCGGCAGCGGATGCAGGTCGCTACCTGCCGGGTACCGACCGTTTCAATGCACAATTACACAAATTGCAGGACATCAATAACTGGGACGTAGGTGCTGCATTGCGTGTGAAAGCCGATTTCTTGCACGGAGAGGCGCAGGTGAACCTCACCGAAAAGTACCTCAACGCCTGGAAAGACACATATGGCCTGGACATTCTGCTAGGTGTCGACCACCGCACCTATATCATCGTGCCCGACGGCAATTATTTCGTAAACCCTGAGCCCGGCAATGATGGTAAGAGCATCATTTACGGCAAAACCGGGGGTTTCTTTTCGATGAATAAAGATTTGATAAAGAATAAATTAAGGCTAGGGGTTGTTCTTCGGGCGGACAAGAACAATTATTTCAGGACGACGTTCAACCCACGGTTATCGGCCGTATTCAGCCCGGTGCACGACCACAATTTCCGCGTTTCGTTTCAGACAGGCTACCGTTTTCCGAGCATTTTTGAGGCTTACAGCAATGTGAATAGCGGCGGTGTGAAGCGGGTAGGAGGGCTGCCGGTGATGTCGCAGGGGATATTTGAGCATGCATGGCTGGCCAGTTCGATTACCAGTTTCCAGCAGGCGGTTTTGAATGATATCAATCAGAACAGGCTCACAGAGGATGCCGCCATTGAGAAAAATAAGGGCTTGCTTAAAAAGAATTCTTACACTTATCTGAAACCCGAGCATACCAAGACCTGGGAAGCCGGCTACAAAGGCCTGCTATTCAACAGGGCATTGTTTGTGAATGCCGATTTGTATTTCAACCGGTACAGCAATTTTATAGCACAGACCAACATGAATGTACCGCTGTCGACAGACCCGGCCGTCATACCGCACGACCTGTACGACAAGGCCCGTCAGGCACAATACCGGATGTACACCAATTCACGCTCGGTGATCAACAACTATGGTTTTAGCGCCGGTTTGAATTATCAATGGGAGAGAAAATGGGTAGTGGGATTGAACGCCACTTTTGCAAAGCTGAAAAACGCCGAAAACCAGGACGGTCTCGAAGACGGCTTCAACACGCCCAAATGGATGTGGAACGCATCGGTCTCCCGCACCAACATCGCCGAAAACCTCAACGCAACCGTTTCTTATAAATGGCAGTCGGGCTACTACTCTCAAACATTTCTTGTTACCGGCAACGTCCCATCATACGGCAGCCTAGACGCGCAGGTCACTTACCGGGTGCCCGCGCTGAAAAGTCTTGTGAAGGTCGGCGCGAGCAACTTGTTGAATAAGTATTATGTATCGTTCCTTGGCGGCCCGTCGGTTGGCGGGATGTATTATGTGACGGTTGTCTTTTAATCTCAAATGTTCCCCTTCCGCATTTCCTTCACCGCAAAATCTGCCGCCCGTGCCGTAAGGGCCATATAAGTCAGTGATGGATTTTGGGTGGAAGCGGACGTCATGCAGGCGCCGTCGGTCACAAACACGTTCGGGACCTGGTGCATTTGGTTCCATTGGTTGAGGATAGATGTTTTGCCATCTTTGCCCATTCTGGCACCACCCATCTCGTGGTTTTCGCTGCCGGGGTTGCGGTGCGTGTCGGAGGTTTTGATGTTTTTGAAACCGGCTTTGTCGAGCATTTCGCTTAATTCGGTGTAAAAATCCTTCACCATCTTCATGTCGTTGTCGTCGAAGGACACGTTCATGCGCAGTTGTGGAATGCCCCAGTCGTCTTTCAGGTTCTCGTGCAGTTTTATAAAATTGGTTTCCTTCATTAATACCTCTCCCATCATCTGCGCACCGAGCGACCAGCCGCTTTCGTCGGGTGCAAACAGGCTTGCTTTTAGGGAATCACCCAGGCCGTCGCCTGTATTACCTACTTTGGAAGCGGTGAATGAGGTCGCATAACCTCGCAGAAAATCGGTTTCCTGCTTGAAAACATTCCGAAAGCGCGGAATGTATGCGCCATTCGGGCGCCGTCCGTCGGTGGTCCTGTCGTGGAAGCCGTCGAAATCCGCCTGCACGCGGCCGCGGTAGTTGTGAAATCCGATGAACTTGCCCAGTACGCCACTATCGTTACCCAATCCGTTCGGGAAACGGGTAGATTTCGAATTGAGTAAGATCAGGTTGGAATTGATAGCGGATGCATTGATAAATATGATTTTGGCATAGTACTCGGTCATTTCCTTCGTGTGCGCGTCCACCAGGCGCACGCCGGTAGCCCGCTTTTTCTTTTCGTCATAAATGACCGAATGCACCACCGAATGCGGCCTAAGCGTAAGATTGCCCGTTTTTTCGGCCCAGGGTAATGTTGCCGCGTTAGTGCTGAAATATCCCCCGAACGGACAGCCGCGCTGGCACATGTTGCGGTGCTGGCATTTGGCGCGGCCCTGCTGGGTATGGATCGGTTGCGGGTCGGTAATGTGTGCGGCGCGACCGATGATCACCGGGCGTGAACCTTTGTAGTTTTTGGCCGTCTGGTCGCTGAAATGCTTTTCCACGCAGCTCATATCATGCGGGGGCAGAAATTCACCGTCCGGTAGCTGCGGAAGTCCATCCCTGTTTCCTGAAATACCCGCGAATTTTTCCACGTAGCTGTACCATGGCGCAATGTCCTTGTATCGGATCGGCCAGTCGGTAGCGAATCCGTCTCGCGCGGGGCCCTCAAAATCGTAATCCGACCAACGCTGCGTTTGCCGTGCCCACAGCAGCGAGCGCCCGCCTACCTGGTACCCTCGCATCCAGCTGAACGGCTGGTCCTGGACATAAGGGTGTTCATAGTCCTTCACTACAAAATGCATTGCATCCTCCCTGAAAATGTAATGCTTGCTAGCCATTGGGCTTGCTTCCCGCACTGCCAGCGGCGGCAGCCCGCGGTGTTCGAATTCCCAGGGCATCATATTCGTGGTAGGGTAATCTACAATATGCTTCACATCGCGCCCGCGTTCGAGGACGAGTGTTTTTAGCCCTTTTTCGGTTAACTCTTTCGCTGCCCAGCCGCCGCTTATACCCGTGCCTACCACGATCGCATCGAAAGTTTGTGCCTTCACGGCATCGATATTAAAATAGCTCATGGTTAGTGAGTGAATGAATGAGTGAATGATTGAATGAGTGAATGAGTGAATGATTGAATGAGTGAATGAGTGAATGAGTGAATGATTGAATGAGTGAATAGTCAGGTATTGTCAAGGCTTGTCAGGTATTGTTTCCCGATACAAGAATGACTATCAATGACTACCATGACTACAAATGACCATATCTGACCATTCAATCATTCACTCATTCAAAACTTATCTCCTAAACAGGTTGGGCAATAACTTGTCGTGGAGCAGCAACCGCCAGGTCCCCCAATCGTGAGCACCCTCGCCGCCGATAAAATAGTCATGCTTGATGCCAGCCTTGTCCAAAGCCGCATGGGTCGCTGCGGATCTTTTTCCTACGAAATCCAGCTCCCCGCTGCCAAGTCCTACCAGCAGGTAATCGACTTTGTCCTTGATTTTAGGGTCGTCGAAAAACGCTGGGTTTAGTTTTTCCGGTTCAAGATCACCGGCACTCAATATGCCGAACGAGCTGAAAAGGTCTATTGCATTGAAACCCACAGCCTGGGTATGTCTGCCGCCCATTGAAAGACCCGAGATAGCCCGTCCTTTCCGGTCTTTTACGGTGCTGTAATGCGCGTCCACAAACGGTACAATCTGCCTGCGCAGCTCTTCCTCAAATAGCTTGTAAGTCTTCTCTAAATGCTTCGGGTCGTTGCGGTGAATGACCTGATTGTTAGGCATTGCGATGATCATGGGTACCATTTTGCCTTCGGCCAAAAGATTATCTGCAATAAAATTCGCCCGCCCGTCGAGCGTCCAGCCCGAAGCCAGTTCGCCGCTCCCGCCCAGCAGGTAAAGCACCGGATATTTCTTTTTCGGATCGTACCCCGGGGGTGTGTATACAAACATCTCCCGCTCGCCATTCAGCACACCGGAATGGTAGATATGCCTTGTAATACTCCCATGAGGCACATTGAGGGCATCGTAATACGCAGGCCCGCTCCTGTGCACGACCAGGTTACTGTACCCCGGCTGGTTCGAAGCGCCTGTGAATGTATTGTTGGGGTCGGCCACCGCCACCCCGTCGATCAGGAAGCGGTAGACATAAATATTGGGTGTCACCGGCCCGACTGTCAGCGTCCATAACCCGTCGCTGTCTTTTGTAAAAGGGATATTGGCTTTACTCTTCAGTGCGAGCAATATTGGCCCGCCGGTAAGCTCGACCTTTTGTGCATCCGCCGCTTTGACACGAAACGTAATGGTATGATCGTCCTTTACTTCCGGGGAAATGACATTGCCGCCATAAGGCACCAGCTGCTCGGTATTTTTCTGCGGAGCCCAGTCGAGGTTAACGTTTGCCTGCTGGGCGGTTGCGAGCAATGGAGCGGCCAGCAGTGCGGAAATAATGAAGTATTGTGTCAAGGGTTTCATCAGGACCAGCATTTTGAGAAGAAAGACGAAGAAATGGATGGGATACTCTACTGATGAGGCTGTGAATTATGCCAGAATATCCTTCACCAACTTCCCGTGTACATCCGTCAGCCGGAAGCGCCGGCCTTGGAATTTGTAGGTGAGGCGCTCGTGATCGACGCCCATCAGATGCAGCAAGGTAGCATGAAAGTCGTGGACGTGCACCGGGTCTTTGATGATATTATAGCTGAAATCGTCGGTTTCTCCGTAGCTGATCCCGGATTTGACGCCCGCACCTGCCATCCACATGGTGAAGCACCTCGGGTGATGGTCGCGGCCATAATCGGTAGCGCTGAGCTTGCCTTGTGAATAGACGGTCCGACCGAACTCGCCACCCCATATCACCAGCGTGTCATCAAGCAGGCCGCGGCGTTTCAGGTCCATGATCAACGCACCGGTAGCCTGGTCGGTGGCCTTGCATTGCTGCGCGATGGCCTTGGGCAGGCCTCCGTGCTGGTCCCAACCCTGATGGTAGAGCTGCACGAACTTTACGTCTTTTTCAAGCAACTTTCGGGCTAGCAAACAGTTAGCGGCAAAAGTCCCCGGATCGCGGCTGTCCGGTCCGTAGAGTTCGAAAACATCGTTTGGCTCAGCCGAAGTATCCATCACGTCAGGTACGGAAGTCTGCATGCGGAATGCCATTTCGTATTGCGCAATGCGGTTATTGATCTCCGGATCGCCGTATGCGTCATTTTGGAGCTGGTTGAGTTTCGAAAGGTAATCGAGCATTTGCTTGCGATCATGCCCATCATAACCTTCCGGATTGTTCAAAAAGAGAACGGGGTCCTTCCCCGACCGGAATTGTACACCCTGATGCCGAGATTCAAGAAAGCCGTTACCCCATAGGCGGGCATACAATGGCTGGTCTTTGGGCGCATTTTTAGAAACCAATACAATAAATGTGGGCAAGTTGTTATTGTCCGTCCCCAGCCCATAGCTAACCCACGAGCCGATCGATGGCCTGCCAGGGAGCTGGTTGCCGGTTTGAAAAAAGGTAATGGCCGGGTCATGGTTGATCGCCTCAGAGTAAATGGATTTCACAATGCAAAGATCGTCCACCACCTTGGCCGTGTAGGGCAGCAGTTCGCTAACCCAGGTTTTGGTTTTCCCATGTTGGTTGAACCCGTAAATCGATGGCGCCATAGGCAGTGCGCTCTGGCTGGCGCTCATACCGGTAAGCCGCTGACCCTTCCGTACCGAGTCGGGCAGGTTTTGGCCTGCCATTTGAACCAGTTTGGGCTTATAGTCAAACGTTTCGAACTGCGATGGGCCGCCGGCCATGAACAGGTAAACCACGCGCTTGGCTTTGGGCGCGATATGCGGTAACGCTTTCAGTATCTCCGCTTCCAGATCGCCCGAGCCGCCCGTGGCCGGCCTTGAAGTGGAGCCATATAGCTTTTCAAGCCCGAACAGCGATCCGACAGCCATAGCGCCCAGTCCCAGCGATGTCTGGGTAAGGAACCGGCGGCGGTCCATTTTCCGGTGCAGTTCGTCAAACTCGGGCGAATGCACCCGGAAGTCTTCTTCGTGATGATGCTGCATGGTTATCGTTTGGTTAAGGCGGCGTCTGAATTAAGAATGGTGCTTGCAACCACACTGTTGGCGGCAAGTAATGCAGGGTCCAGCGTTTTATCGGCTATATGCTGGCCGATACGCAGCCAGCCGGCAGCCTTGCCAGGATTTTTTCTGAATTTATCTTCTTCCATTTTCTGCATGCTAAGCAGCAAGTCGACCTCTTTCTCGGGTGGTTTGCGTCCGGTTAGCTTACGATATGCGGTCGTGATCGATTGGCGGGCGTCGGGGATACGGCTCATTTGTTCACCCATGACGCGCATGGCCTCTACAAATGTCGGGTCGTTCAGTGTAACCAGCGCCTGCAACGGCGTGTTGGTTTTTTGCCGACGTACGACACAGAAGCTCCGTGAAGTGGCATCAAATGTTGCCAGCGTCGGGTTAGGTACCGACCGCTTCACGATCACATACAGGCTCCGGCGATATACGGCATGGCCGGAGTCGGGAGTGTAGGTGGTGTTGTTGATCGACCATAGCCCCTCTGGCTGGTAGGGCTTTATACTCGCGCCGCCTATTTGCGCGTTCATCAATCCGCTTGCCATCAATGCATTATCCCGGATCATCTCGGCCGACATTCTGTTCGCTGGTCCGCGTGCATACAGCCGGTTGTCGGGATCCCGTTCGCGTAGATCGCGGCTGGCGCGCGAATCCTGACGGTATGTCGCTGACATCACGATCAGCTTGTTTAGTTTTTTGATGTCCCATCCCGACGCGCGAAACGTGACGGCAAGCCAGTCGAGTAGTTCGGGGTGGCTGGGCAGTTCTCCCTGGTTTCCAAAGTCTTCGGTGGTTTTTACCAGTCCGGTTCCGAAGAAAATTTGCCAGTAGCGGTTCACAGCCACGCGGGCGGTGAGCGGGTTATCCGCGTGCGTGAGCCATTGGGCAAGCCCGTAGCGGTTTTTAGGCAAGGTTTTGGGGTATTCCAGAATTGCGGCAGGCGTAGATGGGAACACTTTTTCACCCAATGCGTCATAATTGCCGCGTAGCAGGATATGCGCCTGCCTGGGCTTGGGCATTTCCTGCATCACCATCAGTTCGCGAATGTTTTCGGTTGAATCCGAGAGTTGCCCGCGCGCCTTGCGCAAGGCAATCCGCGCCGTAGCCATAGCCGGATCGACAGCGGATTTGTAGTAGCTTTTCAATGCGGATATTTCAGCGGCCGTCATCTGGTCGGCGCGCTTGGGAACAGTAGCCACCCAGGATGACTTTCGGGCGAGTATGGCGGTTTCAAACGGCGTCAGCTCCCGGTTGTAAACGGTAACATCGTCTACCTGCGCGTTTTTCAACCCTAAACCTCTCCACCAGGCGCCAACCTGCAAGCCGGGCTGAACAGAAGATTTAAAGAGAATGTCCTTGGTCAGCTGGTCCATAGTTGTCTCCATCGCCGCCTCCTTGCCATTGACATAAAGTTTGAAACCCGCGGCTTTGGAGGAACCATCGTAGGTAACCGTCAGCTGCACCCACTGATTTTTGGGAAGGGGCTGCTTGCTCACTTTCGTTATAGCATCCGACGGTGAAGTGTGGGCCATGTTCAGTTCTAGGCGGTCGCCTTTCAGGTACAAGTGATATCCGCGGAAATTGTAAAGCCGCTCGGCCTGACTTTTATGCAGGATTACTCCCTCTTTCAGTTCTTTCGGGACATTGACCCAAATGCCCACGGTGAATGGTTCCGATTTACGGAACACCCCGTTCTGCCCCAGGTCGAGGTAAACGTCCCCATCGAGTCGAAGCGATTTGCCATCTGTTTTTGTCCCAAATACAGGCAGGCCTCCCGGTGCACCTGCTTCGCGCTTCATCATCCCTGCTTCCCTGGCATTTACCGAGTTGCGGAGTGATCCGTTTTCAAATGTGTAAAGTGCGAGCAGCCCTGCTTGGGGAAGGGGCTCTTTGGCCAGGCTGCGGTAGCTGCCTTTATCAAGCCATTGTATGAAGCCCGTGTCTGCACTGCGTCCGGCGGCTGCAAGTTCTTGTTCTTCGGTTTTGATCCTGTTCTGAATAAACCGGAGTGTCTGCTGCTGAGCATCGGTCGGAAGGAGCATCGTGGGTGTCGGCAATGCGTCGTCCCAGGAAATCTGGCCGGCTTCTTTTACATTATTAAAGAAGCTGAACAATTCGTAGTAGTTCTTTTGGGAAATAGG
This sequence comes from Dyadobacter sp. 50-39, assembly GCA_001898145.1. Lineage (GTDB taxonomy): Bacteria > Bacteroidota > Bacteroidia > Cytophagales > Spirosomataceae > Dyadobacter. Next base: position 416,132 of record MKSR01000047.1, read on the forward strand.
ATCGTACTTATGATCATGGCACTTTGCACAGCCGACCGAAAGGCCCAGAAACGCGTCACCAAATGTATTGGTGCGATCGACTACGTATTCGGTCTGGAATTCTTCTTCAATAATGCCACCTTCCATGTTTTGCTGGTGATTGCGGTTGAAAGCTGTTGCAATCCGCATTTCTTTGCTCGGGTTCGGCATCAGATCTCCGGCGAGCTGCCAGTGAATAAACTGATCGTAACGCATGTTTCGGTTGAAGGCATTAATGACCCAGTCGCGGTAAGGCGACATGTCCCGCAGCCTGTCGACCGTATAACCGTGTGAATCGGCAAAACGGGCAAGATCCAGCCAGTCGACCGCCATCTTTTCGCCGTAGTGGGGGGAGGCCAGTAGCCTGTCAACCTGCTTTTCGTAAGCGTTAGCAGAATTATCCTTTAAAAACGCATCGGTTTCTGATAGGGTGGGCGGCAGGCCTGTAAGGTCCAGCGATACGCGTCGCAGCAGTATTTCTTTGTTGGCCCGTGCAGACGGTTGCAGTCTTTCTTCTTCGAGTTTTTTAAATACAAAATGGTCAATCGGATTCACGGCCAGGGCATCATGGCTGGTGTGAGGAACGTCGGGGTTTTCCGGTTTTACAAATGCCCAGTGTGGCTTGTATTCGGCCCCTTCCTGGATCCAACGGATCAATATCGCCTTCTCACGCGCGGACAGGCTCAGGTGCGACTCAGGCGTGGGCATCACGTAGTCGGGATCTAACGAGATTATCCGGTGGAAAAACTCGCTGTCTGCCAGGTCGCCGGGCTCAATGGCAGTCCGGCCCGAGTTTTTGGATACCTTCTGAAATGCTGACCCGGCCAGGTCCAGACGAAGCCCTCCTTTTTGCTTTGCCTTGTCTGGCCCGTGGCAAGCAAAGCATTTATCGGAAAGCACAGGCTTTACGTGCTGATTATAGTCCAGCTTTTCGGGCAGCTCCTTCATCGCCACCTCCACATCCCGGGGCAGTTCCGGAGAACACGAGAAAAAATGCCCGGCCAGCCATACCCATAGAAAGAGAACTTTAATATGCTTCATACCACCTGTAAAGCCAGCCCCTCTGAGAATATAATTTAATGTTTATTAAAAATAGTACAAAATGGCGGCAAACCCCAAGACAAGGGGGCGTTGGCTTGTTGCGGAAGCAAAGCAAAAGGATGGACTTCGGAGAATGGGAAATTACAGCAACAGGGGTGTCACCGTTGCGCAACGACCGCAGGGTTGTTATTTCGGATTGACACGCGAATGTCCTCGATCTGGTGATGGTTGAGCCAGCTCTGAAAGTCGAGTACTTCTTCCGGTTGGTAGTGGATGATCATGCCGTTGGTCAGCATCAGCGTGAACGTACTGTAAGTCTGAAGAAATTTGCAGATCTCGGTGGAGTGATACTCGAATCCGGTGAAGTAAGGTTTAGTGAACGCCATACTATGATTTAATTAGATTAACTTCAGTTGCCTAAAATTAAGTACATCACTCAATGGCAAAGAATTTATTGAGCTATGTTTTATAATTACTTATTTAACGGTTTTACAACTTATTGTATGGAGGAAAAGCTTTACGAAATCTACATATTGTAGACCTGTTCATGTAGACCTGCCGGCATTAATTGTACATCGCACGTGCGTTACAAAATTATCCCGGCACGGCTATTTTCATGGCTGGCATTATTTCTATATTTGAATGCAACGGGTTCAGATCCGCATTTAATTTTTTTCTAACCTAAATACATCAACAACATGCGTTGGCAGGATTTACGCAGAAGCAGCAACGTCGAAGATCGCCGCGGAATGTCTGGCGGGGGGAAAGTTGCACTAGGTGGTATCGGAGTGATCATTGTGGTCGCTATCGGGTTGCTCACTGGTCAGGACCCTCAGGAAATTCTATCGAATATACAGGGTACGCAGACCGAGCAGGCCGAAACCCGGCAGCCAGGGCCTCGTCCTGATGATAAAACAGCTGATTTTGTTTCCGCTGTCTTGGGAAGCACCGAAGATGTATGGTCGCAGATTTACGCCCAGAACAATGGACAATATGAAAAGCCTGTTTTGCAGATGTTTTCCGATGCCACGCAGAGCGCATGCGGCGGAGCTTCGTCAGCAATGGGCCCATTTTACTGCCCGGCGGACCACAAGGTATACATAGATCTTACTTTTTGTGACGAGCTCCGTGACCGCTTCAACGCTCCCGGAGAGTTTGCCATAGCTTACGTGGTGGCACACGAGGTAGGGCACCATGTACAGAATCTGATGGGGATCTCCCAGCAGGTGCAGGAGCAGCGCGGAAGGCTCAGCGAGGCAGAGTACAACAAACTCTCAGTCAAGCTGGAATTACAGGCCGACTTCCTTGCTGGGGTGTGGGCAAACCATGCCAATCAAATGGAGAATATCCTCGAACCCGGAGATTTGGAAGCCGCCCTTACGGCAGCAAATGCGATCGGTGACGACAAGCTTCAAAAGGAATCGCAGGGTTATGTTGTTCCCGACGCATTTACGCATGGTACTTCTAAACAGCGGATGTACTGGTTCAAGAAGGGTTATGAAACCGGTGACCTGAATCAGGGCCGCTATGAGGACATCAGGTAGCGGTATCAATCGCCGTTTTCGTCCTTAGCGCCTTTCAGCAACGCATAAATGGCCATGAAATGCCCCTGGCCCAGATCGGTATCCCTGAAAACGACATATGGTTTTTTGGTTATTTTTAAGGATTTCACACCCGAAAATAGAGGAGATATTCAATTACCTGGCAAAGACTACTTGATTTAAGATCCTTTGTAATATAATTTGCATGAATATATTGACGCTCCTTGTAGATGCTCTATCAGAAAATTCTTCTCATTGATGATGATGAAGATGATCAGGAAATTTTCCTGACCGCACTAGAATGTACCAAAAAGCCCGTAAGCTGCACCGTTTTGGACAGTGCAAGGAAAGCTTTAAATCAAATTGCACAAGGAGAACTCGAAACCGACCTGATCTTTCTTGATTTGAATATGCCGCTTATGAATGGGCAGCAATTCCTGACAGAGATCAAGAAAGATGAAAAACTACGCCAAATCCCTGTAATAATCCTGTCTACTTCTTCCAACGCAGCCACGGTATCACAGGTAAAACAGTTGGGAGCCCGTTATTTCTTTACCAAGCCAGGCCGGTTCGAAGATCTGGTAGCCATCCTTGAAAAGGTATTAATGTAGTATTCTGATCTTGGCGCGATTATAGTGTTGTGGCGCTTAGTGTATTCATTCACCGACATGGATTTACGTAAGCCCACAAACGACGAAACTTTTCATTTTATTCAGGGAGGCGGCGAAATGGGTGCCCTGACACGGTCGTTCAACTGGGCGGAAACGCCACTGGGCCCGCCGGATCAATGGGAGCAAAGCCTGCGAACTACACTCGGGATTGTTCTTCATTCTGCTTTCCCAATGTTTCTGTTTTGGGGTGACGACCTGATCTGCTTCTACAATGATGCATTCCGTCCGAGCCTCGGCGCGGACGGAAAACACCCGGCACTTGGTAAGAAGGGCCGGGATGTCTGGCCCGAAATCTGGGATTTTATTGGCCCTTTGCTTCAAAAAGTGATGACCAGCGGGGAGCCCGTCTGGTTTCAGGATCAGCTCGTACCATTCTTCAGAAACGGAAGGATTGAGGACATATACTGGACGTTTAGTTACAGCCCTGTGTATGACGACCGGGGGCGAATCAACGGCGTATTTGTAACATGCACTGAAACGACCAGTAAAGTATTGGTTTTTAACCAGCTGCACGACTCGGAACGACGCTTCCAGAATCTGGTCGCCGATGCCACGGTGGGGATAATCGTACTCACTGGCACTGATATGATCGTGGAGATTGTCAACGACGCCTATGGGCAACTTATAGGGCGTTCTCGCGAAGATTTGCTGGGTAAACCACTTTTTTCCATCATCCCGGAGACCGAGCCTCATTTCAGAAGTATTCATGAAAAGGTAAGGACGACGGGCGAACCGGTGTTTCTCAGTGAGCAGCCCTATTTCGTATTTGTGGATGGCGAGAAGAAGGAGGGTTTTTTGAATCTGGTCTACCAGCCCTACCGCGGCGGCGACGGCAGTGTGCAGGGAGTAATGACACTTTGCCAGGACGTTACCCCGCAGGTGATAGCCAAGCTGAAAATGGAGGAAACAGTCGATGGGCGGACCCGCGAACTGGCCACGGCGAACCGGCATTTACAACGTTCCAATGCCGAACTTGCACAGTTTGCCTACATTGCTTCGCACGACTTGCAGGAGCCGGTCCGGAAAGTGGCGACATTTACGCAAATGCTGGAAGCCGACCTCGGAGAGACCACTGAGCGCCAGCGGCATTACCTCGCGAAAATCAAGAATGCTTCCTCTCGGATGTTACTGCTCATCCGAGATGTACTTGCGTTTTCTCAGCTGTCGCGTGACTCCGACCTCGTACGTTACACCGATCTTGGGGTGATCATCGAGAATATTGTTGATGACCTCGAACTGCTGATTGAGCAGAAGTATGCGACGGTAACCTACGGCAAGCTGCCGGTAGTCGAAGCGGCACCCTTGCAGATGTCGCAATTGTTTGGCAACCTGATTTCAAACGCATTGAAATTTACCCGGGTCGATTGCGATCCGGAGATCAGCATATCAGTACAAGCACTCGGGCAGGACGCCTTATCTGCCTATCCGATGCTGGATAACCGCTGCACCTATTACCATATTCAGGTGAGTGATAATGGCATTGGCTTTGACCAGCATTATGCCGAGCAGATTTTCGAAATTTTCCAGCGCCTGCACGGCAAGAAGGAGTTCGAAGGCACAGGGATTGGTCTGGCGATGTGTAAGAAAATTCTGCAAAACCATCACGGGCATATCTACGCCACTTCGGAAGAGGGGCAGGGAGCTACCTTCCACATTTTAATTCCTGAAAATCAGTCTTGTTTTGCCGATTCGTCGACACTTTGACCTCAGTCGTCGATTTCCACCACCTCCATAAAGTATCCGTCAGTATACGTATCTGTACTTCGCCTTTAAAGAATATTTAATCTTTAAATTTTACAAACATGGCGCAATCGATACGAAGTTGTTTGACGGTCTTGGTGGCCGTACTGTTTTGTGCATACCAGGCAGCAGGGCAGGACAGGCGTGTGAAAGGGAAGGTTACGGACGAAGCCAATGCCGGCATACCTGGTGTGAGTGTTCTCGTAAAAGGCACCAACAACGGTACCAATACCGACGGTGACGGTATTTTCAGCATAATGCTTGGACCGGGGGGGCATTCTCTTACTGTATCGTCGATCGGGTACGTACCTCAGGAAATTCCGTTGTCGGCCGGGGCAACCGAGGTGAACATCAAGTTGAAAGCGGATATTAAAAGCCTTGGCGAGGTGGTAGTTACCGCACTGGGTGTACAGCGCAGCACGCGCAACGTCGGTTACGCCGTGCAGCAGATTGAAGGCGGAGGTATCCAGGAGGCGCGGGAAGTCAACTACATCAATTCGTTACAGGGGAAACTGGCAGGCGTGCAGATAGGCGGCAACAGCGGGTCGATGGGCGGTTCTTCGAGGGTGACGATCCGCGGGCTGAAATCCATTTCCGGCAACAACAATGCTTTGTTTATCGTGGACGGAGTGCCTATGGCTAACATGAACCTGAACTCGTATGGCGTGACGGGAGGACAGGGAACAGGCGGCGGCGGGTATGACTACGGCAACCCCGCGCAGCTCATCAATCCAAACGATGTCGAAAATATATCGGTACTGAAAGGTGCCGCCGCGACGGCACTCTACGGTAGCCGTGGGCAGAACGGGGTGATTTACATTACCACTAAAACGGGCAAGGGTTCCGGCAAGCTTTCGTTGAATTACGACCTGAATATCCAGGCCGACCAGGTATCGTTGCTGCCAAAGTTTCAGAACCTGTATGGCGGGGGTGGCAGTCCCAATTTTACAAAACTATATGTTGGCCAGAATCCATCCGGCTTCCTGCCCGGCGGCGGCACTTATGACGACGGTGATGGCAAAGGCCGCTACGATCTGATCCCCGACTATGGTACCGATGAATCCTGGGGACCGAAGATGGAAGGGCAATTGGTGCGTCATTACTGGTCATGGGACCAGGATCGTAATAATCCGAATTTCGGCAAAACGGCCCCGTGGAGCCCGCATCCGGATAACGCGAAGGAGTTTTTTAAAACCGGCGTGACCTTTTCCAATAACTTGTCTGTGGCCAGCAGTGGTGACAATGGCTCGGTCCGCTTTTCGGTTGGGCAGACCAAGCAAAACTTTATTTATCCGGGCAGCAACCTTAGCCGTTTTTTTATCAGCCTGAATACAGTTTACAAGTTCACGGAGAAACTGACATTCAGCGGTGGGATCAACTACATCAATGACCATTCGAAGGGCCGGCCCGGGACAGGTTTCTTCGGGAACAACCCGATGCTGTTTTACGTGATGTTCGGTCAACGCCAGATTGACGATGCTTACCTGCGCAACTACAAATATGCGGATGGCACAGAGCAATCCTGGAACCGTACGGCATGGAATATCCAAAAACCCGCATTTACCCAAAATCCCTACTGGAACCAGTATGAGAACTACAATACTGACCAGAACAACCGCTATTTCGGCAATGCGGGCCTAACTTACAAGCTTACCGACTGGCTTTCAGCGGATATCAGGGTGTTCTCTGACTATCTGAACCACCTGGACGAAGTGCGCAGCGCGAAGGGTTTTTTTGTTGGATCATATGCCAGGCGCGTGGTTGTTAATAACGAGAACAACTATCAGGGAACTCTGAATATCAACAAATCGCTGGGTGATTCGAAGATGACGCTCGAAGCGGTGGCCGGAGGAAATATATTGAGGATCAAATCGAGCGTCGATGCAGGAACTACTAACGGCGGGCTCCAAAACCCGATGGTATATGTATTGCAAAATTCGGTTACGCCGGCCACCGTTTCGAATTCCTATGGAAACAAGCAGATTAATTCGGTTTTCGGCTCGGTGACATTGGGATATAACAAACTACTCTACCTGACAGCTACCGGACGGAACGATTGGGCTTCCACATTGAAGCAGACGGGCAATTATTCCTATTTTTACCCTTCCGTAGCGGGTTCATTCATATTTTCAGATCTGATCACCCACGCCAAATGGCTCTCGCTCGGCAAGGCTCGCCTCTCCTATGCGCGTGTGGGTAACGACGCTGACCCGTACTCGGTATCCAGGTATTATGACTATGTGGCGCCATTTGACACCTACCCTTTGCAGAGCACTTCCGACAAGCTCTTTAACAGCCGTTTAAAGCCGGAATTGTCCTCGGAAACCGAAGCAGGAGTGGACTTTAAATTCTTCAACGACCGGATCGGGGCGAACTTTACCTACTATAACCGTAAAACAAGGAACCAGATCTGGAATGTGCAGATACCCTCTGAAAGTGGATTTACCACCAAGGTCGTTAATGGCGGCACGGTGCAGAACAAGGGAATCGAGCTCACCTTTTCAGCGACGCCTGTCATGACGGGTAGTTTCAGCTGGCGGGTGGGACTCAATTTTTCCAAAAACAAAAACATTGTCCTCGACCTGAACAGCACCGGGGATAATATCGCAGGGATCGAGCGGTTCATTATTGGTACGGAGCGCCGCACCAACAAGGTGTCCATGGTAGCGCAGAAAGGAATGTCGCTGGGCACCATGCTGGGGACAGATTATGTGTATGATTCCAAAGGCAATAAAACCGTGGCTGACAATGGAACCTACAATGTGACAGCAACACCGGTCATCATCGGCGATGCCAATCCGGATTTCATCGGGGGGGTGTCCAATATGCTGAGCTACAAAAACTTCTACTTGTCCGCCTTGGTGGATTTTCAAAAGGGGGGTGACTTTTTCTCCTATACCAATTTGTATGGGAACAAGTCCGGTATGCTGAAAGAAACGGCTGAAAACGGCATCCGTGAAAATGGCGTGATTAATCCCGGCGTCAAGGCCGACGGGTCGCCCAACGACATTGTAGTACCCGCTCGGACCCATTTCAATGCGGATGGCGGTAATCGAATCAGCAGGGCCAATTTGTATGACGGCAGCTTCATTTACCTGCGCGAGGTGCGGTTGGGTTGGTACTTGCCTGACGCATGGGCGCAAAAGATCCGCATGCAGGCATTGCGTGTGACGCTTACCGGGCGGAATCTTTGGCTTATCAAAAGCAATGCGCCAAATGTCGATCCGGCCAACATTACCAATTCCATCAGCAACCAGATCGGCTTTGAAGGCGGCGCATTACCAGCTGTACGAAGCTATGGTGTAAATCTGAATGTTACCTTCTGATCCAGGCTTAATCATCGAATGATATGAAAAACAAAATATTAATACTGCTCACCATCCTGCTGGGATTCACAGGGTGCGACAATTTCGACAAGCTGAATACTGATCCGGCGCGTTCGAGTGAAACCCAGCCTGAGTTTTTGCTTTCCAATGCCGAAAAGCGGGCTTGCGATCTGATGTATGATACCTACTTCAATGGTCGCATTGGAATGGAGCTCTCGCAGTACTGGATGGGGACCGACAAGACTTCTGATGGGCGGTTCCTGTTTACCAACGACGGACTCTGGGCAGGCCTGTACGCCGGTCCGCTGATGGATTTGAAAGAGATCAGCAATTACTATGACCGACATCCGGCCGAACGCAGCGCGCATACACTTGCAGTCGCCGAAATCCTGAAAGCATGGATTTTTCACGTACTTACCGATGTGTATATTGATATTCCCTACACCCAGGCATTGCAGGGAGAAAACATTCCCCAGCCTGTGTTCGATCAAGGGAAAGACGTGTATACTTCCCTGTTAAGTTCGCTCAAAACGCAGATCGGTGTGCTCTCCGGCACCTCGTCGGGCGTCATACGAGGGGACATTATTGCCAAAGGCGACGTGCAGCAGTGGATACGCATCGCTAACGCTTTACGCATGCGTGTTGCTATGCGTATGGCCGACGCTGCCCCCGCTGAGGCAAAGAGTGTGATCGAAGATGCCGTTAAAAATACGTTAAATTCTACTGGCCAAGACGTGTATTTTCCGTACAATGTAGCCACTACCACCAACCGGTTTCCCTACAACGATGTGGAGCGGCCTTTGGTGGAGTTTGCGGTCACTTCTACGCTGGTGGACTACTTGCAATCTGTAAATGACCCGCGGTTGCCTGTTTTTGCACGTCCGGATGATACCAACGGTAAGTATATCGGAAAGGTGTATGGTACCGAAGCCAACTCACCGACCATGATCGGACTTTCGAAGCCGGGAGTGATCGCGTACAGTGGTTCTGCCAAAGGGTATGTGATTACCTATGCGGAGGTGGCATTTATTAAAGCAGAGGCGGCCGCACGGGGAATGAATGTGGGAAATGAAACTCCTGAGGTGCTTTATAACGAATCGGTTAAGGCTTCGATGGCGCAATGGGGCGTTACAGATGCAAAGGTGGTGGATACCTACCTGAAAGTAGTGCCTTACAAAGCCGGTACGTGGAGGAATGTGATCGGGACCCAGAAATGGATTGCCATGTACATGCAGGGACTGCAATGCTGGTTTGAGCGTCTGCGGCTTGATCCGAAGAAGCCGGACGGCAGTGTGCTGTTTATTCCTCCCGCATCGGGGAGCCTGGATCCGGAGGTTACCGATGTGCCTAAGCGGTTGAAATATCCCAGCAACACCCGCGCCAGCAATGCACAGAACAGTGAAAGTGCTGCCAAACGGATAGGTGGTGATAGTCAGGCGGTGAGGAACTGGTGGGACATCCAGTGAAAATTAAGATTTTGTTAAAGCATCCTGTATCTTGATTCGGCTCCGTACCTTTGGCGCCGAATTAAGTTTGGATGTGAGATGACACACGAAAAAATATTTGTTTTAGAAACCGGAAGAGCAGTGAAAGTAAAAGTGGAGGGCGTATTAGCCAGCGACCTCTCGAAAGTTAGTATCCAGGTCGATGTTTTAATTAAAGACCCTAAAGAAGAGGAGTTCCGACCGCCCATCGGTCTTACCCATCCCAAATACTGGAAATTGAAAAACCTGGAACCGGAGAAGGCTGGTTTGTTGCAAATCCAATACAGTGGCGTACACCGTAAGCAAATCAGGAAGACGATCAGGGAATTCGATAAATTACATGCACTGGAAGTGCAGGATTAAACTTTTCAAGATTCCATGAGCTACTGCGCTATTGTAAAAACCAGCCTGGCTATCCTTTGGCTCGGCTTTCAGGCACCTCAGGTACAGGCGCAGGCTGTCGGCCAGGCGTTGCCGCCCCGCCAGGAAGGCGAGCTTGATATCCATCATATCAACACTGGTATGGGCAACGCGACCTTTATGGTCCTGCCCGACGGGACTACTTTTCTGGTCGACGCAGGTGCCTTGGATCCCACTGAAGCGCGTACACAGAGTGCACGGAACACGAAGGCTAAACCGAGTGCGGACCGACAGCCCGGTGAATGGATCGCCCGATATATTCGTAAAGTTGTCCAAACACCCGTTGTGGACTATGCGCTGATAACCCATTTTCACGACGACCACATGGGTACGCCGACCTCCATTTCCAAAAAATCGGAACAGGGGAATTATGCGCTGGCGGGTATCACAGAAGTGGCAGAGTTTGTAACGATTAGGAAAATCATAGATCGTGGCTGGCCTGACTATGTATATCCGAGGCCGGTGCAGGACACGATGGTGCGTAACTACCGGACGTTTCTGAATTGGCAGGTGAAAAGCAAAAATCTGCGTGTAGAGGCAAGCATTCCTGGCCGTAATGATCAGATTGTTTTGCTGCACGACCCGCAGAAATACAAAGCTCTGTTTGAAGTACGGAACATTTCAGCCAATGGCGAAATCTGGACGGGAGTTGGTACCGAAACGCGTAAGCATTTTCCTGAATTGAAAGACCTGAAACCCGAGCAATACCCCACCGAGAATATGTGCAGCATCGCCACAAGGGTCAGCTACGGGAAGTTCGATTATTTTACAGGCGGCGACACGCCCGGCGTTGTTCAACCAGGTGTTCCGGTGTGGCACGACGTGGAGACACCTGTGGCAAAAGTTGTCGGGCCGGTAGATGTTCATATTCTCGATCATCATGGTAACCGCGATTCCCAAAACGATGTCTTGTTAGGCGCATTACGGCCGCGCGTGCTGGTGATCCCGGTGTGGTCGTCGGATCACCCCGGCCACGATGTGCTGGACCGTATCTATTCTCAGCGCATTTATCAGGGCGACAGGGACGTGTTTGCTACGGATATGCTCGAAGCCAACAAGTTGGTGATCGGCGAAATGCTAAGCCGTTTGAAAAGCGATAGCGGCCATGTAGTGGTACGTGTTGCAAATGGGGGAGGTAGCTACCGCGTGTTCGTGCTGGATGACCGCGGCGAGGAATTGACCATTAAATCGATCCACGGGCCGTATACCTCCCGGTAAAAAGATTAGTCAAAAAATCTCTTGCATTACATTTACATTGGGCCGTTCGGACATCTTCCGGGCGGCACTTTTGTTCATAATCAGCGGTTTAGGCTCCCACAGGATAAACGGTATTTTATTTGCTTTGAATGCCGGAAAGTGGTTAATACATTTGATTGAAACAAAGGAACTTAATCAAGCTTAGACATCGATATGGGGCCTATCAACTACGAAGAATTGACCAATTATTTCTCATGGGCCGTTCTGGTCGGCACGGGTAGCTGGGGAATTTATTCCGTGTTTAAAGCTCTATCCGTCTTCTTTAAAGATGAAGTCACATTCTACAATCCTGAGAATGGCAAGACGATTACGCTGGGCAAGCACCACCGTGAAGGTCTCGACAAGGAAATGTTAGATTTTTGGAAATAAATGTCTTTACAGAAGCATCGAAAAAGGACTCCGGTTACTAAACCAAACAGCTCCGTTACAGCGGTTGCCTCCTTTTACTCTACGCTTTTTCTCCAACTGCCGGAATTTGGATTCAAAGGCGTCATTTCAGTTTGTGCTCCCGTTTTTGGATATCTGACATTTATCGTTTGGAAAGTAGTGCATTCCCGGGTGCGTCTGGCTTACTACGAATACGAAACAAAGAAATACATTACTGAACTGGAATCCGAGAAGATAAGGCCGGGAATATGCTGTGAGGAGGTTCGTGAAATCGAATCGAGGATTAAGAATTACAGAGATGCAATGCACGAGCGCAGAGTGAATGCATTGGAAGGAATCTAATGAGATATGTATAAACCCGGTGCCGAATTTCCGGCACCGGGACTTACACTACAAAGTGGCCATATCGATTACAAACCGGTAGCGAACGTCGCCTTTCAGCATACGTTCGTATGAAGCAGTGATGTCTTTAATATCAATTAGTTCAATATCCGAAACGATATTGTGCTCGGCGCAGAAATCCAGCATTTCCTGTGTTTCGGCAATGCCTCCGATGCCGGATCCGGCCATGCTGCGACGGCCCGTCAGAAGTGAGAATGGCCGGACCGAATAAGGCTCGGTAGGTACACCGACGTTGATCAGCGTTCCATTCGTACGCAGCAGCGATAGGTACATATCCATATCATGTACCGCTGAAACGGTGTCGAGAATAAAATCGAAGCTTCCCTTTACGGCTTTTACCTGTTCAGGATCGGAGGTAACCACGAAATGGTGTGCACCGAGTTCTCTGGCTGCCTGCTCTTTGGACGCGGAAGTGCTCAATACTGTCACTTCTGCGCCGAAAGCGACGCCGAACTTTACGGCCATGTGTCCCAGCCCGCCCAGGCCAAGCACAGCAAGTTTATGACCTTTACCGACCTTCCAATGGCGAAGCGGCGAGTAGGTGGTAATACCTGCACACAAAAGAGGCGCAGTGGCCGCCAGGGAGAGCTTGTCGGAAACCGAAAGCACAAATTCCTCGCGCACGACAATGGTGTTGGAATAGCCACCATAGGTCGGTACACCGCTGCGGTCGAGGTTGTTGTAAGTCTGGGTGTTGCCTTCCAGGCAGTATTGTTCAAGGCCGTCCTTGCAGTTTTCGCAAACCTGACAAGAATCCACCATGCAGCCGACACCCGCCAGATCGCCGGCTTTGAATTTCTTCACGTGCCCGCCTACCTGCGTAACTTTTCCCACAATTTCATGGCCCGGGACCATTGGGAATACACCTGGAAACCATTCGTCCTTTATCTGGTGCAGGTCGGAATGGCAAACGCCGCAATAGTGAATTTCAATCTGAACATCGTGTGGGCCGACGTCCCTTCTTTCAAACTCCCATGGCGCCAGGTCGGTTTCAGGTGTTTGGGCTGCGTAAGCTTTTGCTTGTATCATATCAGGAAAAAGGGGTTTAATTCGATCACAAAAATAGCAACCCGTTTGCTAGCGCAATTAAGACTTTCAAATCATTGCTTATAGTTTTCAAACAATGCCCTTTTTCATCCTTTTTTGAACACTTTCTTTTTCGTGAGCCGGCAGATCGGTACAACCCAAAAGGAAAAAATTCTGGCCTGTACATCGAAAATCAAGTTTGGATCGTTTATAAATTCATGTTGGGTCAACGTATATAAGTACTACGTTCTCAGATACGGATTTTTCCGGAACTTAATCCGTACATTACTACGTTACCGCCTCATAACGAATAAATTAGTGCAGCTAAGAATTATCACATCCATTTACAGGCAAAGTATGCAGTTTCGTAAGCCGGAAGCGTTTGCAATTTTCTTATCCTTGCTGGGCATAAGCATGGTCTGTTGTGCCCAAAAGCCTGGCTTGCCTGGGTCGGCACCTTCCAAATGGATCACTTTTCGCACCACGCATGCACCGGGAAAAGTATACCGCTTTGCAAATGGCGGCAACAAGACTTTTACCAATGAGGAAATGTATGTCCGCGCGTGGTTGCCGGTTGTTCATAAAAAGAACTTCACGTTGATTCTAGGCCCCAACTACCGCGCTGAGCAGCTTGAATTCAAGAGTAGCGGCGAGAACCCAGCCAAGAAATTCGAGGGTTGGAACCTGCGTACTTTCGCGCTGGACCTCAACTCATTTGTGCGGTTGGATAGCACGTCCTGGCTTTTGCTGACTTCACACGTCAATAAAACAGGGAATTTTGCAATGCTTTCTGCCAAGGAAATTCCCCTGAATTACACTGTTTCGGCGTCGTATCTGAAAAGAACTTCCCCCAATAAAGAGATCGGAGCAGGCATCATTTTCAACAAGAGTTACAAGCTGACCGTGCTGCCTGTCTTTCTATTCAACTATAATCTCTCCGAAAGAGAAGGAATCGAGATTATGCTGCCCAAGAAAATGGCGTGGCGGCATAACCTGTCGCCCAATGACTTGTTGTACTTCAAAGCGGAGGCTGTCACGCGCACGTATTATCTTAACCGTGTCGCCGAAGGGACGCCGGATGTTTGTCGCCGGATAGACGTCGATATGGGCATATCCTACAACCGGCGGTTTGGAAAATTTGGCGGAGTAGAGCTTTTTGGCGGCTACCGCAAGAATATTTCCAACAAAATGGTGCACGATGCGGTGCCGGTGCGGACTTCCGGGCTTGCGGCTACGGTCGAGTTTTACATTCAGCCGCCCAGCTTTCGGGGAAAGCGCGCTCGATAAGGACGGTACTTTCTATCAAGCCGGCGTGTTGCCTGTATGATCATCCCGCAATCTCCACCCGCAGACCCTGCTGTTGCAAGGCCCCGGTTTTATCCGCATCCGCGCCGGGATCGGTGATGAGGGTATGGATGGATGAAAGCCCTGCAAACTTTACATAGCTATCTCTTCCGATCTTGGAAGCATCGCAAAGAAGCATTACCTGCCCCGCGTTGCGGATGAAAGCGGTGGTAATGCTGGATTCATGCTCGCTATGGGCGGTTAAGCCGTTTTCTACTGACAATCCGTCGACCCCGATGAATGCCTTATGAGCGTGATAGCCGTTGATATGCTGCACGGCCTTATCTCCGTGGATGGCCTTCCTGGTTTTGTCGAGCTCTCCGCCGATCAGGTTGATCTGAATCGAAGGTACATCTATCAGCTCTGCCAGCACGGGCAGCGAATTGGTGATCACCCGGATGCTCTTCTTTTTAAGAAAACGGCACATCTGAAATACGGTACTTCCGCAATCAAGGAAAATAATGTCGCCATCCTGCACATATGAGGCTGCTTTTTCGGCAATCTGCTCTTTGACAGGATTGTTCACGGCTGACTTCTCCGAAAACCCGGTCAACACCGGGTTTTCAATTCTCATCGCCCCCCCGTGTGTACGGACAAGAAGCCCTTCTTCGGCAATGTCGCCCAGGTCGCGGCGGATCGTCGCTGGTGATGCTTCCAGTATCTCGGCGAGCTCGAAAACGCTAAGGCTGTCAGCCTGGTCGAGTGCCGTCAGAATTTTTTTCTTACGCTCTTGAAAGTTCATGACAAATACTTAATTTTGATCAAAAATAATCAAAATTGATTAAAAATAATCAGATCTGTTAGCGATGAATGGCCTGATGCTTGCCAAAATTAGTGTAGTTGATTAAATTATTTCATTTAAATTCAAAACAGTCATGAGCGGATTGATGATCCTGGTGGCCGGTCCCTACCGGTCGGGCACTAACGACGACCCCATTTTAATGCAAAAAAATCTGGATTACCTTGAATCGGTGACCTTGCAGCTATTCCGTGCGGGTCACTTGCCCGTTATCGGCGAATGGGTAGCGCTTCCGCTACTGAAACTGGCGGGTTCCAAGGTGCCTGGCGATGCTCCCTACGAGGAGATTTTATATCCGGTAGCAGGGAGGCTGTTGCAGAAATGCGACGCGATCCTGAGACTAAAGGGGGAATCCAAAGGTGCCGACGAGGACGTTAGGATCGGTCGCGAACGCGGATTACAGATTTACTATAACGTGGCAGATGTGCCTGGTTGTGGCTGATCAGAGCAGGTTGGGTAATCCAACCTTACTTTTATCGAACATCGGCACCAAAACGTAAAAGCACGTGCCTTTTCCCGGCTCGCTTTCAAGCCAGATCTTTCCATTCTGGGCTTTGATGAATTCCATGCAGAGCATCAGGCCCAGTCCAACCCCTTTTTCATTGTTCGTTCCAAAGGTCGACTCGACATTGAGAGAAAAAATAGACCGCTGTTTTTCCGGCGACATGCCGATGCCGTCGTCCTGGACGGAAATCAGGCAATTCATTCCCTGCGCTTCGGCTTTCACCATGATATGCCCGCCCATGCTGGTGAATTTGATCGCATTGCCGACAATGTTCCGCAGGATAAGCTGCATCATGTCGCTGTCGGCATATATGCTGGCGGACGGATCGAAATAATAATCCAGGCTAATGTTTTTTCGGGCGGCCGTGTTCCGTTCCAGGTTCAATGTGGGTTCGAATAGCGTTTGCACATTGAGGCATTCCAGCTGTGCAGAAACACCGTGGAGCTGGGATTTGGACCAGTCGAGCAGCTTGGAGAGCATCGCCAGCGTATTCTTGGTGGAGTTCAGCAGTTCGTTCTCGATGTCGATCTTCTGTGCCTCATCCAGTTCGTGTTGCGTTAGAAGTTCGAGGAAGTTCTGGATACTGCCCAGCGGCGAGCGCAGGTCGTGCGCTACAATGGACATCAGTTTGTTTTTCTCTGCATTCAATTTTTCCAGTTCTTCGTTTTGCTTGACGATCTGAGCGTTTTGAAGCTGGATTGCTTTCGACTTTTCGAGCGCCGACACTTTTTCGCGCTCATAGCTACCCCTAATATAGTGGATACAGAAATAGGTGATAGCCGCCACTACTGCGTAGGCCGACATGTGATCAACAAATCGGTTGGATCTGGTGGTATAGGTGTCAGGCACCAGATGTGGATAATAGAATTCGACCAGATTAAGAATAATCAGGATCGTCACGTTAACCGGAATCCAAAGCTTGTATTGATCGACCGGGCTGATCGCAATGCTGAGCAGCAGGAATAGCAGAAAAAAAAGATCGGTAGGGCCCCGCAAGCCCGAATTGAGGAAATAATTAACAGTGAACAACGATATTCCCACAATGTTGGCCAGCAATGCGCTGCTACTGACCATGTTTCTGAACCGCGATGCGTAGTAGAGTCCCACCGTGATCAACAGGACGATAAGACTTGCGAGTGCGATGTCGGGCAGTCCTATTGCGTAGTTGAATGGTACATTATATAGCAGTGCAAAGATCGATATCAGGTATACCGAGTGGAGTATCCGGGCATTCAATGGGAATACCGAAGGGTCACCGGATAAGTTAATCCATGTTCGATAGATTGAATCTTTGAGAGGCAAGATGTGCAGGGTTTCGTTGCTGCAAATATAATGTACGCATGTCCATTAAACACAAGTAGAATTAATTTAATTGGCAGGGCACGTACCCTAGCCCTTGATGCGGTTTAACTCGTCTTCCGACCCGGATCTGCGGCTGCGAGCGGCTTTAATTTCCTTGCTTCCGAAGCGGTAGCTGAAATTGATCCGCAGCATTTGTCCCTCGAAGCGGAAACGAAGCCGCGTTTCGATGCCTGCATATGCCGAGTTATAGCCTCCCCGGGCCGTATGGAACACGTCGCTGAATGTTGCTTTCAGGCTTGCATTATCCTTCCAGAACTTCTTCTGCACACCCAGATCGACCATTCCCATCTGCCAGTTGTAGTCAATGCGCCGGTAGGGCGAATTGTACCATCCCGATAGCTCGATCGTCCAGCCGTTTTTGATCTTGAATGTATTCTGGCCATTGAGATTGAAGGCGGTAGTCCGGTTATTGACGACCACGCCATTATCCAGCGCGGCTTTCCACAAGTTGTGGTACCCGCTGATATTGAAATTAAAATCCCACCATTTGGTAATTGGCGTGGTAAGGCTCACGTCCAGACTGAAACCTTGCGAGTAATCAAGGTTTTCCGTGACGAAGTAAGTGCGGCTGCTATCGTAGGGAATGCGAAGTCCAACGACAGGAAACTTGGTACGGCGGTAGCCAAAGGAAGTGGTTAGGATGCCCTTGTAGACATGCGATAGTTTGAAACTATTGGCGTATTCAGGTTTTAGGAAGGGGTTGCCTTTGGCATACACCAGTTCATCGATGCGGTATTCAAACGGGTTCAGGTTCTGGTAGCTCGGGCGGTTGATGCGGCGACTGTAATTCAGGTTCCAGGTGTGATTCTTGGATGCCCTGAAAGAGATGGCGCCGCTGGGAAAGAAGTTGAGATAGGTCGTGTCGACTTTGTCGAGATCGTTGTGTTTATAGCTGGTCAGGTCGCCCAGGGATTTGGTGTGTTCCACACGGAGCCCTGCTTGCAAGTCCCACTTTTTGCCCAATGAAATGTTGTAGTTTAAGTAGGCCGCATAAACGCGCTCAAGGTATTTGAAGCGGTTGCTTCGGTTGGTGTCGATCACCTCGACGTTTTGCAGGACATTAAAGAAATTGAATGTGTTGTCTGATTTCACATCCGATAGTTTTACACCATATCCCAGCTTGCCTTTCTTGAATGGCTGTTCATAATCAGCCTTGAAAGATTTTATGGTAATGTCGACAGGCGTTTTGGAAACGTAGTTCCGCTCGATAGGCTCATCGCTGCTGGTCTGGAAATGGTATTTGTTGGGTTGATAGCTGATCCCACGTGATGAGAACCGGCCGTAATCGGCATCCATGTTCAATTCATGGCCTGATGTATCGGCATAACGGTAATTGACATTCACATTAAGGTTCTTGTTCCGCTCTGGGTTGGAAGTGCGCGAGGAAAGGATCAGCGAGTCGGCACTAAGGTTGTTTCGTTTGCTGATGAATGTCTCGCTTTCTCCACCGCCATTGTGGTTGCTGACGCGGCCGTTGGCGCTGAAACCCAGCGTGTGCCTGGAATTGATAAAGTAATCGGCACCGATTTTTGCACTGTGCGTGGTATCGCGCCAGATGCCGTGCCACACCTTGTTGTAGGCAACATTGTTAAGGATCTGATCGTCATAGGTTGTGTTATGCCAGGCGCCCTGGTTAAAACCGTAGTTGCCGAACACATTCAGCTTCTTGTCGCGGTGGTTCAGGTTTACAGACGCGTTGTATTTTGGTGTAATGCCAAACATGCCTCCCAGGCTCACATTACCATTGGTGCCCAGTTTGGCATTCTTTTTCAGGCGGATGTTGATGATACCCAGGTCGCCGGCCGCGTCGAACTTGGCAGAAGGGTTGGTAATGATTTCAATGGCTTCGATGTCGGCCGAATTCATGCTCTTTAACGTGTAGGCAAGGTCTTTGCCGGCCAGCGGTGAAGGACGTCCGTCAATGTAGATGCGCACGCCGGTTTTGCCCCGGACCAGGATGTTTTCGTCGCGGTCGATCTGCACGCCCGGCGAGCGTTGCAGCAAGTCGAGTGCATTGGAGCCGGTGGCATTAATGCTGGCTTCCACATTGAAAACCACCCGGTCGTTTTTTACTTCGATCAGCGGTTTAGCAGCGGTTACCTTCACTTCGTTCAATTGTTTCGCTTCCGGGACCATGGATATGACTGGCAGATTTACATCCTTCCCCGCCACATCGAAGGCTGGCGAATGGTATAATTGCTGGCCGACCGCGGAAATGCGGATAAAATACTTGCCGTCCGGAATGCCGGCAATTTTGAATGCGCCTTTTTCATCGGCGACGTCGGCTTTTACCAGGGTGGAATCTTTGGATTGGTTCACCGAGACGGCTGCAAAGCCGACGGCCTCATTTTGCTGGTTAGTTACAAGGCCACTGACACTGACCGTCTGGGCGAAGCCAGCAGTGGAAAGTCCATGAACCAGCAGGGTGAGTAGTATTTTTTTCATAAATGGCTAATATTCGTACAGCGCAAGGAGTAAGAACCGGCTTAAATGTTGCATTAGGGCATAATTTTTCTACATTTAATCCGTAAATCGACGTTCCCTCTTACCCAGAATTGACAAGGTGCCCATGAAAGCGATCTTTTACAGGGCTGTGCTGCTATATATCCTATGCTTTCAGCAAGTCACCGCACAGGTGTTTGCACCACGGTTTCGGCGGCTCACTACCGACCAGGGACTCTCGCAAAGCCATGTAAGTGCCATTCTGAAAAGCAGCCGCGGTTTTATGTGGTTTGCGACCGAAGACGGCCTTAACCGTTTTGACGGCTACAAGTATATCCATTACAAACATGACCCGGCAAACCCGGCTTCGATCCATGACAGTTTTGTATTGGCGCTCCTGGAAGACGAGGCTGCTCAGATGTGGGTTGGAACCTCCACCGGGCTGGACCGCTACGACAGAGACAAGAACAGCTTCGTGCATTATCCGCACCCTCGGCTTAACCTGGCCATCAATACGATTTTTCGCGACAGCAATAACCGGGTTTGGCTGGGGACCGATCAGGGGCTTTACCTGTTTGATCGCGCCCGCGGCACCTACCAGCTGTACCGCTACATGGGGCCTGATGCCGGTTCGGGCAGCGAGTTCGTAACCAGTATTGCGGAAGGCAAAGGATATGTTCTCTGGGTCGGAACTGAAAAGGGGCTTTATAAACTGGATGTCAGGTCGGGGGTATTTACCGCATATAAGCACAACGCCCCCGCGCCGACAGGACTGAAATCCGACTGGATCAAAGTGCTGCATTTCGATAAGCAGGGCAATCTGTGGGTTGGTACGCACGGAGGTGGCATTTCGGTTATGGACGGGTACGGCAACATCGTCCGCCACTTTGCGCACCACCCCGGAGATCCTGCAAGCCTTGGACACAATCACGTTCTGTCTATGGCGACGGACGGCGCAGGAAAGATTTGGATAGGGACAGAAAATGGGGGTATAAGTATCTATGATCCGGTAACTGACCGCTTCAAGTCGGTGCGCAACGATCCCGATGACCGGTTTTCGCTCAGTAACAATTCCGTGTACTCGATTTACTGCGACAGTGCGAAGAATATGTGGATTGGCACCTACGCCGGCGGCGTGTCTTTCCTGCCCAATTTTGGCCCCAAATTTGATTCTTACCGTCGGGCGATAAGCAATCCAAACAGCCTGAGTAACAATACAGTGCTGGCTATTTGTGGCGACAACGAGCGGGATGATATCTGGATTGGTACCGACGGGGGAGGCCTTAACCGTTTCAACCGCAAGACAAAGAATTTTACTTTTTACCGGCATCGGGAGGGAGACCCGAATTCGATTGCCAACGATTATGTGATTTCAGTGATTTGGGTCGCTAAGGACATACTCGGTCTGGGCTTTCACAATGGAGGCTTTGATTTCTTCAATGTGGTGACAGGTGCGGTTGAGCACCATCTTCCCCAAAAAGACAATCCCAACAGCCTCTCGATCTCGGACGTTAACAACATGACGCGTGACCGTGACGGTAACCTGTGGATTGGCACCTGGAAAGGAGGGCTCGACTTTTATGACATGAAGACGAAAAAGTTTACGCACTATCGCCATCGCAGTGATGACCCCAACAGTATCAGCGGGGACATTGTCACTACCATATTTCAGGATAAAAAAGGAGATATCTGGGTAGGCACTTTTAACGGCCTTGATCTGCTGTTGCCCGATCGCAGCGGATTCAAGCATTTCCGCAATATCCCCAATGACCCGGCCAGTATCTCTCACAACAAGGTGCAGTCGATCCTCGAGGCTGAAAACGGCGATCTTTGGATTGGGACCGTGGGCGGCGGACTTTGCTATTTTGATCGGAAGAAGGCAGTATTTAACTCGTTCAGCGAGAAGGACGGGCTGGCCAGCAATGTGGTGTTCGCCATTCAGAAAGACAAAAAGGATAATCTGTGGCTGAGTACCAACAAGGGTCTTTCAAAACTGAGTCTTCTCACCAAAGGCTTTCGTAACTACGGAATTTCCGACGGTCTTCCCGGTAACGAATTCCGCGACAACTCCCGTTTTCAAATGGCCGACGGGCAGATGTATTTCGGTGGCATTAATGGTTTCATTAGTTTTTATCCCGACAGCCTGAGGTATAACGACTTTGTTCCACCTGTTTTCATTACAGGTTTTCAAATATTCAACCGGGAGGTGGTAACCGGCGCCGACGACCACATTCTTCATGAGCAGATCAGTGAGGCCAAAACCATTACCATCCGCCACGACCAGTCGGTCATTACCTTCGAATTCGCTGCGCTGAGCTACACTGTATCGGAAAAGAACCAGTACGCCTACATGTTGGAAGGTTTCGATGTGAACTGGAACTATACAGGCAACAAGCGGACAGCCACATACACGAATCTGGACCCTGGCACTTATATATTTAAGGTAAAAGGCTCTAACAACGACGGTCTTTGGAACGACAAGGGGGTCTCTATCGAGCTGATTATCACGCCGCCTTTCTGGTTGACCTGGTGGTTTCGATTGCTGACCGCACTAGTGATTGTTGCGCTGATTGCGGCTCTTTTCAAAATCAGGACCTATACGATCCGTAAGCAACAGCGAATTTTAGAGCAGCAGATCCTGGAGAGGACCAAGCAGCTTGAACATGCGATCGAAGAGCAGCAAAAGGCTGTGGAAAAAGCAGAACTGGCAAACAGGGCTAAAAGTGCCTTTCTGGCCACCATGAGCCATGAGATCAGAACGCCGATGAACGGGGTGATCGGACTTGCCTCACTCCTGGCCGAAACCGAGCTCACCGATGAGCAGCGGAATTTTACCAAGTCTATCCAGACTTCCGGGAAGGATTTGCTCAATGTTATCAATGACATTCTCGATATCTCCAAGATTGAATCGGGGAACATGGAGCTGGAAGAAAAGGAATTTGCCTTGAAGAGTTGCATCGCAGAGGTGATGGACCTTTTTAGAGCCAAAACGGCTACCCAACCCCTCGAACTGACGTTAAAAATCGAGGAGGATATGCCCTCACGCATTGTGGGGGATCGTTTGCGGCTGGGACAGATTCTGACCAACCTGGTGGGCAACGCCGTCAAATTTACGCCCCGTGGCGAGGTGCATGTGCATGCATTCGTAATCGGACGGGAAGGAGAAGACGCCACAATCGGGTTTGAGGTGACCGACACAGGTATCGGTATTGCCGAAGATAAGCTGGACAAGCTATTCAAGCCTTTTTCGCAGGTTGATTCGTCGACGACCCGAAAATATGGCGGTACCGGGCTAGGATTGGTGATTTGCGAAAAGTTGGCCAGGTTAATGGGCGGCAGTATCGAAGTCAGTAGCGAGCTGAATAAGGGCAGTACTTTCCGGTTTTCGATTGCCGCTAAAATTGCTCCGGATTTACAGGAGCCAGACGGCGCTACTCCGAACAGCTCCGATTCCGAACGGAAATTGCAGGCGGACTTTGCACACCGGTATCCCATGACGATTCTGGTGGCCGAGGATAATAAGGTAAACCAGATCGTGATCATGAATACATTGCGCAAGCTGGGCTACTTGGCCGACCTGGCCCAAAATGGCCTTGAAGTGCTTGCTATGGTGGAGAAAGTGGATTATGACCTCATTCTGATGGACATGCAGATGCCTCAGATGGATGGCCTGGAAGCGACGCGGCAAATCAGGGCGCAGCATATCGCGCATCCTTTTATCATCGCGATGACTGCCAATGCATTGCAGCAGGACAAGGAAAAGTGTTTTGAGGCGGGCATGGACGATTATCTCAGTAAACCGGTGATTTTGGACGATCTGGTAGTGTTGCTTCAAAAGTGGGCCTCGCGCCTTGAAACACGCGCCCAAAACAATGTGTAGCTTAAAAGAAGACCCTGAACAAGCAAAAAGAGCAGCTTTGGGGCTGCTCTTTTGCGTCTGTATATGATGAAGTGTTAAATAAGCCGTGGTTTTGGTTTATTATTGACGAGACCTTAAAAAATCCGTTCCAACCATTTTTGTATCCGGAGCAGCCTCCATGCGTTTGACAAAGGCCGCTGCATCATCGGCAAGCAGCTCTTTGAGATGTTTACCTCCGAATTCATCATAATACCAAATCCATACCATCTTTTCGGAAATGATCGTATAATGCAGGCTTTCCATAGGCTTTTTTTGTTGATGAGTCAAATATAATGGATTATATCCATTTATTAGGATATAATCCATATAAATATTTTTATCAAACGAATCTTACCACATAGCTTGCATAGCCGAAGGTCTAATTCAGAGACGCCAGGGAATCTTTCAGAGATACATCCTCATGGGATGCGTCGTAAATGCATTGTCCGGCCTTAACGACCAGGAGCTGGGGTGATTCATGCTCAACTCCAAAAGTATTAGCAATGGCCTGAGACTCTTTTCGGTTCTGAATCACATCTACCAGGTAGATGGGTATATGGATATGTGAAGCCGCACTTACCTCGGATTTAAGCTGCCGGTAAGCCATCAGGCTAGTCATACACCGGGGGCTGTGTTTATAAATAATGGAGTAATCTGCCGATTGATAAATATGATCCACTTCTGCCTCACTACTAATCGTAATCCAATTCATAACCTTTGAAAATTTGTCGAATTATTTGCAACAGGTTAAACAACACAAAAACCACGGGTTTTCATTCCCTTGGAGTTGAAAAAGTGACATTTTAGGGTGAATTAGCCTTTTTTCTCCACCGGAACAATGATGAAGTTGAACAGCTCCGTGTGCCGGACCACCGAAATATCGGTCATGCCTAGCACATCGCGGGTGGTTAATGCCTTGAACAGTTCGTTTGAATTGCCAACCGGCTTGCCATTGAACGAGACGATAATGTCACCTTCCAGAAGCTGGGAGCGGGACGCCGGGGTATCAGGTTCGATACGGGTGATGAAGATGCCATGATGATTGGGCAGCCTGTGATGCTGGCGGACCCGCTCGTTGAGCGTTACATCCTGCAATTGCACCCCCAGATACGCCTTGAAAACCCTTCCGTCGCGGATCAGCTGCCGGGCAATCTCCTTAGCGGTATTGATATCCACAGAAAAGCTCAGCCCCTGCGCACCTTGAATGACGGCCGTGTTGACGCCGACTACTTCACCGTCGGTGTTGATCATGGGGCCGCCCGAGTTTCCCGGATTTAATGCCGCGTCCGATTGAATCACATTATCCACGAATCGTCCCGACTGGGTCTGCAAAGTCCGCCCGAGCGCGCTCACAACACCCGTGGTGACCGTATGCTGGTATCCGTAGGGGTTCCCGATCGCAATCACAAACTGGCCGATCTGTAACGCTCCGGAATCTCCCAGCCTGGCGACAGAGTACCCTTGGGCATATATTTTCAGGATAGCGAGGTCGGTATCTGGATCCTTCCCTATCAGCGTAGCTTCGATCTCATTCTCATTCAGCAGGCTCACCATGATTTTCTCCGCGCCATCCACCACGTGGCTGTTGGTGAATATCAGCCCGTCGGAAGAGAATATGAACCCGGACCCGGACCCGGCTGGCCGCATTTTTCCATTGATCGCTTTGAATATATCGATTTTTACAACGGCGTTTTTGATCTGATCAACCGCGCCGATGATCATACTTGAAAAGGTGTCCATAGTTGCTGGTATCGTTTGAGCAGCACAGCTCAAAAAGCTATCCAGAGAATTGCAAATGCCAAAGTGGCGTGTTGCAGATCTGCAACACGCCACTTTGGCAGCAAGACTATTTCACAATTTTAATCTCCCGGCCATCTACTGATATGACGTAAAGCCCCTTGGGTAGATCAGCGATGTTGAGCCGCATGGTTTTTTCTCCGCTGAGCACGCGTTGTACCAGCTTACCGTTGCTGCTAAAGATTTCGATACGGTTCAACGCATTCGCTGACTCCACGGTGAGCAAGTCTGTGGCAGGGTTCGGGAAAACGCGTACCGTTTCATTCCCGTCCACGCGGACGCTGACAATGCGCGTCATTTCTGACTTGCCATCGAAATCCACTTCGTTGAGGCGATAGTAGTAAATGCCTTTCGGGAGAAACTCGTCTTCAAAGCCGTAGTAAGAACTACGCGGCGAATTGCCTGTCGCATCCATGACTTTAATGGTTGCAAACGTCCGTGAATTGTTGCTGCGCTGTATTTCAAAGTGTGACGCATTGACCTCCGAAGATGTCGACCAATCGAGCTTCACGCGCCCGTTACCGCCCATGCGCGCGCTGAAAGATTGCCAGGTTACAGGCAGCGGCGTGGAAGATACATTCAATGCAGGCGAGAAGACGGTGTTGCTGTTAGGATCGATCACTTTGAGCTTGTACACGCCGGCCCCTACCGTCCATTGCTGAGCGGTGCTTTGTACCTGATTGCAATTGCCGTTGTTGAGCCAATTGTACTGGTAACCGCCCGGCAGCGACGGGCCGGTAAATGTAATCTGCGAGCTACCCGGAACGTTCGCAGCACCCACAGCCGGAGGCGGGGTAGCCGCATAAGGATTCGATTGGCTAAGGAAATCGGGCGTGATCTTATCAGCCCAGAAGCCTGCCAGGTAGATTAGTCCGGAATAGATTTGGCCGTCGGGCGAAGTTGTGACGCCGTCGCCGCGAAAATGGATCTCATCGTGGCGATATTCGATGGAATAGAAGGGGTCCGTGTCGGGGCCCTGAAATACATGCGGATAGAGCCCATCATTGTTGATCAGTTCGTTTTGGACATTCACTACATTAGCCGAAACGCGCGTGGCACCATTGACGGTAAAACGCGAGGCGCGCGCTACTACCCAGCCCAGGTTGGGTTTGCCGGTCAGATTCCTGCTCGCGTTGATGACATCCCAAAGCGCAGATAGATAGCGGTTATAGGTATTGTCTCCGGGTTGTTCAAGATAATTGTCTGTCTCACCCTGATGCCACAGGACGGCCCTTACACCCAGTTGGGCGATGTAGTTATTTAATGCAAGACGCAAATGCCCGAAGGGGAGCCCGGCCGGAAACGTATAACCGAAGGCACTGGTGGTTGAGGCATTCGGGTCAACAGTTTGTTTCCAGTTGTCGATGCCCGTGCTGGACCATCCACCGTTAAATATCATCACCGGTACCCGCAGCTTTTCATAAATTTTATCACCGAAAGAGCCCCAGCACCAGGCATAGTTGCCAAACGGGGCTGTTTTCACACCGGCGTCCAGGTGAACAAATTCGGGACAGGGGAGCTGTACATTAGGGTAGGGGGTAACAGTGGAGGTTGCCGGGTCAACATTTTGAAAGTTGACACTGTTGACCTGGTCGTAGGCCGCGCCGGGGCCATTCGGATTCGAATCGCCACCTGTCGCGTTGGACTGTCCGGCGACAACAAATACCTCACCCACTCCCACGCGTGCCAGCGTTGCGATCGACGATGTACCGCTACCTGAAACGCCACGGGCCTCCAGTTGGTACCATCCCCCTTTCAGATGTACTGAGCCATAGAACTGGCCGGCCGAAATCTGGTCGTCAAGCAGGGCCCAGCCGCCGCCGGCCGGAAAGGATTCGCCTTCGCCAGCCACCCTTGGTGTGAGACGTACCTCGATCTTCTGATAGGTTTGGGTAATGTACCCTCCTATATATACGTCGGCCTCATTTGCATTGTTCCGCTGGAAGACAGCGCGCTCGGTCGGAAATGTTACTACAACCTGAGAATGTGATTTGTAGGAGGTTGTTAGAATTAATAGTAATACTAGGAGTGATAAATTTCTTCTCATAGGTTTCTTTTTATAGTGATGGATAAAACTAATTCGACAAACTTTGGCTTCTGAAATGCGCAAAATGCCCCTTACATTCCTGTTTGGAGTGCATACGTCGTTTTCGGCAAGTTATGGAAGGACGAATTGTTACCGAAAGTTAGGTAAATAAGTGATGGGAAATGCATGCGGCGTTAATTGCATTTATTTTGTGGCGCCCGGGCGCTACGCTGCCCGAACAAAAAGTCTAAATTTGCCGCATGTCAAAAATGATTCCTCAAAACCTGATCGAAATTATGGTCCACAATGCGCAAGAGGTACAAAACCAGCTCGCGAAGGACCACGCTCCTGTTGTGAAACTGCATTCCAAATATGGTAAGGCCATATGGTTGCTGTCCGAGCTCGATCCTGTCAATAACATTGCCTTCGGCCTGTGCGATCTCGGCCAGGGTAGCCCCGAGCTCAGCTACGTGTCGCTTTCGGATTTGGCGAGTCTCAAACATGCCCGCTTGAAGGTACCGATGGTGGAAGCCGATCCGGCATTCGAAGGGAAATATCCGATGAGTGTTTACCTGAAAGCGGCCAGTTCAGCCGGAAGGGTGGTGGAGGATGACGCGGTCTTAAGCCTGATAAGTCCGCTCGAATAATTTTTCAAATTCCGTTTTTCTTGTCCTAGTTCAATGCCCTGCCCCTGCCCGGGAGTGTACCTTTGTATCATCAAAAACAAAGAAACATCTTAACTGGACAAGACAATGGAAAATACAATCAATGGTATCCACCACATCACAGCCATCGCTGGTGACGCGAGAACCAACTACGATTTTTACACAAGGGTATTAGGCCTGAGAATGGTGAAAAAAACCGTCAATTTTGACGATCCTAATACATATCATTTCTACTACGGCGATGAAAACGGCACGCCTGGTTCTATCCTGACCTTTTTTCCCTGGGGAAATCAGATCCCTGCCGGCCGCCGCGGTACCCGCCAGGCTACGGAGATAGGTTATTCGGTACCCGAAGGCAGCCTGGATTTTTGGTTGAAGAGATTGGAGGCGAATAAAATAACCTACAACAAACCCGCTGAGAAGTTCGGGGAGCAATATCTGACTTTTCTGGATCCCGACGGTTTGAAATTTGAGTTGACTGTGCCTAAAATCACCGACAACCGCATTCCGTGGACAACTCCCGAGGTGACTGCTGATTTTGCGACCCGTGGCTTTCATAATGTGACGATTACCACGAACAACATTGAGGAGACAGCCAAAGTGCTGACGGACATTTTCGGTTACCGCCTGGTTGAGCAGCATGTAAACCGTTTTCGTTTCGTGACGGACGCCGTGGAGAATGCAAACATCGTTGATCTGGTAGAGGCTCCCGGTGAAAGGGCCGGCCATGTAGCCAAAGGGTCAGTCCACCACATTGCCTTCCGCGTAGCCAATGATGACATTCTGATGGAGTTCCGCAAAAAAGTGCTTGACGCCGGTTTGCAGATCACGGATAAGATCGACAGAAACTACTTTTATTCGCTCTATTTCCGGGAACCAGGGGGTGTATTGTTCGAGATTGCAAGTGATAACCCCGGCTTTGCGACCGATGAAACAGTGGAACAATTGGGCTCAGGCTTAATGCTGCCTCCTCAATACGAACCTCGCAGAGAGCAGATCGTAAAAGTGTTGCCGGTACTTAATTAATGTCGAATGATTGAATGATTGAATGACTGATTAAAAAAGTTATTCAATCATTCGATCATTCAAAATTCAAATCATCATGTACACCCATAGCAAACAATTCATCACAAGCGGATTACCCATTCAGCAGGCCAAAAAGGCGGTTATTATGCTGCATGGCCGGGGTGGGACTGCCGCTGATATAATTGCTCTTCAAAATGTTTTGAAACTGGACGAGATGGCGATTTATGCGCCGCAGGCGACCAACCACAGCTGGTATCCGTACAGCTTTATGGCGCCGGCGGAGGAAAACCAGCCCGCGCTGGATTCTGCGCTTGCGCTCGTCGGAGGGGTGGTTGCCGAAATAGAGGCCGCTGGAATACCTGCCGACCAGATTTATTTCGCCGGTTTTTCCCAGGGAGCTTGCCTTACCCTCGAATATACGGCACGCAATGCCCGGAGATATGGCGGTATCATTGCTTTTACAGGCGGATTGATAGGCAAGGAGCTGGTGACAAATCACTACAAGGGAGACTTCAAACAGACACCGGTATTTATTTCTACCGGGAATCCTGATCCTCACGTGCCTGTATCAAGGGTGCAAGAGAGTGCGACAGTTCTGGAAGATATGAATGCGACGGTGAATCAGGTGATCTATCCCGACCGGCCGCATACCATTTCAGCGGGGGAGATTCAATTGGTGAACAACACGATTTTGAAGCAATTATGAAAAATTCCGTAATGCATCCCGCCGCATCGCGCCATTATGCCGACCATGGTTGGCTCCAAAGTGCGCAGACTTTCAGTTTTCACGGGAATTACGATCCTCTACGCATTCAATTTGGTGCGTTGAGGGTTTTAAATGACGATACCGTCAATGGCGGCAAGGGCTTTGGCCGGCACCCACACGACAATATGGAGATCATCTCGATCCCGTTGGAAGGTACGCTCGAACATCAGGATAGTATAGGAAATGTAGCGGTAATCCGCCGCGGCGAGATTCAGGTAATGAGTGCGGGAACGGGTGTTTATCATACCGAGTTCAACAAAGATCCGGATGAGCCTGTTACCTTTCTTCAAATCTGGCTGTATCCCAAAAAACTGAATGTAGCGCCTCGTTATGACCAGATGGAATATGCTTCGGGCGACCGGCACAACCGGTTTCAGCAAATCCTTTCACCGGATCCTGATGATGAGGGTGTCTGGATTAATCAAGATGCCTGGTTTCATTTGGCAGAATTGGATGAGGGCTTTGAAACCACTTATGAGCTCAAAACTGCCGGAGACGGTGTGTACGTATTTGTCATTGAAGGAAATGTGACGGTTGACGGCCAGCTCCTTTCATCGCGCGACGGCTACGGTATCTGGCCTGATTCGGAGGTGTCTGTAAAAGCGCTGGGAAAGAGCTCGTTACTGGTGATTGAGGTGCCTGATCAATGGTAAGTCGCACGCCGGCCTGTGACCGGCATAATCATTTGTAAATATGTCGCAAACCAAAATACTGGCCATAGCCTACCACGCCGAGATACTGGAAACGATAATCCGGTTGATCAATCAGAACGAATCATGGCATGGGATTTCAGCAGGTTCATTGGAAGAAGCCGAGGAGCAGCTACGTTTAAATTCGATCGATTTAGTACTTTTGGGCGTCGGCGTGGATGAACAGGCGGGTGCGAAAATCAACGCGCTGTGTCAGTTTATCGACCCGCGGATCGTCTGCTTGCGCCACTTCGGGGGCGGTAGCGGGCTGCTTTATTCGGAGATCCGGCACGCGTTGGCCGGAGGCTAACTCGTAATCAAGATCATGTTCGAAAACATTAACAACTATGCTTTGAGGTGCCTGCCTTTTACCCGGCAGGATCTGGAATATTTCGATTCGCTGCTTCAATTCAAAGCATATCCCAAAAAGACATTTCTGTTGCAGCAAGGCGAGGTGTGCCAGTTTGAGGCTTACATCCTTAAAGGCTGTATTCGCACCTATTATATTGACAGTGCCGGCGCCGAAGTTACTTTGCAATTTGCAGTGGAAGATTGGTGGGTCAGCGACATAACCAGTTTTCATAACCAGACGCCGAGCCATGTCTATATAGAAACACTGGAAGATTGTGAGGTGCTGATACTCACACCGGAAACGAAAGAAAAGCTGCTTTCGACAGTGCCAGGGTTTGAGCGGATGTTCCGCCTGATGGTGCAGCGCAATCTGGCGCAAACCCAGGAACGGCTGTTCAGGACGATCTCCACCAGTGCAGTTGAAAAGTATCTCGATTTTTTGAATCGGTACCCGGCAATTCCCCAGCGGGTTGCGCAACACTATATAGCGTCCTACCTGGGTTTTTCTCCCGAATTTCTAAGTAAAGTGAGAAGGAAATTAAGCGAACAGCAATAGCCTTGCAATCATTAAGCGGCTGGAAAACTGCATATACGGCGCAAAAACCTCCCCAGATCAGGCCTTAAATCAGGCCTGGCCGTATTTTATGCGGTTGGAACGATAGTTTTTACAGGTGCCGCATCACTAATCATGAACAATCATGGCACAAAATGCAGCAATCATAGAAGCACTGAATGACTTGATCCTGATCAATAATGACCGAATCGCCGGCTATGAAAAGGCTTATGACGAAACGGAAACCAGCGACACCGACCTTCGCTCGCTATATAACAGTCTTGCCAATCACAGCCGCGATAATGTGCTTGAATTAAGCGGTGAGGTTACCGCATTGGGCGGCGAACCCGCTACCGGCACCATGGTTTCTGGTAAGTTATACCGGGTATGGATGGATGTCAGGGCCGCATTCAGCAGTGACGGTCGCAAGACTTCCCTGGAAAATTCTGAGTTTGGTGAAGACGCCGCGCAAAAGGCGTACGATACGGCGCTCGAATCCGATGAACTCACGCCCGAGCTCCGCGCATTGATTATGCGTCAGAAAGCTGCGCTGAAAAGCGGGCACGACACGATCAAACGGCTCCGTGATTCCGAGAGAGCTTATCATTAAGGACAAAAAGCAAATTGCATTTCATCATCAAACAGAAGCGGCCGGTAATTTACCGGCCGCTTTCGTTTGTCTGCCTAGTCGTCATGTTTTTTTCGCGTGGAATCAGCATTCAGATTGGACTGGTTGCTAGGATAACCGAGCGAATCGTTCTGATTGTCAGCACCAACACCGATATCCTTCCGGCTCTCCGCACCACTGCTATCGTTAGGTGTGGTTTCTGACGTGCTTCCCGAGCCTTCCACTGTCTTCTCTCGGTTATTGGTGGTATCACATGATGAAAACATGAGTGCTATGCCCATGCCGAGCGTAATGAGTTTGGCTGTTAATCGGTTCATATGGATTTGTGTTTGTTGACAGCGGCCATTGATCACAAAAATGATACCTGTCATGCGCGGCCCTTGGCATCCCAATGATCTTTGATCACTTTTCCGTCCGGACCGCGGGCGATGACCCTGGTGAACCGGTTGCCGGAAATGCGGCCATTCGAATCACGCACGCCGATAAACAGCGAGATCGCATTTCCGTCTCGATCTGTGCGGAATGTAAGGTCATACCTGCCAAACCTCTTATCGATTGTGCTTTCCGGCTCGTAACGTTTCGAGAGCTCTTTCAGCAGTTTATCTCCGATTTTCATGGCTGGCCGGCGACGGGTATTTCCGAGAGCACAAACTCGGCGATCCGATCGATACACCGGAGTACAATCTGTTCGGGCTCTCCGGAGAAAGTTTCACGAATGCCGACGGACTTGCCGCGCATGCACAGATGTACGAACATGGTGCCTACTGGCTTGGCGGGTGTCTCGCTGCCACCAGGGCAGGTGAGTCCTGTCACTGCAACGTGAATATCGGCGGGAATATATAATTGCAGCCTTTCGGCAAGCTCGCGTGTGACCTCTGCACTTTCGGGTGTGAAATGGCGCAGCATGTCCTTGGGTACATGCAGGATACTTTCTTTGAGCGAAGCATCATAGCAGACCAGCCCCCCTTTCAATATGCTTCCCGATTCGGGACACATGGAAAACTCGGCGGCAAGCCGACCGGCAGTGGCACTCTCTGCAAACGCGACACTCAGCTGACTTTCAGCAAGTGCGCGGCCGCATTGCATTACAATTGTTGATGGCATAGTTAGCGTGGTGGTTTTTAGCCGCGTTGATCAAAAACTTTGCCAGATGCCTCTTTACTCCTTATAAGTCGTTATCAGAATTTCCGAGTCGGCCAAAGCCGTAATCGAATGCGCCAGATGAGCATGGAAGGACATCATCTGTCCGCTGGTCGTGTAAAATACCCGGCCTTCCGTCTCGACTTTCAGCTCTCCGGACAATACCTGAAACGTAAGGCATTCACCAATCGAATGGTCATTGACCATCGCTCCCGATTTGA
This sequence comes from Dyadobacter sp. 50-39, assembly GCA_001898145.1. Classification (GTDB taxonomy): domain Bacteria; phylum Bacteroidota; class Bacteroidia; order Cytophagales; family Spirosomataceae; genus Dyadobacter. The sequence continues at coordinate 449,657 of MKSR01000047.1, forward strand.
GGATCGCTATTACAATGGTGATTTTGTCGGATTTGTAGACGGTGATTGCATTACGGTCATTTTTTACCCATGATTTTTCCGATCTGAGCTGTTGGAGGTACATGGGAATATCGGTGAATACGTAAGGCGCATCCAGGATACGGTCCCCTCAGGACGGTTTCCGGTTGAGTGATTGGATTTGATTTCCATGGATATTGGGAATAAGAGTTGATCAATACATTCAAAATGCAGGAAAACCATCCCACTTGGGTATGAGCAATTATTGAATAAATTTTATAAAAAAAACCTGTTAAAGCAACCCCTCTTTCTGCTGGCACGGCCGGTATGTATGGTGCATCTGAATAGCTTTTTACCGGGAAATTGTTGGCTCAAACAAATGACTTTTGCCTTTTGATCACAAGATCGACCGTTCAATAACTGAAATGGTACTTTTTTTAGAGTTAATCCATTAATTTTGGGCATCACACTCTTAAATAAAATCTAGCTGTGGAATTTAATAATAGGGAAATCGGCGCTACACTCATTCTGGTATGCATGGTAGCTTTTTGGACTTTATCGTCCATTCGCAGGCGGCTTGCAGAGGAGAGGAAGAAGAAGATTCTTAAACAAGGCGTTCAGGCGAACGCTACTGTTCTGGCCATCCGGCCTACGGGCGAATACCTCAACAACCTTCCCGAATTTCAGGTGCAGGTGAAGGTGAAGCCCAAAGCGGGTAACGATTTTGTAACGGAGATGCGGGAGGTGCTTCCTTTCGCTAAATATGATTCCCTTCGCAAGGGCACGCAAGTACTCGTCAAATACGACCCCGAATACTACAAGAGGGCAATTTTCCTGCAAATGGCAGAAACGATGATCTAAACTTTACTAAATACGAAAAAAGGGCCCCCAGCGGGGGCCCTTTTTTCGTTGATCATCGCAAAAACTAAAAAAGCGTGTGCATAGCGTTTTACGAATAGGAGTGTGTGTAGTAAAATCAGTGTGTGCAGGTTCAGAGTGACTGTACAAATCAAACACTCAAAATCAACGTTCCCAAAGTTGATGATTGACTGGCAAGCGTTAATGAGCCATCGGTAAATCGGCCTGCGAATACCCGTGATTTCTGCCCGAGATGATTTTTTGAAAAAAAAACATAAATCGTTTAGGGGTTTGCGTAAGATGTTTGACTATACATGCAGATCCGAGTAATGGAGCACCCTGATGAATAAAATTTTAACCGACGAACAGCTGATAGTACAGCTCCGCGAAGGCAACAAGCGTGCTTTCGAGGAAATCTACGACCGGTACTGGTACAAGCTGTTCTGCATTGCCTATCATCAGGTAGGGTCGCGGGAGGAGTCGGAGGAACTGGTGCACGACATATATGAAAGCCTTTGGAACAATCGGCAGAAGACAGAGATCCGCAGCCTGAGTACTTACCTGGTGATCGCGATGAAGTATCGGATCACCAATTTTATCAAATCGCAGATCACCTGGCGCCGGTATCAGGAGTATCTAATCCTGAATAAGATACAAGAGACGTATTCGGCCGACGAGATCGTGCAGTTCTCGGACCTTTCGCGCGCTGTGGACGAGGTGATGCGCAAGCTGCCGGAAAAAACGAGCCGCGTATTCCAGTTAAGCCGTTTCGAAAACCGGCCTGTAAAAGAAATCGCCGACGAACTTAATATCTCCGAAAAAGCCGTCGAATACCACATTACCAAATCACTGAAAGCATTAAGAGAAAATCTCTGGATGTATTATTCCAGCAACTAAAACCTATACACGCCTCCGCAAAATGACGCATGAGAATTACGAGAAACTGATGGAGAAATACATCGCCGGCGAAACCACGTCGGAGGAGGATCTGCGGATGGAACAATACCTGCACGACAACCCAATGGATGACTCGGAGGTGCTGTTGTCCGAAAAGCAGGAAATCGGTGGTCGCATAAGGCAAAAGCTATTGGCGGCCACCACAAGAAAGCCGGTCAAAATAGGATGGTGGGCTGCCGCTGCCGCGTCAGTGGCTTTGCTGGCAGCGCTTTTCTGGTACAGCGCTCCAAAGCAATCCGACTATTTACCGGCATTTAGTTCGATCTGGCCAAAGGCCGACGGGAGTTTCGCAGTGAGCAATACCTCGCATAAACCTCAGCGGCTCACTTTGGAGGACGGCAGTGTGGTAATCCTGCAACCCAATAGCCGGATCAGTTACCCGGAGCATTTCGGCGAGCGCAAAAGAACCGTTTATCTGCATGGCGAAGCTTTTTTTCAAGTAAAAAGAGATGTGACGAAGCCATTTATCGTATCAACCGGAAATTTGGCTACCCAGGTGCTCGGGACAAGTTTTAATGTGAAATCCTATGACGGCGCCGGTTCGATCGAGGTACAGGTAGCTACCGGGCGTGTTTCTGTTTATGAGACTTCCGACAGCAAGACAGCCAGCAAAAACGGGTTTATACTAACCCCTAACCAAAAGGTGGTGTTTGACAAGGAATCCCGGAAAATGGAATTGGGAATTGTGAAAAATCCGGCAGTGGTGAAGCCGGCTGCGTCTGCCACGTCGTTTGAATTTGCTGAAACGCCGGCAAACGATGTACTGGCACTACTTGAAAAGACTTACGGGATTGACATCGTTGTGGAGGGCGATGTACTGCGGAATTGCCTTTTTACCGGTGACCTGAATGAACTGCCCATGTTTGACCAGCTCGACCTGATCTGCAAGGCAGTGAATGTGGAATATGAGCGCCGTGGCGCTTCGCTCTTTGTCTCGGGCGAAGGCTGTCGCAATTGATGAAAGTAAGCACGATAAGTTTTATAAAATGCCGGCCATGCGCTAACATGTCCGGCCACTTTGATACCCTTCCTGGCAGAAGGATACAGTTTGTTTTTGAGTTGTTCAATTCACAAAAACCTTTAAAATTATGCATAAAAAAATACCCTACAAAAGGGTTGTTTACAAAGTCATGAGCGCTACCGCTAAACAACTTTTGCTTGCTTTGATATGCTGCGGGATTTCCATGGCGCATGGCGTTTATAGCCAGGAGTTGCTCAACAAGGAGATTTCGCTGAAAGTCGAGTCTTTGGAAATCCGCCAGGTATTGCGCCAGATCGAGCGGCAGGCCGACGTCAAGTTTATATACAGCTCGGGCAGCCTTTCCGGCAGAAGCACGGTTGCCGCCAAACAACTACAGGGCTCACTGAACCGCGTGCTTGATCAACTCCTTACACCCCTGAACGTATCCTACGAGGTGGTTGGCAATTCCAGAATCCTGCTAAGAAAAAAGGGCGACCCGCAAACCGCAGCACCTTTTAGCGCGGGGAATGCGGGAACCATGGCCGACAGGACCATCACCGGGAAAGTCGTTGACGAGAAAGGCGACGGCCTTCCGGGCGTGAACATTCTCATTGTCGGAAGCCAGCAAGGCACTACGTCGGATCAGAACGGCCAGTATCAGCTTATCGTGCCCGACAACGGCGCAACACTGCGTTTTTCTTTTATCGGTTACGTAAGCCAGGATGCCGTCGTTTCCAGCGGTTCTGTCATTAATATCACAATGGCCCCGGATGTGAGCGCCTTGAAAGAAGTGGTGGTGGTAGGCTACGGTACCCAGGAGAAAAAGGATGTGACAGGTGCGGTATCTTCGGTGAAGGGTTCTGATTTCCAGAATCTTCCGTCGGGAGGTGCCCAGCAGGCATTGCAGGGGAGGGCCGCAGGCGTGAACGTCATCCGTAATGGCGGCGCGCCCGGCGACGCCGGTACGATACAGATCCGCGGGTTCGGAACCGTAAACAATGCTGATCCGCTCGTTGTCATTGACGGCGTACCTGCCGGGTCTATGAACGATGTGAACCCGAATGACATCGAGTCTATCGAAATCCTCAAAGATGCTTCCGCGTCGGCTATTTACGGGACGCGTGCAGCCAACGGGGTGGTGATTATCACAACTAAACGCGGGACTTTCGATCACCCGATTGCTGTGACGGTCAATGGATATGCGGGCATCAGCAACCGGATCAAGACATTGGATATGCTGCAAGCACCGGACCTGGCCGCATTGAAACGGGAGGCATACAAAAACGATGGCTTGCCCGTGCCGGCCATATGGGAAGACGCCCAATACCAAACCCAGAAAACAAACTGGCAGGATGCGCTGCTCAAGCAAGGCGTCACCCAGAACTACGATGCCGCCATTCGCGGCGGTGGAAAGTATTCATCGTTCTCTATTTCAGGTGGTTACTACAATGAAAAGGGTATTATAGGAAAGTCCTACTATAAAAGATATACGTTCCGTGTCAACTCGGACCACAAAATCGGGTCGAGACTGAAAATAGGGCAGAACCTGCAATTTACGAACACGCACAACACAGCGCCGAACACCACTTCCTCGCAGACCGGTTTGCTTTGGAGTGCGATCCGTTTCCATCCCGGCCTGCCGATCCGTAACGCCGACGGCTCTTACAGCTCTACCAAAGGAATCGGCGCGTTCGGGGATATCAATAACCCCATATTCACTGTCGACACGCAGGATCAGAACAATATCCGGAACCGCATACTGGGCAGCCTTACCGGCGAACTGGAACTACTGAAAGGCCTGAAACTGCGGGCAAACCTGGCCATGGACGCTACGTTCTCGGAAAGCAACACTTTTGAGGTAAAAATCAATGATCAGTTCCGTACCAATTCCTATAACCAGCTAGACCTCACCCATGGTAAGTATTGGTCGTTCTTGCAGGAATATTTTCTTTCTTACGATAAGAAATTCGGTGCGCACAACCTAAGCCTGGTTGGCGGGTATACCTCGCAGACATTCAACAGCATTTCTTCCAGACAACGCGGCCGCGATTTTGCGAGCGAGGACCCGACCTTGCGTTACCTTCAATATGCAGGTACGATCGTATCGGTGGCGGGCGAGGACGGAAACCGAAGCTATGATGCGCTCGCTTCGTGGTTCGGGCGCGCGAACTATTCGCTCTTGGACCGCTATTTGCTCACGGCCACATTCCGCGCTGATGGGTCTTCCAAATTTGCGCCAGGTAACCGCTGGGGCTATTTCCCTGCATTCTCGCTAGGCTGGCGGCTTTCGGAAGAGGATTTCTTTAAAAATGCGTTGCCTGTATTCAGCAATTTCAAGCTGACAGGCGGCTGGGGACAGTTAGGTAACCAGAATGTAAATTCACTGCAATACCTGGCATTGATCAACTCTTCCTACCGTTACGCACTAGGCTCGGGTGGCATACAAAACCCGATTTCAGGTGCCGCGCAAAGCCGATTGGCTAACCTGCAAATCGGCTGGGAAACGGCGGAAATGAGCAACTTCGGCGTAGAAGCGGGGCTTTGGAAAAATGCATTATACCTTTCGGTTAACTATTTTATCAAAGACACGAAGAAAATGCTGCTCGCTCCGCCATCGGTCGGAACGATCGGTACATCCATTATTCCCGATCAGAACATCGGTCAGTTGCGTAACAGGGGCGTGGAGATCGAAGCATCATACCGTCATTCCTTCGGCGATCTCACATTTAATGTAAGCGGGAATGCTACTTTGATCAAAAACCGCATTACCCAGCTTGCCACGCCGGGAGGCTTCCTTGCCTCGCAGCTTTACGGCCGCGGCCAGCAAGAGATCGTGCGCACGTACGAGAACAATCCCTATGGCACTTTTTACGGATATAAGACCGACGGGCTGTACCAAAGCCAGGGTGAAATCGATGCAGATCCCAACATTGCCAATGACTCACGCAAAACCAATGGGCAGATTCACCCGGGAGATGTTCGATTCGTCGATCTGAATGGCGACGGAATTGTCGACGACAAAGACAGGACCATTCTCGGAAGCCCGCAGCCCAAGATCAACTACGGTCTCAATGCCGGCTTGAACTACAAAGGTTTTGATTTTAATCTGTTCTTTGTGGGTGTGGGTGGCGTGAAGATTTTTAATGCTGACCGCATGCAGGGACTTGATGCGAGCTATTCGTTTAACCTTTATCGGGAGGCCAGTGACCGCTGGAATGGAGCGGGTACCAGCAACACCGTGCCACGCATGAGCATCGACAACCCGAACCGCAACTTCCGCCCTTCCGACTTGTTTATCGAGAAAGGGGATTTTTTCCGCCTGAAAAACTTCACACTAGGTTACAGCATTCCAAAAGCGGTGATCGAGAAGGTGAAACTGACGCAGGCCAGAATTTACATTACCGGTCAGAATGTGTTTACGATCACGAAATATACCGGCCTGAACCCGGAGTTGGGTTATGTAGGCGGTGATAAGGCGGCAGGGTTGTACAACCAGCTGAATGTGGACTACGCGCAATACCCGCAGGCCCGTACCTGGACCATCGGAGCAACCCTGTCATTCTAAACAAATCCGGATCGAAAGTATTTCAAAAGAACACCCGATATGAAAAAAATATATGTATTGGCCGGATGGCTTTTCCTGATGGCCGTAAGCAGCTGTAACGACGACCTGCTGGAAAGCACGCCCTACGGGCAGGTAACCTCCCAGCAGTTTTGGCGCAACGGCGATGATGTGGTGGCCGCCACCAACGCCATCTACGCACCGTTGTTGAACGAGGATGGTTTCGCGCACACCGAATATACCTTCGACAACTGCTCCGACGACATGAACCGTGCCGGCGACCATTCCGATGAGACTTCCCTGGAAATGTTCACTTTCGATGCGGCCAACTCTCACATCCTGGCGACCTGGTCAACCAAGTACGAGGTAATCTCACGAGCCAACGCCGTGCTGATCAATGCGCCGAAAGTGACCATGGATGAGGCGTTGCGCAATCGCAGCATGGGTGAGGCATACTTCCTGAGAGGATTTGTCTATTGGCGCCTTTCTCTGATTTATGGCGAAGTCCCCATTATTCTCGAAGACGACGCCCTGAATAACAACTACAACAAACCCAAAGCCACTCTTGCCGAAGTTCGGGCACAAGCCGAATCGGATTTCCAGAAGGCGGCGGCCCTGCTGCCTGTGAGCTACGCCGATGCAGATGCCGGTCGGGTAACGCAAGGCTCTGCGAATGGCTTTCTTACAAAACTGTATGTTTACCAGGAGAATTGGGCGAAAGCGATCGAAGCCGGGCAGAAAGTGATCGGTAATGCGGCCTACAAGCTGGCAGGCAGTTATGACGATAATTTCCAGCTTACTACCGAGAACAATCCGGAAATCCTCTTCTCGCTGCAATATGAAACCGGCTGGACAACCGATAACTCGCCCACCTTTTACCACACTCCACAGGCATTTGGCGGCTGGGGCTTCCATGAGCCAATTGAAGACCTGGTGCAGGAGTTCGAAAAAGGGGACCCGCGCCGCTCATACTCGATTTACAGTCCGGGCGACAAGGTGCAGCGGGGATCGGCCGGAACCACGACTTTCGCAGCCAATATGACCCGCGTAACAGGGTACTCGTTCCGCAAATACACCAGTTTTACCGACGCCGGCGACATGAGTCAGAGCCTGAATGCGCCTTTCCTGCGCTCGGCAGATGTGTATCTGCTTGTGGCAGAAGCGAAAATCCGTTCGGGACAAAGCGGCGACACCGAGCTCAATGCAGTGCGTAAACGTGCCGGACTGACAGCTAAAACGGCCGCTAAAATGGCCGACATCATGCACGAGCGCCGTGTGGAGCTGGCAGGTGAAAACGAGCGCCATCAGGACCTGATGCGCTGGGATAAGGCTGGCCTGATAGACATCTCCGCCCACTATAAAATTGCCCGTGGGCCATTCAAGCCAAGCCGCAATTTTATCAAGCCCAAGCATTACTATTTCCCGTTGCCGCAGCGTGAAGTGGATTTGAGTAACGGGGTTTTAAAGCAGAATTCAAATTACTGATAGCAATGACCCATTCACAAAAGATGCTGCTTGTCGTTCTTTTGGCTTCCGGCCTCGCAAGTTGTAATCTTTCGTCCAGCACGCATGCGCTGGAAGGAACCTGGCGTACCGACTCGATCCGCAACTTTGTGAATGGGTTCAGTTTTACCAATAATACCTTCGATGAGCATTGGTCGACTTTCGAATATGGTACTGACGGCGTGATGACAGAACGGAAAAAGGAGAAGTTCAGAAAATACCGCTACCTGTTGCCCTCCGCCGATTCGCTGGTCTACACCGATTCGACCGGCCATCGCCTAAGCAGTTTCAGGATTGTAAAGCTTACCAACGAGCAGCTGATATTGAAGAAGGCACAAAAGCCCTATCTTCCAGGCAAAAACCAGGAGCTGTATGAGGTCCGGTTTTTCTCCAAAATTCGTGCGGCAGGCGCCCCTGCGGCAGGCGAATCTGCGGCAGGCGACCCTGCGGCAGGATTGCAATAATTGTATTTGCCATGACCCGCCCACTCACCCTGTTTCTCTGCATTGCCTGGCTCGCAAGTGCATGTACATCTAAGAAGGAAAGCAAAAAGCTGTTTGAACTGCTCCCATCCGGGCAGACGGGTGTCCATTTCATCAACCGGCTTCACGAGGATGACCAGCTTAACATCCTGACCTACGAATATTTTTATAATGGCGGCGGGGTAGGGGCCGGCGACGTCAATAACGATGGGCTTACCGACTTGTTCTTTACAGGTAATATGAGTGAGAGCAAGCTTTATATCAATCAAAGCAAAGATCAGAAAATTCAATTTGAGGATATTACCACGCAATCCGGCATTCATATTCCCGGGGGCTGGGCAAGGGGCGTAGCCATGGTGGATATCAATGCGGACGGCTTCCTGGATATTTATGTCTGCCGGGCAGGTCCCGCACAGGCTGGTGCGCTGCCGAACCTGCTTTTTATCAATCAGAAAAACAACACCTTTAAAGAGCAAGCGAAGGCCTACGGGCTTGATTTCAGCGGCAACACCACCCAGGCTGCATTCTTCGATTATGACCACGACGGCGACCTGGATGCCTACCTGGTTACGAATGTGATGAACATGCGGGGGCCGAACAACATCAGGCCGAAAGTCAGCGACGGCACTTCCCCCAACGCCGACAGGCTTTTCCGCAATAATGGAAACGGCACATTTACAGACGTTTCCCAGGCAGCAGGCATTCTCGAAGAAGGCTACGGCTTAGGTATTGCTGTCACCGACGTCAATCGCGATGGCTGGCCGGATGTTTACATTTCAAACGATTATGTTTCAAATGATTTGCTCTATATCAACCAGCAGGACGGCACATTCAGAAACGAAATCGCTTCCTATTTCAAGCACCAGAGCTACTCGGCGATGGGAAATGATGCGGCCGATATAGATAATGACGGGTTGGTCGATTTTATCACTGTGGATATGCTGCCGGAAGACCCGGTCCGCCGTAAAAATATGTTTGGCCTGATGAATTACGACCGGCATTTGTCGGAGCTGCGGATGGGGTATGAACCCCAGTTTATGCGGAATACCTTGCAGCACAACGAAGGCGCTGCGCCGGGCATAAATCATCCCATTTTTAGCGAAATAGGCCGGTACTCGGGCGTGGAGGCCACCGATTGGAGCTGGGGAGCGCTGTTCGCTGATTATGACAATGATGGTTTTCGCGACTTGATGATCACTAACGGCTACCCGAAAGACATCACAAACAGGGATTTTGTCATTTACCGCATGGCCGAGTATGAAATGCTGGTGCGGACTGGCCAGGGTGATAACCGGCGGCTGGCCGAGGCATTAAAAAAGGTGGAGGGAGCCCACGTACCCAACTACCTTTTTGCCAATAATCGTGACCTTACTTTCGCCAACAAATCAGCGGAATGGGGCTTTGATATTCCCTCGTTTTCCAATGGTGCAGTCTATGCTGATTTTGATAACGACGGCGACCTGGATATTGCAATGAACAACATTGACCGGGAGGCTTTTTTATATGAAAACCACTCCGAGCAAACGCCGGAACAACGATCGCTGACTGTAAACCTGAAAGGTCCCGCGGCAAACCGCGATGGTTTCGGCGCAAAAATCTGGCTTTGGACAGCCCATGGCAAACAATATGCCGAGCATTCGCCTTACAGGGGTTACCAATCGACGACCGAACCACGGCGCGAGCACTTCGGCCTGGGTAATTCGGCGCAGATAGACAGCCTGGTAGTCCTGTGGCCCGATGCCCGCATGCAGGTTTTGAGCAATGTGCAACTGGGAAAGGTCCTGGATCTGGATTATGCAACGGCTCGGGCCGGCAACGGTGGCGCTCATCAAGGCTACCCGGATAGAATGGATGATGCGCCATTATTTACAGGGATAATGGGGAACGGGATCGACTTCAAGCACAAAGACGAGTTGTACATCGATTTTAAAATACAGCCTCTGTTACCTCATTTGTTGTCGCAAAACGGCCCCGGTATTGCAGTAGCGGACGTGAATGGGGACGGGCTCGACGATTTCTACATTGGAGGCGCATTCAATCAGTCGGGGCGTGTTTTTGTTCAGGGCAGCCGGCAGCAGTTCAGTGCCAGGGAATTGGTCCAGGGGGAGAAGTACGAGGAGGATATGGGTAGCCTGTTTTTTGACGCGGACGGGGACGGTGATACGGATTTGTATGTCGTGAGCGGCAGTAATGAATTCGAAGCAGGTTCGAAATACTACCAGGACAGGTTATACGTCAATGATGGAAAAGGCCACTTCACTAAAAGCGCAAATGCATTGCCTGCACTTTCGGGCAGCGGCTCTTCTGTGAATGCCGCCGACTTCGACCGTGATGGCGACCTTGACCTTTTCGTGGGAGGCCGGCTATCTCCGGGCGCCTATCCAATGCCGGGTGAGAGTTATCTGCTGCGAAACGACGGGGGAAGGTTTGTAGATGTAACGCAGCAAGTTTGCCCGGAAATCAGGAATGCAGGTATGGTTACGACCGTGCTGTGGACAGACTTCGACCAGGACGGCTGGACGGACCTGATCATCGCCGGCGAGTGGATGCCCATTGTTTTTTATAAGAATAATAACGGCAAGCTGGTAAATGTGAGCGGCCAGACCGGCTTGAAAAACACCACCGGCTGGTGGAACAGCATCGTTTCCGGAGACTTCGATGAGGACGGCGACACCGATTATGTGCTGGGTAATGTGGGTCTGAACAGCGAAGGAAAGCCTTCCAATGAAAAGCCTGTGACGCTGCTGGCCAAGGACTTTGACAAAAGCGGAACAATGGACCCGGTGATCACCAGGTATATTAGTAACGACCTTTACCCCATCCACCCGCGTGATGAGATGACAAGTCAGATGAATTTTCTCAAAAAGCGATTCATCTATTACGCAGATTATTCCAAAGCGAAGATTACCGATGTTTTCAAATCCGACGAGTTGCAAGGCGCGACCAGGCTTGTTTGTGAAATGATGCAATCGGTAATGCTTGAAAACAAGGGGAATGGACGGTTTGAAATCAGGTATCTGCCCCCTGCGGCTCAAATGGGCGCTGTGTATGGCATTTTAGCCGATGACTTCAACCACGACGGCCATCTCGATTTGATGCTTTCAGGCAACAGCCATGCAACCGAGTCCATCAGCGGACGGCTGGACGGGTTGAATGGGCTATTGATGTTAGGCGACGGAACGGGTAAATTTAAACCCCTGATTGCTGCCCAAAGCGGTGTTTTTATACGCGGCGATGCGAAGGGAATGGCGCAACTGCGGCTCGGAAATGGCCGGTCACTGATCCTTGCCGCACAGAATAATGCGCCTTTGCTGGCATTTGCGGGCGGCGCAGGAGAAGAAAATATCAATATTAAACCCATGTCGCTGGATGCCGTATTGGTAGCGACTTATAACGACGGCCGTTCAAAGCGTTTTGAATTAGCCTACGGTTCAGGCTATTTATCGCAATCCGCCAGGAACGTAGCATTGTCGCGGAAAGGATTGAAAAAAGTTGTGTTGACCAATTTCCGCGGACATATGCGCGAGGTTGCGTTTTAGCAGTAGGTGGAAGATTTTGCTACCAATGTTATATCGCAAAGCGACTTTTGACCTTTAGCCCGCGGTGACGTCCAGTTTTGCGATTACTTCTTCAAGGTCGATGCCCTCACCCAAAACAGGCTTGAAAAGATCACCCTCGCGCTGAATCCGGTCCATGGCGTTGTAGATGGTGAAATCGCTCAATTGCAGTCCGGCTTTCACCTCGTCCCAATGCAGCGGCATGGATACAGTAGCCCCCGGTTTTGGCCGTACGGAGTAGGGGGCCGCTAGCGTGGCTTTGGGGCGGTTCTGCAGGTAGTCGATGTAAAGTTTGCCTTTGCGGTTTTTGGTCATGCGTTCCACACTCGTAAAATCCGGGAGCTGCTGCTGCACCTGGCCCGCCACCCATTCGGCGAATAGCTGGCACTGATCGTAGGAATACCTGGCGCCGAGCGGAATGTAAATATGCAAGCCGGTCGAGCCGGACGTTTTGCAGTAGGAAGGCACATTGAGCGAGTCTAGCAGCGCTTTAATGGCGCGGGCCGTTTCGATGACCTGCTCAAAGGTGTTGGTAGTGTCCGGGTCCAGGTCCAGCAGGCACCAGTCGGGATTATCGGGCATTTCGATGCGGCTGTTCCAGGGGTTCAGGTCGATGGCGCCCAGGTTGGCCATGTACAGTAACGTCGCCTCATCGTTGCAAAGCATAAAATTCTTGTTCTCGCCTTCGGAAACATAAGGGGTGGTCTGGATCCATTCGGGAACTTTGCCGGTCACGTCTTTCTGGTAGAAACTCTTGCCTTTGATACCGTTTGGAAAGCGGTTGAGTGATAACGGCCGGTTTTCGAGATAGGGCAAAATGAACGGCGCGACCTGGTAGTAATAGTTGATCAGCTCACGCTTCTGTATTTTGTCGTCCGGCCAATAGAGTTTACCCAAATTGGAGAATTTTACTTCATGCCCGCTGATCTTTCGAACCTGCGTTTCTTCCTTCGGGTTCAGAAGCGTCTTCCTCTTCGCTTTTGCAGGCTTTTTAATAATTGCTTGGTTGTCCTCGTGTACTTCCTCAACCACCTCCTCTGTCGATTTTTCCACTTCTCGAACGACCTCTTTCGCTGATTTGTCCTCCCGCATACCCTCAAATGACGGGTGCCGGAACACGCCGTCGGAGGTGATTTCGGTGAAACTGATTTCGCATACCAGTTCCGGTTTCAGCCAGGTCGCATTCGCGTGCGGCGGGTTCGGACGGAAACGCGAGGGCTTATTGTAGTCCGGTGTTTCCTTGAACGGGCTTTTTTTGGTAATCAATGATTTAAAAAGCGCCATCATCTCTTTCTGCTGCTTCTCTTTGAAACCGGTCCCTACTTTGCCTACATATACCAATTCGCCTTTGTCGTATGCTGCAAGAAGTAATGCGCTGAAAAGTTTGGAGGAACCTTCATTGAGCGTGTAGCCCGCGATGATTACCTCCTGTCGTTTGTTGATCTTGATTTTCAGCCAGTCGCGGGTGCGGACGCCCGGATAGTACTCGCTGTCGGATTTTTTTGCGATAATGCCTTCCAACCCCATTTTTTGTGCTGCTTCGAAAAATGCATTGCCGTCGGCCTCGACGCTGTAACCGAGTTGTACCGGGCTGTTGTCGTCAACAATGCTTTGCAATACTGCTTTCCGCTCGGATAGCGGCAAATGGATCAGGCTTTTACCTTCGAGCCAGAGAATGTCGAACGCATAGTAAACCAGCTCCCCGTCCGCCTCACTCCGCCAGTTTTGCAGCGCATTGAAATCGGAAAGGCCGCTCTCGTTAATCACGACGATCTCCCCGTCGATCACCGCATTGATCTTCCATTGCTGCAACTGCTGGTAGATTGGATAAAATTTGTCGTTAAATGACTTTTTGTTGCGCGATTGCAGGCTCACATCGCCATTGCTAAGATATGCCAATGCCCTGTAACCGTCCCATTTAACCTCATATTCCCAGCCCGGATCATCAAATGGCCCGTCCACGAGCGTAGCGAGCATGGGTTGCAGATCATCCGGCTGTTTTTGCTTTTTGCCCTTTTTCAGAATCGCCGGAACGTTTGCGTCCGGACTTTTTTTTTCAGCCTTAATATCTTCCGCAGGATCTTTCGCCTCGGTTTTGGCATTACTTTCCCAAACCGCATCACCATCCTTTTCAATACCAGCCAATGTCCTTCGAGACACGGCCGAGCGGTCTTTTTCGGTAATATCGTCTTCGGACGCATACTTGTCGCGGTGCTTAATAAGCAGCCATGCATTTTCCTCCATTCCCTTGGTTTTCACCAAAGCATATTCCCCTTTCACTTTCTTGCCGTTGAGCCGCACTTTCAGCGAGCCCGAATCCAGTTCTTTTAATGCCAGTTTTTCCTGGGCTTTTTTGCCCTTCACCGCTTTCAACTCACCTTTTTTCACCTCTTCGAGCGGTTCATAGGTGCCGTAATCCCACACCATCACCGTTCCTGCGCCATAGTTTCCTCCCGGAATGATGCCTTCAAAATCCTTATAGTCGTAAGGGTGGTCCTCCACCATCATGGCCAGTCGCTTCACCGAAGGGTCGGTCGATGGCCCTTTCGGTACGGCCCAGCTTTTGAGCACCCCGTCCATTTCCAGCCTGAAATCGTAATGCAGGCGGCTGGCGTCGTGTTTCTGGATGACGAAAATGAGCTTGTCTTCATCAGCCTTGCCTCCTTTCGGCTCGGGTGTTTTGTCGAAGGAACGTTTTTCGTTGTATTTGGAAAGTGTCATGGCGCTTTGATGATTAGTGATGAATGATTGAATGGTTGAATGAGTGAATGATTGAATGATTGAATGAGTGAATGAGTGAATATTTTAAAATCAGTATTTTCAGAACAGTATAGTCCAGCGACAATTATTATACGAAATTATAAAGCACAACCCCTGACCACACCTGACTATTCACTCATTCACTCATTCAAAATTCAATCATTCACTCATTACATCTTCCCTCACGCTTACCAGTTCCTGTAACCGTTTTGCATTATTCAGCGCATGGCCGCCTATGTCGTTGTTGAAAAATACCCAGACCTCGTGACCTTCCTCGGCCCAGGTGGTGAATTTTTCGGCATAGTCGTCCAGGATGTCGTTGGAATAGGAAGAGCTGTACAGGCTTGTTGGGCCGTGGAAGCGCAGGTAAATGTCTTTGGCGGTGATTTCTTCATGGTAAGGGAAGCGGTCGGCCTGCGAAAAGACGAGCGTAATGCTGTGCCTTTTCATCAGATGAATGCTTTCCTCTGAAAACCATGACGGGTGCCGCACTTCAAGGGCGAAACGGTAGCCTTCATACCGGTCGGCTTCCTCGTAAAATGCCTCTGCGACTTCGCTTTTGAAGCGGGAGTTGGCCGGAAGCTGGATCAATATCGGGCCAAGGTGTTGCCTGAAAGGCGCGAAAATGTTGAAAAAACGCTCCAATGGTTCTTGCGGGTCATGCAGTTTCTTTAAATGGCTCAGGTACCGGCTCATTTTGGGACAAAAAACAAAGTCATCCGGCACCATTTCGGTCCATTTGGCTACTATTTCCCTGGTGGGAAGTTTATAGAAGCTATTGTTGATCTCCGAAACGTGGAAATGTCGGGCATAAAATGTCAGGTATTCCGCAGGTTTAACCTCATTTGGATAGAAAATGCTCTTCCAATGTTTGTAGCTCCAACCCGACGTGCCAATGTGTATCTTTTGCTTCACTTTCATTTTCAGTTCGTTGTGGAGCGATTAAGAGCAATAATCATACCGCACGAAAGGAGCTGGTGCCCGCAGGATAATGGGAATGGTTTTTGATTTTAACAACCCAAACAAAACAGAAACCAATGGCGATTATTGATATTGCCGGCGACCAGGAGGAAACCCTGGGCACGGCCGACGACATTCGTGAAGAAGTGGTGCTCGACATTATGCAGCAAGAGATTGTGGGCAGCATGGTCAAAATAGAATTTGAGACTTCCATGGGGCTCTGCACAGGCTACTACCTCTCGACCGAACTCGGTCATGAAGAGATTAATCTCGAGGCGGAATCCTTCGAGCGGCTGCGGCAACTCTTTCCGGCATGTAATGGCGCCTTCGTGCACCCCCGTAACCGCGACTGGGTAGAAGTCAGCCTTGCAGAGGTAACCGGGGGGCTGCCCGAGTATAAGATTTACATGCGGATCGTGACAGGAGGGATCGTATAAAGCCGTGATTTCGTTGTCCATTTGACAGGTTCACGCAAAAAAGTCCGCGTTTATGTCGAAATTGGCCCATTAACCAGCATCATCACCGCGTTCGCTCATGAGAGATATCAGTGTTCAGGATCTACTTGCCATCGAGGTTTTTAAGGATGTGCCTGAAAATCAGCTGCAATGGATGATCGACCGCAGCCAGCATTACGAATTGCCGGAGGGGGAGCTGATGACCCGGCCCGGCGAGCCGCTTTCGGGTACACATGTCATCTTTTCCGGCCGCATCGAGCTGTACAGGGTCCAGAATAATACCAAACACATTATTTCGCAGCTTGGGCCTGGTACGGTCACCGGCCTGCTACCTTTTTCACGTGGGAAAATCGGCATTGCCTATGGTGTATGCCTCGAAGCGAGCCAATTGATGACCTTTCCCAAGGAGCTTTTGAAGGAGCTGATCATTTCACATTACGAGCTCACGCAGGCGCTGGTGGTGGTAATGACATCGCGCGTGCGGGAGTTTACCGAGCTGGAACAGCAAAATGAGAAGATGATGGCCTTAGGCAAGCTCTCGGCAGGACTGGCGCATGAACTGAATAACCCCGCAGCGGCCATCGTCCGCAGTTCAGCTTCGCTCAAAGAGCATTTGCTGATGCAACCCGATTCGTTCAAGTCATTGCTCTCCATTCATTTGTCGCATGAGGAAATCGATCTTTTAAATGACAAAATGGTGAGTTTGCTCAACAACACCAACCGCCCGGTGCTTTCGATGATGAAACGGTCCGAAAAGGAGGACGAGATCCTGGACTGGCTCGACATCAATCATATCGCCGGCTGCGAGGACATTGCAGATAACCTGGTCGAGTTTGGGATAGGGGAAGCCGACCTGGAAGAGCTAAAAACCAAGATTAACCACACCGACCTTTCACCTGTGCTGACCTGGATCAACAACAGCCTGACGACCGAGCGTATGGTAGCAGACATTCAGGAGGCGTCCAAGCGTATTGCCGAACTGGTGGGCTCGGTAAAAACCTTTACGCATATGGACCGCGGTGGCGAGCGCGAGTACGTGGATATCCACGTCGGCATCCGCAACACGCTCATTATGCTGAATTACAAGCTGAAAAAGGGAAATATCAAAGTGACCGAATATTTCGACTTCTCCCTGCCGCCGGTCAAGGCAATGGTAGGAGAGCTCAATCAGGTGTGGACGAACCTGATCGACAACGCGATCGACGCGCTGGAAGGACGGCCGGATGCGGAACTAACGCTCATTACCCGACGCGATAAGGAATTTGTGAAGGTTACAGTGTGTGACAACGGTACCGGCGTGCCCGCCGACATCCGTTCCAGGATCTTTGATCCGTTTTTTACCACCAAATCGGTGGGGAAGGGCACAGGCCTGGGACTTGACGTGGTGAACCGGATCGTGCGCCAGCATCACGGAACGGTAACCCTGCATTCGGAGCCGGGCCGAACCGAGTTTGTAGTATGTTTCCCGTTTAATGGATAACTTTAATTCTCAACCAACTCTTAATAGAAGCTCTCATGGCTTTGCCCATCATATTTTCAATTGACGACGATCCACAGGTGCTTCGGGCAATCAGCCGCGACCTGAAATCCCACTACCGCGAAAAATACAGGATATTGAGCACTACCTCCGTGGCCGAAGCGATGGAGAGCCTGCTAGAATTACAGAACCGGGGCGACGAGGTGGCTATGTTCATCTCCGACCAGCGGATGCCGGAAATGCAGGGCGTGGACTTTCTGCAAAAGGCGATGAAAATGTTCCCATTTGCGAAAAGGGTGCTGCTAACCGCTTATTCCGACACGGAGGCGGCTATCAAGGCGATCAATGACGTGCAGCTCGACTATTACCTGATGAAGCCCTGGGACCCGCCGGAAGAAAAGCTGTTTCCGGCCATAGACGAGCTTCTTCGTGACTGGCAAGGCAACTACCGCCCCGATTTCAAGGGCATTAAAGTGATAGGTTATCAATTCTCACCGAAAGCGCACGAAATCAAAGACTTCCTTGCCGGTAATCTGGTGCCTTACCTTTGGCTGGATGCAGAATCGAACGAATCGGGCCGGCAGATTTCTCAGAATAACAACCTTTGTCCGGTCGATTTCCCCGTCGTGATCTTTGAAGACGGCTCGCTGTTGAAAACACCTTCGTTGATTGACATTGCAGGGCGCATCGGGCTGAACCCCAAAACGAAGCAGCAAATTTACGACGTGGTGATCATAGGTGCAGGGCCGGCGGGGCTGGCCGCTTCTGTGTATGGCGCTTCGGAAGGTTTGAGTACTTTGCTGATTGAGCGTAAAGCACCTGGTGGTCAGGCAGGTACAAGTTCGAGGATCGAAAATTACCTTGGCTTTCCGACTGGTTTGAGCGGCGCCGAACTGACCCGCCGAGCGATCACCCAGGCGACGCGCTTCGGTACCGAATTTCTCTCACCGCAATTTGTTAAAGAGATCAAGTTAAAGGATAAGTACAAAACCGTTGTACTGGGCGACGGGAACGAGGTAAATGCCAAGGCGGTAGTGATTACCACCGGCGTGGATTACCGGAAGCTGGAAACGAAGGGAATTGAAGATTTTACCGGTAAGGGCATTTACTACGGCGCAGCCAGTACCGAAGCCAGTTCTTGTGGAAATAAGGACGTGTATGTGTTAGGTGGTGGCAATTCTGCCGGCCAAGCTGCGATGTATCTTTCCAAGTTTGCTCGAAATGTGAATATTCTCGTCCGAAAAAACGACCTGACCTCCTCAATGTCATCCTACCTGATCGACCAGATCGCCGGAACGGAGAACATCGCCGTTTTAGGCTGTACCGAAATCGTCGAAGCGCAAGGGGACGGGCACCTCGAAAATCTGAAACTGATCGATTTGAATACGAATCAGGAGCGGATGGTTCCTGCCGACGCATTGTTCATTTTCATTGGCGCCAAACCATACACCGAGTGGGTAGGGCTGGAAATCATCAAGAATAAGAAGGGTTTCATCGAGACCGGGCGGGAAATGAAGAATTATGACAACTTCAAGGAAATCTGGAAGGCTGACCGCGACCCATACCTGCTTGAAACGAGCTCGCCCGGGATCTTCGCCGCAGGCGATGTGCGTGCGGGCGCAATGAACCGGGTGACGTCCGCCGTGGGAGAAGGGTCGATGTCGATCAGTTTTGTTCACCAATATTTAAGCGAAGTTTAAAAATGGGAGAGATTTGTAATCATATCGAAGCTATTCAGCAGATTAAAGTGGCCAATGAACTGGTTTGCGAAGAATGCGTGAAAGTCGATGGCCGTTGGGTGCATTTGCGCACCTGCCAGACCTGTGGCGCCACACTCTGCTGTGATAGCTCGCCTGCCAAGCACATGACCAGGCACTTCCATCACACCGGCCACCCGGTTGCTTCTTCCGCAGAGCCCGGAGAGCAATGGTTGTGGTGTTATGCCGACGAAGTGTTTGTAGAGTATTGATTTTCGTAACTTTGCCCTATGAAGAAGGTCGCAACGATTGAGCAGTTTTACAAGGACATTTCGATGCTGATTCCAGAGCCTGTTCAAAAGGAGGTTGGGCATTTTAATATTTTCAGGACGGACGAGCTTTACCGTGTAGCTGCCAAAAACCGCGTGATGCCCTATAATCGGAGGGCTTACTACAAAATAAGCCTGATTATGGGCCGCAACAGGGCGGAGTACGCGGACAAAGTGATTAATATTGAGCACAATGCATTGCTTTTTGCCACGCCGCTGATCCCGTATAACTATGTGCCGCTGGATGAAAACCAGTCCGGCTTCTTTTGTATTTTCTCAGAAGATTTTCTCACGCAGGACAATAGCGGCGTTCGTCTGCGGGAACTGCCCGTGTATAAGCCGGGTGGAAATCCGGTCTTTTTCCTGAATGATGAGCAGCTCCATGACATTAAGTACATTTTCGGCAAGATGTTCCGGGAAATCGAGTCTGACTATGCATTTAAATATGATCTGCTGCGCAATTATGTGATCGAGCTTATCCATTTCGGCCAGAAATTGCAGCCTGCTACATCACTATTCACCGAAACCAATGCCTACAAGCGCGTTTCATCGCTTTTCATCGAGCTGCTTGAACGCCAGTTTCCGGTGGAGCCGCCGCACCAGAAGCTTGGTCTGCGCTCCGCGAAAGACTACGCCGATCAGCTCTCGATTCACGTCAACTATCTCAACAAAGTTTTGAAGGAAATTACCGGTAAGACCACCACCGAACTGATTACCGACCGCATTATCAAGGAATCCAAAATACTCTTGAAGCATACTGACTGGAATGTTGCAGAGATTGCATACAGTCTGGGCTTTGAGGAACCTTCACATTTCAATAACGTTTTCAAGAAGCATACAGCGCTTAGCCCTCGCGCTTTCAGGTCGTAGATTTGAATTTCGTAAGTTTTGATTTGATACCCGCAAATTCGGGGGCAACACGCCCGGTATCTTTGTTCCATCAATTTTAAACAGCAAAAAAGATGGAATCAGCAAGTAAAATAGCATTGGTTACCGGTGGCAGCCGGGGTTTGGGAAAAAATATGGCGCTGCGCCTGGCAGAAAAAGGGAATGACGTGATTGTCGTTTACCGCAGTAGAGAGCAGGAAGCGAACGAGGTGGTTGCGGCCATAGAAGCTTTGGGCCAAAAGGCGGTCGCCATCCAACTCGATACCGCGCTTGTAAAGTCCTTCGACGGTTTTTTTACGAAGCTTTCCGGGATACTAAAAGATAAATGGAACCGCACTACTTTTGACTTTCTCATCAACAATGCAGGCATTAGCCGCCCATCAGCGTTCGCTGAAACCAGCGAGGATGACTTTGACGATTTGCTGAATGTGCATTTCAAGGGCGTGTATTTCCTTTCTCAAAAAGCATTGCCCCTGCTTGCCGGCGGTGGGCGCATCGTGAACCTTTCGACCGGCCTTGCCCGCTTCTCTACGCCCGGATACGCCGCTTATGCGTCGATGAAGGGTGCCATCGACACGTTAACACGCTATATGGCGAAGGAACTCGGTGGTCGTGGTATCACGGTGAATGCACTGGCTCCCGGTGCGATCTACACTGACTTTAACAGCGCCTCGTTCGACAGCCATCCAGGCATGACAGAATTCATCAGCAGCATTACCGCGCTGGGCCGCGTTGGTGAGCCGGATGACATTGGCGGCGTGGTAGCATTCCTATGTTCAGAAGATGCGCGCTGGATCACCGGTCAGCGGATCGAAGTGTCGGGAGGGATGTTTTTGTAAAATTAAAGAGGTTGAATGCACGGATTGCGATCAATGGGCACCGTTGCATTCAACCTGCCTGTGTTTTAGGCCACTTTCTGTTATTACATTTTCTTGCCCGCGAGTTTGAGGTGCACATCGATACCCGGCTTGATGGAGGCATCGTCCGGCAGGCCGGGCTCTGTGGCATAATTCATTCCCCACAATGTGCGGTCGAATGTGGCAAGTGCCTCCAAAGTGAATGAATCGCCATTCAAACTGATACGGGCCGGAAATGTGACCGGATTGCTTTTTCCTAACAGCGTTAAATGGCCTGTCACCTCAAAATTTGCACCCGAAATAACGCCTGGCGCACTGCCTGAGTACGGCGAAACGCTCATGATTTCGAACGCCACGTTTGGGTGGAGCGCCATATTGAAAAAATCGGCGCTTTGCAGGTGATGCACCAACTGGTGCTTCAACTCATCGGTCGGAAGGTTGAAGTTGACGATCGAGGAAAGCGGGAGCGTGAATGACCCGCTTTTTACTTTTCCATCCTCGACAAGCAGACTGTTGCTTTCCACGCCGATCGAGCCCTCGTTAAAGTAGCCCGTTTTGAGGTAGCCTTTCCATTGTGCTATGGAAGTCTCGTCCAGGCGATAGCTCGTTGCGCTGGTCGGTTCGTCGTGGTCGGTGCAACTGGCTGTAAAAAGTGTGGCAAGTGTTAACAGTGTTAGAAATTGCTTTTTCATGACTGGATTTGTTTTCATGGCTGATTGTGATTCTGATGCAAAAGTACGGGCAGGTTAGCATGCTCCGCCTACGCCGAACGGATCGAAAACTACGCAATACGGATTTTGGGGCTTACGCGGGAGATTGGTATTGGGAGCATTTATTACGTTATTTGCAACCGGATTTCAGTCATTAATTCTGCCCGGGCAATGTCAATCAGAGGACCCATTATTTCGATCGAGGACGACGCGGATGATCAGTTTTTAATCAAGAGTGTCGTTGAGGAGCTTGACATACCCAACGAGCTATTATTTTTCAACAATGGTGTCGAAGCGCTGCTTTACCTGGAAACCACACGTGAGCAGCCATTTTTGATCGTTTGCGATATCAACATGCCGGTGATGAATGGCTTGGAGTTGCGCGAGCGAATCGAGCGGAACGAGTACCTGCGGCAAAAATCAATCCCGTTCGTATTTCTGAGCACCGCCGACAATCCCCTGGTGATCCAGACAGCCTACCAAACGACAATTCAGGGTTTTTTTAAAAAAGAAAACAGCTTCGACGAATTTAAAGCGCGGCTCAAGGTGATGTACGACTACTGGTCGTATTGCCTGCATCCCAACCAGTATCACTGAGAATGAAAAAAATACTGATCGTCGACGACGAGGAAAAGCTCCGTGGCTTGATGGGCCGGGTAATCAAGCTGGAAGGCTTTGAGGTAATCGAGGCGGGCGATATTAAAAGCGCGTGGAAAAAGCTGGACCAGGCCGATGTTGATGTGGTGCTGTGCGACGTAAAATTGCCGGATGGTAATGGCGTAGCGTTTTCGAAGGAACTGAAAGAAAAGTATCCGCTTCCGGAAGTGATCTTGCTCACCGCCTATGGCAATATCGCAGATGGCGTGCAGGCGATCAAGAACGGAGCATTTGACTATATCACCAAAGGCGACGACAACAACAGGATTATTCCGCTGCTTTACAAGGCACTTGAGAAGAGCGAACTAAACCGCCGGGTTATCAGCTTGGAAAAACAATTGGGCGAAAGGCGGTCTTTTGATGTGATCATCGGCAAATCCAGAAACCTGCTAGCCTGTATTGACCTGGCGCGCCGTGTTGCGCCGACTGATACGACGGTTCTTCTGCTGGGAGAAACAGGCACAGGGAAGGAAGTGTTTGCGCAATCCATTCACCAGGCAAGTAACAGGGCCAAAAAGTCTTTTGTAGCAGTCAACTGCTCGGCCTTCGGGAAAGAGCTGCTCGAAAGTGAGATGTTCGGTCATAAGGCAGGAGCTTTTACCGGTGCGGTGCGCGATAAAAAGGGGCTTTTCGAAGAGGCAAATAACGGGACTATTTTCCTGGATGAAATCGGAGAGCTTGCGCCTGAATTGCAGGCGAAACTGCTGCGGGTGCTCGAATCGGGTGAATTTATCAAAATAGGGGAAACACATCCGACAAAAGTCAATGTGCGCGTGATCGCCGCTACGCACAGGGATTTACCTAAACAGATCGAAGCAGGCGAGTTCCGGAGCGATCTGTTTTACAGGCTTTCGGTTTTCCAGATTACATTACCGGCATTACGGGAGCGTGTGGCCGATATCGGACCGCTCGCCAAGAGTTTCGCCGCACAGTTTGCTTTGAAAACCAACAAAAAAATCATCGCATTAGCGCCGGAGTTCGTCGCCGCATTGGAAACGAATCCATGGCACGGTAACATCCGTGAGCTCAAGAACGTCATCGAGAGAAGCGTGATCCTCACCGACGGTCCAGTCCTGAACGTTGAGAGTCTTCCGTTCGAAATGCAGCATCCCAGGCCGCAAGGGGGTAAAAATCTGTCTGCATTTTCCCTGGACAGTGCTGAAAAGCTGCACTTGCAGAAAGTACTGAATTATACCAACGGCAACAAAGCAGAAGCTGCGCGGCTGTTGGAAATAGGCATTGCCACCCTCTACCGCAAGATCGACGAGTACAAGCTCTAAGCATTGAAATGAAGATCAAAACCAAACTAAGGCTCGGTATCGGCCTGCTTTTCGCCATGATTACGGTGTTGGCGGTGGTGGGGATCCGGCAGGTGAGCCTGCTCTCGGCAGATTCGCGGAACATCGTTATCGCCAATCACAATTCCTTAGAATATACACGCCAGATGCTTGCAGCACTCGACGAGCTGGAAGTGCACGCGGGTGCATTGGATGTATTTAAAAGGAACCTGGAAGCGCAGCAGGGAAATATCACCGAGGAAGGTGAGAAGGACCTCACAATGCAATTGACCAAACATTTCGGGCGGCTGAAATTAAATGTCCGAGACAAGGAGGCAGCGGCTCTCATCCGCGTGAATGTGCTTGAAATTATGCGCATTAACCTTGCAGCGATTAACCGGAAGAGTCACATTGCCGGTCAGACGGCCAAGAGCTCGATGGTGTGGATCGGAATTACCGGCACGCTGTGCTTTATCATTGCGTTCACCCTGTTTGTAAACCTGCCGGGAAATATTGCCAATCCGATCCGTGAGCTGACCCGGAGTATCCGCCAGATCGCTAACCAGAACTACAAGGAACGCGTACATTTTGGTAGCCGAGATGAATTTGGAGAGCTTGCAAGCTCGTTCAACATCATGGCAGGGAAGCTGGAAGAATATGACAACAGTAATCTGGCCAAATTAATGATCGAGAAGAAGCGGGTGGAGGAACTGGACATTGCTAAAACCAATTTCATCGCCAATGTCTCACATGAATTCAAGACGCCTATTGCGTCTATCAAAATCACCCTTGATCTGCTCGGTGACGAACGGATTGGCAATACCAATGAGGAACAGCGCAGCCTTTTTGAGAGTATCCGGCAAGATGCCGACCGGCTTTTGAAGATCACCAGCGAACTGCTCAATATTACACAGGTAGAAAGCGGTAAAATACAACTGAACATAGCTGCAACGACACCTGAGGAAATTGTACGGTATGCGATGGCAGCGATCGAATCCCAGGCTGAAAGCCGCAATATCAATGTTGTGGTAGAAGACAACGGCGTGCGGTCGGACGTGCTGGTTGACTCGGAAAAGACCGCGTGGGTGCTTACCAACCTGGTTTCCAATGCCGTCCGCTATTCCGACGACCATTCCACCGTCCGTATTGCCCTTCACGAGGATGCAGCGGCTGTCTATATAGCGGTTGCAGATAGCGGGCAGGGCATTTCAGCGGAATACAAGGACAAAATCTTCGACCGCTACTTCCGTGTGCCCGGCTCCGCCAAAGAAGGTACCGGGCTGGGCCTTGCGATCAGCCGTGAATTTATCGAGGCACAGGACGGAACGCTCACTGTGCAAAGCGAACTCGGAACTGGCAGTACTTTTACGATCGCATTGAAAAAGCACGTATGAGTGCACTACTCAGCCTGTATCGATAAAGCAAGCGACCGCTCATCACATGCGTGTTGGAGTTCTTATACTGGTACTGTATATTGCATAGTACCTTGTAAAACAATTCTAGCTATGAAAATTAAATCGTTATTACTTTTCCAGATCGCGGTTGTTGCAATGCTCATTTCGTGTAACAATGGCGATGTAAACGTTGCCGTAAAGGATGCGGATGACTACTACCGGTTTAAAGCCCATTTCGACGAAAACCTGTCGCCGGATGTCAGTGGGTTTCTGAACGAACACATTTCGCCTATTCGGATCGATCCGGAGCGTGACTCGAAGATCGTCACAGTGTTGCCTGATCAAACCAGACTCACGATCGAGTCGTCGCCGGGTGAAGTGATGATTTACCTGGATAAGGAAGAGAATAGCCGTGATTCCTACCACCGTGTCAAAAATCTGTGCGAGGGCGTCAAGGATGTAATTTTAAGACATAACAAATAGCGTCTGGAAAAAGCGCTCCCACCTTGTGCTGCTGACCTCGAAATTCCGCTGCGGCCATTTTCTATAAAATTAAAACTAATACTACGCGTAAGGGTTTGTGATCCAAAGCTTTTTAGCTATAATCGCCTGAAAATCTTTCGGAAACACAAACCCTTCCTTTCCGTGAAAAAACTCTACTTTTTGCTGGTAGCGCTGCTGCCGCTTTCTGCGCTCGCGCAATGTCCCACCGACCTTCTGATCACCGATCAGGCGACACTGGATAACTTCGTTTCCAATAACCCCGGCTGCGTTAACCTGCCTGGTAATCTGGTGGTGGAAGGTGCTGATATTGTAGATCTTGGGTCGCTGTCCGCGCTTGCAAGCGTAGGTGGAAGTATCACCATCCGCAATAATCCGATGCTGACGACGCTTACCGGCCTTGGAGGCATTACTTCTGTGGGTGCTTCGGTCAAAATATATAGTAATACGTCACTGGAAAGCCTGGCCGGATTCGAAGGGCTCACGGCGGTAAACGGTAGTCTGGTGATCGACACCAACGCGGTACTGAAAGATCTTGCAGGGATCAAAAACATCGCATCCGTGGCCGACTCACTGGTGATTTCCCAGAGCGATTCTTTGAAATCGATTGGAGAGCTCACCATTACTTCGGTTGGCTCGGTAGTTCAGATATACCATAACCCGGCCCTGGAAAGCCTTGCCGGTCTTGAAGGCCTCATTGCAGTCCCCGGCGACCTGATCATCGACGGTAACCTGGCGCTCAGAAACCTTGCCGGCGTGAAAAATATCACTTCGGTAGGCGGTTCTCTGGTAATCGGCACAACCGATTCGCTCACCTCGATCAGCGATCTCTCGGTTGTTTCGGTCGATAATTCCCTGCGGATCGGCTTTAATACCAATCTTGCTTCGCTGACAGGGCTGGAAAGTATTCAACAGCTCAACGGCGATCTTGAAATCACGAATAATTATTCTATTAAAGATCTCACCGGACTCAACGGACTGACGGCAGTAGGAGGGAATGCGTTTCTGGATTTCAATGATAGTCTATTGAACCTGCAAGGCATCAACCAATTGACTTCGATCGGCGGCGAGCTTTTTCTGGAATATAACCTGTTTCTGCAAAACCTCGGCGGGCTCGACCAGCTGACATCCATTGGCGGGAGCCTCACCATTGGGGATAGCGACAGTTTGACCAGCATTTCGGCATTAGGCAACCTTTCTTCGGTGGGTGGCGGCTTTTATTTGTATGCCAACTCATCGCTCAAAACCCTGGATGGTTTGCAAAACGTGCCGTCCTTCGGAAATGAAATGGTAATCACGCTCAATCCTGCGTTGGAAAACCTAGATGGGCTGAACGGGCTTACTTCTGTAGGGGGAATGGGTGTACAGATTGCCCTGAACTTCTCACTGCAAAACCTGGATGCCTTATCCTCGCTCACAGCGATCGATGGCGACCTTATATTGATCTATAATTTTTCACTGACGAGCCTTTCAGGACTGAGCAACCTGCAATCTCTCGGCGAGTTTGGTTCGCTGGCGATAGCGGCAAATCTATTGTTGCCCGATTTGCAGGGATTAAACGGACTGACCACGGTTAGCAGGCTGTTTATCGAAGCAAATTTGAGCCTTAAATCACTGGCTGGTCTGGATAACATTACCTCCATCACGGATTCGCTGTCAATCACTTACAACGACAGCCTGGCGAATCTTAATGGCCTGTCTGCATTGCAGAGTATCGGCAGCGGGCTCCTGATAGCCGGGGATTCGCTGCTGACAAGCCTGAACGGTTTAAGCAGTCTCGACGCGATAGGCGGAACAATCACCATAGTCGACAATGCGGCACTGGAAACCTGTGCCAGCACCAGGTTCTGCGCGATATTGAAAACTAAAACCGAAGAAGAAGTCCTGATCGAGAACAACCTGGGCGATTGTGAGACGCGCGAAATGGTGGATTTGGCGTGTATTCAGCTACCGGTCACCCTGGTCTCTTTTGCGGCAAAGAAAGAAGGGCGGACCGCGCTGCTGCAATGGTCGACCAGCGAGGAAAGCAATAGCGACTATTTTGAGATACAACAAAGCAATGGCGGCGGTAAGTCTTGGGTGGTCGTAGGTAAAGTCGCTGCTGCCGGCGAAAGTGCTGCGGTCAGAACCTACGCTTTTACCCACGAAACTCCCCAGAACGGAACCAATCTATACCGGCTGAAAATGGTCGATCAGGCGACGGATAACCGGCCGGGGAGTTATGCATTCAGCAGTATACAATCCGTGCGGTTTGATGACCTGCCGATGATTGAAATTTATCCTAATCCGGTTGCTGCCAGCCTTATGATCCGCAATGCGAGTGGGGCTATCCGGGAAGTTACCGTGTACAATGCGGCCGGTCAATGTGTGAAAATCAAGTCGCTGGCTTCGGCAAAGTTCCCGGAGCCAACCACGATCGACACGAGCCAGCTGCCAGCCGGATCGTATATTGCCAAGGTTTTCTATTCGGACGGCATGGTGCATACGGGCAGGTTTATCAAAAAATGAGTCTCATTGGATGGCCAGTTTCTTGACCGTACTACGGCCATTGATGCTCACTTTCAGAAAATAAATGCCGGTTATCAGCTGGCCGGGCAGAAAAGGAGCCGCAACCGGGCTGATCGTCATCTTCCGGGAATCGAGTATCCTGCCCGAAACGTCGGTGAGTGTCAGCTCGGCGATTTGCGTTGTTTGCCCGGCTATCCGGATCTGCATCTGGCTTGCCGGGGAGGGGTTGGGAATGATCTCGATCAAAAGCGAAATGTCCGGCTCTGATCCCAGGATGAGCTCCTTGATCACCACCGATTTTACAGGCGAGTAAACCTTCCGGCCGTCCAGCGCGACAGCCACGAGACGGTAATAGAAGGTTTGGGCAACCGGCGACGGCTGGACCTGTGTATCGCTGAATGAATATGCCCGTACCACCTGGGAGTTGGGACCCCCTGCTACCCTGGCGATTTCGGCGAAATTTTTCGCGTCATCCGAGCGTTCAACGAGATAGTGTGAAAGCTCGGTTTCTGTTTCACTTGTCCATTTGACCAGCACCACGCGGGCAGCATCCCAGTCGGCCGAGAAGCTGGTGACTTTCGCCGGGTCAGGTTTAGGGGCAGGTACTGTTACACGAAAAATATCCTGTATACAGTTTTGCGCGTCTTTAACGGTGTAGTCAGTGCTTTCGGCTGGCTTCACCGTGATTGTCCTTGTTTTCGAGCCATTGTTCCATATGTAATCGCCTACAAACGACGCTTTCAGTTCCACGGACTGATCACGCGCTATTTCAAGTGTCGTTTCCTTGCTTACGCCTTTTTCCATCGTAAACTTGTCGCGGATGACGCCGTCCGCTGCGATCCATTTCAAGTCGAGCCGGTTACCCTCCACTTCCAGCATAACCCCGCCTCCATGCTGGGCGTCGGAATGGTACATGGCTTTGTGTGGAAAATCCGGTTTGGTACTACCCAGCTGGCCACCCGACCCGGCTACCACGTATACGGTCCCGCGGGTTTGCGGTGTGTTTTTGATGTAAGGGCAGGAATTTTCCGAACCATCGTACCGTGCCGACGAACCGTCGATAACATGCTTTGCAGGATCAAAGGTGTTGGCATACCCGTAATGCCCGGCCATCATGCGCGAGCGCTCGTAGACGTGGCTGTGACCACAAATGATCAGATCCACACCCAGCCGTTCGAGAATACGAATGAAATTCTGCCGGATCGCCGTCATTTCAGGATCGCCATCCGACTCGCGCGAACCTTTTGAGTACGGCGGGTGGTGCCAGTAAGCGATCACCCAATCCTTATTTTTATTGGCGGCCAGATCCTTTTTGATCCACTGTACTTGCCTTCCGAGCGTGTCATAGAGGCGGGTTGCGTTATCTTCCCTGCCATAGGAATCCAGTGAAAGGAAATGCACATTACCGTAGTCGAACGAGTAAAAAGCTTCCGTTCCGGAAGGTTCACCGCCGGCCTCCCCTTGGGCAGACATGGTGAACACATCGTAATAGGGAACTTTATGGTCGTCCTGGCGTGCCGGGTTGTCGTTATCGTAGTCATGGTTTCCAGGCGCAGGAAACAAGGGGTATTGTTTGAGCAGATTGTCCTTGTAGCGGTTGAAAAAGTTAGACTGGTATTCGGCATCCCGACCAAACGAATAGGCATTGTCGCCAAGCAGCAGCCATGCATTCATATAATCATTCCCGAGGTATTCCATCATCCTTGCCCGCACATCATCCTGTATGACCGAATTGGTGCCGCAGTCGCCCAATACTCCGAAACGGTATTTTCCCGCCTTGCCTGCTACGGCCGCAGTCTGGAAATAATTATGGTCTCCCGATTGCAACACCGTGGATTGAGAGCCGATCGAGTAATAGTAGCGCGTTTCAGGCTGCAACCCTGTGATCTTCAACTCGTGGTCGGTAGTAGCCGCGTTGTCGCTGAATGTCTGGTTGAGTGTTTGAGCTGTGCCTCCTATTTTTACGAATGAGTCGGTGGGCTTATCGGTTCGCCATCGGATCACGATGCTGGTGGGGGTCACCACTTGCAGGTAAGGGCCGCGCAGGAGTGTAGCCTGGCCGTGGGCCGTGATCAGCGAAATTAATAGCAGGAGAGCGAGTAAATATGGTTTCATAGGCGATCGGTGAGCGATTGTAAAAAGCCAATAATATCGTTTTTTTCCTCATCGGAAAGATTGAGCGGCGCTGCGGGCAACGTTTGATAGGGTATGTCAAGGCCCAGCCCCGAGCCGCCGCCCTTATCGTAAAATTCCATCACCGTTTCCAGGTTTGCGAATGCGCCGTTGTGCATATAGGGCGCACTTACGGCGGCATTGCGGACGGTAGGGGTTTTGAATGCGCCCCGGTAATAGGGGGTAGGGCGGGTTTCGAAGCGGCCCTGGTCCGGGTCAGCTCTCGGTTTCAGCAAATCTCCGCCCGCGGTCGTACCCAGTATTTCAAATTCCGTGAGCGCGTAAGCAGGCGGTACAAGCCCGTTGAACAGCGGCACGAAATGGCAGGTGCCGCATTGGCCCTTGCCCATAAAAAGGTTGAAGCCATTCACCTGACGCTCTGTGAGTGCGGTTTTATCTCCTGCCATATATTTGTCAAAATCGGAGCTGAAAGGCTGCAACGTGCGTACATACGAAGCAATAGCCTTATAGATGATGGTGTCATCAAGCACCTTGCGGCGGGGAAATGCTCTTCGCAGCAGGCGGCGGTACTGCCGCTCTTTTACCAATTTCCGGATAACCTCAGCCGGTTGTCCGTTCATTTCCACGCTGTCCCGGATAACGAGGCGAATTTGCTCTTCCAGTGTTCCGGCACGTCCGTCCCAGAACTGAGCGTGTTGAAATGTGCTGTACAATAGCGTCGGCGCATTGCGCCTTGTCAGCTGGCCGGGGTGAACGCCTATGCTCTTGGGAAGCCCGTCCGTAAAATACAACGCCGGGTTGTGGCATGAGGCGCAGCTGCGGCTGCCGTCGGACGACAGCCGTGTTTCGAAGAAGAGTTTTTCGCCCAGTTTGTTCAGCGCCGCCTGCGGATTTTCAATACCGTCAAAAGCGGATTTAGCAAACGCGTCCGGGCTGAAAATGTTTTTTGCATTATAGTTTAGAATGCCCTTTTGGTTAACCTCCAAACCCATTTCGCGGATCATCTGGCCCAGGCTTTCCTGCAATGGCAATGCATGTCGGGTCAGGAAACTGAGCCGGTCAAAATTGTCAAAGCTGTCGCTTTTATAGAGCGAGGCCTCACAGGATGCCAGCAGTTTTCGCACGGTGTCACTATCCGAATGGGTCATGTAGGGTTTCAACACGGCATCTATCGTTTGAAGGGAAACGAACGCCTCCTGAAGTCCGCTTTTGAGCAAAGGCGCGTCGAAGCCGGTAATGCTGAGCGTCATCACCCTGACCAGCTCAATGCGGACGCTTTCCAGGATCTGAGCGTCGGTTGCTTTAAAGTTGTAGAGCAACGCAGGCAAATCTTCCGCCGCAGTATGGAGAAACCGGCATTGTCGTACTATTTCCTCCTGATGCTTTTCCGGATTTTCGAAAAGAAGCGCCTCTATGTATTGCAGCCCGGTGGGAGCGGCGTATTCCAGGTGTGGTTCTTCGATTTCGTTTTTCGGGGGACGGTTGTAAATGCGTGAAGAGGTAAAAAAGAAATAGTCCAGAAAAAAGGCGATGCGTTTGTAGGCCAGTCGCGCACTCTTCAGCTTTCCTTTGGCGTGCTCGATGCTTTGGGAATCGGCAGGATCAATTTGTTGCACCGCAGCGCATAGCTGTGTCATGCTCCGGGAGAATGCTTTGGCGTCTTTACGGAAGTTATCCGTGCAGTTTTGCACACCAATCGTTTCCTGCCGGGAAGCAGCAGCCAGCAGCAACAGCGCAAAAGACAAAGCAATCGCTCTCCACATGGGGGAAGAAGGGTTTGGGAAACATCCGCAAGATACAGAACAGGTGTCAAATCATGAATAAGCATTAACTTGCCGCCTTACCCAATTACGCAATGCCATGCATGGTTCCTTTCCAAGGCTTGATATCGGTCCGCTTTCAGAATACCGCGAAGACCACATTATGATCGCCAGGTTTTCGGATTATGTTCACGAACACCAAAGCCTCGTTTTTCCCCACCGACACAGTTTTTACCACCTGGTACTTTTCACCGAAGGCAGCGGTCGGCATACGATCGATTTTCATCATTTTCAGGCTGCTCCTTATCAGATATATTTCATGATACCCGGGCAGGTGCATACCTGGGATTTTGGAGAAGGGATGCAAGGTTACGTCGTAAATTTTTCGGATTCCTTTTTTAAATCCTTTTTACTGCAACCCGAATACCTTGATTCGTTTTCCTTCCTCGATCAGGATAGCAGTAATAACGTGCTGATGCTCTCGGAGGTAATCCGGGCGCGCATTTGCGGATTGTTTGAAGAATTGCTCGATCAGAATGCCCGTGCTACCATGTGGCGCGACGATATGGTGCGGGTGTTACTGCTGCAAATATTCCTGCTGATCGAGCAGAGCGATTCGGTGGACCGGAAAAAAAGTGCTGCAAAAGGGAAAAATGCGACTGTACGTAATTTCATCCGTCTGATCGACAAGAATTATGACCGGCTGAGGTTGCCGGGGCAATATGCGGAGATGCTTAACGTGACGCCCAATCACCTGAATGCCTTGTGCAAGGAACATCTGGGTATCCAGGCCGGCGAGGTAATCCGCAGCCGGATCGTGTTGGAAGCGAAAAGGCTGCTGATCAACCTAGACCTGACCGTTTCGGAAATCGCCTACAAACTGAATTTTAACGATAATTCGTACTTTACCAAGTTCTTCCGGAAAGAAACCGGCATGACACCGGAAGATTTCCGGAAGAGCCCGGCTGCGTAAATGCCCTATGCGTGTTCCTTGGTGGAAACCGGCTTGATGAACAATGCAAGCCAGCTCCGGCGCGCCATGCGGTAAAACAGCGGCGTGAGAATAACCAGGATCGGGATAATGCTGGCCAGGAAGTAATCGAGGTATTGCCGGAAGAAATTGACGAAAATCAGGAAGTAAATCACCATGAATGCTACATAAAATGCGTAGCTGATGTACAGTGCACCCTGATAAAAGCCAGGCTCCGGGACGAAATCGGCACCACAATTAGGGCAGCGGCGGTTCATTTTGTCGAAGTTCCTCAGGTTATAGGCGCTTTTGGTAATGAAAAAGTCACCCTCGCCACATTGGGGGCATTTGTTAAATAAAACGCTGTATATTTTGCTGGGCTTTGCCATGATCTTACTGTTTAAACGCTCTACAAATCTCCTCATTTACCGGTTTAAAAAGAAAGACTGGTTCTCGCTTTTGTGGTAAAAATCAACGATCGCTAATAAAAATCATACCAATGAGTTGATGAAAGCGGCCATTTGTATGGTGTCGAAGACGTGGTCGATGGCAAGGTGGGTGAGCGCGTAGTGTGGCATGAAGGGCATTTGAGCAGTGTCCGGATTTTGAACTACCGCCCTGCCGCCGGCGCGTTTCACAGCCATAAGGCCGCCAGTCCCATCTTCGTTAGCCCCTGAAAGCAGTATCCCCACCAGTCCCGGCCCATAAATCTCCGCCGCCGATTCGAAGCTCACATCGATGCTGGGGCGGCTGAAATTGATTTTTTCAGAATAATCCAATGAAAAAGTCCGGTCTTGTTCGATCAGCAAATGGTAGTCGGCGGGCGCCAGGTAAATCGTTCCTGGGGTAATGGGCTCTTTGTCCTCTACTTCCTGGGTTGGGTTCAGCGTCTTGGAGCCCAGCAGTTCAGCCAGCGACGAATCACTGGAATTGCGCCGGTGCAACACCAACGCCACAGGAAACGGCAGATCAGGGCGCAATAGTGGCAGCAGCCGGAATAGCACTTCCAGGCTCCCGGCCGAACCTCCGATCATCAGAAATTCACAGGTATGATCTACATGATTTTCTTCCATATTTTTTCCCGGTTCAGCTGCTTGAACTTGTTATGTACGGCCGAGAATTTCAATGTTTCTTTGGTTCCCAATGCAAGGTAACCCAAAGTTCCGAGGCTTGCGTCGAAAAGGTTTAATACGCGATCCTGCAAGTCCTTATCAAAGTAGATCAAAACGTTCCGGCACAGGATCAGGTCGAATTCATTGAACGAGCTGTCGGACACCAGGTTATGGGTCGAAATAATGATCTTTTCGGAAAGCTCATTATCGAATTTGGCCTGGCCGTACTGGGCGGTGTAGTAGCTTGAAAAATCGTGCGTTCCCCCGGAGGCAATGTAGCTTTCAGAGTACTGCTTCATCAATGCGAGGGGAAATATGCCTTTTCTCACTTTTTCCAGTACACTCGGGTTCAGGTCGGTGGCATACAGCAGCGACCGCCGCAGCAGGTTGGCCTCTTTGAGCAGGATAGCCATCGAATACACCTCCTCGCCCGTAGAGCAGCCAGCGTGCCAGATTCGAATAAACGGCTTGGTGCCCAGCACGGGAAGTACTTCCTCGCGCACCGACTTGTAAAATGCCGGGTCACGGAACATTTCGGTAACATTCACGGTAACCTCCTCCACAAAGCGTTTGAGGTATTGCGGATCGCTGCGCACACGGTAACGAAGCTCGGCAAAGCTGGGGAATTTGTCGAGCGAGCATAGCCGGACGATCCGTCTTTTAAGCGATGCTCTCGAATACCGCGTGAAATCGTATCCGTAAAGATCGAACAGGTCGTTCAGCAAAAGATCGATGTCTTCCTCGTCAATCATGGAATCAGATATTACTAAGTATCCTCAAAAGCTTGTCGACGTCGATCGGTTTGGAGATATAATCATTGGCTCCGGCGTTGAGACACTTCTCGCGGTCACCCACCATGGCCTGTGCAGTGACGGCGATGACCGGCACCATTTGCCTGTTATCCAAGTCTTTAATGAGCGGTATGGCCTCATAGCCGTCCATTTCAGGCATCATCATGTCTATCAGCACCGCGTCCACAGGCTCATCGCTCCGCAGGATATCGAGGGCGTCCGTAGCGGCCGAACAGGAAATGCAATCAAAGCCCTTCGATTTCAGGGTCGCTTTGAGCGCGAATATATTCCGGGCATCGTCGTCCACGATCATGATCTTTTTCTTTTCCATTGCGAGGGTCAGGATTTTTCGTAAAGCCACACGCGCAGCAGCGACATCAGCTGGTCGATATCCACGGGTTTGGTAATATAGTCAGAAGCGCCTGCATTAATGCATTTCTCCCGATCGCCCGTCATCGCTTTCGCGGTAACGGCAATCACGGGAAGGTTACGCCATTGCGGATTCTCGCGGATGCGCTTAGCGGTTTCGTAGCCGTCCATTTGAGGCATCATCATGTCAAGCAGCACTACGTCAACTTCCGGGTTTTCTTGTAGCTTCTGAAGTGCCTCCTTGCCGTCCAGGGCCGTAAGTACATTCATCTTGTAGTTTTCCAAAGACTTTGAAAGCGAAAAGATGTTCCGTACATCGTCGTCGGCTATCAGTACGGTTTTGTTGTTCAATATTTCGCCCAGTCCTCCCAGTTTGCGTGCCTCGGTTCCCGGCTTTGTATTTTTCTTGTTTTCTTCCACAACATGCAGGAATAGCGACACCTCGTCGAGCATGCGCTGGTAGGAGTGTGCGGTTTTTACGATGATCGAATCCGCGTATTGCTTGATCCGCAATTCTTCGGTCATCGAAAGGCTCTTTCCGGTGAAAATAATAATGGGCACATGTTCAAAGCCCGGATTCTTCTTCGCCTCTTCAAGCATATCATATGCCTTTTTGTCGGGGATGCCCATGTCCAGGATCACGCAGTCTACCTCGTTATTGGATAGCGCGCTGATGCCCTCGTTGATATCGCTTTTCAGCTCCGAATGAATATCGAATGTACCCAGGTAGTAGGCCAATGCCTTCGCGTGCATAGAGTTGTCTTCTACGATGAGCACTTTTTTGGACTTCTTACTGATCACATACTCGATTTTCCGGAAAATCTCGTCCATTTTTTCGATCGCCACCGGCTTGTCGATGAAATCAACAGCGCCTTTTTGCAGGCTCTCATTTCTCATCCTGTGTGACGACATGATGTGTACCGGAATGTGGCGTGTTTCAGGATCCTTTTTCAACTGGTCCATCACCTCCCAGCCGCTGAGAACCGGCAACTGAATATCCAGTAAAATGCCCATCGGCCGGAACGTCCTTGCAAGTTCCAGTCCTTCATCGCCCCGCACGGCCACAATGCCTTTGTATCCCTGCTTGCGCGTGTAATCCAGCAGAGATTTGGCGAAGAATGTGTCGTCCTCTACAATGAGGATCGTTTTAGCGGCGTCGCCGATCGTCGATCGGTCGTCGGGAATGCTCTGCGGGATGATCGTGCTGATGAATTTGCTGGGCGCGGCAGGTACGGCCCCGGAGACCGGCTCTTCGGGGTAATGCTCGAAGAGGTGGGCCTTTTCGGGCTCGGTTTGACCGTCGGATGGCTTTGCGGGAACAAAAAGTATGAATTCGCTGCCCTGGCCCACGACGCTGGTGAGCGATATTTCGCCGCCCAGCAGTTTTGCAAGCTCCCGGCTGATGGATAATCCCAGTCCCGTGCCGCCGTATTTGCGCTTGGTCGAACCGTCTGCCTGCTGGAATGCTTCGAAAATGTGGTGCTGCTTTTCAGGCGCTACTCCGATGCCTGTATCGCGTACCACAAAACAAAGCATATTGTCGTTACTGTCGTGCAGCTTGACAATGATCCCGACCGAACCTTGCGCGGTAAATTTAAGTGCATTGGAAATCAGGTTTTTCAGAACCTGCTCCATGCGCATTTTGTCGGTCTCTATTACCGGCGGAACGCCGTTTGCGACATCAATGGAAAAGTCGAGACCTTTCTCCCGTGCGATCGGCGCAAAGAGGCCTCTTAGGTCATCGCAGATCTCTTTGATGGAAACCGTCACGTAGTCCAGTTCCATCTTTCCGGCTTCTATTTTCGACAAATCCAGTATTTCATCAATCAGGCCCAATAACCCGTTGCCGGAGGATTGGATAACTGTTGCATATTCGATTTGCTCGCTGGTCAGGTTCTGGTCGTCATTTTCTGCCAGCAATCGGCTTAGCAGCAGGATCGAGTTCAACGGTGTGCGCAACTCGTGCGACATATTGGCCAGGAACTCGGATTTGTAGCGGGTGGTTAACTCCAGTTCTTCCGCTTTTTTCTGTATTTCAATGTTCTTTTCTTCCAATAGCCCGCTCCGCTCTTCCAGCTCTTCGTTGGTCTGCTGCAATTCTTCCTGCTGTACCCGCAGCTCTTCTTCGGAAGCCTGTAACTTCTGCGATTGTGCTTCCAGTTCCGCATTCAGGTTTTCGAGCTCGTTGTGCTGGGTTTGAAGTTCCTCCGCCTGGGCCTGTGTTTCTTCCAGGAAGTTCTGAAGCTTCACGTAATCCAGTGCAGAATTGATTCCGCTGGCGATGGTTTCCAGGTTCTCTTCCAGGAAGCGCATGGTGAGCTCGTCGGGCGTTTTCAGGAAACCCAGCTCGATTACGCCAATGCACTCATAGGAATACACGAGCGGCAGGATCGCAAGGGCTGCGGGACTGGTTTCACCAAGGCTGGATGACACTTTCAGATAGTTGGCCGGTACCTCACGGACCAGCAACGGCTTTTTGGTTTCAATCACCTGCCCGCACAAGCCTCCTCCGGCAACTACCGTTTCGGGCGCATTCTGTATGGCAAAGCTGCCTGTGAGTCTGAAATTCCAGTCGCTATCCAGAATGTAAATCGTGCCAAGGTTAGCACCTGAATAGGCAGTAATGGTATTGATCAGCTTCGCGGCAAGTTTTTTGAGCACCCGCTCACCTCGGATGGCATCGTTGATCTGCACATCGCCGGCCTGTAACCAGTTTTGAATATTCAGATCGTTAAAAGTCTGTTCAAGCGATGTGGCCATTTTGTTAAGCGCTGTCGAAATCCGGCCCAGCTCATCATCTGTTGCATCCTGGCTGCGCGACGAATAGTCCCCTTCCGAAACGCGCTGTGTCACCTGTTCTATGTGGCCTATGCGGCGGATGGTATCGGCATATTTTTCTTCATCCAGGCGCTGCTGTTCGATCCGCTTGCTAATGTCGCCCCGGATGCGCAGGTAGGAGGATATCGTGATCAGTATCGAAATCAATGCCGCGGCAACGAGCAGGATGGGGGTGTACTTGATGTAAATCTGCTGCTGTTCAAGGCGTTGTGCGAGCCTGGTGCTCTCTTCCTCTTTGATGCGCTCGGTGGTAAGCCGCAAATCGTCCATGATTTTTTTGCCCCTGATCATCTCCCGCAGGCGCGCGTCGGTATCGCCTACGAAGTTCGAATTCTTTTTGGCCATGTCAATGATGTTCTGCATTTGCCCGAATTTCGCTTCATACAGCGCCTTCACCTCCCGAAGGTTCTTCTGCTGCACGGGGTTATCGGCGGTCAGGTCCACCAGGTTGTTATAGCTATCCGTCGTTTTCTGGTAAGCACCTTCATAGGGTTGGAGAAACTGCGGATCGGTGGTAATCAAATAGCCCCGCTGACCCGTTTCGGCGTCCTTCATGTGCGAAATGATCGCCTCGGCCTGAATGAGTACTTCGTTGGTATGGTTTACCAGTTCTGAATTATTGATCAGCTTCTGGGTACTGTAATACGAGGCCAGAAGGCTAAAGAAAAGAAGCAGGATGGAGAAGGAGAAAACGATCTGCAATTGCTGAATGATCGAATTGGAAACTTTCTTCATAAAGTTGCGTCAGCTAAAGGTCGGTTTTGATAGTTGCAAGAGCCTGTTCCTGCACGAATGGAAGTATGATGATGAACTCGGAACCTTGATTCTCCGAGCTCCGGGCGGAAATAAGTCCGTTATGTTTGTCCATAATTTTCTTGGCGATCGCCAGGCCGATCCCCGTGCCCTCGTAAGCATTAATATTGTTTAGCCGCTGGAAAATGACAAAGATCCGGTCGAGAAACTTCTCGTCAAACCCGATGCCGTTGTCGGCAATAGTGATCCTGCAATAGGGGCCATCCGGTGATAACGGACTGTTAACGTCCTTCTGGTTTATAGTCTCGCAGCGGATATCGATCACAGGGGCAACGTCGGGCCTTGAAAATTTCAACGCGTTGCTGATCAGATTCTGGAACACCTGGCGTATTTGGCTGGGGATGGTGGGCACCACAGGCAGAGGATCTTTTCGGATGTTCGCTTTTTTCTCGCGTATCGTTTCGTCGAAATCTGCCAGAAGCTCTTCAATAAGCGCATTCAGATCGGTAGGCTGGAAGTGAGCCGTCACAGACAAGCGTGAGTAATCGAGCAAATCACTGATCAGCCGCGACATGCGCGCCGAAGAACTGATCGACCGGTCGAGATACGAAATTGCCTCGTCGTTACCAGTCAGGTATTTTTCTTTGATTAAATTGCTGAATGTCTGGATTTTGCGAAGCGGCTCCTTTAAATCGTGCGATACTACCCAGGCGAATTGCTGCAATTCGTGGTTGGTTGTTTCCAGCTCAGAATTTTTATCGACCAACTCTTTGGTGCGCAAGTCTACCTTGTGTTCCAGTAGTTCGTTCGCTATTTTCTGCTGGTGAATATCGGTGAAAGTGCCCACCCACCGTACAATCCCCCCGTTTTGCAACACGGGAATGATTTTGAGTAAATAATATCGGTAATCGTCAGAATCGAGCTGTTTTAGTCGCGCTTCACCGGAGAACTCCACGCCCTGGAGGAAATGCTCATTCCACTGCGCATACGTAGGGTCGTCAGGATGGGTCTCCGGGAAAGCCTGTGCGTGCGTAGCATATTGAAACCAATGCTTGTTTACGTACTCGATCCTGCCGTCCGTGCGGATTGTAAATGCGATTTGGGGAAGTGATTCGAGAATGAAGCGGAGCTCGTCCATCCGTGCGGCAAGTTCTTCCTGAGCGTGTTGCCGGATGTCAATCTCATTGCGAAGCGACTCTTGGATGGCTTTCAGTTCCTGCTGCTGCTCGAAAAGCCGATAGAAAGTTTTTACCTTCAGTAAAAGAATATCGGGGTCGACCGGCTTGGTCAGGTAATCGATGCCGCCAGAGGTGTAACCTTTGGTAATAAATTTTTTTTCTTTGTTGACCGCAGAGAGAAAGATAATGGGGGTGTCCCTGGCCTTACCGAAGCCGGCGATGGCCTCCGCCACCTCGAATCCGTCCATACCCGGCATCTGCACGTCTAGAATGATAACGGAATAAGTCGTTTTCAGCACCTTTTTGAGTGCTTCTTCTCCCGACTCTGCGGTGTCAGTCTTGAAATTGTGCAGTTCCAGGATTTTTTTAAGCGGTAAGATGTTTTCCGGCCTGTCGTCGACAATAAGGATCATGGTTTCGGGTAAAATGGGCACTAACACGAATTCGTCGCCGCACTGGTTCGTCAGTTACCGTAATGTATATACGGCGGAATTGAGATATCACATTAAAAATTTTAGTGTGTGTACCAGTGCTGCGGTGTGTGCATGAGTGCTGCAGTGTGTGAATAAGTGCTATCGTGTGTGTACCAGTGCTGCCGTGTGTGCAAGAGTACTATTGTGTGTGTATGAGTGTCTCCGTGTGTGGTAAGGTCAATCCACAAAAATTATACCAGAATAGGGTCTCTGGCTGGTTTTTTACTAAGATTCTGACCAAGAATGGGAAGTGTCCTTTTGTAACTATGCAGCGGTCGCTTTTCTTGCAGCAATTCAGGTGCAACTGGGGAATTTCTTCCCGGCTCTGTCCAGGTACCATTGGCATAATTTTGTATCACAGCGTGTACTAATGCCATTTTCAGATGAAAAGAAATGCTGACAGCGCATGACGAACTCGTGCATATGGGCTGGGGAAATGGCGAAATTTCCATTCAAACGTACTGATATGAAGAAGATTGCCAATAAGAAACTTGTAGATCAATCACATGAAAGCAGCATCCAGGTCTTTCCCGGCGAGCCCTACCCATTGGGGGCGGTATGGGATGGAAAAGGGGTGAATTTTGCGCTGTATTCCGAGAATGCCACAGGTGTGGAACTATGCCTTTTTGATAGCGCCGACGCTAAAAACGAACATATTAAAATACAGATCAAGGAAGTGTCGCATTATGTGTGGCACGCGTACGTTCCGGGCTTGAAACCCGGCCAGCTTTACGGCTACCGGGTACATGGTCCTTACGAGCCTACCGTGGGGCTGCGTTTTAATCCGAACAAACTGCTGATCGATCCTTACGCGAAGGCTATCTCCGGCACTGTGCAGTGGCACGATGCGTTGTTTGGCTACAACATCGGAGATCCGGAGGAGGATTTGAGTTTCAGCGAGCAAGACAGCGCGCCCTATATCCCCAAATCGATCGTAGCAGATCACCTGTTCGATTGGGAAGGGGTGGAGCCACCAGGGATTCCCT
Organism: Dyadobacter sp. 50-39; assembly: GCA_001898145.1. Taxonomy (GTDB): domain Bacteria; phylum Bacteroidota; class Bacteroidia; order Cytophagales; family Spirosomataceae; genus Dyadobacter. The sequence continues at coordinate 491,367 of MKSR01000047.1, forward strand.
ATCACGACACGATCATCTATGAATTGCATGTGAAAGGGTTCAGCTGCATGCATCCCGACGTGCCCGAGGAAATTCGCGGAACGTATGCCGGACTGGCACACCCCAGCAGCATCGCCTACCTGAAAAAGCTAGGTATCAACGCGGTGGAGCTGATGCCTGTGCACCATTTTATTTCTGACAGGCATCTCCAGGAACGAGGCCTGTCTAACTACTGGGGCTACAACTCTATCGGCTTTTTCGCTCCCGATGTTCGGTACAGCAGTTCGGGGACAAACGGGGAGCAGGTCAAGGAGTTCAAAAACATGGTCAAAGAGCTGCATAAGGCTGGTATCGAAGTGATTCTGGATGTGGTTTACAATCACACAGGGGAAGGCAACCACCTCGGACCGACGTTATCATTCCGGGGAATCGACAATATGGCCTATTACCGCCTGATGGACGGACGCTATTATATGGATTATACCGGTACTGGTAATACGTTGAACGCCAGACTGCCCAGTGTCTTGCGGCTGATCATGGATAGTTTGCGTTACTGGATTACCGAAATGCATGTGGACGGGTTCCGTTTTGACCTTGCATCGACGCTTGCACGCGAGCTGCACGAGGTCGACCGGCTAAGCGCCTTCTTCGATATTATTCACCAGGACCCTGTAATTTCGCAGGTTAAGCTCATTGCAGAACCCTGGGACATCGGTTATGACGGCTATCAGGTGGGCAAGTTTCCCATTGGCTGGGCCGAATGGAACGGCCGCTACCGCGACTGCATGCGCGATTACTGGCGCGGGGCGGACAGTATGCTTGCCGAATTTGCCGAGCGCTTTACCGGCAGCTCGGACCTGTACAAAGGCGAAGACCGTTTTCCAACCGCCAGCATTAACTTCATCACGGCGCACGACGGATTCACATTGAACGACTTGGTTTCGTATAATGAAAAGCGTAACGATGAAAACGGGGAGGAGAACCGCGACGGGGAAAGCCATAACCGTTCCTGGAATTGTGGAGAGGAAGGCCCCACAGAGAATGCGGAGGTTGTGGAGCTGCGCGACAAACAGAAACGCAATTTTCTTACTACACTCTTTCTGTCGCAGGGCGTGCCCATGCTGGTGGCCGGTGACGAATGGGGACGTTCGCAAAACGGGAATAACAATGCCTACTGCCAGGATAACGAAATTTCCTGGCTGAACTGGGACAAAGTGGATAAGAAGCTGCTGGCATTCACCCAGAAGTTGATCGCATTTTGCAAGGCCCATCCCACCTTCCGGCGCAAACATTGGTTTCGCGGAATGCCCATCAAAGGGATTGGCCTGGAAGACATTGCCTGGTTTTTACCAAACGGCCAGGAAATGCCCGACGAAAACTGGAACCATGACTATGCCAAGTCGCTGGGTATTTTCCTGAATGGAAAAGGGATCCGGCACATGGACCCGAAAGGTGAGCCCATCTATGACGACAGCTTTTATATGATTTTCAATGCACATTATGAACCTGTTGAATACACACTGCCTCCCGAAAAGTACGGCAGCGAATGGCGGAAAGTAATAGACACTGCCGATTCGTGCGTAACCGACGACGGCGTCGTACTGAAACCGGGCGATAGTTTCACGGTCGAAAGCCGTTCGGTGGTGGTGTTCAAACATGCATTGGAGGAGCAGAAAATATGAGCTACGAAGATTTGATGCATATGCGGCCAGGCGTTAGGTTTAGCGCGGACGGCGAAGCACGGGTGCTCGTCTGGGCGCCGAAGGCAGCCAATGTCCAACTGCAATTCGCGGAGGATGCCAAGGTACTGGATATGGAGCCGAACGATTATGGCTTCTGGACCCTGCAAACACGGGCTTTGTGGCCGGGTGATCGTTACGGTTTTCTGCTGGACGGCAAGGGCCCGTTTCCCGATCCGGCAACACTTTACCAGCCCGAGGGCGTCCATGGCCGCTCAGGGGCATTCGACGTGCGGCAGTTTGTTTGGTCGGACGACGGTTGGAAGAACCCGCTCATGAAGGATTACATTGTTTACGAGCTGCATACCGGGACGTTTACAAAGGAGGGCACGCTGGAGGCGATCGAATCAAAGCTGGATCATCTGGTACATCTGGGTGTTAATGCAGTTGAAATCATGCCCATTTCGCAATTTGCGGGGGCGCGCAACTGGGGTTATGACGGCGTGTTCCCATACAGTGTTCAGGATTCATATGGCGGGCCCGCGGCCTTGCAGCATTTGGTTAATGCATGCCATGAAAAGGGAATTGCCGTTATTCTCGATATGGTCTACAATCACCTGGGCCCGGAAGGAAATGTCATGGGGCATTTCGGTCATTATTTTACCGACAAATACCATACACCCTGGGGAGACGCAATCAATTTTGATGATGCCTGGTCGGATGCGGTGCGGCAGTACTTTGTGCAAAATGCGTTGATGTGGTTTCGTGATTTCCATGTAGATGCGTTGCGACTCGATGCCGTGCATGCCATCAAGGACTTCGGCCCGGTCCACATCCTGCAACAGATCAGGGAAGAGGTGGATGTGCTGAGCCGGCGGACCGGTAAAGCGCACTACCTGATCGTTGAAATGGATTTGAACGACACCCGTTTTGTAAAACCCATCGCCGCGGGAGGCTATGGCATGCATGCGCAGTGGATCGACGAGTTCCATCATGCATTGCGCGTAAGCGCGGGGCAGGAGCGGAGCGGTTATTATTCTGATTTCGAAGGTGTGACATCGCTGGCGAAGTCAATCAGGGATGCTTATGTGTTCGATGGCGTTTACTCGGATCACCGCAAAAGGAAGTTCGGTATGAAGGCCGACGGAATACCGGGCGATCAGTTCATCGTTTTTTCGCAGAACCACGACCATATCGGCAACCGTATGCTGGGTGAGCGTACAAGCCGGCTGGTGAGCTTCGAAATGCAGAAGCTTTTAGCCGGAGCAGTGTTTGTAAGCCCCTTCGTACCATTGCTTTTCATGGGTGAAGAATGGGCTGAGACCAATCCGTTTCAGTATTTCGTAAGTCATACTGAACAGGAACTTGCCGAAGCGGTGCGAAAAGGCAGGAAAAGCGAATTCGCTGCATTTCACCTCGAAGGCGAGGCCCCTGACCCGGTTGCAGTTTCCACATTTGAGGATTCAAAACTGCAATGGGCGCTTACGGATCAGCCGTCACACCGTACTATGCTGGATTATTATCGTAAATGGATTGCACTGCGGAAGGAGCAGATGGTGCTGCACGAATGTGACCGGGACGGCTTGTCAGCGGAAGCATATGAAGATAAGCAGCTCGTAGTCATCCAGCGAGTTTGGGGCAGGCAGCATTTAGTTGCTGTTCTCAATTTTTCCAAATCGCCGCAGGAAGTATCGCTGCCTTTTGAACACCTTGTCTGGCATAAGTTGATCGCCTCCTCGGACCCGGCCTGGGGCGGCTCTCAGGAAATGCACCAACAGGCAGGCGCAGGCGCACTCACCATCTCACCGGAGTCCATTGTGGTGTATGTGAATGCTATAAATTCCTGATTTTGATTCGGATATCGTGGGGAGCAACCTCATCACCGCCGAAATACGGAAGTAGCTTGTACGCAACGCCTACGCCTCCGGAACAATGGCGCGGCATGACGGTTTCCATACCACGGTAAGTGAATACGTATGAGTTGTCGCGCAAATCGATGCGGAAACTGTTGATCTCGTTGAGTTCTGCAGTGCCCAGCTCGCGCTCCTGGCGCACGCCATTCACATAAATGTACGCGTAGATGCGCAGCGCCCCTTCCCGCCAGTTCCAGCCGAAGCGGGCGCTATTGCTTTGGTGCTGAGAGCTGCAATCCGAGAAGCCATACAGCTTGTTAATATCGTTCTGGTTCTCGGGAACCAAAGTTTTATAGACACAACTGCTATCGAAAACAGCCTGGAAACGCAAGGAAGATGCGGTGAACAGCGTATTCAGGTTGCGTTCCACTTCGTGATTGCCCTTTTTAATGTCGTAGGTGATAAAGTCGTCCCCGAAGCTTGGCGTATTGCCGATCCAGTCGCAGGAAACAGCGCCGGTCAGCAGGATAAGCGCCATCAGATATCGTCTCATGGGTTCTGATTTTTTTATACAATGTCGGCAGAGTGGCCGGAATCAGCATAAAAACGCATGTTTATCCCGAAAATTGGATGAGTAGTCAGCATTCGCCTCGGAAATGCGACGGTACAGTCAAAAAAACGAAGTCCGGACGAAGGTTCGTGCGAATTTGGATCAATTCCTTCTTGAACCCTCATAGAGCTCGTATTCAAGTAGCCTGCAATCTATTTTTCCGGAATAGAACTCTATCCTGCGTTTGGCTTTCAGGCCGATTTTCTTAGCCAGATCCAGATTTCCGGTGAACACATAGCCGTGATATCCTCCACACTTCTGTTTCATAAAATCGCCAATCCGCCCATAAGTTTGTTCAAGTTCGCTGATTTCTCCCAATCGCTCGCCGTATTCCGGGTTTATGAAAAATACCCCCTTATTATCCTGCGGCACCTCGGTATCCGCGAAATCGCATATCCCGAACTCAATCATATCCGCTACTCCGGCTGCAATCGCATTCTTTTTGGCATTGGTAACGGCATTCTGATCGTGGTCCGTAGCGATAATGCGTGCATGAGGCGCTTCGATGATCTGCGCTTCCAGCTCATCCTGGGCATTGAAATACACTTCCTCATCATACCCGAGCAAATGCATGAATGAATAATTGTCCCTGAAAAGGCCAGGACGGCTATTGGTGGCGATCAGGGCGGCTTCGATCGCGAGCGTGCCTGAGCCGCACATCGGGTTGATGAATGCCGAGTTACGGTTCCATTGGCTGGCCAGAATAGTAGCCGAGGCAAGCGATTCGAGCATGGGGGCTGCACCAGGGATTTTGCGGTACCCGTGCCGCGCGACCGTTTCGCCGGAAGTATCGATGAAGATCTCCGCGCGGTCGTCCTTCCAGAACAAATGCACTACCGCGCCTTTCAGCTCCGAGCCGGTCGAGGGGCGTGCGCCCTTTTGGTCGCGCAGCCGGTCCACGATGGCGTCCTTCACACGGAGGTTCGCGAACATGGAATTATTCACGGTCGCGGTCATCACGTTGCTGGTCACCGAGAAATAAGCATCGTCCGCGAGGAAATCCTCCCATTGCATTTTGGACAAAAACCGGTACACGTCGTCGGGATGCCGGGCGCTGAATGTGCCGAGGCTGTACAGTACCTGGCTGGCGCAGTAGAGGTTCAGATTCAGCTTGATACAATCATTCATCGTACCACGCAGCTGCACACCTGTGGCGAATGTCTCTTCCACCCGGTAGCCAAGTTCGGTCACCTCCTTTTCAAGAAATGGCGCAAGGCGTTTGTAACAAGTAATGGTAATGGGGGCGGTGGTTTTGAATAGGGACATTGTTTAATACGGTAACCTGTAAGCGATAGGCCATAAGCTTAAAGCCTGAGGCGCAAAGCTTATAGGATCAGGCAAAGCTACCGCATTTACAAGAAGCAATTAATACTCTTCGCTGATTAATTCGTGATTAAGCCTCGCGCCTGCGACGGTCCCTGCGGCCATGGCACCAGTTAACCCCCTGAATGCGCCGCTGTTGTCCCCTGCTGCGTAAATCCCTGCCATGGTCGTTTTTTGCGCCTCATCTACTTTAATGAAACCCTGGGGATTGAGCTCGCAGCCAAATTCCTGGGGTAGTAAGCAATGCTGAACGAAGGCAGGCCGATGGTAGAGCGCAGTAATTTCGCGCGCGGTGCCGTCGGTCAGGTGAAGCATTTTAAGATAGCCGTTTTCGTGATCCAGCCGCGCTATGGGAGTTTCGACGATTTCTGCGCCGAATGCGAGCATCTTCTCGCGCGCCGCCTGGTCAAATTCCGCCGAACCATTGGTGTATAAGGTTAGGTCAGCAGTCCAGTTGCGGATCATTTTCAGGTATTCCAGTGCCATTTCACCGTTTATGAGCACGCCTGTGCGGGCCTCGCTGTATTCGTAGCCGTGACAATAGGGGCAGTGTATGGCGCTAATGCCCCAGCATTGAGAGAAACCTGCGATTTCCGGCATGATATCCCTGATGCCAGTAGTGAAAATCAGTTTTTTTGCCTCTAAGTTCTGTCCTTCCTCGGTCATGACGGTAAATGCGCCATCTTTGCCCATCACTTTTATGACAAGCCCCGCGTGCATATGAACGGTCGGGTAAGCGAATACCTGCTCGCGTGCGAGTGCGGAAATTTCGGCTGGCGTTTTGCCGTCGTGGGTAATGAGGTTGTGCGAATGCGGCGTTTGGCGGTTGCAAGGTTTGCCGCTATCAATAACCACTACCTGGCGCCGGGCGCGGCCCAATGTCATCGCCGCCGACAAGCCGGCGTAGCTGCCGCCGATGATGGCGACGTCGAATTTGTACGGTTTCTGCATTTTGTGAAAATAGGTTGGTTGGTTATTTATGCAACAATGTTGCATAAAAACTTGTTTCAGGCAAAGCGCAATTTTTTTCTTCAAATGGTTACTTCTGCCATGCAAAGAAAAAAAGACGCCCCCCTCGGAGCGTCTTTTCGCCTAAAATCAACAACATACCATCAAATGCCATTCAGCTCGGCTTCGGTGAATGCTTTCTCACGGCCGGTGAGCTTGGTGCGAACTTTGGTCACTTCCTCAGTAGTGACGCGATCTGCATTGTTGCGCCACGAGCGGCGAATAAAGCTTAGAAGCTGTGCGATGTCTTCATTGGCCATGTCCTTATCGTAGCCGATGCCAGGCATATCGCCGCTCACTTCGGGCGTCTGGTACACATGCCCGTTCACTTTCACCGGGCCTGTAAGCCCGAAAAGGACAATGGAAATAAGCTTATCCTTGTTGCCGGTCACCCATTCGGATTGGTTCAACGGTGGCGCAAGCGATTTTACACCTCCGCCGTCGGCACCATGGCAGGTTTGGCAAATAGAGGTAAACAGCGCTTCGCCTTTGGGAAATTCCTTCTTGAGCATTTCCGGATTGCGGTTTCCCTGCGCGTTGCGCACACCAGTGAGCACGCGGGCAAGCTGCTTGTTAATCACCGCATTCTGATCAGATACCGAAGCGGTAATCGCGCCCTGGAAGATCTCTTCCTGATCCTGCAAGTTGCTGATAATCGCATCCGATACAAAGCGGTTGTTGGGATACTTCACTGCCAGCTTGTTCAGCAGCCCACGGGATGCATTCGGGTCGAATTTTTCGATGCTTCTGGCCAAAAGTGCAATGTAAGGCGCTGCCAGGGTGTCGCCCGAATCGGCTATACCGTCGAATGCGGTGGCGAACTGCTGGTAAGAAGTCGGGGTAATGACCGCCGTTGAGGCGTAGAGTCCTTGTGCACGGAACGCCCAGTCCGACTGGCGGATCCAGCTAAGTGTTTCCTCGGGTTTGAGGGAATTGAGGCCTTCGAGCGTCCACAACGCGTGGATGGCCAGCAAAGGATTGGCAGTTTGCTTTACCGCCTCGCGAAGCGTGGGTACGGTTTGGTTGTATTTGCCGTCGATCAACTTTTGTTGTGCGCGGTCACGTACCCAGCCGTTGGGGTGCCCAAGCAGCTTGACGAGCTCCTGCGCGCCGTCCGGAATGAGCACCGGCCTGGGCTGTGCACCTTTGGGAACGATCTTGTAAATGCGGCCTGCCGAAAGCGGCTGCGTGAGGTCGCGTTTGCCGATCTGATCTTTGAGGTATGGCGTCAGGTAAGTTTTATGCTGGATAATGCCGCGGTACATGTCCAGCACGATCATGCTGCCGTCGGGGGCGTTATACAGGCTTACCGGACGGAAGCGTTCATCGGTGCTGGCCAGGAACTCCTTGCCTTTGTAGGCAATATCTCCTTTGACCACATAGCCTTTTTCGTTCAGCAAGTTGCGTTTGATCAGGTTTGCCGAAGGTTCAGGCACGAATGCATTGAAGTCGTAGTTTTTTCCAAACAGATCACCCCGGTAAATGACTGGTGCTGCGGCCGCGGTGAATTCATTCAGGCGCAGGCTGTCGTCGAGGACATTTTTCATATAGCCGCGGTTCACGCCCGGAGTAGGGTGAAGCGGATACACTTTGTTGTTAGCTACCGACTTTTCATTGTAACCTGCCACACCCCGCTGGTTCTTGTTCCACGCCCCAAGGCCCGCCGGGAAATAGTCTCCTAGCAGGTTCTGAGAGTTGTTGTTGTAGTAAAGCCGGCCATAGTTGTCCTGGCAGATGCCCCATTGGCCCCGGAAATGGGTATGCTCAATCACCCATTTGCCACCAACATGCCTGTAACGTTTATCGGATTTGGCGTTGTAAATCCAGTTGTCCATCGCACGGAGGAGACCATTCGGCTGATGCTCCACGTTACCGCCCTCGGTGTATTTGGGATCGACCAGCGTTTTTTTTACCACCTGGTCGTTTTTCAGCTCATAAAACCACAGGTTGGTCGGTTCGGCTACCAGGATTCCATTTTCGATCAGGCAGATCGCCCGTGGCAGAACGAGTGAATCGATCACCACTTTACGGTCGTCGTAAACGCCGTCCTTGTTCTTATCTTCCAGTATCACAATGTTGCCATTGGGGATATCCTCCCCAGTTCCGATGGTATCAGGCATATACCCCACCATTTCTACCACCCACATTCTGGCTTTGTCGTCGAACTGCATGGCCACAGGCGCGCTCACCAGCGGCTCGGACGCGACCAGTTTTACTTCAAAGCCATCTTCGATCACCATTTTGCCAATCGTTTCCGAGGCCGGTATGAATGGCGACGTTCCGGGTGTTTGGGCGGATTTTTCTGTCTTTGCAACGGTGGCTGCAGCAGTTGTTGCAGTTTGCTGGCTGGTTTGCTTGTTGGTTTTACAATAAACCAATAAGGACGAAACCGCCAGGATAAAAAGGGGATAACGGTACTTCTTCATCAGAGTGCTATGCTAGCATTATTACAGCTTGGTGATTTTTCAGGAGATCAGTTTTTATAACGATTCTTCGATCGGTTTCATGCGGTTGGTCAGGAAATGAATAATCAGCCAAGCGATGATGTAGGCGAGCCCGCAGACGATGAACAGCACATTGTAGCCCGCGCCGATATTTCCTATGGCTTTATAGTGGTCGAGTAAGGTGCCAACCAGCAGCGGAAAGAACGTCGAGCCAAGCGAGCCGGCCATACCGCCGATGCCCACCACCGAGCTCACGGCTCTTTTCGGGAATATGTCCGATACGATCGTGAAAATGTTCGCGCTCCAAGCCTGGTGGGCTGCCGTTGCAATGGAGATAATACCTACTACCGTCCAGATGTCTGTTGCAAACTGCGCAAGGATGATCGGCATCACCGCGAATGCCATCACAAGCAAGGTAGTTTTACGGGCTTTGAGCGGTGCCCAGCCTTGTTTGATCAGGTAGGACGACAGGTAGCCGCCACCTATGCTGCCGAAGGTGGTGGCTGTATACACGATCGCCAGATGGAGGCTTGGCTTTTTAAGATCCAGGGCGAACGTAGTGGCAAAATAAGAGGGCAGCCAGAAAAGGAAGAACCACCAGACCGGGTCGGTCAGAAATTTACCCACGATGAATACCCAGGTTTGCGGAAGCGTCACCAGTCTGGTCCAGTGAATGGCCTTTTGATTTTCGCCATCGCCGGCTTCATTATCGCTATGGATGAATGCATATTCTTCGGCTCCGACCTTCTTGTGCCGCGAAGGGATTTCGTACATCACCCACCAGAACACCAGCCAGATAAAGCCCAATGCACCCGTGATCAGAAACGCGCCTTGCCACCCGTAGCTGCTCAGGAGCCAGGGGACAAGAATGGGCGCCGCCACAGCCCCGATGCTGGTCCCCGAGTTGAAAATACCCGTCGCAAGCGCTCGTTCCCGCTTCGGGAACCATTCCGCTGTCGCTTTTACCGCGGCCGGGAAGTTACCCGCCTCGCCCAGGCCGAGGATCGCGCGTACGGTACCGAAGCCGAAAGTAGTTTTAACAAATGCGTGCGCCACGGCGGCCACACTCCATATAATGATTGAAACCGCATAGCCCAGCTTTGAGCCTATCTTGTCGATGATGTTACCGAAGACGATATAACCGGCTGCATAGCAACCGGCAAAGACCATCACAATATTCGCATAATCGGTTTCGGTCCAGTTGAACTCTGCTTCGAGCGTCGGTTTTAATAATCCAAGTATCTGTCTGTCGATGTAGTTGATGGTGGTTGCAAAGAAGAGTAATGCGCAAATAACCCAGCGATAGTTGCCAATATTGGTTTGTTTCATGATGGGGGAAAACTGATTTCTTGGATTCAGGAGTTTATACAAATACGTCTGTCTTGGGAATAAGACTGCATTTTACCCATTCTACCCCTTAATGAATTTGTAAAAGACTTTAACAAAAAGAATCCCGCACCGTGCCGGCGCGGGATTGGGGTAAATATGAGGAACGTATCGTAAATAATTCAACTTCGACACACTATCACGTGCAAAAGCAACAGCGCGGCTACTTTTACTTATGTAATGGGGTAAGCCAGCTGCGCTTTTATCAATTCGGCCTCGTTGGTCAGGTCGAGGCGGAGCGGCGTAATGGAAACGAAATGGTTTTCAATAGCCCAACGGTCGGTCCCCTCTTCGGCCGGTTCGAGGGGCACGACAGTGAACCAGTAGTGCTTCCGGCCCATGGGGTCGAGTGCGGGGACGATCTGATTGTCATAAAGCCGCACCGACTGGCGCGTCCACCGCACGCCCTTGGGCGAATGCGGGAAGTTGACGTTCACCAGGTTCAAATGCGGATTTTTGAACAGCAGGTCCAGTGCTTTTTCCACGAATGGGTCCAGCTTGTCGAAGTCGGGCTCGACATCGGTGGGCGTGCTTAATGCAATTCCCTTGATGCCGAACAGCACGGCCTGCTTGGCCGCAGCGAGTGTGCCCGAATGCCACATCGCATTCCCCAGGTTAGGCCCCAGATTGATCCCCGACAGCACCACATCGGGCTTGTCCCACAAGTGTTGCCCCAGTGCTACGCAGTCGGCCGGGGTACCGTTTACACGGTATGCATCGATTCCCTCAAATTCGATAGGTGACTTTTTATAGGAAAGCGGCCTGGATGCCGTAATAGCGTGTCCCATAGAGGATTGCTCCACATCCGGGGCCACGATTTTTACTTCCCCGAACCGCGAGGCAATTTTGGCAAGCGCCGCAATGCCCGGGCTGTATATTCCGTCGTCGTTCGTTACCAGGATTTTCATAACGTATAGCGTTTTCGGGTGAGTATTAATAAAATTATGCCTGGTATGTTTTTTATAAATCAGGGTTGAGCTACTCATCCTGCTATGAAACGGACAACCCTTTTGCACAACCCGACAGCCGGGGACAACGAATTTTCGAAGAAAGAGCTGCTGAAAATCATCCAAAAAGAAGGCTTCGAATGTACCTATGCCTCAGTGAAAGAAGAGGGGTGGGACCAGTTTGAAGAGGAGACTGACTTCCTGATCGTTGCCGGAGGCGACGGCACCGTCAGGCGGGCGGCCAAAGCGCTTATGAAGCGTAAGCGACTTTACAAGCAGTTCCCGCTGGCGCTGTTGCCGCACGGTACGGCCAACAACATAGCCACCGCATTGCAGATAGAAGGGCATCCAAAAGATATTATTCCGCACTGGCACCACGCTCGTCTCCAACCTTTCGACATCGGACGCGTGCACGGGGTGGGTGAGGACCTATTTTTCCTGGAAGCATTCGGATACGGTATTTTTCCACGTCTGATGAAGGAGATGAGCAAGATAGAGGATGATATTGGCGACACAGCCGAGGAAAAGCTGAAAGCGGCCCGCGCAGTTCTGCTCGAGATCGTGCAAACCTACGAGGCGCGATCATGTAAAATTGTCGCGGACGGCGTTGAGCATTCGGGGAACTACATCATGGTCGAAATCATGAATATCCGTTCGATAGGACCCAACCTGGTTCTTGCCGGCGAGGCAGATCCCGGCGACGGGATGCTGGATGTGGTGATGGTTTCAGAAAGCAGCCGCAACAAGTTTGAATCTTTCCTGTTAAGCCGCATTAATAATGAAGACAAGGAATTCAGCTTCTCAACGATCCGGGCCCGGACAGTGAAAATCTTTTGGGAGGGAAAGGATGTCCACGCCGACGACGAGCGGCTCAAAATCGAGAAGCCTGTCGAAGTGTCAATCCAAATACTGCCCGAGATGATGCAATTTATGGTTACGCCACGCTGATGCTATAACTTTTTGTTATAACGGATAACGAATAATGATTGGCGCGAGATGAGAATGAGCCCTAATTTTGGAGCATCAAAGTTTTCCAAAATTCTCATTCACATCAGATTATGATTCACACAGACATTTGCATTATAGGTGCGGGGCCGGTAGGGCTTTTCGCGGTTTTTGAAGCCGGGTTGCTGAAAATGCGGTGCCACCTCATTGACGCGCTGCCGGTAGTTGGTGGTCAACTGGCCGAAATCTATCCGCAAAAGCCCATATATGATATTCCCGGAGCCCCCGCGATTATCGCTGAGGACCTCGTTACCAACCTGATGAAGCAGATCGAAGAGTTTAAACCTGGTTTTACGTTAGGTGAACGGGTAGAAGCGCTCGAAAAGCAGGATGAAGGCAGCTATATTGTCCGCACCAATGAAGGTACCGCTGTCCATTGCCAGGTGGTGGTATTGGCTGCCGGGCTAGGAAGCTTTGAGCCGCGCAAGCCGGCTGTGGAGCAGCTGGAATATTTCGAGGGTAAGGGCGTGCATTATATGGTCAAAAAGCCGGAACAGTTTCGGGGACGGAACGTGGTGCTTGCAGGTGGTGGTGATTCCGCGCTCGACTGGACCATTTTTCTTGCCGATATAGCTTCGCGCGTCACGCTCGTGCACCGGGGCGATACATTCCGGGGAGCGCCGGACTCCGCTGAAAAGGTGTACGATCTGGCCGGAAGAGGAAAGATTGACCTTATCCTGCAAGCGCAGGTAAACAGGCTCGGAGGTAATGGCGTGCTCAAAGAGGTATCAATCTTGGGCAATGACAAATCGGTCACAACAATTCCCACTGACGACTTTATTCCGCTTTTTGGACTAAGTCCCAAGCTTGGCCCGATTGCCGATTGGAACCTCGGCGTAGAGAAATCTGCGGTAATCGTGGATACCTTTGATTATTCCACCAATGTGGAACGAATTTACGCCATCGGCGACATCAACACTTATCCAGGCAAGCTGAAACTCATTTTGTGCGGCTTTCACGAAGCGGCCATTATGATGCAGAGCGCATTCAAATATGTCTACCCGGATCAGAAATTAAGCTTCAAATACACCACAGTTAACGGTGTTAATCCCTTTTAGCCATGATCAATATATTCATAGAAAACGACTTAGGGGAGCGTCAGGCCCTGGAAGTGCCCACAGACATGGGTTTCAATCTGATGGAAATACTGAAAGCTTACGAATACGACATTCAGGCGACCTGCGGCGGAATGGCGCTCTGTGCAACCTGCCATATCGAAGTGCTGGAAGGCAATGAGAAATTGCCTGCTTCCAACGATCAGGAGCTCGATACGCTGGACACATTACCCAATGCCGATAGCAATAGCAGGCTTTCATGCCAGTTAAGGCCATCCGATGAAATGGATGGGATGGTTTTTCGTCTGAAAGCCTTACAGGAAGCTTGAAATAAGGTTATTAGAATTTTGGAATAATAGTACATAAACCTCCGCTGGCCATGCAGCGGAGGTTTTTAGTGTCAGGCCATTACCGCAATCAGGTTTAATGTAATGCCTGCAAGTTCTTTATCGCCAGTAAGATACGCTTTTGCGAGTGCTTCGTCAGGTCGGATGGCTTTTGTGAAGAGCTTCCACGCAAGGTCGGCGTCGAGTGTCACTGATGCTTCGGGAGCCTTTGCTGCTGTTTCTTCAATCATCCAGCCAGTGGAGGTTTTGACCAAATACCATTCGAGCGGCTCGTGGAGCATCACGCTTATGTGCACCGTCGTGCCTGCGGGCGCGCGTGTGTGCCTGTATGTATGCGGGAGCCCGCGAAGAAAGGTTTCGATCAGTGGACGAAAAAGTCTGGGTGTCATAATCCCTTCTCGCGAGGCGGTGGTTCCAACGGCGTCGCGGATCTGCTGCTGATGATGCCATTTTTCCGTGTATTCGCGGGCGATGTGGAACCAGTTCTTGGAAACGGCTTCGCCTGCCCATGCCACAGAGAAAATGGAATCGGCGTCGAGGTCCTGCTGCTGGATAATACCGGAGTATTGAGTTCCCGTACTTTCCAAAAGCTCGGTAAGCAGCGCCGGGCTCACTCTCCGGCAGGCTTTTACCCATTCGGCATTCAACTCGTTTAAGTAGGCTACCAAATCGTCATAGCCGTTAATTTCGCGGTCCGGCGCGGTGAAATGGCCATCGCGATACATGGAAATTACCCTAATGTTACCATCAAGCAAGTGCGCTGCTATGTCGCGGACCTTCCACACACCCGCTACGGTCGGTTTTTCCCAGTCTTCCGGCGTGAGCGATTTTAGTAAGCTAATGAGGTGTTTGTCAAGTTCAGCGAAGAGATGGGCTGTGTGGATCATGGCGTTGGAGTAGACTTGTTTGCCCTAAATATCGATGAAAAAGGGATTTATTGTGAGTTTCAAGATGTGATTTGGTATTTTTGGGCTGGTTCAAAGTGTAGAAAAATGACTTATTGTTTAGGAATAAAAGTAAAAGAAGGTTTGGTAGCCCTGGCCGACACGCGGATTACCGCAGGTACCAACACCACCACTAAAAAGAAAATGTACGTCACCCAGCAGGACAACTACTCCATGTTCATTATGACCAGCGGGTTAAGGTCTGTGCGGGATAAGGCCGTACACTATTTCGAAGAACTGATCAGTGAAGGAGTGGTTTATAACAAGCTTTACAAGGCTGTTAACGCGTTTGGAGAACAGATCAAGCGGGTTGCAGAGGAAGATAAGGCAAGCCTGGAAAGAGCGGGGCTTAAATTCAACCTAAATACTATCGTAGGTGGCCAGCTGAAAGATGATAAGGACCATAAGCTATTCCTGCTTTATTCGGAAGGCAACTGGGTGGAGCTCGACGAGGGATCGCCTTATGTGATCATCGGCAATTCCGGTCAGGGAAAAGCGATATTAAACCGGGTGCTGAATGACAATTCTACCATGAAGCAGGCGCTCAAAGCCGGGTTTTTGTCGTTCGATTCCACCCGCGTGAGCAACAACGACGTGGATTTTCCAATCGATGTGGTGTTATACAAAAAAGACAGCTTCGCCATCGCTGAGCATCGCTACGAGCAAAAGGATATGGAGGAGGTATCCAGGATCTGGGCAGAAAAACTCAAACAGGCGCTCGACGATATTCCCGAAGAGTGGATGGAGAAGACTTTCGATAAACTGGAATAACAAAAGGGGACATTTCGTCCCCTTTTGCTTACAAGCAGTACTTGTCGATCAAATATAGCAACTATGCCGTTGCCGCCGCCGCCCAATTCCAGCTCAGGCTTGCTGAACGTTTCGAATCATCTATCGACGAACGTTTCATGCAGTAACGGCGAATAAACTAGCTCGGCTTTACATTTTTCCCCTGGCGTTTGGCAATAGAGAGCAATAATGCGGGTAGCAGGATCAGGTTCGTGCACATGGCAACCAGCAAAGTGATCGACACCATTACCCCCATAGCAGCGGTCCCTCCAAAGCTGGATGCCGAAAAAATAGAAAATCCGCAAAACAGGATCACCGCCGTGTAGATCATACTCAATCCGGTACCGAAAATCGATGCTGTCACTGCCTTCGATGGTGTCAGGCCGTTTTTGTAGAGTTCCTCGCGGTAACGAGTGAGGAAGTAGACGGTGCCATCAGACGCGATACCGAAGGTGATGCTGAAAATCAGGATGGTGGTCGGTTTAAAATAAATATCGAAGTAACCCATAATGCCGGCCGTCAAAGCAAGCGGGATAAGACAGGGCAGCTTTGAGAGCAGGATAATAGGGATGGAGCGGAAAAGTGCCATGCCGACGATCGCAATGAGCACGATCGCGATAAGAAGGCTCTCGTAGAGGTTACTCAGCAGGTAGTCATTACTTTTCAGGAACACCAGGCTGTGGCCGGTAAGGCTTACTTTGTATTTTTCCGGACTGAAAATAGAGTCGACCTTGGGGCGAATCCGGCCCATTAACTCCTTGATACGCTCCGAGCCAACGTCTGCCATTTGGAAACTCACTCTGGTGACGCTTTTATCTTCGTTGAGGAAAGAGGTAAGCTGTTTGGCTGCGCCCTGTTGGCCCTGCACGTACTGGGTCATTTTGTTCAGTTCGAGCACGCCTGGCAGCGCATAGTACTTGGCATCGCCACCGCGGTAACCCTGATAGAGAAATTTGGACGCTTCCACAATGGAAACCGGCTTTGAAAATTCGGGGAACTTCGCCATTTCATTTTGGAATGCCTTGATCTTGTATAGCGTTTTGGCCTGATCGGCGAAAATCCCGTTAGGCTGCTTTGTGTCGATCATTACCTCGAAAGGCAGCACGCCATTGAAATTCTTTTCAAAAAAACGCAAATCCGTGTAGACAACATCCTTTTTGGGCAAATCGTCTACCACATAGCCGATGGTCTTGATCTTGGTCATGCCATATGCAGATACAATGATCAGCACGACCATCACGATGTAGATCGCTGTCCTGCGATTGTGCACCAGGTTATTGACCATTCTAAGGAATCCGAACGCCCACTTTCCTTCAAGGTGCTTTAAATGGCGCGGTTTGGGAGTGCTCATGTAATGCAGCGTGATAGGCAGAAGCACCAGGCAAAGCACGTAAGTGACCATTACGCTGATTGCTGCCACTACCCCAAATTCCACGAGCAGGATACTATTGGTGAAGTAAAAAACACCGAAGCCGATTGCCGTAGTCATGTTCGCCAGGAAGGTCGATAACCCGATTTGGCGGATCATTTCACGCAGCGCCTCGTCCTTATTGCTGTGTGCCACCAGTTCGGCCTGGTATTTATTGATCAGAAACACGCAGTTAGGCACCCCGATCACGATCAGCAGCGGCGGAATAAGCCCGGTTAAAGCAGTAATTTTGTAATTGAATAAATGCAATGTCCCTACCGAGAATACCACGCCGATCAACACCACTATAATAGACAGGAGCGTCAGTCGCAGCGACCGGAAAAATGCCCACAGAATAAGCAGGGTTACAAATACGGCCAGACCCATGAAGAGCTCCATTTCGCCGGAGATTTTCTTCATGTTCACCGTTCGGATGTAAGGCATACCCGAATAATGCAGATCCGTGTTGTATTTTACAGCAAATGTTTCAGCCATTTTCTCGATATCGTCGACGATCGTCAGCCGGCGTTTCGAATTGAGCTCCTTGTCATTGAAAGTGATGACAATGAGCGTCGCATTGGTTTTGCTGTTCAGTACCAGGCCCTCGTAGATGGGCAGGTTGGCGATTTCTTTTTTGAGGCTGTCGGCTTCCGTCTGGGTGCTGGGAATATCGCGGATCACCGGGGAAAAATCGAACCGGGTAAGACTGTCGTTTCGTGTTATTTTATAGACGTTGGCCAGGGAAAGCACGTTTTTGATTCCCTCGGTTTCTTTAATCTGCTGGGATAGCTTGCACCAGTCCCGGAATTTGTTGATTTCGAAAAGCTCAGGATCCTGCCAACCGATCACCATCACACTGCCGTCCTCGCCAAAAAGCCTGCGGAAATCCTGGTATTCTTTCTCTACGGGGTCATTGGAAGGCAGGATGCGTGCGAAATTGTAGGAGAGTTCAATTTTGCTGGCTTCATAAGCCATGAAGACCGTCGATACTAACACTAGTGCAACCCACAAAAGCCGGTAGCGGATGATGTAAGTTGCTATTTTATTCCACATAATTGATTATTGAGTTCACAAAAAGTTGCAAATATAGCTAGTGGGATGGGAAATGGGGCATTTTTAAGACTTCAAATGCCCGTCAATCTTTCAAGATGATGGTACTCAATGCCAAAGAAGCGCTTCGCAGCGCGGATCTTTTCGAGTGCCGATGCCTGTGATTTTCCGCTTCTATTTCCCTTTGTACCCACAATCAGAACATTTTTAGGCGTGTGGGCATCAGAAATAAATTCGAATACCTTGGTTTTATAACCGAAGTATTCAAGTATCAGCGCACGGATACCATCGGTTACCATTTCCGCCTGTCTTTCAAGGAAAATACCGTGCCGGGTCAAAAAGCTGACATCGTTCTCCGGTTTGTGCTTTTCGATTTGCCGGCGGATCTGCTTATGACAGCAAGGCGCCACCACGATAAGGTCGGATTCCGCCTGGATGCCTTTGAAAATGGCGTCGTCAGTTGCGGTATCGCAGGCATGCAGGGCGATCAGAATATTGGTGCCGGTAGCGTCGAACTGATCGATAGTCCCCTCCCGAAACGATAAACCGGAGAATCCGGCATGCTGCGCGATCTCATTACACAACTTCACCAGATCGTCGCGGAACTCGATGCCGGTCACCTCGGGGTTAAGGTTCAGCACATTTTTCAGATAATCGTACAGCGCGAATGTGAGGTAGCCCTTACCGGAGCCCATGTCCGCAACGCGCACTGCATCACCCGGATCAATCTCCCTGATCAGGCTGCTGAGAATCTCGATATAGTGGTTGATTTGCCTGAATTTGTCCTGCGCATTGTGAAAGACATTGCCTTGCTGGTCTGTAATTTTCAGGTCAAAAAGGTAGCCTTTACCCGTGGGTGAAATCAATCGCTTCTTGTGCTTGTCGTGGCTCAGAGTCGGTGCCTCGCGGCTGCCGACGGCCTTTTTCTTCAAGGTGGTCTTGCCGCTCGGGTGTATTTCAAAAGAAAGGTCGATGTCCACAGTTTGCAAGGTCGCAACCCGGAAATCATGCCCGAGCCATTGCCTCAGCATTTCAACTGATTCCTCAATCGTGTGGTTTTTAGTGATATCGCGCGTCTTATAGCGATAGGTAAGACTAAGTCTGGGCTCTTTCTTGATGACTACCTTTTTGATGTAGATGTTTTTCAGGCTTTCATCACCGCCATGGTAGTTTCCGAGCGAGAGTTTTACAAAGGAGCCGTTGTAAAGGCTGGTTTCGCTCTCGGAGATAAACTCCTGAGCCTTTTCGGTAACATTCATGAGGGTGCTTCAAACTTTTCTTTAAAAGGTAACGACTAAATGCGACGTTACAGTCTCAATGCGGGGGAATAATCACTTGATGATCACTTTCGGGATCTCGATTTCGACACGTATGCCGCTTTGTGCTTCGCTATGGATATGTATTTTCCCATGAAGGCTTTCGACGCGGCTCTTGATATTTCTCAGCCCCACGCCTTGCCGGTCAGGGTCGATCATGCCTGTACCGTTGTCGCTCACCACCAGTACGATCGTTTTAAGGTTTTCAGTCAGATCAACTGACGCCTGGTTGGCTCCGGAATGTTTGATAATGTTGTTGGTCAGTTCCAGAACGATGCTGTAAAGCTCAAACTCGATCTTATTATTGAGTCGGTTGTTCATTCCTTTCTGGTTGAAAGTGAATGCGATATTCTTGTTTTCGTTCAGTTTGCTGATCAGCCGGTGCAGCGCAACGATCAGTCCGTGTTCTTCGAGCTCGGCAGGCATCAGATTGTGGGAAAGGCTTCTTACTTCTTTGTACGCGGCTCCGACCATCTGATGGACACTTTCGTAAATTTTTTGTTCCTCGGCCGATAAAACCTTTTTATCGATCCCATAGAGGTACCAGTTCAGAGAAGCCAGTGTACCACCAAGATGGTCATGGAGCTCGGCGGCCACACGCTTTCTTTCAATGGTTTGGCCTTCTATCAGAGCGGCCTGGATTTCTGCATTTTTTCTGCGCAGCTTCTTGTTGTTAAACCATAGGAAGATGGCAAACAAGATTACCAGGCACGAAAAGCCTATCAGAAAGCGTTGCACCGTTTGCTGTTCACTGATGATTTTCTGCTGGATTTCCGAGTCCATCAGCTTATTGTCATACATGAGCTGGTACATGGTGTATTGCCGCTTGATGGTCTCGTCGTGGATCATGCGGCGCACGTAGTTGACCGCCTGACTATAATCCAGGGCTACCTCGTACATGTTCTTGGCCTTGTAGGAGCGGGAGAGCGTCACCAGTGCCCAGTTGGTTTGCTGGGTCGAATGGTAGATTTTGGAATAAGCTAATGCACGCAATCCCGCCTCGATAGACTGGTCGTATTTTTTCTGGTAATAATAGGTATTGCTCAGGTCGTTCAGGCAGTTCAGCTCGCCATACCGATTATGGATCTTGCGAAACAAGGCGATACTTTGCAGGAAATGTTTTTCCGCCTCCGCGTAGTTGGCAGTTCGTACGTGCATATAACCGATGCTCTGAAGGACCGTAGCGCGTCCCCAATCCGAGCCCATTTTGTCAAACATTTTATATGACTGGTCGTAAAGCTTCACAGCTACATTGTACATGCTCTTCTCGCGGTAGCAATTGCCCAGGTTTTCGATGCTCAAAGCCAGCGAGCTGTCGGCTTTAAGTTGGGTAAACATCTTCACTGCGTGTTCGTAGTTGATCCGCGACGAATCCCATTGGCGGTATTCGGAGTAGCTTTCGCCCAGGAAGCGTTTGCCGTGGGCGGTGAACATGGGAAGATTGAGCTGTTTGGAGAGTGTGATCGTTTCATTGGATAGCTCCCGCAATACGTCATAGCTGCCATCGAGCAGGTAGTATGTGCTGAGCAGGTTGTATGCCAGCAGTTTCCCTTTTCCCCATTGGTGTTTCTGAGAAAGCCGCAGCACGTGCTTGGAATAAAACATCGATTTCTCAGCATCCTGGAACAGGTATTCGGAGGCGAGCCTGTGGTACTTGTGGATCAGAACCGTGTCCTCTGCAAAGCCCTCCTGCGGTTTGGCTTCCACAACCTCGGCATTCCTTTGTACCTCGTCGCCCGCGCCTTGGGAGGTACATTGGCAGAAAGACAGCATGCATCCTAACGAGAAGAAGAGAATTAGTTTGTAGAATTCATTCATATCATGCTGATCTCTCGCGAGTTAGGTTCGTAGCGGGTTGCCGGCGGCAGATTAATAAGGCTCAGGAAGTTAAGCTTTACTTACAAAAATATTGTCTTTTATGTAATATCTGTAAGGAAGTTCGCGCCCCAAATTAATGCCGACGCGAGGCCCCTCAATAATCTCCTGGGGGGCTGTAACTTGCGGGCGGAGGTACAATGTGCCGCCGGAAAGTAAAGTGGCATTATGCATACCCTTCTCTATTCCCATGGCCTGTACAAGTTTTCCCGGACCGCGGCAGAGCTCTTTGAGCGTGATCCTGGCAGCAGAAGGGGTCATCGGTGCTTTCCCCGCCCGGATAGACCGCCGTATTTCCATCAGCTCGATGCCGGCCGTAGGCTGTAATGCCCGTATCAGCACCGCTTCCCCGATACCCTCGGCATTGCTTACAATGTTAAAGCATTGGTACATGCCGTAAATCAGATACACGTAGGCTGTACCTGCGCGGCCGTACATCGGCTCAGTTCGCGGGGTACGCCGGTTAAATGCATGGCATGCCGGATCGTCCTGCAAATAAGCCTCGGTTTCGACGATAATGCCACTTGTGAGGCCATCGGGACTTTCATGCACCAGCTCGCAGCCCAGCAGGTTCCGGGCAAGCGTGCGGGTATCGTAAGCGGAGTAAAAGGAAAGAGGAACCTTCTCTTCGGGCATCAGATAATGTTCATCGTTTGCTCCTTAATCTTTTCGAGCTCGTCCTTCATTTGCACAACCAGGTGCTGGATTGTGGCGTCGTTCGCTTTGGAGCCGATGGTGTTGATCTCCCGTCCGATTTCCTGCGCGATGAAGTTCAGCTTCTTACCGTTGCTTTCACTGGCCTTCATCGTTTCAATAAAATAGGTGAGGTGGTTGGCCAGGCGAATCTTTTCTTCCGAAATATCGAATTTTTCGACATAATAAATCAGCTCCTGTTCAAAGCGGTTCGGATCGAAATTATCGTCGGTCAGCAGATCCCGCACCTGTTTTTCCAGGCGCTCGCGGACTGCCGGTATGCGGGCTTTGTCCTGTTCGGCAACCTGGTCGAGCAGATTTTGAATGGTCTGAATGTACTCGGCAAATTTTTCGGCAGTCATGCGGCCTTCCTGCTCGCGGAAAACAGAGCACTTGCGCAAAGCTTCCAGCACGGCTACTTTAATTTGCGCCCAATCATCCTCTTTGCTGGAATCGTCCACCGTTTCGTTGTTGTAGGCATTCGGCATCTGCAAAGCAATGCGCAGAAGTTCAGTCGAGTCTGGTGTAAAGCCCAGATCGGTTGCCGTTTGCGACAAATCCTGATAGTAGGCGCCTACCAAAAGCCTGTTTACCGAGGTAGAAGCGACCGTCTTGCCTACCGGCTGAACAGTGAGCGTAAATTCTACCTTTCCGCGTTCGAGCGACTGGGTGATAAGGTTGCGGATTTCGATCTCGCGCTCTGAGTAATTACGCGGCACGCGGCAGTAAATATCTAGGAATTTGGAGTTCAATGTCTTGATTTCCACTGTCACATTGATCGATTCGGACTCGATGTTGGATACACCGTATCCGGTCATTGATTTTAACATAAAGATATGCTTTGGTTCCTTGTGCGGAACAGGTTGATACTTCTTTAACCAGCTCGATGCCAGTGGCAGATTAGTTGAACCGCTGCTTTCCTCCGGATTTGGCAGGATGCTGGCTTTCAGACGGTTGGGGTTTGGATATTAATGCGTTCTTTTCCATATCGGCATTGAAAATACGGAACCTGGATATGTCACAGGCCAGGTATAGTGCTTGCAGCAGTGAACCCGGTTCTGCCAAATTTTTGCCTGCGATGTTGTAAGCAGTACCATGGTCGGGTGAGGTGCGCACGGCCGACAGCCCGGCTGTGAAGTTAACGCCTTCATTGAAAGCCAGCGTTTTAAATGGAATCAGACCCTGATCGTGGTACATGGCCAGTACTGCATCGTACTGGCGGTAAGTACCTGCTGCGAAAAAGCCGTCGGCGGGGAAGGGGCCTACCACCAGATTTCCTCTTTCTTTGAATTGCTTAATGACTGGCTGAATTACCTCGATTTCTTCCGAACCCAGCAGGCCATTTTCTCCTGCATGCGGATTCAGGCCTAACACAGCCAGTTTAGGTTTTTTTATTCCAAAGTCACTTTTCAGCGATTGTAAAATCTGCTCGATCTTCGCTGAGAGCTTGTCTGCGGTGATATGTTCCCGTACGTTTTGCAGCGGAATGTGGCCCGTGAGCACGCCTACGCGAAGCTCACCTGCGACCATGAACATCAACGCATCGTCTTTGTCGAATGCTTGCGCAAGGAATTCGGTATGGCCGGGGAATTTGAAATCGTCGTTCTGGATGTTATCCTTATTGATAGGGCCAGTGACCAGGGCCTGAATTTTCCCTTCTTTCAAATCTTCCACTGCGCGTTTCAGCGACGCGAACGACCCCTGGCCGGCTTCGGCTGTGACCTTGCCGGGTTGTATTTCCGTCTGGTGGTCATGCCAGCAGGTAATTACGTTGGTCAATTTATGATTAGCCTGTTCGGCCTTCTGGATCCCGTGCAGGTTCCAGTCTTTCATTTCAAGCAGATTGCGGTACTGGTTCAATACTCTCAGGGAGCCGTAAATGATTGGTGTGCACAATTTAGATAACTGGTTACCTTCTAATGCTTTAAGGATTACTTCCGGGCCAATGCCGTTATAATCGCCGATTGTGATCCCGATAACCGGTTTATCACTGTGTTGTTCGCTCATGTGGGTAAATGCTGTTGTATGTGTTCTGCTGCGTAATTCTGTATTACTTTTGCCGGACGGTTCAACCGGCAAGTTACAAAAAATCCTGTGCTACTATGAAAATCCTGATCGCAGACTCCATGCACCACTCATTATTCGGGATGCTGGACGAGCAAAACTGGGGATACGACTACCATCCTGAATACAAAAGAGAAGATATAAAGAATGCATTGCCCGGCTATGAAGGGCTGATGATTCGCAGCAAGACTTTCCTGGACCGGGAAATGCTGGAAAACGCTTCGAAACTACGCTTCATCGCGCGTGCAGGTGCCGGGCTGGACCTGATTGACCTGGAAGTGGCAAAACAACTGGGGATAGCGGTATTTCACGCAGGTACCGGAAATCGTGATGCGGTTGCTGAGCATGCTTTGGGTATGTTGCTGGCGCTGTTCAACAATATTCTGCGGGCCGACAGGCAAGTTCGGAACGGGATCTGGGACCGCGAGGGAAACAGGGGAGTGGAGCTGTTGGGAAAAACCGTCGGCCTGATCGGTTACGGAAACAACGGCTCGGCTACGGCCATGCGGCTGAGTGGATTCGGCTGCCGCGTGCTTGCATACGATAAATACCGTGACAACTATGGAGACACCTTCGCGACGGAGTCATCTATCGAAGAAATTCAGCTTGAGGCCGACATTGTCAGTCTGCATATCCCGCTAACCGATATTACGCGCTACCTGGTAGACGAAGAATTTATTCGCGCTTTTGCCAAGCCATTTTATCTTTTGAATTTATCCAGAGGCGAGGTGGTTAAATTAAATGCAGTTAAGGACGCGCTGGAAAGCGGTAAAATCAAAGGTGCATGTCTGGACGTCCTGGAAAACGAAAAGATAGGAAAGCTGAATGCCGATCAGCAGGTGGTGTTTGACTACCTGTGTGCTTCTGACCGTGTAGTGCTTACACCGCACATTGCCGGCTGGACTCATGAGAGTTATGTCCGGATCAATGAAGTACTGGTAGCACAAATCCGGAACTGGCTATAAACAAATATGCCGACCAATGGTCGGCACGTTTGCATCTATTAGCCATGAAAAATAAAATACTTACTTGCCAAGTGTACCGCGAAGCGCACGTGGGATTTCAACTGATGCGATCGGATTGCTTGTCGCTGTCAATATAACAAAATTTTCAGCTTTGAGTGCACCAACCTTCACAGATTTTCCTAAATCTAGTTCAGTCACATCAACATTTACATAGTCAGGGATGTTCTCCGCAAGACCCTGTACGCGCAATTTACGCAATTTTTGGTTCATTTTACCACCTTTCATAACGCCGGTGGATGTACCTGTCAATTTAATAGGTACTTCAACTTTTATTTCCTTTCCTGGTACGATTTGCAGGAAATCCGCATGGATCAACGCATCGTTAACGGGATGATATTGTGTTTCCTGAAGAATCGCATTGTACACAGTACCTTCGATGTTCAGGGTAACGTTAAAAATATCTGGTGTGAAAAGCAATTCACGGAACAGCATTGTTGGTGCATAGAAATGCACTTGTTCGTCACCGCCGTACAGCACTGATGGAACATACCCTTGAGCGCGCAAGTTTTGTGATTCCACCTTGCCGAGATTCGCTCTTTTAAACCCTACAATCTCAAGACTTTTCATAAGATTTTTTAATATAAAGTTAAATAAAAGAAAATTTACTGAGAATTTATAAACAATGAACTAATAGATTCGTGATCGCGTATCCGGCCTATTGCCTTTGCAAAAATTTCTGCAACAGACAGTACGCGGATTTTTTCGTTCTGTTGCTTAAGAGGAATTGTATCTGTTACAATCAGCTCTTCAAGCACCGATTTGGCAATATTTTCATGCGCTTTGCCCGACATGATCGCGTGTGTGCTGATAGCACGGACCGAAGTAGCGCCTTTTTCCATAATGATCTCCGCAGCCTTACAGAGTGTTCCCCCCGTATCGATCAGGTCGTCCACCAATACTACGTCCATTCCCTCCACATCACCGATTACCTGCATACTGGCGATTTCATTGGCGCGTTTCCGGTGCTTATCGCACAGGATCATGTCCGCATTGAGGAACTTGGCAAAATTCCGCGCACGGGCCGCGCCGCCTACGTCAGGCGATGCGATCAGAAGATTTTTGAGGTTCAGGGATTTAATATAAGGAACAAAAATCGAGGTCCCTTCTAGGTGGTCGACAGGTAGGTCCAGAAAGCCTTGAATCTGTCCGGCGTGCAGATCGATGGTCATCACACGGTCAACTCCCACCGCCGTGAGCAGATTCGCAACGACTTTCGCAGCGATTGCCACGCGTGGCTTATCTTTTCTGTCTTGCCTGGCGTAGCCGAAATAAGGGATCACAACCGTCACATAGTGTGCCGAAGCACGACGGGCCGCATCCACCATCAGCAGCAACTCCATCAGGTTATCGGCGGGAGGAAATGTAGATTGGATCAAAAAAACATCACAACCCCTGATCGACTCCTCAAAACTTGGTGACAACTCGCCGTCGCTGAACTTCCGTAGCGTGTAGCCTCCCAGTTCCTTACCATAATACCTGGCAATGTCTTTGGCCAAATATTCGGACTGACTTCCCGAGAATATTTTTACTGTATTGAATGAACCCATGGCCAAACTAAAATTTGCGCAAAATTAAATAAAACCTGTTAATTAAGATAGTATCTTTTTAAAAAAATATAATAAAGCTGCACCACGCAGTATCCTGCCAGCATTCCTACCAGCGACCCGACCAAAATATCGAGTGGATAATGCACCCCCACATACACCCGGCTGTATGCGTAAATGGCAGCCCAAAGGAACAGAAATGCCATCTGGGGGATTTTATTGCGCGTCAGGCTGAACCACGAAATCGCCAGCGCGAAACTTGTGGATGCGTGGGAGGAAGCAAACCCATACATGCCGCCGCAATCGGTCACATGATGCATGACAGTGGTGATAGTTGGATCATGGCAGGGCCTCAGCCGTAGGAAATAGGGCTTCATGAACCCGGAAGTGATTTTATCGGCCACTGCAACGGCCAGCACCACTGTAATAATCATCAGCCCGCCTCTTTTCCATCCTTCCGCGCGGACCGTCAACGCGATCAGCAGGACGTACATTGGAATCCAGGTGAATTTATAGGTGACCCAGTACATTATTGTGTCCAACCAGGGCGTATGCAGGCCATTAAGCCATAAAAATAGCTCCTGGTCGATGCGGACTATGTGATGTACCGCATCCGTCATGAACTGAAACCAAGCACCTTTCTCACCTTGCCAATTGTTTCCTGTGCGATTTCACGCGCCTTGGCTTCGCCTTCCACCAAAATTCCTTCAAGCTCAGCGGTATTTTCCATGTAGTAGTTGAAAACACGGCGCGGCTCGGCGAAGACTTCCATAAAGCATTCGAAAAGCGCCTGCTTGGCGTGGCCATAGCCGTAACCGCCATTCAGGTAGTTCTGCCGCATTGTCTGCACGTCGGCCTCGCTGGCTACCAGGCTGTAAAGCTGGAAGGTAATGTCCAAATCCGGATCTTTGGGCTCTTCCAATTGCTTTGAATCGGAGAGGATCTTTTTCGTGATCTTTTTCAGCTCGTTTTCCGGAAGGAAAATGTCTATATAATTATGGTATGACTTGCTCATTTTTTGACCGTCGAGGCCCGGGATCGTCATAATGCGCTCGTCGATCTGCGGCTCGGGAAGCACGAGGATTTCTTCACCCGCCAGGATATTGAAGCGGTTGGCAATGTCCTTCGTCATTTCCAGGTGCTGCTTCTGGTCTTTGCCAACCGGGATGATATTGGCATTATATAGCAGGATGTCGGCTGCTTGCAGAACAGGGTAGGTGAAAAGTCCCGCATTCACATCCGCCAGTTTCTCTGACTTGTCCTTAAACGACGTCGCGTTAGCAAGCATCGGGAATGGCGTGAAGCAGTTGAGGTACCAGGCGAGCTCTGTATGTTCCTGCACGCGCGACTGGCGCCAGAAGACATTCTTTTTGTAGTCGAACCCGAATGCCAGCCAGGTCGCTGCAATCGCGCGGACATACTCGCCACGCTCGGGGCCGCTTTTCAGTGTCGTCAGCGAATGGAGATCGGCGATGAAGAAGAAAGATTCGTTCCCGGGGTTTTTAGAAAGTTCGATCGCAGGTTTGATGGCTCCCAGGATGTTACCCAGGTGAGGTCGCCCGCTGCTTTGAATGCCTGTTAGGATTCTGGCCATTAATCGTCTTTAAATTTGATGCTAAGGCCTCAAAATTCGTTAAATTGAACCAGAAAACGTAGTAAATTTGAATTTTATACCTTCACCAACACGACATGGATTCTAAAACGCTGCACTTTCTCAGCCAATTAGCCGAAAACAATAATAGGGAGTGGTTTCAGGAAAATAAGAAACTTTATGAAGCCGCAAAGGCAGATATGGAGAAGCTGGTCGGCTTCCTGATCGACGAGGTCGGCAAGTTCGAAGACCTCGGAAATATACAGGTCAAAGATTGTATGCTGCGCATTTACAGAGATGTCCGCTTCTCGAAAAATAAGGACCCGTACAAAAAGAATTTAGCGGCCGGCATCGGTCCGGGCGGGAAGAGTTCGGGGAAAATCGATTACTACCTGCAGGTGCAGCCCGGCGACCAGACGTTCCTGGGCGGCGGCATGTGGGAGGTCACTACCGAGCAGCTGGCGCGTTTCCGGCAGGAGATCGATTACAATGCGCATGAGCTGAAAGCGATTATGCAAGAGAAAGAATTTCACAGCTATTTTCCGGAGATACACGGCGAGAGCTTGAAAACGGTACCGAAAGGATACGCCAAAGACCATCCGGAAATCGATCTGTTAAAGCGCAAGCAATTGTTTTTTATGCACCGCTATACCGACAAAGAGGTGGCGTCCAAGGACTTCGGTAACCAGGTTCTGAAAGGAATTCAAATCCTGAAACCCTTTACCGATTATATGAATTATGTATTGTACGAAGAGGCGGAGGAGCATTGATCCGCGCTGATCCGCATAGGCTTCAATACCCATTACAACCCATTTAATATGCAATTTTCACACTTGCACTGTCATACGCAGTTCTCTCTGCTTGATGGCGCTGCCGACATTAAAAAGCTTTTCAAAAAGGCCAAGGAGGACAAAATGCCCGCTGTCGCCATCACCGACCATGGCAATATGTTCGGAGTGTTCGAGTTTGTGGCCGAGGGGAACAAGCAGGGCATCAAGCCGATCGTCGGTTGCGAGTTTTATGTGGTAGAGGACCGGCATGTGCGGCAGTTTACCAAAGACAAAAAGGATGTCCGTTTTCACCAGCTATTACTTGCAAAGGATGAAATAGGGTATAAAAACCTGGTGAAAATGTGCTCGCTGGGCTTCATGGAAGGGATGTATGGTAAGTATCCGAGGATTGATAAGGAACTGATCGTGCAATACCACCACGGGTTGATCGCGACGACCTGTTGTATCGGTGCGATGATCCCGAAAGCCATTATCCGGCATGGCGAGGAAGCCGCAGAAAAGGAATTTCGGTGGTGGCTCGACCTGTTTGGGGATGATTTCTACGTGGAATTGCAACGGCATGATATCCGCGATCAGTACATTGTGAATGAGGTGCTTATCAAGTTCGCAAGGAAGTATAATGTGAAGATCATCTGCTCGAATGACTCGCATTATGTAGACCGCGACGACTGGAATGCGCATGATATTTTGCTTTGTATTAACACCGGCGATAAGCAAAGCACGCCTTCGGCCAAAGACTTTGATGATGAAAAGGGTATTCCAAAAGGCTCGCGCTTTGCATTTTATAATGACCAGTTTTATTTCAAAAATACCAGCGAAATGCTGCAACTGTTCAACGACCTGCCCGAGTCGCTGGACAATACCAATGAGATCGTAGACAAGATCAAAACGCTCGATCTGCGCAAAGATATTCTGCTACCCAACTTCCCGATTCCCGACGAGTTCAAAACGCACACTTTGTCGGAAATGGTAGGTAAAAAGGAGCTTACCGCCGATGTTTTGAACCAATGGGAATACCTGCGGCACCTTACTTTTGAAGGTGCGCGCAAAAAATATGAAGTGGTAACACCCGAGATCGAGGAACGGCTCAATTTCGAGTTGCAAACCATCCGGAATATGGGCTTTCCGGGTTACTTCCTTATCGTGGCGGACTTTATCGATGCCGGGCGTAAGATGGGGGTTTTCATTGGTCCAGGGCGTGGTTCTGCGGCTGGTTCCGCGGTGGCCTACGCGATCGGAATTACAAATATCGACCCCGTCAAGTACGACCTGCTTTTCGAGCGTTTCCTCAACCCCGACCGTATCTCCATGCCCGATATCGACACCGACTTCGACGACGATGGGCGCCAGAAGGTGATCGATTATGTGGTAAAAAAATATGGATACAACCAGGTAGCGCAGATTGTGACCTACGGTACTATGGCCGCCAAGTCGGCGATCAAGGACGTGGCGCGGGTAATGGACCTGCCGCTGCCGGACGCGAACATGCTCGCGAAGCTGGTACCGGATAAGCCGACGTACAACATGACGCTGAACCGCATTTTTACAGCGCCATTGGAAGGAGAAGGCAGCCTTATGAAAAAGGAAGGCATTTCGCCGGACGAGTTGGAGAATGTGAAAAGGATGCGTTCCATTGCGCTGGGCAATGACTTGCAAGCGAGCGTATTACAGGAGGCGCGCAGACTCGAAGGGACGGTGCGGAACACAGGTATTCATGCCGCGGGTATCATCATCGCGCCTAGCGATCTGACCGAAATTATTCCGGTAAGTACTTCCAAAGATTCGGATTTTCTGATTACCCAGTACCAGGGTAAGATCATTGAGGACGCCGGGGTAATCAAGATGGACTTTTTGGGGCTTCGAAACCTTTCGATTATTAAGGAGGCCCTCAGGATGATCAAAAATAATTATGATAGAGATATTGTCATAGATGACATCCCACTGGATGATCCCAAAGTTTTCGAGCTGTTCCAGCGCGGGGAGACGAATGCGATATTCCAGTTCGAATCCGACGGGATGAAGAAGTATATGCGCGACCTCATTCCCGACCGGTTTGAGCACTTGATCGCAATGAACGCATTGTACCGGCCGGGTCCGATCGCCTACATTCCTAACTTTATTCGAAGGAAGAACGGGCAGGAGGAAGTGACCTACGATTTGCCTGAACTGGAAGAGTACCTGGCTGATACTTATGGTATTACAGTTTATCAGGAGCAAGTAATGCTTTTGTCGCAGAAGCTGGCAGGCTTTACCAAAGGCCAGGCCGACACGCTGCGGAAAGCGATGGGTAAGAAGCAGATCGAGACGCTGAACAAGCTGAAAGGCGACTTCATGAAAGGGGGTACCGAAAAGGGCCTCGACGCGAAGAAGCTGGAAAAGATATGGACCGACTGGGAAGCATTCGCGTCGTATGCATTCAACAAGTCGCACTCGACGTGCTATGCATTTGTCGCCTATCAGACCGCTTACCTGAAAGCACATTACCCGGCCGAATACATGGCGGCGGTTTTGACCAGCTCGCTGGGCAGCATCGATAAGATTACATTCTTTATGGAAGAATGTAAAAACCTGGGCTTGCCTGTGCTTGGTCCGGACATCAATGAATCGGAGCGACAGTTCAGCGTAAACAAGAAAGGCGAGATCCGATTCGGGCTCGCGGGTGTGAAAGGTAGCGGCGACGCAGCGGTGGAATCCATTATCGAGGAGCGCGCAAAAGGTGGCCCGTTCAAGGACGTATTCGATTTCATGACGCGGGTGAATTTGCGCACCGTAAACAAAAAGACATTGGAGAGCCTTGCCTACGCGGGCGCATTCGATTGCTTCGGCGAGTACCATAGGGCGCAATATTTTACCGCCGAGGCGGGGGAGACAGGATCTTTTATAGAAAAGCTGATCCGCTATGCCAACAATTATCATGCGGAGAAATCTTCCGCACAGGCGTCACTTTTCGGCATGTTGGGCGATAGTGGTTCCACGCTTGCAAAACCGAAAGCGGCCGACATAGCACCCTGGGACGACCTGGCCAAGCTGCGTTATGAGCAGGAGGTGGTTGGATTTTACATTTCGGGCCACCCGCTCGACACCTTCCGGGCAGAATTGGATAACTTCTGCAACTGCACGCTGGATAAGGTGATGGAAATCAATGAGGGCGAGCGCGCGCCGAAATATTATGGCAAGGATATCAATGTGGCAGGAATAGTCACAAGTGCGCAGGAAAGAATGTCGAAGAATGGTAGCTTGTTTATGATCTTTAAAATAGAAGACTACCAGGGCGCTATGGAAATGTTGATCGGCGGAGAGGATTATATCCGGTTCAAAAACTACCTGCAAATAGGTCAGTTCCTGTATATTAAAGGCAAAGTGCAGAACCGCTGGAAGCAGGAAGACCAGTTTGAATTCAAGATTTCACAGATACAGCTTCTTCCCGAAATTATGGAGAAAATGTGCAGAAAAATCAAGATAAACCTCACACTGGACCAGATTGACGCGCAGTTCATCCACGTGCTCAATGATACCTTTGGGAGCTATCCCGGCGGGTGTCAGGTAAGTATGACGGTGAAGGATCCGGAGACCCATCTGGAAGTGGAAATGCTGTCTCGTGGCTACCGTGTAGCGCCTAGTAATGAGCTATTTAAGGTGCTTAGAGGTTCGCTGGGCGTGAAATTCTCCCTAAACTGATTTGTATTAAATTAAACAAGGAACTTTTAGATACTAATATTCCTTATTAACCCAGATTGATAAATAACAATTAGACACTTAAAACATGGGAAAAGCACTTGAAATTACCGATAGCACCTTCGACGAACTGATCCAGGGCGATAAGCCAGTACTTGTTGACTTCTGGGCCGAATGGTGTGGGCCTTGTAAGATGATTGGTCCGGTTGTAGAGCAACTGGCTGGTGAATACGACGGTAAAGCAGTTATCGGTAAAATGGATGTGGATATGAACTCTTCGGTACCTGCAAAATTCGGTATCCGCAGTATCCCTACGCTGATGATTTTCAAAGGCGGCCAACTGGTAGATAAAGTAGTAGGCGTTGTTCCTAAAACAACCCTGGAAGATAAATTGAATGCGCAGATCGAAGCGACCGTTTGATAAGCGCTGATTTGTGAAAGAGTTAAGCCCCAGTGATGGGGCTTTTTTTATGATTACGAGTTTTTAATAGAAACAACTTTCAACCATTGAAGCTTGGACAAGCGTCGCAAATCGCTGGCTGTGGTGCTATTTCAATTCGAGTAACTACGTAATATGGGTAGCAAAGCAGGAAGCTCCATCAACGCGAATCCCGTGGGGATTTAACATTGCCAGTCGCTAATTTGAGAATAACCGTGATATGCGAGAACAGCACCGCAGGGACAATGAATGCAGGCAGCAAAACATAGGGTGCTTTCAATACTGCCACATTCGGTTGCTCAAATGCAAATTGCTGGAAAGGTGTAGGTGCCGAGAGAATGGCGCGGATGACGATGTTCAGAAGCAGACCAAGGCATGCCACATTCCAAAGCAGCAATCCCTTATCACCGACAAGACCTCTGCGGTACACGACCCAAATCAATGGAGCGGTGATGCCTGAAAGAATATCCGGATTACTGCCTTCGAATGTCATCAAGCGCGGGATTTCTCCCATTTCAAAAAGGTAGAACAACACAAGCTCGACAGCTATCCTGACCGTGTGGAGCAACGTAAGGTATTTCAACGAGCTGTTATTGAAGTGTATTTTATGTTTGAACACCGCCAGAAATACAATAAAAATGATCGGTGGAACAATTGCTAGTGCGAAACGCGGCGGCAAACTCGTCATATCGAGGTAAAATCCATTGGCGCTCAGGGCTATTTGCAGCGGTAGCCACACCAATGCCACAAACCATAGAAACCATGCTGCGTTAGTAGCGCGGTAAAGTAAAATCCAAGTGGCGACAGCGGTACTAATGAAGAACGCAGGAAGGATTAACGGATTGATATTCATGATGGTTGATTGATTTTTTTGAAGCAAATAAAAACAATCAACTCCCGAATAATCTTGCCAAATGGCAACTAATGATAATCCCTGGCAATAGCTGATTACAAATGACAACTCCTAACCAAGAATGATCACCAACGAATGCGCTGTCACTTCCCGGATATTTCCTTCCTGATCCTGCTGAGCGACGTATCGGTAATGCCGAGATACGACGCAATGGTGCGTAATGGAGCGTGCTGAAAAATGTCTGGGCTGCTTTGGAGCAGTTGCAGATAGCGGCTTTCCGCGGTTTCTGTAATGGTCGACAGCATGCGGGATTTCAGATTGGAGAATCCATTTACCAGAATGCTTCTGCCGAATTCACGGAACTCGGGTAATGCGTGGAAGAGCTCGTTGAGCGTCGCGTATGTGATCGCAACGCCCGCGCAGGGCGTGAGTGCCTGGATGTTCTCACGAGAGGGGATGCGCTGAAAGAAGGAGGCTATTTCGAAAACGACCTGATGCGGGCCATGAAAGCTGGTTGTAATGTCGTTGCCATCGGGATCGGTAGCGAACGATCTCATATAACCTTCCGTCAGGAATACGTATTCATTGGAAACAGAGCCCTCTTTGAGTAAAAAATCGCCTTTGCCGAAATGCAGCGGGTAAAAGCGAAGAGAAATATCCGACGCCGTTTTCACCGGCATTGGATAGGCTTTTGTTATAAAATCGACAAGCTTCGCACGCTCAGGCGACAGGCTATTCATTAATTTCGATGGTAAAACTGGCCTCGAAAGTCCCGCCTGCTTCCAGTTTCAGGATCCCTTCCTTCGTTTCGAAGTTCTGGTCGGAATCAGCGCTGTCGGCGATGCCCAGCCACGGCTCAATGCAGACAAAATGGCCACCAGGTTTTGCCCAGATGCCCAGGTAGGGGAAATCCTTATAGGAAACAGTGACCACCTGTCCCGATTTGGTGCTTCTCAGGCTTACCTGTTTTGAAATCAAATGTTTGAAAATCAATGCATCATTGTCGAACAGGTGCTGGTTCAAATGGAGTACATTGGTATGTTCCAGGACAGGCCTGGTTTCGTTCCCTACGAGTCCATTCTTTTCAAGCAGCCAGGTCGAGTCATTCTCAATGGCTTCAAATTCAAGATAGTAGTCTTCGTAAGTTTCGCCCTCGTGCAAGGGACATTTGAATGCCGGGTGACCACCCAGTGAGAAAAGCATTTCGCCATCACCGTGGTTGACGACTTTGTGATCGACAACGACGCGCTTGCCGTCCAGCCGGTAGGTTATTTGAAATTCAAACTGAAAAGGATAAATGGTCAGTGTTTCTTCACTGTACTTCAATGTAAATGTGAGACTATCAGTGGTTTGGCTAGTCAATTTTACATTAGCATTGTTGCGGACCATGCCATGACGCGGCACCGCATACTCAGCGCCATTGTATTTTACAAAACCATTCTTGATAGCACCGATCACAGGGAAAAGCACCGGTGCATAACTGGCCCAAACAGCAGGATCGGCGTTCCAGAGGTAATCTTTGCCGGTTATGGTCGACTGAATCTGGCAAAGTTCGGCGCCGGTTTCCTGCACGGCGATTTTCAAATGGTCATTTTGAATGGAGTAGTTCATATCGTTCAAGAATTCAGGACTTTGAGAATAATGGCGCAAGCTTGCCGGATTTGTGACTCGGTAATAGTCAGTGGCGGCGCTATACGCATGGAATTGTCGCAAAACAGGAACCAGTCGGTGACTATACCGAACTCGATGCATTGATCGATAGTCGTTTTCAATTTATCGAACGATTCCATTTCCGCCGCAAGCATAAGGCCTTTTCCACGGATTTCCTTGATTTTGGGGTGAATTAACAGTGATTTAAACAGCTCACCTTTCACGACGGCTGCCTCAGCAAGTTGCTCGTCAATCGTCACCCGTAACGCGGCCAATGAGGCGGCGCAGCTGACCGGATGACCGCCGAAGGTGGTGATATGCCCCAGAATCGGATTGGTTTTAAGTACTTTCATAACCTGTTGCGAGGCCATGAAAGCGCCGATCGGCATACCGCCTCCCATTCCCTTGGCACTGAGCAGAATGTCTGGGTAGATGCCATACTGCTCAAATGCCCAGAAGGTGCCCGTCCGGCCGAAGCCCGTCTGTATTTCATCTAAGATGAGTAAAGTACCGGTTTCGGTGCATTTCCGACGCAATGCAGCGAGGTACCCCTCAGCAGGTACGCGTACACCCGATTCACCGCCGATCACCTCTATGATGACCGCGGCAGTCTGATCCGTAATTTTTTCAAGATCGGCCAGGTATCCGTGCTGAATGTGTTTCACACCCGGCAGCAGCGGGCGGAAATTTCTTTTGAAGAACTCAGCGCCGGCAAGGCTCAGCGCTCCCTGTGTGGCTCCGTGATACGCGTTATAGCACGAAATGAATTCGCGCCTTTTAGTAAAACGTTTGGCCAGTTTCATAGCGCCCTCTACCGCTTCGGTACCCGAATTGGTGAAATATACATTATCGATCAGGCCGAAAGGGGAAGGAGCCGGGGCATCAAACCGCAGGGTGTCGGCCAGCGCCTTAGCGAGCTGTACCTGAGCGCTTTGCACATACTCGCCATATACAAGCAGGTGCATATGTTTATCGAGCTGTGCGTGAATAGCTTCCAGTACTTTCGGGTGCCGGTGCCCGACGTTGCTGACACCGATGCCGGAAATCAGGTCCATATAAGACCTGCCGTCAGGCCCGAACATGTAAACGCCTTCGGCCTTTTCTATTTCAAGGGCAAGCGGAAAATCGGAAGTTTGCGCCAGATGATCGAAAAAGTGCTGGCGATGTGAAATATGCATTTTATTGTTCAAAAAAACTGGCGCTGCCGCCCACCCAGGTGAAGTCCTTATTATAACGCACGCCAATCATCTCACCCCGGCTCAGCCGGCTCAGACTGATCAGCAGTTCGGGTTTTTCGGCGTTGTCGGGCCATCCGTACATCATCCGGATTTCGCATTTCACGAGGCCGTCGGGTGCCTGGATTACGGGTTCGTAGACAACTTTACGCTGCAATATATAATTTTCCGGGTCGGGAATGGCCGTAAGATCCTCTTTTGTGACATGCAGCCGTACGCCGGAGCCGGCAAAAGAGAAGAGCGGCTTTAATACATAATTTTGAAGGTCATTCGGCAGGTCACCCTTGTAATCGCTCAAAAAACGCGTTTCGGGGACAAATTCACCTTTCAGAAAGGGCATGGCAAACTTGCTGATCCTGAAAAACCAGTTGGGATGCCCCACCCATTGCACATCGACATCGTCGGTGAGTTTGTAACTGGTTTGCAGGTCGGGGTAGCTGAGAAGGTCGTCGAAAATCAACCGGTTGTAGATGCGTTTCACCCGGATTTTTTGGCCGTCCTTTTCGTAAAACAACTGTCGTCCATCCCGGATCAGTTTGGTATAGCAAATCGCCTGAATGCCCAGCAGCTGCTCAGTTACGGCGAAATCAATCCGTGTTTTTTGCTTTTCAGGATAAATTTCAAGCAAGATCACATTTTCCGGCTGCTCATCGCCGAGAATGAGGGCTTTTAATTTTGCAACATATTGATCCGGAGAATTCACCCCGAACAGAAACCCGAAATTCGCCGGGATATCAAAAAATGCCCTGAAAGTTTCCGACAGCAAAGCCTGGTAGCCAAAAATGGAGGGAAATCCTTGAAGCTCAATCAACTGCGGTACAAGCTCTCCCGCAGCATTTCGACAAATGGCGTAATCGATAGCCAGGAAGGAGGTATGTGCATTTTCGCCGGGTACGAATTGATCCGAAGGAACGGCGCGATCGGTCTTTGCCTGAAAATCTGGTGATAGCAGCGTACTGATCACCTCGTCTGAGGCCCGTAGGATCTTCTGCTTCAAATCTCTGGGCACAAAAACAGGCGTTTCTGCCACCCTGAAATCCAGTTGACCGGGAAACGCCGCGCTCAGCGATTCGACGAATTCTTCATAACCTTTCTCCGTAAAGGAATTGTTGAACGCTTCCCGGGCTTGCTTATGCATAGGCTGGCTGGAACGTTTTGCTGAATGCGTTTTTCAAAAATGTCGGAATGACCACGCTTTCCGTCATCGATATTTTGTCGGGATCGTTCAGGTGGGCGATCATGTCGCTGTATTTCTGCTCGCCGTGCGCTTTGACAATTGCTTCTTTCTTATCCTCCTTCAAAAAGTAGCGGAGCATTCCTTCCGCGTCGGCTTCCGGGTGAAACTGCGTGCCCACTATTTCGTTTGAAAAGCGGATAGCCATCACGGCGCGATCCAGCGGCACATGCGGGCGCATTTTTTCCAGGCAAAGCAGCTTTGCACCTAGGGAGTCAAATGCAAGCTGGTTAGGCTGTGTAACCTGAAAATCACGGGAATCCACGATCCAGAAGGGGTCGTTCAACGCGTTAAGCAAGGAATCTTTCCGGCCAGATGAGGTCTTATGAACGGGAAACGTGCCGAACGACGTTTTACGGCGTTTGCTCACGGCCGCGAGCTCCCAGTGAATGCAGGCCATTTGAAACGAATGGCAGATTAAAAACAAGTGCTTTTTGATCCGGTTTTGCCGATTGGTATTGAAAGTCAATATTTTATCTAAAAAGCCGAAGAATCTTTTTTCCCAGGCTTCACCAACTGGTGCGGGATTGCCCGGTCCGCCGGTGGATATGTAGGCATCAAAGTCCATTCCAGGCACTTCGAGCTTTTGCCTGACATCGAAAACAGCGAATTCGACGGGCACGTTTTCCTGCTCTCCAAATGCGGCGATAATTTTTTTGATGCATCGCATTCCCTCGTTGGGGTGGCCGTCATACATATCCAGGATAGCGATCCGGAAATGCTTTTCAGTATTCGTCATTTCAGTTTGTAGCAGGTTCGTGTCAGGGAAACCTGCCTTTAAGTTATAGAATCGGGTAACCTATTTGAAACAAATGTGTTACTGATTAGTTCGCCTTTTGGGTCAAAAGTTTGATTTAATTCTAACTAAAGCCCGATTTTTGTTTCCGAAACAATATAATCTACAACTGCATTCAGGCTCCCGGTTTCCTCGAAAACAGCCAGCTGGCGATCGGCCCCGGTGCCCATTTCAAGCATCTGGTGAATGTACTCGATTTCCCTGCGGCTGCCGAGCTCGTCGATCACATCGTCGATGAATTCCAGCAGCTCGTGGATCAGGATCTTGTATTCGATCTCTTCCTGCTTTCCGAAGTCAATGAGCTTGCTATGAATACCATACCTGGCCGCCCGCCATTTGTTTTCGTTAATCAGCATCCTTCGGTAGGGGCGGAAGCTCAGGTTCTGGCTATGGAGCTTGTGGATCTTCGCCACGAGCGCCTGCATGATCGCAGCCAGGCATATGGTCTCGTCCGTACGCATAGGGACGTCGCACATGCGGAACTCGATGGTGTTGAAGAATGGATGCACCCTGATGTCCCACCAGATTTTCTTCCCGTTATCGATGCAATTGGTTTTGACCAGCAGGGCCACGTACTCATCATACTCGGCTGCGCTCGAGAAGAAATCGGGAATGCCGGTTCTGGGGAATTTATCAAATACTTTCGACCGGTAGGATTTGAAACCTGTATTGCGCCCGCACCAGAACGGGGAGTTGGTTGACAATGCATAAATGTGCGGCAGGAAATACCGTACCGCATTCATGATCTGGATCCCTTCGTTCCTGCTTTCGATGCCAACGTGCACGTGTAATCCGAAAATAAGGTTCCCGCGGGCAACGTCACGCATTTCGTCGATGAGCTGGTCGTAGCGCGGATCGTCGGTGATGAGCTGATCCACCCAGTCGGCGAACGGATGGGTGCCGGCGGCGGCCACTTGCAGGTTTTGTTTTTCGGCCAGGTCCAGGATCATTTTGCGCAGGTAGGTTACCTCCTCCCGGGCTTCCTGGATATTATGACAGATATTGGTACCTACCTCCACCACCGCCTGGTGCATTTCTGCCTTCACGCGCTCCTTCAACGTTATTTTTCCATCTTCAACCAGCTTTGACATGTGCGACCGCAAGTTTCGCGTAACCGGGTCGATGGTTTGAAATTCTTCTTCAATACCGAGCGTGAATGTTGCCATAATACAAAGGCGGCGGAATTTTAGTTGGTCAGGATTTCTTTAGTCTGGAATTTTTGGCAGGCGCTTTCGTAGCAGCTACTTTGGTAGTGGGAATTTTGGGCTCTGCGGGCTCGGCCACGGCTATGGGCTCCGTTACGATCGCTCCCAGGGATTTGGCTGGCTTTTTCGGAGCTTGTGTCTTTACTTTCACTTCTTTGGCGGAAGGTGACGCGCCGGTTGCCGGTTCCGGCACCGGCGCAGGAATGCCGTTCAAGGCCTGGTTGACGAATGTTCCCCAAGTAAGGTTGATCTGACCGGGCACCTGTGCTTTCGCTCTTTCGATAGCCATGTTAGCCGCAGCTTCCACCACCCATTCGAAATTATCCGGGCCTACCGAGTAAATGTCGGCATCGGGCGCAGGATTGCAGAAATCGATCGCATACGGAATGCCATCCCTTACAGCAAATTCGACAGTATTAAAATCGTAGCCCAAGGCGATATTGAGCTTTAATGTATATTCTTTAATCGTTTCGAGTAATTTCTCACGCTCTTCGCCCTGGGCCTTCAGATCGGCGGCGTAGCGCAAATGATGGGGGTTGCGCGGCTCGTAAGGCATTACCAGCACATCTTTCTGGCCGATGCAATAGCAGCGCACATAGTCGTCGAATACGATTTCTTCCTGTAACATCATCACCAGCTGGCCCGTTTCCTCATGTTTGATCCACATATCCTGCGGATTTACGACGCGGTATACGCTCTTCCAGCCACCTCCGTCGTGCGGTTTCATATACGCCGGAAATCCTACATACTGAAATATTTCTTCCCAGGCCATCGGAAACGCAAGATTACGGAACGAGGTCTCGGTTGTGTTGGTAGGACGCTGTTTGGAGGGAAGTAGTACCGTTTTGGGTACGGGTATGCCGAGCTTTTCGGCCAAGGCATTGTTAAAGAACTTTTCGTCGGCACTCCACCAGAACGGGTTATTGATTACCGCGGTGCCGGTCAGGGCAGCATTCTTCAGATAGGCCCTGTAAAAAGGCACGTCCTGGGAAATGCGGTCGATAATGACGGCATACTCAGTCGGTGCGGCTTGTATCACTTTATCGATCGTGACGGCCTCTGCTACGATGCCGTCCTCACCTTTGCTGTTAATTCTTTCGATAAATGCATTCGGAAAGGTATTTTCCATTCCAAACAGGATTCCAATCTTTTTCATATTCAGGTCTTGAGTTGTTTTTGATTATTGCAAAACAATGCGTGACAGATAATCCGGGAACATTTTATTCCATAGCGGCCAGTCATGTTTTTCCCAGCCGCGGATGTCGAGCCAGTGTTCAATGCCGTTGTTGTTGAGGATATTAGACATCCGTATGTTGCTGTTCAGGCAAATGTCCCAGTCGGAAGTGCCCAGTACGATCTTCATATGCCCATAACGCCAGCCTTGCTCGTTCGGCATAAAATCGACCGGGTTATTAAAGTACACGGTGTCGTCATAAAAGCCATCCAGAAAACTCCGGATATCGAAAGCGCCGCTCATACTCAGCAGGTAGGCGATCTGATCGGGATGGCGGAAGGCAAAGTTGGCGGCATGAAAACCGCCGAAGCTGCAACCTGCAACACCGATTCTGTCTACATTACATTCGTTGCGGATGTAAGGAACAAGCTCGTTATTCAGGAATTTATCATATTGAATATGGTTTAGCACGCGGTAATCGGGATTGAGGTGCTTCGCATACCAAGAATCGGCGTCGATCGTATCCACGCAGTATATCTTGTATTTGCCTGATTCGATCAGCCACCGCACCGACTCGATCAGTCCCATATCCTTGGCCTGATAATACCGGCCCAGCGTGGTTGGGAAAAGCAAAATAGGGTAGCCCCAGTTGCCGAAAACAAGCATCTCCACGTCCTTGCCGAGATGATGAGAGTAGTATTTAATGTGCTTCTCTTCCAAACAAAGACGGGTTATTGTTGATAATTGAAATATACAAAACAAATCATAGGAAGCA
Organism: Dyadobacter sp. 50-39; assembly: GCA_001898145.1. GTDB lineage: Bacteria > Bacteroidota > Bacteroidia > Cytophagales > Spirosomataceae > Dyadobacter. The sequence goes on from MKSR01000047.1 coordinate 533,129, forward strand.
AATTATTAACTTTCGGGTTTTACTTTCATTCGTAGCTCAGTGAATCACGCCGCAGCATTATCCAAAACAAAGGCTGTAACCATATCTCTGCCATCGGCTTACCTGGCCCGGGAGGTACTGGTGACGATTTCGTTGCCTTTCCTGTTCGATGCAACCCGCACATATCCGCTCATGCTGTTCAACGACGGTCAGGATTTCGGGGCTTTGCGCATGCTTGAAACCTCCTGGGAATTACAGGCTTCGGGTAAGATCATACCGTGTGTGATTGCGGGAATACACGCCAGTGACGCGCGGATATATGAATACGGTACCGCGTGCCGGCCCGACTATGCCGGACGTGGTGACAAGGCCGGGCACACGGCATCGTTTGTCCTGGAAGAATTGCTGCCCTACCTGGCGCGGCATTATCATACTGTCACAAGCGGTATTACTTATGCCGGCTGCTCGCTGGGCGGGCTAATGGCACTGGATACGGTATGGAACCATCCGGGCGTGTTTTCCAGCGCCGGCGTTTTTTCAGGTTCCTTATGGTGGCGCCAAAAGGCGCTGGATGAAGGTTATTCGGAAAGTGACCGCATTATGCATCAGCAGATCCGCGATGGGGAAGGAGGTGCACCGCTGAGTTTCTGGTTTCAATGCGGGACCTGGGACGAATACGACGATCGTGACGGCGATGGCGTGATCGACTCGATCCAGGACACGCTGGAATGCATTGCCGAGCTGGAAAGGAAAGGATATTTATGGGGAAGGGATATTTGTTACGTGGAGCTGCAAGAAGGACTGCATAATCCCGAAACCTGGGCAAAGGTCCTTCCTGATTTCCTTGAATGGGCATCAGGAAGGATTGGCAAGGTCTAGCGCATATCAGCCAGGAAGGCCATTGTATCGATCCCGTCGGGATAGTCGGTAAGGCCGGGTGTTTGCGCAGCTCCGAGTGGTAGTGCTTCCGGTAAATGCAAGTGCGGGGATGCTACCACGCATTGGATCTTTTCTTCCGACTCCCGCAGCAACGTTCTGAGCTCATCTACCGAGTTATATGCCTGGTAATGCAGTACGCTGATGGGCGACACCAGGGCTTTACTCTCGGTCGCCAGCAGAAAGCCGTTGTCCGAATGGGCCACGCGGTTTACCAGGTAAATGGACTTGTTATACTCGTAGTTGTTGAAATACTTGTGATGGTTAATGTAATCGTCCGCCATTTCCTCGATGGCCTGATAAAACCCGGTAAAATCATATCCGGCCGGAACGAAAACTTTGGAAACATTGCGGCATCCGAGGCCGAAATATTGCAGGATATCGGTCGCTAATGCCCTGAGCTCCTCTTGCGTCTCATCGCCGGAGAGCGCAGCCACCGATGTTCGGTTCTTGCGTATAATGTTTGGCTTTTTGGCGAAGTAGTAATGGAAGTACCGGGCTGTATTGTCGCTTCCCGTGGCGATGTAGGCATCGGAATCGTTCAGGCGCTCTACAAAATGAATGTACTCCTTAAATTCCGGTTCGATTTCGATGAGCTGGCCGAGCAGGGCGCGGATCAGCAACGGATCATCGGAGCTGGGTTTGGCGAGTAATGTATGTCCGCTGATGAGCACGCACAATGCATCGTGAAAGCCCACAGCGGGGATATTGCCGGCCATTACGACTCCAATTTTACATGATTGGGCGGGTTCGGGGTAGCTTTCTGCCCAGCTTTTGAGCTTTTCTTCGTTCAGATATTCTTGGGTAATCGCATTCAGTGATAACCTTACATTGGCGGGCGTAAACCAATTGTTCCGGCTTTTAGCGCCTGCGACCCATTCCGCGATCGTTTCCTCATTTGCCGGGTCGCCGATAAACTTGCCCAGACGGACGAATGCATTTATTCTCCGAATTCTTGATATCATTCTACTCTGACTCTAAATAGTTAAATGGCAGGTGCCGTTTTTATTTTTCTGATTGTGGGGAAACTATAAATAGTTATATTTGTTACCCAATACATAAGAATAGCAACAAATATAAACAATCCGGCGACTATGGCTATAATGATAACCGATGAATGCATAAATTGTGGGGCGTGTGAGCCAGAATGCCCAAATACAGCAATTTATGAGGGAGGTGTAGAATGGACTTGGGGAGATGGAACGAATCTGGATGAGGTGGACTTCGGCGACGGTACCATCGTCAGCGGCAAAGAAAAGCAGTCCCCTGTTTCAGACGAATTTTACTATATAGTTACCGATAAATGTACCGAGTGCGTTGGTTTTCATGAGGAGCCTCAATGTGCTGCGGTTTGTCCGGTAGACTGCTGTGTGCCTGATCCGGATAATGAGGAAGAAGAAGAAACTTTACTTGCGAAAAAAGCGTGGATGCACGGTGAATAGACCCTGCTGACGATAAAAAATGCGAAGCCTGCTCAACAGCAGGCTTTTTTTGTGCCCTTTCTATTCTGGAAATGGCATTATAATAATAAAATTTCTTAATAATTATCCTGCCCTATTTTGAAGAAAATTCTGTTTTGTTGATCATATGCAGAATATTCAATATTTGCCAAAAAATGCATTTTTATAGTTTTTGTGTTTCAAAAACGATAAAAAACATGAAAAAAATCAGAAAATTGGATTTTTTAATATAAATTTTGGCTGGAATATTTGATAAATATAATTTAAGTACAATATTTGATCCAGTAAATCAGCCGGAGAGTAATATTAACTTAAACAGAATATAATTATGAAAAAAGTCTATTGCACAGTATTATCTTTGATGGTTCCTTTTTTGGGTTTTGCGAAGTCGGAAGAAGATAAAAAGGCAGTGAAGGCCGATACTGCGGTGGTAACAGAAGCCAAGGACGAGGAGGAGGCCAAAGGAGCATTCGCTTTCTCGGGCTATCTGGATTCCTATTACATGGCTAATTTCAACAAACCCGCATCACGCTCCAACATGGGTGCCACCAACGCACGGGTGTTCGACCAGAAGTCAGGCCAGTTCTCGCTTGGTCTCGTACAGGCGAAAGTAGCTTACACCAACGCGAAATCGGAAGCGGTTGTAGATCTTACTTTTGGTCCCAACGCCAACTTGGGTAACTATGGTAATGCACTGTTCAGCACAGCTTTGGCAATCAAGCAGGCATATTTTACTTATAAGTTCACCGACAAGTTCTCGATGACAGCAGGACAGTTCGGAACGCATATCGGGTATGAAGTGATCGACGCACCGGCCAACTTCAACTACTCGCTGTCCAACCTGTTCAACAACGGACCGTTCTACCATGCAGGTTTAAAAGCAACCTATGCATTCTCGGACAGAGCGTCTTTGATGGTGGGTGTGGTCAACAACGTCGATGGATTAGGCGATAACAACCGCGCGAAAGGCATTATCAGCCAATTGTATTTCAAACCGGTTGAAAACTGGAATGTCTATTTGAACTACATCGGAAGCAACGAAGCGAACACGGATTCACTTGGAAAGCAGCCTGACGGTTACTACCAGGTTTTTGATATCACAACCAGCTTCCAGGTAACGGAGAAATTCCTCCTGGGTCTGAATGCAGCCTACGGATCTCAGAAAGGTGACTACCAGGGTTACGGCGGTCCGGTGAAGGCAGAATCATGGGGTGGCTTTGCAGTGTACGCCAACACAGCGATCACAGACAACTTCGGAATCGGCGCCCGTTACGAATATTTCAACAATGACAAGGGTGTAAGAGGTTTGCTCACTCCGGCAGGCGCAGGCACGAAAGTAAACTCGGTTACACTGACAGGTAACATTAACCTGGCAGACGGACACATCCTGGTTAAACCTGAATTCCGTCTGGACGCATATCCTAAGCTGAAAGGCACAGGAGAGGCACAGCAATTCGAGGATTCAGATGGCAACTGGACGAAAAACAGCCAGACAACTTTCGGACTGGCTTTCATTTACAAGTTCTGACAATCAAGCATTTCACACGAATACCTTCTTAATCTAATACAATAACAATAATTTACTACAATGGAAAAACGTAACTTTATCCCACTGATTATCCTCCTGGTAATCAGCATCCTCGGTGCCTTCGTCCCTAATGTTCCGACGCAGATCGTGACGGAGGGCATCAATTCGGGCGACACTGCGTGGATGCTCGTATCAGCCGCGCTGGTATTGCTCATGACCCCGGGTCTGGCTTATTTCTATGGAGGAATGGTCAACACCAAAAACGTCATTTCCACGATGCTCCAAAGCTTCATAGCAATGGGTGTAATCAGTGTGGTGTGGGTAGTTTTCGGTTTCAGCCTTGCATTTGGTGAGGACATCGGTGGTTTCGTTGGAAACCCGACAACCCACTTCATGTTCAAAGGTGTATTGGACGGCCCTGTCTGGGGTACCATCCCTTTCGCCCTGTTTGCAATGTTCCAGCTGAAGTTTGCGGTGATTACTCCTGCGCTCGTAACTGGTTCGATGGCTGAGCGTATCAACTTCCGCTCTTACGTTCTTTTCATTATCCTGTTCTGTGTTTTCATCTACTCGCCATTGGCTCACATGACCTGGCATGCAGATGGTATCCTGTTCAAAATGGGTGTACTTGACTTCGCTGGTGGTACAGTGGTTCACATGTCTGCCGGTTGGGCTGCATTTGCCGGTGCGTTGTACCTGAAACGTCGTAAGTCGCTTCTGGACGACCACGTGCTTCCTCCTGCCAACATTCCATTTGTATTGTTGGGAACAGGTTTGCTATGGTTCGGATGGTTCGGTTTCAACGCCGGTTCTGCCCTTACAGCTTCTCCATTGGCGGTTTCAGCTTTCGCTACTACCAACACTGCTGCCGGTGCTGCTGGTTTGGCATGGGTACTTTTTGATGCTGCAAGAGGCAAAAAGGTTTCTGCGCTTGGTTTCTGTATCGGTGCCGTTGTTGGTTTGGTTGCCATCACGCCTGCTGCCGGCTTCGTAACAGTTCCAGCATCTCTTTTCATCGGTACTATCGCAGCGATCACTTCTAACTACATCGCTCACCTGCGTACACGTTCTACATTGGACGATACACTTGACGTGTTCCCTTGCCACGGTGTAGGTGGTATGGTAGGTATGCTGATGACCGGTATCTTCGCCACCAGCGGTGTTAACTCACTGGTTGTAGACCAAGGTCTTGCATTCGGTGAAACCAAACTGTTCATCAACCACGTGATTGCCCTGGTAGGTGTTTCAGTGTTCGCGTTTGCTGGTTCATTCCTGCTGTTGAAAATCACTGACCTGATCCTGCCACTTCGCGTATCTGAGCAAGATGAGAAGGTAGGTCTGGATGTAAGCCAGCACGACGAGTTTCTTGTAGAGGCTTAATCTAAACTAGAAGAATAAATGAAGAAGCCCGGCCAATGGTCGGGCTTTCTTAGTCTTTAGCCGTCGACTTAAGTCGACGGTAAGAGATTAAAAATAGTTTGTTAGTTTTTATTAATGAATCAAAATCTCTTCCTGAATTTCGGTTACTTCCATCAGCCCGTCTCCATTGATATGATCATACCGCACTTCCTTGGTCTCATTAATCAATAGCGGGTCATATTTCACAGCCACGCGAACGTAGTTCCCGGTGAATCCAAGCATCTGTCCATTCTGCACCTCATCTTCAAAAAGTACTTTGCCTTCTTTGCCGATCTGGCTTTCATAGAAGAACCGTTTCTTCTTGTCCGAAAGAATATGCAGCATTTTCGACCGCTCCGCCCGTTCCGCCTTTGGAACAACGGGCCGGATCGCTAATGCAGTCGTATTCTCCCGTTCCGAGTAAGTGAATACGTGCAAGTAGGATACTTCCAGCTCATTCAGGAAGTGATATGTCTCTTCAAAAAGCTCTTTCGTTTCACCGGCATGGCCCACGATTACATCTACGCCAATACAGCAATCCGGCATCAATGACTTGATTTTCGCAACGCGTTCTGCATATAGTTCACGCTTGTAGCGGCGCTTCATCAAACCAAGCACCTTGTTGGAGCCGGATTGCAATGGGATGTGAAAATGTGGCGCAAAACGTTCGGATTGTGCTACAAATTCGATGATCTCATCCGTGAGCAGGTTAGGCTCGATCGAAGAAATGCGGAAGCGTTCAATTCCTTCCACCTGATCGAGCGCTTTGACCAGGTCGAGGAAAGTTTCTTCCCGGACACCATTACGCAAACCAAAATCGCCGATATTCACACCGGTTAACACAATTTCCTTCACATCACGGGCTGCAATGTCGCGTGCGGCTTTCACAATGTTTTCGATACTGTCGGAGCGGCTTTTCCCACGGGCTAGCGGGATCGTGCAATAGGCGCAGGGGTAGTCGCATCCGTCCTGTACTTTCAGGAAGGTGCGGGTGCGGTCGTTGAGCGAGTAGGAGGTATGGTATTCTACTGCATTGTCGATTGTTGAAGCGATCACCTGTGCGGGCTGACCAGACGGCGCTTTCTCGAATGTATCGATCAACTCCACGAGCCGGAATTTTTCGGCAGCTCCCAGAACGGCATCCACGCCGGGTATTTCAGAAATTTCTTTCGGTTTCAGCTGCGCATAGCAACCGATGATCGCAACATAGCCGTCCGCATTGATTTTCTGTGCCTCGCGCACAATCTTGCGACATTTTTTGTCTGCATTCTCGGTCACCGAGCAGGTGTTGATGATAAAAATATCCGGGTTTTCGTTGAACTCTACTTTGGTATATCCCTTATCCTCGAACATCCGTCCGATGGAAGAGCTTTCGGAGTAATTCAACTTGCACCCTAAGGTATAGAAAGCGACTTTTTTCATTGTTTTTAAATATCCTGCAAAATTACATCTTTATTATCAACGCTTTAAATAATCTCCAAAAGAAGATTGCAGGTAGGCTTTGCCCAGATCTTCTTCCAGCTTTGGCAAACCACCGCTTTTCTCGGTGATATTTCCTCCGATGTTATCCCTTACGATGAAGCCGTCGGGGCGCATCCAGCCAAGGCCATTGTTAAATGCGAAATAGGCAAAATCGTGGCGCCCCTGTTTGAAAATGTCGTTGCTCCACGCAAAAGTTCCGGAAGGAAGACGCATCTGGTTTAAAATCGTAGCGGCCAGGTCGGTTTGTGACGCGAGCGTGTCCACCCGAGCGGGCGTGGCCGTGAGGGCGCCTCCGAGCAAGAGCATCGGAATATGAAACTCCGAAGGCTTGTCTTTACGTGTCTCTGGCATCGGATGCCCATGGTCGGCAATGATCACCACGAGCGTGTTTTTCCACCAAGGTTTGGTTTGCGCCTCACGCAGGAATGCGCCGAGGGATTCGTCGGTATAATGTAGTGCGTTCAGAAACAAATGCTCCGGGTCGTTGCCCCGGATTACTGTTTTGGTGGGCACTTCAAATGGCTCGTGACTACTCAGCGTGAACATCGTCGAGAAAAACGGCTGCTTTTCTTTGTCCAGATCATTTAGTAGCCTTTTGAATACCACGTGGTCATGCGCGCCCCATTTGGAATTCATGTCTTTTGAATCAAAGTCATTGATATCGACGATCCGGTCAAAACCCTGTTGGAGAAAATAGGATTTCATATTGGCGAACTCGGTTTCGCCACCGTAATAGAAAGAAGTCTGCCAGCCGTTGGTCTTAAAAATCGTTGGAAGTGAAGGCAGCGAAGCAGTCTTTTTGGGAATTTTAATGATAGAAGTGGTTGGTTGTGCGGGGTAGCCGCTTAGAATGGCTACCATTCCCTTGTCACTGCGGTTTCCGCTTGCATATATATTGGTAAAAAGCAGCCCTTCTCTGGAAATCCGGTCGAATTGAGGCGTAATGCCTTCTACTCCTCCCAGTGATCCGACCGCTTTCGCAGTGAAGCTCTCCCAGATGATCACCAGCACATTCTTTTTGCCGGTAGTGTCGATAACCTGTCTGGTAGCTCCGTTGTTCTGATACAGGCTCGCCACCGTGGCATTTGCTTGCGCCTCTTCCGTGTATTTGAATGGGTTCTTGCTGGAATAAGCAGCATTCAGTACCGACCGCATATAATTCCAAGGCACATTTACCGCCGCATAGTTTGCAAACGACTTGTCGCTGAAATACACCGCGCTCTCATTCATCGGCGCCAGCTGAAAGCCGCCGCGAATGGGAATGATGAGGCTTCCCGCAAGCACAAGGAATGCGGGGATCGTATACCAAAGCGGCAAGCGCCGGAAAGCGCCGGTAATGCGCCGGATAATAGTTTGCAAAACGCGGTTGACCAGGAAAATCAACGCGGCCAGCAACAGGCACAGCTGCCACACCGGCGCCGCGCCCATCGACGCGAATGCTTCCGCGGGCGTTTCGAGGTAATGCAGCGATGTAGCATCGATCCGGAAGCCCCAGGCGCGGAACAGTTCGAGATCCACGACCGTGAGCAGCGTGATGAGCGAAACAATGACAACGGTATAAACCGACAATGTCTTCCGGTACCATTCCCAGCGCTGGCCGGTAAGCATCATTAATAAGGTGGGGATCGCCAGAATATACGCCGCGAAAGAAATATCCATCGGCAGGCCATGGCCTGCGCTTGCTACCCACAGTGACGACGGTAATTCAAGTGCCTTTTTGTAATGGTATGCCAGGAAAATGAGCCGGAAAAATTGGAACACGACAACCCAGGCCAGCCCGTATAGGGCAATAAATTCAAGTCTCTTTCGCATTGGTGGCTGTGAACAATTTGCAAAGTTCTTAAAAATGCGCTAACCTGTGGTAACCGGCGGGCAGCTATTGTGAAAATGTGGAAGTGAATTGTTGTTCGTATCGGTAAATAGATAATTTTGGGGAGAATTAATATAAATCAGTAAATACATGACGTTTCGTTCCAAAGCTTTTGAGATTGCGCAAGGCCGTATCTCGCCTGTTTTGACCCCTCCCACAGAAAAAGTAGCCGACCTTTATGGCAGCAATACATTCAGTGATGATGTGATGAAGACCCTGCTCTCGGCAGAGGCCTATTCCAAAATCTCCAACGCGATTCGGTCCGGTTCGACCATCGACCGGGAAGTGGCCGAAGAGGTGGCCGCGGCGATGAAGTCGTGGGCCATTTCCAAAGGCGCTACGCACTACACGCACTGGTTCCAGCCGTTGACGGGAACTACCGCCGAAAAGCACGATTCATTTTTTGATCTCACCATGGACGGCAAGGCGGTAGAGAAATTCAAAGGCAGTGCATTGGTCCAGCAGGAGCCTGACGCGTCTTCGTTTCCCAGTGGCGGTTTGCGCGCCACATTCGAGGCGCGGGGCTATACCGGTTGGGACCCGAGCTCTCCCGCGTTTTTGATGGACAATGGAGCCGGTGGTAAGACGCTATGTATCCCTTCCGTTTTCATATCTTACAATGGAGAGGCACTCGATTACAAAGCGCCGCTGCTGCGTTCGCTGATGATGCTCGACAAGGCGGCTACCGGTGTTTGTCAGTATTTCAATCGGGATGTGGCCAAAGTAACACCGACTTTGGGTATAGAGCAGGAATATTTCCTGGTCGATAAGGCATTGTACTACGCCCGGCCGGACCTGTTAATGTCTGGTCGCACAGTGTTTGGACATAACCCTGCCCGTGGTCAGCAGCTTGACGACCATTACTTCGGATCTATCTCTCCGCGTGTGAATGCCTTCATGGTGGATTTTGAGTTTGAAGCATTGAAACTGGGTATTCCAGTTCGTACCCGTCACAACGAAGTAGCCCCGGGCCAGTTCGAATGCGCACCGACTTTCGAGGAGGTGAACCTGGCTATCGATCACAATGCATTGCTGATGGATTTAATGCAAAAAATCGGCGACAAGCATAATTTTCAGGTGCTTTTCCATGAGAAACCTTTTGCGGGGATCAATGGAAGCGGAAAGCACAATAACTGGTCGCTGTCGACGGATACGGGCATTAACCTGCTCGCCCCGACTTCGAAACCGAAAGAGAACCTGCGTTTTCTGACCTTCCTGATGAATGTCGTGAAGGCCGTGCATGACCACGCCGATCTTCTGCGCGCATCCATTTCATCTGCCGGTAATGAGCACCGCCTGGGCGCGAATGAAGCGCCGCCGTCCATCGTGTCGGTGTTCCTGGGTGGCGACCTTACCAATATGCTGGAAGAACTGGTGAGCAAGGGGGAGATTACGCTGGAAAAAGGGGAAAACTTCTACTATAAACTGGGTATTTCCCGCATTCCGAACCTTCAACGCGATAACACCGATCGTAACCGCACGTCGCCATTCTGTTTTACAGGAAATAAATTTGAATACCGCGCTGTGGGAAGCTCGCAAAACAGCGCCTCACCTATGATCATCCTTAATACGATCGTAGCAAATCAGCTGCTTGATTTCAAACGTGAAATGGACGAGCGGCTGGCGTCAGGAGAAGAAAAGAAGGTGGCGACCGTGGAGATTCTAAAACGCTACTACCTCGAATCTAAAAACATCCTTTTTGAAGGAAACGGCTATTCCGACGAATGGATCGAAGAAGCGGCCAAACGTGGTTTGAGCAATATTCGGGAAACTTTCGATGCCCTGTATGCCTATAAAACAGATAAGACGGTAGCTGTTTTTGAAAGAACCGGTGTACTTAGCTCGCGCGAGCTGCACGCCCGCTACGAGATCGAGCTGGAAAACTATGTGAAGAAATTGCAGATCGAATCCCGTGTGATTGGCGACCTTGCATTGAATCACATCGTGTCGACGGTCGTAAAATATCAGTTCAAACTTGCGCAGACAGCCCGCTCACTGACGGATCTCGAAATGCTGGAAGAAGCCGAGCCAATCAAAGAGATTATCCGTGACATCTCGTCGCATGTAGTGGTGATCAAGAAACTGGTTCATCAAATGACGGAAAGCCGCAAGAAGGCTAATAATATCGACGAGCTTTTCGAGCGCGCCAAGTGCTACGGATCGGAAGTGAAAGGCTATTTCGACCAGATCCGTTATCATGTGGACAAGCTTGAATTGCTGATCGATGATGAAGACTGGCCGCTGGCCAAGTACCGTGAAATGCTATTTTTGGAGTAGTTTTGCAATTGAATCAAACAACAAAGAATATGAATCCCGGATTTGATCCAGAAGAAATCGCGCAGCTCAAAGCCGAATGCAAGGCAGAGAATTCGAACTTTATATATGTAGAGGACGAGTTTGAAGACGACGGCGATAACAACGAGCATGCGCACGTGCAGTTTGTAGGTACTTATAAAAATCAGGAGGTCATTTACGACGCGCTGATCTACACGCTGCGCCTGCACCACTCGACGCTCGTGTACGACGAAGCGCTGGAAAGGCTCAAAAAAGAAATGCCCAACTACATTTCTCAGGATGAGCGCCCGGCCAACTACAAGATCAGCGAAGAGCAGGAAGATGAAGCAGAATTATTGCTTACTGAATTTATCGAAGAAATCGAGGAAGGAGAGGAAATTACGGTTCGTGAGCACGTGGAAGTCGATGACCAGTTCGAATACGGGGTAGGCCTGGAAGTTGGTTTGAATAAGACGGAGATCGATGAGGAGGTAATCAGCGATTTTATCAAGGCCTTCAATGCAGACAACGTGCAACTCGATCCCACCTTGTATTCGTTTACCGGAAGCGAGGAAGAGGATTGATCCGAAAAACAAAAGCGGCCATCTTTTGGATGGCCGCTTTGCAAAATATGTCGTTCTGCGGAATTAGATAGCAGATTTAACGGTCTTGATGATACGTGCTGCAACTTTGTAAGGATCAGCAGCAGAGTTCGGACGACGGTCTTCCAGGTATCCGTTCCATCCTTTTGCAGGCACTGTAACAGGGATACGGATAGAAGCACCACGGTCAGAAACACCGTAGCTGAAATCGTGGATAGAAGCAGTTTCGTGCTTGCCAGTCAGACGGAGGTGATTGTCAGCACCGTAAACTTCGATGTGCTCTTTCACGACAGGGCGGAATGCTTCGCAAATTTTGTCGAAAGTATCTTTGCTTCCGGCAGTTCTCAAAGTAGAGTTTGAGAAGTTAGCGTGCATACCTGAACCGTTCCAGTCAAGTGCGCCAAGCGGCTTGCAGTGCCAGTTGATCGAAACACCGTATTTCTCACCGATTCTTTCGAGCAGGTAACGTCCAAGCCAGATCTGGTCACCAGCTTCCTGTGCACCTTTTGCGAAGATCTGGAATTCCCACTGTCCTGCGGCTACTTCTGCATTGATGCCTTCTACGTTCAAACCTGCTTCGAGGCAAGCGTCAAGGTGCTCTTCTACGATCTCGCGGCCGAATGCGTTAGCAGCGCCCACCGAGCAGTAGTATGGTCCCTGTGGGGCCGGGTAACCGCCCGCAGGGAAACCGAGAGGCTTGTTGGTTTCGTTATCCCAAAGGAAATATTCTTGTTCAAATCCGAACCAGAAGTCGTTATCACCATCTTCAATAGTAGCACGGCCATTTGACTCGTGAGGAGTTCCGTCAGCGTTCAATACCTCGCACATTACCAGGTAGCCATTTTTGCGCTGTGGATCGGGGATAATGTAAACCGGTTTCAGCAAACAGTCGGACGAACCGCCAGGAGCCTGCTCAGTTGACGAGCCATCAAACGACCACATTGCGCAATCTTCCAGTTTTCCACTAAAATCGTTTTCAATTTTGGTTTTGCTGCGTAAACTTTGGGTCGGCTTGTAGCCATCCAACCAAATATATTCCAGCTTGGACTTTGACATAATAGTACTAGATAAAGTGGTGACGAATAATTATAACGGCACAATATTAATGCAAAAATGTATTTACAAAAAATAAATGTTAGGAAAAATTAACCTTATGCAAAATATTATTGTGTTCGTGGTAGTATTGTCAGTAAAAAATGTATTATTCTAATAAACTGGACGTGTTTCAAAAAATGCGGTTTCGGGGAGATTTTTTGCTAAAATCTTCGAAACAGGTTAAAAATATGCCTTTGAAGCTATAAAATACCAAGAATATCCTATGATATGCGATTTTTGAATGCGGGACCGGATAGAATTCTGCGGGGATTGTAAATTTTGTGCCATTGCCGATATTTTGTATATTTTTGAAGGCTTTGGCACCAGTTGCTCACATTATCATAATATTGGAAAAATGCATTTGTTTTACCAGCCTGACCCTCACGTTTTTGAACTGGACGAGGAGGAAGCAAGGCATAGTTCGAAGGTTTTAAGGCTCGGTTCCGGCGACATGATTTACGTCACCAATGGCAGAGGTCTGTTGCAAAAGTGCCGGCTTAACATTCAGGGGCGGAAAGTAAGTTATGAGGTGATAGAATCCAAAGTGGCCGAGCGCCGGAACTTCGCTATTAATATGGCCATAGCACCCACACGAAAGGCTGAACGTAACGAATGGATGGTCGAAAAAATGACGGAGATAGGGGTGGAGCGGATAGATTTCATCGTAACGGAACACACCAATCCTGAGACGCTTAACCGGGTGGTGAACCTGACGAGGCTGAACCGCATCGCCGCCGCAGCCATGAAACAGTCGCAACAGTATTTTATGCCTTTAATTACAGTAAACAATAAGTATGAATCGTTTATTAATAATGTGGGCGATGCCGTCCGTTTGATTGCCTACGTACCCGAACAAAATACGGTGGAACACGTTTTTAGTAAAATAAAGAAAGGCGACGACACTACATTGCTGATAGGCCCGGAAGGCGATTTCAGCCCGAAGGAAGTGGAACTGGCTTTGGAAAGCGGTTTTCAAACGGTGTCGCTCGGGCCGACGAGGCTTCGTACGGAAACGGCTGCTGTTGCGGGATGCCACGCGATTAACCTGGCGCAGGTTTTGCAATGATTGAATGAGTGAATGAGTGAATGTGTGAATGTGTGAATGTGTGAATGTGTGAATTTTGAATGACTGAATGATTGAATATGTCAGCAATCTGAAAATAGCGCAATTCCTAGTGCACGGGTCTAGCCACTAATTTAATAGTGTATTCAGTCATCCAAAAATTCATTCACTCATTCACTCATTCAATCATTCAATCATTCAATCATTCACTCATTCAATCATTCACTCATTCAATCATTAGTATGAACGCCCGACTCCTCGTTATCGCCCTCCTGTTCTGCACCGCAGGCGCATCGTTCGGGCAATCGTCGTTAAAAATCGCGAAGCTGAAATATGGTGGAGGCGGCGACTGGTATGCTAACAAAACCTCACTTCCTAACCTGATCAAGTTCTGTAATGCCGAATTGAAGATGAACATCAATCCGGTGGAAGATGTGGTGGAAGTGGGTAGCCCGGACATTTTCTCGTATCCGTTTGTGCACATGACCGGGCACGGAAATGTTGTTTTCAGCGATGCAGAGGCACAGAATCTGAGAAATTACTTGCTATCGGGTGGTTTTCTGCATGTGGATGACAACTACGGCCTCGACCAGTTTATCCGGCGGGAAATGAAGAAAGTCTTTCCGGAGCTTTCGTTCGTCGAGCTTCCGTACGATCATCAGGTTTATCATATGAAATACAACTTCGCGGATGGCCTGCCGAAGGTTCACGAGCATGACGGCAAGCAGCCGCAGGGCTTCGGACTGATCTGGCAGGGGCGCCTGATCTGTTATTATAGCTACGAAACCGACCTCGGCAATGGGTGGGAAGACCAAAGCGTCTACAACGATCCGGAGGAAATGCGCCGGAAGGCGTTGCAGATGGGGGCCAACCTGCTAAGCTATGCATTCATGATCGAGTAAGTTGCAGCTGGTCCGGGTACGGGTTCGCCTATGGTTATATTCCAAATTTAGTTTTTGAAATTTCGGTTTTCTAACCTTTGGCACTTACTTTTGTACAAAGTTTAGCATATTAATATTTTCCGCCGTTCCATGTATATAGTCCTTATTGTATTTGTTGTACATTGGTATTTGTCATTATTCTGTCAAACCTTTTTCCTTCACCGCTATTCAGCTCATAAGATGTTCATAATGAGCAAGCCGTGGGAGCGGTTTTTCTATTTGCTCACCTACGTATCACAAGGTTCTTCTTACCTGAGCCCGCGTGCATATGCGATCCTGCACCGCATGCACCATGCATTCAGTGACACCGATAAAGATCCACATTCTCCGCATCACACAAAAAACGTATTTACAATGATGTGGGAAACCAAGAATATTTACAATGCCGTTTTGAACCGTAAACGGGCCATCGAAAACCGTTTCGAACGCAATTATCCGGAATGGAGATTGATTGAAAAAATGGGCGATTCCTGGATTTCGAGAGCAGGCTGGGGTGTTTTGTACATCGCGTTTTACGTACTGGCCTACATTTACCTGGATATGCACTGGGCGTTCTTCTTCTTGTTGCCAATCCACTTCCTGATGGGCCCGATCCACGGCGCCATCGTCAATTGGAGCGGACACAAATATGGCTACCAGAATTTCGATAACGACGATAAATCTAAAAACTCGCTGATCTTCGATTTCCTGATGATGGGGGAGCTATTCCAAAATAACCACCACAAACGTCCGAACTCGATTAATTTCGGTTCAAAATGGTTCGAAATCGATCCTACCTACCCGGTGATCAAGTTGCTGAACAGGTTGAAGATTATTGAGATTCGAAAGAAGCACTAATATCTCGTAATGAATTGAAAGCCCTTCGCCGATCCGGCGGAGGGCTTTTTGTGTTTTAGCTCGTCTTCGACTGCCCGTCTTGGGCCGCCCGTGTTCTGCTGCCCGTGTTCTGCTGCCCGTGTTCTGCTGCCCGTGTTCTGCTGCCCGTGTTCTGCTGCCCGTCTTCGACTGCGCTCAGACTGACATATTACGCATGTCAGTCTGAGCGCAGTCGAAGACGGGCCATACAGGAAGACGGGCCATACAGGAAGACGGGCCATACCGATAGCAGTTACTCAATCAGAAAAAAAATAGGCAGGCGTGAGAGACGCCTGCCTATTTGCTTATTAACACCACAAAAAATGAAATCCTTGTAAATGCGACCTGCGATTGTTTCGCCCTGTCGACAATACAAATAAGATCAACAATACTTAAAAAGGCGTTAATAAAAAGTTAGAATTTGCTTAAAGGCGTAAAAAAGTCAGACGGAACGTGGTGCCTTTCGGGACATTGGATTGAATGCTGATACTGCCATTGTGCAGCTTAACAATGCGCTCTACGAGCGATAATCCGATCCCGTAACCCTTGATATTCGCCGTGTTGTCGGAGCGGTAAAACGGCTGGAAAACCAGGTTCTTGTCTTTCTCGGGAATGCCCTTGCCATTGTCGGAGAATGTGAGTCCCAGCTGTCCGCGTGACGGATGCAGACAAACAGTTACCGCATTATCGTCAGAGAATTTACAGGCATTGTCCATCAGATTCAGGAATGCTGTTTTAAGTAGTGTTGTATTTCCTGTGATTTCCAACCAGGTGTCGTCTTCGGGCAGCTCGTCGAAATTCAGCAGGATGTTGTACCCAGGGTTGGCTTGGGCTAGATTCATACGGCAGTCAAGCAGCAGATCGTCCACCCGAATCAGTTCTGTTAGCAGATCACGTTGGTCTTCGCTCACTTTAGCAAGTTCCAGCAATGTGTTCGAAAGTTGTCCCAACTCCTGAATATCTTCCAGTACCGAGCGGATAGTCATCTGGTATTCGTGCGGGTTCCGCTCTTTGAGCATGCTCACTTCCAGCTGGGACTTGATTTTCGTCAAAGGGTTCTTCAACTCGTGCGAGACATTCGCCACAAATATTTTCTGCATCTGAAATGCGGTTTCAATGCGATCCAGGAGTTTGTTGAACGTGACCGTGAGCCGGCCGATCTCGTCTTTTTGATTAGGTACGTTAAGGCGGGTGTCGAGCTTTTGCGGCAGAATTCCCTCCACCGCGTTCATTACCTTTGAAATGGGCCTCAATGCGCGTTTGGAGAAGACCCATCCGACAATCGCCACTACAAAAGTTACAACCAGATACAGCACTGTGAGCAGCGTCTTTAAGTTCGAAAGGTTTGCCTGGCCATACAAATCCTTTGCACCGAGCATCACCACGGCTTTGTTGAAGGGGTATTTGTAATAAAGACCTACCACTTTGTAGTCGCCGTCATCATACCGGATCTGGCCGGCCTTACGAATCTCGTCGAGCCAATAGTTGGAAACATGCAGGGCTTTCAGTTGCGGAGTAGTGGAGTTGCTGTATATAAGCCGGTTTTTTTCGTCGAAAATGAAGATATTTTCGTCATAGATCAGGTCGCGGTTGGTCTCGTCAAGCGCTTTCAGTACTTCTGCATTGATGAGCGGCACCTGTACTTTCAGCAATAGCTCGGCTTGCGATTTTGCTTTCGAGCGCAGCCGGTCGTAAAAGTCTTCGGTAACGTTATAATAGGTAAAAAAGTAGACGGCCAGGAAGGTGATCAGCAAAATACCGCTTACCAGCAGGGAGAACTGAACCGTAAGTCGGGTGCGGATCTGCATGATTTATTCAACTTTAAGCACATAGCCCATCCCAAACTGCGTATGGATAAGTTTTACGGGATAATCTTTGTCAATTTTTTTGCGAAGGTAGTTTACATAAACTTCGATCACATTGGTACCCGTGTCGAAACCGATGTCCCAAACCTGTTCGGCAATTTCTACTTTTGAAATAACCCGACCCTGATTTCTGATCAGGTACACCAGCAGATTAAATTCCCTCGCGGTCAAATTGATTTTATTTCCCGAGCGATAGACCGTTTTAGCGTCTAGTGAGACTTCCAGGTCGGCAAAACGCAGTACCTGGGCTGTATGCGAAACAGTCGAGCCGCGTTTGGTGAGCGCGCGTACGCGTGCGAGCAATTCTTTAAATTCAAAGGGCTTGACCAGATAGTCGTCCGCACCGGCATCCAGGCCCGTTACTTTGTCGTCGGTGGTGCCCAATGCGGTGAGCATCAATATAGGCGTTTCGTCGCCCCAGCTGCGAATTTCTCTGCAAAGCTCAATCCCGTTGATACCTGGAATGATGATGTCGCTGATGATCAGCTGGTAAGCATTACTACGCGCGAGCTGTTTACCGATCAGGCCGTCATAAGCGATATCCACTTCGTATCCATTCTCTTCCAGCCCTTGCCGTATGGATTGCAAAGTTTTTGGCTCGTCCTCTATCAGTAACAGTTTCATATGCTGTGCAAAAATAATTCCGACACTTCGTTCCAGCTTGAAACACGCTTGTAGGCCGTTTCGCGGAGGTTGTGCGGGGATGAAAAAAGAATGCCTTTGCCCTGGAATGCCGCCAGGTTGCGAACGTGGTCGTCAATCAGGTAATCCGACCGGATAATACTTTTATATCCGCAGAACACGACATTGGTCCACGGGATGAATGGAAAGTGCTTTTTTAACCAGTCGAACTTGTCCCTGAAAGAATTCGGAAATTCCATACAGGCCGTCGCAACAAACAATTCGTAGTACTTTGAAAGTGTGTAAACCGTTTCAATAGCGCCTTCTTTCACCTGGATATCTGCAAAAAAGCCGGGCTCATTCATGATTTTATGCAGCTTCGACAACTGTTTAGGATGCAATAATTCCCTCAAACCTCTGGTCTGAAAATCCTCCCGGTTCAGAGTGGTCGAAAAATCGGCAAGGACAATGTCGACAAGCTTTTCGTGCGTATTCGCCAGCACATCGTCCATGTCCAGGGTTAATCTCAGCATCAGATTATGGTTCGGCTAGTGTCGAAGTTTTCGAGATAATCGTTCACGCGTTTCAGGAACAGGCCGCCCAGAGAGCCATCCACCACGCGGTGATCGTACGAATGTGAGACGAACATCATGCTGCGGATTCCGATCAGGTCCCCCTGGGGTGTCTCGATAACGGCCGGCTTCTTTTTGATGGCCCCAAATGCCATGATCGCTACCTGGGGCTGGACGATGATCGGTGTACCCATCAGGTTGGAGAATGCGCCAATGTTGGAAACGGTATAGGTGCCGCCGGCAAGGTCATCTGCTTTGAGCCGGTTTTCACGCGCACGCTTCGCCAGATCGTTCACCTTGCGGGCCAGGCCTGGCAGATCATAGCGGTCTGCATTATGGATCACAGGCACGATCAGGTTACCGTCTGGTAGCGCCACGGCCATTCCGATATTAATGTCTTTCTTCTTGATGATCTTGTCGCCCTCCACGGAGATGTTGATCAGCGGGTAATCTTTGATGGCTTTCGCGACCGCTTCGATAAGAATGGGCGTGAACGTAATGCTGTCGCCTGTTTTCTTCCGATATTCAGTTTTCACATGCTCACGCCAGCCAACTACCGGGGTCATATCCGTTTCGATAAACGAGGTAACGTGTGCCGAAATGCGTTTGGAATCCACCATTCGCTGTGAAATCATCTTCCGCATGCGGTCCATTTCGATGATCTCGTTGCTACCATTCAGAGAAACAGCGGGGGCAGGAGCGGCGGCAGGCCCTTTTTGGCGACGATGCTCGACGTACGAAAGTATATCATCTTTCGTAACCCTGTTTTCAAGCCCGCTTCCTTTGATTACTTTCAGCTCATCCACCGGAATTCGTTCTTCACGGGCAATGCTGAGCACCAGCGGCGAATAGAATGAGTTGACCTGCGCATTGGCCTGCGCGTATTCGTAGGTCAGTTCCGGAGTTCTGTCCACGGCGGCCTGAAAATCCTTTTCAAGTACCGCTGCGGTGGAAGCAGCCTCTTCCTCAGTACCTATCAGGGCAGGCGTGCCCGCATCTTGTGCTACCACGTCGTCGGCCACTTCGATATGTGCCACAGCGCTGCCAATCGGGACTACATCGTCCACTTTCACAAGCCATTTTGTAAGGGTTCCCTCATATGGGCAGGGCACTTCTGTATCTACTTTATCGGTAGCCACTTCCAGGATGGAGTCATCTATCCGCACCTTGGCACCCTCTTCCGCAAGCAGGTGCAGCACGGTGCATTCCATGATGCTTTCCCCCATCGGAGGCATTACCATTTCAATTATTTTCATAAATGGTGTTTTTTCGAAGGTAAGCAAAACATGCTTCTGTTACCTTTATGTTCCTGATCTTACTTTAACCCTTAACTGCGAGAGAAGTTTTTAGAATGGTTTTTCTAAGCAGATTGAGCGCATAAGAGCAGGTTAGTTCTATATTGATTTTTCTATTGTTTCTCAACGTCAGCAACTGGGTAAAAGTCTCCTCGGGCGTAGCACACGCAATCCACACGGTGCCTACCGGCTTTTCCGGAGTTCCGCCGTCGGGCCCCGCAATGCCGGTAGTTGATATTGCAAAGGTTGTGTTCAGCAGGCGGCGTGCGCCTTCGGCCATTTCGCGGGCGGTTTGTTCGCTCACCGCGCCATAGGCGTCCAGGGTTTCACGAGACACACCCAGCACATTCATTTTGATTTCATTACTATAACTCACCACCGATCCCTGATAATAGCGGGAAGAACCGGGAACGCTGGTGATCTGATTGGCAACATACCCGCCCGTACAGCTCTCGGCGGTCGCAACTGTCGCGCGATTGTTCAGCAGCAATGTACCTATAATCGTTTCCAGTTCATCAGAGGCAAAGCCAAAAACGAACTCTTCAATGAGCGGCATTACGGACGCCACTTGTTCGTCGAGTTGTTTTTCCAATACGGCCTGGTCGGTACCCGTACCCGTAAGCCGCAGCTTCACCTGCCCAAAATGCGGTAAATAGGCCAGCTTGATATGTTCAGGCAATGCATCTTCCCAGGCAGCAATTTTTTCGGCAAGAAATGATTCCCCGATACCTATCGTCCGTATTTGTTTATGCTGGATGATATGGGTCGAAAACCGGGCTTTAAGCCTCGGCAGGATTTCGAACTCCATTAAATTCTTCATTTCAAAAGGCACACCGGGCAACGAAACATAGATGACCCCGTCCTGTTCGAACCACATTCCGGGTGCGGTGCCCCATAGGTTCGGGATGTAGGTACAATTTTTGGGAAGTGCTGCCTGCTGAATATTCAGCTCGGTCATGACACGCCCGCGTTTCGCGAAAAACTCGGTAACCAATGCCAGGGCTTCCTGATTGATTTCGAGTTCGGTACCAAAGTATTCGCAGAAAGTGTGCTTGGTAATGTCGTCACGTGTAGGGCCGAGGCCGCCCGTCACGATTACCACGTCTACTCGTCTGCTGGCCTGCGTGAAAGCGTCGAGAATATCCTGCCTGTTATCGCCAACGGATGTTTTCCTTACCGGACGAACGCCGATGTCAGTCAGTTGGGTGCCAATCCATTGTGTATTCGTATCGACGATCTGGCCGAAAAGAATCTCATCACCGATGGTGATTATTTCGGCCCTGGCAGAGGAAATCATAGGTTTGAAACAGGTTAAATGGGATCGTTATTTTCCCAAAAATAAGTAAAATTAATCGTTATTGAGTACGTTTGAACCGTAGTGAAATATTAACAAACTCTATTGTAATGAAATACAAAATCCTTTCGTTAACGCTGTTTTGGCTCATTTCAGGATACGCATCGCAGGCCCAGTTCAGCCTTGGAAAGCTTCTTGGAAAGGGAGGAGGGAAGAGCGGTGGTCTCAGTGAAAATGAGATCGTTCTGGGACTGAAAGAGGCATTAAACGTGGGCATCAGCAACGGTTCCGAGTCCGCATCTAAAGTGGACGGCTTCTTTAAAAATGAACTGATCAAGATTGCAGTGCCGCCGGAGGCGCAGAAAGTAGCGGAGACATTGCGCAAAATGGGGCTGGGCGCTGAGGTCGATAAATTCACTTTGTCTCTGAACCGTGCCGCCGAGGATGCCGCCAAGAAGTCTAAACCGATTTTTGTGAAGGCCATCACCTCCATGACGGTACCCGATGCGCTCGGCATCCTTAAAGGGCAGGACGATGCCGCCACGCAATATTTGAAGAAGTCGACCAACGACGAGCTGTTTAAGACATTCTTCCCCGTGGTAGACAGCACTTTGAACCTTAACAAAGCCACAGAATACTACTCCGACATTGTAAACACCTACAACAAGCTCCCGCTTGTCAAAAAGGTGAACCCCGATTTGAAAGAGTATGCGACACAAAAGACCATCGACGGCCTGTACGTGCTGATCGCACAGGAAGAAAAGAAAATTCGTGAGAATCCGGGGGCACGGGTGACTGAATTGCTTAAAAAAGTGTTCAGTCAGGCAGGGAAGTGAGTTTTGCTTACTTTTGTAAAAATTAACACCTCAATATGAAAAAGTCAGAAATACATTTTACCGTTGAACTCGACGAAAAAAATATACCGGAGAAGATCTTTTGGGACGCTACCGACAACCCGAATGAAGGCATCAACGACACCCGCGCGATCGCCATCGGCGTGTGGGACCATTATCATCGGGGAACCTTGAAGATTGACCTTTGGACGAAGGATATGGAAGTTTTCGAGATGAAGCGGTTCTATATCGAATTGATGAGCGGCATTGCAGATACGCTGCTGACAGCTACTAATGACCGCGGCATGGCCGACATGATCGAGGGGGTTTGCGACACGTTGAGCAAGCGCCTGGATGAAGAAATGAAGGCGGCGAAATAACGAAATGTCGCGCTGAGCGGCCCCGTTCGCTCAGGATGACATTACTCAATATCTTTCAATTCCAGCTGCGTTTTCTTCGGCAAACTGGCCGCGACCAGATCGTAGGAATCCTTTACCCAGCTGAAAAGCTCTTCGCTTGGAATGCTGCCCGTCACGTGGACGGTATTCCAATGCTTCTTATTCATGTGATATCCCGGCTTTACGTCGGGATATTTTTCTCTCAGTTCTTCGGCTTTTTCGGGGTCGCATTTCGCGTTAAACGAATGCTGCGGGGAATCCAGCGGTGTGAGCAGGAATACTTTTCCCATAACTTTAAAAACCAACGTATCCGGCCCGAAAGGTAGCTCTTCCGTGACGCCGGGTAATTTCAGACAGTAATCCCGCAGTGTTTCTAGGTTCATCGTGTCAAAGCTCTGAATATCATTATAATAACACAAATCAAAAACATGGCGATCGAGATGCGGTTGATCCCGTGCATCATGCGCAAATTAAACGAATCGGGGTTGTTCGGGTCGCGTTTCTTGAAAACGCGGACAAAGTAGGAAAAGACTTCGCCTAGTTGAAAGTATTTTTTCATCGTATATTTTATGCCAAAATTTCTCGCTCCTCCGGTTCAATCCACCGGCCATCTTCCCGTATCAGCTCGATCAGTTCTTCCACCGCTTTGGATGAGTGTACCGACCGTTTGATTACCTCTTGTCCCCGGTACAAGGCTATTTTGTCCTTGCCCATACCCACATACCCGTAGTCGGCATCTGCCATCTCGCCCGGGCCGTTTACAATGCAGCCCATAATACCGATTTTCACACCTTTCAAATGCTCCGTATGTTTGCGGATCATCGCCGTCGTTTCCTGCAAATCGAACAGGGTGCGGCCGCAGGAAGGGCAGGATATATACTCCGTTTTCGACATCCGCGTACGCGCCGCCTGTAAAATACCGAATGCAATGCTATTATAGGAAGCAGCTGCTTTTAATTTCTCTGCGTGTTCTGTGTTATCCGCAAACTTCGGGGATAGTAATGTCCCATCACCGAAACCATCTACGAGCAAACCGCCGATATCTGTGGCCGAATACAATGTAAGCTTATCGCCAAGATCCGTGTTGTAGCCTCTGTTTATGATCACCGGAACTTTGATGTGCTGTTCGGTCAGTTTGTAAAAGAATCTCCGCATTTCGGGCATCGCATGCAGGTTAGCTGTTTGGAGCACAAGAACGACATTGTTTTTACCTGAAATGTCTTCTAGAAAAAGCTCGTCAAACGTGTGAATGTCACCTTTGATGAAATTCAGCTCGGCAGAAATGTCTGTGGCAGCATTCCATTCAGGGACTTCGAACAAGGGAAATTTGATGTGCTTTTCAGGATGGCCCAGCCATTGGCTGTAATCCAGTATTTCCCTCAGACCGTTTGGCAACATGAATGGCACCGGTTTTTTCCCTGTGTAAATAAAATCAGCTCCCTGGTCGTTCATAGCCCACTTGTCCGGCACAGGCAGGAAAAAGTGCCCGATACTTTTCAGATCATCCAGTTGCTGGACCTCAATGCCGGAATAATCGGCAATTACCCTTGGCACATTTAAATGGCCGATGTTGTATGATTCCCGTGTATCGCGGCGAGTGTATTGGAAGGGATTGATCGGACAGTGTTCGATCGGTTCAATGGATGCATGGGCAGATCGCGTCGTATAGCGCTCGATCAGTGCGCGGGCGACAGGCGCTTCTTTTTCCGGTGCTTCGGTGAGCGAAACACGGACGGTATCGCCCAGGCCGTCTTCCAGCAAAGTACCAATTCCTACCGCTGATTTAATGCGGCCATCCTCAGCTTCGCCGGCCTCCGTTACGCCCAGGTGCAGCGGGTAGGGTTTCAAACCCTCTTCATCCAGCCTTTGAACCAGCTGCCGGTAGGCTTCCACCATCACCTGCGTATTGCTGGACTTCATCGAGAGCGCAATATTGTAATAATTGAATTCCTCACAGATCCGCAGAAATTCAAGCGCCGACTCCACCATGCCCAGCGGCGTATCACCGTAGCGGCTCAGAATCCGGTCGGAAAGCGAGCCGTGGTTGGTACCTATACGCATGGCCGTGCCATATTCCTTGCAGATTTTCACCAGCGGGATAAACTTCTCCCGGATTCTTTCCAGCTCGGCGGCATAGGAAGCATCTGTGTAATCTATTACCTCGAAGCGCTTTCGATCGGCATAGTTGCCGGGATTGATCCGGACCTTTTCGACGATGCGTGCGGCCAGTTCAGCCGCATTGGGTGTAAAATGTATGTCAGCGATCAGTGGCACCTGAATGCCCAGCTTATGCAATCCATTACGGATATTTTCGAGATTCTGGGCCTCCTTCACGCTGGGCGCGGTAATGCGCACGTATTCGCAACCTGAGTCTACCATCCGGATCACTTCATCAATGGAGCCCTGCGTGTCCATCGTATCCACCGTTGTCATAGACTGGACGCGGATAGGGTAGTCAGAGCCCATCGGTATGCCGCCGATGTTAATGGTAATCGTCTTGCGGCGTTCGTACGCCGTCAGCGACGGGCAGTAGATATTGGTTTTTTGTTCAGAAGGTGTGATCACGGTCATTGAATGGTCATATCGGCAAAGGTCTTAAAACTAAAACACAATCGGAATGCCAATGGTGCATTTTTCCATTTCCGCCTGCCGCTTTGTAAGGTTGCTTGATGAATCGTAAATCTTCTACACGATCGCCGTTCCCATATTAATTCCAGCCGGATATTCATTTCAGATTAAAATGGTTATGTTTTGCATTGGAAAAGTTAAATATTTGCTTCCGCTCCCCCGAATCTCTAACTGTAAAAATTAGCACTCAATGTCCCCGGTGCCCGACGCTGGAAAGCGCGGCTTTTTCGTGCATTTATTCACCATGTAAACCAGGACGATATGAAGAGAGCCATTTTATGCTTGATGATCGCATTACTTTCATTCACGGAATCGGGGCAGGTGCCATGACGCTGGAACTACCCCTGCAAGCCGGGAACCGAATGTTGGAATGCACTCACTTCCGCTGAGGAGCGGCAGCAAGCCTGTCAGATCAGAGGCATTGATCTGAACACGATGAGCACCGAAGAATTGCTGCTGATCACGATGGAGCATCCGTTTTTTCGGAGTTATGTCGCGCATGATAGTCCGGTCGAGGGTTTGTCTTTCTCACTGGAAGGCTTCAACGGCTTTACGGAATTCAAGCGACGTCCGGATGCCATGAGAGCGTTACGAGATGTCTATTTCAGGGAAGATTTCAATACCATCCGTACCATGCCAGACATTGCAGAAATGGGTGCCTACTCATTGAAATGGATTGGCATGGAGTTGATCATGAGTGACGAAGCATTGTTAAACCAGATGTCTTCGGACGAAAAAGCCGAGTTCTTGAAGCAATTGCACGCGCAACTGCTTGTGGAGCAGAAGTATGACGACGTTTTTGGCGGCATTTCGGATGCTGTGAGCGCTTACATCTTTTACAAGGTAATGAAGACCATGAATGTGAATGTCCTGGAAGATACTTTCAGTCGCCAGAGTGTCGATCAGTTTCGGGACAGGTTAATTGTCACAGATGTGGCCGAGCTGGAAGCGTTGCTTGCGAAGCTTGAAGAGTTTGTCAGAACCGTTAAACGCTAAAATTAAAGTCATGAAAACATTTACAATTTTCCATGAAGGTCAAAAGGTCGGTTTAAGCCGGTTGTTAGCCATTCTAATTTTACCGATCCTGTTGTTCGGAGGATCTTGCGATCAAAGAGAGGTAAAGGAATACGAGCCGGGTGGTTCGTGCTTCACGAAGGAGTTTCTGGAAAATGAAGCTTGGGTTAGGGCTGAACTAACTTGGTTTCAACAGCCTAAAATGGGTTCGTTGCGCGTCGCGGTATACCGCTACAAGTCGGACTACTATCTGGCGTTCGAAAACGGTTTCACATCGGGTCCTATTGGGCATATATTCGATTGCTCGGGAAAACATTTGGGAGAATTAAACATTAACTACAACGAGTTTTACGACAATAATGAATTGATGACGGTTTTGTTAGATGCTAACTATTGAATGATATGAGAACCATACATATTGCCCTTGTACTTATAGCAATTGCTAAACAGGTGTGTAATGCGCAGGTGAATACGCCTAATGGGGTCGCTGTTCCTGCTTCCGCCCTATTCGTTTACAGCGCAGTAAAATATTCGGATGCGCAATTGCAGTCTGAGCAGAATAATATCCAAAACGGTGCATACGGTAGTAGTTGCATTATAGTCTCGGGTTATTCACGGAACTATAACTGCCACGGTTACGCTTGGCATGTTTCCACCGGAGGAGCTCAGACTTGTATCGATCAAGTGTTTTTTGGCGGAGTTACGCCATATGTGGCTGGGGTGAATCCAAGTTATACCCAAACGAACTATAACAGCACAATTGGAAAACTAAGAGTACGGTATTCGGGGGATCATTCTGCCATAACAACATACGACGGTAAATTCATTTCCAAGTGGGGGCCTGGTCCACTGGTTAAGCACAACGCGCTCGATGTACCTCCTGGCTATGGAAACCCTTCAACTTGTTGGAAGTGCAACTACGCCCCGCCATTAACAAGCGTTTACCTGGACGGCAACCTCATTTCCGGTAGCTTTCAAACCACCACTTGGGGCGCACATAACATGCAGATATTCTGGGGACTTGACCCCGATACCGGACCGACATTCAGCCCAACTGCCGGAAGTACAATCATCAACAATCAGAGTTCCGGCACAGTGAATTTTACATTCAATGGCCCTTCCAATAATGGCGGTCTTTCGATCGCATTCTGTGGCGCGCCGAGGCATTCGTTTACATTCTTCAAGCCGAGCGGCGCGAAAATGCAGGTATATCCTAATCCGGTTCAGGCTGATGAAATCATTACCGTATCATCGGAATCTCAAGAGACTATTCAAGCTGTAAATCTGGACAGCGAGGTTAGCAGGATTACGAAAATTACGCTTCTGGACGAAAGGCTCCGGTTTGTGCAGGACTATTTATCAAATGCAGAAGGAAACCTAACAACAGTCAAATTGAATGCCGGTTTGAAAGGGACATACTTTTTAAAGGCAACTTTCGAGGACGGTACTGCGCAAACGAAGCGAATACTGGTTGGGAAATGAGGAAATTGAGCGACAAAAGCGCCCGGATGAGTTATCCTTCCATCCGGGTGCCTTCATCGACGGTAATAATGTAGCTTTTGCCGCCTTCGTGCTCGATGGCTTCCGCCACTTCCTCAGCATGCGTGGGGGCGTAGGCAAACATGCAGCCGCCTCCGCCCGAGCCGTTGATCTTGCCGCCTAACGCGCCGGCACCGAGTGCAGCGTTCATCATGCGTTCGATTTTCGGGGTGGAGGTTCGCTTGTGATCGCGGAGGTTCTGGTAATGTTTGTAGAGCAGATTGCCGAAATGTTTGTCAAAATCGCCAGCGGCGTGGTTTTCCTCACTTTCGATCAGCAGAGATTTTCCCTCCACCAGAATGTCGCGGTCCTCGATATTGGCTTTCAGCAGACCCAGCTGGTCGCCGGAAAGTAGCGATTTGTAGTCGCCTACCTGTTCAATCGGGGTAGTAAAAATGGAAAATGACGGGTCGTAGTCGGTGACAATTTTAATCACATCCTCCATTCCGTAGCGGCATCGGGCAATAATTCCGAGCGTATCTTTCGGTTCGAGCGAATCACCCAGGACGAACGTGCCGAGCTTGGGCGTAAGAGCTTCCACCTTGATAACGGGCGTCGATTCGAGGTAAATGACGTTGCCGATGGCGGTAGAGTAATTATCCATCATGCCGCCGGGTTCGCCGAACTCCAGTACTTCGGCGGCATTGGCTATTTCCCCTAATTCTTTCTTTGAAAAATGGAGCGGGTTATCGCTAAGTCTATCGAGGAAATGTGCCCAGGAAACGATCAGTGCCGAAGAGCTCGAAGTCCCCGAATTGATGGGGATATTTCCGTGAATAGTTGCTTCCAAACCCCTCGAAAAGGTGAGCCCCTTTCTTTTAACGACGTTGATCGTGCTTCGGAAATAATCCCGCGGCTTCACGTAGGGAAACGTCGTGTCGAGCGAAAACTCTTCTTGCGTGCCCAGGTCGGGCAAATGCAATATTATTTTATCATCATCGCGATAACCGCCGTCTACGGTAATCCTACGCGATATGGCCGCTGCTATTACGGGGAGCCCCAGGTAATCCTGATGTTCCCCGAAAAAGCAAATGCGGCCGGGAGTTGAAATCCTCATTGAACTACCAGCTTTTCTTTTTGTGGCCTACAAGACCGAAATATAGTATAAAGATATACAGTGGAATCATGATCCAGTAGGCATGCTGCGTACTTTGAATCGAATCAGCGATTCGTCCGTATGCAACTGGAATAATCGCACCACCGGAAATACCCATTACTAATAGTGCAGAACCTATTTTAGTGAATTTGCCGAGACCATGCAGGGCCAAAGGCCAGAGAGCAGGCCAGATTACGGAGTTGGCGAAACCGGCGATGGCAAGGCAGATAATAGAAGTGAAACCGGGTGAATAAATTGCGCATACTGCCGCGATCATACCCAGTACCGAACTAAAGATAAGATATGCTTGCTGAGATACATACTTTGGAATCAAAATAATACCCAAGAAATAGCCAACAAGCATCCCTACTAGCGGATAGGTTCCAAAAAAACTTGCTTCTGTTTCCGGAAATCCCAATGAAACGCCGTATGTAATAATTGTATCCGCGGCCAAAACTTCTACGCCCACATAACAGAAAATAGCAAGTACGCCCAGAACCAGATTTGGGTATTGCAAGACACTTGATTTTTCTGCGTGGCCGACGACCTGACTTGAATCGTCATCCTCTTCCTCACTCACTTCCGTCAAACCTTTCGAGAATTTGATCAGCAAAGCAAGGCCTACGAGAATCGCGGTAAGAATCAAATAGGGTACTGCAACTTTATCAAGTTCTTCTTTGGGATCTGACGACGTGGCTCCCGCCAGAAGTATTTTACCAATTACGATCTGGCTTATGATACCCGCGCCCTTATTGGCAATACCCATGATACTGATCCGCTGAGCGGCACTTTCGCGCGGGCCGAGGATCGTAGCGTAAGGGTTGGAAGCGGTTTGTAATACGGTAAGACCGATACCGATGGTGAACAAGCCGACGAGGAACAATGGGTATGAGGCCATTTCCGCAGCAGGAATGAATATCAGCGTCCCCACCGCCATTACGCCCAATGCGAGCGACATGCCGTTTTTAAAACCGGTTTTTTTCAGCACCATCGAACATGGGATCGCCATGACGGTGTAGGAAATGAAAAATGCGAACGTAACCAGGTAGGAACTGGTGTTGTCGAGGGAGAATGCTTTTTTGAAGAAGGTGATCAGTGTTCCGTTAACCCATGTGACGAAACCCATCACAAAGAAAAGAATGCCGATAATGAAGAGGGGACCCAGGTAACTGTTCTTTTTGCTCATTTAAGTCTTATTGGATTAGGTTGTTCGGGTTATTTATTTAAGTATCGATTTGGTTTTGTTATAATACTCAATATTCGTCATTCAGGCCAAAGATGCGCTTGTTTGTTCGCCATTTTCCTCTTGTAAAATCAGGAATTTCTACGGGCGAGCTGCCGCGTGCGATTGAAAGTTCGGACAACGGGCTGATGGCGCTCCACACGGCCGCATCGTAAACGTCGATCGGCGGGGCGGTTTTGCGTTTGATAGCCTCTACAAATCCTCTCAGCACAAAGTAATCGATGCCACCGTGACCAGCATTTTCAGCTTCTTTGGCGTATTTAGTCCAAAGGGGGTGGTCATTTTTGTCCAAATAGGGTTTATCCGGCTCGCCAATGTGTTCTTTGGGAGAAATGCCTTCCAGATAAATGGTGTGGCCGTCGTTCATCCATATGCCTTCTGTTCCCTGCGCGCGGAACGCAAGCGAATAGGGGCGGGGCGAATTGGTATCGTGGATGAGAACGATGTTTTCACCGTTGTAGCACTGGATCATGGTGGTGACGATATCGCCGAGTTTGAAGTTGACCTTCGCATTCGGATGGTTCTGGCCACCGTGGTCGACTACATATTTGTGCAAGCCACGCGATTTGGTCGCCATCGAAGTCAGGTAGGTAAAGCAATTACCCCGGTTGATATCCAGCCAATGCGCTACCGGACCTAGGCCGTGAGTAGGATAGAGGTCGCCGTTTCGGTCGACGGAGTGCTGAGTGCGCCATTTTGCCTCCGAAAAACCTTTTGAACCGAACTCGACGCCGTGGCCTTCATTGCTTTTGCCCGTGTTGAACTTGATACCCCGTAAATCGTGCTGGTAGCCGCAATGTGCGTAGGTCATCTCGCCGAACATGCCGGCGCGAATCATTTTAAGAATAGCCATCACATCCCGGCGGTAGCACACGTTTTCGAGGATCATGCAGTGCGAGCCGGTCTTCTCGAAAGTGTTGACCAGGTCCCAGGATTCCTGCAACGTTACAGTGGCGGACACCTCGACGGCCGTGTACTTTCCGGCGTTCATAGAAGCCAGCGCCATGGGGACGTGCCATTGCCAGGGCGTTGCGATAAGCACCCCATCCAGGTCGTCGCGTTTGACGAGGTTCATAAAGTCCTCTTCTCCTTTTGCATATACCACCGGTGCTTTGCGACCCGCCTTTTTGATCTTGTCCAAAGTGATACTTACGGCCTGCGGATCTATATCGCAAATTGCATTGATCTCGATATCAGAACGGAAGAGCGCCTGTTCGATATGGTTGCGGCCCCTGAGCCCCACACCGATGAAACCTAAACGTACATTTTCTGCGGGTTTTTCTTTTTTCAAATTCAGCGATGGGATAATGCCTGCGACGGGCGCGGCCAAAGCTGTTTTTTGCAGAAAATTCCGTCTATCCATTTCGAAATCTGTTGAATGTTACCGGCACGGATGGTAAAAGATTATTTGGTCTTACCTGGCGCGGGGCTGCAATTTACGAGCAAAAGCGAGATTTTTAAATTTTTTTATTAATTAAAAGTTCGCATGGGTGATGCGTCCTGATAACACTAAATAGGAATGCAATGAACAATTTGCTAGCTTACAGCGTTTACCCAAGGCAAGAGACTTCTGAGAGCGACTCACAGCATGCTCGAACCCTTAAATGTGTTGGACACAGACTTTGTAACGACATTTAAGGCAAACTGATATTTTAAGTGGTTTAAATATGACGCAAAAAGTGGCGGTGTTCCGAAAGGAGCATTTTAATGCAGCCCATCGTCTCCATCGTTCCGAATGGTCGGATGAACACAATAGGGAGGTTTTTGGAAAATGCAACAATCCCAACTTTCACGGACACAACTATGAGCTCATCGTTCAGGTGACCGGCCCTGTTGACCCCTCGACGGGTTATGTAATGGACATGAAGGTGCTCAGTGCCATATTGAAAGAATCCGTTGTAGACCGTTTTGATCACCGGAACCTGAATCTGGATGTGGAAGAATTCAAAAACCTTAATCCAACCGCGGAAAACATCGCGATCGTCATTTATTCAATCATCAGACCCAAAATTGACGCAGGTCTTGACCTGAAAATCAGATTATATGAAACAGAACGGAATTTTGTCGAATATCCAGTCCAGTGAAGCTTTGGACATCGAAGAGGTTGGTGACGATCATTTGTTTTCAGGAATAGAGACTCCTCTCCGCAAGGACGCGTTTGCGATGGAGGACGAGCTTAAAATGGAGTTGATCGAAAAGCATTTCCGCCACATTATGGAGATTATGGGGCTTGATCTGACGGACGATAGCCTCAAAGGCACTCCGAAGCGCGTTGCGAAAATGTATATCAAGGAAGTGTTCAGCGGTTTGGATCCCAAGAACAAACCTGCAATCGCGCTCTTTGAAAATAAATATAAGTACAACCAAATGCTCGTTGAAAAGGATATTTCGGTGTTCTCGAATTGTGAGCACCATTTTGTTCCTATATACGGCAAAGCACACGTGGCCTATATTTCCAGCGGAAAAGTGATTGGTCTGTCGAAGCTGAATCGAATTGTAGAATATTATTCCAAGCGCCCGCAGGTGCAGGAGCGGCTCACTGTACAAATTGCGAATGAGTTAAAGGAGGCATTACAAACCGAAGATGTGGCGGTAGTCATCGACGCGCAACACATGTGTGTTCAGTCACGCGGTATCCGCGATTCAGGTAGCTCGACGGTTACTGCATATTACGGCGGTAAATTTGAGGAGGAGACGACCAAGAAGGAATTTTTGGCCTATCTCGGGATGTAGGGCGATCATGTCATGCTGGGCGCAGTCGAAGCATATTGGCGCGATGCAAATACCCTTCGACTGCGTTCGGCATGACATGGACATCTGCATTGAAATACATATTAATAAAAATGGCTGATCGACTGATCAGCCATTTTTATTAAGTCAATAATTGAACTCATTGACTTTAACCTCATAAACTTAGCTAGACCGTCGGCCCTACGCGCTCCAACAGCGCCTTGGTAGCCTTGATACCGTCGTATTCTGAAAGCTTGCTTCCTTCATATTCGATACCTGCAATGCCTTTGAAGCCGCTTGCCTTCACTACTTTGAGAATTTTAGCATAATCTGTTTCGATACAGTTCCCTTTTTCATCGAAATCGTACGTTTTCGCGCTGACGCCTTTTGCGAAGGGCATTAGCTCCTGCGTACCCAGATAGCGATCGTAAGATTCCTCGCAGCCGTTAGCAGAGCGTTTGATACAGAAATTGCCGAAATCGGGCAGGGTGCCTACGTTTTTCATGTTCACCTGCTTCATCACACCCGACAGCCACTTACCATTTGAAGACGAGCCGCCGTGGTTTTCAACGATCACATTGATACCCGTTTTGGAAGCAAATTCGCCAAGCTTGCCCAGCCCGTCGATCGCCGCTTTCGCAACTTCTTCGTCCGATCCTTTACCAAATGCGTTCACGCGGATCGTCTTGCAGCCCAGGTATTTCGCCGCTTCGACCCATTTGTAGTGATTTTCCACTGCTTTGTTTCGAACCGCAGCGTCAAGCTCGCCCAGGCCGCCTTCGCCATCGATCATGATCAGGTTGTTGGTCACACCGTTGTCTTTTGCCCTTTTGAGCAGTTCGGCCAGGTATGTCTTATCTTCTGCTTTGTCTTTAAAGAACTGGTTCACGTATTCGACGATCGATATGCCGAATTCTTTCTTGGCCAGTTCGGGGAAATCAAGGTTGGTAAGCTTTTTCGCGAAAAGAGCCTTGTGCAGTGACCATTCGGCGAGTGAAATGTCAAACCAGAGTTTTTTCGCAGCCGGTTCGGCGAACAGATCGGTGAATGCAGTGGCAGCAAGCGCAGTGGCTGCGGCCTTTTTAAGGAAATCGCGACGAGAAAAGTCCATGATTGGTTAGAATTTAGATTTGATTATTATTCCTGAATATTGATTCTGGCTTCGCGGTACAGCTTCTCATTTTTGGTGAGCTTGGCTGCGTCCCACTCGATATCCTGCACGAATGCGTGCTGACGAACGGGACAGTTTTCGATCCTGCAAAAGTAGCAACATTGGTATACGCAAGGGTCGGCATGGACAAAAATTTCAGTTTCGCCTACCTGTGACGCTTTCAGAATGTTCTCGAAATCGTGAATGGTTTCGTGTACTTTCTGTAATTCCCAATAGTAAGGCAGCGTCAGATGGCAGTCGATATGCAGGTCTGAGCCGTATTGCTGGGCACGGAGGTTATGGACGTCAATCCACTCGTCTTTTTTATGGGCATTCAGCGTATGAATCACTTTGTCGAGCAACAGCTCGTCGCTGGCGTCCATAAGGCCGGCTACTGACTTGCTGACCAGCTGTGAGCCACTGAAAGCTAAAAAAAGGCCAAAGAACAGCGAGGCAACACTGTCTATCCAGACGTAGCCCGTGAGCATAATCAAACCTACACTTACTATGAGTACAACGCTGCTGATGCTGTCTGACATCAAATGCTTTCCATCCGCCACCAGCGCCAGCGAATTGGCCTGGCGGCCTTCGGTGAGCAGTTTGTAGCCGATGGCGGTGTTGACCAGGATCGTAAATACGATGAAGAGAGAGCCTTCTGCCAAGTTGCTGATCGGGGCCGGCTCCCGGAGCCGGTTAATGGCTTCGACTACGATAAATATCGATGCGATGATGATCAGCGCTCCTTCAAAGCCCGCCGAGAAAAACTCGACCTTTCCGTGACCATAGGGGTGGTTCCGATCTTTCGGTTGCGAAGACAGGTAGACACTGTAAAATGCGAACCCACTCGCTATAACATTAATGATCGATTCCAGCGCATCGCTGAGAATGGCGTTTGAAGAGGTCAGGTAGAATGCAAAAAACTTCAATCCTGTCAACAGGATGCTGGCTACAAAAGACAGCATAATGAGACGTTGTTTAAGCTTATTTTGGTTTATTTGCATTTGAGATTTGTCAATGAAAGGTCAAAAATACTAAGAAAATGCGGGTTATATCCACTGAAAATAACTGGAAAACACTTTCGTCTGAAACCGTTTATGAGAATGCCTGGCTGGAACTCAGTCACCGTGATGTGATTAACCCGTCGGGTAACAAAGGCATTTACGGTTTAGTTAAATTTAAAAATCAGGCAATAGGGGTGATCCCGGTGGATAGCGATGACAATATTTACCTCGTAGGCCAGTACCGATACGCCATCGACGAGTATTCGTGGGAAATCCCGGAAGGCGGCGGCACACTGGGGGCCGATCCGCTCGATGCTGCAAAACGCGAACTGAAAGAAGAAACCGGTCTTTTGGCCGGCAAATGGACGAAAATCGCCCGGATTCATACCTCCAACTCGGCCACCAACGAGGAAGGGTTTCTCTTCATTGCCGAAGAGCTTACCCAGGACCAGGCCGAGCCCGAAGACACGGAGGATTTGCAGGTATGGAAATTGCCCTTGAAGGAAGCAGTGGAAATGGTCATGCGCTCAGAAATCACCGATTCACTGTCGGTGGCTGGCATTTTGATGACTGCGAGACTGAAAGGTATCTAATATGCTTCAAGCGCTGTTGTACGGGACGCTGACCGGCGTCGCATTGTGTCTTACTTTCGGGACCGTGTTTTTCTCTTTGGTCCAAAATAGCGTTGATAATGGTTACCGCACCGGTATTAAAATCGCTTTCGGCGTTTTTATCTGCGATATTATCTTCGTCTTCTTCGCCATTTTCGGGACGGCATTACTGCCCGACATTCCCAATTTTCAAAAATGGATGGCTGGTGCCGGAGTAGTTTTCCTCACGGGACTGGGTTTAAGCAATATCGTCAGGGGACAACCTCAGATCGCCGAACCGCAGACCCGGTTTGGGAACTTTCTTTATTACTTCACCACCGGCTTCCTGCTGAACGGTTTAAATCCCGTTAACTTTATCAGTTGGGTGACTATCGCCTCGTACATACGTACCAACCTGCACTACAATCTCAATCAGGTCATATTGTTTTTCACGGCGAGCGTGATTGCCGTTTTCCTGGTTGAAAGTGCCATTGCTGTTTTTGCCCATCGCCTCAAAAAGCTCTTCACACCGAAAGTAGTGACCCTATTTAACAAAGTGACAGGCGTGGTTTTTATTCTCATCGCCTGTCAGATTGCTTATACCAATTTTTTGAAGTAGGTCACGCTTTAATGTAGCCTTCGGCTTTCAGGAAGTTCTTCCAATCACCGATCAGGTCCTTTTTAAATACGCGGGGAAACTTATTTTGCCCGCCTAGCTTGCCTTTCGATTCCATCCAGCTGTAAAATGCCTGGTTGGGCAGCACGGTGACGAATACCTCCTTCAATGCGTGTCGGCGCTCTACGGCGTAGTCATCGTTCAGTTCGGCGAGTTTGGCGTCGAGCTTCTGCTTCAAAACCTCGGCATCGACATTCGATTCCTCTACGCCCACATACCAGTCATGGGCGAACAACGTACCGTGTTCGATTCCGCAAACGGTAAATTCCTTGACAGAAAGCCCCATTTCCTGGGATACCAGGTCGATCGCCTTGTTCATATTGTCTACCGACAAATGCTCTCCGCAAAGGCTGAGGAAGTGTTTTGTACGGCCGGTAATGACGATTTCTCCCCGCGATTTGTCTACGAATTTCAGTGTATCACCGATCAGGTAGCGCCACGCGCCGGAGCAGGTCGAGAGCAGCAATGCATATTCTTTTCCTTCCTCCACCTGATCTATCATCAATGTCTCCGGATTATCCAACATAGTGCCATCGGAATCGAAGTTTTTAGGGGTAAAAGGGATAAATTCGAAGAATATCCCGTTATCACATACCAGTTCCATTCCTACCGCACCTGGGCGCGACTGATAAGCGATGAAGCCCTCAGATGCCAGATAGGTATTAATGTAAATCATTGGCTTACCGAGCAGTTTCTCGAAACCTTTGCGGTAAGGTTCGAACGAAACGCCGCCATGTGCGAAAACCTGCAAGTTCGGC
The DNA here is from genome assembly GCA_001898145.1 of Dyadobacter sp. 50-39. Taxonomy (GTDB): domain Bacteria; phylum Bacteroidota; class Bacteroidia; order Cytophagales; family Spirosomataceae; genus Dyadobacter. Next base: position 569,915 of record MKSR01000047.1, read on the forward strand.
CAGATTTCGTGGATGTTCTTTACGTTATAATGGGCAATGATTTTTTCAAAAAGCAGCTGGATCCACGCCGGTACGCCCACTACAAAGCCAATGTCCCATTCGCTGGCTACCCGTGTGATTTCTTCCAGTTTCAGGCCCCAGTCACGCTGGGCAGCGATTTTCTGCCCGGGTTTGTAGTACGGACGGAACCAGCGGGGGATTTGCTGGATCTGGATTCCGCTCAAATCACCCGCGAGACTGCCCGTGTCGTGTGGGTTCAGATTGGTGCTGCCGCTCAGCATGAGGAACCCTTTTTCATACAGATCTGGCGGCAGGTCCTTATAATGCCCCAACGACAAAATCTGGCGTATACTCGTTTTCTGAATAGCCTTCGTCATGGCCTTCGTCACGGGGATCTGCTTGGAAGCCGACTCAGAAGTTCCGGAACTTAAAGCATAATATTTCACAGTTCCCGGCCAGCACACATCTTTTTCGCCTTCGAGCGACTTGTGCCACCATTCATTGAATATCTTGTTGTAATCGTAAACGGGAACTGTGCGCTTATAGAGCTCGTAAAATGCTCCCTTTTCGCCAAACAGGATGGTGGAAAGCAATTCGTCGAAGTTGTACTTCTCACCGAACTCGGTATATCTGGCCTTGGCCAGCAATTTGGCCAAAGTTTTCTTTTGCTGTTGATGTAAACTTGCCTTACGGCGGTTGGCAACAATGTTGCTGAAATGGATGCCTTTTTTTAATAAACTGCCTACTAATGCCATAGCTGTTGGTTAAATTACAAATCCCAGGTCGATAGCTTTTTCAATGATTCATACTCTGTCAGATCATATTGACATGGCACCACCGAGATATAGTTATTATCCAGTGCCCAGACATCGGTATCTTCTTTTTCGGTATCGAAATTGACAAACTCGCCGGCCATCCAAAGGTATCCTCGACCGTTAGGGTCTACGCGGTAGTCGAATTTCTCCTGCCATTTGGCATGAGCCTGGCGGCAAACTTTTACGCCTTTAATCGGCAGGTCAGACTTTGCGGGAATGTTCACATTCAAGGCAACCCCGTTTGGAATGCCGTTCCTCAGCGCCTGCTCGGTGATTGCCTTTATATAAGGTATGCCATGGCTGAAATCGGCGTCTTCCCGAAAATCACAAAGCGAGAAACCGATGGCCGGAATGCCCTCGATCGCCGCTTCAATGGCTGCCGACATCGTGCCGGAATACAGCACGCTGATCGAGCTGTTGCTGCCATGGTTGATCCCGCTCACAACCAGATCGGGCTTGCGGTCCTGCAAAACATAGTTCTTCGCCAGTTTCACACAGTCGGCAGGTGTTCCCGAACATTCGTATTCAGTAATGTCATCAAAAATATGGGTGGAATAAAGCCGCAGCGGCTCACCGATGGTTATGGCATGACCCATTCCGGATTGCGGGCTGTTGGGGGCGACCACAATCACTTCGCCCAGCGTCTGCATGATTTCAACCAGTGTCCGGATTCCTTTGGACGTTATTCCGTCGTCATTTGTAACTAAAATGAGGGGTTTCATATATTTCTACTGATCGGTCGTTCCAGCTGCTTCGTGCGATCTCGTCTGCCGGCTCAGTAACATGGTTTTTAAGTGAATAAATATTTAATTGCGCTTTTTAAGCTGCCAAATTTAAGCAATATGCCTTCATTCGCAACACTACACGCTTCCATCGCAGATATTCCGACCATCATTGAAATCCAGGAAAAAACATGGGAACCGACTTACCGTGACATCCTTAGCAAGGAGCAGATCGATTTTATGTTTGAAAAAATATATTCTCCTGAATCTCTCGCCGACCAAATGCGGTCCGGCCAGCAATTTATGGTCCTGCTGAGCGATCAGATTCCCGTGGGCTTTTCGTCGGTATCGGAAGAGAAACCCGGGAAATTCAAATTACACAAAATATATGTGCTTCCCGCCACGCAGGGGACCGGCGCGGGTAAATACCTTCTGCAGGAAACGGAAAGTTTTGTGAGATCGGTAGGAGGAACCGTGCTGTCGCTGAATGTGAACCGTTACAACAAAGCCAAAAGTTTCTACGAGAAAATGGGTTTCCTGGTCGTGGACGAGCAGGATATCCCCATCGGGCCTTACTGGATGAACGATTACATTCTGGAAAAGGCTTTAAACTGAACCGGCTACGCCGATTCAGTTTTCAATGCCAGTTTCATTTTTTTGATATTCTTCTGCTGGCTTTTCAAGCCTTGCAGCGGCTGGTAATGGTTGCTGTTAACAACATAGTAGCCCGTGCCGTCATATGTTCGTTTGGCCGGGTGCGATTTGCACTCCGCCGAGCAGCTACCTTCCATTTCCCAACCACACTTCTCACAGATAGGCACGTGATTGTTGCATTCGGCATTGGCACAGTTCACCATACGGTCGCAAGGCTCCTCACAGATGTAACATTTCGAAATGACGGTGGGATTTACCTTGTTGACGTCCACCGTAATGCGGTTGTCGAACACGTAACATTTACCATCAAAGTTCTCGCCGCCTTCTTCCAGTCCGTAGCGTATAATGCCTCCGTGCAGCTGGTAAACATCACTGAATCCCTGGTCTAAGAGGTATGCACTGGCCTTTTCGCATTTGATACCGCCCGTGCAATAAGTGATTACCTTTTTGTCCTTTAAATGAGCTATCTCGTGTACGTGGTCTGGCAGCTCACGCAGGTTGTGCATGTCAAAAGTGATTGCCCCTTTAAACTTACCAACCTCATGTTCGTAGTCCGATCGCATGTCTACCAGCACGACATCCGGGTCGTTAAGCATGGCTTTGAAGTCGGCCGGTTCGAGGTGCTTTCCGGTACGCTCGAGCGGGTTTACAGGAAGATCGGAGTTAACGATTTCATCCTTGACGCGCACGTGCAGTTTTTGAAATGCAACATGATCCGACTCTTCCACCTTGAACTGTACACCTGCAAAACGGGCGTCCGAACGGACGTAGTTCATATAGGCTTCGCATTGTTCGGGCGTGCCCGAAACGGTGCCGTTAAGACCTTCGGGCGCCACGATAATGCGGCCCAGGAGGTTGTTTTCAACGCAAAACAGGTGATGCTCATCGCGGTAAGCGTCAGGATCGGCGATGGAAGTGTAATAGTAATATAGTATAACCCGGTAAGGCTTCATAGTTCAATTCTTTTCTCCAAATCAGCCGCAAATATACGAATAATGCAAGTTTTAAGAAAATGCCGAAAATCAGTTTTGTAACTGACCGGTTGTCCGTTGAAATACATATTTTTGTGAGCACTCGTTCATTCACTCAACTTATCCTATCTCCTTATGCACATCGCTATCATTGGTAATATCGGCGCAGGCAAAACAACCTTGACCCAAATGCTGGGTGACTATTTCAAATGGGAGGTGATGTACGAGGCGGTAGAAGGAAATCCCTACCTGGCTGATTTTTACATGGATATGGAACGGTGGGCATTCAATCTGCAAATCTATTTTCTTAATAACCGGTTCGCGCAGGTTCAGAAAATCCGTGAAACCACCTATTCGACCATCGTTCAGGACAGGACTATTTTTGAGGATGCCTACATTTTTGCCCGAAATTTGTACGAGTCCGGCGTGTTGACCGACCGTGATTACCAGACATATTTGCTGCTTTTCGAATCCATCATCCGGACGGTTTCCCAGCCAGATCTGCTGATCTATCTCAAAGCGGATATTCCCAAGCTGGTTTCACAGATAAAAAAGCGGGGTCGTGACTTTGAAGCCGATATTTCAATAGACTACCTCACCAATCTCAATCGCTACTACGAAGACTTTGTTCAGAACTACGAGGATAGCAAAATCATTGAAATAGACGTACATAACATGGACTTTGCGACTAATCCTGAGGATTTCAATCACATTGTGGCGCTGTTGAACAAAGAGCTTTTTTACGTCTGACAATTATCAGTTTAGTACATGCAGGCGATCGCCTTGTGAAGAAGGGCGTTCTTTTGGGGATCGATTTTGAATATCCGTTTGTCGTCGGGCAGCAGTATCTCGATCTGACCGGTGCCCTTCATTTTTTCCAGCTCTTTTGGCTCAACCGGGGTAGACAGTACAAATTCGCTTTGCCAATTGCTCCGGTCGGTAGAACTGATGGTCGTATAAAGTGAGAAATTGCCCTTCGCGGACGCGAACCTGATTTCGGTAAACATCTGAACATGGTAAACCTGCCCGAATTCGTCGTTGTGGTAGTTCAATATCCGTTCTTCACCGGTTTTTACCAGGGTAAGGTACTCTTTCGATCCTGAGAGCGGAACAATGTGATAGTGGACCTTTTTGTTGTTGGAGGGGCTTACAGTTTCTTTGCATTGGGCAAAACACCTGTTATGGCCGGCCATCAGCAAACTGATTACACCGAGCAGGAAAGCAAATTTCGTGCAGAGGGAATTCGACACTTTCTGGTTATCGGGGTTATTCAAACGTTTGCAAAGATAATTGCCTCATTTGTAGAATGCAAGATGTGGTTTGGGAACAACTACCGGGCTCTTCGTGCCTCCGCTAATTGTTTGTACGCCTCCCCGAGTTCATCTTTCAGCTCTCTTATCCTGAATTCCAGCTTATCCACTTCACTTTTGTGCACAAGGTCTTTCAAATACATGACCGAGCGAGCGTCGCCTTCGTAGCCGAAAAGCCAGTTGGGGTGAATACCTAATTCTTTAATGAGGATGCCTACTGCATCGGAGGTGAATTTTTGGTCTCCGGAAAGGACCTTTGAAATTTTGGATGGGGATAAGCGCACGATTTCAGCGAGCTCGCTTGTGTTCAAATGGTGTGCTTTCATGAGTGCCGCTATTCTTGCAACTTCTATCATTGCTATCGGTTCTGTTTGATACATCATTTTACCCGGCTTCTGGAAGAATCCGGATCGAATGCCATGTATACAAATTGTCTAGGTTAAGCGTGTTATTGTAAATATAATAAAAGTGATGCCATTCCGGTAGCCAGTATAGCGAAAAGCACTTTACGGATTCCGGCAAGGTGAAAAGCGGGCTGAATAGAGACGAACGGGCATAAAAAAAGTGCGCTTGGGGAACCCAAACGCACTTTTTTTAAATGAAGTGATAGAATTACAGTGTTCCCGCTGTTAGCTACATCGCCAGAAGTCTGGACCGAAACTCATTTTGCTGTTGCAATAATGCCTCTAATCCAGAGACAAATGTGCTGTCGAGATTGGGAGCTTCCCCTGATTCGCGCATCGTACGCATTTGTTGGATATCGGTTTTAATGCTTGAAGTCATTCGATCCCGCTGCATTTCGGCCAGCGATAAGTCGGCATATTTTTTGACCAGATCGTCCGGCCAGGTGTCTTTCAGCACGCTGAGACAATAATACGAAATAGCCGTGTTGGCGCCGCCTCCATTGTCCAGCATTTCTTTTGTATAGAATGATATTTTATCTTTCTCTTCCCGGGATGTGCCATTCAGTAAAGCCATGTCTTTCAAGATAATCAAGCTGGCGATTCGCTTAAATATGGGCAAGTAGGGGTGAAGTGCATTCTTCTTGACGTAGTCGGTGTACTTCGCGTTCCATTTCTTCCAATCGGACTCATCGGCAGAGGGTAATACGAAAGGGTTTGCTACGGGAAAGCCGCTTGCCGCAACAAATTCGCGCCTCCTGTCGAATTCAGCCATGCCGCTTTTGGTATTGCCCAGCGTAGCCGGAGTGTCCGACCGCAGCACGTAACTGTGAGGTACACGTATTCGTTGGAAATCGTACCGCGTATCAATGAACGGCTGTCTCTTCATGCCCTCGGACATCTTGGCGTTTTCGTCAACCGGAGTGTTCTCCTGCGGTGCTGTTGCATTACAGGCCAATAGCAAGACGGCGATAACGGTGGATAATAAAGCGATGTATTTCATGATTTAGGTGTGAGTTGATGATTAGCAATAAATAGGACAAGCAAAGTAAGCCGCCGCGGCGTCCATGTAGATCCAGGATTGAACTGTACCCATGTACCTGATCTCTTTAACAGCCGTGCCTGCCGGCGTTGGCGCACCGTCACATATAGCGCAATAGTAGTATACCTCCGTATAGAAGAGCCATTGTGATTTGGAGCAGGAACCGCATTCCACCAGAACCCAATTATTTTCAGTTCGGCCTGCATTAGCCAATATGAGAAGGATCATAAGGAGTGTAATGGAGAATTTTTTCATAAGCCATACTAGATTAGTTTGATAAAACATTTAAGCTGGCGGATGGGGCCTATAACTAGCGCCAATAACTTTGACGGTCGTAGAGGTTTATGTAAAATTATTACATAAAATCTTGTAAAAGGAAAACTATGCAAGCGAGAGCATCCGTTTGGGAAGACTAATTATTTTTAGGTTGAGGATATTGAGTTTTCGGAAAGTATTTAAAGCTGACCGGAAGACAAGCGGGCTGAATAGAGACGAGCGGGCATAAAAAAAGTGCGCTTGGGGAATCCAAACGCACTCGTAACAATGTGACCAGAAGGAGAGTCGAACTCCTATACCCTTACGGGCACTACCCCCTCAAAGTAGCGTGTCTACCAATTCCACCACCTGGCCATCAATCGTGATGCAAAAGTAGTATTTAATTGATTCGATGCAACAGTTGTAACCTGATTTTTTTGAGCAATTCCGGCGAAATGAATAAAAAAACCTTCGTATTTGCGCAATTTGGTCGTAGTTTCGTGCCCCGAAAACGGGTTATCGCCCGGAAGATCAGACTGTTCAGCCTACCCAAACCCAAGGCTCCCGGATATTCAAAATTTAGATTTAGTAATTAGCATAAAAGCCCTGGCATCGATCCAAGGCTTTTTATGTTAATTACCGTTATGTGAAAGTCGGTGACTAGGTCGACAATGGGCGCCCGGCAGGGATGTTGATCCGTTGCCGGCTGTTAGGGAAGGTCGCTTTCTTGGCGGTAAACTTCGCATTAACATATTCCACCATATCGATCTCGCCGGTAATGGTGTCGCCCGAGAGCTTCCCGTAAAACGTCATCACTACGTTGTCGCCAGGCACACTGTAGCGGCTCTGGAAACGTACTTCGTCGCCGTCGATGTTACCAACGAGTTCGCGCGTCGCAAACTCCCCTTTGTGCGTTCCATACAAGTAATTGCCGTCTTGCTTTTCGATAAGGAAGCTGTGCTTGCTCGTACTGGTGTAAAATTCGATCGTAACATCCCAACGGCCAGAAATGTCAGCGGCAGGTGCTTTCATAGAAGCTTCGGCTTTTGGTGCGCTGCGCTTGCGGGTAAGGATTTCATGCACGCGCTCGGCGACGATCTTGTCGTTGCCCGGTCCCATCATATATGCAGCAATGGTAATCGAGGTGGTAGGAGGGCCTGACTGTGCGGCCGCCTGTCCTCTGCGGAAACCTGCGCCTACTGCTACGCGTGGTTTGGTAGTTTGCAACTCGTCAGCGACTTCCTGGCCGGTAATGTTAAGTTTCGTGGGGTCCCAGGTTACGGTCAATGTCGGAGTGGCATTGTCCAGTGCGCCCTCTTTGGGCTCACGAACTTCCAGTTGCACACTTTGGATCCCATTCAGCCTCTTCGAGATGGTATCCAGCCACGACACCCATGTTTTCATTTCCGCTTTATGATCGCGGGTAGCCCATGCTTCAACGGCGGCAAGCATACCCACCATCTCTTCTCGACCTACCTTGTTGTTGCGGCAAGGTCCATGGTGAGGGGCGCTCGCCTGCCATGCCGACATGAGCACATCCTTGCTACCGAGCATCAGGCCAGCGCATTGTGGGCCGCGAATTACCTTGCCACCGCTGTATGCAACCACGCTGGCACCGGCTTGCAGGTGAATGTTGGGAATGGTCAACCGCTCTGCCGCTGCATCCACCAGCAGGGGTACTCCGGCAGGCTTGGCGATATCGGCTACCGCTTTTACTGTCCATGGTGCTTCGCCCGGCATCATGTAGATCATCGCCGTGCGAGGCGTAATGGCTTTTTTCAGCTCGTCGATGGTTTCTACGGTGATGATCTTTACACCAACATTGCGGATCGCGTGATCGTAGACGTTGCGTGAGGAGCGAGGGATAATGACCTCGGTTTTTTCGAAACCCTCAAGATTAGGGATGCGGATCAGTTTTTCCGGATTACCGCCGGCAATAATACCCGCCGTTACCTCGTTCATTCCGGCTGCGCATCCTGACGATACCATTCCCCACTCCGCACCGGTGATCTCGGCCAGCCGCTGGCCCACACCAAACGCTAGTTCGTCGATCTGAACATTATACTGGCAAGCATACTCCATGGCCTGGCGAACCTCAGGCAGTTCGATGGACGCGCCTATAATGGTAAATGTTCCCCGGCAGTTGATAATCGGTTCGACACCGATCGACTGATAGATTTGAGGTCCCGGTTTCAGCGGCCCTGGCGCGGATACGGCTGCGGCAGCTTTCTGGAACCACCTAGGTTTGCTGCTTTCAGCGAAGGCAGCCGAAGTGCTCAGAACGCCTCCCGCCAGCGGAATCATTGAAAGATCTTTAAGAAGTTCTCTGCGTTTCATTGGTGTTAAGGTATTGGGGGTTTGAATGGTTAAAGGTCATGTCAGGAAATTGTAGCCAGGTATTGTCAGGCATCGCCCGGTATTGTGTAAGGATGCGTGATTTGTTTTGAAATACCCTTTTTCCCGGATAAATATCTCATACTCGTCGCAATGCTATATTTGTTTTCCTGCGACCAGGCCGGATAGCAAAGCAGATATAGCCCGCCAGGGCTGAGAAGGAAAAGCGCTCATAATGTTAAGGGTTTAGGAAAGCTAAATGCTTCTGTACAATGCGATTGGAAACAGCCTGCATCTATGGTAAGACAAAAAATTGGTGTAAATCCCCCCATCATAGGCTATAAAAATTTTCGGCGACCACCAAAAAAAGTCCATGGCGCACGTCCTGTTTTCAGAGTTCCGTTTGTATTGGGGGTAGTTCATCCATTATTCATCTCAAAATAAACATCATGGGAAAGCTTATTGCCTACAATTTCACAACACTTAATGGTTATTATAAAGGAACCGGAAATGACATCGGCTGGCACCGGCATGGGGAAGAGGAAGGCAATTTCGCGGCCGACAATCTTGAAGCCAAAGCCACGCTGCTATTCGGGCGGGTTACCTACGAAATGATGGCCAGTTTCTGGCCTACGCCGATGGCAATCGAAAGCATGCCGGAAGTTGCAAAAGGAATGAATGAAGCTGAAAAGATTGTTTTTTCAACGACACTTGAGAGCGCCGACTGGGAAAATACTACGCTCGTGCATGAAGACCTGCCCGAAGCCGTACGAAAACTCAAAGCTATACCGGGCAAAGTCATGACCATATTGGGCAGCGGCAGTGTGATCGCCCAACTGGCCGAAGCCGGCCTGATTGACGAATACCAGTTCATGATCGACCCCGTTGCCATCGGAGAAGGCACACCATCATTCCAGGGGCTCACCCGAAAGCTAGACCTGAAACTGACCGGTCACCGGATATTTAATAGCGGAGTAGTCCTGCTTACCTACGAGCCGGTTTGATGATTGAGCCGCGTCAGGACGGCTGCTGATGGTGATAGGGGATGGCCTTGATGAGGCGGATATTATTGTATTCAGGGATGAATCAAGCCGTGACTTTAAGTGTAATGAATTAATATCTAGCAAAATAATTATTTTCCAGAACTCAATTGAACACGATGGAAGAATATCTGATTCTAATGCGTCTCGACCTTTTAACGAGGGAAGCGCAGCCTTCTCCTGAACAAATGCAGGAGTACATGAAGCAATACCACAGCTGGATTGCCGGTATTGTGGCCGAAGGTAAGTTTGCAGGCGGTAAAGGGCTTTCGACAGAAGGGAAAGTATTGAAACCCGGAAACGTTATGACAGACGGACCGTATGCCGAGACGAAGGAGTCGCTGGCCGGATTTATCGTGATCCGCACCGGTAATTTCGATGACGCTGTGCGGCTGGCAGCGCAATGTCCAATCCTGAATGGGGAAGGCAATAGCGTGGAAGTAAGGAAAATCGTTTCGGTGCATGAGCAGTGAGGCGCAAATACCGCATTTGTTCAGGACAGAGTACCGGAAAATCGTTTCGGTGCTCTGCCGGCATTTCGGATTCAGGGAGATAGAGGTGGCCGAGGATATTGCCAGCGATACATTTCTGGTCGCCATGCAGGCCTGGGGTATTGAGGGACCTCCACCAAACCCGGCAGGTTGGTTATACAGCACTGCGAAAAACAAAGCAAAAAATTACCTGCACCGCCACTCGATCTATGAGGAAAAGGTCTTGCCGGAAGTCCGGACCGGTTGGGACGGCGATACGGAGCTCGAAATCGATCTTACACCGGGCAATATTTACGACAGCCAATTACAGATGATGTTCGCCGTTTGTCATCCGTCGATATCCGGGGAGTCGCAGGTGGGACTGGCCCTGCGGGTCCTTTGCGGATTTGGTATTCAGGAGATCGCCGATGCGTTTCTGACGACCAAAGAGGTCGTCAACAAACGATTGACGAGGGCAAAGGAGCGGCTGCGCGGTGTCGATATTCAGATCGAAATGCCGCCGGCAGATCAAATAGATGTGCGCCTGGAACCCGTTTTGACAACAATCTACCTGCTTTTCAATGAAGGGTACTACTCGATCAGCCAGGACCGTGCACTTCGGAAAGACGTTTGCCTGGAAGCAATGCGGCTTTGCACAATGCTTGTTGAAAATGCCGCCACTAACAAGCCACAGGTCAATGCATTGCTGGCGATGATGTGCTTTCATGCGTCGAGGTTTGACGCGCGCATCGATGCTTCCGGCGACCTGGTACTTTATGGCGAGCAGGATACCAGCCTTTGGAATGAGGATCTGATCATGAACGGAGCTGTTTTCCTGAAAGCCGCGGCAAGCGGAAGCATACTTTCCCGGTACCATCTCGAAGCAGGCATAGCCTACTGGCATACGCAAAAAGAAGACATCCCTGACAAATGGAGCAACATTGTCTACTTTTACGATCAACTGCTGAAACTCAATTACACGCCGGTTGCAGCGCTCAACCGGTTGTTTGCGCTGTCCAAATTGAAAGGTAAACTTGCTGTGATCCAGGAAGCTGAGGCGCTGGCAATTGAGAACAACCCTTTCTATTTCGCATTGCTGGGAGAACTCTACACGGGAGTCGATCAACACAAGGCTTTGGCAAATCTGGACAATGCCTTACAGCTGGCCAGGACCACCGCAGAACAGCAGGCGATCGGTAAACAGATTTCCGCATTGCAAAAGGGATAGCGATCCCGCTTCATTTCTTTACATGCTGCACCAACCGCTTTTTGAGCACCCGCTGGTAGAGAAGGTTATTCAGCCAGACAAAGACCAGCACGGCGATGATGATAAAAACCGCATTCAGCTTATAGGAAAAACCTGCGAATTGCTCCTTGCCGTCTAGTGAAAGCTCGAAACGGAGCCACGACCGCTCAACGGTGGTCGTCGTGCGGTCGAAAGGGAGGGCCTCATCGTAGATGATTTCCGTGATAAAACGGCCTGTGGTATCCATATAACCGTACTTATCGTCGATACGTATCATGGATATGCCGTGATTGTAGTAGGAGGCAAAATCGTATTTCAATGGAGTACGTACTCTACCCGATTTGTCGATATGTCCAAACTTGCCATTAATAGCAACCGCAGACCGGTTTTCGGCAGTGAAACCAGTGGCTTCGTCATACAAATGTGCTATCCGAAGCTTGCCGGTTTTATCAATACAACCCCATTTGCCATTCTTTTTTACCCAGAATAAGCCATTGGTCGGCTTGCGGGTATCGGTGTATTCGAAGGGAACGAGGAGATCACCTGTGAACGGGCTGATATAACCATACTTATCACCATACTGCACCCTTTCCATTCCCTGGCCGGAATATTTGTAATCGGGATCGATGTCGTCGAGCGATACGGGGACTTTCAGCACCATATCTTTATCGATGATTCCGTATTTACCCTTATAACTAAAATGGTAAATGAATTTTGAGGCTTTGATTTCCTTTTCTATAAACCGGCTGAAATTGAAGTTCAGCGTGTAGAAATCCGTTGGCCTTTGTATCCACCACAAAACATCCTCCTTGGTGTCGTGGTTGCACAGGAAATCGATATCGGAGTCTTTGATCAGATAGTCCTTCGTGTAATGCTGGATGGGTATTCTATACAATTCTTTCCCGGTAAGATCAATGTAGGAAAGTCCGTAATGTTTCCCCGACGGATATATAACCCAGGTTTTACCGTCGCGGAAGCGGTCTGTGGAAATATACTTGGGTTCGACGACCACCTTCCCGCGCTTGTCGATGAATCCGTGGAGTCCGTGCCCTTCCGGATTGAGCTCCATGGGTACAAATTCGGCCAGGCCTTCTGCAAATTCACCGATATCGCGGTATGCCGGGGTGAGCTTGCGCCCGCTCTGATCGGTGAGGAATGTCTCATACGACCGGCAGGGGATACTCACTTTCTTGACGACATACACGTCACCATATTGATGGTATTCGTTGTATTCTTTCAGCCACGGTTTGATGCCCGCGGGATTTTTCTGCGCGGCAGCCCAGGCCGATTGCAGGAGCAGGAACAGGAGTGCAAATTGGTGAAAAGTCGGTCGAAGCATTCAAAAAACGCGGGTTTCTGGTTAGTCTGGATCGCGATATGTTGTTTTCGGCGCGGTCCGGAACGCGGCAGGCATTCAATTATCATCTGCAAAAAACGAAAACTTGGCAGGATTATCGATTTTCGGCCGGCTTATTATTGACAAATTTGATTTAAATTCCATACCAGAAACACATCCTGACATCATGTTGCCGGCCCGAAACGAACAGTTTTATTCCCGTTTGCCCGCCAATCATATTTCGCTGGGCGAGCTGCTTACGGAAGACCATCTCTTTTACAACGTGCCCGAATCGTGGCACGTGGTCATTACCGATTTGCGGAACTCGACCAGCGCAGTCGCCGGCGGAATGCATGAGACAGTCAACCTGATTGCAACGGGCAGTATTGTTACTGTGCTTAATATAGCATTCCGGGCCGGTGTTACCGTACCTTTCTTTTTTGGTGGTGACGGTGCTACTTTCATCCTCCCGCCAGTGATTGCCGGAGAAGCCATGCGCGCGCTGGCTGTATTCAGGAAGAATACCTATGAAAATTTCGCACTTGACCTCCGGATCGGCATCGTTGCGGTAAGTGATATTTACGCTAAAGGTTTTGAGCTTAAAATCAGCAAACTGAAAGTGTCGGGAGCCTTTTCCATCCCCGTTATCCTTGGAGAGGGCCTGTATTGTGCTGAAAAAATAATTAAAAGTGAAGATTATCGCTTCGACTATGAACCCGGTCCGGGAGATGTGTTGGATCTGAGTGGTATGCAATGCCGTTGGGACAAGATCGGCCCTCCCGAAATGGACCAGGAGGTGGTGACGCTGCTGGTGTGTGTGCCGACCGGAAAAAAGCAGGCTGCATTGTTTGCCAAAGTAATGGAGCATGTCGACGGCATTTATGGCCCGTTTCCGCGTAGGCAGCCCATTTCAGTGCCCAGGCTGATCTGGAAATCCACTTTCAAAAAAATGGAAATGGAAATGCGGGTGCGGAAGGGGCGCACCAGCGTTCTGGGACTTGCAGGATCGTGGGTCGCCTGGCTCATCGGATACGTATATTTCAGGACGTCATCGGGACGAAACTACCTGAACAGCCTGGTCGAAATGTCGGATACGCTGGTGCTCGACGGCAAGATCAACACGGTAATCACGGGCACACCTCACCAGCGGGCAGAATTGCAAAAAGCCCTCGATGCCATGGAAGCAGCACGTGAAATTCATTACGGGCTGCATGTGAGCAGCGAATCCGTTATGTCGTGCTACGTCCATGACCTTCAGGACGGACATATCCATTTCGTGGACGGGGCGGAAGGTGGGTACACTCAGGCCGCAGGTATGCTCAAAAGAAAATTGAGGAGCGCCGAAGCCTAGCTGTAACCGGGGCGGGCCTACCGGGGGCCGGTCTCCGGTAGCATGTTTTGTATATCCACCGGGAAGCTATCGTATTTTTGGTATAATTTCAGATACTTGGCAGCATCGATCACCGGCTCGGTCAGGATCGATTTCAGGCCGTAGAAAAAACCTTCCCGCTGCTGGCCGGGATTGAAAATAAGGTTGATAATCACCTCTTCGTCGGATTGGTTGGAAAAACCGTGGGGCGTCATGCGCGGCACGTACACCACCGCGCCCTCGTGTGCGAGAACAGGCCCGTCGGCGAGCTCGACGGTCAGCGTACCCCGGCGCACGATAAATGTCTCGTCCATGAACCGGTGGTAGTGTAACCTCGCCCCGATCGTCGCGGGAGCGAGCTTGATCTCGTAAACGCCGAGCTGGTCGTTGGAGATGTCGCTGGTAATTTTTAGCGTGATGCTGTTACCGCCCATTGAGAGCACTTCACCCTCGCCGGCAGCGAACAGCACGGCTTTGTTTTCGAGCTTGTCTGAAAGAAAATCGGTTTCATTTTTCATAGCATTTGTCATTTTTTGCTTTGTACACGACAAATGTCCGGATCGTTAAAACCGCAAACATTTACAAATGTTGAGACCAATTACAATTCCGCGCGGATGCGGCTGAGCTGGGTGGGCGTAATGCCGAGGTAGGATGCGATTTCGTGTTGTTTCAGGCGCGGTTCAAGATCGGGGTATTCTTTCAGGAAATTGAGGTAGCGCGTCTTTGCATTGTCGTACCGGAAGGAAATTTCCAGCGGCTCTTTTTCAATGACCCAGTGTAGTTCCAGATAACGAATGTAGAATGCTGCCAGGTCGTGATGCTTCTCGGTCAGTGATTTAAAATCATGAAAATTATATTCGAGGGTCTCCGTCGGTTCGAGCGCGCGGATCGCGAACATGCTCGGAGAACGTGTGAGCATTGCGGGTAGCGAGCCTGCAAAATAACTTTCGGGAAAAAACCTTTTAATCACAACATCTCCGTCGGGCGACGCGTAATACTGCGAAAAAAGCCCCTTCACGACAAATGCGATATTTTTGGCCATCTGGCCTTCGCGCAAAAAGTATTCACCTTTCGTGTAGGAATGCGGCCGGAACAAGCTCATCAAATCCTTGATAGCCCCTTCGGAAATGGTACCATATGTCGCAAATTTCGCGCGGAGTTGTTCCATGTGATATAATTTTGAAACGAATTTAGTCAGTTAACGTTGCCACACAATGTCGTTGACGGCGTGCTCAATTGTGGGATAGCTGAATTCGAATTGATGATCCAACAACCGCTTGGGAACTACCCACCGGCTTTTAAGCAGCAATTCGGTTTCGGTGCCGATTATTTTCGCTCCTATTTCGAGTAACCAGGCCGGCGACGGGACGCCAAACGGCATGCCGGAAGCATTTCGGATAGCCGACATCAACACTTCGTTTTTCACAGGTTTCGGCGAAGTACAGGTGAATACACCTGATAGCGCTTCGTTTTGTAAGAGCCATTCGGTACACCTAGCGGCATCCTGTTCATGAATCCAGGAAACATATTGTTGACCATTTCCTTGTCTCCCACCCAAGCCCAGACGGGCCAGTGTGTGGAGGCGCGGAAAGGCGCCGTCGCGCTTGCCCAGCACTATGCCCATTCTTAGGGCAACTTTTCGGGTGCCGGGAGTTTCGACTTGAAAGAATGCCTCTTCCCACTTTCGGCAAACTTCAATGGAAAACCCATAGCCGATTTCACCTGTCACCTCATCCTGAGCGCGGTCTTCTGCATGGCGATAAATAGTTGCCGAGGTAATATTGATCCAAAGTCGGGGAGGGGTTGGCAGGGTCGCTATCATTTTGGCTAAAAGTGTGGTGGGTACCACTCGTGAGCTGATTATCTCAGCTTGATTTTTAGTCGTATACCGGCAGTTTACATTCTTTCCACAAAGATTAATAACGATATCGGCGTTGTGCAAATATTCCACCCAATCACCAACAGAGCTAGCGTCCCAAACAACGGTTTTGACGTTTTTATACGATTTCGCCGGTTTTCGGCTGAGGACGATTACCTCACGGGCAAGTTCCTTGTAATAGTCCTGTAAAACTCGACCGAGGTAACCGTTTCCACCCGCGAGGACAACTTTATCGTATTTCATGGTTTTAAGCTAAATAAAATGACAAGGATCACGATGCGATATAGTACCCAACTTGCAGTCATCAAATACCCGATACCAAGCAATTTGCATCGGCGCATATGTTCGAGTAACATCAGAAAAACGGTTAGCAAGAAGAAGAGTGCGCAGGCTAGCCAGCCTAGATTGAGCCAGACACACAGTAACAGAAAATGCAGTAAAGCCAGTGCTCCGGCTAACGATACGGTCATCATATTTCCCAAGTAATCCCATGCTTTTTCCTTTTTGTAGGAAAAAATCACAGCAGCCTGAAAAAAAATCTGTCCACCACAAATAGTGAATTCACGCCAATAACTACTTTTTGTAAGAAATACCGTCAACACGCCGGTGTAAGAAGCCAATATACAAGACGTCAATATCCACGAGAATAACAACCATGCAACACGGTATCTGACATTGAACGATGGTTGATAGTGGAATGGGGTTTCAGATGCGGGTGCAGGTACGATCACGCGGCGGTTGTAGGAAATGAATGCGTAGGCTTTGCTGGCCACCCATAGCAACGGTTTCCAACGGAACAATGGTGCAAGCCGGGGCAGGGCATTTCCGCATACTTTCAGAAGGCTTTCTACACCATAAGTTACCTCTCCCGTGGCCTGATTGACAAGCGCAATTTCATTAACCGCCCGCTGCCAGTCGAGGTTGGTGCAGGCAGTACCCGAATATTGCTGGTAAGCTTCACGGCCATTACTGTCAAGCAGGCCATTTCTGACAAATGCGCCGGTGTACAGCCTGCACATAGGGCATTCAGCATCATAAAGAATGATATGGTTGGATAGTGTTCTCATTTGTTTAGTATATTTTGAATTTTCAGAAAAAAATGAAAGTTTGATGTAAAAAAATATTACTTGAACAATTTAAAAATTCCACCCCAAAACCAGCTTTCTTCTGCGCCGAGCATGGTTTCCAAGGTCTTATCCACGTTTTTGGCCAGCTTGTTGATGTCCGTCACCGACTTGTTGAATGTCGCGAATTCGGGATCACTGGCGTCACCGGTAACCTTAGATAGCTCGTCCAGTATCTTGATAACCGGTTCCAGCTCCCGTTTGCGACGCTCCTTGGCCACTTGTTTGGCGATGTTCCAAACGTCTTTATCCGCAAAGAAATACTCCTTGCGCTCACCGGGTTTGTGCTGCTTTTCAATCAGCCCCCAGCCGATCAGGTCGCGCAGGGTCATATTGGCGTTGCCACGGGAAATGCTTAGGCTTTCCATAATTTCTTCGGTAGTAAGCGGGTCGGGGGAGATCAGCAGCAAGGCGTGTACCTGTGCCATGGTGCGGTTAATGCCCCATTCAGAGCCCAGCTTACCCCATGATTCGATAAATTTCCGCCTTGCTTCGTCTAGTTCCATGTCGTAAAGATAGGTATGTATTTGAATTTTCAAAAATTTTTGAAAGTTGAAGTATTTAGCCTGATATGTCAGCCCGGCGAGGCCGGATTGCTGGGCCTGGCGTTTCATCCGGATTATAAGAATAACGGCTATTTCTTTCGCAACTACACGACGAAGGTCTCCGGCAACCTTGAAACGGCCATTGTCCTTTACAAGGTCAGTAACGCCGACGCAAACCGGGCAGACCCCGCCAGTGCGACGGTACTTTTTACTTTTGATCAGCCATTTGACAACCACAATGGCGGTGCGGTGAAGTTCGGGCCGGACGGTTACCTCTACATTTCAACTGGTGACGGCGGAAGCTGGGGCGACCCGGGCAACAATGGCTAGAACAGGGGCGCATGGTTGGGGAGCCGGCGATGTCGGACAAAACAAGAGAGAGGAGATTAATATCATCCACCGACGGTTTTGTATACCGGGGCAAATCAGTGCCGTCGCTCGGAGGCCGGCGCAGTCTTAATGCGCTTAGGGTTTGCGGGCGGCCATTCCGGTATCGGGCAAAACCTTTTTCAAGAATCCCGAAACCGCAGCAAGGGTCGGCTCAAACCAGGGATCAAAGAACATGAAAGTATGCGGGGCGTCCGGGAATGTTTTGACTTCGCTGTATGTACCGAATGCATTCAATTTTTGGATAAAATCCGTTCTACCTGCGTGCATTCGGTACACCGAGCTGTTGATGAACAGGAATGGCGGCGTTTTTGCGCTCACGTGCGTAAGCGGGGCGGCCTCTTGCCACATGTCGGGGCGCGCCGCTTTGGAATAGCCAAACCAATAAGTGGCGGCCGAAATCGATTTGGAATCGTTGCCTTCACCCGACTCGGGGTGGATGAATGCCAGCGTGCCGTCTATGTCGACCACCGCCTGCACGATACTGGAACCCTCATTTTCACCGGTTGTTCCCTCAAATTTTGAATTCCCGTTCGTTGCCCCGACGAATGCGGCCAGTTCGCCGCCCGCCGAGAAACCCAAAATGGCAATACGGGCCGTATCGATGCCATACTCCTTGCCATGGGAGCGCATCCAGCGCACGGCGGCTTTCAAATCATGAACCGCGGCAGGGTAGAGGGCGTGGGTAGACAGGCTGTAATCGGTTGTGATACAGATGTATCCATTCGCTGCGAGCCTGCGCGCGAGCGTGTTGTTGTGCGTGCGGTCGCCCGAGCGCCAGCCTCCGCCGTGTACCATTAGTATGGCCGGCTGCAAGGCCTTCGCCTTTCTTTTGGTCTTGTAAATATCGAGCAGCAGGGTTTTGCCGACCGAAGTGGTACGGTAAGCGACGTTCCGAATCACTTGAACCAAAGCGGGCATCGTTGAATCGGCAGTGCGGATGTTCGGATGTTGGCCGATCTCGTGCCGGTAGGAGCCTTTTACAGAAAAACTTGTGTCGGGGATGCCCGATGGTTGCAAACGCAGCGTTTTGCCTGGAATCCAGCCCGAAAGGATATTTTCGAGCGTGTACTTCTCTCTTTCCTGTACGGTAAGCTGTTTGGACCAGGCAACGCGGCCGCTTGCATTGGCGCCGGGACCGGTGCTATTGTATTCGGCATAGAATGCCGTTTTTTCTTTCTCCGGGAACATGTTGTCGCCCTTCCACGGGTCCCAGCCTTCTTTTACAATATGCCCGTCCATTTCCGTGTCAATGAAAACGGTTTTCGCAAAAGGGCGCCATGGGCGG
The DNA here is from genome assembly GCA_001898145.1 of Dyadobacter sp. 50-39. Classification (GTDB taxonomy): domain Bacteria; phylum Bacteroidota; class Bacteroidia; order Cytophagales; family Spirosomataceae; genus Dyadobacter. Next base: position 589,103 of record MKSR01000047.1, read on the forward strand.
CCAAGGTACACCTTGGTAGCTTCCTCCGAGGCAGTGAGTTTACAATTGAAAAAAACATAACCGTACGCTTGTTCGGGAGTGGTGGAGGTGGCGGTAATGTAGGAATTGGTGAGGCTGCGGATCGTACAATTCTGGAAAACGGCGGTCGCTTCGCCGAAAATGAAATCGGTCGTGCCTGTGATCAGGCAGTCTTTGTAATAATTCCGGCCGTCTTTGGAGGTATATAATGTATCCTGGTTGCCCAGAATGCGGCAGTTGTATACTTCGATCCGGTCGCCTTCGGTAGCCAGTGCCACGGCCTGTCCCACGCGGCCCGCGGTGTTTTCAATGGTCAGGTTTTGCAAAGTGCAGTCGTTGGCCTGCACGAGCACCGTATAGGAAGTATAGGTACTGAACTTGGCATTGCCGGTAAAATCGCGTTGGGGGAAATCTTTGCCGGAAAAGTCATTGTTGGTAATGATTGTATGTTCTGCGCTCTCGCCAATCAGTATAATGTTCTTTTTCCAGGCGGGGATTACGAGCTTTTCCCGGTAAGTACCGTTTTCCACGCGAATGGTAGCGCGTATCTGCGAATGGTCGCGGACGGCATTCACGGCCTCCTGGATCGTCTTGAAATCTCCGCTTCCGTCCTGTGCGACAGTAAATTGCTGTTCGATAGCCTGCACCTGGCCATACACGTTCAGGTTAAACAAAAGCCAGGCAAGCAGCAGACCGATTCTCGTTGACATATCTTATGAATTTGCTTTTTTTAATGCAGTCAGCAAAGGCATATTTCCACCGCAAGGTTTTTGGGAAATTATTTTATTATTATTTTTCATGTATATTGTTATAAATGATTGCATTCATTTTGCAACGCCATGGAAACCCTGATTGTTTTCGCCCTCTATTTATATTCGCATTTAGGATTAGACCTGTATAAAAACCGATATTACGCGGTGGAGGATAGCCGTTTTTTTGCATTACCCAAATCCAATGAGATGATCCGGTTGCAGAATCCGGATACGCTTTTTCTGGATGCTGCGGTTTTTCATGCGAGCAATGAGGTGCGGAAAAAATACGGTTTGGAGCCATTTCAATATGACCCTGGTTTGTATCTCGCCTCGGCCGGGCATGCCACTGCGATGGTGTATCGTATGTTTTTTAACCATACCAATCCATATAGCCCCTACGAACGCACCACTCAGAGACGGGTAGAATTGTATACCAAACGATTTAAAAGGGTAGGCGAAAATATTGGTAAATACCAGACATTGGTTAGTGGTGATTTTATGATTGCGCGCCTGGACCGCCGGTCCAACCAATATGAGTTCTTTAATGAAAGCGATCACAAACTATGCAAGCCGTACACCTACGCGGAATATGCGCGGTATGTAGTGGAGCAGTGGATGGCATCGCCACCGCACCGCAAAAACCTTATGAATCCTGCCTACACGCACCTCGGTTGCGCCGCGCGGCTGTCACCCGAACCTTATGTTTATAAAAAAGCACCTTATGGGAGCCTCGTTCAAAACTTCGGAGGGGAGCAGTGAAAACATGAAACACGCACGCTTTCCCTTTTACTTGCTTTTCGCATTCAGCACATTACTTTGGAATGCGGCAGCCGCGCAAACACGCCCGAACATCGTCCTTATCCTGGCGGACGACCAGGGTTGGGGCGATTTGAGCATTAACGGCAATATCAACGTCCGTACGCCCAATATCGACCGCATCGGGAAAGAAGGCGCGCAGTTTTCCCGGTTTTACGTCTCGCCCTTGTGTGCGCCTACGCGTGCAGGCCTGCTTACGGGACGTTACCATTACCGCGCGGGCGTTTGGGGCGTGTCTAATTCGCGCGAATTCATGAACCTCGACGAGGTAACCCTGGCCGATGTGCTTAAAAAGGATGCTTATGCCACGGGCTGCTTCGGGAAATGGCATAATGGAAGCCAATATCCGTATCATCCGAATGGCCGTGGGTTCGACGAATTTTACGGAATGCTCAGCGGGCATTATGCCAATTATTTCAACACGACCGTCGACCATAACGGCGAACCTGCGAAAAGTACGGGCTACATTGCCGACGACCTCACCACGAAGGCTATTGATTTTATCGAAAAGAGTAACAAGGCCGATAAAGCATTCCTGTGCTACATTCCCTATAACACACCGCATTCACCCTTCCAGGTGCCGGATGATAATTACAATCGCGTGAAAGCGCGGGGTATCACGCAATTTAGTCAGAACAAAAGCGAGGAGGATTTAGAGACAACCATCACGGCACTGGCTATGAGCGAAAATATCGACGACAATGTTGGTCGAATCCTGAAAAAGCTCGACGATCTGAAATTGACGGAAAATACGATCGTCATTTACCTCAGCGACAACGGCCCCAACTCCTGGCGCTGGAACGGCGATATGAAAGGCCGGAAAGGTACGCCCGGAGAAGGAAGCGTACGCGTGCCATTCCTCATCCGCTGGCCGGGCGTGATCCCCGCCGGAAAGGTAGTGCATAACAATGCAGCCTATATAGACTTACTTCCAACCTTGATCGACCTGGCGGGTACCCCTATGAAAAAGAGCGGCAAACCACTAGACGGTATCAGCCTCAAACCTGCATTGACGACCGCCGCCCGCATTCCGGACCGGTTGCTTTATTTATCGATCAATAAAAACAACAGCGTACGAAAAGAACATTATTTATATCAAAACAATGCATTGTACGACCTCGCCGCGGACTCGACACAACAACACGACATCGCTTCCAAACACCCTGCGCTGACCGACAGCCTGCGCATTGCATTCGATAGATGGTATGCCGAAGTTTACCAAAACATAGATTCGACCCGCTCGCTACCGGTAGGTTACAACCAGTTTCCTAAAACGGTACTGCCCTCTCAGGACGCTGTTTTACACAAATCACCCAACGGCACCCTCTCATACAGCGCCTCCGCGCCCAACTCTTCGTGGATCGCCAACTGGTCGGATACTGCCTCCTATGCGAGCTGGAATGTGGATGTGCACACCACGGGCCGGTACCAGGTCAATATCCGCTACACCAGCCCGGATGCCGGCGATGCATTCAAACTGGTGCTGAACAAAAGCCAAATTTCCGGCCGCATTCCCGAAGCATTCGACCCGCCATTAATCCCGAGCCCGGACCGTGTAAAACGGACGGCAGAATCTTACGAGAAGGAGTTTCGGACGTTGAAAGTGGGGGAGATCAGGCTGGAAAAGGGCAAGGGTGAGCTTAAACTGCTCGCCACCGACGTCAAAGGCGGCAGGTTTGCGGATATTCGGGACGTGGAATTAGTGCTTTTGAAATAGCTTTTCCACTAAATTTTAAAAAAAGCTACGAAAAATTTGCGTAGTTATTTGACTACATATATATTCGTAGCCAAATAACTACGCAATGAACCTGAGACGAGATGTTTTTCAAGCCATAGCAGACCCTACTCGCAGGGCTATACTGCTATTGTTGGCGTCGCAATCCCTGACGGCAGGGGCGATCGCCTCGAACTTCGATACGGCCCGACCGACGGTGTCCAAGCACCTGGCGATACTCACCGAATGCGAACTACTGAAACAGGAGCAGACCGGCCGGGAGATTTATTATCATTTAAATCCCAATAAAATGAAAGAGATCGCCGACTTCATCGAGCCTTTCCGGCAAATGTGGGATGACCGCTTCAACAAGCTGGAATCCATTATGAAAAACTATCAATCCAAAAAATAGACGCATTATGGAAAGGAAGACGAAAATCAATGCCGAAAACGGCCGGCAGGACCTGGTGATCACGCGGGAGTTTGAGCTGCCGCTCGACCTGCTTTTCAGGGCATATGTGGAGCCGGAGATCGTGGAGCAATGGATGAATACCAAAGTGGTGAAACTCGAAAGTAAACCGCATGGCGCCTGGGCGTTTGAGACATCGGACCAACAAGGCAATGTGATATTGCGCATGAATGGCGTGATCCATGAGTTTGTGCCTGAGCAGAAAATCACGCGTACGTTCCAGATGGAAAACACGCCTTACCCGGTACAGCTCGAATTCCTCGTATTCGAAAGCCTCACTGCAGAAACCAGCAAAGTCACCATGCAGATCGTCTACAAGTCGCCCGAGGACCGTGAAGCGGCGCTGAAACTGCCGTTTGCAGCAGGTATCAATATGGCGCACAACCGGTTGGAACAAGTTGTCAAACAATTAATATAAACCACCATGGAAAAGAGAAACAGAATCATTTACTGGATTTTCACCGCCTGGCTCGCCCTGGGAATGACTTCGACGGGTATTGTGCAGCTGATGCAGGTGAAGGAGGAAGCGGACATGTTCGCGCACCTGGGCTACCCCGCATACCTGATGACCATGATCGGCGCCTGGAAAATTTTGGGTGTAGTTGCAGTACTTATGCCTATATTCCCACTTCTGAAAGAGTGGGCGTACGCCGGGTTCTTCTTTTGCATGTCGGGCGCGATCGTATCGCACATGGCGCTCGGGGATCCCATCGGCGAGGTAGCGCCGCCGCTTTTGCTGCTCGTGCTGACGATTATTTCCTGGTATTTCCGGCCTGCGAGCAGAAGAATGATGACTGTTCAACTCTAAAAACACATGACGATGAATGCCAAAGTCGATGCATACGTAGTCCAGGCCAGGCAATGGCAGGAGGTGATCGAGCAGCTAAGGGCCATCGCGCTGGATTGCGGGCTGACGGAGGAGTTCAAGTGGGGCAAGCCTTGCTATTCTTTTGAAGGTACCAATATTGTGGTGATACAGGGTTTCAAGGCCTATTGCGCGATATTGTTCATGAAGGGCTACCTGCTGAGCGACCCCGAAAATGTCCTGATCAAAACCGGTGAAAACACGAAGGTAGGGCGACAGATCCGCTTCGCCACAGCGGAGGACGTGCTCGCATTGGAGCCGGTGCTTAAAGCCTACATCCGTGAAGCGATACAGGCGGAGCAATCGGGCTTGAAGGTGGAGTTGAACAAAACATTGCCCGCGCCACCTGAGTTGCAAAGCGCATTCGACGAGATTCCCGCATTAAAAAAGGCATTCGACGCATTGACGCCCGGACGGCAGCGGGCATATATCATCTACTTTTCCGCATCCAAACAATCCCAGACCCGCCAGCTCCGGATCGAGAAGAACATCGAGCGCATCCTGAACGGCAAAGGGTTAAATGACTAGTGTTTTAGTGAATTAATTTAAAGAGCAATACCATGGCCATCGAGAAAAAAGAACTGTCGACGGAAGGTCGCGACGAATTGTTTAAAACTCTAAAAGCACGTTTTGAAAAACACAAAACCCGCCACGAAGGCATTCAATGGGCCGATGTAGAGACGAGGCTGAATGCTAAACCGGAGAAGCTGTGGTCGCTCGACCAAATGGAACTCACCGGCGGCGAACCCGACGTGATCGGCGTCGATAAAAAAACAGGCGAATACATTTTCTGCGATTGCGCAGCGGAAAGCCCCAAAGGCCGTCGCAGCCTTTGTTACGACCGCGACGCCTGGAATTTCAGGAAGGAAAACAAACCCGAAAATACCGCATTGGACATTGCAGCCGAGATCGGTATCGAAATCCTCGACGAAGAGCAGTACCGTCATTTGCAGACGCTCGGAAAATTCGACCTCAAAACATCCAGCTGGGTTAAAACCCCGGCCGATATCCGGAAACTTGGCGGCGCCGTATTTTGCGACCGCAGGTACGATACGGTATTCTACTATCACAACGGCGCCGAGTCGTACTATGCGGCAAGAGGCTTCCGTGGTACGTTGCGGGTTTAAAGGCAATAGGCCGTATGCTATAAGCTGTAAGCTTTTTTGGAAGCATCTTGCAGCCGTCCCAGGCCGTGAGATGGGAGGCTTGCCGCGTATTTTTAAAATGGCTGGTCATTCACTGGTTGGAGATCGCGGTTTTAGCTTTATCAAACCGTAGACCGAGTGTGCGCGGAGTCGTCAGCTCTACAGCGATGATTTCATTCTTCTTGTTTCTCTTGAAAAGGAGGTCGGTTTTCACATCGGGTACCAGAAATCGATCTTTGGAACAGGGGATCATCGGATAACGTGTCCCGCTCACAAGTTGGAGTTCCAGCCCCGCCGCCGACCTCCCGACCGCTATTGCTGCTTCTACTTCTTCCGAAAGGAATTTTCCTGCGTACGCCTGATCGGATTTCCTTACCGAAATGCTGTCTGTCAGGTAGTAAGCCATTGGTTCGCCTGATGGCGGCGTTACCGTCAGCCCGCCTGAGCTATCGAAGCGAAGGAGAATGTTGAAAAAGTAAAATCGCATACTATCAACAGGTTCCAGCGGAATGTCCGATAGCAATAACCCATCTTTTCCGAGCGTAATGTTCACATCGCGCATAGATTGGGCACTTTTGTAGAGCCCGGTAAAGCGTTGTAGTTTTTTTCGATCTGTTTTTACATCCGACTTCTTCCTCGGCAACGGCGCAACGTCTTCCGGTTTCGCGAGCATTTGCAGCACTTCCGTTGCGGGATTGAAACCCACGGTATCCAACATGGACGTATTGCTGAGCCACGCAATGGATATGCCCAGTGCGCGTGAGCAAATCAGTTTAGCACGGTAGCCTTCGGTGGCACCGCCGTGGAAGAGTGTGGGTTTGGCGATATTGTAATCGATAAAAAGTCCTGCCCCGTAGTTGTTGATGTCTCCGTTAGGAAGCGTGTCCAATGCGGTCTGGAGGTTCAGTAGTGCCTGTCCTCCGAGCTTTCCGCTTGAATAAAATGCGTTCCATTTCAGCAAATCCTGGGCAGTTGTAAGTAAACCACCCGGCCCGTGAATTGCGTCATAGGGCATTAGCGTCCGGAACTTTCCTTTTGCCATTTCATAAGCCTGGCTACGCCCTGGGATCACCTTGTGATAGTCATTCCGCCATTGGGTATGCGTCATCCCAGCTGGTTCGAAGATGTGTTTCTTTGTAAAATCGGCAAACGACATTCCGGAAGCTTTTTCGACAAGGAGTGCGAGCAGGATGTAGTTGGAGTTGCTGTACCGGAATGCTTCTCCGGGCCGGTTGTTAAGGGTCTTCTGTCGGGAGATAATTCGAAGTGCGGCCTGGTTGTCCATCACGCGCAGTACCTGCGGAGAGCCTGCAAACTCTGCGATGTCACTCCATTCACGCAATCCGCTCGTATGATGGATGAGGTGGCGGATCAGGATTGGCTTATCACTGGAAGGTAACCCGGAAATGTACTTAGCCACAGGCTCATCCAGCTTCAATTTTCCCTGGTTTTCGAGTAGGAGAACGGCCGCCGCGGTGAATTGTTTCGACACGGAACCTGCTTCGATGAGCGATTCCGTAGTGAGTGGCGTGCCGGTTTCCAGGTTGGCCATTCCCCACGCTTTGGCATATACGACCTGTCCGTCGTGGCTGATGGCCAGTTGACCACCAGGTTTGTCCTGTGAATAGCATTGAAAAAGGCTGTCGATCTTTTGCTCGATATCGTTCGGATAGCCTTGCGCGAAAGAGCCGGCACAAGCCAAAGAAAACAGCGCAAGCAGGGTGAGGGGCCAGAATGTCAGCATTTCAAATGGTTTAACAGGTTTTAAGAAGATCCTAATCCTAGCGACAGCGCGGCAAAAGCGCTTGCCAGATTTTCACTTGTTAATATATAAATAAATTCAATATAGTCGTGCCATTGGCCGCTTCCTATGGCACTGTAAATCACTTTTCTCAAAATCAGGCCAATTTTTACCGCTTCTTCCTCATTTCACGCTATATTTGCGATGTTTATTTAAACTAATTACAAATAATTAATTCAAATTTTCTCATAACCAATAGTCTTACGGGCATTTCGTTGCGGGGTGCGCCTTTGGACCAGTCTTATGTTCAGTACCATCTGCTTTCTCTTCCTAATAGGGTTCATGTTCTGGATGAACACTTCGACCCGCATCTCATGGCCGGATAAAAACAGCGCCATGGTCTTTATGGCGGCCAATAAGTGGTACAGTCGCGTGGCGGCGGGTGTACTGTTTCTCATTGCGACCATGCTATGTATTACTTTGCTTGGGGTAGGGAGTGGCCTGTTTGCGGCGATTGTGATCCTGATGATGGTCGGCTCGGTGTCTGTGCTGTTTTTTCCATTCGGCTACTTCGGTTCAGCGGGAGTTGCGATACTTTACCTGTGTGCGGTGACGCTCGAACTTGTTATCCACTGATTTTATGCCTGCCAATAAGAAGTACCTCACCAAATCGCCCTGGCTGCGACTGAGCAAGATACTTTGTGGAAGTGTCGGCGGATATGCCGTTACGGTGAGTCTCCATTTGTTTTTCACGGCTTTTCTGCCCAAAGAAAACGTGATTATGACCGCCGCATTTACGGGTTACATCCTCTGGGCTTTCCTACTCCTTTACGCATTTGTCGCCACCAACGTGTGGCGGGTGTGGGGTATCTACGTGCTCCTAACGATCGTATTTGCGCTGCCTTACCTGCTGAAAATCAACTTTAATCATGGATCCTAGGAAGTATAACATCTATTTTCACACCCATACTATCAGCGGGATCATCATTGCGGCCGTTCTGTATGTCATATTTTTTGCCGGGTCCTTTTCCTTTTTCAAGGATGATATCGCCGCCTGGCAAAAGGGGAGATCCGAGGCAGGACACGCATTTGATCCCCCATACAATTACCTGCTCGATTCGCTCTCGCAGCACTATAACCTGCGCGGCCGCAGCTTCAACTTTTACCTGCTACGCCAGGGGCAGGGCACCTACGTGGACATGACCGCTTCGGCTGACACGACGGTCAGTAAACCTAAGCCGAAAACCGGCAAGGAGGATGGGCGAAGCAGAAGAGGGAAAAGGGATGAAGACGCAGCTTATTTCCGGTACCACTTTGCAGATAAAAAGGCGGGCGATTATGCTGACAGCTACGATATGGCCGAATTCCTGTATCGTCTACATTTCCTTGCGCAGCTCAACCAAGTGGGCATCAACATTGGTACGCCGTTCGGCTACCTGGTGGCGGGAATTGTGGCATTTCTTTTTCTCTTTGCATTAATCACGGGCTTGCTGCTGCATTGGGACAAAATTAAGTCCAATTTCTTCCTTTTCAGGCCAATGGGCAAATGGAAGACGGTCTGGACCGATATGCATACGACGCTAGGTGTCATCGGCTTTCCTTTTCAGTTGGTATTTGCTGTAACGGGGGTTGTTCTAATTGTGAATTATGTGCTGCTTATGCCTTTTGCCTCGCTGCTCTACAATGGCGATAGTGATAAATTGTATGAAAGCCTTCAGTACAACAAGGTTGTTAAAGTGGATTATACTTACAAGCCCATCAGCGGCGCATTCGATATGGACGCATTCGTTGGGAAATGGCAGAAGGAGTGGAAGGATGCGAAAATCTCGCGCATCTACATCCGCAATTATATGGACGAAAGCATGCAGGTCAGTCTCGAAGGGCAGCCGAATCCGGAAGCGAACTTCGCTGGCTCGGGCTATGTGACTGTGAATATCGGCACCGGAAAGGTGCTTGAACATAAATCGCCGAACAACGGCGGGAACTATATCGACGGCGTCAAGAGCCTTTTGTACCACCTGCATTTCGGAGATTTTGGTGGCAAGCCGCTACGGATCATCTTCTTTTTGTTGGGTTTAATGGGGTGCGCCGTCATCGTCTCGGGCATCATGATCTGGTTGGTCGCGCGCGACAAAGTCGCTACCGAACTCCGCAAGCGCCGGTTCAACTTCTGGGCGAGTAACTTCTTCCTGGCGGCTTGTCTGAGTATGCTGCCGGTAACGGCTTTTACATTCATTATGGTCAAAATGCTCGACCAGGTCGACCAGGGTGTCATTTACCGGACCTATTTTTACAGCTGGCTCGTGCTGGGTATTTACCTGATGGTCCTCCGCAACCTGCCCCGCATGAACCGTCATACACTGATATTGTCGGCCGTGCTTTGCCTCGGTGTGCCTATCGCCAACGGCATTTCGACCGGCTTGTGGATGTGGACTACCTGGCAAAAGGGTGCATTTGACATTCTTTTCATCGACGCGCTGTTTCTTACCCTTGCGGGCTCGTGCGCGTATGCGTTTACCCGCGTGCGTACTGAGGCGAAGACATTCAAGGTACTGAGTTTGAGTAAAACGCCTGAAAACGTGTCGAAGCCCAGCGTAGTACGTGAATAACAGGCGTTTCTGCGTAAGCTTCACGCAGCAGGATGCCGCTATCAGTATTTTTTGACGGTTTTATTGCGGTTTACTATTGGTAGTGTGCTTTCACGCACCAGCAGAAAGCACGTCAGTACTCCTCCAAATAGCATATAAGGTGTTACAAAAATTAGCGCAGCCAGGCCGGATGTAAAATACAGGAAACAGGGAAGCACAAGGTCGTTTCAAAATATTGTCCCATATGTTTTGAGGTCATGAATGGAAGCGATTATTTCACGGTGGCTGCACGTTTTTTATAGGTTTGGATTCGGATAAACATCTTCCGAATATGCACCTTCCTATAAACAAGTGTCGCACATGGAAAATCTTCAAAGTTATGCCCTGCGATGGTGGGGGATTGGTGAAAGCCCCCCGGACGCTGACACTAGTGTTTAGGACACCTTAGGCAGGGTATTTTCTCATCCTAAAACTAAGTGTCAAATGAACAACACCCTATCAAAATCCGCTGAGTCCCCGGACTCGCGGCACCTGGCATTGGCCGGGAGGTTGCGGAGTTGCTCACGCAGAGCAGCCCGTCGAATTGGATAGATGACCTTTGGGACATCTACACTGGTTACATGCTAGCGCAACGCGAGTTGGGTTACAATCCGCGCGCGGCCGACATTTTATATCATTCAAGGAGCTGGTGTTTTTCTTCCAGCGTGTTGAGGGGATGAAGGGGTGACTCTCCCCGTATACAAGTAAAAGCCAGGCAACCATTGCGATTGCCTGGCTTTTAGCTTATTGTCGGGCCAGTACTGGCTTTCGTTCAATTTGTTGTTACATCCCTCCGGGATTTTCAAAACGAGAAATGCATTGTTTTTCTACCGATGTTACGTGTCTGACGGCAATTGGTCGCAACATAAAATCTCCTGGTATTCTTCTACCAATGTCACATGCCTGACGGCACTTTGTCCGCAATGTAAAATCGCGGCGGCAGTGTGTTACCAACACTGCATGTAGGACTGAACCATCCGAGCAGAAATGCCAAATCGCGTTAGCGATGTAATATTGGTAGCAACCAAATTTGGAACGGTCCGAGAATGCCGTAGGCATGCAACAACAGCACATAAGTTGCCCCGCCGACAGTTTCCCAAGCAACTTTAACATTTCATTAACCTTCTTTAACAAGTCCTTTAACAAGCCCAATGCAAAACGTTATAGTTTTGTCGAAATCCTTGATAATCAAAAGAAAAATGAAGAAATGTGTACACCTGTTCGCATTGCTGTTGTTAATGTCCGGCGCATGGTGCAACGGACAAAATATAACGAACCCGCCTAGGTCCGATACCGCGGGGGTAATAAGCGCGCATGGCCCTGAGGCCATTACGCGCAACATTATTCAAGACCGGAAGGGAAATATTTGGATGGCGGCATTTGACGGGATCTTTCGGTATGACGGCAAATCGTTCACGAATGTTACCCGCAAGGTAAATTCCGCCCGCTTCTTTTCCGTTTTGGAGGACAGGAAGGGTAATTTTTGGTTCGGTACGATTGGCTCAGGTGTTTATTATTACGATCCTCAACAGCCGGGTGAAAAGGCTTTTCGGCATTTCACAACCGCGGAGGGGCTAATGGACAACAATGTCCCGCATATCTATGAAGATAAGAACGGTAGTGTCTGGTTCGGTACGCTGAAAGGGCTGAGCCGCTACGATGGGAAACAATTCCGGAATTACAGAGCGAATTGGGGGGCGCCTTTTACGGGTCTGGAAACGGGAGAGCTTCCGCCCGACAACCATGACGACGTGAATTCGATTGTCGAGGACAGAAACGGGAAATTCTGGGTCGGAACCAGGGGAAATGCCCGCGTTTACGATGGAAAAACGTCCTCGATCCTTGTCCATAACGGGCAAACGTTTACGAATGTCCGCACCATTATCGAAGATAGCGGGGGCAATGTATGGCTGGCCGGGCAGGACGGGCTTTGGCGATACGACGGCACTACATTTACCCAAATCACGGACGATTTTGTGGGCTATGTCTATGAAGACCAGAAAGGCAACATCTGGACGAGTTCGGAAAATACGGTAAGTGGTAAATGGGGGATCTCGAGATACGATAAAAAGGCTTTGGCGGACAAAAAGCCGGTTGCCACCAAAATACCGTCCGACTATCAGGCGAATGACCGAATGACTTTCGGGATTCTGGAAGCGAATGATGGAAGCATCTGGTTCGGCTCGCTGGATGGCGTGTATCGTTATGACGGGAAAACTATAAGGGATTTTAAAGGCAAGTAGGGGCATAAACAGGTATCATCCCGCCAAATTTTCAATATCTTGTGCCTGGCTGTATATCAGGTATTATGAAAATCCACATCATGGGCGCCTCTTGTGCGGGGTCGACTACTTTGGGTAATGCATTGTCGGAGAATCTGGGAATTCCGTATTTCGACACAGATGATTTTTTCTGGGAGCGCTCGGCTGTGCCTTACACGGTGCGTAGAGACGCACCTACACGTAGCGCGATGTTGCGCGAGGCCATCTCCGGTTTGGATAGTTATATCGTTGGCGGATCGTTGATCAGCTGGGGGGACGAGTGGCTGTCCATGTTCGATTGGGTGGTGTTTCTCTACGTTCCAAAAGAAATAAGGATGCAGCGCCTGGTCGATCGCGAACTTGAACGGTATGGCGACGCTATTTACACCGATACTGAGCGAAACCAGCTTTTCAGGGAGTTTTATGATTGGGCCGCGAAGTATGACGACCGGGATTTCACCGGCCGCAATGTAGGAATACATGAGGCATGGCTGGGAAGGGTTTCGTGCCGGGTGATGGAGATTCGGGGAGATACTTCGGTAACGGAGCGGGTGGAGAAAGTGAGGGCCGCGATCGGAGAATTGCATGATAAATCGATCGGGCTTTGAAGAGCTTTTTAACCTAAACCCGCCTTTCTTCATTTGAAAACGCATTCGAGGCTTCCTATCAAAACCGAAAGTTTCAATTTCAGCCAGATTGAACGCTACTTCGGTGTCGGATGAACGTCGACGCGCCAGCGTTAGGATTAAGTGCCTGTGAAATTAAGCCAGGAAAACTGGCGACGACCAATGCGACCCGAATTCTGAACCTCAACAGGTTCCCGGCGGAGATTGTAGGGATCAAGGCCAAATGTTGTGGAGCAGCTTGGATTAAGCATATAACTGAGTAAGTCGATAAAGGAAGAATTCAACATTTCGAACTCCTCTGAACTGTGCCCTGAACGCTTTGAT
>MKSR01000048.1 GCA_001898145.1 Dyadobacter sp. 50-39
TGCTCTTTTTCTGTCTGGTCTACCAAAAGCAAAGTCGCTGCTTTATTTTTGAGACAGATCTCGATTAACCTTTTGCTATATACGTGCTGCTTGTGGGCAACATATCGCTTCTCTGACTGCATCAGATTTTCGATGGTGGATTGGCGTAGCTGTTCTCGGCTGTGTTGATTCATGAAAGCCATGGCCTTCCTTTTTCGCCTGATTGCCGCCTGGATTGCAAGCCGCTTATAAAGATACTCGTCCTTGCTTCCGATTGTATAGCGTTTGTTGCCTACCGAAACGATGATCGGGTAATCCAGCGACAAACTCGCTTCTGCAATGATATCCTGGTCAAGCGGCTGCTCCTGTCGTTCTATCTGAAAAACAGCAAGCATAAAAATCTTTCCGTTGTCCAGCGCCAGCGAGCTGGTGCATAGTTTGACCTGGCTGGCTTCTAATCGTCGGAGCAGCTCCCGCTTATCATCACCTGCTCTGCCCAGATACGTCTTGAAGGGCATGTCAAACAGGGTGAAATGGAACACCGCTCCTTCCCTACTGCTTCTGAACTTTTTAACATCGGTCCCTTTAAATGGGATCGGTATTTCCTTCCGGAAGCTAGGCAAGCTGCTTTCGCCACTAGCCAGCGCCTTGCTCATTTTATTAAAGCTGGCCACCAGATTGCCATTCAAGGCGCTCATGATGTGCATCGGGATACTGCCTTTGTAGTTTTGGGCCAAAACCTGGTAGCTGGTATTCATCCTTGATGTCGAAAGCATCCCATACGCGTCTTTTTTGATATCAGAGAGCCTGGCCCTAACGCCTTCGGTCAGGTAGAGCATTTCCCTGAGTTGCTGTTGGACGTAATGGTGCGTATAGATCTGGTTAGCGGCTTTGAAGCAGATGTATCGCCATTGGTAGAGCGTATCGATAATCTTGTTCTTCTGATCGATATCGTCCGAATCGATCAGAAGCCGGATCTTTCTAGTGGTGAAAAGCTTTTCCATGATCTATCTGCCATTTTGCTTCCAGTGGTTTTTGATGAGCTGATATGCTTTGATGTAATGCTGCTGAACCTGGGTCTGCGGGTAGCCTAAGATGGAGGCGATGTCAGCAAAAGACTTCTTCTGAACGTGCCTGAGCTCGAAAACCGCCGCCTGCTCACTGCTCAGAATATGATCGTAAGGATAGGGCTGCTTTGCTTGCCTTATAGGCACAGTCGCGCGAGGCGCTACCATTTTTTTAAGCTCGTCCACGGCTTTTTGAATTTCGCTGCTCACATGCAGTGTGGTGGCTCCTATTCTTCTGGCTACCTGTTTCGGACTGTGTCCATCCTTAAAATGAAGGCTCGCTATCAACTGGCGCTGTTTGGGTAGAAATGAGATCGCCTTGCTGATTTCCTCCCATCTTTTCACTTCGGTGCCGTCCGCGAAATAGCTATCCACATCTGGCTTTTCGCCCAGGAAAGGTTCGAGATGGTCTATTTCCGTCATTCTCCGGTATATCTGGTATGCAGGCTTTTGGACCTGTTTCAAGAGTTGCCAACGGAGATTGAGACGAATAAACCGGTATGCATGAGGCAGGCTTTCAATCTTATCGCGGTGCGCCCAAACTTTAAGGTAACATTCGTGCAGGATGCAGCTTACCAGGAACTCGTCATTAACCAAGCTCTTGCCAACATATAAAAGGCTAGAAAATGACTTGTCGTAAAAACCTGTAAATGCGCGTTCATCACCATTCTTAAACCTGCCTAACAGATCGCCGTTTCCGCCAGGGTTGGCATGTAGCTTTCGAATTCCCATATCATACATTATTGACTTAGTATTACATCACTCCATCCATTTAGGTGCCTGAAACTGCGGAAAGCAGACACGTGGGACATTTGCTTAGTTATAACTAAGCACAAAAATAACGATGTTTTTGGTTCTTGCAACCCATGCCCGAAAAAACAGATTTCGAAATTGCGGTGATAAATCAAGTGAGGAAAGTCCGAAAAGCTAAGGGCTATACTCAGGACGATCTCGCTATGTTTCTAAATTTGACCAGGGGGTTTATCGGACAAATTGAAAGTCCCAAATTTCCAAGTAAATACAATATTGAACATATTGGAATACTCGCCCGTGAAATGAACTGTTCTCCCAGGGACTTAATGCCTGAACAGGTATAGCAAAGGTGCAAATGAACCCTAAAATGGCACAGTAGGCCTCAGCCATTGCTTTTCCTCAAACATTTTCAACTCAGGGCGATAGCCTTTACTACTCAAAGCAGAAAGTATCGGGGTTCATCCCTTGGCTGCAAAGCTATCGGCGGTTAAGGCCTACGCAAAGAGGCATTTACGTATTTCGAGACAATCGGTGAAATGCGCGATAACACTGCCGATGCATTTGAGATCTACTGTAAGCAAATCAACTATCCAACGGGTACGAAGTGGATGACCACGTTGAAAGTTTTCGCGAATGCTACCAGGGATTCTTCGGCGGCTCAATGAAGGAAGCTATACTTGAATACACCTACCAATATGTGGAAGAGACGGGACGGCTGGCAGGCGTGCCGTCCACGCTGGAAAATATACCGACTATATAAAGCCTTCGCCAACGACCTGTCTTTACAGGAACACAGCCAATATGAAGGTCATGTTTTCCTAGACTTCTAATAATTTCCTGGATGAAATAACTGAATATGATTTGCTATTGCTCCGCTCCATATTGTAGGTGATGCTATTAGAAAAAAACTAGTCGTTTGCTAGCCCATCGATCTGGTTCAAAACTATTATTCTTACGAATCTCGTCATTTAATGTAACGAAAATCGTCTTTCCTATCTCAATGTACATGATTACACCGTCCAACTTTTACGCCTAAGACCGCTCTGCACTTCACACTCATACCTAGATCGAAAAGATTATAGTGGTCGAAGGCTGTTTGTCTGGCTATTTCTACCAGACAGTTAACGGAAAATATTCTGCTTTGGATTTGTTTTGATCAAGGTATTTAAGTGATTACTCGACGCATTGGTCGATGATAATCGGATCATTGGTCTAAAAAAGAGAAAACTTGGTCGAAAATCACCGATCTCATTGCCGTTAGAACTTTTTTATAAAAGAAAGTATCGATATAATTGCGTCGGCAAAACGTGACATTTCGATAGACTTATAAAAACCTTCAGCAAACGGACTTGCCGCATGGTCAAGGTAAAATCTTTTTTATAAATATTTCATTATTGAGTATAACTTCCAATAGTATGCTAATTCAGAGTTGAAATTCTTCAAGATCTGTGACATAAATTAAAAGTAACCGACATAACAGATAGGTGCAATAATAAATTTATATCTTTACTATTGAAGAAAGAATTGTTTTCATATGGAACACAAAATACGTGGGCCATATTTTTCTTGACATTAATTGCTCTAAGTGTATTCGCTACATCTGATGAAGTTTCAAATGGAAATATATTAGCCAAATACTTACATATTGACCTAGTCACTACGGCAGTCATCACAGCATTTGGTATAAACTTATTTATCCGAAAGAAATATTCAATAGAATTTAGTCTAATCGATATTCTCGTAGCAATATTCGCTACATATGTATCGGTGCAAAGTTTAATACAAGGATCAATTCTCTCTCTCGACTATATCAACTTTTTCGCACTAGTTGCAACTTACTATGCGATAGTCATTTTTCTTAGGCATGGTATCGTAAAAGCAGATACACTAGTAACCATATTCTTAGTCACGTGTACACTCCAATCCATATATGGAACTTTACAACATTCTAACAATCAAATAGTTAAAGGCTCATTTAATAATCCCGGGCCTTATGCAATCTATATTGCAAATTTGGCTGTATTGGCGGCAACAGTATTATTTAGACACTACAGCAAAATAGAATTTGTTCCTAGGAGGTTAGAACTTATCTCAATATGCGCAATATTTTTCGCCGCCATTTCCATGTTATTTGCAGATTCAAGAACTTCGTGGATCTCAGCAACGGTCGGTATCGTATCATTAATCTTTATCTTTCTTAAATCTATCAAATACCGGCCACGCTTTACAAGTAGGGGAATACTTCTGCTAGGACTTGGATCAATAGCCGCTTTCATATTTGTAATTTGGCTATATAGACACAAGGAAAATTCAGCAGATGGTCGTCTAGTTGTTTGGAAAGTTGCAACTCAAATGGCTTCAGAAAATCCTTTGTTTGGTTTGGGACCTTTTTCCTTTGACAACCATTACGGAACTTTTCAGGCAAATTATTTTGCTTGCAACGGAGTTAAATCCAACGAGGCAACCCTTGCGGATCAAGTGGATTATGCGTACAATGATTTCCTTCAAATAACAGTTGAACTTGGGCTCATCGGACTATTACTTTTTCTCGCTATTCTAATATTAGCACTCAGGAATATAAATTGTATCGGATTTCCTATGCTTACATCTTGTGTGGCAGGCGCACTAACATCTTACCCAGCAGAGGGAGCTCCAACAATACTTAACTTTCTTATAGCCATAGCCCTATGCGCGTTCAATTCGGGCTCTGCTTGGAAATTTCAATTTCAAAGAACTAAGCCGGCCGCCGGAGCACTGGCATTAGTTGCGGTATTGGTTATTATTTTTGCAACCTTAGATTGGCGGCGTCGAACAGAATATTATGCGGCGATAAGGCTATATAACAGTGACGAGTTTAAAGAATCGATTAAGATCTTTCAAAAGATCGATTCTGAATATCAAATAAAAGACAGTGAAGCTCTTTCATATTTCGCTAAATCACTGGCAATCACAGGACTGCACAACAAAGCTCTCGTGGTCTATGAGCGGGCACTGGCGATAAAAAATGAGTACTATTTGAATCTCAACTATGGCATTACCTTAGAAGAAACTGGTCACTACAACAATGCTGAAGTGGCTTATATTGCTGCCAATAACATGATCCCCAACAGGGTATACCCAAAATACCTTCTTTCAAAATATTATGCGCGCATAGGTGATCGTTCGAGGGCTGACTATATGGCCTCGAAAGTAATTGAGATGAATGAGAAGGTGCCATCCGTGGCAATTCGAGAGATGAAGGAGGAAATGCGCAAATATTTAAACCAAAAGACTATTCATTCTGCAGAACCATAGTTGGCTTGGGGAGACGGGCCAAAATCATTCTGAATTTTGTCGAAATGATTTAAGATCATCTCCATTTATTTATTAGTAACAATATTTTATATGAAGAAGATTAATTTATTCTCAGCGATATTCTTTGTTTTGTCGCTTTTTATCGTGTCATCTTGCAACAAACCGGATGCAGACCCACTTGCACCCGTAGATAGGTTAGTTAATAAATACGGACTAACTAAACTTTCGGCGGAAGCGACGCAGGCTATGGTTGCTACGGGAAACTACCGAAATTTCGATACGGTGGAAGAGGCAGAGAAGTTTTTCGCAACTATGAGAGCGATCGGGAAGAAGGGGGGAAGTTTCACACGTAAAGTTGATGGAAAACGATTTCGAGCTTTCTCTGAGGGCAATGGCCAGGCAACTATTCCCTTTGGCACTGCTTTTACAACTTTGGATCTAAAAAAGATGGCATCTGCCAGAGGGCCAGAGAATGATATCGAACCTGGATCAACATCGCTTGAACGGGATTGGGGTGTGTTCGCTGACCTCATGGTCTCTCTTACTTGGGGAGCTAACTATCAAAACGCAACGGTTGGTGCATCCATTTCCTCCGTTGGTAATTATAATACGTGGACAACAACAACCAGCGAAGCCCATTACAATCAAAACTCAGGCGACATTACATTCACTCTCTACGGGCAGGTCCATGCGAACGTTCTTGTACAGGGCGTGGGAACAATTCAATCCTATAATGGTGTTATCACAGGCAGTTACAATCCTTCAAATGGACAATCAGCGGTTAATTGGAACTACTAAACATGCAGTGTATGCTTTGTGTTACCTTTGAGAAAGCGGAAGTAGTTGCCATATTGGCAAACCTTGTCTTTTTTGGTGTAGGTGGATATGTTCTGTATCTGCTTATTAAAGCCCTTAGAAAGTATATTGGTTTTAAGCCATAAAACAGGGAAGGCCTTGGGGCGTTGCTTGCTCGCCTCAAGGCCCTATTGGGCTCTCTGAATAAATACCATCGGACCATTTGCCCCGGCCTTATCGTATCCTATTACTTTCGTCGATGACCTAAATCATTTTTTGTCATTGAGGTAATTTATTTTTCTATTGTGAAATTTTTCAGGTTCATTCATCAGAGGCAATACGCTCTTGTTGGAGTCATTGCGATGTTAGTGTCTTGCGACAAGTATTCTGGGGAAATAGATAAAGCGTTGAATACAGCGGGTCGTAATCGAGGCCAATTAGAAACCGTTCTGAACCACTACAAGAGCATAAGAGATACGCTCGGATACAAATCGGCCGTGTTTTTGGTAAAGAATATGCCAGGATTGGGAGTGAGGGATTCCACTTATGGAGAATTTGTTCCCGATGTCGAGACAATTTCAGCCAGCTATTTGATCTCAAATATTGATCTTGCTTTACAGAGTGCTCGCAGCAATATCTTGGAGGGGCAACTGAGCTTTAAGGACTTTTGCGAATACGTTTTACCTTATCGTCTATCCCAAGAGAGTTTGATCAACTGGAGAAGAAGCTGTCTTCGTGAATTCAGTGTAATTTCCAAACCTGGAGACGCCCATTCCACGTATAGGATTCTTTACAGCGTCAACGACAGTCTCCGGAAAGCATTTAAATTCTCATATACCGCTCCTCCTGCTCAAATTCAGAACTGGCAAGAGCTTAACGCAAAAAGGCAAGGAGATTGTTGGGTTATGTCGAGTACTGCTATTTATCCGCTTCGTGCGATAGGCATCCCTGTCTCAATCGACTTTGTTCCCACTTGGGGTAATGTTAATGGAGGAAGCCATGCTTGGAACGTAGTGATCAATCAGGATGGGTCCTCGAATCCATTTATGGGTTGTGAAAGTACGTCATCTGGATACGGTCCGTTCAACATCTACAATTTTCAGAGAAAGCCTCCCAAAGTATTTAGACGAACATTCAGTGCTGGTATTGCAACTGAATTTCTTAAAAATCGGGATCGGATGACTTTTCCGCCCGACCTCCGAATTGAGCGATCAATAGATGTAACCAATCAATATGTCACAACGGCTGATTTAACGGTTCAGAATTCACGCCTAAGAGGTGAAAACCATGCATTTGTAAGTGTGTATTCAAACGGAACTTGGAAACCTGTCTTTTGGACTAAGGTTAATGGAGAACAAGCTGTCTTTAAAGATATGGCTACCGGCGTTCTATATATGATCTGTGTTTATGTAGATGGTCAGCTCCTGCATGTTGGCTCCCCTTTATATATAGATGACACAACCAAATCAGTGATTGAACTAAAGACAGATTTGAAAAATCCAGCTCAGGAGACAATCATCGCTCACTACTTGCAGTCTAAAGAGCTCGACGAGCAGCTCGTATATAATATGCCCGTCAGCGGTCAGGCATTTTATGATACGATGGATAGTGTCAAAGCAAACCGCCTCAGAAGCAGACCAAAAGTAACTGAAAGCTATGCTCTGTTTTATTATCAGGAAGGCTGGAGGTTTCACTCCTCAGTCACCAAAAAGTCAGCAAAGCCTGTTGTATTTGAATCTGTTCCAGCTAGTACAATATATAAAATCCTGTCAGGAAATTCCGGTGGCCATGAGCGCATATTCAGCTATGAGCATGGAAAACAAATTTGGTGGTAAAGATTTTTGTATTATCTACGATCGCTCACAACATTCGCAGCTCTTGAAGGCGTTACTGATCCTCAGAAAGTTATGTTTGGACAGTTTATTTAAGCTGGAAAGTCGCTAGTAAATGATCACTTCTCTCAATCCTCGTCACAGCTCCGGGGAATGTGGGAAATGAAGCGATGCAAATTCAGACGTATTGTTGCCTCCGAAAGTCCAAAGGCGGAAGCAAAAAAAATGAGCTCTCCCAGAAGCAGATCCGCAGCAGGTCGACTAATGCCAGAAGATGCCGAATCACCGGATCTACATTACATACCACAAGACCTATGGGTAACAGAGTTGATAAAAAGCAAGACATAGTTTGCCCTGAATTTTCCCGACTGCAAGATTCGGCGGGACTATCGAACCAATACATTTATAGTTTCTATAACAATCAATCACCATCATCTGATGGTTTTGAGCACTATCCCCCGTTGTCGTGGTCCGCGATTTTTTGGCTATTGATGAAAGCGTTGACACTCCGCCGGGTGAATTCATCACAAAATTTAATACCACCTGCCCTTGAGCTAGCCGGTACCAACAAGAACTATCGATTTAGCCTTGCCTCTTCAACTGCAAATTTGCGTACATTCTGGAAGTATCCTATGATCACATTGTACGGCTCCAGCACCGTTCCCATAGTACCTGAAGATAATCCTTTTAAAACGTCATAGAAATTTGTAAATTTGAAGTATCAATCGCTTGTCATTCAAATTAGGTGAGCTATTCGAGAGCAGGCAAATACAAACTTTTCAAGCTACTCACAATCAGCACATTGCAAAAGAGTTCGAATCTCATCCTCTCTGCGAAATGCCGGTTTTCTTTATGAAAACTGGCTTTTTTTATGCCCGAGTGGTTGAGGGGGCTACCCTGAAAAAGGTAGTATGTGGGTAACTGCATCGTGAGCGGCCGCCGCGCGGTTCGAATCTCTTCCTCTCTGCGAAATGCCGGTTTTCTTTATGAAAACTGGCTTTTTTTATGCCCGAGTGGTTGAAGGGGCTACCCCGGAAAGGTAGTATGTGGGTAAATGCATCGTGAGCGGCCGCCGCGCGGTTCGAATCTCATCCTCTCTGCGAAATGCCGGTTTTCTTTATGAAAACTGGCTTTTTTTATGCCCGAGTGGTTGAAGGGGCTACCCTGGAAAGGTAGTATGTGGGTAACTGCATCGTGAGCGGCCGCCGCGCGGTTCGATTCTCTTCCTCTCTGGATACAAGAGTAATAAAGCCTCTAAATGAATCATTTAAAGGCTTTATTGTTAAACATTAGTCGGTTTGGAAGTTGCACGCAGGTAAATGATTCCTACTGAGCCTGAAATAATGGATGCAAGCAGGATTCCGTATTTAGCCGCGTCGATATGGATCTCGTCTGCAAATGCCAGGTTCGTCACAAAAAGCGACATGGTAAAACCAACCCCGGCCAGTAGTGCCACGCCAAAAATATGCTTCCAGTTGACCAGCCGCGGCAGTTCGGCAACGCCCAGCCTGACCATTAGCCAAGTAAATCCGAACACCCCCGCCAGCTTGCCGATCACCAGTCCGAACATTACCCCAAAACTCACCGGGTTAATCAGCGCGGTAAAAAAGTCGCTTCCAATGTGCATACCGGAATTGGCGATCGCAAATAATGGCATGATCAGGAAAGCCACCCACGGATGCAGCGCATATTCAATCTTTTGCAACGGTGTTTGTGCATCAATGCTGATCCTTTTTATTTCTTCGATAATGTGGTGCTGGTCAGAGGTCATCAGTGGCCCATGCAGCGGAATGGCCGCTTCGAAGGCTTTGGATTGCTTATGGATTTGCTCGATATATTCAACTTCATTAATCTTCGTGCGCGCTGGGATGGTAAACGCCACCAGTACGCCGGCTATGGTCGCATGCACGCCCGAAAACAGGAAACAAGCCCACACTACGATGCCCAGCAACAGAAAAAACAGCGTGCTCCGTATTCCCAGCAAGTTGCCCCCCACGAGCAATACCAGGAATCCAAACCCGAACATGAGATAGCCAAAATCAATATGAGCCGTGTAGAAAAATGCGATGACCAACACCGCGCCCAGGTCATCAGCCACTGCCAGTGCAGACAAAAAAACCTTTACCGAAGGCGGAATATGCTTGCCCGAAAGCGATAGCAGGCCCAATGCAAACGCGATATCCGTCGCCATCGGGATTCCCCACCCGCCGGCGGATTCCGTTTCGTAATTGAATGCGAAATAAATGGCTGCCGGCACCAGCATTCCGCCCAGCGCGGCTACCATGGGCAATGCTGCCTTTTTTACGCTCGACAATTCCCCGGCCATAAACTCCCGTTTCAGTTCCAGCCCGATGACGAAAAAGAAAACTGCCATCAGCCCGTCATTGATCCATATATGGAGCGGGTGATCGAACATGCTTCCGTTAAAACCGACGGAAAGACTTGTCTCCCAGACATGGTGATACGATTCACCCAGCGGCGAATTAACCCAGATCAGCGCTGCAACGACGCAGAGAAACAGTACAATGCCACTGGTATACTCCTGGTGAATGAATTTGCTGACAGGTTGAATGACGCGATCAATCGGGGTCTTAGCCATGATGATAAAGGTGAGCGAAATGTTGTTTTGGGCAAATATAGGCCTAAAAGCCTTTTACCGAAGAAGAAATTTATCTCTCCTGATTTGATATAATTTCGCTTTATTTGGCATTTCACCCAACAAAATTTCTCCCTATACCATTTAAAGCCAATAAAATGGAGCAAATAGTCAATTTTATCAATGATCTCATTTGGAGTAAAGCATTAATCGGACTCTGCCTTGCGACCGGGATTTATTTTTCGTTTGTAACTCGGTTTCTGCAAGTGAGGTATATTAAAGATATGGTGACCTTGCTTTTCGGAGGAAAATCGTCAGCCCAGGGAGTGTCCTCATTTCAGGCGTTCGCCATTGCAATCTCTGGTCGCGTCGGAACGGGTAACATTGCCGGTGTTGCTACGGCGATCGCGATGGGCGGGCCGGGCGCCGTATTCTGGATGTGGGCCATCGCGTTTCTGGGCGCGGCCTCGGCCTATGTGGAAGCGGCTTTGGGACAGATCTACAAAACCGTACAGGACGGTCAGTACCGCGGCGGACCGGCATATTACATTGAAAAAGGTTTGGGCATGAAATGGTATGCCAATCTTTTTGCATTTGCTACCATACTCAGCACGGCGCTTTTTCTGCCTGGCGTGCAAAGTAACAGCATTGCTACCAGCTCGCTTACTGCGTTTGACATCCCTGTCGAAGTCACCGGTGGCTTTGTAACGGTTTTGTTGGGGCTGATCATTTTCGGCGGCGTTAAACGCATTGGCAAAGTGGCGGAATTCGTGGTTCCGTTTATGGCCGGAGCTTATATCCTGATGGCCCTGATCGTAATCGGATTAAACATTACCGAAGTACCTGCCGTATTTGCGTTAATATTTCGCAGCGCATTTGATCTGGAACCAGCCTTCGGTGGCATTTTCGGGATGGCGGTCCTTTGGGGTGTAAAGCGCGGCGTTTATTCCAATGAAGCCGGACAGGGTACCGCTCCGCACGCGGCGGCAGCAGCTGAAACAAGCCATCCGGCCAAACAAGGACTGGTTCAGGCATTCTCTGTGTATGTCGATACGCTTTTCGTATGCACCGCTACTGCTTTAATGATCCTTTTTACCGGCCAATACAATGTCTCCAACCCCGCTGGCGGCTTTCTTGTAGAGCATATTCCAGGAGCGGCAATGGGTGCCGAGTTTACGCAATCGGCTATTAACGTTCATTTTCCTTCGCTGGGCAGCGGTTTTGTAGCGGTTGCGCTCTTGTTCTTTGCATTTACCACGGTTATGGCTTATTACTACATTGCCGAAACCAATCTGAGCTATCTGCTTGGCAACAAAACCAGCAAAGCGGCTCTCTGGGGTTTGCGTATCCTAATCATGGCGGCGACGTTTTACGGTTCGGTCAAAACTGCCGCGCTCGCCTGGACGATCGGCGATATCGGCGTTGGGTTGATGGCCTGGCTCAACATCGTTGCCATTATTCTATTAAGAAAACCTGCACTGGACACTCTAAAGGACTATCAGAAGCAGAAAGATGCGGGCAAAGACCCGGTATTCCGGCCGGAAGAACTTGGCATTAAAGGGACGGAGGAATGGAGTTAAACTAAGCTGAGAATCCACAAACATAACCGCCCATTAAATCACCCCTCACCCGATTTTCGCAAAAAGATCGTTCAGCGACTCGCTCATGGACGGGTGCGTGTAGATGGTGTCGCGCAGCACGGTGTAGTCGAGCCCGGCGTGCATGGCTAGCTGCACCAGGTTGATGAGCTCGCTCGAATCGGAGCAGAGCAATGTACATCCCAGGATCAGGTTGGTATCCGCATCTACTACTGCTTTAAAAATTCCTTCCGGCCGGTTCAGAAGCTGCGCCCGCGTGCTCGACGATGCCGGCAGGGTGGCCACTTTTATCCGGTAGCCCTGCCGGATCGCTTCATGTTCCCGCAGTCCCACGTGCGATAAAGGAGGGGTAATGAACAATGCGCCGGAAACCCGCTTTCTGTCGGCGGTGCTGTGCGGCTTAAAGTCAAATAACTGACTTCTGATGATCCGGAAATCATCGAGCGAAATGTAGGTAAACTGCGGGCCGCCGTTGACATCGCCGATCGCCCAGATATTGGTGGTGGTAGTTCGAAGCTGTTCGTCGACCCGGATGTAGCCTTTATCATCCCGCTGCACGCCCGCCGCTTCCAGATTGAGGTCTTCCGTATTGGGCTGTCGTCCCGTGGCTACCAGTATGGCCGATGCGCTCGCTTCCATCCGCATTCCCGCCTGACGGTAAACGACGGTATCTGCGTCCTGGCCGGGCTCTATTTCATCCACGGCCACGCCCAGCTCAATTTTAATTCCCCTGGCAGTCAGGATTGCATGCACGGCATCCGCAATATCCCGGTCCTCGTCGGGTAAAAACGTAGCCGACCGGCTTAGCAGCGTCACTTCCGAGCCAAATTGTGCATACATACCGGCAAATTCCAATGCAATGTAACCGGCCCCGATGACCACAAGCCGCCCGGGCAAATCGGTTTGCTCGATCAGCGCCGTACTGGTAAAAACACGCCGGCTCTCGGATAAGCCGGGAATGGAGGGAACAACCGGCCTGGCACCGGTATTGATCACAATGCGGTCGGCCTGGATCTGCACCTCTTCACCGGACCCTGCCAAGCGTACGGCCACGGTGTTTGCCGATACAAACCAAGCATCTCCGGTGATAACGGCAGCATTCCCGAATTGATCGATCATCTCGAAATTCCGCTTGCGCAGCGACTCCACCAAACGGTTCTTTTCAGCAATCGCCCTGGCATACGGCACATGACTTTCAGCACTGTGGATCAGCGACTTGGTGGGAATACAGGCGATATTGATACAAGTACCGCCGTACATCAGGGGCGACCGTTCGATCACCGCCACTTGCCAGCCTTGCTTAGCCATAAAGGCAGCCAGTGTCTTGCCGCCTTTCCCGAACCCGATAATCAGGGCGTCATATTTCTTTTGAATGAAGTTCATGATAAAAAAAACTGCCTGCCTGGTAGCGGGCGTCTAAGTGAATTCGTTTACCCATTACATTCATCATCTTCCGATGGCCACCTGCCTGCTCATTACCACGCCGTCGCGTCCCGTAATCTGCAATACATACATGCCCGTATGCAAATGCCCGATGCTGATCGCCGCCGAAGGCCTCGCCGCTCTCAGGACGGCTTTGCCGGACTGGTCCAGCAATTCCACGGATGCCGCGTTTCTGAGCGCCGCTTCGGTTAACTGCAAGTGATCGGCAGCGGGATTTGGATAGAAAGTAAATAATGCGGAGCTGTCGAAAACGACCCGTACAATTTTGCTGAAAGCGAACGTACTGTCGCGATCCACCATCCTTAACCGATAAAAATTGCTTCCGGCCACCGGCGCAGGATCGACAGCGCCATAATTCCGGGCCACCTGGCTGTTGGCAGCGGCTTGCTCGCGACCGATCACATTCCATTCGGTACCATTGGCGCCGCGCTGTATCTCGAAATGGCTGGAATTGGCTTCATCGGCCGTCGACCAGCTCAGCACTACCTCATTTTCCCGGGCCGCAGCCTGGAATGCGACAAGCGTTACAGGCAGCACGTCGGTGGCATTGACGACCATCTCATAAGTTTTTGCACAGCCGCCCTGTCCTGCCGTGACCGAATAGGTGTACGGCCCCGGAACGGACGGTACGATCACACCGGTGAGATTCGGCGTGTTGCCGATCACATTCCCGTTCAGCTCCCAGCGATACGTAAGTCTGGAGCAATCTCCGGTGCAACTGGAAGACAGGTTAATGGGGGTTCCAATGCGTGGGCTGCCGGCACTCGGCGAGCCCGTGAGCGTAATCTGGCAATCTTTCTTCAAGTCGTTTTGGATGAAAATATTCACCGGCTCCCCCGAGGCGCCATTGTGCGCAGCCATCCAGGTTTTGTAGGCGTCACAATCGCCCGCATAGCTGTTACGATTGGTAACGCAGCCGTTTTGAGCGATGATGCCCGACAAGGTAAAGCTGTCCTGATTGGCCGGCGCCGGTGTGGCAACCGGCTGGGTGAGCCAGGTATCCGCCAGTTCCTTCACGGCAGGTCCGCCGCCGGCACTCAATAGATTCTCAAAAAACATACAACTCACCATCTGCGCGCCATGGAGGTAGCTTTCGGTTGCGTATGAGATGAAATTGGAAATGCCGAAACTCGCGTTGAAAGCAGCCTCGTTGATGTACAGCTTTCCGTGAAGGTTGGTCCGGAGCAGGTCTATCGCGAACCGGTGATCATAATTGTTATCGTCATTGATTTTGATACCGTCCAGCTCGGACGCGATCTCGTTGAATGCAAAAGTACTCCTTCCCAACGACAGCTTATCGAATACCGAGCCATGGTGTGAGATCACTTTGATGCGATTATCGATGGACTTCACGGTGTTTCTGAATACATCATTCACTTCTTTGAGCACCTGGGTCCGGTAGAGGTACCAGTCCGCGCCGTCGGGCTGGGCGAACATGTCCGGCGATGGTCTTTTGGGCGTTATTTCGGTAAAAGAATGGTAGTTTGTCCCCCACACAAAGTTGAGCGACTGGATCTTCTCATATTTCGCCGCAAGCCAGGCCCTGTAACCTGCCCGCATCGGTTTGGAATAATCGGTCAGGCTGTTGTTGTCGCGGAGGTTCAATGGCTGTTCATAATGGTATTTGTCCGTTCCCGCTTCAAACTCCGCCTCTCCCTGGCGGGTATAAATGAGGTCCATATAAAGTAGCTCGTTCGTATCCTGAAGGTGGCCGTACCGCTGCAACACTTTCTGGGTAAAGCTGGCTATCCTGTCGCGGGTCGATTGAGCGGCCAGCGACGTCATGACGAACTGCACGTGGACGCCGTTGATCGCTCCGCCGTATTTCTGGAAAACAGCCTCGCTGCCGTCGTAACCCACGTTCAGGATACGCTCGTCCCTGAGCCAGCCGTCACCCGTATCGATGCCATACCGGTCGGAATAGCTGTGCGTTACATTGTCGCCCGTACTCACCGCCACATTGATCCCTATCTTCATCCCGAGCGAGCGCGCTTTGGCAATCTGATCGTCGTACATCTGCCAGACATTGTAGTCGTCCCCGTACTGCTGTTTCATCGACCTGGAAATATATCCTTCGATCGCTCCCCATTGAATACTCAGAAAAACCGCATTACAGCCCACCGCATGGGCCTGATCAATGAGTTTCAAATTGTTCCAGTTGCCCTCGTTCACCATGCTGAGGCCCAGGTAACGCTGCTGGGCAAATGCGACGGGATGAAGGCTTGCGAGGCTGAAAAGAATGCTGATGAGAAAAAACTTTTTGACTGGCAACGATCGGATTATGTCAGCCATAATGGTCAGTAACGATTTTTGCATGGAGACAAAGTTTTTGTGGTGTTACCGTTCAGGCGGTTATGCCGAAACCGGTATGAAATTAGGCTTTTAGTAACCCCGTTAATCCTTATTCTATAAATTTATTTAAAAAAATTCTACTTATCTTCTAAGTGTTTCTATGGCCGGGATCGACATTATAGTTGTAGGCCTTTGAAACCTGCCTTTAACCGGCATTTTTTTAACCCACTCATATGGATAGTTTGGAATTGTCTGATCCTCAAGAGGATGATCCCGGCCCTCCCGGCAGAGGCCCGGACCGTCTGGCACGCCGGCCCGAGTTTCCGGCCGAGTCGGAGATGCTGCTCAAAAAGGCATTCGAGTCGGATACCAACACGGGCATGGAGCTGCTTTTCCGCTGGTACTACCGGCCGCTATGCAGCCACGTGGTCCGGTATGTCTCCTCGAAGGAAATCGCCGAGGACATCGTTTCGGAGGTTTTTTACAAGTTTCACAGGGACAAGGCTTTCACCCACGTAGAGACTTCTTTCCGGAATTACCTTTTTTCGGCTGTCCGGTACAGCGCATTCGACTACGCCCGCGCCGAGATGAAGCGGAACACCTCGCTCGAACACGCCGAGTATGTGACATTGCAGCCCGAGCAGCAGCCCGACCACATTACGCAATATGAAGATCTGTACAACGACGTGCAGAATGCCATCAACACGCTTCCGCAAAAGCAGCGCCGCGTGTACCTCATGCACCGATATGAAGGGAAAAAGTACAGCGAAATCGCGGCTGAGCTGGGCGTTTCTTACCGGACCGTAGAGTCGCAGATGTACACTGCCATGCAGGAATTGAGAAGGATTATTAAGGCCAAATGGCTGTTCACGCTGCTGGTCCTGTTCAACTAGCTATTAGCCCCAACAGGTACCGGCGACACATTGTTTGAAAAATTAACCATGAAAGACTCAATAAACAAAGAACTGATTTTCAACTACTTTTCCGGAAATGCAACGGCTCTTGAGAAAGACCTAATCGACCAGTGGAGCACCGATCCGCAGGCGAGGGAACAGCTGTTCATTTGGCTGATGGAATGGGAAAATCAGAACATTCAGTACAACGCCGACGTGGAACAGGCGATCGCCCGGCATTTTGAACGCATCAACGACACTCCGGTAGGGTTCGACATCGAAGCGGAACGCGCAGCGGTGCGCACGCTGGCATGGCCCGCGAAAGGAAAATCCTGGCTCGTGGCAGCGGCTGTTACGCTGCTTGTGCTATCGGGCGGCTGGTTTGCCCGTGACCATGTGCGGTATGAGATCTATTCCACCAACTTCGGCCAGATACAGCGTCTGGTACTGCCCGACGGGAGCAAAGTCGTGCTCAATGCGAACTCCACGCTCCGGGTACCGCGCTTCGGCTTTGGAGAAACCACCCGGGAGGTTTATATGACCGGCGAGGCGGATTTCTCCATTACGCACACGGCTAACCACCAGAAGTTCATCGTGCACACTGCGAAAAATTTCGACGTGGAGGTACTGGGCACGGAGTTCAACGTATATGCGCGACCGCGCCGCTCGCGCGTGGTGCTCAACAAGGGTAAAGTGAAGCTGCATTACCTGAAAGGCTCCGAAACAGACCAGATCGTGATGCAGCCGGGCGACCTCGTCACATTTGATTCACCAGGGCGGGCATCCGTGAAGAAAACCCTGAACCCGGCCAACTACTCGGCGTGGAAAGCACACCGTTTTGTCTTCGAAAACGAGAGTTTGCGAGAGATATGCGACCTCTTCGAGGACAATTTCGGCCTAAAAATCAGAATCCCCGATTCGACGCTCGCTGCCCAAACGATCTCAGGCTCCTTCACGGCGCTGAATGCCGAAGAGCTTTTTGAAATACTCGCCGACGACTCCGGCCTCACCTATTCCCGCTCTGAAGACGGGAAGGTCATCACCCTCGATTATTAATACGACTAAAACTAAACCCCGAATAACAGCACAATCCTTAACCTTTTCTACCCCCGTTCAAAACCCGTTTTATGAAAAAACCGTTACGATCCCTTCTATTCGTGCTGGCTGCCGCGAGTGCCGGTTCTCCCGGCCACGCACAACTGCTGGCGGCGATCGGGCAGCGGCAGCAGCCGTTCACCGCCCAGCAGTCTACCAGAAGCCTCAAATCAGTGTTACAGGAATTCAAAACGCATTACAAAGTCGACATTCTCTATTTCGACAGCGTGGTACAAGGCTATGAAGTACCTGCAAGCGCGTTGGATTTTCAGGCTAATGCGGAAAAATCCCTCACCAGGATCCTGAAACCGCTGGGCTTGCAATACAGAAAATCCAAAACCGGCGGATACATTGTGATCAAGCCCCTGAGAGCCGACAAGAAGTCGCAGCAGGTACCTGTATCGAACGTCTCGAACCAGCCAGCGGAAAATGCACTTCGCGAGCTGACGGATGAATCTTCCGAAAGCGCTTTGGATGAAATCGTGCTGAGAGGCAAGGTTTCCGACGACAAAGGTGCCGGGCTGCCCGGGGTAAGCGTCGTGGTGAAAGGCACCCAGCGCGGCACGATTACCGACGAGGACGGCGAGTTCAAGGTAGAGGCGGCAGACAGGAATGCAGTCCTGGTGTTTTCGTTTGTGGGGTTTTTATCACAGGAAATCACGGTAGGCAACAAAACCCACATTGAGGTGACGCTCGCAGCCGATACCAAGGCCCTGGAAGAACTGGTCGTGACAGGTTACACGTCCCAGAAACGCTCCCTGATGACCGGCTCGGTAGCTACGATGAATGTCACGGAAGAGATGAAAAACATCCCAACAACGTCCACCGGCAACCTTCTCTCCGGTAAGCTCGCGGGCGTCAGCATCGGTACGCCCAATGGGATACCCGGTACCAACCCGCAAATCAGCATTCGAACGGGTTCTTCGCTCAATGCGCAGCCGGTAACTTATGTAATCGACGGCATCATCAGGAGCTGGGAGGATTTCAACAACCTGAGTCCGAATGAAATCGAAACGATCACCGTCCTGAAAGATGCCGCGTCGGCTGCGGTCTACGGATCGCGTTCGGCAGGCGGTGTGATCCTGGTTACCACCAGGCGGGGCAAGTCGGGTAAGCCCACATTCAACTATTCTTTCAATACAGGCTTTGATACCCGGACTAAAAATGTACCGCTGACAAGTGCCGTGCAGGCGGGTGAGCTGTACAACCGAATCAACGGCAATACCGATCCGGCAGGCTGGGCCTGGTCGCAGGAGGAACTCGACCACTACAAGACCATCAACGGCGGCTGGGGCTATGACCAGCTGGAATCGGTGTGGCGCAATCCTTCCACTTCACAACACAACCTGAGCGTAGCCGGCGGCACCGAAAAAGTGAAGTACTTTGCAGGTGCCTCCTACGTGAAACAGAACGGCTTCCTGAAACCACTGACTTACGACAAATACAACATCCGGCTCAACACGACGGTAGATGTGACCAAAGACCTGCAATTTTTTGTAGGCCTGGGCCTTAGCAACAACCTTCAGGGCAACATCACCTGGGAAGGGCCGCAATCGCTGTACCGCAAGCTCCTGGTATGGCAGCCTGACCAGCCCGTTTATACCGACAGCGGGAAGCTGCTCGACTACGGCTGGATCGCCAACGTGGGCGGGACTGTCAACGGCGACGGCGGGTATAATAAGAGCAACTTCCTGAAACCGCAGGTAGTGCTCAATGCCACCTACAATATCCCGGTGATCAAAGGGCTGAGCGCGAAGGCTGTTTTCAGCAAAAACTTCCAGTATATGCGCTGGAAAATTTTCGAGAAGAGCTACCAGATGAATATCATGAAGCGGGATGGCGTTAACAAGCACATTATCCATACCGATGACGCCAGCATTGTCGGCACCAAGAATTCGAACAACATTTCCAAGGATTATCTTCGCTCGGATGTTTTCTGGAACCAGGATTATCAGCTCGACCTCCAACTGAACTACGAAAATACGTTCGCCGATGTGCATCACGTGCAGGGTATCCTGGTGTATGAAAAGGCAGAGTTTAACGGAAGCGGCATCTATGCAGGCCGCGAAACGTTTCCCGTGTACACGACCGACCAGTGGTGGGCAGCAAGCGGCGCCCGTGCGGACGATTACGGAGGCGGGAACCCGGATTATGTGAGCGGCCGCGCTTCGTACATCGGACAGCTGAACTACGACTATAACGAGAAGTACCTGGCCACCTTCTCCTTCCGGAAAGACGGCTCGATGAACTTCGCACCCAACAAAAGATGGGGTTTCTTTCCTGCGGGTGCATTGGGATGGGTAGTTTCAAAAGAATCATTTTTCCCTTCCCATTCAGGCATCGATCAGCTGAAACTGCGCGTGTCGGCCGGGCTTACCGGAAACGACGCGGTGGGTGGCTGGCAATGGCAGGAGTCGTACAAGCAGGGCACGTCCGCATTCTTCGGCACAGAACCGAAAACCGCCACCGGTATTACCTACGGCTCGGTGGTGAACCCGAACCTGACCTGGGAGAAGGCATTGACTTATAATGCCGGAGCCGATGTCAGTTTCCTGAAAAACTTCACGGCCACCGTCGAGTACTGGAACCGGAAATCGTATGACATTCTGGGGTCGAGGACACTCTCTGTTCCACCTACTTTCAGCCTTAGCCTGCCGCCCGAAAACTACGGAAAGATCAATGCGCAGGGCTTCGACCTGAGTATCGGTTATACCAGCAAGAAGGACAGGGCATTCACCTACCAGGGTAACCTCACAGCCTCTTATGGATGGAACAAGGTCATTACGCAGGACTACGCCCAGAATGCGCTGCCGATCGACATTCCGACAGGCAGATCGATGACGGTCATCCGGGGCTATCAGTTCGACCGAATCATTCGCACACAGTCCGATCTCGACAAGTTCAACAGCGAGCATCCGAAATATTCCTACAACGGCATCACACCTGAACTGGGCATGATGACCTACAAGGATCTGAGCGGTCCGGAAGGCACACCCGACGGGCTCATCGACCGGTACGACCGCATTGTGATCAAGCCGAGCAATTTCCCGGTCGTGTACGGTCTCAATCTGGGCGGAAGCTGGAAGGGGTTCAGCGTGGACCTCATGTTCAACGGCAACCTGAAATACAAGAAGTCGTTCCAGGACCTGGCCGGGGGCGTAGAATGGAACCGGATGTACTCGGGATGGTATGACGACAGCTGGACACCGGATAATCCGAATGCCACGCTGCCCAAACGGATCTCGGCCAGCCAATCCAACACCTACGGCGCCGCGTCGACCTACTGGTACCGCAATGCCGGCTTCGTGCGCCTGAAATACCTCACCTTGGGTTATACCATTCCGGCCCGCTTGTACAACAAGGCGCTGGAGAGTGTGAAGCTGTATTTCTCGGGAACCAACCTGTTCAACCTGACCGGCTTCTCTTATTATGATCCCGAAATCGGCGACGGCACGGCGTATCCCGTTATGCGCAACTTCAACTTCGGTGTAAACGTCACATTCTGATCAATCTAAAAGGATTTAATAATGCGTAAACATTTAAAAAACCTTCCGTTCTCATTGCTCTGCCTGGCCGCCATGATGCTGCCCCAGGCTTGCGAACCCAACCTGGACTACGTCAATTCGAACGCGATCAACCCGGATAACGTCTGGAAAGACGAAAAACTGATCACTGCATTCTTGTCGGACATTCATGGCAACATGATCCCGTCCTGGCCGGTGAACGGCAACAGCAGCGACGAGGGCATGAATGCGCCGGGTTCGATGGGCACATACCTGCGGGGAATCATCAGCGTCGCCTCCGACGGGCAGAACCTCGTTTATACCAATATCGACAAGATCAACTTTTTCCTCGCCCGCATTGCAGACGTCTCTCCGACGGTGCTTACCGAAGACAAAAAGAAACAAATGGCCGGACAGGCACTTTTCTGGCGGGCATGGGACTATTTCGGCAAAGTGGCCACGTTCGGCGGCGTGCCGCTGATTCTCAAACCGCAGGATCCGGCCAATAAGGAAAGCCTTTTCGTGCCCCGGAACAAAACCTCCGAATGCATTGCACAGATCCTGGCCGACCTGGATGCCGCAATCGCATCGCTGCCGGATCAATGGGATAATACCAATTACGGGCGTATCGACAAAGGTGCCGCCATGGCGCTGAAAGGTAAAGTATTGCTTTGGTATGCGAGTCCGTTGTTCAACCCGGCCAACGACCAGGCGCGGTGGCAACAGGCCTACGACGCCAACAAAGCAGCCGTAGACTATCTCAAAGCACAAGGAAAAGGCCTGCTGGGCACGTATGGCCAGATATGGAAGCAGGAACGTAATAAGGAGGTGGTGATGGTGCACCAATTCACCTACCCTGATCACCCTTTCAACCAGGCAAGCATCCGCCCGCAGCCCCTTACACAGGGCGATGCGAACCGAAACCAGCCCTTGCTGCCATTGCTGAATGCCTATCCGAAAAGGGACGGCTCGCCCATGCAGTTCGACGCGGCAAAACTCGCCGCCGACCCTGCCTATAACGAGCAGTATATGAACGACTTCGTGACCAATCGTGACGACCGCTTCTACGCAACGATCTTCACCGGCGGTACCCCATACCCTACCCCCGACCTTCCTACGGGAACCCGGTACTGGAGCGCGTGGAGGAAAATGGCCGATGCCGGCTCTCCCGGTGGCTTCAAGTATGTTTCCCTGGTCAGCGACCAGAAAGCCGTGACCGTCGGGGCGGGCGTGTCCGGGTTTTTCGAGATCAAAGGGCTGGATAATACCCTTACCAGTACGCTGATCGGCAATGCCTCGACCGACTGGATCGAAATCCGCTTCGCAGAGGTGCTGATGAACTACGGCGAGGCGGCCAATGAAACCGGAAAGTCGGAAGAAGCGCTGCAAGTGTTGAAGGACATCCGCGCGCGGGCAGGCATTACGCCAGGCGCCTCGGGCAGGTATGGCATTACCGCGACCACGCAGGCGGGCCTCCGAGAGGCATACATGGCCGAGCGTTTCGTGGAGTTTGCGTTTGAAAACAAGCGCTGGGGTGATCTGCGGCGGTGGAAGCGGTTCGACGTCGTCAACAAAACAGGGTTCCGCCAGGGTATCTATTTTGTGTTGAAGGATGGGGCGAAAATCGAATGGACCGATGATATTTCCGATGCGGCGGTGCGTAAGAAGTTTACGGCCGTATTTATCGAAAACCTCGACGGCGACCCGCAGTACAAGTACAATCTCGACCTGAACCACTGGTTCTACCCAATCAGCCAGGCAAACCTGGAAGCCAGTTCCGCACTGAAACAGAATGCGGAATGGGGCGGCACATTCAATCCGTTGGAATAAAATCACCCACCTATGCGATTTTCAATTTTTCAAACACTAGCATTTACCCTGATGACGCTCGTTCTGGCTCCCTATGCCCGGGCCCAGCACGATTTCAGTACCCGGTATTTCAAAATCCACGTCAACAACAAGGGCTGGATCACGAGCATGAAAAATGTAACGGGAAAGGCCCCGCAGCGCGAGTTCAGCCCCGCCGACAAACCATCCCCGCTGCTCTCCCTGTTCGACAGTAAAAAGCACCGGTACTACCAGCCTGTCAAAGCTATTTTCAACAAATCCAAACAAACATTTGCATTACATTATGCCAACGGTTCGGTAGCGACGGTTTCGGTGGTTCCCGAGCAAAAATACCTGAAACTGACCCTGCAAGCGCTGCACCCGCGTAATGGCGTAGACAATGTACAGTGGGGCGCCTATCATACCAATATCACCAATCTTTTCGGCGAGATAATCGGCGTTGCCCGCGACACGAGCGAGGCGGTCAATTACGCCATCGGAATGCTGGCGCTGAATGACAACACGCTCGGCAGCACTTCCGAAACCGTGGCCGATGCCGCACCGTTTCAATACATTATCCATTCTCCCGACAAAAAGCGGTTCCCGCTTCCCGCACACCTGCACGAGGGACAGGTATTCCCGATCGGTGGCGATGGGATCAGCGACGTCGCATTTTATGCACATAAGGAGCCATATTACCGGATTTTATATGGTAATGCCGCTCAGATTGACCCCAAGGGCAGGATTTCCATTGCCTATAACTCACGGGACAGGGGACCGAAACGCACGGTATTCTTTTCACTGATCCCCAATATGGAAGCCAACATCCCCAACCACCTGGACGTGCAGCCGCTGCCGGGCATCGACTTCATCGGCTCGTCGGTGGCTTTCTGGGGCAGTCCGGACAGTACCGCCCTGCTGGACGTAGTGCAGAACATCGTCCTTTCGGAAGGCCTGCCCTATCCCACATTCAACGGTAAATGGGTGAAAGATCCTGCCGCCTACCTGCCCGACGTGCTCACCAGCGGGGGCGTGTACGACAGTATCGTGCCCTATACGCACCAATTGGGGTTCAAGGCCATCAGCCTTTACGACCAGGGCTTCATCCGCCCCGACCGCGCCAACGGCGGCTACATTGACGGCAGGAATTTTGAAAAGAAACCTTTAAAAATGGCTGCCGGGAATCAATCGCACAAGGAGCTTTCCGAGATGGCGGCGCGGCTCGGTATCATCATCGGGCGCACGCCCATTACCACCGCGCTCGCACCGGGTACGCAGGACGCAAGCCCGGTTCCGAGCGACAGTCTTTGCTACCAGCAGAAACGCATTCTGACCAAAAGCATCAACTCAGCCGATACGATGATTTTCGTCAACGACCCGCAATACCTTGATGAAATAGCGAGCTGGGAGGGGCACTGCAAGAACCTGAACATGATCAGGATCGGCAAGGAGCTCATTCATTACCTGGGTGTTTCCAAAGAAGCGCCCTACCGCCTGCTGAATGTCAAACGCGGCTATTGGAATACCGCAACCGCAAACCACGCCGCCGGCGATACCCTTTACAAACTGCAAGTGACCATCAATTACGGCTACGACGGGCTGATACCCAATATGCAGTTGCAGGACCAGATCGCCGAGTATTACGCGTCGGTTTGCAAGGTCAACGGACTGGGCTACTACGACTTCGACGGGCAGGAATTCCTGTTCAACAACGGGCATGGCTATTACTCCGTCAAGCGCTTTTTCCGCAGGATGTTTGAAAAAGGCAAAGCACTTGGCGTGCCTTACATCCGTTTCACCGGCTCTACGCTGTCCGAAGGCTCGTGGCATTACCAGAGCATCTGGAATGTGGGCGGCGGCAAGAACCTCTACGACGTCGAAAGGCGGGAATGGGGCAGCGCCACCAGCCAGGGGAAAGATCTCCGCGATGTGACCTATGCCAATTTTTTCCCATCCGGCATGGGCGGCAATTTCCCTATCAAAGCCGGCTCGACGGTAGCCCAGTATGAGCATATTCAAGCCGTGTCTGTGGGTATCGGGTCGACTTACAGCCTTCAAATCAACCAGAAAGACGTGGAGGCCTGCACCGAAAAATACGCGATTTTTAAAGCCATCCGGACCTGGGAAAATGCGCGGGCAGCCAATGCATTTCCAAGGTGGGTAAAAAAACACCTGGCCGATCCGGCGAACCAGTTTCATCTAGAAGAGCTCGATCAAAACTCCTGGCAGCTCTATCATACCGACCTCGATGGCGGAAACCGCAAGCCGTTTTGCGTGCTCGTCAAAAAGCCCGCAAATCACTGATCTGCGGGTTTATGCATCACCGATTAACCTAATGGACTGATATCGTTTTCACGAATGAAATCCTCAATTTACCATGATTTCGTCGACAAACAGCCAACCTTTGTTTCCTTTCCCCTGGTGCCAGTCCGGTATTTTGGCCAGGGGCTTCGCCACCACTTTGATGCAGCTCAATGCCTGCGGTTCGAACCCGGCTTCGTAAGCCAGTATTTCACCTCCCGGGATGTATGCCGTGGGTATTCCCGGTGTAATCACTTTCAGCAGTTTCAATGCCTTCGGGTCGGTACCGCCCCAGACTTCAATGCGGGTAGGCGCAAAGATATAACTTCCGTGATTTTGCAATGTACTCAGTGTCACCAGGCTTGCTCTCACCGGCTTTTTGAAGAACAGGTAACTCTGGAAATCGTTCTCTACATAACCCAGCCACGTGCCGCTCACCCGTTCGGTGTCGCCTACTTTGCCATCGAAAAGGGAAGCTGCACCCTTGGCTTTGTAGCGCTGGTCGACCGGCGTGATCAATTGTGCGCTATCGATGTGGTAACCTTCCTTGAAAAACTGTTTGCTCACCATCGTACTGCCATACCAGCCGCTCCGGAATGCTTTGGCTTTGAGGTTGGTGTTTCCGGTAATTGCAATAGGCTTTTCATAAATGGGCGACTGCGTGCTGTCGGGATCGGAACCGTCGAGCGTATAGCGGATCACGGTGCCGGCGATCTGGTGTTTGAGGGTAATGGCTTCGTTTTTGCCGAGCAGCTGCTTTTCCGTGACGATCACCGGCGGGTTGAGCGCCATTACCAGCGTATCGCTTCGGAAACCAGTTTCAAATGCAATTTTCCGACCCTTTTTCAGCGTTTCCAACTCTATGGGCCCGATGCCGGTGCTCCACAGATACACCCGCTTGAGAGCCGGAAAGCCATCGAGCGGTTTTACATGGGCCATAGTAATGCCCGTACCGCTCAGCGAGAGCTCGCGCAAATGGGCCAGCTTTTTCAATTCGGCCAGGTTTGCACCGGTAATGTCGGTAAAATTGAGGATAAGCCTTCGCAGTTCCGGAAACTGGGCCAGTGTTTTGATATCCTCGTCTTTCACGGGCATTTTGCTCAAATCCATCGATACGATCTGCTCCTTCAAAGGCAGCAGTCCTTCTATATCCTGGCTTTTGAAACTCGCCCGGTTGTAAAAATTCACAAACAATGCCGGCGAGCCCGCCGACAACGGCTTAATGAGCCGGTAGTTGGTGTTCAATTTCTTCACCTCGTCGGCGGATGCCGCGCTGAAAGTATACTGCTCTTCCGTACGATCTCCGCCAAGTACATTCTGTGCGTAGGAATATATGGGATTCTGCGGCGGCAGCGAGCTCACCAGCTGGTCGAAACGCGAGCCGCCTTTTACCCAGGCGGCCAGCAGTACCACTTCATCTTCCGTAAGCTGTACTTTGCCGCGTGGAGGCATATGCTTTTTGTCTTCGAGCGGCAAATGCAGCCGGCTGATCAGCAATCCCAGGTCGGCTTTGGTTGTATCCCAAAGCACTCCTCCTTTGCCGCCCTTGGCGAGCAGCGCCTGGGTCTGCATTTGCAGCCCACCCTTCGATTTTTCCTCATTGTGGCAGGAAAGGCACTTCTGCTCGATGACCGGTTTTACCAGGTGCTCATACACATTGGCCTCCTCAAAAGCCACCTGCGGGGCTGTCTCTTCCGATGGCCCGAGGGGCGAAATCAGGAAGTCTTCGCCGTGGGTGAGGTTACCGCCCAGGTGGCCGCCCACAAAAAGCAGGACAAGGAATGCGCCCGCAACAGCCTTCGCGCCGATGGTCCAGGGGGAAAGGGATTTCCTTAACCCATACCATGCCACTGCCGCAACCGAAATGGCGATACCCAGCCATTTATGCCAAAGCAATGTGCCGGACTCGTATCCCTCTTCATGGGACAAAACAAATCCCGAAAATGCCGCAACCGCCGCGGTGACAGTACCGATAACCAGCAGGCTGTCGGCCAGTTCTTCATTCCAGGCGGGGGAATCCGGCTTACGCACGATCAATACCCAAAGGCTGTACAGGATCAGCACCACCAGGGGAAAGTGCAATACCAGGGGGTGCATTCTTCCGACTGACTGCATCCATTGCGGAACAGTAAACCGGCTTTCGAAGCATAACAGAAATACCAGCAATCCATTCAGGAAAAAGGCAATGTTGTAGACGTACCCTTTCCAATCCGACAAAATTCTACTCACTGTATTAGAGGTTAGTACATTACGCGATAATTCCCTTCACCAGTTTGCCGGCCACGTCTGTGAGGCGGTAGCGGCGGCCCTGATGCTTGTAAACCAGTTTTTCGTGGTCCAGGCCCAACTGGTTGAGTATCGTCGCATGGAAATCGTGGACATGGACGGGATCTTTTACAATGTTATACCCGAATTCGTCGGTCTCGCCATACACGATACCCGGCTTGATACCTCCGCCGGCCATCCATACGGTGAATGCCCTCGGATGGTGGTCGCGGCCGTAGTTGTCTTTGGTGAGCGTTCCCTGGCAGTAGTTGGTCCGGCCGAACTCCCCTCCCCAGATCACCAGCGTTTCGTCCAGCAACCCGCGTTGTTTCAGGTCGGTAACCAGTGCCGCCGACGCCTGGTCGACGTCCATGCATTGGCCCCTGATCTCTCCGGGGAGTCCGCCGTGGCTATCCCATCCCTGGTGATAAAGCTGCACGAACCGCACGCCCTGCTCGGAAAGTTTCCGCGCCAGGAGGCAGTTGGCGGCATAAGTACCCGGCACGAGGCATTCCGGACCGTACATTTTCACCACCGACTCGGGCTCTTTGCTCATATCGGTAATTTCCGGAACGGCCGTCTGCATGCGGAAAGCCATTTCATACTGCTGTATTTTGGCCGTGATTTCCGGGTCGCCGAAATCGTTGTAGGTCCCCTGGTTCAGTTCGGCCAGATTGTCGAGCATTTTGCGACGCTGTGCCCTGTCCATTCCATCGGGATCATTGAGATACAAAACAGGGTTTTCACCGCTGCTGAACTGCACGCCCTGGTGTACCGAATCGAGAAAGCCGTTGGTCCACAATTTGGAATACACCCCCTGCCCATTTCCTTTCCCGCGCGAAAGCAGCACGCAGAAACCCGGCAAATTCTGGTTCTCACTGCCCAGGCCGTAGCTCAGCCACGCACCAAAGCTCGGCCGGTTGCCTACCTGCGCGCCCGTTTGGAAAAAGGTCAGCGCCGGATCATGGTTAATGGCCTCTGTGTTAAGGGTTTTGATAATACAGAGGTCATCGGCAATGCCGGCCATGTGGGGCAATAACTCGCTCATCCAGGCACCGCTTTTGCCGTGCTGCTTGAAATTGAATATCGAACCTGCCAGCGGGAATTTGGCCTGGTTGGCCGTCATGCCGGTCAACCGCTGCCCTCCGCGGATCGACTCGGGCAGGTCTTCCCCATGCATTTTATTCAGCATCGGCTTGTAGTCGAACAGGTCCAGCTGCGAAGGTGCGCCGTTCTGGAAGAGGTAGATCACCCGCTTCGCTTTCGGGGCGAAATGCGGCAAGCCGGCCATCAATTCATTTACGTCGGCTTCCCCGCCGCCCCCTTTGAAAAGGTCAGGGATCATCAGCGACCCCAGGGCAGCGCTCCCAAGCCCCAGGCTCAGTTTGGAAAGAAAATGCCGGCGTGTGGTGTTCATTCCGTGATCAAATATTGGCTTTTCCATATTTTTAAGGCTGTAAGCGTTACGCTATGAGCTGTAAGCTCAGCGCCGCGTGCTTTGATTAACATTTTCCTTTTAATTGCTTAATGCTCGATTCAAAAAGCTTAAAACTTATAGCTTAAAGCCTATCGCTTTAACTCTTCGTTATCGTCTCCTCCATATTATACAGCGTGTTGATCACGCGCATCATGGCGGCGGCACGCACTTTGTCGGCCTTTGCTTCATGCGGGTACTCGCCTACATTCAGCACCTTTGCGGCTTGCGCCTGCTGTTTTGAGAACATGGCTGCCTCTTCGTTGTAATACTTTTTGAGCAGTGCCACTTCCTTGTCGGTCGGCTGCCGGCAGACAATCCGCTGAAACGACGCCCGGATATTAGCTTCCGCGTCCGTAGACTTCACCACCAGTCGCTCGGCCATTACCCGCGATGCTTCGAGCACTGTGGGGTCGTTGAGCATCACAAGCGCTTGCAGCGGTGTATTGGTTTTAGAGCGCTTCACCTCGCAATGGTCGCGGTTGCTGGCGTCGAAAATGATCATCGAAGGCGGCGGCACGGTGAGTTTGATAAAGGTATACATCCCTCTGCGGTACAATGCATCGCCTTTGTCCTGCTGGTAGGTCCGCAGCGTACCGCGGCCGGATGTGGCGGCTTCCCACAAGCCTTTCGGCTGGTAAGGCTTCACGCTCGGCCCTCCTATCTGAGGGTTCAGCAATCCGCTGGTGGATAGCACCATGTCGCGCACGAGCTCCGCGGGCAGGCGGTAACGCGGGCCGCGGGAGAGGTAAATATTTTCGGGATCGGCTTTCAGTTTTTCCTCCGTAACCCTGGCGGACTGCCGGTAGGTTGCCGATGTGACGATCTGCTTCACGAGCCTTTTGACATCCCAGCCATGGTTCATGAAATCTACGGCAAGCCAGTCCAGCAATGCGGGGTTGGTGGGAAGGTCGCCCTGCATACCAAAGTCCCCGGTACTTTTCACGATCCCCCTGCCGAAGAATTCCTGCCAGATCTGGTTGATGAAAACCCTGGCCGTGAGCGGATTACTCTTACTAACCGTCCATTTGGCCAGTCCCAAACGGTTCTGCGGCAGCCCTGCGGTGTCGAAACGCATCACGGCAGGCAATGCGGAGGCAGTGACGACCCTGCCGGGCGCGTCGTAAGATCCCCGGTTAAGGATATGCGTCGGCCGGAGCGTATCTTCCTGGTCGCCCAGTACCGATACCATCAGGCGGCTGGTATCCGGCCGGTTAATGAACGTCAGCAAGCTCTTTGCTTCCTCGTCCGAAATGGTCATGATCGGTATTTTGGCCGGTCTTGTATTGTCGATAGCCCCCTCGAAACCAAGCTCTTTGGAATTATTGAAAAATGCGAACAGCCGGTAGTAATCCTCCTGCGAAATGGGGTCATACTTATGGTCGTGGCATTGGGCACACTCCACGGTAAGGCCCAGGATGCCGGTGCTGAAAGTCTTTGTTTT
The DNA here is from genome assembly GCA_001898145.1 of Dyadobacter sp. 50-39. GTDB lineage: Bacteria > Bacteroidota > Bacteroidia > Cytophagales > Spirosomataceae > Dyadobacter. The sequence continues at coordinate 30,452 of MKSR01000048.1, forward strand.
ATCGATGTTATATTCGATCCGGTACTCTTCCGGGATCACCCCGCCCTCTTCGGTGTATTTATGGTTTCTGAAAAATGCGGTAGCCAGGATCTGCTCCTTGCTGGCATTGGGCAGCATATCGCCCGCAATCTGCCACATCAGGAACTGGTCGTACTTCATATTTTTGTTGAATGCATTGATCAGCCAATCGCGCCATGGCCATTGGGTACGCATTTCGTCGTCCTGGTAGCCGTACGAATCCGCATACCGGGCCACATCGAGCCAATGAACAGCCATTTTCTCGCCGTAGGTTTTTTGCGCCAGCAATTGGTCCACCACTTTTTCGTAAGCCTTCTCGCTGTTGTCGGCTTCAAACTGCTTTTGCATTTCTACGGTTGGCGGCAGGCCCGTCAGGTCCAGTGCCACCCTTTTCAGCAAATGGCTTTTGCCCGCCTCCTCGTTGGGCTCCAACCCGGCGCCTTCCATTTTGCGCAGCACGAAATGGTCGATTTCGTTTTTGGGCCAGTCTCCTTTCGAAACTTCCGGAACCGCCGGCAGTACCGGGGTAGTGAATGCCCAATGCCGCTCGTATTTGGCCCCTTCTTTGATCCATTGCTTCACCAGGCCGATCTCCGTCTCGTTCAGCAGCCCCAGGTGCGACTCGGGCGTAGGCATTTGATAGGATGGGTCCGGAGAAGTGATCCGGCGGTACAGCTCCGACTGTTCCGGCTTGCCCGGAAATATCGCTACGCCTTTTCCATCCTTCAATTTGGCATAGGCGCTTTCGGCCAAGTCGAGCCGGAGGCCCGCCTCCCGCTTTTTGGCGTCCGGACCGTGGCAGGCGAAACATTTGTCGGATAAAATGGGCCGGATATCAAAATTATAACTCACGGCTTCACTCCCCGACTGGCTTTGCAGGACCCCGTTCTTTTTGAAACAGGAAACCGCCAGAAAAGCCACAGTGCCGGAAAGCAACCCCAGATACAAGAACTTTTTTTTCATTTGCATTTTTTTACACAATCAACCAATCTTTATTTCTCCTTTTACAGTCTCCGAATGCAGGAGCTGCTCTATTTCTTCCAGCCGCTTTCCTTTTGTCTCAAACAGGTTCTTCCGTGCATACACGTACGAGCACACGCAGAAGAATGAAAAAACAAAAAACGTATTGGCGACGCCCAACCCGTCCCGCATCAGGGGAAAAAGCAGGTTTACGATCCAGTCGGAGACCCACATGGTCATGATGCAGATCGACAGGGCCGTGCCGCGGATATGGTTCGGAAAAACTTCCGTAGCGATCACAAATTTCAAAGGCCCGAGCGAGAAGGCGAAAAAGAGCAGGAACAGCATGATGCAAACCAGCATACCCCACCCATTGACCCCATATGCAAAGCACAGGCCCGTCAATGCAAGCGAAACTGCCGCCCCGGCCGAACCGAGCAGGTACAGCGACCTCCGCCCGAGGGTATCGACCTTCCAGATCGCCACGAAGGTGAACACCATGCTCGCCAACCCCAGCATGACCTGGTACAACAGCACGTCGCCGATCACAATTCCCGCCGAACGAAGGATCGTCGGACCGTAGAAAACCACGCCATTAATCCCGCTGAACTGCGAAAGCGCGGTGAGTACCATGGTCATCACCAGCAATCCGCGCAGCGGATATTGCATCAGTTCCTTTACGCCTCCCTCCTTTTGAAAGACAGTTTCTTTAATTGCCCCGAACTCGGCGGAAGCCTCGGTACTTCCATTGATTTTAACCAGTATCCCAAGCGCTTCGTCATCCCTGCCGTGCTTGGCCAGCCAGCGCGGGCTCTCGGGCACCGTCACCAGCAATACGCAGAATACCGCCGCAGGGACTACGCTCACAAAAAACATCCCGCGCCATACTTCTTCCACAAACAACCAATGGAAAATGCCGCTCGCCCCACCTGTGTGGGCGAGGGAATACCGGTGCAGCAACAGGTTGCTGATGTAAGCCGCCAGCACACCGATCGTGATTGCCAGCTGGTAGAAAGTAACGAGTCCGCCTCGCTTCGGCGCAGGGGCTATTTCTGAGATATAAAGCGGCGATACATTGGATGCCACGCCCACCCCGGCACCAGCCAGAATGCGGAAGAGGATGAGTACGGTATAGTTCGCGGAAAATGAAAAACCTACGGCACTAATGAGAAACAGCATCGCCGCTACAAAAAGGACTTTCTTTCGTCCGATCCTGTCGGCCAGGTATCCCGAAAACGCGACCCCGATGATGCAGCCCAGCAGTGCAAATGACACAAACAACCCTTCCTCTGCGGCCGACAAGCCATATTGAGCCCTCACCGGCTCGATGATTCCGCTCACCACCGCCATGTCAAATCCAAACAAAAAGCCTCCCAATGCCGCTATAAGCGTAATGAGGAAAGTAAAATGCTGAACGGGTTGTGTTTGCACGGAAGTCGTTTTTAAGGCTATCTGTTATACGGGCTGCCCATCAGAAAGCGGGTTTCACTTTACGGGCGGAATCGAGGCTCACCAGCTTCCCGGTCCAGCCGCACAGCGCTGCGCCGGTTCCATACACGATACACAGGTCCGCGGAGGGATCGGGGCGCATTGCCCTGATCTTGGCGTGGTCGAACGAATGGAAGCCATGCATGGAACTCCCGGGATCGGCGACGCCAGCCTTCATGCAGGCCTCTATGTCATACCAGAAGACCTGCCTTCCGCTCACTGTCAATGCCGAATGCAATGCTTGCCGCACGGCCTCCCAGCCATCCACCTCAAACCCGTCGATCGCGGCAGTTGTTTCATAGCGCAGGCGCTCCACCAGGAAATCCATGTCGAAGTCAAATCCCGGATCTTCGGCATTACCGTGACCGCCCTGATCTTCCAGCGTCGCCAGGCGTGCTGCACCGGTTAGGATACAAGCTTCCGAATCATCACAAAATACGATATTAACCTCATTTCCAATGGATTCAATCTGTTTTTTCAATGCGCTCAGAAACTGGCTTCCTGCTTTGGCGATATTACCGCCGATGACTAGCTCATCGCATTCGAAACTTTCGAGCCAGGGCCGCAGAAAAGCGCCCAGGCTGGTACCAAATGCATTAAAAATACCTCGTGCCGCCTCTGAATGCATTTCAGCCAGTTCGCGTACGCCGCTGATCGTGTGCCCTGTCGTCTGCTGATAGGCGTCCACAAACCATCTCGTGGAAAAATAGTCGTCGGCGATGGACGTACCGAACGGCTCATTGTAGAATGCGCATGATTCGGGCAATGCATGATGGCAGGTCAGCAGCCGGCCATCCTCCATGAACGCCGACCCGAACCCGGATCCGAGCGTGAGAAAGACAGTACGCCTACCTTCCAGATTGTTCCGCTCGCGGGCCCCGACGGCAAAACAGTGGGCGTCGTTAAAAAACCGGAACGCTGTCCCGGGCATACCGGAAACATCCTGCAATGCCTGCCCGACGTGCAGCCCGAACATCTGCTCGAACTTGCCGCCCACGTCGCGTATTTCACAAACGCCTTTCTGATAATTGAACGGGCCCGGAAATGCAATTCCGATGGCGCCTACCGGCTCGCTCCCGAGCGCATCCGCAATGCAATCGCCGATAGCAGCGACGATAGCCGAGGCCGGCGCCAGGCTATCCATATCCCTTCTCACCAAATACAGGCGCTGCTTGCCGCCAGAAGACGCGCCGACAACTCCGGCCGTCACGTGACTTCCCCCGACATCCAACCCCAGACTTGCATTTGGTGCATTCATATGGCAATCCTATTGTCTGTTTCAATTACAATACCTAAAAACCAACGTACCGGACGATGCTATACGCAACACAGGACTCACACCGCCCGAAAAACTTCCAACAGCGGCCGCATTACTAATAAATCGAACCGGTAACGGCCTACTTTGTAACATATGTTCAAATATACAAACATATCACTAACAGTCAAAAAAGTTGCATTAAATCAACACGTTAAAAACATATTAATATTAATTAATAACCTCATTATTAAGTTCTTAATTTTAAAATAACAGAGAAATTTAATAACTACGCTTCGCGGTCAACGACAGGATGTAGTCAATTTTCGTCGAAATTCAGCCAAGTATGTATACTATGTACATACATATTGATTAACCTATTGAACAAATCCGCCGGATGGTCATTTGATCCGCCCGATAATGCGCCGGCCCACTTTCGCTCCCTGCCTGGCGCCCTCTTCCACACTGTTTCGGTAATGAATACCGCCATACAGCCGGCTCACCGAGGCTTCCGCCGCTGCTTCACTAAAAGAGTTGAAATGGCGCTGCATACCTATGTACCGTAGGTCGCTCGTGTCCTGAAAAGCAAAGTTTTCGCCGTAGAGGTGCGTCAGTATCGCAGAGGCGGAGGCGGTAATACTACTATGGCCGCTGGGGTATTCCGGGAACGGCGGCGTTTGTAAGAACGGCACGAAGTCCTTGCCGATCATCTCGTTGATCACCGTCACGGGACGCACTACGCTGCTGCGATACTTCTCGTCCCAGCAGGCAATGAATGCATCGTACAATGCCACGGCCGTGAGTGCATATCCCTGCGCGGTTTTCACCGCGTCGGCACGGGTTTGCTTCGCCGCAATAGCCGCAATGCCCATCCAGTGCCCGCCGGGTGTAATCTTTTTCTTCCCCACGGCCAGGTGACCCGCATGCTCGATCACGAGGGGATTGTCGTCCCAGAAGCGGGCGATCTGTATTTGTTCTTCGCTTAAATTCTTACCTACCTGAAAAACCTCGTAGGCGGCCTTGTAGAACGCGCTTGCCGTGTCGCTGCTGAATGCGGGCGGACGCGGCGGCATAAATTGCGATGCAGAATCCAGCGCCATCGGCTGCATGTCGTTCCAGCACCATTCCACGCCATCGAGGTAATCGGGCGGGGTCGGGCGCCATTTGCCGGGTTCGGAACTCCCCAGGTATTTGGGTTTCCCCCTCGACTTCGTGTAGCCGTCGGCGGCAGCCCTGGTGAGGATCGCCGCAGCCACCGAGTCGCCAAATGCGACGGAGCGCTGGTACGTGGAATCATCGAGCGTTTCGCCGAACTGCCGGTAAACGTCATTTTCGTAGCCGGCCAGCGAATCAACCGAGAAAACCCTCACTTTTCGCGCCACCGTAAAGAAAGCTTTCGTGGCAGCCAGCGCGTAGTTATAGCTTTTCCCCGCAACCGGTTGCGGCATTGCACCAAATCCATTGAGTTTTTCCGCAATGGAGGCACTTCCTTTTTGCGCGAACCGAACCGCCTCGTACGAAGCCAGCGAGGAATAGGCATAGATACGGCTCGCGACCGGCGGGGAAAAGACATCGTAAATGATCACCTGCGTCAGCATATCCTGGTTTTGATGCAGGAGTTCCGCTTCATCCAGGCGAGCGGCTTTCTTTCGTGAACAGCCAAAGGCCAGGCTGACCAGACAAATGAAAACGAGGAATTCTTGAATGGATAGTTTCATATAATTCGTGGGAGGCATTCATGGGATCTTCCTTGTCTGGCCGTCGCTTCCGGTGACGGATAGGGATCGGATTCCGCTGCTCATGTGCTGGAAACGAGCTGATTGCGAAAGGAACGAAGCCCCGTAACCCGGCTCGATTTTTTGCTTCCTGCCATCCGCCAACGTGATCTCCGCGGCAGTGTCGCCCGGGCCGTAAGGCACGTTTTGGCCGCTTTCTTTCAGCTCGAAAATTTTGAGCGGACCGCGGTTCTGGGCGGCTGCTACCAGGTACTTCCCGTCTTTACCCCGAAGTTTTACAAGCGCCTTGCCATTGCCCGGGATAAAAATGCCGCTTTCGAGAATCGATTTAGCCGCAAAATGGCCCTTGCCGTCACCTTTCAGCATCAGCCCGTTCAGCGCATCGTAACGCCCGATAGTCACGTCGGTTCCATAGTCGTTGGTATTCATCAGCACGTCCAGATTACCATCGCCGTCGAAGTCGTCGGCTATCATTCCATTCAATGCCGACAACTGGGCGGTATACGGTAGCGGGGCCAGCGTAAACTTTCCATTTCCCTCATTCCGGCAGTAACCCGACCGGAGCTCGGTCGCTTTCAGCACCAACGCTCCTTCGAGCTGCTCGCTCGTAAGAAACTGACCCATCGGCGCTTCCGCGTAGGTTTTGTAGTTCTGAAATTTCGCCCGCATGCTGATCATTTGTTTCACGGCGTCGTCGCGCATGTGTACCGGGTACTCCTTGCGGGTCGGGTCCTGCTGGCTCGTACGGAAATACAGCGCAGGAAAAGCGTCATAACTTCCATTGTGATCGAAATCTTTGGCATACACCGAAGCCGGATGTTCAGCGGTTGCCTGGAACAAGGAGTTCTGCCCGACATTCCCGACGATGTAATCTGTATCACCGTCGTTGTCAAAATCGCCGCCCACCACACTGTTCCACCAGCCTTTGTGACCCGAAATGCCCGTTGCGGCCGTCACGTTCCTAAACCTGCCCCGGTCGTTCTTCAAAAAAGTGAGCGGCATCCATTCTCCGGCCAGTATCAGGTCTTTCCAGCCGTCATTATCGAAATCGCTGAAAACCGCATCGCATACCAACCCAGCATTGACCAGGTCCGGTGCCACGTGCGCAGTGACGTCCGTAAACCGTATCTTACCATCCCGGGAATCGTTCCTGAAAACAAAGCTGGAAACGCTTTCGGGATAGCTCCACGGCTTCACCCGGCCGGCCACAAGCAGGTCCAGGTCGCCATCCCGGTCGTAATCGGCTGCACGCACGCAGGATTTGCTCGTAAAATCGCGGGGAAAGGCAAAGCTATCCTGCACAAAGTTGCCCTTGCCGTCATTGACATAAAACTGATCGCGGTAATCGGGGCTGCCGGCTTTGGCCTGATAACCACCGCGGACGATGTAGAGATCGTTATCACCGTCCCGGTCTGCATCGAACAGCAGCAGCCCCATATCCTGATAATGCACATTCGGATCGGTATTGGCATTACCAAGCGGCTTACGCTCAAACGAACCATCGGCCCGCTGCATCAGCAGCGTAGTAGCGGCGGCGGAGTTCCCTCCGACCACTATATCGTCCAACCCATCGGCATTCACGTCGCCGGCGGCGAGAGACGGGCCATACTCCGACAGCTTGTGGGGGAGTAATTTCTGGGTGTTAAAATCAATGTAATCCATTTGTGTGTGCACATATTGAATCCCCAGCGCAGCGGAAACCTCCCGGAACAACGCAGTTCCAGCCTTCGGCTCACGATTCCAGGTATACTGCTCCGTCGCCTGCTTTCTGTTTACCAGGATCACCGCATCCGGTTTTACATGGCGCATTACTTGTTTGGCTCCATCCGGCCATTTGACAATCAGCGAATCGACGACAGACACTTCGCCGAGGCCAAAACGGGGATTGAGCTGCACCGACGAAAGGTATCCCCGGTACGGTGTGAGTTCATATACCTGCCGGCCACCAGCATAATGCAGTTCTATCCATGCCCCTATCCCGTTACGATTGAGCGAATCGCCGGTAAGCTGCACGCCGAGGTAATGCCTGCCCGACGGCTTTTCGTCTAGCATGGTGTTTTCATATAGCGAAGCCGCGTCGTTGATGTTGTTGACGACCATATCCAGGTCGCCGTCGTTGTCCAGGTCGGCATAGGCGGCGCCGTTGGCAAATGTGAGGTCGGTAAGGCCCCAGTCGGACGAAACATCGGCAAACCGGGCATTACCCGTGTTTTTGAATGCGTAGTTATGCAGCTTCACTTCGGGTATTTGCCGCAAAGTTTCCATTTGCGGGGTTACCGGCGAGGCTTGCAGGCGGTAAACCATGAAGTCGTGGTCTGTAACGTCTTTGGGAAAGCCATTGGTAACAACGAGGTCGCGGAGGCCGTCGTTATCGAAATCCGCCACGAGCGGTGCCCAGCTCCAATCGGTGGCCGCTATCCCGGAATAGTATCCGGTCTCACTGAAAACCGGGTCTCCGATCGAATCGCCTGCATTCACCCTCGGCCCCTGGTTGAGCTGGATGGTGTTCCGCACGTATTGGTACTGGTATTTAAAGAAGTCGTTGAGCTGGAAGGTCTGGTAGCTGATGCCGCCCATCATCATTTTCCTTCGGTAATTGTCTTCCGGGTTCATATCCAGCTCAACTACGTCCGAAAGCCCGTCGTTGTTGATGTCGATCACGTCCTGCCCCATTCCATTGGCCGAAGTGTGTTTAAAATAGGAAGCCGCCTTGTCGGTAAAAGTCCCGTCCTGGTTATTGATATACAACAGGTCATTGGAAATAAAATCGTTGCTGACGAAAATGTCCTTCCAGCCGTCCATATTGATATCGGCGATGGTCGCACCGTGGCCGTAGCCCTCGATGGTCAGTCCCGCCTCGGTGGTCACATTGGTAAATACAGCGTGTTTCAAAGTGGGATTGAAATCATTTCTGTAAAGCCGGCCAGTGCTGGGGAATGTCCCGTCGGTCACCTTGGGCTTGAATGTCGAAGGGTCTACCCTGGGAAGTATTTCGTTCACGACCAGGTACATATCGAGGTCGCCATCATTGTCGTAATCGAAGAAATTGGCCATGGTCGAATGCGAGGCATCGTCCAGCCCGTAGGCAGCGGCCTCGTCTTTGAAGGTGATATGTCCGTCCGCCGTTTTACCCTGGTTAACGTAAAGGAGATTTTTCCGCTTCTCCGGATTGCCGTGCAGCGACGCGCACACGTACAGGTCCATCCAGCCGTCGTTGTTGATATCCACCACCGCCACGCCCCTGCACCATTTGCCGTCGCCACTCACGCCGGCTGCAGTCGTGACGTCCTCGAAGCGCATGGCACCCTTGTTCAGGTACAAGCGGCACGGCACCATATTTCCGGTGAAATATATGTCCTGCAAGCCGTCGTTGTCAAAATCGGCAATGCCTACCCCGCCGCCGTTGTAGATATTGACGAGGTTAATGGGGTTCAGCGTATCATTCTCCCGGATCGTGTTGTTGAAATCGATGCCCGAGTCTGCCGCTTCCACCAGCCCGAACAGCTTATCGTTCCTTTTACATGAAAAACAGCACGCCGCAACGGCTGCCCAAAACACTAAAACAGATTTCATATTCTGATATGATCCGGCAAAAGCCTTTTTGATAGGGATTATAAAAACCAATGGCGAGAGAGCCCCGCCATTGGTCCATAATACCTCAACTATTTACTAATTCACACTATGAGTTCTTTCTGCCCGTCAATACCCGGGGTTCTGTTTGAGCACGCCATTGCTTTTCCGTATCTCGGTGTTCGGGATCGGGAAAAGGTAGTAGTGGTCGCCTTTCCAGGGCTTCCTTACTTCGGCTTCGGGAATGACGCCGTAGGTGTAAGACAGTTTTCCCAATACATCCCCTGGCTTGGCGCCGGTCCAGTCCATGGTCACTTTGGTAAGGCCCCTGATCGCGATATCCACGTTTCCGGGGGCCGCTTTCCAGCGCATCAGGTCGAAGAAGCGCGAGTCCTCCAAATGCAGCTCGATCGCCCGTTCATTCCGGTAGTCGCGCAAAAGGGCCGCGCCGGTACTTTTAATATCGGGCATATTCACCGATCCGCGCTTTCTGACCTTGTTGATATATTCCCTCGCGAGCGCTTCATTGCCCAATGCCATCTGGATCTCGGCATAATTGAGGTAAAACTCGGTGAGGCGCATGAATACCACCACCTGGTTATAATCATAGTCGAAACTCGCGCGGGGGCCTGAGAAGTCGTCTGTCTTTTTGAAGGTATAACCCGTTTGCACCCGCCAGTGGAAAGGGGTAAGCCCTTTTACCCAGTATGTTTTCGAGTCGCGGCCGAAATCGAAGAGGTTCTGCCCGTTTTTGGGGTCCACTTTGTTGGGGTTAATGTAAGGCGGCGCATTATCGGGGTTGGGGTTGGCATCCTCCCAGTATTCATAGAGGCGCTCGGTACTTTTCGAGCCGTCGATGATGTTGATCGGGCCGGCTCCGGGGTAGATCACCGCATCGTAAAACCTCGGGTCGCGGTTCTTCTCCGGTTTCTGAGGATCATAGCCCGATGCAGCATTTACCGTTACGCCATCCGGCATATAAGGATATTCCCCGTTGGCCATCTGGAACATGTTCACAAAATTCTGCGTCGGAACGATCCGCTGCTGCGCGTCGAAGCCGCTGGGCCAGTAGTCATAATTGTAGCCCCAGCCGGGTATCCTCGTGGCCGGCGTAAACGACTTCCCGAAAATTGTCTCGTCTGTTTTCAGCGGCTTCTTAAACAGTGCCGCGTACTGCGGGTGCAGCGTAAAGCCGAGTTCCAGCACCGCTTTCGTGGCGGCTTCCGCCGCCTTCCATTTAGCGAGGTCGTTGGATGGGTTATTGAGCGGACTGGCCATGTAAAGCAACACCCGCGCCTTGAATGCCATCGCGGCCGCCTTGCTGATTTTCCCCGTATTGACCGGCACACCGTTCAGGAACCCGATGGCCTTTTCCAATTCATCGAGCACAAACTTCGCACATTCGTCATAGGTGTTTCTGGGCACATCGAAGCTCTCGGAGTTGAGCTGAAAACTGTTGGTGATAATGGGCACCCCGCCGAAAGTCCGCATCAGTTCGAAATACATCCATGCCCGCAAAAAGTGCACTTCGCCTTTCATTGGATCGAGCTTGTCGGCTGGAATGCTTGAATTCTCGATATTCTCAAAGAATACATTCGCCTTTCTGATAAAACCGTATTCGTAATCCCAAAGCGGTGTTGCCGCGGGCAGGCCGTTGACAATCGATGCCAGATCGGAAACGTTGTCGGCCGTCAGGTTGCCTTCAATGTAGTTGCGGATACCTGCCGACCGCTCATGGGTTTCGGGCTGGTTCACAGCAATATCCGTCAACGCATCGTACCCGCCGGTTCCGGGTGCCCAGGGCGGCTTGATCCCGTTATAGACGTTGTACACGTAATTTTGGAGAAAAACGGCATCGTTGAACACCGCATCATCCGAAATCGCATCCAGCGGCTTCTTATCCAGCACATTACATGAAGTAGCCGCAGCAATCATGCCTATCACCGACAGCGTGAACGCCCGCTTCATGACATGATTTTTTATCACTAAATATTTCATAGGTTCTCTGATTAGAAGGTAAGATTGACTCCGAAGCTCAGCGTCTTCATATTGGGATAAGCACCGCCATTCCCGCTCAGGAATTCAGGGTCACCATTACCGAATTTTTTAAGCGAATTGAAAATCATGAATGCATTGTCGCCGGAGACATAGACCCGCAGCGCGCTCACTTTCGCCTTTGAAAGCAGGCTTTTGGGAAGTGTATAGCCCAGCTGGATGTTTTTCATACGCATCCAGGTTGCGGTGTGGTAATAGAAGTCGGCATCCGACGCCGCTACCCCTGTGGGTGCGATCATGGGCAGTTCCGCATTGATATTGTCTTTGGAATAGCTGTTCAGCGCCACATATTCCAGGCCATTGCCGCCCGCGCCGGAGTTGAATGAGTTGCTCAGGCGGAACTTCGCACCGCTTTGTCCTTGCAGCAACGCCGTCAGATCGAAATCACGGTAGTTCAACCCGATGCTCAAACCGTATTGCGTGCTGGGGAAAATGGTCGTGATGTTGGTGGCGGGGTCGGTATTGTTGGTGGTATTGAACATGTAGCGGTCGTTGCTGTCGATCTTGCCGTCGTTGTTCAGATCGGCGAAGATCAATCCTCCCAGCATCGCGCCGGGGTATTTTACGCTATTGTCGAGGTCTTGCTGCGTACGGTAAATGCCGATGGCCTTGTACACCAGCCGCGATCCGAAAGGCTCACCTTCCAGCTTCTGGTACTGCTCGGCCTGGGGTGTTTCATCGAAATAGACGATCTCGTTTTTGTTGTAGGAGATGTTACCGTTCACCCGCAGGGTCAGGTTTGAGAAGTTATGGCGGTAGCCTGCCTGTAATTCGATGCCCTGGCTATTCATCTTACCAATGTTCTCGTCCGGCAGGATCAGCCCCGTGTAGCCTGGGATGGACGCTTGCCTTCTCCCAAGGATATTGGAGGTTTTGTTTTTGAAAACGTCCAGTTCAAAAGTAAGGCGGTTATCCAAAAACGCGGCTTCCAGGCCCAGGTCGGTCTTTTCGCTCACCTCCCAGGTGATATTCGGGTTCGGCGTCGACTTCACCGCGATACCCCGCGCATCCACACCATTCACTACCCATCCGGCGTCGTATCCGTACGCGGCAATGTACTGGAACGGGCTCACCCGGTCGTTCCCAAGACGCCCCCATGACGCCCTCAATTTCAGGTTGCTGATGACACTCTTGGGAATAAATGCTTCATTGCTGATCACCCAGCCGGCCGAAACCTGCGGAAAAAACCCAAAGCGGGTTTCTTTCGGGAAGATCGGCGAACCGTCGTATCTCGCGCTGAACCCGAAAAGATATTTCTCCCGGAAGTCATAGCTTACACGACCGAAAAAGTTTTGCCGGCCCGATTCAGTGGCGGTACCGTCGTTATTCCAGTTTGCCCGGTTGGTACTTCCTGCAAAGAGCTGATCGATGAGCGGCGAATCATAACCAAGGCGCTGGGCCCAGAACAGGTTGTCGCTGTAACTCATCTGCTCATAAGCTACGAATGCATTGATTTTGTGGTCTTTGGCAATTGTATTGCTGTATGAGAGTTTCACGTTTCCGGTGGTCCGGAGGCTTTGCCTGAAATCCTCGCGCAGGCCGATGTCTTCCACCGTTCTGGATTGCTTTTTCACGATGGTCCCGTCCGGGGCGCGTTCATAATATGGCCATACGTAGTTGAATTGCTTGTCGTAGTTAATCGTTTTGACGAGCGACAGGTAACCATCGAGCACCAGTCCCTTTACAAATGGAATGCTGTATTTGGCACGCAGCGTACCGCTGGCTACGTCGGCCCGGTACTTGCGGTAACCGGGGCTTTGCAAACGTGCGGCGGGGTTCAAATGCGACCATCCTTCTCCCGGATAGCGGTAATCGCCGCCGATATAGGCCTCTTGCAGCGGGCTCGTGCTCGCGAGCGAACCCACTTCGCCGCCTGGCCCGCCCTGGGGTGTCTGGGTGTATTTTTCACGGACGGAAATGTCGAGCCCTACCTCGAAATCTTTCGTAACGCTCACATCGATGTTGCTTCTTACATTGTATTGTCTCAGCTTGGATTTGTTATCGCCGCGAAGGATCCCGCCCTGTGAGGCTGTACCGAGCGATAAGAAATACCTCACCCTTTCGGTCCCTCCCCGCATCGTGAGCGAGTAGCGTGTTTGGTGCACCGGCGGCCCGATCAATGCGTCCCACCAGTTTTCAGGTCTCCTTTTTCCGGTGCGAAATGCATCCACCAATGCATCGGGGAAATCCGGCGGTGTGCCTTCCAGCGCCCTTCTGTCATTGAGTACCTGCATATACTGAAACGCGTCCGCCGATTTCACTTTCATCGTGGGTGACTGCCACGCCTGCGTCGTGGAAAAATCGAACGTCGGCTTACCGGTTGTTCCTCTTTTGGTAGTTACAAGAATAACCCCGCCCGCAGACTGCGCACCGTAAATCGCCGCGGAAGCGTCTTTCAACACTGAAATTGACTCTATATCATTGGGATCCAACCGGTTCAGGCCGTCGGGGTCCGCATTAGCCACCCCGTCGATGACGATCAGGGCCGAGGTATTGCGGTAAGTACTGGCGCCCCTTACAAGTATTTGCGCGTCGTCAAAACCGGGCGCAGCGCTCCTTTGCGTCACATACACACCCGCCATACGCCCCGCAAGCGAGTTGGACAGCGATGCCGCCGACGATTTCTTGATCTCCGCGCCGGTGGTCTGTACTACGGCATTCGTCAGCTCGGACCGCTTCTGGGTGCCATAGCCTACCACCACGACGTCATTTAGTTCCTGTGGTGACACGTCCATTTTTACCTGTATGGCCGACTGCGATCCGACCTTTACTTCCTTGCTCAGGTAGCCTATGTAGGAAAACACCAGCACGCTGTTTTCGTCCCTTACGCGGATCGAGTAGTTCCCGTCCTGATCAGACACCACACCATTGTTGGTCCCTTTTTCGAGCACATTGACGCCCGGTATTCCCGCATTGTTCTCATCGGTGATTTTCCCGGACACAGCTTGCTCCGCACGGACCCGGTGTGCTGTATGCGTCACGCCGGGAGCACGACTGAGCGGGCCGGCATTGGCCCACGCAGCGGAAGCAAGAAACCCCATCAACGCAATCCCCAATAAGGTACACGACGCGCCGTGCCCATTTTCAGTCAGTAGTTTTGGTTTCATAAAAAGGAAAAAGGAAAGGAATAGTTTATTTAAAAAGCATCTCCCCGCCAGCATGATGCCGGCAGGCGATTAATGGCAAATTCCTTGTTTGCTGATGAAATAATGTAACGGTTAAATATAAACGTCAGCTCCGTCGCATGGACTAGTGCTGGCCTTTGCGCCGTAATCTCCCCGATTTTTGGCGACTATTTCTTCCTGCTGCGCACAGTTGGCAAACCAAAGACAATACGATAGTCACCGGAGCAAGGCTCGCGTTATTCGGGCAAGGCACAATCAGCAATCACACTTTTAATATGTACAAACATATAAACATATAATCGAACATACAAGTATTAAGCGAAATAATAATTCAGTGATTTTGTATGAATTTTATAAGTAAACAGGATGTCACAAGGCAAGCCGCCTTCCAGGTATGTCTGGCCGGCCGCCGTAGGCGGGCTATTAAGGCGTATAAAAAAAATCAGGTACGGACATATCCGGACCTGATGCAGTAATTATTGATAGCGAAATCTTACTCTCTCACGCTCTCTACCGTGTATACGAAGCTGTCGGCGCGGTAGTAGCCGATATTGTACTCAATGGGCCGCTCACCCTGATCGAACACGAAACGTTTCCTGAAAAGAATGGGGCTTCCCGGTTCCACTTCCAGCTTGGCGGCCGTGAATTTATCGGCGGCGATTGCGCTTACCTCCTCTTTCGACAAGGTTGCGATTACCATATGGTCCTTTTCGAGAATGTCGTACAAAGGCCGTTTGAAATCTTCTTCACCGGTAAGTCCCACCCTGGGATGGAAATAGGAGATAAAATAGACGAACGGCCCTTCCGCCTTGCCGCGCAGCCGCTCCAATTTCAGCACTTTCTTGTCCGTACCGATATCGAAAAAGTTGGCTATCTTCTCGTCAGGCGTCACCCAGGTCACATGCAGTTCGAAATTTTTGACGATAATCCCCCGCGCATTCATCTCCTGCGTGAAACTGAGCCAGTTCTTTGATTTAGAACTGATTACCGGCTCCGTCACTTTCGTACCGACCCCTTTTTTCCGGATGAGCAGGCCCTCATAAACCAGCTTGTTGAGCGCCTGCCGTAATGTGGAGCGGGAGATGGCCAGTCGCTTGGCCAGTTCCACCTCATTGGGCAGGAATTTCCCGTCCAGGTGTTCCGGGGAGCTGATCATGGTGCGCAAAAGGTTCTCCGCCTGAATGTGCAAAGGAACCGGACTCTTGTGATCGATACTAAATTTCATATTGACGGATTGCAGATAGACAAAAGCAAAAATAGCAAAAAACACGCACGTCTGTCGCTCATGCCATTGTCCCCATCAGCCAAGTAGGCCCTGCCTTACCTTCTGACATATGCTTTCAGCGTGGCGCACTTTTGTCCCGCACTTTTTCCCGATGGCGTTATCGTGTACGACGGCACATTCGCCGGAACGATAAATGTTTCCGCATAATGGATCACATAGGGCTCGAAAAGTCCCTCCGGGCTCTCCACCACAGCCTCATCGCCTTCCACCAGATTGACGACATTCAGGTTACCATGGGTATGATGCGTTACTTTCCTGTCGAACCAATGCCGCCGGGTTTCGATAAACTGGGTATTGAACAGCCCTGTCGACTCTTCCCTGGAATGGCCGTTTACGGAAATTTCCGTCACATGATTGAACAGGTGTGCCTTCACCCAATCCTCGTCCCGGCCCCAATCGATGACGTTTTTGCCATGCTCGATGTTAATCGGCCTTGGTTTTCCGTCGAGTCCCAGCCGGCCCCAGTCCCACAATTTGAATGTAAAAATGTAAGGGGTAGCTGAAATTTCGAGTACTACCGCATTCTTCCCCGAGCAGTGGATCGTTCCGGCGGGGATCAGAATGTGGTCGTGCTTCCGGACCGCCAGCTTATTCACGTATTTTTCGGCATCGAAATCCTCCAATCCGCTCTGGGCCTTTTCCAGGTCGGCTATCATATCGGCGCCCCGCACATTCCTGCGCGTACCCAGGTATACGCAGGCGTCGTCGCCCGCTTCGAGAAAGTAATAGCTTTCATCCTGCGTGTAGTCCATTCCAAAATGCTCCTTGATGTATTGGCGCGTGGGATGCACCTGCAAGCTCAGGTTCCCACCGTCCATAGTATCAAGAAAGTCGAAACGAATTGGGAATTCGGCGCCGAACCGGCGGTAAATATTCTCTCCGAGCAGTTTCTGCGGGCGGGTGAGCACGAGGTTGATCGCGGGCAGCTCAAAAATGTGTTCACCAAATTTAAAAAGCAGGCTATTTTCCTCCGGAACACAGTCAAAGCCCCAGGCATAGTTAACTTCGCCCCGGTCGAGGTCGGCCACTTCTTTCAGCCACTGGCCTCCCCACGGCCCCGGATCGAAGAACGGCACGACGCGGAAGGGCCTGTTCACGGCTTTGTCCAGCCCCCGGTGATAAATCGCCGCGCCGACCATTTTGGGTTCATCGGCTGCACCAGCGTCGACGAAAAAGTCTATTTTATCAAAAAAACGGAGCTTATGGCGGTCGAAAACGCGCCAATCCAGGAAATATCCCTGCTTGTATTTCAATGCAAAAATCTCTTCCGCATTATCCATTCCGAAGTTAGCGACCATCCCCCGCTTCATGCGTTTCTGGATTTCCCATCGTGCCAGGTCGACGTAAACAAGCAGATCGGCATCCGCAAAAAGCGCGGCCCCTTCACCATAAACAATCACGGTCCCATGCGCGACGCCCAGTATCTGTTGACGTACCCGGTCCAGCTTCTCCGTTTCAAAAAAGTCATCCATTTCCAGGTCGTTCATTTTGCCGAAGACCTGGTCGTCCGTCACAAAAGGGTACACCATCGCGCCGATTTCCGCCGCACTTTTCAGCGCGACATGGGTGTGTATCGCCTCGGCTGTTCCTGCGTATCGGCGGATCGCCTCCTGCACCGGTTCCGCATCTACTCCATGATACAGATCGATACAGACTACATATTTCGCCCGGTTACCGGTTTCGACGAAGCGGATGATCTCCCGAAAAATACCATCCCAGCCCACCAGGCAAGCTTCGGATGATTTGCTTACTTCTATAAAAGGAAACTTGTCGTAATTCGAAGGCATTTTTATTTCGATTTGGAGCTTTGATTAAATCTGATCCGCACAAAGCGCGGACGATAGAGGTTGGGTTTTTGGGGCAAAACTTCAAGAAACCTGAAAGTGTTCACATTGTAGGAAATAAGTAATTCGCCCGGCTCGGACAATGCGGGATGGGCTTTGGCATTGTAGGTAAAAAGGTCCGGGTCGTCGATATCCGCCGACGTTTTATACAATACGATCCTCGGCCCGAACGGCCCGTAGGGTGTTGGCCCTACCTGCATACATATCTCGGGAAAAATACTGCCCAATTGGTATACCAATGCATACTTTCCCGGTGCGAGCATGCTTACACTCAGCTCATTCGAAACGGAATCGCTCAATGCCGCCGCTCCGCGGATATTGCTGGTCCATCCGTGGGCACCGCGGAACTCCCATTTCTCAAACGCGGTAATCTGCGCGGGCTTTATTCTCGCCGCAACCAGGCTTTTAGCTGGTCCCCTGACCCCGTAGATGTAAACGAAACCGTCGCCGGATACCTCCCCATCCGGCTTACTACTGCTGAATACGCCAGCGCCGAACGAGGTCGTCTCTTCGCCGGTTGTGTAATCGTTGAATGGCAGTGCAAACTGTTGCTGGTCTGGATAGGGAAACCGGCTGCCGGTCGGCACCCTGATCAACGCATTGCCCGTTTCCCTGAACGGGAATGCCGAATTATCGTGTGTATTGGTAATCTGATAAGCAAAAATAAACAGGTCTTTGCCGACGCCGGGATTCACGAATCCGTCGCCCAGCCAGAAATAAGTATCCTTCTCAGGCTTGTCCGTTTCCGGCACAAACAATGCCCGGTATGCATTTTCCGCTCCTGCCATCCTGAATGTGATGTTTGCCGGATCGGGCGTTTTGCCCTTCAACAATGCTACCGAATTGTTTACCATTGAAAATCCGGATTTCAGCGCCGAACCCTCGATTTCTCCCAGTACCGTATCGCTGAAAAGGAACAATATGCTGTCCTGCTGCCCTGCGTCGCGTCCCGAAAAAGGGATCGAGAAAATGCCGTCCCCGCCCAGCCAGCCCGATTTCCTCACGAACAGATCTGACCATTCCGGTGCGGGTGATGCTGTAAATTCGCGTTCATGAACCTCGCGTACGGGCGTACGTACCTGCCCGCATGCGCGTCCGGAGCACCATAAGGCGGCAATTCCCCAAATCAGAATGGTCTTCTTCATCCGTTGTCCTAAATTTCACTTAAATATAGCTCATATGTATATATGTATGTACATTATTATACAACTGATTTCTGTCAATTTGTTTTTAGTGCCTCACCCTATGTAGGTTGTTTGCCTGAAGCACCTAGTTTCGCTTCCGCAAGCCCGCCTGGGCGAGCCGTTAGTTAATTTGGTCTGCTGGCAGCTATTTGGCACAGTATTTCTAACCACTTTTGCCGAAACAACCTTGATGCTATGAAAAAAATTACGGAATTGGTTGGCGGTGTTTTGCTGGTATTCTTCACAATCCAGCTACCGGTTCTCGGGCAAAACAACGGGCTCCGCATCACCACCACATCGTCAAGTGAATATCAAAAATACCCCAAAACGTCGATTTATCCCGCATTTGTCGACAATATCATATACCAATCGTGGACCGAAGCCGGGCCGTCTCCATTCTTTCAGCTGACCGCCGACGGCGGAACGGCGCCTTACAGCTGGTCTGTGGCGAAGGGCACGTTGCCCGCAGGATTGAAACTGGATAAAAACGGGAAGGTCCGAGGAATGGCGAGCAAGGAGGGGAACTACGCGTTTACCGCAAAGGTGACCGATGCGAAAGGTGCCACTGCCACCAAATCGCTCACTTTCGAAGCCGCCCCTTACCGCTCCAAATGGTTCGCAGACGCCAAATTCGGCTTTTTTATTCAATGGGGCGTGTTCACGCAGCCTTCGCTCAAAGGAAAGGACGGGATCGCACAATTTGAAAAAAGAATCACGAAGTTTAATGCCGACGAGTGGGCACAGACCGTCGTCGACCTGGGCGGCAAGGTCCTGACCGTGACGATCAATGCGGGCGACGGCGTCCGCCTATGGCCTTCCACCACACCGAGCAAGCTGGAATTGAAAACGCAGCGGAACCTGGTGAAAGAACTGCTCGATGCCTGCCACCGGAAAGGGATCAAATTCATCGCCTACTTTGCCCCGGATAAAGCCTGGAATAAAGACGTGGTCGATACCGGCCTGGACGGCACTTACGGCACGCTGAACCAGGGCCTTATCAGGGAGCTCGTGCTGATGGGCGTGGATGGCCTATGGATCGATATGACCTCCGCCACAGAACTCTACAAGTTCGACTATAACTGGTTTCCCTGGAACAAGATGATTCCGATCATGCGCGCCAACAATCCCAAACTCATTTTTTCCAACAATACAGGTATATACAACGGAGGGACCGTACTCCAATATCCGAACACCGACGTAGTGGTATACGAAGGGGGTACTTCTCCGAACGAAACGGCCCTCGAAGTAGCGAAACCCACCACGGTCAGGAAAAGACTGGCCGTAGAGGTTGTCAACCTGCTGGACAACACCTGGTCGTGGCGCGAAGATCCCAAACTGAGGTCGGCCAAACCCGTGGACATGATGATCAAGAATATCAGAAAAAACTGGGACGCAGGCGCTACCTACACGTTGAGCTACCCCGTACCTGCCAATGGGGATATTCTGCCGGATATTTATAAGGACGAACTGAAACAGATTGCCCGTTTTGTAAAGAAAAATCAGGGATGGAGCGAGACACCACGCGCCTCACTTTCCGATACGATCGACTACCAGGGCGGCCAGCGCCTGACACTGAGCGCACCAGCCGGTTCCAAAATATATTACACCGTCGACGGCTCCCGACCGACTACGGCTTCCCCATTGTATAAGGCGCCAATCCCAATCAGTAAAACCAGCAGGGTTCAGGCCATTTCCGTCAAGCCTGGCAAACCTGCCAGCAAAGTAATGGATCAGACTTTCACTATTCTTGCCAGTTCGGGCAGGACAGCGGCAAACGCGCGTGCTGCGGCACCCGCCGCTTTGGCCAGCAGATCGTCGGGAGGAAAAACCGAGCCGAATGGCTATTACCGGGGAATGCGCATTACCGTAGGACCTGCACCCATCCGGCTCACGGACGTAGGCCGTAAGTATTTCGAAGGAAACAGCGGCAGGCATGCCATCATCATCAAACGCTACGAGGACGATTATCCGGTGCTTACAGCCTCATTGAATACGAGCGCATTGCCCGTTTCCGACGATGGCTACCAATATGCCCCGATTCCGCCGCTGACGCTGGATGCCGGGAAGTCGTACACGATCAGCATGCAGGAAAACGGGCGTGACCAGTTCGCTCCCGAAGATTTCAAAAACACACCCGCCACCGACGGTTACCGCATTGTGGAATATAACATCCTGAGCCCGCAGGGCGCAAAGCGGCCTGTTATCGATGATAAAATCGGCCAGCTGCTGGGTTTGAAATACGAAAAAACAGGCAAGCAAGGTGCAGAAGTGAACATTGCCCTTGGTAAACCTGCTTTTTTACGGGCCAATAACGACGCGGTACTTGGCCCATCCAGCCAGATCTATTACGCTGAAAACGGTGTGGACGGCGATCTTTCCACGATGGCGATGGCGGGCGGGCAATATCCCTGGACATTCCTGCTAGACCTGACCAAAGTCGAAAAAGGCATCAGGCGCGCCAAGATTACTTTTGCTCAAAAAGGCTTCTCGACCGATTTTCTGGTAATGGCTTCCCCCGACAACAAGACCTGGACAACCTTGCTGCATAAGGGAAACAATTCGGACCGGAATATTGACCTGAAATTCGATGCGATCGACGCCCGCTATTTCAGGATCAGGTCGCTCAAACCGGAAAAACAAGGCGATCCGGGCGGCGCGATGGCGATCATGGAATTTGAACTATACCAATAACCGGTCACCACAGCTTTTCTTCCTTCATAAAGCCCGTGGCGGTGAGCACCTGCATGAGCACGCTTGTGACAAGCATAGCGCGGACGACGATGAAAACGGCCCGGTAGTCCACCTGGGGTTCGAGAATGACTACAAAATAGTAGAGGGAAATGTTGGTCACAACCAGCAGCACAAACAGTAAAATCTTAGTCAGCATTTTCTTCTTCGGATTTGCATTACGAAGATAATGAACGCATTGCACTAATCCTGCACCGTCACCGGGTGCAGGATTATTTTTAATGAAACCATAACACCAGTACCCCGGGGCGTCCCGCTGTGAACGTGCATTGTTCGTTACCGGACAATTATACTATGTGATGGATTTCAAAAACCGTTGACTAGTAATGCGTTAACAGTCTGGCAGACTATTTGAATCAAAAATTCCGGATCTGTCAGGAAGAACAACAAAATGCTAAAAAACTATCTCAAAATCGCAATCCGAAACCTGCTGCGGAACAAGGGCTTTTCGGCGATCAATATACTGGGGCTGTCCGTCGGGATGGCGAGCGCGCTGCTTATCATTTTCTGGATGTACAATGAAATCAGTTACGATCGCTTTCACAAGCAAAAGGACTACCTGTACGAGGCCTGGAACCGCGGCACGTTCGATGGTAAGCTGCAATGCTGGAACTCCACCCCGGAAGTACTCGGCCCGACCCTGAAAGCCGAATACCCGGAAGTCAGCAACATTTCACGCAACTACTCGCGTTGGTTTGTCACGCGGGCAGGTGACAAGAAAATATCCAGCGAAGCGCTTGTGACCGATCCGGCTTTCCTGAGCATGTTCGATTTCCCGCTCCTGCAAGGCAACCCGCAGACAGCGCTCAGTTCCGTAAGCTCCATGGTAGTGACGCAAAAGATGGCGGTCAAAATGTTCGGCACGGAGGATGTGCTGGGCAAAGTGATAGCCATCGATAAAGATAATTTTACGATTACGGGCGTCATGCAGAACCTGCCGCCGAACACCGCATTCCGGTTTGAATACATTCTTCCTATCGAATACCTGAAAAAGATCGGCTCTTCGACCGATGGCTGGACATTCAATACCGTAAACACCTACGTCCAACTGAAACCGGGCACCGATACAGAGGCATTTGCGGGAAAAATCAAGGATATTACGATCCGGCACTCCAACAAGACAGAAGAACACGAGGTTTTCCTCCACCCGATCACCCAATGGCATTTGTATTCCAATTTTGAGAACGGCAAGGTGGTGGGCGGAAGGATCGCGATCGTGCGGCTGTTCGGCATTATCGCGGCGTTCATCCTGCTGATAGCCTGCATCAATTTCATGAACCTCAGCACCGCACGCAGTGAAAAACGGGCCAAGGAAGTGGGTATCCGCAAAACAGCCGGTGCGAATAAAGGGTTGCTTGTAGGGCAGTTCCTGGGCGAGTCGATCCTGATCGCGCTGATCGGCGGCATTATCGCGCTGACTGCGGTATACCTCATGCTACCGGCTTTTAACGCCCTGGTAGGCAAAGAGTTGTCAGTACCGGTAAGCCAGCCGAAGTTTTGGGTAGCTGCCGCTGCATTTATCCTCTTCACGGGCATTGTCGCAGGAAGTTACCCCGCATTTTACCTGTCGTCATTCAAGCCCATCAGCGTCCTTAAAGGTGCATTCAAGCGAACGAATTCCGCGGTAAGTCCCCGGAAAGTGCTGGTTGTGGTGCAATTCAGCTTTGCCATTGTATTGATCATCTCCACGCTCATTGTGGTAGAGCAGATCCGTCACGCGCAGAACCGCGACCCGGGCTACGACCGCGGGCAGGTAGTTTACCACTGGATCACCGGCGATTTGGGCAAACATTATGCGCAGATCAAACGGGAACTGCTGGATGCCGGCATTGCCACGGCCGTAACGAAAACCTCTTCGCCGCTGAGCAGCGTTTCCAGCGATACCTGGGGTATCGAATGGAAGGGCAAAAACATGGGCGAAAAGATTGATTTCGATATTTTCACCGAGGACGAAGGACTCGTCAAAACCGCCGGCCTGCAACTGATCCGGGGCCGTGACATGGACCTTACCAGGTTTCCATCCGACTCAGCGGCCGTGCTGCTCAACGAGACCGCGGCCAAAGTCATGAGATTCAAAGATCCTGTCGGGCAAATTATCAAAGACAATGAGCTCTCCTACACGGTGGTGGGGGTGGTGAAGGATTTCGTGATCCGGTCACCTTACGATAGCCAGGGACCGCTCATCATCGAGGGTGCGCAAAGCTATTTCAATGTCATCCATATGAAACTCAGCGCCGATAAACCGGCCGCCGACCTGATGCCGGAAGTGGAAGCGATTTTCCGGCGCTACAACCCGGAATATCCGTTCGAATACCATTTTGTGGACGAGGATTACGCCCTGAAATTTGAAGATACCCGGCGGGTAGCCAAGCTTACGGGCATTTTTGCGGGCCTCACGATCTTCATCTCATGCCTTGGTCTGTTCGGCCTGGCCGCCTACATGGCCGAAAACCGGGTGAAAGAAATCGGCGTGCGCAAGGTACTCGGCGCTTCCGTGATGAGCATAGCCGCATTGCTCTCCGGCGAATTCATGGCGCTGGTCATCATTTCGATCGTCATCGCGGTACCGGTGGCCTGGTACGTGATGAACTTGTGGCTGAACGATTTCGAGTACCGCATCGGCATCCAGTGGTGGATATTTGCGGTATCCGGCATACTGGCCACCGTGGTTTCCCTGGCGACCGTGAGCTATCAGGCGATACGCGCGGCGCTGCTCAATCCCGTAAAAAGCCTTCGGAGCGAATAAATATCCCACGCTAGCCG
Organism: Dyadobacter sp. 50-39; assembly: GCA_001898145.1. Lineage (GTDB taxonomy): Bacteria > Bacteroidota > Bacteroidia > Cytophagales > Spirosomataceae > Dyadobacter. The sequence continues at coordinate 54,483 of MKSR01000048.1, forward strand.
TCACTCGGAGCTGGTCTTCCCTTTCAGGGCGATGATCAGCTCCTGTTGTGTTTGGATGAGCTGATGCAGCACCTGATTATCGCCTTGCTGCAATTCCGGTTTCGAAAATTTCACCTTGTGCAGGCTCACCAGCGTTTCAATGTCCGTTTCGAGCACCACCGCGATCTCCGAAAGCCGACCCATGGTGATGGAATCCTGTTCTTCATTTTCCAGTTGCCGGTAGCGTTGCTTGGAAATACCGAGTCGCCCGGCCACGTATTCCTGTGAGTAACCCAGCCGGTTGCGCACCAGACGTATATTATCACCAATGGGGATTTTGTGCTTTTTCATAGGGTGCCTCTGACGGATGATTTCATGAAAAAGGTCGTTTGTTACCCGTCATTCCTATTCCCACTTTTCAACCGGCGAGCGATTGATTAGCCTGCGTGCTAATCTGATTCTACTCTTGTAAACAACTAGTTAAATGTATCATCAGACTGGTTCTTAACTACCCCCAAAATGAAAGTAATGCGCCATTTTTTCGGGCTATTTGCAATATGTATTTAGTACAAAAAACTTACACGCATTATGGAGAGAAAACTACTGCTGCTTATCTGCTTTTCACTCTGTCTTCTGGCATTCCCTCAAAGCGTCCGCAGCCAGGGCAGTTATAATGAGAAAAACGTTACTCAGGATGTGCTTACCTGGCACTATGATTATGATCAACCGCTAAGGGTAATAGAATACTCGGAAGATCCCGGTGGAACAATTATCAGACGACGGCTCGAAGTGTTACCAGAAAATGATCTTCCGTCTGTCAAAGTCCGCATTATCAATGATCTTTTTGAGGAAATACCATTTATTAACTATCCGCCATTTGACGGTTTTTTTAACGATGGTCTGTTTGCGGATAAATTTTGCGTCGAAGCGGCGACGCTGTTGTTTGGTACGGAGGTCTCGCTAAAAGTAATGAAGGACAAATTTGGCTGGTTAGGCATCGACAACAAGGCTGTTAACGGGATGCCAATTGTCTGGAATATCGAAGGACCTGCTAAACCGCAATTCTCCGCCTCCGTTAAGTATGGTCCAGTTGAGAACGAATTCTATTTTCTTTCCGATGGCACCGAAATTGAAAAAATATCAAAAATTGATGCAGTCTGTCACGAACTCATCCATGCCATCATTGATTTTAAAATTGGGAGCGCAACTGCTGCCGGGTTCGATCCATGCAGTGAAAGAAAAATTCTGGAAGAAGCTTTGGGAGATATCATCGGACTGTATGTGCTGAATGAATACGAACAAAACTCTCCAGCACTTTACCAGTGGACGTGGTCACAAGGATTCCTTTATCCGGGACGACCGTTTGTCAATCCCAACGCCATTCAACAACCGGATACCTATTTTGGAGATTTTTATACTAATGTATGCTCGGAAGATGGCAACTACCTGGTCCATCAAAATGCAACCGTCATCGACCATTGGTATTATCTGCTTGCCGCAGGAACAACAGGGACGGAAACGAATGATCTAGGGTACTCTTACAATTTCAATGGTATTGGAGTCAATAAGGCTGCGCAGATCGTTTGGAAATCTCTTGATTTTCTCGACTGGAAATCTAATTTCCAAAGTCTTAAAGAATGTACGCTCAAAGCTGCGCAGCAACTATACGGCCTCCACTCCACTGAATACCTCGCCGTTATGAACGCTTGGTGTGCGGTAGGAATTTGCGAAAATAATCTGGGACCATTTTCCATGTCGCCTGCTCATGGAGCGACCGGGGTAGAACCCTGGCCCGGGGCGAATGTGAATGTGACATGGGAAGGCTTGCCTGTGGACGAATGGGAAGTGCAGATGGCGACCAACGCTGCATTCACCGAAAATGTCCAGAATGTGCCGATCAAAAACTTTTCCGTCGTGATCAAGCCGGGAGGCGGCAGTGCCTATTCGGGATACGCGACGGGTTACTACCATCCGGGATCCCGCGTATATGCACGAGCGCGCATCACGAAGGCGGGCGCGAATTTCTGTAAAGGGTATAATCCACTCTGTGTGCTTTTTCAGCAATATGGGCCTGCACATGCATTTATCCTTGACGATAAGGAAGCCAAATTCTGGCACGCAGTACCCGGTGACAGCTGGACGGTCAACCCGTGGAACGACCCGGAAATCGAATGGAAATCTGTAACCAATGCACATAAATACTCCTTCGAAGTCGCCGAAGACGAGGGTTTCACGAAAACGGTCTTCACCGGCGATGCACCTTTTAGCGGAAATTTCCTGGAGTCCGGTACTATCAATGCCATGCTGGAACCTACAAAACCGTACTATACACGTGTCAAAGCGGAAAGATTAAACGCCCCTAACCTGACAGACAACGTCGGGGCCTGGTCGAAGACGGAGACTATTCATGTGATGACTCCCAGAACTTCGGTCCTTCAAGGCTTGAACCAAAAGCAGGGCGATCCTGCTACGCCTGTCAGCAGTCTTGGCGTCACAGTTGGGTGGTATCCTTTTCCGGGCGCCAGTCATTACATCATTCAGATCGCGGAAGACGATGCATTCGCAAACGTCATCCGAACGCAGACTGTCGCCGGGAATCTATCAACCTTCGAAGTCAGCCTGCCCGCAGTACCCGATCAAACGAACTTGTTTGTTCGTGTGTTACCCCAACTAGGTGCATCATTCGGCCTCTGCGATAAGCTATGGCGCATCAAAACCGACAAAAATCTGGGTACTCCTTTGATGAAAGGCCCATTGAACGGGACAGCTTTCGCATTCAAATCTTTCCTGCAAGTTTTTGAATGGCAAGGCGGAACCGTCAATCTGAACCTCGTAGATCATTTCGAAGTATATTTTACAGAAAAAACTTCCGGGCTCACTTCCATTTTTATAACCCAGGGAAAGGTTTTCGATCAATTGGTGAAAGACCCGCTCTCTTTCGATGACAAGAACGGAGTGAAAGTTGCTGTGCTGGCCGTCAATGGATTGGGTGCCAAATCAGCCTTATCACCACCCTTCGACTACAAAATATGCCCAGACCAGCCTGAGGTTCTTTTTCCGGTAGATTTGGCTGGGGTTATAGACCCTGTCAAAGATTTCAGTGTAAAATGGAACAGCAGCTTCTGGTTCGATCCGGGAAGCAATTATCTGGTCACACTCAAAGACGCCATGACGGGTGTGCCCCTACCCGCGTTCAACAACAAGCCTACCACTGCTACCTCCATGGTGGTTCCTGCCGGTACACTCACCAATGGCAAAAAATACGCAGTGTCGGTTAAAAATTCTTCGACGTGTGCGGGCATCGTACTGCCGGAGAATGTCTTTTCCGCGTCGGGGGTGGGCGGTTCGAACCAACCCCAGCCACCCAAGCTCGTCAATTTCAACATAGAGCTCACCGCATTTCGCAACGATCCCGACGGCACGGTATTTCCGCCGGCATACGGTACGTCCAACTACGTGATCGGAATCCAATTGATCGCCCCCGATGGAACTTTGCTCGGTCTGGTGGATGCAAGTGCAAATAGCAATCCGGTCACTCAGTTGGATGTGGACTCCGAAAACTCCGGCGTGCTGATGGTTGCCGAAATGAAGCCGGAAGGCAAATACAAGCTCAGGCTGAAAATGCAGAACATTTTCGATCCCCTGATCTACTACCCCTTCGACCAGCCGCGGTTTTCTGTATCGTTCAATGGAAAAACCCTGGTCAATGCGCATGTGATTACCGCCGACTTTGTCGACCCGTATTCGTCCTTCAATGAATGGAAGATCGGATTCCAGTTTGGGGACATCGTTCTGGACGTCAAGTAGAAGCAACTATCATTTACGCATCACTATCTACCATCAAAAGAATAACAGTTATGAAACTCTTCCGATTTTTGCTGATAACCTCCCTCCTGGCTACCTGCGCGTTGACGTCTCACGCGCAACACACGAGGTATTATACGAAAGCGCTGACACTCCGGCGAGACGGTGATATTCTCACCGCAGTTGATGCATCGGGTAAGCATCTGGTGAACGTAGATCTGACCAAGCCCGAACTTAAAGGGAAGGTGATCGCATTTGCATATTCCAGCAAAAAGAAAGAAGTCGAAGCCGGGAACGAACCAACGACCAGCATGACGCTGTTTCCCAACCCGGCTTCCCAACAGGTACAGCTCGATCTTAAAGGGAATTGGAAATACCCGGTCGATATACAGATATTCGACCACGGCGGCAATTCCATGCAAACCCATCGTTTGGAATCCTCGGGCCACATGCTGCATATCGCTTCTCTCCGACAGGGCATTTACGTTTTGAAGGCTACGTCCGGGGAAACGAAAGCGGTGCAAAAACTGGTGGTGGAGTAACCGGGTAAGCGGATAGATTGCTTATATTTAGTCATCAACATTCCTGTCCGCTGCCATGAACTTTACCGCCTCCAACGATAGAACTACCAAAATCATCACCATTGCATTGACAGCCCTGTTCGTGGGCATCATAGCGTTCGAATTTTTCACCTTTTCCGACGAAGCAAAAATCGGGGCATTTGTTTCAACAGCCATTCTGGTGGTCACCTATGGGGCCGCATATATCTATCACCCGATCAATTACACGCTGACAGACCAGGATCTGATTATTCACCGGCCTGTCAGCGATGTTCGCTATCCGCGTGACACATTCGAATTGGTGGAGCGAATCCCGAAAGAAAACTTAAAGTTTACGATCCGAACGTTCGGTGTGGGCGGCCTGTGGGGATATTACGGCAAGTTTTACAACTCGGTTTACGGCAAAATGACCTGGTACCTTACCCGCAGGGATCAGCTTGTGCTGATCAAGACGACGGATAAAAAGACGATCCTGCTCTCACCGGATGACATCGATTCGTTTCTGACAGCACTTCGAAGCGCCGAGCCTGCATTAGGCTGATTTACAACCTAATGCTTTTTCCCTCTAATGCTATTTACCTGCCAGATGCTTTGAAAAGAACGGTAGCATTTTCGTCTCGATCCGCTCGCCGATCTTGTTGATATGGTCGCCCTGGTACTCTTCATAGGCATGCTCGATCTTATAATTATCGAGTACCTGATGCAGGATTTTGATATTGGAAGCAATCGGCTGATCACGGTCACCGGCGTCGAAACCAATGCCTTTCATTTGTTTTAAATTGGTAATGTACTGGTCGATGCTGGGCAGCGGCATATTCGCATTCCATTTGATCTCAACCGCCGGATTCAGCTTTCCGTTTTCGACAATCGCGTCGGTATAGAACGGCGGCCGGAGAGGATTGGGCGACCAGGCAGCGGCGTAGGCAAGGGCTGCTTTCGTCATAAAATCGGCTTTGGCAATGTCTTCGGGTGTTTTAACGGCCTCGATTTTGGCGAGCGCCTCAGCTGAACGTGGGTTACCCGGTGCCAGGCAGCAAGGGCTCAGAAGGTAAATGCTTGAAAATATTTCCGGGTGACGCTCGCCGATGCGGATCGTGCCGTAGCCGCCCATCGAATGCCCCGCCAGGCCACGGCTTGCAGCTTTGGCGATCGTCCGGTAATGGCTATCGATATAGGTCACGAGTTCCCTGGATACGAAGTCCTCCCAGTTGCCGGCAGTGATTGAATTGGAATAATAACTACCGCCGCTGCGCGTCAATGCATTGGGTGTGACGATGATCATCTCCTGCGCCTGCCGGGAGGCAAATACCTTGTCGACAATAGCCGGCAGATTGATCCAGTGCTTCACAAAGCCATACCATTGCGCATCGGTATCGGTAAAGCCGTGCAGCAGGTACACCACGGGATAGCGGCGCTTCGACTCTTTTTTGTAGCTGGGCGGCAAATAGACCGACACATCCGGATCGGCGGGATTACCTTCCAGATTTCCTTCCAGCGACTTGCCGTGTACCTTAATACGCTCCACCGAACCCTTCGTGGAAGGTTGGCCAAAGGCAAAAATAAGTGCGAGCAGAACTACGAATAAGAAAGCGGTTAATCTTTTTCCTTTCATTAGGGGTTAAGTTTGAATCTGCCCCAAATTAAGAAAGATTAACCGTCTGTTAAAACGCGTCGGGTAAGGATCAGTAATTAAACCGCTGTCCCTGCGACAATGTCGATACATGCCGCATTTTCCCGTGGCGAAAATCACTGTACAGCCCCTTGATTTCTTCCTGATGATCGGCAATGAAAGGACCGTGGGAAACGATCTGGTCATGCTGCGGCTCGGCAGCGTACAGCACTACTCGTGCACCTTGCGCACCGGCCTCAATGGCCAGCAAGCTGGATTCGCCGGCTCCTCCCCGGCTCAGCCAGCCGACCTGATGGATATCCAATGCCTGCGCACCGTCCCCGACATTCGCACTGCCCTCGATAACATATAAAAAAGCATTGAACGAGCCCGGTAGCGTCTCGGCGAACTTTGCACCTGGCTGCAGCCGGATATCAGCCACAATGAGCGGCACATAGTTTTGAACCGGCGAATGCAGGCCTGCAAACGAGCCGCTATACAGTACTGTTTTAACACCATCCTTCTCGGCTACCGGCGCATTTTCATAGGCCAGGTCCTGAACCCTCGGTGTAGCCCATCGATCGGCTTTCGGCAGGTTGAGCCACATTTGCAGCAGGCGCATGCGTGATTTACCCTCGATTGTTTCGGTATGCACAATGCCGCTGCCGGCAGTCATGATCTGAAAATCGCCTTGCTTCATCCTATGCATCTCATCGCCGATCTCTCCTTCAAGTAAAAGCGAAACGGTCTCGAAACCGGCGTGTGGGTGGGGCCCGCCTACCGGTGCATCGTCCTTTTTGTCCAGAAAATCGTCCATCAGTATGATGAACGGGTCGCTTTGCTCAAACTCATGATAAATCACGGCCCTTGCGGTGTGGTCGGGGCCCAGAAAGCCGGGCTGTGCAGGTGGCGTGTTGATACTGACTATATTTCTGACAATGCCTTGATTTTCCATGATCTACTGTTTTCGTGTTAGTTTAAAAGGCTGTTTTCCGCCCTGTTTGGTAAACAAAAACAGCCCGCTCAGCATCCCTTCCAAACACTATACATTAGGTTAGTGCCGCGAAGAACGCCTCGCTTTCATGCCCGGCCCGTAGCAATAATTTGTCAACAAATGCGAAAATCTGGCGAATAGCCAAATTCTTTCCGTCAAGTTTTTGTTAACAGAAGAATCCCATATTACACTTCACAATGCAATTTTATTCAGAACGTTTACGCTACGAAAAATTTACTCCCGACCACTTCGAAGACTATTTCCGGCTGGTGTCGCAGCAGGACGTAATGCTGCACATCAGCGGTACCGGGCTCGACCTGGAAGGTGCGCGCAAAAGATTTGAGAAGTCACTTCGCGCCGATGGCCAGCAAGGCGACATGGGCTTTGTGGCCGTTTACGAACGTGCCACCGATTTGTATGTTGGTCTAGGCAAAATTGTCCCATTCGAGGACGGCTTTACGGAGATCGGTTATGCATTGTTGCCAGAATTCTGGGGTAAAGGCTATGCTTCAGAGATCACCGCCACGCTCGTCGCATATGCGCGGAAATGCGGCAGCGTAGAATCGCTGGTCGCACTGGTGGCGCCCGAAAACGAGGCTTCCATTAACGTACTCACCAAGCAGCAGTTCCGCTTTTTCAGGGAAGTGCCCGAAGGCGATGTGGTGCGGCATGACTACATTCTCGATTTGTAGCTCCGGCCATGTCCGCGAGCTACTTTCGGTCTTTTCGGTGTTGGTATAGGCTACATACTCCACGAATTTCCGGAGCCGGCAGGATCTATTTGTTGCTTGGCATAATTGTTTCTGTCAGGTAAATCAATTCCAAACCATTGCCTGTATGCAAAGAAATTGACACCAAATGACTGTATCACAACACATTACACACCAAACTATTGTAGTAGCCGGCGCCACCGGGCAACTGGGCTCATTGATCGTCAGGGAACTTCTCGCACGGCACACGCATGTAAAAGCGCTCGTGCGCAAGGATACGCCGCTGACCAAGACGGCGCCGCTGGAAAAAGCAGGCGCGGTGGTCATACCGGTCGATTTTAAAAATACGGTCACGCTTACCGAAGCGCTCCGGGATAGCCAATGCGTGGTTTCGGCATTGTCGGGTTTGCGCGACGTGATTGTCGAAACGCAATCCGACCTGCTCAAAGCGGCTTTGAATGCAGGCGTGCCGCGTTTTATCCCGTCGGACTATTGTATCGATTTTACAAAGCTTCCCGACGGCTCGAACCGCAATCTCGATTTACGCCGCGAGTTTGCCGCGATCATCGACAACACACCCATTCACGCGACTTCCATTTTCAACGGCATGTTTACCGACCTGCTCAAAGACGAGGCGCCGCTGATCCTGCCCAAACTCACCCGGGTGATTTACTGGGGCGATGCCGACCAGCCGATGGATTTTACGACCATGGCCAATACCGCCGCATTCACCGCTGCGGCCGCGCTCGATTCGCAGGCGCCCCGATTTTTGCGTGTTGCGGGCGAGGTGGCGACGATCCGCGACTTGCAGCGCGCCGCAAGCCAGGCTTATGGCAAGGAGTTTGGCCTGTGGCGGGTCGGCAGCCTGGGGTTTCTGGCCACGATGATCCGCATTACGCGTACCATCGCGCCCGGCCGCGACGAGGTTTTCCCGCCCTGGCAAGGTATGCAATACCTTCATAACATGCTCAGCGGCCTGCCCAAGCTGGTATCGCTCGACAATGCCCGTTATCCGGAAATCAAATGGACAAGGGTGCGCGAAGTGCTGGCATGATCAGTTCCCTTCCAGGAACTCCCTGACAAGCATAGCCGTGATTTCCTGCTGCCTGCTGCCGGCTTTGGCTGTACAGATTTCTCCCAGTAATGCACCGTGCACTCCGGGGAGTACCACGAGTTGGGCCTTGGGTATCAGCTTCGAGATTTCGACAATATGCTCGGTTTTGATCACATCCTTATCGCCGGTCATGATCAATGCGGGCGCCTGAATGCGTGTGAGATCACTTTGCGGCCAGTCTGCAAAGGTCCTGCGGCGCTCGCGGTCTTTATTGAACATGGCCTGCAAGCCTTTCGGATCGGGATTTACCTTGAGATAATGTTCTTTCAAAGGGGCAGGCATATTATCGAGGGACGCATCGTCCATCATTTCAAAAAAACCGTCGATCATCCCGGCGCGGGTGTAGTTGGAGGCCACTACGACAATCCTGTTAACCAGTTCCGGATGCCGTCCGGCCAGTTGCATGGTGGTACAGCCGCCATCGCTAAAACCGAGTACATTAGCCTTACGCACTTTTAAATGCCGGAGTAACGCCGCCACATCGTCAGCATCCTGCTGAAACGACTCGGGCGCATCGCGATCGCCCGTGCGGCCGTGCGCCTGCAATTCCACGGCGATGATCGGGCTGAATGCAGCCAGTTTGGGAAGAATGTTGCCAAATGTCGTCTCGATCGTCGAGCCGCCACCGTGGATGAGCACCAGCGGCAGATCGCCGCTTCCGTAGGTCTCATAATACATTTTCAGCCCGTTGACGGGCGCATAACCAGTTGTTTTTGAATGCTCCATGATCGTTTGTTGTGCTTTAACGGATAAACTTAGCATAGCAGCCAGCGCAGGAACGTCTGCTCTCCCCGGCCCTCAAACTCTATGGTAGCCAGAAAACTCGGCGCAAAATGCTGGTATACAATCTTCTTGAAGGGAATAACTTCCTTGAATATACTCTTGTTATGGTACTCTTTGCCATCGGGCCCATGCATCACCAGCTCCCATACGCCCCGGGCACAAGGTCTTAATTTTGAAGTATCGAAAAGAGCGCTTCAATTTGGCGCACCCACCCCCTGTGAATGTCCTTTTTAGGGAGCATGCGTGACGTTGCGAGGCTATACTTTTGCACCTGTCAACAATCTAAAATCTAGTCTGTTCACTTTTTAAATCTTTTAGCTATGCCCAAAGTCAATCCTTACCTCAACTTCGACGGAACTGCCGAAGAGGCCTTCAATTTTTACAAATCCGTTTTCGGCGGAGAATTCACCAGCGTTCACAGGATGGACAGCACACCGGGAAGTGAAAACCTGCCGGAGAATGAAAGAAACAGGATCATGCACATCTCATTGCCGGTGGGTGACGAGTTGCTGATGGCCTCCGACATTATGCCTTCCATGGGCCATACCCTCACCGTGGGCAACAACAACTATATTTCCCTTTTTGCTGACAGCCGCGAACAAGCCGATGAGTACTTCAACGGCCTTTCAGTGGGGGGCGCCATCGAAATGCCGATGGAAGACCAGTTCTGGGGCGACTATTTCGGTGCATTCCGCGATCAGTACGGTGTCAACTGGATGATCAACTTCCCCGCGCAGCAAGGCGCATAATGTACCGTTGCCATGCAAAAGGCCGGTTCACGCAGCTGTGAACCGGCCTTTTCAGCTAATATGTAGTACCATCATTTCCCTGCCTTATCTCTTTTAGCATAGTATTGCTGCACAAAAGCAGGCCAGTCCTGCTCGTTTCCGGGAATGCGCACGTCGGGTGCAAAACCGACATTGTCGATACGGAATTCCCTCACCCAGCCATTACGGCCCCAAGGTGTCGCCAGGCTGAACGTCCCATCGCACAACTTGAAATCCTGGTCGGAGCCATAATCCATCACACCGTGGGAGTTGGTCCCGAAAATCGTCACTTTTTTACTCTGCTTTCCTTCGTAGATGAAAAACTCCGTCGCGCTGCCACAGTCTTTGTCGATCAGGAATGCAATGTGCTGCGGATAAGCTTGGGGATTGACATCGTAGGTCCGTCGCAGGTCTTCGCCAGCGCTCACCAGCTTTCCGGGATTTTCTTTAATCTTCTTCAAAAGCAGCTGTCCTCTCACATAATAGGGATTCAACGTATCTTTCTGTGATTTGAAATACTTCTCCATCGACCGGATATATTCTTCGCTCGACCGGTAGTCCCAGGACGGGTAAACGATCGGATTCGTATAGATCAGTTTGACCATTTCGTCGGAAGTGCTGGCATTTCCGCCCCCATTGCCCCGCAAATCGAAAATCAGGTAAGGTGTTTTAGCCAGAAGCTCCTTATTAGCCAGCAGAATGCTGTCAATCCTGTTTACCTCCGGCTGATTGAATACGGCGAGTTTCAAGTACAGAAACTGGTCGTTCAACTGCTTGAACTGCACAAGTTCCTTACGCGGAGCGTGTTTCGGTGTCGCGTCTGCATTACCGGCCTTCCATCCCTGCCAAACCACAAAGACGTGGCTATCCTTGAAGAATGCGGCATAATCTTGCAGGATTTTCAGGCATGCGCCCTCGGTTTTGGCTTTGGGCGCACGTTTCCGGAGGTCTTTTACCATCTTTTCATACGCAGGCCGCGTCGAGGCGGTTACCTTGTCGTCGAACCCTGCGTAGATGCGGGTTACCTTGTCGATAGCCTGATCCAGCGTTGCCTCGCAGCCGCAACCGGAACTTAGTTTTTTCGACAGTTCAGCGCTGGATTGCGCGATCGCCCAGTTCGCCTGACACAACAGGCTGAGCACACAAAGTTTGAGTAAGTGGTCGAATTTCATGGTATGAGATGATGTAACTGTTTTTGATTTAGATAAAAAGGTTTGCTACTTTCATGCGGTTACCTCGGGCCGCCAAGCGGTCACAAATCTGATCCCACATGTCCAATACTCTTTGCTGTGCCATTATAGAGGATGAACCGCTGGCACAGGAACTGCTCGAAAAGTACATCCGCCGCGTTTCCTTCCTGAAACTGACCGGTACTTTCGATGATGCCGTCGTGGCATTTACCGAACTGCCTGCCCTGGCGCCGCATATTATTTTCCTGGATATCAACATGCCCGAGATGAACGGTATCGAGTTTTTGAAAGCCCTTCCCGCCCCGCACCCGCTTGTGGTAATGACCACCGCAAACCCGAGCCATGCCCTCGACGGCTTTGAACTTGGTGTGGCCGATTACCTGCTGAAACCCATCACTTTCGACCGATTTCTGAAAACGATCGGTCGCATTCGCGAGCGATTCCCGGCTGCTTCCCACGACAATGCAGCTGCGCCTGTGCCCGAACCCGCGCCTGTCGAAGCCGGATTCGCCTATTTCAAAACCGACAAGCGCCTCGAACAGGTGCTGTTCCCGGACATCGAGTATGTGGAGGCATTGGGCGATTACCTGCGCATCTTTCTGCCCGGCAGGAGCATCGTCACACACCTGACCGTCAAAAAACTGCTCGAAATCCTCCCGAAAGAGCATTTTATACGAATACACCGTTCGTACATCGTCCAGCTGAGGCACATCCGGTGCACCGAAGGCAACATGCTTTTCCTGTCGTCCGGCAAGGAGCTGCTCATCGGCCCCAGCTACCGCGACGATGTCCGGAATGTCATGCGAAAATGGTTGGCGAATAGCTGACATATGCTGCTGAACAGGGTTGATTTCAGCAGCGAAAATAGGCGGCGATTATGCGGCCGCTAAATTTATTCGGTGAAGCGGCGCCGGTTTTCGATCAACATGCTTCCAGCGTTTTCATCGAAAATCAAGCCATGTTCGTCGAAACCAAGCAACGGACCGTGCTAAAACGGGGTATTTTAGTTCGGTATTCAAAAATTTACTTATGGTACAACGCCTGCTAGCCATTCTCACCGACGAAAACCGTTACCGCGGTTTCACCCGCCTGGCATTCCACGGCCTGCTGATCGTCGGGATATTCCTGCTGATTTTTTCCGCCTATATCCCATGGTTCCTTTATCCGGCTGCGCCGCTGGATTTCGAATTCCTGACCTACGCGGGCCCGATTCTGCGGGATTCGCTTTGCGTGATTGTGCAGTATTATATACTTGTGTATCTCGTGAAGCATTACACGCGGAAACCGCTCGTGCTCATTCCCGGGCTGGCGGTCTATTACTTCGTGCTTTTCACCTGCTACTATTATGCTTCCTATGCCGTAAAACACTATTTCGGCCTGCCCGACGATTACACGGGTTCGCTTAACCATTTCGACAGGATGCCCTTCTGGAAAGCGTTATACCATCCGGCTACCTTTTTCCATCTGATGTTTATCATTGAAAGGGCATTTTACCCGCTCGCCGCACGGCTGCTGATAGAAATCTACCGCCGGCAGGTCCGAAACCTTCGTTTAGAAAAACAATACACGCGCCTGGAACTGGATTTCCTGAAAAGCCAGATCAACCCGCATTTTCTTTTCAATGTACTCAACAGCATTTACGCGCTCACGGAGGAGGAGAATCCGAGGGCGGCCCGTATCGTAGAGCAGCTTTCGGCCATGATGCGTTATTCGCTGTATGAAACGAACGGCGCTCTCGTGCCGCTGCATAAGGAGCTTGCATTCATTCAAGACTACGCCGGCCTGGAACAGCTGCGGACGGCAAAGCGCCTCCAACTTGAACTGGTATTCCCTGAGCAGCCTGACGAGGATCTGCTGATAGCTCCATTCATCCTCATCATATTCGTGGAGAATGCATTTAAGCATGGCGTGCATAACACCATCCGGAAATCATGGGTAAAACTAAAAATCGGATTGGAAGGCGAGGAATTGACACTGACCATCAGCAACCAGAAAACGCCGGACGCCCGGCAGCAAACAGGCGGGATCGGCCTCGTGAATGTCAGGAAGCGGCTGGATGCTTTCTACCCCGGCCACGACCTGGCCGTCCTCGACGAGGAAGGGGCTTACCATATTGTTTTAAAAATCAAACTGACGCGGAATGCCAAAACCGGCGACCTGCGAATGCGGCCTCATGCCCTTGCTTGACAGCAGCGTTACTTATGCTGAGCGAACATCCATTCCATAATGCCTTCCTTGCTCACATTATCCCAGATCCCGTGGCCTGCAAATTCGTATTCGGTGTATTTAGGATGGCCGCCGGCCTTGCGGATAGCTGTGATCATATCGCGGGAGTGCGCCACTGGTGCCAGCTTGTCGCGCGCGCCATGAAAGGCCCATATCGGCACATCCACGAGTTGGGGGCCATATTGGGGGTCGCCCCCGCCGCAGATGGGGATGGCCGCTGCGAATAGCTCCGGGTGCATACTGGCGAAATGCCAGGAACCGTACCCACCTCCGGAAATACCCAGCACATAAATGCGCTTGCGATCGATCGGCAGGCGGCCCATCAGTTCCCGCATGGTCCTGAAAACGAGCGAATCCACACTCGCATTTCCATAAGCGCCGCTGAAACCCATTCCTTTCGGGCTTTGCGGCATAAACAGGAACGCAGGATACTTCCTTCGGGTAGGCAATTCCATGAGAAAAGGCGCGGGATCGGCAGATAGCTGCTGCATATTATCCTTCCCATGGGCGCCCCCGTGGTGCAGGCACACGATCAGCGGGTACTGCCTGGTCGAATCGTAATCGAGGGGGGTGAGCAGACGATAGGGCAGTACGTCGCCGCTCTTATCGACAAAATGGTAGGACCCCATGGCCTTCGAACGGCGTAATTCGGTTGCGGAGGGCTTGTAAGGCATGCTGTACCTGATCGCTTCTACCGAGAAGTTGAACCCCAGAAACAGCAGTCCTACAAATGCGGCCAGCTTTACGAGTGCAGGCACGGTTTGCGCTGGTGCCTGCCCGGCCACCGCCAGCCGCTTGTTTTCCAGCCTAAAATGAATGATCAGCCAAACCGCCCCGAAAGCACCGAAGAGCGAAATCCACCGACTCGCCTTATCCAGCAACAGCTTGGTACCCCCTTCGCCGGCTTGAAAATAGAGGATGAATGTGCCTGCCAGCAAAATCGAGATGAATACAGTGAAAATGCCGCTTAACCGCAGCCATCGCTTCTCTCCCGCTCTGGTGAATATCAGGCTCAGCCCCCATAATATACTCGTACCGAACAGAACGGAAGCTACCGCGTGATAATGCTCCTGGTAAAACACCCTCAGTTCACGGTGGAGGATCAGCGTGTAATGGAAAAACACGACCAGCGTCGAAACCAGGCATGCTACCGCCGACAGCCGGTAGCCATGGTGCCAAAGGTAGCGGATCAATGCTCCATTGGTGGCTGCTATCACGAAAAGAACAAGCCACATCCATGAGTCAAACGATTCCAGGCCCATCATTGCCGAACCGATAACGACCAATGCCACCGACTGAATCAGTGCGATGATGAACGAGATCGAC
The DNA here is from genome assembly GCA_001898145.1 of Dyadobacter sp. 50-39. Classification (GTDB taxonomy): domain Bacteria; phylum Bacteroidota; class Bacteroidia; order Cytophagales; family Spirosomataceae; genus Dyadobacter. Next base: position 69,545 of record MKSR01000048.1, read on the forward strand.
AAGAAGAAAATTACAAAGGAATAGAATTCCCCGCTGAGCGGCCTGGCTGTCATGGTGAAGAAAGTTTGTGAAGGATGAGCTTTTTACAATTATCAATAAAGCAAACTTCGATAACGTTTTTGGCTTCTGTTACACAACCGGACGCCGCTTTGTTTGAATGGCAATTCGATTTGTGCAAACAATGAATGGAATTGCAACAAATGCATTCCATATTTGCGTAATTTGAGCGGACACAATCGCTCCATATTATTCATTTCAAAACCAAATTACAGCCATGAAAAACAGCGGTTTGAAAGTATTTTTACTGATTTTAGCAGTTATACATTGCTTTGCAAGCAAATCAATGGCGCAATCGCTTCCTGATGATTCGCCGGGTGATCTGTACAATCGATTCAACACTTTTACACAAATAAACCTCAATGAAGCCTCGGCATTAGTTTGCATTCAAAAACTGGCTGCCAATAAAATGGGATATAATTTGTTGCAGGACCTTGTCCACAATTCGTACGCCCAGGTAGTGATCGATCGCCCATTTCCTGCTGGAATGGACAGTGCGAAAATCAAAAAAGGAATCATACTGCGCGACTTCAATAAAATCCTGCTAGCCACTATTATGCAAGACACCAGTAAGGTATTGGTGCACATGGTCAAACCGCTTTTCATTTATTCAAAAATTGAAACTGCGGCTGGAAATAGTGTGCAACTTGCCGCTTTGACGGATCAATTTATCAAAGAAGAATTATCGGATACGGATATTTATTCAAACCGAGCCGGTCGTTATGCATTGATGATTTATGGCAGAATCAATGCAATACCTGAACTGAAACAGCAATCTGAAAAGCTTTTCAAAATAGTTTATGATCACCTTGAAAAAGGGCAAATACCTATACTGGAAACGCCCAACCGATACAAGTCAGAGGAGCGTGGCTGGTTCAGATATCTTTATGCTTATGCCAATTATATTCAGTCGCAACAGGAAAATAATTTAACTGAAAAGAAAGCCTATCTCAAAAAAGCATTCGATTACAGCCCCGATCTCGACGACAATAATCATAAATCGGGCTATTTCTATGATATGCATTTAATACTTGAAAATGGTAAGGATTCTTTCCGGGAAGATTACCTCGCATTTCTGACTGAACAAGCCTCCAATCAAGACGACCTGCTTGCGACCTTAGTACAAATCACATTGCAGCAACCGGAATATAAACCGCAGCTCAAAACAGCTTACAGCAAGGCAAAAGGTAATGAAGCGGGTTTTGCCCAATACTGGATGGAAAATGTCAATCAGAATGCCAAAGCAGCCCCTCCCATTTCGCTTTCCATGCTGGACAAGTCAAAGTTTTCGAGCAAAGGCGGAACCGGCAAATGGCTCCTGCTTGATTTTTGGGGTACCTGGTGCGGACCATGCCGCGCCGAACACCCCGACATGCAGAAATTTTACGATTCGACGCTCAAAACCAATACGGACAAGATCACATTTCTGACCATTGCCTGCCGCGACACGGAAGACAGGGTGAAGAATTACATGACCGACAAGCAGTTTTCTTTCCCGGTAGCGATGTCGGACAATCAGATCGAAAAAACTTACAAAGTGCCTGGCTATCCCACCAAGCTGCTCGTGACCCCTGGCGGAAAATACGTTCTCGTGCCTTTCGGCGTCGATTGGATCAGCTTCGTAAAGCATTACACCGATCTTTAACGCATTTCCGAGCCCTACTTACCGGCCATTTTTTTTGCCTGCGCTTCCAGGATCAGTTGCAGGTCGGCGCTTGCATCGGTTACGTGCGCATATGACCCCATGCCCAGTTCGCTCAGTTTTTTGAGTTTTTGGCCCATATGCTCGTTACGCCCGAAGGTGAAAACGCTGAGGTACACATCCTGCCGGGCATTCTGACGGATCATATCCACCACCTCGTCGCTGACGGGAAACTCCCCGTCGGTGGCGAGCACAATGCGATTGTTCCCGGCCCGGATGTACTGTTTATTGGCGGTTTTGTAAGCGAGTTTGATCCCCTCGTTACCGTCCGTATCGCCGTCTGATTGCAGCAGGTCGATCATTCTGGCAATTTCGGATGCCTTGGTGCCAGACGTCGGTTTGAGTACCACCCTCGCCTTCCCCGAGTAGAGCACGATGGAAATCATATCTTCCGGCCGCACGAGCGTCAGCAGCGACTTGATCGACCGTTTCAGCAAAGGCAACTTGTAAGGCGAGTTCATGGACGACGAGACGTCGAGCAGGAGCACCATATTATTCGGGGCAAAACCTTCCAGAGAGCGGGTGACGTTTTGCAGCTGCGCGTTACGGTCCACATACACGGTATCCACGCGCACGCGCTCCACATATACGGTATCGCGCTTCACCTGCGCGACGGTCGCGTGCCCGGCCTCATTGGCGAGCGGGCGCGTATCCTCGCGGACAACCGGCCTGGATACCGCCGGGATCTCCGCATGATTGGCCTCAACCTGCGCCGTTTCGGCCGGTTTCTCCGATCTCGGCTTTTCAATTTTCGGCTCTTCGACCTTCGCTGGGGGCGCCGCCGGTTTCTGGGGGGCGGTCCGCCGGAATGCGAAAACATCGGGTTGGTTAATGGTTTTCAAAAGCCCTGCTTTCGAAAGCGCTATGAAATTGTTGTATTCGTACACCAGCTCATTGTTGTAGAAATAATAGAAGGACTCGTAGGGATGAGCGGCATAGCCCGAAGCGGCCGGCTTGTATTTCTGCACATTCTCCGCAAACCGCCCCGCATTGGCTCCCAGATCCTCGTAGGGCGTGTACGGACAGAGCCCATTGCTCCTTCCGTAGCGTTGAAGACCTTTCATGTTTTTGTATTCGTCGGCAATCAGCTGGCGGCTGTCGGCTTCCAGATTCGTCGTTTCGGGAAGTTTAGACGTTTTTCCTCCGAGATAATCGCGCATTCCAAACATCACATCATGGCTGTTGTCCATTGTTTTCAGCATCGCATTGCCGGCGATGTACCACGAGCTCGTCGGTGTGGCATTGGGGTAACTTTCGTGGATGCGGCGGATGTCGTTATAAAGTTGCTCTTTCTTTTGATCCAGTATACCAAACAAGGCGAAGTAGCGGTCAAGAATGGCATCGGAGCGTTGAAGCTGGTCTTTCAGATAGTCCTTTTCGGAAGTATAGCGGATCAGCTCTACGCTCAGGCCATCCATTTCCTGCAAGATGTTCATCAATACTTCCGCCTGGCCGGTTACCGACTTGCGGTACGGCTCCGGAATGGCAGCACTGGCGCCCAGCAGCAGGGCGTATTCCGAGGATGGCACCTTAAATTCCTCATGCGAATAGCTCAGATTGGCCCGTTTTTGCGCCCTGGCCGGATAGCGGTAGTACTCCGCCGAGCTCTGGTAATTGCGAACGATCATTTGCAGTAAATGCATTTGCCGCAGCGACTGGTTGATCCAGTCCACATATTGGTTCAATGTTTTGATCAATGCGGCATTGGCCGGGGCAGCCGCCTTTTTCACATTCAGCGGCTGAAAAGATTTGTCCTGAAAAGGCGGGGTAAGTTTGCTGTCCGCAACAGCCCCGCCCGAAGCGTCGGCCTTCATGACCGGGCTGAAAAAAGGATAATTCAGCAGTAAGTGCTCCGGCTTGCTGTATCCGGCAAAAGCCTTGTAAAATTCCAACATATCGTGGTTAAACTGCTCCACCAGGGACAAATACACCGCATTACCATGCCGCGCCGATTGTTGTGCCGCGAAATTGTGATCGTCCAGCGCCCGCCTTTTAATGTCCTGCATGGAAGCGAGCGCGGATTTGAACGTCCCCACCATATCCGATGCCGGGTATTGCAGTTGGGAAGCCGTGTTCCCGATCGTAGCCAACGCCTTCTCATCGTCCAGCAAGCTCTGCCGTACGAGCGCCGCCGGCCATTCGGCCTTCGTATCCTCGTCCAGGTAATAGGGCAGCGCATCCAGCAAACGCTGCTGCGCGGCGATCACCTCCCCCATCGCCTTTTCCGTCACAATGTAGGGATCCGCAGCCGGGCGGTTTTGAACGCCGGCATACACCTGCCGGATTTGTGTGTATAATGCATTTTTATCGTGTGCATAGCGTTCAAAAAGCGATTGCATGTCGGCTACTAATGCGTCCGACTTTTTCAGGTTATCCCGTTCATAGTCCTTTAAACGCACATAGGTTTCCAGGGCCTTGCAGGTTTCGTCCAGCTTGTTAAGCACTTGCCAGACGTTTTGCAGCCCGGCATTCAGCTGCCTTCGTTTGCCGGCCTCAATGCCCAAGCCGCCCATCGCCTTTTTGTAATAATACTCCTCCAACGGCCCCGACGACGCCAAACGCAATCCGTAATCCGGCTTTTTACGGTAATGGCTCACAGCATCCTGGTAATCGCGCAGCATTTTGAAGCGATGGATCACCATTTCGGACGACTCGCTCAAAAATTCGATATAATTGTTCAGCGACGTCTGCGGCGCTTCCTGCTGCGCGGTGACGGGGCTGGTAATGAATGTAAAAAGGATGATCATGATGGAGAATGGCCTCATACGTATCGTCTTGGAAGTATGTGTATTGCTGCCGCGAATTTCGGAATTTTCAACTGAAATCCGGCGCGGTACATGCTTCCGTAAAATAAGTGGCCTGCCGGGTTATTCCCCTTTGTTCCACTCCTCCACCGGCCAAAATGGAGATAAAAAAAATGACCGGCGCCAACCAGCAATCGACGAGCGACGTTTTAAATAGATAAATGCGGTGTTTGCTGTCCGCCCGAATGCAGGTAACTGGTGATTTCCGAAATATCGACTTTGAGCATCCGGCTTTTGAAAAGATCTGCTTTGTATTTGAAAATGAAGTTGCGGAGCGACATGCCTGTCTGGTTGAGCACGCACAGGTTCGCAAGGTCCTCCGAAATATTGAAGCGCATCAGCAACTCCGGCACACGGATGTTTTTGTTCTGATGCAATTCCTGGCGCAGGTAATCGATGATCGCACCGGCCAGTTGCTGGCGAGAAGTAACTTCTTCTACCTTTTTACTTTCGAAATTATTTCTTGCCAAAATCGTGACGATCAGATCAATACTGCCCCGGATCAGCTTGTTGTGCGAGGTTGGCTGCTGGGTTATTTCAAAGAGGATCTGATTGATAAGGTAAGTGATGGTTTGTGCGTCGCGCTCGTTTTGCAGGGGCTGGCCCTGGGTAAGCCGCACACCGTCACACAGGTGCTCGGCTTGTTTGTAGATGTCGGCGAAATCCGGACTAAACTCCTTTTTCTGCAAAAAATCGTCGGAAAGCCAGGTATCGAATGCAATGATGAAAATCTCCGCGCTATTATCTTCCTGGAAAATAGGGTGCTGACCAGGCCGGAGCAAAATGACGCCCTGCGCGTGATAGGCGTACAATTTCCCGTCCAGACTGAATTGACCTTCTCCGCTGCGAATAAAGATAATGCGGTAATGCGGGGTCAACTCGTTATGCGTTTCCCAAACACGGGTTTTACTTTGAAGCACATGGTACTTCTTGTGGGCATTGAATTGGATTACAGACATACACAAACCTCCTGCTGTTTGGCTGTAAGTTGGTCAAGCGATATCTAGAATGAAAATCCAAATCGCGGAACACCCATTTTAAGGGGCTGAAACGGCAATTTTAAATGCAGAAGTCAACGCGGGGTTATTTACCCAGCCAGTTTTTAAACTCGGTCACACGCTCGGAACTCACATAAACTTCCTGTGCATGCGCCGGGTTCAGCTCGATTTTCAGCTTTCCGGCCGACATCGCGTGCATTTCTCGGATCGCGTGCAGCGACAGCAGCATGGTACGGTTGATCCGGAAGAATGCTGCGGGATCCAGGATTTGCGAGAGCTTTTCGAGGCTGTACTCCACTGCGAAATGCCGCCCATCGAATAGCCGGAGGAACGTCGCGCGTTCCTCTATCGTAAAGTAGGCGATTTCGGAAGTGTTAAAGGTAAATATCCGCGAGCCGGCCGTTACCAGAAAACGGTCTTTGTATTTTTCGGGTGCCGGATGCTCCTCGGTTTGCGGCACTGCATTTGTCCTGATCTTCCTGAACTTGTTCAGCGACGCCTGTAATTCAAGCGGATTAATCGGTTTGAGCAGATAATCGATGCTATGCACTTTGAATGCGCGGAGGAGGTAATCGTCAAATGCGGTCGTGAAAATGACCGGGATCATGAGGTCCTGGTTTTCGATGATCCTGAAACCGTTATCGTCTTCGAGGTGAATGTCCAGGAAAATGAGGTCGGGCTGCGTGTTGGCACTGCTTTGCAAATAAGCAATGGTTTCAAAAACCGACGGGATAATGCCAAGCACGCGAATCGTGGGGTCGATATTGCGGATCAGGTTTTGCAGACGCTCCGCACTCAGTTCCTCATCCTCGACGATCAGTACATTCATGATAGCAATGGTATTTTCACTGTGAAATGGGTGGAAGTCTTTTCGATCACCACCGCCTTGTCCTGCAACAGCTTATAGCGGCTGATGATGTTTTTCAAGCCCAGACGCGTAGTAGGCTGGTCCTGTTGCCTCAGTTGCAGCGGATTGCTTACCACCAGCATTTGATCCTCAATATTTATACTGATTACCAAAGGATTAACCACCGACATCGTGTTATGTTTCACCGCGTTTTCTACCAATAACTGTAACGTAAGCGGAATAATGGAGTACCGCTCTTCATCGGCCGGCGAAAGCGTCGAATCGAGCATGACCTTCTCCTTGAAACGCGTCCGCAGCAGGTACATATAGGTATCCAGAAATTTCATTTCTTCCTTCAAGCTGATCTTGTCCAGCTCCGATTGCTCCAATATATAGCGGTACGCCGACGACAGCTCCTGTATAAATTCGCCCGATTGCTCAGGCCTCGACTCGACCAGCGACGACAGCACACTGAGGTTATTGAACAGGAAATGCGGGCTGACCTGGTTTTTCAATGCCAGAAAACGCGCGTGCATGTTCTCCTTTTCCAGCCGCTCGGAGTCTACGAGCAGCTTTTTCATCTTTTCCTGCACCTGGCTGCTCACGCAGAGGTAATAAGCTGCAATGAGCGCGAGGATCGTAAGCGCCTGCCCGGCACGCCAGCGCGTAAACATGAGGTCGCGCACACGGGGATCTGACATGGAGGGCCGTGGCAACGGGTTCCACCAGTGGCTCATGAGGCCCCATGTCCGGGCCAGCATCATATTGAACAGGAATGCAAGCAGTACTGCCGGAACGAGGGTAATGAGCTGGTCGCGGATACTGAATGCGGGAGACTTGTCGGAACCGCTGAGAGACGCCTGTTTTCGGAGAAACCAGTCCATGAGGTAAATCCAGGAGGTATAGAAAACAGTACTGATCACAATTTCCAGTCCGAAAAGCGGCAGGTTGCGGGGGATAGTGTGCCAGGATTGCTGTGGGACATTGATGTACGTTCGGAGTGGAATGTAAACCAGCGCAAGGGCGAAACCCAGCAGCCATTTTTGCCCAAAAAGATAAGGCCGCATAGTTAAGAGGTCAGTTAGGATGCCCAAAAATAAGGTAATTTCATGAAAATTTATCAGTATTTTGCAAGACACAAACCAATCAAAAACACTTAAATCTGCCCCTATGACCCGTTTTTTCGTCACCGCAATAGCTGTACTGCTTTCTCTGAACGCCTATTCACAGGCACTCAACACCCTTACCGCCAGCGAAAAAAAGGAAGGCTGGAAATTGTTGTTTGACGGCAAAGACCTGAAAGGCTGGCATGCCTATAACGGCAAGGAGCCCGGATCCGCCTGGCTGATCGAGGATGGTGCCATTAAACTGAATGTGCCCGAAAGAGCCGGTAACAAAGCCAAAAACGGGGGCGACATTGTGATTGACGACGTCATAAATGGTGATTTCGAATTCAAGGCGGAATGGAAGGTCAGTAAATATGCCAATAGCGGCATCTTCTTTTTTGTGCAGGAATCTCCCAACTACAAAAATATGCACGATACCGGGCTGGAATTGCAGGTAATCGACGATAAAATCTATGAAGGCGCGAAAGAAAATACGCACCGTGCCAGCGACTTTTTCGGTGTAGCGAATGCCCGCCTCCGCGAGGGCAACCCGCAGGGAGAGTGGAACAAGATCCATTTCATTGTCAAAAAAGGCAAACTGACTGTGTACCAGAACGAGTTCATGGTGCAGGAGCACGACCTCAACGGCGCCGACTGGAAACAGCGCATTGCCAACAGCGGACTCAAAGCGGCACCCATTGCCAAGGGCAACTACAAGGGGCGTATCGGCTTGCAGGATTGGGGAAGCACGGTTTGGTACCGCAATATCAAGTTGAGAAAATTGTAAAAACCGGGGATGTCGCACTGTTCCCACAAACACTTCCAAAGCCGGGGCCAGCGCTCCGGCTTTTTTTAGTCGTCTTTCAAAAAACGCTCCTGTAAGTACCAGCGGGCACAGGAGTCGCTGCCTATTCTGCGGACGAAACTGAAATACATATCGGAAGGACATCCGTATGCCCCTACAAACATGATCCCTATTTTGGGATATTTCCTAACGATGCTATCCGGCACCATCAGTTGGTTAGAAGTCGAGGTGGCGTAGTAGGGCAAAAAGGTCTGCGCACCGGAAGTATCCTTTAATGGCGCAATCACCCAATCCAGGCTGGTGGCAGAAGGCGAATCCGCGGTCAGCAAAAGACCGGCATTACCTTCGTAGCAATCCGCCGAAACCGTCACCCGCTCCACCGGTACGCAGTCATCACGTTTATCAACTTTCTTTTCGGAACAGGCCAATGCGATAGTCGCCAGGGCCAGGAGTTTTTTCATGGGAAAACAGATTTTTAATATGCGACACGCTGGTGTATAATGTGGTTGGAGGTAGCATCCGTATAAAAAGGCAGCATTACCATTTGCTTACTAATGCAAACCACAAAAGTCATTTTAGTTCTTGCATTCAGTTTTGAGTTTTGTTATTTTTGAAATCCAATTATTGATATTTTAAGTATCAATAAGTTACTCAAAATGTTCCTTATGGCTCTCCCGCTCCTGAAAAACGATATGTTTAGCAGGTTGCAAGAAGATATTCTTGCATTGCAGGGCTTTCGAGCGCCCGCCGGGGCGAGAAGAATCGATTTCGGGTTGGGCATAATGGACGCTTCATTCCCGAATCACACATTTCCTACCGGAGCCGTGCATGAATTTATCAGCAACGATCCTGAAAGTGCTGCGGCAACGACCGGCTTCATGGCCGGGCTGCTGGGCAAGCTGATGGGGGAATATGGGATATGCCTCTGGATTGGTACAAGGCCGATTGTCTTTGCGGCCGCATTGAAAGCTTTTGGTGTGGAGCCCCACCGGGTTATTTTTATTGATCTGGCCAAAGAGAAAGATGTGATCTGGGCCGTGGAGGAAGCGTTGAAGTGTGAATCATTGGCGGCAGTGGTAGGGGAACTGCATGAACTCACCTTCACCGAATCGCGGCGGCTGCAACTGGCAGTGGAGCAGAGCCGGGTCACAGGCTTTGTGCACCGCGTCAATCCGCGAGCCGTAAACACCCTCGCATGCGTGTCGCGCTGGCAGATAACGCCTATCGCAAGCCAGTTGGAGGAAGGTATGCCGGGCGTAGGCCATCCATGCTGGCGGGTACAGCTGCAAAAAATCCGGAATGGCGAGCCGGGCGAATGGGAAATGCAATGGGTGGCAGGGCGGTTTGAATACCTCCCGAAAGAAGCAGCGGACCCCGCTCCTGTTTATTTCCTACAAACCGGTTGAGCCGTTATCCGCGTACGTGCGCCGGCAGTAGCGCTACCACTTATCACTTTATCACGACCTTCATCCTGAACGGTTCGCATTATTGTGCCCGCAAGCCTTATATTAGGGCACATTCGATCCCCCAATTTTATCATCCTTGCCATGAAAACATCACTACGCCTTCTTATCCCCTTCCTGATATTCGCTGTAAGCTGTCAATCCGCACAATGCCAGGCAACCCGCCATGCTGCCAAAGCGGATTCACTGTTTGCAGAATGGAACAAGCCCGGAATGCCCGGCGCAGCCGTGGGCGTGGTGCACGGCGGGAAGCTTGTTTATGCCAAAGGATTCGGTGAGGCTGACGTGGAAACGGGCGCTAAAATTGGTCCTGAAACGATATTTCATGTAGCGTCGGTATCTAAACAATTCACGGCCTACGCCATTGTACTCCTGACCGAGCAGGGCAAGCTTTCGCTCGACGACGATATTCGTAAGCACATTCCGGAAGTACCTGATTTTGGAAAAACCATTACCATCCGGCATCTGCTCAACCACACCAGCGGCCTCCGCGACCAGTGGAACCTGCTGGCCATGGCTGGCTGGCAGCTCGACGACGTGATCACGAAACAGCACGTCATGAACCTCGTTACCCGCCAGAAAGAACTGAACTTCGAACCCGGAAGCACATATACCTATTGCAATACCGGTTACACCCTGCTCGCCGAAGCCGTAAGCCGCGTCACCAAGCAGCCATTTGCCTACTGGATGGAACGCAATGTGTTTAAGCCGCTGGGCATGAAGAACACCCAATTTTTTGATAATCAGGAAGGTGTGGTTAAAGGACGAGCCTACTCGTTTCACCGCACGCCCGGCGCCATCGGGCCTACTATGTTCAGTAAGAGCATATTGAGCTACGGCAATGTGGGTGCCACGAGCCTTTTTACCACTGTCAACGACCTGGCGATGTGGATCGGCAACTTCCGCAACCCGCAGGTGGGCAGCCCCGACATCATGAAACAAATGCTCGAACGCGGCAGGCTTACAAAAGGCGACACGCTTCCCTATGCATCGGGGCTCATTCACGGCAAATACAAAGGACGTGCCTATTACGGCCATGATGGTGCCGACGCAGGCTTCCGCTCCTCGCTGCTGTATTTTCCGAAAGAGGATTACGGGTTGATCGTGCTGAGCAACCAGGCGGAATTCAACCCCGCCAGGAAGAACCTGGAAATGGCCGACTTCTATCTTTCCAGCTTCATCAAAGAAGATAAGCCCAGCGCTACTGCCCCGAAACCGGCCGAATCTGCTCCATACGCATTCGACTCCACGCTTTTCCGCGCCTACGCCGGTTCCTACTCATTGGATGAAGCCCCGGGTTTCGTATTGAAATTCTGGCGCGATGGCAGCACTTACTATACGCAGGGTTCCGGACAGCCGCAGCGATTTTTCCATCATCGGACTCTACATTTTTTCTCAAAGTCGTGGAGGCCTCCGTCGTGTTTCATAAGGGAAAAGATGGCAAGGTCAACCGCATTACCTTGAAACAAAACGGAAATCACCCCGGAACGAGGGTCAATACACAGGAAGCTCCGGCCATCGATCCTGCTCAGTTCGCCGGCCGGTATTACAGCCCTGAACTCGAAACGATCTACACGATTGCTAAAAAAGGCGATGCATTGAAACTCGTCCATGTACACCACGGGGAGGTAGACCTGACAGTGGCGGGCAAAGACAAGCTGAATGCGCCCTGGTGGTTCATCCAGAATATCGAGGTGGTACGCAATGCTGCCGGCGCCGTCTCGGGCATCAAGGTATCGAATGGCCGGGTCATGAATTTATGGTTCACGAAGCTGCCGGACGACTTTGCAGGTAACGGTAAATAGCCGTGCTGGGGCAGCTATTTGCCTATTTGTCTCTTGAAAAAATTCCACGACTCCTCGAACATATCGAAATCCGTCACAAACTCGTGCCTGCCGTTGACTACTTTCAGCAACGTCACTTCCGGCTTGCCTTTCTTTTGATACGTGTATTTTTCAACCGTGATATCGTTGGAAGTATCGCCATCCGGCATCATTGATTTGACAGGCTCGCCGGTATAACCATCCAGTTTCGCCCAATATTGGAATGATTGCTCGGTAGACCGCACAGTTCCCAGCGTGACGCCGGGGGTTTTTACTTCGCCTCCATCGTAGGGGTTGGTTTGATCCGCCGTGCCATTTGTGATCATCACCGGAATGGGCACATTCATCGGCGAACAGTCCATATTCGCATCGGTAGGCAGGTTGGCGACCACTGCCGAGACCGCCCGGATTTTACCTGGCATCGTGAGCGCCAGCTTGTATGACATATGACCGCCACCCGAGAATCCGGTTGCAAAAACCTGCTTTTTATTAATCTTGTATTTCGAAGCAAAAAGGTCGATCAGTGCACTAAAAAATGCTTCCTCATTCACGTTCTCCATATTGGCCACAGCGGTGGAAGCCTTGCGGCACTCATTCCAGTACCTTTTATATCCACCGGGATATACCACCAATACATTATCCGACTCCGAATGAGATTCCAATTTCGCACCGCGGTTCACAAGGCCCATTGGCTCCCCGCCCGATCCGTGCATCACAAATACCAGACTAGCGCCCGGCTTCACCTTCACCGACGGATTGTAAGCATATATCCGGTGACGGCCTTCAATCAAAAGTGAATCCAGCACGTGCTGGGCGCGGGCGGTGAATGCGGAAAGGATCAGGAGTGCGGAAAGTAGCGGCTTGGACATGGATCGTGAAATTGGATTTTGTTTTACGCAAGTTACATAAACCATTTAAATCCTGCTTTCAAACATCCATACATGCCCGAACGGGTCGACCACATCGCCCTGCCGGTAGCCGTAATCATAATCCTGCGCAGGGGAAACAACCTTTGCACCCGCTGCCACGGCACTTGCCATACAAGCATCCACATCCTGAACGAACAATCCAATCGTGACGGTGGACCCATGATGACGCAACGGGCTGAACGAGTCCCGGTTGCGGGTTTCCTCGTGCAAATGGAAGATGGCGCCATGGATGGACAACTCAGAAACGTGAATGGTACCGTCGTCGTTACTGAAACGGCGAAGCTCCACAGCGCCCAGGCCATTGATATAAAAATCCACATCCGTCACGCCATTGGGAATATAAAGCTGAGGGGCAAACGTTGGTGTAACTGTTTCCATAGCTATAATTTTTACATACAATATAATTCCATTTCCCTTCTCAATCCGCCTTTACTACCCTCCTGATCAAGAAGATTTTAAGTTAATGGCACACCTCAGAAGCATTAGCCCTGCACTTTGGCAAGATAGGTATCGAGCTGGCCCCAGGTACCTTCATAACCCTGGTTCATGCTCGGGTTAAGATCCGTAAATGTTTTCTCTTGCGCCGGTGTGGCGTTGACCGGCTCGGCGTAAAGCGTGAGCGTGGTAATGCCATTCGTTTCACTCAAAGTAATGTGATTGTAAATTTCCAACGGGAAATCCATCGGGAAGGGTGAGCTGGTAATATTCCCCTCAGGGTCTGTAAAGGAGCTCAGAAACTCGATCGAATCGGACTCGCGGATTTTTTGGTAACGGAAAAGTGCCCACATCAGCATGCCTCTGTTATCGAGCTTGTAATGGGTACTGCCGCCTTCGCGAAAATCGAAGCGGAGGACGGTGAGTTCCGATCCCTTCGGCCCCCACCATTCTGCAAATGCCTCTTTGGAAGCAAAAGCGTTGAAAACGAGCGATTGCGGCGCTTTGAACTGGCGTACGATCCTAAGTTCTGCCTTTTGGGTTACCTTGTTTTCCATGTTACTGATCGGATTGATGGTTGTTTTGGATTCGGTTCAGATAATTATCCAGAGAATCGAATTGCGTGTTCCAGAACTCGCGGTACTGTTCAACCCAGGCGGCAACTTCTTTCAAAGCATCCAGCCTGGCTTCGCAATACCGCTCCCGCCCTTCCTGCCTCACCATTACCATCCCGCATTCCATTAAAATCTTAATGTGCTGGGAAACGGCCGGCCTGCTGATCGAAAAATTCTCAGCAATAGCATTCAGGTTCATCGGCTGGTAAGCGATCAGGTTAATGATCTGCCTGCGGGTAGGATCTGCAATCGCCTGAAAAACATCTCTTCTTGCTTCAACGGACATATGCGTAAGTATTTACTTACACAATAGTATATGTAAGTATTTGCTTACGCAAATTTGACGTAAGAATTTTTTATATCCTCAATAGGCCTGGAAAATCACGGACATGTTGTGAAGTCATACTATTTCAAATTTTAGGTGTGCAGTTCATTTGAACAAAGCAAAAAAATTACTCGCACTTTTCAAAGCATTTTGATATTATTGTAATCTATTTTGAGATATTTAAAATATCAAATAGAAAATAAACACTTCATCATCAAGACGTTAAAATGCCTTCCCGCTTTGTTTTGATATGGCTTCCAAACCTGGCAACGGACCATCGGATCCGCGTCAGACCGGAGCTTTATGGGCTCGAATTTGTCCTTGCCGCGCCCGAACGGGGACGGATGGTGGTAAAGGCGGTGAGCGCCGAAGCGGGGGCATTAGGGGTGGAAACCGGTATGGTAGTTGCGGATGCCCGGGCCATTTTACCTTCCCTTATTGTATTGGACGAGGAGCCTGAAATGACCCGCGAAGCATTGCATGCCCTGGCCGAATGGTGCCTGCGTTATACGCCGACAGTCGCCTTGAATGCCCCGGATGGACTGATCCTCGACGTGACCGGGTGCACCTATCTGTGGGGCAGCGAGCGTGCATACCTGAACGACCTCGTCGCTAAACTTACCCATGCGGGATATACGATACGCTGCGCAATGGCCGATACGATCGGGACAGCCTGGGCTTATGCGCATTTCGGGCGCCCCGGGGGCATTATTCCGCCCGGTGAACAGCGGAATGCATTGCTGAAACTCCCACCCGCCGCATTGCGCCTTCCCTCCGAAACCCTGGAAAAAATGCAAAAGCTGGGTTTTTATCAGATTCAAAGCTTCATTCAGATACCCGCAAGAATGCTCCGGCGGCGATTCGGAACGGATTTGCTTGAAAAACTGAACCAGGCACTGGGATACTCGCAGGAATTCATCGAGCCGATCCGGCAAGCGGTTCCCTACCAGGAACGACTCCCCTGTTTGGAACCCATTGTCACTGCCACGGGCATTGAGATCGCATTACAAAAACTATTGGAAATGCTTTGCGGGCGACTGGTGAAGGAAGGCAAAGGGCTTCGCAAAAGTGTTTTAACTTGCTTTCGGGTGGATGGCAGAGTGCAGCAAATCGATATTGTCACCAACCGGGCCTCGCATCATGTCAAACACCTTTTCCGGCTTTTCGAGCTCAAAATCAAGACTATCGCGCCCGGCTTTGGCATTGAACTGTTCCTGCTCGAAGCTCCTGAGGTAGAAGACATGACCGCTGCCCAGGAAACCATGTGGGATACGGCCGGCGGTTTCGAAAACGCCTCCATTACCGAGTTGCTGGATGCCGTTACCGGACGCGCAGGTACCGAAACCATTCATCGTTACCTGCCTGATGAACATCACTGGCCCGAAAGGTCGGTCAAAGCGGTGACCTCCCTGCGTGAGAAGCCGAAAACGAATTGGCGCACGGACCGGCAAAGGCCTGTTTTCCTTCTGCCGAAACCAGAGATCGTTGAAGTGACAGCCCCTGTCCCGGATTATCCGCCCACCGTTTTCCGGTACAAAGGGAAAGTGCATTATATCAAAAAATCCGAAGGCCCGGAGCGCATCGAGCAGGAATGGTGGCTGCAAGAAGGCCTGCATCGTGACTACTATACCCTGGAAGACCAGGACGGGCGGCGTTACTGGATTTTCCGGCTGGGACCCTATTCAGAAGAAGTGGAAGAAGCGCTGCCGGAATGGTTTATACATGGCTTTTTTGCCTGATAACCAATCCTTAAAAATACACTTCATCATCATGGACTATACTGAATTACAAGTCACTACCAATTTCAGCTTCCTGCGCGGCGGGTCGCACCCGGAAGAAATGGTGGGGCACGCGATTGAACTGGGCTACAAGGCCATAGCGATCACCGATCGCAACACACTCGCAGGTATCGTACGTGCGCATGCGGCCGCGAAGGGCAAAGATTTCCGCATTATCCCCGCCTGCCGCCTCGACTTGCTCGATGGCCCCAGTCTGCTGGCCTACCCTACCGACCGGGAGGCTTACAGCCGCCTTTCCGCTTTGCTTACCGAAGGGAACCTGCGCACCGAAAAAGGGAAATGCGACCTTTACAAGGCGGATGTTTACCGCCATGCAGAAGGCATCAAGTTCATTGTTGTCCCGCCGTCGGCTTTAAATGAATCTTTCGATTTCGATCCTTCCTTTCCCCGGAACCTGAGGGAATACCGCGAAGCACTGGGGAGCAACCTCTACCTCGGCGCCATACGCTCTTACCAGGGCGATGACATGAAAAAACTCTTTCGCCTGGACCAGCTATCCCACCAGCTCGGTATCCCCCTCGTAGCGACGAACGACGTGCATTACCACAACCTGCAAAGGCGTGAATTGCAGGATATCCTCACTTGCGTGCGCGAGAAATGCACCATTTACAATGCCGGTTACCGGCTGCACGAAAATGCAGAACGGTATTTGAAACCCGCCCCCGAAATGCAGCGGCTCTTTATGAAATTCCCGGAAGCCATCGAGCGCACGCAGGAGATCGCGGATGCCTGCCGGTTTTCGCTGAATAGTTTGAAATATGTATATCCCGAAGAGCTGACGACGGAAGGGCGGACACCATTGCGGGAACTTGAAATCCTGGCCTGGCACGGAGCTGTTGAACGATTTGGAGCATGTATTCCTCAAAAAGTTGAAGATGCGATCGAACATGAACTGACATTTATAGAAGAAATGGATTATGCTCCATATTTTCTTACTGTTTACGACATTGTCAGGTTCGCAAAATCCCAGAATATCCTTTGCCAGGGAAGAGGCTCAGCAGCCAATTCAACCATATGCTATTGCCTGGGTATTACCTCCGTAGACCCCGTTGAAATAGATCTGCTTTTCGAACGATTTATATCCTCTTCCCGAAATGAACCGCCCGACATCGATGTGGATTTCGAGCATGAGCGGCGGGAAGAGGTAATGCAGTACATTTACAATAAGTATGGCCGCGACCGGGCCGGCATTGTCGCAACCGTCACGCAGGTGCATCAAAAAGGAGCTGTGAGGGATGTCGCAAAGGCTATGGGAATGTCTATGGACGCTATCAATAGGCTTTCAAGTTCGTTATGGGAATTTACCGACGAATGGTTCGATGGTAAACTTATAACCGAACACGGTTTCAATCCCAATGACCCGCATTTAATTAAAATCCTCGATCTGACCCGTCAATACATGGGTTTCCCGCGGCAGTTAGGCCAGCATACCGGAGGTTTCGTGATTACACAAGGCAAGCTTTCCGACCTCTGCCCCATTCTCAATGCCCGTATGGAAGACCGTACCTGCATTGAATGGAACAAGGACGATATTGACACATTAGGTTTTCTGAAAATAGATGTGCTGGCGCTAGGCATGCTTACCTGCATTCGCAAAGCTTTTGATCTGCTTCGCAAGCATTATAACATTATTCACGATCTCGCGAGTATTCCACCAGAGGATGAGGCGGTCTACGACATGATTTGCGCAGCGGATACGATCGGCGTTTTTCAGATTGAAAGCCGGGCGCAGCAGTCGATGCTGCCACGGTTAAAGCCAAGGTGTTTCTACGATTTGGTCATTGAGGTGGCAATCGTCAGGCCGGGACCTATTCAAGGCGATATGGTACATCCGTATTTAAGGCGACGGGACAAAATCGAAGCAGAAGAATACCCCAGTGAAGAGTTGAGAAAAATTCTGGAAAAGACCAAAGGAGTCCCCCTTTTTCAGGAACAGGCAATGAATATCGCCATTGTTGCTGCCAACTTCACTCCCACGGAGGCAGATGAGTTGAGGAGAAGCATGGCAACTTTTAAAGCCAAAGGGGTTGTATCCAGATTACGGGACAAGCTGGTAGCCGGAATGGTGAAAAAGGGTTACGAAAAAGACTTCGCCGAGCGTATTTTCAAACAACTCGAAGGCTTTGGAAGCTATGGTTTTCCTGAAAGTCATGCAGCCAGCTTCGCATTGCTGGTGTATGTTTCATCCTGGATCAAATGCCATCACCCCGATGTATTCGCAGCGGCATTGCTCAATAGCCAGCCGATGGGTTTTTACCGCCCGGCGCAGATCGTGATCGATGCCCGGAATCATCAGGTTAAGGTAAGGGAAATCGATATCAATTATTCTTACTGGGATAATACCCTCGAAAATATTCCTGGTGAGCGGTGCGCACTAAGGCTTGGTTTCAGGCAGGTTAAAGGACTTAGAGAGGAAGAAGTACAGATTCTGATCGCCGCCCGTACCCAATCCTTTACCCATATCCATCAATTGCTCGAAGCCGGGATTTCGCATACTGCATTGGAAAAACTCGCTGATGCAGATGCATTCCGGTCAATAGGCTTCGACCGGCGGCAGGCTTTCTGGGAAGCCTCGGCATTGGCCGACCGGCCGGTAGGACTTTTCCACGGACAACCTTTGGCGCGTGAAGCGGATGTGGATTTGCCAGCCATGTCGCTTTCCGAGCATGTGATTCATGATTATGCCACCACCTCGCTTTCGTTGAAACAGCATCCCGTGGGCTTTGTGCGGGAGCAGTTGAATGCGCTCGGTGTGGTATCCAGCAAATCGCTTGGCACGATCGCTGATGGCAAAATCGTGAAAGTGGCAGGCCTGGTACTCGTTCGGCAGCGACCGGGCACAGCCAGCGGGATTTGTTTTATCACCATTGAAGACGAGACGGGCACAGCCAATCTGGTTGTTTTCCAAAATCTGTTCGATACCTATCGCAAAGAAGTGCTGCGCTCCAAATTGCTGATGGTCGAGGGCAAGGTACAAAAGGAGGGCGCGGTGATACATGTAGTGGTGAGTAAATGCATCAATGCATCCGGATTACTGCGAAAACTGGGTCCTAATGAAGAACATGAACCGGAAGTACTCACCCTGTCACGGGCCGATGAAAAGGACGAATACGAATCGCAGGCCAAAGGGCGGAAGTTGCAGCCCCGTAGAAATGTACAGGCTGAGATTTTCCCGGCATCCCGGGATTTCCGGTGATCAATGCACGGCCACATCCAGGTCGATCACCTGCATTTTGTAGTTTTCCGGCAGAAGCATATTGCGAAGCAATTCGCCCACGCCCATTCGCCGGCTGATTTTATAAACAGGAAGCAGTAAATCGACCAGCCAGCCGTGCCCCAGGCCGAGCAATGCATTTACCCGCTTCGGTACGAGCTTCATTTGCACATTTTTCAGCAAATAATACCGGTACCAGCCCAGGTGTTTCCGGTATTGTTTGTAGAGGTCAATGGCGAAATGGCTTTGGATGAGATTTTGCTGCAAATGCTCCGCGCGCATGCGTTCCCACGCACGCATGTCCGCAGGCAGCCCGGGCACGCCCATACCCTCACCTACCGCGTGGAAAACCTTGAACAGCTCTTCCTTTTCCGAAGCCGTAAGTTTTCTTTCTAGCAATTCGAATGACCTGATGGAATAGTCGATCAGCATAAAAAGCACGTCGCGGTAGGCGCTGTCGGGGATGCGGGCATTGCGGCTCCGCTCCACGCCCTGGTGGATAGCGGCGATCTGCCGGATGGCACGCATAGCGTCGTCGTATTCCGAAAACACGATCTGGCGGGCATAGCCGACGGTCGAAAACAGCCTACCCAGCGGATCAGCCGGCAGTTTGCCGGTGTAATAGAGCCAATCGACGGATTTATTCAAGGCAAATTCCGCCGATGCTCCCGCAAAAATGAACAGGATCGTATCCGCCTTACCCCATACTTCCCGCACAATCGACCCCTCATTCACAAACCACTTCATAATGCCTGTTTTTTAATAATCCTCTGCAACCACCTGTGTAAGAAGCTTTGCATCCTTCAAATGTAAAGTACTTTGCAATACAAAGCAAATTAACGATTTTGAAGCAAACAACATCTACCGGGTCAATCGGGGCAAATAAAAAACGGCCTCGGAAAATCAGAGGCCGTTTCGCGACTCACAATCACACTACAACATCATTTCAGGTCTTCGAGCCGATAACCCAGGTAATCGTCGATGACCAGTTTATAATTCAATTTCTTTCTGGGACTGCTGATATGCACGCTGTAAGTCCCCTCGCCAAGCTTCGACATATCGAACCATCGTCCGTAAGTCAGGTCTTTAACCTGTTCGTGGTAAATCATACGCAGCGCACTGTCGACAATGCGGATGTCATAATTTTCCTGCGCAGGATTTTTAAGGATCACTTTCATTTTCCCTTTCTGCACCACATACACGTTTGAAGTGGCCGTTTTCATCGTCACGCTCGGCGCCGACCATTCCGGTTCCGACATGCTGCGATAGTCCGTGCGGCTATCGGCCACGATATCATAGGCTTTTACCTTTTCAGACAGCAGCTCGCGGGCCATCAACTTGGCGAGCAACTCATCAAACAGCCGCACATTTCGATTGGAGAGCTTCACATACTTCCGCGCCATCGTCTCCTGGTACAACAAATGGTTCTCTCCATCAAAAAACTGCACGACGGTGTTGCGGGAATTCGGGTCGGTGTGGACCTGCCAGTAACCTTTATCGGATTCAACGTAGGCGGTCTGCGCGACTCCGGTCTGCGCGACTGCGGTCTGCGCGACGGCGGAATCAAAACTGGCCATCCATAGGGTGGGCGCCAGCAAAAGGGCAAGGTGGATTTTGTTCGTTTTCATGGCTATCAAGGGTGGAATATTTTTGAATAAAAACACAAAAAGTACTCAACGGGAAGAGCTTTCCCATTCCATTATTGATGGCCATCAATTTGTTTCAAGGAGAATCTTTTAAATATGAAAGTTGCAGCGAATGCGAATTCTTTTCGAGATTGGGTTACAAAACAAAAAAGCTATGGTAACGATCACGCAATTCGTTTATGTTAAGCCCGGTAAGGAGGAAATTTTCCAGCAATTCGAGTCGCTCGTGCTGCCGCTGATACCCCAATATAATGGAAAACTGCTCCTGAGGCTGCGTATGGGCCCGGAGCAGTTGATCGAAGGTGAGCTGGAAGCACCTTATGAAGTACATCTGGTCAGTTTCGAAACGGAAGCGGACCTGGCTGCCTACATGGGCGACCAGACCCGCGAACAATATCTTTATTTGAAAGAAGATTCCGTCGTGAAAGTAATGACCGTCAAACAGTAGCCTCGCGGCTCAGGGTGCCGGCGGAATGTAGGAAGGCACCACGTTCGAAACCGGTTTAATCGATTTCAGGTAAGCAAAAATGGCGCGCATATCCTCGTCGGCCATATTGACGTAGTTGAACCACGGCATGGGCGGCATCAGCGGACGGCTGTTTTCTAGCCCTTTGAATTTCCCTTTCCGCATAGCTGTGTTGAACTGCTCGAACGACCAGCTACCGATGCCCGTCGCATCGGGCGTCAGGTTGGCAGCGAACGACATCCCCCATGGACCTGCAAAAGCCGTGCTCTGGCCATTGAACACCACCCATTCGCCGGTTTTGAGAATGCTTTTGTCAAATGTCCCGAGCGGTTGCGAGCTGTTATGCCCCGACAAAAAACGGTCCATATCAGGCGCCGGACCCTGCGGCGTCATTTTCTTGGGCGCATGGCAATCTGCGCAGCCCATAATGGTAACGAGGTACTCTCCTCTTTTCACAGCATCCTCTTTTGATACGACAACTGCTTTTTGATCTGCTGTGGCTACTGCCAGATTGGTAAGCACCGCCGTTTTAGGCGTTTCAGCCTGTTTTGTAAAGGCACAGATAGACCACACAGCCGCCGACGCGGCCAGATAAACGAGTTTCATGGTAAACAGATTTAAAGTTAAAAACTGGTTCAGGCAAACCTTACCTGCTTGTCGGGCAACCTGAAATACTGATATTGATCCTGAAATATATTGGTAGGCACTTCCTGCGTAAACTCTTTGAAATCACGAATGAAATGCGCCTGGTCGGAATAGCCGAATTGATACGAAACTTCTGCCCAATTGGGCGTCGAAGACATACTGCAAAACGACTCGTACGCGCTTCTGAACCGGATAATACGCTGGTACATCTTGGGCGTCGTTCCATAATGGTCCTTAAAAATCCTTTCCAGCTGCCGCCTCCCGATGTACAGGTTTTCGCTCAAAGCATCGATCGACAAACGGCCCTGCGTCTGACGGATCAGCCGCGTCGCCTCCGAAATATGGTGGTGCTTCGCCCGTGTATTTTTCAGGAGCCCGCGCAGGAACCTTTCCGTTGTCCGGACCACCTCGTTCATGTCCTTTACCCCATATACGTCATCCACCAGCCGGTTGATTTCCTTTCCGAAATAGCTCTCGACGTCGGTAAACTGGTTGAACAATGGCGCGATGGGTATCCTGAACAATTCCAGTGCGCTTTCCGGCCGCAGCCGTATCCCGAACTTCCTGCAAGAACCGACGGTTTTCCACTGTACGGCGTCACGGTACAATCCTACTAGAAATGCGGGCGGCAACTTTTCCCATTGCCCGTTAAACAGTGCGTCGCAACGGTTATCATCCAGATGAAGAATCAATTCCAGCGTTCCGAACGGCATGCATCGCTGCACAGGCGACTCGCGCTCGCCTTCGGTTTCGAACCGATGCAACCAATAACATTCCACATAGGGCTGTAATTCGGCGGATGGTTTAAATTCCTGATAACCTGAGCTCATCATTTATGAAAAGGGCTTGTGGGTATTGACGCAACAAAACTAGGGCTATTCTGAACACGTGTATTGTAAAAAAGCGACATACAACCGCGAAATACTTAAAAATCAATGCATTATTCATTGTTGTAGTTAGTAAACGGCATTAAAAGCAGCAAAGATTTGTGGTTCGTGTCGGTCCCCAAACCGTGTTTCGCCCATCATGCTTCCCTCAAATGAATATCCGTTATCTGCGAAATCCGTTACCTAGCTGTCACTTTGTTTCGTTCAAATTACATGAGAAAACCGCTGCAATAACTGACCAATTGAATTTTATCTCTAACTTTCAAGCCCTTTAATACCTAAAAAATTTATGAAGAAAGTATTCCAAACCAACCTGTACCGATTTTCCCGGAACTTGATGCTTTCGGCGGGTGCACTGCTGATGGCAACCTTTTCGACCCAGGCCGACAATGCGCCCCTTGCTTCCGCTATCGAGGGACGCTGGGACATTTCCGTCGACGCAAATGGCAAAGTTTTACCCTCGTGGCTGGAAGTACGCCACTCGGGCAACAAAACGCTCGTAGGCCAGTTTACAGGCTTTTCGGGCAGTGCCCGGCCGATCTCTGTCGTGCACTTCAAAGACGGCAAGTTCGACTTCGCGATCCCGCCGCAATGGGAGCGCGGCGAGAGCGATCTGAAAGTAGAAGGCACAGTGTCTGGCGACGCCATCAGCGGATCGCTGACTACCCCTGACGGCAAGACGTTCACTTACAAAGGTGTGCGCGCACCCTCACTGCGCGGCAAAGCGACACCCGCATGGGGCGCGCCGATCAAACTCACGGCGGGCAATGAAATCAAAGGATGGCATGCGACAGGCGAGAACCAGTGGCTCGCCGAAAACGGCATTCTGCGCAGCCCAAAATCAGGCGCGAACCTGGTTACAGATCAAAAGTTCGGTGACTTCAAGCTGCATATCGAATTCCGCATTCCGAAAGGCAGCAACAGCGGCGTCTACCTGCGTGGCCGTTATGAAGTGCAGATTACAGACGGCAAAGGCATGGAGCCGGCACTCGACCAAATGGGCGCTATTTACGGCTTCATCACGCCCAGCGAAATGGTAGCTAAAGAAGCCGGCGAGTGGAATACATTCGACATCACACTGATAGGCAGAATGCTCACACTCGTTGCCAACGGCAAAACGGTGATCAGCAATCAGGAAATCCCCGGCATTACCGGCGGTGCATTGGATAGCAACGAAGGCGAGCCGGGCCCGCTCTACATCCAGGGTGACCATGGCCCGGTGGAGTACCGCAATATCGTGATCACACCAGCGAAATAATGCATTTTAGGGCGCGGGATTTTACCATCCCGGCTTAGCCGGCCCTGCCCATTGCCGCTATCATAACCTTGCAGCCGTGCCAGGAACATGATAGCGGCATTTTTTTGACCAAAACATTCAAACATAACCCTCGGGTAACAGCCGGTAACGCTCCCGCGAATATTTTTGAAGTCCTAAACTCACGATATCCATGGATTCACGGAGAGATTTTCTAAAAAAAGCGGCTGTCCTGGCCGGCACGCGTGTGGTTGCAAACACGCTTCCCGCCGTTATCCAAAAAGCGCTGGCGATCGACCCTGCCCCGGGGAGCACGTTTTACGACGCGGAGCACATTGTGTTCCTGATGCAGGAAAACCGCTCGTTCGACCACCAGCTCGGTATGCTGCAAGGTGTCCGGGGCTTCAACGATCCACGGGCGATCGACCTGGCCGACCGGAACAAAGTGTGGTTCCAGACCAACAAAGCCGGCGAAACCTACGGTCCTTTCCGCCTGAATGTAAAGGATACCAAAGTGGCCTGGATGGGCTCCATTCCGCACGGCTGGACTGACCAGACCGACGCCATGAACAATGGCAAGTATGACCGATGGCTGGACGTGAAAGCGCCCAGGAACAAGGAATATGCGCATATCCCGCTCACGATGGGCTATTGCGACCGCAACGATTTCCCATTCTACTATTCCCTCGCCGACGCATTCACTGTTTGCGACCACAACTTTTGTTCGAGCATTACCGGCACGCACCCCAACCGCTACTATTGGATGACCGGCACCGTACGCGAGAAAAACGAGCCTTCCGGCATCGCGCATCTGTGGAATATCAGCAACTACGAATATCCCGAGCTCGAATGGAAAACCTATCCCGAGCGCCTCGAAGAGCATGGCATCCACTGGAAAGTGTACCAGAATGAGCTCACAATGGGATATGGGCTCAAAGGCGAAGAAAGCGCGTGGCTCAGCAATTTTGGTACCAATGTTCTGGAGTATTTCAAAGCTTACAATGTGCGGTTCCACGAAGGCGGGATCGCTAATCTTGAAAGTAAAAGGCAAACGGTCATCCGGACGATCGCCGATCTGGAAAAGGAAGCTGCCACCGATGCCCGCGCCGCTACCAGGGTTGCGGCTGCCAAAAGATTGCTGAAAAACATCGAAACCGCGCAAACGAAATTTAACAAAGACACTTACGCCAGCCTTTCGGACAAGGATAAAAAACTGAATGATAAAGCTTTCGCTACCAATATCAAAGACCCGCATTTCCATGAGCTCGTGCCGATGCAGTACTCCGACAACGGCACCGAAAGAACATTGAATGTCCCCAAAGGCGATGTCTTCCACCAGTTCCGGGAAGATGTGAAGAATGGTACATTACCGACGGTTTCGTGGCTGATGCCGCCTGCTCATTTCTCCGACCACCCGGGAGAGCCCTGGTTTGGCCCCTGGTATGTGAGCGAAGCCATGGAGATTTTGCTTCAAAATCCCGAGGTTTGGAAAAAGACCATCTTCATCGTGACTTATGATGAAAACGACGGCTATTTCGACCATTTGCCGCCATTCACCGTCCCTAATCCTTATAAAGAGGGTAGCGGAAAAGTATCCGCAGGCATCGATCCGAAGCTCGATTTTGCATTGGCGGACCAGCAAACCAACCCCTCTGCCAACCCGGCCAGCATTCGCGAAGGTTCCATTGGTTTGGGTTACCGCGTGCCAATGATTATTGCTTCACCCTGGTCGAGAGGCGGTTATGTCAATTCAGAAATATTTGATCACACTTCTTCACTTCAATTCCTCGAAAACTTCCTGGAAAAGAAGTTTAACAAAAAGATACACGAAGAAAATATCACCAAATGGCACCGGACGATCTGCGGTGACCTGACGTCGGTTTTCCGGCCTTACAATGGCGAGAAGATCGAAAAGCCGGTTTTCCTGGAACAAAAGCCGTTCATCGAAAGCATTCATCAGGCGCAATTCAAAGGGGCTCCTGAGAATTTCAAAAAGCTTGCTACTTCCGAGTTGGCCGAGCTGAATAAAGACCCGAAAAAATCGGCACTGTTTCCCGTTCAGGAGAAGGGCGTGCGGCCTGCCTGTGCATTGCCTTATGAACCATTTGTGAATGCGCAACTGAGCCAATCGGGCGAGACGCTTCAACTCTCATTCAAAGCTGGCAATCAGGTTTTCGGCACAAAATCCAGCGGTATTCCGTACCGCGTGTATGCCATGAAACCTTACCGCAAAGAAGTATTGCGCTCGTGGGATTACAGCATATCAGCTGGCGACGCGCTCACCGATGATTTCAAACTAGCTGATTTTGAAAACAATGCCTACCACCTGCGTGTGTACGGCCCGAATGGCTTCTACCGCGAGTTTACCGGCAATGCAACCAATCCGAAGCTGAAAGTAAGCTGCGAATACGAGGTGCATTCTTCGAAACCGACTGGCAATGTAATGGTAACCATCGAGAACCTCGATTCGACGCCGCACACCGTGAGCATTGCAGATAACAGTTACAAAACTGGCGTCAAAAACAAGGCGTTCGCCGTCGGCGGCAAGGCTTCCCTGGTGCTGGATTTGCGTAGATCATTCCACTGGTACGATTTCAGCGTGAAAGTGGAAGGCTATGACGGCTACGAAGAACGTTTCGCCGGGCACGTTGAAACCGGCGCTGTCACGAAAACCGATCCGCTGATGGGTGGCATTGTGTAATGTATGCCGCAGGCATGCAACAACAAAACGGCCGGGAACACAAAAATGCTCCCGGCCTGAATATTAAAGATGAAGTGTAATCTGACTGCTATTTCCTGAAAGGAATTAATGCCCGGATCTTCTCGTCACGAAGGTACAAGCCAGCCCACACCAGCACGCCAAATACTGCTGCAAAGTATATCGGCTGCTCCGCCCGGACCATGACCGCGATCGCACCGCCGAGGTAGCCGGTGATCAGAATCGCTCCCAGGATGGCTGTGCGCGGGATAATGTAGAGGATCGTCGATACAAGCAATGCGATACCGATGCTCTGCACCTGGTCCGCCGGCCAGCCCAGCGCCACAGAACCTTCCATGGAAATGGGGTGCGCGATCACCTTCATAATCGCATCCACAAGCAGGAACAGAACACACAATACACTGATGATCCTGCCAATAAGGGCAGCTTTGTCGGTACGGGGTTTCTCGATCGGGGCAACAAATGTAGCTTCCATGATTTCTTTTGGTTTATAAAGGTTTTGTTTGACTGATTGGTTGATACAAAACTAATAGCTATCAAAAGGACGGGTGCTGTATGAAAACGACAGTATTAGGGGGCATTTGCGCCAGTAACAGAACGTTCTATGCATAAGCGGATACAATGGATGCGTTTCTATTGCGTTTTAGGTTACAAAAAGTAGAAATTATTAGTAACTTGCTTATAACTGAAATTCCAACGTAGCCCGCAAAAACTGAAACATGAAAGAACCGATCATGCAGGATCACATCCTTGCAGCAAGTATACGCAATGGCGACATACCCTCTTTCACACGGGTTTATGAGACCTACCACGCCTATTTGTTCCGCTTCGCACTTCGGTTTCTAAAATCCACAGAACATGCCGAAGAAGCTGTACACGATGTATTCCTGAAATTGTGGGAAAACCGCGATGGCCTGAATAACGAATCTTCGCTGAAATGCTACCTGCTTAAAATCTGCAAAAGCCACATTTTTCACATGCTGACGCGTGCGGGCAAAGAACAGCCTGTATTGCAACTTTGACCATTCCGACCGGGCCAGATCCATGGATAAGGAAATTCATATCAGGAACCTCATTTACAAATACATCTCGAACCAGTGCGACGGTCACGAGCAGGACGAACTGCTCCGGCACCTGCAAACGCCTGCGGGCAAGTGGGTTTTTGATGAAGTAATGACGTCGGAGGCAGGCAAAATATTTACCAAAAGTGAAGAAATAGAGCCGGCCGTTTCCAGTCGGCTCTTGGGACGTTTGCGGCAAAGTATGATTGCGGAAGAAAACCCGCAAGAACAACCGGTACCTTTTTATGGCAAAGGCATTTTCAGGTGGGTAGCGGCATTGCTTGTGCTGGCCGCATTGATCGCTTACTGGTTCATGGCCTAGGCCGACACTCCCCTACTTTTTAATATACTCATGTGTAAAATGCGTCCTGGCTTTGGGCTGCGAGAACTTTTCGCTGTTGTATCCCTGCGATCTGCCGCGCGGAATCGAGAGCGACGACCATTTTTCATCCAGCGCCATTTTGCCGATGAAAACGATCTGCCCCACGTGGTAAGGATAATGGGCCAGCTGACGGTTCACAGCTTCCATGACAGAATGCCCCTGGTTTCGTATATAAATGATAGTATCCCAATTAGACGCGTTCAGGAAATCCAGTGCATTGAAAAGGCAAGTCCATCCCTCGTTCCATTTCGCGAGCAGTTCCATGCGGTCGCGGATATCGTTGTCAAATTCAGCCTCCCGGTTACGCGATTCCTTTTCTCCGTCGGTTGTGAGGAAATCCGTCCAGCGGGAAAGCATATTACCCCATAAATGTGTGACAATGGTGGCAATGCTATTGCTTTCTTCATTGTATTTCCAGAAGAGCTGTTCGTCGTCCAGCTGCGCGATCGTCTTTTCGCCCAGCATTTTATAGTATTCAAATTGCTTTCTGACACTGTCTATATACTCCTGGTTCATGGCCTGGCAGTTAAATGGATGAGATCATCCAAATTACGAATTATCAGCCATTAATGCGAACCCGGATTACCTCGCCGTAGGCTATTTTGATATCAAAAACACGGTTCAGCGGTATCTGATCGACGATCGACAAGATCAGGCGGATCACGCCAGCGTGCGTCACGACGACCGCCTTACCACCACCGGATTGCCCCAGTTCCATCCAGAATTCTCGTACGCGAGCATACATCTGCATCATGCTTTCGCCCCCGGGCGTGCGTACGTTCACGTAGTCGTCCATCCACAGCTGCAAAGCCTCCTGATCGACGGTGTCCCATGTTTTGCCTTCCCATTCCCCAAAATCCAGCTCTTGTAAACGAAAGTCGGTCGAAAATGCTGGTGAAATTGCGCGCGCGAGCTCCGTGCACCGGAATGCGGGGCTGGAATAAACGATATCGAAACCGGTACCCAGCCGGGTTCGGACCGCATCGAGTTCGGAAGGGAAATCTGCATGCAGTAAAAGCTCCGTCCGGCCATAAATGAGGCCGGGCGCGAAAACGGGCGTCGTGTGCCGGATCAGGTAAACTTCCATGATACGACGACAAAGAAGTAAAACGCGACCTCACAAACCTGCTGGATAGCACCCAAGCAATCGCCGGTATAACCACCAATCCATTTTTTGAAATACCGGGCCAGCAGAATTGTGATCAGTCCCAGGAATGGGAATGCCGCCAAAAGTAATGGCTCCCGAAGCTGTATGGCCATTGCAAGCAACGGCAGCACCCCAAGCAGGATAGCCATGACCAGCACCCAAAAAGGCGGTTTCTCGGCAACCGGCTTCGCTTTGCTATCCGTATCCCGTGAATAGGGCAGCATATAAATAACAAATACGGGCATGAGCCTGCTCAGTGCATGTCCGCCTACAAGCGCCATAAGGATGCCCTTTTCGGCACCGACGATGGTATGCAGCAATGCGAATTTCAATGCAAGGATCAATATCAGACCTACGGAGGCATAAGTTCCAACGCGGCTGTCTTTCATGATTTCCAGGATTTTCTCCCTTGTCCATCCGCCACCGAAACCATCGCAAACATCCGCAAAACCATCTTCATGAAATGCTCCGGTCAGCAAAATGGAGATGATCATAGAGCAGAGTACGGCTATCGACGGGTTTGTGAGATAATCCCCTGCCAACCACGCGCCACCCGCTATCAGCCCTACCAACCAGCCGATCAATGGCAGGTACGCCGTGGCAAGGCTCAGGTATTCCGGCCGGTAAATCACCCATTGCGGAGCCGGAATGCGCGTATAAAATTGCAGCGCAGTGAAAAATAAAGTGAAATGCCGGCGAATGCGTGACATAGGTTCTGGATTGTCAGCTTTGAGTTCAATTCTCGGCCTTTTGGCTTACGCCCGCGCTCTCAAAGCTGGCCATTTCATTCAGGAAGGCAACGGCACTCTGCAAAAGCGGATACGCGAGTGCACAACCGGTACCCTCACCCAGGCGCATATCAAGTTTCAGCAGCGCATCCGCTTCCAGCGATTGAAGCAGCAAACGATGGCCTTTTTCATTGGATTGATGGCAAAAAACAGCATGGGTGCGAATCGACGCGTCCATTTTGAAAGCAGCCAAATAACTTACCGACGCGATGAAACCATCCACCAGCACCAGCATTCCCAGCCGCGCAGCTTCCAGCATGGCACCGCACATCATGGCGATTTCAAAACCACCCATGGCTGCCAGTACCGAAACCGGGTCATTTCCTGTCTGCTGATGATGCTCCAATGCACTGGTTAGTACGGCTATTTTTCGGCTTAGCTGCGCATCGTCGAGCCCGGTTCCCTTGCCCACGCATTCGGCAACAGGGATATCCAGCAGCTTGCTCATAACCGACGAGGCCGACGAGGTGTTTCCGATGCCCATTTCCCCGAAACCGATCACATTGCATCCTGTTTCGCGCACCTCACGTACCAGCTCCGCTCCCTTTTCGAGGCATTGCCTGCATTCCGCATCCGTCATGGCCGACTGCCGTACAAAGCTTTTGGTACCAAAATTAACCTTGGCGTCGATCAGCTTTTCGTTTTTCCCAAAATCATGATCCACACCTGCATCCACCAGCAAGAGCTTGATACCGTGCTGCTCCGTAAAAACATTGATCGCAGCACCGCCTCCGATAAAGTTGAGCACCATCTGCGGCGTTACTTCCGACGGATAGGCACTCACACCTTCCGAAGCGATCCCGTGACTGGCTGCAAATACAATGATATGCGGGTTTGTAAGACGCGGCGACAATGTATCCTGTACCGAAGCAATCCGGAATGCCAGTTTCTCCAGTTGGCCCAATGCACCCAGCGGCTTGGTTTTGAAATCAATTTTTGCCTGAATTTCCTGGCTGGTAATAGTGGCAGTATGCATAGTTATGAAATTGATTTTAAGGTTAATGGCAGCCCCGACACCATCAGGATCGCCTCCTGCGCCGCCGCGGCCACATATTGATTGGCCCAGCCCTGCAAGTCGGTAAACTTTCGCCCAGCTGCCGTTTCCGCATGGACGCCCATGCCGATTTCATTGGAAATGATTATCAGCGTCGCGTCAATGGCCGCCAGCGCATCGACCTCGGTTTTGAATGCAGCCAGCGATTTTTCAACATCGTATTCAGATGCCGCAAACAAATTGGCCAGCCACAATGTAACGCAGTCGATCACCGCCACTTTTCCTGCAAGCGGCAGCAAGTGAATGTCCCGCTCGCTTTCCAGCGACGTCCATTCCGGGCCGCGCTCGTCGCGGTGCCGCTTTACACGTTCGGCAAAATCCTCGTCCCAGATCTTCGATGTCGCCACATAAACGGGGCTAGCGCTCTTGCGCAATGCCAGATCCATCGCAAACCTGCTTTTCCCGCTGCGAACACCGCCTGTCACGTAAATAATCATGACGGCTCGGCACTTTTAAAGCGTTTGTACAGGAAAAGCTGCCATTTTTCCTCCGCCACACCGGCCTTATCCATTTCGGCACGGGCAAGCGTGAAAAACAGGTCTGAAAGACGGTTGATATAAGCCGGAATAGCCTCATGCACTTCATCGGTTTTGATCAGCGAAACCAATCGGCGCTCGCCCCGGCGCATTTGCGTACGCGCGACGTGGCATAATGCCGACACCTCGTTTCCGCCCGGAAGCAGAAAATAGTCCGAGGGAGAAGTCATAGCCGCTTCCAGCGCATCGATCCACTCCTCACAAAAAACAGCGCCATCTACCGGCATTGGATTTTTATTCTCCTTCTTGGCATCCGATGGCCGGGCCAGATGCGACATCATATCCATCAGGTCTTTCTGGATTTTGTGCAACTGAGGCTGCCATTCATGCCCCGCACCCAGCTTCACGCGCAGCAAACCAATCGTTGAATTGGCTTCGTCCAGCGTCCCAATGCACTCGATACGGACGTCATCTTTGCTTACGCGGCTTCCGCCGAACAGCCCGGTAGTGCCCTTATCGCCCTTCTTTGTATATATTTTCATTTTAATTGATTGATTTATAATAGATCAGCTCGTGTTTCGGCAGCAGCTCGGGGTGGATAATGCGGATCAGATCCGCCAGGACCAGGTGCGGGTTTACCGCGCCGGATTCCCAATAATCATTCGCCCCCTGGGTATTCATGCGGTTGTTGTAGCTGTAAATCCGGTTGGTTTTGAACGCTTTGAAATCGGCATAGCGCACATCCCGCGCGAGCACGTCCTCCTTCGTCTGCACATTGCCAATGCTGACATTCAGCCAAAAATCGGCTTGCAATGCAACAGGGTACACGGTTTCAAAGCTCAACCGCAGGCTTCCGGTAGCCTTAGTCCCGGACCAATGGTAGGAAGCGCCGGCATCCCGAAAGAAGCGGCTTACATAACTGTCGCCGTTCGGAACATTCCAGGCGTCTTTGGAATTCATGCCGGTGATCAGGCCCGGTCGTGTTTTGACATTTCTGGTCATGCGCGCCAGGCGTTCATATTCCTTTTCCACATCGGCAAACTTGCGGTTCACTTCCGCTTCGCCATTGATCAGCGCCGCGAGCAACTTCACCCACTCGGCCCGGCCCAGGGGTGTCGTTTCCACCCACTCCGAATTGACCATTACCGGAATCCCCGCCTGATGCAGCGACTCGTAGCGGCTCACCCTGGAAACCGGGCTTCCGGTCGCCATGATCAGATCAGGATGCATACTCACCAGAAGTTCTTCATTAAGCCCCTGCTCTTTACCCACTTCGACGATCTTGCCAGACCTGATCCGGGCAAGGACTTTTTCCGATGAAACGTATTTGAGGTTACCCATTCCCGAGAGGATATGCTCGCAGCCGAGGAAGCCGATCAGCCCGATGTGAAGCGATGACATGGCCACCATGCTCCGCACCGGAATTTCGATCAACTGGCTATCGCGATACCCGATCGGCCGCGGCGTGCCTCGCTGGACCAGTACGTACGTCAGCGTATCCGTCGATTTCTCGAACGGGCTCATGATTTTTACGACCTTATAATGCTTGTGATAGGTGATTTTAAAGCCTTTGGCGTGCGCCACTCTGACTTTTTCAGGAAACAGATCCGGACCTGAGTAATGGGAATCGCCTTTTTCGTAAAGCGACGAAGATGTGCTGCAACCGGTCAACAGACCGAACAGCAGCAGGGCTGCAAGTATTTGTCGAATAATCATGTAGTCATCGGCCTTTCTTCCGAAAGCCATGTTAACAGCGTTTGCAGGCAGGTCTTCTGACTCGTTCAACCCTTGTGCCTTCCCGGGGCAAGCCCAGTGACATCTTACAAGAGCCTCGTAATGAACTCACAGCAGCGGAGACTGTTCCGGATTCTCACCGGATTCCCTTTTAACCACGCATGAGGCGTGTACCTGGATGGCCGCAAAACTAGCAATATTTTATTGCTTATCATTGCAAAGACTCATTTACACACACGCAGAATGAAACGCGACGACACCCTCTGGAAATCGATTCTGGAAGATATTTTTGAAGATTTCCTGATCTTCTTCTATCCGGATGCAGGCTCATTCTTCGATTTTCGAAAGATTTCGAATACCTCGACAAGGAGTTGGGACAATTGTTTCCGCCGGAGGGTAATTCATACCAGAACCGGTTTGTAGACAAACTTGTAAAAGTGCCTTGCCGAAATGGCGACAATGAATGGATTCTGGTGCACATCGAAGTGCAAGGCTATCGTGATCCTGATTTTGCCCGGCGAATGTTCACTTATTACTCACGGATACTGGATAAATATGGTAAGCCAATCACTGCATTTGCCATTTTCACAGAAGGCAATGCCGCATTCATGCCCTGTGAATATTACAGGGAATTTATGGGCACGAGTGTTTCATACAGGTACAATGCATTCAAGATCCTGGATCAGGACGAGCAGGCGCTTCGAGAAAACGACAATCCGTTTGCGATGGTGGTACTGACGGTGCTGATCGCCCTAAAGCGTAAACATTTCACCGAGAAGGAACTACTTACATTAAAGACCGATCTGATTAAGGCCCTGCTTAGCAGAAACTTACGCAAGTCGAAGGTCAGACGCCTGTTAATTTTCATCAGGTGTACCATTCGCTTTGAGAATCGCCACGCCGAGGCTAAATTTGATAAAGTGTTTAACAAACTCACACGAACACGAGAAGCTATGGGTATCGAGGAATTAATGAAAGACGAATTGGAAAAAACCGGATTCGGCAAATTAGTCGATCAGCTCCTGGAAACCCGTGAGGCCATGGGTATCGAAAAATTCATGGCCCACTGGGACAGAGAAATGGCGAGGTTTGAAATCGAGCAAAAAATCGAAGCGGAGATTGTAAAGAAGGTTACAGCTCAGAATAATGCTAAGATTGTCAGCAATCTTTTGAAAGAAACGTCCTTCTCTACTGAAGAAATTGCACGATTGGTGGGCGTTTCTCCCGAATTTGTCCAAAAGCTCAAAATAGAGAGTCAGCGCTAAAACTCAGATGCGCGAGGATAATCATCAACACCATCGCCAAACAAGTCCGCTGGTTAACCCTTGCCGCAATGGTAATTTCATTCGATTCAATAACCCTGTCATTCTCGCCGATAAACGGCTTCTCTACCAGCTTCCCGTGGTACACGTTGGGGCCGCCAAAGCGGCAGTCCAGGATCCCGGCGAACGCGGCCTCGGGATAGCCGGCATTGGGGCTCTTATGCTTACTGCCAAATCGGAAAATAAACCGCAATCCGCGCCTGCTTCCTACTACCAATACCATGAGTGTCGCCGTCAGCCGCGCGGGAATGAAGTTAGCCACGTCATCCAGCCTGGCCGCAAATTTCCCAAACCATTCATACCGCTCGCTACGGTACCCAAGCATGGAGTCCATCGTATTGACCATTTTGTAGGCCATCATACCCGGCACGCCTGCCACCGCGTAGTAGAAGAGCGGCGCAATCACCCCGTCACTCAGGTTTTCGGACATGGTTTCCAGTACGGCAATGCGTATTTGCTGTGCGTTCAGCTTCGAAGTGTCCCTGCCTACAATCCTTGAAAGTTGCCTCCTCCCCGCGCCCAGCCCCTCATATTCAAGTACTGAAAACACCTTCCGGCCTTCCGCGATAAGCGAATGATTTGCCAGGCCATAGTATACCCAAGCACTGTTCACGGCCAAATACAAAGCCGGTACGCTCAACAGGATCACATTCAGACAGTAAAAGAATGCAAACACCGATGCCACCAACATAATGCTCATCCCCGCCCCCTTCAAAAAACGGAAACGGCCCTGATTCAACCATTTTTCACCTTTTGCAATTGCATTACCGAACACCCGCACCGGGTGCGGCCGGTTGTCAGGGTCGCCGAGCCACAAATCGAGCAGGTATCCCGCTAGCAATGGAACAGTTAGTAATAGAGCGCCTGCCATTCTCCCAATGCGTTGATCATCTTCAGGTTATCATCCGGTCGCTGGGTGGCGAGGCGGAAATGCTGCCGGGTAAGGCCGCGGAAATTGCCTGCGTCCCGGATAAGGAGGCCATGCTTTTCGATGAGAAATTCCTTCAATTGGGCGGCATTCCTCACCAATGTACGTGCCAGAAAAAAATGCGTCTCACTATCCAGCACTTCCAGGCATTCCAGCTTCCTCAATTCTTGAACGAACGTTCTTTTATCGTAAAAAAGTTGCGATACCGGCGGCTGAATGCTGCGGAATTGATCGTATATGAAATGCCCGGCGGCCATCGCCAGCGTGTTGACGGTCCACGGCTGCTTGATATTCGTCAGTGATTCAACCACTTCTTCCCGCGTAAGCAAGTAGCCGAGGCGCAGCCCCGGGATCGCGTAGGTTTTGGTCAGCGAGCGCATGATCAGCAGATTTGAAAACCTGGCCAGCAGCGAGGTGGCCGATTCGGCTCCTTCCGTGAAGTCGATAAACGCTTCATCCACCACAAACAGGCACTGCGGGTTCAGTTTCAGCCAATACTGTAAGTCATTAAAAATAAGTCCCGTAGGATTATTAGGACTGCAAACGAACACCAGATCGGTTTTCAGCCTGGGTAGTTCCAAAGCGTTTTGCCAGCTTAAACTGCTGATTTCATGACCGAATGCCAAAGCTGCGTCTTCATATTCGGAAAATGAGGGTGTGACCACCGTTGTCCGTTTTCCGGAAAACAGATGTGCAATCAGGTAAATGCTTTCCGTTGTACCGCTGCAGACCAGCACTTGCCCCACAGGCAGCCGATGATGACTGGCGATCTTTTCCCTCAAACTCTCCGCGAGTACTTCCGGATAGCGATTGATTTCATCCCATTTTCCGAAAACACATTCTTTCAAACCATCCGGCTCTCCGCCGTACCAGACATTCGTGCTGAAATCCGCAACGATATTCCCGCCGTAGCGATAACCGTCATCACCGTGTCCATGCAACATATTTATAATGCTATACTCTTGTAAATCAATTCCATATCGATGTTTGCGCGCAGTAAATCCGCCAGCTTATCGTATTGCTGCTCTTTGTAATCCTGGTAGCTGTACGATATTCCTTTTTCACGGGTGTAGGGCTCCAAAATACTGTCGATCACAAGCTGGTTATCCAGGATGCCGTGCAGGTAAGTGCCCCATGTTTTCGCGTCGAGGTAGTAGCCGTCGCGGCGTCCGTCGGGGAATGTGGCGACGGGTTCTCCCGGGTGCAATGCATCGGTACGCCCCATATGAATCTCATAGCCAACACATTGCTCCTCATTACCCCTGAAATGAAACGTGCATTGCTGTGTCGTTTTCTCCGGTTGCAGCACCGTCTTCACCGGCAGAAGCCCAAGCCCCGGCAGCTCCTCGATTTCGCTTTCAACATGGCCCGGGTCCAGAATCGCCTCGCCGAGCATCTGATAACCACCGCAAATGCCGATCACCGTTTTTCCTTCCTTATGCGCGTCGTAAATGGCTTTGGCGACGCCGTTATTTTTAATCGCCAGCATATCCCCGATCGTGTTTTTACTTCCGGGAATGATGACGATCGAAGCGTTTGCGATTTCGGATGGCTCATTGGTATAATACAAATTTACCCGCGGGTCCTTTTCCAGGCGGTCAAAATCGGTGAAGTTCGACAGCCTCTTCAACAAAATCACCGCCACATTCACCTTCCCTTCCACGGCCGACCGGTACTTGAGTTCCAATGATACAGAATCCTCCTGCTCGATGTAAATATCTCTGAAATAGGGCAAAACACCCACAACGGGAAGCCCGGTCAACTCTTCCAGCATTTGTTTACCATCCTCGAACAGCCGGGCATCGCCACGGAATTTGTTGATGATAATGCCTTTCATACATGCACATTCCTCGGGCGTCAGCAAGGCGATGGTACCATACACACTGCCGAACACTCCCCCTTTATCGATGTCGGCGACCAGGTAGGTCGCTGCACCGGCGTGGGCCGCCATTCTTAGATTAGTGATATCACGATGTTTCAGATTAAGCTCTGAAATGCTTCCCGCGCCTTCCATTACAATGGGCGAGTACCTGGCGGCGAGCCGGTCAAATGCCTCCTTCACTGCTGAAAACAGCTCCTGACGGTCGTTGGCCATGAAATATTCGTAGGCCGACTGGTTCCCTACCGGTTTACCGTTTAAAACCACCTGCGAAGTTTTGTCATTGGTAGGTTTGAGCAGCACCGGGTTCATGTCCGACTCACACGGAACTTGCGCCGCTTCGGCCTGTACCGCCTGCGCACGACCTAATTCCAGGCCGTCTGCCGTCACGTAGCTGTTCAGGGACATATTTTGCGCCTTGAATGGCGCAGGTTGGTAGCCATCTTGTTTGAATATCCTGCAAAAACCGGCCGTAATCACACTTTTACCCACATCCGAGCCGGTGCCCACAAACATGATCGGGCGTAGTTTCTTTGTATTCATCTTATCAAATATCAATTCGATCCGAAATCGTCTCGGTGATTTCGCTGGCCGAGAGTTCTTGCAGCAACAAATATTCCCCTCCCAGCGCATCTGCCAGTTCCTTCGCCTTTCCATACCGGACATAGCCGCTTTCTGTATCCAGCACCAATGCCGGGTATTTCAGATTTTCAGCCAGTTGCAGCGACTGCTTCCAGGCATCCCCGCCCCAGGCAGGCAAAGGTACATTGGCCTTCCCATCGCTTAATATGACCACAAAGGGCTGAGTTTGCTCTCTTTTCGCCCAGGATGCCAGCATCTCCGCCGCCAGTTGCAACGCATGCGGCAAGGGCGTTCTGCCACCGGTTGGTAATTTTTCCAAAGCCTCCCCGGCCGATTCCGTACTTCGTGTCGGTTCGAGCAAAACCGTAGCTTCTACCCCGCGGAAGGCTATTACCGACACCATATTGCGTTTCTGATAAGCGTCTTGCAACAGATTCATTACACTTCCTTTTACCGCCTCCATCCGCTTGCCTGCGCCCATCGATCCGGACGCGTCCACGACAAACAGGATAAGGTGCCCGGCCTTTCCGCTTCGAACTTTCTGATGCAAATCCTGCCTGCCGATATGCAGTTGACCGGGATCACGCGTCAGTGCGTGCAATACGGTATCCGTAAAGGCAATATCGGTTGCGGAATCATTTTGTACCGCCCTGACCTGAAAGCCCTTCGGAGTTTGCATTGCCTTGACTCCCCGCCCGTGAAGTGCATCCGGCAGGGCCGCAGGCTCGCCCTGAGTTATTTCTGGAATACCCATTCTAAAATCAATGCCGGCAATACTCTCGCCGGCGCCATCTTCACATTTCCCTTCCCCGCATTCACCCTCTTTCGGATCATGCATATTATCTGTACCAGAACTCGAAGGCTGTGGTTGATCTTTTGATGGTGTATTTTGCTCCGAATG
This sequence comes from Dyadobacter sp. 50-39, assembly GCA_001898145.1. Taxonomy (GTDB): domain Bacteria; phylum Bacteroidota; class Bacteroidia; order Cytophagales; family Spirosomataceae; genus Dyadobacter. The sequence continues at coordinate 108,338 of MKSR01000048.1, forward strand.
ATCCTTACGGTCATCAGATGGCTGGCCCGTTTGCGGCGGCAACGCTTTTTTCCCTTTCCTGTGTGCCAATACCAACCCGGCCCCCTCGCGTATATCCTCTGGGGTGACGATGGTGCGACCGTTCAACGCGGCAAGCGTAACAGCCGTTTTATACAATACAATATCTGCCCGCAGGCTGCTTACGCCCCATTCAATGCACAGCTGGCTGATCATGCCAAACAGGCCGTCAGGCATTTGCACAAGCGGCAAAAGTTTTCTTGCGCTATCGATTTGCCTTCTGATAACCTCCTGAGCATTAGCCCAATGATACACAAATGCGTCGGGAGCATTTTCAAATGCGATTCGCCTCCGTACCACTTCTGTCCTAGCCTGCACATCTGCCTGGGCTTGCACTTCGACCATTAGCCCGAAGCGGTCCAGAAACTGCGGCCTCAGATTTCCTTCCTCGGGGTTCATCGTGCCGATCAGCACAAACCGCGCCGGATGGCTCACCGACAATCCTTCGCGCTGCACAGTATTCACACCCGACGCTGCCACATCCAACAGCACATCCACCAGATGATCGGCCAGGAGATTCACTTCATCTATATATAAAATGCCTTCGTGCGCACGCGCGAGCAGGCCGGGCAGGAGTTTTCTGGTTTTAGTGGAGAGGATCGCCTCGATATCCAGGCTGCCGAGCACCCGGTCCTCCGAAGCACCCAGCGGCAAATCCACGAACGGGACCGGCTCGCCCGAATGCTCCAACGCAGGCATTATCTCCGCCAGCCCGCGCACCGCGGTACTTTTGGCCGTGCCTTTCTCCCCCTTGATAAGCACCCCGCCAATGCCCGGGTTGACCGCGCAAAGCAGCAATGCCTTTTTCAATTCCTCCTGGCCGACAATCGCGGAAAACGGGTATAAATTCATTTCAATATTTATTTCAGCAAGCTAATATGCTACTCCGTTCTGGATTCGAGCAAAGCCTCACTTTTGAGATACAAATTTTTCAAACCTTCGAGCGCCGCTTCGGATGGCTTCTCCCAAAGCCCACGCTGCGCCGCTTCCAGCAAACGCTCCGCGATCGCGTGAAGCGCCCAGGGACTGTTTGCTTCAAAAAACTCCTGCATAGCATCATTCAATGCATAGGTTTCAGCCACTTTTTCGTACATCCAATCGTCGACAATACCGGCGGTGGCATCATAGCCAAACAGGTAGTCGACGGTGGCCGTCAGTTCCAGCCCGCCTTTGTAGCCGTGCTTTTTAATGCTTTCAATCCATTTCGGATTCACCACCCGTGACCGGAAAACGCGCAGGGTTTCTTCTTTGAGGTCCCTAACCACAGGCCGCGCGGGATTCTGGGAATCACCGAAATAGTGCTTCGGCTGCTGGCCTGTGAGGTTACGGATGGTGGCGATCATTCCGCCGTGGAATTGCAGGTAATCGTCGCTGTCGAACAAGTCGTGCTCGCGGTTGTCCTGGTTGTGCAATGCTACTTCCACACCGGACAATCGTTGCGTAAACTCCCGGCGGGCATCTACACCCTGGGCGTTACGGGAATAAGCGTAGCCGCCCCAATTAATATATGCCTGTGCAAAATCGCCATCGGTCTGCCAGTTTTTTTGGTTGATTAACGGCAGGATACCCGCCCCGTAACTCCCCGGCGCTGCACCGAAAATGCGGTAAGCGGCGCGCTCTTCTGCCTGTTCCAGGGATAATGCATCGTCCTTTTGCAGTTCTGCGAGCTCTTTCAGGTAATGTTTTTTTACAAAGTTCTCTTCCAAAGGCTCGTCTGCCGAGATAACCATTTGTACGGCCTCGTCCATCAGTTCGATGAGGTGCGGGAATGCGTCCCTAAAAAACCCGCTGATACGCGTCGTAACGTCGATCCGAGGGCGGCCAAGTTCTTCTAAGGGAATGATTTCCAGCCCATTGATGCGCCTGCTTTCCGCCTGCCACACCGGCCTCACCCCCAGCAATGCCAGTACTTCGGCCACATCGTCGCCGTGGGTACGCATGGCGCTCGTACCCCAAATGCTGATACCCACACTCTCGGGATACCTGCCAGCTTCTTTCCAATGCCGGTCGAGTACTTCCCGGGCCAGTTGCTGGCCTACCTCCCAGGCAGCTTTGGAAGGCAACACCCTTGGATCGACCGCATAAAAATTCCTTCCCGTAGGTAGAATGTGCGCCATCCCCCGCGTAGGCGCGCCACTCGGGCCCGCAGGTACATATCCACCCGAAAGCCCGTGCAACAGATGGGTGATTTCGTCGTCTGTACTGGCCAGATTAGGGACCAGTTCTTTGGACACAAAACCCAGGATCTGACGAAGACCGGCTATTTGGGGCGAATGCGGATTTTGATTGAGCGCCTCAAACACAACCCGGTCAATCATGGCTGCATCAAACCTGTAATGCTCGAACAGCCGCACAATATGGCCTGCCATTTCGTCCAGGACTTCCAACGCATCAGCCGCCGTTACGACGGGTCTCCCCGCCCAAAGCGCCAGGTTTTCAGCTGACAATGGCAACTTTTGCCCTTTTTGCTGATGCAGTATGTCAATATCCAGGCTATATAATTTTGCCAGAACCGCCTGCATACCCGGCACCGGGCCGTTCGGAAGCCGGGTAAGCGATTGCAGCATATCCAACAATGCATCGCCTTCCGGCATTTCGCCGAGCGTATGCAAGCCGTTACGGATTTGCGCCGCGCCTAGCTCACACAAATAGCCGTCAATATCCTCGATCAAATGTGCTATGTCCTTCCCGTCCATCTCGGCCAGGCTCACAGGCACCCCTTCCGGCGTCATATCGTCGTCCCAATCGTGTTTATGGTCCCCGTGGTCGCGGCTCAGCATCGCCGCGAGGTCGGCATCGAGGTTTGTCTGCTGGATCAAATCCCAAATCTGTCGCTGCAACAACGGCAATTTCGAAGGATCGAGGCTCTCTACCTGATAATATTCGTCCACCAGTTGGGTGAGCTGTGCCAGCTCACCATACGTATCCGCAGAGGTCATCGGGGGCGTCAAATGATCGATCACCACGGCATGCGCGCGCCGTTTTGCCTGTGAACCTTCGCCCGGGTCATTGATGATAAATGGGTAAAATAATGGCATGTCCCCCAGAAAAGCATCAGGAAAGCAATTCTCCGACAACCCTATCCCCTTCCCCGGCAGCCATTCCAATGTTCCATGCTTACCCACATGCACGATCGCGTCTGCGCCCCATCCATCGCGCAGCCAGCGGTACAATGCGTAATAATGATGTGTAGGCGGCAGGTCAGGCTGGTGGTAGATCGCGTCCGGGTCCATACCATACCCTCGCGGCGGCTGCAATGCCACGAATGCATGACCCAGATCGAGCCCGGCCAATGCGATATGGCCGTCATGTACATAAGTTTCGCCGGGGGGAGGGCCCCATTGTTTCAGTATTTTCTGACGGGCTGCCTCGGGAAGTTCGTCAAACCACCGTGCATACCGGGCAGCCGGAACCTTCGCAGCTGCCTGTGCCAGCTGGCCGGACGTCAGAAAATCCTCGTCATACGCACATCGGTCGATCACGGAATGGATTAATTCAGTGCCCGTCGCTGGGAGGTTATCGATCTGGTACCCTTCTGCCTGCATCGCGCGAAGGATATTCAGCAGCGACGCCGGGGCGTCCAGGCCCACGGCATTCCCGATCTGGGAAGCTTTTGTATTGGAATTGGTAAAAATGAAGGCAACTTTTTTATCTGCATTCTTCAAATGCCTTAGCCGGGCGAACCGGAGCGCAATACCGGCAACGCGATCGATACGATTATCCAGCGGCTCATAGCCTCTCGTATCCTTCCCTTTTTCTTTAAATGAAACAGGCACCGTGATAATGCGCCCGTCGAATTCCGGAATGGCGACATTCATGGCCGTATCCAGCGGGTTGAGCCCCCTCGCAGACGACTCCCACGGCCCGCGCCCCATGCCGCTCGTGATCGCCTGCAAAACCGGTACATCCAAATCCAGCAATGCCCTGGAAGCATTGTTACCTTGCCCCACCGGCCGGATTTCGGTCGTCGCGAACGAAATCGTATTCAGCAGCACGTCGATCCCCATTCCCGATTCCGTCTCGAAATAGCCGAACGCGAGTGGTTTGCCTGTATCCGGATCAACAGCTTTGAGGGAAGAAGTAAAAACCGGCAGCGCATTTAAACCGCGCTCTTCCAGCGAACGAATCATCGCATCCACGAAATGGGTATTCCCGCTTAGCCAATGCGCCCGGTAAAATGTGATCCCTACCGTTGCCAGCGTCGGATCGCGGTATTTAAGCCAGTCGGATTTGTCTGCGAATTCAGGCAGATCGGGATGGTAAATGCCGTGTTCCGGCAAATGCACGGGTGCTTCCGCCCCGAAACCCGTCATAAGCAGGTGATCGGAAAGGTAACACAGGAGCGAAATGAGGTTGCTATAACCTCCGGCCTGCAAGTAGGCGAGCGTTTCATGCAAAATGGCCGGCGATACCGTCGATACGGCTGCAAATTCAGGATTCAACTCGCCGGTACCGCTCACTACGATGAGGTGTTGTCCGCGTTGCCCGGCCAGTTTCACCAATTCATTGAAACCGGGAATGCTGCTTAGCCTGCCGTGGATGCGGATCACAATGATGCGCGCCTCCGCGATCTCGCGTTGCAGCAGCTGCTGCATTTGCTCTTCGCTCTTGATCGCCATCAGGCTGATACCCGTTGTTTTGGGAAAGTCGTCCGGCAGAAGCTGCATCGCACGGTCGAGCGTGAGCAAGTCTGTATCCGCATGCGTGAGAAACACGATCCCGTCGGTTGGAACGGCCGTTTGCCCCAGTTCTGTGGAAGTTTCGGAACCTTTCCAGGTGTAAAATTGAAATACATACTCGGCCAGGTCCGAGGGTGGTACGAGGTATCGGTCCGCCTTCACCATGCTCTCGATATAATCAAAAATGGCGATGATCTGCCAGTCGTAGTTGATCGAATGGAACCACACCGAGTGCCCGTCGAACAGCAGCGTTACGACGTTCGCCAGTGTGCAAGGCCCCAGGCAACCGCCCTTGGTCATGTGCACGACATTCCGCAGTTTGCGCCGCAGCCACTCGTTCTTGTACAATTCCACCGGAATGGGTGCATAGCCGCGATCCACACGCCCGCAGCAGCACGCATTGTAGCAATACGAAAGGTGCCCGCGCCGCTGCACGAGATTAATGGACTTTCCATCCGACCGGGTAATGCGCTGGCGTTTCATGGGAGGCTGTGGGCTTTCGGCTGTCGGCCGTCGGCTGATTTTGTGGTTTGGTTGATGAGCTGTTGGATAAATCCGGGTTGATCTGCCCAGTATAAATGCGTGTAAGCAGCAAATGTATTTTTCACCCTGAAAAGCTGCGTATCCACCGGCATGCCTCGCGCATTGGTCATTTGTGCAAGCGACGCTTGCCCTAATGCGTCCTTCAATCCAGAATAATGGAACTCATGCCCTTTGATTTCCAGCCCATCCCAATGCATGACCCGGTAGCCCAGCGTCATTTTTGCATGCTGCATCGTCGTCGCCAGATCCAGTACCCCAGCCATTTCAAACGAGTTGCCCTTTCCATCCACCAGCTCCCTGGCCAGGTACATCAGTCCGCCGCATTCCGCGTAAGCCACCCCGTCATTGAAGCAATAATTGCGGATACTTTCCAGCATGGTTTGATTTTCAGCCAATTGCCTGGCAAACAACTCCGGATAACCGCCCGGCAGATAAAGCAGGTCTGTTTCGGGCAAAACTCGGTCATGCAATAGGCTGACCCACTGAACTTCTCCGAAAGCGCGCAAACACTCGATATTTTGGTGGTATAAAAAAGAAAATGCCTCATCCCGCGCGACGGTGATCCGCAGGGGTTTGCTATTTAGTTGACTTAAATAAATGGGACCAGCAAGAACGCGATCGTCCGATGCATTGTCTGTCCCGTCGGCATGCACGGCAGTAATTTCCAGCAGGCGATCCAGATTGACCGTCCGCGGAATCAGCTCAGCAAGCCTTTGGATAATCTGTTCGTAGTCGGTTTCCGCAGAAATATGCAGCCCGAGATGCCGGGAAGGAATATGCAATGCTTCGTTTTTGGGCAAATACCCCAATGCCTCCACGCCCGCGTCGGTACAAGCCTCCTGCAAGAACCGGTAATGCGATTCCGTATTTACAAAATTGAAGATGACCCCCACCACCCGGATGCCGGAATGGAAATTCTTCAATCCGTAAATCAGCGGTGCCGCCGAGTATGCCATCGACCGCGCATTCATCACCAGCACCACCGGGATATCCAGCAACGCCGCGATTTCCGCACTGCTGCCTTTCATTTTGTCGGCTCCGTCGAACAGTCCCATCACACCCTCCGTCACGCTCACATCCGCATGCGCCGCATAATGCGCATACACGGCACGCATATGCGCTTCCGAAGCCATGAAAGTATCCAGGTTCAGGCTGGTACGCCCTGCCGCGGCAGTATGATGGATCGTATCAATATAATCCGGGCCGCATTTGAATGGCTGTACCGCCAGCCCACGCTCCCGGAGCGCCCGCAGCAGTCCCAACGTCAGCGTGGTCTTGCCCGAATTGCTCGACGGCGCGGAGATCAGGAAACGGGATTGGGGAACGGACATCTTTAAACTATCGATAAATTGAAAGTCAAGGCAACTTCAAATGCATTCGATAGCAACAAGAATAGAAAGGGATTCCCGGGCGACGATGCCACCCGCTAATCACCGGCACGCCCATGCAAGCGAAAATCCGACGAATATCCAAACCAGACCCTGCTTCATACCGCGAAAGCATTGTCAACAAGGAAAGGATGGGTACTCTGGCTTAGGTCAGTCCAAGATTGACCTTTTACAGTTGCGCGACAGCTCGTGACTTCCACCCGATGAGTGGCCCGACGATTCCCCCATAATGCGCTGATGCGCATTACCTTTTCCTGTTGGAGAAGTATGTTAAAGAACTCTTATGCCGCAAAGTTAGCGGTATTCGGGCATTTTTCTGGCTTATCTCCCATAAAAACGCATAGCTTTGCACATTCATTGGTTCACGCCCACGGCGTGATTAAAAGGGAATCCGGTGTAAATCCGGAGCAGTTCCCGCTGCTGTAAGTTCATAAAACGATGTCCTGGCAATTTGTCACTGGATTGGAATGAGTGAATGAGTCAATGAGTGAATGAGTGAATATTCTTTACAGCAAAAATATTCACTCATTCACTCATTCGCACATTCACTCATTCTCCCGGGAAGGCGCCAGCGACTTGAACGAGCCAGAAGACCTGCCGTTGAATAATCCGGTTTTGCTTTCGGGAAGAAAGGCAAGAGGAAACGGCAGGCCGCACAACGGCCGCGCCACTCCCTGCATTCTCCCATAGGTTATTTTTTAATTTATGTGGAAATCCAAATGATTCAGTATCTGCTTATTGACTCCCTGCTACTCGGGGTACAGCATTCTTTCGAACCCGACCATATGGCTGCGGTTTCGGTCCTTGCGACGGAACAAGGGAAGGGATCCGGCCAGCAGGGTGCAGCCCCGCGGAGACCGGTTCGCTGGAAACTTATCTGGCTGTCGTCGCATTGGGCACTGGGGCATTCGTTTACACTCATTTTGTTTGCCGTACTGGTGCTTTTGCTCAAATCGACCATGTCGCTGCACATCGCCGACCGTGTAGAAATGCTGGTTGGTCCACTGATGATCTGGCTTGGTATCCTGGCGATCCGGCGGAATTTCAAGGCCGCATCACCGGCTCCCGCCGAACGTAAAGTCAGCCGTTCGTTCTGGGTCGGAATGGTTCATGGCCTCGCGGGTACGGGCGGTGCGTGCACGGTTGCCCTTACCCTGGCCGCGCGCGATGCTATGACAGCCGTGTGGATCATTGTTTTGCAAAGTCTGGGCATTATCCTTTCCATGTCGACCTATGGCTATTTTTTCGCCTTTTCCGTCGGGCGTTTTGCCGGCAAGCGCGAACGTTTTCTGATGGTCGTCAACTACCTGGTGGGTGCCTTTTCCATCCTGATCGGAGCTGTTACCCTTTTTGAATCATTTCAATTCTAAACAATGCATAGCCCATTTTACCGCCCACTCCGCCGATCTGCCGGCGGCTGGCTTTTCTCTATCCTGGCCATTTCAAATGTTGCCGTTCCGACAGCTTCCGCCCAGGAAAGCAGCGCCGATTCTTCGGGCAAAAAACTGCTAGACCCCGTCGTGGTAACGGCTACGCGTTTTGAAACCAAAAAGGAAAAAATCGCTCAAAAGCTCGATATCATTACCCGAGAAGATATTCAAATGACGCCGTCCGTGGACATTACCGATATTGTGAGAAAAACGGCTGCGGTAGACGTTATCCAGTACCCCAACTTGTCCTCCGGCATCGGCATCAGGGGCTTTCGTCCGCAATTTTCGGGGTTAAATCAAAGGACTCTGCTGCTGATCGACGGCCGCCCTGCCGGTGCTACCAACCTCTCGCAGATCAACCTGAATGGCATCGAACGCATTGAAGTACTGAAAGGCCCCGCCTCTTCGCTTTACGGTTCGCAGGCGATGGGCGGCGTGATCAATGTGATCACCCAGCGCTCGAAAGGGACACCGGGTGGTAACGCATTCCTGGAATATGGTAGTTTTAAAACTATACAAATGGGCGTGAACACCGGGGGCAATATTACGTCCAGACTGGATTACGACCTGTCATTCAGCTACCTGGAAAGGTCCAGGGACTTTAAAATCGGCGACGACAACTGGCTCCGCAATGCATTCGGGTACCGGCATGCACGGAAGAACTACTCCGACCGGCCGGCCGTCGAAACCGATGAAACAACGGGAGATGGCCAACGGCGTCCATTTACCAAACTCCATTATTTTTCGGGTGCATTGCGGTTAGGCTATCAGATCACCGAGCATTGGCGTGTGGATGTGCGCGGGGAACAATTCCAGGCGAGGGATGTAGAATCGCCGGGCGAGCTATCTTCCGGAAGCACAGAGGCCAGTACCAAGGATGTTGACCGGCGCGCGCTGGATATCTCGCTCACCGGCCAGATCGGCCAGCATAGTCCGAGCGTTAAAATGTATGCCTCCGAGGAAAACACCCGAAATTACACGCAGAATGCATCGGGCAAACCGGTGATACCATTCCGTTCAGCGCAAGGTCATAACGCATGGAAAGGCGTTCAGGTGAAAGATGTCTGGAAACTCGGCAGGCATTCGGTGATATTGGGGTACGATTATCTCCATGCGTCCACCAACAGTCGCCGCTGGACCAATGACACCACCGAGCGGGCTCCTACCCAACCGGAATATGCATTGATTTCCAGCGCATTCTTTGCACAAGCGCTGCTGAATGTGGGTAAAATCACCCTGCAACCGGGTATCCGCATCGACCACATTACCTTCGATGTCCGCGAAACGCCCTTGTTACCTACCTACAAAGCCGGTAAAAAGACGACGCCATTCACCAGTCCGAGTATGGGCATTACTTACGCCCTCCTACCCTCGCTCCGCCTGAAAGCCAATATCGGCCGGGCGTTCGTCACTACCGATGCATATAGTGTTGCCGGTTATAATGAAGTCCGCGACGCCAAGGGCAGGATCGCCGTCACCGCCGGTAATCCGGACCTCAAAAACGAAAGCAGTCTGAGCTGGGACCTCGGCCTCGATTTCCATAAACCGCAATCCGGCTTCGCTGCCAATGTGACTTTTTACAACACAAAAGTCGAGAACCGGATAGCCAAGATCATTAAAGTTGTGAATGAACCTTTGGAAAACGGCGACGTCATCACTTCAAGAGCCACATTCGTGAATGCCGCCGACGCGGAGATCACCGGTTTCGAGACTGAACTATCGTACGACTTCGGTGCCAGGAGCAGTTATCGCTATTCCCTGAAAGCATTTTGGAACGGTAATTCCATAATTAAAGCCAAAGAGCTCATTGTGGGCACCGACGCGTCCCAACTGCGGCGCGACATTCAGAACGTCGCACGCAATACTTTCAATTTCGGATTGGCTTATGATAATCTAAAATGGCTGCAACTGCGCCTTTCGGGAAGAGCGATCGGAACGAGGAAGGACATCGACTACACCGACCCCATCAACCCGGAGATCGAATATCCGCAATACATGGTACTGGATTTCGTGGCGCAGTTCAAGATTTCAGGCGGCCATACCATCTCATTGAAATTAAACAACCTGACCGACGAAAATTACTACGAAAAACGAGGATACAACCTACCCGGACGGGCAGTATCGATGCGGTATGTGAAGAGTTTTTAACTGAACGAAAGCCTATTCAGCCTTACCTGCTGAATCGGCTTTCTCCTTTGCAAGTTGAGCTTTGCGAGCGAGGAACCAACTGCTCATCCATTGTCTGTCCTCCTCGGATCTGTTCCCCTCCCAATGCATCATCGGGCCTTTGGGGTCTCCAAATTCCCATTCTTCAGCCGTTCCTTCGGTTCGCTTTGATATAGATTCCATAGTTCAATTTAAGTAAATTAGAAATACAAATCAATAAGTTTCATCGCATTAGTGGTCTCAATGATCATGCGTAATCCAAAGAGATGTGTTGCACCAAGCCGCTGATAGTATGGAATCAATCTGTTCTTCGCATCGAAATAAATGCACCCATCAAGGCCATTGTCCGCAGATACTTTACAGCATAATGCAACCATCGCTTTTCCGACACCCTGATACGCAGGTTTCCCACGCTTATTAGAAGCACAAACTTCCATATTGGCACATTCAAGGGCGCCCTGAGTGGGTGTAAAAGCTACCAGCCCCTGAATCCCTGACTTTCCGGCTACTTGCAGTTTATACACCGTGTACTTCTTTCGAAGTGCAAAAAAGTTGAAGACAAAATCATGTCTCGATTCACTCAGATCGCCCGGTCTCGCCGGCGACGCCACGGCGTCCACTTTCTGGCCCGTTGCATTCAAAGTAAGAGCCGATGAGAGTGTGTATATTTTATTCATGGGACAAAAATAATGAGCCCGGTCGCAACGAACGGTTGTCGCTGCGACCGGCTGCTCATTAGTATTTATCCCACCAATTCTTCGCCCCCTTACTATTTCTACCTCCTAATTTTTCCAATGCCGTTCGGTAATGCGCACCGTTGAGAGAGTCTTCTACGAGCGGGTAGGTCATACGTCCGGAGATGTCAGTAACGTCCGGGTCGAGGGAGCCGTCGGCAGGGAGGGCGAAAATAGCCTTGCCGGTGACCGGGTCTTTAAAATCAAGGCGGAGCCGTTCGAGCCACCCCTGAATACCCTGGGTATACATTGCTACCCATTTTTGAGAACCGATGCTATCCTTCCATTTTGCGGCATTGTAAGGCACCTTTTTAAGGTACGCCGCAATGTTTTCATCCCGTATGCCGGCAAAGCGCATGGACGCCGCAACACCTTCCTGGTAATACTGGGCTGCGGTGCCGGTGAGCCCTGCTTTCAAGTCCCGGGCCTGAATTTCGGCCAGCATGAATTTGACTTCCGCCAGATCGAGCCAGACGGTCGGTGCGGTGGCGCCTATCGCGTAGTTGGAAGGCAAACTGACGAGCGTCGGGTCGCCGTTGGAGCTCGCATCGCTGCTTTCCTGACCATACACCTCACCGACGTACTCGTCGGTATCCAGCAACGGTTCGGCAAAAACAGGGAGCCGGGGATCATTGTACAGTTTGAGATAGTCGATAAAAGGCTTCGACATCGAGAAATCGACCCGCACTTTGAATGCCTGGTTCATCGGATTGTTGTTGGGCGGCGAAGGCAGCCAGCGGAACAGCGCACTCTGCTCCTGGGTGCCGATGATACCGCCATTGGCAGGATCGAGCGCCTTTTTGATCGCTTCTGTGGCCTCGGCAGGCTTCACGTCTATCATCCGCAACGCAATGCGAAGGCGGAACGAATTGGCAAAGCGTTTCCAGGCCGTCACGTCGCCGCCGTAGAGTATGTCCCCCGAAGCGTAGCTCGGCTGTGCTGCATCCAGCGTTTTCACCTGCTCCTCCAAAGTTGCCAGCAAACCGGCATAGACTTCCTCCCCTGTGTTGTAGGAAGGGGTCACATCGTCGGCGTTCAACGCTTCGGTATAGGGGATCGGGCCGCCGTAAATGTCGGTCAGGAAATGGTAAGTGTAAGCTTTCATGATCTCGGCGATGGCGATGCGGTTTTTGTAACCCGGCCATTGCGACTCCCGCTCCACCTTCTGGGCTTCGTGCAGCTCGTTCAGCACGTCGACGTAAAAGGTGTTCCACATAATCTGGTTCGAATTTTCCCGGATCTGGTAGCGGCTTTCCTCGGAATAGTAAGTAGAAGACCAGTATTGGGCATAATACATCCCGAAGCGGCCATTGTTCCACTCGTCGGTGACGTTGGTGGAGAAATTGTATTGCGCATTCGTCAGCAATTGTGCCGAGGTGGCACTTTCCGCCCGGTTGGGATCAGTGTTCATTTCTTCAAAACCGTCGGTACAGGCCAGCACCGATGTCAGCAGGAATGCGGTAGTGATTTTCCTGATATTTTTCATAGCTGTTTTATTTAAAATCCGAAAGAAACATTCACACCCATCGAGCGGACAGAGGGCAATGCACCGCCTTCGAGTCCCTGCCAGTTGGAAATGGAATTGGTGATTGCAGTAGGATCGACGTGTTTGGAATTTGATTTGATCAACCACAGATTCCTGCCCACGACCGATACCCGCACTTTGTTAAAGGGTGTTTTGGAAACCCAGCCGACCGGCAGACTGTAACCCAGGCTGATCTCCCGCAGATAGATGTAGCTCGCATCCACCACATCGATCGAGTTGATATTATAGCCGCCATTTCCGTTGCTGCTGAAATGATTGCGGGCTGGAATGGCCACGTCGTTAGGTGTACCGTCTTCTTTGACGCCCTCCGCAATGATCCCATCCTCGCGAATGCTGCCGACCGCGGTTTCTTCCAGGATGCCGGTTTCCCTTCCAAACATTTGCGTCGTCGAAAAGAAGCTCCCGCCTTTCTGGAAATCTACAAGCGCCGAAAGATTGAAGTTTTTATAGCGTAATGCGTTGATTACCCCACCTGTAAACGACGGCAGCACCGAGCCGAGTACCTTCTGTTCGTCGGAGCGCAGGTAAACGCCGTCCTCGTTCACCACCTTCTGGCCTTTTTCGTTGTACACAAAATCATAACCCACAATAGAGCCGAACGACTCCCCTTCACGAGCTTCCAGCTGCACGGCAAACGACGCATTGGCGAGTACCATCGTTTTCTGGTCCGTTGTAAGCCTTACGATCCTGTTATTGTTCTTCGCCCAGTTGAGAGTAATGTCCCATTTGAAATTTTCAGTCGACACGGGCGCGGCATTCAGGCTCAGTTCGATGCCCTTGTTTTGCAGCAAACCCGCATTCACGTACTTATAGGTAGCGCCCGTCGCCGCCGACCGGCTCAACGGGATGATCTGGTTGCGGGTGCGTCGGTTGTAATACGACAAGTTAAGGCCTACCCGGTTGTTCAGGACTTTCAATTCGGTGCCGAATTCATATTCCGAGGTAATCTCCGGTTTCAGGTTCGCATTCGGCAATGTATTGGGTACCGACACCCGGGAGTCCGTACCGAATGGCTGGTACAGCAGGTACGCGAGCGTCACATTGTAGGGATCGGTGTCGTTACCCACCTGTGCAAGCGCCGCACGGAGTTTCAGGAAGTTCAGCCAGTTGGCATCGATGAGGCCGGAAGCAATCCACGACACCGACCCGGATGGGTAGAAATACGAATTGTGCTTCACCGGCAGCGTCGACGACCAGTCGTTCCGGGCGCCCAGGTCGAGGAACAGCATGTCTTTATACCCCAATGATGAGCTGGCGAACACGGAGTTAATGCGCTTTTTAGTTTTCCAGTCAGTAATATCCGGCCGCCCCATCGACGCCTCCAGGCTGAACACATTGGAGCTCAGGCCATCCACCGTTTTCGAGATCAGCGTGGAACCAGTACGCGTCATCCGGTTTACGCCCAGGTTTGCATTCCATGAAAAGTCTTTGCCAAACGCTTTGTTGTAAGATAACAGACCCTGAAAGTTATTCTCCAAATGGCCGTATTTACTCAGCCAGTATTGCGAGGTATATTGTGAGCCGATGGCTACCCTTTCTTCCTGTGTCTCAAAATAGGTATCCGTCATATATTTCAGCTCCGCAGTAAGCCCTTCGGCAAGTTTATAGCTGGCGGCGAGGTTGCCGAAAACACGGGTACGGCCGTCGGTTTCATAGTTTTTATACCTTACCCAATAGGGGTTGTTCGAAAACAGGGGCGTCGGGTTAAACCACGACGACCGGTTCCAGGAAAGCTGTGTCCCGTCTGGCAGCTCATATTCCTTCAACTTGTTGAAATCGATCTGCCGCTGGCCCCATTGGGTGAACTGCACCATCACGTTGGCGCCATCGTCGCTATAACCGGTACCGGGCCTTCCCTTGGCCGAATGGGTCACGAAATTGGCGGAACCGGAGACCGTCAGGTTCTTAATGGCTTCATAGCTCGCATTGATACTCGCGTTATGCCGTACGAGTCTGGAATTGGGAAGGATGAATTTCTGGTCAAAATTGGAATACGAAATGCGGTAGGAGCCTTTATCATTGGCACCATCCAGCGACACATTGTGATTGAAAGTGCTTCCTGTTTCAAAAAAGCTTCTGATATTATCCGGTTGCGCCACCCAGGGCACTACCTTCCCGAAATCGGGGTTCTTGCTATCCTTATCCCAGCTCCAATAAGGCCGGTAGAGCTGCCCCTCGAATTTCGGCCCCCAAGACTCATCGGTGGCATATTGCGGCAGCAAATCATAGCGCCCCCGTCCGTCGTTATCGTCATAATTACCCTTGCGGTCGTCCGGGAAAGCTTCGGGGTTATCATTGTAATACAACTTTTGAAAGCGCCGGCCGCCGCCGTACTTGTTCTGGTAACGCGGCAGCTTGTACACCTTGTCGATATTATAACCAAATGAATAGGACAGGTTGGGTTTGCGCGATTTGCCGCCTTTCTTCGTCGTGACCACGATCACCCCGTTGGAGCCGCGGCTTCCGTACAATGCCGTAGCGGCGGCACCTTTCAGTACCGTCACATTCTCGACGTCACCGGGGTTCAAATCCTGGATGGAATTGCCGAAATCATAGCCGCCGGCGCCGCGCTGCTGTTCCAGTGAGTTGGTATTGCGGTTTTCCATGGGCATTCCGTCGACGACAAACAGGGGATTGTTGTTGCCATAGATCGTGTTGATCCCCCGGATGTTGATTTTCGCCGAACCGCCCATCGAGCCGGTGTTTCCTGCTACCTGGACGCCGGCGAGCTTGCCCGAGAGCGAATGCACGAGGTTGGCCTCGCGCACATTACTCAGCTCTCCCCCATCCAGTTTCTGCGCCCCGAAACCGATCGACTTCTCCTCCCGCCTGATTCCGAGCGCGGTGACCACCACCTCGCCCAGCTGCCGGGTATCCTGCACCAGTGACACATCGAGCCTCGAACGACTGTCCACTTTGATTTCCTGTGTTTCAAAACCGATGTAGCTGAAAACCAACACCGTGGTATCGCTGCCGACTTTAATTGAATATTCGCCGTTCCCGTTGGTCTGCGTGCCGATGTTCGCATTCCTGACCTTGATATTAACTCCCGCAAGCGCGGTACCATCGTCCTGGGCGGTTACCGAGCCGGTCACCATCCTTTCCTGTGCGATCGCATGCATTGCAGGGAGCAAAAGCATGCACCAGAGTGAATAGATATTTTTCATGGTATGTATGGATTGGTAAAAAATAAGCAAGTAACGCCGGCGGAAGGACGCGGCAGGAGGACGAAGCCATGCAATGGACATAATGCTTCCTTTCACCGGCTTTGCAGGCCGGTGCCGGAATGAATGAATGCGTTAATTTTTAACGAAACAGGCTGACCTGCTCTGCAACGATCTTCCAGCCTTCGGGCCGGTGCTGCCACACGCGGGTAAAGAATCCCTCCACGGTTTTGCCGCCTTTGACGGCCTTCGCCTTGCCATAACAATAAGCAAGGTCGCCCGCTTTGGAAATACCTTGTCCTGACCTGATAAATTGATATGATTGAATCGGCTGTTGTGCTACTGTCGCAAGCGCCTCCGCTTTGGTTTTGCCGAATGGCCGGTCGCTTCGGAGCAGCACCACTTCGTCGGCTACGAACTGTTTGTAAGCGTGGCCCGGGTCCTTTCCGACGACGGCCAGGAATGCATCTTCCACTTTCCAGGGCTGCGGGTTGCTGTCAGTGACCTTCGGAGTGGGCAAAATGTAGGCGTAAGCGGTGTTACTCTGCGGTTCCGGATCGCGCTGGAATGCCTCCGTGGCATTTTGGGAGTGTATTACCCCACCGTCGAGCATTACCTTGAATTGCCCGGCCGCGTTCTTCTTCCAAACTGAAAAGAAATAGCCCGAAGCCACTGCATCCTGCGCCCGGTCGGCAAGGAACTGGAAAGGGCCGGACGTAAAGCCCATATCGCCTCCCTGTGAAACGTGACCGATGATCGGATACCATTTCAACAGATCCTTCCCTCCTTTGAGCGCTTTACTGTATTGCGCTATGCCGTTCACGGCACCTTCGCCATTGAATATCACACCCGAACTGTCCAGGTAAGCGAGAAAAGCCGTCGGTACATCCGTTTCCACCGCCTTCGCAGCAAATGCCCTTTCTTCCCTGATCAACATCGCCAAATCCGGGTCGATCTGCTGTGACCATGCACTATATACGCAACCCAAGATCAACGAGGCACAGCAGGCCCACCGACGGAAAGGCCGGGCATTGCATGGGGTCACAGGTACAGGTTGGGACATCAGGAACGATCTAGTTAGGAGTTATAGCACAATGATACAGGATGTTACGGAATTGTAAAAGCATCCTACCGGCCTATCGACGAACGACCTTAAGTATCGTCCAAATGCATTTGTAGAATAAAATTGTCGTACAAATGCTTCATTACGCCGTTTGTCTGTTTTTCCAGTGCCTTTAAACAAACAATCCCGCCCCCGGAAACCGGAGAACGGGATTGCATGCACTATTCTGACGCGATCAGAACACGATCTGTGCGCGGATTTCTCCTCCCGGATGGAGGATATTATGGATATTGAAATAATACAGCCCGTTCAGCAGCTCCGTTTCCTTGATCTTTACACCGTCCACCATCACCGAATTAGAGAATTCACCCGACAAGGTTTTGGGGAAATTGGTGAAAAAGTCGTGCTGAATGGGTGCATTAGCCCCTGGTGCTGCCGTACCATGGATATGGGATCCCGTGGGCGTAGATTCAAGGTCTTTCCATTTAATGAAATAGCTCAGCAAATGTGTCGACTTGTTGTACATCACATCCACCGTTCCTGTGGCAGCAGTCACTACCGGCGGCACCTGCTGCGATCCCTGAAGCATCAGGCCTTTGGCAACGACGATATGGGGCTGGTCGTAAAATTCGATTTGGCCCCGGATCTCACCACCCGGGTTAGTCGGTGTGTGGATGTTGAAATAGTACAGCCCATTCAGCAGATCACTTTCATTAATACTCGTTCCGTCTACCACTACCGAAGTCGAATACGAGCCAGTCGTGGTTTTGGGGATCGAGGAGAAGAAATCGAACTTGACACTGGCATTCGTCCCGCGCGCCGCGGTGCCATGTATGTGCGCACCCGTGGGAATCCCGGTCAGGTTGGACCAGTTGAGCGTAAACGAGAGCAAATGCGTCGATTTGTTGTACGACACGTCCGCCCAGCCGGTGGCGGGACTAATTTTTGCCGGCATTTCCTGCGAGCCGCTAAGCGGTAAACCATTCTGCCTCACAACATCCTGAGGGGTCTCGTGATCTTCGCATGCTGCAAACAGCGCAACGAGCAACCATAGCAGTCCAAACTTGCATAGAATTTTCATCATTTGGTTTTGTTGGGTTGAGTTGAAAGATTTATATAAACTATTCCTCTAAAATTACAATTAATTAAGCATAGTTGCAGGAAATTGAGATCAATAAAACATTAAGAACTTGTAAGCATTAATCCTGAAAAAGTCAGACCTTGACTTTTCCTATTCCCCGACTACGACGTATGCTGCAATGCATGACCATCGACGACGAGCCTCCCGCAAGAGAAAAACCCATTTCCTATTCATTTCGACATCTTCCCGCCCGCACGCTTTCTGCGCGTGCACAACCCGTTCGTAGTCGCCATCGATAAAATACGGCGGATTGAAAGAAACCGGATCATGTGGGAAAGCCATCAGATCCCGATCGGGAGGAGCTACCGGGAGGAGGTGATGCGGGGGGTGGGTTAAAAACTATTCGCCGGCCAACAAAAGTATTTGATCAAAGATCTTTTGAGAATATCGAAAATTAGTCTGTTGAATCTTTTCGAGTAATGGTCTGACGGACTGGATGACATTCAGATTCTTGGCTTTCAAAAACACGCCGAGCGTTCCCGATATGTCCAATCCTATTCTTTGTGCTACTTTCCTGGCCTTGTAGTCATCCAAAATAACCAGCGTTGAGTTGAGCTCCAATGCTAACGCAATCGCACTAGCCTCACCCGGATCGAGATCAAAGTTGTACGCGAGATTCTTCTTACTTGCCGAACGGACGACAACCCAGTCCGGCAAATCCCCTCCGAATTCCCGTGCGATTTCATCCGTGATCGTCACCTGTTCGAAAATCTTTCTCAGAAGGTCGAGCTCCTGTATTTTTTCCAAAAGAATGAGACGACTAGTGTCTGCAATGATTACGTCATATTCTATCTGCATCAGCGACCATTTCAGACACCGGATAATTCAATAAAGATACCCCGTAATCTTCCAAGAGCTCTGCAAACGTTCGCTTGGTAAGTCCGGCCATTTCAGCAGCCTGTCCTAATGAAAGCTTTCCAGATTCATACAGCTTTGCTGCTATAAACTGGACCGTGTCGTTCTGATGTTCCCCGAGACTGTCGGGTACTTGGAGTGTGATAGTTGTCATGCTAGTAAAAATACGAAATTTGCCACAATTGGCAAGCCTGGTTCACAGGCCTAGCTGACATCTGTCAGTGGTTTGCCCTCAACTCCGCGATAAGCTGCAACGCCATCCTACCCCCGGGCATCCCGTTTCAACACCCCCATGCACACAATAGCGCCCCGAAACGGTTATCCGTGCGGTCGGTGTATGGCCATTTTTTTCAAACAATTTCAATAAAAAACAGGCTATAAGTATTTAAATCCTGATTATCAGGGCTTTAAAAGCGTACCGTCGCTCTTGCGCACCGTCCACCGTGACTTCGTCCCGATCGGATATTTGGCCGCTTCTTTTTCGTTAATGTCGATGCCCAGGCCCGGTGTCTCGTTCACATAATAGTACCCATTCCTGATCGTCGGGCAGCCCGGGAATACCTCCTGCACTTTTTCGCTGAACCGCTGCGATTCCTGGATACCAAAGTTCCACACCGCGATATCGATATTGTTGTTTGCCGCATGCCCCACCGGCGAAGTATCGCCCGGCCCGTGCCACGCGGTTTTCACATTGAACCACTCTCCCAGCCGTGCCACTTTCATAGCCGGGGTAATGCCGCCGATCTGTGAAATATGGCAGCGGATGTAGTCGAAAAGCTGGTTGGCCATCGGATCGCGGAACTCGTTGATGTTATTGAAAAGTTCACCCATCGCGATCGGCACCGTGGTGCTCTGCCGCAGCTGTTTGAACCAGCCCATGTTTTCAGGCGAGAATGGGTCTTCGATGAAATAGGGACGGTATTCCTCCAATCCTTTGATCATATTGATCGCATCCATCGGCTCCACGAGTTCATGCATGTCGTGCAGCAGCTCCACGTCCTCCCCGCACCTCTTGCGCACTATTTCGAACATCTTCGGCACGCGTTTGAGATAGGTACGCTGGTCGGAGAAATCATCGGTAGAGCGGCCGAAGCCTGCGGTCTTGAAATCGGGCTTGATTTCGTCCATGGCTCCCACTCCGCCATAGCCGCCCTGCTGAATTCGGACGTGGCGGAAGCCTTCGGCCATGTATTGCTGCACCTTGTCGGCAATGGCCTCCGGGGTAGGTCCGCTTGCGTGCGTGTAGGTATCCACGGCAATGCGGGCCTTTCCTCCGAGCAGCTGATGCACAGGCATTTTGGCACGTTTACCCTTGATATCCCAAAGTGCCTGGTCCAGGCCCGACAGTGCATTGTTCAGCACCGGCCCGTTGCGCCAGTACGAACTCACGTACGCCGACTGCCACATATCCTCGATATTATCGACGTCCTTGCCGACGCAAAATTCATTCAGATAAATATTCACCGCCGGTATCACCACCATCGCACGCTGCGTGAAAGTGGCGCAGCCCAGTCCGTACAATCCCGGTTCCGAGGTTTCTACCTTGACGATCACGAGATTGGAACCGCCGGGCGCCGTGGTAATCGCGCTCACTTTGGTAATAGTCACCGGGGCCATGCCCTTGGCATATTGCGGCGTAACGTAGCGTTCTGCACGGGCTTTGGGGCTGTCGAAGAGCGACAGCAGGCCGGCTGCGGAGCCTGCCGCAAGCATTTTCATTGCATTCCTGCGGCTGTTTTCCGCAGGGTTTTCTTTGTTATTCATGCTAATCAGGTTTAGTGTTATTTCAATGCAAAGGCAATATAATTCCCGCCGATTTTCTGCCCGCGGCCACCACCTGCCGCAATCACGACATATTGCTTACCCGCGACTTCGTAGCTGATCGGCGTAGCGAAACCGCCGGCGGGTAATTGGTATTCCCAAACGGTTCTCCCCGTTTTCTTATCAAATGCGCGGATTTTCTCGTCTTTCGTGCCTGCTATGAATACCAGCCCTCCCGCTGTAACGAGCGGGCCACCATAGCTGTCGGTACCGGTGATCGGAATACCCTTTTGGGTTAATTCGGGATATTCGCCAAGCGGCACTCTCCAGAGATATTCACCGGTATTCAAATCTATCGCATTCAATGTGCCCCAGGGCGGTTTTACACCCGGGTAGCCGTTCTGGTCGGTGAAGCGCTGCCAGGTTTTGCTCACGTAGGCGGGCATGTACGGGAAGCCGTCTTTCGAGGCCGGTTTAGCTGCTGCATTAGCGGTTTTCACCGGTACCGGACCTTTCTTTTCCCGATTTAAGAGAAAGTCAATCAATGCATTGTGCTCCTTGTCCGACAAATGCCCGAACGAAGGCATCCTGCCGCTACCCGTTTTGAGAATGCCCTTGATCTGCACGGGGCTGAGCTTTTTGCCGATGTCCACCAATGCAGGCAGTTCCGGCCCGCTGCCCTTCCGTTCCTGACCATGGCAGGCGGCGCAGTTGGCAAGGTAAAGTGAGTTGCCCATTGTCCGCGGCGCCTCGGATTTCTTCTGGGCAGCATCCACCATGATCAGCTCCCACGGCTCTTCATTCACGTTCTGGTAGAAAACACCGTCGGGGTCCACCGCATTGCCGCCCCATTCCGCACCACCGCTGTAACCAAACAGCAATGTGCCCGAAGTGCTGGGCGGCGCAAATTTGTTGTCGGTTTTGATTTTGAGGTATCGCTCCTTCACATAGGCATGTGCTTCGGGAGAAATATCGGTAATGTCTGCCTCTGTAAACACCTGCCGGGATAGCGGTGCTGGCTTCAAAGGAAACTTCTGCGTGGGATACGGATGCTCGCCCGGCAGGCCGTTCACAGGCACTTTGCGTTCTTCAACCGGAAAAACAGAAGTTCCCTTATCGCGGTCCAGCACGTAAACCAGTCCGTCTTTCGTACTTTGAACTACCACATCCACCCGTTTGCCGCTATGGGAAATGGTAGTCAGGTTGGGCGGGCTCGGATGATCGCGGTCCCAAAGGTCGTGGTGGATGGTCTGGTAATGCCATTTCCGCTTGCCCGTCTCAGCATCGAGTGCCATTATGCAGTTGGCAAAGAGATTACTCCCCTTGCGGGCACCGCCGTAGAAGTCGGATGCGGGTGATCCGGTCCCGAAATATACCACGCCCCTTTTTTCGTCGAGGCTCATGCCGCTCCAATTGTTGGTGGCGCCAATCTTCTTGTAAGCATCTTTTGGCCAGGTATCGTAGCCATATTCTCCGGGTTGGGGAATGGTGTGGAAAACCCATTTCAAATAGCCTGTCACAACATCGAATGCCCGGATATGCCCCGGAGCGGCATCGCCGGATTCGGATACTGCGGAGCCTAATATGAACGTGTTTTTGAACACAATGCCCGGACTGGTCGCATTCACGGAAAGCTTGCTCACGTCATGGTCGAGGCCGGTCTGCAAACCGGCATGGATATCAACCCGACCTTCCCTTCCAAAAGTTTTGATAATCTCGCCGGTTGCCGCATTCACCGCATACAAACTCGACCCAACCGTATAGAGTATACGTTTATCATTTCCGCTCTCCCAATACACCACGCCCCGGTTCGAGTTGAGCCGGTCGTCCTTGTAGGGCTCAAATTTCCACAACTGCTCGCCGGTACCGGCATTCAGAGCGAACAGTTTCAGCTCTGGCGTCGTGCCATACAATACCCCGTTCACCACAATCGGCTGACATTGAATGGCCCTGTTCCGCTGTCTGCCCGGATTGGCCGGGTCGGGTTTTTCGGAAGTGCCGTACATCCAAGCCACCTGCAAATCTTTTACATTATTGATATTGATCTGATCCAGCGGCGAGTAGCGGTTGCCGGCCTTGTTCCCCCCATAATTCGGCCAGTCGGTTCCGGGAGCGACGGCTCGTGGAGCGTCGGCTTCCAGAGTCGCTACTCCGGGAGTAGCGACTCGCGGAGTAGCGACTCCCGGAGCCTCGGCTCCCGGAACCGAAAAGGCACCTCCGAGCATCATCGCTACGCACAATGTACACACTGACAAGCCAATGCCCTTTTTCCAAAGCGCGGATCGCAAAAACTGCTCGCTTCCCATAGAATTCAACGTTTCGGTTTAGTGTTCTGTTACTGGATCGACAGCTCGTCCAGCGTGTAAGCCTTGTCGCGGGAGACGGTCTGTTCCCGGATTGCTTTCACATCAGCCGGTCGAACGGGCGGAGAATTGGTGAACTCATACCGCACATAGCTGAGCACCGAGGCAATCCATTCGTCGTCGTTATCCTTCATCGAAGGCATTTCCGAAGGATAGCTGTTGCCCTCTATCGGACCCGACAAGCCGTGCAGCAGGATCCGCACCGACGCCTGGGTGTTGTTCCGGTTCAATCTTCGCGAGCCTGCCAACGGAGGCGCAGTTTTGCTCATCAGGCCTTTTCCATCGGCACCGTGGCAGGTAGCGCACAACGATTTGTAGATCACCGACCCATTCATGACCAATGCCCTGTCCGGCGCGTCGAGCCGGCCCAGTTTCATCCCGAATCTTTTGGCATCCTCATTCTTCTCCACGCTCCGCTGCGCCCGTGCCAGTACTTCCGCGCCATTTGCATTCTTCACAATTTCGCCAGCCAGGGCTTTCGCTTTGGGCGAATCGCTATATGCCAGGGAGAATATCAGCTGCATGCGCACATCGGCTACGGGATCGGACTTCAATGCCGCCAGTGTTTCGACCATGGCGTCGTTCTTTTTCAAATAAGGCTCCGTCATACGGACGGCAGCTTTCCGGATTTCGAAATCACTGTCTTTGAGCGCACGGGCAATGCTGTTCTGATCCAGTGCATTCAACCCTTCGAGCGTCCACAATGCATGCAGGCGAGCCAGTGCCGACGGCGATTTGATTGCTTCATTACCCTCACCCGCCGCGATCGCTTTCAGCAGCGGCACTACCGACTGGTCATTTCGTACGACGAGCTCTTTCTGAGCATTGTCCCGCCACCAGCCATTGGGATGGCCGAGGTAACCGACCAGCTTTTTCGAAGTTTCGTCGAGCATTCTAGGTTTAGGGCCGGGCGTCATGCCATCGTGCACCAGGCGATAAATGCGGCCATGCTGGATGTTTTTATCCAAACCCAAACGCTTGATCTGCGGGCGCAGATAGCTTTTAGGCCCCGTCCAGTTGCCTTCCTGGATAATACCGCGGTTCATATCTACAATGTACAGACAACCATCCGGCCCGGTGTACATATTCACCGCACGGAAGTTCATGTCCGTGGAAGCGATGAATTCTTCTTTCTGATAGGCGTTTTCCAGCGTGATCTTACCATTCTTGTTGGTCACTTTCGCTCGCCGGATGAGCCTTCCTACCGGCTCGCTGATGAGCAAATCGCCTTGCAGATCTGCCGGAAGCTTATCGCCGCGAAATATCACCTGGCCACAGCTTGCAGTGAAATGGTTCAGCGTGGTATCGGGACGCAGGCGTTTCAAACCACCTTCCACATCCGGCGTTTTGATAATCGGCCACACCTCGTTGAACTCTTCCTTGTACTGGTCCGCAAACTCCATCCGGCCGTACACGGGGTTAATCTGGAAGCCCAGCGCAGGCGTTTCACCCCCGGCAGAAGAGAAGTACAACCGGCCATAGTCGTCATGGGTCAGTCCCCATTGCCCGCTAGACCCGCTGGGAATCGAGTCAGGTTTTAAAATACCATTGGCATACCTGAAACGCACGGCGTCAACGGCCATGTAAATCCAGTTATCGACGTTCCAGTCCAGACCGCTGCGCTGGTGTTCGAGGTTGCCCGGCGCTTTTTTGTCCGGTGTGTAAACCGGCCTTTTCTCGTCGGCCACGCCATCCTTGTTGTTATCCTTGTAGCCGTAAACATTGTAGGTATCCGTCTCATTCACAAGCAATTCATTCCCTACGCACAGCAGCATCCTCGGCAGAAGCATTTTGTCGATAAACACCGAGCTTTTGTCCATTTTGCCATCATTATCGGTGTCTTCCAGCAACATAACCCGGCTGGTGGGCGCGTGCTCGTCCGTACCTTCCACGTCCTGCATGTAGGTATTGAGCTCGGCCACATACATCCTTGCATTGCCATCCCAGGCAATCGCAACCGGTTCGTGGATCATCGGCTCGCTGGCCACCAGTTCGAGGTGATAGCCTTTGGGCAATTTGAAGGTTTTAATGCTCTGCTCGGGCGTGAGATGCGCCGGAGAAGGGTTGTCGGTGAATGCAGGAATGGCGCTCACCGACTCGTCGGTGGTACGCAGCATATCGCTTTTGGAGCCGCTCTGGCGCGATACCTGGCAGGTAACCAGGGTCGCAGCCAGCATTCCGGCAATCCATATTTTCTTGTTCATGGTAATGGGTTTAATAAAGGGTTAGGTTTAGCGGGTAAATGTATAGGTCTTTCCTTTTTCGGTTTTGAAATCGTACAAAGCCGTTTCGGGCAATTTCGAAGGGGTAATGCGAGCAGCCGGGGAAACAATTGGCTTCGGGATATCGAGCATATGGTAAAATGCATTACTGTTTGCACTGCCGTCGGCCACAGGCGCCAGAGCATAGCCTTTCAACACATTGGGTAGTCTTAACCGGCAGTTGCCGCCCAGGTTTGATTTTACCACCAGTTTCGAAACTTTGCCGTCTTTCCATTCCAATGTCACGATCTCGAAACCGCCGCGTGCCCTCAAACCGCTGATCGATCCGCTCTTCCAGCTGTCGGGGAGCGCGGGAAGCAGGTGAATGGCTCCGTCGTGGCTCTGCATCAGCATTTCGGCAATGCCAGCGGTGCAGCCGAAATTCCCATCGATCTGGAATGGCGGGTGAGCGTCGAAAAGGTTGGTATAAGTTCCTCCGCCACCTTTTTTGCCCGGCGCATTGACCGGTGAAAGCTGGTCGGTGATGAGTTTGTAAGCACGGTTACCATCCAGCAGGCGCGCCCACCAGTTTACCTTCCAACCCATTGACCAACCGGTAGAAACATCACCGCGATGTTCCAGCGAGGTTCTGGCAGCGCTGAAAAGCTCGGGGGTGCGGTAGGCCGAGAGCTGGTGCGAAGGATACAATCCATATAAATGCGAAATGTGGCGGTGCTTGTCTTCCGGGCTGTCCAGGTCTTCGAGCCACTCCTGCAATTGTCCGAACTTGCCCACCTGCATCGGCGGCAGCTGCGCGCGTTTGGCCTTCAATGTTTTTACAAAACCCGCATCCGTCCCCAATGCCTCTGCGGCGCGGATGGTGGCTGTAAAAATGTCGTACACGATCTGGTTATCCATCGTATTCCCGGCCCCGATGGTCGTTTTCGGACGGATCGACGGGGCATTTTCCGGCGACATCCCCGGCACTACCACCAGCCATTGGTGCGTAGGCTCGGGTACCAGGAAATCGACGAAGAATTGCGCCGAACCCTTCAAGGCAGGATACACCGATTTCAGGAATTCTTTATCTCCCGAATAGCAGTATTTTTCCCACAAATGCGTGCTCAGCCACGCTCCGCCCATCGGCCACATGGCGTAGAATATCGGGTCAACCGGCCCGGTAATGCGCCAAAGGTCGGTATTATGGTGTGCGAGCCAGCCTTTCGCGCCGTACATAACCCGGGCTGTTTCCTGCCCGGTCTCCGACAGTTCCTTGATCATCTGGACCAACGGCTCATGCAGTTCTGTCAGGTTAGTGACTTCGGCCGGCCAGTAGTTCATCTCGGTATTAATGTTGATGGTATACTTGCTACCCCACGGAGGGCTCATCTGCTGGTTCCAGATGCCCTGCAAGTTGGCGGGCTGGCCCACCGGCATGCCATTACCACCGGGCTGCGAAGACGAGATCAGCAAGTACCGGCCAAACTGGAAGTACAATGCCACCAGCTGCGGGTCATGCCCCGACGCGAACTTCACAATACGCTCATCGGTGGGCCATTGCGCTGCCTCCGAGGTGCCCAGGTCGAGTTTTACACGGTTGAAATAATGCTGATAAGCAGCAATATGGCTTTTCAGGATGGTCGCGAATGGTTTGGCGGCTGCTTTATTGAGGTATTGGTTAGCCTTCGCCTGCGGATCGGCTGTCAACGTTTTGTAATCCACAAAATTGGTAGCAATGGAAATGTAGATGGTAGCGGCATTGGCCTTGCTGACCGTCAGCGAAGTATCTCCTGCGCTCAGCTGCCCGCCCTCCGGTGCCACCAGCACATGGGCACGAAACGCGACCTGCCCCTTAACCCCTTCCCGATCACCACTCACACCGGCAAATGCCATCCTTCCTCCCTCTTCCACCTTCCTTTCTCCCTTCTGCGGGCTGTTCAGAAACGAGGTAAAAGTCAATTTACCCAGTTTATCGGCCGTCAGGCGAATGGCGACGATCTGGTCGGGTACGGACGCGATCACCTGCCGGGTATACTTCACACCATCCACCGTGTAGGAGGTGGTAGTCACCGCTTTCTCGATGTCGAGCTCGCGATAGTAATCCGTAAACTTCTCGTGGCCGGGGAAAGCGATATTCAGGTTTCCTACGGGCTGGTACATCATCCCGTTCGTCGTTTTCGACTCGATTTTCTCCGCGGCGAGTTTGGCGGCTTCGTCATGTTTCCCTTCAAAAATAAGCTTTCGCACCTCAGGCAATGCTGCGAGGGCGTTCGGGTTGTCGTTACGGTTGGGGCCACCCGACCACACCGTCGATTCGTTGAGTTTGACAACCTCTTTCTCCGGGTTGCCATACACCATCGCACCCAGCCGGCCGTTCCCGACCGGCAATGCGTCGGTCCAGGTTTTTCCGGCCGGTTGTTTGTACCAGAGCTTCAATGCGCCGGATGTCTGCGCGAAAATGGGATGGGCGAAAGTAAAAAGGGTCAGGCTTAGAAATAGGCGTTTCATGAAAATGTATTGTTGTCCTTCGTGTTAAGAGGACACAAACCGTTTTTTTTAATGCTCTTCGCTGTTAAAGTTTGATTACCACCACAAAAACCGCCCCCGGAAGCTTCTTGAACCGCCGGCAGCGTAGCTTGTGGAATGGAGAGGCAAATTAGGCGGGCGGGATTAACAGGGGCATTAATAAAAGGTTAACACGGCAGGAAAAATCATTTTTGTCAGATCTACCTGATTATTTCAGCTTCATCAAACTTCCCGTCCCGCTTCGTAATTTTTGACTTCGACTGTCTGCCAAAATAGTAGCCACCAAGCGTCGTGAGAAGGTAGCCGGTAATCTGAATGAATTTGAGTACAAAATCCTCTTTACCCAGTTGAAGACAGTAGAGTATGAAGCCAAATATAATAGTGAGGATACCACTACCGATGTATGCATAACGTGTAACCGTCTTTCGCTTTTCACTTTACTGGTTTTTAATGAGATCAGCTTGGACGTCAATTATTTTTTCTGCCTGCTTGGCATTTAGATCAAGCTCTTTTTCCCGAATACGCAGTTCGGCGGCTTCGTTTTGTAAAGTCAGTCGTTGATTGTCGATAAACTGCTCTATGACGTGCATAGGCATCGGGGGTTCGGTTAGCTGACCGCCCTCTCCTTTTGGATTTACAGGGCTATTTTCCTGGCTCATGTTTCAGCTCTACTACAAAGTAACCAAGGTCTCTGCTTCCGATTACAGGAGAGACAAAACGGCTCCGCGTAATCGATGATGCACTGGTTTTGGCCAACTCTGCAAATTCGTTAGCTGAGACCACCTTGATTATTTTCGGGGAAGATTTCCTGAATGGCCACACTAGGCTTTTTAGACTCATAATTCTGTAATTTTCGATATAAAACTCAGATTAAAGTGTCCGAAGTTAACACTTTCCTATACGATCAATATCGAATTTTAGCACCAATTTTCCTGCGGTAGCTCCTGCCTCCGACGCACCAGAACTGACAATCTCCCGGTAGCTCGTCTTAATCATTTTTGTCCATACAGACGTCCGATTTTACCTTCGAGCAACTGCCGGTCGGCGCGGGACTTTGCCAGTGACAGCGCTGTTTTAAAACATTCCAAAGCCTTCCCGTCATCAATGCCCAGATACAACTCGCCCAGGAGTGAATGGTACAGATGGATCTCCCCGAGGTTGAGTTTTTCGGCCTCGCGGATGGCCTCGCGTTTGGAACGGGCCTTCGCCAGGGCGTAGGTTCGGTTCAGGGCGGCGATGGGCGAATATTCGAGAATCAGAAGTTCATTGTAATATTGAAGAATATGTTCCCACTTTTCGGGCGTATCAGCTTTGATGGTATGCCAGTAGCCGATGGCTGCTTCGAGATGGTAGCGGGAAAGCTGCCGTCCGACAGATGCACGATTGAGATAATACTCGCCCCGGCTGATCAGCGTCGCGTCCCAGAGGCTGTCGTCCTGGTCTTCGTAAAGCACGGTTTCGCCCTGCGTATTGGTCCTGGCTTCGAACCGTGAGGCGTGGAAACACATCAGCGCCAGCAATGCATTCACCGGCGGACGGTCGGTACCGGGGTTCTCGGTCAGCATTTTCGTGAGCCACATTGCTTCGATGCAAACATCCTTCCGCAGGGTAACGTCCTTTCCGGCTGAATAATACCCCTCGTTAAAAAGCAGGTACAAAGTCTTCAAAACCGCCTCCAACCTGGACTCAATGTCGGCTTCCGCCGGAAATTCCATTTTAACCTGTTCGGCGCGCAACTTCTCGCGTGCACGGTAAAGGCGCTTATTGATCGTCTCCTTGCTGGTCAGAAACGCGCTGGCGATCTCGTTGATCCCGAACCCGCACAGCACATTCAATGCGAGGCCGATCTGCGATTCAATCGGCAGCGCCGGGTGGCAAATGGCGAACATCATCTGCAACTGGCTGTCGGTAATGTTTTGGGACGACAGATCGAGGCTGACCTCCTTACCCGCAGAACTGTCCCTGACGACCTGGCCCCTGACTTTTTCCTTGAAAAGCTTGTCACGACGCAGATAATCGAGTGTCTTGTTCCGTGCGACGGTGTATAGCCACGCCACCGGGTTGTCGGGCACGCCTTTGATCCCCCACATTTCGGAAGCCTGCAAAAAGGTATCGCTCGCAATGTCTTGGGCGATTTCGATATGTTCCAAGCCGAACGTCTTGCTCAATACCGCGGTGATTTTCCGGTATTCGGTCCTGAACAAATGGGGTATCAATTCCTGGCTTTCCATGGCTGTAAAGTAAATAAGCCTTTGCGGGTTACAAAGGCTTATCAATTTTTCAAACTAAAAAACTACATGCGGATGATGGGCCTGACCTCCACATTACCACCCGCTAGCAGAATCGGGCAGCCTTTCGCCATTTCGCTGGCTTCGCTCAGCGTCTCGGCCCGCACCATAATGAAACCGCCGACAGATTCCTTGGTTTCAATGTAAGGCCCGTCCGTAATGACCTTGCCCGGCCGTATCACATTACCTTCATTGGCAAGCCGGTTGCCGCGGTCCACCAGCTTACCCTGGGCCGCGATACCGCCTATCCAGTCCATCCATTTCTGCATGCTGGTCTGCAACTCTTCGGGCGACATGTCCGCCATTACCGAAGGATCATTTCTAAAAACAAACAGGAAGTCATTCATTTCGATATTAGGTTTAAGTTTTAAAGCCTGTTGACGAACGGCTGGCGCCGGACTGGACAAAAGTTTGGATCTTTTTTCAGGAAAATTACAAAACCTGCGAATGCGCCTATTCCCTTTGGTACGATTGTTTAAATAACCGGCATGGAAATCAAACCGTTACTATCACCAATCCTCCTGGAATGACCACCCAACGCGCGCATTCAAAAAAGGCACGTACGGCCAAGATCCTGCTCGGGCTGCTGATCGCCATCGTCGTGATCAGGCTGGTATTGCCCTATATTGTCCTCCATTTGGCAAATAAAAGTCTGGCGAATATGAACGGCTACTACGGGCATATCAACGACATCGACCTGTCCATTATCCGTGGAGCCTACAAAGTCGACAGTATTTACATCAACAAGCAGGACTCGGTCACCCAAAAGCAAACTCCTTTTTTCGCTTCCAGGGAGGTAGACCTTTCGGTGGAATGGAAGGCATTGATCAAGGGCTCCCTCGTGGGAGAACTTGTGTTCCAGCGTCCCTACCTACTTTTTACCAAAGACAAGGTGGAGCCGAAGGAAATCGTGAAAGACTCCGCAGACTTCCGCAAGATTCTCGACAAATTCATGCCGCTGAATATCAACCGCTGCGAGCTGCGGGGCGGGGCGATCGAATACAAGGATTTCAGCTCTACACCGAATGTCTCCATCGCTATGACGAATATGAACCTCGTCGCCCAGAACCTTCGCAACAGCTATGATTCATCGGCGGTACTGCCTGCGAGCATTCATGCCACCGCAGAGGTGTACGAAGGCAAGCTCCGCTTCGACGCCCGGCTCAACCCGCTGGCCGATGCACCGACTTTCGATATGAGTGCCGAACTGAACAATACCAACCTCGTGAAACTAAACGATTTTTTCCAGGCATATGCCAAATTGGATGTCAACGACGGCCGCTTCGGGTTGTACACGGAGGTGGCCGCCAGGGACGAGGAATTCAAGGGCTACGTGAAACCGTTGATCAAGGACCTGGATGTGCTGGGTAAGGAAGACCGGAAGGACAACCTGTTGCAAAAGCTGTGGGAGGCCTTGGCGGGCGGGGCGGGTAAGCTCTTTGAAAATAAAAACAAAGATCAGGTGGCGACCAAAATCCCTTTCCAGGGCCGGCTCGACGACCCGAAGACGAATATCTGGGTCGCGATCACGAATATCCTGCAAAACGCATTCATCCACGCTATTCAGCCATCCATCGACAACGAGATCAGCATTGCGTCGGTGAAGGTGGATAAAAAAGAGAAGAAGACCTTTTTTCAAAAGATCTTCTCCAAGGATGACGACAAAGGCCAGAAAGGCAAAAAGGATAAGAAAGATAAGCAGGACTAATGGCTATTCCTGTGACCCGGTGTCGCCATGCGTCAGTCCGGAAAATGCCCCTCTCTTATTCTTGTGCAGCCTCTGGGCCGCGTCAATAGAATGGGATGTATGAATGTCATTATCAACTTCCGACATATCAGCCAGTTTCTGATAGAATTTTCGCAGCACATCGAGTTCTGATTCGCTCAGGTCCTCGATATCCACCATCCTGTTGCTGGCAAACCGGCTGGCGGCGATGAGTTCGTTTAATTTCAGCTGAATGGCCTTTGAATCCTTGTTCTGTGATTTCTGAATGAGAAAAACCATCAGAAACGTCACGACCGTCGTGCCTGTATTGATCACGAGTTGCCAGGTGTCGGAGTACCCGAAGATAGGGCCGGTAATGCCCCAAACCAGTATGATACCAAATGCCACCGCGAATGCCATTGAACTTCCCGTCCAGGCCGTAATCCGGGTGGCCATTTTTTCAAAGAAATTGATTTTTGCCCTTTTCATATTTAAAACTAATTGAGATCAGCAATCTCCGGTGTTTGCCGATGAAATGCTACTTCTTCATCCGATTTTCCGACAAAAAACAGCGATTTTTATCGACTGCCACGAAATCCAACAAGTAATTGCAAGTTATGCCAGGAAGTATTTTGATGCGTTTAATACATCCCAGGGTTTGTAGAAAATAAAAATTAAAATTATCCAAGTAATAATATTAATATTACACATGATTATGATCATTTGAAATTAGTCTGCCACGATTTTCGAGCTGTACAAAATTTACGAATATGACTTTCGTCATGTTTTCAAATAAATTTATTCGCGTACTTTGTAGAAGTATTTCAATATTTTACTCAACGTTGTTTAAAAAAGGGCTTCTACAAGAAGCCCTTTTTTTAATGATTCATTGCCGTTCCCGTAGCATGATCGCCGTGATCGTGCGGCTTGTCGGTCTTACCTACTTTTTGATAGTCTTTCAGCACCTTTTTTGACTCCTCGGTACCGATGGCTTCCACCCGTTGGATCATGTAAGGGAGCATTTTGGGAAATTTAGATTTCTCTGCCAGCTGCAACGCACGTTTCGTGTCAACTACTGCCAGCGGTTCCGCCGCGTACCATTCCAGAAGCGGCAGGTTATGATCGTCTTTGTCTTCGGCCTTCTGCACCAGGGCGTCAAGCACATCCCACCGCTGCGACGGGTCCAGGCGAAGCATTCCGGACGTCAGGTAAAGTCTTACCAGCTTCGAGTTGTCCTTTTGAGCCATTTCAGCAAACTTTTTCAGCGTTTCGGGCGAAACGGATTTGTTCTCCGTCAAAAGCTGCACCGACCAGCTGCGGAGGTACTCGCTTTCGCTGGATAACAGGGCTGCAAGCTCCTTTTCGGTGAGGCCTCCCGTTACGTGGAGCGTCCATAGCGCACGGAGCTTTCTGGTTTCGTCCGGGTTCCTGGCCAGTATATCCTTCAATGCCTTATGTACCTTTTTGTTGGGCCCGCGTTCCTGCAAAAGCGTGCGCGACTGGCGGACATACCACTCATTTGGATTCAGCTGGTAATTCACCAGTTCCATATCCGAAGCTTTGGATAAATCCACCTGCACCCATTTGTCGTTGTCGTGGCTAATTTTGAAGATCCGGCCCATCGTTTTGTTGTGCACATCGGGGTTAGGGCTGTGGCATTGGTTTTTGTCGTACCAGTCGATTGCCCAGACGGAGCCGCTTGCGTCGTATTTGAAGTTCAGCCACTGCGACCAGGAGTCATTCATCGCCATGAAGTCGTTCTTGTGGGTAGCCTCGTAGCCGGACCCCGAGCGGGTCAGGTGATCGATATTGAGGCGGGCGCCGTTGATATTGTTCATGAAAATATCATTTCGGTATTCCTTCGGCCAGCTGTTGCCGAGGTAAATCATCGCCCCCGCATGCGCATGCCCGCCGCCTGCCGAAGCGGAACGGAAATTGCCCGCGTGCGGGCCGCGCTCTCCTACCCAATGCACGTGGTCGGCGATGGTTTTGATATCGTCATAAGTATAGGGATTGAAATGCTTCCCGGCCTGGCGCTGGTAGCGGGCACCCTGGATCACATGGTACATATGCGGGATCACGCACACCGTGATAAACGGGTGCCCGTAGTCGTTGAAATCGATCCCCCAAGGGTTGCTCGACCCTTCCGCAAACACCTCGAATTTGTGAGAGGTAGGATGGTAACGCCACACACCCGCATTGATTTTAGTCCGTTCGGAATCGGGCGCGCCGGGCTTGCCGACATTGGAATGCGTAAACACGCCATGCGTACCGTAAAGCCAGCCGTCAGGCCCCCAGCGCAGGTTGTTGAGCACCTCGTGGGTGTCTTCCAGGCCCCAGCCGTCGAGCAGTATCTGCGGAGGGCCCGTGGGTTTGTCATTCTTAAAATCCGCAGGGATAAACAGCAAATGTGGGGCCGAACCGAGCCACACGCCCCCCATTCCTACTTCGATACCGCTGATGAGGTTGAGGTTTTCCGCAAATACCTTGCGCTTGTCAAGCGTACCGTCGCCATTCGTATCTTCAAAAATCAGGATCTTGTCCCTACCCTGCCCTTCCGGCGCACGCAAAGGATAGGTATGCCCTTCCACGACCCAAAGCCTTCCCCGGTAATCCACAGTGAAACTGATGGGACGGATAATATCCGGCTCCGCAGCGGCGAGGGTGATCTTGAAGCCCGGCGGCGGGGTCATCGCCTTGGCGGCTTCTGTACCGGAGAGCCCGGCATTCAGCACCGGGTCCAGCGGCGGAAGAATGATAATATCCCTTTGTTTCAACTCATTGGGAAATTCCGGACGACTTGGATAGAAGCGAAAATCGTCGAAATTGATATGCGCCCATTTATCATTGGGAATGTAGGGGATCTGCGAAATGCCCGTTTCATTGTCGACGATGCGGATGAATATTTCCTTGTTCAAATAGGGCTGCAGATCGACTACGGCAGGCTGCAAGGTGGCCCTGCCCTGGCCTGTAATATGATAGACAACCTTGTTATCGGCCGCCGTTACGATTTCTACGCGTGTGTCCTGTAATGCGCCGCCCGACACCCGGAACGCCGCAAACGGCTGCGTGACCCGGAAAGGCACCGACGTGAGCGTACCTGTCTGTTTGTAATTGAGCGTACCGCCGCTGCTGAGGAAATATTTTCCTTCGTACCCGATATTCATGTCTTTTTCATGCACCGGCGAGGGATCGGAGCTGAAAAGCGCACTCGTGAATGCATCGCCCGTCGCGGTCCAGTTTTTCAGATCCCCCGTTTCAAAGCCTAGATTGAGCGGCTGACCGTCTTTCATAGGAAACTGCCCCGCTACCGTCTCATTTGAAATAACTCCTTCCACCACTTCGAAGCTTCCCACCATCCCCGCGGCACGGTGACCGGGCACGGAGCAGAAATAGGTATCGCTTTGCTCGGCTTTAAATGTGATACTGGTGCTGGTGCCTTTTTCGATGATCACTTTGCTCTTGATACCCAGTTTTTCAAGGGCGATGTCGTGCGTCATGAGCTCTCCGTTGGTGATCGTGATCCTCACACGGTCGCCTTTGTTGGCCTTTAACGTCGGGTTGCGCGACCCGTCCTTGGCGAAAAATCCGAGCATGGTCGCTTCGAGCGCATAATCGCGGTCGAATTTTTCGGCGGGTTGGGTGGTTGTAGTTGTCTGCGCGAATGTGTCCTGCGCCGGGACTGTCACCATGGCCAGCGCCAGCGGGACGAGCATGTGTGTCAACCTGATCATATTCATTTGTTTAGGAATTCCTGTTTCAAAAGCTGAGGAATAAAGCAGGGCGACACCTCTTTTATACTTATATGGGCTTTTTTAGCAGGAAAACGGGAATATGACCGCTATTCTGCCTTCGCAGAAGCCTTGTTTTCCCTGATCCGCCATTCGGTAATCTTCCTAATCAGGTCCAACGGTATGGGCTTGTCCAACGGGAAATACACCGACCCTTTGGTTCCCTTGTAGCCCGAAAGCTCCGCCGAAAGAGCCCCTGCGATCCCGGCGCTGACGGGGTAGAGTGCCACATGCTTTTTCCATCCGGCAAAGTAAACAAGGTATGTGCCATTCAAATTGAAAGTAGGCATATCGTAAGAAATCGTCTCAATTGCATCGGGTGCGGTTTCCCGGATAACCAAACGGATCTCCTGCAATACCTTTTGTACATCCTCCGGAAAATTGGCGATGTATTCATCTATTGAGCTGGTCTTTGCGGCCATGTTCCTGACATTTAGTGAGGAGAGAAGTTAGTAAAAAATACTTTACGTTCGAAAAACGACCTGCGGCCTCAAAGCACCAGCTTATATCCTCTCCCACGGATATTGATGATCTGGATTTTAGGGTCCTCGCGCAGGTGGCGGCGGAGTTTGGTAATAAAAACGTCGAGGCTCCGGCCATTGAAAAAGGAATCGTCGCCCCATAGTTCGGTGAGGACTTCGCTCCGGCCGAGGACTTCGTTGCGCTGCTGGTATAGGCGGCGCAAGAGCTCGGATTCACGATGTGACAGCGTCACCTCCCGGTCCTCGACGGAGAGCTTTTGCTTGGCGGGATCGAAGAGGTAGCGGCCGATCCGGAGTGTTCCGCCCGCATTCGGGCGCGATGCCCCTACCCGCAGGAGCGCATTGATCCGCACGACCAGTTCGTCGAGACTGAAAGGCTTTTTGAGATAATCATTCCCACCCAACTCGAAACCCCGCACCACATCAGCCGTTTGGGAACGCGCGGTAAGGAACATGATCGGTGTGTGCGGGTCGTCGCGACGGATGTGCTCGGCCATGGTGAACCCATCCATGTCGGGCATCATAATGTCGGCGACGACAATATCGGGCTGATGCAGCCGGAATTGTTCAAGCCCCTCGGCACCGTTGGCAGCGTAGAGCACCTCAAACCCGCGGTAAACCAGGCTATCTTTCACGATCATGCCCAGCGCCGGTTCGTCCTCGATGAAAAGTACCGTAGCCATTTTCAGAATTTTAAGACAAATGCGCTCCCCTTTCCCGGTTCGCTGTTCAGACTAATGCTTCCGCCATGCTTTTCGACAACCTGACGGACGTAGGCGAGCCCCAGACCGAAACCTTTCACCTGGTGCAGGTCGCCAGTAGGAACGCGGAAGAAGCGATCAAAAACCGACGCCTGGTAGGCTTTGGGAATGCCGATGCCATTGTCGGCGACCGTCAGTTGCCAGCCATGTGACTCCTGCTCGTAGTTGAATGAAATGGTCACCCGGTCGTAGGAGTACTTGATCGCATTGTCGATGAGGTTATTGATCACATTTCCGAAATGCATACGGTCCACCTGCACCATTGTCCCGAACGGGATATGCATATCAAATACCACGGTTTTGGCTGCCTTGATCCGGTGGCTGGCGGCGAGCTCGCATAAAATTTCGGCGAGGCTGACCGGTTCGGTTTGAAATTCGAAATCCTGCTTCTCTTCGACGGCCAGGTTCAATACCTTTTCCACGAGGTCCGAGAGCCTTTGAAGGTTATTCTGCGAAATATGCAGGTATTCTTCTGTCTTGCGCGGGTCGTTCAGCACCCCGAAATTGAGTAACGCATCCACGGCCGCGGTCACCGTGGCGATGGGCGTTTTGAGCTCGTGGGTCATATTATTGATGAAATCATTCTTGATGTCGGAAAGCCTTTTCTGCCGCAGGATGGTCCTGAGCATGAACACAAAGCAGCCGGTAGTAAGCAGTAAAAGCAACAGTGAACAACCCAGCAGCCAGCCCATTCTTCTCAGCAGGTAGGGAACCGGCGTTTCAAAAGTAGCCTGGACAAACAAATGGCGCACGGGATTGATCGGCAACGGCAGCGTCCTGAACCGGTCGTCACTTTGCCTTCTCAAACCATTAAAAATGATGACATTATTAGCTCCCGCCTTCGGGCGAATGTAGAGCGTGTCGAGCAGGAATGCTGCGTGGATATCCCGCCTTGCCAATTCGGCCTGATAGGCCGCGTAGATCTTTTTCAGGTCCACCTGCCCGCCTTCTTTCCATCCCTGCACCACAAATTTCGAAATGCGGCGAGCGAGCGTGTCAGCCGGTGCGACGATGGCGCTGTCGTTGTTGAACTGGTAGTAAAAACGCGAGCTTTCGCCCCCACGCACGCCCAGCCGCCGGACTACCACCCGCGCATCCTTTCCGGGCTGCCCGGGTGCTTTTTTCGAGGCATTACCGCCGGAAGCCTCCCTGGGAATGTCGCCGCCGGGAGGATCGGGCGGAATCCCCTTTTCGCTCATCAAAATGCGGGCATCGTCGAGCTGCTGCCCCTCCACAACCCGGAACAATGCATCCTGGACCACGTTTCCGAATTGCTGGCGATTGATCCGGTAAGTCGCTAACAGCCAATATCCCTGAAATGCATTAATGGCGACAATGCAGGCGGTCATGAGCCAGAAAATGATGCGGATACGGCGGTTCGTCATATCGCAAAGCTAAGCTTTCCGGGTAAATGATTTCCGGAACCTTAACACTATTTAACACAAAATAGCATTGGTTAATAGGGCTCTCAGCGCAGCAGCGAGATGGCGGGCATTTCTTTGCGGTGGAAAATTTTAACGCCGTCCAGCTCCCTTACGAGGCGGTAATGCCGGCGCACATATTCCCGCACCACGGGTACTTTGTCGTGCTGAAGAAAAAGGTGGCCCCGCTCGGAATATTCGGGGATCATCGCCTCGACGAAGATTTTAGGCTTGTTTTCTTCCATATCATCCAGAAAATCCTGCGTCCAGTTTGGCACAAGCGGCGAATTCATGGAGAAATGGAATGTGTGCACGTCCCGGTAACCCATCGGTCGCTGCGCGCTCACGAGCAAGCCGTCGCGCCAGCCCCATACCACTATCGGGTCTGATGGGTCGGTGTATTTCACGATATGCCCTACTACCTTTTTGTCAATATCCGTTCGCCGGTCGTAAGCGACTGCCCCGTCGAGGTATTTCAAGCTGACGGCCGTTTGAACGATCCCGCCAAGCAGCAGCAAACCCACCGCATATTTCCGCACCGAGGGGCTGCTCACCGACAAAAACAACGCATTGAAAATCAACAGCGGGACGAACAGAAAGAGTTTATAATGCTCGAAATTATTACCCGATTGCAATACGGCGTAAATGCTCAGCAGCAAGAGCAGAAAGGTAAAAACGAACGGCATCCAGTTGACTTTAAAACCGGAGCTCCATCTTTTGAAAGACAAAACCGGTAATGCGACCGCCAGCGCGGCAAGCGTGAGCACATATACCCCCGAGCTGGTAGCGTAAAAGATGAACCGCAACACCCGGCCCGGGCTGAACCGCTCGGCGATGGGCATGGAAGAAAACTGCGTGGTGAAGGAATAATAGAAGTAATTCCAAAAATAGTTGTTCCAGAAAACATCCACTTTCCCCCTCATTCCATAGAATACATTGACAAGAATGGTAGGTAAAACACAGCCGGCAAACAGGGCCGCCATGTTGCGCCAATCCTTGCGCTGCGCCATGGCCAGCAACAAAAATGCGCCCGTGAGCAAACCCATGGGCGCATTTTGAAACTTGGCGTAAATGAGGCTGCCGAGCAATATCCCGGTGGCCCCGGCAACGACCGGACTTGTCCACCTGCGATAGAAATACATCAGAAACAATGCTACACCGGCTGTGACCATGAATATGCTGTTATGCTCGGAGTTGTAAGCCGCGAAAATATGGCAAATGATTCCCAGGAAAAGCGCCAGGCTCCACGTCATGACCAGGCTCAGGCTTTTGCCGGCCAAAAGCTTGCATATCTGGTAGAGGCACAACACAGTACCGGTCCACAATATAAGTCCGATGATTTCGGCGCTGGTGTAATTGACGGGCATACCCAACCAGGAACCGGCGACTAGCGGAAATACCGTCAACGGACGGGCGTCGGTGTAATTGAGCAATGTCCAGAGCTTATCGGGATAGTGGTTAATGGCGAGTACGGCGCTAAGCCAGGTACTCGTATCGATATCGTATTCCCGGTCGCGCAGGAACGGGATTCTCGCAGCCCACACCAGCGCGAGCATGATGGCCATCACCACCGCCGCGTCTCTGCCGGAGCGCTTGCGTTGGGATTCGGTGATGTACATCCTGTATACCCACAAGGTTGACAGGAAGAAGACAACAAACAAAAATAGCTTAAAGTAGAAGCTGTAAATCATTAGCTAACAGAGGGTTGCTTGGCTGAGTTTATGGAACCAATATAGGACGAGCCCCCTGAAAGTGCACCATCGAATGTGACTTTTTTTAGTTTCCGGCTCAAAATCCCGGGCCAGGAAGCGTTTCGTTGACCGCCGGCGGGATTTTACCCTTAACACTACTTAACATTAAATAGCAGAACCTTACAAACCGTCACCTGACCTTTGAACCGTTCAATCAAAACCACGGTGACATTATGAAAAAGCTTATTTCAATGATTGCGCTGCTGTTGGCAGCCACCCCACACATTTTCGCCCAAAGTTCCGGACAGATTAACTACGAGGTCGTGCGCAAGATCGACCAATCCCGATTGCGCTTCATGGTCAACGGAGAAGAAGTGAAACAGGGCGACCCCAATTTCCCCACCGACGTGCCCGACTCCCGCACGATCGGCCAGAAAATAATCTTCGCCGGAAACTACGTGCGTGAAAGCCGCGATGAAGAGAACATGATGTTGAGGATGACCCGAGAACCGGGCGGCGTTCCCCAAACCATCCAGGCCGGACGTCCGTTCGAGGAATATGCGCTCATAGACATTGCCGGACAGAAATTACTGACGTTCGTGACGGTCGGCAAAGACAAAGAGGCCCGTACCTACAAAACCGAGGCACCAATCGAAGCGACCGGTGGTTGGCAGCTTACGCAACAAACCAGGAAAATTGCCGGCTATTCCTGCCAGAAAGCCGTGGTCAACTATCATAAAGAACCCTACACCGTGTGGTTTACGACCGAACTTCCGTTCCGCTATTCGCCTGTGCCGGCACTTACACCCGAAAAAGGGGTTGTACTGCTGGTAGAAGGAAGTAAGGAGCAGTTCAGGGCCACGAAGGTAAGCCTGGGCAAGGTTGACGAAAAATCGGTTATGCCGAATGCGGAGGCCGAAACCGTGAGCCAGGAGCAGATGACGGATATCCGCCAGAAAGCGATGGCCGATTTCCACCAAAAAATGGGACCGGGCGGTGGAGGCATTTAAACTGATCGTTTGCCTGCTGCTGCTTTCGCTATCCACCCCGTTACTTGCACAAAAAGCTGCTCCGGTCGGCGAAATCAGCGGTATCGTGCTGGACTCGGCTTCGCGGAAACCCCTGCGAATGGCATCCGTGTCGCTCCTGCACGAACGTGACTCTGCATACGTAACCGCCACGACCACCGGAGGTGAGGGAGACTTCCGCTTCCGGAAGCTCGCCCCCGGCGCGTACCGGCTGCTGGTCACGTTTGTAGGATACAAAAATATATCGCTGCCCGTAACGGTACATCGCGACACGTCGGCTGACGTCGGCACGCTGCTCATGAACGAACAGGGTACGCAGCTCAATGAGGTGGTGATCCGCCAGGAAGCCGCACCGATTACTATCAAGCAGGATACGGTCGAATTCAATGCGGGTTCATTCAAAACACAGCCTAATGCGCAGGTGGAGGAGCTGCTGCGCAAATTGCCCGGTGTGGAGGTCGCCCGCGACGGCTCTATCAAGGCCAACGGCCAGACTGTGCACAAGGTGCTCGTCGATGGCAAGCCGTTTTTTGGTAACGATCCTAAAATGGCGACGCGAAACCTGCCGGCAGACATCGTAGATAAGGTCCAGATGTACGATCAGTCGTCCGACCAGTCCCAGTTTTCCGGTGTCGATGACGGCGACCGCGAGCGCACCATTAACATTACCATTAAAAAAGACAAAGGAAAGGGCTATTTCGGACAGAATGCGCTGGGAGCCGGGCCGAGCGCCGGCGAACAATCGGCGCGGTACGAGGCCAGGCTGAATGTGAACCGTTTCAACAACCACAATGGCGGGCCCAACAGGCAGATATCGGTGGTGGGACAGGCCAATAACCTCAACCAGCAGAACTTCACCCTGGCCGAAGGCGGCGGGCCGCAGTTTGTAGGCCTGCCCGGCAGCGGGGAAGGCGGACCGGCGGCGCCTTCGAACATTACCGAGGTAGCCGCATTGGGAGCCAACTACCGCACCGAGAGCAATGCCGTGAAATGGGGCAAACGTTCCGAAATGGCGGCCAGCTACTTTGCCAGCCGGGCGGCCGTCACTACCGACCAGCAAAGCCATCGTAAAAACGTCCTCCCCGGCCAGTCTTTCCAGACCGACCAGCGGAACTATTCCAAAAATACGACGCTTACCCACCGCATTAACGGCCGCTTCGACCTGCCGATCGATTCCCTTACGAGCCTGCGGTTTACCCCTAACATCAGCTTCCAGACGAAAGATCTGCTCACCCAAAGCAGCAGCTATTCTTACCGGTCGCTGACCGATTCCCTCAACAAGGGCCTCACGCAATACGATCTTCACGGAAATGGGCTGAACGGGTACAACAACCTGCTGCTCATGCGAAAATTCAGCAAAGAAGGACGTTCGCTGTCCGCAGATCTCAACTCAACCCTGACTACCGGCAACACCACCGCCTACAACCGGTCGGACAATACCTTTTTCGATACGCTCAGTACGGAGTCCCGCCAAAAGATCGACCAGCGCAATGCGCAGAACCAATTTGCCATGCAGAATACGGTAAATGTTTCTTTTACGGAGCCTGTTTCATTTACCCAAAAACTGGAATTACGGTATGCTTACAGCAACAGTTTTGGAAAATTACTTAGAAACGTGGCGAATAAAAGCGGGGAAACGAACCAGTATGACCAGTCCGATGGATCGTTAAGCCGAAATTTCGCCAGTACCTTTGAAACCAACCGCCTGGGCGCCACTTTTCAGACGCGGCGCCTGCGGTACACCATCGCGGTGGGCGCGGATGCACAGCTCGCTTCCCTGCGGCCCGTAGACAGGTCAACCGACGCGGGTTACCGCTCGCGATACGGGTATTTCATGCCTAATGCGCTTTTTTCCTACACTTTTCGCGGAAACAAAAACCTGCGCCTGCAATACCGGACGCGCGTGGCGGCACCCGGCGTTACCCAGCTGATTCCCGTTGCCGACAATTCCAATCCGCTGAATATCAGCATTGGAAACCCGGATTTACGGCCTGAGTATTACAACAACCTGACGCTCTCTTTCAGCATATCGTCCCGTGGCGGCGCAGATAACCTATTCATGTTCAGTAGCTTCAACCAAAGCAACAACCGAATCGGCATGTCCACCCGCACCAACGAGTCTGGCGTACAGGTTACCACGCCGATCAACACGCGGGGCTATATGGGCGCAACAGGGTTTGTTTCTGTGGGGAAAAAACTAGATCCTTTGCACCTGACGGTCAATGTGAGTACGCAGGGAAGCGTCGCCAGAAATACAAACATCATCAACGAATCGGATAACGTGACGACATCGACTTCCATCGGTCCGGGTATCCGCCTTCAATCCGACTACAACGGCCGGATCGATTACGGGCTGAGCGCCCGCATTACCTATCAGCAGGCGCGTTACTCGCTGCTCTCCCAGCAAAATCTGCAATACTGGTCGCAGTACGCCACCGCCGATGTGCACTGGCATCTGCCCGGACATACGGTATTTACGACAGAGCTCACCTACAACGGCAATACCGGCCGCGCCGAGGGGTATAACCAGCGTTTCCTGCTCTGGAATGCCTCGGTTTCCAAACAATTCCTGAGGACGCGGCAGGCTGAGGTCCGCGTGCAGGTGTTCGACCTGCTCAACCGGAACCGGAGCCTTATCCGGAACGCGGGCGATGCTTACGTGGAAGACGTCCGAAGCCGGGTCTTGAAACGGTACTTCCTGATCAGCCTGGTGTATAATCTGAGAAAATTTGGGGTTTGAGGCCCGGCGAAGCAGGGAGTGGTTAAAACAAAAAGCGTGTCATGGCACACATGACACGCTTCTACACTACTGTTCGTTTATCGGCTTATTATTCTTTCAAGATCTGTCCAGCTATTCACCTCTATTTCAATGAAGTAAGGCTATATCGTAAGCCGGAGCGTAAAATTAGTTCTATAAAATGAATAACAAATATTTCGCATCGTT
This sequence comes from Dyadobacter sp. 50-39, assembly GCA_001898145.1. GTDB lineage: Bacteria > Bacteroidota > Bacteroidia > Cytophagales > Spirosomataceae > Dyadobacter. Next base: position 152,066 of record MKSR01000048.1, read on the forward strand.
TTTTTTTATCGGAAGTGCTTTTTCCCGCAAATACAATCAGATGCTGTACTTCAAACTAACCAGCATATTCCTGCCGGCACCGGGCGAAAACTGGTTCGCGTAAATGGCATTGGCATAGTAGCGCACGTTGAAAACATTGCTAATGTTCCATCGGATCCCCACGCGGCCAATCCGGTAGCCTATTGCCAGGTCGGCAATGGTGTAGGCCGGCATCACATACGTGTTGGCGCTGTTGGTAAATGTTTCATCCATGTAATTGACGCCCGCGCCAACGCTGGCACCTTTCAACTCGCCGCCCTGCGCCTCGTAGTTCAGCCAGACATTCGCCATATGCTGCGGCGCAAATGCCACCTGTTTTCCAGCCACCGGATTGGCTTCATTCGTTTTGTATGCCAGGTACTGAGCTTTCGAAAAAGTATAACCCGCATTCACGTCGAGGCCGGGCGCCAATGATCCGTTGATTTCCGCCTCAAACCCTTTCGATTCAGCGGAGCCGATGCGCTTGTAAATGCCCCCCGGCAATGCTTCGAGCTGATTGTTTTTACGCATATAATATAATGAAACCTGAGCACCCCATTTCGGATTTACGTCCAGCCGAGAACCTACTTCACCCTGGTAGCCCGTTTCCGGATCGAACGTTTCGCCGTTCGGAGCAACACGGCGGGCGGGTTTGAAATAGGTGGAATACGAGCCATAGACCGAAAGTGCCTCAAACGGCTGATACACCAGTCCCGCCCGGTAGGTAAATGCAGATTTGTTGATCTTAGCCTCCGGCCCTTCTTCGGTCACATTCCGTTCGGCATCGACCTGATCGGTAAAATAAGTACCGCGAAAAATATCATAGCGCAACCCCACCAGGCCTTTCAGCTTTTCACTGATTTTAATCCAATCCTGCACATAAATACCATGCACATGCTCCATGGTAGCGCGGTAATAGGTATCCCTGAATGCAATATAACCCTGGTTGAGAACCGGGTTGCGTACGGCAATAGTGGCATTCCAGCCTGGCCCGAAAACGTCGCCGTTATACGTTCTGCGGTCGAGCAGGCTAAGCGAGTAACCTCCCAGCAGTTTATGGGAAATACCCTTGGTGTCAAACTCATAGGTCAGTTCCAGCTGGTTCTGCAATGGTTTGGTAAGATGGTTGAAATAGAACGGCGACGATCGTCTGAGTGAATCCCGGGTAGCGTTAAAAGTCAGCTCCTCGGTCGAGAAGTAATTGATATTGTCGTCGTAATAGGAAAGCTGGTCCGACAGCGTCAGGCCGGATGAGAACCGGTGCACATATTTGAGCTGGTAATCGTACCGCGTATGTTTCAGGAAATCAGCGGGATCGTTGTAACGCGTATCGCGGTCCATGCCCGGCGCCAGCTTACTGCCATCGAGCATCGGCAGCCCGGTATCGGTGTCATAGATATCCTTGTTCGCACCGATTGTCAGGTAAAACAGGTCGCGTTGCGTAGGGGTGTACTCCAATGCGAGGTAGCCGTTGTTGGTATTCGAGCCCGAATGCCGGTAACCGTCCGTATCCGACATGCCGAAATCGAAGCGGTACCGCAGCTTGTCGTTCACCGGCCCGCCTGCCCCTGCACGGATGCGGCGGGTGTTGTAGGTGCCATAAGCGGCCGAAAAATCGGCCTTGAAATCCGCAGAAGGCCTTTTACGGGCAATGTTGATCACCCCGCCCAGAGCCGAGTGCCCGAAAAGAACGGATGCCGGCCCTTTCAGGACTTCGACGCGCTCCACATGCGCGAGATTGGTGCTGGGAGCGCTGGTAGAGATGTTGTGCCGCTCATCGCGAACGCCGTCGACCATCAGTACAAAATTGGAAAAACCGCGGATGGTGAAATGCTGAAAACCGCCGTAGGTATTGTTGGCGCGCACCCCGGTGGTATTTTTCATAGCCTCCTGCAAATCGTCGATCCCGCGCTGCTCGATCGTCCGTACCGATACGGCCGAGGTCGTCAGCGGCAGGTCCCGCAATCCCACATCGATTTTGTTGATGGCTGAAAATGCAGCCCGGTGTGCGCCCGAAACCTTTACTTCCTCCAAATGATGGGTTCGCGCCACGTCTGCACGTGAGGTGCTGTCGGGCGCATTTACAGGGGCGGTTTGTGCCAACGCACTACTGAAAGGAGTTACCAGTACCGCTGCCAGCAGGGCACATAGAGAGGCCTCCCCGAGTCTGCCATACCGCGGGCAGCGGGTCGTAAAACTGAACATACTTTTAACCGTTTAAGGTGAGTGATGGTCTTGGAAAAGGCAGGTCTCCTGACTTGTAACATTTACGCCGTCCTTCCCGGTAATGAGTGAATGAGTCAATGAGCGAATGAGTGAATGTCCTTTTGTATTGAAAACATTCACTCATTCACACATTCTCACATTCACTCATTGAATTCCAGTGGACATAACCCCGGCATAAACCGCTCGTTACTTACAGTTGCGCGACAGTTCGTGATTCACACACGATTCCCTATTAATTCACTCAACGTGAAACCTTTTCCTGTTAGAAAATAAATTAAAGAACTTCTTGGGGGCGCAAAGTTATGATTTAATGATAGTTTGCGGCATTGAAACGAAAAGATTAAACAATTCAAAAAACTGCTGTATGGAAAGAAAGGTAGAGATCCGGCTCCGGCATTGGGTGTTTGTGGACGAGGTCAAATTTTTCGGCCCGGGACGCTATGAACTGCTCGAACGAATCGCTGAAACCGGGTCTATCTCGCAGGCTGCGAAGGAGATGGGGTTGTCGTACAAAAAAGCATGGGCGATGGTCGATGCGATGAACACATTGGGTAAAGGCCCCTACGTGGTCACCCAAAAAGGGGGTACCAAAGGCGGAGGCACAGTGCTCACCGACACCGCACGCAATGTGATGGCCGCCTATAAACGCCTCAACGACAAGCTGAACGCCGCACTCGCCGAAGAACCGGAGCTTTTATCACTCATTTGACGCAACTCGTCAAACTTTTCAGCACTATTGGCAGGTACTCTTTATATTTGCGATATATCCATTCATACATATCGCTTTTTGATGAGAAAATATCTCCTGCCGTTATTCAGTAACCTTGCCTTCACGGCGATCGCACAGCAAACCCCTTCGCTCACCGACCGCACTTTTGAGCTTGGCGAGGTACGCGTGTCGGGGGTCAGCACCAGCGACAGCATTGCCTCCCGCCTCTCCTACCACACTATTGAAAAGTTCAACCGTAACGACCTTTCCAATGCATTGAATATCCTTCCCGGCGTGAGCATCGCCAACGTGGGGCCGCGGAATGAGTCGGTCGTGTATGTACGCGGCTTCGACCTGCGCCAGGTGCCCGTGTACATCGACGGCGTGCCCGTATACGTGCCTTATGACGGTTACGTGGATATGGGCCGCTTCACCACTTTCGATCTGGCCGAGGTAAACGTGTCCAAAGGTTTCGCCTCCATTTTGTACGGTGCCAACACCATGGGCGGGGCGATCAATCTGGTATCGCGGAAGCCGGAGGGCAAGTTGGAGGTCAATGGCCGCGCAGGCGTTTTCAGCGGCGGTGGTTACCGCTGGAATGTGAATGCAGGATCGAGGCTGGGTAAATTCTTTTATCAGGTCGGTGCTTCGCAGCTCAAACAGGACACGTATCCGCTTTCCGGTGATTTTAAACCCAGAAAATACCAGCAAACCGATGACCGGGAAAATGCCTACCGGGACGATTTGAAATTCAGTGCAAAAGCCGGCTTTACGCCCAATGCGACCGACGAATATGTGATCGGTTATATCAACCAGCAAGGTGAAAAAGGTACGCCGCCTTACGTGGGCGACGACGCTAAAATCACTACCCGTTTCTGGAAATGGCCGAAATGGAACAAGCAGAGCCTGTATTTCATTTCAAATACCGCGGTGGGCGAGAAAAGCAAAGTAAAAACGCGGCTGTATTACGATACTTTCGTGAATGCGCTGTTCAGTTACGACGATACGACTTACACCGCCCAAACCAAGGGTTATGCATTCCAAAGCTTTTACGACGACTACACGCTCGGCGGCAATGCGGAATTCGAATCGCGGGCGTGGGACAATAATGTGTTCAAACTCAATGTGCAATACAAGCGCGACATTCACCGCGAGCACGACAAAGGCGAACCCGTGCAGTCCTACATCGACAATACCATTTCAGTTGGCATCGAAAACAGGTACCAGATTACCTCTGCGCTTGCCGTTGTGCCAGGCATCAGTTTCAATACGCGCAACGCAAGCAAGGCACAGGAATACAATGCGACTACCAAAGAACTGACCGATTTTGCCGATAGTAAAAACAATGCGGTCAATGCGCAGATCGGACTGTTTTGGGACATCACCGCCCACCATACATTGCGTGGTACCGTAGCCCGGAAAACCCGTTTCGCAACCATCAAGGACCGCTACTCCTACCGTATGGGCCAGGCCATTCCCAACCCCGACCTGCACGCCGAAGCAGCATTGAACTACGACCTCAGCTACTCGGGCAAAGTCGCCGAAAGGCTCGCATTACAAGCCAGTGTTTTCCAAAGCAATATCGACGACATTATCCAGCAAGTGGACAATGTGCAACCCAATCGTTTCCAGTTACAGAATGCCGGAAAGGCCCGTTTTTATGGCGCGGAAGCTGGTTTTGATTACCAGGTTATCCAAGGCCTGAAACTCGGGTCGAACTATTCGTTTATCAAACGGAAAAACAAAACCAACCCGGCCATCCTCTTTACCAATGTGCCGGAACACAAGGTATTCGCCTATGCCGACTTCTCGTTCCTGAAAGTAGCCAACCTGCTCACCAGCGTGGAAAGCAACAGCAGCCGGTACAGCACGAGCTACGGCACCAAAGCCGGCGCGTATACGCTGGTGAATGTCAAAGCTTCCGTGAAGCTGTATAAATTCATCTCCGCAGAAGCAGGTATCAACAACATTTTCGACAAGAATTACAGTCTCGTGGAAGGCTTCCCCGAAGCGGGCAGAAATTTCTTCGTAAACCTGGTTTTCAACCATTTTTAAAGCGATGTCGGGAAGCGGTTGGCACATTATCGCATTCCCCGGTATGCTCACCGACTCGACATTTATTACCAATCCCGCGTTTTCAAACCCGCATTCCATTTCAAAATCCCGATAACATGCAAGGAATCAATTCATTCAGAAGCAAAATGCTATTATGCGCGATGCTCGTGTGCGCACTCGTGATGCAAGTCCATGCGCAAAGCGCGGCCACGCTGACCGTCTCCGGTGAAGTGACTACTCCCCTGGAACTGAAAGCGCAAGACCTGGCCGCGATGAAGCAGATCAGCCACAAGGTGAAAGACCGCGATGGTAAAGAGCACGAGTTCAAAGGCGTCGCGCTGATTGAAATCCTCGAAAAGGCAGGCGTGACCACCGGTGCGAAACTGCGAGGCGAAAACCTCGCTAAATATGCATTGATCACCGCCGCGGACGGCTATGAAGTACTCTATGCACTCGCGGAAATCGATCCGGAATTTACAGATCAGGTGATATTGCTTGCGACAGAAAAAGACGGACAGCCATTACCGGCCGGCGAAGGGCCGTTCCGCATTATTACGCCCAAAGACAAGAAACCTGCCCGCTGGATCCGTGAGGTCAGAAGCATTAAGATCGCATTTGCCAAAAACTGATTCTTTTTTGGAATGCACATTCCAGAACGCCAGCCCTCAGCGGGCTGGCGTTCTTTCGGTTTTGGCGTAGTTGAAATAGCGCGCCGCCCCTTTGATTACCGACATTCCCGCAGACAGCCGGTAGGTACCCCAGGGATATTTCGCAACGGCATTGACTACCCGCTTTCTGAGTTTCGGCACATGCCTCCGTAACACGCGAGGGGGATAGTCGCTTACCAGCTCATAAATCACCCGCCCGTCCATTCCCACCGGCCGCGGCAAGTCGTACATCGCCAGAATGGAAGGCACTATATCGATATTGGAAGTAGGAAGTGCCGTGCTCTGGCCGTTGGCAATGTAGGGCCCGGATGCCATTAGTTCAATATTGATCTCGTAGGGACTCGCGCCGCCGTGCCCCGCTACACCGCTAGAATAGTCGGTACCTGCATAACCCCTGTTGTTTTTGGCATCATTCCAATTGGGCGCTACCAGAATATCGCCCGATCGCTTCGAATGGTCGTAATGGATGAGATCGAAAGAGAGCGTGCCCTTCACCCAGCCTTGTGCGTCGTCCTTTTTCTTTGCTTTGGTAAAAACAGCGCCTACCCATTCCTGCTTGTGCAATGCGGCGACAATGTCTTCTATCACCTTCTGGTCGTGGTTTTTGACATAGATAGCACCTTCCGCAACCACTATATCGTCCGATTCTCTATTTTTTTTTAGTCCTTCGCTAATCAGGAAATCGGCCAGGCCCGGTTTTTCTTTATGGGTTACGAAGCCGTGGTCGGTGGAAATGATCACATTGTACTGCTCGTCGGCACCTTTCGCCTGTAATGCTTCCATGATGCGTCCAAACTGCCGGTCTACATACTTAATGGCGGTCACAGCCTGCTCCGAACCGATGCCATGCTCGTGCGCAGCGCCGTCGGGGTCCGAGAACCAGATGGCGCTCACCAGCGGGCCGTCCTTAACCAGCCCATATTTCAAAAGTGCGTCAGTGATCCATTTATGACGGCCCAGGTCTTCGTGCTCCGATTTCGATGCCTCCCCTATTTCCTGCAACACCTGCGGTTTGAAAGATTCGGGTAGAATTAAATCGGGGTTTACTACTGCGCCATTTACCGTATGGTTTTGCAAAAAGGCTTGTCCGGTCGTTCCCGAACTGAAAACCATCATTTTTTCTCCCGCGTCCGCCAGTACCTCTCCCAGCGATTTGGCCGTAAGCAACGGCCCGGAAGTCGCCGGCGGAATCTTGCTCAGATCGCCGTAGCTGGTCCCGATAGGCTTGTTGGCAGCTACCTCGGGAATGTAAATCGAGTTTCCCAGCAACCCATGCGTACCCGGATACGAACCCGTGGCATAAGAAGCGGAATTTACCCGCGTTACCGTCGGGAATACGCTATGGTGATGCGTGCCCCGCGCCGCCGATTTCCGGAATGCAAAAAGGTTCGGCATTTGTTCTTCGGTAATGTAGTCCGGTCGCAGGCCGTCGAAAAAGACAATCAGCGTCTTCACCTTACCGCGGACTTTCAGCCCGAAAGGAGTTTGCGCACGGGCACAAAAAAGGTTATTCAACAATAAAATAATCGACAACAGGTAAATGCGGACGCTCATCGGCTACAACGGATTTATCGGATTTCGGAAACGGTAACAGTGTGCTTGCTCCGCTGAATACCGTACAGCAACGTTTTACCTGCCACGGAGCGGTCTATGGCAATGCCCTGGCCTTCGATTGGAGCAGCTAATGTATTGATATGCTGCAAAGTGTAGCCCGACTTCGGGAGTTTTAAAACGTACACTTCTCCCCGGTCGTGCCCGGTGCAGTACAGCAAGCCATCTGCACCCCAGCCACCGCCAGAATTGCTCTTAGGCGTAAACAGGTCAATCAGGTTTTTCGGAAAAACCCACGCCTCCACCTGCCGCCATTCCAGGTCGTACTTCACCAGCGATGTCCACCGCACATCGCGGCCCTCGCTCGCTTCCTTGCCTGCATAATGTGCGAACCCAATGTACCAATGCCCGTCCTTCTGGTCGAGCCAGGTCAGCGATCCGTGCTGGGCAATCCCGAAGCTGTGCGTATCGACGTGCGTCAGGGTTTTGACATCAAAAATCTCCACCGAACTGGTCATCGGGATTTCGGGGTAGTTTGAATTTGCACAATACAGCCTGCCTTTGATCACCACGCCGCTGTTCAAATGGACGATCCCATCGCTGGTGCCGTCCCAGGTAGCGACGAGCTTGCCGTCGGTTTTCAGGTGCTTGGTGATGGTACTATTATTAATCACATAAAAATGCTGCGCGTCCACAGCAACCGCCTGTTTTACCTCTTTCACATCGAATGTTTTTACAGGTGTAAGCGTCTGGGAGGCTGCCGGTCGCAAGGTGAGGAATAGCAGCACGGATATACAGCATAGCAGTGGTTTAGAAAGCATCATAAGGGTTAACATCAGTTTACAAATCCTAAAAGTATCGAAAGCAGCCGTTTTCTACTTTAAGCGAATGTTACAAATCGCTTCATGGCCAATTCCGAGGCCGATCGTTCGAACGTTTTCATACGGGTGCGCTACGCGCATATTAGCCTGAAATACCCCAAACGCAGTAATGCAGCTACAACACATCGATTTGTACCAACCATGCATTCCCCAACCCGCTTCAAGCTGTTCATTACCACCCTGCTTTTCCTGGCTACCTATTTCCCATGCGGCGCGCAGCCCATCGATCTGAAAACCGCAACCTGGATCATCTCCCCCGCCATTTCCTCACCCATGAAGGAGACGGCCCCCGCGATCCTGACCGAGGAAATAGGGAAACGGACGGGTATCACGCTCAAAAACGCCGCCACATGGCCAAAGGGCAATGTACCCGTGATTGCATGGGTCCTGGCTTCGGACAAGACGTTGCTATCGCGCAATGTGCCTGCGGGAGACGGGCCGGAGTTAAAACCGGAAGGCTACCGGATCGTGACGGAAATGGCAGGCGGGAATAAAACGATCTGGATCATCGGTGCAGACGCACGCGGGGTACTTTTCGGGACGGGCTATTTGCTGCGCCATTTGAATATGAGCAAGGCTTTTATGGGCAAACCGCTCCTCCAACTGACAGCACCGGTAAACATCGCTTCTTCACCCGCCTACCCGATTCGCGGCCATCAGCTGGGCTACCGCTCCACGGCCAATACCTATGACGCCTGGACGGTCGGGCAGTTCGACCAGTACATTCGCGAGCTCGCTATTTTCGGCAGTAATGCGGTGGAAGGCATTCCGTTCCATGAAGACGACAAGCCGAGCCCCCACTTTAAAATCCCGGCGAGGGAAATGCGCATTAAAGTGAGTGAAATATGCCGGAAGTACGACATGGATTACTGGGTTTGGACGCCGGCCACATTTGAGCTGACCGACAAATCGAAACGCCAGGAAGAGCTGGATATGCACGAGCAATTTTACAAGGAATGCCCACGCCTCGACCATATCTTTTTCCCGGGCGGCGACCCCGGCGACAACCATCCCTCGGAAGTGCTGCCTTTCCTGAAAGAGCTGCAAAGCAGGTTGGTGAAGCACCATCCCAAAGCTAAAATGTGGATTTCCCTTCAAGGCTTCGACACCGAGCAGATCGATTATTTTTACAAATACCTGGAAACCGAAAAGCCGACCTGGCTGCAAGGGGTCGTATCGGGCCCGGGGAGTCCGCCGATGGCCGAAACGCGCTACCGCCTGCCGAAACAATACCAGCACCGCCAATATCCCGACATCACGCATTCGGTACGCTGCGAATTTCCTGTCGAGCATTTCGATCAGGCATTTGCATTGACGCTCGGCAGGGAATCCGTCAATCCAAGGCCATTTGCATTTGCAAAAATCCATGCGAAATACGCGCCCTTTACGGACGGCTTTGTTTCCTACTCCGACGGCAGCCACGACGACGTGAACAAGGTATTGTGGAGCATGCGCGCCTGGGACCCGCAAGCGGATGTGCATGGGATTATGGAAGAGTATTGTAATTTTTTCTTTAATCATGTAATCGCATCGTCAGCTGCAAGCATAATCGAGGGGCTGGAACAGAACTGGAAAGGCCCATTGGCGGAAAATGGCGGTGTGGAAATGACCTACCTCAATGCGAGATTTTTCAGGAGAATGGAAGAAGAGCGGTTGAAAAAAAACTGGCGCTGGCAAATGCTGATTTTCAGGGCATTTTACGATCAATATACCCGCGCCCGCGTCATTCGTGAGCAGCAATTGGAAAAACAAGCCAATGCCATTCTTGCCGCGGCCGACAAAACCAACCTGAGAAAAGCGATGGACGAAGCGTTGGCTATTGTAAATAAAGCCGATACCGACCCGATAGAAAGTGATTTACGCAAAGAACTTACGGAATTGAGCGATGCATTGTACACCACCATCGGCCTGCAAACCAGCACCGAAAAGCACAAACCCCGTAACCCGGAGCGCGGCGTGGTCATGGATTTTGTGAACTACCCGCTCAACAACCGCTGGTGGCTGGCCGACGAGTTTGACAAAATCAAAAAAATGACTGACCCTGAACAGCAGCTGGCCCGGCTGAAAACCATCGCATTATGGGAAAATCCAGGTCCGGGAAGCTACTACGATGATATTTCGAGCGTAGCGAAGGGGCCGCGCGTCAAAACCATTTCCGACGACGCCACCGATGTTGCCTGGTGGGACAATGGCATGAGCCGTAAGCGCCTGTCGTTCCAGCTGTTCCAGCGAGAGCCGGCACTGGATTACGAAAACCTCGATCCGCACGCCCGCTACATCATACGCGTGGCTGGCGAGGGCGATGCGCTCCTGCGCGTAGACGGGCGAAGACTTTCGCCGGTGGTTTACAACAAGGAGCCCGAAACGTTCAAAGAATGGATTGTGCCATTGAGCCTCACACAGGACGGCAAGATTTCCGTCACCTTCGACGGCCCGGAAGAATCGCACCTGAACTGGCGCAAACAGTCGAAGATTTCGGATATATGGTTGCTGAAACAGCCGTAGCTAACGCTCCGAAAGAAGTTCTGTTTACAGGAAAGCTGGTCGCAGTTTAATCGTGAATGCCCAGAAAACGGTTCCTCACAAGCAAACATGCGCCCAGCAGCCCGGCATCCTCACCTAATCTGGAATGTACCAACCGCGTATCGTTGTTGACAAGGCTCAGGGAATATTTGTTGATGGCCGTTTTAATGGGTAACCCAATGTAATCTCCGGTGGCGAGCAAGCCGCCTCCAAGGATCACCAGTTCGGGGTTGAAGACGTTGATCAGCGAGGCAATACCCCGGCCGATATTATCCCCCAGCCGGGCGATCAGCTCGATCGCCAGTACATCGTCGGCAATGGCCGCGTCGATAATGTCGTCCATCGTGATCTGGTCGGGGTCCGGGATTTTTGCAGTAATGAGCGAGGAGGACCCTTCGCGGATTTTGTCGCGGAACATCCTTTCCAATGCCCAGCCGGCTGCTTCGGTTTCCAGGCAGCCTTTTTTTCCGCAACGGCAGATGTACTCGTTGCTAAATACCGGCATATGTCCGAATTCACCCGCATATCCCGATCTGCCGTAATATAACTCGCCGCCGATCAGGATACCTACCGCAATGCCGTAGTCGAGGTTGAGGAATAGCACATCCTGCTCGCCATCGACCTCCCCAAGGCAAAATTCCCCATAAGCCATTGCCCGGGAGTCATTTTCCAGGAACACCGGAAAGCCTATTTTTTCTTCCACGATCTCGCTTAGCGGCCGGTCGTCGAAATGGAAATAGCTGTAACTATGCCCTGTGCGGTAATTTACACGCCCGGAGAGGTTGATCCCTACTCCTTTGATCCTGTCTTTGGGGATGGAGAGGGTATTGATAAAATTCAGGATAAGGGCGCACAAAGTATCGCGTGATCCGACCGTATTCGTCAGTTCGAAATCCATCTTGCCCGAATTCCTGACAAGTACCTTATCCAGGTTCAGCAATCCGATCGTCAAATGGCTTTGTTTCACGTCGACGCCGATAAAATAGGCCGCATCCGGCGCAACGCCGTACAGATTGGGCTTGCGCCCGCCCGAAGATTCTACCTTGCCATAATCCTGGACCAGGCCTTCATTGCGCAGGTCGTTCACGAGCACCGTCACCTTCGGGACACTGATGTTCAGCCGCTTGCCCAGTTCCGGTAATGTCATGCTGCCATGGTTGGCCATATACCCCAGGATAATCCCGGCAGGGTCTTTGGTTTTATAATTGGCTGCAACGCGAAGTGGTCTGCTCATGGGCTGTCGAAAACAAATGGGGCGGCTAAATTAAGGACATATTTACTTTGTTTTATAACCGTTCAGGCCAAAAAAGAGGATGAAAACATAGCATACCAGCGGCAGCATAAAGGCTACCTGCCAGTTGAAATGATCGATCAGCAGACCTTGCAGAAAGGAAATGACGGCTCCTCCTACGATGGCGGTCGACAACCAGCCCGAAGCCCTCGTGGCATGCTCTTCCAGCCCGGCTACTGACAAAGAGAAAATCGTTGCGAACATGATCGAATTGCATAATCCGACTGTCACCATGGTCCAGGCAGCCAGCATCCCGCTGCTCGCCACCGATACGGCGATGAGCACCACAGCTGCAACGGCGCAAATGCTCAGTACCAGGGGTGCCCTCACGATTTTGAGCACGCCGGCACCGATGAAACGCCCTACCAGCATACTTCCCCAGTATAATGCCACGTACGTAACGGCATCTCGCTCGTCGATAGCCGCCGTGTCGGCGATGTAGTTGGTGAGAAAAGAGCCGATCGAAACCTCCGCGCCGACGTAGCAGAATAATGCCACGAGCCCGAACCTGAGGTTGCGAAAACCAAAAATTCCGGATTGCACTGCGCCCGCATCCTGAGCTTGCGCCACCGGCACAGGCAGCTTCAACTGGCTGATTACGAATGCAATCACCATCACGAGTGCTGTAATGCACAGGTAAGGAAGCCGCACCGCCTCGCTGGATTGCGCCCCGCTGCTGGTCTCCGAAAGGATATACCAGGCGCCCAGCAGCGGTGCCACCGTGGTCCCCAACGAGCCCAGCGCCTGAATGAGGTTGAACCGGGAAGAAGCAGTTTCGGGCGGCCCGAGTAATGTAATGTAGGGATTGGCAGCCACTTGCAGGATTACAATGCCGATGGCCAATATAAAAAGCGCCGCCAGAAAGAGGTAGTACTGGTGCATCAGCGAAGCAGGAAAGAACAGGAACGTGCCGACTGCCGCAACTGCAAAACCGGCCACCATGCTCTGTTTGAATCCGAACTTGCTCACAAGCACCCCCGCAGGGATGGACATGATCCCGTAGGTGACGAAGAAATAAAACTGAACCAGCGCCGACTGCGTGTAGGTGAGCTGGAAACTGTTCTTGAAAAATGGCACAAGGGTATCGTTGAGGCAGGTGATGAGCCCCATCATAAAGTATAGCACGGCAAGCGTCACCAGTGCGGGCCGGTAACCGCTGCCTTCGGCAGTGTCGGCAGATTGGGCGGTAGCAACGGGGATCTGGGCCATAATCAGACGTTTAGGGGTACTTTGGCCTGAATCGCTTCGAGCGTCTTCCAGCATTGGTACAAACCGCGCGGGACGTGAAAGCAGCCCTTCCATTTACCGCCCTTCAAAGTGAGCAAGGGCTCACCCTGCCGGTTGAGATAGCCAAACCACTCCCCGTGCGCGGGATCGGAAAAATGGCTCCATGTATAGGCGTGCACGCGCTCGAACCAGTATGCGCAACGCTCGTCGCCCGTGTGCAGGTAACCTTTCAGGAGCGTGATGAGCGTTTCCATATGTACCCACCAGAGTTTCTGGTCCCACTCGAGCTGCTGCGGCGGATTGCCTTTCACATCCAGGAAATAGAAAATCCCGCCATGTTCGTGGTCCCAGCCGTATTCGATCAGTTGAATGGCGATATCCACCGCCCTCTGCGCCAGTTGCTCGTCTGAATTCCGTTCGGCAAGGTCCATCATGAACCACATCGCTTCAAGACCGTGCCCCGGATTGACCAGCCGGCCTTCGAAAGAATCGGAAAATGTGCCGTCCGGACTGATATTTTCAAGGATCACACCCAGCTCAGGCCGGTAAAATTTATTCATCACCGTGTCGATGCCATGTCCGATCACCTCGTTTACCAAAGCCGGTTCCAGCAGCGATTCAATTTCCAGTACCAGGTTGCAGAGGATCATCGGCAGCGCAAAGCTTTCCAGCGGCCGTGCACCGGGTACGGCCTTACTATAAACGCCCTTAGGATTGTCCTGCCTTTTCAGAATATTGTAAAATGTATCCGTGGCGATGGTTTTGAATGCTTCATCGCCCGTAGCCTTGTATAACTGCCCGAACGCCATCGTAGCAAAACAGTCGGAAAAAATGCTGTGCGGCTGGGTGAGCGGGTTGCCATATCGGTCCAGAGAAAAATACCAGTTGCCGGATTGATCGTCGCGTCCGTGTTTCTGCAAAAACTTTGCACCCGTAAGCGCCATATTCAGCCACTCCCGGCGCGGTTCCACCTGGTTGTACAGCATGGCAAAGCACCATACCTGCCTGCATTGCAGCCATAGGAACTTATCGGTGTCAAACACCTTCCCTTCGCGGTCAAGACAGGTAAAAAAGCCGCCTGATTCGAGGTCAGGCGAGTTTTTCATCCAGAAAGGAATCACGTCGTTCAGCAGTGCGTGGCGGTACTGGTCAATATACTTTTCGGGTTGCATGAAAGGTTAGGTTAGGGTTCAGGAATAGTCCTGCGTAATAAAAGGTCAGGGATTGTAATCGTTTTCAAAATACATCCAGTCGATATGGAACATCGGGCTCTTGACCTGTTCATTCTTAAATACAAGATACAGGTCATGGACACCGCGACCGGCATTGACGGGGAGCAGCACTTCCTTCCAGCCGCCTTTGAGGTCGTCGAGCCGTCCGGCCGGAATGTCAATTTTCCCCAGCAGCTGCCCTTCCCGGCCGTCCTGCCGCAGTTCTATCGTACCGCCGGCACCATGTTCCTGAATGCGCAAGCGGATATTCCTGATATGCGAAAGGTCGATCTGGTTAAAGCGGGTGTACTTGCCATGGGTAATGTTGGTGATGTAGGACACGAAGCCGGTGTTTTGCGTAGCGATCACCACGCCCACATTGCCTTCCTGGTAATCCTCCATCTGGATCAGCGGATTGCGCAGCACGATATGGCTGGCGGTCCGCTGCGGCCCAATGCCGTTCGCCCCTTTATCCGTATACGAAGCCTGCACCACGTAGGCACCTTCGTTGCCTTTGCCGATGTGCTCGGTTAGTTTCCGTTGGGCCGAAAGCGGCGTCTGCTCCTCAGTTTTACCCAATGAAAGAATATAACCCGCTATATCCTTCGCGTCTTTTTCGGGGAGGTCCGCGTGCGGCGGCATCGGGTAAGAGCCCCAGTTACCGCTTCCGCCGGTGATGATCTTGCGTGCGAGCATATCCTGTGCGACCGCATTCCCCGCGTACTTTTTTGAAATATCCTTCAATGCCGGCCCTATGGACTTGGTTTCCATTGTGTGGCAGGCCTTGCAATCGAGCAACGTGTAGAGTTTTGCCGTGGCAGCGTAGCGGATATTCTCCGACCCGGAGCCCGACAGCGCCCCTGCCAGGTCTTTCCCGAAGGCCAGGTAATGGAAGCCCGCTTGAATCCTGGCACGCCCGATCTGGCCGTCTTCTTTGTCGGTTACTTTAATGTTGTAATCAAATGGCGCATTATCCCAATAAAAACTACGGTTCGCCTTCGTCTCGATCTTCACTTCAGGCGGCGTATTGCCGATCTTGAATTCGGTGGTGGCAGTACCCTTGCCGCCGTGCGGGTCGGAAACGGTGAGCACCACATTGTAAATGCCGGGTTTGGTGAAAGTATGCTTGATTTCCTCCCCTGCCAGTTTTTTCGTCCCGATCTTCCACTCGTAGGTCAGCTTGTCGCCGGTGTCGTAATCTCTGGAACCTTTGGCCGAAAGTGTGGCGGTAAAAGGTGCCGCGCCGATGGTCTTGCCGGTGGTAACGGCCGCAATCGGGTTGCGGTTACCTTCGGCATACTCGACCCGGATAATACCGGAATCGGTATTGCGGGCAAACCAGTTGGTACCATAAGCCAGCAGGTAAATGGCCCCGTCGGGCGCAATCTGCATGTCGATGGGCGCTACTACTTTCAATTGCGGCAAAAAAGGCTCCATGCTGACATAGTTCCCATTGGCATCCATCGTCACAGCCATGATCCACTTCCGGATCCATTCAAAAATGAAGAGTTTGCCATTGTAGTATTCCGGAAGTTTATAGGGAGCATTCGGATACAAATCACTGTAATACACCGGCCCGGCCATCGCGCTCGCGCCGCCTTTTCCTACCAGCGGGTATTTCTTCGAAGGTCCTTTTCCGTACCAGATGAATGCCGGCTGCGCAGGCGGCAGTTCGCGGATACCGGTATTGTGCGGCGAATCGTTAATGGGCTTTTGCGGATCTTTTCCCGGCCCTTCCTTTTTGGTAGCGAAATCGTAATCCGGGAACACCTCGTTGTCGCCGAGGAAGTAAGGATAGCCAAAAAAGCCGGGTTTGCGCGCCTGGTTGATCTCATCATAACTCATTTTCCCCTCGCTGCCCGGCACCTCCGTATCGGGGCCTACATCGCCCCAATAAAGGTATTTGGTCTTCGGGTCGACGGAAATCCGGAACGGGTTCCGCACGCCCATGGCATAAATTTCAGGTTTGCCCTGCGAACCGTCTTTCGGGAAAAGGTTGCCATCCGGAATGCTGTAAGTGCCGTCTGCTTCGGGCCTGATCCGCAGAATTTTGCCGCGGTAGTCATTGCTGTTGGCGGTTGCAGCCTGATCGTCCGACAATTCACGACCGGGACGTTCGTCGATCGGCGTATGCCCCTCGATTTCCTCCGCATTGGTATTATCGCCGATCGAGAGGTAAAGCAATCCATCCGAAAATGTAAGGTACCCCGCCGAATGGCAGCAATATTTGCGCTGGGTAGGGACTTCCAGGAGCACCTTTTTGGAATCCTGGATCAGTTTCTGTCCTTTCAGCTCGAAGCGCGCCAGATGACTGACGCTCTTCTCGCCGCCAACGCCATAATAAAAGTAAATCCAGTTGTTATTCCTGAAATCCGGGTCGGCCGCTACGCCGAGCAATCCATCTTCGATGCCGCTAAAAACGTTGAACTGCGCAATCGTAGAAAGCTCTTTGGTGGCATTGTTAAAATACCTTACCGCACCTTTCCGCTCGGCGATCACCATGTCGTAATTCGGCAGAATGGCCATTTCCATGGGCTCATCGAGCCCCGACACCAGCCTCGTGTAGGTAAACCGGCTCGAATCCGGCCCTTCCGAGACAGGGCTCAGACGAAGTGAAGGCGTATGTTCCACATCGCGGAACAATGGCTTTTCATGCCGGCTCACGGAAGCCATGCAAAGTGCCCCGGCGAGCAACAGACCTATGGAAGATTTCATTTTTTTCACCCAATAAACTTAATAAAATGGTTTAGGAAATATAGCGTTAAGTGAAATTTAATTTTGAATTAATGAATGAGTGAATGAGTGAATAAAAATGCTGCTGTTAAATAATCATTCAATCATTCACTCATTCACTCACTCACTCACTCATTCACTCATTCTTCAATAATTGGGATTCTGCGCGATCGAACCGCCGGAACGGTCTATCTCCACCTGCGGGATGGGAAATACCTCATTCTTTCCGGCTGTAAAATTCCCGCCTTTACCATTGGAGAGCGGTTTCGCCGAATAGGCTTTCATGGTCGGCACGAGGGTATTCCAGCGCATCAGGTCAAACAACCGGTGGTATTCCATCGCAAGCTCCACGCGGCGCTCGTGCCGTACGGCCTTGCGCAAGTCGTCACTCGCTTTGACGTCGGGAAGCTGTTTTTCAGCTACTTTCAACACCCGCGAAGCGGCTTCCACATCTTTCCGGGAGGATGCTGACGCCCGTTTGCGCACCTGATTGATGTAGCTCGCTGCCTCCGCTTTATCACCGCCGCTTTCGATCAGCGCCTCGGCGTACATCAGCAACACGTCGGCATAGCGGATCGGGTGGTAGGTCCAGGCGTCATTGCCCCAGCCCTGCCCGCGCCGTGATTCCGGCAAATACACCTTGCGGCTGTGGTAACCCGTATTCGGGTATGTTGAAAAGTCGAGTACTTCCTTCGTGCCGTTCGATTTCGGGAATTGGTCGCCAGATTGCAGGATCGTATACAGCAAGCGCGGATCGCCCTCTTCGAACTCGTTGACAAGATCCTGGGTAGGCAAATCAAAGCCCCAGCCGCCGGTGGCACCCCGGGGCGAGCAATACACATTGATGGTGCTGCCGTATATCGGTATCGCCGGATCATCGCCCATGATGACAGAAAACACTGCCTCCTTGGTCTTATACCCGTTTTCCAGGAAAATCTCCTGAAACTGAGGATGTAATGCAAATGCACCCGAGTCGATCACCTTCTTGGCGGCGTCCCGTGCCTTGGCAAAGAGCGCCGGGTCGTCTTTGGCAAAAAACAGGTAAGTCCGGGCCAGCAATGCCCAAGCCGCCTCCCTGGTAGCGCGTCCCACCTCGGAAGCCTGCAATGTGGCAGCCGAAAGCATGGCCGGATCGTTGGCTACGGCTGTGAGTTCGCTTTCTATGAACTGAAATACCTCCTGGGTCTTCGCGCGGTTCAGTTTGGTGCGGTCGTCCACGGTAAGCGTCTTGGTCACGAGCGGCACTCCGCCGAAAACCTCAGCAAGTTCAAAATAGAAAAATGCCCTCAAAAAGCGTATTTCTGCCAGATAACGGCTTTTTTGTGTCGCATCGAGCGGGGCGCCGGCCGCGTCGATCAGACTGGCTTCCGGCAGACGTTCCAATGCCACATTGCAATTTCCGATGGCACTGTAACGGGCTGTCCAGTAACCTGCCAGCGTTTCGTTGGATGAAAGCGCACGGCCAAAACCGAGGTCGGTCACAAACGGTCGGTCGCCCGCATCTGAACCACCCTTGTCGGCGTCGTCCGTGGCCATATTGCCCAGCTCGGCGCGGGCTGCCTCGTACCCCCAGAAGTTGCTCACGAAACCGCGATAGCAAGTTACCAGCGACTTAAACCCGGCATCGGGCGATTTATAGAATGTTTCATCGGTGAGGTTCCCCGGCGGCGTGCGGTCGAGAAATTCGTCGGAACAGGACGTCCCGCCCAGCACCAGGCACGACGCGAGCATGATGATCGATAACTTTTTCATAGTGAATATTTTAGAATTTTGCATTGATACCAAACATCCATGTGCGCGCCTGCGGGAAATACCCCTGGTCGATCCCCGTCAGCTTGGGGTCCGCCGAACCCATCTCCGGGTCGAGGCCGCTGTATTTGGTGACCGTGAACAAGTTTTGCGCACCTACGTAGAATCTTACCTGTTTAATTTTCGCCTTTTGAAGCAATCCGCCAGGCAAGCTGTAACCGAGCTGGATATTCTTCATGCGCAGGTATGAACCGTCCTCCACGAAGTACTGGGAGACATTGGTATTCAAACCGGCATTCTGCGAGATTTTGTAATACTCGTTCGTACTGCCCGGCCCATTCCACGCTTTTTCCAGAAATCCTTTCGGCGCATTGTACCAGCCGGTACCCGCCTCGGTATCGTAGCGGAGAATGTTCATCACGTCGTTCCCCTGCGATCCCTGCACAAATGCACTGATATCGAAACCCTTGTAGGCGGCGTTTACGGTGAGTCCGTAAATGAAGTCCGGCCATGGATTACCTATTTTCGTACGGTCGTCCGCGTTGAGCAACTGATCACCGTTGATATTTTTGAAACGAATATCTCCCGGCGACGAAAGCCCTTTTTGCGCACTCGCATCGACCTCATCCTGCGTCTGGAAAATACCGTTGGTCTGCCATCCGAAATAATAACCCACCGGCATCCCTTCTTCGGTTTTGGTGATGGTTTCACCCAAATGCGCCGTAGAGTAAATCGGCTCACCGCCGCCAAGCGTGGTTACGCGGTTCGTAAAAGTGGAAAGCGTAGCCTTGACGCCATACTGAAAACCAGCCACTTCATCATCATACCCGATCGCAAAATCCCAGCCTTTGTTCACCATTTTACCCGCATTCGACCACGGGAAATTAGGATACCCCAGGGTGGTCGGCAAAGGCACGATGAGCAGCATATTATCGACGGATTTTTTGAAATAATCCGCGGTGAGCGTCAGCTTGTTGTTCAAAAAAGCGAGGTCGACACCGATATCGGTCTGGTTGGAAGTTTCCCATTGCAGGATCGGGTTACCGATGCTGCTGCGGCCCGCCCCCATGTACCAGGTCTTGTTGTCACCGAAAAGATAGCGGCTGTTATTCCCATAGGTCGACAAATAGGCGCCGTTGGCGACATTCTGGTTGCCGATCTGCCCGTAACTGGCCCGCAGTTTACCCTCTGAAAGCCATTTCAGACCTGCATTCTTGAAAAACTCCTCATTGGTGAAATTCCAGGCTGCCGACACGGATGGGAATGTCCCCCAGCGGTAATCCTTCGCAAACCGGGAAGTGCCGTCGCGACGCACGTTGGCCGTCAGCACATATTTGCCCCCGAACGAGTAACTAACCCGACCGAAATAGGAATTCAGGGCGTTCGAATAAGTGTAGCCCGATGCTCCGGGATTAATCGTCGCGGCATTAATGATCCGCATATCCTCCTCATTATTAACCACCCCCTGTTTGGAAGCGCCATATTCCAGCCCATTTGTTAGCTCGGCGGAAGTACCGGCAAGCACATTCAGGCGATGCTGGCCCCAAACCTCATCGAATGCGAGCGTATTTTCCCAAACGAAGTAGTTGGACCAGTAAGAATAGTTACTGACTGTGTTGTAGGTCGCATAGTCGTAGCCATTGAGGTAATATTGCGGGGTAAAACCTTTGGAAAGGCTCCTCTGAATATCCAGGCCAAAGTTGCTGCGGAATTTGAGGGGTTCCAGAATCTTCACTTCCAGGTTGGCACCGCCTTTCATACTGATCCCTTCCCAAATACTCTGCCGCATGCGCTCGATCTGGCCCACGGGGTTTGGCTTATTGGAATACAACACGCCTGCATAGCGCGAAAACGGATTGCTGGCGTCGTAACCCTGCATGATAGTCTGATAAAACGAAGGGATATCACGGAGGTTGTCACGGTAAACCGGCGTGATCGGATCGGCGGTCATTGCGCTGAAAATCGTACCGGAATATGGGTTGTTTTCATCGATATTGCGGCGACTTTCATACACCACGGCAATGTTGCTGCCCAGGCGAACGCGTTCGTTGATATCGGCATTCACATTGTTCCTCCACGAAATGCGGCGGTAATCCGAGCCGCGCACAATGCCCTTCTGGTCCATATACCCCAATGCCGAAGCGAAATCGACCTTCTTGCTACCTCCCGACACGGTTATGTTGTAACTCTGGACGGGCGCGTTTTCATGGATGATCTGCTTCCACCAGTCGGTTCCGCCGGGGCCGGTATTGGCGCGCACAAAATTGAGCGCCTGCGTTTTCATGTCCGGCGAAATCGGCGGGGTAACGCCTACCGCCTGGGCCGCGCGGTTCTTATAATCGATAAACTCTTCCGCATTGAGCATGTGCGGCCGCTTCCAGGGCGATTGCAAGCCATAGTAGCTGTCGAACGAAACGCTCATCGCTTCCGATTTCGAACCTTTTTTGGTAGTAATGATCACCAGACCATTCGAAGCCCTCGAACCGTAGATAGCTGCTGCAGAAGCGTCCTTGTGAATATCCATCGTCTCGATATCGTTCGGATTGAGCCACCCGATGCCCGTTTGCGGCAGACCGTCGACAATGTAAAGCGGCTCGTTGGAATTATTGATCGAACCGATCCCGCGTATACGTACCACGCCCGCGGAACCCGGGCTTCCGCTCGACTGCGTCACCATCACGCCCGCAGCCTTGCCCTGCAATGCATCCGCCGCCGAGCGCACTGGCATATTCCGGATCTCGTCGCCTCCGATTGAAGCTACCGAGCCGGTGACGTCCTTTTTAGAAACCGTGCCATAGCCGACTACCACTACCTCCGAAAGGGATTTGGAATCGGCTGTAAGCTTCATGTCGATCACCGAGCGGTTTTCGACCGGTGCTTCGGCTGACAAATAGCCAATGAATGAAAACACCAATGTCGCATTCTCAGGCACATTGGGCAGCTCATATCGCCCTTCCCCATTAGTGGTTGTGCCTGTACCCGAGCCTTTTACGATAACGCTCGCGCCGGGCAGAGGTTCGCCCGAGACCGCATCGGCCACCGTTCCGGAAACCGTAAGTGCTGCACTTGCGGCTTTACGTTCCGCAGTGCCTTTGAACAACGACGCCAGGGCATTCACCGGCTGCGCCATGGGCAATTGCCCGGTAGACTGCTGCTCCGGCGAGAGTTTCCGATCCTCATCGGCGCGTTCGCTGTCTTTCTCCGTTGTTTCGTCTTTAATGTAAATCACATAGAAATTGTCGCGCAGCTTCTTGAATGCCAGATTATTGGGCTCCAAGATCTTTCGCAGCGAATGTTCCAGCGACCCGGCCTGACGCGATCCGGCCTGGCCCGACACGCTCCGGCCGGGTTCCTTGACGGTCTTACCATTGACATAGCCCGAGTTGTACAAAAACGAGACATTAAACTGCTTTTCGAGCTCACGGAGCTTCGATTCCAGGCTCACCGCCTGGCGTGGCCGGGCATCGCTGCCCGGGCCCGGCCGGACTGGCGCGCGCCCTTCCGGCGCGATCTCGTCGAGCCTGGAACGGGCCACGCTGGACAGCGCGACGGTCTGCGCCTGTACCGCAGGGGCAGCACCGTAGCAAAGGGTGATCAGGTTAAGGGTAGTGATCAGTCGTTTCATAGGCGAAAGCGCTTTAACAGGTTTAGTTTAAATGGCCAGATTCCGAACGCGGATCATATTATTCCGCGATTCTGAACATAGAGTACCATTTCATTCGGCCTACCGCCATGCAGCCGGCAACTTTTTTACTAAAATTTTTAAAAGAGGGAATTCAGGGGATCAAAAAATGGTCATTTGCTATCAATACAAATACAAAATTCAATTCAAAAGATAGTTAATAAATTAAATTACAAATCAAACCCTAAGGAAAAGCGGACTGTGTGCCGCTGCATACCACTACCATTCCTGATTACTTTTCTGATTTAACGACTCCCCTGACCAATGATTTCCCCGACCCAATGACCAAGATCAGTCCGCCTGGCCTATTTCGGCGTCATCATCAATTGGTCGCCGTCGCGTGTGATGGTTACCGAAGATGCTTCGGCAATGCCTTCGAGGAGTAGCTCGACATTGTCGGTCGGGACCGAGCCGGAGATCTGGCGGTCTAACAATTCGGGCTGGCTGGCTTCTGTTTCCAGGCCGTACGTATCCTGCAACATGGCGGACACTTCCCTTAATGAAGTATTTTTGAACACGAGTTTGTGGTCTTTCCACGCGGAGTAAAGTCCGGTTTCCACGCGCTCCCGCCGGTAATCGGCTGGCGTCTTCCTGAACTGGACCATTTCACCCGGCCTGAGAACCAGCGTATCGCCCGCGGGGCTGCCGAGGTTGCATTGTACCTTTCCCTCGTCGAGCACGATCCGCGTACCGCGTTCGCGTTTGCTGATATTGAACTGGGTACCCAGTACATCCAGGCTGAAATCATCTCCCGTGCGCACCCGGAATTTCCGGTGGTCGGCCGTATGCACTACTTTAAAATACCCTTCCCCTTCAAGCCGCACTTCGCGCATTTCGGACCAGCCCGCATCATACGAAAGTACCGAGTTACCATTGAGCGTCACCTCGGAGCCGTCCGGTAAGGTCAGCACCCGCGTCTCCCCGAAGCCAGTCCTTTCCACAATGCGGCCGCCCTGGCGCTGAAATACATATATGCCGATCCCGGCGACCACCAAGAGTAGTATGGCGGCTGCCATTTTACCCCAGTTAAACCAACCGGCCGTGTTGCCCAACGGCACCACCGGTTCCGTGCGCTCCGGCGCTTCCGTCAGGATCCGCGCAAACATCTTATCCTCCAAAGCCGACAAACCTTCAACCGAAAGTCCTTCCGTGAATGCCGGACGATGGTCCGCCGAGCGGTACCACGCTTCTAGCTCAGCAGCCTCTTCGGGTGAGTTAAGCCCCTTTTTATCGTTTTCCAGTAAATACAGCAAGCGATCTTTCTCCATTCGTCAGTATACTTCTCCCCTTTTGATATAGTACCGTTCCCGCGTGGTCACCGCCACGCAGTACGTGATTTTTTTTATTATGGATACAAATCCCATATTTCCAGCACGATCCACGCCCAGGCAAACTCTTTCAGGTTCTCACGCAGGATTTTCAGGGCGCGGCCCATCTGCTTTTCAACCGTGTCTACCGGAATATTTTCCTGCTCGGCAATTTCCTTGTAAGTAAGATGTTCCTTCCTGCTGAGCTGGTACACTTTCCGGAGTTTCTCGGGCAGCTTCTGAATGCTGTTTTCCAGCGCCAGCGCAAGTTCTTCGTAGTGCAGGCGGTCTTCAATGTAGTTACTGTCCTCGCCCGGCATTTGCAGCAGGTAATCAAAATAGGCCTCCCTGACTTTCCGCGAACGTATCATATTATAGATGCTGTACCGCAATGCACCGAAAAGGTAGGCTTCGAGCGAGACCGATATCAAAAGCGTCTCCCGCTTCGTCCAGAGATCGGTAAAAATCTCCTGAATAATTTCCTCACATTCTTCCCGCAACAGAATCCGGCGGTAGGCGGCATCGAAAAGCCGGCGCCAATATTTGCGGTACAATGCGGCAAATGCGTCGCCGTCGCCCGTCTGCAAGCGGGCAAGCAACATATCGTCGGTACTATTTGGGTTTTCGGGAACGATGGCCGGAGGCGTTTAGAAACCGCAAGTTCGGTGATCTGTTGCTTAAAACCGACGAGGGGCCGCGCGAATCGGTCAGATTTTTTAACATTTTTTAAGACAACAGATTCTCTATGTAACCGTTGTTGAGATATTGAAAACATCAAACAAACCTTTCAAAATGAGAACATTATCTGTACTTTTTCTGATGGTACTGAGCTGTACCGCAGCCAGCTTTGCACAATCGACCGACCAGAAAATCGGGTACGTCGACCAGCAGTATATTCTTGAAAATATGCCCGAATTCAAGAAACTAAATGAAGAGATCGTGGTCAAGAGCGACCAGTACGACAAAATCCTGAAAGGAAAGTTTGAGGAATTCCGGCTGAAATCCGACGCATTCGACAAGCTCGTCGCCAGCAAGGCCGACCAGGCTATCCTGCGCGACAAGGCGAATGAACTGGAAAGCCTGAAAAAGTCGTATGAGGATTTCGAGACCAATTCCATGGCCCAGCTCCGCGATTACTACGCCAAAAAGTTTGAGCCTATCAAGCAGAAAGTAAATGAAGCCATCATCTTCGCGGGCCGTCAGAAAGGCTACGCATTCCTGCTCCGCATGGATCTCAACCCCAACGGCGGCGACTTGTGGCCCGTCGTCCTCTACGCCCACGACTCCACTTCAAACCTCACTTCCGACATTCTGAGAAACCTCGGCATCAACGCCGCCGCCGCATCAACCCGGAAAGTGGGGCTGCCGCAGCTTTTGAAGCGGTGATAAAGCGTTGCAGTTTCCTCTACATCATGGCCTCCTTTAACGGAGGCCGTTTTTAATGCCGGTAGACAACAATTCCTGACCAAAGTCAGTTTTTGCCACGCCGTTTCATCATCCGTAACGCTGGTCGTATGCTCCAATTTTGGGTACGGTTTAATCCAGACCATGACCATGAGCATATTGACGGCCCCCGAGGCTACTCCCGATACAAAGCATGTGTGCTACCACTGCGGCGAAGACTGCCGCGACGAGGTGCTGCATGCGGACGAACACGATTTTTGCTGCGACGGCTGCGTAACGGTTTACAGCCTGCTGAAAGAGAGCGACCTTTGCCAGTATTACGCGATCGACGGCGCGCAGGGCATTTCACCGGACCCTACTTTCTATAAAGGCAAGTACGATCACCTCGACCAGCCGGAAGTGCACGACAAGATGATCGAGTTTACGGACGGACGACTGACCACCGTTTACTGGTATCTTCCCAAAATGCATTGCAGCTCGTGCATCTGGCTGCTGGAACACCTCTACCGCCTCAACCCGGCTGTGCGCAGCTCGGTGGTGAATTTTCCGGAGAAAAAGGTAAGGATCACTTTTGACGCCGCAGATTTGCGGCTTAGCGAGCTCGCGGCATTGCTGACGGGCATTGGGTATGAGCCCTATCTGAGCATGGATGATTTGTCGGGTAAGAAGGCAGGAAAATGGAACCGTACGCGGCTTTACAAGATCGGAATTGCCGGTTTTGCATTCGGGAACATTATGATGCTGAGTTTTCCCGAATACTTTCATCTGGGGCAAAATACTTCCGACCAGAACCTCCGCACGCTTTTCGGTGTCCTGAACCTCGCATTGAGCCTGCCGGTGCTGTTCTACTGCGCTGCAGATTTTTACAAATCGGCCTGGTCGGCGCTGAAAGGGCGTTACTTGAACATCGACGCGCCTATTGCCCTTGCATTGAGCTGCGTCTTCCTGATCAGCATTTACCAACTTGCCACACAAACCGGCCCCGGCTATCTCGACTCTTTCGCCGGAGCGGTATTTTTCATGCTCGTGGGCCGGTATTTTCAGGATAAAACTTACGCCGGCGTTTCTTTCGACCGCGACTACAAATCCTATTTCCCGATCGCCATTTCGGTGCTAAGCGACGGTAGTGAAATGCGCAAACCCATTACCGACCTGCAAAAAGGCGACCATATGCTGGTCCGCAATGAAGAACTTATCCCCGCCGACGCAGTACTGCAAAGCGCGGTGGCAATGATCGATTACAGCTTCGTTTCCGGCGAATCGCAACCGGTGGAAAGACGAAAAGGAGACACTATTTATGCCGGCGGCAAGCAAAAGGGCGCCGCGATAGAACTGGAAGTGCTTCGGGAAGTTTCGCAAAGCTACCTGACGCAGCTTTGGAACAACGAGGCGTTTGCACGCGAGAAGGATGATGCCAATAAATCGCTGGCGGCCCGCATTAACCGCTATTTTTCACTGATTGTGCTCGGTATCGCGGCGGTCACTTTTGCGATCTGGTTTTTTGTTAACAAAAGCCCGGAGACTGCATTTCTGGCATTCACTACTACCCTGCTCGTGGCTTGCCCGTGTGCGCTGCTGCTTTCGTCGACTTTCACGAACGGCAACCTGCTGAGCGTTTTCAGCCGCAACCGGTTTTATCCCAAAAATGCACACAGTATTGAAAGACTGGCGCAGATAGACGCGGTCGTTTTTGACAAAACGGGCACCATTACCCTGCCCGACGACGCCGAGGTGGATTTTACAGGCGAACCGTCGACCCGCGAGGAGCTGGTGATGATTAAAACCCTGGTAGGGCAATCGTCGCACCCGTTGAGCAGGCTTATCGCGAGGCATTTGACCGAAGTGGCGGCCAGCCGGCGCGTACTGACCGGCTTTTCCGAAACAAGCGGCAAGGGAATGGTCGCGCAATGGGGCGCCAGGACCGTGAGAGTGGGCTCGGCAAGCTGGGTCGGAGCGGCCGGTATTGATGATAATAACGAACAGTCGAGCCGGGTGTACGTAGCGGTTGATGAAGTGGTCAAAGGCTATTTCACGATCCGGAGCAAATACCGTCCCGAATTACCAGAAACGCTGGCTGCATTACGCCAGGCGGGCATCAGTACCTACCTCCTTTCCGGCGACCGCCCCACCGACCGCGACCTTCTGACCCCGCTTTTCGGACCGGGCGCATTGCTTCTTTTCAACCAAAAGCCTGAACAGAAACTGGACTTCGTACGTGAACTTCAAGGCCAGGGCCGCCACGTGCTGATGGTCGGTGACGGGCTGAACGACGCCGGCGCATTACGCCAAAGCGACGTCGGGCTGGCTGTCTCCGATGACATCAATAATTTTTCGCCCTCCTGCGATGCGATTGTGGAGGGAAACCAGCTCAGCCTCCTTCCGGGCTACATCAGCCTTGCCCGGAGCGGCCAGCGCATTATCCGCCAAAGCTTCACTATTTCATTGATATACAACATCCTGGGGCTTTCATTTGCTGTCACAGGCCATCTTTCTCCGGTCATTGCGGCGATCCTGATGCCGGTCAGCTCCATTACCATCGTGGCTTTCACCACCCTGGCCAGCAATGCTGCCGCGCGGCGGTATCTCAAAAAACTGACCAATGTCATAAACGAACCATAGTACCGGTCATCCTTTGCCAGGCGTGCCGCGGGTAGTTTTGGCCTATCAAAAAATCCTAATCGATCCTCATCATGAGCGCATTATATCTGCTGATCATCGCCAGTTTGCTGGTGGCGCTGGGATTCCTGGGCGCATTTATCTGGTCGGTACGGAAAGGGCATTACGACGACGATTATACGCCCTCCGTCCGCATCCTGCTCGACGATTCCGAAAAACAGCCCTAACTGACGCCACTCATCTGAACTGATTTTTACCATTTATCCTCACTAAGTTATGTCAAACGTTCCCCATCCCGAGCTCGCCTCCGTTGAGTTGGATGAATTTCAATACGACAACCGCATTGTCCGGGACTTCGCTATCGCCACCATCCTGTTCGGGCTCATCGGTATGCTCGTGGGCTTGCTGGCCGCATTGCAGCTGGTTTTCCCGAACCTGAATTTTGACCTGCCGTTCCTGACATTCAGCCGTATCAGACCGCTGCATACCAACGCGGTGATCTTCGCATTTGTCGGAAACGGCTTTTTTACAGGACTTTACTACTCCGTTCCGCGGGTGCTGCGGACGCCTATCTGGAGCCCGGCGCTGAGCCGCTTTCATTTCTGGGCGTGGCAGGCTATAATCCTCGGCGCGGCCATTTCGCTGCCGATGGGTTTCACCACTTCCAAGGAATACGCCGAGCTGGAATGGCCGTTCGACATTGCCATTGCCGTCGTGTGGGTTTCAGCTTTGGTGAACATTATCATGACCACCATCAACCGTCGCGTAGAGCATATTTATGCCGCGGTATGGTTCTACATCGCCTCATTCGTAACCGTTGCGATGCTGCACGTGGTCAACAGCGTGGAACTGCCGATATCTTTCATGAAAAGCTACTCGGTGTACGCAGGGGTGCAGGACGCCCTCGTGCAATGGTGGTACGGGCATAATGCGGTGGCCTTTTTCCTTACCACACCTTACCTGGGCCTGATGTACTACTTCCTGCCCAAAGCCGCCAACCGGCCCATTTATTCTTACCGGCTGTCGATTGTTCACTTCTGGGCGCTGATATTCCTGTATATCTGGGCCGGGCCGCACCACTTGCTCTATACGGCATTGCCCGAATGGGCGCAAACGCTCGGTACCGTGTTCTCCGTGATGCTCATTGCACCTTCATGGGGCGGTATGATGAACGGTTTGATGACGTTGCGCGGCGCCTGGGACAAGGTACGGGAAGATGTAGTGCTGAAATTTATGGTGGTTGCGATTACCGCTTACGGTATGGCCACCTTCGAAGGGCCTATGCTGTCCCTCAAAAACGTAAACGCCATCGCCCACTACACCGACTGGATCGTGGCACACGTACACGTAGGTGCGCTCGGCTGGAATGGCTTCCTTACTTTCGGTATCCTTTACTGGTTGTTCCCAAGGTTGTACAACCGCCCGCTATATTCTACCAAGGCCGCTAATTTCCACTTCTGGATCGGTACGCTGGGTATCATCTTCTATACCATCCCCATGTATTGGGCCGGATGGGTACAGAGCTCGATGTGGAAGGAGTTTACACAGGAAGGTCTATTGAAATACCCTAACTTCCTTGAAACTGTAACTGCACTCAAACCACTGTATTTCCTTCGCGGCGTGGGCGGTTCGCTATACCTGGTGGGCTTCGTGGTGATGATCTATAACCTGTGGATGACCGCCATCAAAGGCAAGCTCGTAGCCACTGAAACCGCGAAAGCCATGCCGCTGAATGCGATCTGGCATGCAGAAAAGAGCGAATACTGGCACCGCCGGTTGCTGGAACGCAAACCGTTGGCACTCACCATATTCTCGCTGATTGCCGTCGCTATCGGCGGAATGATCGAAATGATCCCTACGTTCCTGGTCGAATCCAACGTGCCGACCATCGCCAGCGTGAAACCTTACACGCCGCTGGAATTACAGGGCCGTGATATTTATGTCCGCGAAGGCTGCTACGTGTGCCATACGCAGATGATCCGTCCGTTCAGGTCCGAGATAGAGCGGTTCGGGGAGTATTCCAAATCAGGGGAATTCGTATATGACCACCCGCACCAATGGGGCTCCAAACGCACCGGCCCGGATTTGCAGCGTGTAGGCGGCAAGTACCCCGACTCCTGGCATTACAACCACATGGAAGATCCTACCAGTATGTCGCCCGGCTCCATTATGCCGCGCTACGGCTGGCTGCTCGAAAACGACCTGGATACGACTACTACCGTGGCGAAAATCAAGGCGATGCAAACGCTCGGCGTGCCATACGAAAAAGGTTACGAGCACCAGGCTAATACCGACCTCGTGAAGCAGGAAAAGGAAATCCAGGAGCGCTTGAAGCAAAGCGGCATCAAAACGGCAGCCAACAAAGAGATCATCGCATTGATTGCCTATATGCAGCGGCTTGGTACTGATATAAAAAAATGAGTGAATGAGTGAATTGTGAATGATTGAATGAGTGAATGACTGAATAATTAGTCCTCCATTTCTAACCTATTGAAACGACACCCGATTCCTATTGACTATTCATTCAATCATTCAATCATTCACTCATTCACTCATTCACTCATTCATTCGGTCATCCAGTCATTCAATTATTCAAAATTGACCTCTCATGAAATTCCGCAACTACCTCGAAACCATAGCCGGTGTGGGCATTTATCCGCTCATATCACTCCTGATATTCTTCGCTTTCTTCGTCGGCCTGCTCATCTACGTGTGGGGGCTGGATAAAAGGAAGCTCGACAAAATGCGCAGCATCCCGCTGAACGACGGCGTTGCGAAAAAGGCCCTACTGTCATTGCTTCTGCTCGGGGTGATCGCATTACCTGCGTCTGCACAGGAAGCCACAGACAAAGTGCGCGCGGTGACCGAGCTGGACCTGATCCTGTACGTGCTGCTGGGCGCATTGGTCTTTATCATTATCCAGTTGGGAATCCTGCTGGCCTCGGCCATGAATGTGCTCAACAAAACGGCGCATGCTTCCCAGCAAGAGCCTACCCACATTTTCAGCGCGCATTGGTGGAAAAAGTTCAGGGGTATCGGCGTAGCATTGAAGGATGAAAAAGATATCCTCATCGACGGTCACGACTACGACGGAATCCAGGAGCTCGACAACCGCATGCCGCCGTGGCTGCAATTCCTTTTCTACACGACCATCTTTTTTGCAGTCGTTTACGCAGCTTACTATTTCAGTGGCCTGGGCGATCTGCAAATCGCCGAGCTCGACAAGGAAATAGCGACTGCCGAAGTCGAGAAAAAAGCTTACATGGAAAAAGTAGGTGCCAGCATGGATGAAAACTCCGTGACGCTGCTTACCGACAAAGCGGGCGTGGACGCAGGGATGAAGATCTTCCAGGAAAAATGTACGGCCTGCCATGGCACGGAAGGCGGCGGTGCTGTGGGCCCTAACCTGACAGACGCATATTGGCTGCACGGCGGCGGCATTCACAATGTATTCAAGGTGATCAAATATGGTGTGCCTGAAAAAGGGATGATTTCCTGGGAGAAACAGCTTTCCCCCACCGACATTCAGAAGGTAGCGAGCTTCGTGCTTTCAATCAAAGGCACCAAACCGGCCAATGCGAAGGAACCGCAAGGTGAACTGGTTAGCGAAGAGACTGTGGCAAAGCAATAACCGATCATGAAAGCGAGTAACGAAACACGTCCCCTTTACCCCCAGCGCCCGGAAGGCAAATGGCATAACCGCCGCGTGGTATTCAGTATTGCCATTATTGCATTGTTGTTCGTTACGCCTTTCATCCGGATCGGTGGGCAGCCGCTGGTGCTGCTGAATGTGATTGAGCGAAAAATCATGCTTTTCGGCATATTCATCGGGCCACAGGATTACTGGCTCTTCGGGCTTACGATGCTTTCGTTTTTTGTGTTCATTGTATTGTTTACGACAGTTTTCGGGAGGCTGTGGTGCGGCTGGGCCTGCCCGCAGACGGTTTTCATGGAGATGGTTTTCCGTAAAATCGAATATGCTATCGAAGGCGACGCCGGGAAGCAGAAACTGCTGGACAAAGCTCCATGGACGGCCGACAAGGTTCTGAAAAAGGGATTGAAATACACCATTTTCCTGATCATTTCCTTCGCCATTGCCAACCTGCTGCTGGCCTACGTACTCGGCACCGATGCGCTTTACAAGATCATTTCCGAACCGATCGAAGATCATATGGCGCTGTTTTCCGGCATTGTGATTTTCACCGCGGTATTCTATTGGAACTTCGCCTGGCTGCGCGAGCAGGCATGCACCGTGGTGTGCCCGTATGGCCGCCTGCAAAGCGTGCTCCTCGACAGGAACTCCATCAATGTGGCCTACGATCACGAGCGTGGCGAACCCAGGGGCAAGCTCCATAAAGGAACAGACCGCACGGAAGGTGACTGCATCAGCTGTTTCCAATGTGTAGCCGTGTGCCCTACCGGCATCGACATCCGAAACGGGACCCAAATGGAATGTGTGAATTGCACCGCCTGCATTGATGCCTGTGATGCCATTATGGATAAAGTAGGTTTTCAGAAAGGCCTTATCCGCTACACTTCCGAAAATGCGATCATGAAAAAGACCGCGAAAGTAATAACCCTCCGGACGTGGGGTTATGCGGCGGTGCTGGTACTGCTATGGTCGGCATTGGGCTTTGTGGTAGCGACGCGCACCGATACGCAAACCACGCTTTTCCGTGCGCCGGGCAGCCGTTACATCGAGAACAGCGACGGAACCATCAGCAACCTGTACACTTTCAAGATATTCAACAAAACGAACCGCATCATCAAACCCTCCCTGCACCTCGACACCCCGCAAGGTAAGCTTCTGTTCGCCGGATCACCCGATCTGACGCTCGAAGCAGCGGGGATGTCTGAGGGTACGGTGTTCATCATCATTCCAAAGTCTGAATTGAAGAGCCGCAAAACGGTGCTGAAACTGTCCGTATCTCAGGATAACCAGCCACTCGAAACGTTCGAAACCACCTTCATTGCGCCGGAAGAATAATGTATTAACCTATTATTTAAAACATTATGAAACTCAATTGGAAAGCACTCATTGCCGCTGTTTACGTCAGTTTCGTATCCATGATCCTGCTGCTGGTGGGAATGAGCGCAGGGCAGAAAATAGACCTCGTGACCGACCACTATTACGAGGAAGAACTCAAATTCCAGGGCAAGATAGACAAGGCGCAACGCGCCGCCGAACTGCCCGAGCCGCTATCTTGGCAGATTACCGAAAGCGGATTACTGGTCCACTACCCTGCCGGGTTCAGGGACGGGGATATTTCCGGCGAAATCCGCCTGTACTGCCCGTCGGACGACCGTAACGACCGGCAGTTCGCCATCCGTTCGAACAACAACGGGCAGACAGTCGCTTTATCGCAAATCCCCGCCGGCCGGTACAAAATCCAGGTCGACTGGAAAAATGGCGACAAGACTTATTGGAATGAGGGCGTGGTGGTTATCGGTCCTAAAAAGATTTAAGCCGTGGTTACTGTCCTGCCTTACCTCGCTATTTCGATGGGGCTGATCGCCAGCTTCCACTGCGTGGGCATGTGCGGGCCCATTACGCTTGCGTTGCCTGTGCATAAGGGTACGCGCATGCGGCAGATCGCGGGCGTACTTGCCTACAATGCGGGACGCGCGCTTACGTACGCGACGTTTGGCGTGGTATTAGGCACACTTGGTGCTTCGCTGGCGTGGCTGGGGGTGCTACGGTACGCCTCCGTTGCCGTGGGCGCGGCCATGCTGGCTTACGTGTTTTGGCCCGCAGGACTGGAACAGCGGCTGCATATGCCGTTATTCTGGCAAAAAACAGTGGGACGGCTGAGGCAAAGAATGGCCATTTACCTGAAAAGAAACGATTTGCCCGGTATGTTGCTGCTCGGTATGCTCAACGGGGCGATCCCCTGCGGCATGGTGTACATGGCGCTTATGAGTTCGGTCGCCACGGGCAGCGCCTGGGGTGGCGGCGCATTTATGGCGCTTTTCGGGCTGGGTACCCTCCCGGCTATGCTGGCTTTGGGCATTGCGAGGCAGCAGTTAACGCCCGCCCTGAGGACCCGCATTCGCAAACTTACACCGGTGCTCGTCGCTATTGCGGGCATCTGGCTCGTGGCACGGGGCGTCATGACTTCCTACCCTGCCCCTTCCAGGGCGTCCGCGGGCATTACCATTTGCCGCTAGCAGGCCCGAAAGTCTGTTTTTTACATGACATAAATCATGTTTTTCCCCTCGGCAGCTGGGTAGTTTTGATCAATCATCTACATCAAAACTTTGACCATGGATAAGGACCTGCTCTTTAAATACAACATCCCGGGACCGCGTTACACGAGCTACCCGACCGTTCCCTACTGGCAGAAAACACCTCCCGCCGTGAGCAAGTGGAAAGAGCTGGTGCAGGATGCATTTACGGTTTCAAACCGGAAGGAAGGGATCAGCCTGTACGTTCACCTGCCATTTTGCGAAAGCCTTTGCACCTATTGCGGCTGCAACACACGCATCACGATTAACCATGCAGTGGAAAACAAGTACATCCAGGCGGTATTGAAGGAATGGAAAATGTATGTCGAACTCTTTGGTGAGGAAAAGCCGGTCATTCGCGAATTGCACCTCGGAGGCGGTACACCCACTTTTTTCAGCCCGGGTAACCTGGTAAAACTGGTGAACGGCCTGCTCGAAAATTCAGAAGTCCATCCCGATGCGCGCTTCGGCTTCGAGGCCCATCCGGGAAATACGACGGACGCGCATTTGGAAGCATTGTATTCGGTCGGATTCAGAAGGATAAGCATTGGCGTACAGGATTTCAATCCGGTCGTACTGGCGATCATCAACAGGCACCAGACTTTTGAACAGGTGAAACACCTGACCCTGAAAGCCCGCGAAATCGGCTACACGTCCGTCAACTATGACATTGTATACGGCTTGCCGCAGCAGAAGAATTGCTCCATGATGGAAACCATGCTGCGGGTGATCAAGCTTCGCCCCGACCGCATTGCATTTTACAGTTATGCCCATGTGCCCTGGATCAAGCCCGGCCAGCGCAGCTACACCGAAAGAGACCTGCCCGATGCCGACCACAAAATGGCGATCTACGAGGCTGGCCGCAATGCGCTGGAACTGGCAGGTTATGAAGATATCGGCATGGACCATTTTGCCCTCCAATCCGACGAACTCTATAAAGCGGCTACCCAGGAACGCCTGCACCGGAATTTCATGGGCTACACCGACACCCGTACCCAACTGCTGATCGGCCTTGGCGCGTCCTCGATCTCCGATTCGTGGTGGGGCTATGCGCAGAATGAGAAGAAAGTAGAAGATTATTACAAAAAGCTCGCTGCAAACGAGCTGCCGATATTCCGCGGTCACGAGCTGAGCCGCGAAGACCTGATCCTGAGAAAGCATATCCTGCGCCTGATGACCTCGTTCGAAACTTCCTGGGCCAATACGACCGAAGTTTGTGCGGAGGTGTACCAGGCCCTCGAAAAACTCTCCGAAATGGAGTTCGACGAACTCGTGGAAGTAGAGCCTTTCCGCCTGAGGATCACCGAGAAAGGTAAGGCATTCGTACGTAATGTGTGCATGGCTTTCGACGCGCGTCTCTGGGCCGATTTACCCCAAACGACCCTTTTTAGTCAAACAGTTTAATGATGAATTCTTGCGGTGTTCACTTGTGTCCTGTACTTTGGTATGTTTGATACGGATATTTTAATTCATACGCAGGTGATGACACGGCACATCGAGATGCTGGATGCCCTGTTCAAACACGCGACCGAGGGGATCGTGGTGGTGGACAAACAGGCGAACATTGTAATGCTTAACCCGAAGGCGAAAGAACTTTTCGGCTACACCGACCGCGAGCTGATCGGCAAGAAAGTCGAGACGCTGATACCCCAACGGTTCAACAGGAACCACGTGGGTTACCGCGACGAGTACCTCGAAGCGCCGCGTGCCCGTGGTATGGGGCATATGATGGATCTTTTCGCCCGGCGTAAGGACGGCAGCGAGTTTCCCGTGGAGGTCAGCCTCAGCCCTTTCAAAACCAGCGACGGCGAATTTGTGGTGAGTTTCGTCATCGACATCACCGAGCGCAAGAAACAGGAAAGCCGCATTATCGAGGCTAACCTTGAGATACAAAAACTGAACGCCGAACTGGAAGAGCGTGTGCAGCAGCGCACCGAAGAACTGGCTGCGGCCTTTAAGCGGATCGAACAGTCGCAGGAAGAAGTAGTGCGGGCATTGACGAAAGAACGCGAGCTGAACAATATGAAAAGCCAGTTCGTCACCATCGCTTCGCACGAGTTCAGGACGCCCCTGGCGACGATCCTCTCGTCGGCCTCGCTGATCGGCCGGTACTCGCGCACGGAAGACGAGGACAAGCGGCAAAAGCATGTGCAGCGTATCAAGTCGACCGTGACCAACCTTACCGAAATCCTGAACGACTTTCTGTCGATCGGCAAGCTGGAAGAGGGCCGCATCCACTGCATTCCCGTGCTTACCGACCTGAGCGAGTTTTGTAATAACCTGATCGAGGAGATCCGCGGACTGTGCAAGGAAGGCCAGAAGATAACCGTGAGCTATGAGGGCGAAAACCAGGCGTGGGTGGACAAGCAACTGCTCCGCAATGTACTTTTCAACCTGCTTTCGAATGCGATCAAATATTCGGAATCCGGCAAGTCGATCTTTTTGAAAGTCAAAAATTGGAGCGGGCTGATCCGCATGGAAGTACAGGACCAGGGCATTGGAATTCCCCAGCAGGACCAGAGCCATGTCTTCGACCGGTTTTTCCGGGCCCATAATGCCGGCAATGCGCAGGGAACAGGGCTGGGCCTCAACATTGTACAAAACTATATAGAACTGATGGGCGGTACGGTGCGCTTCCGGAGTGAAGTAGGTACCGGCACCACGTTTTTTGTGGAGCTGCCCAATCGGGAGCCGGCTACTGTTAAAATCGAATCCTGACACAAACACGACCAGACTTGGAAGCGAGAAAAATACTTTTGATTGAAGACAATCCCGAAATGCGGGAAAATACGGCGGAGATCCTCGAACTCGCCAACTATCAGGTGATCACCGCCCAGAATGGCAAGGAAGGCGTGCAGCAAGCCGCCAACCATAACCCGGACCTGATCATTTGCGATATTATGATGCCGGAGCTCGACGGCTACGGCGTGCTGCATATGCTCGGTAAGGATGAGCGTACGGCCTCGGTCCCATTCATTTTCCTGACCGCCAAGGCAGAGAAGGACGACTACCGCAAAGGCATGACCATGGGTGCGGACGACTACCTCACCAAGCCCTACGACGACGTGGAGCTGCTGAATGCCGTCGAAATGCGACTGAAAAAGAGCGACCGGCTTAAAAAGCAGTTTGAACGCTCGGCCGATGGATTTGACCAGTTTATCAAAGAAGCCCAGGCTTTCGATCCGATCATGAAGCTCGCGGATGATAAGAAAGTGAAGGTGCTGAAAAAAAAAGAGACTATCTACACCGAAGGCAGCTTCCCGTCCCATGTATATTTCCTGCAAAAAGGGAAAGTAAAAGCCTATAAATCAAATGAGAACGGTAAGGAATACATTACCGACCTGCTGAAAGAAGGTGAGTTTTTCGGCTACCTCGACCTGCTGCAGGGCGCTCCTTACGAAGAGACGGCCATTGCCCTGGAAAGGTCCGAAGTGGCGATGATCCCGAAGGACGATTTTTTCAACCTGCTGCAAGGCAACCGCGAGGTGGCGTCCAAGTTTATCCGTATGCTTTCCAACGAGATCAAAGAGCGGGAGGAGCGGCTTTTACAACTCGCCTACAATTCCGTGCGCAAGCGTGTGGCACAGGCTTTGGTAATGCTCGTGCAGCGCTACCAGGAAGACCGTTCTAAACCTTTCTCGATGGCCGTCACCCGGGAAGACATTGCGTCGATGGTGGGTACTGCCACCGAAACCGTGATCCGGACGCTTTCAGACTTCAAAGAGGAGCGCCTGGTGGATATGAAGGGCAGCCAGATTACCGTCCTGGAATATGAAAAACTGGCCAGAATGCGAAATTAGGGGCATTTTTGTCTCCGTTGATAATCCAAAGATTCCGGCTGCACATTAGTACCTTTTCGGGCAGAAATACTTCATTTCCTTTTCCTAGTTTTGACAAGTACTTCACAAAACTCTTTCAAACTATGGAACAAAAAAGAACTACAAAGGCGACTGAACCGAAGGAGGCACCCGCACCCGAAGTCCGCACGGGGCTTGTACTGGATAACATTGTAGCAAGGATGATGCAATCCAGAAGGGACATCGACGCATACCGCCGGGGAGAAATGTCACAAGCTGAATTTGACGCACTTGGAATCAAATTCTATTGAAGTTTATCCCTACCAGCGTGATGGTACCTATTTCCGGTTCACGACGGTGCAAGACATTCTCGTGAAGGTGAATTTGTCCGTGGACCCCAGGTTTTTTCCCGACAATCCTGAAATAACAGAAACCTGTCTCTTCTTTATTGAAACAGATAAGCCTTCCATGGGCCTGGATATCCGGCTCAGAAACACTGTGCTGGATATCCTTACCAACTTCCTGAAGGAGAACGAAGCGATTATTATTTACTATTGCGATGCCCGTGACGGACGAGGCCATTTACGCTATGCCAAGTTCAACAGATGGTTTAGTCTGATGAAAGACCCTGCTATTGAAAAGCAGGACAGGCAGGTGATCGTGGCCGACCTGAATGTGGACGAAAATGACCATGCCGTCAGCTCGGAGCTTACGGTGCATGCCTCGATCCTGCTTCGAAAAACACATCCGGCTTATGACATTGCCATTCAGCTCTTCCACTCGGGCGATGTCGACCAGTCGGGCAAGCTATGAAAGCCTGCCCTCTATCGCCTCCAACTGCACCATCATTTCTTGCCGGTATGCCACGGTCTGATTCGTTATTTCCGGGATCAGCTTTTTGTAGTAATTGATCCCTTCCAGCAAATTGGCGCGAAATTTTGCGAAATACTTGGCCTTCTTATCGCTCAGCGCGGTTGCATGGCGCTCGACATCCTTTTTGAGATAGTCGACATACAGGTTGAGCTCGTTAATGAACATATTCGGACGCAGGTTTTTGGAGAGCAGGTCAATTTTGCCGTAGATATGCCCCACCATTTCGTCAAGTGAATAGGTCCCTGAAAAAAACGCCAGATTAGGTCCAGGGCAAATGGCGACCGCCTTGTTTTCCCTCGGCTTGATTAGCTCATTTTTAATAAGCGCAGCAGTACTCAATCCTTCACAAAGGCAAAGTTTCTGGGTTATGGCGTCAATTTGCATTTGCAGGTCTTCCGGCCTTGGCTCTATTGCCTGCAGCTGCTTGATTTTCAACTGCTGATATTGGCGGGAGGCTGTGCAGATCGGTTCCGCGGTGAATTCGGTGTTCGATACCAGGAAGCGTTTGTTGCACGGACTGCCGGGCCTGCCTTTTGCAATGCGTTCCAGGCGCTGCTTCTCGGCTGAGCTGTTTCTGAAATTGTTGAAAAGAACACCCAGCGGCGACGAGTCGCTCACATAATATGCATCGCTATCTGCATTTGCCAGTTCATTCAGCGTAGCTTTATCCACGTTAGTCACCTCAGGAACCAGCAGGAACGGGCTGCCCCACCCTGTGGCTTCGATGCCGTAATGTTCCAGCAAAAAGGCATTTTCGGCTGCTGTACCGATGCCGCCCTGCACGGATATCCGCATGCGCGGCGCATGTGCAAGCGTGATGCTGCGGCTTGCAAGTGCGGGTTCATACAGCGCGAGCAGTTCCGTAAGCATTTCGTCTCGGCGGCTTTTAAACTCTTCCAGAACAGGACCGAGCAGGTTACCCTCCGTCGCGAACGCGTGCCCGCCGCAGTTAAGTCCCGATTCAATGCGAAATTCAGAAACCCAGATCCCCTTCTTGGCCAGGAATTTGGCCTGGATCAATGCGGAACGGTAGTCGCTTACTTTAAGGATCACCTTTTTCCTGAAATTACCTTCCGCATCGGGGAAAAAGTCGGTAAATGCTTCGAGATAGCTGTACAAATGAGGGTTCATGCCGGCGGAAAGGACGATCGACGACGATAGTTGGCTCAATGCGAAACCCCGTAGCGCTGCCAGCGCGTCGGTGAAAGTGTCATCGAGCATATTACCGTCGGCGTCGGTATTCATTTTGTCTACCTTCGACATGATATTCACATCGATGCTGCCAGCCACCATTTGCGCCCGCAGGAATGCAGCTTCGGCGTCTCTGCCGTCACCAGCAGGCATCTCGAGCATGGCTTCATACCTGATTTTCAGATCCGAGCCCGGCGGTAACAGACTGAAATAGCGATCAATATCATTCCCTTCGCCAAACGGCTGGCTTTTCAATGCCTCGAATTCTTCCGTTACAATGCGGTGCATCAGATCTAGATAGCCGGTAATGCGGCGGCTGCGGTAGTCGTGTTCGGAGCGGGTGATGGGTTCATCGTGTTCACCACGCTGGCGGGCATAATGCACACGCATTCGCTCGATGAGCTCGTCGTCGACAATGGACGCGACCGAGGAAATGCCATATTTGGCGACTTTAATGGGCGTATCGATGGAGTAACCCAGCCCGAGGACAGGTATATGAAAGGTATGCGGCATCATGTTCTGGATGAGGTCTTGATAATTCATCCAAAATTACACGGCCCCTACCACCGGAAAACTGACTTGGCTTAGCTGCGATCCTGAGAAAGGTCATTCCCTGCCGGACACGCTATTTCTTTTTGGTTTTTTTCGGTTTGGACGCCTCAACAAGCTCGTTTTCCTTCATACGATATTCGACAATGCGCCTGATGAGGTCCAGCGGCAATGGCTCCTTATCGGGAAACTGAATCGCCGACTTACTCATCTTGTATTTCGAAAGTTCCGTTTTGAATTCGGCCAGCAGCGCCTCGCTGTAAGGATATGAGAGTGAAATGTGGTGGGTAGCCGCCGAATAATAAATCAAAAATCCGAAATGCTTGTAAGCAGGGATCTGGTAGCTAATCACTTCTTCCGCCGCGGGCGCCGCCGCACGGATGATCTTCCGGATAGCCGCCAGCCGCTGCTTCTTTTCGCCCTGAAACGTATCCTGGTATTCGTCAACCGATTTGAAATCTGTCTTTGCCATATCAATCAATTTTTTAGTGAGTGTTTTCTGTTATACCAAAAAGCATGATCGCAGGCCAATTTAACCGGCAGACGCCCGTGAAAAGGATGGATGGCTCTACGTTTCCAGCCAGGCTTTGAATGCAGGCGCTTTTTCGCGACTGACGACCACTTCCTGGGAAGTCTGCGGACGTAGTTCAATTTTCAGTTTGCCATTAAAATAGGTATGAATCTTCTGGATGGCGTCAATGCGGGCAATGAACTGGCGATTGAGCCGGAAAAAATTCAACGGGTCTACCAGCGATTCCAGCTCTTCCAGTTTGTAGTCCACCAGGTATTGCCGGCCATCGGTCGCGACCAGGCATGCCATTTCGTTGGCGGTATAAAAATAGGCAACCTGTTCCTGGTTGACCGGAATGAGCTGCTCTCCATTTTTGACGAGAAACCGCGTTTTGAAAGGCCGTTTGCTCATTTCCAGGCTATCGAGCAGCGTCTCCACCTTTCTGGCATAAGCCTTGGGCGAAAAGTCTTCCCTGAGATTCTCGTATTTACGGATGGCCTCGGCCAGCTCCGGCGCCTTAATGGGCTTCAACAGATAGTCGATGCTTTTCACACGGAACGCCTTGATCGCATACTCGTCGTACGATGTGGTGAAAATGATCGGACTGTGGGCGGGAAATTCTTCGAATAGCTGGAAACTAAGCCCGTCGGCGAGCTGGATATCGGAAAAAATGAGGTCGGCCTGTTCCCCGTTCGCGAACCATTTTCGACCCGCCTCCACGCTTTCGAGCACGGCGCAGATCTCGATGCGCGGATCGAACTTCTTGATCAGCTTTTCCAGCCGTTCCGCCGCCGGGTATTCGTCTTCAATGATCAGTATTTTCATAGCAATGGGCAGATGTTTACCCTGGTGTCATAAGTCATTCTACCGCCTGTGCCAGCAGCGGGATTTTCACGGTAAACCGCTCCTCATCGCGATCGATCTGCACTTTCCGGTCGGTTAAAAGGCTGTATCGGTTGACGATATTCTGTAAGCCCACGCGGGTTGATTTTTCCAGAATGGTCTTTTCTGAAATATTATTCTCAACCACCAGGTATGCATCTGTCTCCTCACGGATCACGATCTGCAAAGGATTTTCGCGGGAAACCACATTATGTTTGATCGCATTCTCAACCAGCATCTGTAAGCTGAGCGGCGTAATGTACTGCATCATCACAGCATTGGATAAGCGTTTTTCGACCTGCAAATTCTCCCGGAAACGGATTTTATTTAAATAAAGATAAGCATCCACAAACGCGATCTCCTCACTCAGCAGGACGGTATTCTTATTCCGGCTCACGAGCACATACCGGTACACATCCGAAAGCCTTTCGAGATAGTCCTGCGCCGCGGTATTCTCGTCGTCGATCAGCGCCGCCAGCGTGTTCATGCTATTAAAAAGGAAATGCGGGTCGAGCTGATTTTTGAGTACATCCAGCTGCGATTGCACATTTTCGCGCATCAGCGCCTCGGTTTTCCTCACATTCATTTTCCAGGCATCAAAAAAATAAACCGCTTCATAAACCAGGTACACGATCACCGTGGGCACGATGCTGACCCTGAACCCGATGGCGAGCACGCTCACATGGTACACCGGCTTATAGTAAAGCTCATCCAGGAGCAGCGTCACCAGAAAAACATAGATCACTGCCAGCACCGCTTCCGCAGCAATGCGTTTGCCGGTCTGGCTGTATTCCGGAAAAATGCGGCGCATCCAGATGATAATGTACCGGTTACCCTCCCAGAACGTGAGCGTAAGCAAAGTGGAAAAAAACACACTGAGGAAGAAAAGACGGCTCAGTTTCAGAAACTCATCTAAATTGATCATCAACGCGATGACCAATCCCATGAGCGGAATCCCGATCATCCGCCATTTTTTGTCGTTGAGCGTATAAGCCTTTTCTTTCATCGCAAGTGACTATCGGCGGGCAAACTACTCGATTACCCGCCAAATTTCAATTAAAATGTGTACCTGAAATACGGTACCGGGAAAAACGGCTGCTGGTACTGGTTCACCAGTTGGTTGGTACGCGGGTTATAGGTTTCCTGAAAAATGTTCTTGCGGGCCGTCACATTCTGCAAATCGAGTGAGAACTCCATCGTGCTGCGACGCATTTCTCGGCGGTAGGAGAAACGGATATCCGTCCTGAAATAGGCACTCTGCCGTAGCGAATAGGCGCGGTTTTCGTCGTACACTGCCGAGCCTCTGGCCCGTGATGCGGCCAGGTTGAGCGGAGTAATGTATTTTCCACCCACAAACGACGTCTTGATATTGGCGCTCAGGACATTGCTTGCACCCAAACGGAACTCCTTGCCGCCCAGCACATTGAGCACATATTTCGTATTAAAGGCCGTGTTACGTTCCACACGATCGCTGCCTTTGTATTTAGAGTCAAACAAGGAAGTGGTGAGCAGAAAATAGTAGCCCTTATTGAAATACCTTTCCAGTGTCAGCTCTACGCCCATATTGCTGCCAGAGCCCCGGTTGACCAGACTGTCGCGATCGGACGGCCCGAAAGAAGCTCCCATATTCAATGCGGAATAGGTAGAGGCCCGCTGCTCAACCGGCACATTGAAAAGATGCTGGTAATAAGGTTCAATTTTGAGTAACAGGTTCTCGGAAAGGCGGTTTTGGTAACTCAGCACAAAGTGGTGGCTTTTGGTAAAACCCAAATCTTTATTAGTCCGGACCGGCCCCGACTCCCCCGGCGTCTGGACGAAATAAGTGTAAATGTTCTGCGCCTGGCTATTCAAGCCATACCCTGCACTCAACGATTGCCCCTTGCCAAATGCATACTGCAAACCGGCCCGC
Source organism: Dyadobacter sp. 50-39 (assembly GCA_001898145.1). Taxonomy (GTDB): domain Bacteria; phylum Bacteroidota; class Bacteroidia; order Cytophagales; family Spirosomataceae; genus Dyadobacter. The sequence goes on from MKSR01000048.1 coordinate 195,854, forward strand.
GGCTCAACAGCGACATTATTATTGAGGTTATGATGCTGGAAATGCACACCGGTCGTAAAGATCAGTCCCTGCGAAATGCGGTACTTCCACTGCGCGTAGGCCTGCGTGAGCACCGTTTTTTCGCCCTTCACATTCGCGCGGACGGTGTCGATTTTCCCTCCCTGGTAAACGGAGCGGCTGTACAGGTCAAAATCGAGCAGGTCTACGGTTACCCCTCCGTAAAGGCTGCTTTTGGCATTCATTTTATGCCTTACGTTCAGCACCGCCGAGTATTTGGACGTATTGTACCGGGCCTCGCCGCTCAGGAAGGCTTCGCGCGCGGGGTTGCTGATCGAATCGCCGCTGAACCGCTCCCGTGTAGTGCTCATTCCGAGGGTTAGCTTGGCGTAGGTTTTAGGCGAAAGATTGTGCTCGTAGGCCAGTCCGAAAATGTTGGTCCCGTATCTGACGCGTGTATTGGTATTTTCAGTTCCGTACATATTCGAAAGCGTTGTATCCACTTCATTTCCCAGAAAATTCACGTCGCTGCTGCCGGTAATGCCAAAAAGCGTCAGTTTTCCCTTGTTGCCGGTGGGCACGGCCACTTTAAAGTTCAGGTCCTGGTAGTCGGGAATAGCTGTGCCCGTTCCGAACTGCAAGCCCAGCGCCTTGAACAGGCCAAGCGTCGAGTACCGGTAATTAAGCAGGAAAGAAGCTTTGGTATTTTTCGAGAACGGCCCTTCCGCACCCAGCTCGAAACCATTGAACCCAACCTGGCCCATCAATTCATGTTTCTGATTATTGCCTTCGCGCAGTTGCAGGTCGAATACCGCGGCGAGGGCGTTTCCGTACTGGGCGGGAAAGGCGCCGGTAAGAAAGTCGGATTTGCCAAGTACGTTGTTATTGAGCATGCTCACGGGCCCGCCCGTGGCCGCAAAAGACCCGAAATGGTTCGGATTGGGAATGTTCAGGCCTTCCAGCTGCCATAAGGTCCCCGAAGGCGAATTTCCCCGCACCACAATGTCGTTACGCGAATCGTCGCCCGATACCACGCCGGCAAAGTTGGCTGCCATGCGCGACGGGTCGCCCAAAGCCCCGGCATACCGTTTTGTGTCGTCCACATTAAATGACCGGCCGCTCACCAGCGACAGTTCGTTATTCGTTTTGGTCTTGTCGTTTTTGCGGTCTGCGGTTACCACTACTTCTGCGAGATTCTGCACGGCTTCGGTCAGGGTCACATTCAAAACCACCTCTTTGCCCGCGGTAACGACGATGTTCGGCAAACGCTGCGGTTCGTATCCGACCATCGTGACCTGGAATGACTGGCGGCCCACAGGAACGCCCGCCATGCTGAAATCGCCCCGGACATCGGTCACCGCTCCCACAGGACTCGCACCCGTCTCCCGGATGAGCAACACCGATGCCCCTATCACCGGCGATTTGGAAACTTCATCGCGGATGGTTCCGCGGATTGTCTGCGTGCCCTCCTGTGCGTAAAGGTTGGCAGCGAACAGAAATGTCATGGCTAATAGTAATGCTTTCATCGGCTAAATTTTATAAATGAATGCATCAAAATTCTCTGCCAGCCTCTGCATTTAAAACACGGCACCGGGCCAACCGTACGAATCGGGCGGTGAAACGGCTGCCCGATCGGGGGAATCGTGATGCGTTTTCTCACAAGCAATGGAACGTTAACTAATATACGTATCTGGATAACTATCCCCGGCCGACGCATTTTTTGTGACAATCTTGTCATTATTTATCTACAAGACAAAATGCATTTCGTCATCATAAATGAACAAGTTATTCCATTTACCCGGGCGAATGCAAACAAAAAAGCCCCTGACAAAATGCCAGGAGCTTTTCAATTTTTAAGCACCCATTTTACTTATAAAAGTTATCGTTTCCCGGTGAGAGCCAGTACGGTTGTTTTCTTAGATAAAAATTGCGCTTTTCCAGCTTAAATCCAAATTAAAAACAACGCTTTCGGCGACCGGGTGTACCTGGAACCAGGAGATTATCCGTTTAGTTTCGTAAAAATGAAACAATGCAGGGCCGACTGGACGGCTATATTAGCAAATGAAGTATAATCGTAGTCAATATGAAACGGATCGGAGCACCCTATAATCCCGCCTTCCAATCCAATTCGGTTCATTTTTTTTATCATGGCCAATAGTATCTGTTATTCTTTCACAAAGCGTTCATTCCTTAACGGGTTTAAAGTAATCCTAAATAGTTCTTGAACTAAAATAATTTCGCTGAATTATGCATTTATTTCGACCAATACCTATATTATTGCAGACGAATGAAATTTAGTACAGTAGTTAAGGTAGAGTATGTTGTCTTCCGGGAGGTTGCGGTGTATAATAGTAGACGATGAGGCTGACGCACGCCGATTGATTGAAAAATATGTGCAAAAGGTTCCTTTTCTCGAACTGGCCGGCTCTGCCGAGACCGCTACCGACGCCCTTTTCCTGATCAGGAAATTAAAGCCGGATATTGTGTTTCTGGACATTGAAATGCCCGAAATGACTGGATTTGAGCTATTAAAGCTCCTTCCCGCTTCCCGCCCGGCCATGATCATGATTACCGCCGATCCTTCTTATGCATTAGAGGGTTATGAACATGAACTGACGGATTATCTGCTCAAACCCGTCTCTTTCGAAAGGTTCCTGAAAGCGGTCAATAAGGTAGACAATACGGATTTTCCCAAATCTTTTCCCGTCATTTCCGAGCTGCCCAGGGAAATTGTTCCGATATCCAAAGAACCGCAGGAACAAATATTGGATACAGAATTTTCGGGCGCCCGAAATGATTTTCTTTTATTGAAAGAGAATAAAAAACTTATTAAAGTAGCACCCGCTGAAATACATTTCATTGAGGGCATGCGTGATTACCTGAAATTATATTGGTCGGACCGCGTTGCGGTCATTCATATGACAATGGCTAAAATTGAGGAAGCACTACCCGCGGCACAGTTTCTGAGAGTAAACCGCTCCTATATTGTCAATAAAAAAGTGATACGTGAAATTGAAGGAAATGAAATTACGACAAACAGCGGACGAAAAATCCCGATTGGGGTAACCTATCGTGCCAATGTACTGGCAGCGTTGCATAAGAACAGAATATGACGGCCTATGCGTTTCAATCCTGTTTCTCGTAATAAGAGGGCCACATTATTCATCGCCGGAAACTTAATAACACTGATTATAAGCTTGCTCGCGGTATCAGTGCTGGTGTACACGACCCATTACCGGGGCGGTAGCGACCTTTCATCCATTCTCAATGGCCCTGAAAGGCCGCCCATTCCGGGATTCGGGAATTTCACCTGGGGCTTGTACTTGCTGATTTCATTGCTGGCGGTGGAAGCGATGCGGTACATTATTAATTCCCGCACTAAAAATATGGAGTTGGAAATGGAACGGCTGCAACTCGAAAAAGCCAATCTGAACCTCCAGACGCAAAGCTTACAATTACAAAAAAATAACCTTAATCTCGAACTGAGCTTTCTTAAATCACAAATCAACCCGCATTTTCTTTTCAACACCCTGAATGCAATTTATACCAGGACGGTCGACGTCGATGAACAGGCTGCCGACCTGGTACTAAAACTCTCGGATCTGATGCGGTACAGCCTTTATGAATCGAGCAGGGAAAGCGTGGTGTTGTCGAGAGAAATCGGCTACATTGAAAACTACCTGGACCTGGAACGGGCCCGGTTTGCCGACAAGGTGACGATCGACTATCAGCTACACGGTAACCCGGCCGAATACCTCATTGCGCCGCTGCTGCTCGTTTCATTTGTAGAAAACGCATTCAAGCACGGAACGGCCAAAAGTCAATATGCCTCGTATGTAAAACTGTCGATCAAACTGCACCAAAACACATTGTATTTCAACATCCGCAACAATCTACCTCAGCATGCGCGGCAAAGCACGAGGCGCGGTGGCGAGCAGGTAGGCGGATTCGGATTGAGCAACACCACGAAGCGGCTTGAACTCCTGTACCCCGGCCAGCACCGGTTGTCGGTCCAGCAGACTGAATCCGAATTTGCCGTCAACCTTGAACTGGAATTGAGCCCGGTTCACGCGGCCTGATGTTTCGCTATGACACGCTCTGTTTCAGTGTCGTATATACCGCATCGTCAGGGGCTTAAATTAGTAAAAAAATCACCTTTAATTTGATTTTTCTTTTATTTTCAGATTTTACTTTTGATATTGAAACACCCATCGAATGAGGGCTGGTAATTAATTATCCAGTTATCCAGCGATTTTGAAAGAAGCTTACGTAATCCTTGCGCGAACTTATTCATAATCCGGATCCGCCTAAACAAATTGAGTCTTTTGAATTGAAAATGTCTGGATGAAAAACGTCTTAATTGTCGAGGATTATCAGATTATCAGACTTGCTACAAAGATGCTCATTCAGGATTTGTACAAGGCTGCTGTGGTGCGTGAAGCTGCGTCTTTTAATGTGGCTTTATCGGAACTAGCGTTGCATCCCCAGGATCTCATTATCCTGGATGTTCAAATTCCGGAGGGCCAGGGATTTGAAATGATCGCGAGTTTACGAGCCATTCAAAAAAATGTTTGCATCCTCATATTTTCGGCCATTGAAGAAAGGATTTACGGTATCCATTACCTGCGGTCGGGGGCCAATGGATTTGTATCCAAAAATTCGGATACCGATAAATTGCGGACCGCTATTACCTGCGTGGCGGAAACAGGCCGGTATGTAAGTCCGAGAATTAAATTTGAATTGCTGAATCAGCTGGATAAAAATAACTACCGCCCCGATAATCCGTTGCTGGATCTTTCAGCAAGAGAAATTACGATTATGGACATGCTGATCGACGGGTTCTGGATCAAAGAAATTGCCTCGAAACTAGATGTTACCGAAAGCTCCGTCAGTACTTACAAAGCACGGCTCTTCGAAAAACTTCAGGTGACGACTCTTATCGAAATGTTTCATAAAGTTACCCATTATAAAGACATGGATTGACGCCTTGTTACACACCGTTAATCTCTTTATATCCAGCGTGCAAGCAATGTTTTGAATGCATCCTTATAAAGCTCCCCTACCGGAATTTCAATGGGTCCCAGCTGTACCGAATTCTTGCTCACCGAATCGACTTTACTCACGGCCACGATAAAGGATCGGTGGATGCGCAGAAAACGGGTCGGAGGAAGCTTTTCCTCAATGGATTTCAGGCTGCTCAGCGTCACCACCGGGTTCAATGGCGGCGTCAGATGAATCCTGACATAGTCTTTCACCGACTCGACGTAGGTAATGGCGTCGAAATCCACCCGGATATGCTTGTAATCGGCTTTGACGAACATATAGTTCTCCAATACCTCACCGGTGCCATTTTCCTGCAAAACCTCGAAGTACTTTTTTGCTTTCGAAGCCGCCCTCAGGAATTCGTCATACCCGAAAGGCTTTAAAAGATAGTCCAAGGCATCCACCTTATACCCTTCCACCGCAAACTGGTTGTAGGCTGTTGTAAAAACAATGCGCGTTTGCACCGAAGCACCCGACTGGCTGATAATCCGCGCCAGTTCCATGCCATTGAGATCGGGCATTTGAATATCCAGGAAAATCAGGTGGACCGTTTGTTCGTGCAATGCCTGCAAAGCCTGTACCGCATTGCCAAACCGGCCTCTCAGTTCCAGGAACGGCGTTTGCTCCACAAATGCGCTGATGAGGTTCAGAGCCAAAGGTTCGTCATCGACGGTAATGCAATTCAATTTCATACGGTTTCTGCGATTTGCCCCGCTTTCTCGCGGTCAAGCTGCAAGGTCAGCAAAACTTCATAGGTTCTCTCATCCGGATTTTCGCGGATAGTCAGCGAGTGCAGGCCCGGATACAACAGTTCGAGCCGCTTGCCCGTATTGGCGAGGCCAATGCCGCCCTGGTCGAGTTGGTACCCATCCTTTTCATGCGCAATATGGTTAAAAACACGAAGCAACAGCGAACCGTCATCCACTTTGAGGTCCACCACGATCCGCGAATGCTGCATGGCGCTCGACCCGTGCTTGAATGCGTTTTCGACAAACGGCAGCAGCAGCATCGGGGCGATCTGGTGGTCCTTCACCGGCGCGGGCTCGTTGAATTCCAGCGTCGTGCATTCATGCAGGCGGAGCGCCATCAGCGCAATGTAATCTTTCAGGAACGCCAGCTCCTTTTGCAGCGGCACCGAATCGCTCAGTGTATCGTATAGCACGTAGCGCATCATCCGCGAGAGTTTCAGGATCGCCTCCCGCGAAACCGGGATGTCGGAATAGGTTAAGGAGTAAATGTTGTTGAGGGTATTAAAAAAGAAATGCGGGTTGATTTGCGCCTTCAAAAACGAAAGCTCGGAAGCGATATGCTGCTTTTCGATCCGCTCGCGCATTTGGGCGTCGGCCTGCCAGCGCCTGGCCATAGCCAGGCTGGTACTGATCACCATGACGAGCAGCATGATCATGAACAGGTGAAAATCGAGCTGAAAAGGGTCTTTTGGCGGCTTATTCATGATCCTGGACATATCGTCCAGCACATTGAGTTTCAACTCGATCACCCGCGCCACGGCCATGAAACAAATTACGATCCCCACCACCCACGCACCGAAAAGCACTTTCCCTTTCCTGTCGAAAAGCAGTTTAGGGGCGGCGTACCACGCATTGGCATAGAACACGCCGATCATAATGAGCAGGTTGAATGTCTGCTTTATCCAGAAATTGGGTGGTACCGAAATATTCCAGCTCAGCGGCGGATAAAACAAAAGGATAAATCCCAGCAGCGACCATATGGTGACGTGCGTGAGTACGGTGATGCTGTTTCTGGATCCCATGGGTGTTGCTCGGCGTGTTACTCCACAAGTTCATATCAATTGGCAAAAACCACAAACAAAATCGATGGAAAGCAGATTTCACCAGTCCAATCCGGCAGATTTGTCCGCCAACCGCCATGAGCCGGTTGTACATGCTATGCCGGATCGGGAAATGATTTGAAAGATAAATTAGCGGCTTCCGCGGATGACTTATGCCTTTCTGTCCGAACCTGCTTTCCGGCACTCCTATTCTTTTTAAATTGACGTTCCGGGAAACACGTCGTCGCCGGTCTGATAGTATGAGAAAAATCAACTTCGAAAACCACTTTACGGTCGACCGCAATTCGTCCGAACCGGTGTACCAGCAACTGGTGGAAGCGGTGCTGTATGCGACCAAAACCGGCCTGATGGACCGTGGCGACCGCCTGCCGTCCATCAACGAGCTTAGCCGGCTTTACGCGGTATCCCGAAGTACCATCGAAAAAAGCTACAACAACCTGCGTGACATGGGTATCCTGGCCTCGCAGCATGGAAAGAGTTATTATATCAACCGCCTCGATCCGGCACCGGAACTGAAAGTACTGGTGCTTTTTAATCAGCTCAACGAATACACCAAGGTCGTTTACGATGCGCTGACGGCGCGGATCGGGCAAAAGGCCGAAATCGATTTCCAGATTTACCACAACAGCGCAGCGCATTTCCGGGCGATCGTCCGGCGGAAACATGCTTCCTGTTCCCACATTATGGTGATCCCGCATTTCCTCGACGACCCCGAGGGCGGCAGCCAGGTCCTGGATCGCATGCCCAAAGACAAGCTGATCGTACTCGACAAGGAAGTCCCTGGCCTTTCCGGCTGCTTCGGGACCGTTTACGGGCATTTCAGCACGGATATCGACCAGGCGATTCAGGAACTTAGCCCGGGACTGCGCAAATACCAATGCGTGAACCTCATCTTTCCTGCACATACCTCCTACCCCGGCACGCTCCCGGAAGCATTCGCACGCGCCTGCACGAAGCGAAACCTCGTCTGCCGCGTCTCCGCGGATCTTACCAAAGACATGGTACGGGACGGAGAGGCATTCATCGTCGTGTCCGATGCGCAACTGATGTTTCTTGTCCGCGAGATCATCAACAGCAGCGACCTCGTGGCCGGAAGGCATGTGGGCATTGTCTCCTACCAGGATAACGACGCAAAAAAGGCGATGCTCAACGGCATTACCACCATTTCGTCTGATTTGAAAGCCATGGGAAAGTCGGCGGCCGATATGATCCTTACCGGTGTAGGCCGGCACGTTGCGAACCCGTTTTCCGTCATTCAACGCCGTTCGTTATAAGAGCGCGCCTGTGGATAAGATATCGGGAAGCCCAGGTGCCTTTGTGTATGCAATTGGTTACATTTACCTGCTAACCAATCACATATGCACTGCTATGAACCAACTTTTTCGCTATCTTTTTCCGGTTTTCCTGTTCCTTTCATCAAGCGCTTGCGCCCAGGGCATTCATCAGCTTTGGGGCGTGACCACCAACTATGGCTTCCTGGGCAAAGGGACGATCTTCCGGACCAATTACAACGGGCAGGCGCTGTCGGTTGAGCATGCATTCGACGACGCCAGACCGGGCACGAACGGATGCGATGAATTGACGGAGTACAATGGTGAAATGTTCGCAACAGTGTTTCAGGGCGGCACGGGCAGCAATTCCCATACGCTCATGAAATGGAACCCTGTTACCAATGTTTATACCGCCCTGCATTACTTCGATTATGCGGCGTTCATCCCGACGGGCAGAATATATGTCTTCAACGGCAAAATTTACGGCCTGACGATGGATGGCGGCAAGGGCAATGCCGGGGTGATTTATGAATACGATCTGGCTACCCATGTTTTCACGATCAAAAAAGAGCTTGGCCAGCTGCTTACAGCTTCATTCGCGAGCGGCGCGGCATTCAGTTTTTTCGATAACAAATTTTACGGTGTGGTCAAAAATTCGACGGCCACAGATGAAGCCGTTTTCTTTGAATGGGACCCCCTGACTAACAATTTTACCAAAACGCTGGCGGTAAGCGGCAGCGGTAGTCCATCACCGTATCAGGCCATGGCCATGTATAACAATAAGTTGTACGGTGGGGCTTCACCTACGAATGGCGGAAACGGGTCTATTTTCGAATGGGACCTGGCTGCGAACAAATATACAATCAAGAAGAATTTCCCCGGCGGAAACCAGGGCTACCTGCCGCTATCTGAATTTGTACTCAAAGACAACAAGTTTTACGGCGTGCTTGCCCAGGGCGGAGCAAATAGTGCGGGGGTGATTTTCGAGTGGGACCCGGCTACCAATACCTACACCAAGAAAATTGATCTGCCGGCCGGTACTAACGACGCGTTCAACTATGCGCCTATGACGCTCTTTAACGGCAAATTCTATGCTACCGGCGTGGGCGGGCCTAATGGGAAGGGGTATATTTATGAATGGGACAATGCTACCAATGCATTCACCATACGCTTCGACTTTGCAGGGCAACCCGGCACATCGCCTCAGACACGCCTCGTCATGCTGAACGGCCTGTTCTATTCATCGACCTACCGCGGCGGCAAATTCGAAGGAGGGATTATGTTTGAATGGGAACCCGTATCGGGTGCTTTTGCTAAAAAATTCGATTTCAATGAAAGCAACGGTCATGCGGCATTGAACAGCCTCACCCTTCGAAATGGCAAACTGTACGGCATGACCTCCCTGGGTGGTTCGGAAAACTTGGGTGTACTTTTCGAATATGATCCGGCGACGCACGCCTACAAGCGCCTGCACAATTTCGATGGCGCAAATGGGGCGAATCCCGAAGGCAACCTGACCGCGCGGAACGGCAAGTTTTACGGCATGACGAAAAAGGGTGGCGCGAACGATGCCGGCATTCTGTTTGAATGGGATGTCGACAACAACATTTTTACCCGAAAGTTTGACCTGGGCGGTTTGAACGGCGCAATGCCATCGGGCGACCTGGCCCTAAAAGACGGGAAGCTGTATGGCATGACCGCATCAGGAGGCGCCAATGACTACGGCGTTATTTTCGAATGGGAGCCCGATGCGAATGTTTTTACCAAACGAAAAGACCTCTCCGAGCCGGAAGGCGGCCATCCCTACGGAAGTCTCACCCTCAAAAGCGGTAAATTCTATGGAATGACATCCGAAGGCGGCAGCAGCCACCAGGGCGTCCTCTTCGAATGGGACCCGGCCACCGGCGACTATTCGATCCGGCAAAACCTGGATGCATCGAAAGGCAGAAAGCCTTATGGCAGCCTCACACTGGACGGCGACCTTTTCTATGGCGTTACGAGTGCCGGCGGCAGCCAGGATATGGGCGTGGCTTTTCAATGGGACCCTTTAGCCAATACTTTTACCAAAAAAGCCGACATTACCTCTTACGGTATCGGCCAGATTCCCAAGTCCAGCCCCATTGTCAGCTACGGACGTGTTTACTTTACGACCACCATGGGCGGTGCGGGATTTGCGGGCGCCATTTCGGAATGGGACCTGAAAAACGGACTGCTGCAAAGCGCTACCTCTTTCTCTAGAGCGACGGGCCAGGAACCGGTTTACACGTCGCTTACCAAAGTACCTGCGGAAATAGCGCCCGGAACGCCGGGCTCCTGCCAGTCGCTGCCGTACGTTGCCGCAGGCCCTGAAAACGCCCAAATCTGGCTGCCTGTCACCGATATTAATGGCAATGCAGTAGCAGAAATACTACCGAACGGCAATGATCTCAACGGGATTTTTCCTTCCATATATGTCCACAACGGCGCGGTACGCCAAGACAAGCAGGGGCAGTTTTATCTCGACAGGCAGCTGACGATCAAGGCCGGAAAGCCCGATGCAGCACCAGGTACGCAATGCGATGTCCGGTTCTACATTCAGCAATCGGAACTTGACGCCCTGATGGCCGCCCACAATGCCGTTCCGGGAAATACGGCTATCAACGGCATCGGCGACGTAGGCGTATTTAAAAGCAAGGCCAGTGAATGCAACAAGGATTTTACAACCCCGGCACACCCTATTCCCTCCTCGGTGGAGGCTTACATGGGCGGTTATGTGTTTACATTCAGCGTTGCATCTTTCTCCACCTTTTACATCGCGCCCAAGAATATCAATGTCCTGCCGGTCAAGCTTGTTGATTTCGAGGCAATGCGCAGCGAAAACAGCGCCGTGCTGTCGTGGCAGACGGTCGAGGAAACTGACTTTTCGCATTTTGAAATACAGCGCAGCAACGATGCGCAGCACTTCACCGCCTTAGGACGCCTTGAACCACTGGCGACCAGTGCGACGAAACATTACACCTACATGGATACCCAGCTGGCAGCATTATCCGGCACACATGCGTACTACCGCCTTAAGATGATCGACATCGATAGCAGCTATGCCTATTCCAGAATCGCGCAGCTGCCGCCGGATGGTCTGGCCGCCCCGCTATATCCCAACCCAGCCCGTCAAAGCTTGCAGGTCAACCTCCCCTGGCAATCGCCGACGACGTGGCAGATTGTGGATACGAAGGGCAATGCATTGGTTTCGGGAAAGGCAGGTACGGGAAAATTCGAAGTGGACGTGCAGCGGCTCCAGCCGGGTTACTATATCCTGCAAGCAACATCCGGAGCGCTCTGCGACGGTCTTAAATTTGTGAAAGACTAAACACTGTGCCTCCTTGCCCGCAAGGACCGACCGGCCGGAAAATGAAGCAGCCCCGAGGCGCTACGTCGTGTGAATAACACGTCTTTACGCTCCGGGCCGTGTGTTGATGAAGTGCTTAATGTGCTGCCAACTGGCCTGGCTCGTAACTTCCGGCCTCGGTGCGGAATGCAATGTTGATCAGCAGCAGGTTCAACGGGCCGTATCTGCGACTTCACAATTAAATAACATTTCAATAATACCCTGGACAAGTAGATACCCTTCTTTTGCGGCAAATTTGTTAACCAATAACATGCTCATGCATAAGAGATTTTTACTTCCTATTATCCTCACATTGCTCTGCTGCTTCGGCAACATCGCGGTGTTGAAGGCTCAAACAACGCAGGCGTCGATTTCCGGTACAGTAGCCGACGACCAGAATGCGGCACTGGCCGGCGCGACCGTCCAGGTAAAAAATGAATCAACAGGCTTTACGACGGGTACCGTCACCAACGCAAAGGGCGAGTATGCCTTCAAAGAACTTCCATTGGGCGGGCCTTACACAGTTACAGCCAGCTATGTCGGCTTTGGCGAACAAAAACTGACAGGCTATATGCTCCACCAGGGCGACGCCGTGAAAGTTAAAATGAGTATGAAAGATGCCGGCCAAACGCTGGAAGTAGTGAGCGTTGTGGCTTCGGGTTTCAAGAATAAAATTGAAAACCTGGGTGCTTCCACAGCCATTTCGGCCAGGGACATTACCCGTCTGCCCGTGAACGGACGGAACTTTACATCACTCATGGAACTGTCGCCATTGAGCCGTGGAGGTAACATTTCCGGTCAGCTGGGCTCGTCTACGGGTTACACCATCGATGGTATGAGCTCCAAAAACCCGACTTCCGCGGGCGCTACTACCAGCCGAAGCGGAGCTCCCTACTCCATTTCCATCGAGGCGGTGCGTGAATTTCAGGTAGTCACCAACCAGTACGATGTTACTTACGGACGCAGCGGTGGTGGTACCATCAGCGCGGTAACGAAATCGGGCACCAACCAACTGAGCGGTAGCGCATTCAACTACACGCGCGCCGACTGGTTGTCGAGCCCTTACGATATCCGCGGCAACAAAATCAACAACAAGTTCTCTACCAACCAGTTCGGTTTTTCACTGGGCGGCCCGATCCTGAAAGACAAGCTGCATTTCTTTGTGGCCTGGGATCACCAGCAAGACAGCCGCCCATTGATCATCGCCGATATCCTCAGCCCGGTTGACGAGAACCGTTTCAATGTGACCCGCGCTACGCTCGACCAGTTCGTCAACATCGCCCGCAGCAAATACGGCATGTCCGACTCCCCGCAGTTCGGGACATTTGACAAAAAACGAGGTTCCGATGCAGCATTCCTGCGTCTGGACTGGCAGTTGAACAACCGTAACCTTTTGACGATCCGCAACAATTACACCAACGACCGCAACAAACTCGGTCTGGCGGATAACACGACGATCAATGCGTATGAGTCTTACGGTAACGACTTCAACCAGGACAACAGCTTGCTCGCCTCCCTCCGCTCGACGCTTAATTCGAAAGTGACCAATGAGCTGAAAGTGCAGCATTTGTTCGTCAAACAAAAAAGTGCTCCCGGCGACCAGCTTCCGGCCGACAACATTCCGAGAGCGATCGTAGAGAACGTTAACTCTGTATTGAGCAACGGTAATTCACGGGCTACGAACATTCAGATGGGTGGTCACCGTTTCGCGCAGGAGCGTTTTACCAACCATGTGGTTCAATTGGTGGATAACCTCTACTACAATACCGACAAGGTGGAATATACTTTCGGGTTAGATATGATGATGACCCGCTCGCATTCGACTTACGGATCCGAAGTAAACGGCCGCTTCCACTACAATGTGGACGCTGCCGCCGGCAAAACTGCCCTCGATCAGTTCAACGACCTGAAACCGTACCGTTACTACCGCGAGGTGCCTTTGATGGATGACTGGTCGGTAAAAGGAACAATCTGGAATGCAGGTGTTTATGGTCAGTTAAAAACGAGCCTCGCAACGGGCTTGGACGTAGTGGCAGGTCTGCGCCTCGACTACGCGCATTACCCAAGCTCGCCTTTGAACCAGACTTTGTACGATGCATTGAAAATCCGCACCGACAACAAGATCAAGTCATTTGTAGTGCAGCCCCGCGTACAATTCACCTGGGATGTGAACGACAGGCATACCGATATTTTCCGCCTTGGCGCCGGGGTGTTCGCTTCGGACATCAACAATTACGTGGTGATCAACAACCTCACCTTCGACGGAAAGCACCTGGCGACTGTCGATGTACGTAATGCCAATGTCCCTACCCCGGATTTCGCCGCTTACCGTGCCAATTACAACAGCATTCCTACGCTTGCGCAATTCCAGCTGCCGACGATCAACACCAACGCCAAAGACGCACGCGTCCCGATCATTTACAAGGCCAATATCTCTTACAACAAATACCTGACCGACAAGCTGAAAGTAGGTATCGCGGGTTATATGAGCCTCGGCCGCAACAACTATATGTACGTGGACCGCAACATGGTCGACGAACCATTCTTCCGCCTCGCCAACGAGGGTAACCGCGGCGTGTATGTTCCTGGTGAAAAAGACATGCCGACCAACGGTGCCGGCGACTGGTTGAAGGGCCGTAAATCCACGCAGTTCGGACGCGTGCTCGAATTGAACAGCGAAGGAAAAGTAAATGCATTCTCCGTGGTAGCTGATGTGAAATACCAGTATTTCCGCGATGGTGAGATCACATTGAGCTATACTTATAACGATGTGAAGGACAACACTTCTTTCAACGGTAACGTAGCGAACAGCGCGACGCTTTCATTGCCCGTTCGCGATGATCCGCGTAACCTTAGCCTGATGTCTTATTCAGACAACCAGTTCCGCAACAAGATCGTATTCTTCGGAACAGCGCCGAGCTTCTGGGGTGTCAGCGTAGGCGTTCGTTATTCAGGAATTGGCGGCACGCGCTATACCCTGTTGTCGGGCGGTAACACCAACGGCGATTTCGTGGGTACCAACGACCTGGCATACGTTTTCGACAGAAACGATCCGAGCGTACCTGAAAACGTGCGTACCGGCCTCCAAGCCATCCTCGACAACAAGGACGCGAGCCAGAGCATTAAGGATTATATCATCAAAAACTCCGGCAAAATCGCGGAAAGAAACGGCGGCATCAACGGTTTCTACGGTGTGTTCGACGTTCGTGCATCGAAAAAGATCAGAATTGCCGGCACACATGCCATTGAAGTTTCTGCCGATATCTTCAACTTCGCCAACTTCCTGAACAGAGATTGGGGACGCAACAAGTCGCTGGGTACGCAGGCGCTCTACGCATTGGGTATCCCGGCTGCCAATGGCAAACCTGCGGTAGCCGCATTTGACCAAACCAAAAACCAGTATGTATATCGCGTAAACACTGCTGGTGTGGTAACGCCTTCGGGTAACCCTTACCAGGTGCAGATCGGTTTGCGGTACAGTTTCTAAGGCGTCATTAAGTAACCATTATTGAAAATCCCGGCTGCTAATGCGGCCGGGATTTTTTTGTTGTAACCCTTTGATCATTAACTGATCGCCGTTCATTCATTGCTGCCCACCAAAAAGATTTTTTGATTTTGATTTACCACATATTTGTCTCTCTGAGCACTAAGTAGCTCTGCATTCACTTGTCTCAATCCAATCAAAAAACGCTATGAAAAAGAGATTTGAAAAACTGCTGTTGGTAAAGAGCATTGCATTCTTTTTGCCAGTGATCGCACTGCTTTCCTGTGGACACTTAGGCGACCGCACGACGGTCGTATATGGTAAGGTGTTTGACGAAAATCACGTGCCTGTTGACAGCATTTTGGTTCAACTGCGCGGCGCAAAAATAACGGGTTCGATCGAGCTCAAATCAACTTACACAGACGAGAATGGTGACTATGAGATTGCTCTGGAAGTTCCAAGGAAGTTTGGCCAGATTAATGTCGTAATCCCCTATGGCGACTACAATCCAGACTTTGGAAAAAAATACAGTCAAGCAACGGATATAGGGGGGCAGCGACCTCCGATGATCGGCAAGAAAACACAATGGGATTTTAAGTTACTAGCTAAGTAATCCGTATCAGAATTTGACTATACAAACCCGAATATGAAAACACACTTCAAAATTCAATCAGCGATTTTTAAAAGCTACCTTTTGTTGCCATTAATCGCGCTGGCAATGATCGGCTGCGGACATTTGGGCGACCGCACGACCGTAGTTTATGGTAAGGTGTTCGACGAAAACCGGGTACCTGTGGACAGCATCTTGGTTTTGCTTAGCGGCTCGCGATTGAAGGGCTCGGTCGATCTAAAATCAACTTATACGGATGAGAATGGTGACTATGAGATTGCTCTGGAAGTACCTAGAAAGTTTGGTCACATTACTGTCATAATCCCGTATGGTAAAGACAATCCAAAGTTGGGAAAAATATACAGTCAATCAACTGATATTGGAGGTCAGCGACCTCCGATGATCGGCAAAAAAACACAATGGGATTTTAAGCTATTGTTCAAATAATTCTTCACTTCAAATACATACACACCAATGACACATTTCAAAAAATGTGACACAGGAAAGCTATGCCTTTTCCTGATGTCCCTCCTGTTGTCTTTTCAAACGATTTTAGCACAGGACTACCAAACGTTACGGCAGAATTCCCTGAACAAACTGGACCTGTCGGGCCTGGGCAGCAAGCTTTTTATGAATGCAGCAGTTACAACACGGCATGAAATTGATTTTTTAAAGCAAATCACCTCCGGCAAGCTTTCAAAGCCGGGACCCGTGTCGGCGGAAGAATGGCATAACCTCTACGAACGCATCGCCGACGCTGACCTAAGGAACGAAAGTTCGCACATACCACCCTTGAAAGATTTGGTGGAAACCAATCCTTCCAAGCTGACCCGGAACGACACGGTTCCACTCGGCATTATGGATATGGAAGCCGTGTATCTGACTGAAAAACAGCTTCGATCCAACGAGGATACCAAACGAGCCGGAAGGCCGCTCGACTTCACCGCTTACCCGCCATTCAGGATCCTGTATGCGGCCGCACTGCGACAGGAAGTCTATCAGGCCGAGGTTTGGTTCAAAATCAGCCCCAAACTGCTCATTACCAACCACGCCCAACCACTTGTCGGAATGGCAATCGACTTTGGCGACGGCAAAGGATTTACCAGCTATTCATTTCAGGAACAACTGATTAAGCACCGTTTTGAAACCGCAGGCAAACATCCCGTCAAAATACGGCTCATTTCAAAGACCCTCCACTACGATTTCGAAACGTATGTCGATGTACGGCAGCTGGAACGCGTACCGCCGACGATGGAATTTCACGTATCCGCACCGGCCGCGGTGAGCGACACTTCCCTGCATAATGCGCGGACGCAAGTGGTTGGAGCAAACATTCGTATTGTAAATGGCTGCGATGGAATACTGGATAAAACTGTGATTATCGGGGAAGGTTTTGATTTCGCAAACGATGTAAACCTGGACCAGTTGGAAGCACAATTTCGCTTCCCGCTGGATCAATGGCTGCGTGAAGGCTACGACCTTGTTTTTATTGATTACGACGACGGAAGGGCTGCCATTGAAAACAATGCACAAGTAATGAAAGCGGTGATACAGCAAATCAACACGATTAAGCAAGGCAACATCGACAATATCGTCTTGGGGGTTTGCATGAGCGGCCTCGTTGCCCGTTACGCATTGCGAAAAATGGAGGTGGATGGGATCAACCACCATGTTAGGCTGATGATTTGCTATGACACTCCCAACCAGGGTGCTAACGTTCCCGTAGGAATGACGCAGTTGCTTTGGGAGTCAAGTCCCACATTGCTGACGCAGGTAATCCTTAAATTCTTTGCAAAAACTTGGCGCGACTACTACTACTCGATGAGCACGCCGGCGGCAACGCAAATGATGCTGCATTGGGGCGGCCAGCTTACCGGAGGCGTCGGGTCAAAGTCTCCCGCATTTGATGCTTTTCAGGCCAATCTGAATAGCCTTGGCAATGGCGGATATCCGCAAAATTGCCGCAATATTGCGATCACGCATGGCAGTATGAATGCACAAGACCGCGATCTGTTTGACAATTATAATTATGGAGATCGGATATTACGAAGCTGGACACCTTTTGGGTTACAAAATAGCAATATTGATGTCCATACGAATTCACTTAATCAATTAACGAATGTACTTCGCTTTGCTACCTGGGGGATATTTTCGAAAAGGTTAGGAGTTAGTCTTAATTATAATTCTCCCTTCAATGATGACTTTTTACCCGGTGGATTAACACCCAGGGTAGTCCCAAATAAATTGTTCTCCAAGACAAAAGATTTCGCATTTTGCTTTATTCCCACGTTTAGCGCAATCGATTATAAAGGGCCTTTAAACACACAAATGCAAAGAGAGCTATTGGATCTACATGCAGTTAATGCCGTAACTGGTCCAGGAAGGCAGACGCCATTTGCCAATATCTATGGTACTGATGACGATACAGAGCATATCCGAGCGGAGACTGTCGCCTGGGAAATCATCGGCCAATCCGAAAATCTTCTTTCGTTTATTCCAGCGTGCCCGGCACTCCCACTCCCGCCCCAACCGGTCATCTCCGTGTACAACGCCTGCTACCCATTCAATCAGAGCCGCGCTACGGAGGGCAATACCGCTAATATCCCGGTGTCCCTTGCCACGCCATCGGGCGGACAGTACATTCACAACTGGCTGATACTTCCCACGCAACAAGCCTTCACTACCACCGGGGATCAGATGACTTTTCAGGCCGAGCACCCTGGCCAATACCAGGTGATCTGCACGCGCACATATCCTAACCGCAGGGACCTGGAATCGATGCATGAAGTGACGTTCACCGTCACCAATTGCGGCGATCCGCTGGATGTACCCGAAAATCCGCAGGTGCCTCCGCAAGTAGACCCGGATATCAGCATCCTGGATATTTGGGAAGATGATTTCCTGCTTACCACGCCTCAGCCCGACTCCTCCGCAGTTTTCGCGCACTATGCGGGCACATTGCCGGCAATTCTTTACGCGACCAAAGCCAATGAGAGCTTCGTACCGGCCAGCGAGCTGGAAGCGGCCGGCATGTTCCCCGAGTTTGCCCAGCTGTTTGCGGAACAGGACCCTCGTGATGCGTTGCCCGTTACGATTACTTCATTCACAGCCAAGCGTGAAGGCAGCGTCGTTTGTTTGCGTTGGACCACAGCGAGTGAAATCAATAGCGATCGGTTCGAAATAGAAAAAAGCCCGGACGGCAAAAACTGGACGACAATCGGGGATATACTGTGTAAAAAGAAGGAAGAGGCGGATACAGATTACCTTTTCAATGACACGGCAAATATGACAGCGACTGTCTATTACAGGTTAAAAATGATCGATCGAGACGGCACGTTCGCATACAGCCGCATTTGCGTAGTTAGTTTTGATGGAAACGACCTCGTGGCATTCCCCAATCCATTCGATACCGATCGGCCGATCAGACTATTGACACGTGATAAGCTAATCGAAACATTAAAATTCTTCGATGCTTCCGGAAAAATGGTGCTAGAAACGACCGGAAAACCCACACCAACCGATCTACGGGCGCTTCGCGAAGGCCGATATGTGTTGAAAGCATACTTTCAAGACGGTACCACCGGAACCAAACTGGTGGTTAAACACGATTAATTCAAATTTCCTGCAACTTATTGACAGATTTCTGCGAAATGGACGTTAACGAGGGAACAGATTACACCAGGTTTGGGACGGTTTAACCCTTCGTTTGGGCAGTTCATCACATTGGAGTTCTGTATGTTGATCCGTCAACACTAATTTAGAGCATGTTTCAATCAGTGGAAGCGCGTCTTCCGGAACATTAACTTCATTTAGCCATGAGTACAATTGAAATTGAACAAGAGCAGGAAATCACTCCAATCAACATCATCCGGATCGGAACAGGGTTCTGGTCTGCCAAACCATTGCTGACGGCCATCAGACTTGGCCTTTTCACCGAACTGGCCGACGGCCCGCTGTTCGTGTCGGAAATCCGCCAGAAACTGGGACTGCAAAGCCATAGCTCACTCGACTTCCTCGATACGCTCGTAACCTGGGGCATTATCGAGCGGCACGGCAAAGGTTTTACGGCCATTTATTGCAATTCTCCTGAGGCTGACACATTTCTCAACCGCAGCAAACCCGACTACCTCGGTAATGTCCTGGAAATGGTGAATGACGAAAAAGCGTCGCTCGCCCACAATCTCAAAGATGCAGTAAACGGCACCGGTCTCCAACAACATTGGGACCTGAACAGGCTGTTCACCATGGTCGCCTGATCCGATATTGACCCCAACAGGCCCGGGGCGCCGTAAAAACTGCTCCCCGGGCTTTCGCGACTCTCCCTTCAAAACCCGCATTTGATCCCACACTAGCCGCATCTCGTCAATCCGATTTGTGCGCCGGCGGGTACGCGCTTACATTCGAAGCGTACAAAACTTTCTGACCGACTATGCCTTCCTACCAGCTGTCTGTGAATGGTAAAGCCTACACTGTCGAAGCCGATGAGCAAATGCCGCTGCTTTGGGTAATACGTGATCTGATCGGGCTTACGGGCACCAAGTATGGCTGCGGTATTGCGCAATGCGGGGCCTGCACGGTGCATCTGAGCGGGGCGCCGGTACGGTCCTGTTCTTTTCCGGTGTCGGCTGTGGGTGAGCAACCGGTGACGACGATCGAAGGGCTTTCCGAGGATAATTCGCATCCCGTGCAGCGCGCATGGATCGCCGAACAGGTACCGCAGTGCGGCTATTGCCAGAGCGGGCAGATCATGTCGGCCGTAGCACTACTGGCAGGGAATGTCAATCCCGATGACGAAGCGATCAATGCCGCGATGAACGGCAACATATGCCGCTGCGGCACATATCCGCGGATCAGAAAAGCGATCAAAACTGCCGCCAGCTACTCGCACTAACCATCTCTATGGAACCACAGGATATTTCGCGCCGTAATTTTCTGCGTCAGGCGACCTGGTCGGGCGCTGCACTGACACTTGCCGCATACATGCCCGCAAATGGGAGTACCCTTCCGGAAATCGTCAATCCTGTCATGGATGAATACTTGCCCGGTACGGCGCTGATGTCCTGGATTTCAATAGATCCGGCTGGTAAAGTGACGCTCATGTGCAACCGTTCCGAAATGGGGCAAGGGACATTTCAGGCACTTCCGCAAATGCTGGCCGAGGAGCTGGAAGTGTCGATGGACGACGTACAGATCGCTTTCGCTCCTGCTAATCCGGAGAAATACGGCCCGCAACCGCAGGAGGGAAGCTTTTCTGTACGCGGTTGGGCGCCCCGGCTCTTGCGTGCAGGTGCTTGCGCGCGTGAGATGTTGATAGCGGTCGCTTCCGCCGAATGGGGCGTTCCCCAAAGGGAATGCTACGCCGAAAATGGGGCGGTTTGGCACAAGCCGACCATGAAAAAATTGCCTTACGGCGCGTTGGTGGAGAAAGCGGCCGGACTGCAACCACCCGCGGAGGTAACACTCAAGAAGCGGGCCGATTACAAAATCATCGGCAAGCCTGCTCCAAGAAAGGACATTCCGTTGAAAACCAATGGATCTGCCATATTCGGCCTGGACAAAAAATTACCTGGAATGAAGTACGCGGTGATCGAGCGCAGCAAGCGTTTCAGGGAAACCGTAAAGCGCTTTGACGATTCCGCAGCACGAAAGATACCCGGCGTTTCCCACGTATTGAAGGTAAAAAGGCCGGTATTCTCGCAATATTGTGAAGGTGTGGCCGTCGTGGCCGACTCTCTTTGGGCAGCCATTCAAGGTAGGAAGGTATTGAAAGTGGAATGGGATGCCCCTGATTTCGAGCCGGCCGGGACTGCTTCACTTGAAAAGCAAATGCGGGAAAATCTTGGAAAAATCGAATCACAGGCAGGATTTGAACACGAGTACCAGCGTTGTAAACAACAGTTGGAAGCATCCTATGAGACGCCGTACCAGTCGCACAGCTGCATGGAGCCGCTCAACTGCATTGCCGACGTCCGTTCGGATCGCATCGAAATATGGGGACCGGTTCAGGAAGCCAACTGGATACAGGCCGACCTGAGCCAGCGGTTCAACATTCCCATCGAGCGCGTTACCGTGCATATGACATTTCTGGGAGGCGGCTTCGGAAGAAAGGGTTTCCCTGATTACCCTTATGAAGCCGCATTGATTTCCAAAGAGATACAGGCACCCGTGCAGGTCGTATGGACGCGTGAGGACGACATGACCGCCGGCCCGTTCAGGCCGGGAGCTTTTTACACATTGAAAGGAGGACTCGATACCCAGGCCCGCATCCACGCATTCCAAGCGAAAACGGCCACGCAATGGATCGGTCAGGATTGGTCGCCTGCACCGCCCGGACCGCCGGACGCCGCCAGCTATAACAAAGGCAATTTCGAGGGATTATTGCCCCCCTACCGGCAGGGTATCCCGCATTTCAGTTTCGGGGGCGCAGGCACGCACTCACCTATACCCGTGATGTGGTGGCGCTCCGTATCCGCATCCACCAACGGGTTCGCCTGCGAGAGTTTTATCGACGAGCTTGCACATCTGGCCGGCGCGGACCCGCTTGCGTTCCGGCGCGCACATTTACCCAATGCCCGCTACCAGGCATTGATCGACCGGATGGCTGAGTTGACCGGTTGGAACTCCCGTGCCCAAAACAGCGGCTGGGGCGCCGCATTCACCGAGTGCTTTACCGGCATTTGCGGACACGCCGTAAAAGTGGCGCGCCATGCGGACGGGAAAGTCAGGATTGAAAAAGTGGTTGCCTTAATGGACTGCGGCTGGTACGTAAACCCCGACATTATCCGCGCCCAGGTAGAGGGCAGCATTGTGATGGCCCTGGGCGCTGCCACTATCCACGCCACTACCTTTGAAGATGGGAAGGCGGTTCAGCAGAATTTCGACACCTATCCCATGCCACGCATCGCCGACATTCCACCCATTGAAGTACATATTATGGAAAATGACGAGAAGCCCGGCGGCGTGGGAGAGCCGGGGCTGCCTCCATTTGCCCCGGCCCTTGCCAATGCTATTTTTGACCTCACCGGTCAGCGGATACGCCGGCTGCCGTTCAGTCTGGACGATATCCGGTAGTCGCTGCGGATCGGCGATTATTTTCCTGAAAGGGATTTGATAAACAAAATCACGGATTCGATATCATTATCCGAGAGTACACCTACAAACGACGGCATTTCTTCATTATAACCTTTGATAATGCGTTTGGAAGGCGTCAGGATCGATTCGCGCAGGTAGGCCTCGTCGGCAATTACCTTGGTACCGTCATCGAAAGTCCGTTCCGATTTATACAGGTTCTGGAATGGCGGGCCGTACATGCCTTTGGTGCGGGTACCCTCTGAGTGGCAGCCTGCACAAGCCATTTTTTGAAATATCTCCCGGCCCTTTTCCGCCGAGGCTGCGGTTTCGGCTACCGCTGAGGTCGTTTTTTCGGGACGTTTGGCATTCAGCAATGCAAGGTCGACACCCTCAAAGGCTTTCAAATCCACATCGGTCGACTGGTTAATGGTAAACCAGAACTGATCATTCAACTTTTTCCCATCCGCTGCCTGCAAATGATAGGTAACTTCCATCTGCATTATTTCGGTCATTTCCGGCACAAGTAAAAACACGCTTTTGCGGTCCGCTGACAAATATGACGCCGCCACATGCATGATTTCCTGTCCGGTAGAGCCATCGGTTTTGAAGTGGCCCGAACCATATTCCTCGGTACGCTTATAATTCCATCTCTTTACCTCGAAATTCTTCGGATCACTGGCCGTAGCCTTGTCGAGCGGCGAATCGAACCGCAGCACGACCCCCTGCTTACCGGCGCGGAAATGATTGGGCAGATAGCTCGGCTTGCCGGTGTAACGAAGCCTCAGCAACGCACTGATCCCATTCGAGCTGGAACCCCACAGGTTGAAACCGGCCACATACAGCTGCTCATCGACCGGGTTCATCGCCCCTTTCGAAGTCGGCGCAGGGTAATAGGCATTAATTACGGAAACCCCGCCCTGTGCGACACTCGTGGTGCTGTCGATCAGCACCCGGAACAAGCCTGGCCTGCCGAACGAAAAGTGGATCAGGTTGCCGTTCAATGGCCCCATTTTCGAACTGGTCGCCCAAACCTGGCTGATCGCCGAGCGGTCGACACTATGAGGGATCCAGGTCAATGGCGGAGTCACCACCGGGTTATCTTTCCGGTGCAGCGTGGGTTCCACGCCGAAATAATCGCCATTATGAATAACAAAAATCGGGGTGGAAGGCACATAATTGCCCTGCTGGTCGGAAGCGGTGAGAATACCTTTGGTAGGATGTATGCCCAGGTAAGGGCCACGCAGACCGGTCGCTACGACCTCCGCACTGCGCCCGTCCGGGGAAATTTTCATGATGGTGCCGTTTTGGTCCGATCCTGCCCGGAAACCCTTACCGGTAACTTTGGTCATGCCCGGGCCGTTACTCAAACTACCGCCTTTGGCAATGTAAAAACTGCCATCCGGCGCTGTCACCAGGTCACCTGCCCACTCACGCGACTCGGCCGACTGCCCCATTACGTTTGAAAAGTTCTCGTAATAATCAGCCACGCCATCGTTATTGAGGTCATGAAAACGGACAATGCCGTTTCGGTCAAAAACATAAATATTCTCTTTCACGATTTCGATGCTCATAGGCTCATGAAGGCCTGAGGCGAAGCGCCGCCATTTCAGGTTCTGGAGGTTTTGATCAATGCCTTCCACCGTCCACACGTCCCCTTCGAATGTCACCACTGCCGCTCTTCCATCCTTGAAAAAGGCCACGTCAGCCACACGCACATTTCTTTTCCATGGGTTATGCAAAGGCAATGTGAGCTGGTCGGTCACAAATGCGGCAGTATCCGGCGCGAGCTTTCCTTGTGTTACAACCGTTTCTTTCCACAAGGCAGGGCTGCCTTTTTTGAAATCGGGCATGGCCGTATGGCCCGTTTTAATCCATTTCTCAAATGCCTTTTTGTTTTTCGAAAGGCCTTTCCAGATAGCGACCGTAGCCTCGCCCGATGACGGAACCTTTACTGCCAGATATTTACCTTCTTCCACACCGGGCTGCCAGGTGGTTTTCCCTTTTCCCAAAACTGCCACTGCCGTAACAGTATCCTTATCCGCTCCCTGGTACACATAAGCAACTCGGCCTTTCACCTCGGTCCCCGTCGCATTATCGATTTCTGCGGCTGTCAGAAACAGTTCAGATGAAACATCACCGGCCTGGATGGCCCGCGTAAAGGCCGTACCGCCATCGAAATGCGCACTTCCAGGCAGTTCGTAAATATGCGCCTTGCCGACCGAATAGTCTAGTATGGAGCGGTTTCCATAAACGTACACGCCATTATAGCGCCCCTTTTCAGCAGGAAGCGGTTTCCAGGCGGGCGGCAGCGACTGGTCCGTCCGGTACGCAGGCTTACCCGTCGACCAGCCTGCATAGGCGCCCGTTGCGAGCACAGGTGAGCCAGGGACGGTGGCTATGTTATTGTTTTTGTTAAAAAAATCTTTGTAGGAAACCTGCGCCATGAGCACCATCGGCAAAAACTTGCCTGTCCACGCTACCGACCACCGCAGCAAATCGGTATCAAAGCACGCGTAAGCGCTGTCGCCGAGCTGCAATGCGAGGGTACGCGCAGCCTGGTTGTCTTTCGGAAAACCGCCACCAAGTTTGCGGGCGTCCACGGACGTCGAGATGTAGGGAAAACCGGGTTCGACGAAAGAAGCCAGTTGGAGCGAATCGGGGCGATCGGAAGCGGTGTTGCGGGTGCGGGTGTAGCCGGTCATCAGCACGGACGCCAGGGTTACGCCGCCCAGCAGGGCAATGCCCCACCGAATACCCCGGTACTTTGAAAAGTTAAGCATGTATGGTTCAGGTAATAAAAGAACAATTTTTAAAGCAATGCAAAATAGCAACTTACTGGATTAGTAATGACCAATTTTCGGCCGGGTATCCCTTACAGCCCATATAAAAGCCTTCCTGTTGAATTTAAATCAATATATTTGAATAAACCTGAACGATATGACCTTATTCTCCGGGCTTCGCAAAGAGCAGATCTCCACCGAAATCCTGGCCGGGATTTCCTCATTCCTGGCAACGGCGTATATCATCGTCGTCAACCCTTCGATCCTCAGCCAAACCGGCATGCCATTCCCCGCTGTGCTCACGGCAACCATCCTGGTTTCGTTTTTCAGCAGCCTGATGATGGGCATTTACGCCAATAACCCGATACTCGTCGCGCCGGGAATGGGCCTCAATGCTTTTTTCACCTACACCGCAGTGCTTACCGACGGCCTCTCATGGCAAGTGGCGCTCGGGACGGTATTCTGGTCCGGCGTATTCTTTCTCATTCTATCCGCATTCAATATCCGGTCCTACATTGTGAAAGCCATTCCCAAACCGCTGCGCTTTGGCATTGCCGCTGGAATCGGGCTATTTATCACGCTGATCGGGTTTGCGAATGCCAAGTTTATTGTTCCCAACCCCGCGACGATGATCAGCCTTGGCAACCTCAATGCGCCTACGCTCACATTCATCGCCGGCTTGCTGGTGACGGTCATTCTGCTGACGCGCAATATCAAAGGCAGCATCCTGATCGGCATCGTCGTCACCAGCCTGCTCGCCTGGCCGATTGGCCGCTGGTGGGGAGGACAGGAAACCATTATCACCATCGACCACATAGTTTCCAACCCTGATTTCAGCCTGCTTTTCCAACTCGATTTCGCCAATTCCCTGAAATGGAGCCTGGCGCCCATTATCCTGGCATTCGTGTTTACGGATATGTTCGACAGCCTTTCCACGTTTGTCGGGCTGGCAGAAGCGTCCAATCTCCTGGACGAGAACGGAGAACCGCGCAATATCCGCCGTTCGCTCATGGTGGATGCTATTTCAACCACCATCGCCGGGCTGACCGGCAGCAGCCCCGGTACGGCCTATATCGAATCGGCCGTGGGAATCGAGCAGGGCGGTAAAACGGGGCTGACGGCCGTTACGGGAGCTATTTTGTTCCTTCCCTTTCTGTTTCTTTCTCCCTTGCTCAGCGCGGTACCTTCTATTGCTACTGCACCGGCATTGGTACTGGTGGGGGTTTTTATGATGAAACCCGTCATCCGGATCAATTGGAACGACCTGTCCGAGGCATTCCCGGCATTCCTGGCAATGGTACTGATCCCATTCACCTACTCCATCACCCAGGGGATCATCTGGGGATTCCTGAGCTGGACGGCGCTGAAATTGCTCACCGGACGAAGCAGGGATATTAGCATTGCCCTCATTATCATTGACATTTTCGCCATTCTGGCCCTGATATTTTAATCGTACCATGAAGAAAAACTCACTGCTCACATTCCTCTTTCTACTGATCGTTCTCTCCGCTCAATCGCAAAGCATTACCGGCATTCTCGGTGCGTTTCCGCCCGAACTGATTTTGCTTGAAAGTGAAATGACAGAGAAACAGGACACAGTCATCAGCCATGTCCGGTTCATCAGGGGTAAGTTACGCGGCCGGCAGGTCGTACTTGCGGAAACAGGCGTGGGAAAGGTGAATGCGGCCATTACGACCGTGCTGATGATCCAGCATTTTAAACCGCGCGAGATCGTATTTTCCGGGATTGCGGGAGGTGTGGATCCGGCACTGGCACCGGGTGACCTGGTGATCGGTACGCAGATCGCCTACCACGATTTCGGGCAGGTCGACGATGCCGGAATGCATTACTGGGCTACAAAAAACCCGTTTACCCAAAAAGAAAACCCGTTGAAATTCCATTGTGATTCGGCACTGATCAGCAAAGCGCTCTCGGTTTCCAAAAACCTTAAACTGGCCAAGGTTGAGCGGGACAACGGCAGCTTCGTACCAGCGGTGAAGAAGGGCATCATCGTTACCGGCGACCAATTTGTTTCTTCCCAAAAAACCACCAGGCGACTCCTTAAAGACCTGAATGCCGCCGCTACCGAAATGGAAGGCGCCGCCATTGCACAGACGTGCTATCAGCAAAACACGCCTTTCCTGATCATCCGGAGCCTGAGCGATAAGGCCGACGGCAAAGCCAAGGCCGATATGGACCAGTTTTACAACGTTGCCGCGCACAATGCGGCTACACTGGTTATGGCCGTGATCGAGGAGCGCTAGCTACCTGCGCGAGGGCGCCCGAAGCGTGTTTGGCCTGGTAGGTATAAACCGAATAAGGGAAAATCGCGGCAGCCACCCATTTGGAAACCAGGCTCGCCACAACGATCGGTATGAACAGCACGTAGTTATCCGCCAATGCACAGACCAGGAATATGGACGTAAACGGCGCGTGAATGCTGCCGCTCAAAACCGCCGCCATGCCGATCAGCACGAAATTGACGGGAATGAGGCCAAGACCGAAAAAGTGGTTCAGTACTACGCAAACGATTAGCCCCAGGAATGCACCGATGAACAGGCTCGGCGCGAAAACGCCGCCATCTCCACCCGCGCCAAGCGTTACCGAAGTTGCTACCGGTTTGAGCAACAGCACCGCAAGCATGGGCAAGATGATCGCCAGCGATGGCGCATCGGCGTGTTGAAACACGTGCTTGATCCCATCATAGCCTTCCCCGTAAAGGTTAGGTACGAAGAAAATCATCGTCGAAATAAGCAGCGAGCCGCCTATAATGCGGGCGTAGTCGTTTTGCAGGGAACCGAAGAATTTCTTGCAGAACAGTACGCATTTGGTAAGGTAAACGGAATTGAGCCCGGCCAGCACACCCAGCAGAACCATGTAAGGCAACGCTTCGGTACGCCAGTTGGTTACACTGAAATGAAAGACCTGTTTGTAGAAGAAAAACCGGGTAATCAGGTAAGAAGATAATACTGCGGTAACCACAGCCGCGGTGTGCAGTTTGCTTTTTCTTCTCGTGAAAACCTCGAATGCAAACAGAAAACCCGCCACAGGCGCATTAAACAGCGCTGTTACGCCCGCCGCCAGGCCTGCGCATACGAGATCCGTGCGGTACTTGCGCAGATAGCTCACCTTCCGGCTCGACAATGCACCGATAGCCGCCGTCGACACTACGGTCGATACTTCGATACCCGTGGAGCCACCGAAAATCACCGTCAGAAGGCCGTTGAAATAATGGGAAGGAATTTTGTAGGCCGGGAGTGTATGCGCATTTTTATTGATCGTATCCAGCACTTCCTTGATGCCTTTATTGGCCTTGTTATGAAACAGGAAGTAACGCAGCAAATGGATCGTTGTCAGTCCGATGAGCGGAATGATAAATATCAGATAACGATTACGCTGCAAGTTTTCCAGGAAAGCCTCTTCATAGTGTTCTGTGATGACCTTGAGCGTATCTGCCACCAATGCCGATAAAATGCCTGTCACAGCTGCCGCAACCACTACCGCCACTACCCTCCGTGATTTTTTTACTTTGTAAGAATTGAAATCCATCGTCGTATTTTGATTCAGGAGAAACCGGCCCCTGCATTCAAAACTAACACCGGCCGAAGGCTTTTTGTTTAGCTTCGCCGTTTTTTTCATCCCTGCCGCTACCCGACAGTATTGATAATGCTACCGGTTTTTATCCATTAGCCTGCGGTTCACCACCTGCTCTATCACCTGCTCGCGGTAGTTGCGGCTGATCGGAATGCGGTGCGTTTGCATGAAGATCTCATTGCCGTCAATGCCTTCGATCTTGCCGATGGAGACGATGTAAGATTTGTGAATGCGGATAAAATGCCGGCCATCGAGGTTTTGTTCGAGGTGTTTGAGGTTAAGCAGGGTAATGTATTTGCCTTTGAGCGTATGGATGGTGACGTAGTTTTGCAGCCCCTCAATGAAGAGAATGTCGTCGAAGAAGATCTTCTCGTATTTGCTGCCGCATTTGATAAAAAAATAATCCTCCTCCGTTTTGGACGCTGCCGACCTGGTGAGCAGTTTGTGGTAATCCCTGGCCTTGCCCGCCGATTTGAAAAAGCGCTCGAAAGTGATCGGTTTGAGCAGATAATCCATCACATTGAGCTGGAAACCTTCCAACGCATAGCTCGGGTAGGCCGTTGTAATGATCGCCATCGGAGGGTTCTGCACGATTTTCAGAAAGTCGATGCCGCTCATTTTGGGCATTTGAATATCGAGAAAAATCAGGTCGACAGGTTCGCGGTCCATGAGGCTGAGCAGCTCAACGGGGTTTTCGCAAACGCCCGTCAGTTTCAGAAAATCCACTTCCTTTACATAATCCGCCAGTCCTTCACGCGCCAGCGGTTCATCGTCGATTATCACGCAGTTGATCATCTTAGCTGATCTGGTTTAATGAAATTTGCACTGCCTCCTCCATTTCCAACATATCGAGCTCTGCCTCGAAATGAACAGTAAAGCGGTCGTTGTCTCGCCGGATATCTAGCTAATATTTGCCTGGATAAATTAAGTCCAATCTCCGCCTCACGTTTTTCAGACCGATGCCGCCATAATGTACGACCTCCTGATTCCGCTCTTCGGAAACACTGTTGCTAAGGTTGAAAGTGAGGCTGGTGTTGGCGAGCCGCAAGTTCCCGTGAATCCAGTTGAGCTCGTGGGAGTGCCTTGAAACATGCTTGAATGCATTTTCCATGAAGGTCATCAGCACAAATGGTGCGATCCCCGGCTGTCGGCTGAAATGCTGGTCCACTTCAAAAATCACTTCGAGATTATCATTCTGGCGCAGCTTTTCCAGCTCGATAAAGTTCTGAAGATAAGCGATTTCCTTATTCAGCGGGATCTGGTGGTCGTTGCATTCATAAAGCTGGTGCCGCAGCAGTTCCGAGAACTTCGCCAGCGACGCCGACGCCCGGTCCGGATTTTTATGGATCAGGAAAAAAATGGAGTTGATGCTATTAAAAAGGAAATGCGGGTTAAACTGGTATTTCAAAAAATTCAGCTCTGTTTCCAGCTTTTCCTTTTCCAGCATTTGCTGCCTTTGGCGGGTTTGGAGCCAGTTCTTGGCAAGTTTGATACTCATCGCAAATGTCGTGGCTGCCACCGTCGAGGATAGTGGCCCGCCGAGCATCATATGAAAAAAAGCATAGTTCCCCGGCCCATAGTATTCCTGCAGCGTCTTGCCGGCGGCCCAGGCCCCTATGTAGTATCCGGGAACGATCAGCGCGGCAGTCGTCACGATGGTCAGCAGTAACAACACCAAAAATTGCGTATACTTCCCTTTTTCGAGGTACCTCGGAACGAGGAAATACAGGTTGAAATACACCGCCAGCGCCTGCCATACTACGTAGAACAAGAATTTGAAAACCGCCGTCGTGAACAGCGCTTCCACCACTTTTACCGGATTGCCGAGCGCCACCACCCACCATATGTAATGGTAGACGATCCAGAAAGGAATATGATAGAGCTTGTACCGGAAAAACCAGTGCGCCCGGGCAGGCGAAGCGGTAAAATCCGGATCGGGAAGATGCTGGGCTATCATGCGGTTGAGGCTATGCACTCACCAATTTACGGCAATAAGCGCAAAATAGGAGGCCACTGGACGAAACGGCGTAAATAATTGATCAACCGCCGGTGCTACTATACAACAAGGCCTGGCGGATGTCAATGATCCGCCAGGCCCGCATGCTACATTTCGTGGTCAGCCTAAGTCAACGTAACGCCGCAGGGGCATGCCGTCCGTGCTTTTACAGTGCTATTATATTCCAATTTCAGCCTCTTGCCCTTCTCGTCTGCTTCTTCGAGCAGCTCAAAAGTGCGGCGCTCACCAAGCATCAGAAGCGACTGGAAAAGAACGCCGGCATATTTACTTTCTTCGCTACCGGGGCCTTTTTCCTTGGCGAGATCATTGTAGTGTCCGAAAAGATCTTTTCCCTTTCCCATGGTTTTATATTTTGCTTTGAATTTCAGAACCTTAGTTTCCGCACCGAAAATTGTGCTGGATTTCTCATTGGCCAATTTAAAAAAATAATTATAAAAAATCTCAAAAAAGGCATGCCAATATCGGAAGATTTTGCAGGTGATCAGTAGGCCGCTCTTTTTCTTTCCGCCAATATCTTCCGCATGTTCTGAAAAGTTTCGATCGGCGCGCGGCTGGCAAACATATTCACGATGTGCGCCGGAATGTGTCCTCCCGGATCCACTTGCAGCATGTATTCCACCCAAACCTTACCATTCGGCAAAGGGCGGATTTGCCAGCGATTGATGGAAGAACTGATCCTTACGATGCCGTTACGGGGAGGGAGAATGCCCGGCACGGCGGGGGCTTCAATGGTGATAAGGTGGTCGTTCTCGTGCCTGACGACTTTCAAATGCGTGACAAAGTCGCGATTATCCAGCGGCCAAGGCAAACTTACCTCCGTGTGGTAGAATAGCTCGGTGTCGGAGATTCTCTTCACCAGCCTGCAAGATTTGGTATGGCAGACCCACCGCTCGGCCGCCTTCACATCCAGCAATAATGAAATCACTTGTTCTGATCCGGCATCCAGCGTGCATTCTGCTTTCATCGCTTTGATCCTGGAATCCGGTACCGTTTTGGCATACACCCTGATCCCGTCCCGCGTGGCCACGCATCTCCATTCCGCCTGCGCGAACGCCTGCGTAACCCACGGGAAAAGAGCCATTAAAGTGAACACCGCGTACCTCATAACGGTACAAAATTCTCACTTCCATCGCCATTCACGAAGCCTGTTACGCCCACGACGCCAGAAAGCACGTTTCAACTGACAGAATGCATGTTTGAACTGCTGATAGTCCGGAGGAGCCGTTAGATCATTGCATGAGGACGGACAGGCTTTTGAGCAATATTATTGGAAATGGAACCCGGCGGCGTGCTGCAAATACCGGCCGGAAAAGTTGGCAACTTACCAACTTTTGTTTTATTTTGTTTATAACTCATGCGGAGGTTGCAGCTTCGTGACTATGCTGCATCATGAGGATCACACGAAGATTACAACTAAAACGCTTTGTAAGAAAACATGCGGATGCAACCAGGAGCATCGCCGTTTGGAAACAGATAGTCAGAGATGCTGAATGGAAACGTAACGCCGATGTCCTATCCGACTTTCCGACAGCAGAATTGATTAAAGGTAAGAGGGCCCGATTCAAGAT
Source organism: Dyadobacter sp. 50-39 (assembly GCA_001898145.1). Lineage (GTDB taxonomy): Bacteria > Bacteroidota > Bacteroidia > Cytophagales > Spirosomataceae > Dyadobacter. The sequence continues at coordinate 228,463 of MKSR01000048.1, forward strand.
TAGCGGGAACAAGTATCGTTTGATAGTTGAGGTTGACTACGTTGACTCAACAGTTGAAGTGCGATTTGTGGGAACACATGCAGAATATGATAACATAAACGCTGAAACAGTCTGAATATGGAAAAGCCACAATGGTATTTGATTGAAACCGAAGAAGAGTACGAGAAGGCGCTTAACAGGTATGACGAGGTGAAATACTCGACAAAAGGTTCCGAGGAACACAAAGAGAAACTACTTCTGATCCACCTGATTACCCAATACGAATCGCTACACGATTTCGAAGTAGAAGTCGATCCGGTAGAGGTTATCAAAATCAGGATGGAGGATTTTGGATACAAACCCGCTGACCTTGCGCAGGTATACGGTGATAAAGGGACTGTCAGTAAAGTCTTGAATTACAAACAGGCCCTTTCGCTATCGATGATCCGTAAGTTCAGTGAATTGCTGCGCATTCCTGCCGAATTACTCATCCGCGAGTATCCGCTAAAAGGCGTATCGCAGCCTTAAAAATCCACTGAGGCGGTTAGCTTATACATATTCTTCATCGGGCTGCCCGAGTCGGTGGGGATCAGGTAAGCGAAGTCGAGGGAGTAGTGTTTCAGAATGCGTGCACCGGCGCCGGTAGTGAAGAACTTCCGATCGCCTTTCTCTTTATTTTCCGTAAAATAGCCGCCCCGCAAGGCAAAAAGGTCTTTGTACCAATATTCCGCACCCATTGCTATTGTAACCTCCTGCATCTCTTCCTTGAACCCCCCGGGCGCATCCGAGAAGGATTTCACGATTCCTTCCAGGTAGGGTGTCTGATTCACGTTCCGGCCAGGCTGGGGAGTGGGTATCAGCAGTTTTCCTGCCTCTGCGGTCACATTGAGTTTGTGCTGCCCGTTGGCCGTATACGAGAAGCCACCGCCAAGCCGCAGCATGGTCGGCAGGAAGTATTCGTAACCTGACCCATAGTTCATTTTAGGTCCGATATTGGCAATGGTCGCGCCGACAGTCCACACCATATGCTCGTCCCCGGCCATATCCGACGCCTGACTTTTGTAATAAAACCCAATGTCGCCAGCCATCGCGCGGGCCGGTTTCAGGCTTTGGCCCAAAACAACGACACCGCTACCAATGTCCGACGACAGGTATTTAAGTGTGATACCCGCAGAAAAATGATTTCCCAGTTGCCTGGCATAGGATCCGCTGAATGCAATGTCCCCGCCAGCCGATAGGGACGGAGCCGAAACGATCCCCGGATCGCTGAAATATTGCACGGATGCGCCTATCACCTGCCCTTTTCCCAATTTTTTGTAGCCCGCCGCATGACCCAGCCAGGCACCATTCATGATATAAGGAAGCCAGGGCGAATAGCTGGCAGTCACCCCTAAGTTGCCCGGTGCGTCGGTAAGCTTGCCCACGTTCCAGAATGCCGAATTGGCATCGCCGCTGGTAGCGGTCCCGGCATGTCCCATCCCGCCTGCGCGTGCATCCGGTGCCCACACCAGAAAATTGGCGGCAGCCTCCGAAATCCGGTAATTCGTTTGGGCCAGTGCATTGGTAATGACGCACGACAAGCATGCCAGCGTGAGCAGATTCGCTTTCATAGGGGTTTGATTTACGTTAAGAAAGTTTGTTAGCGGTTACAAACCAAAAACGTACCCTATATCATATTATTACGCGATCTGCTCACATTCTCAAAAGCTTCACTCCCAACGGTCCAGCCCCAGCAGCTTGCGCCCCAGTTCACTTAGTACTGCCGTTTGATAACGCGTTTGCTCCCAGTTACGCGGGTCACCCGGAAAAGCATAACCCTGGGGTGCCTCTCGTTCCCACCAGGAGCGGATCCGCCATTGCCGCAACGCCTCATCGTCTTCCTGCGCCGGCATCATCGAAATATACTGTGCGAGCCGCACTTTATCCTTACTCCTGTTGGCACGGATGCCGTGCGGCTGTGAGCTGTTAAAAATCAGCAGGTCGCCCGCATTCATTTTCACCTTCACAATTTCGAAACCTGTCACGTCGGGTTGAAAATGGTTACGGTCTTCGGGCTGCGTCAACTTCCAGGTATCGTACGTCCGGAACAGCTCGGGCACACATTGAAATCCGCCCATATTCTCATCGTCCTGATCGGCCAGCGCGAGCACGCCCTGCACATTTTGCGGCTTGGTTTCGGGATCATAATCCCAGTGAATGAAGCCCTTGTATTCAAACCCGGGCCGGAGCGGTACGTTCAGATTGGCGCGATCGATGGTTACCCAGAGCTTTTCGGTGCCCCAGATGTCGGCAAATGCTTCATGCACCTTCGGGAACTGGCGGTTATCCCACAAATACTGATGGTTATACACTTCTACCATACCGGTGTTGGTAAGCTCCTTCATTTTCATTTCGGCGCGTGGAGGTGCATACCACGTTTCGGGATCGTTCGGGTCTTTTTCTTCAAATTCCCACAGGAAGTCAGCCAGCTTTTTGACCTGCTCTTCCGGAACAGCGTTCTTGATCACGATATAGCCATTGGTTGTCCAGAAATCCCAATCCTCCTCGCTCAGCAATCGGAGCGGCTTGCCATTGCTTCGGTCATTGAGCCGCACGTTGCTCGACTTCGCAGTTGAAGGGTTGCCGGGAATGTCCGTATGCGCATTTGCAGGTGCCATCGTAGCCATTGTTTTCGTCTCCATGTCGGTAATATTTTTTCATGATTGAATAAAACAAAACTAATACATCCCTAACCGCACGACTACCGCTGCAATTGCCTACTTTTGCTCCATATTAACAAACTACTTCTGCCGGCTCTATCGATTGTGCAAACTAAGAACAATTAAAGTATATTCAGATGAAAATGGTCCGTGAAGACATCCGACCCGATCAGGGAAGCTCGTTCAAAATCCTGCTGACTCCTGGGCTGAACGATACATTTCTCTGGCACTTTCATCCGGAGTACGAAATTGTGTATGTAGAAGGCTCGGGCGGCACGCGGCACGTGGGCTCACATACGTCCGTGTATGAAGGCAGCGACCTGGTTTTCATCGGCCCCAACATTCCGCATTTGAATTTCGACTACGGCGTGCGCACGCAATGCGAGCAGGTAATCGTGCAAATGCGCGAGGATTTTTTGGGAAAAGATTTTCTTTCCGCTCCTGAGCTTCACCGCGTACGGGCGCTGTTCGAAACGTCCCATCATGGCATTTCGTTTTCCGGCGAGACGAAGCGTGTTGTTGGAGAAAAGCTCAAACAGATACCGCTGCTGCTTCCATTCGAGCAACTGCTGGCGCTTCTCGGCATTTTGAAAATCATGGCGGACTCCGCGGATGCGATTGTGCTGAATCCCAAGCCGGCCGGGGTCAAGTCCTTCCGCAAGGAACAGTTCCGGATGCAGCAAATTTATGCATACGTGGAGACCCATTTCGACCGTGCGCCTGATGTGAACGAAGTTGCAGCGGCCGTAAATCTGACGACGCCCGCATTCTGCCGGTTTTTCAAAACGCAGGCGCGTATGACATTCACCGATTTTGTAAACCAGTACCGCGTCAATCAGGCAAAAAATCTGCTCCTGCAAGACCGGTCGGTTTCGGAAGCATGCTTTGCAGTGGGCTTCGAAAGCCTCTCCTACTTCAATAAACTATTCAGAAAAGTGGTGGGCGAAAACCCGTCAGCATTCAAGAAGCGGCACTTGCGATAACAAAGTTGATATTTTTAAAATCAATATTTTGGTATTTGAAATATCTTCACTATTTTTACAAGTGAAATTACACTTCATCATCATGAAATCTATTCACTTCAACAACAACGATTTGAGTACGATCAGGAACATCCGGGAGCATCTCTATGAGTATCTCCTGGTTTTTTCCTGTGATCCGGTAACCGAAGCCGCGATCGGGGGCGTCAAGCAGTACTTTCAAAAGGCTTATGGCTGCGAGCAAGCGGCTAACCTTCGGCCTCACCTGACACTTTTCAACTGCATTATCCACGAGTACAAGCTCGAAAGGGTTATCCAGGGATTCGAAAAGGTGGCGCGGCGCATCGCACCGTTCCGCATTGAACTCGACGGTTTCAACAAGTACGAGGGCGGCACCTTCTATGTCGACCTGGAAGACAATTCGTCCCGACAGGTGAACGGGCTGGTCAGAAATCTTAAAAATGAGACGGGGGACCACCTTTCCAAATGGGCGTCAGGCGAATTCCGGTTCTGCACCGATCCGCATGTGACCATCGCCCGCAGGATGACGCCCATGCAGATCAATAATGCTTCCAGAGAATGGATGTACAAGAAATTCCATTCATCCTTCCGCGTTACCGAAATGATATTGCTGAAACGGTCATTGGTAAGCGGCTCAAAATGCCGGGAAATCGCACGTATGCCGCTGCTGGGCTTACCCGACCCCGCGCTTGTGCAGGCGACCTTGTTTTAATGGCACAGCGACGTATAGGGACATGCGGCTCACAATATGATTAGGAACTACTTTGACGCTGGTCTGATGCGGTTATTTCGTATCTTCGGGTATCTGGATCAGCCCTTCGGACAGTAGCGAAGTGGCGCGGACCGGGGCTAAATCCTAACCACTTTGTATGAAACCAAAACTCCTTTTACGCTCAACGATCGGCCTGATGCTTTGCGGGCTGAGTGCCTTTTCACAGTCCTTTAACAATTTTCCTGTTACCACTCAAAAGCCGCCGCTGCATGGTAAGCATTGGATGGGCATTACCGGGAAGCCATTGGCAGCCACTGCCGGAGCGATGATTTTCAGTAAAGGCGGCAATGCGATCGACGCCTCCTGCGCCATGCTGGCCGCTACCTGCACCATGTGGGATGTGCTAAGCTGGGGCGGTGAAACGCAGGCATTGATTTATAATCCCAAAACCAAAAAAGTGATCGCCATTAATGCGATGGGTGTCGCACCCACAGGCGCGACCGCCGGGTTTTTCAAAAACAAGGGAATGAAATATCCTCCCGAATATGGTCCGCTCGCAGCAACCACGCCCGGCACGCCGGGGGGACTGATGACCATGCTGGCGGAATATGGTACAATGAGCCTGAAAGAGGTACTGGCGCCGGCCATACAAATGGCCGAAGGTTATCCGATCGAGGCGCAAACAGCGAACTCGATTGAAAAAGGCAAGGATCAGATCAAGAAATGGCCCTACTCCACCAAGGTGTTCCTACCGCATTTAGGCCAAAAACGCGAGGCCCCGGATGCGGGCGAGATATTTGTGCAAAAGGACCTCCGGGCAACACTGCAAAAGCTGGTGGATACCGAGCAGCTTGCATTGAAAAGTGGAAAAAACCGCAGGGAGGCCATTTACGCTGCCTATGACCGGTTTTACAAAGGCGATATTGCCAAAGAGATCGCACGCGGCTGCCAGGAACAGGGCGGACTGATCACCGAACAGGACATGGCCAACTGGAAGGTCAAAATCGAGGAGCCTCTGATGACGAATTACAAGGGCATCGAAGTGTATAAAATGCAGCAATGGACGCAGGGGCCTGTGATGTTGCAGGCACTAAATATGCTGGAAGGCCTCGATTTGAAAGGAATGGGTTATAATTCTTCCCGTTATGTCCATACGTTGTACCAGGTAATGAACCTCGCCTTTGCCGACCGCGACTTTTACTATGGCGACCCCGCATTTGCACCGGAAGAACCGATGAAAGGTTTACTATCGAAAGAATATGCGAAAGAGCGGCTAAAGCAAATTAACTGGCAACAGAATGATGCAAAAGTGCTCCCCGGCGACCCGTATCCATTCGAAGGAAAAAAGAACCCTTTCGCAGAACAAATTAAAAATTGGGGCAATTTCCAGGCATCGCTCAATCGCAATGCAAATGGGCTGGATGAAAAGTTCATGGAGGAATTCACCGCCGGAACAACTTCTGTGGAGGCGGCCGATGAAGAGGGTTGGGTGGTAAGCATTACCCCAAGCGGCGGATGGGTGCCGGCGTGCATTGCGGGTAACACAGGCGTAGGCCTCAGCCAGCGCATGCAGTCGTTTGTACTCGATGCGCGTGAAAACCCCTTTAATGTGGTGGAACCCGGCAAAAGACCCAGGGTAACGCTCACACCGAGTCTCGCGATGAAGGATGGAAAGCCATTTCTGTCGTTTGCGAAGCAGGCCGGTGACGAGCAGGACCAGTTGCTGCTGCAATTCTTTTTGAATGTCGTGGAATTCGGGATGACCGTGCAGGAAGCGACAGAAGCTCCGAGCTTCAAAACCCTGCAGATGTATGCCAGCTTTGGAGAGCATGAAAAAGACCCGGGTGGACTCATTTTAAATCAATCCATGCCCGACTGGACACGCAAGGAGCTCTCACAGATGGGTTACAAGCTAAGTTATCAGCCACGTACCAGCGGCCCGATCAACGCCATTTATTTCGATTGGCAGCACGGCAGCTTCTGGGGAGGATCGAGTAACCACGGCGAGGACTATGGTTTCGGATGGTGATCATGATCCCAACTGCGATCGATCGATGATACGGATCATGCCAAACGCTTCGCCGAAGCCGGTCTGCTGATAGAATGGCGCTAATGCGTGGCCGGTAAAAAGCCCCACCAGAGCTCCTTGGGGGGCGTTGGCATCCAGCCAGCGCTTCACCTCCCTCATCACAGCCGAACCAACCTGCTGTCGCTGCCAGTCGCGGTGTACCATGACATCCTTGATATAGAAAAAGCTCAGCCCATCCCCCAACACCAGGGCGCAACCAATCACCTCTCCGTTGTCGGTATTCTCTGCCACCGCTGCGAAGAGGGCCGCGTCCAACTTTTGTTGAAGGACCTCGTCCGACTGCATGCTCAACCAGCCCACCGACTCGGCGAGTTTGCGGTACTCCGCAGTCGTAATCTTCCGTCCCAGCGTTTTCACATTGGGAGGCAAGGGTTGTGATGTGCTCTCTCCACCCGAAGTCGCGGGCGATGCGAACGTGATATAGTTGCCATTGAAGTCCTTCACCACGTACTCTTCGAAACCCCATGGCTGTCTTTCCAGGGGCATAATAATTTGCGCACTCCGCTCCTGATGTAGCTGGTACAGCTCCCGGATATTTTTAACCCTGATCCAAACGCACTGCCCGCGCATACGTTCGGCGGCCTCGCTATCCCGTGAGAACTGGATAAACGCACCATGCCAGCTCACGCCACCATGGTTGGGCGGTGTACCCCACGTCCAATGTCCGGGAAATCCCAGCACCTCATGCCAGTACTTTACGGTTTCAGCGACATCGATAACTGACAGTACGGGCTCAGCGTGAGATAAAAACGGTTCAGGTCGGTCTTCGGCGTTTTGCATAGGGGAAGAGATTTAATATTCTGCGGGCCAGTTTAACGCCGGTACTGCATCATGACCAACTGCGGCGGTACGGACGTCGCCATAATAAGGCGCCAAATCCATTGAGCGGGCCGCGCCATAGGAACAGGGCAGCGAGATCATCGCCTGGTCATCCCGCTCCAAGGCAGCAGTAAGGGTGTCTGCGGAGCTTTCTTCTTCCCGATAAACCGGGCATAATCGGAACCGGCTGCTTCCAGGGAGTTTACGACTGCGGCGGGCATTTTGGATAGCGGGGTTATCTCGATTGTGACAGCGTCTTTCTTTTCAGTCCGCCGCCAGGCAGCTACAACTTTCCCCTTCGCCATGACCACCGGCTTAAAGATGCCGCCGCCAGCGTCCGGATTTTGTGCTACGTCATCATCCATGGCTGCGCTGCGATCAGCATAGCCGATCGTGATCTCATCGAAGGCAGGGATGAGCATCGCTTTTCCGGAAACTTTGGTCAACCCGGATTCCGCAATGAAAAGGTATTCCCGCCCGCGGACATCCGCTGTTTCAAATTCTCCGCGAACAGCTTCAACCCCGATTTTGGAATCCGTCAGCGACAAGCCGCTCCACCAGGCGAAGTCCTGGACGGTAGCAGGTCCGTGGCTGGTGAAATAGCGTTTCGCGAGTTTGGCTAAGGCTTCTTCCCGTTGCAGGGCGGCACTGGCAGGTACTTTTTTGTCAAATAGCGCATACGTAAATTTCTTCCCTCGCCTTGCCCCGTTGCAAATGATTTTGTCGAGTTCCGCCTGGAACATGATGTGCGTCGCACGCAAATTGTCCGTTTCAATGCCTGCCTTGTTTACCTCCGCTATCACCTCTTCGCGCGTCAGTTCGGCACCGTCGGCAAGCAGCTTCCCGATCAGATCGTTGGTAACCTTGAAAACGGAATCACCCAGTTTCAGCTGGCGGTACATGGTCCCGGCCAGTTTGTAAACATGCGGCGCGGTGAGGTCCATGATCCAGCGGGCGTCTTCTCTGGCTACAAAATGCCAGGTGGGCCTCATAATGTGTGTCCGGATAATGCCCCCGGCATCGATTGCCTGTTCCACGCTGGCATCGGTTGCTTTTTTCAGCCGTTGTCCCAGCGCCCATTTAGCCATACCGAAGTCCTGCGACTGCACGGCACCCATCCAGGCCACCAACTCTGCCGGATCGGTAAAGCGGGTGTTTACAATCTGCTGATTGATAAGGCGCAATGCAGCAACGTCAGATAAATTCATGGCTGGGTATTTGGTTCTGGCAACGGTTTGAGTCACCTAAAAAACAGATTTATATACAAAAAAGAAAACCCTGCCGTCTGGAATGGCGATAGGGCATGATCGGCAGAGGCAATTTGAGTAAAGAAATTTCCGCATTATTGGACATCAGTGTCCACACTGTCAACACTTACCGGCAGCAGATACCCGAAAAGCTGAAAGCGGATAATTCCATAGAGGCATTAAATAGCGCTGAGATGATAGGCCTGATTGCCGGAAAATAACCAAAACATGCCTGCGAATAATTGTCATACACTTTGTGAACTAATTCGATAGCTATTTAAAAGAAGTTGGTACGGTTTTAATACCTGCTCGGTTACAATTTCAATTTTCCACACAGTTTAACTTCGATAGTTATGGAAAGCGAAAATGAAAAACAGACCGTGATCGCTCTGAACGACGAAAGTTTCAAGCATTACCTGATCGAACGCTACGGCAGCGATGCTGAAAGCTCCAACTGGCAACGGCTCAGAAACGCGTCTCAAGAGCTGATCTCACCCGAGACATGGGTACAACTCTACAACCAGGCGAAGCAGGACATTGCCCAAAAGGGTGGCTCGCTGATTGGTTACGAACTGGTAAACAACATACTCCTGAGCCACGACGGCATCAATTCGCACTGGCCTATGAACTGGATGTGGGTGATGCGGTTCGGAAACGAGCGCTGATAGCGCCGTCACTCTACCCTACCCTTTTCGTCGTCGGATGCATTGTTGTTGTGGCGACGTTTACGGGTGAAGGTTTCTTTACCAAATTTGTAGTTCAACGCAATGCCGACCCGCTGCGTGTCCGTCCTGTTCACCTGATAGTAGTCCGATTGGCGGATGCTGAACGAGCGGTTGTGATAAACCCATGAATGGAAAAGGTCTTCGAAATTCAACGCGAGTGTACCTTTTCCATTCCATATTTTCTTTCGGATGCCGCCATTCACACGGAACATGCCCGATGTCTGCGCCTGTCCGTTCACGTCGCGGCTTGCGTAGTAGCCTCCCAGCTCGGCATTCCAGCCGTTGCCGAGGTTGAAATAATTGTTGAGTTCCAGGCGCGCAACATTGGTTGCATAGTTCAGTGACTCGGTATACAACGGGCCTTTCATCGTAATGCGCGACAGCCGCAATGTGGCGCTATTGTACCACCAGCTCGTGATTTGCCCTGATACGCTGGTGTTCAGCAATACCATATAACCGCGGGCAATGTTATCCGGGCGACTGGTAAATGTATCTCCCTGTGCCTGGATGGTCGTGAAAATACCGTTGGTAAAGCGGTTATAACTCAGTCCCATGTTCAGGAAGTTTTTGTGCTGGTATTTCAATTCCAAACGGTCCTGGTACTGGGGCGTCAGGTGCGGGTTACCTGCGCTGTAAGTGTATTGATCCCGGTAAAAGACGAACGGGTTCAGCATCTGGTAGTTCGGCCGATTGATCCTTCTTACCGCCATCAACACCAATGCATTGTGATCATTGAGCTTATAATTGAGGAAAATGCTGGGGAAAAGTTTAGTGTAATTTTTGGTAAAACGCATCGCAAAAACCGAGTCGTTACCTAGCTGGTTACCTTTGGCAATGGTATTTTCTAAACGAAGGCCGAGCTGCATGCCGAAACGTTTCCACCTTTTTTCGCCGCTAACATATATTGCATTGATGTTTTCGCGGTACCGGAAGTGGTTCGACCGGCGGTTGTCGATCACCGGTTGCCCGCTGCCGGTATTGTAATGATTAAAAATAAAATCGTTGTTTACGTAACTCGATTTAAATCCGCCTTCCATCCGCGCCTTGTTCTTCAGCGGGTGGATATAATCCGCTTTCAGCGTGTAAATATTAATTTCCGAGGGAGTGAGGTAGCGAAACACATCGCGATGCTCCATATTGCCGTCTTCGTTGAACAAGCGGTTTTCGAGATCCTGACGACCGAGGTTCCGGTAGTTCAAATAGTTCGCATCAACCGCCAATTCCCGGCCTTTGTCATTGAACTTGTGCAGCATATTGGTATTAATGCTGGTATTCCTGCGATTTTCCTTCGAAACCGTACTGCCATTGCCGGAGCTGACGGGTGCATTCAATGCATTTTGCTGCGTACTTTCATACCTGAAATCGCCATTACGTGCCGAGCCGTTCAGATTGATAATGGTGCCTAAAACCGTTTTGGGTGTCGCATTCAAATCCATCCCAACATTGACGTTATAGCCATTTGCAGCGGTTTGCTGGTCGTTCCTTAACACAACCCGCGATTTCAATACACCCGTTTCATCATAATATCTGCGGCTGAAATCGTCTTCGCTGTAATTCTTTTCATAGTTGTATCCCAAATTGGCAAACAGGTTCAGCTTTCGCAGATTGTAGTTCAGATTCACGGCATCATTGCTTCGAGCGTACCTGCCCTGGCTCCCGCCCAGCGCGACGCTGCCCGTGAGTCCGCCGGTGCGTGTCTTTTTCAGCCGGATGTCAATCACCGCATTGCCTCCCGCATCGTACCGGGCAGGCGGGTTATCCAGCAATTCGATCTTGTCCAGCACACCTCCGGGGAGCGATTTCAGGTACGCCGCCAGGTCCGCGCCGGACATATACGTGCTGCGGCCGTCGATGAGCACCATCACCCCGCCCCTTCCGTTCAGGCTGATCTCACCATTGGCATTCACGCTCACCCCCGGCGTCTTGCTCAGCACATCGAATGTGTTGCTGGTCGCGCTGCCGATCATCGATCCCACATTTACAATCGTACGGTCTATTTCCTGTTCTATTAAAGGCCTGTTAGCTTTTACCGTCACCTCATTCAATTCGATGCTTTTAGCCGGCAGCAGTATGATGGCAGGTAAGGCAATGCCCGGATGACCGGCATCGATGGTGAGGGCCGCAGTTGTAAAATCCTTCTGACCCATTGCGCTGACGGCCAGTATATAGGCATTGTTTTCAAGGTTGGCAAATCGAAAATTTCCGTTCGCATCTGTCACTTCGCCGGTAACGAGCGTGGAGTCGGCGGCTTTCAGCAACCGGACGGTTGCACCGGGTAAAGTGGTATTTTGGGTGTCTTTTACGGTCCCTGAGATCGTATTCCCTGTCTGGGCGAGTGATGTCAGGCCGATCAGGCAGAATGTGAGGATGATCAAAAGCGTTTTCATGGCTGTTACATTATGGTCGAGTGATGAGGCAAATATTACCCGGCCTGGTAACCCCGCGAAATAAATGTGTTGTAACTTCCCGGAACCGTGACGGAAACCGGTTTGCGGCTGACGAACCGTTTCGGCCCGGCACAGCGGCTTTCTATCAGCAAATCGGGCCGTTATAGCCGCTTACTGTCGCATTCTCCTCTTTGGAAGGCATTTTTGCGGGCAGCATAAAGGTATGAACCGAGCAAACCCATGAAAAGCATTTTGAACATCGACAATAAGGAAGCGGCCCAAACCGGCATCTACGTGGTGCTTACGGCAGCTGCCTGCGTACCCGTTTTTTTTGGAATAGATACCTATCTCAATACCATTGGCGCAGCGCACGACGAAGCACTGGCCACAGCGGCGACGCTCGTGCTTTTCGGATGCATTTACATCGGCCGGCATTTGGCGATTATCTGGTCGGCCAGGCAGCGCGAGATACCCAAAAACGTTTTGAACGGGCTGGCGATCACGATAGCAGTCTGTTTTGTGTGGCTTTTTATCCATGCCGACTTTCAGTTTGAAACATTCCGGGGCATTAACCTGCTCCTCTACTGGATACCATTCCTGATGATCGGACTTTGTACCGGGGCGCTGGTCAAGTTGTTCAGGATGAGTACGCAAAAGGAACTTGAAGCCGCCAAAACCCAGGCCGCCCAGAGCCAGAGCGAGCTCCATTTGCTGCAATCCCAGCTGAGCCCGCATTTTTTGTTCAACACCTTAAATAATATGTACGGCCTCTCGATTACCCAGCACGAGAAAATCCCGCCGCTGATCCTGAAACTATCTGATTTACTGAGGTATTCGGTTTACGAAGCGAACGAAACCTACGTGCCGCTGAAAGAGGAACTGACCTATATTCACAACTACATCGACTTCGAGCAGCTTCGGATCGGCGACAGGCTGGAACTGACAACAGACATTGAAGAAATAACCGGAACCGATATCCGCATTGCGCCGATGCTGCTCATTGTATTCATCGAGAATGCATTCAAACATTCCAAAAACACTGCGGAACCCAAAGTTTTTATAGAGATACGGCTGAAAGTGTGGGGCAATTCCATTTTTTTTTACCTTAAAAATTCACACGACCGGATCGCCGCCAGTGAGCGAACGGTTGAAAAGCATAGCGGTTTTGGTCTTGCAAATGTGAAGAAGCGGCTGCAACTGCTGTACCCGCGCCAGCATGACCTGACGATTGAAAATGAAGAAACTTCCTATACCGTCCATTTACGCCTGAACCTCCGATAATATGACGCCTATCGACTGCCTGATCGTCGACGACGAGCCCATCGCGCGGGACATCATACGCACCTATTGCGCCCACTTGCCCTACCTCCGCGTGGCGGGCGAATGCGGTAGTGCGCTGGAAGCACGCGCGATATTCATGCAGCAAAAAGTGGATCTCGTATTTCTGGATATCAATATGCCCGTCATGGACGGAATCTCATTTCTCAAAACGCTTAAAACGCCGCCGCAAATCATTTTCACGACCGCCTACAAAGAATACGCCGTCGATGCATTCGACCTGGCAGCTTGCGATTACCTGCTCAAACCGTTTTCGCTGGAACGATTCATTGTTGCTGTGGACAAAGCCATAGAAAAACTAAAACCGCCCGTACCAGCACCCATCGACACCGGAGAATCAAAAGAAGATGAATTTGTTTTTCTTAAAGCCGACGGGAAAATCTATAAGGTGATGCACGACGACCTTCTGTATGCCGAAGCCAACGGGAATTACACCAAAGTGCAAACTACCCAGCATACGCTGCTGCCCGCCATGACCTTTTCGGGCTTTGAAGAGCTTTTGCCCAAGTCCAGATTCCTGCGCATTCACCGGTCATTTATCGTCAATAAATCCAAAATAGACCACATCGAGGGAAACCGGGTGTTTATTCAAGATGCCGAGATACCGATCGGCAGCAACTATCGCGAGCAGTTTCTCCGGCAAATCGGCCTGTCGTCCTGAGTTTGCAAATGAAAAAGGCAGAGTTGCCCCTGCCTTGAAAACTCTTTCGTGATCTGATAATGCGATCGTTTAATGCGATCGTTACTTGTGTGCGGGAATCGCGAAGAACAAACTGAACTGGATTACGCTGTTCTTGAAATCGGGATTCATGGCTGCACTCTGGTCAAAATCACCCACTTTGGAAAATCCCGCGATGTAGCGCGCACCAATACCCAAGCCGAAGTTGGCCTGATAACCCAGTCCGACAGCGCCCGCCAGGTCGAGGTTCTTCGCAAAATGATCGATCGTCTGATCGGGAATGTCCTCACCGGTCTTAAACGAAGCCTGCGGCCCGAATTCGAAATAAAATCCGCCTTTGGCCCTGAACTTCAACATCACCGGCACCGAAACGTAGGACGTCTTAAATTCCTTTTTGCCCATATTGTCGATTTTGGCACCCTGCGTTGAAAAAAGCACCTCCGGCTGAATCGAAAACACCTGCCCTATTCCGAAGTTCATGATCCCACCCAAATGGTAACCCACGCGGGCATCCGACTCGATATCGCTTCCGGTATAGTTGCTGATGTTGATCCCTGCTTTCGGGCCGATGGAAAATGACTGCGCAAATGCCGCACTGCTGAACACCGACAGAAGAACGAGCAAAGAAATTTTTCTCATGGTTTTTAAATTTGAAGTGGTTTAATAGGTGGATTGACAGCCAAGCGGCAAAAACCGTACCAAAGCCCAATGCTGCCGAAGACTCAATAGAGCATGCGTTTCACAAAACATTCGGTATTTTGAGGCACATAACCTCATCGTCCATGCAGTACCTCCAATTTCAATTCATCGGAAAAGGCCCGGATGGCCTGAACTACCGATGCACCATGTTCTACGAGCTTGCAGCCGCCCCAGATGGGGCAGGTGCCATCGCGAACGCCGAGCGGGCTTACCCGGGCTTCTCCGACATCCGCGTCGCATCCGCAACCACCATTTCCGAGGATAGATACGCTTCCCAGGTACGCATGCTCTGCGATTCGGACGCCTGGGGTTTCCAGTTAATCTCTTAGAAAAAAACCAATGTTCGCCCTCTTACTACAACCCATATCCATTGCACATTCTGAATGAACGACTTACCATTATTCACAATAAAATATTCAAAAATTTCTTGCGCTTATCGATACTAATTGTACCTTTGCACCATGAATCGCGTACGGCGAATCAGATAGAGAGATGGCAGAGTGGTCGATTGCGACGGTCTTGAAAACCGTTGACTGTAACAGGTCCGGGGGTTCGAATCCCTCTCTCTCTGCAGGACATGATGTCAAAACATTCAAAAACCCCGTTTAAACGCTTTAAACGGGGTTTTTTGCGTTTTTGGGACCTACCAAAAAATGCAAGAAATCCCAATGAAAATGTAGGGTATCGTGGAAGTGGCAAAACTGAACAAAAACTTCCATATTATACCTGCTAACTGGCTGATCAAAAGATGTTTACGCACTAAACATCTTTACTTTCAATTGTAACAATTCGATTTTTGTTCATCTTAAACATTTTTTACTATGTTGGAAACAAGCTTCGGGTTGATTTTCTTTTTGAAAAAGCCCAAACCAGAATTAGCGGGTGGAATGCGCTATGTCTATTGCCGAGTCACCGTCAACGGCATCCCCAAGGACATCTCTACAAAAAGAATTTGGCATCCATCCAAGTGGAGCGTGGGCGCGGGTCGGGCGACAGGGAACAAGGAGGATACCAAAACACTGAATGCCTACTTGGATACGCTAACTTCCAAAATTTATGAAGCAAAGCGATCCTTGATTGAGGCGAATAAAGAGGTCACCTCAGAAGCCATCAAAAATATTCTTTTAGGAAGAACTGAGGGTGGGAAAACTATCTTGCCTATT